>NZ_CM202790.1:3390000-3393408 GCF_059716285.2 Tenacibaculum sp. TB-53 | reverse complement strand
GAAAGTTTTTTATCCTATACTTCTCTCCTACCTTTGTTTACTATATTTATTACTATTTTAATGCTTCTAACATGGAAGTACATATAACTATTACAGTACTTAATTATCAACTTTAGTAAGAATTTGAATTCTTTATTTTTTTACTTTTTCTTTCGTTTTCGCTTCTTTCGCATCTTCGAAAACATCTCTTTATACTCGGATACATCAATATATCCTCTACTTTTGGATACAATTACTAAATAATTCTTTCGTAATTTAGGCTCTTGATACTCCAACTTTTCTTCTATATATGCTCGCTGTATAATGTCCTCTACTAAATAATCTTCGTTTTCCGCTTCAGGTTTATACTCTGACTTTAATGATAGTTTAAATAAATTTGCTGTAGTATTGTACCAAAAGGCTTTCCAACCACTTCTTAACTCTTTTACATTAGCAAAGGCTGTTTTTCCTGTTTGGCGATGAATTAATTTTAATAAAATAATCAGTTTTTGAAAAATTTATGTCAATAATAATAGGGAAAATGATATTGCTATTGTAAAATCATTTTAAAGATATTTTAACCTTATCGAAATTGATGCTAGTTTTAATAGTTTAATTCTGGAAAGTAATTTTTATTTCTTAGGTTATCTATTACATGCCTACTGAGAATTTACCTAATGCTTATGATTATTTATTCCTTTTGCTAGAAAAGGAATAGTTTCAGAGATTTTAAACAAATATAATATTACAGCTATTTATATTGACTCTCGTAATAAATCATAGTTTTTAGGAGATCTAGTAGTGAATATCTTGGATGGAAGAAAACTTAAATTATAAGTGTATAACTATTTCCTGTTGAATATTAAACATTAAAATACGGTTGTTTTTAAGGATCTTTATCAAGATTGAAAGTAACAAGGAAAGGATTAAAAACTACGCGGTAGGCATTTCTATAGTGACATCTTCTTTAGTGAAGATTCAATAAGGTGAGTTGATTCAGTATAACGTGCTTTTACTACAATAATACCCTCGAAAATAAAGATCAAAAAAAAACCTCAATCTTTTAAAGATTGAGGCTTGATAAAGAAAGGCAACGACCTACTCTCCCACCTGTGGCAGTACCATCGGCGCTAATGGGCTTAACTTCTCTGTTCGGAATGGTAAGAGGTGAGCCCCATTGCGATAATCACCTTAAATCGTTTCAGTATATTTCAACTGTAAAAGTTAACATATTAGTAAAATCATATCCTAAATTCATCAAAGAGTTTGCTCCCGGCCACTAGGACCGGGATACGTACATAAGCCTATGGGTTATTAGTACTACTCAGCTACATACATTACTGCACTTACACTTATAGCCTATCAACGTGGTGATCTTCCACGACCCTTTAAAGAAATCTCATCTTGTGGTGGGTTTCGCGCTTATATGCTTTCAGCGCTTATCCCTTCCCGACGTAGCTACTCTGCAGTGCCCCTGGCGAGACAACAGATACACTAGAGGTCAGTCCAACTCGGTCCTCTCGTACTAAAGTCAGATCCACTCAAATTTCTAACGCCCACAGCAGATAGAGACCGAACTGTCTCACGACGTTCTGAACCCAGCTCGCGTGCCACTTTAATGGGCGAACAGCCCAACCCTTGGGACCTTCTCCAGCCCCAGGATGTGACGAGCCGACATCGAGGTGCCAAACCCCCCCGTCGATGTGAGCTCTTGGGGGAGATCAGCCTGTTATCCCCGGAGTACCTTTTATCCTTTGAGCGATGGCCCTTCCATGCGGAACCACCGGATCACTATGCTCTACTTTCGTACCTGATCGACCTGTATGTCTCTCAGTCAAGCTCCCTTATGCCATTGCACTCTACGCACGGTTACCAAGCGTGCTGAGGGAACCTTTAGAAGCCTCCGTTACTCTTTTGGAGGCGACCACCCCAGTCAAACTACCCACCACGCACTGTTCTCATTGCTGAGTTAGGCTCTAGATAAGCAAAGGGTGGTATTTCAAGGATGACTCCACAACGCCTAGCGACGCCGCTTCAAAGTCTCCCACCTATCCTACACATTACTTATCCAAAGTCAATACGAAGCTATAGTAAAGGTTCACGGGGTCTTTTCGTCCCGCTGCGGGTAATCGGCATCTTCACCGATACTACAATTTCACCGAGCTCATGGCTGAGACAGTATCCAGATCGTTGCACCATTCGTGCAGGTCGGAACTTACCCGACAAGGAATTTCGCTACCTTAGGACCGTTATAGTTACGGCCGCCGTTTACTGGGGCTTCATTTGATTGCGTCGCCGAAGCTAACAACTCCACTTAACCTTCCAGCACCGGGCAGGTGTCAGGCCTTATACATCATCTTTCAATTTAGCAAAGCCCTGTGTTTTTGATAAACAGTCGCCTGGATCTTTTCACTGCGGCCAACATTGCTGTTGGCGACTCTTCTCCCGAAGTTACGAGTCTATTTTGCCTAGTTCCTTAGCCATGAATCTCTCGAGCACCTTAGAATTCTCATCCCAACTACCTGTGTCGGTTTACGGTACGGGTTCTTATAACCTGAAGCTTAGAGGTTTTTCTTGGAAGTTTTTAGGCACACTATCCACGCATCCGAAGACTTGTGGTACTATCACACTTCAGCTAAACCAGCGGATTTGCCTACCAGTCTAATACCTAAATGTTTCAACGAACTATTCCGTCAGTTCGCGGTGCTTTCAGTACTCCGTCACCCCATCGCAATTATAAGAAGTACAGGAATATTAACCTGTTGTCCATCGACTACTCCCTTCGGATTCGCCTTAGGTCCCGACTAACCCTCAGCTGATTAGCATCGCTGAGGAAACCTTAGTCTTTCGGTGAGGGGGTTTCTCGCCCCCTTTATCGTTACTTATGCCTACATTTTCTTTTCTATACGTTCCAGCATGCCTCACAGCACACCTTCAGCACATATAGAATGCTCCCCTACCACTTTTAAAAGTCCATAGCTTCGGTAATATGTTTATGCCCGATTATTATCCATGCTCGACCGCTCGACTAGTGAGCTGTTACGCACTCTTTAAATGAATGGCTGCTTCCAAGCCAACATCCTAGCTGTCTGGGCAGTCAAACCTCGTTTTTTCAACTTAACATATATTTGGGGACCTTAGCTGATGGTCTGGGTTCTTTCCCTCTCGGACATGGACCTTAGCACCCATGCCCTCACTGCTGAAAAACATTTTATAGCATTCGGAGTTTGTCAGGAATTGGTAGGCGGTGAAGCCCCCGCATCCAATCAGTAGCTCTACCTCTATAAAACTTTTATTCAACGCTGCACCTAAATGCATTTCGGGGAGTACGAGCTATTTCCGAGTTTGATTGGCCTTTCACCCCTACCCACAGGTCATCCAAAGACTTTTCAACGTCAACTGGTTCGGTCCTCCACTGTGTGTTACCAC
>NZ_CM202790.1:1097500-3387500 GCF_059716285.2 Tenacibaculum sp. TB-53 | reverse complement strand
CTGCTGCCTCCCGTAGGAGTCTGGTCCGTGTCTCAGTACCAGTGTGGGGGATAATCCTCTCAGACCCCCTACCTATCGTTGCCATGGTAAGCCGTTACCTTACCATCTAGCTAATAGGACGCATAGTCATCTTGTACCAATAAATCTTTAATTTAAAAATGATGCCATCTCTAAACATTATGGAGTATTAATCTTCATTTCTAAAGGCTATCCTCCTGTACAAGGCAGATTCTATACGCGTTACGCACCCGTTCGCCGGTCGCCGACATCTAGCAAGCTAGATTCGCTGCCCCTCGACTTGCATGTGTTAAGCCTGCCGCTAGCGTTCATCCTGAGCCAGGATCAAACTCTTCATTGTATAATCTTTAATATTATTAATGTTAAGTTCCAAAAGAATTTTATAATAGCTTAATCTCTTAAACTACTACCGGTAATTCTACTCTTTAATTACGCTGTCAATTTCAATATTTTCAATGAACTTGTGGCGAGTCGCCAATGACAAGTTGTTACTTATCTTACGACTCATCCTCTTGTAGAAACACTAGACTCGAACTAGTAACTTATCGTCTTCCAAAATTTCTGTGATCGTGCCGCTTTGTGAAAGCGGATGCAAAACTACAAACTCTTTTTAATCTGACAAAACTTTTTTTAAAGTTTTTTTCTCGTTTGATTTGCTACACTATGTTAATGAACTGTTCCCCTAAAATTCGGACTGCAAAGATACTCACTTTATTTCCTAATAAACAAGAATTTGTTAAACTATTTTTTAACCTTTTCTTTAAATATCTTAAACCCTATTTTAATGAACTTTTGCTAACTTTAAAACTTAGCGCTTCTCCGTTGGCGGGTGCAAATATAGATACCTTTTCCCACTTAACAAGCAATTTTTAAACTTTTTTTTTTAAAATATTTATTAATACGTTATTATATAATTAGTTACACTCACGTCCTTTATTTTTTCATGACGGAAAAGTAAAATATAGTTCCTTGCCCCTCTTCGTTATTCAACCATATACGCCCTCCTCTTCTCTTCAAGATCTTCTTAACCAAAGCCAACCCCAGCCCTATAGATTGAAAAGAAGATGTTTCTTCTAGCTTTTGAAAAAGATTAAAAATTTTTTTATGATTTTTTTCTTCTATCCCCGGACCATTGTCTTTTACATAAAAAACATATTCTTTATCTTCTTCTTTGCTTCCTATTTCTATACATATATATTCTTTATCGTTGTGCTTAATCGCGTTCTCTATTAAGTTTTCAAACACTTGGATTATCTCAGTTTCATTATACTCTATTATTGGTAGTTTATTCTTTATTTTTATAATACAATTAGGAACAGAATTTAATTCTATTATTTGCTCTACAATATTATTTACTTTTATTTCTTTCTTCACCTCCTTTTCATTCCCTTTTAAGGAATAATTAAGGATACCATTAATTAATAAATCTATCTGCTCTACTTGATCTTTCATCATTCGAAGCATATTGATGTGTTCATTTTTTCCTGAATCATTTACATTACTCTCCAACATCCATTCTGACAAAGCATGTAAATTCCCTAAAGGGGTTTTTAAGTCATGTGATACTACATAGGCGAACTCTTCTAAATCTTCGTTCTTTTCTGACAATTCTTTTGCTCTAATTTCTAAGTCTTTTGTTCTCTCTTTTACTCTATTTTCTAATGACAAATTTATTTCTTGTAATTGTTTTCGATATCTTACATGACCATTTAAAATAATTGTTGAAAAAATAAAAATAGTAGAAGTGGATATTAATATAGCAGATTCTAATACAATATTTATATTTGATGTGAAACCCCAATAAGTTAAATGCAATAACTGGAAAACACTAAAAACCATTATAAAACCTCTATTGTTTAAAATTAGTATAGCTCCAAACATCACAATAAAAGTTCCTAACAAATAATCTATTGAAAAATCATTTACTTTAGTCGTATATATAAGATAATGTTGAAATAAAAATAACACTAAAAAAACCACATAGCCATAGTATTTTTTAGCCCACTCCTTTTTCACAAGAGGTATTATTCCTGCTATAAAAAAAACAACAGCGAAGGTTTCTCTTAAACCAGGGAGTTCTATTGCTTTTTTATTAAAATAAAAAATTAAAACAGAATAAACATACAACCCAGGAGCCATTAAGAGTAAGACTGCACTACTATTTTTTATTTCAAAAGGTTCAAGCTTACCTTTATTTTTAAAAAAATCAAAAAACATATCTAAAAAACAAACGCTAAAAAAACTAAAAGTAATTATTTCATTTTAAAAAACATTAGCTCTCTAAAATTATTGTACTTATAAAATTAATCTTATAATCTTTAATTATTATATATTGCTTACAAAATGCTTTTACAATATCTTTGCGATTCAAAATTTCCACTTGTAAGGAAATTATACATAACACATATATATAATGATTAAAATTACATTACCTGACGGGAGCGTCAAAGAATTTGAAAAGAACAGCACTCCAATGGATGTTGCTAAAAGTATTAGTGAAGGTTTAGCTAGAAATGTTATTTCTGCAAGTTTTGAAGGAGACACCATTGAAACCACCACCCCACTTACCACAGACGGCTCGTTAGTTTTATATACCTTTAATGACGCAGCAGGAAAGAAAGCTTTTTGGCATTCCTCTGCTCACGTATTAGCACAAGCTATTCAAGATTTTTATCCAAATGCAAAATTAACTATTGGACCTGCTATTGAGAATGGTTTTTATTATGATGTTGATTTTGGAGAAGATACTATTTCTGAAAAAGACTTTGATAAAATAGAAAAGAAATTTTTAGAGCGTGCTCGGGAAAAAGCTGAGTTTAAAATGCGCTCTATTTCTAAAGCTGATGCTTTAGCCTACTATAAAGCACAAAACAACCAATATAAGGTAGAACTTATTGAAGGTTTAGAAGATGGTGATATTACTTTTTGTGATCACAGTGATTTTACTGACTTATGCCGTGGAGGACATATTCCGAACACAGGAATTATTAAAGCAGTAAAAATTATGAATGTTGCTGGTGCTTATTGGCGCGGTGACGAAAAGAACAACCAGTTAACTCGTGTCTATGGAATTTCTTTCCCTAAACAAAAAGAGTTAAAACAATATTTAGAACTACTTGAAGAAGCTAAAAAGCGTGACCATAGAAAACTTGGTAAAGAGCTAGAACTTTTTACTTTTTCTCAAAAAGTAGGACAAGGTTTACCGTTATGGTTACCTAAAGGCGCTGCTTTACGTGGTCGTTTAGAAGATTTCTTAAAAGCTGCTCAAAAGAAAGCAGGGTACGAAATGGTTATGACTCCTCACATTGGTCAGAAAGAACTATATGTTACCTCTGGGCACTATGCTAAATATGGTGAAGATAGTTTTCAACCTATTACTACTCCAAAAGAAGACGAGGAGTTTTTGCTAAAACCTATGAACTGTCCACATCACTGTGAGGTGTACAATCACAAACCTTATTCATATAAAGATTTACCTAAACGTTTTGCTGAATTTGGTACTGTATATAGATATGAACAGAGTGGTGAGTTACATGGTTTAACTCGTGTTCGTGGTTTTACTCAAGATGATGCACACATATTCTGTACACCTGAACAATTAGATGAAGAGTTTAAAAATGTAATTGATTTAGTACTATACGTGTTCGGGTCTTTAGGTTTTGAAGATTTTACTGCTCAGGTATCTATTAGAGATATGGCTAACCTTGATAAATATATTGGTTCAGTTGAAAACTGGGAAAAAGCTGAGCAAGCAATCATTAATGCGGCAAAAGACAAAGGGTTAGATTATGTTGTTGAAGAAGGTGAAGCTGCTTTTTATGGTCCCAAGTTAGACTTTATGGTAAAAGATGCTTTAGGTAGAAGTTGGCAATTAGGTACTATTCAAGTCGATTACAACCTACCTGAACGTTTTGATTTACATTACAAAGGTGCTGACAATCAATTACACCGCCCAGTAATGATTCACCGTGCACCATTTGGTTCTATGGAGCGTTTTATTGCTGTTTTATTGGAGCACACAGGTGGTAATTTCCCTCTTTGGCTAACCCCAGAGCAAGTTATTGTACTGCCAATCAGCGAGAAATATCAAAAATATACCGAAAAAGTTTTAACTTTGTTAGAAAATTCCGAAATTCGCGCCCTCGTTGATAACCGTAACGAGAAGACAGGAAGAAAGATACGTGATGCCGAAGTTAGCAAAATACCTTTTATGGTTATTGTTGGTGAACAAGAAGAAAAAGATGGCACAGTATCTGTAAGAAAACATGGTGAAGGTGATTTAGGAACATTTACTATAGAGGAGTTTATTTCTCTAATACAGAAAGAAGTTAGTAAGACATTAGTTCCTTTTGGTAGTTAAAAAATAGATAGTAATTTAAAATTTATAAGTCATAGCAATTAGAAGAAAAGGCGGTAGAAGACCCGCGAGAGTAATTAAAGAAGATCAACATAGAATTAATGAAAAAATTAGACATGTTGATGAAGTTCGTCTTGTAGGCGATAACGTGGAAGTAGGTGTATATCCATTAGCTAAAGCTAAAGAGATTGCACGAGAGTTAGAATTAGATTTAGTTGAAATTTCACCTAAAGCTGTTCCTCCTGTTTGTAAAGTTATTGATTACAAAAAGTTCTTATATGAGCAAAAGAAACGTGAAAAAGCTTTAAAAGCTAAAGCAACTAAAGTTACCGTTAAGGAAATTCGTTTCGGACCTCAAACTGACGAACATGATTACGAATTCAAAAAGAAGCATGCGATTAAGTTCTTACAAGATGGAGCTAAATTAAAAGCTTTTGTATTCTTCAAAGGGCGTTCGATTGTATTTAAAGAACAAGGACAAATTTTACTATTAAAATTAGCTCAAGAATTAGAAGAATACGGTAAGGTAGAACAAATGCCGAAACTAGAAGGAAAACGTATGATTATGTTTATTGCTCCTAAAAAAGGTAAATAATACATACAATAATATAAGCAAGATAAAACTAAAAACAAAGATGCCTAAAATTAAAACAAAATCTAGTGCTAAAAAACGTTTCAAGTTAACTGGTACTGGAAAAATCAAAAGAAAGCACGCGTTTAAAAGCCACATTTTAACAAAAAAGTCTAAAAAACGTAAGCTTGCATTAACACATGCTACATTAGTACACAAATCTGATGAAGCAAACATTAAGCAACAATTAGTTTTAAAATAATTGTTAGCTCAGGGAATTTAATTATTAACCATGGAGTTGGGCTCATTAAAGAACTTTTAAGTAAGTCGCCTACTACAAAAACACATTTGAATTATGCCAAGATCAGTAAATTCAGTAGCTTCAAGAAATAGAAGAAAAAAAATCTTGAAGCAAGCAAAAGGTTACTTTGGACGTCGTAAAAACGTTTATACAGTAGCAAAGAATGCGGTTGAAAAAGGAATGCTTTATGCATACCGTGACCGTAAAAACAATAAGAGAAACTTCCGTTCTTTATGGATTCAACGTATCAACGCTGGAGCTCGTCAGTTCGGAATGTCTTACTCGCAGTTTATGGGTAAAGTTAAAGCTAATAATATCGAATTAAACCGTAAGGTTTTAGCTGATTTAGCTATGAACAATCCAGAAGCTTTTAAGGCCATTGTAGAAAAAGTAAAATAAGTTTCATAACCTTGCTTATACTAAAAACCCAAACCTTAACGTTTGGGTTTTTTTAAACCATATGTATTCATCAATTGAACTAAAATATCAGTATCATGAAATTTTTAAAAATAGTATTCATCTTTATTTTATCTCAAAGTATTATAGCTCAAACCAGTTCTCCTGACCAACCTAATACGGTTGAAAACCAGTTTAAAGAACTTTATAAGAAATCAAACAACTACCAAATTTATAAGGTCGTAAAAAAAAATGAATACTTAAGACTACAAAATAGTATTTTAGACAGTATAAAGGTTATTAAAACAGATGCTGCTGCTAAACAGGTAAAAATAGATGAACAACAAAAAAGTATTGTTGAATTACAAACTAAGATAGATACACTAAACAAAGATTTAGTTACTTCTATTGATAAGGAAGATGCTATTTCTTTTGTTGGAATTCCTTTAAACAAATCCACCTACAACTCTATAGTATGGGGTATTATTTTTGTTTTACTTGCTGCCTTAGCTTTCTTCATATACAGGTTTAATAACAGTAATGTAGTTACTAAAGAAACAAAAAGTTTATTAACTGAAACTGAAGAGGAATTTGAACAATACAAAAAAAAGACCATTGAAAAAGAACAAAAATTACGTAGACAATTACAAGACGAAATTAACAAACAACGTGGTGTGAATTAACATAAAAATATTTTTATTATAAAATAAAACAATCCTTTGGTTAATTATCCAGTAACCAAAGGGTTTCTTTTTTATATTTATTTTCCTTCATTCTTAATATATTTTTTGTTTTATGGAACATCATTTAGAATTAACATCCCAATAGTTTACTTCATGAAAAAGAATTTTACGCTACTGTTTATATTTACTTTTCTAAAGATATTTGGTCAAACTCATTACGAAATCATAGGTTTTTCAGAAAGATATAAAGGACACTTGGTTATTGAAAAAGGTTATGAAAATGAAATTTTCAAAAAAGGAAGTATTACTGTTTACGAATCTAAAACAAATACAAAAATTATAGAAATACACTCTGATGAATTAACTTTTGAGTTAGAAACCTCTGGAGTTGTTAAAACAAGTATGTTAAACATTCCATATGGAAAACAAAGTATTTTAATTTATAAAGACTTTAATTTCGATGGTGTTAAAGACTTAGCTATCATGGATGGACAGTTTAGCTGCTATCATGGACCGTCTTTTAAAATTTATCTAGAAATTAACAACAAACTAACATTTAGCCCTGAGTTTACTCGATTAGCACAAGAATATTGTGGTATGTTTCAAACGGATGACAAAACAAAAACCATTCATACCATTACTAAAAGTGGTTGTTGCTGGCATCAATATTCAACTTTTAAAGTAGTAAACAATATACCTACTCCTATTTTAATTGTAGAAGAAAATGCTGCTTTTACTCCTTTTTATTCGACTACTATAACAGAATGGAACGGAAATAAAAAAAATACCAAAACCACTAAAACACTAGATTTAAAATATGATGGGCTTTCTAAAATATTATCATTTAATCTTATTAAAAACAAGAAACGGGCTGTTCTATTTAGCATGAATGGATTAACTCTTAATTACGCTTTGATTAAACCTGATGGAACTGTAGAATTCTCATTCCCTATTGAATTGATGGGAGTAGATTACAATTTCAGACTCAATAAAACAAAAGACACCTTAGTTTTTAAAAACAAGGGTGTTACTTATCAAATTTACCAAACAATCAAAGAAAGTAAGATTAACAGCATTGGTATACTTGTTAATATAAAAGGTAAAAAATATAATTTAAAAGGGGATTTAAACTCTATAGAGGGGAGTTTAAAAGCTCTAAAAAACATAAAATTAAATAATCTTATTGTCGAATAATCTTTTAATAAATTAAGTCCCGAGTGATAAACAAACTCGGGACTTATTTATTAATAACTATTATTACCTTTTAAAACTTGGCTCTCTTTTAACATGAAAACACATTTAAGTTATAAACGTAAAAAACACCTATGACAAACCAGAAATTAGCCCTTTGTTATCTATTGTCATATTTTCTGATGCTGGAGTTGCGGGTAACCCAGGCATACGCATCATTTTTCCTAAAATTGGAATTATAAATTGTGCTCCTGCTGCTATTTCTATTTCTCTAACATTTACTGTAAACCCCTCTGGTCTTCCAATTAACTTATCATTATCTGAAAATGACTTTTGAGTTTTTGCCATACAAACAGCAAAGTCATTAAAACCTAAACGATCAATTCTTCGCAAGTTTAACTCAGCTTTTTTATCATAGGTTACAGTATCTGCTCCATAAATTTCTTTGGCAATCTTTTCTATTTTTTCTTTTACAGGACTTTTCCAATCGTACAACGGTTTGTATTGGGTAGCTTTGTTTTCAACTACATCAACAACAGCCTCAGCTAATTTTTTAGTTCCTTCACCTCCTTTTGCCCATCCTTCTGAAACAACTGCTTGTACACCTAAACTAGCACAAGCATCAATCACATAATTAACTTCTTCCTCAGTGTCTGAAATAAAAGAATTGATAGCTACTACAGGTTCAATATTAAATTTTCTAATATTCTCTATATGCTTTTCTAGGTTTTTAAATCCGTTTTGTACACGCTCTAATCTTGGGCTATTGTATTCTTCTTTTGATGATCCTCCATGGTGGCGCAATGCTCTAATAGTAGCAACTAGAACCACACATTTAGGATTTAACCCTGCATATTGTGATTTTATATTTAGAAACTTTTCTGCTCCTAAATCAGCTCCAAAACCAGCTTCTGTTACTACATAATTTGATAACGACAACCCCATTTTAGTTGCAATAATTGTATTAGTACCTTGTGCTATATTTGCAAAAGGTCCACCATGAATAATTGCCGGATTTTCTTCTAAGGTTTGTACTAAATTTGGTTTTACTGCATCTTTTAACAAAATAGCCATTGCATCTTGTGCTTTTAAATCACGTGCAAAAACTGGCTTTTTATCAAAAGTGAACCCAATAAAAATACTCCCTAAGCGTTCTTTTAAATCATCAAAAGAAGTTGCCATACAAAGAATAGCCATTACTTCTGATGCTGGTGTAATGTTGAATCCATCTTCGCGTGGTATTCCATTTGCCGTTCCTCCTAAACCAATTGTAATTTGACGTAACGAACGATCGTTCATATCAATCACGCGTTTCCATAAAATCGTACGAGGATCGATATTTAAATTATCAGTGCTGCTCTGTAAATTGTTATCTATTAAAGCTGACAGTAAATTATTTGCTTTCTCTATAGCGTTGAAATCTCCAGTAAAATGTAAGTTTATATCCTCCATTGGTACAACTTGCGAATGTCCACCTCCAGCTGCCCCTCCTTTAATTCCAAAAACAGGTCCTAATGATGGTTCTCTCAATACTACAGTTGCCTGTTTTTCTATTTTATTTAATCCTTCTGTTAAACCTATAGAAACAGTTGTTTTTCCTTCACCTGCTGGCGTAGGTGTTAGTGCTGTTACCAACACTAAGTTATTTTCTTTTACTTTCTCTTCGTTTATTAAACTTAAAGGTAATTTAGCTTTGTATTTCCCATACATTTCTAAATCATCTTCTTTAATTTTTAATTTACTTGCTATATGTTTAATATGTTGTAATTCTTTTGCTTGAGCAATTTCGATATCTGTTAAATGCGCCATGGCGAATTATTTAAAATTTTTAAGTTATTTATTTTGCTAAAAAATAGGTAAATATACGTAATATAATCCCCCTAAAAATTGACATTTGTTAGCAAATATTCCCTATTTATTATCTAATCACATAAATATGATAAAAGAATTGGCTTTTCTTTTAACGAAACGCTATATTTGCACGTTTTTAAAATAAAGTCGATTTAAATTATTTACAATGCAAAACAAAGGATTAATTAAATTATTTGCTATACTTTTTGGTCTAGTGAGTATTTATCAGTTATCGTTTACATTCTTTGCCAATAAGGTAGAAGATAGTGCGAAACAATATGCTAAAGCTAATGTTAGTGATAACAACGGTAGAGCTCTAGCAAGATATGAACGAAAATACTTAGATAGCGTAGCTAACAAAGAGATAGTAAATTTAGGATTTGCAAAGTACTCTTACAATGATATCAGAAACAAGGAGATGAACCTTGGTCTTGATTTAAAAGGGGGTATTAACGCAATTTTACAGGTATCAGTAAAAGATATCTTAATCGGATTGTCTGACGATTCTCAAAACACAACTTTTAAGCAAGCATTAACGAATGCTGATGAAGCTCAAAAAGATAGCCAAGAGAATTACTTAGATTTATTCTACAACGAGTTCGAAAAATTAAGTAATGGTAGTATTAAATTAAGTGACCCTAGTATTTTTGGAACAAAGGCTTTACGTGATAAAATAGACTTCAACAAAACAAACGAGCAGGTTAAATCGACTTTACAAGAAGAAATAAACACTTCTATCAACACTGCTTTTGAAGTATTACGTAGCCGTATTGATAAATTTGGAGTTGTACAACCGAACATTCAACGTATTGGAAACTCTGGTAGAATTCAAGTAGAATTACCAGGTGCTAAAGATATTGATCGTGTAGAAAAACTATTACAAAGTACTGCTGAATTACAGTTTTGGGAAGTACACACGAATGCAGATGTTCAAAACTTTTTCTTTACAGCAAACGCTAAAGTTGCTGAAATGTTAAAAGATGATTCTGCAACTGAACAAGTGAAAGATACTGCTAAGGCAGACAATGATATTGATGATTTATTGGGTGAATCTGCTGATTCTACAAAAGTTGAAACTCAAAAGAACTTATTTACTTACTTATACCCTAATGTAGCTCAGAGTCCACAACAAGTAAGCTCGTTAGTTGCACAAGCTAGAGTTCAAGATACTGCGAAAGTAAATAGTTTCTTACAGAACAAGGAGATAAGAGCTTTATTACCTAACAACTTAAAATATACAAAGTTTTTATGGGATTACAAAACTCAAGCTGGAGCTGATGGAACAGAGATTATTGGTTTGTATGCAATAAAATCTAACCGAAAAGATAAAGCTCCTATTGGTGGTGATGTAATTGCAGATGCTAAACAAGAATACGATCAATTGAGTAAACCTGTAGTATCCATGTTAATGAATGGTTCCGGTACTAAGCAATGGGCAAAAATGACTAGCGAAAATATTGGTAAGTTCGTTGCTGTGGTATTAGACAACTACGTATATACTGCTCCTGTTGTAAATGCAGCTATTACTGGTGGTAGTACTCAAATTTCAGGAGGAACCATGACAGTAACTGAGGCACAAGATATTGCAACAGTTTTAAAAGCTGGTAAACTACCTGCTCCTGCTCGTATTATTCAAGCTGAAGTAGTTGGACCATCATTAGGTAAAGAGTCTATTGATGCAAGTATGTGGTCATTCGGGTTAGCTATTATTTTAGTGTTGGTTTGGATGTTCTTATACTACGGTAGAGCTGGTATTTATGCTAACATTGCTTTAATAGTTAACATCTTATTTATTTTTGGAATTTTAGCTTCATTTAATTCAGTATTAACCTTACCTGGTATTGCTGGTATTATCTTAACCATAGGTATGTCAGTAGATGCAAACGTAATTATTTTTGAAAGAATTAAAGAAGCCTTAAACGGTGGAAAAAACTTAGGTGAATCAGTAGATGAAGGATTTAGTATTAAAGGAGCGTTATCTGCAATTATTGATGCTAACATTACTACTTTATTAACTGGTATTATTTTATACACTTTCGGTACAGGACCAATTAAAGGTTTTGCTTTAACACTGATGATAGGTATTGCTACTTCTTTATTTACAGCTGTATTCATTACTCGTTTATTTATTGACGGTGCTGTTGAAAAGGGAACTAAGTTACCTTTTAATACTGGTTTCTCTAAAAACTGGTTTAAAAATATTAATATTGAATTCTTACAAAAGCGTAAGATAGCTTATATAATTTCAGGATTCTTTATCGTAGTAGGCTTAGCTTCTATTTTTACTGTAGGTTTAAAGCAAGGGGTAGACTTTAAAGGAGGACGTTCTTATGTGGTACGTTTTGACGAAGCCATGAAAGGTAATGAGATATCAGAGCAGCTGAAAGAAGTATTTGGTACAGCTCCAGAAGTAAAAACTTTTGGTTCTGATCACCAATTAAAAATTACTACTGCCTTCAAAATTGATGAAGAAGGTACTAATGTAGATGAACAAGTTCAAAACGCTTTATATCAAGGATTAAAACCATACTTAGGAGACACTTCTTACGAAAACTTTAAACCTGGTTTTGAAAAAGCAGGAAACGGAATTATGAGCTACATTAAGGTAGAACCTACTATTGCAGATGATATTAAGCAATCAGCTTTATGGGCAGTTTTAGGATCGTTAATCGTAGTTTTCTTATACATCTTATTACGTTTTAGAAAAATGGCATACTCTATTGGTGCGGTAGTAGCTGTTTTTCATGATGTGTTAGTAGTATTAGGTGTATTCTCTTTACTATACAAATTCATGCCATTTGATATGGAAATTGGTCAATCATTCATCGCAGCAATTTTAACAGTAGTAGGATACTCATTAAATGATACTGTGGTAATTTTTGATAGAATTAGAGAGTTTACAGAAGGCAAAAACTCTGTTACTGCTAGTTTAGTAAACAAAGCATTAAACAGTACATTAGGAAGGACTATCAACACCTCTTTAACAACATTACTTGTAATGTTAGCTATCTTCTTCTTTGGAGGGGACAGTATTAAAGGATTTATGTTCGCATTAATCGTAGGTGTGGTAGTAGGTACTTATTCTTCTTTATTTGTTGCAACGCCAATTATGTTTGACGTTTCTAAAAAAGAAGAAAACAAGTAACTTAAATAAAAACATACATAAAACCGTTTTGAATAAACTTCAAAACGGTTTTTTCATTTAATATCAAGCAACTATCTTTGCAGTCTGATGAAAATTACAAAACTCCACGATTTATATTTTAAAGAATTCATTTCAGCTGATGAAATTTCTAATATTGTTAGTTCTTTAGCTGAGCAAGTAAGAAAAGATTTACCTTCTGATGAAGTTCCTATTTTCATAGGAATTTTAAACGGGTGCTTTGTTTTTACTGCCGATTTTTTACGTGAATATAAAGGAAACTGTGAAATTAGTTTTGTTAAATTGTCTTCTTACCAAGGCACTTCTTCAACAGAAAATGTAAAGAGCTTAATTGGTCTTAATGAAGATTTATCTGGTCGTACCGTTATTATTTTAGAAGATATTATTGATACTGGTACAACCCTTCAAGAGATTTATGAAATCTTTAAAACAAAAAAATTAAAAGAACTAAAAATAGTAACACTTTTTTACAAGCCTGATGTCTATCGTAAAGAGCTACATATAAATTATATTGGAAAAAGTATTGAAGATAAATTTATTGTAGGTTACGGATTAGATTACAAAGGTTATGGTAGAAACTTGCCTGCTATTTATCAATTAACAACACCACCAAAAATGAAAAACATCGTATTATTCGGTCCTCCAGGTGCAGGAAAAGGTACTCAAGCAGAAGTTTTAAAAGAAAAATACAATTTAGTACACATTTCAACAGGAGATGTATTCCGATTTAATATTAAAAATAAGACTGAATTAGGATTATTAGCAAAAACATATATTGATGCTGGAGATTTAGTTCCTGATGAAGTTACCATTAATATGTTGAAAGAAGAGGTTAACAAAAATGCAGATTCTGCAGGATTTATTTTTGATGGATTTCCTCGTACAGAATCTCAAGCAAAAGCTTTAGATACTTTTTTAGCTGAAAAAGGTGAACGTATTAACGGAATGGTTGCTTTAGAAGTGCCAGAAGACTTATTAGTTGAACGTATCTTAGAAAGAGGAAAAACTAGTGGTCGTTCTGATGATATGGATGAAAGTAAAATCCGTAATCGTTTTAATGAATACAATACTAAAACAGCTGTTTTAAAAGACTATTACCAAACACAAAACAACTACTACGGAGTAAACGGAGTTGGCTCTATTGAAGAAATTACACAACGTTTATCAGACGTATTTGATACACTATAACAAACACTTGTTTAATTGTTAAAGTAATAACAATTATCGCTTTTTAACAATTCAACAAATAAACAACGAACAATGACTGAAGGAAATTTTGTCGACTATATTAAAATCTACGCATCATCAGGTAAAGGTGGTCGTGGATCTGCACACTTACATCGCGAAAAATACATTGCGAAAGGTGGACCTGATGGTGGTGACGGTGGTCGAGGTGGTCACATTATATTACGTGGCGATAAAAATATGTGGACACTTTTCCATTTAAAATTTAAACGTCATTTTAGAGCTGAACACGGTGGTGATGGTAGTAGCAGTAGAAGTACTGGACATGATGGTGCTGATGTTATCATTCCTGTTCCATTAGGAACTATTATCCGTGATGCTGATACTGACGAAATTTTACATGAAGTTATTGAAGACGAACAAGAAATCATCTTATTAGAAGGTGGTAAAGGTGGTCGTGGTAACTGGCATTTTAAGTCATCAACCAATCAAACTCCTCGTTATGCACAGCCAGGTATTGACGGACAAGAAGGTTGGTATCGTATTGAATTAAAAATTTTAGCTGATGTTGGTTTAGTTGGTTTCCCTAATGCAGGAAAATCAACTTTATTATCTGTTATTACCGCCGCCAAACCTAAAATTGCTGATTATGCATTTACAACCCTAAAACCTAATTTAGGTATTGTGGAATATCGTAATCATCAAAGTTTTGTAATGGCAGATATTCCTGGGATTATTGAAGGAGCTGCTGAAGGAAAAGGTTTAGGGCATCACTTTTTACGTCATATAGAACGTAACTCTACCCTACTCTTTTTAATTCCTGCTGATAGCGAGGATATAAAAAGGGAGTATGAAATTTTATTGAATGAGCTTCGCAAACACAATCCTGAATTATTGGATAAAGACCGTTTATTAGCTATATCAAAATCAGATATGCTAGACGACGAATTGAAAGAAGAAATTAAACAAGAATTACCAGAAGGCATTGAAGCGTTATTTATTTCATCTGTAGCTCAACAAGGCTTAATGGAGCTCAAGGATAAATTGTGGCAAATGTTGAATTAAGGAATTGAGTTAATAAGAAAGTAACAAAAGCGCCCTATGGGGCGCTTTTGTTTTAATCCATATTCCATACCTTTTCAAAAATTTCTTTAAAAGCTACTTTAGGATCTTCTTTAGAGCTTTTTTCAATATACAAATTCATTAGCTCTACTCTATCTACAGCACTTGGATGTGTAAATATTTCTGGCCCTAATAAAGATTGAACTACTTCTAAATTCTGTTTTAATTCTTCTCCTAAAGTTTTCTCTTGGGTTAGCATTAAATGTATCGCAATTAAGTCTGCTAAATACTCTGCTTTTTTATAATCATTTGTTTCAATCCCAGAAGGTATTTGTAAACCAAATTTAAACTTTTTTGCTTGATTAAGTGTTACGATGTGACCTATCTCGTGAGATAGTACATAAACTTTTATATAATCTTTATCATAATCTACTAATCCTTGACTTACTTCAATATAATTATCTGCTGCTCCAGCATTAATAGAGTTGTCGTTCTTATCTATCCTAAATTCATTAGGTATTTTTATATCAATATATGAACTAAACAGAGGTTTTATTTTTTCTTGATATAATTTATTTAGCTGTTCTTCTTTAGTTAATTCTAGAACTATGTCTTCATTTTTTATAGCACTTGTTTTACAAGTTACTAATAAAATAGCTATTAATAATATGGTTACTTTATTCATTATAAATTTGCATAAAAAAACACCCTTAAAATAAATTCTAAGAGTGCTTAACTAGGGGAATTAATCAATTAATCAAAATAAGTGTACGTAATGTCAGTGTTAATGAATCCAAATACTACATATGACGCTGTTACAGGATAGTTATCTGTGTTATATGTGTACGTTACAGGTGTATCACTTGAAAAACTACCTTGTGTTGGGTTGTTTACGTTTACTGCATCTAACCCTATTCCTATATTTATCTTTGAAAAAGCTGATGGATAAACACCTTTAAAAGGATTATTTTTATCATCATAAGTGTTTTCCAATGTTTCAGTTCCAATAGTTTGAGACTTTACATTTCCTTCTTTGTTGTATACATAACTTGTATTAGTTATTTTATCATTTTCTTTGTTTACCCTTACCTTCTTTTCTAATCTATTATCAGAATCATAAGTGTAGGTATAAGTATAAACCTCTTTACCATCTTTTTTTTCAATAGCGCTTGCAATTAAACCTGCATCATTGTAAGTGTAAATTGTACTTTTCGTATCAGTTTTAACTTCTATTACTTGGTTTTTATCATCATATACCAATGTGTACGTTGTAGTTGCTCCACCTTCTTCAATTTCATATGACTTAATAAAGTTAGATACATCATCATATGTATAAGTAGTTAAACTCTCGCTATAATCGTCTTTAAAAAGGAAAGTCTTTATTTTAGAACCACTACCTACTTCTCCACGAATATTAATAGTAACATTGTATACTTTCTCATCACCATTTTCTGCAGTAACAGTAAAAGGCATTGCTTCACCGTCAACAAAATTTACCGCTTCTCCTGAGGCTGGTGAAATAGTAGCTTTATCTGATATGGTAATATTAGGAACTAAACCTGTAATATCTGTTTTAAAAGGAACACTTATTGTAATGTTATTTCCTAAATCGTATATAACATCATCTTCACTTAAGCCTTCAAAGTTTATTTTAAAACTTGTAATACTGTTTAAAGATGATTGTACTACTTTATCGTTATCATCACTAGAGCAGCTTACTATTACAAGTGCAATAATTAAAGACAAAAAAGGGAAAACTTTTTTCATAATGTAAATATTTAAATAATTAGTAATTAAGTATCAATTTATTTTTATCCGTTTGATACTTGCCGGATATTTTTATCTTAAAAATTTGGGTTATTTATCTTAGCATCGTTTGGAAACTGAACGACATACCTACTGTCATTTTTATTTAGGCTATAATTTTTTCCTTCGTACCACTTTGTTATTTCAGGTTGTGTAGTTCTTTTTAAGTCATTCCAACGTTGCCCCTCAATTGCAAATTCACGTGCACGCTCGTCTAATATTTCTTCATATAACTGTTGCTTTGTTAATGAATTAATATAAGTGGTATAAGTTATAACTTTAGCTGGTGTATACCTGTTCTTTATTAATACTAACAGTTGCTCTTTTGCAAATGTTAATTCGTTTAATTGTGTATATGCTTCTGCTAAGGTTAAGTATAGTTCAGCTACTCTGAAGGTTGATTTATACTTAAGGTCTGCTGTTTTAGCAGCTCTGTAAACTGTTCCGTCTTTCTTAAAGTAAATATTAAATCTTAAATCATTTATTCTATCATATTTATTTAAAAATTGATCAGAAACCGCAGCATTACTTGCTATGTCAAAAGACGACACTTGATCTAATGCTAAAATAGATTCTACAGAACTAAATTCTGAAGGCATTATTGAACTATCTGAATTTAAGTCTTGTATTGTATTTTTTATAGCTAAGGCTTCTTTACTTACATCAATAGCTTTTTGCCACTCTTTTTTATACAAATACACTCTAGCTTTTAAGCTTTTCAAGGCAATTTTTGAAAATCTATAGTTAAAACCAGAAGCTTGCTGTTCTATATTTAAACGTGCTTCGGCATTAGAAAGATCACTTAGTATTTGCGTATATACTTCTTCTACTGATTGAATGTCATACTTTTGGTCTAAGTTATATTTAGTAACTATAGGAACTCCATTGTCATTACTTGCTGTTGTTGTATCGTATGCCTTTGCATACAAATTAATTAACTGAAAATATTGTAGTGCTCGTAAAGCGTAAGCTTCCCCAACTAATTGGGTAATTGCTGTTGCATCTCCAGTAATTTCTGTTTCTTTTTCTATAACATGGTTTGCATGAAAAATTATTTTATAGAAACTAGCATACGAAAAAGGTGTTGTTAATGGTGATGCACTCGCATCATTCCATAAATAAATATCTTCAT
The DNA here is from genome assembly GCF_059716285.2 of Tenacibaculum sp. TB-53. Taxonomy (NCBI): domain Bacteria; kingdom Pseudomonadati; phylum Bacteroidota; class Flavobacteriia; order Flavobacteriales; family Flavobacteriaceae; genus Tenacibaculum; species Tenacibaculum sp. TB-53. Next base: position 3,369,784 of record NZ_CM202790.1, on the reverse strand, counting down.
ACTGCTCTGAACCTACAGAGCTTTTGCTTAACTGTAGTTCATCTGCTCTATAAGTAGTTAATATATGGTTGTTTTTTTCTGTTGCATAAGCTGTTGTTAAAAAGCTTCGGTAATCTTCAACCGATTTTGGTATTACTTGTCCTACCGGTTCTATATCTAAGTAATCATCACAAGAAACGATGCTTACTATACTAATTAATAATATGTATATATGTTTTTTCATTACTGTATTTTTTAAAAAGAAAGATTAAATCCAAAAGAAATAATTTTTGGTATTGGTTGAGAATATGGACTACCAAAGGTTTCTGGATCAAAATATCCGTCATAATCTGTTCCGAAAACAAATAAATTTCTTCCTTCTAGGTTAAAGCTTAATCTTGAAACATTCATACTTTCTAAATATCTGCTTGGTACATTGTATCCAAACTTTATACTATTAATTCTTATGTACGAAATTTTATCTACCCAAATATCTAAATCTCTGTATGTATTACCTGTATCGTAAGTATGATACCAACTATACACTAAATCTGTTTCAAAACCTGGTGTTGTACTTCCTATAAAAGCTGGGTAACTTCCTGTCCCTGCTTTTAAGACTTCTTTATTATAGTTATATGTTGGGCTTATTTGCGTTGGGTGATACGAAGGTGTTCGTTTTATAGTTTGGTTTATGTTAAAATTGGTTGCAACACTTAAACTAAAATCTTTGTATTGAAATTTATTTATGAAACCTCCACTAAATTCAGGATCTCCGTTACCTACATACGTATATAGATTTCTATGCTCTTCTTCTGTTAACTGGCTTCCATCAACCCCTTCTGATAGATTATAAAAATCTACTGCGGTTACTTTTTTTCCATCTTTCCAAAAAAGAGGCAAACCATTACTATCTAAACCTGCTGTTTTTATTGCAAAAACTGCATTTACTCCGTATCCTAATAAAGAAGGTTTTAATTCATTATCTCTAATTTGAATCTTTTCTACTTTATTTTTATTATGTGATATGTTAAAACTTGTACTCCATTTAAAATCATCTTTTATAATATTTCTAGAGTTTATTGCTAATTCAATACCTTTATTACTTAATGTTGCCCAATTGGTATTAATGAAATTAAAGCCAGATTCTAGTGGTATAGATTGTAATCCTATTAAATCTGAACTTTTACGATAATAATAATCTGCTGAAACGTATAATCTATTATTAAATAAGCCTAAGTCAAACCCTACATTTGATGAGATTGTTTTTTCCCAACGTAAATCTTTGTTAGGAGCAGATATTACATTAATTCCTTGTTCAGAATTCCCTGGTAAAATAGTTTCATCTTTATAATTCCCTACTACAAAAGGAGATGTTGATTTGTCTATATTTCCTTGTACCCCGTATGAACCTCTTATTTTAAACTCATTAACAGCATCTATATCAAAAAAGCTTTCTCTAGCTACATTCCAAGAACCTGCAACAGACCATAATGGTAAGTACCTAAACTCTGGATTTACTCCAAATAAGTTTGATCCATCATATCGTAAACTTCCAAATACTGTATACTTTCTATCATAAGTGTAAGAAGCTGTTCCGAAGAAAGAAGCGTAAGCATTTTCATTAATTGTTTTCTTATATGGGTTAAACAATTCATTTCCTAAAGCTCTTTCGTCTGTTATAGGTATAGTTCTTAAAGTATTTGTATTAAAACCAAATCCTTTTGTATGAATTTCAGTTCGTTTATCCTCTCTAAACTCGGTACCTAACATTACATCAACTTCATGAATATTATTTATAGAAGTGTTATAATTTAATGTTGTTTTCCAATTATATTGAAAAGCATCACTATTCCAGTTTTGATTAATACCTCCTTCTGGCATAAAAAAGGCATCGTTACCGTCTTCATCTTGGTATCTAGAGCCAAATCTATATTTTCTAGTGTAGTAACTGTTTTTATCTCCAAATTTTTCAGTTTGATCAAAGTCAAACTGCATACCTAATTGAGTATATAATGTTAAAGCATTATCAAACTTATATGTAAGATCAATTATTGGTTTAATAGAATAAGATGTTAACTCTTGATTTGTATTTTGTCTTTCTTCTAATGGATTGTATTTTAAATTTAAATCTGATCTTTCAATCAAGTCTGGGTCATAATTATAACCTCCATCTGCGTTGTATGGAGTGAAATAAGGGTTTACTCTTCTTGAGTAATTTGCTGGGTTAGTGTATGCATCTGCACCAGTAATATATGATGTGCTTTTATTTCTACTTGCAAAAACAGACACTCCTACATTTAATTTATCATTTACATCATAGTCATTTTTAAACGTAAGATTGTATCTATTTAAACCAGTACCTTTTGTAGTTCCTTCTTCATCAAAATATCCTAAAGAAAAATAATATCTTGATTTTTCACTTCCACCTGAAAGTGTTAATCCGTATTGTTGATTTATTGCTGCTTGATACAACTCATTCCCCCAATTAGTATCTTTGTTTCTTAAGCTATTAATTGCATTCTGAGCTAACGGATTTATACTTGAAAAACCATTATTTTGGAAATTATTATATTCTCCATAGGCCTGTAAAATACGAGAAACTTCTCCTCTTTCACTTTGATAAGTTAAGTCTGATCTACGAGCTAAACCTAATTCAAAATCTACTTTCTCAGAAGCATTCATCAAGTTTAACCTATCAAAATCAGGACGTAAAGTTAAGAATGTGCTTGCATTAAAGTTTATCCTCATATTCCCCTCTTTACCTTTTTTAGTCGTAATTACAATTACTCCGTTTGCAGCTCTTGCTCCATAAATAGAGGTTGCAGAGGCGTCTTTTAAAACTGTTATTTCTTCAATATCTTCAGGATTGATTCCTGCAATTGGAAAAGATTTTAAGTTATCAATATTATCTTTATCTCTAAAATCTTTAGGAATATCATTTCCTTGTAAAGGAATTCCATCTAAAACCCACAAAGGATCAGAAGAACCGTTTAAAGTTGAAGTACCTCTAATTTGAATTTTAGCGGGTGCACCTGGAGCGCCACTAGTTGGTTGAACAAGTACTCCTGAAATTTCTCCAGAAAGCATCTGATCAATATTAGCTGTTCCTGCTCTTTTAACATCATCTGTTTTAATTTTTGCAAACGACGACGTAATTTTACGTTTCTCTATTTTTTGATAACCTGTTACGATAACTTCCCCTAAAAGCTCTTCCTTTTCTTTTAGTGTTATTATCATATCTGTACTTCTATTTTCTACATTTATTTTCTCTGTTTCAAAACCTATATATGATATTATAATATATTTTGTTTCCTTTGGTGCTTTAAAAGAGAAATTTCCGTCGAAATCAGTAGTTGTTCCAATCATTGAAGCTTGAATAACTCCTTCTATATTCGTTTTGTTACCAATTACTTTGGTTGAAGCGTAGATACTAACCCCTGGTAAAGTTTCATTTCTAGCTTCGTCTATTACCGTTCCACTAATCGTTTTTGTGTTTTGTGCAAAAACCGAAAATGGTATAAGAAGCAGTAAGTAAATTATTTTTTTGTTCATCATCTTAATTATTCAAATTATATTCAATTCTAGCTATTAAATCATTGTAGTGATTTTGAGTAGCCTTGTCCCCTTTCTTTCTTTTTCTTTTTAATAATTTTAAGATTCTTTCTAATTCAGCTCTCTTGTTTGAACCTACGTCTGATACCCTTGGTATATAAGAGAAATGTACATTTTTGAAGTTCTTACTTTTTAAGTTTGTTTCTTTAGTTTTCTTTAATAATATATTTCTATCTACTGTTAATACATCCACGTAATTTTTCTGGGTCATACGATCAAACATATCTATAGGTTTGTTATTAATCGTTTTCTTAAAAATAGCCTCGAAAAGTTCATTGAATAAGTACTCTTCTGTAAACACATCATTTTTGTCTGAAGCCAGTACTTTGTTCTCAATAATTCGCATTAATCTATCTGTTTCGATTAAACGATAAATCATATTTGTTTGATAAGCACGGTGCATGGAAATTGGAGAGTAAAAGCGTTCACCATCAGGAGCGTCTCTTACTGGATATACTTTGTGTATAAGATCTGGAGCGAACAACCATTTTTGGGGTAAAATTGTTTCTTTTATGATATAATCGAGTGCTTCTTTTTGTATTTTGGTTGGTACTGGAACGAAAGTGTTTTTACCATCTCCATGTATTGTGTTATTTATATATATACCCCCTATGTTTGCCATTACATGTCCGCTGTATAGTTGCCATTGATCAATCACCGCTTTATAAAGCTTTGCTGCCTTATAATAATCTTCTCCTTCTTCATACGTCCATTTAATAATGTTTGGAACTATTCTTCTTAAGTTCTCTAATCCATACTTACTTGCTTTCACAGCATCATCTCCTAAATCTTCACTTTGAGATCTTGGATCTATAATATTTCTTTGTTGTGGACCATAAAAATACATTGGATCGTTTTCATGCTTTCGTATCCATTGATTTAATATGGGCAACTCTTCATGAGGTGTTTTTATATCTAACCAACGATATCCCCAGTTGATTGCATACTTATCATATACTCCTATTTTTGGACTAATTTCGGTTACATTATCACCTGGTTGAGCTACATAATTATAGCGAGCATAATCCATAATAGATGGTGCTGTGCCTCCCATTTTCTTGGTAAAACTAGCTGACCTTAACGAGTCTACTGGATAACTAAAAGAAGCCCCCATATTATGTTTTAATCCAAAAGTATGCCCCACTTCATGAGAAGATACAAATCTAATAGATTCTCCCATTATTTTATCAGAAAAAATATTAGCTCTTGCTTCTGGGTTTATAGGTCCGGTTTGAACGCGAATCCATTGATGTAATCCTTTCATTAAATTATGCCACCAAATAATATCTGATTCTAAAATCTCTCCACTTCTTGGATCAACTATAGAAGGTCCCATTGCATTTTGTCTTTCTGATGCCACGTAGGTAATTACCGAATAACGAACATCATCAATATCAAAATCTTCATCTTCATTTGTTACTTCCTTAACTACTACAGCATCCTTAAACCCTGCTTCCTCAAAAGCTTTATTCCAATCATATACTCCATTTTTTATGTATGGCACCCATTTTTTTGGTGTTGCTGGGTCTATATAATAAACAATTTGCTTTTTTGGTGTTACTAATTCTCCTTTTTTATATTTCTCTACATCTTCCTTTTTAGGCTCAAGCCTCCAACGTGTAATTAATTCACGATGTTCTACTTCATGCTGACTATCAGAATAATAATCCATAGGCTTACTAAAATATCCTATTCTTTTATCTCCAAAACGTGGCTTCATTATATTTGTTGGTAACAAAACTATATTGGTTGTAACTCCAATTGACAGAGGTAGCGCTGCACTTTTTCCTTCAGATACACTGGTTGTTAAAAGAGATTTTACTACAATGTTTTTAGAAAAAGTTTTTAATTTCTCTATCTTAGATAGTTTTGTCTTAATACTCCCACCTAAGCCAATATTTGACAATAAGTCATTAAAGGTTTTATCTTTACCGTTAAAAACTCTGTTTACTTTAATTAATACTGATGTTTTCTTTTCGTTTTCTGACTCTATTTTAAACTCTTCTACAATAGATTCTCCAAAATTATTACGTACTGAACGAGTTATTGCATTATTTTTTGGTGAAGTTACTCTTGGGTTAATTGTTTTTACCCACACTTTATTTAATACGGTATCTTTATAAAACCTAATTAATTTAGTTTCATAGGCCATACCCTTATTTAATCCATGCCCGTTTAAAGCATAAGGAACTTGAGATATTTTGTTTACTATTAAAAAATCTTTTGAAAGCAATGAATCTGGGATTTCAAAGTAGATGTCTTCTTTTAATCTGTAAATATTAAACAGTCCCTCTTTTTTGTTTCCCTCTTTTTGTAATTTCTTGTACGAAACTTTACTAGTACTTTTAATAGTATCTGTTTTTTCTTCTTCTTTCTTTTGTGCTGCTACCATTGTGGTAAAAAACACCAAGAATAAACTAAGTACTTTTAAATTAATGTTCTTCATTTGAGAATGCCCCTTCATAAATTATGTTGTTATTAAGAAGAAACCAAATGTAGAAATGAAGATGTTTGATTAAAACTAAATGAGAGTGAAGTTACTTTATAAAGGAGTGAATTTTATTATTTTGACAACAAAGGCATATAACATTTAAAATCTTCATTAAAAACCTCTGTCTTAAATGATTTTACGTTATAAAATGCGTAGAAATTACTTAAATACCCTAAGCCTACGCTATAACTTGCTTCTTTCTTATTTTTTCTTGGATTATAATTGTTACTTACTATTATCTGGTCTTCTTCAATTAAAACTTTAATAAAAAGAGGTTTTTTTTTTGTTATTTCATTATGTTTAATAGCATTCTCAACCAATGTTTCTAATGCTAAAAAAGGAATTTTTTTTGATAAAGCTTTTCCTCCACTATTATCTACAACAGATAGATTTATACTATTACTAAATCTAATTTTTTGCAAAAAGAAGTATTGCTCTAAAAAATGTAATTCATCTTTTACTGTAGCCAAGTTTGCTTCTCTTTCTTTTAACAAATACCTATATACCTCTGAAAGTTTTAATACAAATTGCTGAGACATTTTTTTATCTACTCCTATTAAAACATGTAAAGAATTTAGGGTGTTGAATAGAAAATGAGGATTCAGCTTTTTTCGTAATTGACTTAATTGTAATCGTGCGTTTTTTTGTTGATATTGCTCGTTACTAATAGCCAATCGTTTTCTTTCTTGTTCGTACTGAAGCGTTTTTAAATATTGACTCCTTAGTTGACCTCGAGAAAAAGCTAATATTAACATAAAGGTTAGTAATGCCAACAAACTCATCCATAATAAATATTGTTTAATATCGTTAACAGATTCTCTGATTGAAATATTTAAAGGGAAACTTGTTATTAAAATTAACTCAGAGTTACCTACTTGTAACACATCATAATATCTTACCACTTCTAGGTTTAAATACTCTGATTTTACTGTTACTTTTATTGGCCCATTATTTTTCAATTCATTACTCTTCGTTTTTTTTATTATATTTTGGGGTGAAATAGTATTAAAAAATGTCTTTTCATATTTTCCAATGTAATTAGTATCTGGATGCAACATACAAACACCTGTTTTGTCTGTTACAATAACATACCCTCCATAAACACTATATTTTTGTGAAAAATAATTCCAATATTTTAATAAATTAATACTGTAGCCGTATACTATTGTAGTATTGTCTGATTGTTTTCTTACAATAATTTTCTGGTAGTACGTAGTATCTTTTTGTGTTGATACTACTTCAAAAACCTGATTTTCCTTTTTTAATTTTCTAATCCCATGTAGGATTTCTTTTTCAAGTTTTTTTTCTCCTAAAAAAGAAGTATATACGGCCTCATTTTCTTTAAAAAAATAAATAAAACTAGCATCAATAATTTCCTCAGAAAAAGCTAGCTCGCTATTAAAAACCAATCGATTTTTAAGTTGCTCTCTCTTTAATACAGTACTGTTATCTATAATCTTTTCTGCTCCTGAAATAAACTTATCAAACTCGTTAAAATCAAATTGTAATATTCCTTTCTTCTCTCTTACGTTTTGAGTTGTTGCTTCTTCTACTAACCTCTCTGCTTCTGACGTAATTTTATTTGTTATTAATTCGTATCCAATAAAAAATAATATTATTAACGATACACTTACCAGCAGGTAGTATTGATGCTTTCTTTTTTTTAATGGAAACTTCATAAGAACTAATTATCCAACCATTTTTTAAACTCTTTAATTCTTTGAGCACTTACTAAAAGCATCTCTTCTACATTTAAGTTTGGTTGTAATTCTATTTTTATACGATTATTACTATATTTTGATATATTATTAATCGCTGAATGTTGAATAATATATTTTCTATTAATCTTGAAAAAGTATTTTTCAGATAGTTCTTCTTCTAAACTAGAAATTGTTCCATCATAAAGGTAACTTTCGTTATCAAAAGTAAACAAGAACAAGTACTTTCCTTGCGCCATAAAATAAGCGACTTCCTCTCTTTTAATAGAAATAGATAAACTTCCTTTTGACACCAAAAAGCGTTCTTTTTCTTTTTGATGCTGTATTTTATTGTTCATTTGTAACAATAATTGCTCAAGCTTATCAGTGTATCCTTTATTCTCATTAAGGTTTACATATTTTTCTATGGCTTTATTAAGTAGCTCTTCACTGTAGGGTTTTAATAAATAATCTATGGCAAAAAACTGAAATGATTTGATGGCATACTCATCAAAAGCTGTTGTAAAAATAATAGGAATTGAAATTTTCAATCTTTCAAAAATTTCAAAGCTATAACCATCTCCAAGGTGAATATCGCTTAAAATTAAATCGCAAGTGTTTTCTTTAAGCCAAAGAATTGAATCTTCTACACTTTCCAACCGCTTTTTTACAGAAATTGGATAAGGACTTTTCTGCAATAAGTTTTCTAAAGAAGTTGCTGCTAAATCTTCATCTTCAATTATTACTACATCTAATATTTTCATTTACTTTATAGAGATTTAAGAGGGTTCTCCAAAAGTATTAAATTATTTTTATCTTTAACTAAAGGTTATGTTTATGCTAAAAACTATATTTGATTTCTTAACATTTTACAACACCCGTTTTGCTTTAATAAAAGCTCGTTTCCAATAATTCTCATGTAGCGAGGTTACTATTACTCCTCGTGATGTAGTTGAATGTATAAAACGAATATCTCCATTATCTACAGAAGTTACCAACCCTACATGATTTACTTTTCCTCTTTTTCTTGAGGTTTTAAAAAACAGTAAATCTCCTCTTTGAACTTCTCGTAAAGAAATATTTTCTCCTTGTAAATACATTTGATGAGACGTTCTAGCGATAGGCATGTTTCGTTGTTTAAACGAAGTAAAAATCAATCCTGAACAATCCATTCCTCTTTTCGTCATGCCTCCAAAACGATATGGCACACCTTTATAAGTAACCGCTGTCCATACTATTTTATCTGCAACTGTAACTTTGCTTGATGATTTAGTTGTTGCTAATTGTGTGTTTTTCTTAACTTTTGTTACTTTTTTTGTTCTTGTTTGGTATGTAGTACTTACATTCTTTGATGATCCACAAGAAATCATTAAAAATGATACTATACATATAAATAAGATTTTTTTTATCATGCTTTTTTATTTTTTCACTCCTGCAACAATCAACTTCGCTGTTTTTTCAGAAGCTCCTTTTCCTCCTAATTTTTGTTCTAAATCAAAATATGACAAAAATAATTTCTGGCGATGTTCTAACTCTAAAATACGTGTTAGTTCGTACTGTAAATTTTCTTTGGTAAAATCATTTTGTATCAACTCTTTTACCACTTCTCTATCCATTATTAAATTTACTAACGATATATATTTTAATGTTATTATTCGCTTAGCTATTTGATAAGAAATATTACTTCCTTTATAACACACTACCTGAGGCACTTTAAACAAAGCTGCCTCTAGTGTTGCTGTACCTGACGCAACCAAAGCAGCATGTGAAATACTTAACAAGTCATACGTTTTATTATTAATGAATTTTACATTGGCATCTCCAATAATTTCTTTATAAAACTCATACGATTGACTTGGTGCTCCTGCCACTACAAACTGATATTGTGGAAAATCTTTTACCAATGAAAGCATTACTGATAACATTTTTGTTATTTCCTGCTTTCTACTTCCTGGTAACAGTGCTATAACCTCCTTATGTCCAAGGTCGTGTTCTTTTCTAAACTTTTCGATAGAAACTTGCTCTCTTCCTGCAATTCCATCGATTAAAGGATGACCCACAAAGCGAACATTATAATCATACTTTTTGTAAAACTCTTTTTCAAATGGGAGAATTACAAACATTTGGTCGATATCTCGTTTAATATCTTTTACTCTACCTGCTCTACTTGCCCAAACTTGAGGTGATATATAATAATTGGTTCTAAAACCTTGCTTTCTTGCCCACTTAGCTATACGAAGGTTAAAACCTGAGTTATCAATAAAAATTATTACATCAGGATTAAATTGAGCAATATCTTTTTTACAAAAAGAAATCATTCCTAAAATCTTTCGTAAATTCATCAACACCTCAACAAAGCCCATAAAAGCACGCTCTTTATAATGCTTAACAAGTGTACCGCCAACTTCTTGCATTAGGTCACCTCCCCAAAAACGAATGTCAGCTTTCGGATCTTCCTTTAACAAGGCCTTCATCAAATTAGCTCCGTGCAAATCACCTGAAGCCTCACCTACAAGAATGTAATATTTCATGTATTAAAATTAGAAAAACTTTAAATATGCTGTTAATAAAGCTACAGCAATTGTAGTTATTAACACTCCTCTTGCTCTGTAATCTTGTTTTTTCTTTAAAAACACCCAAAAAACAAATAAGTTAGGTATTGCTGCCAGAGCTATTACAGAACCTAATACCCCTCCTTCTCTTATTTTAGAAATCGTTTCTGAAATACTAAGTTCTGAAATGTACTCTAAATAAACAAAGAAGCCACAAGTTGTTGCCAACAATGAGACTATGATTCCTATTAGTATTTCTTTTTTTATATGTCCCATGTATGTAACTTTTGAATTGCGTGATGTGCTGTCATATCAAATTGAACAGGCACTACCGATATAAAACCATTTTCTAACGCCCAAATATCAGTATCTTGTCCTTTATCTCTATTAATAAACTCTCCTGAAAGCCAATAGTACTCTTTGCCAAACGGACTTTTACGTTTATCAAACGTTTCTTTCCAATAACCATTCGCTTGTCTACATATACGAACTCCTTTAATTTCGTCTTCTTTCAACTTCGGAATGTTTACATTTAAAATTACCCCGTCAGGTAATCCGTTTAATAAAACATTTAACGCTATTTTTTCTATAAACTTACGTGCAGCTCTAAAATCAGCATGCCAATCAAAATCTAATAAAGAAAAACCTATTGCTGGAATCCCTTCAATACCTGCTTCAACAGCAGCACTCATGGTTCCTGAATAAATTACATTGATGGATGAATTGGATCCGTGATTGATTCCTGAAACACATAAATCTGGTGTACGATTTAAGATTTCATTTTTTGCCATTTTAACACAATCTGCAGGCGTACCAGAACAACTGTACTCTATTTGTGGACCTTCATCAATGGTTATAGGGTTACAATGTAACACATTATTCACCGTAATAGCATGCCCCATTCCACTTTGTGGGCTATCAGGAGCCACCACCACTACATCCCCTATTTTATTCATAATTTCAATCAACATACGAATACCAGGAGCCGTAATTCCGTCATCATTCGTAACTAAAATCAAAGGTCTATCTTGCATAGTAAGTAAGTTTTACAACAAATGTAATATAAAAAATGGATTCTTTTTTTAACATTTTGTAAAGACAAATTGGTTCATTTTATGTGTAAAATTGTGGTAATCAAACCCAAGCATTATGGTACGGATTATTGTTTATGTAACTATTTTTATAATTTCTTCTTTTTTTTCAATTATTTCAGCACAAAACGCCCCCACAATACCATGTAACGAAATAGGTTATACCCAATTTGATTTTTGGGTCGGAAATTGGAATGTTTATAACACTGAAGGAAAATTAATTGGTCACAATAATGTTATAAAAACGCCTAATGCCTGTGCTATTCAAGAAAATTGGGATTCAAAAACATCCAAAAATAAAGGGACTAGCTACAATTATTACAATAAAAAAGATAATACTTGGAATCAGGTTTGGATTGATAACACTGGTTTTTCATTAGTTTTAAAAGGTAGTTTTAAAGATAATTCTATGATTTTAAAAAGTGATCTTATAAAAAAAGATAAAGGCAATTATTACAATCAAGTTACTTGGACAAAAAACAAAGATGGTTCTGTAACTCAAGTTTGGAATCTTCTAAATGAAGACCATAAAAAGACTCAAGAAGTTTTTAGAGGCATTTATAAAAAGTAATAATGCTAAAAAATTGGCATTATTTTAGTAGCTTAGCAACACAACGACTCAACACAAATTAAAAAGACAGAAGATTTTATGAAGACGAAGTTTATTATACCATTTTTAGCAATCACACTTTTATTTTCTAATTCTGTTAGTTCTAATACAGTTCCTAACAACGATCCAGAAAAAGATCGTGTAATTGTTTACGTTTTAAAAAATATTTTAAGTCGATATCATTACGTTCAAAAAAAATTAAATGATGACTTTTCCGAACATGTATATAACACATTTATCGATGGACTTGATCCTAATAAACGTTATTTTACTCAAGAAGATTTAAAAGAATTCTCTCAATATAAATATCAAATTGACAATCAATTAAGAGACTCAAATATTGATTTTTACAAATTGGTGTATCAACGCTTTTTAGAAAAGATGGAGTCTGGTAAAAAGACCTATCGTTCCTTATTAAAACAACCTTTTAATTATAAAAAGAAAGAGGTTATTGATGTTGATTATGATAAGGTTCCGTATGCTAAAAACGAAACTGAATTAATGAATTACTGGAGAAAGCAATTAAAATTATCTATTTTAAGTAACATTGAAGACGCCGAAAACCAGCAAAACGAAAAAGCTAAAAAGGATAAAAGTTTTAAAAAGAAAAGCTTTAAAGAACTAGAGGCTGAAGCAAGAAAGAAAGTCCTAAAAAATATGGACGATTTATATATGCGTATCGGTGAACTTGAGAACTCTGATTGGTATTCTACTTTTTTAAACAGTGTAGTAAGCGGTTTTGATCCACATACAACCTATATGTCTCCTCGAATTAAAACACGTTTTGATCAAGAGATGTCTGGTAAATTAGAAGGTATTGGAGCTCGTTTGCAAAAAAAAGGAATTTACACCCATATTGTTGAATTAATTTCTGGAGGTCCAGCATGGAAACAAGGTGAATTAGAAGCTGACGATATTATTTTAAAAGTTGCACAAGGTGATGAAGAGCCTTTAGATATTGTTGGAATGCGTTTAGATGATGCCATAAAATTTATCAAAGGAAAAAAAGGAACTGAGGTACGTTTAACTGTAAAGAAAAAGATTGATGGTTCTATTAAAGTAATTCCAATTATTAGAGATGTAGTTGAGCTTGAAGAAACTTTTGTAAAATCAAGTATTGTTGAAAAGAATGGCAAAAAGTATGGGATTATTAATCTTCCTAGGTTTTATATAGATTTTAATGACTTAAGCCGTAGAGATGCTGCTAAAGACATGGAAAAAGAAATTGAGCGTTTAAAAGAAGAAGATGTTCAAGGTTTAATTGTTGATTTGCGTGACAACGGTGGTGGGTCTTTAAAAACAGCTATTGAAATTGGTGGTTTATTCATTAACAAAGGACCAATTGTTCAAGTAAAATATCGTGGTGAAGATCCTTTAGTAAAAGTTGATACTGATCCAAAAATTCAATGGGAAGGACCTTTGGTAGTAATGGTAAATGAATTTTCTGCTTCAGCTTCTGAAATTTTTGCTGCTGCAATGCAAGATTATAAGCGTGGGGTTATTATTGGTGGTAAACAAACTTATGGTAAGGGAACTGTACAAAATGTATTGCCTATTAACCGTTTTTATGAACAATATCCTAACGATTTAGGTGCTTTAAAAATGACCATTCAAAAGTTTTATAGAATTAATGGTGGTTCTACTCAAATTGAAGGAGTTTATTCTGATATTTCTTTACCTACCCGATATAGTTATATGGACTTTGGAGAACGTGATTTAGACGGTGCTTTGCCTTGGGATAAGGTACAACAAGCAAAATATACTGCTACGAATTCATACAGTAACTTTGCTGATGTAGTATACAACAGTAAACAACGTGTAATGAATAACGAAAAGTTTAATAAAATAAATGACTATGCTAAATGGTTAAAGAAAAATCAAGACGAAAGAGTCTATTCTTTAAACTATGATGCTTTTAAAAAGGAAAGCGAAGCTAAAACAAAAGAAGGAGAACAGTTTAAAGATATTTTTAAATTTGATTCTCATCTAACTTTTGTCTCTCCTAAATATGAGTTAAATTTATTTAAAAAGGATACTGTTTTAGAAGAAAAAAGAGTTGCATGGCATAAAAACCTTCAGAAAGATATTTATGTAAATGAAGCGCTAAACGTTCTTAGCGAGTTGAAAATGAACGATAATCATGTAGCTGTAAAACATTAAAAAAAAGGGTTCATTCGAACCCTTTTTCTTTCTACTCATTTTATGTTAAAGAACACTTTTTTAAACTTGTTGGCTACTTACTCAAACGATAATAGCTTCAATATTTTATTGTGGCAAGAAATAGAAGAGCATTATACCAGTAAAAAAAGACATTATCACACATTTGAACATCTTGAAAATTTACTTTTTCAATTAACTCCTATAAGAACCAAAATAAGTAGTTGGAACACAATTCTATTCACACTGTTTTATCACGATGTTATCTATAATTCTTTAAAAAACAACAATGAAGAAAAAAGTGCTGAGTTAGCTGTAAAAAGAATGAATCAACTTTCAATTCCCAATAAAGTTATAGAAAATTGTTTTTCACAGATTTTAGCCACTAAATCTCATAAAACATCTGAAAATTCAGACACCAACTACTTTACAGATGCTGATTTATCTATCTTAGGTCAAAACTGGGAAGTATATACTCAATATTATAAAAATGTTCGAAAAGAATACGCCATTTATCCTAATATAATCTATAATTCAGGTCGTAAAAAAGCTTTACAGCATTTTTTAACAATGGAAAATATATTCAAAACAGAATACTTTTACCAAAAGTTTGAGGAAACAGCACGAAAAAATATTCAGAAAGAAATTGAACTATTATAATAGCTCAATTTTAACTACCAACCCTTCATTAGAACGAACATTAAACACCGTTTCATCCTCAAAAATTAAGTACTGTCCTTTTATCCCCGCCAATTTACCTGTATACGTTCCTTCTTTCTCTAAATTCAAACTTTTAGGCTTTTTAGGGAACTTTTCAACAGGAAAATTAATATTCGTTTCAGTATTATTCGCTATGTAGTATTCTTTCGCTTCATCAGGAATAAACTCTTGTAATCGCTCACGCCATTCTACCAAGTTTTCATCTTTAATATCATTCTTCAACATGGTTCTCCAATTCGTTTTATCCGCTACATGCTCTTTTAAAGCTACCTCGGTAATTCCTGCTAAATAACGATTCGGCACCTCTACTATTTCAATAGCTTCATGCGCTCCTTGATCTATCCAACGAGTGGGTACTTGTTGCTTTCTTGTCACTCCAACCTTTACATTACTTGAGTTTGCTAAATACACAATATGTGGCTGTAGCTGTACCCTTTTTTCATACTCCAAATCTCTATCTTCTTCTCCTAAGTGTGCTTTACTCAATTCAGGACGCATAATCCAATCTCCTGCAGTTGGAATTTCAAAAAAGCATTTTTTACAAAATCCTTGACGGTATATTTTCTTTTCTAAATGACAGTTTAAACACTCGTAAGTAACAAAACTTAAGGTTAATTCTTTATTCAATAACTGATTCATATTCAAAAAATCCACTCCCATATCTAAATAGTATTGAACTGTGTTTAAATTCTCGGTAGGCATTTTTTTTAAAACTCCTTGGTACTGCATGTCTTAAATTTTGTTACATTTAGCTTCACAAAATTACAGTAAAAAAATTGAATTAATAGTTAATCTATGACGTTTCCATTTATAAATTCAATCATCTCTTGGTTCTTAAAAAAGCGTAAACATCAAGTAGAGTTGTTTTTAAAGTATCCTATTGATGTTCAAAACGAGCTACTACTAAAGCTTGTAACTGCTGCTAAAAACACTGAATTTGGGAAACAACAAAACTTTTCTTCAATTAAAAGTTATACTGACTTTGCCAACAACGTTCCCATTCAACGTTATGAAAGTATTGAACCACTTATTGAGCGTTGTAGAAAAGGAGAGCAAAATTTATTTTGGCCTACACCTATACGTTGGTTTGCCAAATCAAGTGGTACTACCAATGCAAAAAGTAAATTTATTCCTGTAAGTGATGAAGCTATTGAATATTGTCACTTTAAAGCAGGAAAAGATATGTTATGCTTATATATCAATAACAATGAAAACGCAAAGCTTTTCACTGGTAAAGGACTCCGTTTAGGTGGTAGTTCTGCTGTATACGAAGACAACAACAGTTACTTTGGTGATTTATCGGCAATAATTATTGAAAACATGCCTTTTTGGGCAGATTTTAGCTCAGCTCCAAAGCAAGAAACAGCATTAATGAGTGAGTGGGAAACAAAAATGGAAGCTATTATTAACGAAACCATTCATGAAAATATTACAAGCTTAGTTGGTGTTCCTTCTTGGATGTTAGTTTTATTAAATAGAGTATTAGAAAAAACAGGAAAGGATAATATTTTAGAAGTTTGGCCTAATCTGGAGGTTTATTTTCATGGAGGAATAAACTTTAACCCGTATAGAGAGCAGTATAAGAAACTCATTCCAAGAGACGATTTTAAATATTATGAAACCTATAATGCATCAGAAGGTTTTTTTGCTATTCAAGACCGAAATGATTCTGACGAAATGTTGTTAATGTTAGACTACGGAATTTTTTACGAGTTTATTCCAATGAGCGAATACAACGGAGAAAATTCTAAAGCAATTCCTCTTTCTGAAGTAAAAAAAGGCATTAATTATGCTATTATTATTACCACAAATGGTGGTTTATGGCGTTACTTAATAGGAGATACTGTTAAGTTTACCTCAACCAATCCTTATCGTATAAAAATTACTGGACGTACTAAGCATCATATCAATGTTTTTGGAGAAGAGTTAATTATTGAAAACGCTGAGGATGCTTTAAAAGTAGCGAGTGATAAAACCAACTGTGAAATTAAAGAATATACCGTTGGTCCTATTTTTATGAATGGTAAAGAAAATGGAGCCCATGAATGGGTTATTGAATTTAAAAAAGCTCCTGAAAACCTTACCTTTTTTACTGAAGAATTAGACGAAGCTTTAAAAAGCTGCAACTCTGACTATGAAGCTAAGCGTTATAATAATATGACTTTAGCAATGCCTAAGATACATCAAGCTCGTGAAGGCCTGTTTTATGACTGGATGAAGAAAAAAGGAAAATTAGGTGGACAACATAAAATTCCTCGTTTATCTAATAGTCGTGATTTTGTTGAAGAACTTTTAAAGCTATAGTTTACTATTCTGTTTTAATTTTAATAGGTAATTGGTACTTTGTTACTACTGGAATTTCTCTTTTGGTAGCGGGAGCAATTCTTGGTAATTTTTCTATTGCCAACTTTATTATACTATCTAATTCTGGTAATTGAGTCATAACAACACTAGAAGCAGTAACCTCAGTTAAAACAAATTTCCCTTCTTTATTAATCAGAATATCAATTAAAACTTCTTCATCTAAACTATTTTTAGTAACAAAATTATGTTGCTGTAAACTCGTCGTTATTCTTTTATGAATTTCTTTTCTAAAACAATTCGCTTTTGCTTTATCAAGTAGATCTTTACATTTATTAAAAGCAGGGTACTCATCTACTTTTGTAAAGTCAACTACTGTATCTACAACTTGTGAGTTATCTTTTTTTAAATATGAAAAGAAGTCACAAGAAGAATATAGTAAAGCACAAAATAAAAAAGCTACACAACGAGAATTCATCTTATTGATTTTAAGATGAATATACAAAATTAAATACTATTGTAAAATCTCTCCTTGTAAGAAATAGTACTTTTTAATTTCTTTTATTCTTTCTTTTGCATATTTGGTTAAAACTGAATCTTTTCTTTCAAAACGATTTACGTAATTTTTGTAATATTTATAAGCTATTCGTTTATCCTTATAATAATCTTCACTAGTTTTAGCTAGTTGGTACAAGGCTTTATAATTTTTTCTATTCTCTTCAAAAGCTCTTTTATAAGACTTTACCTCTTCTTTTGGATTTCCTAATTTTTCGTACACTCTTGCTAATTGATAGTACTCAACATCTCGAGGCTCTTTACCCGCAAAAGTTGCCACCATATAATCTAGCTGAGCTTTATAAAACTTTTTCTTTTCAAAATTGATGTCTCCTAAATAGGTATACGCTTTAAAATCTGATCTATCAATTCTTATAGCTTTATTAAAGTACTTTTTTGCTTCGTCATATTTCTTTAGATTGAAAAAACAACGCCCTAGCATTTTCTGTGTATAATGTTCGTTGGGCGCTATAGTATCTATTCTTTGTAAATATTGAATGGCTTCAGTAAACTTCTCTTCTCTATATAAATTATTAATTTTCAACTTATTTAAGTTCATATGATTTGGGTTCACTACCAAACCTTTATTTATAAAAATGTTTGCTGAATCTTTATCTCTTAATGAAGTGTAGGCTAATGCTAAGTGGTGAATAGACTTGATATGAGTTGTATCATTTTTATAAGCTTCTAAAAAACTATTTATTTTTAGATTTCTTTTTTTTAACATTCCATAAGCAACTCCCAATCGGTAATAATAATTTGCATTTGTACTATCTTGTTTAATGATATTTTTAAAAGTATCGATTGCTTTTGCAGGTTGCTTGGTTTGTGTATACAATTTTCCTAATTGATACTTAATGAGTAAATTTTCAGCATCATCATTTATAATACCTTCATAAACATCAATAGCTTTTTGTAGTTTATTCTCTTTTTTATAAGCTTTTGCTAACTTTATTTTTACTGAATAATCATCTTTTAACTCCAATGCTTTTTCGTAATATATAGAAGCTTTTTTATAATCATCAATTGAAGCGTAAATAGATGCTACTTTTGAGGTTGATTGAAAAGTAGTATCTAACTCATGTAACTTTTTTAATGCTGTTTGGTAACGTCCTATATTCACTAAACTATCAATAGTTTTAAAAGTCGAAACTTGTGCCTCGACTTTTAAAATTCCTATTACAAAAACAATAAGTAAAATTTTATTTCTCACGTTTCTATTTTTGGTATTGTTCATAAGTTATCTAAGCTGGCAATATAGTTAATTATACATTAAAATGTGATAGGCAATACAAACCCAGTTCTTACAATTTTACCATTCTTTTCTCCTGGTTTCATTTGAGGTAATTTTTTTAGCATATCAATTGTGTGTGTTTTTAACTCTGGATGCGGTGCACGAACTTTAAAACCAAATACTCTCCCATCTATTCCTATTTTAAACAAAGCATAGATTCTTTTTTTTCCAGAAATCTCCTTTATTGAATCTGCTAACTTTACATTAAAATTCTTTTTCACAAACTTCATCATACTTAAATTAAAACATTTTCTATCACCTTCTTCACAACCAGGAAATGTTGGAGCTTTATCCAAACTAGAAAATGGTACATCTTCCACTTCACTCATGTTTTCTTTTGTAATATTCTTACTTCTCTTCTCACTAAGTTTTACACTTGAGCACGCAGTATATAAAATCATGCTTCCTAGTAATGGAATTAGCAGCAAATACTTTAGTTGTTTTACTTTTTTTGATTGTGTTTTCGTCATCATAATAATTCGTTTTTTGATTAATGAATGTTTATAAAATTGATTAATGAATGAAATATGCTCGACCTGAAAAATATCAGCGAGTAAATGGTTGATATAATTTTCTTTTTTATCTGATTTACTAGCAATAGCATCTGAAATATATTCATGAACTAACGATATACGATTCTGATACACATACACCATAGGATTAAACCACATAACTATTTTTAAAAACTCAAAAAACAATAAATCTATCGTGTGCTTTTGGTCACTATGCACTAACTCATGTTGAATGATTTTTTCTCTTTTTTGAGAAGGAATGTCGTTTCCTAAAAAAATATAATTGAAGAATGAAAACGCCTTCGTTTCTTTTGGCAATAAAACCAACTTATAATTTTCTTTTCTAGCAACGCCATATTGTAAAACTAATCGAATAATCCGTTCTAACTTCACTAAAAACACTACAAAAAACAATAAACACCCAATCCAAAATAGTACATCTAAATTATTGAAAGATTGATACCAAGACGCTTTTTCAATGACTTTTTGAGGTGATAACACTACCTCTGGCAACAAAATATAATACTCTTTAGGAACAGCCTTTTGAACTGTTGAAATTTTAAACAAAGGCAATACAAACGATAGCACTGCTGTACCCAACAAATACCATCGGTTTTTGGTAAAAAAGGTTTCTTTGCTTAAAAAGAAATCGTACACTGCTACAAAAAGAACTTGAAATAATACAACTTGAATGATATAATTTATCATGACTTCTTATTTTTATTCACTTCTTTTAAAATACTCTCCAGCTCTTGAATATCCATTTTGTTTTCTTTCATAAAAAACGACACCATGCTTTTAAATGAGCCTCCAAAATAGCCGTTCATTAACTTATGTAAACTCTCATTACTATACTCTGACTTTTCTACCAATGGATAGTAGACATATCCCCTACCTTTTGACTCGTGCCCCACAAACTCTTTGGTCTCCAAAATCCTTATAATAGTTGAGACAGTATTATATGCTGGTTTTGGCTCAGGTAATTCAGTTATTACTTCTTTTACTGAAGCTTTTTTTAACTTCCATAATACCTGCATTATTTGCTCTTCTGCCTTCGTTAATTGTTTACTCATGATATCTTTTTATAAATATTTCCGAAACAAATATAACTATAAAATTAGTTAAAACTAATTTTATAGTTAATAAATATGTAACAAAGCTTTTATATCTTCGTCTTATCAATAAAAAGGTTAATGGATATATTTTTAGTAATACTCGGTTTTGTATTTGCTTGTTTAGGAATTATTGGTTCATTTTTACCAGTATTACCAGGCCCTATTACTAGCTGGGTAGGTTTGTTATTATTACATTTAACAAAAGCTGTTCCTCAAAACTGGACATTTTTGGGAATCACTTTAGCTATTGCTGTCATTATCTTTTTTCTTGATTACTTTATCCCTGCTATGGGAACTAAACGATTTGGAGGCACCAAATATGGAGTATATGGCACTACTATCGGATTAATTATTGGACTACTCTCTCCTATTCCTTTCGGAATTTTAATTGGCGCTTTTGTAGGTGCTTTGGTTGGTGAATTGATTTATGATAGCAAAGACACTAACAGAGCAATCAAGGCATCATTTGGTGCTTTTTTAGGTTTTTTAGCTTCTGCAACCATTAAATTTTCAATTTCAATGGTATTCTTAGTGCTGTTTTTTGTTAAGTTCTGGGAATATAAAGCTGCTTTCTTTTAGAAATAAGCTTGTTATATTTAGCTTTTTACTTCCAATCATGAGATTCCTCCTCGTACCTCGTTTGGAATGACAGATATTCATTATTTAAGAAGTCAGCAATTACACTTAATCCTCAGATTAAAGCATTTGTTTAAGCTCCTCGAAGAGAGCGAGTGCGAAAAGCGGGAAATAGCTTCAGAATAAACGTAAATAAAATGCAAAAAAAAAGCAACCCATCTAAGGGAAGCTTTCCATTGGTTAACAAAACCATGATACTATTTAAAGTATCTAACAACACAACTAAATGCTGTCCTTTTAAAATTAGACAGCCTGCAAATATACATTCTTTTTAGAAACTCACAAATAAAAAATAACTTTTTTATAAAATCTATGTGATACTACCGTTGTCTAATTTTGTAATTGATTGTATCTTTGCACCTTTAAATTAAAATTACTTAAAAATTAAGTCAATGCAATTATCAGAACAAGAAGTTGTACGTAGAGAAAAACTATCAAAATTACGTGAACTGGGTATCAATCCATATCCAGCAGATTTATTTCCATTCAATTCAAATTCCAAACAGATTAAACAGGAGTTTAAGGAAGGTAAGAAGGTAGTTATTGCTGGTAGGTTAATGTCTCGTCGTATTCAAGGAAAAGCTTCTTTTGCTGAATTGCAAGATAGTGAAGGACGTATTCAAGTATACTTTAACAGAGATGAAATTTGTACTGGTGAGGACAAAACTTTGTACAACGAAGTATACAAAAAGTTATTAGACATAGGTGATTTTGTAGGTATTGAAGGAGAGTTGTTTAAAACTCAAGTTGGAGAAACCACCGTAATGGTAAAAGATTTTAAATTATTAAGTAAGTCTTTAAAACCATTACCATTACCTAAAGTAGATGCTGAAGGAAATACCTTTGACGGATTTACAGATCCTGAGATGCGCTACCGTCAACGTTATGCTGATTTAGTGGTAAACCCACAAGTAAAGGAAGTATTCGTAAAACGTACTAAGTTATTCAATGCCATGCGTCAGTTTTTTAATGATGCTGGTTATTTTGAAGTAGAAACACCTATTTTACAACCTATTCCAGGTGGGGCTGCCGCCAGACCATTTATTACGCACCATAATGCATTAGACATTCCGTTATACATGCGTATTGCGAATGAGTTATACTTAAAGCGTTTGATTGTTGGTGGTTTTGACGGTGTATATGAGTTTTCTAAAAACTTCCGTAATGAAGGAATGGACAGAACACACAACCCAGAATTTACAGCCATGGAAATTTATGTAGCTTACAAAGACTACAACTGGATGATGGAATTCACCGAAAAATTATTAGAGCACTGTGCTTTAGCAGTAAACGGAACTACGGAAGCTACTTTTGGAGAGCATAAGGTAGATTTTAAAGCTCCGTATGCACGTGTTACGATGGCAGATTCTATCAAACACTTTACTGGTTTTGACATCAACGGAAAATCGGAAGATGAAATTCGTAAAGCTGCTCAAGACATGGGTATCGAAGTAGATGACACCATGGGTAAAGGAAAGTTAATTGATGAAATTTTTGGTGAAAAGTGTGAAGGAAACTACATACAACCAACGTTTATTACTGATTACCCGAAGGAAATGTCCCCATTGTGTAAAGAACACCGTGACAATCCTGAATTAACCGAACGTTTTGAATTAATGGTATGTGGTAAAGAAATTGCCAATGCATACTCTGAATTAAACGACCCTATCGATCAACGTGAGCGTTTTGAAGCACAATTAAAATTAGCAGCTCGTGGTGATGATGAAGCTGGTGAATTTATCGATCAAGACTTCTTACGTGCGTTAGAATATGGTATGCCTCCTACTTCTGGATTAGGAATTGGAATGGACCGTTTAATTATGTATTTAACTAACAATCCGTCAATTCAAGAAGTATTATTCTTTCCACAGATGAAACCTGAAAAGAAAGCTCCTAGTGTTGAATTAAACGACGATGAGAAAGCTGTACTGGCTTTATTAGAAAAAGCTGAAAAAATAGGTTTAAATGATTTAAAAGCTCAAAGTGGTTTATCTAACAAAAAGTGGGATAAAACTATTAAAGGATTAACTAAAAACAACCTTGCTAAAGTTGAAAAAACAGAGGAAGGTTTGTTTGTAGAAATCGTATAAAGTATTTCTGAAACTTAATATAATTGAAAAGCAATCTTACTTCGGCTACGCTCAGTAACCAGTAAGGTTGCTTTTTTGTTTGGTTTTTATGCTTTTTTGGGTAAATTAGCTAGCTATGCTATGGATTTCAGTTATTAAAACTATACTCATATCCTCAATAACGCAATAGTTTATTGTAAAATGCAAGAAACAGAATTATTTCAAAAACAGTTAATTTTGGATATAGAAAGAATTTTCAAAGATCTTGAAAATGATTTGAAGTCAATATCACCTAAATCAAACGAGCGCCTATTAAAAGAAGAACAAGTTCGATCTTGCCTTTATTTTTCATTAAAAAACCAAGGTTATTTTGTTTCTGTTGAAAGAAATTATTCTAGGCATAAAAACATTGAATGTGATATTGTTTTTTGGAAGAATAATTCATTTGAAAAATGGGTTGAAATAAAAACAAGCCATTATTCTGAATTAAAAAATGATAAGAGGAGGCTTGATAAAAACAAGAAGGATACATGGATAAACAAGCCAAAAGAACAAATTAACAATTGGCTTAATGATTTTAAAAAGCTAGAACGCTTGGATATAAATAAAGAAAAATATTTTTTCTTAGTTGAGCAACACTCAAGAGTTTCACTATTTGATATCGAAGTAAATAAAAATGATGAGATCAAAAAATTAAAAAGTAACGAAATTATGAATCTTACCTTTGAGTTGGAGTGGCCCAATGCTCCTGTTGATTTTTGTACATTACGCCTTTTTAAACTATAAAATATGACATTAAAAAGAAATATCCCTGAAGATATAAAAGAAACGAACATTAGAGTTTTAAAAAGGATAAAACCTACTATTGAACCAAGTTGGTTGGGACACACAAAAGATTGTTGCATTATTGATAACGAATTGATAGTTGGTGCCACGAAAGAAGAATTAACATTGAGAAGCGGTAGAGAAGAAAGTGGTGTTCTTGGTCATATTTCACACCTAAAAAAAGAACATGGATTAATTATTTCGAAAAATAATGGAATCTATCGATTTGAATATATGCGCCCAAAATTAAAAAAAGCTTTTACAGTTGATGAGCTTAGCAAACTTTTGGAAGAAGAAATAGAAGAAGTTGCTGAAAACTGCATAGTTAAACTTGAAGATTCAAACAGAAAAGAAAGCTGGTACTCTATTAATATAGACGCTCCTTCTTATAA
The DNA here is from genome assembly GCF_059716285.2 of Tenacibaculum sp. TB-53. Taxonomy (NCBI): domain Bacteria; kingdom Pseudomonadati; phylum Bacteroidota; class Flavobacteriia; order Flavobacteriales; family Flavobacteriaceae; genus Tenacibaculum; species Tenacibaculum sp. TB-53. The sequence goes on along the minus strand of NZ_CM202790.1, from coordinate 3,345,176 downwards.
CGGTGAAAATATTAGACCTTTATCAATAAGTAGTAATTTCTCAAAAGCTTTACTTGGAAAAAAAATAAATGATTCTATTAATTTTGGAAATGGTTTTAGAATTATATCAATACGTAAATATATGAGCTTTTAAAAAAACTATGAAAAGTACTACCTCTTTACCTCTATTTTTGTTTGTTACTCTTAACTCTTTTGCTCAAAAAAGGGCTTATAAAATTTACAATACTAAAGAAAAGAAAGTTTCTTATAACAGAGTACTTAAAAAACTAGCAAAAGATGAAAATCCAAATTTGAATTACTCAACAATCATTACGGTTTTACAAAAGGACATTAACAAACTTGAAAAAGAAAGCCGTAAAAAAGCTGATTTTATAATTAGTATTAATGACAACATAACAACAACACATTAGGTATACTCATCTATTAATCAGACAAGTAATATTTTTAATTAATTTTTTCATAACTTTAGAGAGCTATGAAAAAATTGTTAGAATACCCTCCTTTTCACTTTTTGCTGTCCCTTATTGTTGGGATAGCACTCCAATTTTACAAACAAATATGGCTGTATAATTTTATATACTTGGCTTATTCTTTAATAGGGTTTCTCGTTAGTCTTTATTTTTTAAAAAGAACTCAAGCACGAAAAATTTTTAGTATAGCCACATTATTGTTCTTTATTTTTATCGGAATTAGCTCCACATATATTCACAACCCGAAGAATTATAATAGCTATTACGAACATCGATTAACTGAGAATTCTACTTATATACTTGATGTACAAAAAGTATTAAAACCAGGAAACTACTATACAAAATATGTAGCTAAAGTTTCACAAGTAGATTCTACTAAAACCACTGGATATATTCTTCTAAACATTCAAAAGGACAGTCTATCTTCAATATTAAAGGTAGGTAATCGTATTTTTATTAAAACTCCTTTTAAAGAGTTAACCCCTCCTTTAAATCCGTATCAATTTAACTACAAACAGTATTTAGCAAAACAGTATGTTTATCATCAAGTATTTATAAATGATCATCAATTCAAAAAACTTGAAAACTCAAAGCTTTCTTTAATCAGTTTATCTGCTCATATTAGAGGTAAAATACAAGCTTCCTTAAAAAAGTATCATTTTACAAACGATGAATTTGCTGTGATTAATGCTCTATTGCTTGGTCAACGTCAAGAAATTTCAAAAGAGTTATTAGAAAGCTACACCAACGCAGGCGCTATTCATATTCTTGCCATTTCAGGACTCCACGTAGGAATTTTATTATTACTACTCTCCTATCTACTCAAACCTTTAGAAAACCTTCCGTATGGAACAATCATTAAAACCGTTTGTGTTATCTTCTTACTTTGGTCATTTGCTTTTATAGCTGGTTTATCTGCCTCGGTAGTTAGAGCAGTAACTATGTTTACTTTTGTAGCTATCGGGTTATCCTTTAAACGAAAAAAGGTTATTGAGTTTTCTTTAATAAGCTCCATGCTATTTTTACTTTTAATAAAACCGATGTTTTTATTTGATGTTGGGTTTCAATTAAGTTATTTAGCAGTTTTTGGTATTGTTTGGGTACAACCTTTACTTTACAGTATTTGGACACCTAAATTACGATTTCTCGACAAAGGCTGGCAATTATTTACAGTTTCTATAGCTGCACAAGCAGGAATTTTACCAATTAGCTTGTATTACTTTCATCAGTTTCCAGGGTTGTTTATCCTATCTAACTTAATTATCATTCCTTTTTTAGGTACAATTTTGTTTGGTGGAATTGTAATTATTATACTAGCAACGTTTAATATATTGCCTCAATTCTTGGCGAATATATATGGATCAATTATTTCTTTGATGAATTATTTTGTTAGTTGGGTTTCGAAACAAGAAGTGTTTTTATTGAAAGAACTTTCTATGTCTTTTGAAGCAATGATAGCTTGGTACATATTCATTATTTTCTTATTTCAACTTTGGTTTCGTAAAACCTATAATAATATTGTACTCTTTCTAACTTCAACTATTATTTTACAAGGGGTTTATTTATATGAAAAAAGCCAGCGAGTAAACAAAAGTGAATTTATTGTATTTCATAAAAGTAGGTATTCAATTTTAGGAGAAAGAAACAGGAACGAGCTTAACGTTTTTAGTTCACTAAATGACTCTATTCTTCTGCAAGAAAAAATTTTACAATCTTACAGAGTTGCTCAAGGCATTATTTCTAAAAATATTGATTCGATATCATACATTGCTTCTTTCAATAACAAACAAATTTTAATTGTAGATAGTTTAGGGATGTATCAAATAAAAAAACTTAAAAACCCAATAGTGGTTTTAAAAAATAACCCAAAAATAAATTTAAGCAGACTTATTTTTTGGCTAAAACCAAAGCAAATCATTGCTGATGGAAGTAATTACAAATCGTACATTAACGGGTGGAAAGAAACTTGCTATAAACAAAAAACACCATTTTGGTATACTGGTCAAAATGGTGCTTATATTATAAAAGAATAAGTTTTTACATGGAACTTTTAAAGTTCTTTTCAAACTCTGTCCAAGGTGTATTTTTATAATTATCTTTGTTAAAATATGCTAGTATTTTCTCAAATCTTTTTTCTTCTAGGTAGCCAGGTACGTTTTGTAATAATTGCCTATCAGTATTAAAAAAAGCTGTTGAAGGATAACTTAATTGTCCTTTCATAATAGCAGCCGCTAACTCATGATAACCTCTTCTTCCCTGAGACTGATATTTAAAGGTTTTTCCTTGAAACGTAATATCGTGTTTAGCTTCTCCGTTTAACTTTACTGGGTAATAGTGTGTATTGATATACTCAACAATTACTTTGTTCTTATAAGTGGTTTTATCCATCTTCTTACACCAACCACACCAATCGGTGTAAATATCTACTAAAATTGGTTTAGGGTCTTTCTCACTCATTTCCATTGCTTGTTCAAAGCTTAACCAATTTACTTTGTCTTGCGCCTTTACTCCTAATGAAATAAAGGTTAAAGCTATTATTAATATTATTTTTTTCATACTCTTTAGGTCTCAATAAGTGTTCCAAAATTACAAAAAAACCTGCCAATATTTAAAATTGACAGGTTCTAAAAATATTGTTTTAACTTTTATTTAGAGTTATTTAACTCCATGCATTAGTTTTTTAATTAACGGATTTAAAGCTATTACTAACAATCCTGCTAATGTTGGAACTATTGTGAAAATTAAAAAGAATGTTGATAGGCTATATTCTTTTGTTATGTTTTCTATTTGACCTCCTAAAACAGCTGCTGCTTTATTTCCTATTGCTATTGCTAAATACCACATACCAAACATGAATGCAATCATTCTTGCAGGTACTAATTTAGAAACATATGATAGCCCTACAGGAGAAAGGCATAATTCCCCTAAGGTATGAAATAAATATGCTAGTATTAACCATATCATACTCACTTTAACTCCATCGGTTATTCCATAAGATCCAAATGCTAACAACCCAAAACCTACTGCCATTATGATTAGTCCTAATCCATATTTTACAGCTGCAGACGGGTTGTATTTTGAATCCCACCATTTAGAAAAGAAATTAGCAAAGGCTATAATAAAAAATGAGTTTAATATTGAAAACCATGATACCGTTATTTCAGAAGCTTCTGCTGAAAACTCACGATATAACATCCAACCTACCAATGCCCAAACTCCCAGAAAACATATTGCTAATACAAAGTTGGATACAGGAATTCTTTTTCCTGTTTCTTTTCCTAATAAAATTAGTACCCAAGTAATAATAGCTAACGGAATTACAGTTAATAGTGTATTTACAATATTAAAAATTGTTTGTGCATTACCTGTTAAAACTCTATCAACATTATCACGAGCAAAAAGCACTAAAGAAGAAGCTCCTTGTTCGAAACTCATCCAGAAGAAAACAGTAAAAAAAGCAAATATAATTACAGCAATCATTCTATCTCGTACAACCTTAGCATAACGAGATATACGAGAAATAGTTAAAACTAAAAATACTATTAACCCAAACAGTACAGCTACATATTGTCCTTCAAAATTTCCTATTTTAAGAGCTCCAAAAACATCTATACCTCCAATTTTTGATAAAGGATCGTTAATAGCGTATCCTAAACCTATAACAGAGGAAATTACAATTAATATTTTATCTAAACCTGTGAAAGGATTTCTTTTATCCTCTTCTTTTGAGTTTAAACCAGAAGTTTCAACAACATTATTTTCTTCTTTTGAAGGAACATCTCCTATAGTTCCAAATAATGGTTTTGCTAACCAAAACTGTAAAGTACCTAATAACATGAAAATTCCTGCTAAACCGAACCCCCAAGACCAACCTATCTTTTCAGCTAAATATCCACACAACATCATTCCAAAGAAAGCTCCTGCATTAACTCCCATATAAAATATAGTATATGCTCCATCTTTTTTTTCTGGTAAGTCTTTATACATCTCAGAAATAATAGATGTCATATTAGGTTTAAAGAAACCTGTACCAATTACTAATAAAGCTAAACCTACATACAACCAAAACTCAGTTTCAATAGCCATAGCAGCGTGTCCTAGTGTCATAATAATAGAGCCTATAACAACTGCCCAACGATATCCTGTTAATTTGTCTGCTAAAATTCCTCCTAAAATTGGGGTTAAATACAATAACATTGCATAAGTACCAAATAAAGCACCTGCATTTTCTGCTGACCATTCCCAACCAGGGTTAGTTCCAATAGCTGCTGCTGTTAAGAAGTTAACTAATAAAACACGCATTCCGTAAAAAGAAAAGCGCTCCCACATTTCTGTAAAAAATAGCACAAACAACCCTGATGGATGGCCTAGTACTTTTGATTTGAAAAAATCGTTTGATGTAACTGAACTCATATTTATTTATCGTTTATATATAACAAACCTCATGATAAAGATTATCATGAGGTTAAATGCTCCTTATTATTTTACTCCGTGCATTAACTTTTTAAGTGGGAAACTTAAAAGAAATAATACTATACCTCCTCCTATTGGAATCCAAACTAAGATATTAAAGAAATCAGACATAGAAGATTCTTGAGCTATCTTTTCCATGTAACTTGAAAAAGTTCCTGCAATCATATTACCCATGGCAGATGCAAAAAACCAAATACCAAACATAATACCTAATAATCTTTTTGGTGACAATTTATTTACATAAGAAAGACCAACTGGTGATAAACTTAACTCTCCCATAGTATGTAATAGGTAAGCTAAAACTAAAAAGATCATACTAGCCTTTTGTATGGAATCTCCTCCAACATTTGCTGCTCCAAGTACCATTGGTATAAAACCTAATCCAAGTAATATTAATCCAATAGCAAACTTTTGAGGTCCGTTAGGGTTATATTTTGTTTTTGCTAATTTTTGCCAAACCCAAGAAAATAATGGCGCTAAAGTGAAGATAAATAACGCATTTAAACTTTGAAACCATGTTGCTGGTACCTCCGGGTTTTCATCAAAAAACTGATTATAAATCATATATCCAATAATTCCCCACAAAATAACAACACTTAGTGCCATAAACATCATTGCTGTAGCATACGTTTTACCAATTGCTTTAAACATTCCTACAAATAACCATGTTAAAATTATTACTGGTAAAGCTGATAGTAAAGCTCCAAAAATTTTAAATACAATTACTCCTGTCCCTTCTAAACTTCTATCAGTATATTCACTTGCAAAAATATTCATACTCGAACCTGCTTGCTCGAAAGCTGCCCAGAAAAAGATAGAGAAAAATGCTAAAACACCAACAACTATTAACCTCTGAGTTTCAACTTTTGTTAATGGCTTTTTTTCTATTTCTGTAGTTTCTTTAGAAACTTCTTTCTTTGGCGCTAATCCAATTTCTCCAAACATTTTTTGTGCTAAATGGAACTGAATCAATCCTATAAACATAAATATACCTGCTAATCCAAACCCATAATGCCAACCTAAAGTTTCTCCTAAATAACCACATAAAATTGACCCCAAGAAAGCTCCTACGTTAATTCCTTGGTAAAAAATAGTATACCCTGAATCTTTTTTATCACTTCCTTCTGGGTATAATTGCCCTACAATTGAAGATATATTTGGCTTAAAAAAACCATTTCCTATAATTAATAAACCAAGTCCTAAGTAAAACGCTGGCATCGGTTCAAAAGCTAACGATATGTGCCCTAATGTCATTAACACAGCTCCTATAATAATGGCTTTTCTAAATCCTAAAATTTTATCAGCAATAATCCCGCCAATGATTGGAGTAATGTAAACAAGCATTGTGTACCAACCGTATAAGCTACTAGCATCACTTTTAGTCCACCCTAAACCCGGATTATCACTTGCTACTTCGCTAATTAAATATAAAACCAGTAGAGCTCTCATACCGTAGTATGAAAAACGTTCCCACATTTCTGTAAAGAACAACATAAATAATCCTACTGGATGTCCAAATATTTCCCGTTCGGTTGCTACATTTTTAGCCATAATATATTGTTTTAGTTTATAAGTTGTTTTTAATAAAGTTGGTCATTTTGGTATACAGGTGTAAACGAGTATTTCCTCCATAAATACCATGATTCTTGTCCGGATACATTCCCCACTCAAATTGCTTATTTGCTTGAATTAAAGCCTCTGCCATTCTATAAGCATTTTGAACATGTACATTATCATCACCTGTTCCGTGAATTAGTAAATATTTTCCTTTTAATAATTCTGGATAATTCAATGGCGAGTTATCATCATACCCTGCCGGGTTTTCCTCTGGAGTACGCATGTAACGTTCTGTATAAATTGTGTCGTAAAAACGCCATGTAGTAACTGGTGCCACAGCGATAGCTGCTGCAAATACATCATTTCCTTTTAATAAACAGTTCGTACTCATATGACCACCGAATGACCATCCCCAAATACCAATTCTATTCGCGTCAACATATGGTAACTTTGCTAACTCTTTAGCCACCGAAATTTGGTCTTCAGTTTCATACTTCACCAAGTTCATATAAGTAACTTTCTTAAAATCACGACCTTTAAAACCTGTTCCTCTACCATCAACACAAACAACAATATATCCGTTTTGTGCTAACATTTGATGCCAATAATCATTTGAACCATTCCAACTATTTTTTACATTTTGAGAACCTGGCCCTGAATATTGATACATTAAAACTGGATACTTTTTATTTACATCAAAGTTTGCAGGCTTAATAGTGTACATATTTAAGTTGTTACCGTTAACATTAATAGTAGAAAACTCTTTTTTACTTAAATTATATCCTGCAATAGTTTCTTTTAAAGCTGCGTTATCTTTTATAGTTTTTAACACCTTACCTTCATCATTTCTTAGCGTATACACTGGTGGTGTATTTGCATCAGAAAAAGTATTGATGAAATAGTGCATGTTTTTACTAAAAGCAGCGTTGTTTGTTCCTGTAGAGTTACTCAATAGCTTTTTGTTGTTACCGTCTAAAGAAATGCTATACACTCCTCTATTAATAGAACCGTTTTCTACTGATTGGTAATAAATAGTTTTCTTATCAGCATTATATCCGTAGTAAGAAGTAACTTCCCAATTTCCTTTCGTTACTTGATTCAATAACTTACCATCTTTATCATAGTGGTAAATATGGTTGTATCCATCTTTTTCACTTGTCCAAATAAAGCTATTATCGTCTAAAAAAGTTAGGTCGTCTGTAATATCTACATATGCTTTATCTGTTTCGTTTAAAACGATAGAACTATTAAAAGTAGTTGCATCAACAAAATACATTTTTAAATCATTTTGATGACGGTTCAATGTTCTAACAGCTAATATGTTTGGATTGTTTGTCCAGTTAATTCTAGGAATATATTCATAATCTCCTACTCTAATTTCTGCAGTTTTATTCGTTTCTAATGAAAATATACGTAAAGCTACTTTAGCATTTTCTTCACCTGCCTTTGGGTATTTGAATACATGTTGTGTTGGGTATTTTTCTTTTCCATACACATCCATTGAAAAAGTTTTAACCTTACTTTCATCAAAACGTAAATAAGCTAAGTTTTTGCTATCTTTACTCCATTCAAAAGCTTTTACAAAACCAAACTCTTCTTCATAAACCCAATCAGTAATACCGTTAATGATTTCGTTCTTTTTACCACTATTGGTAATTTGAATTACCACATTGGCATCTGAATAATCTTTAATAAATAAATTGTTGTCTTTAGCGTATGCTATTTTTTTACTATCAGGAGAAAAAGTTGGTTCTTGAATATCTGTACCAATTAAGTCTAATGATTTTTTAGCAATATCATACACATAATAAGTACCTAAATATGAATGACGAAAAATTTGCTTAAAGTTCGTTCCTAAAATTAATTTGGTCTCATCATTATTAAAACTATATGATTGAAAATATTTCAATCCTGCTAAATCTTTACTATCAACAATCGTTGCAACTTTTTCTAAAGTTTCATAACTGTATTTATCTACAGTAGAACTTCCATTCTCATAATTTAATAACGAATAAAAATCTCCATTCATAGAATTTAAAGAGTTCATATAATCGGCTCTAAATGTGCCTTTTCGCCATATATCCTCTAAAGAAATATCTTTTTTTTGAGCTTGTACTAGCGAAGATATCCCTATAAACAATAATAATAATTTCTTCATGTTAAGTTGTTGTTTATCTAAAAAGTTTGCCAAGTTTACGGAAAAATAGCCAAAAACCCGCTCAAAAAAATCATAAAAACCAAATAACACAAGCATTTTAACATGATTCACGTATCTTTGAGCCATCAAAAATGAATTGAGAATGTCTAAAACGATCTCTGGTTTTTCTAAACTTACCAAAGAAGAAAAAATAGACTGGTTGGCTAAAACTTACTTTAACAATCAACCAGAAATTATACAAACTATTACGCAATATTGGAATGTAGACGAGAAGTTACAACAATTGCATGATGATTTTATTGAAAATACCATTTCTAATTTTTATATGCCTTACGGCATTGCTCCTAACTTTATTATTAACGGACGCAGTTATGTAATACCAATGGTGGTTGAAGAAAGCTCTGTTGTTGCTGCTGCTTCTTTAGTTGCCAAGTTTTGGAGTACTCGTGGAGGATTTAAAACAGAAGTAATTTCTACTACAAAAATTGGTCAGGTACATTTTATGTATGCTGGTAACAAAAAAGAGTTAGAAACCTATTTTAATCAACAAAAAACAGAATTATACGCAGCTACCGCATCCATTACCAAAAACATGGAAAAACGTGGTGGCGGAATATTACATATTCAACTAGTTGATAAAACAGATAAGCTTGCAAACTACTATCAATTACATGTTACGTTTGAAACAAAAGATAGTATGGGTGCTAACTTTATTAATTCTTGTTTAGAAGCTATTGCTAAAGCTTTTAGAAAAGATGATATTGAAATAGTTATGAGCATTCTTTCTAACTACGTTCCTGAATGTTTAGTTAGAGCAGAAGTAAGCTGTAAAGTAGCCGAATTGGGCGGGAAGAATCCTGAGAAGTTTGCTCAAAAGTTTGAACAGGCTGTTAAAATTGCAGAGGTAGAACCGTACCGTGCAGTTACGCACAACAAAGGTATTATGAACGGAATAGATGCTGTTGTATTAGCTACTGGAAACGATTTTAGAGCTATTGAAGCGGGTGCACATGCGTATGCTTCAAAAGACGGACAATATAAAAGCTTAACTCACTGTGAAGTAAAAGACGGAATTTTTAGATTTTGGATTGAAATTCCTTTAGCATTAGGAACTGTGGGGGGATTAACTGCCTTACACCCAATGGCAAAATTATCGTTAGATATGATGCAAAAACCTAGTGCTCGCACTTTAATGCAAATTATTGCTGCTGCTGGTTTAGCTCAAAATTTTGCTGCTTTGCGTGCTTTAACAACCAAGGGAATTCAACATGGGCATATGAAAATGCACTTGATGAACATTTTAAATCAACACAAAGCTACCAATAAAGAAAAAGAAATTGTAGCCGCCTATTTTGAAGACAGAACAGCTTCTCATAGTGCCGTGGTTGAAAAGTTAAATGAGCTTCGTAAGCCAAAAGTACAATGGGTAGACTTTTTAAACGTAGAAGAAGTACGTGATACTCTTTTAAGTTTAAAAGCCGATGCAAAACCTTTGTTTGGTAAAATGAGTGGACAACACATGGTAGAACATTTAAGCTTGGTTACTCAAATAGCAAATGGAAACTGGAAAGTTGACACCTATGTTTCTGATGAGAAATCAGCTAGAAGAAAACCATTTTTAAATTCTGATAATGAGTTACAAACTGGATTTAAAGCTCCATTTTTATCAGAAGCTCCAACTCCGTTAAAGTTTAGTTCTATGAACGAAGCTATTATTGATTTGATTGAGCAAGTGCAGCACTTCGAAACTGTTTTTAATGAAAATCCAAACCGAACAGTTGTACATCCATTTTTTGGAGAGCTAGATTATGAATATTGGAAAAAATTCCAAGTAAAACATTTTACACATCACTTTAAACAATTCGGACTGGTATAATGCGACACTATTCTAACGGAAAATTATTACTCACTGGAGAATATGTTGTTTTAGATGGTGCAACATCGTTAGCTATTCCTACTAAGTTTGGACAAGACTTAATTGTTGAACCAATTAAAGAATCACAACTTATCTGGGGAAGTTTTACGCATACTGGAGAATGTTGGTTCGAGGCTTCTTTTGATTTACCCAAACTACGATTAACCTCAGCAACGTTTAATTCAGACAAAGAAGGAAGTGCTGAGTTTATTGCTGAAACACTACGTGATATTTTACAAGAAGCGAAACGTTTAAATCCTGAATTTCTAACTACTAAAAACGGTTTCGTTGTAAAAACAAACCTAACATTTCCTCAAAACTGGGGATTAGGAAGTTCCTCAACCTTAATTAATAATATAGCTACTTGGGCAAATGTAAATCCGTTTACCTTACTTTTGAACGCTTTTTCTGGAAGTGGTTACGATATCGCTTGTGCAAAACATAACACTCCGATTCTATATAAGCTAGAAGAAAAACAACCTCATATTCAAGAAGTAAATTTCAATCCACATTTTTCTGAAGAATTATTTTTTGTGCATTTAAACCAAAAACAAAATAGCAGAGAAGGAATTGCTCACTATAAAAAACACAAAGAAGAAGCTAAGATCTTAATTCCTGAAATTGACAATTTAACTCAAGAGTTTTTAAAAGCCAACACTTCTAAAGATTTAGAAAAAATCATTATTGAGCATGAGCAAATCATTAGTTTAATTATAAAACAAGACACTGTAAAACAAAGGTTATTTTCTGACTATTTTGGTGAAGTAAAAAGTTTAGGCGCTTGGGGTGGTGATTTTATTTTAGCTACAGGAAATGAAGATACTACAAGCTATTTTCAACAAAAAGGATTCAATACTATCCTCACCTATAAAGAAATGATTTTATAAAATTAAGCCTGTTACATCGAGTGAATTTATTGAAGAATGAAATAAATTTGTATCGAAATGATTTAAAAAAGTTCTCGATACAATTTCTACTGAAAAATTACTCGAACTGACATAAAAAAGATGAAAAAAGTTATTATTATTGGTGGTGGAGCCGCAGGTTATTTTACTGCGATTAATGCAAAAGAACTTAACCCTGAATTGGACATTACTATTCTTGAGAAAGGAAAAGAGGTTTTACAAAAAGTAAAAATTTCTGGTGGAGGTCGTTGCAATGTTACACATGCTTGTTTTGAACCTAAAGAACTAACAAAATTCTACCCGAGAGGTAAAAAGGAGTTATTAGGTCCTTTTCATAAATTCATGACGGGTGATACTTTTGAATGGTTTGAAAATCGCGGAGTTCCTTTAAAAATTGAAGTAGATAATCGAGTATTTCCAGAAGTAAACACCTCACAAGCTATTATAGATTGCTTTCAAAACGCTGTTGATAACCTCGGAATTAGCGTGTTAAAAAACCATGGTGTAAACTCCATTTATCAACAAGATGAGAAATGGATTATCAACACAAAAAATCAAGATTTTGAAGCTGATTTCGTAGTGGTTGCCGCAGGAAGTAGTAAAAAAGTATGGGATTTATGTAAAACGTTAAATCACACAATTATTAAACCTGTTCCTTCCTTATTTACTTTCAATATAAAAGACAAGCGAATTATTGATTTAGGCGGAATATCAGTTCCAAATGCAGAAGTTACACTTGTTGGAACAAATTTAGAAAATTCTGGTCCATTACTAATTACCCATTGGGGCTTGAGTGGTCCTGCTATTTTAAAATTATCCGCTTTTGGTGCTCGTATTTTAGCTGATAAAAACTATCAATATAACGTATTGGTAAATTGGTTAGGACAAGATACCGATTCAGTTTTTTCAACATTACAAGAGTTAAAAAAATCACAAACTAAAAAACAAGTTAGTTTAAAATCTCCATTTAGTGATATTCCTCGCCGATTATGGGAACGTTTGGTAATGGCTTCAGAAATAAAAAACAACCAAAACTGGGCTGATTTGAGCAATAAGCAACTTCAAAACTTAGCAGATCAGTTAACCAAAGGATTATTCAATGCAAATGGACGTACTACTTTTAAAGAGGAGTTTGTTACTGCTGGCGGTGTAGATTTAAAAGAAATTAACTTTAAACGTTTTGAAAGTAAAAAACACAAAAACTTGTTTTTTGTAGGTGAAGTATTAAATATTGATGCCGTTACTGGTGGCTTCAACTTTCAAAATGCTTGGACAGGTGGTTTTATTTGTGCTAATGCAATTGCTGAATAAATAAAATATCATTTCGAACGAAAATAATTGAGGTTTCTCACTCCGTTCGAAATGACATGCTTTTTTTAATCTTCGTCTTCTCCTTCTTCTTCGTAGCAATTAAAAATAATAGAGTATCCATACTCTACAGCTTCTTCATACAATTCTTTTTGCTCATTATCTTCTACATCATCCACAGAATCTAACGTAAAATATTCGTCTTCTATTTCTACTACTTTCCAATCTTCATTTTTGATATAAAATTTCGCTAATCGCATAGCTCCTTCAATATCTTTATAATCAATATACAAGCTTACGTAAGCTCCTATAACTTGATCATAATGTTCAGAAGATTTTTTTGGTTTTGCTAAGGCATTAATTAAAAACATAGATCTATTTTTTTGTGTTATATTATGCTAATTCTCCTCTATGAGGTTTCAATGCATCTCTAAAGGTTTTCATATATTCCTCATCAACCACAATAAAAGCGATGGTATGCATTTCGTTTAAAGATACAAAATTTACTTCATGATATGGCAAACCATCTATCTGCGTAAATTCTTTTAAATGTATACAGTGATGTTTTGCTGTTTCCAATCCATCAAGACCTTTAAAGTCCCAAATCAGTTTAATTTTTCTCATACAACAAAAATACCCATTTCTATGTTAGAAATAGGTATTAAAAGGATTAACTAATCAAAAATCTAGATTAGCTATCTCTTTTCCACAACAAGATAATATCGAATAGCCCTCAACAATCCAAATGCTGGCGCTAAAACTTGAGACGAAATACTATAGTTACTAGAGAAACCATTAGTAATTTTGAAGCCATATTACCAAGTGATTGTTTTATAAGAGTACATCGTTCTTACATTGTTTCAGTTTCTAAAATTTCCTCATATACTAACGAATATATTGAAGTTACTAAAAAAGCAATCTCAATAAGCAGAAGCTATAAAGAAAGCGTTTTACAAAAATTAGCACAAGTGTAAGCGAAGTTCTATCTTTACAGCAAATTTTTTACACGTTGAATACATCAGATTTCTTATTTCTTTCTCAAGATAAAAAAGTAGATAACTTAACCGTTACATGGCAGACACCTAGTAATATTGCTTTGGTAAAATACTGGGGAAAAAGCGAACCTCAAATTCCTAAAAATGCCTCAATAAGCTTTACATTGAATAATTGCCATACAACTACAAAAATTGAATTCACAAAGACATTACCAAAAAACCAAGTAGAATTTGAATTGTACTTTGAAGGAAAAAAGAAAGATGATTTTAAACCTAAAATAGCCAAATTCTTTGAAAGAATACAAAAATACTGTACCTATATTTTAGAGTATAACATGGTTATTTCTTCTGAAAATTCATTTCCACACAGTAGTGGTATTGCTTCTTCTGCAAGTGGAATGAGTGCTATTGCTATGTGTTTAATGAATTTGGAAAAAGAATTAAATCCAAATTTAACTGATGAATATATTAATAAAAAAGCTTCTTTTTTAGCTCGTTTAGGATCAGGAAGTGCTAGTAGAAGTATTGAAGGGCCATTAGTCGTTTGGGGAAATCATCCTGAGATTAAAGGAAGTTCAGATTTATTCGGCACAAAATTCCCTTATAAAGTTCATCCTATTTTTGAAGACTACCAGGATACTATTTTATTAGTTGATAAAGGTGAAAAGCAAGTTTCAAGTACTGTTGGTCACAATTTAATGCATAATCATCCGTATGCTGAAAATCGTTTTAATCAGGCCAATGAAAACTTAGAAAAACTTTCAAAAATCCTTCAAAATGGAGATATTAAAGCATTTATTGACCTTGTTGAAAGCGAAGCTTTAACATTACATGCAATGATGTTAACAAGTAGTCCATATTTCATTTTAATGAAACCGAACACGTTAGAAATCATCAATAAAATATGGGAATACAGACAAGAAAATGATAGCAATGTTTGCTTTACCTTAGATGCAGGGGCAAATGTACACGTATTATACCCTAATTCGGAAAAGACTGAGATTGAAGTATTTATTAAGAATAATTTAGCTGCATACTGCCAAAAAAATCATTATATTTGTGATAGTGTGGGTTTTGGCGCGAGACCTATTTTAACCTAAATTCCCTACTATTATGAAAACTTCAACATTAATAATTGCCTTTTTTATTGGTTTTATAACCAATTCAGTCAATGCACAAGATACTATTTGGTTTGATAAAAACTGGCAAGAAACAACTAAAGGAGAGCATGAGTTTTATAGACCTGCTCCTAAAAGAATGAATGACGGCTTTTGGATTGTAGATTACTACAAAAATGGTCAAGTACAAATGGAGGGTTTTAGTACTGTGAAAACTCCTAACCAAGAAGAATTTGATGGTTTGGTACTATATTACCATACCAATGGCAAACCTTTTCATAGAGCCAATTACAAAAACGGAAAACTTCACGGAATTCGAAAGGTATACTATGAATCTGGTGAGTTAAAAGAGGAAGGAAAGTATGAAGAAGGTGAAAGAGAAGGTATATGGAAAACTTTTTATAAGAATGGTAAAATAGAAACAAAAGGTAAATATCGCGATAACGAAAAAGTGGGCGTTTGGAAAACTTTTTACAAAAACGTGTACTAGTTTGTAAACTAGTAGTTTTACTTGTATGTTTGCACCGTAATTAAAACACCTATGAAAGGACCCTTATTTTACGCAAAAATATTACTCTTTGGAGAGTATGGAATTATCAAAGACTCTAAAGGATTAGCAATACCTTTTAGTTCTTATAAAGGAGCGTTAAAATCTGCAAAAAACTTAACTGGAGAAGCTGAGAAGTCAAATCAAAGCTTAGCGAAGTTTTATAGTTATTTGACTAACTTAAATTCTGAATTAGTATCTTTTGATTTAGATTCTTTGAAAAGTGATATTGATAACGGAATGTATTTCGATTCTTCAATACCTCAAGGGTACGGAGTTGGAAGTTCTGGCGCTTTAGTAGCTTCTATTTACGATAAGTACGCTAATGATAAAATTACAATTTTAGAAAACCTAACGAGAGACAAGCTTTTAACTTTAAAACAAATTTTTTCATTGATGGAGTCTTTTTTCCATGGAAAAAGCTCTGGGTTAGATCCTTTAAACTCTTATTTAAGTTTACCTATCTTAATCAATTCAAAAGAACATATTGAACCAGCAGGAATCCCTTCTCAAAAAGAAGGAAAAGGAGCTGTTTTCTTATTAGATTCTGAGCAAATTGGGGAGACTGAACCAATGGTAAACATCTTTATGAACAAGATGAAAAACGAAGGTTTCAGAAAAATGATTAGCGAAGAGTTCGCAACACATACAGATGCTTGTATTGAAGACTTTTTACAAGGAAACGTAAAATCGTTATTTGGTAACGTGAAAAAACTATCAAAAGTAGTATTAGCTAACTTTAAACCTATGATTCCTACTGCTTTTCATAAAGTATGGGAAAAAGGTATACAAACCAACGATTACTATTTAAAGCTTTGTGGTTCTGGTGGTGGAGGTTACATCTTAGGATTTACTGAAGATTACGAAAAAGCAAAAAACAGTTTAAAAGATTATAAATTAGAATTAGTGTATCGCTTTTAAAATGCTACTATGAGTACATTTAAAAACAATACATTTTTCTTAAAAATATTTAGCCTTTTATCTGTCATAAGAGGTTATAACATTCTAGTATTAATAGCAGCCCAATATTTGGCTGCTATTTTTATTTTCTCTGATGCAAAATCAGTTAAACCTGTAGTTTTTGATTGGCATTTACTTTATTTAGTTATTGCTACCGTTTGTGTAGTTGCTTCCGGATATATCATCAATAATTTTTACGATAAAAAAGCTGATATTATTAACAGACCTATAAAAACAGGCTTAGATTCTTATGTAAAGCAAGAAACAAAACTAACGTTATATTTTACACTAAATTTTATTGGTTTTTTCTTCGGATGGTTAGTTTCATGGCGAGCAGCATTCTTTTTCTCTGTATATATATTTGGCATTTGGTTTTACTCTCATAAACTAAAAAAACATCCACTAATAGGATTAATAACAGCCACAGTATTAACCATACTTCCTTTTTTTGTAATTTTTGTACACTACAAAAATTTTTCAAAAGTAATTTTCATACACGCAATCTTTCTTTTTCTAGTCATCATGATTCGAGAACTTATGAAGGATTTAGAAAATATTAAAGGAGCTATAGCTAATAACTACAACACTTTCCCTGTTAAATATGGAGAACGAAATACTAAAAAACTAATTATTTTATTAATGGTATTAACTTTAGTACCTATTGGAGTTTTATTTAACTACCCTGCTATAGAATACATGAAATATTATTTTTATTTAGCTGCCATTACCTTAATATTTGTTGGTTTTTACACATGGGAATCAACAAAAAACAATCAATATAGATTAGCTCACAACATTTTAAAGGTCTTGTTATTAATAGGAGTCTTTAGCTTGTTATTTATCGATAAATCTTTAATTGTAGATAAAGTAGTTGAGGTTTTAGATTAAAAACCAAATAATTACCGTAAATTTGCAAACTTTTAAAATTTAATTATGAATTCAAAAAACTCGTCGAGAGGACGACAAGCTGGACGTAACAGCAATCCTCAAGGAAAAAATCAATTCAAAAAAGATTTCAGAAAACCAAAAAGCAATAAACCTACTCAGAAAAAAACTGAGGATACAGGAATTCGCTTGAACAAATTTATCTCTAATTCAGGAATTTGTTCTCGTAGAGAAGCAGATACGTATATTGAACACGGAAGTGTTTCTGTAAACGGGAAATTAGTTACGGAAATGGGTTACAAAGTGCAGCCTACTGATGAAGTTCGTTTTGATGGAACTTTAATTTCTATGGAGCAGAAACGTTACGTTTTATTAAACAAACCTAAAAATTACATTACTACTATGGAAGATGACCGTGGTCGTAAAACTGTAATGGAATTAGTAGGAAACGCCACTAGAGAACGAATTTACCCTGTTGGAAGATTAGATAGAAATACTACTGGTTTATTATTATTTACTAATGACGGTGAATTAGCAAAAAAATTAACGCACCCTAAGCATAACGTTCGTAAATTATACCATGCTTCTTTAGATAAAAAATTAACCATTGCTGATTTAGAAAAATTACGTGGTGATGTAATTATTGAGGGAAGAAAAGTTTTTATTGATGCCGTTTCTTACGTAGAGGGTGAAAAGAAAACTGAGGTAGGTATTGAAATTCACTCTGGTAGAAACCGTATTGTTCGTAAAATTTTTGAACATTATGGATATCATGTAAAAAAATTAGATCGTGTTATTTTTGCTGGTTTAACTAAAAAGAATTTACCTCGTGGTAGATGGCGTGAATTGACACAACAAGAAATTAACACTTTACAAATGTTATAACATAAAAATCCCGAGTTAATACTCGGGATTTTTTTATTACTTCTTTGTTTTTTTATGATCTTTTTGCACTTCCTCATCACGATACTTACAGCACTCATGTAAATTATCATAAGCTTCTTTTGTTGCTTTAAACTCTTTTGTGTCATGACCTACACCAGCAATAGTTTTTTTAACTGTTTCTGTACTTGTTTTGCGTTCATCAATAATTAAACTTAACTCGTGAGTATTCACATCCCATTTTGCAAATTTCACTCCTTTAGTTTTTAACGCTGCTTTTTCTATACGCTGCTTACACATCATACAAACACCGTCTACTTCAAAAGATACTTTTGCATTCTTCTTCTGAGCAAATGTTGATGTGCTTAATAATAAAACAACTGCTAATAAAAATATATTTTTCATGTGTTCTTGATTTTTAATTTATTGAATTAATCTATTTTAAATCGTAACCCTGCATAGAAGTTACTTCCAAAAACTGGTGCATATACAATAGTAGTATCAAAATTTGCACCAAATGGATTATCACTTCCCAGTATAGGATTTTTTTGTTTGTAATTTGTAATATTTTCAGCCCCAGCATACATTTCAAACTTTTTTGAAAACACTTTTGTTATTTGCGTGTTTAATAAGTTATAGCTATCTGAATATGTTGGTAACTGGTTGTTTGTATTAGGTAGTCGTTGCTCTCCTATCCAGTTATAAGTTACATCAAACTTCCAACTGGCATCGCTTTCTTCTGTTTTAGTTTCGTAAGATACATTAGCAAAAAAACGATGTTTTGCTTGTAATGTTTTTGCTAAGTTTCCTGATTTATAATCTGTAGAAACATCATAAAACTTATAAGAGAATCGAGTATTAAAATAAGGGATTATATTTTGATTCATTTCTACCTGAAAACTATTTGCGATACTCTTTCCTTCTAAATTATAAAAAGAAATTTCTTGTGGATTCTCCCAATCGACTACCACCTGATTTGAAAAATTTGTTTGATAAAAATCGAATGTTACATCTCCTTTTCTACCAAATAGTTTATATCCTTGTATAAACGATACTCCGTAATTCCAAGCTTCTTCTGGGTCTAAGCCATAAATATTTCCGCCTGTATTATCAATAATTATTGCTCGTGATGAAGCAAAAAGTTGTTGATTCTCTGCAAAAATATTCGCGCTTCGTTTTCCTCTTCCTACAGAAGCCCTTAACACTCCTCTTTCCCAAGGAACATAACGCATGTGCAATCTTGGTGTTACAAAAGTTCCTAACAAGTTATGAAAGTCTAATCGAACACCTGCTGTAACACTAAGATTATCTGCATTGTCATAAGCATATTCAAAAAAAGCTCCTACAGAATTCTCTTTTCTATTAAAATTAGGAGACAGCAGCTCACTAACAAACTCTTCGTAGTTATCATACGTAAGGCTAGCACCTGTTTTAAACTTATTACGAGTATCTCCAATAATAGAGCTAAAGACAAAACTGCTATAAAAGCTTTGATGCTGAATGTTGTAATCTCTCAATCCAAAATACGAATCTTGTTTATGGTTACTATACGCCGCTTGAAAGCCCATATTTTGAAATGGCATATCTGGAAACACATAGCCTACTTTTACAGAAGTGTCAAAACGTTTGGTTTTAATTTCACTTCCCCAAACAGTATTTGAACCTTTATCTACTTCTGGATCAAAACCAACTTCTCCTACTTGTTTTGAATCGTCTAAATACCTAAAATTGATAAAACTTACCCAACCTTTTTCGGCATCAGTATATTGCCAACGGTTCATCACATTAATTTGTTCTGCTAATGGATTGTCTAAAAAGTTATCCTTGTTTTTATCAAATTTTTCTCCTCTATAGTTTCCATGTACATACAACCCTGTTTGCCACTTTTCGCTCACTTTTTGATTGAAATGGGTATTGAACTCTAACCTACCTCCCAAAGCTCCATAAGCATTCAGGTAAAACTTATGATTGGTAGATGGTTTTACTAGCTCTGTATTTATTTGACCTGAAATACTTTCGAAACCATTTACAACACTTCCTGCTCCTTTTGTTATTTGAATACTTTCAACCCAAGTTCCAGGTGTAAATGTTAATCCGAATGCTTGTGCTGCTCCTCTAATTGAAGGGATATTTTCTTGAGTAATTAACAAATATGGACTTGTTAATCCTAACATTTGAATTTGTTTTGTACCTGTTAACGCATCAGAAAAATTAACATCTATTGACGGATTAGTTTCAAAACTTTCTGACAGATTACAACAAGCGGCTTTTAACAACTCATCACTATTAATAGTTACCAAGTTTTGTGTTTGTAAATACGACCTTTGTGTTGAACTTTTTTTTGCAGAAACTGCAACCTCATTTAACGTATTACTTTCTGTTAAATAGTGATTGATTGGTTTTGTACTGCTAACATTTATTGTATCTGTCTTATAACCAACAAAACTTATTATTAATTTTTTATACTCCTTTTTATACGGAATACTAAAAGTTCCTGTTTCATTGGTGGTCGTTCCTGTATTTGTGTTTAACCAATATACATTCGCCCCAAATATTTCTAAATTATTATTATCTTTTATTACTCCTTTTAACTCTTTTTGAGCAAAAAGTGATAGAGAAATCAGTAAAAAAACACTGATTATGAAGTTTTTTTTCATTATTTATTTCATCATACTATATTATACAATTCTTATTTTTTAAGTAAGAATTGTAAATCATATGATAAAGACTTCGTGAAGCACCTGTATGTCAAAAAATAACTTAGGTGGTACATACTGTTTATGTGGAATAATTTGTTTTTCTAAGTCTTGAAATAACAGACTGTTAAAAACATATGAAGTAACCGCTGTAGCAACCTTTATAAAGGTTATTTTTTCTACAGATGATTTCTGAATTTGAGTTTGCCCTTTTATAAGCTCTACATCGTCTTTACAACACGATGGCTCTTTTATTTTACTCTCACAGCTATCCTCTTCTACATCATCACAGCTAGCTACACTTCCTACATAAGAAACAGCTACTAAAAAATCACCACAAAAATGTTTTTCTACATTAAAAGAGAATGTAGATAGCAACACTGTTAGTGCTAAGGTTATAGCTGTTATTTTAGAAAAATGTTTCTTCATGCCTTGCAAAGGTACAAATTTTTAAAACTTTACATTTCATAACCTTAGGCTTTTACTCTTTTAAAAATTATTTGTAAAACAATAACTCATAACATAGCTTACTTAATTTTATCTCTTTACCATCCACCTATACGTTTACGTTCTGCTTGTTGTTCTTTAGTAGCCTCTGGCGTTGATATTTTGCTTGGGTACAAAGGCTTCGGAAATCCCTCAGCTTTTCTTCGTTCAAAGTCTTGCTGACGATATGGATCAAAAGCATCTCCTGGAGGTAATGGGCGGTTTTTATCCATATACCAAACAGTAAATGACCAATAGTTATTTATGTTATACTCTGCTAATAAACCTCCAACTCTATCTTTACTCTTACTAGACACAAAAGCTAACATACCACTAATAACTCCTGGACTAGAATTTATATGTTTAACCCTTGAAAAACCTGTACTAAAAGGAATAGTTACTGTACTTCTAAAATTTCTAGGCATGACTATAACTCCATTCATCCTATCAAAAATTAAGTATTTAATAGGAGCTACAAAACCATAAATAACTGTTAAAACTCCTGGAATCCCAAAAGTTATTAATATGATAGTTCTTGTCCAGAAATCATCAGAAATCAACCCAAAAAAAGACATCAAAATAAAAAAAACACCTATAATCCAAGACATCCAACCTCTCGCTGTTCTTTTCTCTTTGTAAAAAAGTCATTAGCTTCCTCTATAAAATATTTATTGCTCTCTACACTTTTTTGTGTTGTTTCTTGTGGTTTCTCTTTAACTATCTTTGATAAGTACTCCATTAAAGCTGTTATTTATCTAAGTATAGTTTACCATCCACCAATACGTTTACGTTCTGCTTGTTGTTCTTTTGTAGCTTCGGGCGTGGAAATTTTGCTTGGATATAGGGGTTTTGGGAACCCTTCTGCTTTTCTACGTTCAAAATCTTGTTGACGATATGGATCAAAAGCATCTCCAGGAGGTAGTGGACGGTTTTTATCCATATACCATGTTATAAAAGACATGTCCTCATAACAATCTCCTCCAAATATTGTATAAATATCAAATGTTTTCCACTTATTTGGGCGAATAGTTTGTAACATAAATCCACCTACACCATCTTCACCACCAGTGCTATAGGCAAACTCTACTTTTTCAAATAGCATCGTGATATTTTTTTGCCAAAAAAAGCCTGTCATCGTGATTAAACCATCTTTACGATTTAAAATATGTTCCTTTTTAGGCATTGTAAAACCATAGATTACAAAAAAGATAGTTAAAAAAGCTGATAATATCATAAAAAATAAAATTTCATTATTCAATCCATCTCTGATAAGATACCATAATGTTCCTAATAATAATAACAAAGACACACCCCCACCTATTTGAGGAGTAGCTATACTTCCAGATTTACTAGCTACAAAATTATCATCTACTAATCTATATTGTGATTTCTTGTAATTTCTTTTCTTAAAATTTCTTGGTTTTGTATGTATTTTTTTTACAACTCGATGGTAATATTTTTTAAGTTTTTCTACGTTTTTATATTCTTCATGGGTTATTTTTCGGGTAAAATCTACCATCCTCCAATACGTTTACGTTCTGCTTGTTGTTCTGGCGTAGCTTCGGGTGTTGGTATACTACTTGGGTATAAAGGCATAGGAAAACCTGCTGCTTTTCTTCGTTCAAAATCCGCTTGTCTGTACTCATCAAAAGCACTTCCTGGTGGTAACGGTCTATTTTTATCCATGTACCAAACTATAAAACTCCAATCTTCTATTACTTCATGTCCCATAACATCTGTACTTGTAAACCCATTTGGGTGAAGAAGAGACAAACTTGGACCTGTAGGGTTGATACCAGAATTTTTTACTGACCATGCTGCTAAAGCGTCTTTAAAAGGCATTGTATATGGTTTAAAATATAATGTGTTTGGTATAGTTATAAGCCCTTCTAAACGATTTAATACTAGCTCTTTTTTGGGGCGAGTATAATGATATACTATAAAAAAAGTACCTAACAAAAATAATAAAAACAAGAAAATAAAACTAAGACTCTTATTGAAAAACAGCCTTACTACAACAGTAAATAACACAAAGAAATACCCTGCCAATCCTGTATATATATATATATTACCAATAAGACCATTATTCATTATAAAAAACTGATTATCTACTCTTACATAATAATCAGGATCGTTTACTTTCTCTTTTTCTACCTTTCGTTTCGGTTTTTCATAAATAAGCTTCTCTAAATATCCACCCCATTTACCGTACCTTTTTTTAATTTTTGCCATAAATTATATATTCAATATCAGATCTTTTGCCCACACTAATAAATTATTAAGCGTATCCACCTTTACATTTTTATAATAAAACCCTTTATATTCTGTTGGTTGCGGTTTAAATAACAAACCATCCATATTTTTAGTGCCTGTAACTTTGCTTTCAAACAGTTTTATTTTTATTCCCATAAAACGTTCCTCCCCCACATACGTATGAGGGTAATACTTATTTGTTTCTTCATCTATTGTTAACTTACAAATAAACAACAACTGAAAAATAGTAGTTTGATTGTTATGTCTTTTTCTGTGAACTCTGTTAGGGATATTAATAGTGGTGTTTGTGGCTATTATTTTACCTTTGTTATCTTCTTCTAAATTAACTTCTCCTCTTAATTCTTCTTCAGCTATTTCTTCATAACTTCCTGTTCTAGTATTAACCAAAAAAACTTTATACTGCAATTGGTCTTTAAACCACAAAAATTGGCGAAAACTTGTTTGTATGGTTACCTTACTTACATCGCTTGTAGCAAAAGAAGCACCAGCTCTACCATCTTCTCCACCTATACTAATTGCCCTTTCTGAACTTAATTTAATTTCTTTTACAAACATTGCACTGCACACCATTAAATCTAACAGTTGTTGATGACAAACACGTAAATCTTTCCAATCTTTATATTCTTCTCTATCCTTTATTAATGTGCTGCGATTTTCATACACCCTGTTGATATATTGCCAAGGAGCTTCATTATTATTTCTTGATAAAGCAACCCTATCACTTAACCAATAATGCTTAAAATATCGCTCAAGTGGTGTATCTTTAAAATAGTTTGCTAAGTACACCAAACCTATGGCTACCCCACCAATGACCCAACCGGCGGGTCCTAACACAAAGATACTCGTTGTAAACAACGCTCCTGCGCCTACCCACATAAAAGCCGCATCGTTATCGTTGTCACTAAAAGCATCAATGGCCTCCCAAAAACATACAGCTGCTGTAAATCCTGCTCCTACCTTATTAAAAAATTTTGCTCTATTACCAAGGCTACTAACCACCTTGCTTTCTCTATTTAATGCTACTGCGTTTATTTTTTTCACATTTAAAAAGGCTCCTGTCAACTCAGATCCAATACCCACCAAATTTGCTATACTTTTATAAGACCCTTTGTTTTCATACACCTGATAAGTTGCAGAAGATATATTTAAAATTTGCAAGTAATATAAGCCTTTAGCAAAATGAATATTGTTTAATACCCGTTGGGCTCCTTGCACTTGAGCTTTTGTTTTTTTTGCAGGTATTTTTGCTGGTACATTTAAGGTGTTTTTTCCTTTGGGGTTATACTCATTTACCAAATATATTTCTTCTACGTCTAATATTTTAGCTATTCGATGTCCTTTTTTAAAGTCTACCAACTTTACACTTTCATCTAAAGTGGCTCCATTTTGTTTTAATAAAGCCTCAAGAGTTCTTGTTCGTGTTTGAAAAACTGGTTTGCCTTTATGCGTAAGCACCTTGAGTCTATCAAAAGTAAGGTTTAAGTTTATTTTTTTTGCATTACTAAGCCCTACATAAGCTTCTAAACCATTACTAACATGTCCTGCTACTTTGTTAGCTAAATCAGTTAACAAACTGTTATTTAAAACATTTTCATTTTCATCAAAAAAATCGAGATTTAACTCTTTTTCTAAAACTTCGTGTACTTTTTTATTACTCCCTTTTACGTATTTTATGTAGAATTCTTTAGCTTCTTTGTTTTTATTTTTCAGTTCTCCTTTGTAGTTATCACGATGTTTTTTTAAGTCTAGATAATGATCTATACCCCCTGGAGCAATACTTAATAAACGCATATGAGATGTAGTAATATGCTTTCCTTCTAACAGTCCTATAAAACCATTTTCATTAAAATCTTCAAAATATTGCGTATAATAATCACTACCTAAAATAATTGTAAAATCGTGTCGATAACTCACAATTGATTCACGTATTTTTTTACGTTCTTTTACAGCTAGTATGTCTATTAATTTTTGTTGCAAGATACCATTGCCATCCCAATATATCATTGGAGTTGCCCCAATGTTTATGCCTGTAAATTTTGGTCCGCTACCACTTTCTCCTCCATCATAATCGGTAATCATTTCTTTATCATTATACACTAATTGATAGGTTGTTAATGCTGTTGCTAATAATGTAGATATTTGTTCCTCTCTTGAACCTTTCTTTATTTCTTGTTTTGGTTTTCCTTCAAGAATATCTTTTTTTATTTCAACAGGTTCTTTACCAGTACCTAACGACTCTACTAAAGCTTCTAAATCTGCTATTTTATCAGCTAACTCTACTCCTACATCATTTGCACAACCTACAGGGTCGTGCAACGTAACAAACATATCTTCAAAAACCTCATTATCTCCTTTTTCATCTTGCTTCTTTTCATCTGATAATATTGAATCTAGCATTTTTTCAAGTGCACCTGCCCTTGGATGATTACCAGGAAACGTTGCTCTTACGTTTGTAAATGGTATAACATTTTCATGTTTTTCTTCTTCTCCTTTTTTTATACCACTACAGTCTATCAACTTCATACGTTCTTTACGCTTATTAGCATCCGTATTCAGCTCATTATGATAATCTCTACTCCATTGTACAGGAGAGTATGCTACCCAATATTTTTTTCCTGGTTCTATTATTAACTTATATTCACTCTTGTCTCCAGATGGTTTTCGAATATCTTTATAGTTTCCTTTTTCATCTTTGTTGTATGCCCATATAATATGCTGTAGCTGTCCACTTTCATCAACATATAGTTCGTGGTAATCGTCTTGATCTTCATCGTTAATTAGATAAATATATCCTTTATTTAGAGCAGTTCGGGCTACATAAAAATTATTAATTTGAGGCAATTCTTTTAGTGACAACACCTCTACTTCTTCTAACTCAAGCGTACTGTTTTCTGCTGCATTTGTATTCTGGGTATTAGAATTACAAGTAGCTACATTTTTACATACTGCTTTATCATCTTGTATTAAAACACCTTTGGTTATTCTCGGATCGTTATATTTAGGTGCATTTACATCTTCTTCTGTTTGGTTTTCTGAATTCCTATCAAATAAACCATAACGTAAAAAATGTAAACGAATACCCGGTTTTAAAGCTTCTTTTTCTGGACTCTTTACAGGTTCCGTAACACCACCTCCTGTACATTCAAAAAAATACCTAGCAACTACCTCATTATATTCTGTTAGTTGGTTTTTTTCTAAAATATCGTTAGCCATTTTTTAATTTTTGTTTTTAAAAAGTACTTTAAGATGTTTTCCTCTTTCAAAATATTTTATTCTGAAAATAAATTTGTTTTTGCATAAAACATCGTAATTGTAAATATTCGAAGTAAAGTGAGATTTGTTCTTTTTTGCCAACTCTAAGCTTTTAGAAAATGAATTATAATTTAATAATGTATCTTCTAAATATATGTTAGATAAAGTATCATTTACTGATTCAATTTTATACTCCTCTTTTTTTATCTCCGTATTCGTAAATTTTGATATAATACTTTCTATATCTCCTTTTTCCTTATCTATTATAAACTTAAATATTAAGTTCTCTCTATCATTGGGGTTTGCATTTTCAACAGGCCTTAAAAGCTCATAATCAAAAAAGCTTGATTCTATTTCTTCTTTAGTTACTGAAGCTTTATTAACTACATTTTTAGCTGACTTATCCGCCATTGCACTTCCCGATATAATCTTCTCTTGGACTTTCTTTTTTTGTTTTAGTTTTCTATTTTTTATGTCATCATAAACATAATTAAATATGCTTTCTATTTGATCAGAGTTGCCTTTAAAGTTAAATACATAATCTGCATAATAATCATTTATTGTAACATGTTTTATTTCAAAAGTTGAGTTTTTATTTTTTACTTCCCTCTCACTTAAAAGATATACCCAAAAAGCAGTTGAAAGTAACAAAAGAGACAGTACGATTTTTATTGACTTCTTTTTTTTAATAAAAAAAAGAATGAAAATTACAACAATAACAACTAGAGAAAGAAAAATTAAATTCATGATTCCGAAGGTTTAATATCTACAAACACTGTAAAAGGTCTATACTTTTCAGGATTATTTACATTTTTAAAATGTTGTAAACAGAACATTGCCACCAAACCTGGCACCCATTGCTTAGCCATACCATTAGCTCCTCCATCTTCCCATCCTGCTCCAAAAGTATCAAGAAATATCACCCTATCTATTTCAACTTTTACTTCATTGGTCTTTTCATTTTTTAACACTCTATATTTTGCCAAACAACCTTGAATACCTCCAATAAATGTTGCTGCTTCATTCATATTTGGGTTTAATGATGATGATACTCCATAGTAAGGAAGTGAAGTTTTTATTTTATAAGATGTATTCTTTGTAGAATCATTATCTATAACACCATCTTTATTATATTTCTCTTTAAGTTCCTTTTTTAAAGATGACAAAAAAGACTTAAACCTTTTTGAATCACGTATTTCTTTTGAAGGGTTTGAATTTTGATTAAATTCAAAATCTTTTCCTCCTCCAGAAAAAAAGTGATTAGCTAATTGTATTCCATTTTCTCCAAAACCATCTTCCAGATCAGAAAACAACCAAAGAGTAACTTTCATTTCTGCTTTTAAATATGCTTCTGGGTAAGATTTTGTTAACTTCACATTAAAAATATCATGATCTGACATCCCATTTTTCTTCATTTTAGCTTCACTGGGAACATCTGCATACTCCCAATCATATGCTCTATTTCCATTCCTATTAACAATAATTGTGTTTCCTTCTTCTATAATCCAACTACCTTTTTTAACCTCTCCTTTTTCTACTTCAACAAAACGGTCTTTTTTTTCTTCTTCAGAAGCTGGTACTATTAGATTACTAGGTGATGGTGTTGAATTACACGCTTCTTTTGTATTAGAATTTGAATTACTACCTTCATTATTGGTACTTTCCTTTTCTTCCGAAGCATCTTCAACTTCCCAAGTAACTTCTACTTTTTTATCTTGTACCGTACCTGTTAGTTCAACCACTTCTTCTTCATTTGTGGTTGTACTACCATTTTCATCAGTAGTTTCAACAGGTTTCTTTACTTTAAACGTAATACTTTCTCCATCTGGTATATTATACACATAAGCTCGAAGTGTTACTTCTTTTAACACTTTTGACTTCCGTATTATATTCTTCTCTTTTAGCCATTGTAAGTTATAAATTCGCGGTTCTCCTTGCTCTTCTTCTTTTAGCTTTTCTTGATTTTCTTCCGCTTCTTTTATTTTACTATTGTGAGCTAACCTATCCACAATACTAATTTTTGGAAATGGTATCTTGTTTACAGGCATATTAACTGAAGGAACTGGCGCAGCACTACCCACTATAATATTAGCTTCTCCTGCTGTTATTGTTCCTCCGTGGGCTGTTAGGTCTCCCAAACATGCTACAGGTTTTCCATTAATTAAAATATTAGGAAACCCTTGTGCTATGGTATCTGGTGGTCCTACACAGGTACACATACTACCTATGGTGGCTACGGGTTTACCATTGGCTAATACATTTGTTTCTCCTTGTGCTATTGGTCCTCCAACATGAGGAGTGGTTCCACTACACATAGGACATACATGCATACTACCTACTGTTGCTACTGGTCCTGGCATATGTTTTAGTTTTTAAAAAGATTACATTATATCAAACTTACCGCTTGCTCCTTGTACAACAGTCATTTGCCCTTGTACTTTTGTTTGTTGTCCTTTTAACTCGGCTGCCGCTTGACCTTCAATAGTTGTGTTTTGCCCTTTAATAGTAGCTTTACTACTTGCTTCAATGGCTACATTTGCACTACTTGTAATACTAGCGTCTTTATCTGCCTGAGCTTTAATTGCTCCTTGAGATAAAATTGAAGTGTCTTTTTCTGATGCTGTTTTTATTTCTCCTTTTGCTTGTAGTTCGATATTTTCTTCAGCAATTATTTTTACATTTTTTGCAGAAAACTCCATAGTTTCAGCAGACTGAACAAACAATGATTTTTCTTTAGTATCAAAGGTTATGATACTTCCGTCTTTGTCTTTTATGGTTATTTTCTCTTTATCTTTTGTGTCATCTAACTCAATAGTGTGTCCACCTCGCGTAATAATACTCTTTCTTACATTTTCTTCATCTCCACCTGCTCCATTTTTACCTGTAAACATACTTCCCATTACAAAGGGACGGTTAGGGTCGTTATGCTCAAAACCTACCATTACTTGGTCTCCTACTTCTGGAATAAAAACAAAACCTCTATTAGTTTTAGTAAGATCACTGCTCCCTGCATCTGGGGTCATTACACGAATAAAATCTGTTTTTGCTCCAATAGCTTCTTGCCAGTAAAACTGAACTTGTACACGCCCTTTACTTTCTGGGTCTTTATTACTTACTACTTTTGCTACTTGATTATTAGCTACAGCTGGTGCTATATTTTCGTTTAATGGTAAGCTTTTTGTGTTTGCTGGAATTGCCTCAAAAGTATTAGAATATGCTCCTCCTACATCTGCAAAGTGGCTTATTTGTGTTATAATATATTCTCCATACTGTTTTACAGTATATTTTCCTTCGTCATACTTTGCTGCACTTACTTTAATTACGCTCCCTAAACTTAGTCCTTTCGCTCCTCCACTTGCTTTAAGCACATTACCTCCTGCACTTAACCCTTGTAATCGTTTTTGTAAATACTCATCTAATGATGATTTGTCTTGTAAAAACACATCACTTACACCAAAGTCTTTTACTTCTTTATAAACTTGTTCTGATGCTTTAAGTGCTGTATTTGCTAAATCGTTTAATCCTTCGTTAGTTACTTTTAAATCTCCTTCAAAAAACTGATCATTTAATGAATCGTAACTATAAGTTGCTAAAGTAGGATTATACGTTTTCGTTTTTATTTGTAGCTCTTTTAAGTCTTTACTGTATTCTAGCTCTATTGGTTTTTGACCTTGTGATTCTGGCTTTCCAAAAATAACGTCTACTCCATCAAAATAAAACCATTCATTATACTGATATGCTAATCTTTGTAGGTACTTATAATCGCTCTCTGCGTATTGGCATTGGTAAGGAATTACTGAAGTGTATGCTGGATTAATCTTGTTTTTTATAGCGGTAGTATCCATGATCTCTGAAATAATACTTGCCAAATCTTTTTCTAGCCAAGATTTCTGTTGTTTTCCATTTTCTAGTAAAACTGTTTGAGATAATCCTTTAAGTATTAATTCACCGTGTAAACCTATTTCATTATGGCGCATTGACACATCTAACACAACACCTATAAATGCTTTACCAGAAACGTTAGTTGTTAATTGTTTTCCTAACCATTCTTTTGATTTTTCCAAGGTGTAACTTCCTGCTTCTTCTACAGTTTCTATGTCTACCACGACTTCAAAAGTATGGTGCTGGTATAAGAATTGGTTTATTGTAATTGTTTTATAGCTCTTTACAAAATTACCATCTATAGTAATTTGTTTATCTAATGCTTCTTCTTTTATCTTATGCATGGGGGTATTTTTTCTTTGTTAGAATAATTTTCAATGCTATTTTTTAAACAAAAAAAGACCTTCCTTTGTAATAAAGAGAAGGTCTTTAATAAATAAATTATATAAAACTAAATGTTATTTAGTCCTTCTCATTAAGCTACTGGCCAACGGTTATCTAAGTTTGCGTTACCAATTAATAATTCTTCAGCTGAGAAAGTAACTGTTAATTTCATTGGAATTTCGTTGTTTACATCTAATTCTTCTTTGAAGTAAACGATGTAAGCGTTTTTAAATTCTACTTCTTTCATTTTTGAATCTTCATCTGTTTTCTTGAAAACAATTTTTCCATCTACAGACTTAAACTGGCTATTTACCATTGCCTCGATAACAGAAGTATCTGATGTAGATTCAATAGTTAAAGTAACTCTTCCTCCGTTTACACTTGAAGATGGCTTACCTTTTGTGTCTGTGTTTCTGTTTAAGCTGTACTCAGCTTCTAATACGTCGAATTCTTTTCCTGCGAATTCGAAACTTGCTCTAAATGATCCCATAGTTTCTTTTTTTTGGGTTTAATAATTAATTTTAAAATACTTTTTAGAGCTTTCTCAATAAAAAAAGAGAAAGCTTTAAACAATATAAAACCTTCTCTTTTTTTATTTTTGGCGCCATTCTAAAAGAAGAAAGAAGATAACAAATATTGCCTTGTGTGGTGTAAATTTATACTATAGTTTTCTTACTACCAAATTTTTATGTAAATAAATTGTTACTTTTCTTAAAGTATTTTCTCAAGAAACCTTAACAATCTTAGCTAAACAAAGACTACTACTGATTAAATTGACTTTACGCTCTTTAAAATTATTGGGCTTTTGAAAAGTGTTTTATTTTAAACCCCATATTTTCATATAAAGTAATGAGTTTATCTTTATCATTATAATCTTTAATATCTTTTACTTTCCAACTAACTTTTTCTTTTGTGGCTTTATCAATCAAGTTAAATAAATGCATCATTGCAACTTCTTCGAAGCCCTTGTTTTTTCCATTTCTATCTTGTAAAAAAACTTCTTTACTTCTCATTTTGTCCCACATCTTCACCCATAACCCAGATTCTTTAACTGGAGGCGTGTTCATAGTATCAATATCAAAAACTTCTATTTCGTTTTCTTTAGAGTTTATTGCTACTAACACTTCTACACCTTTATTAGTTGTTTCTATTACACATTTTACTTCTTCACCTACTCGTTCATCTAATAAATACTTAACTTTTTTTAAACGGTTTCTTTCTAGCTCTATTCCTTGTTCTTTCTTTTTTAATTCTTTTAATTTTTTTCTAAATATCAGTTTAAAAATCATACATATAAATTTAATTGAAAAACTGCTACTAACACGTTTATAATTATAATGAAGAAAGAGTTGTATTAAATTTTAATTTGGTTACTACCATATTGTAATTTTATAGTAGCTCTTTTTTCTTCTTCAAAATATAAGAATGTTAGATTTATTCTTCTTTTTAGCAGTTACACAAAAGTAGTAAGTTTTTTATATTGACTGACAGCAATTACTAATAATATACTTGTGTAAAATTAAAAAATGTTCGAGTTTAGTTGTCTACCCTTTAGTTAAGTGAGTAATAAAATAATACACCTATTTTGTACCTAAATAAGTATTTTAGAATTTTTATAAAAAGTTACCCTAACTTACTTTAAAGCAAAGGTCATACTATGCAATAGTACAATTAACCAGCTGCCCCCATACCTTCCAATAAAATCTCTCCCTCTTTTGTTTTAATAAAATAAAAAATCAATGTGCTTTCACTAGAATATTCTTCTCCATCACCTATAATCTTAATCATATAATTATAATAAACGGGTAATAGGTTACAGTCAACATCATCTTCTTTTATTTCAAAGGTTGGCTTAGCATCATTTTTTAAAGCCTGTTCAAAAAGTTCATTGGGAAACTTTTCAAATGTTTCTATGTAATTTTCAGATAAGTATTCAGACATATCCTTTTTTAAATATTCTTTACTAAATTTTAGCAAAAGAGAAGATATTTTTACACTATCCTTACTTTGAAAACAATCTGAATTATTCTTATTTGTTTTTCTTTCGATAGAACTTTCTATTTCAACTTGTTTTGAAGTTTTAACTTCTATACTCTCTTTTCCTTTCTTTCCACAAGAAAAAAATGTAAAAATCAAAATTAACAATAGGAGTTTCATAATATATTTATCTTGTTGTTTTAAATGAACCATCTGCATTTACAGTCATTTCTTTAAGCTTTTTTTCTTCATCTGTGACTTTATAATTTTTGGGTTTTGATATCGATTTTTCTTTACCAATAGTCACAGTACCATACCTAATCTGTTGTTCTCCTGAACTCTTACCTCCTTGATTCCCTCCTAAATAAACATACTTATTCTTTTTTGTGTTTTTACCAACTATAAAAGCTGTATGGGAATACTTTAATGTTATTACTGCTCCATAAAAAGCTTCGCATTATTCTCCATTCTCCCAATTTTTTGGTGTCCAATCAAAGGCTAATGAATTATAACTTCCTCCTTTACTTTCATTAGTTCCTTTATAGTTTTTAGTTTGTTCAAAGCACCAATTTACAAAAGAAGCACACCATGATACTACATCTGTCCACTCTGTTTTCTTTCCGTAATGCGACTTCCCTAATGTTGTACTTTTATGATAATAATCTTTGATTCGTTCTTTTAATGGTGATTTATTTTCATTTATACCTTTAAAGGTTTCATATTCTTGTTCTGCAAACTCCATCCAGGGAGCTCTTTGTTGTTTCCCCAACTCAAACCATTTACCATCTATATCAAGCCAATACTTAGGAGTAGTTCTTTTATCTGGTTCTCCGTTTTTATCAGGATTTCTTCCATTATACACTACCTTTATATCATTAGGAGTGTGGGCATCAACTAATAAGTGCATAAATGCCTTTTTATCCTTAAGCTTATCTAACTCTTCTTTTTCTCTTCTGGTATCTTTATCCCCTAAGATTATTTTAAAAATTGCCCAATCTTTAAAATCAGTTTTGTTGGTTATTTTATTATCTTTTGCATAAGCTCCAACTACTGCTTCAGCTTCTGTAGTTGTACCTTTATCATGCTGTAACATTAAACCTTTTTCTTTAGTTTCTAGTTTTGTCTTCTCCCCTTTTCCTTGCTTTACATTTAGCCTAACTTTTTTATTTGCTAAGTTTAATGTTTTTACAACTACATAAACTTCATCACCTAAATTTGCTGACTTTAACTTTTTAAAAGTCACTTTATTTCCTGTTTTTTCTTTTTTAGGTTGTGAGCCAATATTTAGAGTTTTTCCCACATAAATTGTATTGCTGATTAAGTCATTGTCTGCTTTTATTTTTGCTATTTTACTTAATGAATCCTGAACTACTAATTTTATAAGTCTCTTTTTCTTTTTTTACTTTTGGAGTATCTCTTTCACCTATTATTTCTCCTTCTTCATCTAAGAACAGCCAATTTTCTTCTATTTTATCTATTATTATCTCAGATAATTTATCATTAAATATAAAATCGTACTTTAAAACCAATTCAAAACTAAAACGATTATAAACAATTAAATAATCTATTTGTTCTCCATCGTGGTTAAATATGTTTAACTGAAAACTAACTCCTGGAATATCATTTTCTCCATAATATTGGACAAAACTTCCTATGGTAATGTAATCATCTTTTACCTGTTTAAAGAAAGGATAGTACTTTTTCTCTGTTATATTATAAAAAAAGTTACCGTTATCATGTTCTGTTTTATTACTATTAAAAAAAGAATGAACACATTTATCATAAATATTTAAGCTATCTTTTTTTAAAAAGTACCCTGAATCATCCTCTCTTGTATAATTTCTTATACTTTTTTCTAGTTTAATTTTACTATAGTTAGGTATACTCCCAATACATTTTTGAAAATCATTCTTCTTTTTATCTATATTTATTATAGAGTCATTTTCAATAGTAGCATTTATATTATCAGGTGATTTTAAATTTGTTTGTCCTTCTCCTAATTTACAATTAATAAAAAAATGCAGTATTATTATATAAAATGATATGTATTTATATTTAAACAACAATTTTATACTCTATATTTCTATAAACTTTCCTGAAGAGTTAATTTCATACATTTTTTTTATTTCAGATTTAAGATCTCTTCCCTTAAACTTCTTTTTACAAACTGATATTTTAAAGTCTTCAGTAACTTTAAAATCAGTAATAATTCTCTTAGACTCCTCTTCCATTTCTTCATAATACTGGTAAACCGATATGTAGTCTACTAATTCAGTATTTTTAAACGACAATAGTAAATAATGATTATTATCTCCGCACTCATCTGATAAGATAGCAAGAGTGAATTTTTCATTTTTAGGTAGAAAATACAATGACTTACTATCTGTATTACATAGTTTTTTTATTAGAACTTCATCAAAATCACAATTATATTCAACTGACTCAATATCGTTTTCAATTAATAAGGTCATTAGCTCATCACCCCCCTTAATAGGAAGTGGTAAGAACCTATTTGTAATTTCAAAACAATTACTTTCATACTTTTTTTCGTTTTTTATTAAGTCATTCTCTTC
The DNA here is from genome assembly GCF_059716285.2 of Tenacibaculum sp. TB-53. Lineage (NCBI taxonomy): Bacteria > Pseudomonadati > Bacteroidota > Flavobacteriia > Flavobacteriales > Flavobacteriaceae > Tenacibaculum > Tenacibaculum sp. TB-53. The sequence goes on along the minus strand of NZ_CM202790.1, from coordinate 3,309,479 downwards.
TATTTTTGGCTTAACTATTTGTTTTGAGGTAGACGTATTATTTTTACAAGATAATACTAATAATATTGAGAGGATTAAAAATGTAATTCGTTTCATTGTTACTTTTTTAAGTAGTTTTTAACTTATCTCTCCTCTTCAAAACTTCCTTCTTCAATTAGTTTATTAGTTGTAATTTCAAAGTCTCTGTAAACTACTTTTACCTTATCGCCTTCTTCTGAAAAAACTCTTTGTGACTTAATATTAGAATTAAAAAAATAAAACCACCATGTATTCTTAGGCAAACCACTACTACTTACACCTTTTCCCTTCGCTATTATTTTTTTTCCATCATCAAAAATCTCAATACTATCATTATACTCTATAATATTATCATTCTCATAATAAAATATTTCAGGAATGGTATCTTCATAAGGCACATACCAACTCCCTTCTTTTATTCCTTTCTTATAATTTCCTACTTTATATAATCCAATATCTGCATCTCCATAATAAAACCAAGTACCTTCATAACTAGAACTTAAAGGTGTAGCCCCTTCAATATTTCGAAGTCTCCCTTTTGATAAAAGCTTATTACTTTTTATGATAAAATGTTTAGCCTCAAATAGAGTATCATTTATTCTTGAAGAAACTCTACAAATATTTGCTCTTTCTCTATCAGAAAACAACCATTCATCCCCATAAATATTGTCTGTTTTAAAGAAAAGGGTATCATTTTTTATATTTTCTCTAGTTGAGAAACTTTTATTATTTTGTTTACATGAGATAAAAACTATCAAAAGTAGTATTATTAAACTACTTTTTCTCTTTAATGAACTTTTTGTCATAGTCTTGAATCATAATGTCTTTTTATATTTATCACAGCAATTAATTTCATCATGAGCGGAAGATTAAAGCCATCAATCAAAGATTCTCGTTATTCTAATGATTACATTAATAGATATATTTCAATTAGAAGTTTTTCATTTTCTCTCCATTTTATCCACCCTCTATCTTTGTCTTCGTTTTCTACTTCAATCCAGTCTCCCTGAGTTTCATTTATAACAAAATCATTTTCTGATTTAACTGGTAATTTAATTGAGCTAGAATTAGGTTTTTCTCTTAAAGGGTTTTTACCCCAATCCATATTTTCTATCCCTACTGTTTCTATTAAAAAGTTTTCCCAAGAAATAAATTCAAAATCTCTTTCTTGAACAAAAAAATATTTCGAATTCGCTGATAAAATCTTATACGTTTTATTAATTTTTTCGACACATACCGTATAAAAAATATTATAATCTGGTTTAAAAAAGATTGGAATAATCGATTTAGGCTTATAAATACTTTCTTTTTGAAAAGAACTATTAATACTATTTTTAAAAAACAAAGTATCTTTCTTAGTCTTAACTAATCCTATACCTAGTTTTGAAGTTCTATTATAATATTCTGGTAATTTATAATTTCCATTTTCAGAAGTTAAAACTTGTTTCTCATCTACAACTTCTTTAGTTTTAAGATTTTCTCTTGATATTTTTTCCTTTACATTTCTTTTACAAGAAAATATAATGATTAAGATTAATATTATTTTTATGTATTTCATTTCTATCCTTCAAACTCCCCACAATCATGAATCTCTAGCTTTTTTAAGTTCTTTTTAATTATATAAAATTTATTGATTTGAAAGTTATCTATTTCTTGAAAACTTGCATCTAACTGAACACCATAAATCGGGACTTCTTCTATTTTAGTTATAAATAATCTTATTTTTTTGTTTTCTTGAATAAAGAATATCTCATAAGCTCTTCCTTTTTTAACTATACCTTCAACCTTAAAAACTTTCTCCTCCGAATCTTCACAAATATTAGTTAAGGTTAATTCCTTATAATTAAATTTAATATTAGCTATATCACAAGAATAACAAGCTCCTGAAACATCATACGAATATTTTTTCAAAACCTCATTCTCTTCCTCATTAAAGGATAGTCCTATCATATCCTTGTTCAAGACCTCTTTAATATCAAACTCTAGTTTTTTTTGTATTTCTTGTATTCCCTAAAATGTCTTTCTCTGTATTACTTTTGGAGTCATTTCTATCTACATTTACTAATTGTATTTCTTTCTTTCCTTGTACTATATCATTACCCTCTTTTGTTGTTATTTTACAATTTGTAAGACTTATAAATAGTAACAGAATAATTAATTTAGTGTATTTCATATTGAAATCTATTTTAGTTTTTTACTAATCTAAAATATTCAAGACTCTAACTCCTCTCCTAGTTGGAAACTTCTACTTCTGCTTTATTTTCATGAAACATTCCATCATCTTTTAACATTATTTCTCTTCTTATAAATATAGATTCATCCTCCATTGAATTATAACTATAAACAATAATATTATTAGAATCTATTGTAAAACACTCATGATAAGAAACATCTTCTAACCCAATCCCAGATGTAACCAACCTTACTCTATCTATTAATTTATTCTGAATGTTATTATAAGTGAGTAATTCTAAATTGTAACCTATAGGACTAATGTCTCCTTCTATAGTTTCATCAAATATTTTATTTAACAGTATAAAAAAGTCAATCTCTTTATAATTAGATTTTACTCTTTCATATAGATAGTTTTCTGAAAAAAAAGTCCTTTTAATGTCTTCATCTTTATTTTCTAACAAAAAATAATAATAAGAAGGCTGATACTTTTTAGTTGAACTATTTATTTTTTCTATTGTTGTTTTATATAATAATCTATCTTCATCAGGACTTAGAACATTTAAACTATCAGTATTTAATTGAATATAGTATTCAATATTTTTAATAGTATTTTGCTCTTCTACAATATCTTTATCACAGTTATTTTCAAAAATTTTATTTTCTATAAACTTTACTTTATAAGCAAAACTTTTATTATCACTTTTCTTTACTTCCTCTTTATTAGCGTTCCCTTTATCTTCTTTTTTATTTACACTGGTAGTACATTGTGTTAAAAAAAGAAACGATAGAATAAATATACTTTTCATCATTTTTTATATTTTATTTTAAGCCCTTGAATATGTAAGTGATCTTTATGATGTTTATCTGACTTACAATGATTCAAATCTTTATTTTCATGTGTTTTATTTGATAGATTTTTAATGGTATCCCCCCATCCAAACTTATGTAAAGCATCTAAAAAAGTATTTTGTCTTTCAATATCTAAATCTTTATTATTTACATAAATTACTGGAATTTTATTACCTTTTGAATCTTTATCTATTTTAGCCCTTTTCTTATCTTTTCTTAAATATTTAAAATCCATATTAAACCCATTAAAATGGCTAACACTATAAGCTCCCGTACCATCTGTTGCAACTGAACCATTAGAAACAACATCTACATAATTAACCTCTGCCAACGCTCCAATTAAAGTAGCAAAAGCCTCTGGATTGAAATACTCTCTTGAAGTATCTTCATATAAAGCAAAATTGATATTTTTTGAATCTGAGTATTTAAAAACCTTCGGGCTACCTTTAAAAGGGGTTATTAATGGGTTTTTTAAATTTCCATCTTTTTTATAATAACGAGTTCTTGCTCCTATTGTCACTTTTTTCCATTCTCCTCCTTTCTTTGTTTTCCACTCATGTTTTGTCCCATCAACCCATCTTTGAGACTCAATAACATCAAAATTCCCTAAACTATGTTTACCTCCATCTTTATCATAATAGACATAGCTCACTTCTTTTAATCCTTTAAAGTCCAGCTTACTTATTTCTCCAGTATGGTAAATATTTATGGTATTCTGATATACTAACTCAAACCAATTTCCTTCTCCATAATACCAGTAGTTCGGACGGTTATCAAAAATTTCCTCATATTTTACTTCAAACCAATTTTGATTTGCAGACTCTGCATCTACAACCATAAACAGCTTCGTTTTTTTATCTGTTGTTTTATTTAGAGCTTCTCTGTATTTTTTCTGATCTTTCTCATCCTTAGGTGATAGTGTAACTGCGTCTATTGCGAAGTTTCTAAAATCTTCGGCATTTGATATGTTCTTTTTATTTTGCTCTGCAAATCTGCTTACATACGTTTCAATAACATTAGCTTTTTTACCATCTTGTTGTAAAACAATAGAACTATCCTTTTCTACTAAACAATTTTTTTCGGCTTGTTTTAAACTTAACTTTATGCGTTTATTAGCCATATTTTCGGTTTCAACTACCATATACACCTCATCTCCTAAATTAGCATTAGCTAGTTTTGTAAACTCTATTTTTGGCAGAATTAAAGGAATATCAATACAATCTCCTTTTGTATATGAGTCTTTTTTAAGTACTTCTACTATGTGAGCAACTGTTGTCTGCTGTTGCTTTTTTTGTAAACCTCCCTTAATGTTTTTATAAATAATTGTTGCTATCTTTTCCTTACGAGCTTTTGTACTTGTATTATTGCTCCCTTTGAAAGTATAACTTTCAGTTTCTCCTGTTTTCTCAGTACCTTTAATCTCTTTTTTTGCCAAATAAGCTTTTTTTACTCGTTGGGTTTTAATTTTCAGAGTATTACTTGGTTTTACGGTTAATGTTGCCATAGCTAATTAATTTTGTATTGTTTCTCTTTCTCCTTCTTGTTGAACAACTACACGTAACTTCAATTTATGTTCGCTACTAGTTACCTTAAAATCTTTTATAATATCGTTTTCTATAACCTTATCGTTATATATAAAATCTTTGGTATGGTTACTCAAATCGATATCTATTGTTTGTCCTATAGCATTTTCTGTCTTCAATACTAAGTACACTTCTTCTCCTGTATGTGGTTCTGCTTGTTTATTACCTTCAAGGTCGGTATAATAACAGGTAAAACGTGGTGTTGTATCTTCTTTAGCTTTGTATGGTGCAGCTTCTTTTATTGGTATAAAACTTTCTTGCCAGTGTTTTATATAACGTGTAGTACTTTTTTTACTCCAGCTAGAGTTATTAAAAAATCGGTAGTCTTGCATGGCAGGAGATATGGTTAAAGTAACCTGCATACCTGACTGATTACAAAACTTTTCATGGTAATTGATGAGTGTACCATCTTGAAAGTTGTATTCAAAAATTTCTAATCCGTCATAATCATCTTGATAAAAAACAATTTTACCGTCTCTTAACTGATATAAGTCAAAAGGATATGGTATTTTTTTGTTTTCGGTTCTGTCTGCGATTATCCACTCTAAAAAACTATCATCATACATTTGCGATTCAAATGTAACCGAGATGGTTCCTCCCATTAAGGCAGAGGTAGGTTTTCCGTTCCAATCAATAAGTCGATTGTAATTTAAATTTGTATTGAAAAGTTCTCGTTCTTCTCCACATACAAATAGCTTTGCTTTAACATTCATTTTTAGGCAATTTTCGGGGTTCTTCCTAACTATTAACTAGGGCAATAGTTCTAAAGGTATGAAGTACACTTCACTTCTATAACCTTCTTCTACTTTTTGCAACTTATTTTTTAAAAATAATTCTTCTAATTTATCTATTTTTTCATATTGTTGAAAATAAAACTTTTCAAAACCATTTTTTCCTACTCTTTTTCTTGGTAATTTATATATTCCTAAACAGTAATATCCTTCATGATTTAAAGGAATTCCTGATTTAAAGTAAAATAAATCTGCTATTGTTGCTTTTCTACTTAAAACATATCTATAGGCAGCTTTGTTTAATATTTTTATTTGTTTTTGGTACAATCGTTTTATTACTCTTCGCTTTTTTCTTGTAATGGGTTTTGCCATTTGAGGAAATGTGCTGCGATAATTTTCTATTAATTCTATAATTTCATCTTTATCTAAGACATAGCCTTTTTTTATTATACTATCGTTAAGTAATGATACTTTTTGGTACAATACTTCATGTAAATTGTTTCTGCTTAATTGAAAAAGACGTAAGCTGTCTGTATTTAACTCTTTATATCTTGTTTTTATCGTTGTGCTTGGTTCACTTCTTAAAACTCCTAGTTTTTTATTAAAGTAATTTAACGAGGATATAAGCTTATTATTTGTTAATGTAGATCTTTTTAAAACAGTATCTATCGCTTTTTCTAAAGATAGAGGAGTTAATGAACTTTCTATTCTTGGAAAAATAACGCCTCCATTAAAAAGGCTATTATCTGGAGCATCGTACACATAAATATTATCTTCATCAGCAGGTATCTTTTTTAGGATATTGTTTTCTACTATAATTTCATTATCCACAATAAAATTCTTGATAAATTCATTATAATATTTCCCTGTTTTATACAAAAACTCTTTGCTTCCTAATATATAATTCTGAGATCTTACACTTTGATTATTGTCTAATTGTGCAAAAATAATTTTAGGTGATTTTTTAGCTATTTTTTCAAAAAAAGTATCTTTTTGCCTTTTAATATCATTCGTGTTTTCTTTGCTTGAAGCAATGATGAAGAAATTGTTTTCAAAACGCTTATTTTCATCTGAAAAATTATCTATTACATAATTTACTGCTTTGGGAATAGACATTGTTTTTTCAACATATTCTACAGCTAAATTGTTTTGATTACTTTCTATAAAAGATTCAACAAAGCTAATCCACTCTGAAAAAGAGCTTGTTTTTTCTAATATTGCTGTTCCTTTTCTATCGACTAAAATTGCAGAAAAACTGTATTGAGCTTCAGTAGGTTCTTGAAATAAGGTTATGTATAAACTTTGTAATGAGTTCAATATTTTTTTTAGATGTTCGCTTTCCTCATTTTTAGAAATAAAATGGAAGTTTACTACCTTCGACTCCTCTTTCATAAATTTTATTTCTTTTGTATAAAAGCTATTTCCTTTTACATTAATAAGTTTATTTTTATCATGATTCCAAACATGTACTGGAGCTATCAAGTCTTTAGTAACATCTGTTTTTAAGTTTTTATATCCTGTATATAAGTATTTAGACAATACATCTTCACCTGTAAGTTGAATTGTATCTTTATTACTAACTGCCAATAAACTATCAGTGTCATTTATAACATATACTTGACTTTGTCCAATACGTGTAATTAAGTTTGATGGTATCCAACCTACTGTTTGAGAAATAGAGTCTTTTAAAACGGGTTTATCTGACACAAATACTGCTTTCCCTTTTTCATCATACTTATAAGGGTATACAATTTGATTAGACACTAACTTTTTGTTTGACTTTGTTCTAAAAAAGGGATCTTTAAACACATTTACAGAGTCTACTTCCATATATGGTTTCAAATCAAAAAGTCGTAACGTTTTATCTGTTCCTACCTTATATTTTATAGGTTTATTATTACATGTTTCTAAAAACGAATGATTATACTCTATTACATTACTTGCAGGAATCCATCCTAAATATTCTACTTGCTCTGAATCTTTAAAGTTAAACTTATCTCCATAGAACATAGAAAACAATCCTTTGGGTTTTCCTATTTGATCTGGGTTGGCTACTACTACTTCATACGAGTTTTCTTTTTCATCAATTACATACAACGGAGTAAGTAATCCTTTTTTCTTAAACTTTTCTTGCACATATGGTCCTTTATAAAAAGAGTTTTCCTCTCTATCTGAAAAGACCATTTTTAACGAAGCATCGTGCTTCGTTTTTGCTTTTTTTAGATAGTTAAACCTATCAGTTTTTACTTCTTTTACTTTCTCATATTTCCCTATAGTTTGTGATACAATAGGGAAGGAATATAGCAACAGCAAAAAAATAAAAAGTGTTATTTTTTTTTGCATTATTATCTTAGTAAACTTTGTGTTACATTTAATCTTTTGAAACATTTAATTGTATCTATTTCAACTTTATTTATAATTATTTTGCTTCTTTTCTTATTTTCTAAATAGTGTAAACCTTGGCAGTAACTAAAAAAGTCATTATACCTTCCTCCATTAACAATTACAAGTATGTCTTCTGCTTGATTACATGTATAGTTATTTTTTATATAATTTAAGTTTTTATAAAAAGTTCCTCTATCTGTAACCTTGCTATCTGCTATTGCTTGAAGTCTTTTTCTAATATCATTTTGCACAACCCCTAAAGAGTCTACTTTTTCTAATTCCTCAACTTTTTCAAATCTTGGTAAAATCTTTATATTATGAAATATTGGGTATTTTAATGTATTTGTTTGAAGTTTTACCCTGTAGTCTCCTGGTTTACTATATCTGTAAATTACTTGTTCTTCATAAGCATCAACTGTACCTGTTTCTCCAAACTCCCAATACCAGGTATTTATTCCTTTTCCCTCGGTAAAAAACACTAATTCTTCTCCTACATAACCTTCATCTACGCCATGCAATGTTACCAAAGAGTCTCTAGGTGATAGTTTTGGTAAAGAAACTATACCTATTTGTTTTGAAACAGTAAACTTATCGTTTATTTTTATTGATACTAAATACTTACCTTCTTTACGGTATTTATAATCGATATTTCCTGGTTTTACTATAGAATCTCCATTTCCCATATGCCACACCACTTTTCTTCCTTCAACTAAACTCGTATCATTTAAAAGGAAAAACAGTTTTTCACCAACTTCAAACTGGTAGTTACTATTAGATTCAGACACGTAAAAATCTAAATTACTGAGTCTTGATTTATAAGGTGCAAATATGGCCAGTATTAATACTAATAAAGCTATAAAAATTAAAGCTGATAATTTAAATTTATTAGACATATTCTTTTATTTAAATATTAGCTTTACATTCTTCTAGATTTTCTTTCAGAACTTTATTATTCCTTTTTAAAGCATTGTATTCTTCACTCAAATCGAAAAACATTTTAAGCGTTTTTGATGATTGAACTCCGAATATATATCTATTATTCATATCGTTATCTCTATAAATTTTTTTGTATTGTTGAATTTCCTTATCTAACTCGTCTAATACCTGAATTTGAATAACATCAAAAGGTATTTCTTGAATTTTTTTATGTGTATTTTTTATTTTTTTTGTGTATTCTTCCTGAATATCAAAAATTTCTTCTGAAGCGTCAATACTATTTAGCAGCTCTTTACTTTCTACTACAGGCACTTTAAATATAAATTTAGTTAGTATTATAAACACTACTGTAGAAATTATTATAAACAAAAGAGAAAACCTTATTTTTTCCCAAAAAATCTCATGTTTATCCATAGCTTACTCTTTATTTAAATTTTTATTTAAATCTTTATATTTCTCTCTGCACTTTTCTAATTGTTCTTTATTGGCTTCTCTTGTATTAACTTCTTTGTTATAATTTTCAAGAAGTGATTGTATATTCCTTATTTCAGACAAAAACTCACCGTAAATTTTGTAATAGTTGTTTTCTTTTTTTGTACTATCTATACTTTGTCTTATTTCTACTCTGGTGTTAGTTATAATCTTCTGCATTTGCCTATACTCTCCAATATTCCTTCTTTTATTTTTTAAACTATATAGGTTTTTAAAAAGCTCTTCCATTTTAAAATTTAACATAGCTTGTTTTTTAAAAACTTCATTGTAATGAGATTGTTTACTCTCAATTAAAACAACTCCTTTTTCTGCTATAATTAAAGTGACATATAAACAAAAGAATACGACTACTGCTGTTAAAGAGAATGATGCAAAAAACTTAAGTATTTGTTTTCTCCTTTCTTTGTGATTTAAAGCTTTCATAAGAAATTTATATTAATCAATTATACTCCAAGTACTATTTTTACCTCTATTTCTATTGAATTGCGCTCCAGACTCTTCATTAATTACGATATTATCTTTTCTTTGTCCTATATACTCTAGTTCACTCATCTTTTTAAATACGCGCTCCAACATAACTACAAACCTATTTAACACATCAAACGTTTCTGCTATCTCAATATGGTTGTACTTAACGTTTACAGCATCAACTATTGCATCAAGGAAAACAGAAGGCTTAATGTCTGTCCATTGATAATAATATTGTAGTAATTGCTCTTTCTCTTTATCATCCATAATACTCAAGCAAATAGAAAGCTTATTTGCTAACACCACTAATCTATCAACCAAATACATAGGTGATCTACTAGTAGAAATATTTTCTAAATTAAAAATATTATCACTGTAGTACTCTTGCAGTTTACTGCAAATTGAAAAGGTATTGGCTACTAATTTATTACTGCTTTTTTGCCCATTATTTTTTTTGAAAATTTTAATCGAATAGTTTTTAGACTTAATAAGCATTTGTAATAACCCTTTTCCAAATCCTTCTAACCTTTCATTAGATGTTAAATTAACAACAGGAGGCACATAACTTTCATCAATAGAAAACAATCCATTTGTCCATAACACCTTTCCTATAACCAAAAAGTGCTCTTTTAAAAAGCTAGTATTAATTTTTGAAACTGGAAGTGTATGTAGTTCTAATTTAGGTAATACATTAGGATGATGTAAAGGTATAACTTCAGGGTCTGGAATACCTACTGGTAAATACTCAAATGGAGATAGCGAAAGCATTATATAAAATTCTTCGCTTTCTGTTTTATCAAAATCAGATGTTTTTAATGTTACTGATGGTGAATTTGCCCCATACAAATCTCGGTGATACATAATCCTGTATCCTTTTTCTGTGATGGCGTTACAAGATTTCAGTTTTATTACTAAAGAGTTATCTCCATCGTTTAAAACATCTAATTGTAGGTTTTCAAAATTAGTTCCTCCATCAACTAATCCATATTCATAATTTTTAAGAGAAACCGAATTGTAGTCTTTTATGGTTTCAATTGTGTTGTTATAATTTTTAAAAAAATGTTCTGCAGATATTTTTACTCCGTCAGTCCAATTTATTGGTAAGTAATTCATTTTATTATTTTTCTTATTCATCTTCAATGGTGTTTAATGCAGTTCTTCTTATATATATAGTTTGTTTATTCCTTATTTTATTAAACTTCCCGTCTTTTTCAGCGTCTAAGACTTTTGTAAAAAGAGGAAAATTAAACCATTTGTTTGTGTAAAAAATCCAACCAATTGGCTCTCCCTCCAAATAAGTATCAATCATTCTATCAGGAAATCTAAAGTTTTGATCTTCTATAAATCGATTAAACCACATACCTACTGATACCTCCATGGGTAACTTTACTGAAAAAGAACTGTAGTTTTTATCTTCTGGATTTCTTTTAATTTTTACTGTTACTTGTATTAATTTAAAAACGTCTACATTATCCCAATACATATCACTAACTCCATTATCTGAAACATTCCAGGCTTTATAAAATGGTTTTGATATGTTTAAAAAGTATTCTAAAGACATTGTGTATAGTAATGGTAACACAAACCAAATTATTGATAACATTGCCCAAAGTGCGTAAGGTAAATTACTTATTTTTTCAAAAATTAGATAATACAGCCACCCTGAAAGAAGCATTACTATAAAAGCAAAAAATAGTGTATGGAATTTATTATCTAGGCCTATAGATTTGTAAAACTTTGTATTTTGAAAAAGCATGAAAAACACACCTATAAAAAGATAACACAAAACTGTGAGTATCAATCCTACCCAAACAAATTCATATTTTAATAAACTAATTAAAACTGGGGCTACTAGAACTATAGTTAGCAATAAAACCAAGACTATTGCCTTTTTTATATTAAACGATTTTTTTGCCTTTACTATGTTATTTAATACCATTAAAGAAACAATAGCTATTAATGGTGCTAAAAGAAATTTTAAAAAATATACTATTATTATGTTCATAACTTTTTCTTTTCTTATTTAGTTAAATATGAATCATACCCTAAAAATCTTTCTGATAAAACAAAAGATTGATCAGAGTTTGTTTTATAAGTGATATGAATTTTTCTTGAGGAAATTAAAAAGAAGTTTAACACTTCCTTTATTTGTAAAACACTTTTTTCTAAAACTTTAAAGTTTTCTACTTCTTTTTCTAATACCACAACTACTTTAACATCATCTATCTCACTATAAACCTCACCACTTAAACCCAGATCAACTCCTAAAACAGCATCTCCTAAACTTAAAAAAGGAGATTCTTTTATAGCACAAGGTATATAACTAAGCTCTACTTTTAAGCCTAAAACAATTTGTATTAGTTTTTCTAACTCGACTAAATTCTCTTTAAAAAACTCAGACTTACATAAATTAAGAAATAGTTTATACAATGACTCATCTGATATTTCTATATCAAAACCTATAATTTGTTTAAAAATATTTAATAGGTTTTGTTTTGATTTTTTGTCTGAAAAAAAGTTTAAGCTTCTATTATTAATCCTAACTCTTTCTTTAAATATTTCTGTATCAAATAGTGTAAAAAAATTAATATCTCCTTTTTCTTTTTCCCTATTTCTACGAATTGTATCAACTACTTCTTTCTTATTATCTGAATTAACCCCTAAGGAAAGAGGGTAAAATAATATTTCTGGTAACTGATGATATATACTATTTCTACTTAAATTTACTACTAAGTTCTCTTCAAACCCTGTGTCTTTAGCAATAAAATTTGAATTAATAGACAAAACATCTTTAGATTGAGCTCTAGTATTCATACCGTGATTTTTCACAATTAATACTTCTGAGACATCTTTTTTTAATAAAAACTCTAATTCTTCAATAAAAACCTCACCTATAAAATTAGATGTCATATTACGAACAAGCTCGTCTATAACGGTATCATTTTCATTTACACTAGCTCCCATACAAGATTATTGTTTTTATAATCTAATAGTACATGATCTCCTTTATTTACCTGTTCAGAAACTATCATTTTAGATATTATCTTTTTCACGTATGTTCTTACAACTCCTGCAATGGGTCTGGCTCCATACTTTTGAGAAAATCCTTTTTTTGACAAGAACTCTAAAGCTTCATCAGAAATATCTAACACTATTTGTTTTTGTTGTTCTAATTGCTTTCTTAGTTTATTAAAGTGTATTACTAAAATATCTTGTGCTACTTTTTGATTTATTGGCGCAAATGGAACTACTTCTGTTAACCTCCCTAAAAATTCTGGTCTAAAGTGTTGTGCCATTACCTCTATTAACTCATTTGAGGTCGGAATTTTTCCTCCTGTTATTTGCTCAGCAATCCATTGACTACCTATGTTAGATGTAAAAATGACAATCGCATTAGAGAAATCTCCTTCTCTTCCTAATTTATCATGAATTACTCCTTCATCCATTAATTGTAGAAAAACATCATACACAGAACTGTGAGCTTTTTCAATTTCATCAAATAAAACTACTGAATATGGACGCTGTCTAATTTTTGTTACTAACATACCTCCTTCTTCATATCCTACATAACCCGGAGGAGCTCCATAAAGTAGTGCTGCTGAATGTTCCTCTTTAAATTCAGACATATCAAAACGAATCATTGCTGTTTCATCATCAAATAGTAACTCTGCTAATGATTTAGTTAATTCAGTTTTTCCTGTTCCAGTAGGCCCTAAAAAGAAGAAAGAACCAATTGGTTGTTTAGGGTTACTAAGTCCACTTCGCGATTCAATAATAGCATCAGAGAGTGTTTGAATAGCGTTTGACTGCCCTTTAACTCTTTCTTGTAACTTTTTATCTATATTTAAAAGACGTTCTTTTTCTTCTGTTTGAATTTTTCCTAAAGGAATACCTGTAATTTCAGAAACAACAGCTTCAATATCTATTTCACTTACAGTATCGATTGGAGTCTTAGCTAGCTCTTTTAGCATAGATAAGAATTCATCTACCTTAGACATTTCTTCTTGTAAATCTGGATTATCAGATACTAAATTAAATGACTTGGTTACTTTTGAGGTTTGAATTACACTAACTTTTCTGTAAATGGTATTATAGATTAATTGTAAATCTGAAAATTCAAACTTTTCCGAGTCCTTAACTTCATTAAACTCTTTTTCTATTTTTCTAACCTCTGTTAATACCGTAGCGTTGCTCATCTTTACAGCTGCCACAGTTTTATCTATTAAATCTATTGCACCATAAGGTAACTTCTTTTCCTTAAAATACCTTTTTGAAAGATGTATAGATTCCTCAATTGCTCTATCTGAAATTTTAATATCAAAATGTAGTTCCAACCTTTTTTTATGTCTATGTAAACACTTTAACATCTCTAGGCTACCTAATTCCTCTAGCTTCAATATTTCTAACTTACCATCTATAGGGTGTCTTTCAAGATTTTTCCTGTATGAATCTGAATTAATTGTAAAAATCATATTAATACGCCCTTCACTTAATTGAGCGTTTAAAATATTAACAATAGCATTGGTTTTTCCTGATGCGTTTTCAAGCAATACATGAAGATCATCAATAACTAATATGGAAGGAGCATCAATAGACTCTAATTTCTCAAATAGTTCTGATATTTTCTTATTTACATCATTTTCAGAGCTTGCTCCTGCTAATAATTTTGGGACATTGAGTTTGAATACTAAGTGACTTTTCAAATACTCATCTGTACTATTACTCAATTCTCTTACAAAGTAGTTTACTGTTGCTGTTTTTCCTATGCCTGAATCTCCTACTAAAATAACTCCCTTGCTTTCTGATCTTTCAAAATTTTCTAAAATCAATCGAACTTCTTTTTCTCTACCTAAGATTAAGTTTCCTTTTTGTATTACCTCTTCTGTTTGAAGGTCTTCGATATAGGAACTTATTGCAGAAATATTTTCCTTAACATTTGATTCTAAAAAAGTAGGAGTATTAGCATTGTAATGATTTAAAATATCTTGTTCTGTTATACCTAATGTTTCTATTTGTTGTCCAGAATACACAACTCCCTCTCTTACAACTGCTGTAAAAATACATAAGGCATCAATATTTTCCGTTCCTAATTTAATTTTTGAACGTTCAGACTCTTCGAAAACCTTAGCAACTTCATGGTCTGGATTTACATCTCCAGAAGCTTTTAGTGGAGTTGACTTATACATTTCTTTCATTACCTCAAACCACTCAAGAATATAGTTAGCATCTTTACCCATGCTATCAATAATCTCTTCTAAACCAGTTGGTTCATTAATTAGCGATGTTATTAAATGACTAACACCATAGGTACTTTGATTTTCTCTGTAAGCAATACTTTTAGCTCTTTTTATGCTTGATAAAGCACTTGAACTGTAATCTTTTTCTATCATTTTTTTATAAAAAATACTTTATATGTTATATTTGATATTGATCTTTTTTCTAATTCTTTTTCAAGATAATAACTGAAAAGGTTTTGTTTTTCTTCAGAAATTAACTCTCTTTTAGTTTTTATGTATATATCTGTAGTTCTAATTAATCCTTTTTTCTTTTCTTTTGATATTGCAACACCATCTTTTATAGAAAGGCTCTCAACAAAATGCCCTATTTTATTGTTTATAAAACTTTTTACATCTTCTCTAGTTACAATTCTTTCTCTAGTAAGTAACCCATAGCGCAGTCCATTTATTTTGTCGTGCTCCTCTTTTCTTATATGCCCACCTATTGTATCTGTTTTGAGTTTTATTTTACTATCAATAAACTTACCTGTTCTATACTGATTAAAAGTATAACTAGTATTAATATCATTTGCGTGGTTTGCATTAGTTAGCCAATACTGAAATTCATAATTAAAGGCATCTTTATGTGGATAGGTTAACAAAAATGTTTTGTTATTATTTGCATTAACCTCACCAAATTCTAAATGAATTTTCTTATCAATCTCATCTAGTTTTTCATGCAAATCATCTAAATATGCTTGAATAATATCATACCCTATTGCAGAAAAAGCACTACCTTCTTCTCTTACAGTTTGAGAAGTTTTACTTAACATCATCTTAGCACTTCTTGTATCAAACCTTCCTATGTCTCCAAAGTAGAGAGAATAACCTCCTTCAAGACTTTCTGTAGAGTTTTCTATAACGTTACTATAACTATTTCCTTTATCATCACTTAAACTTTCTATATTTAAAAAGTAGTTTTCACCTTCACTCAGTACCGATAAGATCCTTCCATTTTTTCTAAAGTTATGTTGTTTATACTCTAACTTTCTATTAACTACTGGAAAAGTATTTAAACTTACCTCTATTCCTTGTAGTTTCTCTCTAGAAAAAACTTCTGGTAACTTTACTTTAAACCATAAAAGCTTTTTATCTAAATCTTCAGGCTCAATAAAAAAATCAGTTTGCTCTCCAAATAATTCATTTATTGTTTTTTGTTGTCTACAAGACTCATTTAAATTTAAAGTATAAAAACAGTCTTCATAAAAAGAAATTACATCTTCAAAGTAGTGAACTTCTTTGTTGTTATTTATTAAAACTTCCTTATCTAGAAACATTTCATTCTCATCAACATCATACACCTTCATTGTTTTTAAAAAAGGTAAAAGCGAAGTATCTTTTAGTATAAAACAAAGAGATAGATTATTAGTTTCTTCCAATAAATCATCTAAAATTTCAACACCAAACCAAAGTTCGTAATCTTTAATTTTCTTTTCTTCAGATAAATAAAGAGCATCCTCCATGTTACCAAATCGGTTTTCACAAACCAACAACTTATCATCGTACCCTAAATATTTAACAGATGCATTTATTAGCTTTTTTGTAATAATTGGAGTAAAAAAAACATCTAACTTATCTTCTCCAAATCTTCTCTTTGAGCAATAAAAATGATCTGAAACATTTAATTGTGTTGTATCGTCTTCCGGCTGAGCTTTTAATAAAGCATGTGAAGGTGATGGTAAGGACCACTTGTTACTTACCAAAATTCTAGATAACCTATCTAATAATTCTTTATCTGAAACATCTATTTGTTGGTGTAATTTTGATATTTCATAAGCAAAAGTATGTAAAAGCAAGTCTAAAATAGGATCTACACTCCTTTTATCTTTAATGCCCCATAATTCCATCGAACGCAATAGCATTCGATTTTTAATTTTCATAAAATATTCGTCTCTCATTGCTATTTTTATTTTTTTTATTGTGATAAAGGACTAATGTAAAAAAGTGTAGCAAAATTAAATGGCGCATCGGTTTCTATAATTGTACCAAATACTTTAATTTCTGCTTTTCTTCTTACATGAACATCCGTAGTCTCAGCATCATCATCTATTTCAGATAACCTTACACTAACTCTAATATCCTTGAGTCTTGGCTCATACTCAACAAAGGCATAATATAAAGAATCTTTAACTTTTTCTTCCCATTTATTAATTTTAACCAATTGGTTAAATTCTAAATCCCAAATATCGGAACCATAATTCGGTCTTCCAAAAACCTCACCTTGTTTTGAAGTAGCAATTATCATGAGGTGTTGAGCTATGGATTCTTCAAGTGTACACCCCAATCTATTATTTTCTTTATTTCTTTTTGTTATACTGGAAAAGTCTAGGGGGATCTTCAAATAATTCATTTTTCCTTAATTTTTTTCTGTAAAAATAATTTTTTTTATCAAATATTTAATAGATTCGTAGCAGAATAAAAAAAATTATTATGGCAATGTACAATTACGGAATTGGAGGCAATGAAGTTAAAGTTGATGCTAATGAATCAATCGCAAACATTTCTTCCAACAAAACTTTATTAATCCAAAAACTTACCGACGAAGCTCCTGCAACCCCCGAAGCTATCTATGGTTTAGACACAATCGAAGCTGTATTCGAGAAGTTTTCACCTTCAGTGAATCTTGAACACACCGATGAAAATGGCGCCGACGTTAAAGAATCTTTAAATTTCAACAATTTAGGTGATTTTAATGTTGAGAACATTAAGGCTAATAGCTCTTTTTTAAATAAGCTAGATATAGAAAAAGACCAGTATCTAAGAATTTCAAGACAACTATCTTCTAACAGAGCGCTAATGAAAGCACTTAGTAACCCTGAAACAAAAGATACCTTTATCAAAATTTTAGAAGAGTCAATTAAAGAAATCGAGCAAGCCGAACAATAAAACCAAAAAAAACATAATTAGCTATGTCTACAAAAGTAAAAACGCAGCAATCGGAAGTAGTTAAACAACAATCCCCTAGTCAAGAAGTAGCTAACGCTATTGATGGCATAAAAGAGTACGGTGGTTTCTCTTTTATCGAAAACATCGTTGATGGTTACTCTAACTTAAACCCAAAAAGAAAAGCTAGAAAAAGTCTATTTTTAAACGACGAGCAGTGGAAAGGAGAAAGAAAAAACTTAAAAAACAGACTTTCTGTTTGGTTAGAAATTCTTAAAAGTAGTGACAGTATCGAATCAATGTGTGATACTGCAAAAGAAAAATCTACCAGCATAGAAAGTGTTTTAAATTACAATCTTAAGAAAACCTTAGAAAAAACAAAAGAACTAGAAACCTCTTATAGATCAGTAGCTTTATTCTACAAAAACACCGAAAAAGACAAAGTAAAAAACATCACCATCTTAAATGCCGATTTAAGTCAATTAAAAGATTTAGAAAATCCTCTTTTTATAGACTATGTATCAAATGAGTTTAAACAAAACTTTGATAGATTAGATTTAAAAGACAACTACTCTATATTAGTAGTTCCTGGTTATTTAGGATCTAACGTAGTCTTAGACAAATGGTCTAAAATAGCACATGACAACAAAGCTGTTTTATTAACAGACTTCCAAGATCTTGAAACACCTGACGACATTGTTGACATGTTCTCAAATGCAAATCACTCTGGTGGTGAAATTCACAAATCAAACACTTTAATGACTTGTAACTGGCTACTAGGAAGAAAAAAAGAAGATGCCGTGGGTGAAGAAGACAACCTATACGTTCCGCCATCTTCTGCTTTGGCTGGTAAAATATATCACACATTAATGTCTCAAGTAGTAGCAGGTAAAAAATTTGGAGGTATTAATGAGGTAGAAAGTGTACGATTCGATCTTAAAAAGAGTGAAATTTCAGAAATTGAAAAAATGGGACTTGTTCCTATGGTTAACGAATACAGTAAAGTAATGGCTTTTTCAGCCAAGACTTTATTTAACGGAGACAACTTAGGTTTACAAACTTACTCTGTTGTAAGAGTATTCGATCACATAACAAAGGTTTTATTTGACTTTTTAAATAGAAGAGCTTTTGAAAACTGGAGCTCTAGAACTGAGGCTGATTTACGTCGCCAAATAGTTAAATTCTTAGACGATATTCAAGGACCTACTAAGCTAATTGAGCGTTTTAAGGTTATAAAAATAGAACAAGATCAAAATCAAAAAGACCGTGTTTTATTAGATATTCATATCACTCCTTATTTTCCTGCTAAAAGCTTTGTTATCCAACTAGATGGACACAAAGGAGATGGTCCTGAAGATGCTGTTTGGCATAGTGAATACGTTCAACAGTAATTTTATACTACAGAGAAAAATAAAAAAGCAAAGGTTTTTAACCTTTGCTTTTTTTATTGAAAATATTTTAGCTATCACATAACTTTAAACTCATTCTTTTTGAAATTGTATCGTCTTTCACAAAAAAACACTTAAAACCTCTTGTCTAAGCTATAAAAAATAAAATTCAGTTTTTTATCACAATCCTTACAACTATTTTTGTAAGCTTTAAGCACTCTTTACGAATAAGATAAAAAATATTTTCATGAACATACAAGAACTAAAAAACAATATAGACTTAATAGTTAGTAATAATTCTTCTAAAGAAGAAAAACTACAACAAATCTGCGATTATTTAGCTTCAGAAATCTCTTACTATGACTGGGTTGGTTTTTACTTTAAAAATGGTGATAAAAACGAGTTAAAACTAGCTCAATTTAACGGTGAACCTACAGAACACACAATCATCCCTTTTGGAAAAGGTATTTGTGGACAAGTAGCAGTTAGCAATAAAAACTTTGTTGTACAAGATGTTAGTGAACAAGACAATTATATTTCATGTGGTTGGAAAGTAAAATCTGAAATTGTAATTCCCATCTTTGTAAACGGCGAAAACATCGGTCAAATAGATATTGACTCTCATACTGTTAACCCTTTTACTAAAAACGACGAAGATTTATTGGAATATATTTGCAAAAAAATAGCTAATTTTGTATAATTATTTTATAATCACTTGATTATTAAGTTTTTTTTTACTTTATTTGATGTGATTTTAAACAACCCCATTAATCCCCTTAAATATGAGCAATAGAGAACATCCTTCTTATGCAGCATTAGGCAGTGCTAATGCTCGTTCAAAATCTCAACAATCTTTAATAGAAAAATTCACAATCTGGTTTCGAAACTTCTTAGAAACAGCAGAGTAATTTATATTTATAGTTTTGTTGTATTAAAACACCACCAAAGAATATTTTTGGTGGTGTTTTCAATCTTAAAAGCTAAAAAAATATTGTGTGTCGACTACTCTTTTACTAGCTTTGCAAGCTTAACAACACAACAATAATGAACAATATAAAAACTATTAAATCAGCGTTAATTTCTGTTTTTCACAAAGACGGATTAGAGCCTATTGTTAAAAAACTTAATAATCTAGGTGTTACTATATACTCTACGGGAGGTACTGAAAAATTCATCAAAGACTTAGGTGTTAATGTAGTACCTGTAGAAGATGTTACTTCGTATCCTTCTATCTTAGGAGGAAGAGTAAAAACGTTACACCCTAAAGTTTTTGGCGGCATCTTAAACAGACAAGATCACGAAGGCGATATTACTGAGATGGAAGAATATAACATTCCTCAGTTAGATTTAGTAATTGTAGATTTATACCCTTTTGAAAAAACAGTTGCTTCTGGAGCTTCAGAGCAAGATATTATTGAAAAAATTGATATCGGTGGGATTTCGTTAATCCGTGCAGCTGCAAAAAACTTTAAAGACACTGTTATTATTTCTTCAATGGAACAATATGAAGATTTCTTAACTATTATTTCAGAAAGCAACGGAGAAACTTCGTTAAACGATAGAAAAAAGTTTGCTGCTAAGGCTTTTAATATCTCCTCTCATTATGACACTGCCATTTTCAATTATTTCAATGAAGATGAAGTTGTATATAAAGCTAGTGAAACTACATCTAAAGTATTACGTTATGGAGAAAACCCTCATCAAAAAGGTTTTTTCTTTGGCGATTTAGATGCTATGTTTGATAAGCTACATGGAAAAGAATTAAGCTATAATAACTTATTAGATGTTGATGCTGCTGTTAATTTAATAGAAGAGTTTAAAGGTGAAGATCCAACATTTGCTATTTTAAAACATAACAATGCATGTGGTTTTGCTCAACGTAAAACAATTCATCAAGCTTATATAGACGCTTTAGCTGGTGACCCTGTTTCTGCGTTTGGAGGGATTTTAATTTCTAACACGAAAATTGATAAAGCCACTGCCGAAGAAATTCACAAATTATTCTGTGAAGTAGTTATTGCTCCTGCTTATGATGCTGATGCTTTAGAAATTTTAAAAGGTAAAAAGAATCGAGTAATATTGATTCAAAAAGAAATTGAATTACCTAAACAAACAGTTAGAACTGCTTTAAACGGAGTATTAGTTCAAGATAAAGATTATATTACAGACAAATTAGATGATTTAACTTACCCTACTAACAATAAACCATCAGAAAATGAGTTAGAGGATTTGTTATTTGCATCTAAACTATGTAAAAACACTAAGTCTAATACTATTATTTTAGTAAAGGACAAGCAATTATTAGCTGGGGGAACAGGTCAAACAAGTAGAGTTGATGCTTTGAGACAAGCTATTGAAAAAGCTAATAGTTTTAACTTTGACTTAAACGGAGCTGTTATGGCTAGTGATGCTTTTTTCCCTTTTCCTGACTGTGTAGAAATAGCAGATAAAGCAGGTATAAAAAGTGTAATTCAACCAGGGGGATCTATTAAAGACCAATTAAGTATTGATTATTGTAATGATAATAATGTAGCAATGGTTTTTACTGGAACTAGACATTTTAAACATTAATTATATTGAGTGTAAAATACCCACAGATTTTTATTAGATTTGTGAGAATACATTAAAATTAAATATAAATAACGAAATCTTTATGGGTTTTTTCGATTTCATGACAGAAGATATTGCAGTAGATTTAGGTACTGCAAATACACTTATAATCCACAATGGTAAGGTAGTTATTGACAACCCCTCTATTGTTGCTAGAAATAGGCTCACTGGTAAAATTATCGCTACAGGTCACGAAGCCAGTAGAATGCAAGGAAAAACCCATGAAAACATCAAAACTATACGCCCCTTAAAAGACGGTGTAATTGCTGATTTTCAAGCTTCTGAAGAAATGATCAAGGAATTTGTAAAACAAATTCCTGCTATAAAAAAGAGATTATTTCCACCATCATTACGAATGGTAATCTGTATTCCTTCTGGAATTACTGAAGTTGAAAAACGAGCAGTTATTGATTCTGGTCGTCACATGAATGCTAAGGAAATCTATTTGATTTACGAACCAATGGCAGCAGCTATTGGTGTTGGTGTTGATATAATGGAGCCTAAAGGAAACATGATTATTGATATAGGTGGTGGTACAACTGAAATTGCTGTTATAGCACTAGCTGGTATTGTCTGTGATCAATCAGTAAAAGTTGCTGGAGATTTATTTACCAGCGATATTATGTATTACATGCGTACGCAACACAATTTATATGTTGGGGAAACTACTGCCGAAAAAATAAAACTACAAATAGGTTCAGCTACAGAAGATTTAGACACACCTCCTGAAGACATGATGGTTCAAGGACGTGATTTATTAAGTGGAAAGCCTAAACAAATACAAGTTTCTTATCGTGAAATTGCAAAAGCTCTAGATAAATCAATTTTACGTATTGAAGATGCCGTAATGGAAACACTATCTAAAACACCTCCTGAATTAGCTGCTGATATTTACAATACAGGTATTTATTTAGCTGGGGGTGGATCAATGCTTAGAGGTTTAGATAAGCGTTTATCTAGAAAAACAGATTTACCAGTATATGTTGCTGAAGACCCGTTACGTGCTGTAGTTCGAGGAACAGGTATTGCACTTAAAAATTTAGAAAAATACAAAACTGTATTAATCAAATAAATTTGAATGATTATTTATGCAACAGCTTATTTATTTCTTACAGAAGTATAAGTATTTCTTATTTTTTCTATTCCTAGAAGTTATAGCTGTTGCATTAATCATTAACAACCATTCTTTTCATAAAAGTAAATTTATTAGCTCTACTAATTTCATTACAGGTGGGCTATATCAAAAATCATCTAACATATCGGGGTATCTTGACTTAAAAGAAACAAACTCTGTACTTGTTGAAGAAAACTTAGCGTTAAAAAATAAATTAGAAAAAATTAAAACTTATCTTGATAGTGTTTCTGCTAATCAGATAATAGATACAATAAATCTCTATCAAAATTTCAACTACATTTCTGGAAAAATAATTAAGAACTCTTTTCACAAAGCTGACAACTTTTTAACAATTAACAGAGGTAAAAATTATAATGTTTTTCAAGAAATGGGAGTAATAAATAGCAAAGGGGTTATTGGTATTACTGACAATGTTTCTAATAAATTTGCTAGAGTACAATCTATTTTAAATTCAAAAAGCAATATCAACGCTAAGTTTAAAAATAACAATCATTACGGCACATTAACATGGGACGGTAAGGATTACAATATTGTACAACTAACCGACATTCCACGTCAAGCAGCTTTTAAAAAAGGTGATACTGTAGTTACTGGAGGAAGATCTACCATTTTTCCAAACGGGATACCTATTGGAACAGTCGTAAAAGTACCTGAAGAATTATCTGCGGTTAATAGTATAAACATTAAACTCTTTAACGATATGTCTAACTTAAGTCATGTTTATATAATAACCAACCTAAATAAAAAAGAAATAAAAACTGTAGAAAATAACAATGAATAAAACAGTATACTTAATATTTTTATTCGTTTTCCTCTTGTTACTACAAGTGTTGATTCTAAATAATATTTTATTTTTAGGCTATATAAACCCTTACATTTATATCGTTTTTATTTTTTTATTCCCTATTAAGGAAAACAGGTTTTCTCTTTTATTAGTAGCTTTTTTATTAGGTTTATGTGTAGATGCTTTTTCTAACTCTGGCGGAATTCATGCTTTTTCTACTGTATTTATGGCTTATATCCGTCTATTTGTTTTTAAGGCTGTCTTCAAAAAAACATCATCAGATTATCTGCTCTTTAACCTAAGACATGAATCTTTTGATAAAGTATTTAATTATACAGCAATTTTAACATTAGTTCACCACTTCATTTTATTTAGTTTAACTAACTTTAGCTTTTATAACATTTCAAATGTGCTTATCAATACACTTTTTTCTAGTGTTTTTACGTTACTGTTGTATTTTTTAGGAAGTTTTATATTTAGGAAAAAACTCACATGAAAAGAAGTTTCTTACTTATATTTTTAATTACTCTTATTGGAATTGTTTATATCTGTCGACTATTTCAATTACAAGTAGTACACGGAGGTGAACAAAGCCTAACCAATAGTGCTACCATAAAAATTGAATACGATTATCCTGAACGTGGTTATATTTATGATCGTAATGGAAAATTGTTAGTCGCTAATCAATTATCTTACGATGTAATGATTACTCCCAAAGAAGTAGAACCTTTAGACACTTTAGAATTCTGCTCTCTTTTAAAAATCGACAAGGAAGATTTTATAAAACGTTTTAAAAAAGCTGAAAACTATGCGCGATGGCTTCCTTCGGTATTTCTAAAACAACTAGCCAAAGAAGACTATGCTTTTTTACAAGAGAAACTACCTAAGTATAAAGGATTCTATATACAAAAACGTATTATCCGAAACTATCCTATAAAATCTGCAGCCAATGTACTCGGATTTATTAGCGAGGTAAACGAATATGTAGCTAAGAATAGTGATTACTACGAACAAGGAGAATTAATTGGTAAGCTTGGTGTTGAAAAACAATATGAGAAAGAATTAAGAGGTATTAAAGGGAGAAAATACTTTAAAAGAAATAACCTAAATAAAATTACTGGTTCTTATAAAGATGGAAAATATGACACACTTGCTGTAGCTGGTAAAGATTTGACATTAACTATTGATAGTGAGTTACAACAATATGGAGAATTATTAATGTCTGGAAAAAGAGGAGGTATTGTTGCAATAGAACCTCAAACAGGCGAGATTTTAGCATTAGTAACCGCTCCTTCATATGACCCGAATTTATTAGTTGGAAGGCAACGCTCTCCTAACTCTGTAAAACTTTTTAACGACAGTATAAACATGCCAACTTTTGATAGAGGGCTGCAAGCAATGTATGCTCCTGGTTCGCCTTTCAAAATCCTAACCGGTTTAATTGGCTTACAAGAAGGTGTGATTGATGAAAACTCAGGCTTTTATTGTAATCACGGATATCGCTACGGTAAACGACCAAATGCTTTTATGGGATGCCACTGTAGAATTGTTGGACGACCTGTACGTCTAAAAACTGCTATTGCTAAATCTTGTAATACTTATTTTGCTAACACCTACAGGAAAATTATAGACAACTATGAAAACCCAACAATAGGAACTAATGCTTGGAGTGAACATGCAAAAAGCTTTGGGTTAGGTAACTATTTAGGTTACGATCTTCCTTCTGGTCAAAAAGGAAGAATACCAAATGGAAGATTTTACGACAGAAGTTATGATTTTAGATGGGGAGCTACTACAACAATTTCAAATGCCATTGGACAAGGTGAGGTAGAAACCACACCTATTCAGTTAGCAAACATGACTGCAGCTATTGCTAACAAGGGCTATTTTTACACCCCTCATATTGTTAAGAAAATTGAAGATAAACCTAATCTTGATTCAATATATACAACTCCTAGAAAAACAACAGTTTCCCCTGAACATTTCCCTATTGCTATTGAGGCAATGTATGAAACATTTACCAGAGGTACAGCTAGATATAGTCAAGTTAAGGGAATAGATATTTGTGGGAAAACAGGAACGGTTGAAAACTTTATTAGAGTAAATAAGAAAAAAGTTCAGTTAACAGATCACTCTATTTTTATAGCCTTTGCTCCAAAAGAAAACCCCAAAATAGCCATAGCTATTTTTGTAGAAAACGGAGGATATGGATCTACAATTGCGGCCCCTATTACCAGCTTACTAATTGAAAAATACTTAAACAAATCTATATCAAGAAAACATCTTGAAAACCGTATGATTAACCTAAGTCTTCAAGAAAGATATGACAATCAATTATTAATTCAAAAAAGCGATACTATTGCGACAGGAACGAAATAATATTTTTGCTGGAGTCGACTGGCTACTTGTTTTTCTCTATATACTATTAGTTGGTTTTGGATGGGTTAATATCTATGCTGCATCTTCTACAGAAGAATCGAGAGAAATTTTTGACTTTTCTACAAAATATGGCAAACAATTAATTTTTATAGGACTTAGTTTGCCAGTTATCATCTTCATCCTTTTTTTTAATTCAAAGTTTTACGAACAATTTTCCAGTGTTATGTACATTTTTTCTCTGGTTTTATTAGCTGGAGTACTTGTATTTGGTAAAAAAATTAATGGGGCTACTTCTTGGTATAATTTTGGAGGTATAGGATTGCAACCTTCTGAATTTGCAAAAGCTTTTACCGCACTAGCATTGGCTAAGCTAATGAGTGATCGTCAATACAATCTTAAACTAATAAAAAATCAGGCCAAAGCTTTTATAATTATCTTTTTACCAGCTTTTTTCATCGCATTACAACCCGACATGGGATCCGTACTAATATATTTCGCTTTCTTTTTTGTTTTAAACAGAGAAGGGCTTACGTTAGCATATATATTATTCGGAACAATTTCTATAATTCTATTCTTACTAACTATATATTTTGGAGCAAAGTGGGTTCTTATTTCATGTTTACTTGTAATAACACTTGTTGTTTTTTATGGAATCTATAGAAATAAGCGATTTTTTCGCTTCAATGTTATAAAAATAATTGGTTCTTACCTTTTTTCTATTTTTTTTATTTTGGGAATTAGTTATACTTATAATAATATATTAGGTCAACATCAAAAAGACAGGTTTGATATTTTATTAGGAAAGATACAAGACAACAAAGGTATTGGCTATAACTCTTATCAATCTGAAAAAACAATTAGTTCTGGTGGTTTTTCTGGAAAAGGCTTTTTGCAGGGAGATAGAACTCAAGGCAACTTTGTTCCTGAACAACACACAGATTATATATATAGTACCGTTGGTGAAGAATGGGGCTTTTTAGGGAGTTCTCTTGTCATAGTTTTATTTATGTTTTTGCTTTATAGGATAATTTACTTATCAGAAACACAAACTAATAAATTTGCAAGAATATATGGCTATAGTGTAGCTTCTATTTTCTTTTTTCATATTATTGTTAATATTGGTATGGTAATAGGGCTACTACCTACTGTAGGAATACCACTACCCTTTTTTAGTTATGGAGGATCATCTTTATGGGGATTCACCTTACTGCTATTCATTTTCATTCGTTTAGATGCTCATAAAAAATATGATTGGTAAATAAATTAAAACCATCTTTTTAAACATTAAAAAGAGAAATTGTAGTCTTTTTAATTACTTAAAGAATAAAAGTCAAATAATGGATCTCAAAAGTTGTTGTGGACTTGGATTTATAACATTATTTTTATTTCAAAACTGACTTTATTGGATTCATACAATTGATAGATTATAGGTTCTCTTATCTGAACCAACATTGATAACATAAAATAAACAAAAATGTACTTCTCCTTTATTTTGAGGAGAAGAATGATATTCCAAAATGTCTTTCCTTTGAAAAACTTATTTCAAACGGTTCCAATAAAGAAGTCATAATTCAAACTTTCACTTTTCGTGTAAGCGTGTTTATTTACATATTAGGGACTAACGATAGATAGAAGAGATTATCTTAATAAATCGTGCATAAGAATTAGGATTTTGTAGTATAGGGAACTCATAGAAAAATAGAATTAGTTACTTTTTTAAAAGCACTTGTTTACCACATCAAGGATTACCACTCCATAGCAAATACGATAATTATTAATTATAATTTTATAAATAGGATTGCCTAATGCTAGGACTAAATCTTTTAACACTAAAATAAAAGCGTTAAAAACATAATGTAGAGAAGTAAAAAAACAAAATTCTTCCTTTATAAATTAATAACAATCTTTGTATAAACACAATAATTGTGAGTGCTACTAAATGGCTCTTTGTATTTAATATAAAATAAAAACGCTTCGATAAAAATATCGAAGCGTTTAACTATTAACTAACCTTAAAACTCTTATAAAGCGGCAACATGCTTAGCCAATTTAGACTTTAAATTTGCTGCTTTATTCTTATGAATAATGTTGTTCTTTGCTAACTTATCTAACATAGACACAACAGTCGAAAACATTCTTTCTGCTTCCTTCTTATCTTCAGTAGCTCTTAATTTTCTAACAGCATTACGAGTTGTTTTATGCTGATATTTATTTCTTAAGCGCTTTGCTTCGTTACTTCTAATTCTCTTTAATGCTGACTTGTGATTTGCCATTCTATTAATACGTTAATTGTTTATAAAAAACTTGTAGTCCGTACGGGAATCGAACCCGTGTTACCAGGATGAAAACCTGGCGTCCTAACCCCTAGACGAACGGACCAAAACAATCGTTCTGATTGCGGGTGCAAATATACATTTTTTTTTGTTATCTGCAACTAAATTTATTTTTATTTTATTTATTTCAAAAAAAACAAATAAAAAGAACTTGTAGTCCGTACGGGAATCGAACCCGTGTTACCAGGATGAAAACCTGGCGTCCTAACCCCTAGACGAACGGACCAAAACAATCTTTTTGCGATTGCGGGTGCAAATATAAAAACTGTTTTTTATTACACAAAGCTTTTTTTTATTTTTTTAATATGCTTTTGCAAAAAGTACTCTTTTTGTTGATGGTTTTCCTGTTAACACACATACTCCATTCTCTTCTTTTACATCATTAGGAATACATCTTATTGTAGCTTTTGTTAACTCCTTTATCTTATCTTCTGTTTCAATTGTACCATCCCAATGTGCTGATACAAACCCTCCTTTATTTTCTATCACATCTTTAAACTCTTCAAAAGAGTTTACTTCCGTAATATGATCGTTTCTGTAAATTAATGCTCTATTATATAAGTTCTTTTGAATTTCTTCTAATAAATTAGCTACAATATCTACCACCTCATCTCTAGAGACTGTTTGTTTCTCAAAAGTATCACGACGCGCTACTTCTACTGTTCCATTTTCTAAATCTCTTTTTCCCATTGCAACTCGTACGGGAACACCTTTTAATTCATACTCAGCAAACTTAGCACCTGGTCTAAAAGTGTCTCTATCGTCAAATTTTACTGATATTCCTTTAGCTCGTAATTCTTTTACGATTACATCAACCTTTTCAGAAATAGCACTTAATTGTTCCTCTCCTTTATATATAGGTACAATTACAACTTGAATTGGCGCTAGCTTTGGAGGTAGTACTAAACCAGCATCATCAGAGTGTGTCATTATCAATCCACCTATTAAACGTGTTGATACCCCCCAAGAAGTAGCCCATACATATTCTTGCTTTCCTTCTTTCGAGGTATACTTTACGTCAAATGCCTTAGCAAAATTTTGCCCTAAAAAGTGTGAAGTTCCAGCTTGTAATGCTTTACCATCTTGCATTAAAGCTTCTATTGTTAAGGTATCATCTGCCCCAGCAAAACGTTCACTCTCACTTTTAGCTCCTTTAACAACAGGCATTGCCATAAAATTCTCAGCAAAAGTTGCATACACCTCTTGCATTTGCTTTGCTTCAGCTATTGCTTCTGCCTTTGTTGCATGTGCTGTGTGACCTTCTTGCCATAAAAACTCAGCAGTACGTAAGAATAAACGTGTACGCATTTCCCATCTTACAACATTTGCCCATTGATTTACTAGCAATGGTAAATCTCTGTGTGATTGAATCCATCCTTTATAAGTATTCCAAATAATTGCTTCAGATGTCGGTCGAACGACTAACTCTTCTTCCAATTTAGCCTCAGGATCTACACGTAGCTTTCCTTCATTATCTGGGTCATTTTGTAATCGGTAATGTGTAACTACCGCACATTCTTTTGCAAATCCTTCAGCATTCTTTTCTTCTGCTTCAAACAAACTTTTGGGCACAAAAAGAGGAAAATAAGCATTTTGATGTCCTGTTTCTTTAAACATTCTATCTAATTCTTTTTGCATGTTCTCCCAAATTGCAAATCCGTAGGGCTTAATTACCATGCAACCTCTTACTGCTGAATTCTCAGCTAAATCAGCTTTTACAATCAATTCGTTATACCATTTAGAGTAATCTTCGGCTCTTTTTGTTAAATGTTTGCTCATAATCAAAAGTTTGGCATAAATATTGTTATTTTTTATGCGTAAATTGTATCTGCAAAACTACATTAAAAAGGTAACAAGCCCAACAAAGAACTAATTTTTTGCAGCTCATAAAAAAACAATTTACTTTAACATAAAATAAAAAGTCATGAAGCTACATTACACCAAAACCAAACTCTCTTTTTATACCTTATCATTTTTGATAGCAGCTACCTTTATATCTTGTGGTTCTGCGCAAACGGTTACTGGTAGTGATGACGGTATTTATGCTGATGAAATAGAACAACCACAAAGTAAAGTAGTTGTTACTGATGATCGTGCATATGATAAATATCAAGAAAATTATTTTACCAAAGAAGTGGAACGTTTAGACGCTTTAAATGGTACTGATATTTTTACTGATATAGAAAATTATAAGTCTGAAAACGATGATTCTTATAATGATGAAGATATTATTTATGAAGAAGAACCTGAAACAAGAATTACATACAATGGTAATGAACCATGGGGTTATTCTGACAATAATGATGTAGTTATAAATATTAATACTTATCCAAAATGGGGTTATTACAACGATTGGTATTGGAATTATGGCTATGATTATTACAGACCTTGGTGGAGGCCTCGTTACTATGGTGGTTGGGCATATAACTCTCACTGGCACCCTTACCACTGGAACTCTGGGTTTTATGTAGGTTTAGGAGGAGGTTTCTATAACTCTTACTGGAACTCTCCGTATTACAGGTACAACCATTACAGACCATATAGATACTATAATAATCGCTATTATAGACGTCCTTACAGAGGAGCCAACTACTATAGAAGTCACAGAACTGCAACAACTTCTAGAAGAGGTTATACTACAGGTCGTAGAGGAACTACCACTTCTAGACGCTCTTCTGATGTTTACAGAAGAAGTGATAGTAGAACTTATCGTAACAACAGAAATACTCGTTCTACAAGAAATACGAGAAGCTATAATACTAGAAGAGGAAGCAACTCTAACAATAGAAGTATAAAACGATCAACTAGAACAAGAAGTTATAATTCTAACGGTAGTAGATCTACCCGTAGTTATAGAAGTACGCCTCGCTCAACAAGGAGTTCAAGAGGATATTCTACTAGAAATCATAGAGCTTCTAATAATGACGGTGTTCGTAAATCTTCATCAGTTAGAAACTCTAGAAGCTATACCAAGAGAAACCAATATTCTAATAGATCTGTTAGAAAGTCGTATTCTCCAAGAAATTCTAAAAGTTATTCAAAACCTTCTAGAAATTCTCGTAGTTACTCTGCTCCATCAAGAAGTACAAGAAGTTCTTCTTCTACCAGAAGCTCAAGAGGAAGTAACAGAAGCTCATCAAGAAGCTCTAGAAGATAATCTTGCATCAAAATTTCAAGATATAAGTTTTAACGAATTAATGAAAAAATGAAAAGAATTTTAACTTTCGCGATAATTATCGCTAGTACGTATACTGCCTACTCGCAATCTTTGGGGTACAATGATTTAGGAATCTTATTTTCAAGAGACAATAATTATGGAACTGCTCGTTTTGAAGCAATGAGTGGAGCCTTTGGAGCATTAGGTGGAGACATATCTTCTTTTGGTATTAACCCAGCTGGTAGTGCCGTTGCCATTAAAAGTACTTTTGGGGTAACTTTAGGTAATAGAAACACTACATATACAGCTAAGTATTACGGAAACACAACAGAAACAGAAGATGATTTTTTTAACATTACCCAAGCTGGTGGTATTTTATCTTTTGACTCTGCTCATAACTCTGACTGGAACCGTTTTGCATTAACCTTTAACTATAGATTAAAAAGTGATTTTGAAGGTTTGTTTTCTTCACAAGGTAATAGTGGTCAGGCATTATTCAATGAACACCCTGATGATATTACCAATCAGTACGACAATGGACAAGAACAACGTTTTTTTAATTCTACCTACGGAGAGAGTAGCATTTTTGAGGTGGGATTCTCTGCTGTACATCTAAACAAATTATATGCAGGAGCTAGTATAAAGTTTCATAACTTAAGCTTTGGTCAAGTTACAGAACTTAGAGAAGTTAATGAAGATAATAATGGTAACACATTAAACGCTTTTAATGTTCAAGATAGTTACTTTGAAGGTAGCGGAGTATCTTTTAGTGCTGGTTTTATTTACAAAGTAAATCAAAGCTTCCGTTTCGGGTTAGCTTATGAGACTCCAACATGGTATAATGAAGTTTTTGAAGACAGCAACTTAAACGTCTTCGACCCGAATGACTCTAGATATGATGATTGGATAGGTTACACTGAAATTTCAGCAACAAACCAAAATACCGATGTTAACAGTGGCGAAGAATTTAACTCAAACATTTTCAGACTAAGAACACCAAGTAAACTTACAGCCAGTGCAGCATTTGTTTTTGGTAAACAGGGTTTAATAAGTGCTGACTATACTTATAAAGATTACAGTGGCACAAAATATAGAGAGAACGCCCCTTATTTTATAGAAACTAATCAAAACTTTGATAATGATTTCAAAGGTACTCATTCCTTAAACATTGGTACTGAGTGGCGTTTTGACAAAATGAGTGTTCGTGGTGGTTATCATTATGAAGAAAGCCCTTATAAAAATGCTCTAGACGGTGATAATATTTCTGGCTTTTCATTAGGACTTGGTTATAATTTCGGAAACGTTAAGTTTGATTTATCATATACTAACTCAGAAAACAACAGTCCGTACCATATTTATAACTCAACTGCTGTAAATATAGATCCTATTGAATTAACAACCGATACTTCTAGAATCTCTGGAACAATTACTTTTAGTTTATAATTCATAAAAAACATATATAAAAAGTCCTGCTATAGCAGGACTTTTTATATATACATATCTCAGTTTTTTACCGTAATTTTGCTTCTTATTTACAACTTATGAGTTCAATAAAAATAAACATACAAGAAACTAATAACGAAACCATTCTAAAATTTGTTAGTAACAAAATATTAGTAAACGGTGGTAGTTATGAATACAATAATATAGACGAGGCTAAAAACTCTCCGTTAGCACAACAGCTATTTTATCTTCCTTTTGTAAAGAAGGTATTAGTTACAGCTAACTTCATTGCTATTCAACGATACGATATTGTTGAATGGAGCGATGTTGAAGAAGAGGTTCGCGAGCAAATAGAAGCTTACATCCAAGATGGTAATTCTGTAGTAAAAGAAGAAACTACCAAAAAAGATGCTGTTGAAGTATATGCTGAAGTTACACCAAATCCAGCTGTAATGAAATTCGGAACCAACAAAGCTTTAACACAAACTGATGTTGAGTATACTAATATTGAAGAAGCTAGCAAATCTTCTCCTCTAGCTCAAGCCTTATTTAGTTTTCCTTTTGTAAAAGAAATTTTTATTTCTGAAAACTACATTTCAATCACCAAATACGATATGATTGATTGGAATGAAGTATACCAAGAAGTACGTACTTTTATTCGTAGTTATATACAGGAAGGCAAAAAAATTATATCTGAATTACCAAAACAGCAAACTAAGCAAAACGTTGAAGTTCCTAAAGAGAATTTAACCGATACTGAAGCTAAAATTGTTGATATTTTGGATGAATATATAAAGCCTGCCGTAGCCTCTGATGGCGGTAATATTGCTTTTCAAGCATATGATGCTGATAGCAAAAGAGTAAGCGTTATTTTACAAGGAGCTTGTAGTGGCTGTCCATCATCAACAGTAACATTAAAAAACGGTATTGAAACTATGCTTAAAGAAATGTTACCTAATCAAATTAATGAAGTAGTTGCCATTAATGGGTAATTTACCGTAAACCTAACAAAAACATATGTCTGAAAAGATTAAACCATATAAAGATTCTGAATTAGGAAAGAAAGAGCAAGTAGCTCAAATGTTTGACAATATTTCTGAAGATTACGACGGCTTAAACCGTGTAATTTCTTTAGGAATTGATGTTAGCTGGCGTAAAAAAGTAGTAAAATTAGTAGGAGAAAATAAACCTCAACAAATTTTAGATATTGCTACTGGTACAGGTGATTTAGCCTTAATGATGTCTAAATTAAACCCTGAAAGAATTGTAGGATTAGATATTTCTGAAGGAATGCTACAAGTAGGAAGACATAAAATAGCCAAAGCTGATTTATCTAATAAAATTAAAATGATTGTTGGAGATAGTGAAAACATTCCTTTTCCTGATAATACCTTTGATGCAATTACTGTTTCTTTTGGTGTTAGAAACTTTGAAAACTTAGATAAAGGCTTAACCGAAATATTACGTGTATTAAAACCTGGAGGTAAGTTTGTTGTATTAGAAACCTCAAATCCTACCAAGTTTCCTTTCAAACAAGGATATAAATTGTATACTAATTATATTTTACCTATTATTGGTAAACTCTTTTCAAAAGACAAGGTTGCTTACTCTTATTTATCAAAAACAGCAAATTCCTTCCCTTTTGGAAAGGCTTTCAACAATATTTTACAAAAAAACGGGTTTAAGAATGCAAAGAATATACCTGTAACGTTTGGTGTTGCATCAATTTATACCGCTTTAAAATAATATGTTAAAAAAGCTTTTACTTTTCGGAATTTTAGTAACGTCGTTTTCCACACAAGCGCAAAAAGAAAAAATATTGAAACTTCCTAGTTTTGACAAACCTCTTTTTCACTATGGTTTTTACTTAGGAGCTAATAATAATGGTTATAAAGTTTCTTATGCTCCAAGTGATTTTGATAATGCTGAAATCGAAGTAGAGTCCTCTATTGGTTTTAATGTAGGTTTAATTGCTGACTTAAGGTTACATAATAATATTAACCTACGTTTTGAACCTGGTTTAATGTCTAACACCAAAACATTACGTTTTAAACATATACCTGGAGCAGAAAACGAAAAAACACGTGAGGTTGGAGCCACATACTTACACTTACCACTGCTGTTAAAATTTAGCACAAACAGGCTTAATAATATGAGACCTTATGTAATTGGAGGAGTTTCATACGATCATAACTTTTCAAGTAATGAAAAAAACAGTGATGATAATTTTGCTGGAGAATTTAGAACATCAACCACTAATTTCATGTACGAAGTAGGTATTGGTGTTGATTTTTACTTAAGTTATTTTAAATTCTCACCTTCTATAAGAGGGGTTTTTGCCATAAATAATGAGGCTATATACGATAACAAATCTCCTAGTCAATGGACAGACCCAATTAATTTCTTAGGAACTAGAGGAGTGTTTTTGCACTTAGCTTTTGAATAAGATTTCTTAAACATATATTCACAATAAAAAAAGGCTTTCTAAATTAGAAAGCCTTTTTAAGTTTAAAAATAATATGAAGTCCCCCGAAATCCTATTACTCTTTATTATTTAGACACAAAAAATTTTATTTGGTCACTTATTTTATAAATTATTTAATAATTTATTCAAAAACACAATAGATGTAAATGATTTATTTAAATTTTAAAATAAAAAAAGCCGCAAAAAGCGGCTTTTCATAAAGATTTCTCTTTATCAATCGGATAGAAGTCCCCCGAAATCTATCGTACTGTTAAAAACATTGTTTTTAGCGTTTTCAAAGATATAAAAAAATGTTAATTTTTATTATTTTTTATAACTATTTTATTGTCAACTACATTTTTAATTGGTAATATAACCTTTCCTGTATCTGTATTAATCGTAATACAAATATTATCTATTGCCACAACAACACCTTCTACTTCATCTATTATAACTTTTTCTCCTATTGATATATTCTTTCTTGAATAATAGCCAAAAAGTAATCTAGCAACAGCATCTCTAGCTCCAAAACCAAAAGCTAAAGTAAACGCTAGTAGTACAGAACCTATTAGTAATGTTAAATTACTTTTTATTACTGATGTGTCTACACCTGCTTGATCAAGAGCTGTTATAGATAAAAATATTACAATTAAATAAAAAGCAATATTTCCTACTAAATTTCCACCTGAAATTTCAAGAGACTTAAACATGGTTTGAATGGCTTTTTTTACCATTGTTCCTAAATATACACCTGCCACAAAAATACCTACTGCTGTTAGTAGTTTTGGCAAATAAGCAAAAAAGCTTTTTATCCCATCAGAAACGACATTCATACCAAATACCTCTGCCCCAACCATTACAAAAATGAAAATTAAAAACCACTTTAAAACAGCTAAAATCACATTAGTTAAAACAATATTAATGGTACTGTTCCCAAAAATCTCTGTTTTGTTGAGTTTTTTAGACCATTCATCTATTTTAGTTTTTGATAAAGCCTTTCTAACAATGTATAGAAATACTTTTATTGCCAGCCAAGAAACAATTACAAAAAGAATAAACATCGCTACAGTTGGTAATGTTTTAGCTATGTCTTGAAAAAGATTTAAAAAGGGGGCTAAAATATCTATTTGTAGAGTAATCATAATTTTTTGTAGTTAGAGTAGTTAAAATTTAGTTTTTAATCTTTTTTAGATTCGTTTTTGTTATGCGAACTGCTACTAAGCAAATCTACAATAGTACTCGGATATTTCACAACAAATAAATCTGCTATATCAATTGATAGCTTTATCATTGCTACATCATTAAGCACTTTATCTTTTAGCACTTCCGGTAACTCCTCGTTATGTAATATTTGTTTAAATGGATTATCCATAATTTATTACAGTTCGTTATACGCTTTCACTACTTTATCTTTAGCCCTTTTCAATCGCATCTTAACTGCACTTTCTCCTAAATCTAAACCTATAGAAATATCTTTAATACTCATATCATCCTGATACTTCATTAACAAGATCATTTTCTCTGAAGGAGAAATTATTTCAAGTGCTTTAGCTAGTTTATCTGATTTTAATTCAAATAGTGTAGCGTCTTCAATATCATCAATATTGCTTTCTTCTCTTATTTCATCAGTTACTAAGGTAACTTTTTCTTTTTTTTCTCTTTGTTTCTTTGCACGTAATTAACACAAAAATTATACGTAAAAGAATACAACCAAGTAGAGAATTTAGATTTTCCTTTAAAAGTTCTCAATTTAACAAATAATCGTATAAAAACATCGTGTGTTAAATCTTGTGCCTCTTCTTTACTTTTAGAAAAACTATAACACTTATTATACACCACACCTGCGTAACGGTCGTATAAAACAGCAAACAAATGAGTATCATTTTTTTCTACTATTTTACGAACCAAATCTTCGTCGTTTATTTTCTTTACATCAATACTCTCCAAGGGGCAGTATAGTTAGTTTTTCCTTCTTAGTTACGAATAAATTTAGACACTACTTTAATAGTATGGTCACTTTAAAAAACATTAATACAATTCGTTTTAACATTTATTTAACAAATAGACGATTTTTTTTAAGAAACACAAAAATTTTGTAACATTATTGCAACCTCTTACGTATAAGTTAATGCAGAGTGATTGATAAATTAAAAATATATTTGAAGTAGATGAGACAACTTAAAATTACAAAACAGGTTACCAACAGAGAAACAGCCTCTTTAGACAAATACTTACAAGAAATTGGAAAAGTAGATTTAATTACTGCTGATGAAGAAGTAGAATTAGCGCAAAGAATTAAAGCTGGTGACCAAAGAGCTCTTGAAAAACTAACCAAGGCTAACTTACGTTTTGTGGTATCGGTTGCAAAACAATACCAAAATCAAGGATTAACACTTCCTGATTTAATTAATGAAGGAAATTTAGGTTTAATTAAGGCCGCTAAACGTTTTGATGAAACTCGTGGTTTTAAATTCATCTCTTATGCAGTATGGTGGATTCGTCAATCTATTTTACAAGCATTAGCTGAACAATCTCGTATTGTTCGCCTACCTTTAAACAAAATTGGTTCTATTAATAAAATTAATAAAATGTATGCTTTCTTAGAGCAAGAAAATGAGCGCCCACCAAGTGCTGAGGAAATTGCTAAGAAACTAGACATGACTGTTAATGATGTTAAAGAGTCTATGAAAAACTCTGGACGTCATGTATCAATGGATGCTCCTTTGATTGAAGGTGAAGATTCTAATTTATATGATGTATTAAACTCAGGTGAATCACCAAACCCTGACAAGACATTATTACATGAATCTTTACGTATTGAAATTAACCGCGCACTAGAAACATTAACTCCACGTGAGGCTGATGTTGTAAAATTATACTTTGGTTTAGGAGAGCATCAACCAATGACTTTAGAAGAAATAGGTGAAACATTTGATTTAACACGTGAACGTGTACGTCAAATCAAAGAAAAAGCCATCAGAAGATTAAAACACACATCTCGTAGTAAGATTTTAATGACTTACTTAGGTTAATAACATAAACAACAACAAATAGTTATCGTAACTATTCGTTTTTTGATTAATGAATGAAAGCTCTCTAATTTGAGAGCTTTCTTTTTCATTTTAATGCCCTTAGTTTTAACTATATTTGCACATAATAACAACACAACAACTTATATATTAATGGAAAAACTTGTAGCCCCATCAATTTTAGCGGCTGATTTTGGAAATCTTCAACGTGATGTTGAAATGGTAAATGATAGTAAAGCAGATTGGTTTCATATTGACATTATGGACGGTGTTTTTGTACCAAATATTTCTTTTGGAATGCCTGTTTTAAAATCAATTACAAAACACGCTAATAAAACTATTGATGTGCACTTAATGATTGTAGATCCTGATCGTTACATTCAAACTTTTGCTGATTTAGGCGCCGACATTTTAACAGTACATTACGAGGCTTGTACACATTTACACAGAACAGTTCAAGCAATAAAAGCAGCTGGTATGAAAGCAGGAGTAGCTTTAAATCCGCATACACCAATTGCAGTTTTAGAAGATATTATAAAGGACTTAGATGTGGTTTGTATTATGAGTGTTAACCCTGGGTTTGGAGGGCAATCATTCATTGAAAATACGTACAAAAAAATTCAACAGTTAAAGAACTTAATTGAATTTAGTGAAGCTTCTACTCTAATTGAAATTGATGGTGGTGTAACTGATCAAAACGCTAATAAACTTGTAGAGGTAGGTGCTAATGTATTAGTTGCTGGCAGTTTTGTTTTCAAAAGTGACAACCCAACCGAAACAATTGAAAATTTAAAAACTATTATAAATTAAAAGTCAAAGCGTATTTAGAAACGAATCTAAGTACGCTTTTGATTTAACAGCCCTTTAATCCCTTAAAAGGTACTATAAATATAATATAGTCAATATTAATGTAATCTTTTTGAGGTTAACTTATTCTCCCCCACAAATAACATCATTCATACAAACATAGCCTCGAGGAAGTGGTTCACAGCTATGACACAAAACGTAAATCCATCCTCCATTAATTGATTTTTGTTCTGCTTTATTTAAAGCAATACCTAGGTTTGAAATGTTTTTAAACATAATAAAGTGTTTTAAGTTTCTCAAAAATAAATTCTAGAAAACAATTTAACTCACAAAAAACCATAATAAAAGTATGGTTTTATCGTAAAATTAAACTTTTCACACGGCTTATATTGAAGAAAAAGCTAAAACTGCTCTAATAAGTAATAAATTAAATCCGTGGTAGTTACAATCCCGACTAATTCATTATCATCAACAACTGGCAAAGCATGAAACTCTTTTTTAGCTAGAATTTCTGCTACCTCTTTAATTGTAGTACTAGAATTTACAGTTTCTAAGTTTTTTGCCATTACTTGATCTATTGTAAACATAT
Source organism: Tenacibaculum sp. TB-53 (assembly GCF_059716285.2). Classification (NCBI taxonomy): domain Bacteria; kingdom Pseudomonadati; phylum Bacteroidota; class Flavobacteriia; order Flavobacteriales; family Flavobacteriaceae; genus Tenacibaculum; species Tenacibaculum sp. TB-53. The sequence goes on along the minus strand of NZ_CM202790.1, from coordinate 3,269,565 downwards.
TGTACACCACAGTATCAACGTCAGTTTCATTTTCATCAATTGCATCTGCAAAACTTATTCGTAAAAGGTCTGTATAACTTAACATTCCTTTTATTTCATTTCCGCTAACTACCGGAATATGTCTTATATGTTCTTTTTTAAATATTTTTTCTGCTGTCATTAAATCATCAGTACTACTTAATGTAATTACATCTTTAGTCATTATTACTGAAACTGGTGTTCTTTTTTTCATTTTAGTAAAGTTTTGTGTTATTATCTACTTCAAATTTCAGTAATAAAAACAAGTATAAACCTGATTAAAATCATAGATTATCATCTATTTTATTTCTATCTAAAATGTAATTATTTAACTATTTTTACAAAAACATTTTATCTTGATAGAAGATTTACAGAAATACTATGGTTATTTATTTGAAGAAGCATTATTAAAAGAAATAACTGATGTTGCAATAGCTAAAGAATTTAAAGCCAATGAAGTTATTATTGATATTGGAAGCTACATTACTTCTATTCCTTTGTTATTAAGTGGTGCTATAAAAATTTTGCGTGAAGATAAAGAGGGAGACGACTTAGTCTTATATTATATTGAAAAAGGTGATACTTGCGCTATGACACTTTCGTGTTGTATGGGACAGACTAAAAGTAAAATTAAAGCCGTGGCTGAAACTGATGTAAAGCTATTAATGATTCCTAAACAAAAAATGAGTGAATGGCTTAGTAAATATAAAAGCTGGCAAGAATTCATCTTACATAGTTATCACAGCAGATTACAAGAGTTTATTGATGCTATTGATACTATTGCTTTTCTAAACATGGATGAACGTTTATTAAAATACCTAAAAGACAAAGCCTTAGTAAATCAAAATGAAACAATTAGCGTAACACACCAACAAATAGCTAACGATTTACACACTTCTAGAGTGGTTATTTCAAGACTTTTAAAAGCTTTAGAAAAAAAAGATAAAATAGAACTAAATAGAAATCAAGTTAAAGTGTTAGAACTTTAACCCTGTAACTTAAGTTACATTTATTACAAGAGAATCGTTTTACCTTTATAGAAAAAAACGATGGGTAAATTTTCTGAAATAATTAAAGGTAAAAAACCTGTTTTGATTGATTTCTTTGCCGAATGGTGCGGTCCATGTAAAACGATGACTCCTATTTTAAAAGAAGTAAAAAAAGATTTAGGAGAAAATGTTATTATTTTAAAAATAGACGTTGATAAAAATCAACAAATAGCCAATACCTACCAAATTAAGGGAGTTCCTACCTTTATGCTTTTTAAAGAAAGGAAGCTATTATGGAGACAATCTGGGACGTTACACAAGGATGATTTGATTCAAATTATTAATAGTCATGTGAAATAATATCATTATTTTTATTCCACCTTATTACTACTAAAAAAACGTTCTTATTTAATAACCTCATAAACAATCTTCGGTATGGAAGACATGCTCTTTTATGATAGAATGCAGTTTGCTTTCACTATTACTTTTCACTACTTATTTCCACAATTAACAATGGGACTATCGTTAATGATAGTTTTTTTCAAATGGAAATTTTTAAGGACTAAAATTGAAAAATACAACGATGCTGCTAAGTTTTGGATGAAAATTTTTGCTTTAAATTTTGCTATGGGAGTTGTTACTGGAATCCCTATGGAATTTCAATTTGGAACTAACTGGGCTAAGTTCTCCGAGCTTACTGGTGGTATTATAGGTCAAACATTAGCTATGGAAGGAATGTTTTCTTTCTTTTTAGAATCTTCCTTTTTAGGGCTGTTTTTATTTGGAGAGAAAAAACTAGGACATAAGCTTCATTTTTTAACTGGGTTCCTTGTCTTTTTAGGCTCTTGGGCGAGTGGTTTTCTAATTATAGCTACACATTCTTGGATGCAAAATCCTGTAGGATATGAAATACTAGCCAATGGTAAATTTGTACTAAATAACTTTTCAGCCTTGTTCTCAAACCCATGGTTATGGCCTTCTTATTTGCACAATCAGGCTGCTTCCTTGGTAACGAGTTCTTTCGTAGTAGCTGGCATTGGAGCTCTTTATCTTTTAAATAAAAAACACGTAGAATTTGGAAAATTATTTTTAAAAACTGGAGTTGTTTTTGGAGTTATAGCATCTATCTTAGTTGCTTTTCCTACAGGCGATTTAGCCGCTAAAAATGTTGTCAAATACCAGCCTATAACCTTTGCTGCTATGGAGGGTATATTTGAAACAGAAAAAGGAGGCTCTGAAATAGTGCTGATTGGACAACCAAATATGCTGGAGAAAAAACTAGACAATAAAATAGCCGTCCCTAACATCTTAAGCTTTTTAACCTATCAAGAATGGAATGCTGAGATTAAAGGACTCAATGAATTTGATGAAAAAAACTACCCAACAAATATACCTGGACTATATTATGCATATCATATAATGGTAGGTTTAGGAACTATTTTTATTGCATTAATGTTAGCTAGCATTATACAGTTATTCAGAAAAAAATTATATCAAACAAAATGGATTTTATGGTCTTTACTCTTCATGATTCCATTTCCATATATTGCCAATACTACCGGCTGGTATACTGCTGAATTAGGACGCCAACCTTGGTTAGTTTATAACTTATTACGAACATCCGCTGGAGCATCTCCTACAGTATCTTCAGGAAACACTTTATTTACTCTTTTAGGGTTTATAGGTTTATACTTACTATTAGGAATGTTATTTCTAATTTTAGTAGGAAAAATCATTAACAAAGGACCTCAAACAACACATTAAATTATGGAACTTTTTTGGTATATAGTATTAGTTACGATGTTAACCATTTATGTTATTTTAGATGGTTATGATTTTGGAGCAGGAATTATTCACTTATTCTTTGCTAAAAAAGAAGAAGATAAAAAGAAAATCGTAAAAGCAATAGGTCCTTTTTGGGATGCGAACGAAGTATGGTTAATCGCTGCGGGTGGTGTCTTATTTTTTGCTTTCCCCACTTTATATGCTTCTTCATTTAGTGGTTTTTATCTTCCTTTAATGATGGTTTTATGGTTACTAATTTTTAGAGCTATTGGATTAGAACTTCGCGGACAAATACATAATAGGATATGGGAAAGTATTTGGGACAAAGCTTTTGGGATTGCAAGTTTGCTTCTCGCCTTATTTTTTGGAGTTGCATTAGGAAATGTGGTACGTGGTGTTAATCTAGGAAATGTAGTAGATGGTGTTTCTACTCATGAAGCACATTACTTTTTCCTCCCTTTATGGAATTCGGAATTCTCTCCTCACTCTGAAACACTTGGAGTTATTGACTGGTTTACTTTACTTCTGGGAATTATTGCAGTGGTATCACTAACTATCCATGGTGCCAATTGGGTTATTTTCAAAACTAATGCTAGTATTAACAACCAACTAAAAAAGGTTGTTTTTACTCTTTCTTTTGTTTTATTAGGTTTAGTAATTATTTCATTAATCGCTTGGCATGTTATAGAGCCTAAACCATTTCATAATTTCATAGAGCATCCTTTTTTATGGATTTTCCCTCTGCTAACTTTTGTAGGGTTATTTGGTTTATTCAACGTAAAAAAGCACAAAAAACACATCACTGGGTTTTTATATTCTTCTTTGTTTTTATTAGGAGGTTTGGCAACTACAGTCGCTTCAATTTTCCCTAAAGTTTTACCTTCAACCAATAACATAAATCCTGATTTAACAATTTATAATGTAGCTGCTAATGAGTATGGTTTGTCCGTAGGTTTAAATTGGTTTTTTATAGCTGCAATCCTAGTAGTTGTTTATTTTATTATTCAGTATAAAGTTTTTAAAGGAAAAATGGATGATGTAGACTATGGTGAACATTAGTATATTCTCTTTTGTATATTCTACATATCCTCTTTACTAAAAAACATACCCTGTGTAACTAAAGTTACTGACTACCGTATATGTTGCCACTAAATTTGCTGTTATAAAACAGTAAAAATGAAAACATCATATATTCGTTTATTTACGCTAGCACTTTTTATAACTGCTACTACCCTAGCTCAAACTAAAATTTCAATTTCCAAAAGTGAGGTTTTAAAAAGAGTTCAGGAAAATAATACCTCATTAAAAATATCTGAACAAAACTATTTACAAGCACGTGCCGATTACAAGCAGACCAACGCTGTGTTCTTGCCAAATATTACTGCTTCTCATACAGGAATTGTAACTACCAATCCGTTAATGGCATTTGGCAGTAAATTGAATCAAGAAATTTTAACACAGGCAGATTTCAATCCTGAATTATTAAACAATCCGAAACGAACACAAAACTTTGCTACTAAAATTGAAGTACAACAACCTTTAGTGAACTTAGACGGTATTTACCAACGTAAAGCCGCTAAAACTAAAATGGAAGCAACCAACTTGCAGACGCAACGTACTCAAGAATATTTATTGTTAGAAGTTGAAAAAGCCTACATGCAATTGCAATTAGCTCACAAGGGAGTTTCGGTATTAGAAAAAGCCTTAAAAGCTGCGGAAGCTAATCAACAAATGGCAGAAAATAGCTTTAAACAAGGGTATTTACAACGTGCTGATGTATTAGCCGTTAAAGTTCGAGTTACCGAAGTAAAAAATCAATTACAAACAGCAAAAAGCAATGTACTAAATGTTTCTAACTACTTGTCTTTTTTAATGAATGAAAAACAAAACAACATTTATGAATCCTCAGATAGTTTACAAGTACACTTAACGAATCAAGTTGCTGACATTACTATTTCTGAAAATCGTTCAGATATTAAAGCAATGGAATTAGCTTCTGAAGCCTATCAAAAAATGCACAAAGCGGATAAAATGGATTTTCTTCCACGCTTAAATGCTTTTGGTAGTTACGAATTGTACGATGATAAAATTTTCAATGTTGATGCAAATGGTTACGTAGTAGGAGCACAATTAACTTGGGATATTTTCAAAGGTTCTAAACGCTACGGAAAAGCACAAAAAAGCAAAGCTCAGTATGAAAAATCAAGATTAGAATACGAGCAGTACAAATCTAAAAGTCAATTAGAGTTAAACAACACTAAACGATTATTAAACGATGCAGAGGAACAATTAAAGTTAACCGAATTAGCCTTACAACAATCGGAAGAAGCCTTAAGAATCAGAAAAAACAGATTTAAAGAAGGACTAGAAAAAACATCCGATTTATTAATCGCTGAAACACAATACGCTCAAAAACAATTAGAATATTACCAAACTGTATATCAATATAACTATACCAAAGCTTATTTAGATTTTTTAACTCACTAAGAGAGATTTAAAACGCTCCGACACTTGTGTCGATTTTTTAAAATCAATTTCCTTTAGATACCTCGTAGGTTTACTTTGAGGTAGTAAACTAAAAAATAATCAATAGTAAAAACAAACAAATGAAAGCTATATATACAATCGCCCTTGCCATATCACTTTTAGTAGTAAGCTGTGGTAAAAAAGAAACAACAAACAATAACAACAAACCAACAGTAGCTGTAAAAGTTGCTAAAGTAACTGCTAATGATACCAATCCGTTTATCACTGCAAGCGGAAAAGTAGCAGCTACCAACAGTGCTGAATTAAGTACTCGTATGATGGGTTATGTAACCAACATACATGTAAAAGTTGGTGATAAGGTAAATAAAGGTCAATTATTAATATCTATCAATAACAGCGATTTACAAGCTAAAAAAGCACAAGTAGAAGCTAATATAATTAAAGCACAAGCAGGATTTTCAAGCGCTGAAAAAGATTACAATCGCTTTAAAAACTTATTTGAACAAAATAGCGCTTCTCAAAAAGAGTTTGATGATATCACTGTTCATTACAATGTTGCCAAAGCGAATTTAGAAGCTACTAAACAGCTAAGAAACGAAATCAATTCTCAGTTTGCTTACACGAATATCAGAGCCCCATTTTCAGGAGTGGTAACTAACAAATTTATCGATAAAGGTGCCATGGCGAATCCTGGAATGCCTTTAATTTCTGTAGAAGGAAAAGACGGATTTGAAGTTACTGCGTTAGTACCAGAAAGTGATATTTCTCAAATTAAAAAAGATACTAAAGTTGATGTTACTATCAAATCAATCAATAAAATGGTTACAGGTAACGTATCAGAAGTAAGTACCTCAGCAAAAAATACGGGTGGACAATACTTAGTTAAAATCAACTTAGATAAAACGGATTTCAACTTGTTATCAGGAATGTTTGCAACAGTTCAGTTTCCTGTTGAAAGAACACAAAAAAGTACTGACATGGTTTTAATTCCGTCAGAAGCTTTGGTACACAAAGGACAACTATCAGGAATTTATACGGTAAGTCAAAATAATACTGCTGTGTTACGTTGGTTACGCTTAGGAAGAACCTTTGAAAATCAAGTAGAAGTATTATCAGGTTTATCAGCCGATGAAAGCTATATCGTTTCTTCTGAAGGGAAATTATATAACGGATTGAAAATCAATGTACAGTAAGCAGTTGCCAATAAACAATTTTCAGTTAGTTGTAAAACTAAATTATAAATCATAGTTGAAAGTTGCGTTAGGGATAGAAGTGGCATCCTTTTACGTCAGTTCGAGTGTCCTGAGCGAAGTCGAAGGATTTATCGAGAACAAGTAAAAAGATATAGCGAATAGCCCGTTAAAACGTCCAAAAAAATATAAATCAAAATGAAAGAAGGTTTAGCAGGAAAAATAGCCAAAGGGTTTATAGGCTCTAAACTTACCATACTATTAATGGTAGTGTTTATGGTAATTGGTGTGTACAGTTCTTTTTTAATTCCGAGAGAAGAAGAACCACAGATTGATGTGCCTATGGCTGACATTTTTGTAGGGTATCCAGGAGCGAGCCCTACAGAAGTAGAATCGAGAGTTATCAAACCCTTAGAAAAAATACTTTCGAACATCAAAGGAATAGAGTACGTATACTCTACTTCAATGAAAGAACAAGGAATGGTGATTGTTCAGTTTTATGTTGGAGAAGACATCGAACGCTCGTTCGTAAAACTATACAACGAGATTAACAAACATATGGATCAAATGCCGAAAGGTGTTACCATGCCTTTGGTAAAGACACGCGCGATTGACGATGTACCTATGTTAGGGTTGACATTATGGAGTGAAAACTACGACGATTATCAGTTAAAGCAACTCGCACAAGAGCTTACTAACGAAATTGAAAAAGTAAACGATGTAGCGATTACCCAAAAAATTGGAGGTAGAAATCGTGAAGTACGTGTGGTCGTAGATAAAGATAAATTAGCAGCTAGTGGACTAGACTTTTTATCGGTTACTGAAATGCTGAAAGCCAGTAATCAGCAACTAAGTGCAGGAAGTTATGATAAAAATGATACCGAGTTTTTAGTAACTACAGGGAAGTTTTTACAATCTGCTGAAGATGTTAAAAACTTAGTGGTTGGTGTACAACAAAATCAACCAATTTATTTAAAACAAGTTGCAAACGTATTAGACGGTCCAGAAATTCCTAAAAACTATGTAAGTTTTGGGTACGGACAAGCAAGTAGTAATGCTTCGACGTATCAATCAGAATATCCAGCGGTAACTATATCGGTAGCTAAACGAAAAGGAGCAGATGCAATGCAAATTGCCGATGTTATTTTAGCGAAGGTTGATCATTTACGTACCAACTTAATTCCTAATGATGTACATGTTGAAATTACCCGTAACTATGGTGAAACAGCATCACAAAAAGTATCAGAATTATTATTACACTTAATCGGTGCAATTATCGCTGTAACCTTGGTAGTAATGTTAGCCATGGGTTGGCGTGGTGGTTTAGTGGTATTCTTATCGGTTCCCATCACCTTTGCACTTACCTTACTAAGTTACTACATGTTAGATTATACCTTAAACCGAATCACCTTGTTCGCCTTGGTATTCGTAACAGGTATTGTGGTAGATGACTCCATTATTATTGCTGAAAATATGCACAGGCATTTTAAAATGAAGCGACTACCGTTTAAGCAAGCTGCCTTGTACGCTATTAACGAAGTAGGAAACCCAACCATATTGGCAACCTTTACGGTAATTGCTTCAGTGTTACCTATGGCATTTGTTTCTGGACTGATGGGGCCTTATATGAGTCCGATGCCTATTGGAGCTTCTATCGCTATGATTTTATCATTATTTGTTGCATTAACGATTACTCCCTATTTAGGATACATCTTCTTACGTGAAAAAGACAAGCACGATACTGAAGAAACCTTTGAAGGAGACGAAACCAAAGCAATGCAAAGCACGCTTATTTACAAGTTATATGAGCGTTTCGAGCGTCCGCTTATTGAAAATAAAACCAAACGTTGGGCTTTCTTAGGAATCACTATTGTTTTATTACTAGTTTCTATGTCGTTGTTCTTTACCAAATCAGTCGCTGTAAAAATGTTGCCTTTTGATAATAAAAACGAATTCCAGGTAGTAATTGATATGCCTGAAGGCACCACGTTAGAGCGTACCGATGCCGTAACCAAAGAAATTGCACAATACCTAGCTACACGATCAGAAGTGGTAAACTACCAAAGTTATGTAGGTACCTCTGCTCCAATTACCTTTAACGGATTGGTTCGTCATTACGATTTACGTGGCGGTAGCAATATGGCGGATATTCAGGTAAACTTAGTTGATAAGAAAGATAGAAATATGCAAAGTCATGGTATTGCAAAATCGATGCGTACTGACATTCAAAACATCGCTAAAAAGTTCAAAGCAAATGTAAAATTAGTGGAAGTTCCACCTGGACCTCCTGTATTATCAACTATTGTTGCAGAAGTGTACGGTCCAGATTATGAAAAGCAAATTGAAATTGCCAACGAAGTTCAAAATATCTTACACAATACAACCGATGTAGTAGATATCGATTGGATGGTAGAAGACAATCAAACTGAATATGAGTTTGTAATTGACAAAGAAAAAGCAATGTTATATGGCGTAGCTCCTCAACAAATTGCTTACACTTTAAACATGGCACTATCTAACAGAGCGGTTTCAACTTTATATGATGAAGATGCTTCTAATCAAGTAGGAATTGTATTTGCTCTGGATGAAAAAGAAAAATCTTCTGTGCAAGACATTGCTCAATTGCAAATTAAATCGAAACACGGCAACCTAGTTTCTATAAGTGATTTAGTTTCTGTGGAAGAAAAAAACAGTGCAAAAAGTATTTACAGAAAGAATCAAAAACGTGTAGTATATGTTATGGCTGATATGGCTGGTGAGCTAGAAAGTCCTGCCTATGCTATTTTAGGAATGGAAGAAAAGTTGAAAGAAATTCCACTTCCGAAGGGATATGAATTAAACGAATTATACATTAAACAACCCGATTTTGAAGATGATTATACCGTAAAATGGGATGGTGAATGGCAAATTACCTTAGAAGTGTTTAGAGATTTAGGTATTGCCTTTTTAGGAGTTATCATCATTATTTATATGTTAATTGTAGGATGGTTTCAAAACTTTAAAGCTCCAATTGTAATGATGGTTGCCATTCCCTTATCAATGGTAGGAATTATTTTAGGACACTGGATGATGGGTGCCTATTTTACAGCTACTTCATTTATTGGAATGATTGCCCTCGCAGGAATTATGGTACGAAACTCCGTCTTACTTATTGACTTTGTCAACTTACGTTTGGCAGAAGGAGTTCCGCTAAAGCAAGCTGTGATTGAAGCTGGTGCAGTACGTACCACTCCTATCCTATTAACAGCAGGTACGGTAGTTATTGGCGCATTTGTAATCTTATTCGACCCTATTTTTCAAGGGTTAGCTATCTCTTTAATGGGAGGAACCATTACAGCTACAGTACTTACCTTGTTGGTAGTGCCTTTGGTATATTATTTAATTGAACGTAAAAATTATAAATAACATGAAAAATAGAATTGTACGTGGTATTGCTGGAACTTTTATACTTAGTAGTTTAATCCTAGCAATTAAAGTAAATAGTAATTGGTTATGGTTCACTGCGTTTGTAGGAGCCAACTTATTACAATCATCATTAACCAAATGGTGTTTACTAGATGATATTTTAACCAAGGTTTTTAAAGTAAAAGATTAATTTATTCTATAGAATAATTCAACATAAGTTGATTTTCTTATACAATTTTGGGAATTGTTGCTGTAAATCTGCTGGAGCTTCAAAAAAATGCTCCATAATTACAGCAACACATTTCTATTTATAGTTTAGTAACAAACCTTCTTCCTACTATTTAATTCTTTCTCATAAACCCATTTTTTCTTTCGTAAAATACTGATAATTATATAACGTACTATCCCTATATTTGTTTTTATGGATGAAATTAGAGCAATCCTTATTGATGATGAACAAAGTGCTAGAAATGTTTTATCTAACTTACTAGAGAGAGCATCTATCAATATTACTGTTCTCGATTCTTGTAATAACTTAGAGTCTGGTGTTCAAAAAATAAAAGAACTACAACCCAATGTGGTGTTTTTAGATGTACAGATGCCTAATTATGCGGGCTATGAAATCGCAAGGTTTTTTGATGTTATATCATTTGAAATTATCTTTGTTACTGCATATGATCACTATGCTATTAAAGCTTTTGAGTTAAATGCTATTGATTATTTAGTAAAACCTATTGACAGAAATAAACTAGATATAGCTCTTAAAAAACTAGAGCATAAACTACATCAAGAAGCTTCGCTAGTTGACTATCAAGCACTTCTTGAAACTATAAAAGATAAAAACTATAAAAAAATTGTTATCCCTGAATTAGGGAATAGACATATTCTTAATTTAACAGACATTGTTGCTATTGAAGCTGACGGAGCTTATAGTAAAATACACGTTGTGAATAAAACAACTATTATCGCTAGTAAAAATTTAAAATTTTTCGAAAACACACTGTCTGAAGAGCCTTCTTTCTTCCGTTCTCATAGAGCGTGGATTGTTAATTTAACTTACATTGAGTTTTTAAACAAAACAACTTTAAACCTCACTCTAGATAATGGAGCTATTACTGCTAAAATTTCTAGATCAAGAATAAGTAGCTTTGAAAGTAGTATTTAGTCATAAACCATCATTTCTTTTAATAAAGTATTTTCTTTTATTACTTATTCTTTGTACTTCAATAGCAACAAAAGCACAAGATCCTGTTTTTATACAATTATCTGAAAAAAATAAACTTCCCGATAATGAATTCTATAACATTCATGAAGATCGTAAAGGTTTTATATGGCTATGTGCAAACAAAGGATTGTATAGATACGATGGTAAAACCTTTAAAAACTATAGTAATCCTTTACAACGTGGAGCTTCTGTATTTAATACTCAAGAAGATAACTTAGGACGAATTTGGTGCAATAATATTTCTGGTCAGTTTTTCTATACCCAAAACGATGAGCTACATTTATTTAAAGACTTAAGTGGTTATTTAAATGGTGAACTGGGTGATTTTGTAATACGAAATGATTTTTTATGGGTTTTTACTGTAAAAACGATCTACAAAATAGATTTAAAAACTAAACAAATAATACAACAACACACTACTAAAAAAGGTTTTGGAACTCCGTTTTCTTTTAACAATACGATTTATTCAGGAGCCATCGATTCTATTATTTCAATAAACAAAGACAACAGTATAACTTCACTAATAGAAACCAATCTTCCTTATAAAGGAAAAAAAGGTAACGCTATAAGTTTGGGAAAGTCTATTATCTTTAAAACGAGCTCAACTTACATATACTCCCAAATAAGAAACAAAAAAAACAGCTTTTATAAATTAAACTTCTCTCAAAAAAAATTAGAATCTGTAAAAGGACTAAAATCTCTTGAAAAAATAAAGCTCTATACTATTTTTGAGCATAACGATGAAACTTGGATAGCAACAAATCAAGGAGTATGGGTTTTTGCTTTCAAAAACGCTGCTTTTCAACTAAAAAAAAGATTTTTAACAGACAAACACATTACCAAAATCATTAGAGATAAAGACAATAATTATTGGCTGACTAGTTTAAATAATGGTGTTTATATTATTCCAAATATTCATATAGAAACCTGTAATATTCCTCTAAAAGAGGAAAATATAAAAACATTAGACAAAATAAACGATAGTACCTTGGTTATGGGGAGTAACCGTGGAAATGTTATTTTTTATAATACCAACTCCCATACTTCTAAAACTATTAATTTACCTGTTAACGAAGGAAAATTATCTAAACTAAAATACAACCCTAATCAGCAAAAAATTTACCTTAGTAAGGGGTTTAGAAGTTATATTTTAGATTATAAAAATTTAACCCTTGAAAAAACTAGATTTTTTGATGCTGCAAAAAGTTTTTCATTCTTAGCTCACAACGATTTACTATATACCAACCATAACAAAGTTGTTTTATTAAAAAATGCTAATTACAACGGTAAAGAAAAATTTATTTCAACAAATAAAAGAACTTACGATTCTTTTTATGACGAAATAAAACACCAAGTTTATGTTGCCTTTGTTGACGAATTAGCTGTATATGATAGCCTTTGGAACAAACAAGTAATTGTAAACAATAAAAAACCCATCTATAGTAAATCGATAACCCAAACCGCTAATGGTATTATTTGGGTTGCCACATTTAAAAATGGCCTTTTGGGAATTAAAAATGGCAAAGTAATTCGACATTATACCACACGAAATGGCTTAACCTCAAATATTATTGAAAAAATTAAAGCTGACCAAAATAACCTATGGATTGTAGGTGTAAACAGTATTCAAAAACTCGATATCCTCACCCACAAATTCAAAACACTTACCAAGCGAGACGGTATTAAATCATACAATATTTCTGGTATTGAAATAATTGGTAACAAAATCTATTTCTCATCTGACAAAGGGTTATTTTCCGTTGATAAAAACAATGCTTTTAAAACATTACATCCTAAAGTATATTTTAGTGCTGTAGAAATTAATGAAAAAGACACCCTAATTACTTCAAATTATACCTTAAGGTATAATCAAAACGCAATAAGAATAAATTTTAATGTTAATGGTTTTTTGTTTAACCAAAAAGGAACGTATAAATATCGTTTAAAAGGATATAACGATGCTTGGTTAACTACAGCTATTGGTGAAAACTCAATAAAATACAATAGTTTACCCGCGGGTGAATACACCTTTCAAGTACACCCATTTTTAAATAGTACAAGTACTAACTATGAAATAAAAGAGCTACACTTTTTTATTAAAAAGCCTTTTTGGAGAACCTTGTGGTTTATCTTATTTATTGTTTCTCTTATTTTAGGAGCTACTATTTTATACTTTAAACAAGCAATGCTAAAAAAGGAAAAAGAGCGCATTGCCCAACTTGAAAAAATATCTTTAGAAAAAGAACTGATCGCTATTAATTTAACTGCTTTGCGTTCACAAATGAATCCGCATTTTATTTTTAATGCGTTAAACTCTATTCAAGATTTAGTTTTACAACAAGACACTGATGCTTCCTACGACTATATTGTATTATTTGCTAAACTTATACGAAGCACCTTAAACTATACAAATCAAGATTTTATTCCTATAGAAAAAGAGTTAGAATTTTTAAATGTATATCTCCAACTAGAAAAACTTCGTTTTGGTGATGACTTTAACTACACCATTACCTACGATTCTCATGAAGAATTAGAAGTTCCTTCTTTATTAATTCAACCTTTTATTGAAAATGCTTTAGTACATGGTTTACTACATAAAGAAGGAGAAAAAAAACTAGACATCACCTTCAATCTATCAGAAAATACCTTACAATGTATTATTACTGATAACGGTATTGGAAGAAAGAAAAGTAAAGAAATTAATCTCCGCCAAGGAAACCGTCATGAATCTTTTGCGTTGAACTCCATAAAAAAACGTTTAGAAATTTTTCAAAAACAATATGTTACTAAAATAGGTTTTGTTATTGAAGATATTTATAAAAACAACAATCCTAATGGCACAAGAGTAATTGTAACCATGCCTTTTAAGTATCTATTCTAAATTAACATCGCTTTTTACCTGCTTGTAAAAAACTATTCATAAACTCTTTTTGCTGTTCACAAAACATTTTCTTACAAAATAATCCTTTACAACTACTATTGCATATCTAATACTAAAAATAGTAAAAATGAAAAGTTTAAAAGAAAGATTATTTATTTTAATGATTGGACTACAATTAATATCATGTGGAAATAATGATGACAATGTAGTTGATACTCCTAAAAACAAAAGTATCACAAAAGCCTATTTCACAAAAACGTTTGCTAACTTCAAAGACACCTATTTCATTTATGATTTAGGAGATGTAATTAATAATTTTTGGGTTCCAGAAGTTTCGGTTGAAGGATATAATAGTGATTACAATTATGAAATAAAAATTAAAGGAGATGTATTAAAACAAGAATATACATTACCTCTTGAGTTTTCAAAAGTTGATGATGCTAATGCAAATATTAGTATCTTAAATTTTATAAAAGAACATTTTAAAGCTAAAACAGACATTTACAAAGCTTTTATTGTAGAAAAAGAAAGTAAGACAGAATTAGAAATAAGCATACCTCCTACTTCACCTAACAGACCTTATATTATGGTTGATGGAGATGAAGATGATTTTTTATATCACTTCTTTTTCCTAAGCAATAGAACTTCAACCTCAACAGTATTAACCGAATTAGGTTTAAGTACCCGTCAGCAATTCGATTTTCACTTTGGATCATCTGCAGCTTCTGCTATTGCTAACAACTTAACCATAAGTATGGAAATATATGATTTAAGTTTAAATAAATTAGGAGAAGTTGCTACTACTCGTTTCTTATCAGGAAACACCTGGGCATACTCTTTTATTACTTCAAATTTTTCAACCTATATTCCAAGTACAGGGAATTACTTTTTAAGATTAAAAGGTTTTACAACAGGTGAATTAAGATACAGTCCTTATCAGAAAATCAATATAATAAAATAATAGATGAAAAAAATATTCTTACTAAGTGTATTAACTTTGTTAACAATAACAATACAAGCACAACAAACTCTTTTTGAAGCACTAGAAAACAATGGAGATGGAGCTACCTACCAAGGTTTTGGTGGTTTAGTAGCTAAAGGCGATGGTACTTATAATTTTAATACAGACTATCTGCCTGTTAAAATTGAATTAGAGCGCACTCCATCGGGCATTCCTGTTGGTTTTGAAGCTAGATTTATTAGTGAAAACAAACGAGCTTTTCGTGAAACCGAACTAAGTGATTATGGTACCTTAGACAATTATGTGTATCCTATGAGTATAAAACACGGTTATACAAAAAAAGGTTATATGGTAATTGATGATTTACTATTTGAATTAAGAAAAATATACGACGGAAGTGCCCCTAGTATGGAAAATGTAACTTCGGTTTATGTGCTTGTAAAAGACAGAAAAGCTACAGCTAAAACTCCTAAAAAGAAAAAGGGAGGGTTCCTTTCTAGAATGAAAGCTAAAATTAAATCAGCCAGAAACTCATCAGTACCTTCTTCACCTACTTACAAATATCTTACATCTTTAAACCTCGATAAAAAGTTTAACGACTATGTAGTTGCTATGAAAAAAAAGCAAGCAATACCTTTAACAGCAAAAGACAAAGCTAAAATAGGCGCTATTAAAAAAGCAAAAAAAATGGATGCTGATGAAATAAAACGTTACAATGATTCTATCAGAGCCACTCCTGAATACAAAAAATTGAAAGAGCATCAAGCTCGTATGAAAGCTATGGATGAGGGAAATGCTTTAACAACCGTAACTTTTATAAACCGAACTGGTAAAGATATTTATGTTTTTAAAGCGGGTAGTAAAAACTCAACCACTATAAGAGCCAATAGCTCTTCTAAATTTAATTGTTCTTACAGTTATTCTTATAAATTTAATCCAAATAGTGGCGGTTCGGGTTTACAATTGTACAATGCTAATTCTGGCTGCGAAAGGTCAGTAATCGTAAAATAACATGAAATTTTTCAACTATATTCTCGTATTTATATTCCCCATTACAGTCTATACTCAAAATGAAGTACCTACTAAAAATATTAATGGCCTTTATCATTTACTTGAAGGAGAAAGAACTGTTGGAAATAAGCAAACCAAAACTAAGTTTTTTCAATATAGCTTATTAGGTACTACAAAAACAGTAGCCGTAGCTGCTTGTAAAAAATGTATCCCTGCAATTTACAAATATCAAGAAGCAGAAAGTAAAGAGCTGAACAGGCCAGTTTTTTATAATAATATTGGTCTTTTTTTAATTTCATATGATAAAGAAAGTTTTGTTATGGTAATGGCAGCCAATAAGCAAGATGCAGATTGGACTAACTTTGCATACAGTAATTTTTATAGTAAAAATTACACAAAAGTAAAAGCAATGTCTCAAAAAAAAATTAAAGAATTTATTGTACGAATAGCAAATTAGTAATCGTCTTTCATAAAACATGCCCCCTAAAAATCAATTGATTTTTAGGGGGTTCATGGTTTATCTTGAATTTACATTTTCAATTTACAAACTCAATTTACTCTTCGTAAACTGTTTTTTTAAAATATCTACATATAAAAGTACTCTTGTACTATTAATTAAAAAAAGATCAAAATGAAATTATTTAAAAAAGGGATATTACTAAGCTTTATTGCTATTCAGCTTATTTCTTGTAGTAAAGACGATGAACCACAAAATACACCTCCTGTAATTAAAGCACAAAGCTTCGCCGTAGCAGAAGATAAAGCAGCTAACACCAAAATAGGTATTATTACTGCTACCGATGTTAATAAAGACGACTTAACATTTAAAATTACTAAAAATGACAACAACTTATTTGCTGTTAATGTTTCTGGAGAACTAAGCATTGCTGCTAACAAAAGTTTAGACTATGAAACCCAAACCAAACACGAAATTACAGTTGAAGTAAGTGATGGTAAAGACAAAGCTTCTGCCACTATGACCATCAATGTCACCGATGTAGTTGAAAATGAAGCCCCAAAAATTAACGATCAAAGTTTTGAGGTTTCAGAAGATGCGACTACAGGGGTTACCTTAGCAACTGTAATTGCCTCAGACCCTAATAATGACACAATCACTTTTACTCTTGATGACAATAGTCTTTTTACATTCACCTCTACAAATGAAGGAAAGCTACAGTTGGCTACAGGAAAGTCTCTTGATTTTGAATCTAAGAACAAACATGAACTAAAGATAACTGTTAGTGATGGAGTTTATACCAGTACAGCAACAATCACTATAAATATTACAGATGTAAATGAGGCTCCAGCTATTACCGACAGCTCCTTTGTTAATGACGTGGCAGAAAATATAAATGATGATGATATTATTGCTGAAATAGTTGCTGTTGATCCTGAAAATGATGTTATTAATTACAGTATTACCTCAGACCCTGATCAACTTTTTGAAATTGACAATCAGGGAAAAATCACGTTAAAAACAGGTAAATCATTAGATTACGAAACAAATACTTCTCATACCATTACCGTAAGAGTTACAGATGATAAAGCCTTATTTACCGAAGAAACATTTACAATAAAAGTAACCGATGTAGATGAAAACGGAAGCAGTGCCACTGTAAGTACTTTCTCAGGATCTACCAGTGGTAGCTCTGGCGATAGGGACGGTATTAATGCCCTTTTTAATTCACCAGGAGGTATTGCAGAACATGGAGGGTTGTATTATGTGGCAGATGAAATGAACCATAGGATTAGAAGAATAAACAGAAATACGCTAGAAGTAACAACCTTTGCTGGTTCTACCCAAGGCTTTGCAGACGGCAATGGTTCGGCTGCTATGTTCAATGCCCCCAGAGATATTATTGTTGATAGCCATGGAACGGTTTATGTAGCGGACACAGGGAACAATGTCATTAGAAAAATTACCCCAGCAGGAGAGGTAACTACATTTGCAGGATCTGGCAATTTTGGCAATGTGGATGCCACAGGTACGGCTGCCTCTTTTTCCAATCCAAGTGGGCTGTGCTTTTCGGGCAGTGATATCTATGTGGCCGATTCTGGCAACCATACCATTAGAAGAATTACACCAAGCGCGGTCGTCACCACTTATGCAGGCAGCCCTGGCAATGCTGGTTATGTAAATGGCGACCGAATAGCCGAGGCACGATTTAATAATCCTGTAGATATTACAGTAGATACTAGAGGAACATTCTATGTTAGTGATAATGGTAACCATGTAATCCGAACTATTAATGGAGGTGTAACGGTACGTTTACATGCTGGTGATCCTAATAGCTTTGGGTTTCAAGATGGAGCTGTCAATACAGGAAAATTAAATAGCCCCCAGCAAATAACGATAGGTGGTTCTGGCATAACGGATTTGTATATTGCTGACAGAGGCAACCATGCTATCCGAAAAGTGACATCCGTCGTTACCAGCGGTGGTGGCGGGTTTGGAACCTCACGGTTAGAACTGGTTACCGTTGCCGGTGGTAATGGTCGTGGAAATACGGATGGAAGTGGGAATACTGCACAATTAAACTTTCCGTACGGAATTATAAGTGATTCAGATGCTCCCGCTACTTCTGTTATTATAACCAACTGGCACTCGCTGCGTAGGATAGAGGAGTAAAGATATATTTTGTAAAAGTTGTGTTCATTAAAACCGGGGTTATACAACCTTGGTTTTTCTAAAACATCTAAAATAGCGACCAGTTTTTAAAAGGGCTGTTAGAACAAAATTATCAATATAAACCAAATAAGAAAACATGCCCATATACTGATGGGCATGTTATGTGTATTATAGTCTAGTTTTGGCCAGTTCTAAGCATTTTCATAAAAAAGTATTGCCGAGGGTAGTATCCCTCAAAAGCAAAACAATAACTCATTAAGATTAGATATTGAAACAAAAGATGAAACAAATAATAGGAATATTCTTGATTTTAATCACTTTAAGTGCTTGTTCTCAAGAGAAAAAAAAAGTAAGCGAACAAAAAGAAACAATACTAAAAGAACCAAAAGTAGATAAACGTATAGAGTTATTAAGCATTGTTTTTAGGCTTGCAGACAGCCATGAATATAGTCAAAATCTTTTTCCTAAGTATGTTGAAAGCATTCAAAATCATTTTGAGAAATTTAAAAGTCACGATTTAATTAAGTATGTAAAAAGTGAATTACATGAAAAAGGAATTGGTTTTAGTTCAGTTATGAGTATGGCTATACATATAACTGAACCTCAAAATATAAAAGCTATGATAGTGGCTTTTTCAAATAAATCACTAGAAAGACCATGGAGTAAAGAAAGCTCTACACAGTTTTTAAAACTGTTAAATGAATTTTATATTGATGCCGACTGTGAAACTTTTTTTAATAAAAATAAAGAACTCTACAAAGCTGCATCAAATAGATTTAAAAAAGTTTATCAAAATTTAGACCTAGAATGGTATCAAAAATTTTATGGAGAAGACCCAAAAGGAGAATTTAAAATTATAAATGCCTTGGGAAATGGAGGAGCGAGCTATGGTCCAAAAATAATTTATCCGGATGGAAATGAGGTGATCTATGCTATAATGGGAACGTGGAGTGTTGATAACTTAGGTATGCCTAAATATGAAGTGAACGATTATTTTCCAACTATTTTACATGAATTCAATCACTCATTTGTAAATCATATTATAGAAAAGCACCGCTCTGAATTACAAGAAAGCGGGACAATCATCTTTGATAAAGTAAAAGATAAAATGAATAAACAAGCATATGGTAATTGGAAAACTATGTATGATGAAGCGTTGGTTAGAGCGACTGTTATTAAATATATGAAGGACCATAATTATGATAAAAAAACAATCGAAAACGAATTGAATGAGCAATTAAATAGCGGTTTTTTATGGACTCATGAGCTAGTCAAAGAACTAGAAAGATATGATAATAATAGAGATAGATATCCAACATTAGAGAGTTTTATGACAGAGTTAATATTTTTTTTCAATAAAACAGCTTCTGAAATAAGCAAACAAAAAATATAAATCCTAAAAAACAGTTAAAATTATTCAACAAAGAAATACTTATTACTCTCCATAACGCTACAACTAATTTATTATATCATAATAATTATTATACAATTAAAAATTCAGTAGAAATTAAGGAAAATATTTTAAGAGAACATTTAACTAGTATTGATTCCTTATACTAAATTAATAAACCTATCTACATTCTTATTAACTTCTATAATTAGAATAAATACAAAATAGTAACCTCTATACTATTTATTAAATAAAACAAGATTAAAAAACTCCAAAACAGTAATAGGTTCTAAAAAACAACATCTTAAAGTAAAAAACAATTAAAAAAACATTAAAAAGAACAAAACTTAAACTATTATAACTAATAACAATACTATATTAACAAAACAACAATAATAACAATTTGTTTTTTATTTATTTACAAAATAAACTTAATTTTTTTAAAAATATGAAAACAAAATTGTTACTACTGTTCTTTCTTGTTACATCAATTGTAATTGCTCAAGAAAAAACAGTATCTGGGATAGTTTCAGATGAATCCGGGGGGCTTCCAGGGGTAAGTATACTCATTAAGGGTACCACAAAAGGTACAGAAACAGACTTTGATGGTAACTACTCTATCAAGGCTAAAGAAAATGATATCTTAATATTTAGTTTTGTAGGAATGACAACTATTGAAAAAACAGTTGGATCCTCTAACGTGATAAGTGTAACTATGTCTACAAACGAAAATGTTTTAGATGAAGTAGTTGTTACAGCTTTAGGTATAAAAAGAGAAAAAAAATCTTTAGGATACGCTACACAGGAAATCAAAGGAAACGACCTAACTAAGGTAAATTCAGGAAACATAGCTAATTCTATTTCTGGTAAAATATCTGGAGTACAAATTAGACGAAATGGTAATATTGGAGGATCCACCAATGTAATTATAAGAGGAACAACATCTTTAACTGGTAACAACCAAGCTCTTTGGGTAGTTGACGGAGTCCCGTTAAATAATGATAACACAAATACTGCTGATCAAAAAAGCGGAGGTAACACAGGAGGATATGACTTTGGTAATGCTGTGGCTGACATCAATCCTGATGATATTGAAACTATGAATGTATTAAAAGGAGCTGCTGCTTCTGCCTTATATGGTTCAAGAGCTACAAACGGTGTTATTATAATTACCACTAAAAAAGGAGGAAAAAGTAAGGGTTTAGGTATTACAATTAATAGTGGCGTAACAATTGGAGCTGTAGATTTTAAAACATTACCTAAATATCAAAAAGAATATGGTAGTGGTTGGTGGAATTCTTTTTCAGACCCTTCAAGAAATATCGATTTAGGCAGTGGTTCTCACCCTTATGAGCCTACAGATGATGCTTCATGGGGGCCTGCTTACGACCCTAATTTATTAGTATACAGGTGGAACTCTTTTTTTCCTGAACTTTCTACCTACGGTAAAGCAACACCATGGACGGCTCCTAAAAATGATGCTAATAGCTTTTACACAAAAAGTATTACTTTTAACAATAATATTTCTATTTCTGGTAATAATGAAGTTGGAAGTTTTCGTTTTAGTTATTCTAAATATGATTTAAATCAAGGAATATTACCAAACAGTAGTTACAAAAGAGATAATTTTAACTTATCAGGAAGCTATAAGCTAAGTAATAAAACTACTGTTACTGCATCTGCTAACTACAATAAAACCCATGGTAGAGGTCTTAATGAAACTGGATATGGTGCTGGTGGTAACAATTACCTCAGTAGTGTAAGACAATGGTACTCTTCTAGTGTTGACTTTGCTGATTTAAAAACAGCTTATAAAGAAACACAACTAAACACAACTTGGAGTGTATATGGACCTTACGATTTAAATGTTGCATTTCATGACAATCCTTATTTTCAAAGAAAGAATAATATAGGAAGTATAAGAAGAAACCGCTTTTTCGGTAATTTTAGTTTAACAACTGAAATAAAAGACTGGTTAAGTGTTACCGGAAGAGGTGGTATTGATTCTTATAATCAAACTCAAGAAGAAACAATAGCTGTTGGCTCTAAAAGACAACCTGAGCTTAAAGGGCAATACTCTAGATTTGATAAAAACTTTAGGGAGTTCAACTTAGATTTAATTTTTAATGCTCAAGGAAAAATTACCAACAATATAAGTTTCACTGCATTATTAGGAGGAAACGTAAGAAGAACAAAAAGCAATTATACTTACGCTATTACAAAAGGCGGCTTAGTTATACCTAACATCTACGCTATAAACAATTCTGTTCAAAATCCAGACCCTTTATCTGAGTCTATATCATCAATTGGTACTAATAGTATTTATACAAACGCTTCTTTGAGCTTTTATGATACTTATTTTTTAGAAGCT
The DNA here is from genome assembly GCF_059716285.2 of Tenacibaculum sp. TB-53. Lineage (NCBI taxonomy): Bacteria > Pseudomonadati > Bacteroidota > Flavobacteriia > Flavobacteriales > Flavobacteriaceae > Tenacibaculum > Tenacibaculum sp. TB-53. The sequence continues at coordinate 3,247,223 of NZ_CM202790.1, read as the reverse complement.
ACCTACAGAGTTGATCAGTCTTCTACTTTACCTAAAGAAAATAATGTTTATAATTATCCTTCTCTAACTGCTACATATATCTTTAGCAAACACTTGAAAGCTAACTGGCTTTCATTTGGAAAACTGCGCCTTAATTATGCTGAAACAGGTAACGATGCTCCTTTTGCTGTACTTAACTCTCAGTATATTAAATATTCAAACTTTGGAGATGCTATACAATTTTCCACAGAAAACAGCAGAAAAAACCCAAACTTAAGAAGCGAAAAAACTAAAGGTTATGAAATTGGTTTAGAAACAAAAATGTTTAATAATAAATTGGGGTTAGATCTTTCATTATACAAAACCAACACTACAGACCAAATAATGTCTGTTGGTGTAACGGGAGCTACAGGAAGTACATCTGCATGGGTTAACGCTGGTAATGTCGAAAACAAGGGTATTGAAGTCAGCATAAATGCTACCCCTATAAAAACAGATAATTTCACATGGGAATCTCAAATTAATTGGTCTACCAACAAAAATAAAGTTATTAGCCTTAATGAAAATGATAGTCGTTTTGAAATTGGAAGATTTCAAGGAGTGTCTCTAGTTGCAGAAGTAGGTAAACCTGTTGGACAAATGGTTAGCTCAGGATTCAAATACATTAACAATCAAAAAGTTATAAAAGAAAACGGCTACTACGATATTGAAAACAGTAAAATCATAGGTGACATAAATCCTGATTGGATTGGTGGTATAAACAATAAGTTCAAATACAAAGATTTTTCTTTTAGTTTTTTAATAGACGTTAAAAAAGGAGGAGATGTATGGTCTTTAGATCAAAAATACGGAGCACAAACTGGTATTTACCAAAGTAGTGTTGGAAATAATCACTTAGGAAACCCTAAAAGAAACTCTGTTACAAACGATGAAAATAGTGGAGGAGTTATATTAGATGGAGTGCTTTCAGATGGCACTAGAAATACCAAAATTGTTCCTGTTGATTATGATTTAGGTGCAAATACCCCAGATGAGGGGTATGTATATGATGCTTCTTTTGTTAAATTAAGAGAAGTTTCTTTTAGTTACAATCTTCCTAAGAAATTTTTAAAAAACACTTTTCTCAATAGCCTTTCTTTTACAGCAAGTGGTAGCAACTTATGGATAATACATAAAAATTTACCATATGCAGACCCTGAAGCTGGTGCTTCTTCTGGTAACCTACAAGGTTTCCAAACAGGTGTATTACCTACTACTAAAGAATATAGTTTTAACATAAAAGCTCAATTTTAATAGATATGAAAATAGTCGATAAAATAAAAAGAACTGTAATATTAGGATTAGGAATAACTTTATTATTTTCTTCTTGTAATGATATTGAAAACCTAAATACTGACACTAAAGGGTATGAAACTGTATTACCTGAAGCTCTTATGACGCAATCTCAAGTGAGCTACATGTATTTCTTAACAAATACAAACCCTAACTCTAATAATTTCAGAAAATATGTTCAGTATTGGACTAATACCGAATTTGTTGATGAAGACAGATATAATCAAACAAAAAGAAATATTGGTACAGGTTTCTGGAATCTACTTTATAGAGATGTTTTAACTGATTTTAAAAACGCAAAAGAGATAATAATATCACAAAATGTAACACCTAACAAAGAAGCTGAAAAGCAAAACAAAATTGCTATTGTAGAAATACAAATGATTGCCGTTTTTCAAACACTTGTTGATTTATATGGTGATGTACCATATACTGAAGCTTTAGATTTTGTAAAATATCCAAAACCTAAATACGATGATGCTCAAGAAATTTATTTAAGCTTAGCAGATCGTCTTAACAAAGCCATTAATCAGCTAAACACGAATGAATCTAGTTTTTCTTCTGGAGATTTAATTTATGGAGGAAATGTTAATCTATGGAAAAAACTAGCTAACAGTATTAAGCTAAAGTTAGGACTTCATTTAGCAGATATACCTGAACTTAACTCTGATGCTAAAGATTTAATTGAAAGCGCCTTTAAATCTGGAGTAATATCTAATAATTCTGAAAATGCACTATTACAATATTATTCTGTCTCTGGTCAAAGGAATCCTATTTTTCTAGCTCTTACAACTGAAAATCATTATGTTCCAACAAAGTTTTTAGTAGATGAGTTAAATTCAAAAAAAGACCCTAGAAGAGATATTTTTTTTAATTCTAATTCAAAAATAAATGGAGAATATGTTGGTTATCCATACGCAATAGGTCCCAGTGGAGGTGGGTATCAAAATACATCTAATACAAATATTGAAATATTTAGAGATCCTTCTTTGCCTGGTGTTTTGTTTGATTTTGCTGAAACATCATTTTTATTAGCTGATGCTGCTAATAGAGGTTTTGATGTTGGAGGAACAAGTGCCACCTATTATATGCAAGGAATTGAAGCTAGCATGGACTATTGGAATGTAAGTTCTTTAGATAAGCAAAACTACTTAAATAGACCTGATGTTTCTTTTAATACTGCGTCTGGTACCACAAAAGAAAAAATCGCGTATCAATTATGGATATCTTATTACAATAGAGGCTTTGAAGCTTGGACTGAATATCGTAGACTGGACTTTCCAAACATAAAAGCTCCTGATAATGCTGTATCTGAAGCAGATGGCAAAGTACCTGTTAGGAATATCTATTCTCATTTAGAAGCAACACTTAACAAAACGAATTATGAGACTGCTTCAGCAAAAATAGGAGGAGATTTAATGACTACTAAAATATTTTGGGATAAGTATTAAAACATAGTAGGTAAAAACTAAACTTTGTTCTCATAAAAAGATTGTTTTTATCAAAAAGAGATTGTTACTATAACAATCTCTTTTCTATTTTTAGTGACCCAGAGAGGACTCGAACCCCCAACCCTCAGAGCCGAAATCTGATGTTCTATCCAGTTGAACTACTGAGTCTATAAAATAATTGTTATGCCAATTTAGCTTTTACAATTGCTGAAATTGTTTTCCCATCTGCTTGTCCTGCTAATTGCTTCGATACAATTCCCATTACTTTTCCCATATCTTTCATTCCTTCAGCACCAACATCTGCAATAGTTTTCTCTACAATATTTCCAATTTCTTCTTCACTTAAAGCTTCAGGTAAAAATTGTTCTAAAATAGCCGCTTCAGCTAATTCAGGTTCAGCCAAATCATTACGTCCTTGTTCTGTAAACACAGTAGCACTATCTTTACGTTGTTTTACCTGCTTTTGAATAATTTTTAATTCTTCTGCTTCTGTAAGCTCTCCTGCTCCCGCTTCGGTATTTGCTAACATAAAAGCTGACTTTAATGCTCTTAAAGCCGTTAAAGCTACCGTGTCTTTAGACTTCATAGCTTCTTTCATTTTATCCATTACCTGCTTTTGCAAACTCATATTTTTATGTTTTAAAGTATTAAAAAATCCCGATAAATCGGGATTTTAAAAATAAGTGTTATTCTTTTATTAATCCACATTATCGTGTAAAAACGAATTATTAGAACGTAATAAATCGTTATTATCTGTATTCAATGCTGTATCTGATTTACTAATATCTGATCCTGCTTCAATATCAACTCCTAATCTTTTATATGCTGGTTGACGTTCTATTTCATCTATATTTTTACTAACCTGATCATTAAATTTATAATTAAAACCCTTCATTTTCTCTCTTCTTTCCTTAGCTCTTTTCTGCAATTCAGAAATTGTTAAATCTAACGGAGAAACTTCTTCACTTGTAGTGTTTATATTATTAATTTTTTCTTGTGTTTGAGATTTTACCTCAAATTGTAACTCCTCTTCTGCTTGGTCTTTAATTATCGGAGTAGAGCTTTTACCAATTGTTGGTTGTGCACTGAAGTCATCTAATACATAGCGCTTTTCAACCTTATGGTACTTTACTTCTTCAGCTTCTACTTCGATATTTTTAATCTCGTTAGACGTTTCAACTAGATGAGATGCTGGTTTTATTTCTTCATAAGAATTTAATGGTAAATCAAACAACAAGTCTTGTTGTGTTGATTGCTCTTTTACTTCTCTTTCTTCTACTTTAGGTTCGGCTATATTAGTAATAATGAAATCGTCTTCAGAAACTGTTTCTATTTCAATTTCATCGTATGTAACATCTATATTTTTTATTGCTTGTGTTGTTGGAATAATTTCAGCTCTTGGTTCAACTTTTTCTTCCTCTAAAACATGAATAACTTTATTTGATGGCTTGTTTTTTATAGGCTCATTAATTGGTGTAGAAGTTTGTACTTGTTGATCTCCAAAATTATAAGTTGCCTTTTGTTCATCTTCTAAAGTATGAACTATTTTTTTCACCTCAGTATTGGTTATATTCCCTTGCTGATCAGCAGCAAAACCCGTAGCTACAACGGTTACAGCTATTCCGTCTTCTAATGATTCATCTTCTCCAATACCCATAATAATATTGGCGTCATAACCTGCTTCATCCTGAATATAATCATTAATTTCTCCTATTTCATCTAGCGTAACTTCATTTCCTCCCGAAACGATTAATAGTAATACATTTTTAGCTCCTGTAATTTTATTATCGTTCAACAAAGGAGAGTCTAATGCTTTTACAATAGCATTTTTAGCTCTGTTTGCTCCTGTTTCTTTTGCAGATCCCATAATTGCTGTACCACTGTTTGATAGTACTGTTTTAGCATCGTGTAAATCGATGTTTTGCTTATAATGATGGGTAATTACCTCTGCTATACCCTTGGCTGCTGTTGCTAATACTTCATCTGCCTTAGAAAAACCTGCTTTAAAACCTAAGTTACCATAAACTTCGCGCAGTTTATTATTATTGATAACAATTAATGAATCTACATTATCACGTAAATCATCAATTCCTTTTTGAGCTTGTTTTGAGCGCATTCGTCCTTCAAATTGAAATGGCATCGTAACGATTCCTACCGTTAAAATATCCATATCTTTAGCTATTTTTGCTATAATAGGAGCTGCTCCTGTACCCGTACCTCCTCCCATACCTGCGGTGATAAACACCATTTTGGTATGTGTACTCAACATTTGTTGAATTTCCTGTATACTTTCAGCCGCTGCTTGTGCTCCAATTTCTGGATTAGCACCTGCACCTAAACCAGAAGTTAAGTGTGCTCCTAATTGAACCTTATTAGGTATAGGACTGTTTTCTAATGCTTGTGCATCTGTATTACAAATTACAAAATCTACTCCGTGAATTTGTTTACTATACATGTGGTTTACAGCATTGCTTCCTCCCCCACCAACACCAATTACTTTAATGGCATTCGATTGTGTTTTTGGCATGTCGAATGAAATGTTATCAAATTCTGCGCTCATAATAACTTTTCTTTTTTATTAATTCTTATTCAATTTTACACTCCTTTTTAGGGGATTAATTAGGAGTATTCTTATATATACTAATTACTCTGCGTTATCTAAAAATTCTTTGAATCGTTCTGTGAACTTATCAAAAAAAGATTTAGGTTTTTTCGCTTTATGTTCCTTCTCTTCTTGAACTTCTTCTATAATTTCTTTTTCTTCCTCAATAGTTTCTTCTACTAACACCTCTGGTGTTTCTTCAATAACTACTTTTTCTTCTGCTTCTTTTTGTAAACCTTCCATTAACAATCCTACAGCTGTTGCAAATGCTGGACTCGATAATACTTCATCAGAATCTCCAGCTAAATGTTCATTAGGATATCCAATACGAACGTCCATTCCAGTAATATATTCTACCAACTGACGTAAATGTTTTAATTGAGCTCCACCTCCTGTTAATACAATACCTGCAATTAATTTTCCTTTTTGAGTTTCGTGTCCGTAGTTCTTAATTTCTAGATATACGTGTTCAATTATTTCTTGAACTCTTGCGTGAATTATTTTTGATAAATTTTTAAGTGTAATTTCTTTAGGTTCTCTTCCTCTTAACCCTGGAATCGAAACAATTTCTGTTTCTTTGTTTTCTCCGGGCCATGCTGAACCAAACTTTATTTTTAATAATTCTGCCTGTTTTTCAATTATTGAACAACCTTCTTTAATATCTTCTGTAATAACATTACCTCCAAAGGGAATAACTGCTGTATGACGAATAATTCCATCTTTAAATATTGCTAAATCTGTAGTTCCGCCACCTATATCAATTAGTGCTACTCCAGCTTCTTTTTCTTCTTGACTAAGCACTGCCGAAGCTGAGGCTAGTGGTTCAAGTGTAATATCTGAGAGAGTTAAACCTGCACTTTTAATACACCTTCCTACATTTCGAATGGAAGATACTTGACCTACTACAACATGGAAATTAGCTTCTAATCTTCCTCCATACATCCCTATAGGTTCTTTGATATCTGGCTGACTATCTACCTTGAATTCTTGTGGTAATACATGAATAATTTCTTCACCAGGTAACATAACCAATTTGTGTACCTGACTCACTAAATTTTCTATATCAGTTCTGTCAATTACCTCTTCTGATTTTTCTCTAGTTATATAGTCGCTATGATGTAAACTACGTATATGTTGTCCAGCAATACCTACAACAACATTTTCTATTTTATATCCCGAAATACTTTCTGCCTCTTCAGCTGCTTGCTGAATAGATTGAATTGTTTGCGTAATATTATTGACTACACCTCTTTTTACACCTAAACTTTTCGCTTTACCAATACCTAAAACTTCAAGCTTACCGTATTCGTTTTTACGACCAATCATGGCAACAATCTTGGTTGTACCAATATCTAAACCAACTGCTATTTTATTGTTCTCCATCTTGATTTTGTTTTGTGCACACAACTTGGTTGTGGTATTTTACATTTATAGCTTTGTAATTATTAATGGTTTTGTCTGTAAATGCTTTGTTATAAAATGCTGTTAGCTTTTTAAACTTTATTGAGGCATCTATTAACTCTCCAAAAATTATCTTATAGTCACCACTACGAACTGTAAATGTATATTCGCTTTGGGCGTCTCTTTCTATAGCAATAATTTCTTTAGCAAAAAAACTACTACTATTTATGGTTTTTATTAACGTTGTTAATTCTTTGATTTCTTCTGGCTCCCTCACTCCTAAAACTAATGGTACTCTTGCTGAAAAATTTGTAGATAACGGAATTTTAACCCCATACTTATCAACATAAAAAGATTTGTATTTATCAACAATTCTAGCTATCGGTGTTCGTTGTTTTATGGTAGTTTTTAACACCCCATCTATGGTTAAAAACACAGCTATTTTTTCAACATACGGGTTCGCCGAAACATTAGTTTCTAGAAAATGTAAATCTACCAATCTTTTTGGTTGGTTTTTAACAAATTCATCATTTTGTATTAACATTTTATCAACCATACTGTGTGTCAAAAAGTTATTATCTCCAGCAGCAAACTCTACTACCGTGCTTTTTACTTTTTTTGATCCATTTCTATTAGTTGTAAAACCATACAAAAACATCAAAAACATCAGCAGCAAGAAAAAAGATAAAAATGTTGCTAATTTTTTCATTCTATTTTTTATATTTTTCTTCTAATTTGTTTTTTACCTTATTAACTAATAAACCAATATCCCCTGCTCCCAACATTACTATAATTTTTGACTCTGACTTTATAATTTCGTCACTTAATTTTTCTTTAGAGATTAGTTTTTTAGCTTCAATGGTAATTTTCTCTAATAACCAACTTGAGGTAACTCCTTTTATCGGTAATTCTCTTGCTGGATAAATATCTAATAACAACACTTCATCAAACAACGATAATGCTTTAGCAAAATCATCTGCAAAATCCCTTGTTCTACTAAACAAGTGTGGTTGAAATACAGCTAATACCTTTTCTTTGGGATACATTTCTCTAACAGATTGCGATACTGCTTTTATTTCAGTTGGATGGTGTGCATAATCATCAATCAACACAACATCTTCTGTTTTTATCTTATACGAAAACCTACGCTGTACCCCTTTAAAACTTCCTAATTGTTTTTTAGTTTTCTCTAAAGGCACTCCATATACATCTGCGATAGCTAATGCTGCCAAAGCATTCATCATGTTATGATTTCCTGGTAAATGAAATGTTATATTTTTAATTTCTGATGTTGGTGTTTTTACATCAAAAACATATTTACCTTCTTCTATTTTTACATTATAGGCTTTATAGTCTGCTTCTTCATTAACAGCATATGTTAAACCTTTTAAAGGCAACCCTTTTGCGACAATTAAAGTATCAGAAACTTTGCTTGCAAAATCTCTAAATGATTGTTGTAAGAATTCGTTTTCTCCATAGATATCTAAATGATCAGCATCCATAGAGGTTACACAAGCAATATTGGGTGATAATTTTAAAAACGAACGGTCAAATTCATCGGCTTCAACAACAGAGATCCTATCTTCTCCTAAAATTAAATTAGAATCATAGTTTTCTGCAATACCTCCTAAAAACGAAGTTGCTTTCTCAGGTTGCATAATGTGTCCTAAAATTGAAGAAGTTGTTGTTTTTCCATGCGTTCCTGCTACAGCCAAACAAAAAGTATTCTTTGTAATTTCTCCCAATACTTCTGCTCTTTTCAAGACGGTATATCCGTTGTCTTTAAAATAGTTTAATTGTAAGTGATTTTTAGGAACTGCTGGTGTATATACCACCAATGTTTTTTCTTTATATAAAAATGAAATTGGAATATTATTTACTTCATCTTCAAAACTTACTTCAATTTCTATTTCTTCTAAACCTTTAGTGATAGGTGTTGGTGTTTTATCGTAGCCTGCAACTAATTTTCCATTGACAGAGAAATAGCGAGCTAAGGCACTCATTCCTATTCCGCCAATACCAATAAAATAAACGTTATGTATCGTTTTTAAATTCACTAACTAATTAATTTTTCTATTTCGTTAACGATATTACTTGTTGCATTTGGCAACGCTAACTCGTTAATGTTTTCACTTAAACTTTCTTGTTTCCCTTTGTCTTTTAATAAAGTTTCTAATACGACAGGAAAAGTGTCTAATTCACTCTCTTTAACTACTAGAGCTCCATGTTTGTCGGCAATAGATTTTGCATTTTTTGTTTGATGGTCTTCTGCCACATTTGGTGATGGAATAAAAATAGTTGGCTTCCCTACTATACATAATTCCGATACTGAACTTGCTCCTGCTCTCGACACAATGAAATCTGCAGCTGCATAGGCTAAATCCATTCTATTCAAAAACTGATGCACTTGAACATTTTCTAATTCATCATACTTTTTGTATTCTTCATAATACAGCTTACCACATTGCCATATCAATTGAACTCCTTGTTTTTTGAAGAAATCTAAATTTTCTTCTACCAACTGATTTATTTTACGAGCACCAAGGCTTCCACCTAATATTAAAATTGTTTTTTTTGAAGTATCTAATTCAAAAAACTCTTTCCCTTCTTCTATTTTAGTATGAATAAATAGTAAATCTTGACGAACTGGATTTCCTGTTTTTATAATTTTATCTTCAGAGAAAAAACGCTCTAAATTATCATATGCAACACAAATTTTTTGCGCTTTTTTTCCTAACAATCTATTTGTTATTCCTGGGTACGAGTTTTGTTCTTGAATTAAGGTCGGTATCCCTCTTCTATTAGCAACCATTAACGTTGGTCCACTTGCAAAGCCTCCAGTACCCACAGCAACATCTGGTTTAAATTTTCGTATAATTCTATATGCTTTCCATAAACTACTTAAGAGTTTAAAAGGAAACACTAAGTTCTTTAAAGTTAGTTTTCTTTGGATTCCTGAAATCCACAATCCTTTGATTTCATATCCTGCTTGTGGAACTTTTTCCATTTCCATTTTATCTTTTGCTCCTACGAACAAAATGTTAGCTTCTGGATAACGAACTTTTACTTCGTTAGCAATTGCTATTGCAGGATAAATATGACCTCCTGTACCTCCACCACTTATTATGATATTAATCGATTGTTTCATACAGTCTTTTTTATGTTAACAGTGTTGTATGTAACGCTCATAATAGTTCCTACCCATACATCTGTATTTTTAGTCCAGCGTTTCATGTAAAATATCTAAAGGGTTATCATCTAAAATTGTTTCTTCAGTTTCGTTTTTAGAAGCACTTACACTTAAAATCATTCCTAATGCGAAACATGTCATCCAAATTGAGGTACCTCCACTACTAATTAGCGGGAGTGTTTGTCCTGTTACTGGTAAAATATTCACTGCTACCGCCATGTTAATCATTGCTTGAAAAACAATGGGAATTCCCACACCTACAACTAATAAAGTCGCAAATATGGTTGTAGCCTTTTTGGCAGTTATTAAGATTCTGAAAAGCAACAAGAAATAAATAAATATTACCACTATCGCTCCAGCAAAACCGTATTCTTCAACTATAATTGCATAGATAAAATCGGATGAGGATTGTGGTAAAAAGTTTTTCTGTACGCTTTTCCCTGGCCCTTTTCCTATTACTCCTCCTGTTGCAATTGCTATTTTGGCTTTTTCTACTTGGTAATCTTCTTCACCATCAGACTGAGAAAAGCTTTCAATTCTACTTTTCCATGTGTTTACACGATTGGGCATTGCATCTGGAAATGCTTTAGCTACTAAGATAAAAAACAGAAAAGCAAAAAGTCCTATTCCTAATATATACCCTATATATTTTAGTGGATATCCTCCAATAAACGAGACCATTAAAATCATAAAAAACACCATGGCTGTCGTTGAGAAGTTTGCTGGCAATATTAACACCAATACTAAACCTACTGGAAGCCATAACTGCAACAAACTTTCCTTAAAAGAAATTACTTTTTCTTTATTTTTTGCCAAGTATCGAGCAACATATACCATCAATACCAAACCTGCCAATGTAGAGGTTTGAAATCCAATACCTACAAACGGAATACGAATCCATCTACTTGCATTTGCTCCTCCAATGGTAGTTCCTTGTGCTAAGGTAAAAACTAGCAGTAAAACAACTACAGGAAGCATTAATACTGAACCTCCACTAAAATATCTATATGGTATTTTATGTACTCCATAAATGACTGCAAAACCTGTAATTAATAATACAATATGTTTTACTAAATGCCCTAAGGTAGATCCATTACCAACTACGTATACCAAATTGGTACTTGCACTGTATATTGGCATAAATGAAAATATTGCCAACATCGCAACTATAGCCCAAATGGCTCGGTCTCCTTTAATATGTCGAAAGATGTTTTTCATCAATCTTTAGTGTACTTTATATATTTCTTACAGCTTCTTTAAATTTTCTTCCTCTATCTTCATAGCTATCAAATAAATCAAAACTTGCACATGCTGGTGACAACAATACTGTATCTCCTTTTTGCGCTATTTTATAAGCTACTTTTACTGCTTCTTCTGCTCCAGCAGTTTCTACCATAACATCTACTACATTCGCAAAAGTGTCTATGATTTTTTGGTTATCTAACCCTAAACAAACTATTGCTTTTACTTTTTCTCTTACTAAAGGTAGTAAATCTGTATAATCATTTCCTTTATCAACCCCTCCTACAATCCAAACTGTTGGATTGTCCATACACTCCAACGCATAAAAGACCGCATTTACATTTGTAGCTTTACTATCGTTAATGAATTCAATTCCATTTACTTTTTGCACTTTTTCTAAACGATGTTCTACTCCTTCAAAATCAGACAAACTTTCTGCAATTGTTTCTTTTCTTACTTTCAATAACCTTGCTGCCATTGATGTAGCCATTGCATTTTTAGTGTTATGCTTTCCTTGTAATGTTAGCTCAGAAACCTTCATTAATTTTTCTTCTGTATTAAATTTCATTATTATCGTGTCTTGTCTTAAAAAAGCCCCGTACTCTAATTCTTTTTCCATTGAAAATGGCACTAGCGTTGCTTCTGTTTTGTTATTTTTTAACCAATTTTGAATTGCTTCGTCATCGGCATCATATATTAAAAAATCATCTTTCGTTTGATTTTTTGTAATTCTGAATTTTGAGTTTATATAGTTATCAAATTCATATTCATATCGATCTAAATGATCTGGTGTTATATTGGTGATTATTGCAATATGTGGTTTAAAATTTTCAATTCCATCTAACTGAAAACTGCTTAATTCCAATACATATTCGTCATACTTATCTTCAACCACTTGTTCAGCGAAACTATCACCTATATTCCCTCCAACTCCCACATTTAAACCTGCTTTTTTTAACACATAATGTACCAGCATGGTTGTGGTTGTTTTTCCGTTTGAGCCTGTAATCCCCACAATAGTTGCTTCTGTAAACTGAGCAGCGAATTCTATTTCTGAAATCACTTTAACTCCTTTTGAAACCAACTTTTGCACAAGTGTAACTTTCTCTGGAATTCCAGGGCTTTTCATTACCACATCAGCATTTAAAATTTTATCTTCTGTATGCTGATTTTCTTCAAAATCGATTGAGTTATGTAAAAGAACTTTTTTATACCGCTCTGCTATACCTCCTTTATCTGAAACAAAAACCTCATATCCTTTTTGCTTCCCTAAAAGTGCTGTTCCTACACCACTTTCTCCTCCACCAAGCACAACTAATCTTTTCATTTATCTTAACTTCAATGTTACTATAGTAAATACCGCTAATAAAATTCCTACAATCCAAAATCGTACTACAATTTTACTTTCATGATAATTTAGTTTTTGATAATGATGGTGTAGAGGAGACATTTTAAAAATTCGTCTTCCTTCTCCAAACTTCTTCTTTGTGTACTTAAACCATGAAACTTGTAGTATTACCGATAAATTCTCGACTACAAATATTCCAGCCAAAACTGGCAGTAACAACTCTTTCCTTATGGCAATAGCTATTACAGCTATGATACCTCCAATAGTTAAACTTCCTGTATCTCCCATAAACACTTGTGCCGGATAGGTATTATACCATAGAAAACCGATTAAAGCTCCTGCAAACGCTAAAATGAAAACAGTCATTTCTCCAGACTTCGGAATGTACATTACATCTAAATAGTCTGCAAAAATGATGTTACCAGATACCCATGCAAAAATTGCCAGCGTTATTACCATAATTGCTGATGAACCTGCCGCTAATCCATCAATACCATCTGTTAAATTCGCACCGTTTGAAACTCCTGTAACGATAAAAACGGTAACAAAAATGAAGATTATCCATCCAAATTTTTCATATCCATCTCCTAAGAAGCTTAATGCTTTTGCATAATCTAACTCGTTATTCTTTAAAAAAGGAACTGTTGTTTTTGTCGATTTATGAGCCTCACCAAACACCTTCTTTTTACCATCATCTACTTGCACAACTTGTTCTGAAGTTGGCAGTTGTTCTTTGATGGTTACATCTTGGTGAAAATACAGCATAGAACCTACGATTATACCTAATCCTACTTGTCCTAAAACTTTGAACTTTCCTTTTAAACCAGCCTTATCTTTTTTAAATACTTTGATGTAATCATCGGCAAAACCAATAAGCCCCATCCAAACAGTCGTAATCAATAAAATAACGATATATATATTTTCTAGCTTTGCTAAAAATAACACAGGAATTAATGTTGCAAGGATTATAATTACACCTCCCATAGTTGGTGTTCCTGCTTTTTGTACTTGACCATCTAAACCTAAATCTCTTACTGTTTCACCTACTTGCTGCCTTCTTAAGTAGTTAATGATTTTTTTACCAAAAATGGTTGAAATCAACAGAGATAATATGAATGCCATTGCAGATCGAAATGTGATGAATTGAAACACACTTGCTCCTGTTAAGCTAAATTCACTTTCTAAATATTGAAATAAATAATACAGCATTCGTTAGTGTTTTTTTAGTTGATTAAAATAGTTGGTTACTTCTTCTAAATCATCAAAATGATGCCTAACACCATTTATTTCTTGGTAAGTTTCATGTCCTTTTCCTGCAATAAGTACAATATCTCCTGAAGTTGCTAGTTTACAAGCTGTTTTTATAGCCTGTCTTCGGTCTACAATTGATAGTGTTTTTTTATAGTTTTCTGCCGCAACTCCAGTTTCCATTTCATCAATTATCGATTGAGGGTCTTCTGTCCTAGGATTATCTGAAGTAAAAATAGCTTGATCACTCAACTGAGAAGCAATTAATGCCATTTTAGGACGCTTTGTTGTATCTCTATCTCCACCACAACCTACAACTGTAATCACAGTTTCATTTCCTGTTCGGATGTCGTTAATAGTTTGTAATACATTTTTTAGTGCATCTGGTGTATGTGCATAATCTACTATTGCTGTAACTCCCTCGTCAGAAACTGTGTATTGAAACCTTCCACTCACGCTTTCTAACTCACTTACAATACGTAAAATTTCTATTTTCTCTAGTCCCAACAACTCTGCTACTCCATAAATAGCTAACAAGTTGTACGCATTAAATTCTCCTATTAACTTCGTCCAAACTTCTACTCCATTGATTGTTAACAAAGTTCCTGAAAGACGTTTTTCTAACACTTTTGCTTTAAAATCTCCGATTGTTTTAAGCGCATAAGTTTGTTTATTCGCCTTTGTGTTTTGCAACATTATTTGTCCGTTTTTATCATCTAAATTCACCAAAGCAAATGCTGTTTTTGGTAACGAATCAAAAAACGATTTTTTAACATCCCGATACTCTGCAAATGTTTCATGGTAGTCTAAATGATCATGCGATAAGTTTGTAAACACTCCTCCTGCAAACTCTAAGCCTTCAGTACGTTTTTGATGTATTCCATGAGAACTTACCTCCATAAAACAATAATCAACTCCAGCTTCTACCATTTTTGATAAATAATTATTTATCGCTAGTGAGTTTGGTGTTGTATGTGTTGCTTTATATTCTTCTTCATCAACCATTACTCGCACAGTTGATAACAACCCTACTTTATATCCTGCTTTTTTAAACAGTTGGTACAATAAGCTTGCAATTGTAGTTTTACCATTTGTTCCTGTTACTCCTACTAACTGCAAGCTTTTTGACGGGTTGTTATAATAATTTGTTGCTATTATTGCTAATGCCGCATTAGAATCTTCTACTTTAACATAAGTAACCTCTTCATTTTTATTTTCTGGTAAAGACTCACAGATAACAGTCTTAGCACCTAACGATACTGCTTTCGCTATAAACTGATGCCCATCTACTGTCACTCCTTTTTGAGCTACAAAAACATCTTCTTCCTGCACTTGTCTACTATCAAACTGAATATTGCTTATATCAATATCAGTGTTCCCGTAAACTTCTTTTACCGCTACCTTATATAATATGTCTTTTAATTTCTTCAACTATGATAATTTTAAATATATCGTTGCACCTTTTGAGACTTTTTGCCCCCTACCTACGGACTGTTCTGTTACTTTTCCTACTCCTGAAAATTTAACTTTTAACCCCATATTCTCTAATAATGCAATTGCATCCATTCCACTCATACCTAAAACTTTAGGCATAATTGTTTTATACTTCCTTAGTTTTTGATAGTATTCTTGATACTCCCTTTCAAGAACCTCTTCTGAAATATCATCAGAAACAAGCTGATTATTAATTGCTGTTGACGTATAAATTTTTTGAGCTATTTCTTTAAATATAGGAGCAGCAACCGTAGCCCCGTAATATCCTTTTTCTTTTTTAGGACTATGAACTACTACAATGCAAGAGTATTTTGGTTCATCTGCGGGAAAGAAACCTGCAAAAGAAGCCACATACTTTTGATTTGAATAATATCCTCCTTCATATTCTCCCTTAGCATTTTTAGTTCTAGGAATGTATTTTTTTGCCGTTCCTGTTTTTCCTGCCATAGAAAAGTTTGGTGAATAAATTCCTTTACCTGTTCCGTATTTTATAGTATTTTCCATCACTTTTCGTACCTTGTCTAAGGTTTCTTGTGATGCTATTTTTTCTTTTACTACTTCTGTTCCAAAGCTTTCTTCAACTTTACCTCCTACTCTTAGCTCTTTTACAAAATATGGCTTTACCAACTTTCCGTCATTTGCGACTGCATTGTAAAACGCTAGTGTTTGTAACGGTGTAAGAGAAACCCCATAACCCCAAGCCATCCACTCTAATGAAATAGGGCTCCAACTTTTCTCTGTTGGTTCTGGTATATAAGGCTTTCCTTCTCCTTTGATTTTAACACCTGTTAATTGATCCAACCCAAAAGACTTAATTCTATCCGTGAATTTTTTAGGATTTTTATCGTAGTACTTTTGTATTGTTTTCACAATTCCAACATTTGAAGAAACCTCAAATACCCTTCCTAATGATATTTTTCCGTACCCTCCTCTTTTACTATCTTCTACTTTACGATTATTAATATAAATTCTTCCTTTTTCACAATCTACCACAGTTGAAGTATCTACAACTTTATCTTCTAAAGCCACCATTAAGCTAGCTAACTTAAAAGTTGACCCAGGCTCGTGACTCTCCCAAACAGCATAGTTTCTTTTTTCGTAATACCTACCTTTAGAAGTCCTCCCTAAATTAGAAATCGCTTTAATCTCTCCTGTTTCAACTTCCATCACTACAGCACAACCATGATCTGCTTCAAAATACTCCATCTGTCTTAACAGAGCATGATGCGTTATATCTTGAACATTTACATCTATTGTAGTAATTACATCACTTCCATCTACAGGCTCCTTCTCATTTACATCATTAATAGGCTTCCATTGCCCTTTAGCTATCTTTTGTTTTAAACGCCAACCGTTTTCACCTTGCATATAATCCGCAAAAGCACCTTCAATTCCTGCCCCACCTCTGTAATCATCGTAACCAATTGTACGTTCAGCTATTTTTCCTATTGGGTGAACTCTCACTGTTTTTTGTTCCGCGATAAAGCCTCCTCGATACACCCCTCTATTAAAAATGGGAAAGCTTTTCATTTTCACATAATCATTATATCCTACATTACGGGCTATTAACAAATATCGGTTTCTACGTTTTTTTGCATTACGCAACTTCTTTTGATAGTAACTAGCTGATTTCCCTAACAATCCAGAAAGCGACTCAGAAAGTGCTCGGATATTTTTTTCAAAAATCTCAGAATCTACCGCCACCACATCCATTCGAATGGTAAATTTTGACATAGAGGTTGCTAACAAATTTCCATCTGCCGCATACACATTTCCCCTATTTGCAAAAATAGTATCGTTTTTAACTGTTTCTTCTTCAGAAAGATTCCTATACTTATCTCCTTCTACATATTGAAGTTTAAAAAGCCTAAAAATGATAACTACAAAGAAAAGCGTCATTAAAACAACAATCACGTAGAGTTTGTTTAATATGCCTTTTTTTACTACCATTTTATATTACTCTTTATTATATGTTACTTTTATTTTTTGGGGCGGTTTTTTTGCAGGGTACAACCCTTTGTTTTTTACTTTATCTCGAATACTACTCTCTAACTTCATTCGCATTAATTGAGTACTCGTGTCCACATCTTCAGCCCGCAACTCTCTTTTCTTCTTATTAAGCACTGCTATTTGCACCACTTTTGCATCGGCACTATGCGAACTATAGATCATCACTAATAGTAAAACAACTGTAAAAATCAAAATTCGCCAATTCTTAAACGAGCTTTCATCCGTAAGAAAACTACCTCTTAAAAGATCGTATATACCCTTTCTTACTATTGACATTACTTTAATGTTGCTATTCTTAGTTTCGCACTACGTGCTCTATTATTTTCTTTTATCTCCTCTTTTGTTGGCACAATCATTTTACCAACTTTTTTAAGTGGTTCACTGGTATTACCATAAAAATCTTTTTCTGGTTCACCACTAAACAATCCGGTCCTTATAAATCGTTTCACCAACCTATCTTCCAAAGAATGATATGAAATCACACTCAATCTACCTTCTTCATTTAACAAGTCTGGGATTTGCTGCAAAAATTCTTTCAACACCTCCAACTCCTGATTCACTTCTATTCGTATTGCTTGAAAAATTTGCGCTAGTATTTTATGTTCTTTTGCTTTCGGAAGAAATTTTTGCAACACTTCTTTTAACTCAAAGCTCGTTTTAATTTCTCTATCAACTCTTGCCTCAACAATAGTTTTCGCCAAGGTTCGCGCATTCCGCAATTCTCCATACAAAAACAACACATCCGCCAAATCTTCCTCACTATAGGTATTGATTATTTTTTTTCCTGATAATTCAGATTTCTGATCCATTCGCATATCCAAATCTGCATCAAAACGAGTAGAAAAACCTCTTTCTGCTTCATCAAACTGATGTGAAGACACTCCTAAATCAGCCAGCACCCCATCTACTTTCCTAACACCATAAAAGCGCAAAAACCTCGATATGAATCGAAAATTCTCTCCAATCAAAACAAAACGCGGATCGTCAATTTTATTTTGTTGCGCATCAGGATCTTGATCAAAAGCAAACAATCTTCCTTTTTCACCTAATCGACTTAATATTTCTCTAGAATGCCCCCCTCCTCCAAAGGTAACATCCACATAAACTCCATCTTCCTTTATACTAAGTGCATCAACACTTTCTTTCAATAAAACTGGATTATGATAACTCATCTGCTTCCGTATTACCCATTACTTCTTCTGCTAACTCAGCAAAATCAACAACAGCATCATCAATTACTTTTTCGTACTTATCCTTATCCCAAATTTCAATAATATTCACTGCAGAAGAGAGCACCACTTGCTTTTCAATACCCGCAAACTGACATAAATCTTTCGGAATCAAGACTCTCCCTGAAGCATCTACATCCACCATTTTCACACCGGCAGTAAACCTTCTGATAAAATCATTATTTTTCTTTACAAATCGATTTAGTTTATTGATTTTTGCCATTACCAGATTCCATTCTTGCATTGGATACAACTCCAGACAAGACTGAAAAACAGAACGTTTAATCACAAACCCCTCTTGCAACACAGAAGACAATTGCTTCTTGAACGCTGACGACATCATCAACCTCCCTTTAGCATCTACCTTGCACTCATATGTTCCAATTAAACTTACCACGTAAAGAATCTATAGTTTGCATCAAAAATAAAAAATATTTACCACTTTTTACCACTTTTTACCACTTTGTTGATAAGTTTTACTTCTGGAGATAAAAAACTCAAAATAAACCACTTAAAAGACTCGCCTACACAGTAAATAATAAAAATGAAAAAGTGATAAAAAAGAACTACATTTGTGGTTAAGTCAAATCAAAAACATATATGACTGAATTTTTAAAGAAAGAAGACAAATTTACATATGCTGAAGCAGGAGAAGGAAGCCCAATTATCATTCTTCACGGGTTAATGGGAGCTCTTAGTAATTTTGGTTCCACTTTTAATCATCTTTCAAAAAAAGGATATCAAGTTTTTATACCAGAGTTACCCTTATACACATTACCCCTCCTTAAAACTAATGTAAAAAATTTAGCCAAGTTTTTACATGATTTCATAGAGTATAAAGGGCTTAAAAATGTTACTCTACTAGGAAATTCTCTAGGCGGACATATAGCTTTATACTATACAAAACATTATTCTGAAGATGTTAAAGCATTAGTTTTAACAGGTAGTTCTGGATTATACGAAAACTCAATGGGAGATAGCTATCCTAAAAGAGGTGACAAGGAGTTTGTTAGAAAAAAAGCACAAGATGTTTTTTATGATAAAGCCATTGCTACAGACGAACTTGTTGATCAAGTGTACGATGTTATAAATGATAGAAATACCTTGATTAGAACACTAGCTATTGCTAAAAGTGCCATTCGTCATAACATGGCTAAAGATTTACCCAACATGAAACAACCTACCTGTTTAATTTGGGGAAAACAAGACAGTGTTACTCCACCTGAAGTTGCTGAAGACTTCAAAAAACTTTTACCTGATGCCGATTTATTCTGGATTGACAAATGCGGACATGCAGCTATGATGGAAACACCAGAAGAATTTAATAAAATTTTAGAAGGGTGGCTTTCTAAACGCGAAATATAACAGCTAAACTAGCTTAATTATAGTATGAAAATAAAATCTGCTGAATTTGTAATGAGTAACAGCAATGTTACCAAGGCTCCTAAAGACAGAATACCTGAGTACGCTTTTATAGGTCGCTCAAATGTCGGAAAATCTTCATTAATCAATATGTTGATGGAGCGTAAAGATTTGGCAAAAACCTCTGGTAAACCAGGGAAGACACAACTTATCAACCATTTTAAAATTAATGACGAATGGTTTTTAGTAGATCTTCCTGGATATGGTTATGCACAGGTTTCTAAAAAAAAGCGTCAAATTTTTCAATTTTTTATTGAAAACTATTTTAAAGAACGTGAACAGCTGGTTTGTACTTTTGTTTTAATCGATTCTCGCCACGATCCACAAAAAATAGATTTGGAATTCATGCAGTTTTTAGGTGAAAACCGCATTCCGTTTTGTATTGTTTTTACCAAAGCTGATAAACTAGGGAGCTCTAAACTCAACAAACAAATTACCACTTACAAAAAGAAATTATTAAATTACTGGGAGGAATTACCAATTTCTTTTGTTACCTCATCTTCTACAGGGATGGGGCGAGATGAGTTTTTAAACTTTATTGATCAAGTTAACGAAGATGTAGCGGAGAATTTTAAATAATTTTCACCATACCTTAAGGGAAGTATTAATAATGCACTCTATAAAAGAAAACTTACAAGTTTTACATGAAGACAATCACATTATAGTGATTAATAAGCGGGCTGGTGATATAGTGCAAGGTGACAAAACAGGCGACAAACCACTTTTAGATGTTGTTAAAGAATATATTAAAGATAAATACAACAAACCTGGAAACGTATTTTTAGGAACCGTTCACAGGCTAGATCGCCCTACTACAGGTATCGTTATCTACGCACGTACTTCAAAAGCCTTAGAACGACTTAATAAAATGTTACGTGACAAAACCATTAAAAAAACATACTGGGCAGTGGTTCAACAGCAACCTAAAAAAGCAACCGATACCTTAACAAATTACTTAAAAAAGAATCCAAAAAATAACAAATCGACCGCTTACACTAAAGAGGTTAACGGAAGTAAAAAAGCTATACTTCACTACAAAACGCTTAAAAAACTAGATAATTATTCATTATTAGAGGTCGACTTGGAAACTGGACGTCACCATCAAATTCGCGTACAGCTTTCTAACATTGGCTCTACTATAAAAGGAGATTTAAAATACGGTGCTAAAAGAAGCAACAAAGACGGAAGCATTCATTTACATGCTCGAAAAATTCAATTTACACACCCTGTTAGCAAAGAACCTATTAAGGTTACCGCTCCAACTCCTTCTGACCCCGTTTGGGATGCTTGTTTGTAATTTGTATATTTAGACAAATTTCACCCAAGATGAAAGCTCTTAAATTTTTAACGATTTTAACACTCCCTATCACTGTTTACATTTCGTTTACAAATATGGGATGGTTAACACTTTTACCTTTACTTGTTTTCTTCGGCTTAGTTCCTCTTCTCGAATTACTTTTTAAACCTGATAAAAATAATTTCAATAAAGAACAAGAAGCGCAAGAAAAAGAAAATAGACTCTACACCTATATTCTATACGCAATGGTACCTATTCAATTAGTTTTCCTAGTGTGGTTTTTATGGATAATGAAAGACACACAATTAACTATCTTAGAATATATAGGAAAAATCTCAGCTATGGGCTTGCTATGTGGCGTTATTGGTATTAATGTTGGGCATGAGTTAGGACATAGAAACAACCGTTTTGATGAGCTTTTAGGAGAAATTTTACTACTAACTTCATTAGACACCCACTTTCTACCCTACCATAATGCAGGACATCATTTTAATGTAGCCACTCCAAAAGACGCCGCGACTGCAAGAAGAAATGAAATTGTTTACCTGTTTTGGATTCGTTCTCATTTTCAAAGCTATTATCAAGCTTGGGAAGTGGAAAATACACGTTTAAAAAATTCAGAAAGAAGCTGGTTTCACTTACAAAATAGAATGCTCATTTACACACTCTGTAACATTCTTTTATTAGCTGGTATTTTCTTTTTATTCGGATTAAAAGCATTACTAGCTTTTATCACCGCTGCTGTTTTTGGAATTTTATTACTTGAAACTGTAAACTATATAGAACATTATGGACTACTACGTAAACAGAATGAAAAAGGTCGTTATGAGCGTGTAAAAAGAACGCATTCATGGAATTCTGATCACAGAATTGGTATGTTAATGTTGTTTAATTTATCCCGTCACTCCGACCATCACTATAACGGAAGCAAACATTATCAGCTCTTAAAATCATTACCAGAAAGCCCACAAATGCCAACAGGATACCCGGGTATGATGCTGGTAGCCTTGGTTCCTCCATTATGGTTTTCAATAATGAATAAAAAAATACAAGACTTATAGCTTATGAATATTCCCGAATTAGTTCAGTCGCAAAAAAACTATTTTGCTACTCAACAAACCAAAGATATTTCTTTTAGAAAAAGTACCTTAAAAAGATTACAAAAAGAACTTGTTGCAAGAGAAAAAGACATCATAAAAGCACTACATGATGACTTTAAAAAATCAGAATACGAAGCAGTAATGACCGAAACTTCTATT
This sequence comes from Tenacibaculum sp. TB-53, assembly GCF_059716285.2. Taxonomy (NCBI): domain Bacteria; kingdom Pseudomonadati; phylum Bacteroidota; class Flavobacteriia; order Flavobacteriales; family Flavobacteriaceae; genus Tenacibaculum; species Tenacibaculum sp. TB-53. The sequence continues at coordinate 3,224,719 of NZ_CM202790.1, read as the reverse complement.
GTTTCGGCTGAATTAAAAATGGCCATAAAAAATATACACTCTTGGAGTAAACCTCAACGTGTATTACCGTCGTTACTAAATTTTCCGTCCTCTGCAAAAATTTATAAAGAACCTTACGGAACTGTACTTATCATTGCTCCTTGGAATTACCCGTATCAACTAGCATTCGCACCATTATTAGGTGCTATTGCAGCAGGTAACACTGTAGTATTGAAACCTTCGGAACTGACACCGCATACAAGTAAAATTACCAAAGAAATTATTGAAGCTGTATTTGATAAAAACCATGTAGCTGTGGTTGAAGGTGGCGTAGATGTTTCTACTGAATTGTTAGCACAACGTTGGGATTATATTTTCTTTACAGGCAGTGTTCCTGTTGGTAAAATTGTCGCCAAAGCCGCTGCTAATAATTTAACTCCTGTTACCCTAGAACTTGGAGGAAAAAGTCCATGTATTGTTGACGAAACTGCCAATATTAAATTGACTGCAAAACGTTTGGTTTGGGGAAAATTCATTAACGGTGGGCAAACTTGTATTGCTCCTGATTATTTATTGATACACAAATCAGTAAAAGAGCAATTTATACAACAATTTAAAGATGAAATTTTTAGAACTTACGGAAGAAACCCTCAAAACTCTCCAGATTTTCCACGTATTGTTAACACTCGTAATTTTGATCGTTTAGCTTTGATGCTAGAAAATGAAAAGTGTGTGATTGGCGGACAAACTGATAGAGACGATCGCTACATTGCTCCTACATTAATTGACGAACCTAATTTAGATAGTGAAGTCATGAAAGGTGAGATTTTCGGACCTATTTTCCCGCTAATCTCTTACGAAAATGAAGCTGACATTGAAAAAATCACTACTAAATACGACAAACCTCTGGCTTTATATGTGTTTACCAATAGAAATTCATTTGCTAAAAAAATGATTCAACGTTATTCATTTGGAGGTGGAACCATAAACGATACCACTGTACATTTTGCTAATCATAGGTTACCTTTTGGTGGCGTTGGTGAAAGCGGTATAGGCAGTTACCATGGAAAAAAAACTTTTGATACGTTTTCTCATCATAAAGGAGTGGTTTCTCGCGGAACTTGGTTAGATGTTCCTACTCGATATGCTCCATACAAAGGAAAATTAAAGCAATTAAAAACCTTAATGAAACTAGGATAAATTAGATAAAAGACAAATAGACACAAGAATCAAGACACCTATATAAATGAGTGAAAAAACCGTATCCGAAGCAGTTAACTACCGTCGTTCAGTAAGAGTATATGACCCTAAAAAACCGATAGACACTGCTGTTGTAAAAAAATGTTTAGAGCAAGCTATTTTAGCTCCTACCAGTAGCAACATGCAACTGTGGGAGTTTTATCATATCACTGATAAAGAAATTATAAAAAAAATGGCTCCATTATGCTTTAATCAAAATGCAGCTAAAACTGCTCAGCAACTAGTGGTTTTTGTGACTCGTAAAGATTTGTGGCGTAAAAGATCCAAAGCTAACTTAGCTTTTATGGATGAAGTTTTTGGTAAAAACAATCCGAAATCAGAACAACGAAGTAGAGAAAAAGTAGCGCGTAACTACTACGGAAAATTAATTCCGTTTACCTACTTTGACATCTTCGGAATTGTTGGTTATCTTAAATATTTAATGATTCTTTTTGTTGGACTTTTCCGACCTATTTACCGTGAAGTTCGTAATAGTGATATGCGCATTGTAGCTCACAAAACTTGCGGATTGGCAGCACAAACATTCATGCTCTCTATGGCTGCTGAAGGTTACGACACCTGCCCTATGGAAGGCTCTGATACTTGGCGTGTAAAACGTTTGCTAGAACTACCTTTTGGTGCAGAAATTAATATGATTGTTTCTTGTGGTATTCGTAAACCAGAAGGTGTATATGGAGAACGTTTTAGAATTCCTTTTGAGGAGGTTTATAAAGAGGTTTAACCCAGAAATAAACCAATTTCTCATTATTTTATGAGTGTTATAACAAATTTTAATATCCTCTTCTATTAAATCAACCACCTTCAAGAAGAAATTAGCTTAACGATTTATTACGAAAAAATTAAAAAGCTATACGTTTTTAGCTTAATAACTTTTCAAAAACAAAGTTTTAAATCTTACCTGTTACAGAAAGTAATTTTTATTATATTAGTTTCCTATTAAATTCAAAAAAAAATTAAAAAGCTGTAAAAATTGACTATAACTAACTATGATATTTCTTTGTTCCCAAGATAATTAATTCTAATTAAAAGTTAGTTCGTTTATTTTTTCACATCTATTGAAATAAAAAACAGACATAGACCTTGAGTGTCTTTAAATGTTCAAGGAATATATAAAAATTTAAATTATTTTGAAAATGAAAAAATCAATTTTAACCTTAGGTAAAGTTTTAAACAAAGCTGATCAAAAACAAATAAAAGGAGGATTAACTTACCCACGCCACTATGATGAATATTGTGACAATCTAAATGAAACTCAATATGACCCTTCTTGCGGCTGTTCTTTTAATAGTCAATGCGCCAATATGGCTGTACCTGCCAGTGATGGTTACGGATATGTTTTAAGATCAGGAACATGCTCTAATGGAACATGTGTTGCTTAACAAGATTCTTATATTATAAAAAAGGAAAAGAGGCTTAAGCCTCTTTTCCTTTTTTATAATAATATTTTCTTATTTTCTAATCTACACTTACTCTTTACTTCGGTAAAAACACCAACTTATTTGCGCTCTTCTTTATAGCTGTCTCATTAAGGCTCATTTTTACAAACTCACCATCTACATATTTTTGTGCTTGGTCTTTGTAATATGGACTAAACACATTTCCTGATTGTCCTGTAGGTAAAATCGCAATGCTATTCTCTACATCTGAAAAATCAATGACTCTACGTGTTGATGGTCCACCATGAATTTTATACACACCTGTACTATCCAATTTAAAAATCTGGTTGTTAATCACCTCATTTCCTCCAATAGTTTCAAACGGACCTACATTGAAAAACTTACGCAACAAACCTCCCGCTTTACCAATAGCGTGTTCGTATTCCACTGAAATTACGCGATTCCACGTCCAATTATCTACATTCTCTCCTAATTGGTTTTGTAAAAACGTGATGGATTTTTGAAAAGCTATTGTTATTATTTCATTTCTAGTTTCAACTTTATTTATTGTTAAAATATTATCCCACCAAACCGATTGCTCTCTTTTAGCTTGTTGTGCTAATACTTGATCTTGTAATTGCGTATCAATAAACAACTGAAAGCTATCTCCTAACTCATCTTTATAAGTAGCAGTTAAAAATTCATACAAAAATCGATTATAAATAGTCGGAGCTACGTTGGTTTTTAAATACTCTCCATCCCACTTTTCTAACACTGAATATGCTTTTTTAGCTGAAGGAGATAGTGACGACTTATCTACACTTGCTAACAATTCTCTCCCAATTTCTGGAACTACAGGTGAGGTTACATCATAAATCATTTCAGCTACATCCTCTTTCGTAAAATCGTTTTTAGATTCTAATAACTGAACAATTCGTTTTGCTCTATCTTCTGGTTGGTAATATCCCGGATATAACTTACCTCTCACAGAATCAGGTTGATTATTTGCTGAATACACATAATTCCAACTAGGATTTTCCGCTTTCGGATTATCTTTAAAATCTAAATATTCTACAATTTCATCCTTACCAGAAGCTCCGTTTAAGTACGTTTTAGAAGACAAACTATCTCTTAATTGATATAATTTAGCCGATGCAAACCAACCTACATTCCCTTTCTTATCTCCATACATTACATTTAATCCTGGTGCATGAATTTTGGCGGTTCCTGTTTTAAAGTCTTGTAACGAATTTGCATGCGACATTTTATGTGATGCTTCTAATAATTGATTAGGCAGTTGCGTATAAATCCAGTTCATTGCAATTGGTCTTTCATCTGTTACATGCTCTATTAATCCGTTCATAATCGGGCCATGTTTACTAACTTTCACTTGATATGTAGTATCTTTTCCTCCTTTAACCTTTATACGTTTGTCCCATAACTCATATTTCTGGTATCCATTAGGTGTTTTGTACTCCATTGAATTTTCTGGATTGTTTTCTTCTATATAAAAGTTCAAATCGTCATTTGCTAACATTGTTAATCCGTAAGCATACTCTTTATTGTGTCCTAACAACGGAAATGGCATCAAAGCCAGATTAAATCCGTAGATTTCAAAGTCTGGAGTTTTTATATGATTTTGATACCAAACAGATGGTTGAGAAAATGCGATATGTGGATCGTTCGCAAAAATTACCTTACCGTTTTTGGCTTTAGGTGGTGCAATTACCCAAGAGTTACTTCCTATAAAAGGTGCAACTGGCAACTGATCTACAATCTTGCTTACCGCTATAGACATCTCTGCTTTAATTGTACCTTTATTAGTTGTCTTATTCAGTGTTAAATTTTTATCGAAAGAATTCAACAACTCATTTACATAAGACTCACCTAACTTTTCTTTTACTTCAGTTAACAACGGATCAGTTTTATGGGCAATTGCAAAACTAAATGCCATATAACCAAAAACATTATACACATCTTTAATTGTATAATTTTCTTTATCCAATCCTACTAAATAAAATTCTAAGGGCGTTGCTCCTTCTTCTATGAACTGATTAACCCCATTTAAATATGCTTCCGTTAATTTATACGTTTCTGAATTTTTATCTAATTCTTGAATTGTTTTTTCAGCAGCTTCTTCAATTCCTAATCCAGAGAAAAATTTATCGACTCTTACCAAATCTTTTCCAAAAACTTCTGCTAATCTTCCAGCTGAAATTCTTCTGATAAGCTCCATTTGCCACAATCTATCTTGTGCATGTACATATCCTAAAGCAGTATAAGCATCTAGTTGATTTTGCGCGTTGATATGCGGCACTCCAACCTCATCATAATACACTGTAACTTTATCTGAAATTGAGTTAAGTTCTAACTCTCCTTTATAAGTTGGATGCAGAGTTTTTGTAAATAGCCAAATTCCAACACTTAATAACACTAAAAGTAGTAAAACAATTTTTAAAGACTTTTTTAATAACTTCATTAGGGATGATTTTCTTCAAAGATAACAGATTTATTTATTGTTCCTCTTTTTGGGTAAATAGTGTAATTTTTACACACTTCTACTCTTTACTTATACACTTTTTACACATAAAGCTATTATCTGCCCAAACCTAAAAAAACAATATACTATTAAAAATCAACACGTTAAAGTTTTTAAAGGTTTAATTAAAGTCGATGGCATATTTATTTCTATACAATAAACAAATATGTAAATAACTTAAAAACTTAATATCATGAAAAATTTAATTTTAGCAGTAGCGATTTTAGCAGGAGCTTCAACTTATGCAACAGTAAATAATACTCTTACACCTATTACTCCAACTCATACAGTTGTAAAGAACGGATTTCAAGAAATATCTTTAGATAAGTTACCTTCAGTTGTAGTGAATGCTGTAAAAGAGAGTTTCCCTAAAGGTACACTAGGAAAAGCTTTTGTAAACAGTAAAGAACAATACAAGTTAGAAATTTCTTTAGAAAATGGCAACAAAACCGTTTTCGCCGACAAAGACGGAAACTGGTTAGACGCTAAAGAGGTAAAGTAAACACATAAATTTCCCTTGTAGTATTACAACAATTAATAATTATAACTTAAAAACTTAATATCATGAAAAAATTAATCTTAGCAGTAGCAATTTTAACAGGTGTTTCAACTTATGCAACAGTAAATAACACTCTTACACCTATTACTCCAATTCATACAGTTGTAGAGAACGGATTTCAAGAAATATCTTTAGATAAATTACCTTCAGCTGTAGTGAATGCTGTAAAAGAGAGTTTTCCTAAAGGTACACTAGGAAAAGCTTTTGTAAACAGTAAAGAACAATACAAGTTAGAAATTTCTTTAGAAAATGGTAACAAAACCGTTTTCGCCGACAAAGACGGAAACTGGTTAGACGCTAAAGAGGTAAAGTAAACACATAAATTTCCCTTGTAGTATTACAACAATTAATAATTATAACTTAAAAACTTAATATCATGAAAAAATTAATCTTAGCAGTAGCAATTTTAACAGGTGTTTCAACTTACGCAACAGTAAACAACACTCTTACACCTATTACTCCAATTCATACAGTTGTAGCTGATGGATTCCAAGAAATATCTTTAGATAAATTACCAGCAGCGTTGGTTAACTCTATTAAAGAAAGTTTCCCTAAGGCTACCTTAAGTAAAGCTTTTATTAATGAAAAAGAGCAGTACAAACTAGAGGTTAGTGAAGGAAGCACCAAGAAGACTATTTACATTGATAAAGAAGGTAATTTGTTAAATGAAAAAGAAGTAAACAATACTAAAAAGTAATTTTTTTATTTCCCTCCTCAATTTTATTAGCAAAAGAGCGTTTTCATATAAAACGCTCTTTTTATTTTTACAGAGAATTTTTATCTGAACAATTTAGAGCAACCTTTTTTATGAAAAATATCTTATTGGTAGAAGACGATGTTACATTTTCTAACATGTTAAAACATTTTTTAGAACGACACAAATATGTTGTCGAGGTTAGTTATACAATTAAAAATGCCTCTACTCTATTGAAAGAAAATTCATATAATTTGATTTTTACTGATTTACGCCTTCCTGACGGTAATGGTATTGATTTATTAAAGCAAAGTAAAAACACTGATAGCGACATCCCTGTTGTTTTAATGACGAGTTATGCTGAAGTATCAACAGCCGTTCAAGCTATGAAACAAGGTGCTTTTGATTATATTTCTAAACCTTTTAATCCTGATGAAGTTTTAGAAGTAATTAATAATGCTCTGGAAGTTAAAACCGAACAAATTACTGAACCTAAAAAAGAAGATAAAAAAGTTTCTAATTCTCATATCGTTACCGGTATAAGCGCAGCTTCTAAAAGCCTTTATGAACACATCCATTTAGTAGCTCCAACTGACATGTCTGTTCTTATTACAGGTGAAAGTGGCACAGGTAAAGAAGTTGTAGCTAGTACAATTCATACTCAAAGCTTACGTAAAGATAAGCCTTTTATTGCCGTGGATTGCGGAGCTATACCTAAAGAGATTGCCTCAAGTGAATTTTTTGGACATCAAAAAGGATCATTTACAGGAGCTATAAATGATAAAATAGGGCATTTTGAAGCAGCGAATGGAGGTACTCTTTTTTTAGATGAAGTAGGAAACTTAAACTACGAAAGTCAGGTACAACTTTTACGTGCTTTACAAGAAAGAAAGATTAAACCTGTGGGAAGCAGTAAGGAAATTATGGTAGATATTCGTTTAATTACTGCCACTAATGAAGATTTATTATCAGCTGTTGAAAAAGGTAATTTTAGAGAAGATTTATACCATCGTTTAAATGAGTTTTCTATTAAAGTCCCTAATCTAAATGATAGAAAAGACGATTTAATTCTTTATGCCGATTTCTTTTTAGAAAAAGCCAACAAACAACTCAATAAATCAATCGTTGGCTTTTCTCATGAAGTACTAACTTTATTTCAACAATATAACTGGCCAGGGAACTTACGAGAGTTATCTAATGTTATCAAAAGAGCTACACTTTTATCTCAGACAGAAATTATAGAAAAAGAAGTGTTGCCTGAAGAATTAAAAAACACTGAAGATCAATACAGCATCCCTAATGAATTTTCTACCAAGGAAAATGAAAAAAAACTTATTATTAGGGCTTTACATGAGGCTAAAAACAACAAAACTAAAGCTGCAAAGCTTTTAAATATTACTAGAAAGACTTTGTATAATAAACTGAAAGAGCATAATATTAGTTAAGATACTTTTTTATTTCTACTAAAAAGATTTCTAATTCTTTTTCAAAATCTTTCCATGAGGTTTTATTTATCTCTTTACTAACCTCAAATTCTTCTAAAAAAGTTATTAACTTAGTAGCTTTTAATTGCCTAAACATTCCCAACATTTTATGACTAACGTCATTAAACCCCTGTACATCATTATTATTCACTAACTCTTTTAATAGCAATAAATTCTCTCCGGTATCTTTTAAAAAAGATTTTAATATTTTCTTTATCTCTACTTCGTCATTATTCAAAAATGTTTTCAAGGAAGTAATATCAAAGCTATTTGTTGTTATTTCGTTGTCAATCTTACTAATAACCACATCTTTTTCCTGGGCTTTGAAATCAAAAAATCGCTGTAAAATTTCTTCCAATTTTTTAGCGTGAAATGGTTTTATTATGGCATCTGAAAAACCATTTTTAACATATTCATTCTCCGATAAATTTGCTCTCCCTGTCATTGCTATAATGGGCTGACCTTTGTAAGATTTGTGTTTTTTTAAGGTTTCCATAAAATGAATACCATTCATTTTAGGAAGTTGTATATCTGTAAGCACTAAATCATAGATAATATTATCTATTCTACTTAGTGCCTCTTGCGCATTACTAAAAGAAGTTACCGCTATTCCTAATTCTTCTAAAACATTTTTCAAAAGTATTCTCAAAGAAGCATCATCCTCAACTATTATAGCATTAATATTAAGGCTTTTATTTTGTGAACTTATCTCTTTTATATTTGATTTTTCTTCAGCAAAAGTAATAGGCACGAACAACGAAAATATACTGCCTTTTCCTAAACTACTTTGTAAAGTTAAAGATCCTCCCAAAAGTTCTGCTAGTCTTCTAGAAATGGTCAAACCTAACCCAAATCCATTTTGCCTATTCTCTTTTTCATGTGCTTGCGTAAATTCTTTAAAAACTTTTTCTTGTTCATCTTTTCCAATTCCAACTCCAGTATCAATCACTCTAATCTCTATATATTTTTTTTCTTTTACGCTTCTTAACTTACTTTTTATTGTTATTGAACCTTCTTTTGTAAACTTACATGCGTTAGTTACTAAATTATATAGTATTTGTTTTATTCTAAAAGGATCACTAACAATTAATGAATTTATATTTTCATCATGATTTACATTTATTGAAATTGGTTTATTTTGAACAAGGCTTTTAGCGCTATTAGCTACTTCCTCTATATTTCTTTTTAAATCGAAAGGAATAGTTTCAATAGTTATTTTACTATTCTCTAATTTAGAAAATTCTAAAAGATCGCCGACAAGCTGTCCCATGTAAACCGATGCATTTTGTATATGCACCACATAATTTTTCTCTTTAGTACTAGTAATTGATTTTTGTAATAACTCGCTAAAACCGGTAATTGTGCTTAAAGGAGTTCTTAAATCATGACTTACCATGGATATTAGTTGCTCCCTACTTTTTAAAAGTGAAGAAGTAACTGTATTTGCACTTTCTAATTCTTGCCTATAATGTTGACTCCTCCAAAAATCATTTAATATTATTATTGAAAAAAGTATAATTATTACAAAACCTACTCCAGCTGCTAATAGAATTATGTTTCTACTACGTTCTAACGTTTCTTCATGTTTTTTATGAGCTATGTTAGCATTAACAATAACATCTTTTTCTAGTACATTTAAAACCTCTCGTAATTTTCTTGAAATTATAATATCATTTTCTATTAATTCTCTCTCTTTTATTCTCAAAAATCTACGTTTAATAACTGTTTCTCTCTGCGCTTTTTGAAGTATTTCTTTAGATGCAGAAACTAATGAGTCAATTTTCTTTTGTTCTTCAACATTAACAGGCTTCTCTTCTCCTTCTTCTTCATTATCAAACAGGCGTAAATACTTTTCTAAACTTAATCCAGTTTTCTTATTAAAAACATCTGGATTATCTACAAGATCTTTTACTGAACCTTTGCCTAATAAAGAATCTATAGACCCTAGCTTGTCTATAGCCTCATCTATTGATTTTTCTGAAGCATTCCTTTGGTTTAACCTTCTTAAACTTGTTATGTTTTTTCGTTTTTTATTTAAAACCAGCTTAACACTGTCTAAAATAAATGTTTTAGATACGTCTTTTGCTATGAAGTTAAGTGAGTCAATTTTTTTCAACAATAATTTATTCTCGGTAACATATTCATTATATCGTTTATAAGAATTTAACTGAATGGCGGCTCTCCCTAAATTTTCATTTTCATATATATCAGCAATTAACCCTCCTGTTTGTATAATATTATTCCTATCAGAAACTCCTTGTTTTTGTATCTCTATGTATGTTTTTATTTCAGAAAACAGCAAGATTCCTGAAATAACCGCTAAAACCGCTAGGGTAGCATAACCCACTAAAACCTTAAAAGCTATTTTACGTTTAGATTCTTTCATTAATTAATAATCTTTGGTAAAAATAACGATACTTCGTCTTTCTTGTTTTAAATATATCTATTAAATTTTGAATTATTAATAGATATTATTTTGCCTAAAGACCTCGTAACAATCAAAGATAGTTTGTATTTTTGATGTTTATAAAATCATGTCAAAATGAGAAAAATTCAAATGGTTGACTTACAAAGTCAATATCAAAAAATTAAAGATACGGTTGATGCTTCTATTCAAGAAGTTTTAAATTCTTCAGCATATATTAACGGACCTTATGTTCGTGATTTTCAAGTTGATTTAGAGAGTTATTTAGGTGTTAAACATGTAATTCCGTGTGCTAACGGTACTGACGCGTTACAAATAGCTATGATGGGCTTAGGTTTAGAGCCAGGTGACGAGGTGATTACAGCTGATTTTACATTTGCTGCAACTGTTGAGGTTATCGGTTTATTAAAATTAACTCCTGTTTTAGTTGATGTTGAACCTGACACTTTTAATATTGACATTGAAGCTCTAAAAAAGGTAATTACCCCTAAAACAAAAGCTATTGTTCCTGTTCATTTATTCGGACAATGTGCTAATATGGAAGCTATTTTAGAAATTGCTAAAGAACATAACTTATTAGTAATAGAAGATAATGCTCAAGCTATTGGAGCAGATTATACTTTTTCTAACGGAACTAAGAAAAAAGCTGGAACTATTGGAAATGTGGGAACAACATCTTTCTTCCCTTCTAAAAACTTAGGTTGCTATGGTGATGGTGGAGCTATTTTTACCAATGATGATGAATTAGCACATACACTTCGCGGAATGGTTAATCACGGAATGTACAAACGCTACTACCATGATGTAGTTGGAGTAAACTCTCGTTTAGATTCTATTCAAGCGGCTGTATTAAAAGCTAAGTTACCTTTATTAGATAACTATTGTGATGCCCGCAGAAAAGCTGCTGAATATTATTCAAATTCATTTGCTAACAACCCAAATATTATCACACCAACTATTAGCGATTTTACAACGCATGTTTTCCATCAGTATACATTGAGAATTACTAACGGAAAACGTAATGAGTTACACCAACATTTATTAGATAACGGAATTCCAAATGCTATTTATTATCCTGTTCCGTTACATGCTCAAAAAGCATATCAAGATGATAGATATAATGAAGATGACTTCACTGTTACCAATCAATTAATAGATGAAGTTATTTCATTGCCAATGCATACAGAATTAGATGAAGAGCAGCTAGCATTTATCTCTAAAACTGTAAATGATTTTATTCAATAATTTGGATTGAAATCTTATGAATCAAAAAATTAAAACTTTAAAAATTATTCACCTTGCCTTAATTGCTGGAATTACTCTTGCTTTTACATTTTTAGGTAATTTCAAGACCATGTTTGACATGGTGATTGATGACTCATCTTTGTTCTATGCATTTATTCCTGCAATAGCTTATGTTGCTAGTAACTTCATCTTTAAAAACATGTTGAGAAACATTCAAAAAGATGCTAGTAATGAAGAGAAACTTGCTATTTATCAGTCTGCTTCTATAGCTAGATGGGCTATTATTGAAGGTGCTTGTTTTTTGATTTTAATTTTAAAACCTGATTTTTTATTGTTAGGAGTAATCTTATTAATTTATTTAATTCTTTTAGCTCCAAAAAAAGCACAAATATTCCAAACCTTAGATATCAGAAGCTAAGATTTCTTATATAAAAAGACAAAAAATCACTCATTTTTGGTTGTTTTTAATCATTTTTGAGTGATTTTTTATTCATTTTAGCAAAAAACAGCTTTTTTACACCTCTAATTTGTGAATTGTTTCTACTTCCTATTATCATATTCTTAAAATAATACACTCTAAATTTAACAACACATATTTATTAGTTGATTTTTAATGTTTTAACGATTATTAATTGACATCACACTTTAAGCTTATTAGCTTTGTACTCTAATTAAATGATACTAGAATAATGAAATTGATTAAAATTAAAAGAGAAACACGTTTGGAAAAACGATTTTCAAGAAAAATGGGTAAACTTCATACTAATGTTACCTACATTAAAAAAATGTTTTTAAATATTATACCTCTGGAAACGGTACACAAATACAGAGAAACCTATTATGGTGAAGTTAAAGATTGTGAAGATTGTGTTTTAGCTAGATAACAATTTTCTTTTTCACAAAACAAAAATCCCGTTCCAAAAGAACGGGATTTTCTATACTATCTGTTTTTACTATTTATGCTAAAGAAGCACCACTAGCAGCTACACTTCTATCAATTTTACGCATTAATCCCTGTAATACTTTACCAGGACCAACTTCAACAAACTCAGTACCACCATCAGCTATCATTGCCTGCACACATTGTGTCCATCTTACTGGCGCTGTTAATTGCGCTATTAAGTTTTCTTTAATTTCAGCAGGGTTTGTTACTGCTTTCGCTACCACATTTTGGTATACTGGACACATAGGTTCGTTAAATGTAGTTTCTTCAATAGCTGCAGCTAACTCCTCACGAGCTGGCTCCATCATTGGTGAATGAAATGCTCCTCCTACAGGTAAAAGTAATGCCCTTTTAGCGCCTTTTTCTTTTAATACTTCACAAGCTTTTTCAACAGCTTCAATTTCTCCAGAGATTACTAATTGTCCTGGACAATTATAGTTTGCTGCTACCACAACTCCATCAATCGAAGCACAAACTTCTTCAACTACAACATCTTCTAATCCTAACACAGCTGCCATAGTAGATGGTTGAATTTCACATGCTTTTTGCATTGCTAAAGCACGCTTAGAAACTAATTTTAATCCATCTTCAAAAGACAATACACCATTAGCTACTAACGCTGATAATTCTCCTAAAGAGTGACCAGCAACCATTTCTGGTTTAAAATCGTCTCCTAAAACTTTTGCTAAAATTACTGAATGCAAAAAGATAGCTGGTTGTGTTACTTTAGTTTGTTTTAATTCTTCAGCAGTACCTTCAAACATTACGTCAGTAATACTAAAACCTAATATATTATTTGCTTTTTCAAAAAGTTCTTGAGCTAATGGAGAGTTTTCATATAAGTCTAACCCCATTCCTGTAAATTGTGCTCCTTGACCTGGAAAAATATACGCTTTCATTTGTTTGTTTTGTTGTTTATTTAACCTTGCAAACATACAACTTTTAAAATTACTATCTTCGTTTTATGACTGTACAACAAAAATCTCAAGCACAACTTATTTACCTAGTTTTAGCTTCGTTATTTATAGCCTCTCTTGTAACTTCAAACCTTATTTTTCAGAAGTTTTTTTATTGGGACCCCTTTAATTTATTTCGTTTTGAAGTATCTGTTGGAATACTTCCGTATCCTATTACTTTTTTAATTACAGATATTCTTTCTGAAATTTATGGTAAGAAAAAGGCCAACAGAGTTGTTGTAGCAGGAATTTTTGCTTCCTTTTTTTCTATGTTAATTATTTTAGTAGCTGATTATGCTCCTGCAATTAATAACTCTCCCATTGGCGACGAAACTTTTACCAAAGTTTTTGGGCTTTCTCCTTTTGCTGTACTAGCTTCTATGCTAGCTTACTTAGCTGCTCAGTTTATAGACATTCGAATTTTTCATTTTTGGAAAAAATTAACTAAAGGAAAACATTTATGGCTTCGCAATAATTTTTCTACCTTTTTGTCACAATTTATAGATACTTTTACCGTATTATTTTTATTGAGTTCTTTTAAAATACTTCCTTGGAGTATTTTTGGTAGCCTTTTACTTAGCGGTTTTTTATTTAAAGTCATTATAGCAGCTCTTGACACTCCTGTTTTGTATGTTGTTATATATTGGTTTAGAAAAAAATTTGACTTACAAATAGGTGAAGAAATCAGCAAATTTTAAACGAATATTACTTTATGTTAAACAAGTTTTTTTATAAAATTTTTAAAGAACAGCTTTCACTTTCAGAAACATTAGCTACATACCTAAATTTATTTGCAAATCTTATTGTGTTTGGAATTTTAGGTTATATCTTATTCAAAGTTTTTAGATACGTTGGAAAAAGAACAGTTAATAAAATGGCAGCTAAAACATCAACTAGTTTTGATGATATGCTTATTAAAAACAAAACCTTTTTAAACCTTTCAAGAATTGTTATTCTTACTATTGTTTTTAATTTTTTAAAAGATATTTTAGTCGATTTCCCTAACCTGTTTACCTACGCTGAACGTATTGCTACTATTGCCATTATTTTTGCTATTATTTGGTTTATACGTAGTATTCTACTAAGTGTTAAAGATTTTCTTCGTACCACAAATGCTTTCAAAGACAAACCCTTAGAGAGCTATGTGCAAATTTTCATGGTAATCATGTGGCTTATTGCTGCTATATCATCTTTTTCTGTATTAACTGGAAAACCTTTAATTAGATTCTTAACTGCATTAGGTGCTTTTTCAGCAGTATTATTATTAATTTTTAAGGACACCATTCTTGGTTTTGTATCAAGCATTCAAGTAGCAGTAAATGATACTGTTAGAATTGGAGATTGGATTACCATGGAAAAATATGGCGCTGATGGTGATGTAGTTGAAATTAACCTTACCTCTGTAATTATTAGAAATTTTGATAATACAATATCTAGCATTCCTACGTATTATTTAACATCCGATTCTTTTAAGAACTGGAGAACAATGAATACTTCAGGTGGTAGACGTATAAAACGATCAATTTTAATTAAAATAAATAGCATTCACTTTCTTACCGATGAAGATATTGAGCGCTTTAAAAAGATTGAGTTAATTTCTGACTATATTGAAAAAAGTAGCAAGGAAGTAAAAAAATACAACGAAGAAAACAATATTGACAAATCTGTAATATTAAACGGTAGAAACTTAACCAATTTTGGGTCTTTTAGAATTTACTTGGATAAATACATTGAAAATCATCCAAAAATAAATCAAGATATGTTGTTAATGTCTCGTCAGTTAGAGCCAACTCCTAACGGAATTCCACTAGAAATTTATGCCTTTAGTAGAGAAAAAAATTGGGTAGATTACGAACGTGTTATGGCGAACATTTTTGATCATATTTTAGCTTCTGTAAAATATTTTGATTTGGAAGTTTTTCAAAATCCATCAAGTATTGACATCAATAACTTGAAAGAAATACAAAAGAGTGAATAATAATACAGGTACATCTTTATGGCAAATAGCTATCCAAAAATTTAAACATAGTAAAACAGGTATGTTTAGTTTTGGATATATTATTTTATGCGGGTTTATTGCTGTTTTTTGTTATGTTTTAGCTCCAGACAACAGTAACTCTGCCAATCAAATGCATTTAGAAATTCACTCGAAACCTCCTGGTTTTTCTGTGCAACTATTAAGCATTCCTTCAGAAGTAAAAAACCAACAATCGTGGTTTTCTATTTTTATGGAAGGAAAGCAAAATTCATCAACAGAAATACCTATAAAGTCATTTTCTGTTAAAAACAATCAGTTAGAAGCTATTAAATACTCCGATGGTTTACCAAAAGAGTTTCCTGTTTCCTTTGAACAATACATTCAACAAAAAACATTTTATTTAGGAACTGATAAATATGGTCGTGATTTATTAAGCAGGTTGTTGATTGGTGCTAGAATTTCATTTTTTATTGGATTTATAGCTGTGTTTATTTCGCTTTTAATAGGAATTCCTATTGGCGCTATTGCTGGCTATTTTGGTGGAAAAATTGATGATTTTATTATGTGGGTTATCAATATCACTTGGTCCATTCCAACACTTTTATTAGTAATCGCTATTACTTTGGCTTTGGGTAAAGGTTTTTGGCAAGTTTTTATTGCAGTGGGATTAACTATGTGGGTAGAGGTTGCTCGTGTAGTTCGGGGTCAAGTAATCACTACTAAACAGCAGCAATATGTGGAAGCTGCCAAAGCTTTAGGTTTTTCTGATTTTAGAATTATTTTCAAACATATTTTACCTAATATTTTAGCTCCTATAATTGTAATTTCCGCCGCAAATTTTGCTGCTGCTATTTTAATTGAAAGCGGACTGAGTTTTTTAGGTATTGGAGCCCAACCTCCTACTCCCTCTTGGGGTGCTATGATTAAAAATCATTATAATTATATCATTTTGGGCAAACCATTTTTAGCATTGATTCCAGGATTAGCAATTATGAGTTTAGTAATGGCATTTATGTTAATTGGAAATACACTTCGTGATGCTTTAGATGTGAAAGCTTAAAATTTGTAAATTCGCTTTCTTAAATTTTTTTGATATGAGTTTTAGTGTTGAGTTTAAAACAAGATGGGCAGATTTTGATGCCAACATACACATGCGTCATACCGCATACAATGATTACGCTGCTGAATTACGTTTACGTTTTTTTAAAGAGCATAATGTAACTGTTCAAGATTTTACTAAGGAAAAAGTTGGTCCTATTTTATTTGAAGAAAACACCAAGTTTTTACGTGAAATACACATGGGAGAAGACATAACTGTAAACTTAAAAGTTACTGGTTTATCTGGAAAAGGTGAACGTTGGAAAATTCAACATGAAGTTTTTAATCAAGCAGGTAAACTTTCTGCAATTATCACTGTTTATGGTGCTTGGTTGGACTTGGTTAAGCGTAAATTAACAGTACCTCCTGTTAAATTTCAAGAGATTTTTAACGAAGTTGAAAAAACTGAAGATTTTAAAGAAATCGTTTTAAGTAATTAAATGAGTACTTCAAGGAAAATAAAGATTGTTATTACCATTATTGCTTTACTTGTAGGTTATTGGTTACAACAAAAAGAAGAAGCTAAGAACTTTTCTGAACCTACAACAGAAACAGCCAGTAATAAAACTAATAACTTCAATTACTTTCCTACCTCAACAACTGGAGTCATTATAAAACATAATGGCTACCAGTTATCGTATAGTGAAAAGCATGAGCAAGCTGAATGGGTTGCTTATCCTTTAGATAAAAGTGATATTGTTTATATCAATCGTAAGCGTCCATTTTTTATTGTAGACCCCAAAGTGAAGACAAAATCTGCAGATTGGAGAAATTATAAAAGATCTGGTTATGACAAAGGACATTTATGTCCTGCTGGTGATAGACGTGCCTCTAAAAGTGCTCATGATGAAACTTTTTACACTTCAAACATTTCTCCTCAAAACCATGAGTTTAATGCTGGTATTTGGAATAAACTAGAGCAAAAAACTCGTTATTGGGCTAAAAAATATAATCACTTGTATGTTGTTACTGGTGGTGTTTTAGAACCTAATTTGAAAACTATAGGAAAGGAAAAAGTAAGTGTTCCTAATTATTTTTATAAGGTTTTACTAGATTATACTCAACCTGAAATTAAAGCCATTGCCTTTTTACTTCCCCATAAGGAAAGTAATAAACCTCTATCTGACTTTGTAGTTTCTATTGATGAATTAGAACAAAAGACAGGTATTGATTTCTTCCCTGAATTACCTGATACTATTGAAAACCAACTAGAGGCTTCTGCTAATTATAAAAATTGGAGCTTTAGGTAATTCCAACATTCCTTTTTAATACCTGCGCTTTTTCTCAAAAACATACGAAAGGATAACCCCATGACTGTTTCCTAACACAGAATCACTAAATGCTGCATTGTAGAAGTACACAAACTTTAAGTTTTTTAGAGCATAAATACCTGCTAAAAAATTAATTGAGGAACTACTTCTATAGCCCGTACCGATTTCAAATTTGTTTTTATAGTTAACAGCAACATTTGCGTCAATCTGCATAGGTGCTCCACCTTCATACTTTAAGAAAATACTAGGTTTAATCATTACTTCCTCAAATCGATTGGTAAAAAAACGATACCCGAAATAACCGTAAATAGGGTTTGATATATTTAAATCATCTCTTGATGCTAATTTATCTCCTAAAAGATTTGGCAGTGAAACTCCTGCATAAAAATCTGCATGATTGTACAAAAACCCAACACCAACGGTTGGTACAGTTACATTCATGTTTTCAGAAAATTCTATATCATCTGTAATACCTAACTCTAACAAATTCTCATGAAACTGTTGTATTCCTGCTGTTAGCCCAAACGATATTACATGTTCGTTATAATGTTGCCAATAAGGTCTATCAATCTCCGTATCAAAAAATATTTTATATGAATATGAAGCATACGCATTTGTATAAGTACTTACTCCTATTTTATCTCGTATAATAGCCCCACCTATCCCCATTTTTTTTCTTGCAATCGGAGTATGAAAGCTTAATGACAATGTTCTGGGACTTCCTTCAATACTATTTATATAGCCATAATTACTAAGTGTAATTTCTGCTCCATCAGACATTCCCGTATAGGCAGAGTTTATAATAAACGGATTATAATTATACTCTGGATACAAAGCTGTTTGTTGTCCCCAATTATTTTGAAGTACCATCATAAAAATAAACAGTAAAATATAGTTCCTTATCTCTTTCATCTTATCTTTTTAAAACTAAAAACCCTTTTGTTTCTTTTGATTTCCCTTCTGTTGAAATTTTTATACTGAAAAAGTATGTCCCTGCTGGTAACTTATCACCTCCCATACCCGTTAGCTTATTGGCTACGCCTCTAAAAACATTAAATTGATTATCATATTCTTTCATCTGAAAAACCATATCTCCCCACCTATTAAAAACAGTTACTATATTATTAGGATGTTCTTCAATTCCCTTTATTTCCCAAAAGTCATTTACTCCATCACCATTTGGAGAAAAACCGTATTTGGTTTCCCCTACTAAGCTTGCTTCAGTTCTAAAACTAATTTCAGAACACCCATTAGCACTTCCTAGCGAGTTGTATGGAGTTACTAATACATAAACTATGGTGTTCTCTGGTAAATCACTAGTTAAAGTATAATTCGTTCCTATTACTGACTCGTTGTTTACAATATCGGTTCCACCTGAAGTTGTTCCAATTGACAGGTAATACACATCGGCATCTGAAACAGTGTCCCAAGTAATTCCAGTACTAACACTAACATTTGTTGCTTTATTGGTTGGAACTGTAATTGTGGTGCAGTTTGGTATAATTGCAACGGTTTCTGTGGTAAAACGAACTTCACCACAGCCCGTTGCTAAGCCCCCCGACTTATATGGTAATACTGATACATAAATTGTTGTGTTCTCTGGTAAATCGCTCGTAGGATTGTATGTTGTTCCTATCACTAGCTCATTGTTTACAATATCGGTTCCACCTGAAGTTGTTCCGATTAATATATAATACCCATCTGTATCAGCTACTGCGTCCCAAGTAATATTTGTATCGACTGCTACATTAGTTCCTCCATCACTTGGAACTGTAATTGTGGTACAACTCGGTGTGGTTGGTACTATTTCCGTAGTAAAACTAATTTCAGAACATCCTGTGGCACTTCCTACCGAATTGTAAGGTATCACTGATACATATATCGAAGTATTCTCAGGTAAATCACTCGTAGGGTTATATATTGTTCCTGCTACTGATTCGTTATTTACAATATCGGTTCCGCCTGAAGTTGTTCCGATTGATATATAATACCCATCTGTATCAGCTACTGCGTTCCAAGTAATATTTGTATCGACTGCTACATTAGTTCCTCCATCACTTGGAACTGTAATTGTGGTACAATTCGGTGCGGTTGGTACTATTTCTGTAGTAAAATTAATTTCTGAACAACCAGTAGCACTTCCTACCGAATTATATGGAATTACTGATACATAAATTGTCGTGTTCTCTGGTAAATCACTAGCTAAAGTATAGCTCGTTCCTGCTACTGATTCATTATTTACAATATCGGTTCCGCTTGAAGTTGTTCCAATTGATAGGTAATATCCGTCAGCATCTGCTACTGCATCCCAACTAATTCCTGTACTAACACTAACATTTGTTGTTCCATTGGTTGGAACTGTGACTGTGGTACAATTCGGTGTGGTTGGTACTATTTCAGTAGTAAAGCTAATCTCAGAACATCCTGTGGCACTTCCTACCGAATTGTAAGGTATCACTGATACATATATCGAAGTATTCTCAGGTAAATCACTAGCTAAAGTATAACTCGTTCCTGCTACTGATTCGCTGTTTACAATATCAGTTCCGCCTGAAGTAGTTCCGATTGAAAGGTAATATCCATCTGTATCAGCTACTGCATCCCAACTAATTCCTGTACTAACACTAACATTCGTTGCTCCGTTACTTGGAACTGTTATTGTGGTACAGTTTGGTGCACTTACCACTGCATCTCCAGCAGTAAAACTTTCTTCTACACAACCTGTAGCGTCTCCTACATCATTGTATGGAATTATACGAACATAATGTATTCTATTTGCTTGTAAGTCTTGAGTAAAACTATAAGTTGTTATGTTTCCTACATCAATACTATTCACAACCTCTATCCCTCCTTGAGTAGTTCCTACACTTACTAAATACCCAGTTGCTTCTGTAATTTCATTCCAAGAAATATCAATATTCAACGGAACATTCGTTGATCCATTTATAGGATTCACTAAACTTGTACAACTAGGTACTACTGGAATAAACTCTGTTTTAAAAGACTCTTCGCCACAACTTATCGCATTACCTTCGTCGTTATAAGGAGTTATAGTTACAAAAATATCAGTGTCTTCTGGTAAATCTACAGGTAAATCATATGTTGCACTATTACCTACATCAATATTATTAAGAATATCTGATCCCCCAGAAGTAGTTCCTACTGTAAGTCTGTATCCATCTGCATTACTTATAACATTCCATTCTAAATTTGTACTTACAGATATATCTGTACCACCAGCAAGTGGTAAGGTTAAGCTGGTACAACCTGGTACTGTAGATGGAGTTGTAGACACCGTAAAGCTTTCTTCTACACAAGGTCCTACTGCATCTCCATTTTCGTTTGAAGGTACAATAGTAACATAAACTATTTCTCCTCCTGAAAAATCTGTAGCAAATTCATAAGTGGTAGCATTTACAACAGTTTCGTTTATTATCATTCCTGAAGGTTCAATTCTAATTGTTAAAGCATATTCACGTGCATACAAAACAGGTTCCCAAGTTAAATTGGTATTTACAGGAACATCTGTTGCTCCATTTAAAGGCGCTATTAACTGTGTACATTCTGGAATAGGACAATCTAAAACATCACCCGTAAAAGACCATCCAAAACTATCAATCATTGATTGTCTTTCTTCTACAGCATCACAATACGGAAGAGTGTTAGCTCCTAGATTTATTCCAGGTGTTAGTGTTTGTTCAGACCATGCAATAAGCGTATTGTCGTAATTCACTCTAGTAAGAGCTGTATTATCTAACATATTTTGCATGTTGGTTACGCCACTAATATTCCAATCACCTAAATCTTGATTAAAAACTGTAGCGTTATTAAACATAGCGTTCATCGATACCGTATTTAATAACCATTGGTTTAAAGGTTGATTAAACAAACTTGCACCTTGAAACATTCTATCCATGTTCATTACTGCTGTTGGCCTCCAATTATTCATTGGTTGATTAAAGTTTGTTGCACCATTAAACATGTCTTGCATGGTGGTTACTCTCCTAATATTCCAACTTCCAATAGCACCATCAAAAGCTATTGCTGTTTGAAACATGCCTTGCATATTAGTTACCGATGCTACATTCCAAGAATCTAATGGTCTACTAAAAGACGTTGCTCCTCGAAACATTTCTTGCATAGTGGTTACAAAAGATACATTCCAATTATTAATATCTTGATTAAATTTAGACGCCCCATAAAACATTTCAGCCATCGTTTGTGCTTCACCTGTATTCCAATTCCCTAAAGGTTGGTTAAATATTTCTGCATTCTTAAACATTGCTTCAAAGTTTGTTACCACAGAAACATTCCAGTTTTCTAACGGACTATTAAAAGCAACAGCTTCTTCAAACATCGAAGGCATTAAGGTTACTGAACTTACATTCCAAGAATTTAATGGTTGATTGAAAACTGTGGCTTCTTGAAACATTTGACTCATGTTAGCAACAGCACTTACATCCCAAGAGTTTAATGGCTGATTAAATGCTTCTGCTCTTCGGAACATACCTGACATATTAACTACTGAGTTTACATCCCAAGAATTTAACGGTTGGTTATACATTTGAGCATTGTAAAACATTAAACTCATGTTGGTTACATTGGTTACATTCCAGCTATTTATGTTCTGATTAAATGCGCTAGCACTCTGAAACATGCTCTCCATGTTGGTTACTGAAGAAACATTCCAATTACTTAGGGCTTGATTAAAAGAAGAAGCGCCTTCAAACATCGAAGTCATGTTTGTAACAGCACCTACATTCCAAGAGTTTAAAGGTTCGTTAAAATCAACACATCTCTGGAACATTTCAGACATATCTGTAACATTACTTACATTCCAATTATCAATATTTTGGTTAAAAGCCATGTTTGAAATAAAACCATTAAACATTTCAGACATATTGGTAACATTACTGACATCCCAATTATTAAGTGGTTGGTTAAATGCTTCTGCTCTTTCAAACATGCTACTCATATCTGTAACACTACTCACATTCCAATTATTAATATTCTGATCAAATACTTCTGCATTTTGGAACATCCCTCCCATATCTGCAACATTTCCTGTATTCCAATTTCCTATGTCTTGATTAAACTCTATGGCACTACCAAACATGTAGTTCATATTAGTAACATTACCTACATCCCAATTATTAAGTGGTTGGTTGTAAACTGAAGTTCCACTAAACATACCACGCATGTTAGTTACATTACTAACATTCCAATCATTAATATTAGCATTTAATTTTCTACAAGAACTAAACATTCTTTCCATATCCGTTACATTGCTAAGATTAGGAGTATCTGTAGCATTGTGCTCCATATTTACACAACTTTCAAAAGCTTCATACATACTTTCCCAGACTTGAGTTCCCCACTGATCTATGGATAATAGTTTGTCAGAGTCTCCAATAGTTTCATGTTTTGGAGAAGGAAAAACACCAATAATACTTACTGTATAAATTCCTGGTGTAAGATATATGTGTGTAATATCACCTGTAACATTGTGGTTGTACTGTCCATCTCCCCAATCTATAGAATAATTGTATGTAAGATATTTTGGATAGCCTGAATTTGTTTCTATTCTTAACTGATTTGTTGGTGTAGTGAATGAAGATTGTATACTTGTATCGTAGGTAAGCTTGAATGTATCTGGGCTATTTACCCAACTTTCTATTACTGTAAAACTAATTTCTTGGCAACCTGTAGCTGGTCCTTCTGCGTTATACGGGACAACTGTTACATATACAGTATCTCCTGCTATAAATTCGTTGGTAAAATCTACTCCTACAACATTTCCTACATCTTCATTATTATATATAACCTGTGAAGTCACTCCGTTTTCTCTTCTTACACTAATTCTATATCCTGTAGCATTAGGAGCTGGATTCCAACGAATATCACTGTTTGCAGGCACTTGCGTGTCACCTGCTTGCGGCATTGTTATTTGAGTACATAATACATAAGAACAGTTTATAACATCTCCTGACATAGTCCAACCGTTATTATCAATTAAACTTTGTCTTTGGTTTAATGCATCACAATAATTAAGGTTCGTCGCTCCTAAGTTAATGTTGTTTTGAACTGTTTGAGCACTCCAAGCTATAAGAATATTATCATAATTTTCTTGAGAAATACCACTATTCGACAACATGTTTGTCATGTTTGTAACACTAGATATGTCCCAAACTCCTATGTTTTGATTAAATGAAGTAGCCTGATTCAACATATAAGACATGTTTCTAGCATTTCCTGTTTGCCAACCACTTATATCTTGGTTAAAAGACGTAGCTCTATCAAACATATACTGAAAATCAGTGATATTACTTACATCCCAAGTATTTAAAGGTTGGTTAAAAGCTTCTGCTCGTTGAAATATGTTGCGTATATTAGTAATATTGCTCACATCCCAAGTATTCAATGGTTGATTGAAAGCTTCTGTTCTTTCAAACATACTTTCTACATTGGTAACCTTGCTAACATTCCACAAACTAATATCTCGATTAAAAACAGTGGCGCCTTCAAACATTCCTCTCATGGTAACAACATTACTTACATTCCAAGTTCCTATACCTTGATTAAAGCCTGAGTTATCTCGGAACATGTAACTCATATCAGTAACATTACTAACATCCCAGTTACCTATGGGTTGATTAAAAACTGCTCCCCAAGCCCATCCATCAAACATACCCGACATGTTTGTTACATTACTAACATCCCAGTTATTTAAAGGTTGATTAAAGGTTCTGTTTCTAAAAAATAGCCTAGACATATTTGTAACATTACTAACATTCCATGTATTTATAGGTTGGTTGAATTTAGCTTGACTAAACATTCCCTCCATTGTTGTAACATTACTTACATTCCAGTTGTCTATTGGGCTATTAAAATTAGAGCCTTTAAATGTGTTATTCATATTGGTAACATTACCAACATTCCAATTATTCATTGGCTGATTATATGCACTTGTATCGTAAAAGGCTCCTTCCATATTAACAACATTAGCTACATTCCAGTTATTAATATTTTGATTGAACCTACGGGCTCTATATAAAAAGTTTTCTAAAGTAGTTACTGCTGATGTGTTCCAGTTATCTAATGGTTCGTTGAATTCCCTTGCATTATAAAAAGTGTAAGACATGTCTATTATACTAGATGTGTCCCATTGATCTAAAGGTCTATTAAAAATTTCGCAATTCATAAATAACCCTGAAATATTAGTTATGGTGCTTACATCCCAATTATTCATAATACCATTAAACAATGAGCAATCTCTAAAAGCATTTTGTAGGCTAGTAGCTTGACTTAAATTTGGTGGAGTAATAGCATCAAAATTTAGATTTGAACATCCATAAAATGCGCTTTCCATACTTTGCCATTGAATAGTACCCCAAGACAAGATTTCGATAATTTTGTCAACGTCTCCAGTATTATTAAAATAAATTGCAGGAAACGTTCCGCTAATGCTTACGGTATAAGTTCCTTGTGTGGCATAAGTATGGGTAATGTCTCCTGTTACGTTTGAATCAATATTTCCATCACCCCAATCAACGGTGTATGAATACGTGTAAGCTGAATTCGTTGGGATGCTTATTTCATTAACTCCAGAAGAGCCAGTACTAATATTTGCCGTGTTCCATAAAGAAGTGAACGACTGCGAAAACAATTGACTACTTAAAATTAAAAAAAGTACTACTAAACCACTTCTTAAAAATTTACCTATTAATGCCTTCATTCTTTTTAATATAATTTTTAACACTTCTATTTTAATCAAGCTTTTTTACATACTACATAAAGTAAGAACTACCCAGCCATTAAATATTGGTTTGATAGGTGTTGTTTGTTTGGTGATATTACCAACTCAAACTGAATCTTCATATATAAAATAAAAGCTAAGTATTACTTAATAATATCGTTTATATTAAGTAATGAGGCGCAAGATATAACCGTTGATTGTTATAGAAGTATCATTCTATAGAGTGGAACCTAATTTATTAGTTTTTTTCGATACTCTGATGGGGTATAACCTGTTTGTTCTTTAAACACACGGTTGAAAGTAGTTTTACTTTTAAAACCAGAATCGTAAGCAACAGCGAGTATTTTGTGGTCTTTGCTTGTAGATAATTGTAACATTTTCTTGGCTTCTTTAATTCGATATGAATTGATGAGTTGATAAAAATTCTTGTCAAATTCAAACGAAAACACTTCAGACAAATGATGACTGCTTAGTGATAATTTTTTAGCAAAACTTGCTTGAGTTAAGTTATGGTTTAAGTATATTTTTTCTTCTTCAATTTCCTTTAATATTTTTTGTTTGTAAGAGCTTCTATCTTCTTTTGATAATGAAGAATTTTTATATTTTTCTTGGATTACTTTTACTTCTTTTGTTTGCTCTTTTATTTCTTCAATAGCACTTTCTTCTTCATTCTTTTTTATATAAATCCAAAATAACCCACCTAAACCAATCATACATAACACACTAAACCACAAGGTTGTTTTTTGTTGGTCTGAGAGTAAAGCTTCTGTATTTTCTTGTGCTGAAATAGTTTCTTCTTTTGCTTTAATTTCTGCCTTTAGCTCTTCTGTTATCGCTTTTTTTTGATTCTTAAGAAAATTTATTCGACTCTCATTATATTTCTTTTCTGTATTTAAGTAAGCTGTCGTTTTGTTTAATTTTTGATATATCGTAGTCAAGTTTTCATAACATATCATTTCAATTTCTTCTATACTTTTTTCAGAAGCTATGCTTAACGCTTGTTTTAAGTATTTTTCTGCTTCACTATAAAACTCTAGTTTTAAATTTGCGACTCCTAAATTAACTAAAAGCCATGCTTTTACCCTAGTATTTTTCTCAAAAGACTTGTATTTTGTTGCTTTGTTTGCTGTTTCAATAGATTTTTGATACGCTCCTAATTTATAATAGGAACTACTAATATGGTTTAAGGATGTTAAAATGATATTTTCATTACCTGTTTCTTCTCCTATTTCTTTTACTTGTTCTGCATATAGTAATGATTTTTCTTCTTTATTTAAAGCTGAATAACTTATCGATAATCCGTTCAACGCAGCCATTTTTATTAACTTTGGTTTTTCAGTATAGGCTGCTTGCTTTAGCACCATCTTCATGGTTTCTATACTCTTTTCATAAAGTTCTACATTATTATATATATTTCCTAAGTTAACTAACACAACAGTTTCAGCTTGTTTGCTTTCTGGTATCGTTTTAGCAATAACTAATGCCTCTTTATACAGTGCTATAGCTTCTACATATTTTGTTTGCATGTTTAAGCTTATTGCCTGGTTAACCATTGCTTTTACTTGTAATGCTTTCAGGTTATTCTTTTTAGATATATTGTATAAAGAGTCACTATAAATTTTATGAAGCTTATAATTTCCTTCTGTATAATTTTCTTGTAGTTTTTCTAAATAATTCTCTGCTTTTTTTTGAATATTTAAGAACTGCAATCCTGTTTTATCCTGGCTATAAAACAAAGTTGTAATACTAAGTAATAAATATGTAGTTATTTTTTTTAACAATTTCTGTTACTTTATTACAAAAATACGTCAAAAATACTTTTTCTTTTTCCATCTATAAATCATTTTTTCAATACAAAAAAGTGTCTTGTAGATATGATAACATACTACACGACACTTTTCATCAAAAACCACAAAAATTTATGTTCTTATTTGCTAGGCTTTAAAGAGTTTAAATTATTTATAATCATATATTCAAGTAAGACTTCTCTTGGGTAATTTTTAAATAAGTTGTCAGCATTAAACAACCTCCCTTCTAAATTACTTAGATACAATTTACTAAATAGCTCAAGATCTACATCTTTCCTTATTTCTCCGTTTACTTTAGCCTCTTCTAGTAAATTTATCACATCTTTAGATACAACATTCTTCGTTACTTCTATATAGGCATCATAGGCATTGGGATAGTATTTTTTTAATCCAAAAATAAAAGAAGGTTTAAACTTTATTACGTATTTAAAAATTACCTCATATATTTCTATTATTTTATTTAATGCTGATTTATCAGATTTTAAAATAGGTTCTATATCAATTTTAAATTCATTTATTAATTCTTTGATACTTTCAATTATCAATTCTTCTTTTGAAGAAAAGCATGCATAAATAGTTTTTTTTGAAATTCCAAGTAACTCAGCTATTTCATCCATTGTAGTATGCTTACTACCAAATGCTATAAATTTTTCTTTTGCAACATTGATAAGTTTTTCCCTATTATTCATAATCAACCCTACTTTATTTCCATCCTCCTCCTAAAGCTTTATATATATTTACTGTACTTAATAATTGATTTAATTTGTTATTTATAACGTTTATTTCTGCGTTCAAAACTCTTTCTCTTGCTGTTAATAAATCAAGATAATTTGCATACCCATTTTTTAACAATTCCTCAGAGTTAGTTTCTGCTCTTCGTAAAGCTTCAACCTCATTTTGTCTGTATTCAAATTTCTCGGTTTCAGCATTATAATCGAAAAGTGCATTTGAAACCTCATTCCCTGCTGTTAACAAAGTCTTTTTGAAACTTAACAATGCTTGTTCTTGTTGTGCCTTAGCTACATCGTGCTGCGTTTTTATTTTTCTTTGATTAAAGATAGGCTGTGTTAAGCCTCCTATAATATTAGCAAATAAGGAATTGGCACTTAGTAATTCATCTAAATCTAAACTCTGAAAACCACCTGTTGCAGTTAATGTTAACGATGGATAGAAATTACTTTTAGCAACATTTGTCATTTCAAAAGCATTAATTAATCCATATTCAGCAGCCATTACATCTGGCCTGTTTCTTAACAAAATAGTAGGAACACCTAGTTTTATAGTAACATCTAACTCTTGTTGTGAAAGTTTACTTCTTTTAACAACTACTGATGTTCTTCCTAATAGCAAGTTTAAGGCATTTTCTGTTTTAAAAATAGAAGCTTCTAAATCTACCTTTAACGCTTTTGCATTGTTATATTGTGCTATATTTTGGTCTACAGCTACTTGATTAACCTGACCTGCTTCTTTTAAAGCTTTAATAGTATTTACACTACTCTCTCTGGTTTCAATAGTTTGTTCAGTAATTTCTAATTGAGCATCTAAAGCTACTAACTGATAATAGGTAGTTGCTATTGCTGAAACTAATTGAGTTTTTACTGCTTGGTGAGCAGCTACACTTTGTAAATATGCTGCTTTTCCTGCTCGTTTATTACTTCGTATTTTACCCCATATATCAGCTTCCCAAGAAAGGTTTCCTGTAATTTCATATTGATCTATACTACCATTAAAAAAAGATCCAAACTGACTGTTTTTTGCTAATTCTTGATGTGTAGCTTTTGCTCCTACACTTAAAGTAGGTAAATACCCTGCTTTACCTTGTTTCATGTAAGCTTCAGCAGCAGCCATTTGTTGTATGGCTACACGGATATCTAAGTTATTCTGAAGTCCTTCATCAATGTATTCTTTCAAATGAGCATCAGTAAACATATCTTTCCAAGACACATCTGCCATTGAGATACTGTCTTTTGGTAAATTATCTGTTCTATACAAATGTTCTGTTTCTTTTAACTCAGGTCGCACATAATCCTTCGCTACGAAACAACTTTGTAGGGTTGTAGCCATAATGACTACAACCAAAGTTTTATTTAAAATAAATTTCATAATTAATCTTCTTTAATTTCAACAACAGCTGGTTTACTTGATACTTTTTCTTGTAACCATTGGAATATTACAAATAATACAGGAATAACAAATACCCCTATTAAAGTACCAATTAATAATCCTCCTGCAGCACCAGTACCGATAGAATTATTCCCTTCAGCTCCTACTCCTTTTGCTAACACTAATGGTAATAACCCTAGAATAAAGGCAAAAGAAGTCATTAAAATAGGTCTTAAACGTACTTTTGCTCCCTCAATAGCAGCATCGTATAAGCTATTTCCTTGCTTACGACGCTGTATTGCGAACTCTACAATAAGAATCGCATTCTTAGCCAACAATCCTAGTAACATAATTAAAGCTATTTGGAAATAGATATTATTTTCTAACCCTGCTAAATATGTTGTATAATATGCTCCTGCTACCCCAATTGGTAATGATAAAATTACTGATAGTGGTAATAGGTAACTCTCGTATTGTGCTGCTAATAAGAAATATACAAACAAAATACTAATCATAAAAATAATGGTAGATTGACCTGATGATGCTATTTCTTCCCTAGTAATTCCTGAGTAAGCAACACTATACCCTTCTGGTAAATTATTTTCTGCTAATGTGTTTATTTTGGTAATTGCATCTCCTGTACTAAACCCTGGAGTGATTCCTCCATTTACTGTTACCGAATTGAATAGGTTGAAACGATTAACTGTTTGTGGTCCATATACACGTTCTAAGCTTACAAATTGAGAGATTGGTGTCATTTCTCCACTTGGTGTTTTTATAAACATGCTGTTTAAACTTTCTTCATTTATTCTATCTTCAGGTAACGACTGTACAAAAACTCTAAATTGCTTTCCAAACCTACTAAAATCTGCTGCGTAATTACCTCCAATATATCCTTGTAAAGCTGAAAGTATAGCACTCGTAGATACTCCTGCTTCTTTAGCTCTTTCTACATTTATATCTAATTCTAGCTGAGGGAACCCAGTATCAAAAGAGTTAGAGGCAAACGCTATTTCGGGCTGCTGATTTAACAAACCAACAAACTGTTTTGCTGTTGCATCCATTTCTGTTAATGGTTTTGCAGAACGATCTAGTAATCGCATTTCAAAACCATCTGCATTACCAAAACCTGGTACACTTGGTGGTGTAAAGAAAATAATGTTTGCATCTGGTATCATTGCTGCTTTACCGAACAATTGCCCCACAATACTTTGAACTGATTCAGCATCACTTTCTCTTTCACTCCAATCTTCCAGAATAATAAAGCCCATTGCGTACGAACTTCCTTCTCCTGAGAAAAAGTTTCTTCCACTAATAAACGATGCCCCTTTGATTCCTTCTATTTCTTTAATACTTTCATATAACTTTTCTGTTACTTTATACGATCTATCTAAAGAAGAACCTGCAGGTAATTCAGCATTCATAAAGACTACACCTCTATCTTCCGAAGGTACAAATCCTGTAGGTATCGTATTACTTGCCCATACAATAGCCAAAACACTTAACCCTAAAATACCTGCTGTTACCCATTTGTGTTTTACTAAAAACCCTAAAGATTTAGTATATTTATTGGTTACCGCATTAAATCCTGCATTAAATGCATCATAAAATCGCTGTAATAGTCCTTTTTTCTTGTGAGTATCGTTATGTGGTTTTAATAGTAATGCGCTTAAAGCTGGTGTTAGTGTTAGTGCGTTTACTGCTGAAATTAAAATAGCAACCATTAGTGTTACCCCAAATTGCTCATAGAATACTCCTGATGGACCTTGTATAAACGTAATTGGTACAAAAACCGCCACCATTACTAACGTAATAGACACAATAGCCCCACTAATTTCACTCATCGCTGAAATTGATGCTTTTTTTGCACTTTCTGCTCCATCTTCCAGTTTAGCATGCACCGCCTCTACTACTACAATAGCATCATCTACCACAATTCCAATTGCTAAAATTAAAGCGAATAGGGTTAATAAGTTGATAGAATACCCAAATAGATTTAAGAAAAAGAAGGTACCAATAATTGATACTGGAACCGCTATTGCGGGTATTAAGGTAGACTTAAAATCTTGTAAGAAGATAAATACTACTACAAACACTAATAAAAAGGCTTCTATTAAAGTACTTTTTACTTTGTTTACAGATGCTGTTAAGAATTTATTGGTATCATAATTAATAATGTAATCTAATCCTTCAGGAAAATCTTTCTTTAAATCTTCTAGTTTTACATAGATGTTTTCAATAATTTCTTGTGCATTAGATCCAGGTGTTTGAAAAACACCAAAGTTAAGTGCTGGATTCCCGTTTGTACGTGATAATGACGAATATGAAAATGCATCTAGCTCTACTTTTGCTACATCTTTAACACGTAAAAACTGCCCATTCCCTAGAGCTTTTACAACAACGTTTTCGTATTCTTTTGCAGTTTTGTATCGTCCTTTATATTTAATTACATATTCAAAAGACTCTCCTGAGTTTTGTCCTAAAGACCCAGCTGCTGCCTCTAAACTTTGTTCATTAATCGCTGCAATTACTTCTCTAGGTTCTAACTTATAAGATGCCATTTTTGCTGGGTCTAACCACACTCGCATCGAATAGTCTTTTGCCCCAAACACGTTTACTGCTCCTACCCCTGATACACGTTGTAATTCTGGTTTTACGTTTATATTTAAGTAATTTTGAATAAAAACATCATCATACTCAGGATTTGTAGAGTAAACTGCAGCATATAATAATGCTGAGTTTTGTTGTTTTGCTGTAATAACTCCTGCTCTTGTTACCTCAGAAGGTAATAACGCATTGGCTCTAGCGACTCTGTTTTGTACGTTTACAGCTGCAATATCTGGATCATATCCCTGTTCAAAGAAAACTTGAATACTTGCTGTACCTGTATTACTTGCAGTAGAAGTCATGTAGGTCATTCCTTCTACTCCGTTTATTTGTTCTTCTATAGGAACAATAACACTTTCTAAAATTGTTTCGGCACTAGCTCCTGGATAAGAAGCAGTAACCTGCACCGTTGGTGGTGCAATATCTGGATATTGCGTTACCGGTAATTGTGTTAATGACAGTACTCCTAATATTACTATAATAATAGAAATTACTGTAGAGAGTACCGGACGCTCTATAAATTTTTGTAACATAACTGGTTTTATTAATTATTTAAATACCGTATCGAATGAATTTACTATGCTATCTAAAGGCGTAGGAATAGGTTTTATTTTTGCTCCAGATCGAACTTTATTTAAGCCTTTAGCTAAGATTGTTTGTTCTGTTGTTAACCCTGATTTTACTACATAAAGCTTTCCTATTTGGGCTTCAACTTCAATAGTTTTTTCTGCCAAAGAATCATTATTTACGATATAAACATATACCTTACCTTGACGCTCAAATGTAGATTCTGATGGTATAACCAACGCATCATTATGCTCTTGAGGTATTAAAATTGTACCACTACTTCCATTACGTAGCAAACCTGCTTTATTATCAAATTTTGCTCTAAAACTGATAGTTCCTGTTTGCTGATTTATATCACCAGCAATGGTTTCAATGGCTCCTGTTTGCTCATACTCTTTACCATTAGCTAATAATAATTTTACTGGTGGTAACTTTTTTATTTTCTCATCCATTGTCTCTCCTTCAGCGGAAGAGATAAAGTTTAAAAACTCTTTTTCATTCATGGAAAAATATGCATATACATTTTTTATAGAAGCTACTTTTGTAAGTGGCATTGCACTTTGTGCACTTACCAAAGCACCTTTTCTATAATTAATTGAACCTACAAACCCGTTTACAGGACTTTTTATATTTGCGTAGTTAATATTAGCTATAACACTATTATATGTACTTTTAGCCTGTGCCAAATTAGCTTTTGCCGTTTCTAATTGTACTGGACTAATAATATTTTTTTCTACTAATGGTTTTAGCTTATTAACTTCTACTTGTGCTGTGTTTACAACTGCTTTTGCCGCTTCAGCATCTTGACTTAATGATTGCGTTTCTAACTTAAACAACAATTGTCCTTGTTTAACCTTTTGACCTTCTTTTACCAAAACGTTTTTTACATATCCAGAAACTTTAGGTCTTATTTCACTATTTACTTCTCCTTCAATAGTTACTGGATATTGTTGGTAATTTGTTATTGATTTTTTTGCAACCTTTACTACTGGAAAAGGTAGCGTTGGCATTTGTTGTTGTTTTTGTTGTTGTTTTTCACAACTTGTAAAAAATAATGCAACAATGCTAAGAATAGCAATACCGTATATGTGTTGATATTTCATTTTATGTATATATAGTTATTGTTTGTGGTTTATAATTTTTTCTTTTAATTTAGTTACAGACGCAATTGCTCCATCTAAAAACTCAATAAAACTATCGTGGAAATCAAGATCAAATCTATCTTCTTCTTTTAGAGTTTTGTTAATGTCTTCTTTGTATTCTTTAACTTCTATGTGTAGTTCTTTTTCTCCTTCCCACTCTTCTATCATATTACTTATTCCTTTTAGCATTGTATCGCTATTTAGAATAAAGTATTTTTTTCTATCACCTGTTTTTGTAAAGTAACTTACTTGTTTTAAACCTTGTAAATGATTAAGATGTGTTGAAATTGTGCTTTTACTAGCACAAAGACCAGATACTAAATCTTCAAAGGTTGCTCCTTGTTTTCCTGTTAAAATAATATGTGAAAGTATTCTTGCTGCAACTGGGGCTAACTGTTCTTTTTTTTCTAAAAAAATTCCCAATTTCTCTACCAATTCACATTTTTTCTTTTCTACTTGATTCATCTCCATAAAAAATTTGCCATGCAAAAATAACTTCAGTTCGGAACAAACCGAACTAATCGAAGTTAAAAAAATGTTAATACATTCTTAATACACTTTCCTTTATTCTATCATCTCTATTTTCAAAGCTTACAAAAGCTACTAACAAGCTCTTTTTCTTTTGTTTATAATATTTTTTTCACTATCTTCACAAAAGATCTAAAAGAAATTTATTATAATGTAATTAAAAGTTATAATTTTTTCTCCCCTTAAAGTTAAAATACTGTTGACTGTTAATAATGCATTATTAACTGTTGTAAACTAGGTAAGCTTTTTTAAGTTTTACTGAGAATATGTTTAAGCTATTTTTAATTTAAGTCTCTCGTGTTATGATTATTTATTTTTTTTCTTATTCAAAAGGTTAGCTATAATTAAACTATTAGTTTTTCCTTAATCCGTATTCCACATATTACTATACTAATAATTAACTATACAGTTACTTTTAAGATTTTCATTAACCTGAAATTCATAAGTAATTATTATTTAGAATTATTAATAGCTCTGTAAAAAGAAACCTGAATTACTATTTGTTGTATTAGTAAATAAAAACTAAACATGTTTACTAAACTACAAATCGCATAATACTATCCTTGCTTACCAACCACTAATTAAAGCTTGATAGTTATTTATAACACCTAACTAATCAACTATTATGAAAAGAATTACTCTAACGTATTTACTCTTACTAAAAAATTATAAAAGATTCAAATTTGTTGAATTAATATTATTGCTCTTAGTATTATCCTCTTTTGTCAAAAAAGAAAATTCGAGTAATAATAATATTAATTATTCTCCTCCTATTACTGTTCCCTGTAATACCGATGCTCCTGTTGCTATCTCTTCATCTAGTTTCACTGATTTAACTGTAACTGAAAATACTAGTGGACTTTGTTTATTGGGTTGCGGTATTTCAAACCTCAACAATTTGACAGACACAAATCTTTCAAACTACACTACTATTTCTACACTTTTAGGTTTAGGTGTAACTCATACAATAACAGTAACAGATAATACCACGGATGAATTTTTTGAAGGAGGAAGCTATGCCGGTTTTTTAATAGAAAATGGCTCTGTTGCTCAAATAGATTTACTAGGAGCTATTACCATAAGAACCTACCTAAACGGTGTTCCTCAAGAAACTAATTCAGGAGCTTCGTTAGTAACACTTGGTAGTTCTCTATTAAATAATGATCAATTCTACGCGGGGTTTTACACTACTTTAGACTACGATAGCATTGAAGTTTCAATAGCTAGTTTAGCAGGTATTGCTTCTAGTACTAATATTTATTATCCGGTTACTAATAGTTTTTGTGTTGGCCCTAATTTAGAACCCAATACTCCTACTTTGATTAATAAACCTGATTTTCCTGCTCGTGTAGTTGACGAACATACTGGAATGGGAGGTGTTTTAAATGTTGGTAGCGTAACCAATACTAATGCTGCGGTAGACTCTAATAGCAACTCATACGCTAGTATTGATTTTACTTTAGGT
This sequence comes from Tenacibaculum sp. TB-53, assembly GCF_059716285.2. Classification (NCBI taxonomy): domain Bacteria; kingdom Pseudomonadati; phylum Bacteroidota; class Flavobacteriia; order Flavobacteriales; family Flavobacteriaceae; genus Tenacibaculum; species Tenacibaculum sp. TB-53. The sequence goes on along the minus strand of NZ_CM202790.1, from coordinate 3,188,936 downwards.
GTTATAGCTACTGGAAGTATTTCTATAAAAGATGAGCTGACAAATTATCCTGCACAAACGTATGTAGGCTTTGACATTGAAAATGCTTCTGTTTTAAATCTTGAACTACTTGATGAAATTACCATAACAACTTATTTAGATGGTGTTCAACAGGAAGTAAAAACAGGTAGCTCTGAATTATTATCGGTAGACAGTGGTTTATTATTTACTGGTACTGAACGCTCTCAAGTAGGTTTTGTTACTTCATTACCTTTTGATGAAGCTCAATTATCCATTCAACAAACTCTTACTTTAGACTTAGGGAGTACTCGAGTTTATGGTCTTATATTAGAAGCTTTTAGCGAAGGGAATTTAAACTGTGATACTGCTACTTTATTAAACAATCCTTCTCAACCTGTGATAATTAATAACACAAACACTGGTGTAAACGGAGTAGCTTGTGTAGCTTGTGAAGTAGATAACGCAACAAATGTTATTAGCGAAAGTGAATCTGACTTTGCTATGATAAATGTAACTGCTGGTGTTGCAAGTACAGCTTCTATTTCAGTTGAAAATGTTCTAAGTAATTTTCCTTCTGGAAGCACTGCTGGTTTTGTTATTAGGGATACAAATGACCTTTTACAATTAGATTTATTAAATTCTATAACCATAACAACTTATTTAGATGGTTCAGTACAAGAAACACAATCTGGAAACAATTTATTAGCTCTCGAAGCATTAGGTTTAATAAATATAACTCCTTCTACAACTAATGGTTTTTATTTGGTTGGCTTTTCTACTTCACTTGAATATGATGAAGTTCAACTTACAGTTAGTTCACTCGCTGCTACTATTAATAGCATTGAGGTTTATGGTAGTTATGTAGACAATTCCATAAAAATATCAGGTAACACAATAAAAGAAACTTCTATCGGAGCTTCAGATGGAAGCATTTCTTTGTCCGTATCTGGAGGAACACCTCCTTACACTTATCTATGGAGCCCCGGAGACCAAACATCTTCCTCTATTTCTGGATTAACTCAAGGAAGCTATAATGTAACAGTAACAGATGCTAGCGGATGTCAATCAACAGCAGAGTATATTATTTATACAGACGGAGTACAATACCCTGTTCCCTGTAATACAGAAAATCCTGTAGCAGTAACAAATGATAATTTTACAGATTTAACAGTAGATGAAAACACTTCTGGACTCTGTGTAGTAGGTTGTGGCATTTCAGATGCTAGCAACATTATAGACACAGATCCTTCTAACTTTGCTTCTGTATCAACACTTATTGGTCTTGGAGTAACACATACATTAACTGTAACTGATAATACAGCTAGCGAGTTTATCGAATCAGGTGGTTATGCAGGTTTCTTAATAGAAAAACATTTCCATTCTTCAAGCTGATCTTTTAAATGCTATTACCATAACAACCTATCTTGACGGTGTACAACAAGAAACTAACACAAGTACTTCTTTACTTGCTTTAGACAGTCCTATTTTAGGTCAAGATCAATTTTATGTCGGCTTTTACACCTCTATGAATTATGATGCTGTTGAAATCTCTATTTCAAGTTTAGCAGGAGTTGCTTCAACAACTAATGTTTATGCTGCCGTAACTAATAGATTTTGTGAAGGACCTGAGTTAGCTTGTAATACCGCTACCCAACTTACTAAACCAAACTTTCCTGTAAGAGCTGTAGAAGAACACACAGGAACTGGAGGGCTTTTAACACTAGGAAGTGTTAACAACACAAATAATGCTATTGATTCTGATACTTCAAACTATGCTTCTATAGATTTATTAGCAGGTGTTGCAGGTACAGCTACTATAGCCTATAAAAATGAAATTACCGATTACACCGCAAATACTTTTGCTGGTTTTGACATTGAAAATACTACACTTTTAAACACTCAATTGTTTGATGCTATAACCATTTCAACCTATTTAGATGGAACACTTGTTGAATCTAAAACAGGCACAACCGAATTGCTCCCAATTTATTCTGGTTTATTATTAACGGGAAGTGAATCTGTACGATTAGGGTTTATTACTACCGCTCCTTTTGATGAAGTACAACTTTCTATGACACAAACTCTTTCTTTAAACCTAGGTAGTACCAGAGTTTATGGAATGGTACTTCAATCTTTCTGTCCAGGAACGATTAACTGTGATGAACCTTACGTAATATCAAATCCTAGTAGTTCGGTTATTATTAACAACGAAAATACAGGAACCGACGGTGTTGCTTGTATCGCTTGTGAAGTTGATAATGCTGTAAATGTTATATCTGAAGACAATTCTGATTATGCTCTTATAAACATTGTAGCTGGTGTAGCAGGAAATGCTTCTATTTCAGTTCAAGATGTACTTGTTGATTACCCTGCTGGTACACAAGCAGGTTTTATAATTAGAGATACAAACGACTTACTTCAGGCAGATTTATTGAACACACTCACAATTACAACTTATCTTGACGGTGTTCAACAAGAACAACAAACAGCAAATAATTTGTTAGCTCTTGAAGCACTAGGGCTAGTTAATATTACTCCTACTAGTACAGATAGCTTTTACGTTGTAGCTTTTGATACTAGCACTAGTTTTGACGAAATTCAATTAACAGTAAACTCATTAGTTGCCGCTGTAAATTCAATTGAAGTTTACGGTGGATATATAGATGCTACTAACTCAACCTTTTGCCAACAAGCAGGCATTGCTTTATTAAAACAAGGTATTTTTAATGACACAGACAGTGACGGATGCGCAAATCCAGGTGAAACAATTACATATACGTATACCGTAACCAATACTGGTAATGTAAGTATTACAAACGTTGAATTAACCGACCCTATTTCTCCATCTCCTTTAACATTAGAGTCTGGTGATACTGATGGCGATAACGAACTAGATGTTGATGAAACATGGATATACTCATTAGACTATATTATCACTCAAAACGATATTGACAATGGCTCTGTTACTGGTCAAGCTACTGTAACAGGAGTAAGTACAGGAGGAACTAACGTGAGTGACTTGTCTGATGACAACAGTACTCTAGAAGACGACCCTACAGTAACCAATTTATGTCAAAATGAAGGTATTGCACTTATTAAGCAAGGAACCATTAATGATGAAAATGGTGACGGTTGTAGCGATAACGGAGAAACAATAACTTTTACCCTTTCTGTTATAAATACAGGAAACACAACACTAAACTCAATAGTTGTAACCGACCCTTTACTTACAGTTTCTTACAGCTCAGGAGATACTGACTCTGACAATGAGTTAGATGTTGATGAAATTTGGATATATACAGGTTCTTATATTGTTACTCCGCTAGATATTACAAACACTTTTGTACAAAATCAAGCTACAGTGCAAGCTAGTACTGTTTCTGGAGGTACAGTTAGTGATCAATCTGATGACAATAGTATCCTGGAAGATGATATCACTACGATTGATTTATGTCAAGCACCAGACATTGCTATTGTTAAAACAGCCACTTTTAATGATGAAAACTCAGATGGTTGTAGCAATGTCGGAGAAACAATAACCTACACAATGACGGTTACAAATCAAGGTAATACTGGTTTAATTAATGTAACTGTAAATGATCCTTTATTAGGCGGACCTGTTACACTAAATTCAGGAGACCTGAACACAAACAACACACTTGATGTAGGTGAAATATGGATTTATACAGCTGATTATGCCATAACTCAAACCAATATTGATAATGGGTCAATTACGAATCAAGCTACCGCAAGCGGAGAGTCATCGCAAGCTGTCGTTGTTACAGACTTATCTGATAATGATAGTGTGCTTGAAGACGACCCAACACAAACTACAGTGTGTCAATCCGATAGTATTGCACTTATAAAAACGGCTACTTTCAATGATGAAGACACTGATGGTTGTAGCGATGTAGGAGAAACGATAACCTACAATTTTACGCTTACAAACACTGGTAATACCACTATTACCAATGTAGTTCTTACTGATCCAATGCTTGGTGGTACAATTACCCTTGCCTCAGGCGATACCGATAGTGACAACCAACTTGACATTAATGAAACTTGGAGTTATACTGCCAATTACACAATTACTCAAGCAAATATTGATAATGGTTCAGTGACCAATCAAGCAACAGTTACGGGTACAAGTATTAGCGGCAACAATGTAAGCGACTTATCTGATAATGATAGTATACTTGAAGATGACCAAACACAAACTACACTGTGTCAATCAGATGGTATTGCTCTTATTAAAACGGCTACTTTCAATGATGAAAACACAGATGGATGTAGCGATGTCGGAGAAACCATTACCTATAGTTTTATCCTTACAAACACAGGAAATACTACCATTACCAATGTAGTTCTTACTGACTCAATGTTGGGTGGTACAATTATCCTTGCTTCAGGGGATACTGATAACGATAATGAACTTGATATTAATGAATCTTGGAGTTATACTGCCAATTACACAATTACTCAAGCAAATATTGATAATGGTTCAGTAACCAATCAAGCAACTGTTACGGGTACGAGTATTAGTGGTAACAATGCAAGTGATTTGTCTGATGATAATAGTACTCTTGAAGATAATCAAACACAAACCAATCTATGTCAGTCTGATGGAATTGCCTTAATTAAAACTGCTACTTTCAATGATGAGGACAATGATGGTTGTAGCGATGTAGGAGAAACTATAACTTATAATTTCACTCTTACAAACACAGGAAACACTACTATTACAAATGTGATCCTAACTGACCCAATGTTAGGCGGGACAATTACTCTTGCCTCAGGTGATATCAATAGCAACAACCAACTTGATATAAATGAAACATGGAGTTATTCTGCTAGTTACACTATTACACAATCTGATATTGATAATGGTTCTGTTAGTAATCAAGCAACTGTTACAGGTACAAGTATTAGTGGTAACAATGTAAGTGATTTATCTGATGACAATAGTATTCTTGAAGACGATCAAACCCAAACTACATTGTGTCAACCTAATAACAGTATTTCTCTTGAAAAAGTAAGCACCTTTAATGATGCTAATGGAAATGGATATGCTAATGTTGGAGAAACCATAACATATAGTTTTATCATATACAATACTGGAGATTCAGTTTTATATAATATTACTTTACAAGATAACTTACCTGGAATTACAATTAACGGTAGCACCATTCCTCAACTATTACCTGGCGAAGTTGATAGTACAACCTTTACTGCTATTTATGTTATAACTGAACAAGACTTAACAAACGAGTCTGTTACCAATCAAGCATTGGTTACAGCTGAAGACTCTTCAGGAGGTTCTGTAACTGATACTTCTGACGATCCAAACAACTTAGACGATATTGATATTGATAATGATGGTGATCCAGATGATCCTACAATAACAGACCTACCCGTCGAAGAAATTCCTTTTGAAATTTTTAATGCTGTTTCTCCAGATGAAGACGGGGCTAATGATTTCTTCCGCATTAATGGTATTGAAAATTATCCTAACAATAATTTAAAAGTTTTTAATAGATGGGGTGTTTTAGTTTATCAAACTGATGCTTATGGAATTAACGGAAATTTATTTAGAGGAATCTCTGAAGGACGTACAACAGTTAGTAAAGATCAAAAACTACCCACAGGTACCTATTTCTACATACTAACACGATGGAACTCCGATCAAGAAGCCATGACTGATAAAGGATATTTATATCTAAAAAGAAACTAAAAACCACTAAACCTAATGAAACATTATTCTATATTACTATTAATAATTATTAGTGTAAATGTGTGTTTTTCTCAACAAGACCCACAGTATACACAATACATGTATAACACCCAAGTTGTAAACCCGGGTTATATTGGTTCAAAAAATGCTCTTGGTTTAGGGTTACTATACAGAACACAATGGGCTGGATTTGATGGAGCTCCAAATACCGGAACTTTTACTTTTAATATGCCTTTGGGTACCTTAAAACGAAACGCTATAGGACTTTCTATTATTAATGATAAAATAGGTCCTTCTAACGAAACAGGTATTACAATAGATTATGCATACTCATTACTTTTATCAGGTCGTTCAAGAATATCGTTTGGTATTAAAGGAGGACTGAGTATACTAGACGTAGATTACTCCAAACTAAACATATATGATGAAAACGATTGGCAATTTGCAGAAAACATTGACAAAAAAGTACAACCTCAAATAGGTGCAGGTATTTACTATAATAACGACAGACTCTATCTTGGATTATCAGTACCTAATTTTTTCAATTCAAAACATTATAATTCAGATAGCGTCAATAACAACAATGAAGATGCCATAGCCATAGAACGTTTACATTACTTCTTTATAGCGGGTTATGTTTTTGATATTAGTGAAAACCTAAAACTCAAGCCTGCAACTATGTTTAAGTGGGTTAATGGATCTCCTCTGCAAGCCGATTTATCTGCAAATTTTCTGTTCAACAATAAATTTACCCTTGGAGCCTCTTATCGATGGGATGCTGCAATTAGCGCCATGGCAGGGTTTCAAATAACTAATCAGTTATTCTTAGGAATGGGATATGATTTTCAAACTACAGATATCGAAGACCATAGTAATGGTTCTTATGAATTCTTTTTAAGATTTGACATCTTTAATAACCCTGAACGCATACTAACACCAAGATTCTTTTAAACTCTTAATATCATGAAAAAGCATTATTTAATATTCTATTTTTTAACTGCCTTAACAAATACAAACGCTTTTACTCAAATTGCACTAGTTGAAAAGGCAAACATCAAATACAATACGTATGATTTTATAGATGCACAAAAAATCTATTTAAAGGTCGTTGAAGAAGACTATGGATCAGCTGAAATTTATAGAAAACTGGGAAATACGTACTATTTTAATAGTAATTATTCAAGTGCTGCAAAATGGTATTACAATTTAATAGACCGATTTCCAAATGAAGCCCTTACAGTTGATTATTTTAGAGCAGCTCAATGCTTAAAAAGCATTAATCAACCTGAAGAGGCTGAAAAGCTCATGGAAATTTACAGATTAAAAGGAGGTAAAGCCATCCCTTTAGAATCCTATAGAAATGTTGCTGACACTTTATTTAAAAAAGGGGTTCAGGATAAACTTTTTGAAATAGAGAAAATTCCTGTTAATACAGAGTATTCAGATTTTGGTCCAGCCTTTTATGGCAATAATATTGTTTTTGCTTCAAGCAGAAAAAATCCAACTTTATCAAAAGAACATCCTACTGAGCTTGCTGGATGGGATAAGCAACCTTTTCTTAACTTATATCAAGTTCCTTTAGATAAGGATATGAACTTTGGTAAAGTAAAAGCTTTTAACAGAAGTATTAACTCACCTTACCATGAATCTACCGCTATTTTTACAAAAGATGGAAACACTATGTATTTTACTAGGAATAATTATTTAAATGGTAAAAAGAAAAAAGATAAAAATCATGTTGTTAGACTCAAAATATATAAAGCCACTAAAAAAGGTAATACTTGGGGAAATATACAAGAACTTCCTTTTAACAACGATAATTACTCTGTTGGACATCCAGCCCTTAACCCTGAAGAAGACAAACTCTACTTTTCATCAGATATGCCTGGTAGCTTAGGAATGTCCGATATTTGGTATGTCAAAATTTTAGGAGAAGACATTTATACAAATCCTATAAACCTTGGTAACAAGATTAACACTGTTGAAAGGGAAACTTTCCCTTTTGTAAGTGACGATAACGATTTGTATTTTTCTAGTGATGGGCATTCATCAGGTATGGGAGGTTTAGATATTTTTGTTACAAAACTAACAAAAGATTCTCATGGTGAAATATCTACTTTTGGAGAACCTATAAATAGCTCAAAAGACGATTTTGGCTTCATTATAAAAGAAGATAGAATAGGTTACTTTACATCTAATCGTGATGGTAAAGAAGGTAGTAAAAGTGACGATATTTATCAAATTTGGGAACGTTGTGAAATCACCATTCAAGGACCTGTGATTGATAAAAAAACTGGTGAACTAATTCCAAATACAGAAGTTACTTTAATAGATAGTAACAACAAGGAAGTAAAAACAATGACTGTAGGTAATGATGCTACTTTTTCTTTCTTATTGGATTGCCAAGAACAATATACCCTAAGGGCAAAGAAAAAGGAATATTTTCCGAAAGAAAAAGTTATAGAAACCCCTAGCAACCCAAAAACTATTAAAATGCCTATTAAGCTAAACATGCCTTTAGCTTTAGAGCTTTCTGACCCTTGCCCTCCAAATGATTTAGGGTGTAAGTTAACGTTACAACCTATTTATTTTGATTACGACAAATCTAATATTCGCCCTGATGCAGAAATTGAACTGGCTAAAATTTTGGCCGCATTAAAAGAATATCCTACTTTAAAAATTCATATAGAATCACATACAGACTCTAGAGGTAATGATTCTTACAATTCAAGATTATCTGAAAATAGAGCACAAGCTACATTAGATTGGTTTCTTAAAAAAGGAATTGATATAACAAGGCTAAGTGCAAAAGGATATGGAGAATCAAAACTTATTAACAAATGTAATAACCAAACTACGTGTAGTGAAGACGAACATCAACTGAATCGTAGATCCATGTTTATAATTAAAGAATAACTCAAAAAAGCTCTTTTTGAAGAATAAATAACGATAAAACTTCTTTTTCTTAAGAAGTTTTATCGTTACTCTTTTTGTAACTTAACTACAAAATAGGAGCTAACAATCTAGCTAATCTCTCTGTAAAACGTATTAAAACAGGTCTACTATTCCATTGATGTAAGTCTATTTTCTCACTGTTTTTTAAATCTTCCATAAAAGCATTTTTCAACTGACTTGCAAAATCTTTATCATAAACTAATGCGTTAATTTCAAAATTTAAATCAAAACTACGTTCATCTAAATTTGCTGTTCCTACAGAAGAAACTAACTCATCAAATACAATTGTTTTCGCGTGCACAAATCCTTTTTTATATCTATACACCTCCACTCCTATTTCTAACACTTCTTTATAGAAAGAATTTGACACTGCATTAACTAATTTCGAATCTGAAATACTTGGTACCAATAGTTTTATTGTAACCCCACTCAAACTAGCTATTTTAAGAGCATCTAAAAAAGAAGTTCTCGGGACAAAATAAGGGGTTGTGATTAAGATTTCTTTTTTTGACAATAAAATTGCTTGAATAAGAGCATACATAATGTCTGGATGATCAGAATCTGGTCCACTAGAAATTACTTGAACTAATTGCTTATGTTCATTTGTTTTTACTTGATCTCCCGCTGGAAAAAGCTCTTCCTCTATAATAACATTTTGATTAGCACAAAAATTCCAATCCGCTAAAAAAACTCGTTGTAAGTTTAAAACAGCGAGTCCTTCTATTTTAATATGTGTATCTCTCCAATAACAATTAAATTTATTAGGATTAACATACCTTTCAGAAACATTAACACCTCCTACAAAACCAACTTTTCCATCAACTACAATTATTTTTCTATGATTTCTATAATTAATTCTATTAGCTAACAATAACCATTTAATTTTATAAAAAGGGTACGCCTCCACCCCACTATCAATTAAAGACTTCACAAACGATTTACGAATATCTTTACTTCCAAAATCATCATAAATAAAACGTACTTTAACTCCTTCTTTAGCCTTTTCTTTTAAAACATCTCCTATTTGCTTACCAATAGTATCATTTTGAAAAATATAATATTCTATATGTATATGATTTTTTGCTGCTTTTAATACTTTTATAACTTCTGGAAACTTACGTTCCCCGTTTATTAGTAAATTAACTTTGTTATTACTAGTTAAAATATTTTCTTTATGTATAAACTTCGTCAGATTATAAAAATGTCCTAAATGGCTTTTAGACGTTGATAGTATTTTTTCATTATACTTTTTTAGCTTCTCTTTAAGGTCGAAGAAAATGTTTTTGTCTACTTCTAACTTTTTATTATATAACTTATACGTTCTATGGTTTATTCCAACCATCAAATAAATAATAATACCTCCTACAGGAAACAGAATCAGCAAAAATAGATAAGCTATTGCTTTTGGTGGTGTTGAAGTATTAATAATAATAACAGCAACTGTAGCAATAATAGCTACATATAAAATTATAAGTAGTGTAGTTATCAAAATAAAAGTATCTTTTTCTGCTAAAGATATTTAAATTATTATGATTAACACAAAGCTCTAGAAATCTAATCTAATACTTTTATTTTTTTCTCCATTTGCGAGCTTATGAAAAGTATTTTTTACAACTAAAAACAATCAGTTAAGCTTCCCATACAACTAACTCTTGTTAGTGTTAAATTCGTTTTTGGAGATAATTGATTGGTAACTATCCTTAGTGTTGTTCCTACAAAAAATATAGGAATAGCCTTCAATCACTAAAAAGCTAAGTCATGGGTAAAAACTCAAAATACTATCCAATAAGTACCTCCCAATTCTAAAAAAAATGACCAACTGAATAGAATAGCTTAAACTAAAATATTTAGATACATAACTAATTCTTATCTTCTTTTTAATTTTACCGAGCCTCATTTATTTTGCGCGTTAACATTATTATAATATGACTCCTACAACAATTTTCTTAAAAATAGTTTTACGATTTAAGAACATCTCTTATTTCATAATAATGAAAAAAATAATTAAAAGTCTATCCTCACCTTTCCCACTCCTTTAATTAACAAACCACTATTCTATGCAAAAAATATTTAAACATAAAAAAATGTTAAATTATTTTTTATATATTTATACTGGTATTTTAAAAAATTTCTATTCTCTTAATTGTCTATTAAATAAAATAAAAGATGACATAACAGTATCATAATATATAAACAAAATCAAGTCTCCCAACATGAAACACATTTATTATCAAATTTTTAGCATTATAAGATTTATCTTAAATCCTATAATTCTTCTTCTTTGGAAAATTCAACTACCTACCTTTAGAAAAGAGAAAACTATTAGGCTTTCAAAAAAGAAAAAAACATATTTACTAAATCTTCTCAATTCTTTCAATGAAGTTTGTGAGATTGATTCTAAATATCCTCATACAATTTTCACATAATTATGAGCCACAATTAACTAAGTATAAAAAACAACTAACTATTTAGTTAGTTTTTATATTCTATTTACACATAGATTACATTATCAATATAGTTAATAAAGTTTACTATGTTATTTAATTCATATATTAAGTAACATGTAATTACAATCCTGCATAACCCTCCACTTTAAACAAAAAAAGCTTTATATGAAAAATAAACACCCTCACTATAGTGTATATAAAAGCATATTATATATAATTTTCTTAACATTTACTATTAGCCTTAGTTCGCAAGTAATCATAAAAGAAGAATTAAAAAGAAGTAATCTCAACAAAACCTTATCCTATAAACCACCTCAAGACACAAAATTATCCTCATCAAACAATCTAGCTAACCCTATAAGTAGTTCTTTTTTAACAAAAAAAATAACTAATAGTAATTTAAATCAAAGATCCTTTTCATCTACTTTTAGTATGATGATGATGGCTACACCAACTTTAGATTTAAACTCTATAACACCAGGAAATAATTATGATTTCCAACTACAGCCAACAACATCAAACATTTTCCCTGTAACTGTAGATCCAAAAGTAACAACAGATACAGGTGTTTTAAGTGCAACAATAAGTTTTTCTGGAATTGTTGATACTCCTTTTGGTGAATTGTTAGCTATTAATAATGGCGGTGGTTTTGATTTATTATGGTTACAATTACCGGTATCTGGTCCATTTACCTATACTATAGGGAGTTCAACAATACAAATTACACAACTAACAAACACAACATTTAATATTGTAGAAACCTCTGGAAATCCTATCTCTAATTCTGAGTTTGAAACGTTTTTATCCACCTTGTTTTATGGAGACTTGCAAAGCCCATATACAGATGGGGTACGCACAATGGATGTTACCATTTTTGATACAAATGGAGATTCTACCACAGCACAAACCATTATAAGAATCTACACTACTCCCCCAACAGTTGTAGATGAAGCTGATAGTATTCTTGCTAATTCTACTGGAACTATTACAGGTAATGTTCTTACTAATGATTCTGGCTCTACCGCCATATCGGTAACAGAAGTAGATGTCTATCCTTCAGCTGTTAACAACACTTATACTACTTTATATGGAGACATTACAATACAAGCAAATGGTACTTATACTTATGATGTAGATGAAACAAATGCTTCTGTTACAGGTTTAAGAAACGGAGAGAGTTTAGATGATATTATTTCTTATACTGTAGCTGATGCCATTGGTATAAAAGATTATGGTATATTAACCATAACAATTAACGGAGTAGATGAAGCCCCTGACGCAATAGATAACACAGATTCTTTAACTGCTTTTATCGATGCAAGTGCCACAGGTAATGTAATAACCGATCCTGGAACTGGGGGCTCTGATACCGTAGATCGAGGCTTATCTACTTTAGTTTGGGAAAGCAATTTTACAAATGGAGAAACAGTAAATGGAAAAACAAAAACTATTGGTGGCGTGGGGCTTTCTTTTACTACTTTAGACCCTGGAGGATTTGGTACATCCTTTAACCAAACAGTAGATTATACTACCAACGGAGGTCATACAGGTTATTTAATATATAATATAGACGGAACAACTAACCCAACTGATGACACTGTTTTAGTTATAGATTTTGATCAACCTGTTTTTAATTTAGGTTTCTTACTAACAGATATTGATTTTTCACAAGGAAGTTCTTGGCAAGATCAAATAAAAATTGAAGGTAATTTAGATGGTATAAATTCAACTTATAAATTTGTTACAACAGGTGGAGTAATTAACTCAGGAAGTAATACTTTTTATGGAATAGGTAGCGCAATACCTAGTGATGCTACAGGAAATATCAATGTTTTTTTTGAACAGCCAATTAATCAATTAAGATTAAGCTATAATTATGGACCTAATGTTACAGATCCTGACCCTCTTGGACAAATTGCTGGTGTTTCAGATATTTACTGGCAAGGTTCTGGCTCTGTTACCACCATAAGACTTGGTACTACATTAGGTAACCTAAATGCCGGAAATTTAAATATTTTATACCCTGGAACTTACGGGTCAATAATAATGAATCCAGATGGAAGTTATGAATATATTGTTGATACATCAAACCCAGCAGTAGCAGGCTTACTCGTAGGTCAAACATTAACAGATACATTTTTTTATGAAATTTCCGACGGAGTGTCTTCAGATACAGCTAATTTAGTAATTACTATTAATGGATCAGGGACAGACCCTGATGGTGATGGAATAGCCGATAGGCTAGATTTAGATGATGATAATGATGGAATATTAGACACAGAAGAATCATTAGCTTGCGCAGGAACCCCATTAGATTTAACAGGAATTGGAACTACCTTAACCTCTGGAAGTTATTTTGATCAAGATACAGAAAAAATAATAGATGTAACAATTACTACAACAGGTACAGTAGACGAAGGTAATGCTAATGGAGATATCTTAATCACTCAAGGAGGAACAGCAACTTTTACTTTTTCATCCCCAGTAACAGTTTCTCTAAAACATGAAATTGGTATAACTGGAAATTTTGATACAGGGGATACTTGGGAATTAACTTCAACAGGAGAATTTACTGTAGCCGACCCAAATGGTGATTTAATGATTAATTCTAACTCTGGTGGCATTTTGAACTTTGATGCCTTAGGTGCTATTTCAGCATCTGAAGCTTGGGAAATTAAAACAACCACAACATCGCTAAAACTTGATCTAAAATCTGGAAATACAAAATCTCCTATCAACTTAGCTCTAATATGTGGCGGTTTTTTAGATTCCGACAATGATGGAATTCCGAATCATTTAGATTTAGATAGTGATAATGATGGGTGCTTTGATGCAGTAGAAGCAAGTGAAAATGTTTCTTCTGGTCAGTTAGACGGAAATGGAAGAATAGATATAGCAGCTCAAGGAAGTATCGATAGCAATGGAGTTCCTAACCTTGTAAATGCTTCTGGAGCATCAGATATAGGAGGTGATCAAGGACAAGAGACCACAGGTAATGAAATTGTTGCTACTCAAATACAAATGGACACACAACCAAGTGATAGTACTATATGTTTAGGGAGCAATGTTACTTTTACAGCCGCAGCAAGCTCTTTAAGTACAACTACTTATACAGGAACCGCCCCAGGAACAAATCCGGATTACAGTGGTAGTACAAGTACTACAACTGGATTGGTATATCAATGGCTAGAGCAAGTAGGAGGTGTCGGAGCTTGGAATAGTATATCTAATGGAGGAATATATAGCAATGCAACTACCCCTGCATTAACCTTAACCAATCCACCAATAACAGCTTCCAATAATAAATATAGGTTGATAGTAACAAGTACACTTAACACCTGTCAGACTTTAGCTTCAGATGAAGCATCCCTTACAATTATCCCTACTTCGGTGGGAGGAAGCATTGCGGGAAGTACCAATGTGTGTACCGGAACCAATTCAACAACACTGACCCTAAGTGGACAAACAGGAAATATCATCCGTTGGGAAAGTTCTACCGATAACTTTACCACTGATACCGATATTGCCAATACCACTACGACCTTAACTGCAACCAACCTTACCACCACCACGCAATACCGTGCAATCGTACAAAGTGGTGCCTGTACTGAAGCAACTTCTGCTACAGCAACCATTACTGTAGATCCGACTTCGGTGGGAGGAAGCATTGCGGGAAGTACCAATGTGTGTACCGGAACCAATTCAACAACACTGACCCTAAGTGGACAAACAGGAAATATCATCCGTTGGGAAAGTTCTACCGATAACTTTACCACTGATACCGATATTGCCAATACCACCACGACCTTAACAGCAACCAACCTTACCACCACCACGCAATACCGTGCAATCGTACAAAGTGGTGCCTGTGCAGAAGCAACTTCTGCTACAGCAACCATTACTGTAGATCCGACTTCGGTGGGAGGAAGCATTGCGGGAAGTACCAATGTGTGTACCGGAACCAATTCAACAACACTGACCCTAAGTGGACAAACAGGAAATATCATCCGTTGGGAAAGTTCTACCGATAACTTTACCACTGATACCGATATTGCCAATACCACCACGACCTTAACAGCAACCAACCTTACCACCACCACGCAATACCGTGCAATCGTACAAAGTGGTGCCTGTACTGAAGCAACTTCTGCTACAGCAACCATTACTGTAGATCCTACTTCGGTGGGAGGAAGCATTGCGGGAAGTACCAATGTGTGTACCGGAACCAATTCAACAACACTGACCCTAAGTGGACAAACAGGAAATATCATCCGTTGGGAAAGTTCTACCGATAACTTTACCACTGATACCGATATTACCAATACCACCACGACTTTAACAGCAACCAACCTTACCACCACCACGCAATACCGTGCTATCGTACAAAGTGGGGCGTGTGCTGAAGCAACTTCTGCTACAGCAACCATTACTGTAGATCCGACTTCGGTGGGAGGAAGCATTGCGGGAAGTACCAATGTGTGTACCGGAACCAATTCAACAACATTGACCCTAAGTGGACAGACAGGAAATATCATCCGTTGGGAAAGTTCTACCGATAACTTTACCACTGATACCGATATTGCCAATACCACCACGACCTTAACAGCAACCAACCTTACCACCACCACGCAATACCGTGCTATCGTACAAAGTGGGGCGTGTGCTGAAGCAACTTCTGCTACAGCAACCATTACTGTAGATCCGACTTCGGTGGGAGGAAGCATTGCGGGAAGTACCAATGTGTGTACCGGAACCAATTCAACAACACTGACCCTAAGTGGACAAACAGGAAATATCATCCGTTGGGAAAGTTCTACCGATAACTTTACCACTGATACCGATATTGCCAATACCACCACGACCTTAACAGCAACCAACCTTACCACCACCACGCAATACCGTGCAATCGTACAAAGTGGTGCCTGTACTGAAGCAACTTCTGCTACAGCAACCATTACTGTAGATCCGACTTCGGTGGGAGGAAGCATTGCGGGAAGTACCAATGTGTGTACCGGAACCAATTCAACAACACTGACCCTAAGTGGACAAACAGGAAATATCATCCGTTGGGAAAGTTCTACCGATAACTTTACCACTGATACCGATATTGCCAATACCACTACGACCTTAACAGCAACCAACCTTACCACCACCACGCAATACCGTGCAATCGTACAAAGTGGTGCCTGTACTGAAGCAACTTCTGCTACAGCAACCATTACTGTAGATCCGACTTCGGTGGGAGGAAGCATTGCGGGAAGTACCAATGTGTGTACCGGA
This sequence comes from Tenacibaculum sp. TB-53, assembly GCF_059716285.2. Classification (NCBI taxonomy): domain Bacteria; kingdom Pseudomonadati; phylum Bacteroidota; class Flavobacteriia; order Flavobacteriales; family Flavobacteriaceae; genus Tenacibaculum; species Tenacibaculum sp. TB-53. The sequence continues at coordinate 3,172,523 of NZ_CM202790.1, read as the reverse complement.
ACCAATTCAACAACACTGACCCTAAGTGGACAAACAGGAAATATCATCCGTTGGGAAAGTTCTACCGATAACTTTACCACTGATACCGATATTGCCAATACCACTACGACCTTAACTGCAACCAACCTTACCACCACCACGCAATACCGTGCAATCGTACAAAGTGGTGCCTGTACTGAAGCAACTTCTGCTACAGCAACCATTACTGTAGATCCTACTTCGGTGGGAGGAAGCATTGCGGGAAGTACCAATGTGTGTACCGGAACCAATTCAACAACATTGACCCTAAGTGGACAAACAGGAAATATCATCCGTTGGGAAAGTTCTACCGATAACTTTACCACTGATACCGATATTGCCAATACCACCACGACCTTAACTGCAACCAACCTTACCACCACCACGCAATACCGTGCAATCGTACAAAGTGGTGCCTGTACTGAAGCAACTTCTGCTACAGCAACCATTACTGTAGATCCTACTTCGGTGGGAGGAAGCATTGCGGGAAGTACCAATGTGTGTACCGGAACCAATTCAACAACACTGACCCTAAGTGGACAAACAGGAAATATCATCCGTTGGGAAAGTTCTACCGATAACTTTACCACTGATACCGATATTGCCAATACCACCACGACCTTAACAGCAACCAACCTTACCACCACCACGCAATACCGTGCAATCGTACAAAGTGGTGCCTGTGCAGAAGCAACTTCTGCTACAGCAACCATTACTGTAGATCCGACTTCGGTGGGAGGAAGCATTGCGGGAAGTACCAATGTGTGTACCGGAACCAATTCAACAACATTGACCCTAAGTGGACAGACAGGAAATATCATCCGTTGGGAAAGTTCTACCGATAACTTTACCACTGATACCGATATTGCCAATACCACCACGACTTTAACAGCAACCAACCTTACCACCACCACGCAATACCGTGCAATCGTACAAAGTGGTGCCTGTACAGAAGCAACTTCTGCTACAGCAACCATTACTGTAGATCCGACTTCGGTGGGAGGAAGCATTGCGGGAAGTACCAATGTGTGTACCGGAACCAATTCAACAACACTGACCCTAAGTGGACAGACAGGAAATATCATCCGTTGGGAAAGTTCTACCGATAACTTTACCACTGATACCGATATTGCCAATACCACCACGACTTTAACAGCAACCAACCTTACCACCACCACGCAATACCGTGCTATCGTACAAAGTGGTGCCTGTACTGAAGCTACTTCTGCTACAGCAACCATTACTGTAGATCCTACTTCGGTAGGAGGAAGCATTGCGGGAAGTACCAATGTGTGTACCGGAACCAATTCAACAACACTGACCCTAAGTGGACAGACAGGAAATATCATCCGTTGGGAAAGTTCTACCGATAACTTTACCACTGATACCGATATCGCAAATACCACCACGACCTTAACAGCAACCAACCTTACCACCACCACGCAATACCGTGCAATCGTACAAAGTGGTGCCTGTGCAGAAGCAACTTCTGCTACAGCAACCATCACTGTAGATCCGACTTCGGTGGGAGGAAGCATTGCGGGAAGTACCAATGTGTGTACCGGAACCAATTCAACAACACTGACCCTAAGTGGACAGACAGGAAATATCATCCGTTGGGAAAGTTCTACCGATAACTTTACCACTGATACCGATATCGCAAATACCACCACGACTTTAACAGCAACCAACCTTACCACCACCACGCAATACCGTGCAATCGTACAAAGTGGTGCCTGTACAGAAGCAACTTCTGCTACAGCAACCATTACTGTAGATCCGACTTCGGTGGGAGGAAGCATTGCGGGAAGTACCAATGTGTGTACCGGAACCAATTCAACAACATTGACCCTAAGTGGACAGACAGGAAATATCATCCGTTGGGAAAGTTCTACCGATAACTTTACCACTGATACCGATATCGCAAATACCACTACGACCTTAACAGCAACCAACCTTACCACCACCACGCAATACCGTGCTATCGTACAAAGTGGTGCCTGTGCAGAAGCGACTTCTGCTACAGCAACCATTACTGTAGATCCTACTTCGGTGGGAGGAAGCATTGCGGGAAGTACCAATGTGTGTACCGGAACCAATTCAACAACATTGACCCTAAGTGGACAAACAGGAAATATCATCCGTTGGGAAAGTTCTACCGATAACTTTACCACTGATACCGATATTGCCAATACCACCACGACCTTAACAGCAACCAACCTTACCACCACCACGCAATACCGTGCTATCGTACAAAGTGGTGCCTGTACTGAAGCTACTTCTGCTACAGCAACCATTACTGTAGATCCGACTTCGGTAGGAGGAAGCATTGCGGGAAGTACCAATGTGTGTACCGGAACCAATTCAACAACACTGACCCTAAGTGGACAGACAGGAAATATCATCCGTTGGGAAAGTTCTACCGATAACTTTACCACTGATACCGATATCGCCAATACCACTACGACCTTAACAGCAACCAACCTTACCACCACCACGCAATACCGTGCAATCGTACAAAGTGGTGCCTGTGCAGAAGCAACTTCTGCTACAGCAACCATCACTGTAGATCCGACTTCGGTGGGAGGAAGCATTGCGGGAAGTACCAATGTGTGTACCGGAACCAATTCAACAACATTGACCCTAAGTGGACAGACAGGAAATATCATCCGTTGGGAAAGTTCTACCGATAACTTTACCACTGATACCGATATCGCAAATACCACTACGACCTTAACAGCAACCAACCTTACCACCACCACGCAATACCGTGCTATCGTACAAAGTGGTGCCTGTGCAGAAGCGACTTCTGCTACAGCAACCATTACTGTAGATCCTACTTCGGTGGGAGGAAGCATTGCGGGAAGTACCAATGTGTGTACCGGAACCAATTCAACAACATTGACCCTAAGTGGACAAACAGGAAATATCATCCGTTGGGAAAGTTCTACCGATAACTTTACCACTGATACCGATATTGCCAATACCACCACGACCTTAACAGCAACCAACCTTACCACCACCACGCAATACCGTGCTATCGTACAAAGTGGTGCCTGTACTGAAGCTACTTCTGCTACAGCAACCATTACTGTAGATCCGACTTCGGTAGGAGGAAGCATTGCGGGAAGTACCAATGTGTGTACCGGAACCAATTCAACAACACTGACCCTAAGTGGACAGACAGGAAATATCATCCGTTGGGAAAGTTCTACCGATAACTTTACCACTGATACCGATATCGCCAATACCACTACGACCTTAACAGCAACCAACCTTACCACCACCACGCAATACCGTGCAATCGTACAAAGTGGTGCCTGTGCAGAAGCAACTTCTGCTACAGCAACCATCACTGTAGATCCGACTTCGGTGGGAGGAAGCATTGCGGGAAGTACCAATGTGTGTACCGGAACCAATTCAACAACATTGACCCTAAGTGGACAGACAGGAAATATCATCCGTTGGGAAAGTTCTACCGATAACTTTACCACTGATACCGATATTGCCAATACCACCACGACTTTAACAGCAACCAACCTTACCACCACCACGCAATACCGTGCAATCGTACAAAGTGGTGCCTGTACAGAAGCAACTTCTGCTACAGCAACCATTACTGTAGATCCGACTTCGGTGGGAGGAAGCATTGCGGGAAGTACCAATGTGTGTACCGGAACCAATTCAACAACACTGACCCTAAGTGGACAGACAGGAAATATCATCCGTTGGGAAAGTTCTACCGATAACTTTACCACTGATACCGATATTGCCAATACCACCACGACCTTAACAGCAACCAACCTTACCACCACCACGCAATACCGTGCAATCGTACAAAGTGGTGCCTGTGCAGAAGCGACTTCTGCTACAGCAACCATTACTGTAGATCCGACTTCGGTGGGAGGAAGCATTACGGGAAGTACCAATGTGTGTACCGGAACCAATTCAACAACACTGACCCTAAGTGGACAAACAGGAAATATCATCCGTTGGGAAAGTTCTACCGATAACTTTACAACTGATACCGATATTGCCAATACCACCACGACCTTAACAGCAACCAACCTTACCACCACCACGCAATACCGTGCTATCGTACAAAGTGGTGCCTGTACTGAAGCAACTTCTGCTACAGCAACCATTACTGTAGGAGGAGTAGTTAACTTAACTATAAATGATATTACGGCAGACAACATTGTGAATGCCTCAGAAGCAGGAAGCACTATTCCAGTAACCGGAACCGTAGGCGGTGACTTCAATACAGGAGATACGGTAACTTTAACAGTCAACGGAAACACCTATACAGGTACAGTAGATGGTAGTGGAAACTACAGCATCAATGTACCAGGGTCAGACTTAGCCGCTGACACAGACACGACAGTAGAGGCTAGTTTCCTGTCATATGCAACTTGTTCCACCAACACGAATCATGTTTATAATGTAGACACGACCGCTCCAGTTCCTACCATAAGTGTAGACAACATCACGGCAGACAACATTGTCAATGCAACAGAAGCAGGAACAACCATTGCAGTCACCGGAACAGTAGGCGGAGATTTCAATACCGGCGACACGGTAACCTTAGTAATCAATGGAAACAACTATACCGGTACCGTAGATGCCAGTGGAAACTACAGCATCAATGTACCAGGGTCAGACTTAGCTGCTGACACAGATACGACTGTAGAAGCAAGTGTAGCGACAACAGACGGATCGGGGAATGCAGGAAGTGCAAACACGAATCATGTTTATAATGTAGACACGACCGCTCCAGTTCCTACCATAAGTGTAGACAACATCACGGCAGACAACATTGTCAATGCAACAGAAGCAGGAACAACCATTGCAGTCACCGGAACAGTAGGCGGAGATTTCAATACCGGCGACACGGTAACCTTAGTAATCAATGGAAACAACTATACCGGTACCGTAGATGCCAGTGGAAACTACAGCATCAATGTACCAGGGTCAGACTTAGCAGCTGACACAGACACGACAGTAGAAGCAAGTGTAGCGACAACAGACGGATCGGGGAATGCAGGAAGTGCAAACACGAATCATGTTTATAATGTAGACACGACCGCTCCAGTTCCTACCATAAGTGTAGACAACATCACGGCAGACAACATTGTCAATGCAACAGAAGCAGGAACAACCATTGCAGTCACCGGAACAGTAGGCGGAGATTTCAATACCGGCGACACGGTAACCTTAGTAATCAATGGAAACAACTACACTGGTACCGTAGATGCCAGTGGAAACTACAGCATCAATGTACCAGGGTCAGACTTAGCAGCTGACACAGACACGACAGTAGAAGCAAGTGTAGCGACAACAGACGGATCGGGGAATGCAGGAAGTGCAAACACGAATCATGTTTATAATGTAGACACGACCGCTCCAGTTCCTACCATAAGTGTAGACAACATCACGGCAGACAACATTGTCAATGCAACAGAAGCAGGAACAACCATTGCAGTCACCGGAACAGTAGGCGGAGATTTCAATACCGGCGACACGGTAACCTTAGTAATCAATGGAAACAACTATACCGGTACCGTAGATGCCAGTGGAAACTACAGCATCAATGTACCAGGGTCAGACTTAGCAGCTGACACAGACACGACAGTAGAAGCAAGTGTAGCGACAACAGACGGATCGGGGAATGCAGGAAGTGCAAACACGAATCATGTTTATAATGTAGACACGACCGCTCCAGTTCCTACCATAAGTGTAGACAACATCACGGCAGACAACATTGTCAATGCAACAGAAGCAGGAACAACCATTGCAGTCACCGGAACAGTAGGCGGAGATTTCAATACCGGCGACACGGTAACCTTAGTAATCAATGGAAACAACTACACTGGTACCGTAGATGCCAGTGGAAACTACAGCATCAATGTACCAGGGTCAGACTTAGCAGCTGATACAGATACGACTGTAGAAGCAAGTGTTACTACTACTGATACTGCTGGAAATACTACTTCAGCCACTGATACTCACCTGTATAATGTAGATACCACAGCTCCTACCCTTTCTATTGTTATTGATGACATCACTCCAGACAATATCATTGACGCAGTAGAAGCTGGAACTGACATCCCTGTGACTGGAACTGTAACTGGTGACTTTAATACGGGTGATACTGTAACCTTAATAATCAATGGGAATACCTATACAGGAACGGTAGACGCCAGTGGAAACTATAGTATAAATGTACCAGGATCAGACTTAGCAGCTGATACAGATACGACTGTAGAAGCAAGTGTTACTACTACTGATACTGCTGGAAACACTACTTCAGCCACTGATACTCACCTGTATAATGTAGATACCACAGCTCCTACCCTTTCTATTGTTATTGATGACATCACTCCAGACAATATCATTGACGCAGTAGAAGCTGGAACTGACATCCCTGTGACTGGAACTGTAACTGGTGACTTTAATACGGGTGATACTGTAACCTTAATAATCAATGGGAATACCTATACAGGAACGGTAGACGCCAGTGGAAACTATAGTATAAATGTACCAGGATCAGACTTAGCAGCTGATACAGATACGACTGTAGAAGCAAGTGTTACTACTACTGATACTGCTGGAAATACTGCTTCTGCTACTGATACTCACCTGTATAATGTAGATACCACAGCTCCTACCCTTTCTATTGTTATTGATGACATCACTCCAGACAATATCATTGACGCAGTAGAAGCTGGAACTGACATCCCTGTGACTGGAACTGTAACTGGTGACTTTAATACGGGTGATACTGTAACCTTAATAATCAATGGTAATACCTACACCAGTACCGTAGACGCTAGTGGAAACTATAGTATCAATATTCCAGGATCAGACTTAGCAGCTGATACAGATACGACTGTAGAAGCAAGTGTTACTACTACTGATACTGCTGGAAATACTGCTTCTGCTACAGATACTCATTCATACAGTTTACTAGACTCTGATAATGATGAAATTCCTGATATTACCGATATTGATGATGACAATGATGGAATTTTAGATGCCGATGAAGGAGATGGCAACATAGATACTGATGAAGACGGGATACCTGATAGTCTTGATACTGATAGTGATAATGATGGAGTTCCAGATGTTATTGAAGGAAATGATGATAATAGTGATGGGATACCTGATAGCCTTCCTTCTGGAAATGACTCAGATGGAGATGGTTTGGATGATACTTATGACACAGATAACGGAGGTACCCCTGTAGACATTCCTGATAATGATGGAGATGGTGTTCCAGATTTTCAAGATATTGATGATGACAACGATGGTATTAATACTTCAGATGAAAATCCTGGCGACTCTGACCCAACAACCAACGATGCTCTTGATACCGATGATAATGGTATTCCTGACTATCTGGACCCTAACACAAAACCATGTGGTACTCCCTATAACATCATGACTCCTGGTAGTGATGGTGATAATGATATTTTCTTCATCTCTTGTATAGACAGACCTGAATATAGTAATAATACTGTTGAGATTTTTAACAGATGGGGTAACACTGTATACAAAGCTTCTGGCTATAACAATAAAGACGTTGTTTTTAACGGAACTTCTAATGGAAGAACAACAATTAATGTTGATGAAAAATTACCTTCAGGCACCTATTTCTATGTTATCGATTTAGGTGATGGATCAAAACCAAAAGTAGGCTGGTTATACATTAATAGATAAAAAAAATAATATGAAATTAAAACACCTATACACATTAATATTCTTAATACAAATATTAATAAATGTAAATGCTCAACAAGACCCTCAATATACTCAATATATGTATAACACTATGAGTGTGAACCCTGCATATGCTGGATCAAGCGGACACACTATAATAAATGCTCTTGCAAGAACTCAATGGGTTGGTATTGAAGGTGCTCCTGACACTCAAACGCTAAGTTTCGATACTCCTCTAGGTTTTAGCGGCGTTGGGTTAGGTATTAACCTTACTAACGATAGAATAGGCCCCGCCAATGAGATTTTTCTGGATATCAATGCTTCTTATACAGTTCGTACCAGTGATGAGGGAAATTTAGCTTTTGGGTTGAAACTTGGAGCAAGACATTTAAATGTTGATTGGAACAAAGGTATTGTTAAGGATCGAGACGATAAAAGTCTAACTGGAAACATTAATAGATTTTTACCAACTATTGGAGCTGGTATTTATTACTATACTTCTAACTGGTATTTGGGAGCAGCTATTCCTAATTTTATTAACACAGATCATTATGATGACTCTAATAATGGAGGTGATGTCGCAAAAGAACGAATACACTTGTTTTTAATTGGTGGATATGTATTTGATTTAAACGAAAGTATTAAGTTTAAGCCCGCATTTTTAACAAAAGTTGTAAATGGTGCACCTTTATCCCTAGATGTATCAGCTAATTTCCTTTTCAATGAAAAATTTACAGCAGGTATAGCTTGGAGGTGGGATGATTCTATTAGTGCTTTGATAGGACTTCAAGCTTCTAGAAATTTACACATAGGGTTAGCCTACGACCTCACTACCTCTAATTACAGCAACTACAATTCTGGAACCTATGAATTAATGATTAAATGGGAAATATTCAAAGAGCTAGCAATGAAGTCTCCTAGATTCTTTTAAATTATAAATAAAATGAAAAAAGCAATACATTTTTTACTTATAATAGTATTTATACCAATAACCATTAACAGCCAACGAAAGTATGCTGCTAATAGATATTTTGAAGAGTTTTCTTATAAAAAATCTGCTGAATTATATCAATCCATATACAACAAAGGAGATAATTCTTATACTGTATTAAGTAGATTAGGAGATTCTTACTACTTTAATTTTAAATATGTTATGGCAGAAAAAAACTATCAAGAGTTAATGAAACTATACGAAAATTCCGCTAAACCTAAACATATATTTAGATATGCCCAAGTTTTAAAAACTAATGGTAAAATAAAAGAATCTGACAAGTGGCTATTAAAATTAAACAAAAACGATAGTCGTGTGAAGGCTTTAGAAGAAAACACTAATTATTTTGTTGAATACTCTAATCGAGAAAAGACATATATAAACATCCACAACCTATCTAGCAACACTTCTTATTCAGACTTTGGTGGATACATTTATGATAATCATTTATATTTTTCTTCTACCCAACCCAAAACAGAAAAAGGTAAAAAACTCTATCGATGGAATAAGCAACCATATTTAAACATTTATAAAGCAAAACAAAATAACGATTCTATTAAAGTTTTGGATGTGGGTAAACCTATCATTCTTGAAGAATTAAGCTCTAAATATCACGAATCAAATATTGTTGTTTCTAAAGATGGAAAAACAGCTTACTTCACCAGAGATAACTTTGATGGCAAGCGATTAATAGGAGATAAAAATAATATTTCTCACCTTAAAATTTATAAAGCTACTAAAAAAGGAAACTTTTGGGGAGATATAAAAGAACTACCTTTTAATAGTAATAGTTTTTCTTGCGGACATCCTGCCCTTAGTCCTGACGAAAAAACACTTTATTTTGTTTCTGATATGCCAAATGGCTACGGAGATACCGACATTTATAAAATAGCAATTTTAGAAAACGATATCTATGGAAAACCTGAAAATCTGGGCAAAACTATTAATACAGAAAGCAAAGAAATGTTTCCTTTTATAGGGAATGATAATGTTTTATATTTTTCTTCTGATGGACATATTGGCTTAGGAGGTTTAGATGTTTTTGAGGCAAAAATCACTAGTAACTCTTATACAAAACCAGTAAATTTAGGAAGTCCTGTTAATGGTCCTTTTGATGATTTTGCTTTCATTATTAACGACAAGCATACTCAAGGTTACTTTTCTTCCAACAGAAAAGAAGGTAAAGGAGATGATGATATTTATAGTTTTAAAATATACGATTGTAAAGAAAACATTAAAGGAGTTATTTCAGACTCAAAAACAGGAAACCCTATTCCCAATGCTACCGTTCAGCTTATAAACAAACAAGGAGAACCCATTTTTACTAAAACAACTAATAAAGATGGTAGTTATTTATTTGAAAAAATAGATTGTGAAAAGAATTTTGTAGTCGTTGCTTCAAAAAAAGATTATAGAAACTCTCAAAAAAACACAAAAACACTTAACATTAACAAAAGATTAATTACTGAGAACATCCAACTTGAATCTTTAATAAAAGATGATCAAATCATTATAAACCCTATTTACTTTGATTTTGATTTATATAATATTCGTGAAGACGCCGAATACGAGTTAGAACATATCGTTTCTGTCTTAAAAGACAACCCTGATATAAGTTTAAGAATTGAGTCTCATACCGATAGTAGAGGATCGCGAACATATAACAAATTATTATCAGACAAAAGAGCCAAATCTACAAGAGACTATATATTATCAAGAGGCATTTCTCCAAAAAGGATTAAAAGTGCTGTTGGTTACGGAGAAGAACAGTTATTAAACAAGTGCAATGATCTAAATCAAAAAAAGTGTACCGAACAAGAACATCAACAAAACAGAAGGTCTTATTTTTATATAGAAAAAAAATAATTCAGTAAATTATTCTAAAATAGCTTTGTGTCATCCTAACAAAACATGCTATTTATCTAGGGGTTAATTTAATTATTTAGCTATAATTAAAATATACTATATCAAATCAATAATTGAAAGCACTAAAAACCACATTAGAAGCTACAACTATTAGAGTTTCTTAAACAATTTGTACTTATAAAAAACAAAAAGGCTTGTGAACTTTTAAGCTTACAAGCCTTTTTTAATCTTAAAACTTTATATTTTAGAACAAAGTTTATTACTTTTTAGAACTTTCTGGTATTAAAATAAACTCTGCATAATTTTTCTTATTGAAATACCTGTTGGCTGCATCAAGAAACATTTTAGAGTCAATTTTATTAATATTTGTTTCGTAATCTAAAATAGATTCTTGTTTTAAGCCATACTCATGCATTTCTCTCAGTTTATATATCCAGTAACTATTTATCTCTAAGTATTCTTTTGTATTAGCTAGTTCTGCTTCTTTAATTTTATTGATATCTTCTTTAGTAGCTCCTTCAATCTTGATTTTTTCAATTTCTTCAAGAACCTTTGCAATTAACTTTTCAACGTTATCTGGATCACAAGTAAACCTTACATTCATTCTATACCAATCGTAGGGCTTATCTGAAGCAAATCCTGAAACCCTTACACCATAAACGCCAGCCATTTTTTCACGCAGTTCTTCGGTCAGTTTAATTTTTAAGAGTTTACCTAATAAGCTTATTTCCTTCTTTTTTTCTAAAGAAAAATTGAGGGGACCCGTAAAGCGCATATCTACCTGACTTTTATCGTCAACACCTTTTACAATTGTCTCTTTAATTACCCCTTCTGAATATCTTAATCCAATATCCTTCCAAGTAGTTTTTTTATTTAAATTTGATGGAAGACTTCCTAAGTATTGTGTTACATAAGTTCTTAGTTTTTCTAATTCAAAACTACCTACAAAAACAAAAGTAAATCCGTTGGCAGAAGCAAAACGTTCTTTATAAAAATTATAAGTATCATCAAGGTTTAATTCGTTTTCAATTTGCTTTTCGGTTAACGGAATGGCTCTAGGATGACTATTGGTCATAAACTCGCTAATCTTTTTTTCAAAAACATTTCCCGGACTTTTATCTTGGTTTTTGAATAAGTTTTTTAAATGTTCCTTATTTGCATTAAAAACAGCCTCATCTTTATTCGGCTTAGTAAAATGCAAATGGACCATCTGTAGCATTCTTTCTAAATCTTTAGAAGAGCTACTACCAGAGAACAAATCATCATAAAAATTAATACGCGGTGTTACCTTTAATGTTCTCCCCATGTTTAGCTTTTTCAAATCGATCTCAGAAATACCATTAACCCCACTAGAACCAATAATAACACCTGCGTTTCTAGCAGAAACATAAAGAGAATTCGGAGCTACCGAACTTCCTCCAGGTCTAAATCCATTCATGGAAATTAAATCGTTTTGAAACTTTGTCGGTTTCGCTATAACAGTAATACCATTTGCAAATTTCCAAGTAGTAACACCTACTTTATCATTATACACTTCGCTTACAACTCTTCCAGGTTTAGGTGTATTGGACATTAATTGAGTATCGAGCAGTTTATCTTTATAAGCTTCTACTCTCTTTTTCCTTACATTTTTAAGAGTTTTCTTAATCTTTTTTTCAGTTGGCAGTTTTAAACCTTCTTTTTCAACAGCATTTAAAACAACTGCCATATTATCTTTCCTTACCCATTGATTACTAACTTTATTAACCTCATTAACAGTAATGGTTGGAAATACTTCCTTATAAAATTGATACACAAAAGTATCACTTGGAATAGGCTTATTATCGGTAAAATTATCAATGTATTGCTCAGTATAATACTTTGTAGGTATTTTTCCTGTTTCTTTTTGACGCAAGTCTGCGTTATTCAATAAAAAGGCTTTGTATCGTTCTAGTTCAGACGTGGTAAAACCATGTTTTTTTGCGCGTTCGCTTTCTGTAAACAACGCTTCAATACCTTCTTCAATTCTTTCTTCTTTAAGCTTCGCTCTTAAAAAATAACTATCCATGTTACCTAAAAAGTTCCCTATACCAGCAGAAGTTCCTAGAAAAGGTGCATTAGGTTGTAAACTGATTTCATTTAACCTCTGACGCAACATCCCCGTATACAAACGTTTTAAAACCTCTTGTCGGTAATCCTTTAAGGTTTGTACTTCAGTTTCTTCTTTTTTAATATATATAGAAGCTTCTACACCTGTAGCCTCTTTATCTCTAACTACAGCAACTACGGGTGCTTTATTTTCTGGTATTTTATAGTATACTCTTTTTTTAGGTTTTTTTACAGGCTCCATACTACTAAACAGTTCTTTTACTTTTTCTTCAGTTTCAAGCACATCAAAATCACCAACCAATACCAGTGCCATTAAATCTGGACGGTACCAATCTCTATAAAAACGTTTCATGGCATCGTACTCGGAATTCATAATAACGTCCAACTTACCAATAGGCAATCGTTCTGCATATCTAGAATTATTAGTAATAAGTGGAATAGACTTGTAATACATACGTGCCCTTGCTCCATTTCTAGCTCTAAGTTCTTCTGCAATGATGCCTCTTTCGTTATCAATCTCTTCATCTTCAAAAGTAATACCGTCTGCCCAATCGCGTAACACCTTTAAACTGGTATTAAAGATTTCCTCATCTGTCGGCACTGATAGTTTATAAACGGTTTCATCAAAACCAGTGTGAGCATTCAAATCTGCCCCAAACTCAACACCCAAACTTTGTAAATAATCAATCAGTTTGTTCTTTTCAAAACTCTTGGTACCGTTAAATGCCATATGTTCTACGAAGTGAGCAAGCCCAAGCTGATCCTCGTCTTCTAAAATAGAACCCGCCTTTAGCACCAAACGCAATTCTGCCTTGTTTTTTGGTTTAGCATTATGCTTTATATAATAGGTTAAACCATTGTCTAACTTTCCTATTTTAATTGTCGGATCTATAGGAATCTCTTTGTTTAAATTTTTAATTTGTGCAACGCTGTTAAAACTGAAAAACAGTATGATTGCCGTAAATATTATCGTTATTTTTTTCATTTTTTATATTTATATTTATGTTTAGCTTTATTTCTTTGAAAAAGAATAGCTATCCTTATCTTGTATTTTAGTTCTGGTAATATTATTTTTTAGTTGAAAGTAAAACACATAACCTATTAAAGAAATCATGAGTATTATTATAAGCCAAGCAAGTTTGAAGCTTAGATTTCTATCCCTTGACTCATAAAAAATCTTTTAGAATTCAAATCTGGAGAGCTATTGAGATCTCTGTTAATATTTTGTATATCATACAAAATTTAAAATAGCGCCCTAAGCCTTAGGGGAAATCTTAAGGCACTACTAAAAAATAACTAACTCAATAATTCATTTTTTAAATACCTTCATAGCCAGGGTTCTGATCTGCAAGAGTAAGCGCCCCATTACCATTAATTTCTTCTTCAGGAATTGGTAAAATGTATTGGTTAGAACTTGTGATGGAAGCTTTTAAGGTCATTGCTTTATCAAAACGAATAGCAGCAAACCATTCAGCACCATTTTCAAAGGCAAGCTCTCTGGTTATTTCATTAAAAATATCATCTTTCAGCTCATCTAAAGTTGTAGCTGGTGTATCACCAATCCCCGCACGATTCCTTATTATATTTAATGGCGCACTTGCATCTTGTAATGTAGCTCCACTAAATGCTAACCCTTCAGCTTTTATTAAGTACATTTCAGCTAAACGTAAAAAGTAAGTTGGCCTAAAAACATCTGCATTATTAGTTTTTAAAACAGTGGTGCCATCGTAGGTAAATGGTTGTCTTGGATCTGTATCCATTAAAGTAGCAAACCATGTGTTGTTTGACGTTCTACCTGGGTAAAAGCGTTTTCGATTATTATCCTCTGTGTCTGAGTTTTCATCTCTATAAGTCATAAAAATCATTTCAGATGAATTTAAACCTTTACTAAAAACACTTTCAAAATCTGGCTCTAAACCAGTAGTACCATCATTAATAACCTCATCTGCTAAAGTAGCAGCTTCTAAATATTTTCCTTGATACAACAATACTTTTGCTTTTAAGGCTTTAGCTGCAGTTTTTGATGCGTAATAACTTACCGAATAGTTTGGTGCATCGGCAATTGCTGCATCTAAATCTGCTAAAATTTGAGTATAGCATTCAGCTACTGTACTTCTGGACTTATCTCTAGTAACAAAGTTAGATGGTTCTGTACGTAATATAATTCCTAAATTACTATTATCATCAAAAAATTGACCGAAATACCTTAAAGCATCAAAGGTTGTCATCGCTCTTAAAAAAAGAGCCTCTCCAATAATCTCTTCTCTAGATGTTTCTGAAATCAAGCCACCTGAAAGCTCTGTGGTTTGCAAAATAGTATTATTGGCTACATCCATAACCTTATAAAACATCATCCAAAAGTCTCTAATATAAATATTATCAAACTGTACATTATTGTTTGCAAATTCCCCATGAGCTGCCCCAAAACCAGATTGATTCATTGTACCTATCATAGCACTTGGTATGAGTTCTGAAAACATATAATATTTATCGTTAACTCTTGATGTGATTGTAGTGTAGGCTCCATTTAATAATGCTCTGGCATCTGCTTCACTTTTCACTACATTCTCTGCAACTAAATTATTTGGCGGATCATTTTCTAATACATCTACTAATTCACAAGAATACATTATAAATAATGTAACTATATAAGCTGTTATTTTTCTCATAATTATAATTCTTTAAAACCCTATTCTTACACCTGTAGTAAATACTTTTGCAATAGGAAAACGATTAATATCTCTTCCTGCACTAATATCATTATTATACAAATTAGAAGCCTCAGGATCTGCACCTGGATAACTTGTTACTGTAAATAAGTTTTGAGCTGTGATAAAAACAGAAATATGATCGAAAAACTTAAGTTGATTTAAGGTTTCTTTAGGAAACGTATAACTAAAGTTTAATGTTTTTAATCTTAAATATGAAGCGTCATAAACGTAGTGCGATGATGTTCTGTCATTATTGTTTGGGTCAAAATATACCAGCCTCGGAATGTTTGTATCTGTGTTATCTGGTGTCCATGCATTTAAAATACTGGTATCTTTATTCTCTCCTATAAAAGTACTTGCAAAATTTGTCCCTCTCGCTAAGCTAAATGCTTCTATATCGTTCCCTACAGAAAACGTAAATAATGTAGATAAAGAAAATCCTTTGTAATAAAATGTATTATTGAAACCTCCGAAGAAATTGGGTTGAGTATCTCCAATAACTTCCTGATCTAAAGTAGTAATTCTACCATCAGGAGTTCCATCAGGTCCTGTTAAATCCTTAAATCTTATATCTCCAGGTGATGTTTGACTATTTTGATAAGTCCCTGTTGGTGATGCCGCATTCAAATCATCAATAACCTGTTGATCTTGAAAAAGTCCTTCAGATACATAACCATAAATTAAACCAATTGGACTTCCCTCTTTTAGCCTTCCACCACCAGGAAAACCTGTTAAAAAACCATTTTCATCTTTAAAATCATCAGAAATTCTGGTTAGTTTATTTTCGTTTTTACTCACGTTTAAAGACAAATTCCAAGTAAAATCATCAGTTTTGAACACATCTCCTTTTAATTCTAATTCTACCCCTGTGTTTTTGGTATCTCCTAAATTACCAATAATAGTTCTGTACCCGGTACTTCCAGGTGTAATAGCTGTAAAAAGGGCGTCTTTTGTTTCTTTGGAATAATATCCTATTCCTCCATTTAGCCTCCCTTTAAAAAAAGAAAAGTCTAAACCAAAATCTAATTGTTCTGTTGTTTCCCATTTTAAGTTAGCATTACCTAATTGAGTAATTATTACCGAGGGATCTGACCCATAATTTTCAGCTTCAAAAAGTGTTCGCCATGCATAATCTCCAAAATCTTGCTGTCCTGTTGTTCCAAAACTTGCTCTTAACTTTAATTCATCAATAAATGAGGCATTACTTAAAAAGTCTTCATTTGAGATTCTCCAAGCAACGGCTGCTGCAGGGAAGAAAGCATATTGATTATCTGGTGCAAACTTTGATGACCCATCTATACGCCCAGATAAGGTTAGTAAATATTTATTATCAAAATCATAATTTACTCTTCCAAAATAAGAAGATAATCCAGAACCAGATTCATAAGAAGAGGCATCTGTAAAAACAGTAGCGTTTGAAATATTGGTTAAAACTTCATTGAAGAATCCTTCTCCCCAACCTTTTATGTTTGAACGTTTATTTTTTTCAAAAGACACTCCTAAAACTGCATTAATATTATGTTTTCCAAATAACCTATCATAAGTTAATGTTCCTTGCAACATAGTATTTACACTTCTACTCCTACTTTCTTGGGCATAGCCATTACCGTTACCTTGATTTCTATCCCAACCACCTATAAATGTAAAAAGCGGATAGAAGCTTTGTTGGTTGCCTGAATTGTAGTTTACCGAAAAAAAAGTCTTAAAATCTAACCCTTCAGTCAGCTCTAATTGAGTGTATAAAGAACCTAATAATAAGAATGTTTTATTATTATTAGTTACTTTAGAGCGTGCTACTGGATTCTCCATACTATATTGAGTTGAGAAAGAGTAGTTTCCTTCTTTATCAAATACAGGAAGATCTGGTCTAAAATCATAAGTAAGTTGAGTAAGCCCTCCATCTGCAGCATCTTGTTCTGTAGAAGACAGGTTTACTTTGGTTCCAAACTTCCATTTATCTGTAATTTTTGTATCTAAATTTAATGTAAAAGAGTACCTGTCAAAACCTGTATTTCTATAAACACCATCTTGTGTGTTAATTCCTAAAGATGTAGAATATCTTGTTTTTTCTGACCCACCAAGTACCCTTAGGTTGTAACTGGTAGAAACTGGTGCACCCGGACTTACTTCTTCTTCCCAATTAGTATCTGCATTGCCAAAATAAGAGCCATCTAAAACTGCACTAGTAAAAGCATCATTTCTTGTACCATTTTCAACAGCTGTTGTCCAAGCTCGTTTAAATTGAGCAGCATTTAAGACCTCTAAAGTCCTTGCACTTTGTGTAGTTACAGAAACATCAGCCTCAAACTTAGTTTTACCAAAATAAACACCCTGTTTTGTATTTATAATAATTACACCATTGGCTGCTCGTGAGCCATAAATAGCCGCAGCAGAAGCATCTTTTAAAACACTAATAGACTCTATATCTGATGCGTTAATATTACCAATAGGTGTACTGATACCCTCATTATCGAGCTCACTACCTAACCTATTTCCTTCTGATCCCCCTTTAGGTATATTACTACTCGGTACCACTGGAATACCGTCAATAACATACAATGGTTGATTAGACCCAAGTAACGACGTATTACCTCTAATTCTAATTCGAGTTGCCGCTCCAGGTTGCCCAGAAGAACTTGTTACGTGAACACCTGCAACCTGACCTTGTAGTGCATTGTCTAAATTAACTGTAGCTGCTTGATTGGTTATACTTTTAACATCAACAGTACCTACTGAACCTGTTAGGTTTTGGCGTTTAACTTTACCATATCCAACAATGACTGTTTCCTCAAGACTTTCAAGTGCTTCTTGTAATTGAATATTAATAACCTTTCTGTTACCAATTTCGACATCTTTAGTTTCATGACCTATAAACGAAACGGTTAATGTTTTTGCATCTTCTGCTAAAGCGATTCTGAAGTTACCATCAAAATCTGTACTAGCTCCTATGTCTGTCCCTTTTAATATAACAGTTGCCCCTATTAATGGCTCACCATAAGCATTGGTTATTTTTCCTGTTATGTATTCTTGAAATAACCTACTAACAGAATTTTTAAACTTTTCTATAAACAAAGAGCTTTTGTTCTTGGGAAACAAAATAATTTGTTTATCGGCTACTTTAAAATCAATCCTTTCTTTTTTAAATAGCTTTTTTAATACTTTAGAAAGCATTTCTTCGTTCGATGAAATACTTACAGTTTTATGTTTTTTGAACACATTATTTTCATAAAGAAATTTAAACCCTGTTTTCTGTTCAATTTCAGTTAAAACATCTTCAAGCTTCATTTTTTTACAATCTAAAGTAACTTTTACATTTTGAGAATATGTATTGGCATGAACCTGAAACAATGTTAAAAAAAACAAAATATATGTGAGCTTCATTTTTAAACTTAGTTTGGGGAGATATCGTATTTCACTTATCCCAATGATGATTTTTTTCATACTTTTGGTTTGATTTAATTGTGTTAGACATTTGAATCACTTTTTTAATCGGAGAATGTTGCAGCATTTTCCGGTTTTATTTTTTATACTGAGGTTTAATTTTTAGTTAGCTTTTTATCATATTATTTTCAGTTTTTATGGATTAATTATTATTTTATTTTCATCAAATTTATATGTGAATTTCCCAGAGTAACTTAAACTTTCCATAACCTGTTCAATATCTTCAACATCAAATTTTGCTGTAAAAAACCTGTTTTTCAAGGCGGTATTGTTATTTATGAATTCTACATTATACTGTCGCTCTAATTTTTTTAATATGGCACTAAACTCAACTTCATAAAGGATAAGCCTGCCACTAATCCAAGCTAAATGCGTTTCTACATCTGTCTCTGTAACTTGTATAGTTTTATTTATTTTATTCCAGGCGGCTTTATTACCTGGCTTTAGTAAAGTTGCACTTTCAGGTTTATAGGTTTCTCCTGTTTTATATGTACTTACTGAACCTTCAACCAATACTGTGTTTATATTATTATCTTCGGGGTAAGACGATATATTAAATTTAGTACCCAACACACGCACATCAATTTCATTAGCACTAACAATAAACGGATGCTTAGTATCTTTTGCCACTTTAAAAAAAGCTTCACCACTTAAAAATACATGTCTATTTTTTCCTTTTATAAAATTAACGGGATATTTCAACGATGATCCTGAGTTTAAACTTACTATTGTTCCGTCTGATAATTGCACTTCAAATCTTTTCCCATAAGGGACTGCTAGGGTATTATAAATCAATGTATCGTTTTCATCATTGCTATTATATGCTAGTTGTTTTCCTGATTGAACACCTATAACACGTCCATTAACCTCAACAACTTCAACTGCCTCATCATCATTTATAACTTTAATATTACCATCGTTTAGCTGAAGCGTTATGCTTTCTTCAGGAAGAATAAGTTTGTCATCACTTGTAAAATAACCCTGTATATAACCATATCCTATAGATAAAAATATGAGTATTAATGCAGCATATTTTAAAAGGTTCATTTTTATCTTAGCCAAACGATTTGCAGATTTTTCTATTTTAATAACCCGTAACAAATTTGCCTTAGTTTGGGCAGAATTATATTTTTTCATATTATAGTTAATAGCATAATTAGTTCTTACATAATCGTTAAACAATTTTATATTATCAGGATTATTAAGCCATAGTGAAAGAGTATCCAACTCGCTTGAGTTTGCTTGGTTGATAAGGTATTTTACTATTATTTTTTCGGTTTCTGGAGAAATCATTCAACTCTACTATTTTATAGTATTACGAACCTATTTTACCTTACCCTAACTTTTTCTTAATATTTTTTTTATTTTGCAGAAGAAATTTTATAAAATGCCATATTTTTCAACAGATAATGCATCACTAATTAAAGCCCTTAAAATAGGGAAAACAGAAGCCTACACTTTTTTAGTTGAACAATACAACCAAAAATTATGTGTTTATGCCTTTAGCTTATCACATGACCACAATCTTGCCGAAGATATTGTGCAAAATGTGTTTATTCGTGTTTGGCAACAAAGACACAAACTTAAAAGCGAGTTTGCTATACAAAGTTTTCTCTATAAATTAGTTTACAATGAATTTATTGATCAGTATCGCAAGTTGAAATCTACTATGGCAATTGAGAAAAAACATATTGATGCTTTGGATATTATTTTAGAAGAAGATGATAAAACTGGTATTGAAAAGTTAATAAAACTGGTTAAAAGAGAAATAGAAAATTTACCTCCAAAATGCAAACAGGTTTTTTTATTAAGTAAACAAGATGGTTTAACCAACATTGAAATTGCAGAATACTTAAATATATCTATTAAAACTGTTGAAGCACAAATAACAAAAGCCTTTTCAATTATCCGCAAAAAAGTAGGCGAAAAAACCAATGGTATTTTGTTTTTACTTTTTGGAAAAAATTATGTAAACACTTTTATATAACTATTCAATAACACAAAAGCTTTTATTTAAAAATGCCCTAGAATTATCTCCTCCTTAAACTAAACAACAAGTTAACATATGGATGATAACCTTTTTCTATAGACTTTTGTCATAAAAAAGGTAACACCTTTAACATAACTAAAAGTAATCTAATCAAGTGGTATAAACTGAGACCAATAAAAAAGTCGAAGACTTCTCTTCGACTTTTAGTACGGGCGGAGAGACTCGAACTCTCACACCTCACGGCACTAGATCCTAAGTCTAGCGTGTCTACCAATTCCACCACGCCCGCGTACTTATTGGGGTTAAGACTGTAACAGGCTTAATTTCACAACATTCTTAAATCACCACATTTTAACTGTTTTTATGCTTTAGTGTGCAAATAGTGTGCAAAAAATGGCATCAATTAAATTTATTTTTAGGTCTATAAAAGACTTTGGTTCATTAACTATGAGATTTACTCATAAGGATAAAAACAATAAACTCGATATTTTTATTAATACCGAATTTAAATCGAAAAGAAGTTACTGGTTTGATTCTAAAAACAAGCAATTAAAATATCCCTAAGGCGAACTGTAAGGAATCTTTAAAAGTAAAATCAACTATTATTAATCTTGAAGAATTCGTTTATAATAGGTTCAATATTGATTTTGAAGTTACTGACATTAATAAACTTTGGTTGCAAGACTGTATTAACAACTTTTTTAATAGAACTACTAACACAAAACATAAACTTCCTTTAACTTTAGTTAATTATGTAGATTACTACATAAATAAATCATCGACTATTAAAAATGCTAAAGGAACTTTTGGTTTATCTAAGTCAAGAATTGACGATTTTAAAATCTTAAAAAAGTTTTTAGTAGAATTTCAAGGAAAAGAAGCTATCAAAATTAAAGATGTAAATCTTGATTTTAGCAACCGTTTTGTTAATTGGATGATTGATATTAAGAAATATGCTTCTGGTTATGCAGGCAGAATGTTAAGTGTAATTAAAACACTTTGTAACGACGCTAAATTTAATGGTTTAGAAACACATTCACAGCTCTTTAAAGTCTCTGGATACAAGACAAAAAACGAATATATAATCGTTTTAAGACCAGAAGAATTGGAATCTATAAAAGATATAGAACTTCCTTTAAAAAGCCTTAAAAACGCCCGTAAATGGCTTCTTTTAGGCTGTTATACAGGTCAAAGAGCAGGAGATTTACTCAACATAACTTTAGATAATTTTCATACTAGAAATGACCTAGAAGTTATCGAATTAAAGCAACAAAAAACGGGGAATTTAGTTACTATTCCTGTACTTGAAGAAGTAAAAGAAATTATATCAAATGGATTTCCTCATAAGATTAGCCAACAGAAGTTTAATCAATACATGAAAGAAGTATGTAAACTTGCTGGAATTAATCAATTAACCGAAGGGTTTCTATTTAATAAAGATACTAAACGTAAAGAATTTGGTAAGTATGAGAAATGGAAATTAATTTCGACTCATACTTGTAGAAGAACTTTCTGTACGAACAACTTCGGAAAGCTACCAAACTATTTAATCATGAGCGTTACAGGTCATAGAAGTGAAAAAACATTTCTTGGTTACATAGATAAGACATCCTATGATTATGCTAAACAATTTAAAGAGTTATATTCTAAAAATTAGAAAACACCTTTATATTGTTTCAGTAGTTGTTTCGACTCTTCCTTTTAACTTTTGGATAGAGTTCCTGAATTTGAGCCTATTATAATGAAATCAGGTGAAGAAAATCGTAAAAGATATACTGATTTACTTCAGTTTATAAAGTCTGAAAAAGAGAAAAACGGAGGAAAGTAGGTAAAAATAACGTGCAAATCCTGGGGATTAGTTTTTATTCTATTAATAGTAGGGAAAATCCCCAGGATTTGCATGTTTTTTTAAACTTCTTGTTTATTAAAAATATGATTAAAATCATTAGGAATTGAAAGATTAATTATTAAAATAATAACTAATTTATTTTTAAGTAAATTTATTTATACAAACTAGGACTTTGTTTATTATTACGTTCATGTTATGTTTAAGGCTTACTTTTCCTCAAACGTGTTTCTGTATGAAATGACTGTATAAAAATTTTCTTGTTGATTCTTAATGGAATTATTTCTGAATACCCTACTATCTCAACCAATTAAAGAACGTAATTCCTTCCTATGAAAAGCATGAAAAATTAACAAAACTTTAACTGCAAATCCTGGGGATCGGTTTTTATTCTATTAATAGTAGGTAAAATCGCCAGGATTTGCACATTTATTTGAGTTAAAAATTACAAGCTTTTACAACTTTAATTCTAGTGTTTCTTACCTGCTTATTAATTATTTTAATTTATTTTCGGGAGTTGGGAAAATCAAGAAAAAAAAATTACTTTATAGAATTGAAAAATATGAAGAGTTAGGTTTAACTCCTTAGAAAGAAAAATGACCCAAATTTGGGTCATTTTCTTAAAATTTTAACTGCAAATCCTGGGGATTAGTTTTTATTCTATTAATAGTAGGTAAAATCCCCAGGATTTGCACATTTATTTGAGTTAAAAATTACAAGCTTTTACAGCTTTAATTCTAGTGTTTCTTACCTGCTTATTAATTATTTTAATTTATTTTCGGGAGTTGGGAAAATCAAGAAAAAAAAATTACTTTATAGAATTGAAAAATATGAGGAGTTAGGTTTAACTCCTTAGAAAGAAAAATGACCCAAATTTGGGTCATTTTCTTAAAATTTTAACTGCAAATCCTGGGGATTAGTTTTTATTCTATTAATAGTAGGGAAAATCCCCAGGATTTGCACATTTATTTGAGTTAAAAATTACAAGCTTTTACAGCTTTAATTCTAATAATTCTTACCTGCTTACTAATTATTTTAATTTATTTTCGGGAGTTAGGAAATCAAGAAAAAAAAATTACTCTATAGAATTGAAAAATATGAGGAGTTAGGTTTAACTCCTTAGAAAGAAAAATGACCCAAATTTGGGTCATTTTCTTAAAATTTTAACTGCAAATCCTGGGGATAGGTTTTTATTCTATTAATAGTAGGGAAAATCCCCAGGATTTGCACATTTATTTGAGTTAAAAATTACAAGCTTTTACAGCTTTAATTCTAGCGTTTATTACCTTATTATTTATCTCCTTCCCTAAACCACAATTAGCCCCTGTAAATTTTGAAACTTTACGCTTCCTAATATCCTTATTTTCAATCTTTGGGTAATATGTGTAACTATCATTACAATATGCAAAAATATCATCTGTATCGCTTCTTTTAGACTCCAACAGAAAACCTTTTAATTCTACTTTATCTTTTAACTCTCCATTTGCATATAACTTAAACACCGTGTTTATTTCATAAGAATTAACAACTATATCAAACTTATCATAACGATACTCATAATGTATCTTTTCAGATGTATATAAGGCGTTTTTAGACACTATATTAGACTTAATAGACAAGTTATATCTTATTCCATTTTCATCTGTTACAGAAGAGTTATTCATGTAATAGCGAAGCTTTTCTAACTTCTTTTCTTCTTGTTTTTTCTTTGCTAATTCTTCTTCCTTTTCAGCTTGAATAACCTTCTCTGTTGAGTTATCTTTCTCAGAGCTCTCCTTAGGGGTTTCTTCTTTTGTACTTGTTCCACACGACACTAGAAAAGCAATCATAATACTTGCTAAATATTTTTTCATAAGATTTTATTTTAATTCGCTCAAATATAGAAGAAATATTTCTTTTTGCGGTTGTTCGTCCGCATTATTTTTTTCAACTATACATTCATTTGTCTTATGGATGTAAATAAGAAAGTCTGCAATTACATAGCTAAAGAATGGATTAAACCAAGTAAGTCTAATAGAAACTTTGGTCTTGACCATAATATTGACGAGAAGACTGTACGAAAGATTCTTCAAGAGGAAGGATATAGAATTCCTTTAAAAACTTTATTCAAGATTTGTGAAGCAAGAAATCTTAAACTTGAAGATTTTTTTAAATTAGTTAAAATTTAGAGATCTTTTATTTAGCCTATTCAACTTACAAGTATATAAATAAACATTTACGATTAATCGTAGGTGTTTATTATTCTCCTTAAATCAAGTGAAATATTGAAGAAATTCACATAGAAATTTGGGGGATTTTGCAACTTAATTAATAGAATAAGAAACTCTCCCCCACATTTGTAACTGATTATAATGAGATTACGGAAAAACCTTACTTTAATTACGGTTTTCCGCATCTGTATTAAATTCCTATCCTTTAAATTTGTTTGATAATAATTTTAGCTTGTTAATTCATTTAAACAACTAAATTTAATTCAAATTAAATGAAAGATTATAGCATAGAAAATGCTACCACAAAAATTAATTCAAAAAAAACAAAAGAATACTTCAAGGAAGTTTCTAGTTCCTATTTTAATGGAAATTATAGAGCAGCTATAGTTACATTATATTCTGTCGTGATACATGACATATTAATTAAACTTGAAGTACTTGAAGAAGTTTACGCAGATTCTACAGCTAAAACTGTTCTTGATAACATCAAAACCATTCAACAGACTAATCCAAAAAATTCAGAATGGGAACAAAGAATAATAGAAGAAGTAAAAAACAGAACTAGTTTATTAGATAACGTAGATTATGCTCATATACAAGCTTTGAAAAACGACAGACATCTATGTGCTCACCCTGTTATAGATAAACAAGATAAACTTTATACTCCTAACAAAGAGCTTGTCGCATCCCATATAAGAAACATGCTTGAGTCTCTCTTCCTTAAGCCTCCTGTGTTATCAAAAAAAATACTCTCAACAATTTTAGAAGATATAGAACAAAAAAAAGATATTTTAATAGATGAAACAAGTATTGAACGATATATAGAATCAAAATACTTAAACAATCTTAACGAATCGGTTGAAGCAACAATATTTAGGGATTTATGGAAGTTTATTTATCGTCTGGATGATGACAGATCTGAATCAAATAGGCAAATTAATTACAAACTACTATATTTCTTATACAAAAGAAACACACCAATTTGTATAGAAAAAATTAAATCAGAGAAAGAATATTTTAATAATATTAAAAATGATGAAAAAAATGTAAAATATCTAATAATATTCCTTTCTGAAAACGAGTTCATGTTACCTGAGTTTAATGATCATGTTAAATTAATCATGTCTAATATGATAAAAAAAGATAATGGTGCAAAGATTGTAGCATGGTTTATGAGTGAAAATTACACACAACATCTAACAGAGTTAAGAGAAATAATACCTAAGGATATATTTAACAATTTTCCATTTAGTGCTCCTATTTCAGCTTATAATAGATTAATCAAAATTGGAATTTCAAAAGGGTATTCTAAAGAGATAGCCGATTTTATTGCTTGGAGATATAGCATAGCAAAAGACTACAATGATGGTGATAAAATATTCTCAAACATTTTAAAACTTAACTTAGATATATTTAATCTTGAACAATTCAAAACACTATGTGAGTTGTCAGGAAAAAATTCTCAAACATATTCTAGAAATCAAGCAAAGGATGATCATAGATATTTAAAAGAATTTATAGAAAAAAAACATCCAAAATTCGATTTCGAAAAATACAACAAAGTGTTTAATCAGAAGTAGTAAACAATAATTCCAAACAAAACCAGTCCTAGTAAAAATAAAATTTTAATCAAACAAAAATGGCTAGAGGAGAAATTATTAAAGTGAAAAGAAAAGTTAATTATTATGAATTAGAATTAACATTCTCGGAAGATTCAGATTTTGAAAGTTTCTTTGAAACCTTAACTAGATTAGCAAAAACTAGAGCAAAAATAAGATACCAACGATTTGGTAATAAGTATGTTTTTATACAAGGAATTGAAAATAAAAACAACCTTATAAAAGCTAAAATGAGGTGTGTTAGAAAAGATTTACTTCCTGAATTAATGAATACTGAAACTGACGAAACCAAAGGAATTGACGCAAAAGAAGAGGAAGGACTAGTTGAAACTACTCATTTCATTTTAGACTACAGAAAGAACGGAAAAGTTTTTCTAGCTCTAGAATACAACCATTATGGTTCTAAAATTACCGACTTAGTAAATTATATCGAACGTGTAGGTATAGATCAAAACGTTTTAGAAAGAGTTGGTTTTAAACCAATTGTTAAAGACGAATTAGAAACATTTAAAGATAGAGTAAATCGTTTTTCAGAATTTATTGTTAAGGTACACAAAGATAATATTGCAAAAATAAAAGAAGTTGATCAAAAAATTTGGAGTGCAGTAAACTACTCAATAGAACACTTTTCAAGTGAATACGCTACTTTAACCCTTAAATTTGATTATAAACAAGCTCCTGAAGAATCAGCTATTAAACAATCAGTATTTAATATAATTAGAAATTTTTCTAAATCTCCAAAAAATAAAAATTTATTTAACAAACTGTCTTTAAAAGCAGAAGATGGAGAAAAAGATAATTTATTAGAGAATTTTGATTTACTTTTAGAGAAAGTAAACAGTGAAATTAGAGTTGAAAGGAAAAAAAAATATAGAACTATAATATCTAATGACATGTTTCAACAAATGTTAAAAGAATTAAATGACAAAAAACTCCAATAGATATCGTGAACTTGTAGATTATTATTTACAATATGCTTTGCTTATTGATACCATTGTTATTGGATGCTTATGGTTACTAAATAGTAAATTAAGCTTGTTTGATTTCATTCTTAAATCCAAAACAGAACACATCACTATAATTGAGAATATTATTGGTGCTTCAATTTCATTAGCAGGTTTCATACTTGCTTCATTAACTATTATAGCATCAATTCGCTCAAACGTATTAAATAAAAAACCTAAAAATTCTGAAACCCCTTTAGAACTTCTATTCTCTGTCGGTATTTATAAAGCCATAGTTAAAGTATTTAAAATAGCGATTATAGAGTTAGTTTTATGTTTTATAATATCTTACATCATTACATTGTCATCTGCTAACCTGAATAATTATTTTGTATTTAAATCTTTGATTGTGTTAATTTATTTACTTTCAGTTAGTACTATAAGAAGCTTATTTGTCCTCTTTTTATTAATAGATTCTGAAAAAAAATAGTTAATTATTTTTTCTGCAAAGTTTGTAGAATACATATAATTATTAATATACAAATGTGGGGGAGAGTTTCTTATTCTATTAATTAAGTTACAAAATCCCCCACATTTGTAGTTTTATTTAAGGTCTATTTTACTCGATTTAAACCTTATTATAAAACAATATTCATTGTAAACAATTAATTACAAACCTACAGTAAAGTAATAATTCAGAAAAAATGTGCAGATAGTGTGCAAACCTTAAGAAACAAAAAATGCAATTAACTAAAAATAAGCTAATTGCATCTTGATTAAGTACGGGCGGAGAGACTCGAACTCTCACACCTCACGGCACTAGATCCTAAGTCTAGCGTGTCTACCAATTCCACCACGCCCGCGTACTTTTGAAATTGTGGATGCAAATATAAACAATACTTGCAAACTACAAAGAAGAAGTATACTATTTTTCTTATTTTTGATGTTAATTAATATACAACACATGCAAAACGTAAAAGATTATATAGCTCAACATAAAGATCGTTTTATTAATGAGCTTATCGATTTATTAAAAATTCCATCAGTAAGTGCTGATCCAGCCTTTAATCAAGATGTATTAAATACTGCTGATACGGTTAAAGAAAGTTTAGAAAAAGCGGGATGTGATAAAGTAGAAATTTGCGAAACTCCTGGGTATCCTATTGTTTATGGAGAAAAAATAATAGATCCTAATCTACCAACAGTCTTGGTTTATGGTCATTACGATGTGCAGCCTGCTGATCCAATCGATTTATGGACTTCTCCTCCTTTCGAGCCTGTGATTAAAAAAACAGATATACATCCTGAAGGAGCCATTTTTGCTCGAGGTGCTTGTGATGACAAAGGACAAATGTACATGCATGTTAAAGCATTAGAATACATGACCCATACAGGAAACTTACCTTGTAACGTTAAGTTTATGATTGAAGGTGAAGAAGAAGTAGGTTCAGAAAGCTTAGCGTGGTTCGTTCCTAGAAACAAAGAAAAATTAGCCAACGACGTAATTTTAATTTCTGACACAGGAATGATTGCTAATGACATTCCTTCAATTACCACTGGTTTACGTGGTTTAAGTTATGTAGAAGTTGAGGTTACAGGTCCTAATCGTGATTTACATTCTGGATTATATGGTGGTGCGGTTGCAAATCCAATCAATATTTTAACCAAAATGATTGCTTCATTACACGATGAAAACAATCATATTACCATTCCTGGTTTTTACGATAAAGTAGAAGAATTATCTCGTGAAGAACGTGATGAAATGGCAAAAGCACCTTTCTCTTTAGAAGAATACAAAGCTGCTTTAGATATTGATGATGTGCATGGCGAAGCTGGTTATACTACCAACGAACGTAACTCTATCCGCCCTACCCTTGATGTAAACGGAATTTGGGGAGGATACACTGGTGAAGGTGCAAAAACTGTGATTGCTTCAAAAGCTTATACAAAAATTTCGATGCGTTTAGTACCAGGACAAGAATGGGAAGAAATTACAGAATTATTCAAAAAACACTTTGAAAGTATCGCTCCTAAATCAGTAAAAGTAGAAGTAAAACCTCATCATGGAGGACAAGGATATGTAACTCCAATTGATAATATTGGTTACCAGGCAGCAAGTAAAGCATACCAAGAAACCTTTGGAGTAACTCCTATTCCACAACGTAGTGGAGGAAGTATTCCTATCGTTGCTTTATTTGAACAAGAATTAAAAAGTAAAACTATTTTAATGGGATTCGGATTAAATTCTGATGCCATTCACTCACCAAACGAGCATTTTGGAGTGTGGAATTACTTAAAAGGAATTGAAACCATTCCGTATTTTTATCAATATTTTACAGAATTATCAAAATAATTCACCCTTAATAACATCAAAAAAATAGCCTTGAGGAAGTTTCAAGGCTATTTTTTTTTTTGCAATATTTCAAACTCTACACTTGTAGAATTAAAATTTATTTCTACATTTGTAGAATACAATTCAAATTTTATCGAAATGCAATTATCGAAAACTGAAGAACAAGTGATGCAATATTTATGGAAACTAAAAAAAGCTTTTATGAAAGATATTTTAGCAGAATTTCCTGAACCAAAACCTGCCACAACTACAGTTGCTACACTATTAAAAAGAATGAAAGATAAAGGATTTGTAGATTACACATTGGATGGAAAATCAAGAGAATATTTTCCTTTAGTAAAAAAGTCAGACTACTTTTCAAAGCATGTAAACGGATTGATTAAAAACTTTTTTAACAATTCCGCTAGTCAATTCGCTTCTTTCTTTACCGAAAAAACAGACTTATCGGTTTCTGAATTGGAAGATTTGAAAAAAATTATCGATCAGCAAATTAAAAAGCAACAATAATGATAACGTATTTTATCAAATCAGGAATTTGTTTAGCATTGCTGCTTCTCTTTTATCATTTGATATTAGAACGAGAAAAAATGCACCAATTCAATCGGTTTTATTTATTAGGTAGTGTATTATTTTCGTTTATAGCTCCTTTTTATAAGATCTATATAGAAACTATTCCGAATACTTTAAAGGCTGTCCCTTCCTTGATTACAGATTCAAATTTGGATGTAAATCCTGTTAAAGAAATTAGCTATACCCAATATTTATTTCTTGGATATACAATTGTAGCTATCATTTTATTAATCCGCTTTACAAAAAACCTATTTAATATCTTCTTAAAGATAAAACAGTATAAAAAAATAAAAAAAGACAAAGCTACCCTTGTGTTAGTAGATGATGCTATTAGCCCACATACCTTTTGGAACTACATTTTTATCAATAAAGAAGAATATAACACAAACAAAATAGAAACTGAACTCTATACCCACGAATTAACACATGCTTTGCAAAAGCATACGTTTGATATCTTATTGATTGAACTTTTACAAATTATTTTTTGGATCAATCCAACATTTATATTTCTTAAAAAAGCAATAAAACTAAATCATGAGTTTTTAGCAGACAACAAAGTGATTACTACACATAAAAACACTACTAAGTATCAGTATTTACTATTAAATAGAGCTACTTGGAACAACGAATATTACCTGGCCAGTAATTTGAATTATTTATTAACTAAAAAAAGATTATTAATGATGACAAAACAAAGTTCTCGTACCAAAATTTTGCTAAAAAAACTGGCAGTAATACCAGTAATAGCAGGATTCGCTTTTCTCTTTGCTGAAAGAGTTGAAGCAGAAACAACAAAAAAACATGTACTCTCTACTGAAACTTCAAAAGATTCAATTCCTTCATCAGTAACAGTTTATAAAAAAAGTATTAATCATGAAGACGCGGAAATAACTTATCATGATGAAAAAGGAAATAAAATAACTAAAAAAATCTCAGAATTAACAGAGAATGAAAAGGAACAACTCCCTCCACCTCCAAGCCCTACAAGTAGAATTGTTATAAAAGGTGAAGCTTTAAACATACCTCCACCTCCACCCCATAGCTATGAAGTTATTAGAGAAGAAGAAACCTCAAACATTCCACCTCCTTCAATAAATGCTATCGAATACATATATCAAAACAAAAATGCTGATTTCTATTTCGATAACAAAAAGCTGAATTATAATGAAGTTATTAAGTTAATTAAAAATAAAAAAGGACTAAGAACCTTAATACAAGCTAAAAACAACAAAAAAATCATCAAGTTTTATAGCAAAAAAGTTACTAAAAACACAAATAACATTAACACCTCTGATATAAAATATTACTTAGATGGTAAACTTATTTCTAAAGAAAAATTACACAAAATTGCACCTAAAGACATAAGAAAAGTTGATGTTAAAAAAAATAAAGATGGTACAGGGTTAGTATATGTAACCAGCAACAAATAACTGATATTCAAAACACATACTTGTTAAAAGCCTCTTAAATGAGGCTTTTTTTGTAACAAAATCCTAAATCTGTCGTTATTAAGCTATAAGCTTATTTTATGTTAAAACGATTTTTCCTTCTTTGTTCTGGAGCTGATTTAGATTTGCTTGAAAATTGTGCTAATGGTGAACAAAACAAATATGCTGGTATTGGTGCTACCGTTTTCTTCACTGCTTTAATGGCTACCATTGCTTCTGCTTATGCTTTATTTACAGTTTTTGATAATATTTACACCGCTATTTTCTTTGGTATTGTTTGGGGGGTACTCATTTTTAATTTAGATAGATTTATTGTTTCTACTATTAAAAAAAGAGAGTCTAAACGAAAAGAACTTATACAAATACTTCCTAGATTG
This sequence comes from Tenacibaculum sp. TB-53, assembly GCF_059716285.2. NCBI lineage: Bacteria > Pseudomonadati > Bacteroidota > Flavobacteriia > Flavobacteriales > Flavobacteriaceae > Tenacibaculum > Tenacibaculum sp. TB-53. Next base: position 3,140,332 of record NZ_CM202790.1, on the reverse strand, counting down.
TTACTTGCTATGATAATTGCTGTGGTGATTTCTAAACCATTAGAATTAAAAATTTTCGAAAAGGAAATCAATCAAGTATTACTGACTGAAAAAAATCAGATGACTTTGGATAACAAAACTCAAATTGCACAACAATTCACTCCTGAAATAACAAAAATTAATTCTGAAATCACTTCTTTAAAAGATGAGGTCACAACAAAAGAAAGCGAGGTAAATAAATTATATGAAACCTATATAGCTGAAGCCGAAGGAAGAAAAGGCACCAAATTAATTGGCAGAGGACCTGTTTACAAAGAAAAAAGAGATAAACACGATACTGCCCTTGCAGAACTTAATCAATTAAAAGCTGAAAATACCGAAAAAATAAAACAGAAAGAAGCTGCTATTGCTAATTTGATCGAAAGTCAAAAATTAAAAGAAACACAAACACAACCTATTATTTCTAATTTTGATGGATTAATGGCTCGTGTTAATGCTTTAAACAAACTACCTTGGCTACCTTCTTTCTTTATCTTCCTACTATTTTTAGCAATAGAAACTGCTCCTATTTTTGCCAAACTTATTAGCTCAAAAAGTGAATACGATTATAAATTGGAAAACCATGAATCTCAAGTTAAAACTTGGATTCAACAACAAGTTCATCAACGAGAAGCTATTTTACACACTGATATAGACCTCAACAACAAAATATACTCTGATTTAAAAACAGAAGAAGAACTCTACAATTATAAACAAAAGATGGCTCGTAACCTTATGAAGCTACAGGCTGATTCTTTTTATAAAAATCAACAAAATATTTTATAAAGCTATTGCTATTGAGTTTTTAACCTCACCTATTGTAAAAATACTGTGAGTACTTCCAACATGTTTTAATGCTGTAATTTTATTAATCATAAACTCTCTATAAGCATCCATATCTTTTACATAAATTTTTAACACATAATCATAATCTCCACTTACATGAAAACACTCTGTTACTTCTTCTAATTTTTTAATTTCACGCTCAAAAAGAGCTATATAATCTTTGTTATGTTTCTCTAACTTTATATGACAAAAAACTAAAAATGATTTTTCTATTTTGTTTTTATTTAGCAACGCAACATACTGTTTAATGACCTTCTCTTTTTCCAACTTCTTTATTCTCTCATAAACAGCTGTTACAGAAAGACCTAATTGCAATGATAACTGTTTTGTTGTTTGTTTACTATCTGTTTGAAGTAACCCTAATAACTTCTTATCTATATTATCTAACTTCATCTGAAAAAAAATCTATTTTATTACAACTTATCTGAACACAAACTAATAAAAAACTAAATACAAACATAAAATTAGTGTGATTTTCTACAAAAACCGCTTTGTATTGATTTTTAAACAACTAAAACAGAACTTAGTAGTTTACTAATAATTAACTTTAATCGATATGAAATTTAAACCTGCAAACAACATACAAGATCTACAGTACTTTGGAGAATTTGGAGGAGTTAACCCTTCTATTTCAGATTCTTCTACCTATACTTTTTTATCAGCAAAGACTATGTTTGATACTTTTGAAGGGAATACAGATGGTTGTTATTTATACTCTCGCCACTCATCTCCTTCAAACTTATACCTATCTGAAGCTTTAGCTGCTATGGAAGGTACTGAAACTGCTAATGTTTCAGCTACTGGTATGGGAGCCATTACTCCTACTATTTTACAAATATGTGGGGCTGGAGATCATATCGTTTCAAGTAGAACTATTTACGGAGGAACTTATGCCTTTCTTAAAAACTTTACTCCAAGAATAGGAATTGAAACTTCATTTGTAAACATTACAAAGTTAGACAGAGTAGAAGCTGCCATTAACAAAAATACTAAAATGATTTACTGCGAAACTGTAAGCAATCCGTTATTAGAGGTCGCAGATATTAAAGCTCTTTCAGTATTAGCTAAAAAGCATGATTTACAGTTGGTAGTTGACAATACATTTTCTCCTCTATCAATTTCTCCAGCTCAATTGGGTGCCAATATTGTTATTCACAGTTTAACAAAATTCATCAATGGTTCTTCTGACACTATGGGAGGAGTTATTTGTGGAACTGCAGATTTTATCAATTCTCAAAAAAGTGTAATTGATGGGGCAAGTATGTTATTAGGAGCTTCTATGGACTCTTTACGCGCTTCTTCAATCCTGAAAAACATGAGAACTTTACATATACGAGTAAAGCAACACAGTAAAAATGCGAGTTATTTAGCTGAAAAGTTTGAAGCTGACGGATTAAAAACTGTATACCCAGGATTACCATCACACCCTTCTCATAAGGTGTTTAAATCAATGATGAATGAAGAATATGGTTTTGGAGGAATGCTAACTATTGATGCTGGATCTCTAGACAAAGCCAATGCTTTAATGGAATTAATGCAAGATGAAAATCTAGGGTACTTAGCTGTAAGTTTAGGTTTTTATAAAACTTTATTTTCAGCTCCAGGGACTTCAACGTCATCAGAAATTCCTTTAGAAGAACAAAAAGAAATGGGACTTACCGATGGATTAATTCGTTTTTCTATTGGATTAGATAATGACATAGAGCGCACCTATCAAATGATGAAAACTTGCATGAAAAAAGTAGGTGTTTTGTAAAACACTTATAATATCTTCTCGATTCTATCATTTTAAACAAAATGAAAGACACTAAATCATTTCACATTTTTTAAAATGACATTTTTGTTTATGTAGTATTTCTATTCCATTTTTTTTAAAAAATATTGTAAACTAATTCGATTTGTGTAATTCTCTACAAAATCGTAACATTACAAGCCGAAAAAAATACCATACATGCAAGACGACAAAAACCTATCTAAAATTGAAATAGAAAATCAAAAAATAATTCAAAATAAAGAGTTGAGTATTTGGGAAGCTTTGATTCCTGTTTTCGCTTTAATAGGTATGCTTGCATATAATGTATATGTATTTGGAGACGATGCTTTAAGTGGAAGTAATCAATTTATTTTATTATTAGGTGGAGCTGTTGCGGCTATTGTAGGTTTTAAAAATAAAGTTTCCTACGAAAGAATGATTGAAGAAGTTGCTGAAAACATAAAATCAACAGCAGGTGCTATTTTAATTTTGTTAATGGTAGGTGCGCTTGCAGGAACATGGCTTGTAAGCGGTATTATACCTTCAATGATTTATTACGGGCTTCAAATTTTAAACCCGACTATCTTTTTAGTAGCTTGTTTAATAATATGTGCAGTTATATCTGTTGCCACTGGAAGTTCTTGGACAACTTCTGCAACAGTAGGTATAGCTTTAATTGGTATTGGTGAAGCTTTAGGTATTTCTTTAGGTATGACTGCTGGTGCAGTTTTATCTGGTGCTTATTTTGGCGACAAGATGTCTCCAATGTCAGACACTACAAACTTGGCTCCAGCCATGGCTGGAACAGATTTGTTTACACATATAAGATATATGACTTATACTACTGTACCTACATTTATAGTAACTATTATCTTTTTTGTTATTTTAGGATTTACCCAAACTACAACTGGTGACGCGAATACTCAACAAATGCTTAGCGACATTAACAAAGCTTTTAATATAACCCCATGGTTATTTCTTGTACCTGTATTAGTTTTAGTTCTAATTATTAAGAAGACACCTCCTTTAATCGCTCTTTTAGCTGGAACCATATTTGGTGGTGCTTTTGCTTTGATTTTTCAACCTCATGTTGTTTCTCAAATTTCTGGAGTTGAAAAGCTAGATTTTGAATCTGCCTACAGAGGAATAATGCAAGCTATAACCATAGAAACCTCTGTAACTACTGATAATGAAGTGTTAAAAGATTTATTTACTGCCGGTGGTATGAAAAAAATGCTTGGAACCGTATGGTTAATTTTATTAGCAATGGTTTTTGGTGGGGTCATGGATGCTATTGGAGCCTTAGCTAAAATTAGCAGTTTTATGTTAAGCTTATTTGATTCAGTATTCGGATTATTTGCCAGTACTGTTGGTACATGTATAGGTTTAAATTTCACCGCTTCTGATCAATATTTAGCAATTGTTGTACCTGGAAAAATGTACGCACAAGCTTATAAAGATAAAGGGTTGGCTCCTGAAAACTTAAGTAGAACTTTAGAAGATTCTGGTACTGTTACCTCTGTTTTAATTCCTTGGAATACTTGCGGAGCTTATCATTCTGGTGTTTTAGGTGTTCCTGTTATAGATTATGCTTTTTATGCCATGTTTAATTGGCTAAGTCCCTTTACAACATTACTATTTGCTGCATTCAGAATTAAAATAAAACAACTAGCTTCTAAATAATAACGTTTATAAACCTCACCTTTCGTGAGGTTCTTTTTTTTATGATTGTAAAAGCTCAAATACAAGACGCTAACTTATTAACTGAAATTGCCATAAGTTCAAAAGCATATTGGGGATATTCCAAAGAACAAATGGAAGAGTGGAAAAACGACTTAACAGTCTCCCCTAAAATGTTTACCAACTGTAATATTTATAAATTTCAAGTTAATGATACTACAGCTGGTTTTTACGTTTTATATCGAGCTAATATCAGAACAAGTTTTTTAGATTTTTTATTTGTCTCCCCTAAATTTATAAACCAAGGAATTGGTTCTAAACTACTAGAACATGTAAAAAAATCTTGTATAGGCGGTTCTTGTGCTGTATTAAATGTTTTATCAGACCCAAACTCGGATGCTTTTTATTTAAAAAATGGTTTTGAAATAATTGGGAAACGAGAGAGCAGTATTAAAGGACGTTTTTTATCTGAAATGGAACTCTATTTTCCTGAAAACATGTAATAAAGTTGATACTATTAAAAGTACCCAAGGAGTTCCATGCAAAAAAACATCAAACCAATCCATAAACTGCATAGCGTGCTCTCCTGAAAAGGCATTCCCTCCTGCTATCCATTGTAACTTTCCAACAATATGTGGTGGTCTAAAAGGTGCTAAACCTAAGGTTAAACTTGCTATTAAAAACAACTTCCAATTTTTTCGCAGCTTTTCTTTCATTTTATATAAACCAGTTCCACACTACTCCAAAACGAATTACGAAATCTCTATACGGGTAATTCGGAGCCGAAAAATAATTCTTTTTTAACACAAAAGAACTTATGTTATCTGCTTTAAAATAAATTCTAGTTCTACGAACCCTAGCATTGAAAAACAAATCTACTGTAGGATATCCTATTTCTGTGTCATTTTGTAAAGTAAACTCAGCTAATAAAGGGTTATACGCATTTGCTTTATATTTTGAAAAGTACTTAAATGTAGCTCCTATTTGTACCAGCAAAGGTTTTCCTTTGAACCATTCATCTGTATAGTAAAGTGTATTACGAGTAACAAATTCTGGAACCCTAAAAACACTATTTCCACTTGCTACTTTTTGATACATTAAAGTGTTATCTAAAGCAAACTTTCCAAAGGTAAATTCTTTAGATGCCTTTGCCTTTAAATAGTTTACATCTCCTGAAAACTGTTTCGGTTGACCATTTTCATCAAAATACGTGTAATTACTAATATTAGTGATATCCAACGAAGCATTTCCCCATTTAGACTCAATAACCCCTCCCAATGTACGTGTCCCTATTTGAGAAAAATTATTTTCCCAATTAAAATCATCGTAACTACTTTGATGTAATAAAAAATTAAAATTAGGTAATTTGTTACTTATTCCTAACCTCCCTTTCACAGTAAGTACACTATCTTTTTTATAGAAAGCTTCTCCTGAAAGATAATTCCCTGACAATCGACCACTTCCTGGTGTAAGACTTCCAGAAGCATTTACATGGAAATTTCCAATTCTTCCATTCCAATCAGCTCCAAACGAAATTGCATCTCCCTTCAGCTTATTCTTTGTAATTCCAACTGTATTATTCTGTAAGTTTTCATATCCATATGTATAGTTTGATAATTCTGTTTTTACACGAAATTTTCCTAGTACATATTTTGAATTAAAATCTAAAAAAAACTGATTATTATATAGTAAATAAATAGTTTTATTATTAATGTTACTCGAAATATTTGCATCACCAAACATATCTGATGCTGTACCTTGAGTAAATCGATAAAACTTAGAATCTCTAGTAAATGAATGCCCAAGTTTTAAATTAGAAAAGTCTTTTTGACTCACGCTATCTTTTGAAGAAAGTAATTTAAAAGTATGTTCAAAGTATAATCTCTTAGCATCTAAAGTACTTTCAGCATTACCCAAATTCACATCCATTCTACCTCTGTTTCCGCTAAAATTAGGATCATCTGCTAAAAATGCATCTAAAGAAGCTTCGGTTAGTCCTCCACTTTCTTGATTAAAAAAATCTTGATTTACAGCATGCCCTCTAATCCCGTATTGTCCTTTAGGAGTCTCGTAACTAAAACTAACCCTAAAATTACCCGTACTAGCTAAAGAACGCCTGTAAGCCCCTAAAGAACGAAGTCCTTTATAAGCTATCGAAACGTTAAATCGTTTAGAAAAATTTGTTGTAAAAAGCGCATCCAATACCTGACCTTGCTCTAACCCTGTACGATACATTATTTCTGTTGTAGGGGTGGGCACATGGTAATAATTCACATCTTCAATTTCAAAATAATTGAACATTTTTGCTCTAAAACCTATATTAGGAAACTTAGAAATATTAATAAAATCGTACCCTAAATTGTTAAAAGTTTGTCCTTGATTATGAAAAGCCAATAATTCAAAATTATCCTTTCTTAAGAAATTGAACTTATACTCTTTTTGAATTGTTAATGTAGTATCTACAATGGTAGTATCATTTTTATGTGATATAATTTTATAATCAGTGTACTTAGTTTTTCCACTAAGTTTTACATTAATCTCATTATCGGGCAATGAATCTGTATCTCTTCCTGGAATTTTTCCAAAACCTCCGTCAACTGTTCTTATTTGGGCAAAAATTATCTGAACACTTATCAAACAAAAAAATACTAAGAAATTTTTCTTCATAACAACAAAAGTAAAATAATTTAACGACAAAAATCGCGATTAATTTCTTTGAAAACTGTTAATTTGTAGCATGTTGCAATTAAACTATAGCGGGTATAAATTAGAAGCGGGTACTGATGAGGCTGGTAGAGGCTGTTTATCAGGACCTGTAGTTGCAGCAGCTGTAATTTTACCAGGTGATTTTCAGCATGAATTGCTAAACGACTCCAAGCAACTTTCTGAAAAAAAACGACAAAAACTTCGACCTTATATTGAAGAACATGCACTAGCTTTTGGAGTTTCTTTTATACATCAAGAAGAGGTTGATGAGCTAAACGTTTTACAAGCATCTATTACTGGAATGCATCGTTCAATAGAACAATTAAATGTACAACCTGAGTTTATTATTGTTGACGGAAACAAGTTCAAACCCTATCAAGAAACTCCACATAAAACCATTGTAAAAGGCGACGCTAAATTTATGAGTATCGCAGCTGCTTCTGTACTTGCCAAAACCTATCGTGATGAGTATATGGAGAAAATTCATCAAGAATTTCCGCAGTATAACTGGCAGAAAAACAAAGGATATCCTACAAAAGAACATCGCGAAGCTATTCGTCAATTTGGAGCAACTCCCTATCACCGAAAATCATTTAAATTGTTGCCAGAACAATTAAAATTGAAACTTTAATTTTTCTATTTTTGTCTTCCAATTTTTTAGAAGATGATTAAAAGAACTCGTACCGAAATTAACAAATGTATTATTCACAAAGTAGCTAACAAATACAATAGCGGGCAGAATGCCTTTTCTGAAAGTCTAGTGCGTTTTGATGAAGAAAGTTACGAATTGTTACTCCCTTTTTTACTGAAGCCTTTCGGTTCAGTTACTCAGAGTTACCGCTTTAGTCATCATGCTGATGTTCGTCTAAACGAAATCAATAAATATACTTCTGATATTTTTGAAGATGATAGCAACGAAGTTTTTATTGAACATTCTAAAAATATTGTTAATCACCTATACGAACAATCAAACTCTGCCAATATTAAAACGGGGGATGTAATTGTAGCTTATTTTGAAGGTATTGAATACAAAGATGTTTTAACTGAAGCCGTTGGTGTTTTTAAAATTGAAAGTAAAGTAGACTTCTTTCAGACTTACTTGGATGATGATAGTTTTGATGTAGTAGTTCAAAAAGGAATTTCAACAAAAAGATTGGATAAGGGATGTTTAATTTTAAACTCTACTGATGCAGAAGGAACTGTAGTTTTATCGGTAGATAACAACCAATACGATGCGCAATACTGGATTAAAAACTTCTTAAGTGTAAAATATGCTGATGATCGCAACTTACACACTCAGAATTACTTAGAAATGTGCAAGGAGTTTTCTGAAGAGGTTATAAAACCTGAATTTGGAAAACAAGAACAAAGTAATTTCTTAGCTAATACTGTTGATTATTTTAAAGAACATGAAAGTGTAGATTATCATGGCTTCAAAGATGAAATTTTTGAAGAAGACAAGCATAAAGACCTTTTTGAGGATTACAAGCAGCACTTTGAAAAATTAAACGATGTACTAATTCGTAATAATTTTGAAGTATCTGATGTTGTTTTAAAGAAAGAAAAAAGTAAGTTTAAAACTGAAATTAAATTAGACACCAATATTCAAATTAAAATTGATGTTGATGCTCCTGATGCTTCTGCTGAATATTTAGAACAAGGATACGATGAAGACAAGAAAATGAAGTATTATAAAGTATATTATAATACTGAGAAATAAAAAGTTAGTTTAACTCCGAAATTTCTTTTTCCAATCTTTTTTCTAACTCTTTCAATTCTTTTAGTTTTTTCTTATCCTGATGTCTGCTAGAAAAATGATAAAGAATGCAGAAAATCATATAAATAGTTGCGCAAAGCATTACTAACTTTAAATAACTATATTCTGTTTTTTGCAGCATTGATTTTTTATTAGAAAAAGAATGCCCCACACCATAAGTTGGAGCCCAAAAGCTAAAAACAATACCAGCAGCAATTACTTTCCATCTGTGTCTTAACAAAAAATCTTGCTGCCTGATAACGTTCTCTATTTTATATCTTGTTGCTTGTAAATGTTTTTCTTTGTAATATTTAGCAGACATTTTATTCTAAATATAAAAAACTATTCCTTTTCAGCCATTTTTTTTACATAATCGGTAATAATCACAATAGTTTGTGCTCCCACTTTACCTTCAATATATTTAGCATTTTCAGGATCTAACGAAATTCTACGTACAGCAGTTCCTTGCTTTGCTACCATGCTAGAACCTTTTACTTTTAAATCTTTAATCAACACAACATTATCTCCTGCTTGTAAAATAGCTCCATTCACATCTCTGTGAATTATTTTTTCACTTTCATCTAAATGCTCACCTGTAGCTTCTGCAAAACGTAACTCTTCATCTTCTAAATACATCATATCTAACAAATCTTGTGACCATCCATCTTTTTTGACACGGTGTAACATTCTCCAAGCCACAACTTTCACTGCTCTAAACTCACTCCACATACTATCATTTAAACAACGCCAGTGATTAGCGTCTGTAGCTTCTGAGTTTTCAATTTGCTCAATACAAGTACTACAAGCCAACAAACTCCCATCAACTCCTCCTGTTGAAATTGGTGGTACTTCATAAATTGACAAATCGCTTTTTGATCCGCATAATTCACATTGATTTCCGCTTCTATCTTGTAATTCTTGTAATAAACTCATTTTATTCTTTTTTTGCTTCGCAAAAGTACATTTTTAATTATATATTTAGGCTATGTTATTAGAAAGCGAACGACTAATTATTAAGGAAGCTCTAGTGAGCGATGCACCTTTTTATTTTCAACTATTTAATGATCCTGATTGGATTCAATTTATAGGAGATAAAAATTTAAAATCTATTGAAGAAACCCGTATCTACCTAAAGGATACTTTGTTTAAAAACTCTAAATTAAATGGACTTGGTTTTTTCACGGTTATTTCAAAAGAAACCAACAAACCCATTGGAGCCTCTACAGCATTGCAAAGAGACAAGTTAGATTTTATTGATATTGGGTACGCATTTCTACCAGAAGGAAGAGGTAAAGGATATGCAACAGAGGCTACAAAACTAATTATTGAATACGTCCGTACTAAATTCAAACAAGACAAAGTATTAGCTTTGACGATGCCAAAAAATGAAAAATCTCAAAAACTATTAAAAAACCTAGGTTTTGAGTTTATTGGGATGCAACAAGTTTTTGAAGACGGGGAAGATTGTGTATTTGAGTATGTTTTTTAACTCAAATACAAATCAATTAACCCTTCTGGTGTTTTAACTTCAATAGTTTTAGTATCTCTATCTACCTTTTTAATAAAGTCATCAATCATAGGAATGAAAATCTCTTTTCCGTCTCTATCAATTTCAAATAAAGGTTGAGCTGAAGAGTCATTAATACTTACTATATTTCCTACCTCTCCAAAAGAAGTATCAACAACCTTAAAACCTATCACTTCATGATAATAAAATTTATCTCCAGAAAGTTTAGGAAGCATATCTAATGGCAGGTAAACTTCAGAACGTAAAATAGCTTCGGCATCTGCCTCCGTATCAACATCCTCAAACTTCACTCTAAACATAGTTCCTTTACTCAGGGAAGATTTTTCAATAAAAAAAGGAATCAGATTATTGCCTAAATCGACAAAAACTGATTCCAAATTTTCGTAAAGATCGGGTTCATCAGTATCTAACTTAATAACTACCTCACCCTTAAAACTATGTTTTTTAACGATTTTGCCAAGATAAAAGCAATCTTCTTTTTGCATCATCGTAGTACAGTTTTTATTCTTCGCTATCAGCACCTGATTCAGCAGCAGCATCCTCACTATCCTCTACAGCAGGAGTTGCAGCAGCTATACGTGCTTCATTTACAGCTTTCTCAGCTTCTAAAGCTTTTGCTTTAGCGTCAGCTTCAGCTTTTGCTAAACCTTCTGTTTTACCAGCAACTTTAGCCGCTTTTTCTTCTAACCAAGCAGTAAATTTAGCTTCTGCTTGCTCTTCAGTTAAAGCACCTTTCTTAACTCCACCAGCTAAGTGATTCTTTAATAAAGCTCCTTTATAAGATAAAATAGCTCTAGCAGTATCAGTTGGTTGAGCACCATTTTGTAACCACTTTACAGCTCCGTCAACATCTAAATCGATAGTTGCAGGATTAGTATTTGGATTGTAAGTTCCGATTTTTTCTAAGAAACGACCGTCTCTTTTAGCTCTTGAATCAGCAGCTACTACCCAATAAAATGGTTTTCCTTTTTTACCGTGTCTTTGTAATCTAATTTTTACAGGCATAATTTTAATTTTTAAGGTTCGCGACCTTGGTTATTAATAAATCTTATTATCTCGTAATAAGTGGGCGCAAAATTATAAAATATTTTTCAAATAACACCTAAAAAGATTTTTTATTAAAATAAAAAAGAGCCTGTTAAACAGGCTCTTAAGAAAAATAAATTGTGAGGTATATTATAATACTCTAACGCTAACTGCGTTTAATCCTTTTTTTCCTTCTTTAAGTTCAAACTCAACAGTATCACCTTCTCTAATCTCATCGATTAAACCTGATACGTGTACAAAATGTTCTGTGTTTGATCCTGACTCTGTAATAAATCCAAAACCTTTAGATTCATTGAAGAACTTTACTGTTCCTTCTTTCATTGTAAAAAATATTATATTAAAGTACAAATGTAATCTTATTAATTGATTATCAATCACTTTTTTTCATTTTTATTTTAAAATTAACCTACACTTAACATCTATTTACTGATTACAATCAGCTATTCAAGCCTTTACATTAAGTAAAAACACTCGTTAATAACTTCTCTTAATAACAATGTAAATTCTTCGTATTTTTACACTTTGTTTTATCCAAAACACTTCAATAAGTAATTTTGCCCATGTATTTAATTTTCGATACCGAAACTACTGGATTACCAAAAAGCTGGAATGCTCCAATAACCGATACCGACAACTGGCCTAGAGCCATACAAATTGCGTGGCAATTACATGATGAATTAGGAAATTTAATTGAACACAATGACTTCTTAATACAACCTGACGGGTTCAATATTCCGTACGATGCAGAACGTATTCACGGAATTTCTACTGATTTAGCTATCGAACAAGGAATTCAATTGAGTGAAGGGTTAGAACTATTCAACAAGGCATTACAAAAAACGAAGTTTATTGTTGGTCAAAATGTTGGTTTTGATGTCAACATTATGGGGTGTGAGTTTCATCGTTTAGGTGTTGAAAACAATTTAACAGAATTACCTGTTTTGGATACTTGTACCGAGCATACGGCACAATTATGTCAAATTCCTGGTGGTCGTGGAGGAAAGTTTAAACTTCCAACTCTTACCGAATTACACAATCATTTATTCGGAACAGGTTTTGGAGAAGCACATAACGCTACTGCCGATGTAGAAGCAACTACAAGATGTTTCTTAGAATTAATTCGTTTACGTCAGTATACAGAAGAACAGTTAGACGTTCCTTCTGATTATTTTCAACGTTATACAGAAGCAAATCCGAACCCAATACAGGTAATCGGACTTAAGCACTTAAACCTTAAAAAGGAAAGTGAAAAAATTCGCAAAAGAAAGTCATCTGAAACTGATGAAGCTAATACAATTTCTACCGCAGAAGGATTAGCAGAACTTGAAGGTGTTAAATTTGCTCATTTACATAACCATACACAGTATTCTGTTTTACAATCTACCATTCAAATTGGTAACATAGTAAATGCCGCTGCTAAAGATAATATGTCTGCAGTTGCCATGACCGATACGGGTAACATGATGGCTGCATTCCATTTTGTACAAGCTGTTATAGGACATAACAAAGCTGCTGAAGCGGCTAATAAAGAAGCCTTAGAAAAAGGAGAAGAACCTACACAAAGTGTTTTAAAACCTATCGTAGGTTGTGAGTTTAATGTTTGTGAAGACCATACCAATAAAAGTCAAAAAGACAATGGATATCAAGTCGTTTTACTTGCTAAAAATAAAAAGGGATACCACAATTTAGCAAAAATGTCTTCCATTGCTTTCGTGGATGGTTTTTACTATGTTCCAAGAATCGACAAAAAAGTTATTGAGCAATACAAAGAAGATGTAATTGTATTAACAGGAAATTTATATGGTGAAGTTCCTAGTAAAATATTAAATGTAGGTGAAGCTCAAGCAGAAGAAGCTTTACTTTGGTGGAAAGAACAATTCGGAGAAGATTTATATATCGAATTGATGCGTCACGGACAAGAAGATGAAAGAGTTGTGAACGAAACTCTACTTTCATTCTCTAAAAAGCATGATATTAAAATTGTTGCTACGAACAATACTTTTTACTTAGATAAAGAAGACGCCAATGCTCACGATATTTTATTGTGTGTAAAAGATGGTGAAAAACAAGCTACTCCTAAAGGTCGAGGAAGAGGCTATCGTTATGGTTTACCTAACGACGAATACTACTTTAAATCTACTGAAGAGATGAAAAAACTCTTTGCTGATTTACCTGAAGCTATTATTAACATTCAAGAAATTGTAGATAAAATAGAACCTTTTGGTTTAGCTCGTGATGTATTATTACCTGCTTTTGATATTCCAGAAGAGTTTAGAGATGAAAAAGATCTTGAAGATGGAGGAAAAAGAGGTGAAAATAATTTTTTACGTCATTTAACCTATGAAGGAGCCAAAAAACGTTATGGAGAAATCACCGATAAAATCCGAGAACGTTTAGATTTTGAGCTTGATGTAATTGCTAAAACAGGGTACCCTGGATATTTCTTGATTGTAGAAGATTTTATTCGAGAAGCACGAAACATGGATGTATCAGTAGGTCCAGGACGTGGTTCTGCAGCTGGTTCGGTAGTTGCTTATTGCTTGTGGATTACTAATATAGATCCTATCCAGTACGACTTACTTTTTGAGCGTTTCTTAAACCCTGAACGTGTATCGATGCCCGATATTGATATCGACTTTGACGATGAAGGTCGTAGCCGCGTAATGGATTATGTAATTGAAAAATATGGTGCGAACCAAGTAGCACAAATTATTACCTATGGTACCATGGCAGCTAAATCATCTGTACGTGATACCGCTCGTGTACTTGACTTACCTCTATTTGAAGCCGATAGAATTGCTAAGTTAATTCCAGGAATGAAATTGAAAAAAATCTTTTCTTTAGATGAGAAAGGATTAAAAGAAAAGCTTCGTTCTGAAGAAATAGAAATGGTAAATGAGCTAAAAGCTATTGCCAATGGTAATGGTCTGGAAGCAGAAACCATTAACAAAGCTAGAATTTTAGAAGGTTCAGTTCGTAATACTGGAATTCACGCTTGTGGGGTAATTATCACTCCTGATGATATTACCAAATTCGTACCGGTATCTGTTGCAAAAGATTCCGACATGTATGTTACTCAGTTTGACAACTCGGTAGTAGAAAGTGCAGGATTATTAAAAATGGATTTTTTGGGGTTAAAAACATTAACCCTAATCAAGGATACAGTAAAAATTGTAAAAGCGCGTCATGGTGTAGAGCTCGACCCTGAGAATTTCCCTATTGATGATGAGGAAACTTATGCACTTTTCCAACGGGGAGAAACTGTAGGTATATTCCAATACGAATCTCCTGGAATGCAAAAGTACATGCGTGAGTTAAAACCTACGGTTTTTGCCGACTTAATTGCAATGAACGCTCTCTATCGTCCAGGTCCTTTAGAATATATTCCTTCTTTTATTAGAAGAAAACATGGGGACGAAGAAATTCAGTACGACCTTCCTGCAATGGAAGAATATTTAGCAGAAACCTACGGAATTACAGTATATCAGGAGCAAGTAATGTTACTTTCGCAAAAGTTAGCTGATTTTACCAAAGGTGAAGCCGATGTACTTCGTAAAGCAATGGGTAAAAAGCAAGCTGCGGTACTAGCGAAAATGAAACCTAAGTTTGTGAATCAAGCAAAGGCCAATGGTCATGATGAAAAAGCCCTAGAGAAAATCTGGAAGGACTGGGAAGCTTTCGCATCTTATGCTTTTAACAAATCGCACTCTACTTGTTATGCTTGGATTGCTTATCAAACCGCTTATTTAAAGGCCCACTACCCTGCTGAATACATGGCTGCAGTACTTTCCAACAACATGAACGATATTAAAACGGTTTCGTTTTTTATGGAGGAATGTAAACGCATGGGGTTAGAGGTATTGGGTCCAGATGTAAATGAATCGTATGCTAAATTTTCTGTAAATAAAGATGGCGCTGTTCGTTTTGGTATGGCGGCAATTAAAGGTGTTGGTGGTTCTGCTGTAAAAGCAATTATTGATGAACGCAAAGAAAATGGACATTACACTTCTATTTTTGATGTAGCAAAACGTGTTGATTTACGTGTTGCTAACAAAAAAGCTTTTGAAGGTTTAGTATTAGCTGGTGGTTTTGATTCTTTTACAGATACTCACAGAGCTCAATATTATGTGAAAGATGAAAAAGGACAAACTTTTTTAGAAAAGGCTATTCGCTTTGGAAATAAGTTTCAAGAAAATCAGAATTCATCTCAGGTATCTTTATTTGGAGAAGCTTCGGATGTTGATTTACCTGAACCTTTAATTCCTGAATGTGAAACTTGGGGAACTATGGAATTGTTAGCTCGTGAAAAAGAAGTAGTAGGAATGTATATTTCTGCACATCCACTTGATGATTTTAAAAATGAACTAAAGTTTTGCAACGCTTCTCTAGCACATTTTAAAAACATCGCTCAATATGAGGGTTTAGGACTTTCTTTTGCTGGAATCGTTACTGATGTACAGCATCGTGTATCAAAAGCAGGTAAAGGATGGGCTGCTTTTACAATGGAAGATTATAACGATAGTTTTGAATTCCGAATTTTTGGTGAAGATTATTTAAAGTTTAAACACTTTTTGGTTCCAAATTCATTCCTATATATCAAAACTACGATCAAACCTGGTTGGACTAATAAAGAAGGTGTGAAAGGTGAACCTAGAGTTGGATTTAATGAGTTTTTACTATTACACGATATTATGGATAAAATGTGTAAAAAACTCACCATAAAAATTCCTCTACAAGAAGTAAAAGACAACACTATAAAAGAACTACAACACTTGTTTGCTACTAACAAAGGCTCACAAAGTTTGTATTTTACCATTTGGGATGCCGAAGAAAAAATAGAGTTAAATTTACCTAGTAGAACAACTAAAATTAAAGTGTCTAGTGAGTTTTTAAAAGCATTAGACGAACAGTTTATAAATTATAAGTTGAATTAATAACCAAAATGCTACCTAGTTATCAAAACAGTATCGACCTATTAACAAATGTAGCTAACCAAAAGTTATATAAACAACTTATAGTTCAACTTAACAAAGATTTTAGTCTAACTGGATTTGATTTAGATTTTTCTGCAAATAGCACCCCTTCTGAGTTAAAAGAGCAACTTCAAAAATCAGTAAAGGAATTAATTTTACATGATTTTAATTCTTATACAAATCTTTTATACCGTATAGATATTTCTGAAAAAGACACACAAAATATCGAGTCAACAGATATTAATGTATACACCGAATGTCTTACTTTTTTGATTTTAAAAAGAGTTTGGAAAAAGGTTTGGTTTAAAAATCAGTTTACCAAATAAAGCTTTAGTCTGTAATTTCTTCTATAATAGCATCCAAATTATGATTTTCTTCAAAATCGCCCAACCATGTTGCTGTTTCTTCGTGATTTAAAAAACTATTGAGTGCTTCTCGAACTGCTGTTTTGTTTTGTTGTGGTAAATTTTCAATTACTTCTGTTAAGTTACTTAACAAGTGTTTAGGAGAAGTATTTTCTTCATATAACTTAAATGCAATTTTTCCTGTTACATCTAAAAACTTTATATAGTTTGCTTTTGTAGTTATAGGTGTATTAATTCCTAATCTTTCAAAAACTTCTTTTACTACTCCTGAAGTTTGTCTTCCCCAAATACCGTCTACCAAAATTTCTTCTTTATATATATGCTTTAAAACTAATTGTAAATACAGTGTTTCTGATTTTGATGTTTCATTATAATCAACAGGTACACTCGTATCAACATGCCAATGATCTTTATGGTTTGGATAATAATAATTTAATACAATACCAAAGTGCTTTCTTAAAAAGGACTCTATTCCAAGATATAACTCTTTTTGATGAATAAAATTAGTTGTAACTAAGGTTTCATCACTCCAAAAAACAGCATCTAAATCAAATGCTTTTCCGTGACTATGCTGTCCTGGTTTGTCTACAAAAATCCCTGCAGTCGTAATTACTTCAGGTATCCCTAGAGGACAATGTTCAAAAACTTCTTGAAGTGCATTTTCTAAAATACTTAAAAAACTTTCATCAATTGAAAAATTACGTTGCTCTCCTCTTGTTCCATAAGGGTGATTCGTTAATCTAGCATAATGTAGAGGAATACCATTTATTTGATTGATTGTTTTCATTACTGCTCTTTTTAAAGTTTGATATTAATTGTTTTTCCTTCTTTTGTGTATTCTCTTTTTACTCCTTCTAATAAGTATTGCCTTAAAATTTTTTTTCCTTTACTGCCGATAGTCTTTAAACACGCATATTGAATTACATTTACGATGTTGGCTCCTGTAAGGTTGAATTTTTTAGCCAATTCTTCTACAGTAATTAATTCTTCAAGTTCAACGTTTTTAGGTAAATTGTTTTTCCATAAAGCTAGCCTCTCCTCATAGTTTGGTGTTTCAAACTCTATAATATTATTAAAGCGACGTGTAAATGCCGTGTCAATATTATTTTTAAAGTTAGAGGCTAAAATTATAAGACCTGGATGTGCTTCTATGCGTTGTAGTAAATACGACACTTCTTGATTGGCATATTTATCGTGGGCATCTCTTACACTGGTTCTTTTTCCGAAGATAGCATCAGCTTCGTCAAAAAATAAAATCCAATCTTTATTAATGGATTTATCAAATAGTTTAGATAAGTTTTTTTCTGTTTCTCCTATATATTTTGATACAACCATAGATAAATCTACTCGATACACATCCTTCCCTGTATACTTTCCTAACAGGCCAGCTGTTAATGTCTTTCCTGTTCCTGGGAGTCCACAAAACAACACGCGATATCCTGGTTTTATTTTTGAAGCCATACCCCAGTCATTCATTAATACTTCTTTATAGGCTAACCAATTTTCTATCTCTTTAACATCATTCAGCGTTTTTTCTTTTAATACTAAATCTTCCCACTCTAAATCTGTGGTTATTAAGCTTGCTGGAAAATCTTGACTTAATTGTGGTTTTAGTTGTTTACTTGTTAAAAATAAATGCACGTATTCTTGAACAAGAATTATTTTTCCACTCATTTGTGGCTCTCCATAAGGCATTTTTTCTATTTCTATGATGGAGTTTTTGATGAGTTTACTCTCACATAGTATAAAACTTGTTAGTTTCTTACGTTCTTCTACATCTTTGCCTGCCAAGATATATAACGCTGTTTCAACCGTTGGTATAATACCTCTATGATTTTTCCCTTTTACTCCACCAAACTCAGGAAGCTCTCCTCCATTGGGTAAAAAATCGGAAATAATGGTATTAAAGAAATTTGGTGAAATATTCGGTATTATACTTAAGAACAATAGTACTTTATCTACATAACTCAATTTATTAGTTTTTATAAACGAGGCTATGGTAGAGTTACTCTTTTCAAAATTTATATCCAGTTCTAAAAAATCATTCCCATGAAATTCTAAAGACAATCTAGCGTAAATTATTTCTCTTAAAAAAGAAACGACTTCTTGTAGTTCTGTTTTTGTGTTTGTATTGTTTATTAATGTATCCATGTTTTTTGTGTGTTCAATTGATTAAACATCTATTGCTCTATACATGTATGTCTTAGATTACCTCTATCACATATTATTTAGCCTGAGTTCGATTTATAACATATTGATTTTTCATCTTCTGATTTTTGAACTTCCTCCTCTTCCTTTTGAAGATTATTTTTTGAGGCTAATTGAACTACTGGACTTATAGAATCAACTAAAGGTTTTTGCTGAACTTCTTGTTCATTTGATTCTTGTTTTTGAATCTCTTCTTCGTTTTTCTTTTGAACTGTGGGTGCGAAAAAAGAGTTTGGAGTTTCTTTTCCTTTCGCTACTATTTTATCCGCAGTTCTATCTGCCTCTACCTCATATTTATCACCAGGCTTCCCAACATTTAATTTAGGTTGAATAAAAGAATCATTCTGCGAAGAATGTCCCGGTGGTTTTGGTTTTAAAGTAGTAGTTTTTGCAGCGAACATATTTTATTAATAATAGTTTTCTATGAGAAATCTAGTATATTATTAGGTTTGATTATAAATCTTTTTCATTGTTTCTTTTGCCCAGTATATTTGATTTTCAATTTCTGTTAATAGCTTTCCTAATGGCATAGAAATATTGGTGATCGTGTTAGCTAAAAAACTTTTATTAGGATTTTCTTTTAAAACTGCTTTATAATCTGCTAAATAATCATATAATTTTTCATATTGATTTACCGCTTCAGAAGTATACAATGGAGAGTCTAAAAGGGGATAATAGCTATTAAGTTCATTAGGAAATGAACCTAATATTGAAAAATACACCATAGAACCTTTAGGCTCAAAAAGAAAAAATGTAGCCTCATAATCACCTGCTGTTCGGAGTAATGTATCTTTTCCTTCTTTTAATTGAATAAACACTTGTTCTAACTGAGGGATTAAAAAATCAAGAAGTCCAAATTTGTTAATTTGCATATTTTGCTCCTCAGACAATGCGTCGAAAATAATTAAAGTATCCTCTGGTGCCATATTCCATAAAGGTTTATCTAAAACATAGTCCTTTAAAGACGTCATACTCTCAGGAAAATTCAAGTCATAATCGTCATCAGGATTAAATGTGCATAATGTTATCATATCTGTATTCTTTTTTATTTATATACTCAAGAAAAGTCTTACTGCTGCTTTCATAATATCTTTTGATAGGCTAATCACACCTGTTCCTCCTATTGGATAAATTGAAACTAAGCCATTTACTCCGTTTAAATTTACACGTACATCATGAATAACACCACTAACTGTAATACCCGTTTTAACTCTATTTTGTCCACTTAGCATTGTTCCTATAAAAGTCTGGAGATCGGCATGATTTAATAAATCGGTTGCTATTCTTCTAACATCGCCAACACCAGTTCCAACTTGCCACATACCATTTAAATCTTCAACATTACCCATAGTTAATCTAAAATACTTCCAAGTATGTCTGCTAATATAATGGAAAATATCAGCCGCTTCAACAGTTACCGTAAGTGTTGTGCCATCTGACAGGGTAAACACTTTACTCGCTACACCTCCAGTGCCAGCTGTTGTTCTTCCTGGATAAGCAGTAAAATTGGAAGCGCCTTCTGCAATAAAATTTCTGGCATAACTAATTAAATCTCTCCAACCACTTGGTGTGGAAACACCAGCTGCTACAGCTCTATTAAAGAACTCTTCGAGGTGTGCCCAGTTTTTAAAGCCATCACTTACACAGGCATCTAAAAACTCTACAATAATAGTCATATTAGAAGCTTTAGCTTTATCGACAACTTGCTTTAAAGATTGGAAATCTGTAAAGTGAGTAATATAATCGATCATTTTTTGTAGATCACCTATTTCATCCAATACACTAAATAGCTCATTTAAATTCCCTCCAGCATGTGCCAATAAAGTTCTAAAGCGTGCTACTGTGAAATTATCCATGAATAATAAAGAATCCATTCTAAATAATGACATACTAGGCTCATCCATTAATCTAAGGAAATCATCCAATTCCCCTCCTAATTGTTGTAATGCACGGACAATATCATCAATATTATTAGCTCTACCTTCTAAGTAAGTTAATAATTTTGGTAACTCATTAGTTCTTCCTAAAACTTCTACAAGGAGATTAAAATCAGTTACATTGTCGAATAGTAGTAAAACTCTGTTTAAATCATCGGCATCATTTAAAACTCTTAGCAATGTATTTAGATTATCAACACTATCTAAAATCCGCATCGATTTAGCTAAATCATCTGCTCCCTCAAGAGTTTTAAATAGCGCTGCAGTATCGTCTGCACTATTAAAAAGTTTTGCTAATACAGATAAATCCGTACCCTCTTTACTTGCAAGTGCTAAAAATCTTGGAAGTTCATCAATCGCTTTAGTCATAGCCAAAATCATCTGATTAAGCTCTGGTGCATCTTCTAAAACTTTAATAACTCTGCCAAAATCATCTCCAGATCTTGCTAATATTTGAAGTAATCGGGTTAATTCGGTTGTTTCAGATAAAATTCGAACTAAAGTATTTCCTTTACCAAGAGCTATGGCGCGTTCCATCATGGTGAGTATCTGACCAATATCATCGGCATTTTTAATTAACAAGAATAAAGCATCTACGTCATCTACGGCTACCAAAACACGAATGATTCTATTTAAATCACCTGCTTGATCTAACAACCTAATCATATCATCAAGAAAATTCGTTTTAGCTAAAATTTTAAGTAGACCTACAAGATCCTGAGCAGCATCAATAATTCTTATGAGAGCTTTTAAGTCTTTAGATCGAAGCACCAGTCTTAAGAATATTAATATTCTCTGAATTCGAGAAAATATCGTAACAAGGCTCGCAATACGAGGTATCCACCCCATTAATTTTGCGTAAACGCCTGTGCCTATTAATCCAAATGCAAGTTCAAATAATCCCTTACCTAATAACCTTCCTCGTTCATAAGGTGTCAAACCTTCTGTAACGATGGCAGCCACTAAGAAATATACAAAAGCAATAATCCCAATTACAATACCAATAATTAAAAGGACTTTTCCAATGGCAGCCAAAGTAATTCCAACAACAACAACTAAGAATACAATAATAAGTACAACAACAAGAACAACAATCCAGAAAATAAGTGTACCCATTGCTTCCCATATCGCACTCAATAGGCTAGTAAACCCTTCCCAAAAACCAGCAAATACACCTCTTACAAAAGACCAAAAATCATCGCCTTTATTAAATTCTGCATCCAGATTAGATTCAAAACGTTCTAAAATATTTTCCTGCTCAGAGATGCCATCTGACACACGATCTCGCATATCCTGCAAATCATCATCTAATTGCGAATCCCAACGTGTTTCTTCTTCGCTAATCTTATCATCAAATCCTGTTTCTAATTCATCTCCTACAGCACGTGAAGCATCCGCAGAATCTCTAACAACTTCGTCGATAACACCAAAAACGTCAGTTTGTAAACGGGTTGCTGCAGTAATGTAATCTGTTAGTATTCTTGTAAAACTTGGTATAACTGTATTTTGGGTACTAACCAGTTCGTTTATAAAACTTGTAACGCCTGTTATTAGCCTTCCATTAGCATCTTCAACAAAAGTAGTAACGTCATTTTCTTGGTCTGTAATGGCTTGATTTAAATCTTCTTGAGCTTCAGCAACTTCGTCTCTGTGCCAGTATATTTCACCGACATCCTTTGCAAACTCATCAATATCTGCTATAGACTTTGCCTTGTCCTCCCTAAGCTTAGCTTTAACATGAATTTCAACATCATATAATTCCTCTCTAATTCGTTGTGGTATTCCTCTAAGCGCACTAATTTGCTCATTAATACCACGATTTACCTCACTCACTAAATTGGTAGTCTCAGTACGCAAACTATCGATAGATTCTTGACCTGCATCTCTTAATGCAGTTATAGTTTCATCTCTATTTTCAATGACTCTTTCACGTGCTTCAACACTAGTTTCTCCAAATTTTAGAGCAATATTTGAAGAGTCTTCCCGATAATTTCTTGCCAAGTCTCTCGAATGAGTAGTAATTGAATCTCGTATAGTATTACCAGATTCTCTGATCTTACCAACGGTATCTGATTTAGTATCCCATGCTGATTGGGTAACTTGGTCTGCATTATCTCTTCCAGAATATTGGCGTGATTTTCTTCTTATAATATTACCAACTTCATTTTCCTTCTCTGTAGTAGAACTATTAAGTCTACTTACTTGCTCACCTGCTCCATCAAGAACAGCTTGTGCTTTACTTTCTCCTCTCGAACGAATAGTTTCTTGTTTAATTCTTGTAATTTGATCTATTCGTTCTAATTCTAATCTCGCATTTTCTCTAGCATTTTCAATTTCATTAGCTCGTTTTGTTTCAATAGCTGTTTTAACTTCATTAAATTTACGATTAACCCCTACAACAACTTGTGTTTGTGCAGTTTGAAGTCGAGTTATCTGAGCATTTACTTCATTAATTGCTCTTTCCTGCTCCATTCTTATAAAATTATCAACGGCTGCATTTTGCTCTGTATAAAAATTCTCGACCGCTTGCTTTCTCTTCTGAACAAATGATGTAAAAGCCTCAAAAGTTGGAAACACTACAGGGGGATCACCAGCAGTAGTTTGTGGTCCACCTTGTTGGTTACTTTGTCCAGCATTCTGATTCCTTTGTTCGTTATTAGCTTGTTGATTATTTGAATTTTGAGTATTAGGAACTTGGTCGTTTTGTGGATTATTAGGTTGTTGGTTATTGCTTTGATTACGATTAGTACCTCCATTTTGATTCCCTTGCTGACTATTATTAGACGGTTGATTATTAGAACTCTGATTATTATTCTGACTGTTTTGCTGAGCATTTGATTGCTGAGTATTGTTTTGATTGCCACTACCTTCTCCATTTTGATTCCCTTGCTGATTGTTTGTTTGTGATTGATTATTTTCGTTTTGAGTGTTAGAATTTTGATCATTTTGTGGATTATCTGGCTGCTGATCTTCATTTTGATTTCCGTTACCCTCTCCTTCTTGCTTTTGGATTTGTGGTATACTCGAATCAGACTCCATTTTAGCTTGAACCCCATTAGCTGGTGACGCTCCTTGTTGTACAGTGTGGGTTAACTCATGCGCTAACAAATGTTTTCCTGACTCTGATGAAGGATTGTATTTTCCTTCATTAAAATAGATGTCATTTCCATTGGTAAATGCTTGAGAACCTAATTTTTTATTCATCTGTACAGCATTACTATCGTTATGAATTCGTACACCGCTAAAATCAGCTCCAAAACCTGACTCCATTTCATTTTGAGTATTTGAAGGTAGTGAACTTCCCCCTCCCTTTGAGCTACTCAAATCACCTTCTAGCGAGGAATTATCGTCTCCTCCAGCCATTTGTAATTGCTGAACTTCTTCTTCCTCTTTTTCTTGAACCTCCTCCTCTTCTTTTTCTTGGATTTCTTCTTCTGGTTTTTGTTGAATTAACTCATTGCTAAATGATGTAGTGTTATCTTCTTTGGCTTGTAGATTTTCTTCTGTTACTTGTTGAGTATTTTCATCTTCTGATTTTTGAACTTCCTCCTCTTCCTTTTGAAGATTATTTTCTGAGGCTAATTGAACTACTGGACTTATAGAATCAACCAAAGGTTTTTGCTGAACTTCTTGTTCGTTAGATTCTTGTTTTTGAATCTCTTCTTCATTTTTCTTTTGAACTGTTGGTGCGAAAAAAGAGTTTGGGGTTTCTTTTCCTTTCGCTACTATTTTATCCGCAGCTCTATCTGCCTCTACCTCATATTTATCACCTGGTTTCCCAACATTTAATTTAGGTTGAATAAAGCTTCCTCCTCCATTTGGTTTTGAAGAAATTGGTTTTGTGGTATGTTGGGTTTTTGGTGAAAACATTGTTCTTATCTAGTTTGTATCTTTAAATTTTTAGGTAACATTATTTTTTATGTTCTTACACTTACATCCCCTTGTAAAACACAATGTGGATTAGTACTGGGAACATGAAATGTAATATAGTAAGTCCCATCTGGCAAACCGCTCCAATTACCTGTATTTGATCGAGTTACAGAAAATGTTTTTTCATCATAACTGGAATCATATATTATTCCTTTTTCATGTAAAATGACCCAGTAATTTCCTGAACCACAATTATCTGTTCCTCTATCCCATTGTGCATTACTTGTCAAAGTCACATTACCATTTGACACTTGAAATTCTCGCGACTTTAAATATCTATGTCTAATAGATATGGTACTGTCAAACCCTCCTGATCCTCCTGATTGCTTTTGTACTTTTTTTTGTACCATTCCTTTTTGCTGAATTGTATGTGTTAACTCATGCGCTAACAAATGTTTTCCTTCTTTGGAATTTGGATTGTATTTTCCTTCATTAAAATAAATATTATTTCCGTGTGTAAATGCCTGCGCACCTATTTCTTGACTCATTTGAGCGGCTTCTGAATCGTTGTGAATGTTTACATGACTAAAATCAGCTCCAAAACCTGATTCCATTTCACTTTTGGTTTGCCCATCCATTTTTTTACCTCCGTTTCCTCCTTTTAATTTACTTTCAAAAGAAGGTTGATTAGATGCTGAAGCGTTATTTTCTGATTTTGACTGCACCGCTTCCTCTTCTTCTTGCTTTTGTACTTTTTCTTCTTTTTCACAATCATCGCACTTCGATTGTATTGTTTCTTTCTCTTCCTTCTTCTGAATTGACTCCTCTTCTTGTTTACTTTGTACAGGTTGTTCTTCTTCTGAAGATTCCGTTTTTTGTACTAAAGGTGTTACTTCAGAAGCCAATGGTTTTTGCTGTATTTCTTCTTCATTTTCTTTTTTTTGTATTGAATTAGCTTCATTATTATTTCCTACAACTTTATCAGCCATATTATCTGCTTCAACTTCATATTGATCTCCTTTTCTTCCAAATGCTAGCTTCGGCTGAATAAACAAATCCTTTTTTTTATCTTTTGCTTGAACGTTATTAGCTTCTGGTTTTTTATCTCTTTTAAACATGACTTTTAAAGTTTTAGTTATATTTTACCAATTCGTAAAGATTAATTCCTTCATCCAAGGAAGTTTACATAAGCTTAAATTCCATGGTAATTTGGTATCTATTAAAATATCTTGTGTTTTTCTTTCAACTGTTAGCGTAGGATTGTCCTTGGTTAAATCTAGTTTTCCTTCTCTTTGTAAATACTCATTACGCAATAGGTCGTTTGAAGAGTTTTTTAAAACCGCCCAATTTTGAAGTACTGCTCTTAACAATTCCTCTGATTTTTCTTTAAGTTCATCACTCAGTACTACATTTCTTTCAATAGAACTTTGTATGGGTAGGTTGCACAAAAATTTTTCGAAAATTAAATTGTTTTCAAACTGTTGTTCTTTTTTAGTTGCTACATAATGTAGCAAGTGAACTGCTTCATTGGGTTTGATAATTTTGTTGTCATTGTCTAGAAAACCACATGAATTGAAAAACTGCTTTAAAAAGGGGTGTAATAAAATTAATCCAGCATTTCTAATAAGATGTGATTTAGACTCACTTGTAACTTCTTTTTTACTTGAAAAAGTGTTTTTTAACGCTTCTTGATGTCTCCTTTTATATTCAGCTCTCTTTTGGTCGTCAGTAATTTTCTCCGTTTTCAAGTTTACTCCTTTATCTTCATAAGGATTCTTACTTTTCGCTTGCATTTTTATTCTTAATTCTTCTTTTACTTCTTTACTTTTCTCTTTTGATGATGTTTGCTTCTTTAAGGTTTCTTTTTTGTTTTTATTCTCTTTTTCTTCAACTGAAATAGGTAATTTAAGACTGTTTATTTCTTTATTTTTAAATGTTAATTTTTCATCTACAATTTTATTCTTCTCTAGATTTTCTTCCTTAATTATATCTTGACCATGGTTGGTAACTTCAAAGTCTATTTTATTTAATTGAATGGTATTTACTTCTTTATCTTTTTTATGATTTTTATCAAACCCTTCAGAAACTTCTATATTTCCTTCTTTTAGCTTTTGATGTTTTTTATCAACATTTTTAAGTTTATTTTTATCAATTTTAATCCCAAGCTCTTTTAGTTTTTTAACATTAATTTGATTTTTAAATATTGTGCTTTCCAAAATCAATTCTCCTAAAAAAAACATTAACTCTTCTGTATAATCCTTTAGAAATGTTGTTCTTTTTAATATTATTATTTCTTCTAGAATTTCATCTACTATTCTTGAAAAATCATTATTAATTGTTGCTTTAATAAAAAACTCCCATACGCTGTTTTTTATCTCATGATTCTTAAAATCAAACTTTTTAATTGTTGATAGGAAAGCCTCATATCCTTCTGGTTTACTGAAAACTCCTAGGAATAATATTTGTAATTCTTCAGTCTTAAACTGTTGAATTAATCTATTCTGTTGAACTTGATCTCTTAATGATTTTAAAAAGCGCTCTTCAAAAAATTGACTTTCTGTTATTTCAAACAACATCTTTTTTGTAAAACTTTTCTCTTCTTTTTGATTCCACCAAGCTGTTGTACCGTGTTGCAAAAAGTGAAAAAAAGTATCTAATTTAGATTCTGTTGTAGTAACCTTTTTTATAGTTACTTTGTGCAATTCTGGTGCTTTAAAAATTGCTTTTAGCTTTGTTATAAGTTGTTCTTTTATTTCTCTCTTTGTGCTGCTATCGTTTATAGATGTATTGCTATTAGATATATTAACCTCAATATTTAAATTTTCTATTTGTTGAATGTTTGCTTCATACTCGATTTCTTGAGAGTTAAAATATTTTTCTATTTCTGGAAATACTTCTTTCTGTAAAAAGTTTTCGATAGTATTTTTACACTCTTCTGCTACTTTTTTACTTTTCGTATTTACCTCAACAAATGCTTTTTGTATGGTATGTTCTAGGGCAGCCATTATGCGGTTTGTATTAAGTTTTCTTTTATAAACTTAGATATGTATTCGGCTTGAATTTCTACTGAACATTTTCTTAAAAACTCTAATAAAGCTTCTTCTTTTTTTATTTGTCCTTCCGTAAACCCTGTGTTAATTTCAATTAACAAATCTAGGAGGTCTTGTTTGATTTCATCTGACTCTAAAACTGTTTGCTTTTGACAATGAAGAATATTAAAGAATAATCTTACCTGTGCTTTATAATATTTTACAAGTAACGCTCTATTATCAGCGTTCTGTAAAGAAAGCATCCACGTATTATTTAATAAATCTAAAAACAGTTCAGTTAATTGATTGTTGTTTTTTCCAGTTAAATAAGAATTGCTTTTATCGTCTATTATTTTTATATATATATCATTTGTAGGAACTACTACAGTCATGTTAACCTTACTTCCAACAATTCCATCATTCATACTAAATTTATTCGATTTATAGTAATTGTCAATTGCTCCTTTTGTTATTTCCTCACAGGTTTTATCTTGTATTTTTTCTATTTCTATAACTTCTGTTGTTGTATGCTCTCCGCACTTACTTGCTACCGTTAAAGAGACTTTTACTGAATCTCCATCAAAGTTGCTCAGGTCTTCTGTTATTGTTGTTCTTTTTATTTGAGGTTCTCTTTCAACTCCATTAATTACCCAAACATACTCGTCTCCCTTTTCTGAAGTATTTGTTAATGATACTATTCTAGTTTTTGAATCAAAACTATGTGTAAAACTTGCTTGTGGTGTTGCTGTAAGGTTAATTGTTTGTGTTACAAATGTTCCTACAATACCAATACTTACAGTTCCTGAATTAGTTAGTCCAGAATTAGCTGGTACAAACTCCCATGATTTTATTTCTTCATTAAACTTTACATTTCCACCTGTGAGTTGTACTCCTTCAATTTTTGGTCTTACTGCAACAGGATAAGGCTCTTTATCACTTAAACAAAAAGTGGTTGGTATGTTTATTGTAAACTCTGGAAATGCAATAGTCTTTGTAAACTTTGCAGTTGAGAAACAGCCATTACCATCAGTAATTGCAAGTGTTACTGTATATGTATTTTCTATTCCTTCTTTAACTAATAATTTAGGATTAAAAAGTTCAGCTCCCGACTCAATACCATTTACACTCCAATTGAATTTTAACCCTTCTGGTTTTACTCCTTCTGGAAGGATAGCTTCGAAAACTGCTTCATAAAATAATTGTCCATCTTTCCATATAAATCTCGATTCACTTCGTTCTGAAATACTTATTTGCTTAACTTCATGAATCGTGATTCTTGCATTGGTTGTTTGCCCATCTTCTAAAAACTCAATTATTTGACCATAATTTTCAAAAACTGCTACATCAACAACTAGTTCATTGTTTTCAATCGTTACTCCATTTATGGCTCCATTTGCAATGGTTATTGTTCCATTAACATTCGTAAATGGAATTCTTGCTGTTTTTTCTTTAGTAAAATCGATACAATATGATGGTTGAATAGCTAATTCAGATGGTGTTAGTGTATCAAATTTTATTGGATTTATAGGTATTTCTTTCGAACATGGTCCTAATGAAATTTTCAATCCTGGGTGTATCTCATTGTTTATATCATCAATTGGCAATCCATAATTTTGAAAAACTTTATTATTTATAGGTGTACGTTCCACTCTAGTACCATCTCCCATAAAGTCCCAAGAGTACTTGATGTTATTAAAGAAATTAGCATTTACAAAATCAGTGTCTTTCCAATGTAACACATAGGTTACTCTTGCTTTCGATTTATTCTCATTATATTCAATAGGTTGTTCTACTTCAACTAATAACTCTAATGCTGGATATACAATAAGTTCACAATCTGTAGGCTCATCATTAACCATAAATTTAATTGGTTTACCTAATAAACTTTTATCTATTTTAGTTACATCAATTTTCCATCTTTTATCTTCTTCATCTAAATAAACTCCTGACTCCACACCTTCAGGCACATTTGCTTTTACTTCTCCATCTAATGGTCTTACAGTAAATAATAAAGAGTCAATTTCTATATCTTTTTTCAAACAAATAGTACTTACTGGCAAGCTTAAAAATGGTGGCTCTTTAGGAATTATGAAATTCACTGGAGCACAATCTGAACAACACATATACGGTAGCGAAAAATCTGCTACTACTGTATTTTTCAGTGTTTCATTTTCTTTAATTACAGTATTTTCTTCGAAATATAATTTTTTGTTAGTTTCTAAAACAACAGGGTTATATACCTGTAAAAAATATTTGTTTTTAGGTACTAAATGGTCTTTAATAGTAATACGCATTCCTACAGAACCGTCTTCGTTTATAACTGTTTCTTCAGCTTTTAGAGTTTTAGACA
This sequence comes from Tenacibaculum sp. TB-53, assembly GCF_059716285.2. Taxonomy (NCBI): domain Bacteria; kingdom Pseudomonadati; phylum Bacteroidota; class Flavobacteriia; order Flavobacteriales; family Flavobacteriaceae; genus Tenacibaculum; species Tenacibaculum sp. TB-53. Next base: position 3,110,266 of record NZ_CM202790.1, on the reverse strand, counting down.
TTCCTGTTTGAATCCAAATTCCATTTAAAAAAGCTGAAAAATTACTAACTGTTTCTGCTAATGTTTCGCCTACAAGCACTATATTGTTACTAATATATCTTGCATGTGCTGTTTTGAAATAATTCGCATCTACAAATGAAAATTCTATAGTTGAACTTTTATCCCATAGCTTTATTATTCCTCCATTTTTATAACTAATCTCATCTTTACTGAAAGCTAAATCTTTCGAGTTTATAAACTTATTTGTAATGTCTGATTCTTTATCTGAAGTTACTGGTTGATTTTTAAATACGATGTTTAGCACTACATCATCAAACGTGTTTTTATCTGCTGCATTTTCGGTAACGTATACCATTACAAAAGTTCCTCCTGGAATAACTCCTGCTTTATGTTCAAGACCTGGATGTTGTTTTACAAATTCTGAAAGTTGTATTCTTTCTAGAATCTTTTTCTTTCTTTTTTCTATTTCTAAAAGTAGTGTTTCTAACTTTTTTCCTGAACAACAAACAATAGATAATTGGTTAATTAATAAACCTAAAATTTGTTTGGTTGAAACTTCCAATGAGGTACTGTTGTACTTTGCTTGTAGGTTTTTTACTTTCTTACAAAGCTCTGTTATTGTTAGTTTATAACTTGTTAGCACAAGACTATCTATATCTCTTATATTTAATGGTATTTTTGTGTCTAAAATATACGTATGAACTAAGGTTTCTGTAAGGTCTGTTAATATAAAATCACTAAGTGTTGGTTCTTCTTTCCAAACTTCTTTTTCTTTTATAGCCTCGGTTTCTTTATTCAATTCAACAATAATATCACTTGCGGATCCTTCTTTATTTTTACCTATTACACGATCTATTAAATAGCCTATTGAGTCTTCATCTTTCGTCAAGTTTTCTTTTACAATATTTTCTTTATTAATCAGATAGTCTTGGTATTTATTTAAAACAGTTTTATTGTATTTATATATTGTTTCTCGTTTTTTAGTTTCTTCCTTAGAAAGGAACTTCATTTTATTTATTACTTCTTTGTCCATAAAAGCAGTGTCCGCTGCTACTTCTTCAGTTGCACTTATTCTTTTATCTTTTGATGGAATTAACCTATCCACTACTATATTAACCTTTGGATTGGTTAATTTAAACGCTGAAAATGTTTTACTTACTTCTGATAAAATGCAATTTTGTTCTGCTCTCCATGCGTTTAACAACATTTTTAAATCTTCAAACTCACATTCATAATTATTAATGTTGATGTTTTGTTTCGTAGTATTAATGGAAAGTGTTTTTACATCAAAATTTAATCCGTATTTTTTTTTATCGTCCAAAATTTTCTCTAGTGCTTCGCGATACATTTTTCCTTGATGCCCTTCAATTCTATAAAAATCATTGTTATCAATGTTGTAGGATAATGGGTTTTGAATTGCTTCTGATTTTTTAAGATTCTCTTTTTGATAGCTTAAATTTTGGTTGTCTCTATAATTTTTTGTTTTGTTAAAATCCCAATTCTTTAAAAACTGTGAAGAAACGTTGTAATAAAAAGGAATTGCTTTGTCGCTTAAAGGAGTATATGCTTTTGATGGGGTTATTACCACATCTTCTGATTTTGTTTTTCCTATATAATTACTCGAAATAGCAATTGCTCTATTAATTAACAACTGTATTTTTTGAAGGTTTTCATTTTCATGACCTACAATAGTTGATTTATAAAGTCGGTGACGTAATTCTGGATATGCTGTTTCTTTTTCCAACTTTCCTAACATTACATGCTTTGGAAAAGCTCCTATATTTGGACAGCAGTTTACATTAATATGAAGTAAAAGTTCTTTAATTTCATTATACGTATCTACCAAATCTTTGATAACATCGTACCTGTATTGAAAATCTAATGGAATAGCAAACGGACTATAATTAAATAATGCTTTTATTTTAGTAGTTATTGATGATTTTTGAAATTTTGAGAATATCGTATCAAAACCATCAATTAAATCTACACTTATACTTTTGTCTTTAATTACACTATCAAACTGAGCTTTTAATTCTGAAAATGTTTTGGTGTTTTTCTCATTTAACACCACTCTTTTTGCTTTTACAACAGGTAACTCATCATTAATTTTATACCAATTGTGTTTTAAAAAAATAGTGTCTTTTGATGCAATAGCTTCTAAGTCTTCAATACTTATAAGTAATACTCGTAGCTTATTAATCTGCTCGATACCTTGATTATCACATGTTAGTTTATTACATAATACGTCTTCGTTTGAATATTGTTCGAGATATAATAGAACAGCCATTTTTTGTATCTCTGGGAACTCAATTAAAGGGGTATGCGACTCATTTTCTTCACTATGCAATTCCCATAAATTATATTGCTTTTTTTGAGTATTTCTAAAACGCTCGTATTTGCCGTCGGTATCCTCAAATTTTTTGTAAAATGAAAACTTTTTTGATTTTATGTTTTCTTTTATTAAATCAAAAAACTGAATTAAATCTCCATCAGTAGTTACTGCTACTCCTTGAGTGATTTCAATACTCGACACCGCTGTTTTATCTATAGTAAATTTTGGAGTTACCTGAAACCCACAGGCTATTCCAACACCACTTAAACCTAATCTCGACAAACGGTTTTGATCTTCAAAATAGTCGATAAATGTATTGAGTTGTGTTTCTGTTAACACTTGATTAGCATTAAACTTACTATATTCAGTTGTAATTTCTCTTAGTTTCAGATTAGTCGTTTCCATACGTATTATGTTTTGGCTGTGTTAATAAATAAACACGTACTATTTTTATGAGTTTTCTTCGTTATTATTTTCTTTTTCTGATTGTATGTTTCCTATACTAGATTGATTTAGTATAATTCTTCCATCTAATGCTTCGTCTTCTGCATTACAATCGGTTAATCTTCCTACAGGATAAATCGTGTTTAACTGCTGCATAGCATGTATTAAATCTAACAGCTCGTTATTTTCTACAGGTTGTTTTTGTTCTAAGTTTGTTTTTGCAAACAGGTATTTTTTATATGCATTTTCAAACTGCAACAAATCATTTTCATTATCAGATATAATTCCTTTACGCTCCCCTACCCAACATATTCTTGGTAGTACATGTGCTGGAAGTTCTTGCCTGATAACATCTTCCATATAGCGTCTAAAATCTGGGTTTGAAAAACGATATGTATATCCTGGTAAAACAATACTGACTCTATAAGAATAAGGATCAATCGTTCCACAATCTTCACAATCTTTTGCACAAATAGGTAGGAAGTTTTCTATTTTGTTACTCGTGTTTTTTGGTCGTAAAATCATCTGTTCTTCATTATAAATCCCTTTTTCTAAAAAATCTTTTTTTAGTAGGCAGAGAAGTTTCTTTAAAGCATTCTTTAATGCGTTCCTATTTTCATATTCACTTGACTTTGCAAGACTCGATTCACTGTTATCTTCATGCTTTTCACGGTTAACTATATTAAACCAATATTTTACAGAATTTGGTTGTTTTGATAATGTAGCATTATGGATCCTTATGTGCCCAACTCTCTTTTTATCTATAATATCTTTTTTAAATACTCTCTCTAAATCAATTTCTTTTATTTGTAAAACTTGCTGTGCAATTAAATAGAAACCTTCTACTGCAATTTTTTCACTTGCATAGTTTTCTTGGGCTGATAACAAGATGTTTCCATCATTATCTCGTAATTTCCATCGATAGGTATTACCTCCTTCTATTTCTTCATATATTTCAACATAAGACTCTGTAACATCTGGGCGCAATAGCATATGCTCTACTAAAAACATTCCTTCTTCTGTGAAATCTTTTTTTAGAAAAGAAATTATCTCTAACAATGCTTCTTTTAAATCATTGATGTTAGTATAGTATTTGTATTGCTTTGCAATGATGTAATCAGAACTACTCTTTGGCTTTTCTGGATTGATAACATCAAAAGAATACTTTACTGGAATAGAAGGTTTTGATGGTGTAGATTCATGAATTCTTATAAAACCTATTTGTATATTATTTGTAATACCTTCTTCAAAAGCTTCCTTTATATCTTTTTCCTTGGTTTGCACAATTTGTAATACTGCAAAGTATAATTCTTCAATAGCTAAAACTTTTTTAGCATAGTTTTCAGTTGCTGATAGTAATATGTTTCCATTAGTATCTTTTAATCTCCATCTATATGTGTTACTACCCTCTGATACTTCATAAATATCTACACTGGTTTCCGTTAAATATCTTCTTTTCTCATTGGAAATCCCCATTAAACGTGCTATTCGTTTTTGAAATCCAGATACGTTATTTGTATACCATAATTTATCTTGGTTTTGTTTGTAATAGTTAAAAGCAAGCCCTTTTTCACTACTAATCACTTTATAATCTTTTAAAAAGGCTTCTTTGTTTAATAGTACAATTTCATCAGTTGCTGTTCCATACAACGCTTTCATAATAAATGTGTATTCTCCAAATCGTTCTGCAAAACGCGCTAACAAATGATCTAAAATAGAATTTCTGCGTTCCACATTGTTATCAAACTGATTGAATAAAAGCTTTGTTAATTCATCATCATTTGATTGTGGATATTCACTTATAAGCTCATCAAAATCTTTAATGTCTTTTATCGCTTGTGTAAAAAATGTTCGCGTTTCTTGTCCGCTAATAGACAATAATGTTTTTACTTCTGATAAGTGTTTGAAATAGGTTGCTAAGATTTGATCGAAAAATGTTAGATAGGCTTTTAATTGTTTTGCTTTTGCTTTCCTTTCATTCGTAACATGTACGGCTAATCCTCCTTGACCGATTCCATAAGTATCCGGGAAATCATTTTGAATAGTAGTGTACTCGTTAGCTCCTATTGAACTTCCTTTTGGCAACGATAAAACCTTGTCTTCATCTGCTATTTGTTGTGATTCTATTTCATCTTCTTTTAATTGTTTTAAATACTCATCTACTCTATCATAGTTTAAGTTGAGAGGAAGGAATCCTTTGCTAAAATTAAACGTACTCTTTTCACATAACACAGGTTTTTTATCAGGGTCAATACAAACTACCCATTTATTTTCTTGGACTATATTTTCATCACAAAAACCTACAGAGATGTCTTTAATTAATTTTACCCCTTCAATGTTCATGATAATTTTCATCACATCTGAAAGGCGCACTTCTTTTCTCAATTCTGCTTTTTTCAGTTCTTTTACATCTATAAATCCATTCTTTAAAATAGGTCCATCAAAAACCTCATCAGTTGCATACCCTTTATCTAGCATTTGCTGAATTGAATAGAACTTTAAAGATGGAGATAGGTAGTTTTCTATTTGGAATAAAATATTAGCATATACCCACTCTTCATCTGCTTCAGGAATTACATCAACATTAGCACAAATAGCAATCGGTTGCGTGTCTACTTCTTTTATTTCTATTAAATCTTCACATAAATTTCTATTCTCATGATAAGCTGTTTTGATATTCGGAAAAATCTGCTCTTTTGTATAACCTTCTTCTAAATCAACTAATAGAGAATACAATCCTTTTAGCTTAAAATCTTTTTGATATTCTGGTAGAATGTCTTCAAACTTTTTATAGCTTAATTTGTTATTCTTGCAATCAACAAACACTTGTTTGTCATAAACTCGTAGCCAACAATTTTTTACTCCTTCTAAATCAATAAACAATTTTCTATAGTCTAATTCATTGACTGGTTTGGTTGGGAAAATTTCTGAAGCTTTGTAAAATTGTGCTTGTAGCGATAAATTCGAATCTTTGGATGCTAATAAGTTTTCCAATGGTGTATCAATACGCATTCCTAAATCGGTAATGGCATAACACAACATTTCCAAAATAGTAACTCCTGGATCATGTGAATTGAAGTCAGTCCATAACTTACCTCCTAATTTTTCCAAATAAGAGATTCCTTCTTTTCTTAAAAAAGAAAAATCTAAGTCATCTTTGGTAGATATATTCTTTGGTATATTGATATGTTCATTTATAGCTGACATGTTTGTTCTATGATTTTTTTAGTTCCTTTACAGGTAGTTAATACAGTACTTACATTATGTGTTTTAGCAGATACTAATATTGATTTTGGATTACTTGGTTCTATTTTGTACACCTTGGCATCACCATTCATGGTTACATTCTGTAAATAATCTACATAAGTCAGTTTTTCTAAGTAGTCAATCAATATGCTTTTGTGCAGCATAATCCCGAAGGTTACTTCTTTGGTTTCGTCAAACGCCCAAGGTGATAGGAATTTCGTGATGTCAGTTTTTAGCTGCTCGGTGTAATAGTTTTCATCATATCCTTCATAAAAACTAACTTCTAAACCAATCGTTATTTCTTCATAATTAGGATTGATAACTTCAGCTTTTACATGCAAGGTGTTTAATGAATTGATATAATTCATAACACTATTTAAAGTAGCTTTGCTAACTCTTGGTTGATACATATCAAATACATTTTTATTTACGGTATCTGGCACCACAATTAAAGTAACATGCCCTGCTGCTGTAAAACTTGTTTCTGAAGTATGATTTAAACACTTCACTTTATAAATTTCAGGGAACTCCTGAAGAATTAAGTGTTCATAATCCCATAAAGTTATAGCTCTGTTTTTGTGACGTAAACGCTCGCTTATTCTTCTATAAAAATTAGCATCAGATTCTTCTGTGCTTCCTCCAAATGCATTGTAAGGCTGTGAAACTGATTTTATTTGCGGAATGCGTGTCACCATTTTTTTGATGGTCTCACAAGGCAACCCGTTTTTTAAATGGCTTACCTCATTATCATTATTTTTGAAGGTAGCCAATACTGCTTGAGCGTGAATTCCAATTGCTTTACATACTGCATCATATGGCTTATTCATCTGGGCTCTAATCCAAGTATAGCCTGATGGTAATAATGTATTATTTGAAGTAGCTTCTTTAGGTATTGAAAACGTAACAATTCCTGATTTTAAGAAGCTGTCTGTATTATTAGAAATGATATTATTCTCTAACGTTTTCCATTTATTATTACATAATATCGACCAATTTATCTTTTCGTTTTCTCCAAAACTTTCTACTAGTGGGTTTTCACTTCCTTCTAATACTTGGATTAACAGTGAAAGATTTTGCTGAGGCTCTACATTTTCTATTCCTAAAAATAAGTGACCTCCTACACAGTATTTTGGTACTAGTGTGGTTTGAATAACATCTTTATCAAAAAGATCTACAATTCCTTTTTCTTCTTGTAAATACTTTTTTTCTGCGTAATTTTCTTCATGTTGCCCAAAAGGATGTTCATGAAACAGTTGAATACGATTTCCTTCTAAATCCATTTTTTCCAGAAGCATCGTTTCTTCTGCTGAATAATTTACAGAAATTGATTCAACCAAAGGAGTGTAAGGTTCATTAGGAAAAATAATATCTTTATCATTTGCACTTACTGCTAATGCATAAAGTTTAGAGTATAATTCGTGTAAAAAAGATTGCTCTAAACTAAGTTGTAAGGCTTCTGCTTTTCCTATTTCATAAGCATTTGCATTATTTTCTACTTCAAACTCTGCCGTATAGCTTACCTCATCAGTTTCTTCATCTATCTCTTTTATAAAGAGATTTTTTATTTCCCCTACAGTTTCATTGGCTTCTCCCGCAGCGTGTAATAATCGTTTTTCTACTTTAAAATGCGTTTCATTATTCACCAATAAGGCTCTTTCATCTATATTTTTATTGAGTACATCAATATATTTATTGATTGATGAATAGTTTGATGATGTTACATATGCTTGATACCATTCTTTAAAATCTTCTGGAGTATTTTTCCAACGTAGATTTACTTTAAAATCTTTCCATTTTTTTGAGAAGGCTTCTTTATAACTTACACTAAAATTAGATCCTTCAATAGGACGTGTAGTAAAAGGGTGAAATGGTTTTTTAGTTCTTACCACTCCATTATCATTTTCAACGGTTGCTGATTTTACTCCTTTGACATCTGTTTTTATAGTTACTTTTTCAAGTGTATTACCTGCCAACAACCTATAAAAATCATATCCTTTCGTGTTAGAGACATCAAAAACAAAACGAACTAATGGATATGATGTATCGTATTTTTCAAGTAAAAACTCTTCATTATATGCTACCAACGCTTCTGAATCAAGTCCTAATGTAAATGTAAAACTTACTTCATTGGTAATTTCCAAATTACCTTCGTTCACATGGTTAATTGCGATTAATGTTGGTGTTATCCATTTTTCATTTCCACTTCCAAAAAGCTGAATGGTTGGGATTAATTCACTTACCTCAAAAGATGATTCTTCAAAATTGTTTTTAAACTTAATAGTAACCGTTACTGTTCTATCTCCTTCTTGTAACCACAACATCGGTGAAGCAATAGAAAACCCAAGTTCAGCATCTGGCAACTCAGTAGCATTCTTTTCACTTGCTGGATACCCAAAAGGGTACCAATATGGTTCGTCTTCTGGTAATTCCTCTTCAATCCCATCTTTCGTATTTGCTACCTCACTTACTTTTATCTTTTTTAATTCTGCTGTGTTGTTGTTATAAATTGTTTTTATAACTCCTACTGATGCTTTATTAACAATTAACTCTTCTTCTGTTTCGTATACTAACGGATTCCCAAGACTGTCTTTTTTCGCATCCAATAAAGTGCCTTCTTCTATTCGTTCATCCGTTATTTTTTTAGCTAGTTCAAAAATTACATGTGCTTGATCTGGAATTGGTTCTCTTTTTTGAACTTGAAGTATTTCTTTGTAATAAAAATCTAAGTGACGTTTGGTTAAATTGTTAAATCGTTCTTTTGAATGTTCTAATAACTTTAAAAAACATACGAATAAAGTTAAATGCGGACTTAATTTTCCTTCTTGGGTATACCCCTCAAGAGTTGTCTGAATATTCTCTTTTAATTTATTGTATTCTCTTGTTCCTCTAAAAGGGATAGTTGATGTGGTTAGTTTTTTGAAAAAATGTTGCCAATCTCCTGAAGCTACTTCGTGATTTTCTGTAGGAAAATAATTTAGTTTTTTGGCAAAATTATAGGCAAACAATATCCAATCTTCTATAGTAAAATCGTGAAGTTCGAAATTTTCAGGATTCAATGCTTCAATGTATCGTAGCTCTTGACCTGTTCCACTTCGTTGCAATATGTTAGATATGATTTTACTCATGATGTATCTTAGTTTATATCGGTTCCTTCTCCTTTATAAAAAGGGAAAACCACATTGGTTCTACTATTCGTAGCTCTAATTCTATATTCAATTTTTATAATCAACATTCCTTCTAAAGGATCTGTTTCTGAAACATCAATATGAATCACATCAATTCTTGGTTCGTGATATAAAATTGCTGTTTCTATTAAATCTTTAGCATAGGTTATTAGCGTTCTATCTAACTTTTCAAAAAGAAGCTCTTGTAAGTTGCAACCGTAATTAGGAAGCATAACACGTTCTCCTAATCGAGTAGTTAACAGTATTTCTAAACTACTTTTAATGTCTTCTTCTTCAGAAATCATAATGACTTCACTTAGATCTTTTGAAAACTCTGGCGGAAAACCCCAACCTATTCCTAAAAATGCTTTTTTATTTTCCATTATTATCCTATTAAAACTGTTGGTTCTCCTAACACAATAGTTCCTCCATGTGAAGTACTATCTCCCATTCTTGCTGCTGGCATTCCACCTATTAATACTGTTCCTGAACCAGCCACTATACTATCTGGTGGTCCGGTACAAGTTGCCATATCACCCACTCTTGCTGCGGGTAAACCTCCAATTAATACCGTAGGCTCTCCTGCGGGTAAAATTGGTCCTCCAACGTGAGGTACAACTCCTGTAACCATTGGGCATACATGCATGTCTGTTATTCTTGCTGCTGGATTCCCCATTTTTTAATTTATTTGAACTAATGAGCCTTTTAAAACTGCTATAGCGCTTGTTGAAACTTCTGCTCCAGCACTGCCTTCTGCTTTAAATTCTGCATTTGCTGCTATACTCACATTAGTTCCTTCAATAGTTACATCTCCTGACGCTTTTAATGAAATATCTCCAGCACTTTCCATTGATATTCCATCGCTGTTTATCGTAATTATATTAGAGTTATCATCTTCAATCGTTATGGCTCCTTCATCTTCATCCAGCGTAATCATTTTTCCTGCGGGTGTTTCAATGGTGATTATTTTTTTGTCGTCATCAAACAATACCTTCATTTCACTTCTTGTAATGATTCCTTTTTCGTGATTATCATCGGTTGCTGTGATTGGAGATGGTTTTGCGCTACTATGCAACATTCCTAAAACAATAGCATCATTAGGGTCATCATTGATGAACCCTACAATAACCTCATCACCTATTTCTGGTCGGAAATAAATACCTCTATTTTCTCCTGCATCGGGTGAGGCTACTCTACACCAAATACCTTCTTCTTCGTTATTTACTATGGGAATTTGCACTAGAATCCTGTCTTCTCCGTCAGGATCTTCTTCTAATTGAGAAACAATTCCTACTTGTAAGCCTTGAATAGCTGGTAATAATCCTGAAGCTGGTTTTGCTGAGATTTCAAAGGTTTCAGAAAACCATTCTGTTGATAATCCAAACTGTGCATTGACTATCCAATTTCCTTCTGAAATTACATGTTGAACTCCTGTTACATATACATTTCCGTTAAATCGGTCTCCTACACCTTCTAGTTTTAAAATGGTGTTTGGTTTTACTGACGGGATTCCTTGAAACTTTACACGTCCTCTTACTTTTGCCAATTGTTGAAATAACCATTTGGCATCTGCCCAATCTTGCAGTTCGGTATCGGTAACAACACCTCCGTGTCGTAACTCCATACTTTCTAAACCTATGGTTTTGTTTAAGTCTGAAACAGATAAGTTTCCATTTAAACTTACATTTGGGTCTTTTCCTTCAATTTCGACTACTTCTTGGTCAGCATGATTCCAACTATAAGCTGCTACTTTTTTAACTTGATGACGTGCGTCTATTTCTGCATCAAAATCTAATAAGGAACCTCCGAAGGTTACGGTTTCAATTTCTGACTGACTTACATTGGGTTTGGCTATGGTAATGGTTCCATCATCAACAAAACACAGTTTCCCATTTGCTTGGGCTCTTGAAACTACAAAATCCCAATCTGACGCATTGTATTGTACTAATTCTGCATGATTGTAATTTGTAGATTCTACCTCTTTAGCTAAACCATAATTTCCAATGATTTCTTCAAAAATGTCGCTATCGGTGCTTTCGTAAAAATACTTGCTTTTTCTACCTACAGTCATTTTTACCGCTTCGTCTTTACATTCAACGATTAACTGTGCTGAATTTGCTCTAATTCTTAGATTATGCTTGATAACAATTCCTTTGAAAATGGTTTCTTCATCTGAATGATACCCTGCCGTAATCTCAACTTCTTTCCCTGGAATTAACAACTCTTCGTTACTTAACTTAAAATCTCTTTGAGAAGCATCTCCATCTAATAAAACTAGCTGAGCTGTAGGTATTTTATTTACTTCTTTAGCTACAGTAATACTTTTTACCTCGTATTGTTTGGAAAGTTCTTCTCCTTCAATCAAGATTTTAAAAGTGACTAAATCTGCACTTTTTGAAGTTTGTATAGTTCCTGTATTATTCATTTATGCGAATTTTTGTAAGGGTGGAAAAAAAATTTCTTGACCAGGTTGTAATTTTCTGAACTGCATTATTTTATTAACACGAGCTACTTCTAAATAATACTTGGAGTCTCCATAAATACGATGACACATAAGTGGCAAAGTGTCTCCTGATTTTACTTTACGATAATGTGTTAAATCTGGTGATTGATTATTTTCCCTTGCTACTCTTAAATCATCATCAACAGTACCTTTTACCTTAAGCTTTGCACTGGCACGTAATGGTGTTCCATCTGGTGCAAACAATTTATATTCTATAGAAAGATCGACTAAAGAGCCTTTAAAAAGGAGAGCTCCCCATTTAATCATTAAATAGTTAGGTTTGTGCTCCTCTCCTTTATATTCGAATACAATTTTTTTGAATGCTTCTATTTTATCTATGATTCCATCTTTTAGATCACTTTTTCCATCAATGGCTCCACTACTATCAAATAACAGATCTAAATCTAATTCTTGAGGAGGTATTCTTGTAAACTTAGGCTGAGAACCACTTGTACCTTGCCCTTGCTCTTCAGTATATTCTGGCTTATAAGCAATCATATACTTTTCTGGGTTTATAAGTGTTGTAAACTCTCCATTGGCTACTTCATCCTTAAACTTATCGTCAGAATAGGCCTTTATTACTAATTTTTTTAACTCTCCTTGACTCATTATCGTTGTTTTTGTCTTTCCAAAATGTCTATTACTTCTTCCACACATGCTGAAACTATAGCTGCAGTATTTCCGTTTTTTGATCCACTAGTTTTTCCTTGTGATTCTGATTTCTCATCCACATTAATCTTGATATGTAGTTCTTTGATGGTAATAGGCATCTTATACTATTTTAAAATAATTATAGGTTAACTCAAGTGTTTCAATAACCAGTTTACTTTCTTCAGCGTTAAAGTCACCTACATTCCATTTTACAGGATATGCATGTTTTACATTCCAAGTTTGTATGGCTTGTTCGTCTTCTCCTAATAACATTACATTGATGTTTACGGGTTGTATTTCAAAGTTTCCTAAAGCTTTTTTACACCACTTGATTACTTCCGAGTCTACAAGCATCCCTCTCTTCAGTACTAAATTTGGGTATTTGGAACGTACAGGTATTTTGTGTTTGAATCTATTTTCTCCTCCTTCGGCTATTTCTTCAGTTTCAAGGTCTACCGTGAGACCTGAAACTGATTGAAATGAGTTGTCGCCGCTTGAAGTTGAGATGTCTTCAAACTCTACTTTAAAACTAAATCCTACTGGTGGATGATAGCTCATTACGATGACATTTTTAGCTTCTCAATTGCCCATTCAGCAGTTTCAATGGCAATTTCATTACCATCAGCTTTTAAATCTGTAGGCTGTACTTTAGTGATATAAGCATTCTGAGCTTCCCATACTACTGCTGGTTGCCCTGTCTCATCTAATAACTTGATGGTTAAGTCTCCTCTAAACTGCTCACCTCCTTCTTGGAAATAAACTGTTTTAGCCCATTGCTTATAAAATTGTTTACTTTCATCTACAAAGGTTCCTCTCTTCATAGTAATGTTACTATATTCGAATAATCCTGGTTGTTTTGATTTGTGGTACTCTTTATCTGCTCCTCCACGGTATTCTATTACTTTATTATCAAAACTTAACCCTGATACTTCTGTACAATTAAATTTCGTATCACCAAAGGTTACCTCGAAGGAAAACTTTGGCATTGGATATGATTCTGCCATGATTCTTTATTTTTTATTTATATTTTTTTGGTTAGTTAGTTTACTTATGCTTCTTGCATTTTGTGAGAGAATTTAAGGATGATAAATTCAGCTGGACGTACTACTGCCATACCTATTTCTATGATCATATTTCCTTCTAAAACATCTTGAGCTGTCATGGTTTCTCCTAAACCAACACTTACATAAAATGCTTTTTCTGGCGTAGGACCTGCAAGTGCTCCTGCTCTCCATTGTTGTGTTAAGAAATTATCAATCATTGCTTTTACACGTACCCAAGTGTTTTTATCATTAGGTTCAAAAACAAATTGTTCTGTTGCTTTTTTTATTGACTCTTCTGCCATGTTGAAGAAACGTCTTACAGATACATATCTCCATTCGTTGTCGTTTCCTGCAAGAGTTCTTGCTCCCCATACTAGATTTCCTTTACCTACAAAAGATCGAATTGCATTTATTGATTTACCTGCTACTGTATCTACATTCAAGTCCCTTTGTGCTTCGTGAGAAATGTTAACGGTTGGCTCAATTACATAATTTAAACTTACATTAGCTGGTGCTTTCCATACACCTCTATCAGAATCAACTCTTGCATAAACACCTGCTATGGCACTACTTGGAGGTAATATTAATGGTAAGTTGGATATTTCAGCTTTTATTTGATTATAAAGAGCATCATCTTCAGTTTTTATAACATCTAACGCCTTTACTGTGGCACTTCCACTAGATGTAGGTAAGTTTGTTATTAAATCATCAAGCTCTCCTGAAGCTATTAATGTGTTAATTTTATCTACGATAGAGTCTGTAGAGTCATTATGAATTCCAAGAGCTCTCTGTAAAGAAGGATTGTTTGTTGTAGTTTCTGAGATTTCATTGAAAACTGTAATTTTAGAATCATCGTCATTCAGACGATCCTTCACTTTATTTAATTCTAGCTGTAATGTTTCGATCTCATTAGTTATCCAAGTGTCTAAAGCATTTGCTTCAGCAACTGCAGCACCATCTGTTCTTGCCAAATCTAATGCTTTGTTCAACTCAACTTCTAAGTTGCTTAAGTAGTTTTTAATGCTATTAATTCTTGCTACTATATTAGGAACTTCGGCAACTGCATCTGTATTTTCATCGGGCCCAGACAGATTATCAACAGTAGTAGATATTGCTACAATCTCTGTTAAAAAAATAGATAAATCGGTCGTATCTATTCCCGTTGCAATCAACTGAGCTTCTGCTTGAATATTTCTGGGTAACGCTGTACTTATTGTAACATTTGTAGAAGATTCATCATAACTATAATCTAGAATAGTTTTTATAAATGGATAATAAGCGGCTCCATATTTAAGATAATTTTTGTCTGAACTTATTCTATCTCTTAAAATGCCTACGTTTGGAAAAGAAGCGTCTATAGTATCATAGGTTCTAGTATCTATAATTGTAAAACGGTCTTGTAATTCATTACACTGCGTTAACGCTGAGTTATATAGGCTGTAAAAAGTGGTATCATCTGTTAATGCAGTTGCATCAGGAAACACTATTAAAGTTACTTCATCTACTTTTCTTACTTCAGCTAATCCATCATTAAAATCTGAATCGGAAGTAATGGCTGTTACTTGTGAATCGCTACCATCTAATAAGTTTGATTCACCATACCTACCTACAGAAGTAATATAGCAAGGACCACCTCCATTGGCAAAGTATAATTGTAAACTATAGTACATTAAAAAAGGTGACTTTTCTGCACTATTTGGAGCTTCTACAGACACTTTTCCATCTTCTACAGTTACTTCAATGCCTGTTTCTGCTTTTGCCACACCAAAGTACATTTCATACTCTAACATAGAGCTGATTCGTGTAGGTGTTCCTTTTAAATCTCCTTTTACTTTTCTGGTTGCCTTTTCAGTATAACCAATAAAAGCCGGAATTGCTGTTTCTACTTGAGCTACTGATGGAGGAAACTTTACAATTTCCTCTACGTAGACTCCTGGTGTTTTGTACGCTGACATAATTACTTGTTTTAAATTTTAATTTTTGTTTATATAAATACTTCCGAATAATAATCTTGCGATTCTTTCTTAATACTTTCTGGAGTAGGATTTGGGAAATAATAATCTTCTTGTGGTTCTGGTATAACGTCTTGTTTCTCTATCTCTACACGTCCATTAAATGTCAATGGTTTTTCTTCTGACGTAGTCATTACAAGGCCTTCACTTCTTTTCATGTAACGCCAAAAAGTGTTTCTGTTTTCAATACAAACAGCAAACTCAGGAGACTCTTTTAATAAGCATTGTTTTGATACATCAAAGACTTCTGTTTCTTCATTCTTAGCTAATATTTCTTCTGTTAAGTTGGTGTTATTGTCTCCTGATATCTGGATTTGAACAACACCTATTACCCCATTATTTTTAATTCTTTGCACAAAAGAATTGATGGCAACTATCACCTTTTGCTCTTCTTCATTTAGAGGAATGGCGTTCGTTATTTTAGACTCAATAGTATCTAACTCTGATGCTTCTACATTTGCAATAGTTACTAAGTTTGGTGTAACTGTTTCAAGTTCTTTTTCACTTTCTAGTTGATGTAAAAGCTTTCTTGTTTCACTATCTGAAATCAAAAAAGAGCTCCATTTTTTTACTTCTGAAATTGCTTCAAATAAATTGATTGTTGAGGAACTTTTGTTTGATAAGTAATATAGTTGCTCCTCCTTCTTTTCAATTATGTCTGAAAAATTTTCAAAATAAGGATGGTGTACTTTTAAGTAAAAAGTTAACGTTAGTGAATCAGATAAGGTAATTATTGGACTATATCTATCTACTTCTTGATTTCCTTCTTCTGTAGTTACTTTTATTGTTTCTGTTAGTACTCGAACTCCCTTTTTATGGTTTCTAAGTAATAGTCTGTGATTTTTTAAACTTTTTCTAGTTTCTTCAGTAGGTTGAATTGATAGAAACTTGCTGATATCATATTGTTCTTCTAAACGTTTTTTTTCTTCTTCTGTAAGAGGTGTTACTCCATTATTTCCTCCATTTAATTCGAAAAAAGTTCGTTCTCCTTCGTTTAGGAAGTAAGAGTGGTATATATTGATATTGAACAGTGTTTTGTACATAATCTTTTAATTTTTAATTATTGATTGTTGTTCAATACCTGAGACTACTGTTCCTTCATTAGTTACAACATCCCTTTCTATTTCTAGTAATGTTATTTTGTAAAGTACAGATGGGTATTGCTTACCTCCTAAGGTTCCCCATATATAATTTAACTCTTCAAAAGAAGGTGTATATAGTTGGGTAATAAACTTAAACGTCTTTAAGTCTCCTAACCCATCTATACCTTCAAAGTTGGTGTTTTGATGTGTGAATACTTTTTTCCCCTGGAAAAAGGCTAATATTTTTGTTAAACTCTTTAAAGATTCAGCATAACTGGATTTATCTACACTGAATAAAACATAAAGGTTTAAATATACTTTTGGGTTTCTGTAACTAACTGTAGTTCCTTCTACACGATTATTAGAAGTATTTTTTAGCGCAAATTCTTCTTGTGTATTGATTAATGTTAATGAAATATCTGGAGTGTTTGCTGGGGAATTTCCATCTCCGTCCGCCATAGCTATATTTGATAGGTCTACAGCTTTTTCATCGAAATAATCATTTAATTCTTCGGTAATGATTTGTAATATTTCAAAAATCATTTTAATAGTAAGTTTGATTAGTTTTGCTTGTAGATTGAAGGGTTAGCAATCAGACATTGTAAAATTAATCGCTCTTACCAAGAGTAACCGCAATGAAAAACTCTTTTAAAAAAGTAGTTTCTCCTAAATATTTTCTAATAGAATTACAGGTAGTAAAAAGGGGGAAATCACCCTTACTTTTTTAAATAGTAAGGCTTAAATTTAGGAGATACCTAGTAAGTAAAACAAAAAACTCCTTACATAATGTATGCAAGGAGTCTTTCTTTTTAGGTTGTTATTTTTCTATTGAGTTAACTCTCTAAATAAACTTTCTAAGTTTTTATTTTCGGTATTTAATCCTAAAATTTTTAACCCATTTTCTTGTGCAAAGTCAAAAATTAATGGACGCATATCTTCTTTTGAATTAAAAACAAGTATCCAGTTATTTTCTAGAGTGTTTTTATACGATACTATATTAGGTAAGCGTTTTATAAACTGTTCTTCTAATTTATAATCAAACGTTACTTTAATTACTTGTTCATTATCTGTTTTAAGTTCTGAAATAGGTTTGTTAATTACTATTTCTCCTTTATTAATAATTATAACTCTGTCACACATTGCTTCTACTTCTTGCATAATGTGTGTAGATAGTAATACTGTTTTATCTTTTCCTAGTTCTTTGATTAATTGACGTATTTCAACTAATTGATTTGGATCTAATCCTGTTGTTGGTTCATCTAGAATCAACACTTCTGGGTCATGTAGTATAGCCGCAGCTAAACCAACTCTCTGGCGATATCCTTTAGATAGTTGATTAATTTTCTTGTGTGCTTCAATCGTTAACCCTACTTTTTCAATAGTCTCATTAACCTTAGAGTTTTTTATATTGTGTAGAGATGCTTGAAACTGTAAATACTCTCGTACATACATATCTATATATAACGGGTTATGCTCTGGTAAATAACCTATCTTTTTTTGTGCTTCAATAGGATTTGATATTACATCAATTCCACTTACCAATACAGTTCCTTCTGAAGGTTGAATAAACCCTGTTAAGATTTTCATTGTTGTAGATTTCCCAGCTCCATTGGGGCCTAAAAAACCAACTATTTCTCCTTTTTTTGCTGAAAAGGAAATATTATTTACTGCTTTTTGTGTTCCGTAAGTTTTTGATATTTCAGTAAGTTGTATTGACATTTTGAGTTTTCTGAGTATAAGGATGAAATTCTAAAACAAGTTTAGGATAACAAAAGTTAACGCTTCTCATAAGAAACGAAGCTATAGTCATATTTATTTTTTTCATCAGCTTTAAAATCTTCCCTTGCTACTTCTTTCCATATTTCCATATTTATTTCAGGGAAAAAAGCATCTGCTTCGAATTCGTGATGTATAAGAGTTATATCTAACCTATCAACTAAATTTTGTTCTAAAGCATCCTTATAAATTTGTGCTCCACCTATAATAAATGCATCTTTTCCTTCAGTCAACTCTATAGCTTGCTCAATACTATTAGCCATTAAACAGCCATCAACAAAGTAATTATTGTTTCGAGTAATTATTATAGATGTACGATTAGGCAAAGGTTTTCCAATACTTTCAAAAGTATTTCGTCCCATTAAAATAGGATGCCCTGTAGTAACTTTTTTAAAGCGTTTTAAATCGGCAGGTAAGTGCCAAATTAAGTCATTATCTTTCCCTAAAGCATTGTTTTTTGCAATTGCAGCTATGAGTGTAATCATAAGTTTAGTTTGTGTGGCTTACATATTTTTCACCCATTCTTTAATATATCCTGTAAGATCTCTTTTCTCTGTTGTAGCCTCTTCAAAAGTTTCATTTTTCATGTTATCAACCAACGTGTGGATTGCTTTTAACACATTTTCATCATTAATTTCGGCTATTTTATCGTAGAGATCTTCTTTTAAAACATCAACGTCTATATTCATTTTTATAACTTTTTTAGTGATTTCTTACAAAGCTACTAAACAATATATATAAAATAAAGTTAAATTAGACTGCCACAACTCCTTTTATGTGAGGATGCGGATCGTAACCAACCAATTCAAAATCTTCAAAAGTAAAATCTTCAATATTTTTTATGGCTGAATTAATTTTCATTTTAGGAAGAGGTTTTGGTTCACGTGATAATTGCAACTCTAATTGCTCCATATGATTATTATATATATGGGCATCACCAAATGTGTGAATAAATTCTCCTGCTTCATAACCACAAACTTGAGCAACCATCATTGTAAATAAAGCATACGATGCAATATTGAAAGGAACTCCTAAAAATATATCTGCACTACGTTGGTACAATTGGCATGAAAGTTTCCCATCTGCTACATAAAATTGAAAAAAAGCATGACATGGTGGAAGTGCTGCTTTACCATTCACTACATTTTCTGCAAATGACTTTGATGTATCTGGTAACACAGAAGGGTTCCATGCAGACACTAACATCCTACGGCTGTTTGGATTACTTTTTAAGGTTTCAATGACTTCTTTTAATTGATCTACTTCATCACTATTCCAATTACGCCACTGATGTCCGTACACTGGACCTAAATCACCATTTTCGTCAGCCCATTCATTCCATATACGTACACCATTTTCTTGCAAATACTTAATATTTGTATCACCTTTTATAAACCATAGTAATTCATAAATAATCGATTTTAGGTGTAACTTCTTAGTTGTTACCATAGGAAACCCTTCACTTAAATCAAATCGCATTTGATATCCAAAAACACTTTTAGTTCCTGTTCCTGTTCTATCTCCTTTCTCGTTTCCGTTTTCTAAAACGTGTTTTACTAAATCGTGATACTGCTTCATCCTTCTGCTTTTAATCGTTAAAATTCTTGAACTGTTTAACAACGTAAAAATAAAAAAGCATCTACAAAAAATGTAGATGCTTTTAAAATTATATTAATAAGTTATCAACTATAACTATGCCCAAACGCAAGTTCCGTTACTTTGACAGTAACCGTAGTCACAAAACTCTTGACCATTTGCAAATCTTGTACAACACATGCGTGTACCTTTACAATAGGTATAACGACCTCCGCTAACTTGGTTTTGCTCATTTTTTGATAACACTTTAATTCCTTTTAAACTTTTAAGTTTATTCATGATAGATTTAATTTGGGGGTTAATATTGGTATAAATATATCAAAAAAAAAGAATAAACAAAACTATTGTATTAAAAAACAACCAATTACCTATAACCTTTTATTTTTATCCTATAATCATCCCTGCTATGGTTGCAGACATTAGCGAAGCAATTGTACCTCCAACTAGGGCTTTCATTCCAAACTCAGATAAATTTTTACGTTGACCTGGTGCTAAAGAACCTATTCCTCCTATTTGAATTCCTATAGAAGCAAAATTGGCAAAACCGCACAACATATACGTAGCCATAATTACTGACTTGTTATAGGTTAAATGTGTAGCGCTTGCTGCATTTTTTAAATCAGCTAACTGGATATATCCTACAAACTCACTTGCAGCTAATTTAATACCTAATAGCTGTCCCATTAATGCCATATCTTCTTTAGCAACACCAATTAACCACATTAAAGGAGCGAAAGCATAACCTAAAATAAATTCTAATGACAATGCTTCATAAGGTGTAGTTCCTTCAATTAATTTATTCAAGGAAGTAAATTTCCAATCAAAATATTCAATTCCATCAAAACCTCCTATACTTCCTAAAATACCATTTATCATGGCTATAAAAGCAATAAAAACTAATAACATAGCTGCAACATTCATTGCCAATTGTAAGCCTTCAGTTGTTCCATTAGCTATAGCATCTAAAATATTTGAACCAATTTTTTCTGATGAAACCTGTACATCTGTATTTACTTCTTCTGTTTGTGGGTATAATATCTTGGAAATGATAATAGCTCCTGGTGCTGCCATTACAGATGCTGCTAATAGGTGTTTTGCATATAATAAGCGTAACGCTTCATCATCTCCTCCTAAAAACCCTATATAAGCTGCTAATACTGCTCCTGCTACGGTTGCCATTCCTCCTATCATTACTAACAAGATTTCAGAACGGTTCATTTTTTCTAAGTATGCCTTAATTAATAAAGGTGCTTCTGTTTGACCTAAGAAAATATTTCCTGCTACTGATAAACTTTCAGCTCCTGATATTTTTAAAAACTTAGATAATAACCAAGCTAAGCCTTTTACTACTTTTTGTATTAGTCCTAAATAAAACAATACTGATGTTAATGCCGAGAAAAATATAATGGTAGGTAGTACTTGAAAAGCAAAGATGAATCCAAAAGAATCCATATCAGCAACTAAACCGCTAAATAAAAACTCACTTCCTGCTCTTGTAAAGTCTAACACACTTACAAACAAGCCTCCAACTAGCTCAAATGTTTTTTGAACAAAAGGAACTTTTAAAACCCCAATTGCTATTAATAACTGAAAAGCCAACCCTAATCCTACTGTTTTCCAATCAATACCTCTTCGGTTTGCACTAAATAAAAAAGCAATAATTAGTAATGTTATCATCCCTAGAGCTCCTCTCCACAAACTTTGCATCGAAAAACCTTGACTTGGAATTATCTTTTTTGTTTTACTGACTACTTCTTCAACGTCTTTCCCTAAAACAACTATTGGTTCTGTTGTGAAATTATATAGTATGTTTTTTTCTGAGAGAGTTAAAACTTCATCTGTTAATTCAACCACGTTGTAATAACGAACTGTATCGTTGGGTTGCTTGTAGTTAAAAATTAATAAGTTGTTTTGATGAATATAGTTTCCTGAAGCTTGTAAACTATCTTTTTCTACTAAAGAGTATGTAAAGTTTCCTTCTGATAAAGTAAAAATATCTGTAGGATCTATAGAAACAATTGAATCTCCTTCTGTTGTTGTAATTGATGAGAAATTCCACTTTTTTTCAATGCTTTGGCTAAAAGTTATCATCGTAACGCAAAGCATTATGAAAGTAAATAGTTTCTTCATTTTTAATATTTTAAATTAAGAACGTTTGCTGATTTCATCACGAATTCTAGCTGCCAACTCATAATTTTCATTGGCTACAGCATCGTTAAGTTGTTCGTGTAATTCTTTAAGTGACAAGTGTGAGTAATTATCCTTTCCTTCTTCTTCTTCTATTGAAAACTCGATTTCATCTTCATCAGATTCTAAATCTTCTTCAATTGTTAATTCTTCATCCATTTTTAGATAAATACCTGCTTTATCTAAAATGTTTTCATATGTAAAAATTGGAGCTTCAAATCGAACTGCCAATGCTATAGCATCTGATGTTCTTGTATCAATAACCTCTTCTATTCCTTCTCTTTCACAAATTAAGCTTGAATAAAATACTCCATCAACTAACTTGTGTATAATTACTTGTTTAACGGTGATAGAGAATCGATCAGAAAACGTTTTAAATAAATCGTGAGTAAGTGGTCTTGGTGGACGGATTTCTTTTTCTAAGGCTATTGCTATTGATTGTGCCTCAAACGCTCCTATTATTATAGGAAGTGTTCTGGTTCCCTCCATTTCACTTAGCACTAAAGCATATGCCCCACTTTGTGTTTGGCTATACGAAATCCCTTTTATAGTTAGTTTAATTAAACTCATGTACAATCAATCATCATAAAATACAAAAAAACTGTCTAAATTTAGGCCTTTTGCTTAAAATTTTAGACAGCCTTCTAAAGTGGGCACAATTTACTAAAAATTATGAGTTGAACTCTAATTTCTAGAAAAAGAAAAAATTACCACTATTTTATGCTTGTTTAAAAGCTTTTAATTTTTCTACTAACTGAGGTACAACTTCAAAAGCATCACCAACAATACCATAATCAGCAGCTTTAAAGAAAGGTGCTTCTGGATCTGTGTTAACAACTACTTTTACCTTAGATGCGTTAATTCCTGCTAAATGCTGAATTGCACCTGAAATACCTATAGCTATGTATAAGTTTGAAGCTACAGGCTTACCAGTTTGACCAACGTGTTCGCTATGAGGACGCCATCCTAAATCAGATACAGGCTTAGAACATGCAGTTGCAGCACCTAAAACATCAGCTAACTCTTCAACCATTCCCCAGTTTTCAGGTCCTTTTAAACCTCTACCTGCAGAAACAACAATATCAGCATCAGCAATAGTAACTTTACCAGTTGCTCTATTAATATTTTCAGATTTCACTCCTAATTCAGGTAATGTAGCATCAAAACTCTCAGTAGAACCACTTACCGGATTTTCATGTGCTCCATATGAGTTTTTAGCAACACCCACTACTTTGTTATCAGTTGAAATTTCAGTATTGTTGAAGCCTTTATTTGAGAATGCTTTTCTCTTAACAACAAAAGGACTAGTGCTACTTGGTAATGCTACCGCATTTGAAGCATATCCAGCTTCTAAAGCTACAGCTACTAACGGTCCTACAGTTAATCCATCAACACTAGAATCGATAATTACCGTGTTAGCTCCTTTTGCTTCTGCTACTTGTTTAATAATTGAAGCATATGCTTTAGCATTAAAAGAAGATAAATCATTCTTTACTTCTACTACTTTTTCTGCTCCGTAAGTATATAATTCAGAAGCATCACCTCCATTAATAGTTAACACTACTAAGTCGCTTCCTAATTGTTCTGCTACTTTTTTTCCGTATGAAACAACTTCAAAAGCTGTTTTTTTGAATTTTCCTTCCGATGAATCGGCAAAAACTAATACAGACATATTTATTTATTTTTTAGTCGTTAGTGGTTAGTGGTTAGTTTTTAATCATTAAACACTAACAAGTATTTTTATTCTTTCTTTTAAACTCTATTAAAACAGTTCAACTGATTAAATTACTTTTGCTTCGTTATGTAATAAATCAATTAAATCATCAACATTATCAACTAACTTAACCGCTCCTTTTGGTGCTGGTTTTTCAAAATTTTGAGTTGCTGTTGCTGCTGTTGCTCCAGTTGGCTCTACCACCTTTAATGGTTTTTTACGTGCCATCATAATACCTCTCATATTAGGAATACGTAAATCTTTTTCTTCTACAATTCCTTTTTGACCTGCTATCACCATTGGTAAAGTAGAGGATACTTTTTCTTCACCTCCATCAATCTCTCTATTTAAAGTAACATTTGTTCCGTCTACCTCTACACCAACACATCCATTAACAAAGTTAAAATCTAACAAAGAGGCTAACATTCCAGGAACCATTTGTCCGTTATAGTCAGCAGATTCTTTTCCTGCTAATACTAAATCATATCCTCCATTTTTAACAACTTCAGCTAATTCTTTAGCTACCATAAAACCGTCAGTTGGTTCAGCGTTTACACGAATTGCATCATCTGCTCCAATTGCTAACGCTTTACGTAAAGTAGGCTCTGTAGAAGCTCCTCCAACATTCACTACAGTTACACTTGCTCCTTGCTTTTCTTTAAACCACATGGCACGAGTTAAGCTAAACTCGTCGTATGGATTAATAACATATTGAACCCCGTTAGTATCAAACTTTGTATCGTTATCAGTAAAGTTGATTTTTGAAGTAGTATCAGGTACATGACTGATACAAACTAATATTTTCATATATATCGTTGTTTTAAAGAAACTTAATTTTATGCCACGAAGTTAAGGATTTTTTTTAATTTATTATGCGTGCATAATAAATTTTTTCCTTAACATTAATCAGTCTCAAAATTAAGGTATTATTATTACATAATCATTTGTTGTTTTTAAAACTACAATATTACCCCTATTTTTATTATTTTTGCACTCTTGATAAACAACTACTTATAAAACGTATGAAAACAGTACAATTTAGAGAAGCCGTTTGCGAAGCAATGAGCGAAGAAATGCGTAGAGATGAAAGCATTTATTTAATCGGTGAAGAAGTTGCTGAGTATAACGGAGCATATAAAGCCAGTAAAGGAATGCTAGACGAGTTTGGTGACAAACGTGTTATTGATGCTCCTATTGCCGAACTAGGCTTTGGTGGTATTGCTGTAGGATCAGCAATGAATGGTAACCGCCCTATTGTTGAGTATATGACTTTTAATTTCTCTTTAGTAGGAATTGACCAAATTATTAACAATGCTGCAAAAATCCGTCAAATGAGTGGTGGACAATTCAACTGCCCTATTGTTTTTCGTGGACCAACAGCTTCTGCAGGTCAATTAGCAGCAACCCACTCACAAGCTTTTGAAAGTTGGTATGCAAACTGCCCAGGATTAAAAGTAATTGTTCCTTCTAATCCATACGATGCTAAAGGTTTATTAAAAGCTGCTATTCGAGATGATGATCCAGTTATTTTTATGGAGTCTGAACAAATGTATGGTGATAAAATGGAAATTCCTGAAGGAGAATATATCATCCCTATTGGAGTTGCTGATATTAAAAGAGAAGGTACCGATGTTACGGTAGTTTCTTTTGGTAAAATTATTAAAGAAGCATACAAAGCTGCTGACGAATTGGCTAAAGAAGGTATTTCTATTGAAATTATTGATTTACGCACAGTTCGTCCGATGGATCATAAAGCTATTTTAGAATCTGTTAAGAAGACAAATAGATTAGTTATTTTAGAAGAAGCTTGGCCATTTGGTAGTGTTTCATCAGAAATTACTTTTAGGGTACAAGACGAAGCATTTGATTATTTAGATGCTCCTATTAAAAGAATTACAACTGCCGACGCTCCTGCACCTTATTCTCCAGTATTATTGGAAGAATGGTTACCTAATGCGAATGATGTTATTTCAGCAGTAAAAGAAGTGATGTACCGCAAGTAATTGAAGAAAAAAGAAATTGAAAAAATAAATTAAAATCCTTTTGACTCAGGTCAAAAGGATTTTGTAGTAAAAAAAATAATGAAACATCTTCTTACCTTATTACTGCTACTAACTACCAGTATTTTAAGTGCACAATTAACTATACAAGGTAAAGTGGTTGACGAATTTGACACTCCTATGCCTTTCGTTAATGTAATTCTAAAAAACACCACTTATGGAACCACAACAGACGATAATGGAAAGTTTTTCCTAAAAACCAACAAATATAGGGGCACACTAGAAATTTCCTTTGTAGGTTTTCAAACTCACACTATTAAAGTGAGTCAAAAAACAAAGTTTTTAAATATTGTTTTAAAAGAAGAAAGTAATGAACTTGAAGAAGTTGTTATCGTTACCAAACCTAAAAAAAGGTTAAAGAAAAAAGAAAATCCTGCTTATAGAATTTTAAAAGAAATTTGGAAACGTAAAAGAAAAAATGGACTTGATTTAGTTGATCATTATCAATATAAAAAAAACACATCCATAGAAATAGGTCTTAATAATTTAGACACTCTTTTCTTAAAAAAGATATTTAAGAAAGAATACAAACAAGCACTTCAAGAAATAAAGTATGATAGCGACGGAATAAATTACTACATACCTATTTATTTAAATGAACAAGTTGCCAATGTGTATGGAGACAACAAAAATAATAATATCAGAGAAGACATAGAGGCTGAGAAATCAGAAGGACTTAGCGCTCAGGGTTTTATTTTTGACCGAATGGCCAACACCTTTCAAAATATTGATGTTTTTAAAAACAACATTACATTACTTCAAAAGCCTTTTATCAGTCCTTTATCTACTGATGGTTTTTCTACATATGACTATGTTCTTTACGATAGTGTCGTAAACAACAATAAAAAGCTTTACAATATTTATTTCTTTCCAAGGCGCGATGGAGATTTGGCCTTTCAAGGTAATTTTTGGGTAGCTGACAAAAATTTTTCTATCAAAAAATTAAAAATGAAAGTTCATAAAAGTATTAATTTAAACTTTGTAAGAGGACTTAGCTTTGAAAAAGAGTTTGAGGTACGAAACGACAGTATTTACATCCCTACCAAAAATGCTTATGAAGGTGATTTTACATTCATCGATAAAAACGAAAGCAATAAAGGATTAACAATTAAAAAAGATATTACTTTTAAGAATTATGTCTTAAACAAAGCTCTTCCTAAAAACTTCTATGAACAAACTATTGAGAAAATTAGACCTGATCAATATGAAAAAGAAGATTCTTACTGGAAGAATATTCAAACCGATGAAAGTAAAAAAACACACAAACTAATTGAAAGTGTTAAAGAAAAAAAACAAATAAAAAATTTAACAGGATTAATAAACACGGTAGCCAGTGGTTATATAAACACCAAACTAGGTGTTCAAATTGGACCTTTGTGGACTGCTTTTGCCAGTAACCAAGTAGAAGGCTTTAGAACTAAAGTTGGATTCAGAACCTTTGTAACCAAAGACGATCGTTTTCGTTTAGGTGGGCATATTGCTTACGGCTTTAAAGACGAACAAGTAAAATATGGTGCAGAAGCACGTTATCTTTTATCTTACAAACCTAGAATTGCCGTTGGAGTTGCATACCAAAACGATATTGAGCAACTCGGTAGTACTCTTTTAAACACAACACAACTTTTAGGAAGAAGCTTTGGAACAACTGCATTATTTTCAAGAGGAGACAATTTCTTTTTATCTGATGTTGAAAAAATAGCTGCAAACTTTGATTATCAAATTCAGCAAAACTTACATGTAGGTTTTAATTTTTCTCACTCAAAAATTAAATCAGCTTCTGAGAAAGATTTCTCTATGAATTACAGAGATGAAAACGGAAATATTCAATCACAAGTTACTGATGTGGCTTCTGATATTTATGTTTCTTTCACTCCCGGAAGGTTTGTATATGGACTGGGGGTAGAAAGGCGTTTTGGACGAAATGTATTCCCTACTTTTGTACTGAACTACCGAAGAGGTTACAAAGGACCTTTTAACGGAACTCACAGTTACGATAAAATTCAGTTTAAATACAGCCAACCTATTTTATTAAGTAAATTCGGAACTTTAGACGCTAGTTTTGAAGCTGGAAAAACATTTGGAACAGTTCCAGTTGCCTTATTAAGCCCTATCCCTGCCAACCAAACATTTTCTTTAGTTAAAGACACTTTCGCGCTACTAAATTACTACGATTTTGTAGCTGATGAATATTTGGCAGGACATTTTGAACACCATTTTAATGGTTATATTCTAAATAGAATACCCCTATTAAAAAAACTGAAACTAAGAAGCTTAGTTTCTTTTAGAGCTGCTTACGGGAACATTTCTCAACAAAATAGAGCTATAAATGATGGATTAATCAATAGTAGTGGAGCGCATAATGTTAACTATAACGCTCCAAACAAACTATATTACGAATACAGTGTAGGATTAGAAAATATTGGATATGGTAACTTACGTTTTCTGAGAATTGACGCTATTTGGAGAAGTAATTATACACCTCCTGCAGGATCAATTGTTGCTCCAACACCTAAATTTGCTATCCGTATTGGTATTAAACCCGGCTTATAATCATACATTTAACCATAAAATACCTTTGTTTTTTCTTTAAAAAAACTAATAAATCACTACTTTTGCAAACCGATTTTTAGAAAACGAAGAAAAGTTTAGAATATATGACCGCAAAAGAAAGAAAAACAGTTGATGTTTTAATTGAAATACCAAAAGGTAGTAGAAACAAGTATGAATACGATTTTGATTTAGGAAAAATTCGTTTTGACAGAATGTTATTCTCATCAATGATGTATCCTGGAGACTATGGATTTATCCCTCAAACTTTAGCGTTAGATGGTGACCCATTAGACGTATTAGTATTGGGTGCTGAACCAACTTTTCCTATGTGTGTTATGGAAGTAAAACCAATTGGTGTTTTCCATATGGCAGACGAAAAAGGGCCAGATGAAAAAATAGTTTGTGTCCCTGTTTCTGACCCAATTTGGAACAGATACAACGATATTACTGACCTAAATCCACACCGTCAAAAAGAAATCACTCACTTCTTCCAAGTATACAAAGACTTAGAAAAGAAAAAAGTTGATATTGGAGACTGGGGTAATGCTGATGAAGCCTACGAAATCTTAGATAAATGTTTAGAGCGTTATGAAAATAGCGAACATAAAACAAATGGAGATTTTACTATCTAATTTGTAAAAAAACTCCTTTTATAAAACAAAAAACCTCTCAGTTGTAACTGAGAGGTTTTTTGTTTAGTTATTGATTTTGTTATATTTACGAACACTTATAACTAATCAAATAACAATAACATGAAACAAAATATGATATATGTGCCAATAGTTTTGGCACTTTTAGGACTCATTTTTATGTATATAAAAATGGTCTGGGTTAAAAAACAAGATGCAGGAAATGATAAAATGAAATCTATTTCAAAAAGTATTAAAGAAGGAGCTCTTGCTTTTTTAGCTGCCGAATATCGATTATTACTAATCTTTGTTATTATCTCTTCATTAGCCTTATTCGGAATCTCTCAAGTAGTAGAAACAACAAGTATTATGATTGTTCCTGCATTTATTATCGGAGCAATATTTTCTGCACTCGCAGGAAACATAGGAATGCGAATCGCTACCGATGCTAATGCACGAACCGCAGAAGCTGCAAAAACTAGCCTGCCCCAAGCTTTAAAAGTATCTTTTGGTGGTGGAACCGTAATGGGGCTTGGTGTCGCTGGTTTAGCTGTTTTAGGTCTAAGTTTATTTTTTCTAATATTTGTTGGTCAATTTATTACAGATGGAGGTAACTTTTACAAAGAAATGACTGTTGTATTAGAAGCCTTGGCTGGATTTTCTTTAGGAGCTGAATCTATTGCTTTATTTGCTCGTGTTGGTGGAGGTATTTATACCAAAGCTGCCGATGTAGGTGCCGATTTAGTTGGAAAAGTAGAAGCAGGAATTCCTGAAGACGATCCTCGTAACCCAGCAACCATTGCAGATAACGTTGGTGACAATGTTGGTGATGTTGCAGGTATGGGGGCCGATTTGTTTGGTTCGTACGTAGCAACCGTACTAGCAGCCATGGTACTAGGAAACTATGTTATTAGAGATATGTCTATAACCTCACCTTTTTCTGATGCCTTTAACGGAATGGGACCAATATTACTACCTTTAGTAATTGCAGGAGTTGGTATTATTGCATCAATCATCGGAACTTTTTTAGTAGGAATTAAGGATAATAGTGCAAAAGAAGCACAAGTACAAAAAGCACTAGATACTGGAAACTGGGTCGCTATTATTTTAACATTAATAGCTAGTTTCTTCTTGATTAAATGGATGCTTCCTCAAACAATGCAAATGAAGTTCTTCGGAGAAGGCTTTAAAGAAGTAGCAGCTATCAATGTGTTTTGGGCTGCCTGTATTGGTTTAGCTGTAGGAGCATTAATCTCAATGGTTACAGCTTATTATACCAGTTTAGGTAAAAAACCAGTGTTAGCTATCGTACAAAATAGTGCTACAGGTGCTGGAACCAATATTATTGCTGGTTTAGCGGTAGGTATGAAATCTACTTTTTTATCTGTTTTATTATTTGCAGCAGCTATTTATGGCTCATATTATTTCGCTGGATTTTACGGAGTTGCTTTAGCAGCTTCAGCAATGATGGCAACAACGGCAATGCAATTAGCTATTGATGCATTTGGTCCTATTGCAGATAATGCGGGTGGAGTTGCTGAAATGAGTGAATTAGAAGATCACGTCCGTGAACGTACCGACATATTAGATTCTGTAGGAAATACTACTGCTGCAGTTGGTAAAGGGTTCGCCATCGCTTCCGCAGCTTTAACAGCCTTAGCTTTATTTGCTGCTTATGTGACTTTTACAGGAATTGACGGAATAAATATTTTTAAAGCTGATGTATTAGCCATGTTATTTGTCGGTGGAATGATTCCTGTTATATTCTCAGCATTAGCCATGCAATCAGTAGGAAAAGCAGCTATGGAAATGGTACATGAAGTACGTCGACAGTTTAGAGAAATCCCAGGAATTATGGAAGGAACGGGCACCCCTGAATATGCAAAATGTGTAGATATTTCAACCAAAGCTGCTTTAAAAGAAATGATTTTACCAGGGTTAATTACCATTATCACCCCAGTAATTATCGGGGTAGTTTTTGGTGCTGAACCTCTAGGTGGTTATATGGCTGGTGTTTGTGTATCGGGTGTTATGTGGGCTATTTTCCAAAATAATGCAGGTGGCGCTTGGGACAATGCTAAAAAATCGTTTGAAGCTGGTGTTGAAATCAACGGAGAAATGACTTACAAAGGTTCTGATGCGCATAAAGCTGCTGTAACAGGTGATACTGTTGGTGATCCTTTTAAAGACACCTCTGGACCATCAATGAATATTTTAATTAAACTTACGTGTTTAGTTGGTTTAGTTATTGCCCCAATATTAGGCGGACATACTTCTTCAGAAACACATGAAAAGACAGAAAATAGTAAAGTCTGGATTGACAAAAACGGTGAAAAACACGAAATAAAGCTTTATACTGATACTGAATTTACTACAGAAAACAAATTAGAAAACATCGTTAAAGTGAATATTGTAAAGAATGATGATGGTACTGCTAAAGCTATTATTTCTACTACAATTGTTAAAAACGGTGAAGAAACAACTGAAGAAAAAACTTTTGAAGGTACTTTAGAAGAAGTTGAAAAGAAAATAAAAGCCTACGAAAACTCAAAAAAAGAATAATACCAGTTATGATTTGAAATTACGGTAAAAGAAAATGATGATTTTTTTCTTTATCCAAGTTTCAAAAATCAAACATAGCCTTAGCTACGTTTTCTTTTTTAAATGAAGAAGAAAGGGAAAAAAGGTGTTTTATTACGGTAATTTCAAGTTGTAAATGGTATAACCCTCAAAATTATATAAAACTCAAACCCGATAGCAGTATTTCTATCGGGTTTCTTATTTTTGTGGCGATGTCAAGAACCGTCCGTATTTTTTCTATAGACACCCCTGAGCTCTTCAAGCAAAAGCTGTTTGTTTGGACTAAACAATTTGAAACAGCTATTTGGCTAGATTCTAACAATTACGAGCAACAATATAGCTCTTTCGATTGTGCTTTAGCTGTAGAAGAGTTTACTTCTATTAAAACAGATTACTATAATGCTTTTGATAAACTAAAAGAATATCAGTCTTTCACCAAAGATTACATCTTTGGTTACATTAGTTACGATGTTAAAAATAATGTAGAAAAACTAACTTCTAAGAATTTTGACGGACTTCATTTTCCTGACTTGTATTTTTTTCAGCCTCAAAAACTACTATTCATCAAAGGAAATACTGTTGAATTTCATTATTTACAAATGATTGATGATGAGTTAGAAGAAGATTTTGAAGATATCATTGAAACGAACCCTTCTATTGATAATTATCAACAAGAAGAAACAGATGAAGTAAAAATAAAATTACGTATCCATAAAGATGAATACCATCAAAAAGTAGAAAAAGTATTAGAACATATACATAGAGGAGATATTTATGAAGCTAACTTTTGTCAAGAATTCTATGCAGAAAACACAGCTATAAATCCCTATAGAGTATACACACAGTTAAACAAAATATCGGAACCTCCATTTGCAACGTTTTTTAGAAACGACAATCATTATTTACTATCGGCAACTCCAGAACGCTATTTGCGAAAAGAAGGTTCAAAAATTATTTCGCAACCTATAAAAGGAACCGCAAAACGTTTAATCAATCCGATTGAAGACGAAAAAATTGCGTTCGATTTAGCTCGTGATGAAAAAGAACGGTCAGAAAATATTATGATTGTAGATTTAGTTCGTAACGACTTATCAAGAACAGCTAAAAAAGGAAGTGTCCAAGTAGAAGAACTATGTAAAGTATATTCGTTTAAGCAAGTACATCAAATGATTTCTACCGTAGTTTCAGAAATTGAAAACACCACACACCCAGTTGATGTAATTAAAGATACTTTTCCAATGGGAAGTATGACCGGAGCTCCAAAAATTTCCGCCATGAAAATTATTGAAGACCTAGAAGAAACTAAACGTGGTTTATATTCAGGTACCGTCGGGTATTTTACTCCAAATGGCGACTTCGATTTTAACGTAGTTATCCGAAGTATTTTATACAATTCCGAGAACAAATACGTTTCATACTCAGTTGGTGGGGCTATTACAGCAAAATCTACTCCAGAAAAGGAGTATGAAGAATGTTTACTCAAAGCCAAGGCTATGAAATATGTTTTAACTCACACTAACAAAAGTTAGCTATATTTATAGCAAATACTCAGAAAAAGTATTTCTAATCAAAAAACTATTACAAAAAATAAAGAAATGAAAAACACAATTAAACTTATACTATTCGTTGCTATTATTGCATCAATGACGTCTTGTAAAGCAAACAAGTATTCATTTTTAAACGACTATCCTACTAAAAATGTTCCTTTGGTTGATAGTACAAACTTTAGCAATCATGTAGAGGGTAAATTATTAACAAAACCACAACAAGAGCTTTTAAAACTTCCTTCAATTTTTGAAGAGCAATTAGATGAAGAGAATGCTAAAATTGGTGTTTCCTATCTCCCAAAAATATCAGAAAGCTTTCAATCAGTAGTATATTATTTCTATCCAAATAATACTGAGTTAATCTCTATGCTGGTAACTTACGATAAACAATTTAATATAATTAATAGTCAAGTATTGGCTTATGACGAAATTGCAGAAGGAATGTTAAAAACCACCTCTACTCTTAATAAAAATAGTATTGAATTAGTTGAATATATTTCTGACTCTCCTTCTACTATTATTTTTAATATTTTAGAAGACGGAAACATTACAAGAGACTAATGACACACCATAAAACATTTACATTCAATTTTCATAAAACTGAGTTTTTTGGTCAGTATTGGCAACCAGAAACTGTAAAAGCCATAGTGGTAATTATTCACGGAATGGGAGAACATTCTGGCAGATATGAACACGTTGCCAAAAAACTAACCGATAATAATTTGGGGGTAATTGCTTTTGATCACTTTGGCCATGGAAAAACAACAGGAAAAAGAGGACACAACCCAGGTTACAACTATGTATTAGAAAGTGTAACTAAACTAATTGATAAAGCTAAAGAGGTTTTTGGTGATAAACCTACGTTTTTATATGGGCACTCTATGGGAGGCAACACTGTAATTAATTACACTCTAAGAGAAAAACATCATCTAAACGGCGTTATAGCTACCAGTCCTTTTTTACGTTTAGCTTTTCAGCCACCTGCTTGGAAGCTTTCGTTAGGAAAAGTAATGCAAAAAATAGCTCCTTCAGTGACTTTAGGAAATGAGTTAGATGCTAACGATGTATCTCGTGATCCTGTTGAAGTTGAAAAGTATAGTAATGACCCATTAGTTCATGATAAGGTGAGCCCTAATTTTTCTTTATCATTTATTGATGCTGGTGAATGGGCTATTAATAATGCATCTTCTTTAAAAACTCCAATGTTATTATTACACGGTACAGGTGATAAAATTATTGATTATAAAGGCACGGAGGCTTTTGCTAACAATACGCCTAAAGCTAGTATAAAACTATACGAAGGAGGATATCATGAGTTACAAAATGACTTATGTAAAGAAGAAATGTTACAAGATGTTGTAAGCTGGTTAAACACTCAATTACAATAATTATTATTCACATGCTCCAACAATTAGCAAAACATATTGACGAACAATTTTCTTTTTTAAAAGAAAAAAAGTTACTAATTGCTATTTCTGGGGGAGTTGATAGTGTTGTACTAACACACCTCTTACATCAACTACAGTTTAATATTTCGTTAGCACACTGTAATTTTCAACTAAGAGGAAAAGAAAGTGATTTAGATGAACTCTTTATTAAAGAGTTAGGAAAAAGTTTGAACATTCAAACATTTACAACACGCTTTAACACTAATGAATATGCTACTAAAAATAAATTATCAACACAACTAGCAGCAAGAGAGTTACGTTACAGTTGGTTTGACTCCCTAAGTAAAGAAAATAATTTTGATTATATATTAACAGCCCATCATGCTGATGATAATTTAGAGACATTTTTAATTAATCTCTCTAGAGGCACTGGTTTAGAGGGCTTAACAGGAATCCCTCCAATTAATAAAAATATCATTAGACCCTTGCTTATTTTTTCTCGTGAAGAGATTGTAGCCTTTGCCAAAAACAATAATATTAAATGGCGTGAAGATGAAAGTAATTCAGAAACCAAATATCTTCGAAATAAAATACGCCACCAGATTGTACCTACACTAAAAGAATTGAATGACAGCGTTTTAAAAAACTTCAATAAAACAATTGATCATTTAAAAGAGTCTCAACAAATTATTGATGATAAAATAGCGGACATTACCCATGAAATTGTCTCAAAAGAGGGAGATTTATTAAAAATAAATATTGAAAAACTGTTAAAGTTATCCAACCCAAAAGCATACCTCTACCAGCTGCTAAAGTCCTATAAATTCACGGAATGGAACGATGTTTACAACTTGATTTATGCACAATCTGGCAAGCAGATTTTAACAAAATTTTATACTTTGTTGAAAGACAGAGATTTTTTATTACTTTTACGCACTAATGAAAAAAGTTCCTTTGAAAAGGAATATTTCATTATTAGGGAGGAAAACAAAGAAATTACAGCACCGATAAAGCTGCAACTAAAAAAAGTTCTAAAAAAAACTAACATTAATAAAGAAAACATTTATGTTGATTATGAACTTCTTAACTTCCCTCTAAAACTCAGACGGTGGAAATCCGGCGACTTTTTTTATCCTAAAGGAATGATAGGTCGAAAAAAAGTAAGTAAATATTTTAAAGACGAAAAAATATCAATTGTAAACAAAAATAAAATTTGGTTGCTCTGTTCTAGTAAAAACGAAGTTATTTGGATAGTAGGAAAACGACAAGATAGACGCTTTTTACCAACAGAAAAAACAACCAAACTATTAAAAATTAGTATTTAATTAACCCCATCAAACTACATATAGAATGAAAAAATTCTTTACTCTATTTTTATTATTCATAGGTTTAGCGGTTTATTCTCAATCTGACGATAACCCCGTAGTTGTTACTCCTAAGGTAGAGAAAATCTCTGATACTGAGTACGACTTAATTTTTGACGTGTTAATTGCTGAAGACTGGCATTTATATTCTCAATACAACCCAGAAGATGCTTCACTACCTATGACAATTGCACCAGCAGAAGGACAATCTGGATATACCTTAAATGGTAAAGCAAAAGAAAGTGAAACAGAAACTCAGTTTAGTGAAATCTGGGGAAAAGATGAAATCTTCTTTGTTGACGAAGGTAAGTTAATTCAAAGAATTACTGTTTCAGACTCAACTTTAACAAAAGTTACATTAAATCTTGATGCCCAAGTTTGTAAAGAATACTGTTTACCTTTTGATGAAGATTTTACATTTTCTTTAACAGGTGAAAAAGTAGCACAAACAGTTGCTGAAGTTGATGACAAAAGTAAAGAACTATCTCAAACTTTAAATTTAGACTTAAAAAATACAATTTTATTAAAAAGCTCAACTGACACAAATACTGGTGAAGAAGAGGAAGACAATAGTCTTTTAAATATTTTCCTATTAGGTTTTGTTGGTGGATTATTAGCTTTCCTAACTCCATGTGTATTTCCAATGGTTCCTTTAACTGTATCGTTTTTCACAAAACGTACAGAAAAAAGAGGAAAAGGTGTTGGTAGCGCTATCCTATACGGTTTTTTCATCGTATTAATTTATGGTTTAATAAGTCTTCCTTTTCATTTCTTAGATACTTTAGATCCTGAAATATTAAATAGTATTTCAACAAACATATGGTTAAACCTATTTTTCTTTGTAATACTAATATTTTTTGCAGGTTCATTCTTCGGTTTTTATGAATTAACACTACCTAGTTCTTGGAGTAATAAAGCAGATAGCGCTTCAAATGTTGGAGGCGTTCTTGGAGTTTTCTTCATGGCATTAACTTTAGCTATTGTATCATTTTCTTGTACAGGACCTATTTTAGGTTCATTATTAGCAGGATCATTAAGTGGAGGAGCAATGCAATTATCTGTAGGTATGGTTGGTTTTGGTTTAGCATTAGCTTTACCTTTTGCTCTTTTTGCGATGTTCCCTAACTGGTTAAACACATTACCAAAATCTGGTGGATGGTTAAATACTGTTAAAGTTGTTTTAGGATTTATTGAATTAGCTTTTGCATTTAAATTCTTATCAAATGCTGATTTAGTAGGACACTGGGGAATACTAAAAAGAGAAATTTTTATTGGAATATGGGCTTTAATTGCGTTCCTTTTAGCACTGTACTTATTTGGT
Source organism: Tenacibaculum sp. TB-53 (assembly GCF_059716285.2). Classification (NCBI taxonomy): domain Bacteria; kingdom Pseudomonadati; phylum Bacteroidota; class Flavobacteriia; order Flavobacteriales; family Flavobacteriaceae; genus Tenacibaculum; species Tenacibaculum sp. TB-53. Next base: position 3,073,077 of record NZ_CM202790.1, on the reverse strand, counting down.
TTCATAGGAAAAAGGTATGGTAAAATGACCTTATTTAGAGTTTTAGTAGGAATTGGAGCCTTAGCTTTAGCAGTATACTTAGCTCCTGGTGTAATGGAAAACCCTTCTTGGAGTCAAAATAAATTATTAAGCGGGTTTGCTCCACCTAAATTCCATAGTATATACAAAAAAGACAATCAATGTCCTTTAAACTTAAACTGTTTTAAAGATTTTGATGAAGGTATAGCTTACGCAAAATCTGTTAACAAGCCTGTTTTATTAGATTTTACAGGATGGGCATGTGTTAACTGTCGTAAAATGGAAGAAAACATATGGAGTCAACCAGATATCTACTCATTAATAAATGATGATTATGTATTAATTTCATTATATGTTGATGATCATCAAAGAATGTTACCAGAAGAAGAGCAATTTGATTTTATTAAATCTAATGGGAAAGTAAAAAGAATTAGAACCTATGGTGATAAATGGGCTACTTTCCAGTCTGCTAACTTTAAAACAGCTTCTCAACCATTTTATGTACTAATGAGTCCTGAACTTGAAATATTAAACTCACCTCAACAATATACAGATCACGGAACATACTATAATTGGTTAAAAACTGGTTTAGATAGATTTAACTCTAACTAATTATAATATAAATATTATATATTTAAAAGCCTCTTTTTTAAAAAAGAGGCTTTTTTTATATCTTTCAATAAAAAATATATGACACCAGAAACTATTATCAGCATATTTTTAGGAATTGGCTTAGCTGCTTCCGTAGGGTTTAGAGTATTTTTACCTCTATTTACGTTAAGCTTAGCAGGATATTACAATGTTATTCCATTAAATGAAAACTGGCTGTGGGTAGCAAGTACCCCTGCTATTATAGCATTAGGTGTAGCTACAATATTAGAAATATTTGCATATTATATTCCTTGGTTTGACAACTTACTCGATACCATAGCTGTTCCGTTAGCCGCAATTGCAGGTACTGCAGTAATGGTTTCAACTGTGGCAGATTTATCACCAGTTATTACTTGGGCTTTAGCAATTATTGCTGGTGGCGGAACAGCATCAGCTATAAAGGGCACTGCTGCTTCTACTCGACTTACTTCTACAGCAACAACTGGAGGAGTTGCCAATCCAATTATTTCAACCGTAGAAACAGGCACCTCGTTAGTTATGTCTGCATTTTCTATTTTTTTCCCTATACTGGCTATTATTCTAGTTATTTTGATTTTTATTAGTATACGTAAAATGTTTAAATACATTTTTTCTAAATCAAAAAAGGTATAATTATTGGTGTTATTTTTATAAATCTAACTTTTTTGAAAAATAATATTACTACCATCTTTTTAATTACCGTCATACTTTCTACTTCAGCGCAAGAAATTAAGAAAAAAGAGAAGGCCCTTGGAAGTATTTATACTTTCTCCAATACCTATTCTACTTTTTATGATTCATCAACAGTTAATAAAAATTTAGATTTAAATGGATTATCTTTTTTTATTGTAAATCAACAAGACATTGATAACAATTCTTTCTCTATTCCATTTGATAAACTAAATAAAAAACCTACTTCTTTTATTTATGATGACTATATAGATTATCAAAATAACAACCTTTTAAAAGGGTTCTTAAAAAAGAATGATCCAACTCATTGGAGTCCACAGCAAATGCAATTACAATAAGTTTTATTTTTTCTCTATCTTTAGCGAAAAGAGAAAAATATGCTAGTAAAAGTCTATGGAAGTGCTGTTTTTGGTATTGAAGCAACCACAATTACTGTTGAAGTTAATATTGATAAAGGTATAGGATATCATTTAGTTGGATTACCCGATAAAGCTGTAAGTGAAAGTTCGTATCGAATCTCTGCCGCTTTAGCTAATAACAGTTACAAACTCCCTGGAAAGAAAATCATTATTAACATGGCACCAGCCGATATTCGTAAAGAAGGTGCTGCCTACGATTTAACTTTAGCTATTGGTATTTTGGCTGCCTCCAATCAAATAAAATCAGAACAGATTGATGAATATATTATTATGGGAGAACTTTCTCTTGATGGAAGTTTACAACCTATAAAAGGAGCTCTACCTATTGCTATTAAGGCTCGTGAAGAAGGATTTAAACACTTTATCCTTCCAAAAGAAAATGCCAAAGAGGCTGCTATAGTTAATGACTTAAATGTTCTTGGGGTAGACAATATTATGGAAGTTATAAACCATTTTGATGGTAACAAACTAATTGAACCTACAACCGTTGACACCCGCGCTGAATTTTACAAGCACATTGACTTTCCTGAGTTTGATTTTGCTGATGTAAAAGGACAAGAATCTATAAAACGTTGCATGGAAATTGCCGCTGCTGGTGGACATAATATCATTCTTATTGGACCTCCAGGAGCAGGTAAAACAATGTTAGCAAAACGTTTGCCATCCATTCTTCCTCCTATGACCTTACACGAAGCCTTAGAAACCACTAAAATACATTCAGTGGTAGGAAAAGTAAAAAATACTGGCTTAATGTATCAACGTCCCTTTCGCTCACCACATCATACAATTTCAGATGTTGCGCTCGTAGGTGGAGGACAATACCCACAACCTGGAGAAATATCTTTGGCACATAATGGTGTTTTATTCTTAGATGAACTTCCCGAATTTAAGCGTACCGTTTTAGAGGTAATGCGTCAACCTTTAGAAGATAGAGAAGTTACTATATCACGTGCCCGTTTTACCGTAAACTATCCTAGTAGTTTTATGTTAGTTGCTAGTATGAATCCGAGTCCTTCTGGATATTTCAACAATCCCGACTCACCGGTTACCTCCTCTCCTGCCGAAATGCAACGTTATTTAAGCAAAATTTCTGGTCCCTTGTTAGACAGAATCGATATCCACATTGAAGTAACACCAGTACCTTTTGATAAGCTTTCTGATGAACGAAAAGGAGAAAGTAGTGTAGATATTAGAGAAAGAGTTACCCTTGCTCGTGAAATACAAACAACTAGATTTAAAAACCTTGAAAACATTCATTACAACGCACAAATGAATGTAAAGCAAATTCGTGAATTTTGTAAATTATCAGAAGAAAGTAAAAGCTTATTAAAAGTGGCCATGGAAAAGTTAAACCTATCAGCTAGGGCTTATGACAGAATTTTAAAAGTATCTCGTACCATTGCCGATTTAGCTTCTTCCGAAAATATACTATCCGAACATATTACCGAAGCAATTCAGTATAGAAGTCTAGATCGTGAAGGTTGGTTAGGATAATTATAAAGTTAAAATTCAATAAAGTATACAACTTTAAGACAGTTAGTGAAATGTTAAAAAATTGTGCTTTCATATAAAATCACTAATTTAGGCGTTTATTTAAAAAGCTAAACAGCAAAATTAAACATACACCCTAATGAAAAAATTAGTTTACTTATTGGCATTTTCTATTGCCTTAGTTTCATGTAAAGAGAAACAAAAAGATTATGTGACTTTTTCTGGAAAAATTACCAACAAAAACTCTGAAACAGTTACTATTTCTAACCCTCAATTTAAATTCAACAAAGTAATTAAAGTTGGTGAGGATGGAACTTTTAAAGATACTATGAATGTAAAAGATGGTTTCTACAGATTTTTTGATGGTAAAGAATATACTGCTTTATACTTAAAAAACGGAGCCGATATTAATATGACGATTGATGCTAAAAAATTTGACGAAACTATAACTTATACAGGGGTTGGTTTTGAAGAAAGTGCTTTTTTAGCTAAAGCTTCATTAGAGCAAAAGAAATTATTTGAAGATAAAGAATTAATGAATTTACCAGAGTTAGACTTCAGATCTAAAGTTTCTAATTTTGTTGATGATTTTAACAAAAGATTTGAAGGAGCCTCATTAGATTCTACTTTTGTAGCAAGTCAAAAACAAAGTATTGCTGGTTTAGAAAATTACTTAACTAAAATGTATAACGACAAGCAATACATTACTAAAAAATTAGCTAAGGGTGCTGAATCTCCTAAGTTTGTTAATTACGAAAACAATGCTGGTGGTACTACTTCTTTAGATGATTTAAAAGGTAAGTATGTGTATATCGATTTATGGGCTACTTGGTGTCAACCATGTAAAAATGAAATTCCTTTCTTAAAGAAAGTTGAAGAAAAATATCACAATAAAAACATCGAGTTCGTAAGTATTTCTGTTGACAGACAAAAAGACTATGAAACTTGGAAAAAAATGATTGTTGATAAAGAATTATCAGGAGTACAATTATATGCTAAAGAAGATAAAGCTTTCATGGATGCGTATAGAGTATCAGGAATTCCAAGATTTATTTTATTAGATCCAGAAGGAAAGATTATAGACTCTAATGCTCCAAGACCTTCTAATCCTAAATTAGTTGAGTTATTTGAATCATTAAATATCTAGTCTTAAAAGACATTTTATAATAAAAAGCCTGCAAATTTGCGGGCTTTTTTATTCCTTACATTATTCTTTTTTAGATTGATTAAAAATAATTATATTTGCGGAATGAATTTTTTAACAGAAGATGTATCGTTTAAAGTATCTTGTGGTGGCAGAAACTGCTACCAGCTAGATTTAGGCTATAAAGTAATAGATTTTACTTTCTGCCAACTATTAGCCTTCAGGAAAAAAGTATTAGAACGCGCTTCGTACGAATCATTAGAAACGATTATCGACGGTGATAACTTCGTACTCCTTTTTGCAGCAGACAACAAACACTTATTATTCTTAGATGTACCTCAACTTATAGAATTACGAGAACTTCTTTTAGCTGTTTTTAAGCAGAAAACCCTTTACTAAGACTAGCTTTAAATTAGGCACTCCATTCTTTTTAAAGCCTTATAATCTGTATCTTTATAGTATTAAAACTAAACAAAATATTATGGAAACAGCAATAAGAAGAGACATGATTTTAGACGTGGAAGTAGTTGATTTGCTAAACCACCAAATAACAATGGAGCAACAAGCCTCTTCTAAGTATTTAGCGATGGCCTCTTGGTGCGACCAAAGAGAACTTAGAAATAGTGCAGCATACTTTTATAAGCAAGCGGAAGAAGAAAGAGAGCACATGATGAAAATTTTTAAATTCGTTAACGATAATGGCGGTAGTGCAATGTCACCTGTAGCTACTGAAGTTTCTCACGAATTTGAAAGCTTACGAGCTATTTTTGAAGCTTCTTTAGATGCAGAAATAGAAGTTACCAAATCTATTCACCACGTATTTAAAACTGCAAGAAAAGTAGGCGATTTCACTTCTGAAATCTTTTTACAATGGTTTGTAACAGAACAAGCCGAAGAAGAAGAAAAAGTAAGAGACATTTTAGACTTAATCGATTTAATGGAAGGTATGCCTTTAAAAATGATTGATGAGCGTATTCCTACTGAATAAAACAAAACGTTTATAAAAAGCATAAAAAATCCCGCAACAATGTTGCGGGATTTTTTGTGTCTTGATTCTTGATTCTTGATTCTTGATTCTAAAAATCTCAAATCTATAATAATCTAAATCTAGTATCTATAGTGTTCTGGTTTGTATGGACCTTCAACAGTTACTCCAATATATTTAGCTTGATCTTCACGTAACTCAGTTAACTCTACACCAATCTTAGCTAAGTGTAATTTTGCTACTTTTTCATCTAAGTGTTTTGGTAACATGTACACCTCGTTTTTATACGCATCAGAATTATTCCATAACTCGATTTGCGCTAAAGTTTGATTTGTAAATGAGTTAGACATTACAAAACTTGGGTGACCAGTAGCACAACCTAAGTTTACTAAACGTCCTTCTGCTAATACGATAATATCGTTTCCTTTTACTGTGTACTTATCAACCTGAGGCTTAATTTCAACCTTAGTATCACCGTATGTTTCATTTAACCAAGCCATTTGGATTTCGTTATCAAAGTGACCGATGTTACAAACGATAGTCTTATCTTTCATTGCTTCGAAGTGCTCAGAACGTACGATATCTTTGTTACCAGTAGTAGTAATTACGATATCAGCCTTACCTACAACAGTTTCTAATTTCTTTACTTCAAAACCGTCCATAGCAGCTTGTAACGCACAAATAGGATCAATTTCAGTAACAGTAACGATAGAACCAGCTCCACGGAAAGAAGCCGCAGTACCTTTACCAACATCACCATAACCACAAACCACTACTCTTTTACCAGCTAACATTACATCAGTAGCACGACGAATTGCATCAACTGCAGATTCTTTACATCCGTACTTATTGTCAAACTTCGATTTAGTAACCGAGTCATTTACATTAATAGCAGGCATTGGTAACGTTCCGTTTTTCATACGCTCGTATAAACGGTGTACCCCTGTAGTAGTTTCTTCAGATAATCCTTTAATTCCAGGAGCTAACTCAGGATATTTATCTAAAACCATATTCGTTAAATCTCCACCATCATCTAAAATCATGTTTAATGGCTTCTTATCTTCACCAAAGAATAATGTTTGTTCAATACACCAATCAAACTCTTCCTCGTTCATACCTTTCCAAGCATACACAGGAGTTCCAGCAGCAGCAATAGCAGCAGCAGCTTGATCTTGCGTAGAGAAGATATTACAAGAACTCCAAGTAACCTCAGCTCCTAAAGCCTGTAACGTTTCAATTAAAACCGCAGTTTGAATCGTCATGTGTAAACATCCTGCAATTCTTGCTCCCTTTAAAGGTTGCTCATCTTTATACTCTTCGCGTAAACTCATTAACCCTGGCATTTCAGCTTCTGCCAATTCAATCTCTTTTCTTCCCCAATCAGCTAAAGAAATATCTTTAACTTTGTAAGGAACATATGTCGCGGTTTTTGTGCTCATATTTTTGTATATTTATGTATCTTAAATTTGAGTCGCAAAATTACGAAATAACTTTCTAAAATATGCCTCTTTACAAAACATTAACGATAAACAACCATGCTAAAGCATTGATTTGGAAGATTGAAGAATCTTTTGAACAACTTTCTAACGGCGTTTCTTTAACAAAAGGAAATCAACAAAGAGTAAACGGCATGAAGTCCGATTTACACCAAAGAGGCTTTATGAGCGTACGCCATTTGCTAAAAGAAGTTGGCTACACCGATGGTGATTTACTATACGATGGCTACGGTAAACCACACTTAAAAGACGGTAAATTCATTTCAATTACCCATTCATTTACCTTTTCGGCAATAATTATTTCCGATACACAACCTGTGGGAATAGATATTGAAATGCAGCGCGACAAAATTGTAAAAATCGCACACAAATTCACCCCTATAGAAGAATACAAATCCATAGCCAACCACGATGCTTTGGTAAGCAAACTCACCATTGTTTGGGGCGCCAAAGAAAGTTTGTATAAAATCTACGGAAAGAAAAAATTGCTCTTCTTAGAAAACATTTATATTGAAGATTTCTCTTTTGACACCAATCAAACCACTGGAAAAATCTTGTACGAAGGACAAACCTCTGAGTACGACATCCTCTTTTTAGAAATGGAAGGGTTCACCTGCGTATGCGCTTGTTAAAAAACGTATCACACTCTCCTACTCCAAAACTCTACAACCCAAAAACTTTGCCACTATGAGACTTTGAAGCTCTACATCTTTGCGACTAAAAAACTCTGTAACTAAAAAATCTCCCAAAACCTTTCCCGCACAACAACAGCTTAACTTTAGTAACTTTGCATCTTTCTAATTAGGAACAACCATGAAAATATCCGTAGAATTGACCTTAAGTCCGCTTCAGAACGAATTTGAAGAACCAATTATCAATTTCATCAAAAAACTAAGAGCTTCGGGATTAACCGTATTAGAAAATCCGTTAAGCACACAAGTGTATGGAGATTATGATACCGTGATGCGTTTGGTTACTTCTGAATTGAAAAATGCCTTTGAATTGATTGACAACGGATTGCTATTTATGAAAATCGTAAAAACCGATCGTAGCGATTATGAGCCAACTTTTTGATTTCCTTTTTGGGCAGTATGCTGATTACAATCCTATTGATGTTTGGCTAGAAATTATTGCCGTTATTTTTGGATTTTTATCCGTTTGGTATTCAAAACAGAATAAAATTTGGGTATTCCCTACAGGGATGATAAGCACTGCTATTTTTGTGTACCTCTTGTTAAAGTGGGAACTGTTAGGCGATATGATGATTAATGGGTACTATTTTATGATGAGTGTATACGGTTGGTATATCTGGACGCGAAAAGTAGACGCCACCCATGTAACTCCTATCTCTAGAACCACACTTAAAGAAAAAAAACAAAGCGTAGCCATATTTGTAGCCACCTTAGTTTTTGTCTATGCTGTGTATACCGTTTTTGATAAATGGACGAGCTGGACAGCTTATGTAGATACCATTACCACTGCTATTTTCTTTGTGGGAATGTGGCTCATGGCAAAACGAAAAATAGAAAACTGGATTTATTGGATTATTGGTGATATTATCTCCGTTCCACTCTACTTTTACAAAGGATTTACCTTTACCAGTTTTCAATATTTATTATTTACCTTTATAGCAATTGCAGGATATTTAGCATGGAAAAAGCACTTACACAACAACCCATCAACCTTGTAAAGGTGGTATTATTTGGACCTGAAAGCACAGGAAAAACAACACTTTCTGGTCAGTTAGCACGTCATTATAATACTGTTTGGGCTCCCGAATTTGCTCGTGAATACTTGCAAGACAAGTGGAACAACGAACGTAAAACTTGTGAACAACACGATTTAATTCCGATTGCTGAAGGACAAATGAGCTTGGAAAATGAATTGGCTAAAAAGGCGGATAAAGTACTGATCTGCGATACCGATTTATTGGAAACCAAAGTATATTCTGAAGAGTATTATGGCGGATTCGTAGACCCAAAATTAGACGAGGCTGCGATTGCAAATACTTACGATATTTATTTCTTAACCTATATCGATACGCCTTGGGAAGCGGATGATTTACGCGACAGACCCGAACAACGATTGGAAATGTTTAAAGCCTTTGAAAATGCGTTGAAAAAGTACAACCGTCCGTATGTGTTATTAAAAGGCGACAAAGAAACTCGATTGAAAAAAGCAGTGGAAGTTATTGATGCGTTACTCTCTAAAAAAGAAAACTTATACTCTTTTTCCGACACCCTTACCGATTTAGATATGCACTTTATGCACCAATCACCCGACACGCCTAATTACGATTTGTAAGCATCGCTAAATGTCATTACTACAATAGATAAACGTCATTTCGAGCGATAGCGAGAAATCTGCTTAATTCTAGTTACGAATACCCTTTAAAGTTCCCAACTCTCACCAATAAGAGTCACTTCTATTAGTAAGCCCCCTTTACAAACAACAATAGATTCCCTATATTTGAGACATTCACAAACACTATGAACAAAGAACAACTTTTAAAAGAACTCAACTTTAAAGCCGTACGAAGCTCTGGTGCGGGCGGACAACATGTAAACAAGGTATCCTCTAAAGTAGAATTAAGTTTTACTATTGAAGACTCATTAGGACTCTCGGACAAAGAAAAAGCACTGCTCCTTAAAAACTTAGCCAACAGACTCTCTAAAGAAAACACACTTATACTAAGCTCACAAGAAAGCCGCTCACAACACCGCAACAAAGAATTGGTTACCGAACGCTTTTTTAACCTTTTAGCACAAGCCTTGGTAGTGCCTAAAGTACGCAAAGCCACCAAACCTAAAAAAGCAGCGATTGACAAACGTTTGGATGCCAAAAAACAACAGGCTGAAAAAAAAGAAAACCGAAAAAAATTTCGGTTTTAGTATAATTTAAAAATCTTACAATTTTACCTCTCTAAAACTATTGTTAGTTATACAGAGTATCATATATTTTTAGAACAATTTTATAATTCCCACTTAATTTGGTTATACATTTCTAAGTATTCTCTCCCTTTTTCAGGTTCTACAGAATGTACAAAACAAACTTTCCCTAATAAATGATCCCTATAATTAGCTTTGATTATAAAATCTTTGTTTTTCATTAACCATTTTTGATGGCTTAAGGGCCCTTTCTTTATACAGTGATATAGTTCAGTACGAAGTTTTTCTTTGAACTCTCTTGGAACACTAATTTTGTCATTTACAACCACTCCTGTCACAATTTGGCGATGAGAACGCTTGAAATACTTTACTTTTTTTTCATTTAAATTAAACCCTTCTTCCTTAACAATCTTTCTAAGTGTCTTAATTGATGGTAGCTTTTTGTAATTACCAGAAAAAGTTAAATCATCTGCATATCGTGAGTAATTCAAATTGAGTTTATTTGCTAGTAATTCCATTTTAGTATCTAAACTATGAGCTATAAAATTTGCTATTCTCGGGCTTGCTGGCGATCCCTGAGGTAAAATTTGTGGGCTTTCTTTTATGAAGGAATCTTTGAAAATGTTTTCTTCTTCAATTTCTTTCCAATAGGTTTTGCTCATTTTAGCAGTAAGTAATTCTGCAATTGAATAGGCTAGATTGGGTTGATATCCTAAGTATTTAAATACTCCTGCTACTCTCTTCTGCTCTATAGAATCAAAAAATCGATATAAATCGACATTGAGAATAGTATCCTGTTTTACATGTTTCTTTGCATTATCAACTATAGATCTTTCGTTTACAAAACCAAAAGAACAATCGTGTTCTGGGACATTCTTTAAAATATTTTCATAAATCCACCTTTGTATTCTTTTAAGTTGTTCATCAGGGCTTGTTATCCATCTATGACCACCTGTTTTCTTTTGAATCTTAAAAGTCTTGTAGTGTTTTGATTTATCTTTTAGTATTTCTTGTATGACATGAAAAGGAAGTCCAATTTTAAAACTCAAATCTGGTAAGGAAAAAATTACAGGTAAACCTTTTTCTTCAAGGTTTTTAGAGTAGCTTATTATTTCTTCCTTAAAATCTTCAGAAGCATTTGCTTCAACTAAAGAGTTTTTTATATTATCCAATTGGGAAGGCATAGAAAAGAAAATTACGATTTACTTGAAATCAACGCTGCGCGTTGTTGTATGCAAGCTGACAACTGTACCGACTTGCATACAAGATGATGTAAAGTTACTTTAGAGCCTCCATTCGTATACAGAACAGAATCAATTTCAAAAAATTGATAATGGCTAATTTTCTTGTCTTTCCTTCCCATTGAATTTTTTAGGTAAATAATTTATTTTTTTAAGTTCATAATTTATTGCACTTCTTCCGACTTCTTTCTTTAATCTTTTGAGTGTTTTTAAGCAATCCCCATATAGAATTTTACCTCTAGAAGATAATTCACCAGATTCTTCAAAAATTCCTTTCTTTATTCCGCTTTTTAGAATACCGCGAATGTCTGTCAATGTCAATCCTAATATCTCACAAATAACTTGGTCAAGTCGCCCTTGTTGTTTAAGGCGCATATAGGCAAACAATCTAAAATCAGTAGATTTTATATACGAATAGGACTTCCAGTCTAATTTTCCTTTACCTGAATAAAATGTCTCAATTATTTCAGGACCACTCATCTTAAGTAAACCCAATTCATAAGCTAATTCGTTTCTTAATGATTTTGCACGAGAAATTTTAAACACTTGATTTCTTGGATACAATGGGATCCAACGCTTTTCAAATTTTTTAACAAACTTGGATGACCAAATTATTGGCAATGTATTATTCGGTGGGTTATATGGGAACACTAATAATGCCTGAGAGTTGTTATACCCGAGCGGATGTATTTTTGTTTCTCCATTATTATCAATAGAGAATAGATGTTGACCGTAATAAAAAGCAAAATCACGATAATACTGTATATTCTGATTGGAACCAAATGGGGATTTTCTGTTTTTAAAACATTGATATTTAATGGTACTTATTATTTTTATGTTAGGTATTATACCTGTTAAAAACCTATCCGCCTTTCCTAAATGATAAATAGACATTGAACATAAGTCTCTTATTTCAGGTATTTTATCTGTTTGTGGTTTTATGTACGTTTTGTAATAATTCCACAATGATCGACCACTTCCTAAAAAGTCATCAAGAAGAATTAAAATAGAATCTTTTGGAATAGAATTAGTTTTCTTTTTGTATTTGAATTCTGAAGCTTTTTCGTAAAAAGTCGTTAATGATTCGATTTGCTTAAAATTTGGCGCCTTTTTCAGATAATAAGTTATCATTGTCCCACTTTTGCCATAATCTCCTATAGCATGAATAATAATATTTCGGCTATTTCCATAAAGTGAAATCAATGAAGTAATTCTATCATTAAAGTAATCTATTAATTCATTCTCTGTTACATACTCAAGGCATTCTAGTATTCTAACAGCTCTTTCAAATTCATCTTTCCTAAAGTTGCTAAGCCAATTAACAATATCAATGTGATTCACAGAATGAGATAAACGCTTTACGATTAGGTCTAATCGTAAGCGTAACTGCTCATCCAAGTAGATATTTAAATTTTCTTTTGTGGTCACTATGATATAATTTCAGTAATACTATACAATTTATTTTCTCAAACAACCGTCTATTTTATCTAGTCATCTAGACACTAAAAAAGTTTAACTTCTTTTTATTTTTTTAAATATAAAAAAACTCCATCATACTTTCTTACGGAATCCCATAAGTTCAACTATTTAGGTTATAAAAGTTGTTTTTTTGAGTAGCAACGGTTCTTTATATTGCTGTTTGGGTCGCTAATAGTACGGCATGCTCCGTTAACACCACGGCACGGGTCGCTGATATCACGGCACGGGTCGCTGATACTACGGCATGCTCCGTTGACACCACGGCATGGGTCGCTGATATTACGGCACGCTCCGTTAACACCACGGTACGGGTCGCTGATACTTCGGCTATCCTCCCACTCTTAAATCTGTATGGATTCAATCCAACGCTCTCGATCTACGTATTAACGGATTATCACTTCGATACAACACACAAAAAATGTCAAACAAATGTAACGACAGCTATAGAATTATTTTTGAAAGACAAATTGCTTTGATTAATGAGAATACTAAAAAAAGTACCCTGTCATAAGCAGGCAAACCAAAAATAACACCGCAAGAGCCGTTAAAATTAAAATCTGTTGAGCTATAGCGAGTTATTTTAATTTAGGGTCGAGGATGATTATTTTTGAGTGCAGGCAGGTTAAGACTAGATTTTTTGCTTCTTTTTCATCAATGGAAAAAGAAAAATAGCTTAGAAAAGATTATTCTATGTAAAATCTAAGTCGTTAAGAAAAGATGTCAATGATAGATAACACAAAAAAAGTATTCGCAACTCTAGTATAAAAGATATACTTCTGATAGTCTGCCTGTTAAAAAAAAGCAAAAATTGACCATCGCATTTGTTTTTTATACCCCAACACTATAATTTAGAAGTGGTTAAGAAAAAGAAACTAACAAAATGCTATGATTGTATTGCTAAAACCATCTAACTTTTTATGGGCTTTTAACTAGTGGCAAGGGGCTCTCCTGCTATTATAATCTTGTTGTTTCTAAGAATTACCTAAGGGTAGCGTGTTTTACGCATCCCTAAAAACACACATGTAACTTAAATTAAATATTAATATGGAAACAAGAAGAAAATTCAAAGGTTCAGATGCTTTTTTAGCTGAAAGCGCACGAACAATTTACAACCTATTTACGCAAGACTTGGAGCGTTTTACCGCTTTCAATGCCCGATTTACGAGCGAGTATGCGGCGGCTTTTTTACATCAGATTGATGCGGCAGATACGGTAGTTACCGATGTAAGTACCTTGGCAAAACAAGGGGTGGAAACGCAAAAGGTGTTGATAGAAATGCAAAATGCAAGTCGTGTGTATAATCGTATTAAAAGTCATGCTATGTGGGCTTTTCCTGATAATCCTGCGGTATTAAAGGAGTTTACAACTGGTTATAGAGATGCGAGCAAGAATCAGCCTAAAATGTTGGTGTTTTTAGAAACCTTAGAAAAGGTGGTTACAAATTATTTAGATGATTTGACCGATGTAACCAAAGGCGGAATGCCTGCTTCTATTGTGGAAGAGTTGGCTACAATAAAAGACGAATTAAAGAGTGCGAACACTCAGCAAGAGGTGTATAAAAAACAACGTTTGGTAATTACTCAAGATCGTATTTCGGCTTTGAACGATTGTTATACAACGCTTGTTCAAATTATAAATACGGCTCAGTTAGTATTTGCCAATGAGCCTGCAAAAAGGGCTCAGTATAGCTATCGTCCAACTACAGGAAGCAGTTCTATTACTGATTTTGTGGGACAGGTAGCGCCTAATGAAACCAAGGTGATTACTCAGGTATCGTATGATAAAGAGAGTTTTATTGGTTTTGAAAACAGAGGGGAAACCACACTACAGTTCGACATTAGTACCGACGAGGTGACCTTAAACGGCAATATGGTTGAATTGGAAAGTGGCGCTATTAACAATCAGCCAATGGAATGGTTGCTAGCGGATGTTGCCAACGGTACCAAAGTGAATATTTTGGCGTATAATCCGTCTACTACCTCAACGGGAAGTTATTGGGTTAGTACGGATGTGTAAGAATAATTTTTTATAAAAAATAACAACGTCATTACGAAGGAGGTACGACTGAAGTAATCTGTTTATTTTGAACTATAAACATAAAGATTACTGTGTTATCACTCGTAATGACGTTTTTTTTATGTGGTTGTGAATATTCTATTTCTTTGCTTGTCCAAAGAAAACGAACCAAAAGAAAAGACACTTTTATTAACTAACGTCATTACGAATCCCGATACTTCGGGGTGAAGTAATCCATACCTCGTGAACTAGATAACTACTTATGTTCTTATAATTTTTAACATAATTATTTAAATATCGAATATCCTATTCCCATTCCTAACCAAGGCTGATACTTAAACACCCAATTTTGACCTAACGAAGATACTGGGAAATCCATTCCTAAAAGAATACTTAACCCTAACTTACCATAACCATATTGATATCCTACTCCAGAGCTTATACTTAAAATATTATCTCCATCATTAATTCCATCAGTATTTTTCTCTGTTAGCTCTAATTTATTAAGTCCTAAAAATCCATAAAAATTTTGAGTGTTTGTCAATTTAGGTTCTCTTCCTTTCTTATAAGAATATTTTTCCCAACTTTTCCCATAAGTAACAGCTACATTAACATCAGTTTCAATATTATTTGTAAAACTTGACAAACTATCCGATTGACTAGTAAGGTATATTTTTAATGGAACTGTAATTGCGCTTACTTTCCATGACTTTCTCGTTATTTTCACTCCTTCAGTTACATCGATATACAATCTTCTTTCTTTTGTCCCATTATATTTTTTAAAATCGTCAGCAACATCCTCCCTAGGTAAAATAATAAGTTTATTTTCTTTCTGTTCTAAATCAACAAAAATTGATGAATAATTAAATTTTGGATTAATTTTTTTAAATGAAAAATTTTTATCAATATCTACATATCCCTTTGATTTTTTAGTAGCATTTTTACCATTAATAGTATATAAAACCTCTTCTTTATCTTCTCCCTCTTCTAAAACTATAGGAACCTTATCATTTTTAGAAGTTCCATCATTTTTTAAATAAATTCTGTAATTACCTTTTATTTCTTCTTGCGCAAATGTTTTAATACATAAAAAAACAACGAGAGTTATTAATATTTTAGTTTCCATATCTACTTGGTTTTAATTTTTTACAACTGGTTACATCAAAACAATTATATACTCTATTCAGATAATAAAACAACTTAATTGCTTTGATAATTCCTTATAAACCTAAAAAAACATCTTTACAAATAATTACGGAAATCCTCAAAACCAACTATTTAAGTCATTAGAGTTAGTTTTTTCATCATTAATGTAGTGTTAAACTGAGTAAAGAGTAGATTTATACTTAATAGTATTGTTCAGTAAACTACTGCCTTCATTTTCTTTGCTTGTCCAAAGAAAACGAACCAAAAGAAAGGACACTTTTACGAGGAATTTTTAAACCTTGTTTAAAAACGTCTGAAAAACGATGCGAGGCAAAGCCTCTGAATCTCATCAATTTTTCAGACTATTCTGCGTAAAAGGGCTTCGAAAAACTCCTTTATAAAATCGAACTTTTATTAGCTAACGTCATTACGAAGGAGGTACGACTGAAGTAATCTGTTTATTTCGAACTATAAACTTAAAGATTACTTCATTTCATTCGTAATGACGTTTTTTTGTAGTTACTTTTTAGAATATGTAGTAGCTACATTTTTCTCTGGTAAAGTTGTTGTAAAATCTAAACTATATTTTTCTCCTATCTTATAGTTAAGAACTCCATCTTTTTGAAAGGAATCTAATCTCTTTAATTTTTCTAATGGAGCACCTTCTGTCATTCTCATTATTTGATGACCATATTTTTCAATACGCCCATTATAAAAAACTAAACAACTATAAAGTGTTTCAGGCTTTGTACTTTTAAAAAACAAGAATTTTCGTTTTGGTTCATTTCTATATAAATAGACCGTTAAGTCATACATAAAATTCTCAATCCAATATATCTCTAATACAATAGTTCCTTCTATACAGTCTCTTTCAGCTTTTAAATAGTAGGATGTATCAGCATACCTTCTTTTATTTTCAGTAATTATTTTCCAATTCATAGTTATACTAACACCTTATATAAAGGTAGTTATATAGTTTGAACACACATTTTAATAAATATAGTACTAGTAATGATTTATATATCAGTTAATTTAATTTTCCCTTTTGCTATCTTTTTAGTGATAGACCTAAAAATATTATTTCCTCCTTCTATCCATTTTCCATCAATAAAAATTACTCTAAAAAATCTAATCCTTTCGGTTGCATGTGGTATACTAATATCTAAGCAATCTCTTTCTTGAGGAGTATAATCAAAATCAAATGTTTTAATAGTACTATTTAATTGATTAATAACTTTTTCAATAGTAACTCCGTTACCTAAATCTTTCTTTGGCATTACCATTTTACCAATTAAAGATGAACTATTCCTACCTAAATATCGAGTTAAATTCCAGTTATAACCTTCTAAGAAATTAGTTTTTATAGAACTTTCTTCTTTCTCTAAACAGGTACAGAAAATTAAAATTTTTCCGTTTTTACACATTTTTTTATTTTTTTTAAATCTAAAAAAATATGTTTATACATCCTTAACCTTTTCCAAAAACCTCATCAATATAGCATTAAATCAAGTACAACCCAAGGCTTTATAAACCAAAAAAACGCTTCTAAAAAGAAGCGCCTTTAAAAATATTGATATTTCTTTATTTGTTACAACGGTATGTTCCCGTGTTTTCTATTTGGTCTTTCTACCTTTTTACCTTCTAACATGGCAAAAGCTTTGATTAGTTTTCTGCGGGTGTCTTGTGGTAAAATTACCTCATCTACAAATCCGCGTTCTGCTGCTCGGTACGGATTCGCAAATTTATCAGCATACCCTGCTTCTTTCTCGGCTAATTTTGCTTCGTGATCGTCTGCTTCAGCAATTTCCTTTTTAAAGATAATTTCACTCGCTCCTTTCGCTCCCATTACTGCAATTTCTGCACTAGGCCACGCAAAGTTCATATCGGCTCCAATGTGTTTTGAGTTCATTACATCATAGGCTCCACCATAAGCTTTACGAGTAATTACACTTACTCTTGGCACCGTAGCTTCACTCAATGCATACAATAATTTTGCTCCGTTCGTAATAATAGCATTCCATTCTTGGTCGGTTCCTGGTAAGAATCCTGGTACATCTACCAATACCAATAACGGAATATTAAAGCAATCACAAAAACGGGTGAATCGTGCTGCTTTTTTAGAACTGTTTACATCCAAACATCCTGCTAAACTCATCGGTTGATTGGCAACAATCCCCACACTTCTTCCTCCTAAACGCGCAAATCCAACAACGATATTATCCGCATAATCTTTATGGATTTCAAAAAACGAATCCGCATCGGCAATACCGTCAATTACGGCACGCATATCGTACGGTTTGTTTGCATTATCTGGAACAATATTGGCTAGTTCTTCTCTAATTTCATCTCCTAATTCAAACGGTAATTTCTCTGTAGTTTCTTGATTGTTCTGTGGCATATAACTCAACAATGTTTTAATATCTTCCAAACATTGTACATCGTTCGCTGCTGTTAAATGCGTAACTCCCGATTTGGTTGCATGCGTACTTGCTCCTCCTAATTCTTCTGAAGTTACTTCTTCATTAGTTACTGTTTTTACTACGTTAGGTCCCGTAACAAACATATAACTTGAATTTTCTACCATAACGGTAAAATCGGTCATGGCTGGAGAATACACTGCTCCACCTGCACAAGGTCCCATAATTGCTGAGATTTGTGGAATTACCCCTGATGCTTGTACGTTTCTATAAAAAATATCGGCATAACCACCTAACGAACGTACTCCTTCTTGAATACGTGCTCCACCAGAATCGTTCAATCCGATTAATGGTGCTCCTACTTTTACGGCTAAATCCATAATCTTACAGATTTTTTCGGCATGTGTTTCCGATAACGAACCTCCAAATACCGTAAAGTCTTGTGCAAACACGTACACTAAGCGTCCGTTTACCGTTCCGTATCCTGTTACCACTCCGTCACCATAAAACTTCTGATTTTCCATTCCAAAATCGGTCGTTCTATGAGTTACTAAAATACCTACTTCTTCAAAAGAACCTTCATCTAAGAAATAATCGATACGCTCACGAGCGGTTAATTTTCCTTTTTGATGATGACGGTCGATGCGCTGTTGTCCGCCTCCTAACTTTGCTTCGGTAAGTTTATGTTGTAATTCTTCTATTTTAGATTTCATCTATATTCTTTTTTTGGGCGTTCCCCAAGGGTCGGGCTTTCCGCTATATCTTTTGTTGGTTCTCGATACTTGCTTCGCAAACTCGAACTGACAACAAAAGGATGCCGCTGCAATCCCTAACGCACATTATGTATTAACAAGTTTTTAAAATACGTTGCTCTTTTAAATACTGCTGTAAGGCTACCTGTGCAGCAATCTTCGCTTCTTTTTCGTTTCCTGCTTCTAACAACTCAGGTGTGTAATACTTCTTTACAAAATGAGTATCAAAATTCCCTGAAGTAAACGCTTCGTGTTCGCATACGAACTTTCCAAACGGCAACGTAGTTTCTATTCCTTTTACCTTATAATTACTAATCGCTTGTTTCATTAACTCAATAGCTTCTTCGCGTGTATTTCCGTAGGTAATCAATTTAGAAATCATCGGGTCGTAATAAATAGGAATTTCCATTCCTTCTTCAAAACCATCATCTACACGAATATTTTCTCCTTTCGGATGTTGGTAGGTTTCCAACACTCCAATACTCGGTGCAAAATTGTCTAACGGATCTTCGGCATATACACGTAGCTCTAATGCGTGTCCGTTAATTTGTAAATCGTCTTGCGTGAATGATAGCTCCTCTCCTCTTGCTATTTTTATTTGTTGCTCTACTAAATCTACTCCCGTAATGAGTTCCGTAACCGGGTGTTCTACTTGCAAGCGTGTATTCATTTCTAGGAAGTAGAAGTTTTTGTTTTCGTCTAGTAAGAACTCCACCGTTCCTGCTCCTAAATAATCACAGGCTTTCGCAACTCTTACGGCTGCGGCTCCCATAGCTTCTCTAATTTCAGGAGTCAACACACTCGATGGTGCTTCTTCTACTACTTTTTGGTGGCGACGTTGTACCGAACATTCGCGTTCAAATAAGTGTACTACGTTTCCATGAGCATCTGCCAATACTTGGATTTCGATATGACGTGGTGACCCTACATATTTTTCTATAAATACAGAACCATCTCCAAAAGCTGATTCTGCTTCTGAAATTGCACGCTGCATTTGTTCTTTAATATCCGCTTCTTTTTCAACAACACGCATTCCTTTTCCGCCACCTCCTGCTGAAGCTTTGATTAAGATAGGATACCCAATTTCATTCGCTACTTTCGAGGCATATTCTACATCGGTTACCGCTTCGTCAATACCTGGAACCATTGGAATATCATAAGCTTTCACTGCATCTTTTGCAGCTAATTTACTTCCCATAACTTCAATAGCATGAGTTTTTGGACCTATAAATACAATTCCTGATTTTGCTACCGCTTCTCCAAAGGCTGCATTTTCACTTAAAAATCCGTATCCTGGGTGAATTCCATCTACATCTAACTCCTTCGCTACTTCAATAATTTTATCTCCTAATAAATACGATTGATTCGATGGTGCAGGACCAATACATACTGCTTCGTCTGCAAAAGTTACGTGTGGTGAATTTCTGTCTGCTTCCGAATAAACAGCTACCGTTTTAATTCCCATCTTTTTTGCTGTACGCATTACACGTAAGGCAATTTCTCCTCTGTTTGCTACTAATATCTTTTTCATATTATTCCATTTCTATTAAAACCGTATTCTTTTCTACTTTATCACCTGCCTGAATAGCTACCGATTTTACGACTCCGTCTCTTGGTGCTTGTAAGGTATTCTCCATTTTCATGGCTTCTAACACTAAAATTCCATCACCCTCTTTTACTTCTTGACCAATTTCAACATCAACAGAAACAATTAACCCAGGCATTGGTGCCTTGATATCGTTTTCTTTTTTCTCTGCAGCTACTTCTAAACCTAATTCATCAATCAACATATCTAATTCGTTAGAAATATTCACCTCATAGGTGTTTCCGTTGATTTGAATGGTGTATGTTTTTTTGTTGAAATTTGTTTGGAGTATGGTAGCTTGATACGATTGGTTACCATCAAGTACGTGGTAGTTATTTTGTGATTTTTCTACTATGTCTAACGCCTCTATTTGCGCTTCAGTAAAGTCAAAATCATGCGTTTTATTAACGCTCGTTTTAAAAGATTTACTCATAAATGTCTGATATTTTCACCACTAAAATATTAAAATTACAATGGAATGCATTGAGTTAAATCTATAAATTGGCTAGAATGTTTTTTTACTTCCTTGATTACTTCCTATCCATTTACTAACAACCTCAGAAAAACCCGCTATTTATCCCGCTTAATTCATATTTCATATTTACCTTTGCACTGTTCTCATAAAGGGGTGCCTTATTTGAATTACGAATTTTAATTATTAAAATAATTTGTAATTAATCATTTATAATTCATAATTAAATTCAGGCTGAGATCATACCCAACGAACCTGGAACAGGTAATGCTGTTTAGGGATTTTATCGTCATCGCGAAGTAATTTGGAAAATTACTGTGGCAATCTGTTTATTGAAGAAAAGATTACGTCGTCGTAAACTAACTCCTCGTAATGACAAATTTTAATTATTCAATGTTTAACTAAAGAATAATTACCTCTTTTTATTCGATTTTGTTTTTATAAAATGAGACCGATGTCTTTTCGTAAAAAAGTGAAGATAGTAGCTTTTTTACTCGTTGTATTCACAACATTAACAACAACCGCACAAACGTTTATTCTATCTGGTAAAATAGTTGATGCAAACCAAGAACCTTTAGTGGGTGCTACCGTAGCAATTAAAGCTCAAAACAAAGGAACTTCTACCGACTTTGAAGGTAAATTCAAATTAAACTTACCAAAAGGAACACATGTTATTGATGTTTCTTATGTGGGGTTTAAAAGCCTTTCACAAGAAGTTAAAATTACCAATAACCAACAGATTACGTTTCAATTAATTTCTAATGAAACTGTGTTAGATGAAGTGTTGGTATCTGCTGTTCGTGTAAAAGCAGATGCACCCGTAACACACTCTAACCTTGGCAAACAAGAAATTGAAAAACGTAATTTAGGACAGGATATTCCTGTGTTACTAAACTACTTACCTTCTGTAACATCCTCGTCAGATGCTGGGGCTGGTGTTGGTTATACTTATATTCGTGTACGTGGTTCGGATGCTTCTCGTGTGAATGTTACGATTAACGGAATTCCATACAACGACTCTGAAAGTCATGGAACTTTTTGGGTAAATATGGGAGATTTTGCTTCGTCTACACAAAGTTTACAGTTACAACGTGGTGTGGGAACGTCTACGAACGGTTCTGGAGCATTTGGAGCTAGTTTAAATATTTTAACCGATGCTGTTTCGGATGAAGCTAGTGGAGAAATTTCAAATGCTTTTGGTTCTTATGGAACTAGAAAACACACCGTAAAGTTTACCACTGGAAAATTAAATAATGGATTTGAGTTTGCAGGACGTTTGTCTAACATTTACTCTGATGGATATGTTGACCGAGCTTTTACCGATTTAAAATCGTATTTCTTACAAGGTAGTTATACTGATGACAATACGTTGATTAAAGCCTTAGCTTTTGGAGGAAAGCAACAAACCTATCAAGCTTGGTATGGCTTAAGTGCTGAGGAGTTACAAGAAAATCGTCGCCAGAACCCGTATACCTACGATAATGAAACCGATAATTATTGGCAAGATCATTACCAATTACATTGGAATGAGAAACTCTCTGATAACTGGTCTACCAATATTGGATTAAATTATACCAAAGGAGAAGGATATTTTGAACAGTTTAAAGAGGACAAAGATGCTGTTGATTATGGTAATGTAATTGTTGACGGAAGCGATGTTATTGTTCGTCGTTGGTTAGATAATGATTTTTATGTAGCTAATGCTAACGTTACTTATAAAACTGAAAAATTCGAGTTAATTTCTGGTGCTTCTTATAGTAATTATAAAGGAGATCATTTTGGTGAAGTTATTTGGGCTACACAATTTGCAGATGGTGCTAGCATTAGAGATCGTTACTATTTTAGTGATGCTAAGAAAAATGATATTAGCGTTTTTTCTAAAGCTACTTTTAATGTTTTTGATAATTTAAAAGCTTTTGTTGATGTACAAGGTAGGTTTATTGATTATACAACCGGAGGCTTTACTTCTGATTTAAATCCTTTAAATATTGACACTACATTTAGCTTCTTTAATCCTAAGTTAGGTTTTACTTACAGTATTAATAAAGAAAATAGCATTTATGCATCGTATGCTCGTGCGAACAGAGAACCGAACCGTGATGATTTTCAAAATGGCCCGAATGTACAACATGAAACCTTAGATGATTTTGAATTAGGGTGGCGTTTGCATAATAAAACGGTTCAATTGAGCACCAACATCTATTACATGTCGTACGACAATCAATTAATTCAAACTGGTGGACTGAATGATGTTGGAGAATATTTACGAGAAAATGTGAAAGACAGCTATCGTTTAGGAGTAGAAATTGATGCTAATATTAACATTTCAGACAAGTTTAGTATTAATCAAAACCTTACGGTAAGTAGTAATAAAATCAAGAATTTTATTTTAGATCGTGATGGTGTTCAACGCAATATTGGTACGACTAATATTGCTTTTTCTCCAAATATTATTGCTGGAAATGCTTTGGTTTATACGCCTACACAAGGGTTACAGCTTTCTTTATTATCTAAATTTGTTGGTGAACAATATTTAAGTAACACAAACACAGAAGCCTCTAAACTTGATAGCTATTACGTTAGTGATTTTAATGTTAGTTATGAATTAAAAATGAACAAAGTTTTTAAATCTATTGTTTTTACAGGATTGGTAAACAATCTTTTTGATAAAGAATATGTTGATAGAGGATATACCTATTTAAATACTTGGAATACTCCTGGAACTTCTTTTGAGGTCCAAGGATACTTTCCGCAAGCTACTAGAAACTTTTTAGTAGGTGCAACGTTAAAGTTTTAATTGGGAAAATGCTAGAAAAACAAAAAACCGAGACAATTAATTGTCTCGGTTTTTTTATATAATGTATTAAACACTATGTTTCTATCCTCCAAAGTCATCAAAACGAATGTTTTCGTCATCAAGACCAAAATCTTCACCCATTTTTTGTACTGCTTTGTTCATTAATGGTGGCCCACAGAAATATAATTCTAAATCCTCAGGACTTTCATGCTTAGATAAATATTGATCTATTACAACTTGGTGAATAAACCCAACAAAACCATCTCCGCTTTCATCATTAATATCTTTTTTAACCTTCCAGTTATCTTCTTCTAATGGCTCAGATAATGCCAAGTAGAATTTAAAGTTTGGAAAGTCTTTTTCTAACGCTCTAAAGTAGTGAATGTAGAATAATTCTGCTTTAGAACGACCTCCGTACCAGTATGTTACTTTTCTACCAGTCTTTAAAGTTCTAAATAAATGATAAATATGTGAACGCATTGGTGCCATACCAGCTCCACCACCTACATATAACATCTCTGCATCAGAGTCATTGATGAAGAATTCACCATAAGGTCCAGAAATAGTTACTTTATCTCCTGGCTTTTGATTAAAAATATACGAAGATGCCACCCCTGGATTTACATCCATCCATCCGCCTTTAGCACGATCGAAAGGAGGTGTTGCTACACGAACATTTAACATGATTTCTCTTCCTTCTGCTGGATAAGAAGCCATAGAGTATGCTCTCTCTACAGTTTCTTCATTCTTCATTACTAATGGTCTTAGGTTAAATTTATCCCAATCAGCCTCAAATTTATCTGGTTCCCCTGGATGATCTTGTGGATGCGCAGAAATATCCATATCAGCATATTTTACTTCACATGGTGGTATTTCAATTTGAATATACCCGCCTGCTTTATAATCCATTTCTTCAGGAATCTCAACTACAAACTCCTTAATAAAGGTTGCTACGTTATAATTTCTTACAACAGTTGCTTCCCATTTCTTAATTCCGAAAATTTCTTCTGGAATAGATATATCCATATCTTGCTTTACTTTTACCTGACATGCTAAACGGATACCGTGTTGTAGTTCTTTACGTGTAAAGTGTGGTGTTTCTGTAGGTAAAGCTTCTCCTCCACCTGAATTTACATGACACTCACATTGTACACAAGAACCACCACCACCACATGCTGATGGTAAAAAGATTTTCTCATTACCTAAGGTAGATAATAAAGTTCCTCCTGATGCTACTTCTATTGTTTTTTCACCATTGATTGTAATTTTTACAGGTCCAGATGGTGCCAATTTTTGCTTAACAAATAATAATAAAGCTACCAAAACTAAGATTACCGCTAAAAACGCTAATACTGTAATAGCAACTGTTCCTCCTGTGCTTACTTCTAAAAATACCATTATTCTGTAATTTCTTTAGTGTTATTAGCTAATTCTTCTGCCTTCTCTTCAGTCTTTTCAGTTTCCTCTACTACCTTTTCTTCAACTTCTTTCTTTTCAACCTTAACTTCAGCAGTTTCTTCTTTATTTCCTGCATCATCACCTCCTGTTAACATTCCACCGAAGCTCATAAACCCGATAGCCATTAAACCTGTAATAATGAATGTAATTCCTAATCCTCTTAATGCTGGTGGCACAGAAGAGTATCTGATTTTTTCACGAATAGCAGCAATTGCTAAAATTGCTAAAAACCATCCGATTCCTGAACCAATACCATACGTAAATGATAAACCTAAAGTTGGAATTTCACGAGATTGCATAAATAATGACCCTCCTAAAATTGCACAGTTTACTGCAATTAATGGTAAGAAAATACCTAAAGAGTTATATAATGCTGGCGCAAATTTTTCAACTATAATTTCTACTAATTGTACCATGGTTGCAATTGTTGCAATAAACATGATAAATGACAAGAAACTTAAGTCATAATCTACATATTCCTCTCCTAACCACTTTAAAGCTCCAGGTTGTAATAGGTATTGATCTAACAACCAGTTTACTGGTACTGTTACTGCTAATACAAAGATTACAGCAGCACCTAAACCTACGGCCGTTGATACTTTTTTAGATACTGCAAGGTATGAGCACATTCCTAAGAATGTAGCAAATACCATGTTATCTATAAATATCGATTTGAAAAATAATTCTATATGTTCCATTTTCTATATTTTTAATGAACACTAACTTAAGTTAGTCTTCTACTAATGCTTTATTTCTTGTACGTTGTACCCAAATAATAATACCCACAACAATTAATGCCATTGGTGATAATAACATAAATCCGTTGTTTTCGTATCCTAAAGCATACAATCCTGTTTTCTCGATAGGATCACCTAATACTTTAAATCCTAATAAAGTACCTGAACCTAATAACTCTCTAAAGAAACCTACAATAATTAAGATTACTGCATATCCTAAGGCATTTCCTATTCCATCTAAAAACGATCTCCAAGGTCCGTTTCCTAAAGCAAAAGCCTCAAAACGTCCCATAATAATACAGTTGGTAATAATTAACCCAATAAAAACCGATAAGGTTTTACTTAAATCGTATGCAAATGCTTTTAACACTTGGTCTACGATAATTACTAAGGTTGCTACTACGATTAACTGTACAATAATTCTAATTTTTGATGGAATAATATTTCTCATTAACGAGATTACTACATTCCCTACTCCTAATACAAATAATACCGATATAGACATTACAATAGAAGCTTTTAACTCTGCTGTAATTGCTAATGCAGAACAAATTCCTAATACCTGAATTGTAATTGGGTTATTATCTGCTAATGGATCAGTAATTAACGCTGCGTCTTTTTTTGATAAAAGTCCCATATTTATTTTAATGTTTTAAAGTAAGGTACGTATAAACCTAATTCAGATTTAATCATTGCAGCTACTCCGTCTCCAGTAATAGTTGCTCCTGCAATTGCATCTACCTCGTTATCATTTTTATCTTCATTCTTTGGATCATTGTTCGATTTAGAAACTGCAATTCCTTTAAAAGAACCATTGCTCATTAAATCTTCTCCAATAAAATCGTCCATAAAGTAACGTTGCTTAATGTTAGCCCCTAAACCTGGTGTTTCTCCTTTATGATCGAAGAAAACTCCTTGAACTACCATGTTTTTATCCATTGCAACATATCCCCAAATAGCATCCCAAAGACCTTTACCTCTAATTGGAGCGATATAGAAAGTTTTTCCTTCCTTTTCACCTACAAATAATGGTAATTTTCTTGTTTTTCCTTCTTTAGCTGCTGTTTGTTGCTTTTTTACATCAATTAAATACGCTTTAGAATCTTCAGAAGCATTATCTCCTTCAATTACTAATTGTTTTTTTATGTATTTAGCAAACTCGTCTGCTACTTTATCTTTTGAAACAAACTCTACACTTGTTTCATCGTTTTCGTTTACACCCATTGCATACAAAATGTTTTGCTGCTTCTCGATACGTTTGTTAGCATCGATTGTTGGGCGAAGTGATGACGCTGTAAAAGCTAACAACGCACCCACTACTAGTACCATTCCTATTGCGAACGCTACCGTATATACATTACTATCTGTCTTCTTACTCATAATTAGGCAGTTTTAGCTTTTAAACGTTTTAATCTTCTTTTTACATTACCTTGAACTACGTAATGATCAATTGTTGGAGCAAATACATTCATTAATAAGATTGCTAACATTACTCCTTCTGGATATGCAGGGTTGAATACACGAATCATAATTGAAATAAAACCAATTAAGAATCCATAAATCCATTTTCCTTTGTTAGTTTGTGATGCTGTTACTGGGTCAGTTGCCATGTATACTGCACCAAACGCAAAACCTCCAATTAATAAATGCTTCCAAAAATCTAAACTCATTAATCCGTAAAACTTGCTTGTTTCACCAATCCATCCCATATCAACTACTTGATTGAAGATGAATCCCATTACTAAAGCTCCAATAACTGCAGATAACATAATTCTCCAGCTTCCAATCTTTGTAAAGATTAAGAATAAAGCTCCTAATAAAATTAATAATGTTGAAGTTTCTCCTACAGAACCTGGAATGAACCCAAAGAACATATCAGAAACTGAATAGTTTAATGGTTGCGACTGTGCTAAACTTCCTAAGATAGTTTCTCCTGAAATAGCATCAGCTGTTCCTGCAGCTTCAACAGCTCCTTGAACCCATACTTTATCTCCAGACATCCATGTTGGGTATGCGAAGAATAAGAATGCACGAATAGTTAAGGCAGGGTTTAAGATGTTCATTCCTGTACCTCCAAATACTTCTTTACCAATTATAACTCCAAATGCTACTGCTACTGCTAGCATCCATAATGGTAAATCTACTGGTACAATTAATGGAACTAACATTCCTGTTACCAAGTACCCCTCTTCTATCTCATGCCCTTTGATTATACAAAAAACAAACTCTATTGCTAAACCAACCGCATATGAAACAATTACTAATGGTAATATTTTAACCAAACCTATTAGAAAGTTACTCATATTCCAAAACTCTCCAGAAAAGAAACCTGTTGCATTTGAAACGGCTTCTATTTGAAGATTATGCTGATACCCTGCATTGAACATACCAAAAAGCAAACATGGTATTAATGCCATAATTACCGTATTCATGGTACGTTTTAAGTCATCTGCTGCCTTAATATGAGTTCCGCCGTGCGTTACCTCTTTTGGCATATAAAGAAAAGTATGAAACCCACTAAATAAGGGAAACCACTTTTTTTCTTTATGTTCTTCTCTAAAATTATCTAATTTTTGTTTTAAGCCCATATCTTATCCTAATTCTTCTCTCATTAAATCTAATCCTTCTCGAATTATTTTTTGGTGAGGTTGTTTCGATACACAAATAAATTCTGTTAATGCAAAATCTTCTGGTGCAATTTCGTAAGCCCCTAATCCTTCCATTTCGTCTAGATCTTTATACATACAAGCTTTTAATAATTGCATCGGATAGATGTCTAACGGAAAAATTTCTTCATAAGAGCCTGTTACTACAAATGCTCTGTGTTCTCCGTTAGTATTTGTATTTAAGTCATATTTTTTCTTTGGGTTTAACCAAGAAAAAGTTAATGCTCTAGAAGTAGATATTTTGTTAAAAACTGGTTTATTCCATCCAAAAAACTCATAATCATCTCCTTCTGGGATAGCTGTAATTAAGTTATCGTAGTACCCTAAGAAACCATCTTCTTTAACTTCTAAACCACTTAAAACATTTCCACTAATTACACGAGCATTATCAGCCTCTAAATTTCCTTTAACAACATCAGCTATTTGTGCCCCTGCTTTTGCAGTTACATACTGTGGTTTGTTAAATTTAGAACCTGCTAAGGCAACAGTACGAGTAATATTTAACTTCCCTGTTAATAATAGCTCACCTATTACTACTAAGTCTTGAGGCGTAACTACCCACACAACTTCTCCTTTATTAATAGGGTCAATTTGTGCTATTTGTGTACTTACATTTCCTACCGGGTGTGGACCTGAAACTTTATGTAGTTCAACTCCTTTCACATCTTTAAATGGTGATAGTGTTGAGTTTTTACCTACAGAAACATGTACTTTACCTGCTGTTAACTTTGTTAACGCTGTTAAAGCTGCTTGTAATTCTGCTTCTTTGCCTTTTAACGCATAATCATAATCAGCTGCTAAAGGCGCACTTGCATAGGCAGATACAAAAATTGCTTTTGGTGCTTGATTAGGATTTGCAACTACGTCATACGGACGTTGTTTTATAAACGGCCAACAACCTGAAGCAAACAAGTGGTTTTTCACCTCTTCTCCAGACATTGTGTCTACATCTTTTTTACCAAAATCTTTGTATTCCTGCTGTGCATCAGCAGTGATTTTAATTGCTAAAACTTTTCTTCGTGCTCCACGAACGATTTCTGTAACTTTACCGCTAACAGGACTAGAAAATAAAACACGCTCGTCACTTTTTGAATAAAAAAGTGCTTCTCCTGCTTTTACTTCTGTACCTTCTTTTGCTAAAATTTTAGGAATAACGCCGTGAAAATCATCTGGCTTTACTGCAAACAAACTACCTAATTGAAGTTCAGTAGTTATCTGTTCTGCCTCGCCAACTAGCTTGATATCCAAGCCCTTCTTAATACGGATGTCTTTTGACATAGGAACTGATTAATTTGATTTTCTTAAAAACACGCAAATTTAAAAATTTTGCATCCCTTTGCAGAACAAAACCTTTCTTATCTTTAAAAAACAACATTATTTATACTTATTCTAAATTAGCTTTTACTTTTTTAAGCTTCTTATTGTAGAACAAACAGTCATCGTGGTACTTCTGGAATCTCCATTTTGTACTTTGTTCCATTTAAAGCTTTTAGAAAAGCTACTAAGTCATTAATTTCTTCATCGGTTAAGTTTAAAGGTTTCATTAACGGGTCTACCACTGGAAACAATGAGTCTTTCTTTTTTTCTTCAAAAGATGGGTTTAACATCTGCATACCACTGTTATACATGTTTACCACTCCTGTTAAGTTATCAAAAAAACCATTGTGCATCCATGGTCTTGTATTAAGTAGATCTCTTAAAGAAGGGGTTAAAAATTTTCCAACATCTTCACTATTCTTCGTAACATTATAACGTCCTAGATCTTCTTGTTCTCTCTTGTAATATGTTAATCCTATATTATGAAATTTTTGATCTGTAAAAAATTGCCCATGATGACAATTCATACATCTTGCTTTTGTTCTAAAAAGATGTAACCCTTTAATTTCAGAATCTGTTAATGCTTTGTAACTTCCTTTCATAAATCTATCTACCTTACTAGGTTGACTTTTTATAGTTCTCTCAAAAGCTGCAATTGCACTTAAAACCTGCTCTATTGTTATATTTTCTTTTTTATAAACCTTTTTAAAAAGCTCTTCATATCTTTTTACTTTTTGAAGCTTACCAGGTAGTTCATCAATATTCATATTCATTTCATTATGAGCTGTTATAGGCCCCAGTGCTTGATTTTCTAAAGAAGCTACTCTACCATCCCAAAAAAAGATTTTTTTTGATGCTACATTTAAAATTGTAGGTGCATTTCTAGAGCTTTGTAAATGATTATGACCCGTAGATTTTTCGGTATGAGTTGCCCATCCCATTTCTGGATGATGACAAGAACTACATGATATTTGATTTGAGGACGATAATTTGGGATCAAAAAAAAGTAGTTTACCTAGCGTAACTTCTGGCTTTTTTATGTCTTCGAAATAATTGTAATTTATTTCTATGGGTTTCATTTCTTGCCACTCAACCCCCTCGTCAATGATTGGTTTTGGCCATTTTGAAATTGGTTTTTTATATAAGTCAACTATGGAATAACCTTTGTTTAATTTTTCTTCTTGTGAATTATGTTGCTTGCATGAATACAACACAAGGATAAGAATAAGGTATTGTAAAAATCGTGTCATTTTTTGTTGCGAAAGAAAATAAAAGGAGCATTTAAAAACTTACTCCTGTTGATATTGTATATAAATTATTTATTGCAGTGTTAACTAGAGCTGTTTCTGTATTAATTCCAACGAAAACATTAATTTTTTCCGCTACACTATAATCTAGCTTAAGTTTTACTCCTGAATTAATATAATTAGAGTTTAGCAATTCATTATTTTGATGAAGCATGTTTGATATGGAAACTTGATTATCGTTTCTTAACAAAGATTTCCCTTTTAAAACAGCTTTATAATTAAAGTTTACTACTGCAGAAAACAATATTTTCTCATTAACACTTGTTGTATATCTAGAGACAAATCCGACATTAAGATTATCAACATACTGGTAACTTCTAATTAAAAAATAGTCTTCTTTGTATTTTTGATAGTTAATATATGGAGAGAAGTACATAAAATACTTTTCAGCGTCTTTATAGTAAAGTGTACTTAATTGATAAGTAGTGTTATTTAGTTTGTAATTTTCGTTTTGACCTATAATTTTGAGTGTTGATCCAGTTCTTGAAGAAAGAATAGACTCTAATCCTTTTTTTTCTTGAACCTGATACATTAGTTTAACCCCAAAAGTTTGCCCTTTTTTCGTAAACAATTTTACCAAAGAAGCGTTTATATCGTTACTTTTTAAGCTAGACAACTCTGTAGATACTGCTTCACTTAAAAATTTACTTATTTTCAATTGTTTTGTGTTTACATACAGCCATAAATCATTATTTTTTATTGGCTGTAACTGCATTCCTAAATTAAATCCACTACCATCATAAAAAACACTTTTATAAGTTCCTCTTACAATATCATTAAAATATCCTAAACCATTTAAATGGTAAATCTCTGGTACTGAAATTTGATTAAAAAAACGAATATCATTGGATTGTGTATATTTCTGAAAACCTGCATGAAGCCCTAAGTCAACCCCAAAAAGATCTTTAAAATATACTCCTGATTTTATTTGAAAATTTGAACTTACGTCTTTTACTCTTGGATCTCTACTTCTACTAGCTAAGTTTGCTTTGTATTGTAACTGTGTTCCAAAATCTATTTTTTTAGTTGTTTTTGCATACCCTCCTAAAAAGTGATAACGCTCGTTACTTAAGTTTCCTCCTACCGAATCTGCTGTAATGTATGGATAAATCAAATCATAATCGATAGCTTCATTCCATACTTTATTTTTTTCTTCAATATTACTATAACTGGCTTTACCCCAAACTGTTTTTGTACTATCTATCGGATAAAAAGATGAAGCGGATATTTTAAAGCCACTTTCTTTTCTTGGTTTTTGAATAGTATACATTTCATTAGCAACATTAGAGTATGTTGCTTTTAATCTTGAAAATTGTCTAGTACCAAAACCCTGCATTAATGCAGGGTTTTGAAAAATATTTTTATAAAATTGTTTTTGATTATTGTGTTGTTTTATTTTTTGTAGCAGTTTTATATTTTCTTGTGCAAAAAACTTACCACTAAAAAGCAACACAAGACAAAAAAATATTATTTTAATTTTCATTTTTTGTTATATTAAAAAACAACTTTATGTAAAAACTTATTGTACAGAAAGACTTGCTTCTGGAATAAAATCATTTGCTGAATTGTTAGTATCTTGCAATAAACGTACTCCATCTATTTCTTGTAATACTTTTCTCTTCACAGATTTTCCGTAACGTGAAGCATCTCTATCAACTTTTCCACAGTAAGTATAACCGCTATCTAATGAAGCGTCTGTTACTACCCATTCAAACTCTGACTCTACACTCATATTAACCGCATCTACAATCCATTCGTTAGGAATCTTATAATCAGATTCATTTTGCGGTATCTCATATTCACCAAAAACAAATAACCACTCATAGTTGTACTTATAATCACTTATATAATTGGTTTGATTTACGCCCTCTGGCAACCTTACTAATACGTAACTATTAAACCCTCTGTTATGAGGCACTATTCTATCGTAAAAATTGATTACATTAGTTACAGCAGGGTTATCCACATCATCTGTTCCTTCATAAAACATTTCAAAATCTGCTGAACTTAAATCGATAGATTTTGCATTATTTTCTTTATGATTAATACCTCCTAATGCTATAATTAATGATTCCCCTGGCTCGACAGCATATTCTTTACCAGACCCTGGAATCTGAATCATTGAACCGGTTGTAAAGTCAGTTTTCATAACATCTGGTGTATATTCTTGCTTATCTACAGTTAAGAATTTAGATTGCGCTAATATTAATCCGTCTGCATATAAAACTTCGTCTGTATTGTTATATATTTTAAAATATTGATCACCGTAGTATTGCTCTCCTTCTGGCGTTAACGTTCCTGTAAAGAATACTTCTTCAATAATAAAATCTTTACTAAAAGCTTTTAACGCTAATTGAATATCTTGTGCTTGTACATCACTTACAAAGTTTAACTCTGGTACAAACGCCACAACAACCCCTTCTCTTGTTTCACCATTTAAATCATATTGCACCTTACCAGAAACAGACACTTCGTAACTTCCTTGATTTAATTCTATGTTAACAAGGTTTGCTGTTACTTTTTGCTCTTGTTTTTCTTTAGTATTAAGCTCTGTAAACGATATAGTAACATCTGTATATTGTGTTATTTTTACCAAGTCCGATGGGTTTAATAAATTAAAAGTCGCATCACTTTTTCTTATTAACACCTCAGGGTCGTCACTACAAGACGTAAAAACTAGTAGTGTAATTACTGTTAAAAAATATGCTATGTTTTTCATGTAAAAGTATTTGTATAATTAAAAATTAAAATTGAGTTCCATTCCAAAATAAGGGTCGATAAAATTTCGCTGTGTTACTTGTTGGTTTGCTGTTGTATTTCTGTCATAATAGTTAAACAAATTGTTTACATACATAGAAACCACAAAATTTTTGTAAAACTTTTTTGAAATTTTAATGTGTGTATTTAAGCCCAGGGGACTCTCTCTGTATGCAACCTCTCCATCCCCTCTTACATCTAAGATTAAAGATTTTAAAACAGGGTCGTTAGCCTCTACTATGGTATACGGCACAACAGTACCATCATTTTTTACATAATGTGTAGGCACACTACTTTCAGGCAAATAAAACGACTTAGTATACCATTGTACATCCATTCTAAAAGAAGTAGTTAAACCTAAATTCTGCAAATAGGTATCTGCTGTAAAACTTGTTTGTAACGACTCTTTAAAAGAGTTGTTATTAGCCATTTTATACAAACCAATATTGGTGTAGTTTACACCTCCTATAGTTGCTGTTTCCGATTTATATCTTGGTAATGAATTAAAATATTCACTTTGTAACCAAGCACCATTAATTGTAAAGCGTGTTTTTAATGCCTCAATTCTTTTAGTAGCATATTGAAATTCTACTCCCTTTTTAAATATTGAGCTTCCATTACTTTCTTGTGATGATAACGCTAAACTATTTACTGTTTTGTAGGGTAAATTTTCTACGAGCGGCGCACTTGTTATCGTTTCATGGTTTAACCCTGATACATCATATTTTTTATAATTTACCTGATGAAAATTACTAATTGTTCTAAATCCAGAAGACATTTTTTCATCAAAATAAGTTATGTATAATGAGTGATGATCATAGTTTAACCCTAATCTTACTTCTTTTTTTACATTTAAAGCAGGCTGAATTTTGTAGTTTACTTGTGAAAACTTGTATGTCTTATAATGAACTTGTCTATACTCTTTAATATTATGATAATAGTTTAATTGCTCATAGTCTTCATACAACTCTTGCGGATATAACATATTTAGTGTTGGTAATTTATGATGTTTACCATAACCACTTGTTACCTCTATATTTAAAGCTTCGTTATTATTGAATTTTATTGCAGGAAAGGCTATCTTAAGATTAAGTCTAGGATCTAAAAACAGCTCATTATGTATAGCGTATTTTTTATTGAGCCCTAAAAACGATGTTCCTCTAACACCCGCTCTTAAAGTAAAATTTGTAGTGTTTACATCCCACTTTATTTCATCTTCTACATAAAAAGCCAATGATTGCATTGCTGGTATTTCTTTGTATGTTCTCGGTCGTGTTTTAATCGACGGAGAAGGTGGTAATTTACGATCGTATACTTGTCCTAACCCATTATTTTTGGCATATAAATAATTGACACCTAACGTAATATTGTTTTTAATTTTGTATGCTGAAAAATTTAAAATTCCAGAAAAATCTGCAAAAATATCTAAAGGCTTCCCATCAATTACTTGGTTAGACACGTAACTAGGTAAAAGATAAAAACCATAGCTCTCTCCTGCTTCTGTAGCCAATGGAAGTGCTGTTGCATCCCATAATTGAACCCATCTGGTCTGCTTTATTTTATCAAAAGACTGGTTAAAGCTTGTTTTAAAGTTTATGTTTTTTAATATACCTTCAGAAAAATCAATATTAAACTCGTTAGACACACGAATACTATTATATGAGGATTTAAAAGACTCATATTTATCAAAAGGAACATCTGGATCCGATTTTTCACCATCTACAGTACCTGTATAATCTACATTTAAATTCCAACTAACAGGATTTCTTTTTTCAAACAACTTTTCTAACCGTAAAGATGTAGTGTATCTTTTATAATTTTCGTAGTTATCTCTAGGGTCTGCTTTTGCATCTAAATACGCTACATCAAAATTAAGCTTTAAGTTTTCTTCGTTAAAATTGTATCCTTTTCCTAAAGAATACAACTTACTAAAACCATCTGATTTTATTCTAGATTTCCAGCGTGTATATCCATTTTTACGCTTTATCTTTACTAAACCACTACTTAAATCTCCGTATTTTGCAGAAGCTACTCCTCTTACAATTTCTACCTTCTCTATCTCATCAGTAGATATTGATCGCATATCCACTCCTCTTCTTACCGTATTTCTATTATAATCTTTCGTAGATTTATTTACTGGTGCTGCCTCTACCACCTGTTGCAAGTTTGCATTAGTGTTAATTGGTACACCATCCACCAAAAAAGAAACACCCAATAAAGAAGTATCGTAATCTCTATCAGAAGAACCTACCTCTCTTAAACGTAAATGAGTAGATGCATTTAAATTACTATTAGTTATGTTTTTACCTGGAAGCAAACTAACCAAATCTGTAAAACTACTGGGCTGTAAATGACTCATCGCCTTTCTATCTACTAGAGACGAGGAGGTCATTCCTTCAGATTCTTTAGCTGTTATTACCACTTCTTGTAATAACTCTTTATTTTCTCTTAAAACTATAGTAACTATACTATCTTTTGACGCTAAAATTACTTTAGAAAAATCTAAATAAGCAATGTGATTAACCTTAATCGTATAGTTGTCTTTTTCTACATTAAAAAAAACTTCTCCTTTTTTATCAGTTACCTTTGCTTTGGAATTTATAAAAACATATGCATCTTCTATTGGGCTACCTAATGTGTTACTAACCTTAAAACCAATCTTTACTTGCGCCTTTGAAATTGCTGCCACAAACAACAACATAAAGAAACCAAACTTCATACCCCTCTTAATTTGAAATGCAAAAGTATAAATTATCTTTATTCAATCTAAATAAAAAATAAGTAAATTAATGTTTTATATATTCGTAGTTTTACAAACTGAATCTTCACGTTTTTTAACGTATTAAGGCTTTATAAATGCGATTATCAAATTATTTTTTATTATTCTTTGCATTGTTATTTTTGAATATTCAAGCTCAAAATGTAAAAACAGTACAACTACGACCTAAAAATAACCCAAACTTTTATGCCCCTATTGTTCGCTTGGGTGATGTTTTAAAATTATCTTTTGATGATTTAGATGCTGATAGCAAACAGTATTTATACAAAATTGAACATATGACTCATGATTGGAGACCCAGTTCAATAACAAGTAATCAATACATTCAGGGTTTTGAACAAAACGAAATCTTCAACTTTACCAATTCCTTTAATACACTCCAACCTTATACTCATTATTCTATAGAAATCCCTAATGAGAACACAATTATCACAAAAAGTGGTAATTATTTAATTTCTGTTTTAGATGAGGATTATAAAGTTGTTTTTACAAGACGCTGTGTCTTTTACGAAGATATTACCACCGTTGGTGTTGCTGCTTTTAGAAGCAGAAACACAACAACAACCAACCAACAACAAACCGTTCAATTTTCAGTTAATCACTCAGGTTTACAAATCAATAATCCTTCTCAAGAAATCAATGTTACATTGTTTCAAAACCATAATTGGAATACAGCTATTACTAATCTTCAACCTATTTTTATAAAACCTCAACAACTTTTATATAATCACACTGTAAAAACTAATTTCTGGGGTGGAAATGAGTTTTTAAATTTTGACACTAAACTGATACGAAACTCTAGTTTAAATGTTGCTAAAGTAGAACGCAAAAACGTATACCACAGCTACCTCTACACAGACGAGCCTAGGGCTGATAAAACATATACCTACAACCCTGATATTAACGGACAGTTTGTTATAAGAACCACTGAACGTGATGTTGTTGACAACAGAGATAACACTGAGGCTGATTATTCTTTAGTTCATTTTTCTTTAGATGCTTTTGAGCCTTACGAAAACAAGGAAGTTTATGTTTATGGAGCTTTTAACAACTACGAATTGTCTGAAGAAAATAAAATGACCTATGCCCCTTCTCAGAAAATTTACAAGGCAATTTTACCTTTTAAACAAGGCTTCTACAACTATAGCTACGCTACTTTAAACAAGAAAAAAAACATTGACTTACACGAAGTTAACGGTTCTTTTTATCAAACTGAAAATGAATATACCGTAATTGTTTATTACAGACCTTTTGGTGAAATTTACGATAGAGTAATTGGTGTTGGTTACGGTTTTTTTAACCAAAATAGGTAAGGTATTTATGTAAACGTTGACTAAAAACTGAAAAAGAACTATCTTTATCATATGTTTCAGCAAATTACAAAAGGTATTAAGGTTTCTGTAAAAACGTCTTTTAGAGGCTCAGTTTACAGAGAGCATCGGCAATACTACGCTTTTAGTTATTATGTTTCCATAGAAAATAGTTCGAAAGAAACTGTAAAGCTATTGGAACGTTTTTGGGTTATTTTTGATGCTCTTAACAATACTGAATATGTAGAAGGTGAAGGTGTCGTTGGTGAAACTCCAATCTTAAGACCTAGCGATATTTATAATTACAGATCAAATTGCTTTTTACTATCTACTACAGGTGCTATGGGCGGCAATTACAAGATGATTAACGTAGAAACTTTTGAGGAATTTCTTGTAATTATTCCTACTTTTCAATTAACCACCTCTTCTATTTTAAATTAATGATTAAGAAAAATAAAGTTCCGGTTATTAAAGATGCTAACTGTTTAAATTGCGGATGTCCTTTTACTAATAACGAAAAATTTTGTCCTGAATGTGGACAAAAGAATAGAGGTAAGAAAATTACACTAAGTGTTTTTCTTCGTGAACTTTTTGCTGGTTTTTTCTCTTTAGATACTAAGTTTTGGCGAACACTAATCCCTTTACTAATAAGCCCTGGAAAAGTTTCAAAAGACTATATAGAAGGAAAAAGAATTAAATACACAAATCCTTTTCGGTTCTATTTAGCTACATCTATTATTTTTTTCTTAATCATAAGCTTAACAGATAGTTACAAAAAGTTTGAAGAATTAAGGATTGGACGTTCATCTAATATTAAAATAAATAATGATGACTCAGAGGATATTCAAGTAGATTTGGACTCTATCCAAAGTATCGTTTTTAAACAACTTGAAGAACAAGACTCTATTAACACTAAACAAACTGAAACTGATTCTACTAAAGTTTCGTATAATATAAAACCAAAAACAGTTAAATCAAACCTTAGTAATTCTTTTGATATTATAGAGTTTATGAAATTTCAAAAGACGCATCCAAAAACCTCTATTGATGCTGCTTTGGACAGTTTACAAGTTACCAAAAATTTTAGCAATCGTTTTTGGTATTCTCGCGCTAAAGTTTTTAATTCAATTTTTTTAGATAGAGATGAAGCAAAGAAGTTTTTCCGTCAGGTACTATCATATGCTTCTATAGCACTTTTTGTTCTACTGCCTTTATTTACTTTATTTTTAAAATTTATTTATATTAGAAAAAAATATACTTACGTAGAGCATCTAGTTTTTGTATTTCATGTACAAACTGTGCTATTTCTTCTTTTTTCAATTTTTTATATTATAGACTTTTTTAAACACTCTAATAACTTTCTTTCTATTTTCTTATTACTTTTTATGGTTTACCTATACATTGCCATGAAAAGGTTTTACAATCAAGGATATTTTAAAACATTTACTAAATATATGCTTGCAAATACGATGTTTTTTATTCTAGCCATGCTTGGATCAGCCGCTATATCATTTGCTGCATTTGCCCTGTATTAATTCAAGGCTTGTAAAAAAAAGTTTTTTGAAGTGTTTTTTAACTCTACAGTCGCCTTTAACTCGTTGTTATTAGCTACTAATAACTGCATTGTTTTCACTTTACTTAAATATTTATTTTTAATAGAATAAATACCTCTATCCCTATTCTGATAATCAGCCACGTTAAATAAGAAGTAAAATTTATTCTTTTTATTAACCTCTTTAATTTGCTTATCTCCTTTTATTGACACAAACCTTAAACCTTCTTCTTCGCAAAAGCTATAGGTAGTAAAAAAAGGCATTAATGTTAGAATGTCTTCATTATCTAGTTTTTGAATTGCTCTTTTTTCTTCTAAATACCTGCACAAATCATCTCCATCAACTTCTAAAATCACTTTGGGTGTTATTATCTTTTGAATTTCCTTCTTTTCAACCTTATTAAAATCATCATCGTACTCATAAGTTACAATCGTATC
The DNA here is from genome assembly GCF_059716285.2 of Tenacibaculum sp. TB-53. Classification (NCBI taxonomy): domain Bacteria; kingdom Pseudomonadati; phylum Bacteroidota; class Flavobacteriia; order Flavobacteriales; family Flavobacteriaceae; genus Tenacibaculum; species Tenacibaculum sp. TB-53. Next base: position 3,033,090 of record NZ_CM202790.1, on the reverse strand, counting down.
TAATTTTTCTACGAAAGAACTAAGATTAAAATCTATCACTCCATCCCATTTATTAGTAACAGAATCTAATGACAATGTTGTTAGCTTTTTAAACTTTTTCTTAAAATCTACACCTAACCTACCTCTTAATACTTCGGTGTTTAATTTCCCTGACACAGTTACTATCGAACTACCCACTGAAGACGCTTTAAATGGCTTAAACAAGTTATTCTCTTCACTTAACTCTCCTTGAATCTTTAAACCACCTCCATCTGCAGAAAATTCAAAAAAGTCTCCTTGCAAAGTACTTATAACTATTGGCTGTTTACTATCCTTTATCCGCCTTAAGATTAAGTCGTTTTCAGAAAAATAGTTTTCATGACTTAGTTTAGATAATAACTGAGGGAGTATTTGTGCTCCTTTATATTTTTTTAATAGTACTTGCAAAGAATTACCTTTCACTACACAACTTATTACCCCTTTACTATAAACAGTTGTCTTATTTATATTTTTGACTGCAAATCCTTCTTCTTTTAAAGCTTCTTCAAAATTTTGTTTTACAACTATTGGGCTACTAATAAAAAAGTTTTTAAACTCTTGTTCATTAGTATAAAAAAACAAACTAGGAGGCACTTCTACCTCATCTAACCATGTTGTTTTATTTTTTGCTTTTTTGCTTGTAGATTTCTTGAAGTCTAACTGAGAAAGTGGATGTTTTAAAAAACTACTAAGTATACTATACTCTATTTCTCTAAGATTGAGGTAAACTATAGTTTCAGCTGAAGTTGGTACTTTTTTTTCATAAATTACGGTTGGATTATATCTAAAAAATCCAACCGTAACTATAATACAGCATACTGTTACAAGTATATATGCTATTCTTTTTATCATTTAGCTTATTTCGCTACTGTATTGATAAATTCTAACAATAATTTTAACGTGTTCTCTTCTGTTCCTTGTGTAGATATTTTTAATTCAGAAGAAATTGTGTTTCCTTTCATTCTAGACACTCTAAATACTCCATCATTTAAGTTATCTGTTGAAAAGCGCATTGCCTCTTTTTCCGATTTACTCATCCATTTATTAGGAATTTTATTTAAAACCGCATTTACATCTACAAAAAGCACTGTTGAGTTGTCTCTAACCAACTTACTATGTTTTTTTGTGTTAAAATTATTATTACCACTAGCAATACTTAACGCATTCGTTTTTGATGTAGTTAAGTACAATACATCATTTTTAACTACTGAATATAAATCAAATGGTATATCAGACTTTTTAGTTTTAAACTTTACTACGTTATTTTCAATCTCAACTGCTTTATGCTTTTCCCCTAATTTGAAAAACTTATTCAATAAATCTTCTTCTTCTGAACCAATCATCAACGTAAAATCAGGAATGAACTCTTCTTTTGTTTTTGTTACTTCTTTACGCTTATAATCTTTATCATATTCGTAAGTAGTGTACTCTACTTCTTGTTTAGAAAAATCGTTCAATACTAAAAGAGCATCTCCAGTAACTAATCTACCTACTGCTTTTTCATCTATAACTAAAGAAAATAAATCACCTACAAGTTCCATTTCTTCTTGAAATTTAGGTAAAATACCTCCGTACATCTTATGTAATAATTCTGGATATTCCTTTAATGTTTCTTCAGTATCTATAGAAATACTCCAAAAAGCTAATGCTTTATCATGATCAAAGCTATTAACTAAATTGCTACTCATTTTTTTATTATAAATCTTCTTAAAAGATTTCTTCATATCAGAACTAACCGACATATCTAATAAAATTCTTGCATCACTTTTATCAAAAAACAAATTAGCAGTTACTTCTTCAACTCCATAAATATTTTGATTTCCTCCTTCAGCATACATAGGATATAGATAACCTCCAAAAGACTTAAATAAGTCTGTCATTAACATTCCATAGTTACGAATCCAAAGTGTTGCCGATGCATTTTTCTTTTTACTCTTTTGAAACTTTTTATTAGTAGCAATAGACATTATAACATTCTTATTAAATAGGTCTAGCACATATTTTTTTGTCCAATCTTTACCTATTCTTTTTCTGAAGTTGTAACCAAACTCTCCTTCTTCTTTAAGCTTATCTAGACGTTCTTTATGAGTTGAGAAATATCCTCTTGACGCATCACCGTTTACCAATAAAAGGTAATCATCGTTCCATATTCTAATATCACTTCGTCCTTCAATAATATTATAACCCTCCATTCTCCTTATTTTCTTCTTATTTCGTTTACTTAACATAGACTCAAAGAGCTCTCTATCTTTCAACTCCACATAAAAGTTATGGTATGAAATACTATCTGTTTTACTAAAGAAATAATAGGCATTTGACTTAATATCTATCCCTGCATTAGCTACTGAAGAAACTTTTTTTCTCTCTTCTATATCTTTTGAGTCTTCTTTCTTTTCATCTGACTCTGACTCAACTACAGATTCTACTCTGTAAATATTATTATCTCTATTTAAATCCTTTAAAATTTCTTTTCCAATAGCATTTTTGTCAATATCTGATACTTCTATCAATTTAAATAAATTTTCTGCGTTTGCAGAAACTAACACATCTATGTTGTTAGGTATCTTAGACTCTAGTCGTTGAGCCTGTATAACTGTAAGTATATTTAAAAACAGTAGTGTAGCAATAATTTTTTTCATCCTAAATTTAATTCTCTAATTGTATTTTATTTTTGATTGTTTGTTTGTTTGCTATGATGTCTTGTGCCTGTAAATGCAACATAATAGCTTTTTTACTTTTTGATATTCTTGCTTTGTTGTTTTCTGTATATTTTATAGGTGTTTGAAACCTATACACACTGGTGTAAGTTGCAGTTTCAAATACTTTACGGTCTTGATTTTTTGTTTTTCTAAACTCTTTTCCTAGATCAAAATGATGACTGCGTGTAAATGTTTTACTTTTTTCATTAAAGGTAAAATGTTTATTCTTTTTAATAGCTTCTATATGTTTCTTTGAGCTAAAATTAGCTATTACTTCATTTAAAGCTTCTACATTATCAAAATCACACGAAACTGTAACAATAAACTCATTAAAATCTAACGTGTTTTTTACGTTATGAACTCCTTTTGTTCCTTTAATTTTAGAAACTATTTCTTGTACTTTTTTTCTTATAGTTACTTTTGAAGGTACTTTATAGCCATTAATACTGTCAAGTAGCATTATAGAAGCTAGCTTTGTTTTACTTTTACTTAAGTTAATGGTAAGTACAGCACTTCCTGAGCCATCTTTATTAAAACTCACTTCTTCAACAAACTCAAAACAGCTAGTAAATAAAAGGATAGAAATTGTAGAAAATAGCAATAATATTTTTTTATTCATAAAAACTTTTTTTGCAAAGATATTAAATCGCTTTTATTACAAACTAATGATTTCGACTCCTATTTTGTTAATATTTGAATGCAGGTCGTAGTAGCTCATGGTAAGTTGCTTTTCTTTTTTTATTACTGAAGTTACACTAACAGTTTCTACACTTTGACGCTTCATCTTTAATGACACTTCTTTATTACCTCTAGTTTCATCTTGATGAAAATTAATTATACCTGATTGATGAAACTCTTTGTTGTTGGATAACCAATCTGCAAACCACTCTTTTCTTAGCTGTTTCATTTCATCAGTATATAGTGTAGATGATGACCATATTTTAGGAGTTTTACCTAGCTCTTGAAAATGTTTTTTAACTCCATCCCAAACCAATTCATACGCTTGCAACCCATTATTCCAATCAACTAACACAATGGTAAAAGGCTCAATTCCTTCAAAGTCAAAGTGATTGATAATTTCAACAGGATCATCAACTTTTAATAACTGCTTCACAATCACTCCCCTACTCATTCGGTACGATTCTGCTCTTTGGTGTTTTGTAAACCCTCCATTTAGCAAACAAATCAATCTATTCTTTTCACTTAACCCTATCCATGTACCTCCAGCTAATTCATCTTTAGGGTATGTTAACTTCACTCCTTCTTCAACATACGTTTTTGGTGCAATCGTTTTTCGTTTCGGGTCTTCATCTCTATTTGATGTTAATATAAAATTATTATTCCCTAAAGGTAAATAAGTTACCGTACACATATTGTTTTACTTTTATATAATTCCAGCCTTATGTCCATTTAAATATTCCTAAAATAACCGTAACTTTGTCATTTAGGAAAGTCTGAGATAGACTTTTCAATAACAAAGAAAGAAATTTAATTCAACAAACAACATACAAATGGGAAAAGGATTTTTTCACGTACCAACTGCCATTAACGAACCGGTAAAAGGATATGCTCCAGGATCTTCAGAGCGCGAAGCCGTTTCAAAACAATACAAAGAATATTTTAACGGATCTGTAGATGTACCAATGTACATCGGTAACGAAGAGGTTAGAACAGGAAATACTCGTAATATGACACCTCCACACGACCACCAACATGTGGTAGGACAATATCATATTGGAGACAAAACACATGCAGAAAAAGCAATTGCTAATGCTTTAGAAGCTCGTACGGAATGGGCGCAAATGCCATGGGAACAAAGAGCTGCTATCTTTTTACGTGCTGCTGAGTTAATTGCGGGTCCTTACCGTGCAAAGATTAACGCTGCAACTATGATTGCGCAATCTAAAACTGTTCACCAAGCTGAGATTGATGCTGCTTGTGAATTAATTGACTTTTTACGTTTTAACGTAGAATATATGTCTGAAATTTACAACGAACAACCAAACTCTGACGACGGAATTTGGAACCGTGTTGAATACCGTCCGTTAGAAGGGTTTGTATATGCAATTACTCCATTTAACTTTACTGCAATTGCTGCAAACTTGCCTGCATCAGCTGCAATGATGGGGAATGTTGTAGTATGGAAACCATCTGATAGCCAAATTTTCTCTGCAAAAGTAATTGTAGATGTATTTAAAGAAGCTGGTGTACCAGACGGTGTTATCAACGTAATTTATGGTGATCCTGTTGAAATTACTGATGTAGTTTTATCTTCTCCTGATTTCGCTGGAATCCACTTTACAGGTTCTACTTATGTATTTAAAGAACTATGGAAAAAGATTGGTGAAAACATTCACACTTACAAAACATACCCAAGAATTGTAGGAGAAACTGGTGGTAAAGATTTTATCATTGCTCACCCTTCTGCAAACCCAAAACAAGTAGCTACAGGTATTTCTCGTGGTGCTTTTGAATTCCAAGGTCAAAAATGTTCTGCGGCTTCAAGAGTATACTTACCAAAATCGTTAGCTGAAGAAACCTTAAACTATGTAAAAGAAGATATCGCTTCTTTTAAAATGGGTTCTCCAGAAGATATGAGTAACTTTATTACTGCGGTAATTCACGAAGGTTCTTTTGATAAGTTAGCAAAGTATATTGACCAAGCTAAAGCTGATGCTGATGCAGAAATTATTGCTGGTGGTAACTACGACAAATCAAAAGGATACTTTATTGAGCCAACTGTTATCTTAACTACAAACCCTAAATACACTACTATGGAAACTGAATTATTCGGCCCTGTAGTAACTATTTATGTGTATGAAGATGCAGATTGGGCTGATACGTTAAAGTTAGTTGACGGAACTTCTGAGTACGCTTTAACAGGTGCTGTATTCTCAACAGATCGTTATGCAGTTGCTGAAGCTACTAAAGCATTAGAAAACTGTGCTGGTAACTTCTATGTAAACGATAAGCCAACAGGAGCTGTTGTAGGGCAACAACCATTTGGTGGAGCAAGAGCTTCAGGAACGAACGATAAAGCAGGATCTGCTCAAAACTTATTACGTTGGGTATCTCCTCGTTTAATCAAAGAAACATTTGTTTCTCCAACTGATTATCGTTACCCTTTCTTAGGATAAAATATTCCGATTACGGAAATTTACTATAAGTTAAAAGCAACCTCAATGAGGTTGCTTTTTTATTTGTTTTCAAACAGAATTCAACTAATTTCGTTTAACACATATTAGCGTTTATAAACAATGAATTATAAAGAAATACTTGAAGCTGTATATCAAAAAATAGCTCCTATTGAAAATATTGGGGAGCTAGCTACCTATATTCCTGAATTAGCTACCATTGATGCTGATAAATTTGGCGTATATATTTCAACAGTTACTAACACCAATTTTGGTTTAGGAAACTTTCAAGAAAAATTCTCTATTCAAAGTATTGCTAAAGTATTATCACTTTGTTTGGCTTATAAACATCTTGGTGAATCTATTTGGGACAGATTGGGTGTAGAACCCTCTGGCAACAGTTTCAATTCACTTGTTCAATTAGAAACTGACAATGGTATTCCTAGAAATCCGTTTATCAACGCAGGTGCTATTGTAATTGCCGATATTTTAATTAGCAGCTTAGTAAATCCGAAAGAAGATTTATTGAATTTCATTAAAAGTCTTTCTAAAAATAAAGACATTGACTACTCTGCAAAAATTGCGGCTTCAGAAAAATCGGTAGGATACAGAAATGTGGCTTTGTGCAATTTTATTAAGTCTTACGGAAATATATACAACGACCCTGAAGTGGTACTTGATTTCTATTTCGATTTATGCTCGCTGGAATTGACTTGCGAACAGCTTTCTGAATTGTTTTTCTTTTTAGCCAATAACGGACAAACCAGACAGGGAGAACAAATATTAACTAAAAGTCAATCCAAAAGAATCAATGCATTAATGCAAACCTGTGGTTTTTATGACGAATCTGGGGAGTTTGCTTTTAAAGTTGGACTCGCAGGGAAAAGTGGCGTTGGTGGTGGTATTATTGCCATACACCCTAACCAATACGCCATTGCAGTATGGAGTCCTAAATTGAATAAAAAAGGAAACTCATATAGAGGCATGCGCTTTTTAGAAGAGTTTACCACACTTTCTGAACAGTCTATTTTTTAGGTTTGATTCTTAACTTAATGTAGGTTAACTATAAACAAAAAAAAAATGAAAAAGTTAATATTTCTATTGTTTCTTACTTTAACAAGTTGCTCAATAAAAACTGAATTCTTTATTTATAACACAAGTAATGAATTCATAATAGTTGAATATGAATTTATAGAAGTAACTGAGTTTGGTGGATTTGTTTCTAACCCTGAAATAATGGAATCAAATTGGTTATCAATACTCAAAAAAACTGAAAACCCAGAATTAAATATTGATTTAAATAAAAAGATAGTTACTTGTAAATTAAGAAAAGGACAAGAAATAAAGCTAGGATGGATTGGAAATTACAACCCCAAATCTGAATATAATAGACAAGAGTTGTCTGAAAACCTCAAAAAATTAAAGATTACTCACGGCAGAAAAAAAACAAGAATAATTTCTAAAAAGGATAATGTTGCTAATTTATTTGAGCGTGTAAATTCAAAAAGATATGAAATAAAAATAAATGACTAACACTAGCAACTAACAACATTATTAATCACTTTCTAGCTACGATATAAAATAATTCACATCCCCTTTTACACTGATTAAACACAAAATGTAAAAAAAGCCCCAAATAGCATCTCAATATTATTTGGGCTTTTCAGTTTACTAGATTAACTCAACTCAATTTTCATATTCAAATACAACCATTTTGTAGGTACATCTGATGACTGTCCGTTTACCAATTTATCATAATCAATACCCCAATCTAATAAGTTTACTTGACCTTGTAATACTAGTTCGCTAGACATGCTTTCGTATGCATTTCTAATTCCAGTTGTAAAAAACTTCACTTTCGCTAAACTCCTTTAATAAACAGCATACCGTTAATTTGATACCATCAAAACTATCGCAAGCTTCCCTTAAAAGTATAAAAAGTACCTTTAACAAGGCTTTTATACTTAGTTAGCCCTCTGAAATACTATAAAATAAATTTTTCATTCTCTGTTTTAGCCTACCTTTGCAAAAAAGTATTTGAATGCAGTTTACAGACTTACAACTCAATAAATCTATCTTAAAAGCGCTTACGGAAGAAAGGCATCACAAACCAACCTTAGTACAACAAAAAGTAATTCCGTTAGTACTCAATAAAAAAGATGTGATTGTAGCTGCACAAACAGGTACTGGTAAAACTGCTGCTTTTGCGTTACCTATCATTCATGAGCTTTCTAAGGAAGATGATGTTGAAAAAAGAGCAAAAAAAATCAAAGCTTTAATTGTAAGTCCTACTCGAGAACTAGCTATTCAAATTGAAGAAAATTTTAAAGCATATAGTAAGTACACCAACTTAAGAAGTACTGTTATATACGGTGGTATGTCTACACAACCTCAAAAAGATGTGTTAGAAAAAGGGGTAGATATTTTAATCGCTACACCAGGTCGTTTTATCGACTTGCATAAACAAGGTAGTATTGATGTTCGCCAACTGAAAACTTTTGTTTTAGATGAAGCTGATTTAATGTTAGATATGGGCTTTATCGACGATGTAAGAAAGATTGAAGAATTATGTCCACGTAAAAAACAAACCTTACTATTTTCTGCAACAATGCCTGACAAAGTAAGTGACTTGGCTCAATCAATGTTATACAAGCCAGAGAAGATAGACATTTCACCTGCAGAAACCACTTCAACAAATATTGGTCAGTTACTATACTACACCCCTAAAAAGCATAAGGTCGATTTGTGTTTGCACTTATTACGCAATACCATAAAAGGTCGTATTATTATATTTCGTCGTACCAAATTTGGGGTTGACAAATTGGAGAAAACTCTTCAAAAAAACGGATACAAAGCTACCAGTGTACATGGTGATAAGTCACAAAACTTACGAAACCAAGCTATTGAGGATTTCAAAAACAACAAAGCCAACATTTTAATTGCTACCGATGTTGCTGCTCGTGGAATTGACGTTAGTAAAGTAGATGCGGTTATTAATGTTGACTTACCTAACATTCCTGAAACCTACGTACACCGAATTGGTAGAACTGGTAGAGCAGGTAAATCTGGAATCGCCTTTTCGCTATGTAGTGCCGATGAAACTTCGTACATTAAAGCTATTCAAAAGTTTATGGATAGAACTATAAAAATTATAGAAGACCATCCATTCCCTCTAGCTAAACCAAAGAAGAAAAAACAACCCAATACCATTAGCAAACATAAAAAAGGAAGAAAATCAGAAGCTTCTAAAAAGAAGAAAAAACGCTGGTATTAAACTTTTTATAAAAAATTTAACTTTTAAAGTTTTGTAAAAACCATTACTTAATCGTAATATTGCAATTAAATATTTAATAAATGGGATTAACTAAATCTGAAATTTTTTCTGAAGAGCAAAACCAATTGGCCTCTATTGCGAAAGTATTAGGACACCCTGCTCGTATTGCCATTTTACAACATTTATTCAAACTAAATTCTTGTGTTTGTGGTGATTTAGTAAATGAAATAGGTTTAGCGCAACCTACTATTTCGCAACATTTAAAAGAATTAAAAAAAATAGGAATTATTAAAGGAACTATTGAAGGCACAAGTGTTTGTTATTGCATAAATCCAGCTAAATGGCAAGAGACAAAAACTTTATTATCTTCTTTTTTAAATCTTGACATAAAAGACATGTCGTGCTGCTAAAAAAATTTAAACTTATTAATCGTAATATTGCAATATAAAAATATATTAAAATGAATTTATCTGAAATAAAAAAACATCTAGAAAACTTAAAAACTATTGCTTTTCAACTTCCTGATGGTAGTTTGGTCCCTAACCATTTTCATGTAACGGAAGTTGGTAGAGTTACTAAAAACTTTATCGATTGTGGTGGAGTGGTAAGAAATGAAGAAGTGGTTAACTTTCAGCTTTGGAACGCTAATGATTATGATCATCGATTACACCCTGAGAAACTAATATCTATTATAGAATTATCTGAAAAGACATTAAACATTTCACCTAACTTAGAGATTGAAGTGGAATATCAAGGAAGTACGATTGGTAAATACGGACTAGATTTTGACGGAACCTACTTTTTACTAACAACAAAACAAACAGATTGTTTGGCGAAAGATAACTGCGGAATTCCACAAGAAAAACCAAGAGTAAAGCTATCTGACTTACAAAAACATACTACTTGTGAACCTAACTCTGGATGCTGCTAATATGAAAACACAAACCTCAACACTATTTACTGAAATACAACAAACTCTTTCAAGTTTACCAACTGTTTCGGAAGAGCGAAAACAAGTTTTACAACCGCTTATAAGTTACATTCAAGAAAAACTGGATAATAAAGGACTTATAAACCTGAATTTTATTTGTACTCATAATTCAAGAAGAAGTCATTTGTCGCAAGTATGGGCACAAACGATGACTTTTTATTATCAAATACCAAATGTAAACGCATACTCTGGCGGTACAGAAGATACAGAGATGAACGAAATAGTAGTAAGCACTTTGGTTGATAACGGATTTCAAATTCAACAATTATCTGATGGAACAAATCCTATATACGCGGTAAAATATGCTGATAACGCATCACCTATTATAGGTTTTTCTAAAAAGTATGATAATGACTTTAATCCAAGCTCAGCTTTTTGCGCTATCATGACTTGTTCACAAGCCGATGAAGGTTGTCCATTCATTGCTGGTGCTGATAAAAGAGTACCTGTTACTTATGAAGACCCTAAACTATATGATGGTACACCTTTAGAAAAAGAGAAATACTTAGAGCGTAGCCTACAAATTGCTGCTGAAATGCACTATGTTTTTTCTTCTGTAAAAGCTTAACCTTTATATTTCATAGGTAAATGCACCACTTTTTTAGTTTCGAAGAAATCTTCTTCAAAAAAGTCTGGTAAATCATAAATGGTGGCTTTAGGAAAGTTCGCAAGTTCTTCCGTAAGGTCACCACCTTTTAAATATAAAATTCCGTTTTTAAGTGCATGATTTTGTTTTTTATGCACTTTATTTTTCACCCAACGGTGAAATGTTTCCATTTGCGCTACTGCTCTACTTACTATAAAATCGTACGTATCATCAACTTCTTCAACACGCCCATGAGTTGTTTTCACATTCTGTAAACCTAAACCTTCAGCAACTTCATTTACTACTTTAATTTTCTTTCCGATAGAATCTACCAAATGAAATTGGGTTTCAGGAAATAAAATGGCTAACGGAATTCCTGGAAAACCTCCTCCTGTACCTACATCCATCACTTTGGCTCCAGCTTTAAACTCCATCACCTTTGCAATTCCTAGTGAATGCAATACGTGACGCAAATACAATTCATCAATATCTTTACGAGAAACTACATTAATTTTTAAGTTCCAGTCTTCATACAATTCTTGCAACTTAGAAAATTGTGCTAATTGTGTTTCCGATAAATTGTCAAAGTATTTTTTTACAAGTTTCAAACCAATGTGTATTTAAATTAAGTACTTACTTTTTTAGGTAACCTATTAAGACATATTAATCAGTACAAAATGCTACCTACTATAAAATTTCTTCTCTTTTGGTATTACAACAGACTCTGTCTATTCAATAATTCCTCTATAGGAGGATTCCATGAAGTGATTTTTTCCGTTGCAAAAATAAAAAACTAATTGGTATTGTTAATTTTTCTGCAAAAGATATTAATCTAGTTAAAAAGTTAAGCTTTAGCAATAACCGTGAACCAAAAACGTTTATTTTTGCGGTACAAACAAACAATAAATGAAGACAGTAAACTTCTCAAGAATAGACAAAGCCAAGTTTTTTAGAACTCTGAATAAAAGAGTTAACACTTACTTTAAAGAAAACAACATTAAGCGTACAGGTAACTGGAAACTATATTCAAAAGCTATCATTATGTTAGCTACTTTTATCGTTCCATTCATATTAATTTTAACTGTTGATATGTCGCAATGGATAAAATTAGCTCTTGCTATTGTAATGGGTATTGGAATGGCTGGAGTAGGAATGAATGTGATGCACGATGCCAATCACGAATCTTTTTCTAGTAAAAAATGGGTAAATAAGCTTTTTGGAAGCAGTATTTATATTTTAGCAGGTAACGTGTATAACTGGAAAGTACAACACAATGTATTACACCATACTTATACTAACATTCAAGATCATGATGAAGATATGGATGCTGGTAGAATTATCCGTTTTTCAAAACACACACAATGGTTATGGATTCATAAATTCCAAAAATATTATTCAATCTTTTTATACGGATTGTTAACGATTAACTGGGCAATCACTACTGATTTTAAACAAATGCACAGTTACTTAAAGCGAAAGTTATCGTATGGAGAATTTCCAAATCCAGCTAAAGAATGGACAAAACTAGTAGTTTCGAAAGTTATTTATTATTCACTTTGGATTGTATTACCAATTGCAGTAATGAATGTTGCTTGGTGGAAAGTATTAATCGGATTTTTTGTAATGCACTATACTGCAGGAATCATTTTAAGCGTGGTTTTCCAATTAGCACACATTGTTCCTAAAACAGAAACCCCTTTACCAGATGAAGATGGTAATATGAAAAACACTTGGGCCATCCACCAATTATATACTACAGCAAATTTTGCTCCTAAAAATTGGTTTATCAACTTTTACACAGGTGGATTAAATCACCAAGTAGAACACCACATTTTCCCAAATATTTCTCATATTCACTATAATAAGTTAGCTCAAATTGTAAAAGAAACTGCTAAGGAATTTAACCTTCCTTATAATGAGTATAAAACTACACGTAAAGCAGTTATTGAGCATTTTAGACACTTAGCTGAATTAGGAAAAAAACCGCAATTAGCATAAATCAACATACAACATAACAACACAATGTCAAACGCATTATCAAACAGAATTCAAAGTTTACCAGTATCGCAAACTTTAGCAATGGCTGCTAAAGCGAGAGAATTAAAAGCTGAAGGTAAAGACATCATTAGTTTAAGTTTAGGAGAACCAGATTTTAACACTCCTGATTTTATTAAAGATGCTGCTATTGAAGCCATTAATCAAGACTACAACTCATACACTCCAGTTGATGGATATGTAGAGTTAAAAGAAGCTATTTGCGAGAAGTTTAAACGTGATAATAACTTAACATATGCTCCAAACCAAGTAGTTGTTTCTACAGGAGCAAAACAATCTATTGCCAACGTAGCTCAGGTATTATTAAACCCTGGTGATGAAGTATTATTACCAGCTCCATATTGGGTAAGTTATTCTGCAATTGCAACTTTGTGTGAGGCTAAGTTTACCGAAATTCCTTCTTCTATTGAAAACGATTTCAAAATCACTCCAGAACAATTAGAAGCCGCTATTTCACCAAAAACAAAAATGATTTTCTTTAACTCGCCAAACAACCCAAGTGGAACAATTTATAGCGAGGAAGAATACAGAGCATTGGCTAAAGTATTAGAAAAGCATCCGGATATTTATATTTTATCTGACGAAATATATGAGCACATTAACTACGGAACAAAACCATTTAGTTTTGCTGCTATTGAAAGTATGTACGATCGTACCATTACCGTGAACGGTTTAGCGAAAGCTTTTGCAATGACAGGATGGAGAATCGGTTATATTGGTGCTCCTGAATGGATTGCTAAGGCATGTACAAAAATGCAAGGTCAAATTACCTCAGGAACCAACTGTATTGCACAACGTGCTGCAATTACAGCTGTAAAAGCATCGCCAGAAAAAGTACAGTACATGGTAGATGAGTTTAAAAATCGTAGAGATTTAGTGTTACAGTTATTAGGAGAAATTGATGGATTTAAATTAAACGTACCTGAAGGTGCTTTTTACGTATTTCCAGACATTTCTTATTTCTTCGGAAAAACTATCCAAGGAAAAGAAATTAAAAATGCAAATGATTTTTCTATGCTATTATTAGAAAAAGCAAATGTAGCTACTGTAACTGGTGAAGCTTTTGGTGCACCAAACTGTGTTCGTTTATCATATGCTGCTTCTGAATTACAATTACGTGAAGCAATTAAAAGAATAAAAGAAGTTTTAAGCTAATTAATTTAAACAATTGTACCGTCCTAAAAAACGTTACAGCTTTCATTAGGGCTAGAGTTATAAAAATCTCTCAATAAACAGTTGTTTGTTGAGAGATTTTCTTTTTATAAGTTTTTAATTTTACCTTGTTTATGCATTTGATCTGACACATAGCTTTGGCTTTCCTATAATCAAAGCTATCTTATTTTTCAAGCCAGTTCACAAATGGTTTTTCTACACTGAATACCATAAGCCTGAAATATTGATAAACAGTCCTACTCTACTTCTTGTACAGTACTAAAGTTAAAACTTACTGGTTACTCTTTTTGAGTATGTTTTTTATACTTATTATTCATTACACTTGTTCTTAATACAACGCTATTTCAGGACGAAGCGCCTTTAAGATAAATAAATCCCGAGTAGTATACTCGGGATTTTCTTTATTCTTTATTTTTCTCTGTCCATTCTAGATAACCTCCTAAAACATTGTATACTTTAAAACCTTTTTGAGCAAGTAACTCACTTGCTTTTAAACTTCTTCCGCCTGAACGGCAATAAAGGTATACCGGTTTTGTTTTATCTAATTTCTCCAGAGCTTTTCCTTCAAAATCATTACCTGTAACATCTATTTTAATTGGGTTTTCAATAACTCCTCTTGACCACTCTTCTGGGGTTCTAACGTCTAATAACTGTGCATTATTTTCATTCTGTAAAACTACTTGTAAGTTATCTATAGTAATGTTATTTACCTCAGTTTTTTGTGGTTTACACGACAATATCACTGTTAAAAATAAACCTACTAAAAAAACGCCTTTGTTCATATTGCTTATTTTAAAGTTGATGGACATACCGTTGCTGTCCTTGGAATATCAGTTTCTTTAATAGCCTTATACCCTCCAGCAACATCAATGATGTTATGAAATCCTCTGGCTTTTAAAATAGACGCTGCAATTACTGAACGGTATCCTCCAGCACAATGTACATAAAAGTCTTCTTTTGTTGGAAACTCTTCAACATGCTCGTTTAAGAAATCTAACGGTGTACTTGGTACATCTACAATATGTTCATTTGCATATTCTCCTGGTTTTCTAACATCAAAAACAGGTGCTTCTTTTGTTATTGCTTCTGCTAAAATAGTTGCAGAAACAGAACGTAACGTATCTACTTCTTTTCCTGCTTCTTTCCAAGCTGCAAAGCTTCCATCTAAATATCCTAACACATTATCAAAACCAACACGAGATAAACGTGTAATCGTAGTTTCTTCTTCTCCTTTAGGAGTAACTAATAAAATTGGTTGAGTAACATCTTTAATCAATGCTCCTACCCATGGAGCAAATGTTCCTCCTAAACCAATAAAAATTGATTGAGGAATAAATCCTTTAATAAATTCTGATTGATGACGTACATCTAAAATCAACGCATCTGTTTCGTTTGCTATTTTTTCAAAATCTATTACTGATAAAGCTCTTGCTCCATTTTTGATAACTTCATCGATAGATTGGTATCCTTCCTTATTCATTTTTACATTTAAAGGAAAATATTCAGGTGGAGGTAGTAACCCGTCTGTTACTTCTTTTACAAACTCCTCTTTGGTCATGTCTGCACGCAATGCGTAATTGGTTTTCTTTTGATCGCCAATTGTGCCTACTGTTTCTTTGCTTAAGTTTTTACCACAAGCCGATCCTGCTCCGTGTGCCGGATATACAATTACTTCATCTTCCAATGTCATAATTTTTGTACGTAAACTATCGTACAATAATCCTGCTAATTCATCTTGCGTTAAGTTTGCTGCTTTTTGTGCTAAATCTGGACGTCCAACATCACCTAAAAACAAAGTATCTCCACTGAAAACTGCATGATTTTTTCCGTCTTTATCTTTTAACAAATAAGAAGTACTTTCCATTGTATGTCCTGGAGTATGTAATACAGTAATTGTAATTTCTCCTAATCTAAATACTTCTCCATCTGTTGCTATATGAGCTTCATAATTTGTTTTTGCTGTTGGTCCGTATACAATTGTTGCTCCTGTTTTTTCAGCTAGTGTAACATGACCACTTACAAAATCTGCATGGAAGTGAGTTTCGAAAATATATTTGATTTTAGCGCCATCTTTTTCAGCTCTGTTTATGTAAGGATCAACTTCACGTAATGGATCTATAATTGCTACTTCTCCATTACTTTCAATATAATAGGCTCCTTGTGCTAAACAACCTGTATAAATTTGCTCTATTTTCATGATATTATATATTATTTATACGCTTGGTGTATATACTGTGCGTATTTTTTCTGATTTTGATTATCTCCTGTTTTATAAAAATTTACGGCACCATTGGCACGCATAAAAAAGTGGTCTAAACTCACAACGTCTAATAAGCCTCCTCTAAAAAAGGCATCTCTTACAGGTCCTTTTACTCCTGCAAAGTAAAATTGAATGTTATGCTTGTTAAAATAAATAATACGTTCTTTTAACATATCAATTCCTGTACTATCAACTCTGTTTATGCTTTCAGCATCTAAAACAATCAACTTTAATGCTTTTCCTTTTTCTGATGCCATTTCATCTAACTTATCTCTAAAGTAATTTGAATTAGCATAAAAAAGTTGTGCATCAAAGCGAAATACTAAAATTTCATCATCTAGAATGACTTCCTTAAACCTGCTTTTATTACGATAGAAATCTGAATTTGGTACTTTTCCTAACTCTGCTACGTACGGTCTTGAAGTTCTAAAAATTAAAACAATTAATGATAAAACTACCCCGATTAAAATTCCATATTCAATTCCGAAGAAAATAGTAGCTAAGAAAGTAGCTAAGAGTAGCCAGAAATCTAAATTATTTGCTTTCCATAGCCTTCTTGCTTCTTTTAAATTTATTAAGTTAAAAACTGCAACTATAATAATTGCTGATAAAATAGTTTTTGGCAAGTGATAAAAAACTGGGGTTAAAAAAAGTAAGGTAAACACTACCAAAATTGCGGAAACTATTGCGGAAACTCCTGTAGTTCCTCCCGATTCTGCATTAATTGCCGAACGAGAAAAACTTGATGCTGACGGATATGATTGAAATAATGACCCAACCATATTACTTAAACCCAAAGCTACTAATTCTTGATTGGGTCTTACTCTATACTCATCTTGCTTAGCTTCCAAGGTTTTTCCGATAGAAATAGTTTCTAAATATCCTACCATAACCAAAGTTGCCGCTATCGGCATTAATTCACGTATTAAAGCTACATCAATTACTGGCATTGAAAATTTAGGTAAGCCTGATGGAATATCTTTTACAATGGCTACATCTGAAAATTCTGTTCCAAAAAAACGGATACTTATTATACCCAATATAACAACGATTAATGCATTGGGTATTTTTCTATTAATTCTTCTAAAAATTATAATAATAGCACATGCTATTAAACCTATTATTGTTGTATTTGTTTTAAAATATTTAAGTCTGAAGAGAATATCTTCTAATAATACATGGATTTGATCACTTTGTACAAAATCTACTCCGAATAAATTCCTAAATTGATTCAATCCAATAATTAAAGCTACTGCAGAGGTAAACCCAGTTATTACAGGTCTTGATAAAAAGTTAACAATAAATCCTAAACGGAAAATTCCCATTAAAAACTGAATAGTCCCTACTACTAGCGCGAGTAATATTGCTATAGCTATATAACTTTCAGAACCTGTTAATGCTAAGGTAGATACTCCTGTTGCTACAATCAATGAGTCCATTGCTACAGGACCAATTGCTACTTGACGTGACGTACCAAAAATAGCATATAGTAATTGAGGCACTAACGCAGCATACAACCCATAAATTGGTGGTAAACCTGCAATAAGTGCATACGCTATACCTTGTGGAATTAGCACAATAGCAACGGTTATACCTGCAACTACATCACCTTTTAACTGTGACTTTTTATAGTTGGGTAACCATTCTAGTATCGGTATAAGTTTTTTTAGTAATTCCATTTATTTAAAAGAGCTCTCCTTGACTAGTTCCTTTAATTCTTCCTAAATGTTTATATGCCAAATCAGTTACTTCTCTTCCTCTTGGCGTACGCATAATAAACCCTTGCTGAATTAAAAAAGGTTCATAAACTTCTTCTATTGTTTCTGAATTTTCTGCTACAGCAGTAGCTAACGTAGTAATTCCTACTGGGCCACCCTTAAACTTATCGATAATGGTGGATAAAATTTTATTATCCATTTCATCCAAACCATGTGCATCTACATTTAAAGCTTTTAAAGCATATTTGGCTATTTCTATGGTAATTGTACCATTTCCTTTAATTTGAGCAAAATCACGCACTCTACGTAGTAATGCATTAGCAATACGAGGAGTCCCTCTACTTCTTCCTGCAATTTCAATTGCGGCTTCCATAGAAATAGGCACTTTTAAAATAAATGCACTTCGTTGTATGATGGTTGTTAATAATTCTGTTGAGTAATAATGTAATCGGCTACTGATACCAAAACGAGCTCGCATAGGCGCTGTGAGCAATCCTGAACGAGTAGTTGCTCCTACTAAAGTAAATGGCTCTAAGTTAATTTGAACTGTACGTGCATTTGGACCAGATTCAATCATGATATCGATTTTATAATCTTCCATTGCTGAATACAGGTATTCTTCAACTATTGGACTTAATCGATGTATTTCATCTATAAATAAAACATCTCGTTCATCTAAATTGGTTAGTAAACCCGCTAAATCTCCAGGTTTATCTAGTACAGGCCCTGAAGTTACTTTTATTCCAACTCCTAATTCATTAGCTAAAATATGAGCCAATGTTGTTTTTCCTAATCCTGGAGGGCCGTGAAATAAGGCATGATCTAACGCTTCATCTCGTTGATTCGCTGCCTCTACAAAAACCTTTAAATTATCTATTGCCTGATCTTGGCCAGTAAAATCATCAAATGAAAGCGGACGCAGTTTTTTTTCTACATCTAATTCTTCATTTGAATAATTTGTGTTTTCAGGGTTTAAGTTTTCATTCATATTGTTGCAAATATACTTGAAATAAAATGTTCACATTGTAATATAAGTTACTTAACTAATATTTTATGCTAAAAAATTATTACAAGATCTACTAATACTTATAGAAAACAAAAGCCTCCCAGTTTTGGGAGGCTTTATAATTTATCTTTTTTAAGAAGGCTCTTCGCCATCTAATAGTGGTACGTTTTGTGGTACAAAGTCTTTTCCGTGTACATACTCACCATTTTCATCTGTTTTACTGTAATCGTAAGCCCATCTGTGAACTTCAGGAATTGCTCCTGGCCAGTTTCCATGAATATGTTCAACTGGAGTAGTCCACTCAAGTGTATTTGCATTCCAAGGGTTTTGTGTTGCTTTTTGACCTCTATACATAGAAATAAAGAAGTTTGCTATGAAGATTAACTGTGCTAAACCTCCAAGAATAGCCATGATAGTCATAAACACGTTTATATCTGCCAAATCATCAAACATTGGAAAGTTTGTGTTTGTATAATAACGACGTGGTAAACCAGCTAACCCTATAAAGTGCATTGGGAAAAATACTCCGTAAGCACTGATTATTGTTAACCAGAAGTGCCAGTATCCTAATGTTTTGTTCATCATTCTACCATACATCTTAGGGAACCAGTGATAAACACCAGCAAACATCCCTAATAAAGCAGATACACCCATTACCAAGTGGAAGTGTGCCACTACAAAATATGTATCGTGAACGTTAATATCTAAAGCAGAATCTCCCAATACTAATCCTGTTAATCCTCCTGTTACAAACGTAGAAACTAATCCGATTGAGAACATCATTGCAGGATTTAACTGTAGGTTACCTTTCCATAGTGTAGTAACATAGTTAAATGCTTTTACTGCTGATGGAATTGCAATTAATACTGTTGTAAATGTAAATACAGAACCTAAGAATGGATTCATTCCAGAAACGAACATGTGGTGACCCCATACAATCGTAGATAAGAATGCAATTGCCATAATAGAACCAACCATTGCACGGTAACCAAAAATTGGTTTACGTGCGTTTGTTGAAATTACTTCTGAACTAATACCTAATGCTGGTAATAAGATAATATATACCTCTGGGTGACCTAAGAACCAGAATAAGTGTTCGAATAATACTGGTGACCCTCCTTGGTAATGTAATACTTCTCCAGAAATAAAGATGTCTGATAAGTAGAATGAAGTACCGAAGCTTCTATCAAAGATTAATAATAAGGCTGCTGATAATAATACCGGGAATGAAATTACACCAATAATCGCTGTAATAAAGAATGCCCACATTGTTAATGGCAATCTTGTCATTTTCAATCCTTTTGTACGTAAGTTTAAAACTGTTACGATATAGTTTAATGATCCGATTAGCGATGATGCAATGAAAATTGCCATAGACACTAACCATAACGTCATTCCTGTACCTGAACCTGGGATTGCTTGTGGTAATGCAGATAATGGAGGATAAATTGTCCATCCTGCTGATGCTGGTCCTGCTTCTACGAATAATGAAATAATCATTATTACTGATGATAAGAAAAACAACCAATAAGATACCATATTTAAGAATCCAGAAGCCATATCACGAGCTCCAATTTGTAACGGAATTAATAGGTTGGAGAATGTACCACTTAAACCTGCCGTTAGGACAAAGAATACCATGATTGTACCATGAATCGTAACTAACGCTAAGTACATATCTGGGTTCATAATTCCATCTGTTTGATGGTTTCCTAAGAATGCTTCAACAATTGAAAACGATGTATCTGGCCATGCAATTTGTAAACGAAATAACATAGACATGAAACCTCCTATGATACCCATAAATATACCTGTAACAAGGAATTGTTTCGAGATCATTTTATGATCTTGACTAAAGATGTATTTAGTTACAAATGTTTCTTTGTGATGATGATCTGACATAATCTATATATACTTTAAAAAAATATCTTATTTAATAACTTGAGCTAATGTTTTTTGTTCTGATAACCACTTGTTGTACTCTTCTTCTTCAACAACAGTAATTTTCATTTGCATATTGTAGTGAGATGCTCCACAAATTTTGTTACACAATAGTAAGTAATCAAACTCATATGGGTCTTCTCCTTTAGCTCTTCTAATTTTGTTAATTCCTTCTGTTTTTGCAATTACCTCAGAATTTTGACGCATTTCTGCTGTGGTATACTTTGGCGTAAATGCGAATTGAGTAACCATACCTGGAACACAGTTCATTTGTGCTCTAAAGTGTGGCATATAAGCAGAGTGCAATACATCTTGCGAACGGAACTTGAATAATACTTTCTTCCCTTTAGGTAAGTATAATTCTGTTACTTGCTTATCATCTTGTGCACTTGGGTCTGACATATCGACCCCCATAGTGTTAATCCCTTTGATAAAGTTTACATTACCTAAACCTAATTGGTTGTCTTCACCTGCATAACGTGCATCCCAGCGGAATTGTTGAGAATATACTTCAATTACAATAGGGTTTTCATCGTCTCCAACATACATAATGTTATTCCAAGCCCATAAACCATATCCAATTAATAACACAATTGTTACTGCAGGAATAGTTGTCCAAATTAATTCTAACTTATGACTATCTGCATAAAATAATGCCTTATTGTTTTTATTTCCTCTGTACTTGTAAGTAAAGAAGAAAATTAAAAACTGCATTCCAAACTGAACTATTCCAATTAACCAAAAAGTGATATTAAAAAGGTTGTCATCATGCTCTCCTTCAAAAGAAGCAGCTTCTGGTAACATAATTACATTCATGGCAATTAAGCAGTAAATCATCATTGCATAAAGGAATGCTAGGAAAGCTAATGAATATTTAGCTTGTTTTTCGTTGTCTTCATCTGTAGCAATTACAGAACGGAAATTCATTATACGAGTAATTTGCCAAAAACTTACTCCGATTGCAACTGCTATGAAAATATAAAATAAAGCGAGCATATTATCTAAACTATTTGTTTATTAATTCTTTTTATTAATGATGATTACTATCTTCTCCTGTGTGTTCGATGTTGTAGTAATGATAGGTTTCACTTTCGTGTAAATAAGGATTACCTTTTGGCACTGGATTAGCTTTTGCAAACGCATTAAACGTAGCAAAAATAAACAATCCTGTGAAGAATAGTACCCCACTTATCTCTCCAATTCCAAATGCCCATTGACCACCTACTGTTCCTGGCATAACCATTACAAATAAGTCAATATAATGACCTGCTAAGATTACAACTCCTCCTAAAATTACAAACCAAGGTCTACTCTTAAAATCACTGTTGATTAATAATAATACTGGGAAAATAAAGTTCATTACAACCATTGCTAAAAATGGCACTTTATATTCGTTAAAACGTAATAGGAAATAAGTTGTTTCTTCTGGCATATCTGCATACCAAATTAACATAAACTGTGCGAACCATAAATATGTCCAGAATACTGAGAAACCAAACATAAATTTAGCTAAGTCGTGAATATGACTATCATTTACCAATGGCAATACTCCTTTTGAACGTAAGTAAATAGTTACCATTGCTATGACTGTTAAAGCAGACACTAAGAAAGTAGCTAATACATACCATCCAAACAATGTTGAGAACCAGTGCGGATCTATTGCCATAATCCAGTCCCAAGAAGCCATACTTTCAGTAATCATGAAGAATATAAGAAATATAACTGTTGCATTATAATTTTTCTTATGCTGCTTTAAATCTCCGTTATCTTGAGCTAACGACCATTTTCTTATTAGAAAACGATAAACATTCCAACCTGCTAAGTAAACAATACTTCTTATTAACCAACCAGGGGTATTTAACCACCATTTTTTTCCATCTACTATAGCATCATAATTTGGACTCGTTGGGTCAGTTACTCCTTCTCCCATCCAAGTAAACAGGTGATTCATATGCATTGCTGTAAGTATTAAGAATACTAACATTATTAAACTCACATAATGTAAATTTGATGAAATAGCTTCCATTACTCTGTGCAATACTACAGACCATCCTGCTTGTGCAACAATTTGTGAACCATAAAAAGCAAGCACTAACAATGTAATACCTAAAGAGAATAATAAAGCAACATACAAAGCAGACCAAGGTCTATTTTGCATTTGGTGTAAAGCGTGTTCTGCATGAGCATCTCCGTGATCTTCGCCATGAGCAGCTACTTCAGTATGTGCTTCAGTTGTTTCATTCGCTTCATCAATTGCAGTTTCTTTATGATCATCTTCAGCTACATGTACTGCCGAACTATCTTTTGCTTGTGTATTTTCAATAGCTTCTTCCGAATGATTTTGTTCACCGTTGTGTGCTACTTCTTCAGTGTGTGTAGCAGTACTATCTGCAACATGCTCTTCAGTTGTTGTATCTTCTTCGTGATTTTCAACTTTAGCTTCTTCTTTATGCTCTACATCAGCATGATCTGCTTTCGCTTCATGACCTCCATGATGTGCATCTTGTTTTGCTAAAATTTCTTTTGCTTCTTCTAATGTTTTAGGCGCTGAAAAGAAACTATAACCTGTTCCTAAAAGTCCTACAGCCATTAAAACAATAGCTAGCATTTTTAATTTTCCTGAAAACTGGTACATATCTTAACTATCTATTATAGACTTATTTTAATTCGCTTCTTAATTTTTCTACGTATTGTACAACTTGCCAACGCTCATTGTATCTTAACTGTGATGCATGAGATCCCATTAAGTTCTTACCATACATAATTACATGATAAATATTCCCTGGGGTTAACTCTCTGTCTGCGTAATTTGGGATACCATTGAATTTATCTCTTTGCGATAACACTCCGTTACCATCCCCTTTTGTTCCGTGACAAGAAGCACAGTATATGTCATATAACTCTTTACCTTTTTCTAAGTTAGCCTCAGTAGTTGGTAATGGGTTTTTTAATTCAGCTTTTGCTTTTTCATATCCTTCATTAGTGTCAGGAATATCATAAGCTACAACTCCGTTTCTGCTTACAGTACCTGCTACTGGTAATTTATTTACCTCTTCATTATTAATACCTTCGGCTCCATTTGCATCGTAGGGTACAGATACATACATATCTGGCATGAACTGAACTTGTGGTTTTCGTTTATCGTTACAAGAACTTAAGCTTGTTGCTGCTACAGCTAAAGCGATAATTATTTTTAAATTCTTCATATCTCTTTATTAGTGCGTTTCTACTACGTTAATTTCTACAGCTCCAGTTTTCTCTAATAATGACACCAACTCTTCTTCACTCCCTTTAACAGGAATCTCCATTAAAAAGTGATCATCTGTAGTTCTTGGGTCAGGGTTTTCAGCTTCTTTAAATGGCCATATCTTACTTCTCATATAAAAAGTAATTACCATTAAGTGTGCTGCAAAAAACACTGTTAATTCAAATAATATTGGAACAAAAGCTGGCATATTGGTAGCCCATGAAAAGTTTGGTTTTCCCCCAATATCTTGAGGCCAATCAGCAATCATAGTATACCATGTTAACCAAACTGCTACTGATAAGCCTGTAATACCATATAAAAAAGCGGTAATTGCTAAACGTGTTGGTGCTAATCCCATTGCTTTGTCTAATCCATGAACTGGAAAAGGACAAAATACTTCTTCAATATGATGATTTTCTGCTTTTACTTTCTTAACGGCATCCATTAAGATATCATCATCATTATATAATGCGTGAATTACTTTATTAGTGCTCATTGTTCTCTTCTCTTGATTTTTTAAAATTCTCACCTGATGATTTCAAAATAGTCTTAATCTCTGCTGTAGGGATTACTGGGAAAGTTCTTGCATATAATAAGAATAATACAAAGAAGAATCCGATAGTTCCTATAAAGATACCTACGTCTACGAACGTTGGTTCAAAACGCCACCATGTAGATGGTAACTGTCCTTTACTTAATACAATTGCAATAATATCAAAACGCTCAAACCACATACCGATGTTAATTACTATCGAGATAATAAAAGACCAAATAAAACTTCTTCTAATCTTTTTGATCCATAATAACTGTGGTGTGAAAATGTTACAAATTAATAACGACCAAAATGCCCATCCGTAAGCTCCTGCTTCTGCTCCAAATGATAAGTATGTGTAGTTTTCGTAAGGAGAACCTGTATACCATGCAATAAAGAACTCTGTTGCATAAGCTACTGCTACGATACCTCCTGTTAAAATGATTACGATGTTCATATACTCTACGTGTAAACGTGTAATATATGCTTCCATATTTGTAACCTTGCGCATAATACCTAATAAGGTTTGTACCATTGCAAACCCAGAGAAGATCGCCCCTGCTACGAAATAAGGAGGGAAAATTGTTGAGTGCCATCCTGGGTTAATAGAAGTTGCGAAGTCCATCGATACGATTGTATGTACAGAAAGTACTAATGGAGTTGCTAAACCTGCTAATACTAACGACACTTCTTCAAAACGTTGCCAGTCTTTTGCTCTACCTGACCACCCGAAAGATAATAATGCATAAATTTTCTTTTGGAAAGGTTTTACAGCTCTATCACGAATCGTTGCAAAATCAGGTAATAAACCAGTCCACCAGAAAACTAATGATACCGATAAATATGTAGAAATTGCGAATACATCCCATAATAATGGCGAGTTAAAGTTAACCCATAATGATCCGAATTGGTTTGGAATTGGTAATACCCAGTATCCGTTCCATGGACGTCCCATGTGAATAATTGGGAATAATCCTGCTTGGAATACCGCAAAGATTGTCATCGCTTCTGCAGAACGGTTAATTGCCATTCTCCATTTTTGACGGAATAATAAAAGTACTGCAGAAATAAGTGTTCCTGCGTGACCAATACCTACCCACCATACGAAGTTGGTAATATCCCATGCCCAACCGATGTTTTTACTTAATCCCCATACACCAATACCTGTTCCTACGGTGTAAAAGATACATCCAAATCCCCATAACATTGCTGCTAAAGAGATATAGAATGCTATATACCAATTTTTGTTTGCTTTCCCTTCAATAGGTCTAGCAATATCTTCAGTAATATCATGGTAACTCTTGTCACCAAGTATTAAAGGTTCTCTATAAGATGATTCGTAATGAGACGACATAAATCTATATACTTATTAATTTTACTATTAAGCTTCGTTTGTATTTCTTACTTTCACTTGATACACTACGTTTGGTTTTGTACCAATATAATCTAAAACGTGGAAAGCTCTTTTATCTTCTTTTAATGCTGTAACTGTATCTTCAGTGTTGTTTATATCTCCAAACACCATAGAACCAGTAGAACATGCTGCTGAACATGCTGTTTCAAACTCGTCTTTTTTAACAGCTCTACCTTCTTTCTTAGCCTTTAAGATAGTAGCTTGTGTCATTTGAATACACATAGAACACTTTTCCATTACACCACGAGAACGAACTACTACGTCTGGGTTTAACACCATTTTACCGTACTCGTTATTCATGTTAAAATCAAACTCGTTGTTTTCAGCATAATTAAACCAGTTGAAACGACGAACTCTGTATGGACAGTTATTTGCACAGTAACGAGTACCTACACAACGGTTATATGCCATTTGGTTTTGACCTTGACGACCGTGAGATGTTGCTGCTACCGGACATACTGTTTCACATGGTGCGTGGTTACAGTGCTGACACATCATTGGTTGGAAAGCAACCTGTGGATTTTCTGCTGGGTTTTCTAAAGCATCAAATAAATCTCCTTTGCTTAGCTCTAATACTTTTTCAGTATAACGTCTTTCAATTTCTTGGTTAGCTATGTTTGGATTTTGAGCTTTGAACTCCTCCAATGTCATTTTAGCCTTATGTTGCTTATCTTCCACAGTAGAAGAATAATAACGATCAATACGTAACCAAGCCATATCTCTACCAACTCTCATTTCATCTTTACCAACAACTGGTACGTTGTTTTCTGCGTGACATGCAATAACACATGCTCCACAACCTGTACAAGATGTTAAGTCGATAGATAAGTTAAAGTGGTGTCCTAAACTTCTGTCATGCTCATCCCATAAGTCAATTTTACTTCCTTCAACTTCTTGATGATCATAAGAGACCATGAATGGCTTATTCCAAGTATGCTTAGGATCTAATTTTTTATCGTTTACTTCTTTTAATGAAGCTTCTTTTAATATATCGTGGCGACCTGCTAAAGTGCTTTGTACTTGCATACAAGCAAACTTGTGCCATCCTGAAGTTCTTTCAATAGAAACATTATACTGAACATTGTTTCCATTTTGGTAGAATGGATAGGCATTGACACCTACTTGCATTTCTGATTTTAATCCTTGAGTTCTACCGTACCCTAATGCTAAACCTACTGATCCTTTTGCTTGACCTGGTTGTATAAGCACTGGTACTTTATTTATTGTTATGCCATTTACTGTTACGTTAGCATAATTACCATCAATAGCACCATTATCTTTTACTGGGTTTTCAAAACCTAATTCTTTTGCATCTGAAATCGAAATGGTCAAGTAGTTATCCCAAGAAGCTCTTGTAATAGGGTCAGGTAATTCTTGTAACCAAGGGTTATTTGCTTGTTTACCGTCTCCTAACGCTGTTGATGAGTATAAGTTTAATTCGAATCCTGAAGCATTATTAGCTTTTTTCACTAATTGCGCTGCTACTACATTTATATCTACAGTAGTTTCAAAGGCTGTTTCTTCTTCAACAGCAACTTTTTCAGCTTTAAAGAACCCATCATGTAATGCTTGATTCCATGAAGCCCCTCCTAATACATTTGTGCTCCAAAATTCTTTTAAAGTGTCGTAATAGTTCACTGTACTTCCAGACCATTTTAATAAAACGTCTTGTACTTGACGTGTGTTAAATAGTGGCTGTATAGTTGGTTGCATTAAACTATAAACACCTTGCTTCGCCATAACATCTCCCCAACTTTCTAAGTTATGAGGTGCTGGCAATGTATATTGTGTAGCATTAGCTGTAGCATCATCTTGAGTAGATAGAGCTATAGATAATTTTAAATTTTTAATTCCTTCTGCTAAATCAACTGCATTTGCTAAAGTGTATAAAGGATTTACATTATAAGTAATTAAACCTTTTACTTTACCTCCTTTAACGTCTGCTATCAATTGAGCTACTTGGGTATCGTTACCTTGACGCTTTAAATTCACCGCCTCAGTATCTATTACCTCACTATTTAACGCTTTATTGATTGCTAATGCAATTAATTGTGCGTTTTTATCATTTAAACCTGTAACAACAACCCCTTTTGAACCTGCTTTTTTAAGGTCTTTAGCTAATTGCTTTACCTCTACATCAAAAGTTGTTGCTTTTGAAGGAAGGCTATTTCCTGTTATTTGGTTGTATAAGTTTATTAAAGCGAAAACTTGCTCAGATGGTTTGGCTACAATTCTTTTATCGGCATTTGCTCCCGCTAAAGACATGTTAGCTTCTATTTGAACATGGTATGACATTTTACCAGTTTCTACTCTACGACCTTCTGCATAAGACTTTTCGTATCCCCCTTGCCAATCACCAATAAAATCTGCCCCTATGGACGCGATAACTTCCGCCTTACTAAAATCGTAATCTGGCAATGCTCTTTTACCATACATAGCTTCAAAAGCATCAGCAGTTGCACTTTCAGAGATTGCGTCATATACTACATGCTTAACATTTGGGTAAGCTGTAATAAAATCTGCTATTATTTTTTCAGTAGAAGGACTCGCTAAAGTTCCTGTTAATAATACTACTGGTTCATTAGCATTCTTTAATTCGTTTAATTTTGCGATAATTTCTTTATCTGCATCTGCCCAAGAGATTTGAGTTTTTCCTTTTCTTGGTTCTTTTAAACGTAATTTTTCATCGTATAATGATAAAACTGACGCTTGAGTACGTGCGCTAGTTACACCTCCTGCCTCTTTATTTGGCATGATTTGAATTGGACGTCCTTCGCGTGTTTTTACTAATACGTTTGCGAAATCAAAACCGTCTGCAATTGTAGTTGCGTACCAATCAGCAACGCCTACTACGATATCATTAGGTTGCACTACATAAGGAATTGATTTTCTTACTGGACCTTCACAAGCTGCTAAAGAAGCTGCTGCAGTGGTAAATCCAACATATTTCAAGAAGTCTCTACGTGAAGTTGATGATGTTTCTAAGGTATCTTTGTCGCCTAAAAATTCATCTGTAGGAATATCTTGTACAAACTCATTATTACGTAGCGTTTCAACAATAGAACTACCCTTTAGTTCTTCAACACTTTGCCAGTATTTTTTGTTTGAAGCCATTTATATATGTGTTTTTCTACTTTCTAAATTGATTAATAGTGGCATTTACCACACTCTTTTCCTCCTAATTGAGCAATAGTTACTTGCTCAACACCGTACTTCTTAGCTAGTTCTTCATGAATTTTAGCATAGTACTCATTACCTTTTAAGTCAACCTTAGTTTCCTTATGACAGTCAATACACCAACCCATTGTTAATGGCGAATATTGATATACTTCTTCCATTTCCTCTACTGGACCATGACATTTTTGACATGCAATTCCTCCTACAGTTACGTGTTGTGAATGGTTAAAATATGCGAAATCTGGCAAGTTATGAACTCTCACCCATTTAACCGGCTTAGTATTTCCAGTATATTCTAATTTTTCTGCATCCCAACCAGCTGCTTCATAAATCTTAGCGATTTCTTTATCTAAATCAGCTTTTACTAATGTATGATCATCCATCACAACTTTTGTATCGTCTGCTACTTCAGAAATATTCTTATGACAATTCATACAAACATTTACAGATGGTATACCCGAATGCTTACTATGTTTTGCTGCAGAGTGACAGTATTGACAATCTATCTTATTATCTCCTGCGTGAATTTTATGTGAAAAAGCTATTGGTTGAATTGGCTGATACCCCTCATCAACACCAACTTTAAACAAAGTTCCAAACAAGAAATAAGCAGCAATTAAAGCTCCAAAAATAACGGTTAACACTTTTAAGAAAGTATTCTGTTTAATTCCTTGCCACAACTCAGCAGTTTGCCCCATTAAACCTGGAGTTTTTGGAGCGCCTTTTAATTCACTAATAGTTTTTAACAAACTACCAATAATTAAGAATGCCACAACAATAGCTGCAGCCAATATATATATCAACCATTTTGGTGCCTGATCACCTTGAGATCCAACTCCTTCAATATCAGTTCCTGCTGCTGGAGTCTTTTTTAACTCACCAACCGTGGTATAGTAAAGGATATCATCAATGTTTTGATCCGATAACTGCGGAAAAGCAGTCATATTAGAACCATTATACTCTTCAAAAATCGCAATTGCTTCTTTATCCCCTGAAGCTCTTAAAGCAGCATTATCTTTTATCCATGCTTTCAACCATTCATTGGTTCTTCTCTCTTCAATCCCAGCCAAAGCAGGACCAACCAGCTTCTTATCTAACTTATGACAAGATGCACAAAGAGATTTAAACAATTTTTTCCCTTCTTTTTGACGCGCCTCATCAATATCTTGTGAAAACGCCGAAAAACTTACTAAGAAAACTAAAAAGAAAGCTAAACTCTTTGCTAGAGTTTTAGTTAATCTACTGTGATGATTCACACTTTTCATACTATAAAAATATAAGTTTTGTATCTATTTTGGTACAATTTTTTCTGTTACACTAATTTTAAAATTAGCACACAGAAAGTTGCACAAAAGTACTACTTCTGTCTAAATTGTGAAATGTTAAGAGAATCCTAATCTATAATTTATAACAATTCTAAATAACTAGCGTTAACAATGTATTAACTCACAAGTCATTACTTTTGTAAAAAGATTCATCAAAATGAAAAAACATAGCTTAATTATTACTTTTATATTTC
Source organism: Tenacibaculum sp. TB-53 (assembly GCF_059716285.2). Classification (NCBI taxonomy): domain Bacteria; kingdom Pseudomonadati; phylum Bacteroidota; class Flavobacteriia; order Flavobacteriales; family Flavobacteriaceae; genus Tenacibaculum; species Tenacibaculum sp. TB-53. The sequence continues at coordinate 3,002,346 of NZ_CM202790.1, read as the reverse complement.
TTGTTACTGCTTTTGCACTCAAAGCTAATGCTCAAGAAAAACTTACTGACAACAAGCACATTATTTCACTGATAGAAAAGAAAAGAACCTACAACAAGAGCAATGGAAACGGGTACAGAATCCAACTATATTATGGACTTGAAAGACGCGCTAGAAGCATACGCAATAGGTTTAAAGTTGAATACCCTGATGTTTACACCAAACTAACATACGAAGAACCTAACTGGAAAATACAAGTAGGGAATTATAAAACGCGCTTACATGCTGATAGGGCTTTAAATGAAATCCGAGAAAAATTCTCTGGCGCCATTGTAGTACCTATGTAATTAAACATATTTTACCACATAAAAAAAGAGTAATCGAAAAAACGATTACTCTTTTTTTATTTACTGGCTAATTAATTATTAATAAGCCCTCTTATCATTTCCTTCATAAAAATTGATAAATGCCTGATTTACCACCCTATGACCTCCATCAGTAGGATAATCTCCAGTAAAATACCAATCTCCTAAATTGTCTGGACAAGCTTTATGTAAACCACTTACTGGCTGAAAAATCACCTCGACATCAGCTTTTATCTCTGCAGTTTTTAACATTTGTGCAATCTTTGCAGAAACTTCTTCATCTGTAAAAGGTGCATAAATTTCCTTAACGTAGTTTATCACATCTTTATCTTCACTGCTTTCTTGTTGCTTACATTTTTGATACACTTCATCAACAATATGATACTGATTTGTTTCTTTTAACAATTCCAACGCAGCTTTAAAAGCAATAAAATCGTTAATCTTAGCCATATCAATACCATAACAATCTGGATAACGTATTTGAGGCGCAGAAGAAACTACTACTATTTTCTTAGGATTCAATCGGTCCAAGATTTTAATAATACTTTTCTTCAAGGTAGTACCTCTTACGATACTATCATCAATAATTACTAAATTATCTGTTGGCTTTACAACTCCGTAAGTAACATCATAAACATGCGCAACTAAATCATCACGACTACTATCATCTGTAATAAAAGTACGTAGTTTAGCATCTTTAATCGCTATTTTTTCAAAACGTGGTCTTTTAGAAAGAATTTCAATTACTCTTTCTTTTGAAAGCTTTCCTTCACCCGCTAAAATTGCATCAGTCTTTTGCTGATTTAACACATCTTCAGCAGCTTCCATCATTCCAAAAAATGATGTTTCTGCCGTATTTGGTATGTAAGAAAACACTGAATTTTCTATATCACTATCAATAGATTTTAAAACTTCAGGAAACACATATTTCCCTAAGTTTTTACGTTCTTCATAAATTGATGCATCACTTCCTCTTGAAAAATAAATACGCTCAAATGAACATGCTTTTTTGGGACGCTGTTCTAAAATTGGCGACATTGTTGTCTCTCCATTCTTTTTGATTATTAACGCATGTCCTCTTTCAACCTCTTTTATTGACTCTATATCAACGTTAAAAACTGTTTGAATAACTGGACGTTCAGAAGCAACCACAACTACTTCATCGTCTTCATAAAAAAAAGCTGGACGAATAGCTGATGGGTCTCTCAACACAAACGCATCTCCATGCCCCAGCATACCTGCCATAGCATATCCACCATCCCAGTTTTTAGCCGAACGTTTTAAAATTCGTTGAATATCTAGGTTATCTTCTATGTAAGGAGAAGCATCCTTTTTATTAAATCCTTCTTCTTTAGCTTTCAAATATAAATCTGAAACTTCCGACTGCAGAAAGTGTCCTATTTTTTCTAAAATTGTTACAGTATCAGTAGACTCTTTAGGGTGTTGACCTAATTCAATTAAATCATTTAACAAATGTTTAGAATTAGTCATATTAAAATTACCAGCAACAATTAAGCTTTGATGTTTCCAGTTGCTTTGGCGTAAAAAAGGATGTACACTCTCTATAGAGTTTTTACCAAAAGTACCGTAGCGAACGTGCCCTAAAAATAAGTTTCCAATGTAAGGCACATTTTCTTCTTGCCATTTCACATCATCAACCTTATCTGGATTCTCATCAAAAACTCCATTGATTCTATGGTTGATTTTACCAAAGATATCTTGAATCGGCTGTGATTGGTTGGAACGGATTCTGCTTATATATCTTGTTCCAGGCTCTACATTAAATTTTATACTTGCTAATCCAGCACCGTCTTGCCCCCGGTTGTGCTGTTTCTCCATTAACAGGTACATTTTATTTACACCATAAAACGCGGTACCGTATTTGTCTTTATAATATTGTAATGGCTTCTTTAAACGAACCATTGCAATTCCGCATTCGTGTTTAATAGCGTCACTCATTTAATTTCAAGTATTTAGTTGTGTTGTAGTTTTGTGTGTTGTATAAAAAAATCCGCAGCAAAAAGCGCGGATTTATAGTTTATGATAATGCTATATCAAATTGTGTTAATTCTTTAAACGCTTTTAAGCGTACTTGTACCTCCTCGCTAGTTAACTCCTCCATGCGTTGTGTTCCGAATTTTTCAACACAGAACGATGCTAAGTTAGATCCATATATAATTGCACTCTTCATATTTTCGAATGAAATATCTTCGGTTTTAGCTAAATATCCGCAGAAACCTCCTGCAAAAGTATCTCCAGCTCCAGTTGGGTCAAACACCTCTGCTAATGGCAATGCTGGTGCAAAGAACATATTTCCTTCATTGAATAATAAAGCTCCATGTTCCCCTTTTTTAATTACCACGTATTTTGGCCCCATTTCATGAATTTTCTTTGCTGCATTTACCAAAGAATATTCTCCACTTAACTGACGTGCTTCCTCGTCGTTAATTGTAATAACATCTACACGCTTTAATACTTCATGCAAATCGTTTAATGCTATATCCATCCAAAAGTTCATAGTATCTAACACTACTAACTTAGGTCTTTCATTCATTTGATCTAATACCGATGCTTGTGTTAATGGGTGTAAATTACCTAACATTACAATTGGTGCATCTTTAAACGATTCTGGAACCACTGGTTGAAAATGTTCTAATACATTTAGTTCAGTTATTAAAGTATCACGAGAATTCATATCATTATGATACTTTCCACTCCAAAAGAAAGTTTTTCCTTCTTTTACGATTTCCACTCCATCAGTATTAATTCCTTTATCGTTCATCATATCTAAGTATGATTGTGGAAAATCTCCTCCAACTACAGAAACAACTCCTGTTTGCACTCCAAATTGTGAAGCTGCTAATCCTACAAATGTTCCTGATCCTCCTAAGATTTTATCAGTTTTTCCAAATGGTGTTTCTATAGCGTCAAATGCTACAGTTCCTACTGCTAATAATTTACTCATAACTCTACTTAATATTTCTTCAACTGAAGAAATGTATTTGTTTCATTAAGTCTTTATAAATTACTAAGACTTAAATTTTTACTAATTATACTCATTAAGGCTTAAACTCTCATGTCAACTGCCTTTTTTGTCGTAATTTTGCGTCTTTAATTAAAAACGGTCTTTTTGACTTTGCAAAAATAGTTTTAAAAAATGACTATCAAAGAAATACAAGAAGAAATTATTGACGAGTTTTCTATGTTTGAAGACTGGATGGAGCGTTATGAATACATTATAGAGCTAGGAAAATCGCTACCTTTAATAAGTGAAACTTACAAGTTGGATGAAAACCTAATTAAAGGATGCCAATCGAAAGTATGGTTACATTCTGAATTAAAAGGTGATACTATTGAGTTTACTGCCGATAGTGATGCTATTTTAACAAAAGGAATTGTAGCTTTATTATTGAGGGTATTTTCTAACCAAACACCTAAGGCTATTTTAGACGCCGATACTGATTTTATTGATGAGATTGGCCTGAAAGAACATTTAAGCCCTACACGTGCTAATGGTTTAGTATCCATGGTAAAACAAATTAAAATGTACGCAATTGCACAGCAAAGCAAATTAGCGAATTAAAAGAAGTTTAGAATTATGACTGAAGACAAATTAGAAGAATTAGGAGATAAAATTGTACGTGTATTAAAAACCATATATGACCCAGAAATACCTGTTGACATATATGAGTTAGGTTTAATTTATGATGTTTTTATATCAGAAGAAAATGATGCCAAAATATTAATGACATTAACTTCTCCTAACTGTCCTGTTGCTGAAACTTTACCTGTTGAAGTAGAAGAAAAAGTAAAAACTTTAAAAGAGATTAACAATTGTGAGGTAGAAATCACCTTCGATCCTACTTGGACTCAAGATATGATGAGTGAAGAAGCTAAATTAGAATTAGGAATGTTATAGAGCAGTTAATACAACTTTAACCTTTTCAACTAAAAAATATGTCAGAAGAAATTATAAATAGAGTTGCTAATAGTAAGCTTACTACAATAGACCTTGAAGATTTTTACCCTGAGGGTAAACGTGTAATATTTGATATTAAGGATTGGTTATTTGAAGAATTAATTCTTCGTGAAAAAGATTTTAGAGAGACTGTAAAAAACCATGACTGGTCTCAATATCTAGATAGTTATGTTTCTTTAACTTGTTCTACTGACGCTATTATTCCTTCGTGGGCTTATATTTTACTAACTACTGAACTTACTCCTTTTGCTAAAAAGGTTGTTGTTGGGGACTTAACATTACTAGAAACTGTAATATATCAAGAGATAATTCAACAGCTTAACATCTCTAATTATAAAGACAAACCTATAATAATTAAAGGATGCTCAAATAAACCTATACCACCATCAGCATACACCTTACTAATTGAAAAAATTAAACCTGTAGCTAAAACCATTATGTTTGGAGAGGCTTGTTCAACAGTACCACTTTATAAGAGAAAAAAATAATTAGACTCGTATAATTCCTCAACTTAATCACAAATGAAAAAGCTGTTCTTAATCTTAATTTCTTGTTACTCCTTTTCTTTAGTTTCACAAGAAACTAAAAAAGATAGTATCTCAACTTTAGGTTTACAAAACTCCCCTTTAGACACTAGTTTTGCTTTCTACATATTTAACAAGCGAGTGTTTGCAGAGCCTTTAGTTAAGAAAAACCCACCAAAAAAATGGACTGTAACTGGAAAATACACTTTTCTTTTTAATCAATCATCTTTTTCAAATTGGGCAGCAGGTGGTAACAATACCGTTGCTGGAAATATGACACTTGGTTATGACTTTAACTACAAAAAGAAAAAATGGAACTGGGATAATAAAATAATATCAGCCTATGGATTAAGTTATATAGATGGTCAAGGTATAAGAAAAACAGAAGATCAGTTTGAATACAATTCTCTTTTAGGATTTAAAACTTCAAAATTATGGTTTTTATCTTTTTTTAGTAATTTTAAAACACAATATACCAAAGGTTATGATTATAAACAAGAACCTAAAGTAGCAGTTTCAGACTTCTTTTCTCCAGCATATTGGAGTTTTGGACCTGGTATGTTATGGAAACGGAATGATGACGCTAGAATAAACATAGCTCCCGCAACTGCTCGTTATACTTTTGTTTCTGACGAATTTTCGGGAAAATATGGTGTGGATGAAGGTAAAAATACTAGCTTTAGTTTAGGTTTTAACTTATCTGCCTATTTTAAAAGCGAAATAATGGAGGACGTTACTATGGAAAGCATAGTTGCTGTGTATTCAGATTATTTAAACAAACCTCAAAATATAGATATTGATTATCAGTTAAACTTCTTTGTTAAAATTAATAAAAACCTATCTACCAATCTCAGTTTGCATGCTATTATTGATGACGATGCCTCTAGCAGAGTACAGTTTAAAGAAGTTTTTGGGCTTGGTTTAAACTATATTTTTCATAAAACGTGACTTTTAATACAATATTATTGTCTAACTTCTATGTTAAACATTTATACACTTTAATTTAAAACTATTAAAATGAAAAAATTATTAGCTATTGCTGTTATGTTTGGAGCTTTAACAGCTAATGCTCAAGAAGAAAAAAAAGAAGAGCCTAAAGAAGGATGGAAAAGGAGTGGTAACATCTCTTTTCTATTCAATCAGTCCGCTTTTAATAACTGGTTAGCTGGTGGAACAAATAATATTTCTGGTACCATTGGGTTAAATTATGATTTTAATTACACCAAAGGTGACTGGACTTGGGATAATAAACTAATTGCTTCTTATGGTTTAACAAAGTTAAAAGGAGAAGCAATGCAAAAAACAGATGACCGTTTAGAGTTAAACTCTTTATTAGGTAAAAAAGCTAGTGGGTATTGGTATTATTCTGCTTTTTTTAACTTTAAGACTCAAATGTCTTCTACATATGTTTCTGGCGAGCAAACATCTCATTTCTTTTCTCCTGCCTACTTCCAATTTGGACCAGGTATGTTATGGAAAAAACACGACAATTTAAAAGTAAACATCGCTCCTGCAACTTCTAAACTAATTTATGTACACAAACACCTAACAGACTTAGGACCTGCTTTTGGAGTAGAACAAAACGAGACTACTCGTTATGAACTAGGTGCTGCGGTTAATGCTTACTATAAATTAGACGTTATGAAAAATGTGTCTGTTGAAAATATACTAAACTTATACAGTAACTACTTAGAAGATTTTCAAAATGTTGATATAGATTACACTGTTAATGTGGTAATGAAAGTTAATAAATATCTTTCTGCAAACCTCTCTATGCAAGCTATTTATGACGACAATGCTTTCAAAGGGTTCCAAACTAGAGAAGTGTTTGGTCTAGGAGTAAATTACGGTTTCTAAAAATAAAACATCAAGGTAAAACCTCAAGAACACGTTCTTGAGGTTTTCTTTTTTACGTATTTTAGCCTAAAAATTTTAACAAATGACTTTATTAATTGTTTACGCCACCTTATCTATATTTTTCTCTTTTTTATGCTCCATACTAGAAGCTGTACTATTAAGTGTAACTCCTACCTTTGTAAATGTTAAAAAGAAAGAAGAGAAAGCTTATGCAAACGATCTTGAAACATTAAAGAAAGATGTAGACAAACCTCTTATTGCTATTTTAACTGTAAACACAATTGCTCATACCGTAGGTGCTATACTTGTTGGTGCTCAAGCAAAAAAAATATTTAGTGATGAAGGAAACGGTGTTTTTATCGTTTCTGCTATAATGACAATTTTGATTTTAGTTGCCTCTGAAATTATTCCTAAAACCATTGGTGCTACTTACTGGAAGTCTTTAGCTGGCTTTACAACTAAAGCTTTAAATGTGCTGATTTTCTTTTGTAAATACACCGGTATCATATGGATACTTCAATTATTTACTAAACTATTTGGTAAAGGAGCACATGGAGAAAGTGTTTTAAGTAGAGAAGACTTTTCTGCAATGACAGATATTGCTGAGCAAGAAGGTGTTTTTCATGAAAGTGAAGGTAAAGTAATTAGAAACATGCTTAACTTTAAAGAAGTTCAAGCTAAACATATTATGACACCTCGTACAGTACTTACTACTGCTGATGAAAACCAAAGTATTGAATCTTTTTTTAATGAAAACAGACCTTTACGCTTTTCTAGAATACCTGTATATGCTGAAAATCCAGATAATATAACTGGATATGTTCTAAAGGACCAATTATTACTTTCTTTGGTTGATAATAAAGGAAATGAACCTTTAAAAACAATTAAAAGGGAAATTATAATAGCTAGTAGAGAGTTATCTATTCCTAATTTATTTGAAAAACTAATTGAACAAAGAGAACATTTAGCTTTAGTTGTAGATGAATATGGAGCTGTTAGCGGTTTAGTAACCCAAGAAGATGTTATAGAGACTCTTTTAGGTTATGAAATAATGGATGAGAGTGATAACGTTGCTAATTTACAAAGCTTAGCTAGAAAAAGCTGGGAACAACGCGCTAAACGACTAGGAATTATTAATGATTATGAAAATGAATAATAACTTTAGTCTATAAAATAAAAAAGAGGCGTGAACAAATTCACGCCTCTTTTTTATTTTATAATTTAAACTATTTCTAGTCATTAATTGTCCAAGAAATGTAATATAAAGAACCTATTGCTCCAGCCCCAGGAGCTATAAAATACTCCTTACCAGTAAGGTTTGTACCACCTATTTTAAATCTTGATTTAATTGCTGGTACTGTATAATTTATTTGAGCATCTATTACTGTTCTAGCATCTACTAATCCCTGTAAAAAAGAAGATTGCCAATAGTATTCATCTTGCCAACGGGCATTTATATTAAACCCAAAGTTTTTAAATAAATTTGGATGACCAAATTGAACTTTAACCTTATGTTCCGGTGTGTTAAATGCCGGCTCAAAATCTGGATCAGAAGTTTCTTCAAAATCAAATTTTGCATAGTTATAGCTCAAACCTAAATCAAAGCCTTTAAAAACCTTAGTTGACATTCCTACACCTACACCATACGAGGTAACATCTGCCTTAGAGTTTGTGTTTACTGAGAAAGCTGTTACATCATTATTTTGAAGCGCTAATAAAGCTTGAGCATTTGGAGTTCCATCTGCATTAAACCCTCCATAATGAGGAACAAGAACATCTTTAATTGCTGTAAAAGATTCATAATTGTTATAATACCCATTTACATCTAATTCTAAAATTTTATTGGAGCTTAAATTAACAATACTTCTATACCCTAATTCATATGAAATTACCTTCTCGGGTTTGATTGTGGTTAACTGAGATTTTACAAGGTTTCCTCTGTCTAATTCAGCTCTTGAGAATGAATTTTCAAAAGCATCTCTACCTGTTAAGGTATTACCTCCTCCAATATTAACAATGTAACGATCTAAGTTTTCATCAACTCCTCCTATTAAATGACCTGTACCAATTGGAAGTCCAAAGTACTGCTCTTGTAATGTTGGGTTTCTAAATCCTGTTTGATAAGAGGCTCTAATTACATGATCTTTATTTTCACCTAAAGCATAATTTAAAGACACCCTTGGAGAATAATTACCTTTAAAGTTTGTCGATTTATCATAACGAATCGAACCTGTAAACTTCAGTCTTTCTTCTAAAAACTTCTTCTGTAACTGAGTATAAACACCAAATTCATCAAAAGAAATTTTAGAATTTGCGTCTGTAAAAACAGAACCTTGAGAATTTAAATTAATTTTTCTATATGAACCACCAATTTGGATTTCACCAAACTTAATTATATCACGGAAATTATAGTTACCATCTGCATGGTAATATGACGTTTGGTCTGTTAATTTCGCTCCTCCTTCAGGAACTGTTTTAGAAGCTACATCATTAGCCGCTGCATTAAACTCTGCTGAACCAGGTTCAAAACGTCCTATATTAGCAAAGTCTCTAGCTTTTCCATGGCTCCTTCCTTGTGTTAGATAAGCATTTAGGTAATCTCCAAACCAATCTTTATCACTCTTCCAAGCCCTGTTAATATTAATTGCTTTAAAACGAGAATCAAAATAGTCTCCTGAATCATTTGCTGAATAGTATCCTCTTAAGAAAAAGTTCTTTCCTAAGAACTCTAATCTATGTTGCTCAAACGAAAATCCATCTTGAACATATCTATTAGCTCCTTGATAAATATTTTTTCCTCTTGCAAATCTTGAATTCCAAATAATTTCTAAATTTTCATTCTCCCAAGGACGGTAATGCAAAGAAGCATCAAACTTTAAACCATTTGAGTCATAATCTACTAAACTTGATTCATCATAACCTGTTCTTGTTATTTTTTCATCAGGTAAACTGTTTATGATTGCCGGGGTAATTAAAGGGTTTGTTTTACTTGCCTCAGTTGCAATTTGTTTTAAAGTAGCTCCTACTTCGTCTCCATACACGTTTATACCATCATATCCAGGTAAAGTTCTATCTCCACCAATAGCAACTCCACCTATTCCTGTAGAGTTCCCTGTATTATTCGCATGCCATTCTTCTGACTTATAATAGGTTAAATTAACCTTACCTGCTATCTTCTCATTAAATTTATAGGCCATACGAATACCAAAATCATAAAAAGGATTATTTCCTGCCGCATCTTGTGATGTGAATCCTGTTTTAAAATAAGTGCTAACTCCTGAATGTTTAAACGGGTTCTTGCTTTTAAGAAGCATAATTCCATTAAATGCATTTGCTCCATATAAAGCAGATGCTGCACCTGGTAAGACTTCAACGCTTTCTACATCTAAATCAGACGTACCTGCTAAATTCCCCATAGAGAAAGTTAATGCAGGAACCGCAGTATCCATTCCATCAACCAACTGTACAAAACGTGTATTTTCAAATGAAGAAAAACCTCTTGTATTAATTGACTTGAAACCATAACCACTTTCTCTAAGGTCTATTCCTTTTAAGTTTGCCATTCCATCATAATAGGTTACAGAAGTATTCTTTTTTATATCATTTATACCTATTCTTTCAATAGTTACTGGCGATTCAATAACTCGTTCTGGAGATCGAGATGCAGAGATTACAACTTCATCTAATGCTGTATTTTCTTTTAAAATTATATTTATTTCTTGCTCTTTAGAAGTTACTTCAATTAATTCTGTTTTGTAACCGAAAGCTGAAACTTGAATTATAAAAGGGTAATTTGATTTTGTAGCTAATATGAAAGTTCCATCAGAACTCGAAGTAGTTCTATCACTTCCTATTAGCACTACTGCATTGGAAAACGGCTCTAAATATTCATCGTAAACCTTTCCGTTTATTGTAGTTTGCGCATATATTGACACACCACAAATTACCAAAAACATGGTTAGTAGTTTTTTAAACATATTGTTTATTTTAATTATTTTTATATTGAGTTACTTATGTTATTCATCAAGAGCGAACATGATTGGGAAACCATATTTTACAGATGTTTCTCCTCCTGATTTTTTTGCTGGAATAAATTGTGGCAATTGAGATACCACTCGAACAGCTTCATTATTTAATAATTCTCCATTTTTAGGTCCTAAAGTTTTAATATTCTTAACCTGACCATTTTTATCAATAATAAAACGCACCCAAACTTCTCCTTGTATAGATTCTTTTACTGCTTGACTAGGATATCTAAAATGTTTTTGAATGTGTTTTACCATTTCCATATTAAAGCAATCTAACCTTTCGTTCTTTTTTGCTTTTTTACATGCAGTAAACAGAGGTATTTTGTCTACAGTAGAGAACTTTTCTGCTTTTCGTACTTCTTCTGCTGATAATTTACTTGTTAAGTTTTCAAGGTTGCTTTTAAAAGTTAAAGGTTTACTTAACTCTGTTTGCGAAGTTGTACTTTTTATTGCTGCCGTTCCTGCTCCTGACAAATTTGTAGCATTTGAAACTACTTTCTTTTTCGAAATTTCTCTCTTTTTTAAATACCTTCTATTGGCAGATACTTTTACAGAGATTTGTCTTGTTCCTTTATTTTTTTTGTCTTTTGGAGCAATAGTACATTTTGTTATACTATTTAAATCTACTAAAGACTCTTCTGGCGTCTCACATACTTCTCGTTGCGACATTACATTGGTTACATAAAAGCAAACTAACGTAATTAATAAAATAATTTTTCTCATGCCTTAAAGGTTTAACATTTTTCCAATCAAACAATTACACTTGTTACTCATGAAAATTTGGCATGCAAAGGTATTCTTTTTTTTACATAAAATAAACTATTTTAACACTCTAATAATCAGAACTGTTTAAACTAAAAATCATAGGAAAGCGATATAACACTCTAGTATTTTTGCTTTGTTGTTTTCCTGGAATAAAATCAGGCAATAGTAATACAATTCTTTTTGCTTCTTTTTTTAATATTTCAGGCACATTAATTCCTTCTGTCTTAACCTCAGTCACCTTACCCATTTCATTTATAACAAAACTCACTAAAACTTCTCCTTCTAACCCTTTTTCTATAGCTTCTTCTGGATAAACTAAGGTGGTCATTATATGGTCTTGCATTTTATAATTAAAGCAATCTTCTTTTTCTTTTAATGATTCTTTGCATGACAAGAATGCAGGAATTTCTTCAACCACATCAAAAGAAATTGATTTTTTTGTTGTTTCTTTTATAATAGGGTAAACATTTCCTAAACTACATTCAGCTAGCTCATTTAATGTATTTATTCTCTTTAAACTTTTTGCTTCAATACCTTCTGCAAAACTAATTACTTTCTCAAAATAAATACGTTTTCTTATGTGCCTTCTACTAGGAATAGTAGTTACTATAACTGAAGCTTCTGTATTATTGCTTTCTACTTTCTTTTCTGCTAAACACTTGTGAACTATATTTACATCTACTGAATGAATACTTTCAGATGTACATTTCTCTTGCGCACTAACAGCTTGCATACTGAAATACAATAATAAGAGGGGGATTATTTTTTTCATCATGATCTATTCAGGTTAATACATGATAACTCAAAAAGAGTAAACACTTCTTTTAACTATACATACTTTGTAAGTAAAGATTATAATTACTAGGTATGGCATTATACTAATAAAATTAATTACGTTAAGGCTTTTAATTTATTGTTAGTTAATAAATATGAATAGAATCGTCTAAATTTTGTTTGTGAAGTTTTATTATTTTTCATTTTCAGGGGGATAAAATGGTTAAAAATATAATTTACAATGCTTTATAAAACATATAAAAAGCAACATTAGGGATTATAAATATAACAAAAAAGAACTTAAAGTTTTAATTATTTAAGTCCTTTTTAAGTTATGTTTGCGTTTTTTTACTGTAAACTAATATTCTTGATATAGAAAATCATTATATGGAAAACGTTGAATATGTATTTTCTTTACCTCCTCATATACTTTCTCTTTAAAATTTTCTAAATTATCTTTATTTAAGGCTGAAATAAAAATACTTTCCGTTTCTAAGTCATTCATCCAGGTTTTTTTCCAATCCTCTAGTGTATAATGTTCTTTTGTTTTTTCTGTTATCAAATCATCTTCATCAATAGTTTCATGAGTATAAGCGTCTATTTTATTAAATACCATAACTGTCGGCTTATCTTTACTATCTATTTCATCTAAAATTTTATTTACAGAAGCTATATGATCTTCAAAGTTTGGATGTGAAATATCTACGACATGTAATAATAAATCTGCTTCACGAACTTCATCTAAAGTAGACTTGAACGACTCTACTAATTGTGTTGGTAATTTTCTAATGAACCCAACGGTGTCTGTCATTAAAAAAGGAATATTTTTTATTACCACCTTTCTAACTGTAGTATCTAATGTTGCAAACAGTTTATTCTCTGCAAAAACCTCACTTTTACTAACAACATTCATCAAGGTAGATTTACCAACATTGGTATATCCTACCAAAGCAACACGCACCATTTTTCCACGATTTTTTCGTTGTATGGACATTTGCTTGTCAATAGTTACTAATTTCTTTTTTAGCAACGAAATTTTATCTCGAATAATACGTCGGTCAGTTTCTATTTCTGTTTCTCCTGGACCACGCATACCAATACCTCCTTTTTGCTTGTCAAGGTGTGTCCACATTCTGGTTAATCGAGGTAATAAATATTGGTATTGTGCTAATTCTACTTGAGCTTTTGCTGAGCTTGTTTGTGCTCTACTTGCAAAAATATCAAGTATTAAGTTGGTTCTATCTAAAATTTTACAATCTAAAAAACGTTCAACATTTCTAAGTTGCGCAGGTGACAGCTCATCATCAAAAATAGCTGTTCCAATATCATTGGAATCTATATACGCTTTTACATCTTCTAGTTTACCTGTTCCAATAAAAGTTTTTGGATGGGGTTTATCTAATTTTTGAACAAACCTTTTTACAGCTACTCCTCCTGCTGTAAGTGTTAAAAACTCTAGCTCATCTAAATATTCTTCTGATTGTTTTTCATCTTGATGCTGGGTTATAATACCTATTAAAACCGCTTTTTCTGATATGGCTTCTCTTGTTTCTATCATACATTGCAAAAATACAAATTTATCAATGCATGTATTTAACTTTCTTTTAGTATTAAAATCACTATATCAGCTTTTTTACTGTGGTTTTCAATATGGGTAAAACATCTTTTTCAAACCATGAGTTTTTGGTTAACCAAAATCGATTTCTTGGGGATGGATGTGGTAATACAAAATAGTTAGGCAAGTATTCCTCAAAAGTATTCACTGTTTCAGTGAGTGTTCTTTTAGCTTTTCCTTTTAAGTAATAGTTTTGAGCGTACATTCCTATTAAAATAATCAATTTTACCTCTGATATTTCTTTTAATAAAGGTTGATGCCACTGTGGAGCGCATTCTTTTCTTGGTGGTAAATCTCCTGATTTTCCTTTTCCTGGATAACAGAAACCCATAGGTATTATTCCAAAGTTATTGGTATCATAAAACTTCTTATCAGTAACACCCAACCATTTCCTAAGCTGTTTTCCACTAGCATCATCCCAAGGAATCCCAGACTGATGTACTTTGGTTCCAGGTGCTTGACCTACAATAATGATTTTGGATTTTTTACTAGCAAGAACTACAGGATTGGGTTCTATATATTTCTCACAAATCTTACAGTTTTTTATTTCGTTTAACAGATTCTCCACACTGTAAAGTTACTATTTATGTATAAAAAAACACTCGTTTACATCATAAAACGAGTGTTTTTTAGATTCTAACTATTTAAACCTTAATTATTAATTGCATAACTAGCACCATTACCTAAATCTGATAAAAATGCCATAATAGTTTTTATTAATTTTTTCCCTTTTTTGGTTAGTAGTTGTCTTTTCATTTTTTTAGATATTTTATTAATTTCCCTGAGGTAAAATTAACATACAACTACTTGATATTTAACAGGGTTTATACCCTTTCCAACCTACAAAACCACTCTTTTCCCTTCAGTTAAAAAAGGAGATTAGCACCAAAAATTAGTAAAAGGTTTTATAAGATTTTTATAAAATCATCAAAAGCAACATAATAGGGTTTGTCTTTAAACACAGGCAAATCTACACTTTCTGCATTTGCTATACCTATGCCAGCATACCAAACCTTTGCATTTTGTTTTTCTGCGTGTTTTTTAAAAGTTTCCATCCACAATACATCATATTCTTGGGGTGACTGTATATTGTTCGTAGTTTTTACTAATACAAAAATGGTAGGCTCTCCTTTTTTAAACAACACAAACTGTGGATGCTTTTTCAACTCGCTATTTATTGCAACAAATTCATATCCCATTTCTTGCAGTTTTTTACCCACAATATTCATTCCTAAATTGTGAAGTTCTTGCTTAGTAAGTTCTTGCATTATTTACGTTTCTTATTGCGTTTGTTATAATTTTTATCTCCTCTTGTTTTTGGCTTTTTGTACTTCTTGGCAAGCTCTCTTCTATAAGAACCTCCTTGGTTTGTTTTTTTATTCTTTTCCTTTTTCTCGTGAAAAGCGGGACCTGGAATGTATTCTTGAGAAGTTCTGTTTTTATTTACTTCTCTTTCTTCTTTCGGACGTTCTTCTTCCGTTAATTGCTTGGTTATTTCAACTTGTTCTGGAATTTCTTCCTTTGGAATTGTGTAATCCATCAATTCCTCAATTCGTTGTTTTGCTTCCTGCTCTTTTTCCGTAGCGAATAAAATTGCTTTTCCTTCTCTTTCTGCACGACCTGTACGACCAATTCTGTGCATATAGTTTTCGGGGAAGTGTGGCACATCAAAATTGATTACATGTGTTACTTCTTCTAAATCTAATCCACGTGCAATTACATCGGTAGCTATTAAGATTCGTTTTTCTCCTTTGTTGAATTGTTCTATAGAGCGCAAACGGTAGTTTTGTGTTTTATTTGAATGAATTACACAGGCTTGTGATGGATATTCTTCGGCTACACAATCAAATAGTCTGTCTGCATTTCTTTTATTAGGTGCAAACACCAATACTTTACTAAACTCTGATTTATCAAATAATAAATAGTTTAATAAGTTGACTTTTGTATAAAAATTAGGAACATCATAGCTTATTTGCTGAATGTTATCTAATGGTGTTCCACTTACTGCAATTGCTATTTTATGTGGAGCAATAAAAAAATCATCAATTAATGCTTCAACATCCTCCGTCATCGTTGCTGAAAACATGATATTTTGACGTCTTTGAGGTAATAAATCAAAAATGTTTAACAACTGAAAACGAAAACCCAAATCAAGCATTACATCTACTTCATCTATGACTAATTTTTGAATAGACTTTAATTTTAATACGTTACTTAACGCTAAATCGTACAAACGTCCTGGTGTGGCAACAATAATGTCAGCTCCTTGCATTACTGCTTCTTTATGGCGATTTAAATTAACTCCTCCATATACACCTACAGTTCGTAAAGTGATGTATTTAGCTAGCTTTTCTATCTCTTCTACCACCTGAACCACTAATTCTCGTGTAGGTACTAATATCATCACCCTTGGGTGTTGTTGTTTTGAAAACTTTAAATCACGTAATATTGGGAGTAAGTACCCAAAAGTTTTACCTGTACCTGTTTGTGCAATCCCTACCACATCTTTTCCTGAACGAATTACAGGAAATGCTTGTTCTTGAATAGGTGTTGGATTTACGAAACCTAATTCTTCAATTGAATTTCTTAGTGGATTTGATAAGTCTAAATCTTGAAAAGTCGTCATTAACAATAATTTGATGCAAAGGTACAACCAATATTTTGTATATTTAAGGGAGTAAATCCTTTTTGATTATGGAAATACCTAAACGATTAGAACAAGCACTTATAAAGCTTTATAATGCTTTTCACAACGATGAATTGAATCCTGAATGTTGCTCAGCATGTGCGGTTGGAAATATATTAGACAATCGAGATAGTTGGAAACATCTCAAGAATGATCATGGCTCATTGCAACTAAGCTATGTGGGTAGGGTTCATCAAAATTTAGGTAGAAAATTTAATGGTTACACTCCACTTGAATTACTACAGATTGAGAGGGTGTTTTTAGAAGCATGCGGTTTTACTGTTCCTTTATGTCATTATAATCCAAAACCTCAAAATCCGACCGATAAAGAGAGGTTATTTAATGGTTTATGCGCTGTAGTTTCACAACTATGTAAACTCGAAGGAATAGCTAACGTTATGGATTATGCTAGAGTTTTTGAATATGATAGCGACAACCCTGTATATAAGTTTGATATAATTTATGAATAACATTATTTTACTAAAAATGTTGTTTTTCCTCATTACATCCAAACCACATTTCTTAGACCTAGTGACTTCTTAATTAGATTCTTCGTTTTTATTTTTTTTAAAGAAAGTAACAATATATAAAACAATAATTGACAAAGGCAAAAATGTTGTTTTTAATCTCTGATAAGTAAAAAACTCATCATACTGCTTATTATAGATAAGGGAAGAAAGCTCCCACACATAAATAAGCAAACCAAATATTACCCAAACTAAAACAAAATAGTTAAAAAACAATTTATTTCTTTTCATAGCTATCACAGTATTTTATTATAAAAATATTCAAAATATCTTTATAGTTTTCATTCTAGTATTGAATCTATTTACATTATAAAAATTTATACATAGAGCCACAACATTAGAAAGGAACTTTTAATTTCCTTACTTTTTTCTTTTTAAGCTTCTTTAAATACAATGCCTTCTTGTTATAATCAATAAAGGCTTTTCCTTCCTCTAAAATATCTGCCCCTATAATTCCGTCTACCTCATCAGCATCGTGTTGTTTTAAAGCTGTATTTACATGTGTTAAGTCAAACAATACTAAATCACACTCATTCGCTTTCCACTTTCCTATTTTAAGAGAATTATTTCCTGACTTATGTGTTTCCATATCCGTCGCTCCTGCTCCTGCAGCTTTTACTTCACTTTCTTCAGAAATAAGCTTGAAACGCTCTATTAAATCTAATCCAACACACGAATTAGAAGCGCCTGTATCTAAAATAAACCTTCCTTTAACACCATTTATCTCCGCATCTAACTCTAAATGATTTGTAATCATTTTTTTGAGTTTTATTTTAATGTATTTCTTTTTTCGTAATACTTTTTTCAAACTTGCCATTTCTTGTACTTTTGTCTCGTAAAGATACGGCAATAAATGATTACAGATACACATACCCACTTATATTCAAGTCAGTTTGACGAAGACAGAAATGAAATGATACAACGTGCTAAAGAAGCTGGAGTTTCTCGTTTCTTTATTCCTGCGATTGATAGTTCTTATACTGAACGTATGTTTGACTTGGAAAAAAACTATCCGAAAGATGTGTTTTTAATGATGGGGTTACATCCAACTTCAGTAAAAGAAAACTATCAAGAAGAGTTAGTTCATGTAAAAGAATGGTTAGACCAACGTGATTTTTATGCGATTGGTGAAATTGGTATCGATTTATATTGGGATAAATCATTTTTACCACAACAACAAGAAGCTTTTCGTACTCAAATTCAGTGGGCAAAAGAGAAAAAACTACCGATTGTTATCCATTGTCGTGATGCTTTTGATGAGATTTTTGAAGTACTAGAAACTGAAAAAGGAGATGATTTATATGGAATTTTTCACTGTTTTACAGGAACTTTAGAGCAAGCTGAAAAAGCAATTTCCTACAATATGAAATTAGGAATTGGTGGTGTAGCGACATTTAAAAATGGAAAAATTGACAAGTTTTTAAACCAAATAGACATTAAACACATTGTCTTAGAAACCGATTCGCCATACTTAGCACCTACTCCATACCGAGGAAAACGTAATGAAAGCAGCTACATTACTAATGTTGTAGATAAGTTAGTAGATATCTATGGATTGACTTTCGATGAAATTTCGGAAATTACCACACAGAACTCTAAAGACGTTTTTGATGTCTAACTTACAAACCACATATTATAAAACTCCTATCGGGATCGCCAAAATTGAAGGTAATGAAAACGGAATCCAATCGATTTCTGTATTGGATGAAGATGCTTTGCCTACAATTAGCTTTCCGAAAAAGACTCCGTCTTGTTTACAAAATTGTGTTACGCAGCTGGATGAATATTTTGCTGGAAAAAGAACAGATTTTGATCTACAATTGAATCCACAGGGAACAGCTTTTCAACAATCGGTTTGGAATGAATTATTAAACATCCCTTTTGGAAGGACTAGAACCTACTTAGAACAAACCAAACAATTAGGTGTTGTAAAAGCAATTCGTGCTGTAGCTTCAGCAAATGGTAAAAACCCTATTTGGATCGTTATTCCGTGTCACAGAGTTGTAGGTTCTGATGGCTCATTAACAGGATATGCAGGCGGTGTTTGGCGTAAAAAATGGCTATTGGAACACGAAAGCGGGGCAAAACAACAAACATTATTTTAAGTTGTTTAGTTAAACTTAATTTCAACTTCTCATAATGAAATTCCGAAACAAGTTCGGAATGATTATCGT
Source organism: Tenacibaculum sp. TB-53 (assembly GCF_059716285.2). Classification (NCBI taxonomy): domain Bacteria; kingdom Pseudomonadati; phylum Bacteroidota; class Flavobacteriia; order Flavobacteriales; family Flavobacteriaceae; genus Tenacibaculum; species Tenacibaculum sp. TB-53. The sequence continues at coordinate 2,983,073 of NZ_CM202790.1, read as the reverse complement.
CAATTTAAGTTCCGTTTTTCAATAAAAAATTTCTTCAGTAAAAATCCACATTCCTCCTCTAAAACCCCTGAAACTACTTTAGTTTTTGGATGCAATTTAGTTTGCAACACAGAAAATCCTAATTTAGGCTCGCTTGCTCCATACACTATCTTCCCTATCTGCGTCCAGTAACTCGCTCCTGCACACATTTGGCAAGGTTCTAATGTAACATACAAGGTACAGTCCTTTAAATATTTTCCACCTAAAAAGTCTGCTGCTGCAGTAAAAGCTTGCATTTCGGCATGTGCTGTAACATCGTTTAATAACTCCGTTAAGTTATGTGCTCTCGCTATAATCTGGTTATTAAAAACAATGACCGCTCCCACAGGAACTTCTCCTTTATCAAAAGCTATCTCCGCTTCTTGTAAGGCTTTTTTCATAAAGTAGATGTCGTCAAACGGATTCATATACGTGGATTCATGTAAGTTCTTAAACAAATGTAGCCAAAATTTGTTTGTGCTAACTCTAAGTAAAATACTTATTTTTACCAAAATTTACGATTTGATTTCAATCAACACTTCTGAAAATAAAAAAGTCTATTTTGCTTCCGATCAACATTTAGGAGCTCCAACATCTGAAGCTAGTTTTCCTCGTGAACAAAAATTTGTTGCATGGTTAAACGAAGTTAAAAAAGATGCTGAGGCTATCTTTATTTTAGGTGATTTATTCGATTTTTGGTTTGAATATAAAACTGTCGTTCCTAAAGGCTTTGTTCGCGTTTTAGGTAAACTTGCTGAACTAAAAGATAGTGGTATCCCGATTTACTTTTTTGTTGGGAACCACGACTTATGGATGCGTGATTATTTTGAAAAAGAATTAAATATTCCTGTGTATCATTCTCCTCAAGAATTTAAAATCAACGATAAATTGTTTTTAATTGGTCATGGTGATGGATTAGGCCCTGGGGATAAAGGATATAAACGCATGAAAAAAGTGTTTACATTTCCGCTATTTCAATGGATGTTTCGTTGGTTGCATCCAGATTTAGGTGTGCGATTAGGACAATATATGTCCGTAAAAAACAAATTGATTTCTGGTGATGAGGATGCTAAATTTTTAGGTGAAGATAATGAGTGGTTAGTACAGTATTGTAAGCGCAAACTAGAAACTAAACACCACGATTATTTTGTTTTTGGACACAGGCATCTTCCTCTAGAAATTCAACTTAAAGACAATAGTGTTTACCTTAACACTGGTGATTGGATTCAGTATTATACCTATGCTGTTTTTGAGAATGATAAGTTAGTTTTAAAAAAATATAACTCATAAAAAAACACCTCTAAAAGGTGCTTTTTTTATGGTTTATCCTAGTATTAATCTAATACAAAACGTAATCTAGCAAACAAATGTCTACCATTAGTTCCGAACTGTACAGAACGTCTTGAGTAGATAAAACGTCCACTAGACCTAAAAGCAGGATCGTTCTCATCTGGATAAACATCAAATAAATTATTTGCTCCTAATGTTAAACTTAGAGTCTTATTAAAATTATACCCAAAAGAAAGGTCTGTTAATACTTTTCCTCCAAATGTTGTATCTACATTAGGACTGTCATTATTAGTTGCTTCTTCAACTTCTCCAAAATAACTGTTTCTTAAAAAGATATTCCATTTATCATTAACACTTAAGTTATGTGATAAATTCCCTTTTGTTGTAGGAACTGCGGACTCTAAATAAATTCTACTTGTTGGGTCAAAATAAACATCAGACAATCCAGCGTTTTCTATAGCAGTTGGAATATTCACTCCTTCTACATTCGTTTTCGAAAATGTAAATGCTAAAGTATTAGTTAACTTCATCTTATCAGAAAGATCTGCTTTGTGATCTACAACAATATCTACTCCTTTTGTTTGAGTATCTACAGCATTTGCAAAAAATGCTGCTTGTGTAGCATTTGCTTGTTGGAACAATCTTTCTAACTCAGCGTCTCCATTATCATCAAAACTTCCTGTTAATATTACTCTGTCATCAATATTTATTATATATCCATCAACTGTAAACTTTAAGTTTGCACTTGGCACTTTTGCTGTAAATCCTGCCGAAAATCCAAAAGAAGTTTCTTCTTTTAATTTACCTATTCCTAAAATCCTTGCAACTCTCGAAGTGTTTGAAAACACCCCAACTTCATTTGGTATACCATCTACAAACAAGGTACTGGTTGAACTGTAAGATATTTGATGTAGTGATGGTGCTCTAAACCCTGTTTGTAAACTAGCTCTTAAATTAAAGTTTTTAGAAGCTTTTACCCTAGATGCTACTTTTACATTTAAAGTACCTCCAAAATCTGAGAAATTCTCATAACGTACAGCTCCACTTAATAAAAAAGACTCTGTAACATCTGCTTCTACATCTATGTAACCAGCTATAGAATTTCTAAATGAGTTTACTTCATTTTCTGGTTTAAATCCGGGAAACACTTGAATACCCCCTGGTCTTGAGTTACCAAAAAAATCTTCAGGAACCATTGAGTTAGGGTCTGTCGGATCATGTACATTACCTAATGTATTGTATTGCGCGTAGGATGCTTCCTCTCCTGCTACGATACCATAATTTTCTAAACGATATTCAGCACCAAAAGCTATATTTAAACCAGACATTACGTCTTCGTAAAACTTACTAAGATCAATATTTGTTGTGTTTTCACTTGAATAAAACCCACCTGAATTCGCTTCAAAAGGCGTTGAATTACCTAAAGATGCATTACTTGAATTGCTTATCAAATAGTTAAATTCATTTCTACCAAATGTATTTGAAAAATCTACATTCCAATCACCTAACTTTCCTTTTATTCCAACCGCATACGATTTGTCTTGAATGTTAGAATTTATTTCTGGTAAGAATCCATTCATATATGCTGGAGTGTATGCTCTAGATTGATTTGGCAACCTATAAAAACCTGCCGCATTACCATTTTTATAACTTAAGCCAGCATTACCATAAATAAACGTTTCATTTCCTAACGGGATTTCCATGTTCGCAAAAAATTGCGCTCCTCTTACCTTAGATTGCCCAACTCTCATATTAAAATCACTTCTTTTTAAGCCACGAGCTAACAATTCTGCTTCAGTAACATCAGCTCCTAGAATTGTTCGCAACTCTTCTTTTGTTTCAGTACCACTTAATGTAATACCCGCGTCACCAGCATAATTAAAAATATCATCTAAATCATCATCTAATAGATTTGAAACATTATACCCATCTGCAGCTGCAACTCTTTCAATAGAGTTATATGCATTAAATATTGAACCTTCCCATTCTTGCATTCTATTAGTCCATCCTCTAAAATCAAAGTTTCCAGTAAAATTTATAAACCCACCATCTTTACCAATTGGCACCCCATAATTTAATCCCAAGTTTAATTTTTCTCCGTCTACCTCTCTTTCTGGACTACTTTCACTTGTAAAATTAGCACCTGTTGTTAGGTTAACTTCTAACTTATTTGTAGATTTTTTTAGGACAATATTTATGATTCCTGCAATAGCATCAGAACCGTATTGAGCGGCAGCACCATCTCTAAGAATTTCTATTCTTTCAATAGCCATTGAAGGAATTGTTGTCATATCTGTACCCACTGAACCTCTACCAAAAGTACCATTTACATTTACTAAAGCTGTTTTGTGACGCCTCTTCCCATTAATTAACACTAACACTTGATCTGGACCTAATCCTCTTAATGCTGCTGGCGCAATATGATCTGTACCATCTGAAATTGATTGAGGATTAGAGTTAAAAGAGGGAGCTGCATAATTTAAAATTTCTGTCACTGTAACTTGTGGTGCTGACTCTGTTAGTTTGGAAACATCTAACACATCAATAGCCACGGGAGAATCTATTGCGACCCTTCCTTTATTACGAGAACCTACAATTACTACCTCTTCTAAAGACTCACTTGACTCTTCAATTACAATTGTAAGATAAGAATCATCTGTAACTATTAATTCTTTCGTTCTAAAGCCCACTGAAGAAACTATAACAGTAGCAGGTAATTTACTTACTTTTAAAAAATATTCTCCATTATCATCAGTAGTTATACCATTAGTAGTTCCTTTTTCTATTACGTTTACAAAAGGCAAACCTATTCCATTAGTATCTGTAATTTTTCCTTTTATCGTTTGACCAATTATTGATGTAACCGACATCAATAAAACACAAACAAGTAGTTTTATTTTTTGCTTCATAACTGTATTTATTTTATTTTTTTATGTTAAAAAAGTTAATTTACTATAAACATACTAATATTTACAACTCACAACAAGAATATATATAAATAAATCATTCACAACACATTAAGAAAAAAGAATATTCATTAAAACCAATAAGAAACCTATGTATTTCAATAAAAATTCAACCTTCTTAAAACTATCATATATTTAGAATTTCTTCATCCTAATTTCTTTTAAAAACATTTGTTATCTTTTACTACTATTTTAATCCATCACACGAACACTTTTTATAAAATAGTTTGGATATAAATACATAACTTTTTTGGTAATTGAATTTACATCCTATTTATTATTTTTTATAAATGAAGAAATAGCTCATAAAAAAAGACACCTTAGTAAGGTGCCTTTTCATTATCAAATATCACAATTAAAAACAAACTATATTGTTAATTAGCATTCTCACTAAATGGTGTTGGAAAGGCATCAATAATATTATCTCCTGATCTATCTAGTGGGATATAGGTCGAATTCAATCTATTTAATCGCCTTAAATCAATCCATCGATGTCCCTCCCCTAGTAAAGAGTATCTTCTTTGTTTTAAAACTTCTTCTACTAACTCGCTATCTGAAGTTCCTCCAGAGTAATCTAGCAAACCTGCAGCATTTCTAACAATATTGATAGCAGTAATAGCCTCTGTATTGTTTGTACCTATATTAGCTTCAGCATACATTAAAATTAATTCTTCATTTCTAATAAGATACACAGGATCTGTATTGCTTTTATACACAGAGATTTGATGCGTCCCTGTAAGCCCATCAAAAGAGGCAGGTTCACTTAACTGTATAGACTTACTAGAAACACGATTATCTCCAGATTCTGCATCTGTAATCCACGAATTATGAATTACAAAATTATTCCCTGTTTGTAATACATAAAATAAGTCATTCTTAATATCATTACCTGTCAATCCAAAAATATGAGATACCCCAAATGACATAGTGCCATTTAAATCTAAAAAAGAATCATTCAACATTGACAACACTTCTGACATATTATTTTGATATAGTGCAACCCGTGCAGCAATTGCCCTATTAAACTTTAAAAAACCGCTTGGTAAGAGAGGTAGCTTCTTACTTGAATCTGATGGATCCATAGGCTTTAAATCATTATACCCTGAGCTAAAAAGAAATAGAAAATTACTAGAAGAAGCTTCTAAATCGCTTTTAGCTTCATTTAATAAATTTTTTATTGCAACTAAAGCTTCATCATACCCTACAAAAGGGCCTAGGTTATCTGGATCTTCTACATCTAATCTAACTCCATTTGTATATTGCCTGTTTGCTGCCATTAAAAGAGCGTATGCCTTTATTGTCTTAGCATACCCATAATAAGAGTTTTTTTCTTCCTCAGAAAACCCTGCATTTGAGTTTTCTACAGCGGTAATTAAAACATTTGCTGCTTTAACAATTCTATACCAAGCCGCAAAAGAACGGGTTGTTAAAAATCCGTTATTATCTAAAGGTCCTTTTAAAATCTCTCCTGTATATCTTGGGTCTGCTTTAGACAAATCATAGTACTCTCTTGCTAAATAAGCTACCGTTTCATAATGAAAGTCTAAATCATTTCTCATTACAGCTTCCAAACCTACAGCCAAAGCTTCTACATCGGCCGCAGATGCTCCATCTACATAAGAGTCTAATGTAGGAGCATTTTGATTAGGCAACTCCTCTAATTCACAACTTTGAATAAAAGGAATAAAAACGATTAATATTAATTTATAGAATATATTTTTCATGATAATTTATTTTAGGAGATTAAAAGTTAACTTTTAGATGAAAATTAACAAATTTAGATGCAGGATAAGGAGTAACCTCAACATTATTAGCTAATACATTATTTCCAAAGTTCGATGCTTCAGGATCATAACTATTATAATCAAAAATATTGATTAAGTTTCTACCAGATATCCCTACTTTAACTTTTTCTACTCCTTTAAACACTCCTTCATCAAATGTATAAAAAAGACCTACTTCTCTTAACCGAAGATAACCCGCATCTTCTACTAATGGTGCTGTATTTCCTATTCCTATCTGCCCCAGTCTATAAGGCCCATTGGTAAGCGTACCTGTTGGGTCTAAATCAGTATCATCAAAATCCCATGTAGTTCCAGCATTATCATATAAAAAAGTTGTTAAATTAATACCGTCTCCTCCTTTTTTCCAGTGCCATAAAAATGATAAATCGAAGTTTTTATAACGTATGTTGTTTTGCCATGACATTTGAAAATCTGGTTCTGCATTACCATAAACAGCAAATCCATCTCCATCAGGATCAATTACAGCTATTTCTTCTGGAGTAAGTCCGCTAGGATAAGTCCCTACAATTTGCGTAGCACTCTTACCCTCTTGTATTAAAAAAGTTCCTAAGAAAGCCGCAAAACCTCCTTCTGTAAAGGCAGGAACGTCTAACTTATTAATTTTAGATTTGTTTTTCCACCATTTAAAGTTTGCATTCCAGGAAAAATCTTCTTTTTCAATAAAGTTCGCATTTAAACCTAATTCTATACCTGTATTCTCAAGCTCTCCTCCATTTTTAATTTTTCTTGTAAAACCAGATGATGTTGGAAAATTTTCTTGAATAAGTAGATCGCTTATTTTTTTGTTGTATACCGTAGCTTCTAATGTAAACCTATTATCAAACAGACCTAAATCTAATCCATATTCTAATTCTTTTTGACGTTCTGGACCTATGGTAGGGTCTCCTTTAAAAGTTCCAGGAGCAAAACCAGAGACACCTCCTATAAATTGTGGTGCAGCCAAAGTAAATTGATCATTAAAGTTAGGGAATCTTCCTGCTTCTCCATAGGCAATCCTAGGTTTTAAGCTAGTAATTTCTTTTATATTCCAAAAACTAAACTTATGTAAATTAATTGCTAAGTTTGCTTTAGGGTAATAATACATCTTATCTGAAATACCATTATTGGTTGACTTATCTCCTCTAATACCAATAGTACCAATTATTTTATCGTCATAATTTATTTCTTCCTGCACAAAAAACCCTGTATCTCTCTGAAGCCTAACAACTTGCTGAGACGATAAATTTTCCGCCAACGATAAACTTGTTAATGAGGTATTGAAACCTGTTCCTACACTAATAACAGTGTTACGGTCAAAATCTTGAAAAAAGGTTCCTGTTTGAGTTGTGAACTGTAACCCATTATTTAAACTTAAATTATGAACTAAAAAGGCAGATAAGTTATAATTAGTATTTCTCGTCGTTCCAGATATTGAAGCTCCTTTTAAAGTAGATCTATCTCTAAAATAAGTTAATTCTCTAGGGAAAATACTTGTTGTACGAAGTGTGTACTGATCAAACCCCGCTTCAAGCACCAACTTAAGTCTATTTTTTTCTCCGTTAAGAATTTTGATATTAGACTTAGCACTACCAATAAACCTATTTACGTTTTCTCTATTAGTAGTTAGTGCTATTGTTTCTAATACATTTGAACCAGCACCTCCAAAAGGATAGACTCCATCTGTAGGAGATAAGTTTTCCCATGGATAAGTAAAAGCTAGGGCGTACCCTATAGTTCTATTGGCATTACCGTTATTAAAAAAACCTCTATCTGCTTGAGAGCTTATATAATTTGACGTGACATATAAATCTAACCAATCTGTAAATTTTTGACCTATATTTAAACGAGCCGCTGCTTTTTCATAGCCTGTATTTTCAACTAATCCAGGTTCATCTTTATAAGTTACTCCAAAAAAGTAATCGCTTCTTTCTGAACCTCCTGATGTTGTAAACCTTGTTGTTGTAGAAATTCTAGTATGATCAAATAGCTCTGCTTCATAGTCTCTTAGTTTTGCATTCGCTGGTCCTCCTAAAGCAACAACTTCTGAATCATCCCAGTCTCTTAAACCTAATAACCTTGTTGGACTTCTCAAACCTACAGTTTGTGAAAAGGATACTCTAGGTTTACCTTCTTTACCTCTTTTTGTTGTGATAATAACAACACCTCCTGCCGCTCTTGATCCGTAGAGAGCTGCCGCTGAGGCACCTTTCAGTATTTCTACAGTCTCTATATCTTCAGGGTCAATATCTGCAATCCTATTAGAAGCGTCATCCTGATTTGATGAAGGGTTACCACCTCCAGCAGCTTCACTTACAATGTTATTTCCAGAAGAAATTGATGAGTTGTCAACATACACACCATCTACCACAAATAACGGTTGTTGATCTCCAAAAATAGAAGTAACACCTCTTAATCTCATAGAAATTCCTCCCCCTGGAGCCCCTGAATTCGCTTTTATCTCTGCTCCAGTGAACTTTCCTGATAATGCACTATCAAAACCCGATTGTGATGTGACTTGTGTTAATTCAGCAGCTGAAATTGTCGAAACTGTGTTCGCTAAATTAGATCTTTTCGTTGTAGTTGCTAACCCCGAAATCACTACTTCTTCTAAAACATCAGAATCTTCTCGTAGTGTTACCTGTAAAAAAGTATTCGTATCTGCAATATTTCTTTCTACTGTAACAAACCCTAAGGAAGATATTGTTACTACTGCTGGTAGTTTTTTTATATTTAAACTAAATTCACCATTCTCATTAGAAGTGGTACCATTTGTTGTTCCTTTCTCTATAATATTTGCAAAAGGAATACTTTCTCCATTTACATCCACAATTTTTCCTTTTATTGTTTGCCCGTAAACAAAACCAGAAAACAGAAAAATAAGTGCGTTAATTAGCAACGTTTTGCTAAAAGACATTTTCTTCATAAAATTTAAGTTTAAAGTTAGTAGAAGCTAAATTTCATTTTTTTTATTCATAAAAACAAATTATAAACAACTTATTTTCAAACACATAAAGCACATAGTCAAAAACTTAACTTTAAAGAACCACACCTTTTAGCTTGTAAATACAAGGTTTAACCAACTTTTAACAACTAAAAAAACACTATTATTGTAGCTTTGTTTCATAAAAATTCTAATTTATTTCAATTACTATGGATATAGACGTAAGAGCCATCAATGAAAAAATAGAAAGAGAAAGTGCTTTTGTAGACTTGTTAACTACAGAAATGAACAAAGTAATTGTAGGTCAGAAATACATGATTGAACGATTACTCATCGGTCTTTTAGGAAATGGACATATTTTATTAGAAGGTGTACCTGGTTTAGCAAAAACCTTAGCTATTAACACACTTTCTAAAGCTGTTGACGGAAGTTTTAGTCGTGTTCAATTTACTCCAGATTTATTACCTGCCGATGTAGTAGGTACTATGATATACAATGTAAAAGAAAACGATTTTTCTATTAAAAAAGGACCAATTTTTGCCAATTTTGTACTAGCCGATGAGATTAACCGTGCTCCTGCTAAAGTACAGTCTGCCTTACTAGAAGCTATGCAAGAGCGTCAAATTACCATTGGAGATGAAACTTTTAAATTGGATGAACCATTCTTGGTAATGGCTACTCAAAACCCGGTAGAACAAGAAGGAACATACCCACTTCCTGAGGCACAAGTAGACCGTTTTATGCTAAAAACTGTAATTGATTATCCAAAGTTACAAGACGAACAACTTATTATGCGTCAAAACTTAAACGGAGGCTTTCAAAAAGTAAATCCTGTAATTTCAATAGAACAAATCATTAAAGCTCGTAATGTAGTTAACGAAGTTTATATGGATGAAAAAATAGAAAAATATATCTTGGATATTATTTTCGCAACTCGTTACCCTGAAAAATATAATTTAGAAAAATTAAAACCTCTTATTAGCTTTGGATCTTCTCCACGTGGTAGTATTGCTTTGGCTAAAGCTGCAAAATGCTACGCCTTTATTAAACGAAGAGGATATGTGATTCCTGAAGATGTTCGAGCAGTCGTAAACGATGTGTTACGTCATAGAATTGGAATTACTTACGAAGCTGAAGCTGAAAATATTACTTCAATAGATATTATTAACTCTATTATTAACGAAGTACAAGTGCCTTAATCAATTATCAATGAGCAATTATCAGCCAAAAATACTTTACTGATTATTGATAACTGTTAACTGACAATTGAAAACATGGATACAAAAGAGTTACTAAAAAAAGTTCGAAAAATAGAAATAAAGACACGTAGGTTGTCTAATCATATTTTTGGAGGAGAATACCACTCAACCTTTAAAGGTAGAGGTATGACTTTTTCTGAAGTACGTCAATATCAATACGGAGATGATATTAGAGCAATTGACTGGAATGTAACTGCTCGCTATAACGAACCCTATGTAAAAGTTTTTGAGGAAGAGCGTGAGCTTACCATGATGTTGGTAGTCGATATTTCTGGCTCTGAATTTTTTGGTACTTCTGAACAATTTAAAAAAGATACCGTAACGGAAATTGCCGCAACACTAGCCTTTTCTGCAATTCAAAATAACGATAAAGTTGGTTTAATCCTGTTCTCTGATCAAGTTGAACTATACATTCCTCCTAAAAAAGGAAAAAGTCACGTATTACGAATTATCCGTGAGCTTATTGAATTTCAACCAAAAAGTAGACAAACCAATATTAGTGAAGCTCTCAAATTTTTATCCAACATCATGAAAAAGAAAGCAATTGTTTTTATGCTTTCTGATTTTATGGACGATGATTACGAACGTACGTTGAAAATTGTTGGCAACAAACATGATGTAACTGGTATACGTGTATATGATAAACACGATGAAGAAATTCCTAATTTAGGAATGGTTCCTATGATAGATGCTGAAACAGGAAAAACACAGCTAGTTAACACTAGTTCTAAATCTGTTAGAACTCATTACAAGGCAAATGCTTTACGTTTGTCTAATTATTTTGAAACCACTTTTACCAAGAGTGGTGCAGGAACTATCAACACTAGAGTTGACGAAAGTTATGTACGAAAGCTATTAGGTTATTTTAAACGAAAAGGATAAGAACAAACAATGAAACACAAACTACTTTACATATGCTTGTTTTTAACTTCTTTTGCCTTTGCACAACAACCTCAGGTAAAAGCGGAAATTGATACAACAAACATCAGAATTGGAGAACAGTTTCAGTATAAAATATCTGTTGATGAAACTGAAAATGTTATCATTCCTAAGCTAGAAAACCTAAAAGGATTAGAGGTTATCGATACACTCAAAATAGACACTATTGAAAACAAACTCATCCGAAAATATATTTTAACAGGTTTTGATAGCGGTGCTTTTTACATTCCGCAACAACAAATATTCATTAGAAATCAAGCTTATTTGACCGATAGTTTACTAGTTAACGTAGCTACTGTTCCTATTGACACTACTAAAATTAAAAAATTCCCTATTAAAGGAATTAAGGGAGAACCATATCAGTTTGACGATTTCAAACAATACATCTGGTGGGTTGTAATAGCCTTTATTATTATAGCTCTACTACTCTACTTCTTTGTTTTCAAAAAGAAAAAAGAACAAGAAGAAAAGGTTGTTATTCCTTTGTTGCCTCCATATGAAGAGGCAATACAAAAACTGGAGGAACTTGACAAAAAACTGTTATGGCAAAACAATCAGGTTAAAAAATATTACAGTGAATTAACAGACATTGTAAGAGGTTATATTGAACGAGAGTTACGTGTCCCAGCCTTAGAGAGTACTACTGATGAATTAATTGATGTTTTGAAAGACTTCAATGACACAAAGTCAATAGAAACCTCTAGGGAAATTATTGACAAATTAAAGGGACTATTACAAGAGTCTGACTTAGTAAAATTTGCAAAGTCTAAACCTTTATCGCACGAAATAGAGGAAGATCGAAAAGATGCTAAGCTTATAATAGACAATTTAAAACCTAAAAAACAAGAAGAAGATGATGAAGTGGAATAATTTCGAGTTTCATAGCCCCGAGTTTTTATGGTTGCTAATATTAATTCCTTTATTAGCTTTTTGGAGTTTTTATACCCGAAAAAAAGATAGTGCTCAGCTAAAAATGCCAAGTACTAAAGGTTTTAAAGTACAAGGTTCTATTTTACCCAAACTAAAACCTTTATTACAACTTTTAAGGTTATTAGCCTTAACCTGCTTGATAGTTGCTTTGGCACGCCCTAGAAATGTAGCTGTTAGTAAAAAAACAAAAACAAATAGAGGTATTGACATTGTAATGGCTGTTGATGTTTCTGCCAGTATGTTGGCAAAAGACCTTAAACCAAATAGATTAGAAGCCTTAAAAAGAGTAGCTACCAATTTTATAAACCGACGTCCTAATGATCGTATTGGTATCGTAGTATATGCAGGAGAAAGTTTTACACAAACTCCAATTACCAGTGATAAATCTATTGTAAAAAGAACAATTTCAGAAATTAAATGGGGACAGTTAGAAGGAGGAACTGCTATTGGAATGGGCTTAGGTTCTGCTGTTAATAGACTAAAAGATAGTAAAGCCAAAAGTAAAGTTATTATCTTATTGACAGACGGTGTAAACAATGCTGGTTTTGTTGATCCTAAAACAGCTACTGATTTAGCAAAAGGAAACGGAATTAAGGTTTATACTATCGGAATTGGAACTAACGGGATGGCTCCTTTTCCATGGGCTAAAGACCCAAGAACAGGAAAAATTTCATTTAAAAATCAACCTGTTGAAATTGACGAAGATTTGCTAAAGTACATTGCCAGCGAAACTAGTGGTAAATATTTTAGAGCAACTAATAACACCAAGTTAAAAGAAATTTATGACGAGATTGACAAGTTAGAAAAAACTAAAATCGAAGAGTTCAAGTATTATAATTACTCTGAAAAATATCGTTTTTTAGTTTTCTTAGCAGGGATATTTTTACTTTTAGAATTCACCCTAAAAAACACGTTATTTAAAAGTTTTATATAAAACTGTGTAATTGTTAAACTGTTTAAAAGTTAAAAATGTATATTTTCTCTTTTGAAAAATTAGAAGTTTGGAAAGAAGCTGTTAAGCTTTCTAAAAAAATATATTCTGTTACAGAAAGTTTTCCTGATTCAGAAAAGTTTGGTTTAACAAACCAACTAAGAAGAGCCTCTGTTTCTATTTCTTCTAATTTAGCAGAAGGAACAACACGAATAACAAACAAAGACAAAGCTCATTTTACATCTATAGCATATAGTTCAACAATGGAAATTCTAAGTCAATTAATTGTTTCAAGAGATTTAAACTTTTTAAATGAAGAAGACTATTTAAAATTAAGAAATACAATATACAAAATTTCTAACATGTTGAATTCTTTACGAAAATCACAGTTAAACGATTAAACGCATCAACAATTAAACTATCCGAAGGATGTACAAACTAGAAGAACCAATATATTTTTATCTTTTTGCAATTATCCCTGTAATAATTGTGGTTTTCCTATTAGTTTTATGGTGGAAAAAACGAACTCAAAAAAAATTTGCTAACCCGTTGCTTTTATCTAAAATAGCACCAAATACATCAACCTTTAAATCGGCACTAAAACTTGCTTTCTTTTTGGTAGGATTATCATTTTTAATTCTATCATTAGTTAATCCTAAAATGGGAACAAAACTAAAAACTGTGAAAAGAGAAGGTGTTGATGTGGTGTTTGCTTTAGACGTTTCTAAGAGTATGTTAGCAGAAGATATTGCACCTAATAGATTAGAAAAAGCAAAACAAATTATATCTAAAACTATTGATAAGTTAGGAAGTGATAGAGTTGGTATTATTATCTATGCAGGTAATGCATATCCCCTACTCCCTATTACTACCGACCACGCTGCAGCAAAAATGTTTTTGCAAAATGCAAACCCAGACATGGTTTCAAGTCAAGGTACAGCTATCAATGAAGCTTTAAATTTGGCAAATACTTATTATGATAACGACGAGCAAACAAATCGTTTTTTAATAATTATTTCAGATGGTGAAGATCATCAAGAAGAAACTAAACAAGTTGCCCAAAACATCGCTAACGAAGGTGTTAAAGTATATACCGTAGGTGTAGGAACCGAAAAAGGAGGTCCAATACCTATTAAATTAAATGGCGCGCTTATTGGTTATAAAAAAGACAGAATGGGAGAAACAGTAATTACCCAAAGAAAACCTGATGTTTTACAAGGAATTGCTGATGCTTCTGATGGACAATATTTTGATGGTAATAAAACTGAAAATCCAGTAGAAGCCATTGAAAAGATTATTGGAAACGCACAAAAAAATGAATTTGAAACAAAACAGTTTTCTGATTATAAAGACCAATTTCAATGGTTTGTAGGTATTGGACTATTGTTTTTGATTCTAGATATGTTTTTGTTTGATAAGAAAACCAAATGGTTGAAGAAAGTAGATTTATTTAACGAAGAATCTTAATATGTAGTATGAAAAGTTTACAAAATTTAATATTCATTATAGTCCTTACTGTTTCTGCGGCGGCTAATGCACAACAAGACACACTTAAACTACAACGTGAAGCACGTGCTTTGTTACGAGAAGGAAACAAGTTATACAATAAACAAAAGTTTAGTGATGCTGCTATTGCTTACCGGAAAGCTTTAGGTAAGAATAGTAAGTATGAAAAAGCAAGTTATAATTTTGGTAATACTTTATACCAAGAAAAGAAATACAAAGAAGCTGTAGAACAGTTTAAAGTAACCACTGAAACTTCAAAAGACAAGATGGCTCAGGCTGAAGCATATCATAACATTGGTAACGCAATGATGGAGCAAAAACAGTATGAACAAGCAGTTGAAGCTTTTAAAAATTCCTTACGTAGAAACCCAAATGACGATGAAACACGTTATAATTTAGCTGTTGCTCAAAAAGAAGCTAAAAAGCAACAACAAAATCAAAAAGATAACAAGGATAAAAATAAAGACGAAAAAAATAAAGATCAGAAAGATCAGCAGAAAAAAAACGACAAAGACAAACAAAACGATAAAAATAAAGATCAAAAAGGAGACGATAAGGATAAAAAAGATGATCAAAAAGATCAGAAAAATGACGATCAAAAAGATCAACAAAAACCTAATCAAGACCAAAAAGACAAACAAAATCAAAAACCTAAACCTCAACAAGGTAAGATGACTCCTGAACAAATGAAACAATTGTTAGAGAGTTTAAACAATGAGGAAAACAAGACGCAGAAAAAAATGAATGCGAAAAAATCAAAAGGAAGAAAAGTAAAACAAGAAAAAGACTGGTAATTTTACAGTTTTTAAAATCTTATTTATTTTTAGACAATTTTGAAAATTAACATGAAGTTAAAAATATACATATCGTTATTAGTTAGTTTTATAACATTTACCATTCATGCACAAGATGCTGCATTAACGGCCACCGTTAGTAAAAATAAGTTAGGTGTAAACCAACGATTACGTATTGAGTTTTCAATAAACAAACAAGGAGCCGATAATTTCAAAGCACCAAGCTTCACAAACTTTAAAATAGTTGGTGGTCCTAGTCAATCAGTAAGTCAATCTTGGATTAACGGTAAGGTTTCCTTTAATCAATCATACACTTACATTTTACAACCTAAGAGAAAAGGAGAATTTAACATTCCTTCTGCGAGTATTGAAATTGATGGAAAGACACTCACCTCTAACCCTATAAAAGTTATCGTTCTAGATGCTGTAGACATCCCTAAAAACCCGAACGATCCTAATTACATTGCAGAACAGAACATTCATTTAGTTGCTGAAGTTTCCAAATCTCAACCTTATGTTGGTGAAGGTATTTATGTAGAATATCGATTATATTTTAGCGATAATGTTGGAATTTACGATAATGCCATAACAGAAGCTCCACAATACAATGGTTTCTGGAACCAAGAAATTAAACGTAACGGAATGCCTGTTAAAACTGGAACATACAATGGAGAGCAATATCGTTATGCTGTATTACACAAAGCTTTATTAATTCCAACAACATCTGGTAAGCTAACAATAGACCCTATGAAGATGGATATTGTTGTAGCAGTTCCTACTGGAAGAGCTGACTTTTTTGGAAACGTAATTACACGTCAAGTCCGTAAAGAATTCTCTTCTGCTAAGAAAATAGTTAATGCTCAGGCCTTACCTATGAATAACAAACCAAAAGACTTTACTGGTGCTGTTGGTCAGTTTTCATTCGATGTTTCTTTAAGCAAGAATACCTTAAAGGCTAACGAATCATCGCAAATTAAGGTTTCTGTGAAAGGAAAAGGAAATTTAAAACTTTTTGAACTCCCAAAAATTGAAACCCCTAAAGAACTAGAGGTTTATCAACCAGAAAGAAAAGAAAGCGTTCGTATTACTGGAACAGGACTATCTGGATCTATTACAGATAATTACACTGTTGTTCCGGAATTCAAAGGAAAATATAGAATTCCAAAAACTAGCTTTTCTTACTTTAACCCAAAAGAAAAAGTGTATCAAACCATCACTACAGATGATTTATATGTTGATGTTTTGGAAGGAAAAGAAATTCCGACAGATTCAGATACTAATGCAGTTGCTAAACAAGACGTAAAAGTTACGGGTAGCGATTTCAGATACATCCAAACATCTACTAACTTACAACCTATAAAAACTGAAGATTTCTTTAAATCTACATTATTTTATATTCTTTTGTTGCTTCCTATTTTAACAATTCCTATTGGAATTATTATTCAGAAAAAGAGAGAAGAACGTAATAGTGATGTGCTAGGAAACAAGCTACGAAAGGCTGACAAACTCGCCAAGAAATACTTATCGGAAGCACAAAAACAATTAGGAAATAAAGAAGCTTTTTATGAAGCCTTAGAAAGAGCTTTACATAATTACTTGAAGGCTAAACTAGGCGTAGAAACTTCTGATATAAGTCGTGAAAAAATTACTGATTTACTAGCTAATAAAAATGTTAGCAAAGAAACCATTAGCAACTTTATTGAAGTATTTAACAATTGTGATTTTGCTAGATATACTCCAATTACCAATACACAAATGAAGGAAGAATATGAAAAAGCAAAACAAGTAATAACGCAATTAGACAGACAGTTATAATGAGAAATTTAGTTATATATTTATTCTTATTTGTGTCAATTAGTATGTTGGCACAAAATGCCAATGATTTATTTTTAAGTGCTAATTCTTTATACAAGGAAGGAAAGTATGAAGAAGCTATTAAGTTATATGAGCAAATAGAAGATGAAAACCTAGCTTCATCTGAAGTTTATTACAACTTAGCTAACTGTTACTATAAACTCAATAAAATAGCTCCTACTATTTATAATTACGAAAAAGCATTACAGTTAAACCCTTTAAACGAGGATGCAAAAAACAACTTAGTTATAGCAAAACGTTTAACTCTTGATAGAGTTGAAGCATTGCCAAAATCAGTATTTCAGAAGCTTAATGAAAACTATTTACAAAAGTTTACTTATAATACGTGGGCTGTAATTACTATTGTATTTTCTTTTATGGCTTCTATTTTATTTTTACTGTTTTATTTTTCTTATACTCCAAGTAAAAAAAGAACCTACTTTACAACTAGTATTATCTCATTTCTATTTTTAACATCCTCTTTAGCTATAACATACATTCAATATAACCAAGCCCAAAACAATATTGAGGCCATTATTTATAGCGAAGAAGTTTCTGTTAAAAATGAACCTACTAATAATTCTAATGAGATTTTTACACTACACGAAGGAACTAAAGTTAATATATTAGACTCTGTAGATAATTGGAAAAAGTTAAAGTTAACTGACGGTAAAATTGGATGGGTAAAAACTAAAACTTTAAAAGAACTATAACATTTTTCTTCAAAAATTTAATTACTTTTACCAGTGAACAAATAAAAAAGTATCTTGAAATCCAAAATAGCTATCTTTTTCATCGTCTTATTCACAGGCATAATTATTACGCCCTCGATTATTACGTTAGTTGATAAAGATCAAGATATTACTATTTTTTTAAATCTTAGCGAAGAAGAAGAAAATACTAAACACGTTAAAGTAGCTGAATTAAAAGCTCATCCTAACGAAGACTACACTTCTTTTTTATATAAGAAAATTCAAAAAAAGAAAAACGTTCGTTTTCTGTCTAAAAACTACGTTTCACAATATCCAAAAATTCTTACCCCTCCTCCAGAATTACTTATTGCATAATAACACAGGTAAACCACCTCATATAAGGTGATTAGCTAAAAAAATGAAAAATATTTCAATGTACAGTAAGAGTACTATTACTTTCCTTGATATATTTTAAGTTTCTATTGCTAATAAATCAATCATTTTTAAAATTAAAACACACTCTAAAATTTTATTTAGAGTTTAACAAACACATATATCATGTTTAAAACTATTAAAAGCGACTTGCCCGCAAGTATTGTCGTATTCTTTGTTGCCTTACCTTTATGTTTAGGTATTGCTTTGGCTAGTGGAGCTCCTCTTTTTTCTGGTGTAATTGCAGGAATTGTAGGAGGTATTGTAGTAGGTGCCTTGAGTGGCTCTAAAATAGGAGTTAGCGGTCCTGCAGCTGGTTTAGCTGCCATTGTATTAACTGCTATTGGTAATTTAGGTGGTTATGAAAACTTCTTAGTTGCAGTTGTACTAGGTGGAATTATCCAAATTCTTTTTGGTATTCTTAAGGCTGGTGTAATTGGCTATTATTTTCCATCATCTGTAATTAAAGGAATGCTTACTGGTATTGGTATTATTATTATCTTAAAGCAAATTCCTCATTTTTTCGGATATGACGCTGAACCAGAAGGTGCTGATAGTTTTATTGAACCTTCAGGAGAGAATACTTTTTCAGCTCTTTTAAGTATTACTGACAATATCACTATAGGATCAATGATTATTGGTTTTATTGGATTAGCAATATTAATTCTCTGGGATAGAGTTTTAAGTAAAAAAGGAAAAATATTTCAGTTAATTCAAGGACCATTAGTAGCAGTTGTTATGGGAATTGTCTTTTTTACTCTAACACAAGGAAATGAAACATTGGCAATACAAGCATCTCATTTAGTAAGCGTACCTATTCCTGAAAGTTTTGATTCTTTCTTAGGGCAATTTACCTTTCCTAATTTTAGTGCTATTGCCAACTACGAAGTTTGGGTAACCGCATTTACAATTGCACTAGTAGCCAGTTTAGAAACGCTACTTTGTGTTGAAGCTACTGACAAATTAGATCCTGAAAAAAATGTAACCCCAACAAACAGAGAATTACTAGCACAGGGAACAGGAAATATTTTATCTGGTATAATTGGAGGGCTACCTATTACTCAAGTAATTGTAAGAAGTTCTGCAAATATTCAATCAGGAGGTAAATCTAAAATGTCTGCGATTATACATGGTTTCTTCTTATTAATTTCAGTAATACTAATACCTACTTTATTAAATAAAATTCCATTATCTGTATTAGCAGCTATATTATTAGTAGTAGGTTATAAATTAGCCAAACCAAGTTTATTTAAGCAAATGTTTATTTTAGGATGGAAACAGTTCATTCCTTTTATTGTAACAGTTTTAGGTATTGTTTTTACTGATTTACTTACAGGAATTTCTTTAGGATTAGCTGTCGGTGTTTTTGTTATTTTGATAAAAAGTTACCAAAACTCTCACTTCTTACATATTGAGGATAAAAGCAACGGAATACACAAGATAAAAATGACACTTGCAGAAGAGGTTACTTTCTTTAACAAAGGAGCTATTTTAAAAGAATTAGATAGCTTACCTGAAAACACTCATTTAGAATTAGATGTAAGAAAAACTAGATACTTAGATAACGACATTATCGAAATTTTAGAAGACTTTGCTTTTAAAGCTAAAGAAAGAAATATTAATATTAAACTTATTTCAGAACGTGGTATTGTAGAAAACCCAGAAAGTTTTATTAAGTTTTTTAAACTTAGGCCAAAAGCAGCATAAACTTTTTAACTTCGTAAATTCTTAAAACGACATAAATAATCTTATAAAAATATAATGAAAGCACATACTAAAGAAACACAAGCCACTATGACACCTGAAAAGTCATTACAATATTTAAAAGAAGGAAACTTAAGATTTCAAAATAACTTAAAAGCTAATCGTAATTTATTAGAGCAAGTCAACGATACTAGAGAAGGGCAATTTCCTTTTGCTACTATTTTAAGTTGTATTGATTCTAGAGTTTCAGCCGAATTAGTTTTTGATCAAGGTTTAGGTGATATTTTTAGCGCAAGAATTGCCGGTAATTTTGTAAACGAAGATATTTTAGGTAGTATGGAGTTTGCTTGTAAATTAGCTGGCACAAAATTAATCGTTGTGTTAGGACATACTAGTTGTGGAGCTGTTAAAGGAGCTTGTGACAATGCTCAGTTAGGTAACTTAACCAACATGTTGGGTAAAATTAAACCTGCTGTTGAAGCTGTCACTGAACCTAAAGACGAAAGCTTAAGAAACTCATCTAATATAGAGTTTGTAAATAACGTTGCCGAAAAGAATGTACATTTAACTATCGACCGAATTTTAAACGAAAGTGAAGTTTTAGCTGAAATGCATAACAACGGTGAAATCATGATTGTTGGAGCTATGTACGACATTAAAGATGGGGCTGTTACTTTTTTTGAATAAAGAACACCAATTTTAAATTATATTATAAAGAGAATCTAAACTTAGTTTTAGGTTCTCTTTTTTATTAACTTCGAAAACTGTTATGCTTAGTATATAAGCAACCGCTAAAGATTCTTCTAACAAACATTTTATACTAATGAATCTATCTAAAATTTTTGCAAATAATAAAGAGTGGGTAAAAAGTAAACTGTCTACCAATAAAGATTACTTTAAAAAATTAAACGAAGGACAAAGTCCAGAGCTTTTGTATATAGGTTGTTCTGATAGTAGAGTTTCAGCAGAAGATTTGATGGGACTAAGCCCTGGTGACGTTTTTGTACACAGAAACATTGCTAATATGGTTCCTGCAATCGATTTAAATTCTGCTTCCGTTATTGAATATGCTGTTGAACATTTAAAAGTAAATCATATTGTGGTTTGTGGTCACTACTCATGTGGCGGAGTTAAAGCCGCAATGCAGTCTGCTGATTTAGGATTGCTAAATCCATGGCTACGCTATATCAGAGATGTATACCGTTTACACAAAGAGGAACTAAATGCAATAGAAGATGAAGATGCCCGCTACGATCGTTTGGTTGATTTAAACGTACAAGAGCAATGTGTTAACCTTATTAAAACTGCTGCTGTACAAAAAGCATACAGAGATAGAGGTCTAAAAGTACACGGTTGGGTTTTTGATATCAAAACAGGAAACCTCATCGATTTAAATATCGATTTTGAGCAAATCTTAGAAGATATTATGGAAATTTATCATTTAGACTAAATATAAAATTGAGTAAAAAGATTATCTGCTTTTATATTGTTATTTCTAGCTCTTTATTATCTTCATTTTCTTGTGTTTCTTGGTCTTTTATAATCGAAGGAAAAATCGTTGGAGCAATATTCTTTACTGGCTTAAATAAAATAGACTCTTCTAGGCTTTTCTCTTTTACAAACGGAATAGTATCATTCATTTTTCCGAAGAAAATAAAAACTACACTTAAAATTAATCCAATTTTTAAAGCACCGAAAACACCACCTAAAATTTTGTTCAAAATTCCTAAAGCTGCAAAATCAGCTATTTTGGTTAAAATTTTTCCTAATAGTGCTATAGCTACAATTATTACCACAAAAGTTCCAGCAAAAGCCGCCAAAGAAATATACTTTTCATCCCAAGTAACACTAGTTTTCAACCAATCTCCAATAAAGTATGAAAAATGGATAGCCCCATAAACTCCTGCAACCAAAGCAACTAGTGAAGCAACCTCTACAAACAACCCTTTCATTAAACCTCTTACAAAGCCAAAAAGTAGTAATGCTGCAATAATAATATCAAAAGTATTCATAAATATAAAAGCCTTCTACTATAAAATCTATGCTCAAATATACATAACTCATTTGTATCTTTGCTTTTTCAAAAAGCACAAATGGCAAAAGAAATCAATTTAAAAGAAAAGTGGGATTTTGTAATAACTCAATTATCACAACAATTTGCTGACGGTGATGAGCTTAATATAGATGGAGTTATCTACCTAATTGGCGTTCAAGAATTGGGACAAGGGCATCGTAAGTTTAAAAAAGATGAAAAGGTCAACCTTATGCATATTGCTATTTGTAAGTTGTTAGAACCTTACGGATACTATGAATTCGATTTTTTTGATGACGATGGATGGCCTCATTATAAAACTTTAACAGAATTACCTAATTTAAAACCTGGGGAACAATCTGTTTTAATGAAAGAAGCCATCATTAATTATTTTGAACTAATTAATTTTTTTGATTAAGTAACACTTAATTTCCGAATCATTTTTGATAATAACTTAGGGAAAAAACGTTTCGTATATACACCTAACTTTTCCTTCACACCTGCTATATAAACTTCTTCTTTTTTATTCTTTATAGCTTTTAACATCATTCTAGCAAATCTATCTGGATCTATACCATTTGCTGTCGCTATGTCCATTGTACTTTGCGGGGTACCATTTCCTGTTAATGCATTTTTCGACACATTGGTAGTTACAAATCCTGGACAAATTAAAGTAACAGCAATGTTGTCTTTATAATGTTCTGCTCTCAAACTATCAAAAAAACCATGTAAAGCATGTTTCGTAGCAGCGTACGTAGAACGTAATGGAGTTCCTATTTTACCAACAATACTCGTAGTTACAACAAAATGCCCTGATTTATTTTCAATAAAATGAGGTAACAAGGCTTTTGTAAGCGCCACAGTTCCTAAATAATTAACATCCATCAAACGTTTATCAACTTTTATTGAAGTATTTTTCACTAGCGATCGTTGACTTATTCCTCCGTTGTTCACTAAAACATCTACTCTTCCAAAAAATGAAATTGCTTTGATTACCCTCTCATGAAGGTTTTCATAATCTTCTAAATCTAAAGGCAAAATCATAACTTTTTCAGGAAATTTACAACTCTTTTTCACTTCTCTTAAAATGCTTTCATTTCTTGATGATATAATTAATTTTGCTTCATAATTAGATAACTCAATGACTAGAGATTTACCGATTCCTGAAGACGCACCTGTTACCCAAAATATTTGTTCTTTAAAGTTCATGTTTTCAAATGATTAAAAAAACGTTTCTAAAATACACAAGATAAAATAAAAGTGGTACACTTCTTGGATAGAAGTTCGTAAATGACTAGTTTTAAAACCTTATTAATAACCCTTTTTAAATATTATGATGAAAAAATTACTGGCTCTATTAATATTCACCACATCACTTGCAAATGCACAGTATACTGTTAAAGGTACCATGACCCCTCCAGACAAAGGAGATTGGGTTATTTTATATAAAATTGAGGGAGCAAAACAAAAGTTTCTTGCCAATGCCACCATTAAATTTGATACTGTAGCTATAAGCGGTGAAAAACAAGTTTTAGGTAAATTTAGTTTTGAACTACCTAATACAGCAACTCCAGGTGCTTACAGAGCTACTTATAGAAATTCTGGTGCAGGTTTTGTTGATTTTTTCTTTAATAAAGAAAATGTTGAATTTGTTTTTAATCCAAAATATCCGGACCAATCGGTTTTATTTACTAGCTCTAGAGAAAACAAATTATACAATGAATACTTACAAGCATATAATGCTGTTCAAAAAAAGATAGATTCATTACAAGCTTCTTATATTGAAACTAAATCAAAAGACACAAAAAAAGCATACAAAAAAGAGCTTAAAGAGTTAGAAGATGTTCAAGAAATGTATGAAAATAAGTCTGAAGGAATGTTAGTAAATAGTTTTATAAAAGCCTCTCGCCGTTATAATTCATCTAACCCTCATGATAACGTTCAAGATTATTTATCTGCTACTAGTGAAAACTTTTTTGAATATGTAGATTTTAAAAGTGACAAACTATACAATTCTTCTTTTTTGATTGACCGAATTAACGATTATGTTTTTTACCTAAATTATTCAGAAGATAAGGATGTTCAACAAAAATTAATAAAGGAATCTATTACCAATGTTATGAAGAAAATTTCTTCTGACAAGTTAGAAAAAGCAGTTATCGATTATTTAATTAGTGCTCTTACTGAAAAACGTAACGGGCCTGCAGTAGACTGGATGTTTGCTGAATATTATGACAAACTTCCTGCTGAAGATCAAGATGTTGATTTTAAAAAGGAAAAACTAGACATCTTACTTGCAACAGTAGGTAGAGTGGCGCCTGATTTTTCTTGGAAAGAAGGAGATAAAGAATATAAATTATCAACATTAAATGATGGAAACAAGTATTTGTTAGTATTCTGGAGTACTGGTTGCCCACACTGTATAAAAGAAATTCCAGAACTTTATAAGTTTATGCAAACTCATAAAGAAGTATCGGTAGTTTCTTTTGGTATTGAAAATGAAGAAAATGAATGGGACGAGTTTGTTAAGAATTTACCAGGATGGCACAATGCTATTGGAACACATCCTGAGTATAAGTTTGACAACGAAACCGTAAAAAAATATAACCTACTTGGTACTCCGTCTTATTTCGTATTAGACAAAGACAAAAATATT
This sequence comes from Tenacibaculum sp. TB-53, assembly GCF_059716285.2. Lineage (NCBI taxonomy): Bacteria > Pseudomonadati > Bacteroidota > Flavobacteriia > Flavobacteriales > Flavobacteriaceae > Tenacibaculum > Tenacibaculum sp. TB-53. Next base: position 2,958,345 of record NZ_CM202790.1, on the reverse strand, counting down.
ATTGCTATGCCTGATCACGTTGAAGACGTAGAAAAATATTTCAATAGCGATAAAAAATAAATATCAATATAACGTAAAGAAAAAGCTCAACAAATTTGTTGAGCTTTTTCTTTTTTAAAAATATAAAAATGCATCTTCAATATGCTCTATTACAAACTCATTTCGTTGTTTAATAATAGCAATGATATCAAACCGTATTTCAACATCTAACCCTCGTTCATTTACATAATTATCAATAGCAGTAACTAATAGCTTTATTTTCTTTGAGTTCACAAAGTCTTGTGGATTTCCAAAATAAGATGTAGATCTTGTTTTAACCTCAATAACAACCAATACATCTTTTTTTTGAGCAATAATATCAACCTCTGCTTTTTGGAAACAGTAATTTTTTTCAACAATAGTGTACCCATTTTTAACAAGATAATCTATTGCTAGTTGCTCTCCCTTCTTACCAAGTTCATTGTGTTGTGCCATTTAAAAACTTATATTTGAGTAACCGTAAATCTTTTTATCATGAAAAAAAACATAGGAAACATTGATAAAGCTATTAGAACTTTCATTGCTCTTATAATAGCTATGCTATCTTACTTTGAATTTATTACAGGAATTTTTGGTAATATCTTACTTGTATTAGCAATTATACTTTTGGTTACTAGTTTAATAAATTTTTGCCCACTATACAAGTTGTTAGGAATAAACACATGTAAAACAAAAAACAGTTAATTAAATTCTACCAAACACTGCTTATTCTTACTTATCGATAATTTAACTTCTCTACCCATTATCAATGCTCTATTATCTGGTTCATGACCTGCAGGAAAATTAAATAATATAGGGATATCTTTAGGAACAACGTCCAAAATTAATTGTTCTATTGAACTTCCCCAAGGAGTGGTATTTCTCTTAATCTTAGTCATATCTCCCACAATAATCGCTTTAACTTTAGTAAAATACCCTGCTCGCCTTAAACTTTGTAACATTCTATCTATCGAGTACTTATATTCTCCTATTTCTTCAATAAACAAAACTTTTCCATCTGTAGAAATTTGACTGTCCGACCCTAACATCGAAGCCAAAATAGCAATATTACCACCCACTAATTCTCCTGAAACCTCACCTACTTTATTCTCTTGTGAAGCAGGAACTTCATAGCGTAATTTTTCTCCAAATAATGCTTTCTTAAAAGTAGCGATTGTTTGCACAAGATCTTTTGGATCTTCTTCCATACTTGTTCCCATCATCGCATGCATTGTTTCAATACCTAAATTATGAATATGATTATGAAATGCTGTAACATCAGAATATCCAATAATCCATTTTGGATGTTTTTTAAACTTAGTAAAATCTAATCTATCTAAAATCCTCACAGAACCATATCCTCCGCGTGCACTCCAAATTGCCTTAATACTAGGATTGTCTAACGCGTCTTGAAAATCTTGACAACGTTCTTCATCAGTACCTGCAAAATGATCATTCTGATTAAACATATGCTTCCCATACACTACCTTTAACCCCCAGCTTTCTACTAAACTTTTAGCCTTATCAATAGTATGCTTACGGTTCTTTAAAATTCCAGCAGGAGCAACAATTGCAATCGTATCTCCTTTTTGCAAATAGGGTGGTGTGGTTAACTTCATTGTTTTATTTTGTGCATAACCTGATATAATTATCAGTATAAAAAATAAGGTAAAAATTCTTTTTTCCATAAACAAGTCTCTTTTCTTGACTTTAAAAGTCTAAAGTCCATCAAATGTACCTAATTTATAACAGTATAAAAAATTGCTTTTTCGTACTTTTGCGCTTTAATTTTAGTAGAAAAACATGAGTACACCAAAAAGATATACAATTACAGCAGCATTACCTTATACAAATGGCCCAATCCATATTGGTCATTTGGCAGGAGTGTATGTTCCTGGAGATATTTATGCGCGTTATCTGCGTCAAAAAGGAAAAGACGTAGCCTATATTTGTGGTTCTGATGAACACGGAGTTGCGATACCAATGCGTGCTAAAAAAGAAGGTGTTACTCCACAAGCTATTATTGATAAGTACAACGGAATCATTAAAAAATCGTTTGAAGATTTCGGTATTTCTTTTGATAATTACTCGCGTACCTCGGCTGAAATTCATCATAAAACAGCTTCAGATTTCTTTATCAAATTATACAATGATGGTGAATTTGTTGAAGAAGTTACGCAACAATTGTATGATGAAGAAGCTAATCAATTTTTAGCAGATCGTTTTGTTATTGGTACATGCCCTAAATGTGGAAATGAAGAAAGTTATGGAGACCAATGTGAAAAATGTGGGACAAGTCATAATGCTACAGATTTAATTAATCCTAAATCAGCTATTACTGGAAATGTTCCTACCTTAAAAGAAACTAAACATTGGTTTTTACCTTTAGATAAACACGAAGCTTTTTTACGTGAGTGGATTTTAGAAAGTCATAAAAATGATTGGAAACCTAACGTATTAGGGCAATGTAAATCATGGATTGATGACGGACTACGTCCTCGTGCAGTAACCCGTGATTTAGATTGGGGAATTCCTGTTCCTGTTGAAGGTGCTGACGGAAAAGTTTTATATGTTTGGTTTGATGCGCCTATTGGTTATATCTCTTCTACTAAAGAATGGGCTGCTCGTGAAGGTAAAAACTGGGAAGATTATTGGAAAAAAGACGATACCAAATTAGTACACTTTATTGGTAAAGATAATATTGTATTTCATTGTATTATTTTCCCTGCTATGTTAAAAGCTCATGGTGATTTTATTTTACCTGAAAATGTACCAGCTAACGAATTTTTAAATTTAGAAGGAAATAAACTATCAACTTCTAAAAATTGGGCTGTTTGGTTACACGAGTATTTAGAAGAGTTTCCAAATCAACAAGATGTGTTACGTTATACCTTAACAGCTAACGCTCCTGAAAATAAAGACAATGATTTTACTTGGAAAGATTTTCAAGCTAAAAATAATAATGAGTTAGTTGCTATTTTTGGAAATTTCATCAATCGTGTGGTAGTATTAACAAACAAATACTACAACGGAGTAATTCCTGCAGCTGGTGATTTATCAGAAGTTGATAAAGATACCTTAGAACAATTAAAACAGTTCCCTGATATAATTGCTAAATCTATAGAACGTTATCGTTTTAGAGAAGCATCTCAAGAAATGATGAATTTAGCTCGATTAGGTAACAAGTATTTAGCTGACGAAGAGCCATGGAAAGTAATTAAAGTTGACGAAGAGCGCACCAAAACTATTATGAACGTTGCCTTGCAAATCGCAACAGGTTTAGCTGTGTTATCAGAACCTTTTTTACCGTTTACTTCAAGTAAATTAAAGTCAATTTTAAATATTGATACTACGCTTGCTTGGAATGATGTAGCTGAAAAAGATGTTTTATTACCTGAAGGCCATCAAGTAAACAAAGCTGAATTATTATTTTCTAAAATTGAAGATACTACAATTCAAACACAGTTAGATAAGTTAGAAGCTACCAAGAAAGCAAATGAAGCTGCTAACAAAGTAGTAGAACCTCAAAAAGAAACTATCCAATTTGACGACTTTACCAAAATGGATATTCGAATAGGGACTATTGTTGCTGCTGAAAAAGTAGCTAAAACAAAAAAGCTACTGAAGCTTACCGTCGATGTTGGTATTGATACACGTACCATTGTTTCTGGTATTGCAGAAAGCTTTAAACCAGAAGATATCGTTGGTCAGCAAGTATCTGTACTGTGTAATTTAGCTCCTAGAAAATTACGTGGTGTAGAAAGTCAAGGAATGATTTTAATGACAGATACTCCTGATGGTAAATTAGCTTTTGTTCAACCTTCTGAAAAGGTGAATAACGGAGAGTTTATAGCCTAAACAAAAAACAGCTTTTATTATATTCGCAACCTCGCTTAAATGCGAGGTTTTTTATACCTCTTAATAACTAAAAATGAAAAAAAATTGTATCAACATCCTGTTTTTAATAGGATTTATGTGTAATTCTTTATTTGCTCAAACAGAAATTGCTAGTTTTAAAAACTTTTTAAAAGAAAACTCAACAGACATTAAAGATGTAATTCCTGTTGTAAATACTGAAAATAATGACTTGGCTATTTTAATTGCTGATGCTAAAAATGTCTACGCATATAAATTTAATGACGATTTTAAATTAACCGGTCAACTTTCATCTGAAACTAAGAAAAGGAAGTATAAAATACTTTTGGGAAGCAGTATTTACAATAATGAATATAAAATATTTTTAACCAATAAAAGTAACACACAATTTGCTGCAGTAAGTTTTTCTTTTAATAATAAAAAAAACACAGTAAAAGAGTTTTTACTTCCTTCTGGACAAACTTTTATCCAAACAATATCATTAAAAAATAAGTTTTATATCATTTCTGGAAACAAAATAAATGGCAATGTATATCTAAACTATATTAATGAAGATGGTAACTTACAATACATTCCACTAGACATTTCTGAGCTAAGACTTCTTAACGAAAAGAATAAAAAAGTAAGAGTTGTAGATCTGTTATTACCTTTTAACTACTCACCTATCAAAAAGTTTGAAGAAAATACACCTAACTCGATTGAATCAGTTTCTGAGACTGCCAAAATGTATTTAAAAGATAATAACCTTATTATTTCTTTTGATAATAATAAAAATATAACTCAATTATTTACTGTAAACTTAACAAACTATAAAGTTTCAACAGCAACTTTCAACAAACCTCTTTCTAATATTAAATCAGGAAGAAAAAAAACCAATTCTTTTATTTTTGACAATAAAATAGCAGTAGTAGCAGCTACGAAGGATGTTTTATCAATGTACATCTTAGACTTAGCAACTGGGAATTTTATAAAAGAATATGCTGCTAGTAAAGATGAGGAAATACTCTTTAAAAACTCTCCAATCATTCAAAAAGGAGGCTTTTATAACGGTTATAGAGAGCTAGAAAAAACTAAGAAATTTTTACGTAAAATAACTACTGGTAAAATTGGTGTTTCAGTCATTAAAAATAAAAACAGTTACTTGTTTACTTTAGGGGGGTATGTTGAACAAAGGTCTGCTGCTCCAATGATGATGGCAGGTTTTGGAGGAATAGGTGGACCAATAGCTAGCCTAGGAAGTGTAAATGTGAACCTTTTCTTTAACCCTACCATGTTTGCATATAATTCTTTCACCAATACAAAATCAACTCAAATTGAATGTTTATTTGACACAGGTTTTGAGCACATTAAAGACACCAAAATACCTAGGAATATTTTTGATAAAATAAAAAGTACCCCTAGAAAAAGCGATATTGCCTACACTATTTTTAAATATAAAGATTTTTATATTAGAAGTGATTATACCCCTAGCGACAAAACATATCACTTAAGAAAATTCACAAGATAAATTAACCTTTTACTATATTTGAAACCTCGCTATTCATGCGAGGTTTTTTATTTAAAATAATTTTCAATGCAACTTATCTCCTATATAACCTCTCGTACGCAAATATCACAAAAATCAATTCAAAATACGATTGAATTATTAAATGAAGATTGTACCATTCCTTTTATATCCCGTTACCGAAAAGAAAAAACAGGTAATTTAGATGAAGTTGAAATAGGTCAAATTGTACAACTTAAAGAACAGTTTGAAGCAATTGAGAAACGGAAAGCAGCCATTTTAAAAGCTTTAGAGGAGCAAGAAGTTTTAACCGATGAGTTAAAAGCAAAAATTGAAAAGACAGAAGACTTAACTACACTAGAAGATTTATACCTTCCTTATAAAAAGAAACGAAAAACCAAAGCAGAAACAGCTCGTAAAAACGGGTTAGAACCGTTGGCGAAGATGATTATGAGTCAGCGAGTAAACGATTTGGAATTTACTGCTTCAAAATACCTTTCGAACGAAGTAGAACAAATAGACGATGCTTTAGAAGGTGCCCGTCATATTATTTCTGAATGGATTAACGAACGAACGGATGTCCGTAATAACATTCGTTACCAATTAGAGCGTTTTGCAACCATTGCTACCAAGGTTATCAAAACTAAAAAAGACGAGGATGCTGCCCAAAAATTTAAAGATTATTTTGACTGGGAAGAAAATCTAAATCGCATTCCTTCACATCGATTGTTAGCTATTTTGCGCGCCGAAAAAGAAGGTTTTATTCGTGTAAAAATTAGTATTGATGATGAACGAGCTATTCAAAAAATAGAAGACAGAATTATTCGTTCGCATAACGAATGTGCTGAACAAATTGAATTAGCTATTGCTGATGCTTATAAGCGTTTGCTTTTTCCTGCATTATCAAATGAAGCTTTGTCTATAGCTAAAGAAAAGGCAGATGAAAATGCCATTAAGGTATTTGCTAAAAACCTTCAACAATTACTATTAGGCTCTCCTCTTGGTGAAAAACGAATTTTAGCTATTGATCCAGGATTTAGAACAGGGTGTAAAGTGGTTTGTTTAAGTGCTCAAGGAGATTTATTACATAACGAAACTATTTTTCCACACGCACCTCAACATCAATCAAAAGAAGCAATAAATAAACTTAGCTCTTTAGCTAATGCTTATAAAATAGAAGCTATTGCTATAGGTAACGGAACCGCTTCAAGAGAAACTGAACGATTGGTAAAAAGTGTATATTTTAAAAATCCCGTAGAAGTATTTGTTGTAAGTGAAGCTGGTGCTTCTATTTATTCGGCTTCTAAAATTGCACGAGATGAGTTCCCTAATTATGATGTAACTGTTCGTGGAGCTGTTTCAATCGGTCGTAGATTAGCTGACCCTTTAGCTGAACTGGTAAAGATAGAAGCAAAATCGATTGGGGTTGGGCAATATCAACATGATGTAGACCAAACACAACTAAAAAAATCATTAGACACTGTAGTAGAACATTGTGTAAACAAAGTAGGTGTTAACATTAACACTGCTAGTGCTTCTCTGTTAAGTTATGTTTCTGGTATTGGCCCTAAATTGGCTGAAAACATAGTGAATTACAGAAATGAAAATGGAGCTTTTTCCAATAGAACAACAATAAAGAAAGTCCCTCGTTTGGGAGGAAAAGCATTTGAGCAATCTGCTGGGTTCCTACGAATTAAAAACAGCGATAATCCACTAGATGATTCTGCTGTACATCCAGAGCGCTATGCTTTAGTAAAACAAATAGCCAAAGACGTTGGTAAAAAAGTAGATGATTTGATTGGTAATTCTTCTGTTTTAAAACAAATTAAGCTCCAGCAATATGTAACCGATTCTTACGGGTTACCTACGCTACAAGATATTGTAAAAGAGTTAGAAAAACCAGGATTAGACCCTCGTGAAAAAGCCAAAGCTTTTAGTTTTAACGAACATATTAAAACAATAGATGATGTACAAACAGGCATAGTACTACCCGGAATTGTAAATAACATTACAAATTTTGGTTGCTTTGTTGATATAGGTATTAAAGAAAGTGGTTTGGTACATGTTTCTAACCTTTCTGATTCTTTTGTAAAAGATGTTAACGAACATGTAAGTTTACATCAACACGTTCAAGTTAAGGTATTGGAGGTAGATATTACAAGAAAACGTATTCAATTAAGTATGAGTTTTTAACTAAAAAAAACGAGCTAATTTAATTAGCTCGTTTTTTGTATGCAAAATACTATTATTTTAGTTATTAATAATCCAAGAAAGATAATACAAACTACCTATGTTTCCTAAACCAGGAGCATGTTGATATTCTTCTCCAAATAAATTTGTTCCACCTATTTTAAACTTCGATTTTAAACTAGGTACACGATAATTTAATTGTGCATCTAAAACAGTTCTTGCTTTTACATCTCCCTTTACAAAAGTAGACACCCATCTGTATTTATCTCTCCATCGTGCATTGATGTTAAATCCAAAATTTTTGAAAAGCTTTTCATTACCAAACTGGATTTTAACACTATGTTTTGGTGTGTTAAAGTTAGGTTCAAAAGATCCAAAATCTAAATCTTCTTTCATTTCAAAATCTGTGAAGTTATAATTTGCACCTATATTAAAGTTTCTAAATAGCTTTGTGTTAAGCCCTACACCCACACCATAAGAGTTTATCTTAGATTTAGCATTGGTTATTAAGTTAAACTCTGTTACACTTCCCGTTCTAACTGCTTCAGCAGCTAAAGGGTCTAATTGTCCTGTTGCTATAACATTTCCAATATTAGGCACTACTACATCTTGAAAGAATACAAAGTCATTATGGATACTATAAAAAGCGTTAAAATCTATATCTAAATTAGTATCATTAATGTTTAAAAGGCTTCTATAACCTAATTCAAATGTTTTTACCTCTTCTGGTTGTATCTCTTTATAATCAGATTTAATATTTTGTCCTTTATCGTTAATAAAATCTAAATCATATACAGATCTTGTTAATAAAGCATTATTAATTATATCATCTCCTGTCGTAATAGAATTTTCTGTTACAGTATTACCCGTAGTAGGATCTTCATATCTACTAACAGTAGGGATGCCTATTCTTCTTAGGTTATCTGCTGTAGAACCTATAGTAGTTTTTCTTGCAGAAGGCAAAAACATATATTGTTCTTGAATTGTTGGGTTTCTAAAACCTGTTTGATAAGATGCCCTAATTATATGTAGTTTTTCTTCTCCTAAAGCATAATTAAGCGCTAATCTTGGAGAATAGTTTGGAGAAAAATTCTCAGATTTATCGTAACGGATAGAACCTGTAAACTTTAATCTGTCATTTAAAAATTTCTTTTGAAGTTGAGTATAAAAACCATATTCTTCAATACTAATTTCTTCGTTAGCATCATTAAATATTGTTCCTTTTGATTCTGGATTATAGTTTCTATAAGAACCTCCTACTTGAACATCTGCCCAATCATTAAGTAAGCTTCTAAAGTTGTAGTTTGCATCTACATGCGCATAAGCACTTTTATCGTAAATTTTACTACCTCCTTCAGTTATTAAGGTTGATGTAATTGAATTAAACCCATTGGTAAATTCAGCAGTACCTGGGTTTAACCTATATTGATCTGCAAATTCTCTAGACATTGCTATAACTCTTGAATCAACATCACTTACATTAAAAGGATTACCTGAAGCTCCTATTAAAGATGAGTTATTATTAACTAAATCCATATACTGTATTGCATAATAATCTCCCCAGCTTGGTCTGTAAGTTGTACCAGATAAAACAGGAATCTTAGCATCAGCTAAAGAATTTAGTCTTTGAGCTGTTCTTGTTAAATCGTAAGTATCACCAGCGTCATTACGTGTATAATAACCTCTTACAAAGAAATTATCTCCTTTTATTTCTAATTTAGATTGTCCAATATAATAGTTACGTTGCGCAAACCTTGAAGCAGCTCCTTGAAACATATTATCTCCCATTGCTATTCTTGTAGCTAATTGAATTTCTAATGATTCATCTTTAAAGGGTCTATAATGTAAAGAGGTTGAAAATTTTAAGTTTTTAGATTTGTAATCTTTAACTAATTCTCTTTCTGAATACCCTTTTCTACTAATATGTGTTCCTACAGGGAAGTTTAATGTAGAATCTTCATCTAGTGATGAAGCATCTAAATACCCTAAATATACAAGCACAGGAGTTGAGCTAGCTAAATCAGCAAAATCTTCATCTCCATACATATTTACACCATCATAATCTAAGCTTAAAGGAGCATCAAAACTTCCATTAATAATTTCGTTGGTGTCAATTCTTTTGTTTCTATTGTCGGTAGCATGCCATTCTTCTGCTTCAAAATAAGAGAAGTTTACTTTTGCAGCGAAAGCATCACTAAACTTATAGGCCATTCGAGTACTTACATCATAAAAAGGACTGTTTCCTGCTGCTTCTTGACTGGTCATTCCTCCTTTTGCTAAAACACTTATTCCTGTATGATTAAAAGGGTTTTTGGTATCCATTATCATAATACCATTATAAGCATTGGCACCATATAATGCAGAGGATGCTCCTGGTAGTATCTCTACACTTAAAATGTCTAGTTCTGATACACCAGATAAATTACCAGCACTAGTATTTAAAGCTGGTGCTGCTGTATCCATACCATCTACTAACTGAACAAACCTTGAATTATTAAAATCAGCAAATCCTCTAGTGTTTATAGATTTGTATCCATAACTAACTTCTCTAGCATCAACACCTTTTAAGTTTACCAAGGCATCATAAAATGAATTTGAGCTACTCTTTTTAATATCGGTTAACCCTAATCTTTCTATGGTAACAGGAGATTCAATAATTTTTTCTGGTGTTCTAGAAGCTGATATAACGACTTGGTCTAATAACAAGTTTTCTTTTAAAACAACATTTACTTTTTTCTCGAAAGAAACAATTGAAACCTCTTCTGTATTAAACCCAAAAGCAGAAATTGTTATTGTTTGAGGTAACGTATTGCTCGGTAAAACGATTGAGAAATTTCCTTCTTCATCTGAAACAACAAATGTTTCTCCATTTGAAATTTTTGCATTGTAAAACGGTTCTAAATATTCATCATACACAGAACCTGATATTTTTACCTGAGCATAACTTGATAGCATAGCCAAGGTAAAAACAATCATTACTAATTGTTTTTTTAACATTTTAAATTTAATTGATTTTTATTCTTCTAATGAAAAGTTTATTGGAAAACCATATTTTACAGGTACACGTTTTCCATTATTTTTCCCTGGTTCGAAGCGAGGTAGCATAGATACCACTCGTTTTGCTTCTTCATTAAGAATTTCTCCTCCGTCAGGGCCTAAAGTTTTAATATTTGTTACATAACCATCTCTATCTATAACGAAACGAATCCAAACTTCTCCTTGAATTTGGTTTCTTACAGCTTCTCCTGGATAGCGAAAATGTTTATTAATGTGATTAACCATCTCTAAATTAAAACAATCAAGTCTCTCTTTTTTCTTGGTATTTTTACATTTATCAAAAGAAGGTATTTTTTCTGTATAATAAAGTTTAGTTGCTTTTGATAACTCTTCTTTAGATAACATTTCTGTTATTCTTGTTAAATTATTTTCATACCCTGATGTTAGGTTTTTATTTTCAATATCTACAGGTTGTGTAGTTGAAACCTCGTTAACATTTAAAGTACTAACTGAATTTATAGCTTGTGCCTTTTTTTTAAGGACTCTTTTTTTAAGATATCTTTTGCTTGCTGATATTTTAACTTTAATTTGTCTATCTGCCTTTTTCTTTGAGTTTTTTACAGGTTCTATAGTACACTTTGTTATACTATTTACATCCATAAAAGAATCATCTGGAGATTCACACACTTCTTTTTGAGCATAAAAACTTAAAGATGACAACAAAAAAATCACTAAAAAATACTTTCTCATATAAATAATTATATATTATTAAAATAATAAGGATTAAGAGTATTCTTACGAATTAGATATCATCGGGGGAACGGCCGGCAAAATTACATGTTTTAAAAATATTATTAAGTATTTTTTTAAAAAAAATAGCTACATTTACCTTTATTTTTTTTGATATTGATTATCAGTGTTTTAGTCGTTTTTACTTGCTCCCTAACATTAATAATTCATTACAAACTACTTCTGTTATATAACGTTTATTACCTTCTTTATCTTCAAAAGAGCGAGAAGTCAATCTACCTTCAATCATTACTTCTTTTCCTTTTTCTAGGTATTTTTCTATTATTTCTGCTGTTTTATTCCAAGCAACAATATTATGCCATTGGGTATCGGTTATCTTTTCTCCTTGTGCATTTTTATAAGTCTCATTAGTTGCAATAGCAAATTTTGCTAGTTTCTTTCCAGAATCTAAAGTGATGATTTCTGGAGTGTTTCCTAAATTACCTATTAACTGTACTCTGTTTTTTAGTGCGTTCATAATATTTTTTTAATGTTAAACAGTTAAGAATTTGCCATTCAAACGAATTGACTCTGCAAAGATGATACAGCATGTAAATTAAAAACGATTAGTAAACATTTGTTTTCGTTTGTAATTGAATGTAATCGTTTAATTATATTTTATACCTTTGAAAACAAACATTTAGCATGAAATTTTATTTAGAAACCGAACACTTAATTTTAAGAGAATTTAGAGAAAGTGAAACAGAGGGGATTTTTGAGTTAGATTCTAATCCTGAAGTGCATAAATATTTAGGAAAGAACCCTATTACAACCTACAAGCAAGCTGAGGATATCATAACATTTTTTGAAGAACAGTATAAAGAAAGAGGTATTGGTAGGTTTGCCGCTTTTGAAAAAGCATCGGGAGAATTCATAGGATGGTCTGGATTAAAACTCAACACGGGAGAAAAAGAAGCATTAAATGGTTTTACTAATTTTATTGATATTGGTTATCGTTTTATTCCGCGTTTTTGGGGTAAAGGTTATGCTTCCGAATCTGCTTTTGCTTGTTTAGACTTCGGTTTTAAACAAATGAATTATGATATTATTTATGGTGCAGCTGATGTAGAAAATATTGGTTCTAACAAAATTCTACAAAAAATAGGATTACAGTTTATAAACCAGTTTGGTTATAAGGGTGTAGATGTTAACTGGTACGAACTTAAAAAATCAGATTATGGAAAATAAAAAATGTTTAGAGTGTGGTGAGAAAGTAATTGGAAGAATTGATAAAAAATTCTGTTCTGATTACTGCCGAAACGCCTTTAATAATAAAGTTAATAAAGAAAGTAAGAACCTAATACGAAACACCAACAACCGCTTACGAAAAAACTATAAAATTCTTTCCGAATTAAATACTTCTGGTAAAACTAAAGTAACCCGTCGTAAATTATTTGATAGAGGTTTTGACTTTAAGTTTATTACATCTCTTTATACAACAAAAACAGGTAACACCTATTTTTATGTATACGATCAAGGATATTTAGTATTAGAGAATGAATTATACTTATTAGTTAAGCAAGATTAATTATTTCCATGTGTTTCCTTTTAATTTCATGGCTGCAATAAGCACATCTTTTTGACTGATTTGTCCTGCTAGCTTACCATTTTGAACAATAGGGAAACGTCTTCTACGTGATTTTAAAAATTTATTGGCAGCATCTAAAATATTCATATTACCATCAATCGTTTCAACTTCTTTCACCATGGCTTTTCCAACTGTGTTGTTCTTACCTGTTGGTGAGTTATAATACCTGCTTTCTGATATTTGTTTTATACAATCACCTTCTGAAATAATTCCTACCAATTCATTTTTTTCATTAACAACAGGTCCTCCCGATATTTTATGCTTAATAAGTATATCTATCGCATCTTCAATAGGTTGTTCTTCTTTAAATGTAATTAACTTTGTGCTCATATAATCTGATACTAGCATTGGCACCTTCTCTTCTTGTGGTGTACTCGATCTCTTTCCTTGAAAACTTTTAATTGCCATAATCTTAAAATTTGCTATTAAATATACTGATTTTTAATTGATTATGTTTTTTCTTCTTAAAAAATAAATTACTTACTTTTATAAATACTAAAGTCCTACTATGAAATCATCAAGAAATTACCTGGCAGTTCTCATTATTATTTTAACCGTTTACTGGAGTTTTTACACTATACTTCCAAGTGCAACTTCTTCAAAAAAAGAAATTAGTGCTACTGAATTTTCAATTGATAATGCACTGTATCATTTAAAAAACATCTCTCAAAAACCACATCATACTGGATCTGAAGAACATAAAAAAGTACAAGAATATCTGGTTCAAGAGTTACAAAAACTGAATTTAGAACCTGAAATTCAATATCAAACTGCTATTAATAAAAAGTGGAGGGCAGCAACTACAACAGAAAATATTATTGCTAAAATTAAAGGAACTGAGAACGGAAAAGCTTTATTACTTTTAACTCATTACGACTCTAATCCACACTCCTCTTTAGGTGCAAGTGACGCTGGCTCTGGTGTCGTAACTATTTTAGAAGGTATAAGAGCTTACCTAGCCGCAAATAAGACACCTAAAAACGATATTATTATACTTTTTTCGGATGCTGAAGAATTAGGGCTTTTAGGCGCACAAGCTTTTGTTGAAAATCATCCTTGGGCAAAAGATGTTGGGTTAGTGCTAAATTTTGAAGCTCGTGGTAGCGGTGGTTCTAGTTATATGTTGATGGAGACTAACGGGAAAAACAAAACGTTATTAACTGAGTTTTTAAATGCAAACCCAAATTATCCAGCTGCCAACTCTTTAATGTACGGTGTATATAAAAAGCTTCCTAACGATACGGATTTAACTGTTTTTAGAGAAAAAGGGAATATTAACGGGTTTAATTTTGCTTTTATTGATGATCATTTTGACTATCACACCGAACAAGATTCCTACGAAAGATTAAATAGAGAAACACTCTTACATCAAGCAGATTATTTTACCACTTCATTAAAGTATTTTGCAAATGCTGATTTAACGAACTTAAACAGTGACACTGATTACATTTATGTAAACTTTCCTTTTACTAAGTTACTAACGTACCCGTTTTCTTGGGTGCTGCCAATGCTAATCATTGCCTTTTTGTTATTTATAGTGCTGGTTGTAGTAGGTATATACAAGAAGAAGATGACAGCAATGGGTGTATTAAAAGGTTTTATTCCTTATCTAGTATCTTTAGTATTGTGCATCGCTATTTCATACGGGCTGTGGCAATTATTGTTGATTATCCATCCACAATATACAGATATACTTCATGGTTTTACTTATAACGGATATCAATACATTATTTCTTTTGTTCTTTTAAATCTTTGGATTCTTTTTAAGGTATATAATAAGCTAAAAGAAGCCAAAGCCATCAATTTACTAATTGCCCCCATAACTTTTGGATTGGTTATAAATGTTATAATTTACATGAATTTACCAGGAGCGGGTTTCTTTATTATTCCTGTTTTTGCTTCTTTATTCATTTTAGCAATATTACTGTTCATGAATATTAACAAAGCATCTAGAGCTGCATTATTTGCAATTATATCTATTCCTACAATTTATATGATTGCTCCTATGATTCGGTTATTTCCTGTAGCGCTAGGTTTAAAAACATTATTTATTTCAGCCATACTTTTAGTGTTTCTTTTCGGGTTGATGCTTCCTGTTTTTTATCAGGAAAAAACTAAAAACAGATGGCAAACATTAACTGGTTTTCTTGCGTTATTATTTTTTGGTTATGCAACTTTTGATAGTGGTTTTTCAATAGAAAAGAAAAAGCCTAATAGCTTAGTTTTTATTCAAAATTCTGACACTAACACCTCGTATTGGGCTAGTCATAATAAAACATTAGATGGATACACGAAACAATATTTTAATGATGAATCTAAACAAGGTGGTGCCGATTTAATGGCTGGAAAAAGTAAATACAATACTTCTTTTAATTATTACCAAAAAGCAGAAAATAAAAACATTCGTATTTCTAACATCAAGATTCATCAAGATACCATTATTAATAGCCAACGAAATGTTTCATTCACAATTACACCTACGCGAAACATTGATAAATATGAGTTGTACACAAAAACCCAAATAGAGTTAACTAATTTTACTGTTAACGGAACTTTGTACGATAAAGGAAAAGCCTTTACGGCCGATAAAGGAACGCTATTAATTTATCAAATGGCAAATACTGATAAAGATTTGACTATTTCTTTTACAATTGATAAAAACACCCAACCTGATATTCTAATTAATGAAATATCCAATGATTTATTATCGCATCCTAAGTTTACCATACGACCTAGAAGTGAAATAATGATGCCAATGCCTTTTGTGGTTAACGATGCTATTATTTGTACTCGAAAACTTAAATTATAGAATATACAAAAGCTCAACTTAAAAGTTGAGCTTTTGTATAATTTTATTGTCTTTATTTAGTCAATATGAGAAACACGTAATGTGTTTACCATACCTTTTGCTTTTACAGGCATTGATGATAAGTTTATCATAAAATCTCCTGTTTTTACATAGCCTTTTTCTTTAGCTATTTCGTTAATATCTTCAATAGTATCATCGGTACTTAGTTCTCTATCGTAAAAATAGGCTCTAACACCCCACAGAAGGTTTAACTTTCCTAAGATTCTTTTCTCAGATGAAAACGCTAATACGTGTGATTTTGGTCTCCAAGCAGAAATTTGAAAAGCAGTATATCCACTATTAGTTAAAGTCGATATTGCTGCCGCATTAATATCATCTGCCATAAGAGCTGCATGATGGCATACAGATTTAGTTATAAATCTTTTGGTACGGATGTGAGGTGGCTCTTGCGGAACTTTTATTAAATCTGAAAATTCTACACTTCCAATAATTTCTGTCATTTTTTGAATAACTCTTATTGGGTGTTTTCCTACTGAAGTTTCCCCTGAAAGCATTACAGCATCTGCACCATCCATAATAGAGTTTGCTACATCATTTACCTCTGCTCTTGTTGGTACAGAGTTTTCAATCATGGTTTCCATCATTTGAGTAGCAATAATTACCGGAATTCTTGCTTGCTTAGCTCTACGGACTAACATTTTTTGAATTAATGGTACATCTTGCATTGGTACTTCAACTCCTAAATCACCACGCGCTACCATTAAACCGTCGCAATACGGGATTAAAGCATCTATATTTTCAACAGCTTCAGGTTTTTCTATTTTTGCTATTACAGGAACTCTATAACGTGATTTCTGTTTAATGATATCACGTAAAATACGTAAGTCTTCAGGTGTTCGTACAAATGAAAGAGCTATCCAATCTACTTCTTGCTCTAATGCGAAAACTACATCTTTTTTATCCTTTTCTGTTAAAGCTGGTAAAGAAATTTTAGTGTTTGGAAGATTAACTCCTTTTTTAGATTTTAATGCTCCTCCTACTATTACTTTGGTAACAACTTCATTTTCTTTATTTGTTGCTGTTACTTCAAACATCAGTTTACCATCATCAACTAAAATCTTCTCTCCTACTTTTACATCTTTTGGAAAATGCTGATAGGTCATAAAAGCTTTCTCTTGTGTTCCTTCACATTTTTCGGTGGTAAAAGTAAACGTATCACCTGCTTTTAATTCTACTCCCTCTTGCATTACACCAACTCTAAGCTTTGGCCCTTGTAAATCTGCTAATATTGCTACGTTATAACCTCTTTCATCATTTATTTCACGTATTTGACGTATGCGTTCTTTTACTACTTCATAATCGGCATGTGAAAAATTAATTCTAAAAACATTTACACCAGCTGCTGCCATATTGGCCAAAATTTCTTTTGTATTTGTTGCTGGTCCTAATGTTGCTACAATTTTTGTTTTCTTGTTGTGTGGCATATATTAAAAAATTAAAAAATCTTTCGATTTTAATGAATCTACCTCTATTTCATAAGAGGTTATTATTTGAGGGATTTTTTTTATTATGTCTATAATCTTTACAATTGAGTTATGATCAAAATCTCCTTCTAGTTTTAAGAAAAAGTCAACCTTCTTCTTTTCTGGTATCAAACGTGTAATTGAATCACTTTGATTAAAAAGGCTTATTGATTCTGCTTCAAGAGTTGACTTATATACATTTGCTATTAAAAACCAATCTTGATATAATTTCGTATTAGTATACTCATATATTGCATAAGATGATTGATTTCCTTTTGTAACAAAATCTAAATCATAAGTTGCTCTATTAAATTTAATTTGTAAAAATTTATTTAGTAAATACGCTAATTTATACTCACTTAGAGTTGTATGAATTCCAATTAATCTATAATTATAATTAGAAAACTCATTTATATTCACCTCGTAAATAGGCATAAAAACAATTATTTGCTTTTGCTAAATTAAGAAATGTATAGAAAATACTATGTAAAATTTATGAAAACGTTTATTGTTTATACGTTAAGATTTTAGCATTTGTTTTTGCATTGCAAAATAAACCCTTTTAGCAGCAATTTCTTCTGCTTTTTTCTTAGAGGTAGCTCTTCCCTTAGCTACAATACTACCATCAATACTTACGCGTACACTAAAATGTTTTTTGCTCTGGTTACCTGAGTCTTCGTATGATTCAAACTTATACTTTTTCTTCTGCTTTTGACACCATTCTATAACAAAACCTTTATAACTAGATATTTTACCTTCTAATCTTTCAATATCTACATAAGGCATTATTACTTGCTCGTAAATAAACTGGTGGCAATAATTGTATCCTCTATCTAAGTAAATTGCACCTACCAGAGCTTCAAAAATATTTCCGTGAATATTATTGCTAACGTGCTCTTTAGAAATATTACTCTTTATAAATCTGATCAACTCTAGATCTTTACCTAAGCTATTTAAATGCTCTCTACTTACTATTTTAGATCGCATTTGTGTTAAATACCCTTCATCTCCTTCAGGTACTTTTTTAAATAAATAGGAAGCAATTACAGTTCCTAAAATAGCGTCACCTAAAAACTCTAACCGTTCGTAGTTTATTGGATGCCCTTTACTATCTACTAATTTTAAAGATCTGTGCGTAAATGCTTTTTTATAATACGATAACTTAATTGGTTTAAAATTAAGCAGCTCTTTTAATTCGTAGTAGAAGTTTTCATCCTCTTTGTTTTGGGGTTTAACAATTCTACGAAGAAAATTCATAAAAGATTAATCTAGTTTTCTAAAGGCTATACAAGCATTATGCCCACCGAAACCAAATGTGTTGCTCATAGCAACTTTAATATCTCTTTTTTGAGCATTATTCAACGTTAGGTTTAATTCTGGATTGATGTTTTCATCAACATTAACATGATTAATTGTTGGAGGAACAACACCATGTTCCATTGCTAATAATGATGCTATTGCTTCAATAGCACCTGCAGCCCCCAACAAGTGTCCAGTCATAGACTTTGTTGAGTTAATATTAATGTTCTTTGCATGATCTCCAAAAACTTCAGATATTGCTTTTAATTCAGCAACATCTCCTAAAGGTGTTGAAGTCCCATGTGTATTAATATGATCTACATCTTCAGGTTTTATACCTGCGTTTTCTAAGCAGTTTTTCATTACTGCAATTACACCTATTCCATCTGGGTGAGGTGCTGTCATATGGTAAGCATCTGACGATAACCCTCCACCAATAACTTCAGCGTAAATCTTTGCTCCTCTAGCCTTAGCATGTTCATACTCTTCTAAAACTATAGCTCCTGCACCTTCTCCTAAAACGAATCCATCACGTTCAGCATCAAATGGTCTTGAAGCTGTTTCTGGACTTTCATTTCTAGTAGATAGGGCGTGCATAGCGTTAAAACCACCCATACCTGCAATTGTAACAGCAGCTTCACTTCCCCCTGTTACAACTACATCACAATGACCTAGTCGAATATAGTTCAAAGCATCAATCATAGCATTTGCAGACGATGCACAAGCAGATACCGTAGTATAGTTAGGCCCCATAAATCCATTTTTAATAGAAATATTCCCAGGGGCAATATCTGCAATCATTTTTGGAATAAAAAAAGGATTGAAACGAGGAGATCCATCTCCTTCAGCATAGTTTAACACCTCATTTTGAAACGTTTCCAATCCTCCAATACCAGCTCCCCAAATAACACCAACTCTTAATTTGTTAACATCATCTAGATTTAGCTTAGCATCAGCAATTGCTTCATCTGAAGCAACCATCGCATATTGCGTAAACTTATCCATTTTACGCGCCTCTTTTCTGTTTATAAAATCGGTCGCGTTGAAATCTTTAAGCTCACATGCGAAACGAGTTTTGAACTTGGCAGCATCAAAATACGTTATAGGTGCTGCTCCGCTAACTCCGTTAACCAAGCTATTCCAATACTCTTCTTTATTGTTTCCTATTGGCGTTAATGCGCCAAGTCCAGTTACTACAACTCGTTTTAATTGCATATAATCTTATTTTTTTGCGTCTTCAATATAGCTAATCGCTTGACCTACAGTACCAATGTTTTCTGCCTGATCATCTGGAATTTGAATATCAAATTCTTTTTCGAATTCCATGATTAACTCAACCGTATCTAAAGAATCTGCTCCTAAATCGTTTGTGAAGCTTGCTTCGTTAGTTACTTCGTTATCGTCTACTCCTAATTTGTCTACGATAATTGCTTTTACTCTTGATGCAATGTCTGACATAATTTGTTTGTTTTAAAATTTAAAATCGAGGCAAAAATACAAATCTTAGTTATTAATTCTAATTTTTGCTCAAAAATGTGATGTCTAAAATAAAAAAAATACCTGAATATTTTGCTACATACACCACCATTGTTAATAATTATTCTTTTTTTTGTAGTAACAAAACAACTAAATTTTAACATGAAACGCATCGTTATTTTTGCTTCTGGTTCGGGTTCCAATGCCGAAAACATCATAAAACACTTCAATTCAACTAAAACTGCAATTGTTACTCATGTGCTTTCTAACAACCAACGTGCCAAAGTTTTTGACCGTTGCGAACGACTAAACATTGATGCATCTTTATTTGATAGAGAAAGCTTTAGTAAAGATGACACTGTTTTAAACTTTTTACTCGCTGAAGCTGATATTATTGTATTAGCTGGTTTTTTATGGCGTATTCCTTCTAAAATTGTGGAAGCTTTCCCTAATAAAATAATCAATATACACCCAGCATTGTTACCAAAATATGGAGGAAAAGGAATGTACGGAATGAACGTACATAATGCTGTAAAAGAAAATAATGAAACTGAAACAGGTATTACTATACATTACGTGAATGAAAATTATGACGAAGGTGCTATTATCTTCCAAGCTAAAACAGCTATTTCATTTGATGATACTCCAGAGACTATAGCAAAGAAAGTTCATGAATTAGAATATAAACATTTCCCAAAGGTTATAGAAGAGGTTATTTTACACAATGAGTAAGAAGAAAAAATATTATGTAGTTTGGAAGGGAAAAAAAACAGGTGTTTTTTCATCTTGGGATACTTGTAAAAAGCAAATTGATGGTTTTACTGGTGCACAATACAAAGCTTTTGCTGATAAAAACGAAGCTGAATTAGCCTTAAAAAAAAGCTATAATGACTATAAAGGAAAAGATACTAAAAAAATAAGCCTTTCCGCAAAAGAAAAAGCCAAATACGGCTCTCCCATCTTAGAAAGCATTTCTGTTGACGCTGCTTGTGCCGGAAACCCTGGCTTAATGGAATACAGAGGGGTATTAACTCATAACAAGAAAGAAATATTTAAAATGGGACCATTTAATAACGGCACTAATAATATTGGTGAGTTCTTAGCTCTTGTACATGGAATTGCTTTGTTAAAAAGTAAAAATATGGATTCTCTCCCTATTTATTCTGACTCTAAAATCGCTATGAGTTGGGTTAAAAAGAAGCAATGCAGAACCAATATTACATTTGATAGTTCTAATAAAGAAATTTTAGATTTAATTAGACGTGCTGAAAAATGGTTGGAAGAGAATTCTTATAAAAACCCGTTATTAAAGTGGGAAACTAAGGCTTGGGGTGAAATCCCTGCTGATTTTGGTAGAAAATAAAAAAACCGAGTATCTAAAATACTCGGTCTAATTTTCTTATTCTGCAAAATATTAACTTATTTCACTGCCATTTTGGTCTCTTCCTTCCAAGTTTGTACGCTTGCTATGGCATTGTCTTTAAAATCAATTTCTTTTAACCCATCTTCTTTCCACATAAACCATTTACCTACTTTTTTTCCTGCTTCATAATGGCCGATAGTTACTTTATTTCCTTTTTTATCAAAAGAAGTCCAAGTACCTGTTAACTTTTTATCTTTGAAAAAACCTTGCTCTTTAATAGTGCCATCTTTATAAAAATAAGTAGCTTTTACTAAGTCTCCTTCAACTTCATATTTTGGTTCCACGTCTTGAGCTTGCATAAATGAAACCGACAACATACAAACTGCTATTATTAATTTTTTCATAATGTAAATCTTTTAAAGTTAATACCTCTTAACACAAATATACAAAAAATTTACATATTAAAAACATTTACATAACATTAAATTAACATTAGATGTTTCATCTACATAAAAACATTATTAAAAGCTTATATTTACATGTATTAATCTTTAAAAAAATTATTATGGCAGTAATGAAAGTTATTGAAATTTTAGCAAACTCTGAAAAAAGCTGGGAAGATGCTACTAGAAAAGCAATTAAACAAGCTTCTAAATCGGTAAAAGGAATTAAATCTGCTTTTGTACAATCACAAAGTGTGGTTGTTAATGATGATGAAGTAACTGAGTTTAGAGTAAACCTAAAAGTAACTTTTGAAGTAAATTAACATCTATATAAACTAGTCACTTACCATATGCGGTTTTAGTAGTTGCTCGAGCAGCATATTTCATCTTTATTAATTATCATGAACATTATACAATATTCTCTTTTAACTCTAGTAGCTATTATTCATTTATATATTCTTGTACTAGAGATGCTTTTATGGACCAAACCTAAAGGAATAAAAACCTTTGGTTTAAAATCAAAAGATTTTGCTGAGGAAACAAAAGTATTAGCCGCTAATCAAGGGTTATACAACGGTTTTCTTGCAGCTGGTTTAACTTGGTCTATTTTATCACAAAAAATTGATGTGGGAATATTTTTCTTGATTTGTGTTTTTATTGCTGGTCTTTATGGTTCTTTTTCTACAAAAAAACCTCGTATTTTTGTCATTCAGTCTATTCCTGCTTTATTAGGTTTAATCAGTTTAATACTATAAAAATCTAACCGCTACTTATTAAAAATCATTTATTAACAACTAAAATTTACCATAAAAATGGAAAAGTATTTTGAAAAATTTCAAGATTTAATAATGACATACGCTCCGAAAGCGATTATGGCTATTATTATTTACATTGTAGGTTCTTACATTATTGGACTACTACTTAAAGCTACAAGAAAAATAATGATTAAAAGAGAAGTAGACATTACGCTACAAAAGTTCTTAGTTAATTTACTACATTGGACTTTAAAAATCCTTTTAATAATCACAGTAATAGCAAAATTGGGTGTTGAAACCACATCTTTTGCTGCTATTTTAGCCTCAGCTGGTTTGGCTGTTGGTCTTGCTTTACAAGGTTCTTTAGGTAATTTTGCTGGCGGTGTTTTAATTATGCTTTTTAAACCTTTTAAGATTGGAGATTTAATAGAGGCTCAAGGTGAAATTGGTGTTGTAAAAGAAATAGAAATATTTACTACCAAGCTTACGGGCTTATCTAACAAAGAAATAATTATACCTAATGGTTCTTTATCTAATGGAAACATTGTTAATTACTCTGCCGAAGGTACACGTAGAGTAGATTTAACCTTTGGTGTTTCTTACGATGCTGATATTAAACAAACCAAAGAAATACTAATGAATGTTATTACCTCGCACCCAAAAGTATTAAAAGACCCTGCTCCTACAGTAAATGTATCTGAATTGGCAGATAGTTCTGTAAATTTTGCTGTGAGACCTTGGTCTAAAACAGAAGATTATTGGGCTGTATACTTTGATATAACTGAAAACACAAAAATAGCCTTAGATAATGCTGGAATTGAAATTCCTTACCCTCACTCAGTAGAAATCCACAAAGAGGGTTAACGTTTTTTTTCAGGCGTAACTACAAAATCTTTTAAATAAAAAGGTTCAAAATAAGCGACATCTTCGATGTCGTTTTTTTTGTACTTATCTAAACTTAACTGAACCATTTCTTTTGCAGAAGGAAACTCTCCATCAATAAAAACTGCATTTTCGTTCACAATTATTCCTTTACACTTTTCTGCTCCATCACCTATAAAGTATACCTTCCCTTTAGATAAATATTCTTCAAAAGAACTTTCATTTATGATTTCTGCTTTTATATCTCTTACCTGTTCGTATTTAGAATTATATACAGCTGCATATACTTCCATACGACGTGCGTCTAACATCGGGACAACAACTCCTTCCTTTACAGAAACTTTATGAGCTAATGATTGTAATGTTTCAATAGATATTAAAGGCTTGTCAAAAGCAAAACATAATCCTTTTGCTGCTGACACTCCAATACGTAGTCCTGTATAAGAACCAGGACCTTTACTTACTGCAACAGCATCAATATCATTAAAAGAAAGCTTTGCTTTTTTCATTACTTGTTGAATAAATGGATGCAGCTTTTCAGCATGTGAATAATTTCCATCATTTAACTCTTGTAAAGCTAAAAGCTCTCCTTTTATTGCTACGCTAACCGAACAGTTTTTTGTTGCTGTTTCTATGTGTAAGATTGTTGCCAAATCTGAAAATTTATTTTTGGCAAAGATACATTATAAAGAAAAACCTCATTAGTAAAATTCTAACAAGGCTTTTTCAACAATAAATAAATTTTTCTTAGTTAGTCAACAATTGACTCCCCGTAATAAAATTTCAATACTTTCGTTTTAAATACATAATCATATTTAGCCCTAATCATTGCTCCTTCTGCATTTACTAATCGATTACGTACTTGATCAAAATCAAATTGAGTCATTGACCCATAGTCATAACTAACTTGTGCATTTTTAAAGGCTTCTTTTTGAGCCTCTAATGATACTTGTGCTGCTTCATATGTTTTAGCAGCTGCTTTAGCATCTAAAAAAGCTCTTTCAATTTCTTGTTGCAACTGTAATTTTTGACTTTCCAATCTAAATTCACTAATTGAATTATTTACAATAGATCGTTCAACATTAGCATCATTTCTAAACCCATTAAAAATTGGAATATTAACGCTAAATCCTAGGCTAAAACCTAAATTACCATCTAACTGATCTAAAAGCCTACCTGCTGGAGCTGAAGGATCTAAAAAATACCTATAATTTGTGTTGGCTCCTAAAGAAGCATTGATAGTAGGATAATATCCTGATTTAGCAATTTCAACACCTAATTTAGTGCTTTCAACATCTAATTTAGCTCTTTCTATATCTGGCCAAACAGTTAATGCTTTTTCATATACCACATTTGCGTTATCATATAATAATGCTGCTGAAGGAGACCCTACTTCAATATCTGCTACATTAAAATTTTTGGAAGGAATTTGTAATAATTGACTTAATCTTAGTAAAGCTATACTCAAAGTATTTTCTTGTAGTACTACGTTTTGAACATCATTTGCAGCCGTAGATTCGACGTTTAATAAATCTCCTTTGGGTATTACTCCTCCTTCAAACTGAGCTCTTGCTCTTTCAATTTGCTTTTTACTGATTTCTGCTTGCACCTTAGCTACTGATAAATTTTCTTTAGCAAATAATACATTTAAATACTCATTAACTACATTAAGTGAAATATCATTTTCTACTTTGGCTAAATCTAGTTTACTCCCTTCTACTCCTAATACTGCTTGCTTTTTTTGATTTAAGTTTTTAAAACCATTAAAAACCGTATAACTAGCATTTACACCTAACGCCCCTCCAAATAGGGTTGTATTTTCTGTTCTGTTTTGAGATACAGGGTCAAATGAAGACCCAGTAGAAAGGTTTCCTGATGTTGAAGCATTTATACTTGGTAAAAAATTAGCTTTATTACTTTTAACATCTGCTTCAGCAATCTCAATATTTAAGCGGTTTTGCTTAACTGTTATATTATTTTTTAATGCGTAATCTACACACTCTTTAAGTGTCCATTGTTTTTGTGAAAAAACAGCTACAGAAGTAAAAATAGCTGCAAATAATGCAATTTTAGTTTTCAAAAGATCAATATTTTTTATTTAAACTCAGTTAGTTGATATTTCTAAAAGTAGAAATATATCGCTTTTCTATTAATTACAAAAGCTAGCAAACAATTTTATAACTTAATATGTAAATATGGTAAGTTATTTTATTTATTGCTACTATGTGACGATTAAAACAAAAAAATGTTACAAAAAATTCTTGATTTTTAGGAAAACTAATTTTTTGCTTTCTTTTTGTGACGATAAATAAAGTAAAATAAAAGTCCGACTAATATATATGGAAACACCATTAAATAAGTTATTCCATTATTTACTCCTTCAGCAATAGTTTCATTTCCTCCTTCTATCACTGCCTTACACATTGCACATTGTGCTGAAGTATTGAAAGAAAAACCAAGTAATATTAAAAATATAATCTTTTTAAACATAATAAGGTGATATCATTAAATAAACAACTACTCCAGTAACCGCTACATATAACCATAAGGGAAATGTAATTTTTGCTATTTTTTTATGTTCAGGAAAATTACCCAAACGAGCCCTCATAAAAGTTATCAATACAAATGGAATAATGATTATTGACAGTAATATATGAGTAATTAAGATGAAAAAATACACATATTTAATTATTCCTTCTCCTCCAAATTTAGTAGAATCTGAAGTCATGTGATATGCTACATACATCACTAAGAATAGTGCTGAACAAACAATAGCTGTGGTATTTAGCTGTTCATGTAATTTTATTTTTCCGTTTTTGATTGCAACTACTGAAGCGACGAGCAACATAGCCGTAAAACCATTTATACTAGCATAAATAGGCGGTAAAAAAGACAATGGTTCTACATTAGGTATTTTAATTCCAAATAGAGCAGCTACTGCTATAGGGATTACGATAGAAACTATAGTAATAAATTTTTTATATTTTTTTTCTTCTGTTGCACTCATGTTACTCTTTCAGTAATAACTTAATATCTTCTTTTAACTCACTAATTTGGTTTCCGAAATTATGTTCATCTAAGGCTCTGTAATACATAATTGGATTTCCATGTTCATCATATCTTGAACGGATATATCCATCTTTATCTACTAATGCAAACAAACCAGAATGTTCAAATCCACCATGGCTAGCTTCTCCTTTCCCTGCATACAGCTTAAAACCTTCATTTGACAAATTATATACAATATCCTCTGGTTTTCCAGTAAGTAAATGCCAGTTTCTATGGTTTATACCATTATTCTTAGCATATTCTTTCAATTGGTGTGGTGTGTCAATTTCTGGAGTAATTGAAAATGATGCTATACCAAAATTAGGATTCCCCATAAATTCATTTTGAATTTCTACCATTTGTGCATTCATTAAAGGACAGATAGTAGGACAAGTGGCAAAAAAGAACTCAACTACATATACTTTTCCTTCGTAGTCCTTATTGGTGATTGTTTCACCGTCTTGATTGATAAATTCGAAGTCGGGTACTTTATTAAATTTATGCAGATTTGCTGTTTGAAAATGTGCTATAATCTTAGGAATTGCATAAATACCAAAAAGCAATACTATTAGTGAAATACCTATGTATGAATAATTTTGTTTTTTCATGTGAGTCTTCCTTAAATTTCTCTATCTGCGTTATTCTTTTTTAATGCCAAACGATATTCAGCCAATACTACCTTAACATCATCTTTCATTTTATTGTTTAATTCAGCTACAGACTTCATATTATAACCAAACAACTTACCTCCTGCACTATCTTCATCATCTGTTCTACCTCTTAAGCTCCCACTTTTATCAATTATAAAAGCTTTTGAAGAATGTAAGTTTTTATCTAATGACTGATTTGTTTTAAAGCTATCGTACAATACTTCAATTTCAGCAGCACTAGCAAAGATAAAGTTCCATTTTATCATATTGGTATAAACTCCTATTTCCTTCTGAAGTTTTTCTACTTCTTCTTTTGCTTCTTTAGAAGCAATAACAACTAGCTGAAAGTCTTTGAATCCATAAAATGGTTTATAGATTTTTTCATTAAGATTAAATAATTCTCCTTTTGCGTCTTGTACATTACTTCCTATAAAGGTAACTATTGATATTCTCTTATCAAACTGATCTTTATTGCTAATTGATGAGACATCAATTACATTTTCTGTTAGTACAGGTAACTTAGCAAAGTTATTAATTCCTAATGACAAAAATATATAAAACAATAGCGGCACAATAAACAGTGCAAATAACACTATGTTTCTTTTCGTTTTATTCATTTTTAATGTTCTTATATAAAAAAAGGTGGTTTACACCACCTTTTAACTGTTTTTATACGATTACCATTTTACTAATGGTGATAATGTTTCAAATAAGTAATCACCTTCAATTAAAACGAGTGTAACTAAATAGCAAATTAAGAAAACTCCCGTCCAAACTATAGAACGCCTAAGCCATGGCTTTTCTCCTTCTAAATGCATAAAAGCCCATGCTATATAATATGCTTTTACGATTGTTAATATTATAAATATCCAGTTTAACCAACTAGTACCCCAACCATGTAGGTGTAAAGATGCTGGTTTAATAATACCTAATACTACCTCTACTGTTGTAACTATTGTTAAGATTGCTAAAACAACCCAAATTCTTTTTGTATTTGATTCGTGTGCGTGACCCATTTTTACTATTGTTTTTTTAATTATACTAAGTAGAAGAAAGTAAATACAAATACCCAAACTAAATCTACAAAGTGCCAATATAAACCTACCTTCTCAACCATTTCGTAGTGTCCTCTACGTTCGTAGGTACCTAATACAACGTTAAAGAAAATAATGATATTTAAAATAATACCTGAAAATACGTGAAATCCGTGAAATCCTGTAATAAAGAAAAAGAAATCAGCAAAGATAGGATTTCCATACTCATTTTCTATTAAGTTAGCACCTTCAACAACTTTTGTAGCTGTAGCTAACTTTGCAATACTTTCTTCTCTTGACAAAACAATTTTTTGTTTCGTTTCAGGATTAATTTTTTCAATTCTTATTAATAAAGATGGATCTGCTTTAAAAGCTTCTTGTACCTGAGCTACTGAATACTGAGAAATAGTTGCTTCATTTTGAAACCATAAACCATTTTCTCTGGTGTGTTGTATTCTTTCATCTTTTCTATCGTTATGAACAAAATCTGCTAATGCAATTTGATGACCATCTTTTACAAACTGTAAAATATGATTATCTGCAGACTTTACAGCTCCATAAGAACCATTAATAAAGTTTTTCCATTCCCAAGCCTGTGACCCAACGAAAATAATACCAAAAACGATAGTAGCAAACATATACCAAGCTACTTTTTTCTTTTGCATTTTATGACCTGCATCTACAGCTAACACCATTGTTACCGACGATACAATTAAAATAAATGTCATTAATGCTACATAGTACATCGGTGCATGTACACCGTGTAATCCAGGAAAGTGTGTAAATACCTCATCAGCAATAGGCCAAGAATCAATAAATTTAAAACGTGTTAAACCATACGCTGCTAAAAAGCCCGAAAAAGTTAATGCATCTGATACGATGAAAAACCACATCATCATTTTACCATAACTAGCTCCAAATGGTTTTACACCACCTCCGCCCCAGGTCTCTTTGTTGTCAGAATTTACAGCAATATTTGCTCCCATAAATCTCTTATTGTTAATTTTTGTTAAATCAGTG
This sequence comes from Tenacibaculum sp. TB-53, assembly GCF_059716285.2. Lineage (NCBI taxonomy): Bacteria > Pseudomonadati > Bacteroidota > Flavobacteriia > Flavobacteriales > Flavobacteriaceae > Tenacibaculum > Tenacibaculum sp. TB-53. The sequence goes on along the minus strand of NZ_CM202790.1, from coordinate 2,929,081 downwards.
CGCCAAAATTACGCATTTTTCATCATCTAATAAAATAGAAAAAGAAAAATAGATAAATCCATAGCACATCAACGAAATGCCAAAAGATTGCACCTAGTTCAAATCCAAGCATATCAGCTGAAGAATACTTCTTTTTAAAATGATTATAAATAACGACAAAAAGCACTATTACACCCGCTAATAGGTGTAAAACATGCATAAACGTAATTCCTATAATAAATGATGTAGACACTGTGCTTTCAGGACCTGTAAAGTAAAGCCCTACAGCTTTTAGCTCGTTAAACCCTACATATTGATACCATACAAAACCTAACCCTAAGACTAAAGTAATTAGTAATAAAGTAAACGAAGCTTGTATATTATCTTTTTTTAATAGTTTTTGAGAAAAAAACAGCGTAACACTACTCAACACTATTAATACAGTACTTATGTAAAAAGCTTGAGGTAAATCAAACGTCACCCAGTCTTCACGGTTCATACTAACAACATAAGCACTTGTTAACCCTGCAAAAAACATTACCATACTAATCATGGAAATCCACAACATAGGTTTTGCCGATTTACGTTTTGCTACTTTTAACTCTTCTTGTAACGTTTGTTCACTCATTAGTGTAAAAATTTATCTACCACATAAATAATGGGTACAATTGTAATGTAAAAAACACTCGCTAACATTAACTTACGAGCATCTGTATTTTTTTCTGTTTTGTATAACTGTATCGCGTAATACAACATCAACACTCCTAATAATAAAATAATTACTGCTGTTATAGGATATATATAAAAATCTCCCGTCACCTTTAATACAGGCGCAATCGACATTAAAATCATAATACATGTATAAAAGATAATCTGAACAACAGCTCCTTTGTCTTTCTTATCCATTGGAAGCATATGCAACCCTGCTTTATTGTACTCTTCAAACTGAAGCCACCCAATAGCCCAAAAGTGTGGAAATTGCCAAAAAAACTGAATCATAAATAAAAACCCTGCTTCTATACCAAATTTTCCTGTTGCAGCCACCCAACCTAACATAAAAGGAATAGCCCCAGGAATAGCCCCTACAAAAACAGCCAAAGGTGTTACAGCTTTTAACGGTGTGTAAGCACTTGTATATAAAAAGATAGAAATTGCGCCAAATAAGGCACATTTAGGATCGATTACGTATAATATAGCAATACCAGCAACAGTAAATAGTGTAGCAATAATTAAAGCTACAGTTGCTGACATTCTTCCAGAAGGTAAAGGACGGTTTTTAGTACGTTGCATTACGGCGTCAATATCCTTTTCTATTACTTGGTTAAAAGCATTTGACGCTCCAACCATTAAATATCCTCCTAAAGCTAATAAAATTATTGTAGTGTAATTAATCGATTCTGCCCCTAATAAATATCCAGTGATAGAAGTAAAAACCACACTAATAGACAACCCAACTTTCGTTAACTGTTTAAAGTCTTTAACTATTGATTTTATGGAAGTTTTAGTATGTACAGATGAAACAGAATCCACTTCTAATTTTAAAAATTTCTGCAAAGATATTCCATTCTTATTGAACAACCATAAAATTTTATTGGAATTAAAATTAAAAAAAAATGAAAACTGCTTTGTAATTAAAAAAATGGTGTTATATTTGCACCCGCATTCGCAGTAATGCACGTTCATTAAAATAAAAATGACTACGCGAAAGTAGCTCAGGGGTAGAGCATCACCTTGCCAAGGTGAGGGTCGCGGGTTCAAATCCCGTCTTTCGCTCAATCCTTTTTATAAAAGAGTATGCTGAAGTGGTGGAATTGGTAGACACGTTGGACTTAAAATCCAATGAGCCGTAATGCTCGTGCGGGTTCAAGTCCCGCCTTCAGTACCAAGAAACCTCACTTATATGAGTGAGGTTTCATTTTAAAAGTAGTCATTAACAAAGCACATACGCTGAAGTGGTGGAATTGGTAGACACGTTGGACTTAAAATCCAATGGGCCGTAATGCCCGTGCGGGTTCAAGTCCCGCCTTCAGTACAAAAGCCTTAACATTTATTTGTTAAGGCTTTTTTGTTTTATAAAATTTACACCTATCTTAGCTTTTAAAATTAAAAATTATGAAAAGGAATACAGCCCTATTTTTTCTTATAACAGTCCTAATAGTTACTTTGTCTTGTAACAAAGAATACATACTAATAAATAATTACATTTCAAGTAACGAAAATGAAATACTAAGCTTTTCTATCAAAAAAGGAAATTTTATTAAAAATTTTGAAATTTCAGAAGACTCTATTATAGGTCTAATTCCCGACTACGTAGAACTGGACGATGTTGAATTAGAAGTATTTATTTCTGAAAAATCCACCATAAACCCAGATCCAAAATCAATCACAAAAATAAACAAACCACTAACTTTTACTGTAACCGCAGAAAATGGCACTACTAAAACCTATACTATTGATATTAAAAGAGAATTAAGCGACCAAAACGATATCATTTCTTTTAAAATTAAAACAACAAATCAAACATTAGCAACAAGTATTGATAATATAGAAAATAAAATAACAAAAAAACTTCCTACTTTTTTAAACCTCTCTAACCTAACAACTGAAATAAACATATCAGAAAAAGCTTCAATTTCTCCTCTACCAAGCGATATAATAGATTACTCTTCCCCTGTTAACTTTACAGTTAAGGCAGAAAATGGCGTTGAAAAAACTTACACCGTAATTCTAGAACACGTTAGCAACTCTTTTTCAAACACCTGTAATCAATCAAATGCTAATAAATGGTTTGGCGGAGACAGCAGAACTAACGCTCCAGATATATCACCATACGATAGAAACCTAGGAACTGGTCAAAGTGTATTATTCCAAAACGACACAGAGTTATCCTCTTTTAGTGTTAAACTAGAAAGCAACTTTAAACATCATGAAACTGGAACTCCACATAATAAGACAATTAAACTAAACCTAGACATTAGAAACATAAGAGGTGAAATAGTTTCCACTGCCATAACAGAGTTAGACTCAACATTTCTTGGTGGATGGGTTGACTTTAATCTTTCTGATTTACAACTATTTTTTGAAGCAAATACTGAATATATATTCACATGGTACTTGATTGACGGAGCTAACTTAGGTGTAAATACAGGCTCTTCCGCATACATTAGTAGTGGAAACGGACTTTGTTTTGGACAAGGTTACTCTGGTCAGTCCAATATATCCTTAAATAATAATCTGAAAAACTGGAATACTTGGATAAAACATGAATGGTACTTCAATATAAAACTTCAGGGAAAACAATAATTTTAAAACCTTAACAAATAAATGTTAAGGTTTTTTTGTATCAAACTTTTAAAAACATCCTCTGTAATGTTCCCTCAAAACCTACGTCTAAACTTTAAAATCGAAAATCATGCGAAATATATTTTTACTGTTAAGTTTAGCTTTCTTCTTAAATTCTACTGCTCAAACCAACACTTTTGATGCGTTACTAAAAAAACATGTAAATACAAAAGGAAGTGTTAACTACAAAGGATTTAAACAAGACAAAGCTAAACTTCAAGCTTATTTAGATGAGTTAGCAAACATAAAACCTCAAAAATCTTGGTCAGCTTCAAAAGCTAAAGCCTTTTGGGCAAACGCATATAATGCGTACACCATTCAACTAATTTTGGACAATTATCCCCTTAAAAGCATTATGAATATTAAAAAGAAAGGTAAAGACGCATGGAGTATTCCTTTTGCTAAAGTTGGCGGTAAAACCTACACCTTAAATCAAATTGAACATGAAATTTTACGTAAAAAATATAGCGACCCAAAAATTCATGTCGCTGTAAACTGCGCATCAGGCTCTTGTCCTCAATTACCAAATTATGCCTTCACAGAAAAAAATTATGAATCAAAAACTACTCTTTTAATGAAAAAGTTTATCAATGATTCTTCAAGAAATAAAATCTCAGAAAATAACATCCAATTATCTAAAATATTCGAATGGTTTCAAGGAGATTTCACAAAAAAAGGAGACTTAATCAATTTTCTAAATCAATACTCAAATGTAAAAATTAATCAAAAAGCAAAGGTTAGTTATTTAAAATACGATTGGTCTTTAAATGGAAAATAATCTCATTACCCTTTTGTAAAACAGCAGTGAAAACAATTTGGTATTTTTACTTTTTTAATAGAAATGAAATAACATGTCAAAAACATACTACGATCCAGCCGACTTACGAAAGTTTAGCAAAGTAACAGAATGGAGTGAAGAATTAGGAAACAAGTTCTTTGATTATTACGGAAAAGTCTTTGAAGAAGGAGCTCTAACCGCACGTGAAAAAAGCTTAATCGCTTTAGCTGTTGCACATACTGAACAATGCCCTTATTGTATTGATGCATACACTAAAGACGGATTACAACGAGGTATTACTAAAGAGGAAATGATGGAAGCCATTCATGTAGGAGCTGCCATTAAAAGTGGAGCAACTTTAGTACACGGGGTTCAAATGATGAATAAAGTCAATAAATTAGAAATGTAAGCAGAAAACTAATTTTGAAAATCAAAATTATGTGAATCGCTTATCCCGAGCATTAGTTTCAATCAAAGTGTATTTTGATTGAAACTACATTAGGAACTAGTCGAAGGATATTAAACACTAAAAAAGATGAGAAGCTGACCTTATTTCAGCTTTATAAAAAGGATAATGAAAAAATCTTTAAAATCTAGAAACAACGATTTAGCTAACACGCAACGCCAGCTTGAAATCATCTCAAACGGAATTTTTGCTGATGGTGAATTACCTACGTTTGCCAAAAAACTCAAAGAGACCAATCAGTTTCCATTACGTCCTAAAAAATTAGAAATTCTTCAAATTAATTTAGGGTACATGTGTAATCAAGTTTGTGCACATTGCCATGTTGATGCTGGTCCTGACCGAAAAGAAATTATGACCACAGAAACCATGGAGCAATGTTTAGATGTGATTCGAAAAACTGGAGCACACACCCTGGATTTAACGGGTGGAGCTCCTGAAATGAATCCGAATTTTCGATGGTTTGTAGAAGAAGCTTCCAAAGCAGGAATTAAAGATTTTATTGTGCGCTCTAACTTAACTATTATTAGAGCGAATAAAAAGTATTACGATTTACCCGAGTTTTTTAAAAAGCACAATGTACATGTAGTTTCTTCTATGCCTCACTGGACTCGTGGAAAAACCGACAAACAACGCGGTGATGGTGTTTTCGACAAATCTATTGAAGCTTTAAAAATGCTAAATGCTGTGGGATATGGAATTGAAGGAACTGGCTTACAACTAGATTTAGTCTATAATCCATCAGGAGCTTTCTTACCAGGAGACCAAGCAGCTTTGGAAGCTGATTTTAAAAAAGCTTTGAAAGAAGATTTTGATATTATTTTCAATTCACTTTTTGCTATTACCAATTTACCTATCAGTCGATTTTTAGATTACTTAATTGCTTCCGAAAATTATGAAGATTATATGTATTCGTTAGTAGAAGCCTACAATCCTATGGCAGTAGAAAATGTAATGTGTACCAACACACTATCGGTAAGTTGGGACGGATATTTATATGATTGCGATTTCAATCAAATGCTAAATCTAAAAGTAGCAAGCAAATCACAGCACATTTCTAAATACAACGAAGCATTATTACAAAACAGAAATATCATTATCAATCAACACTGTTATGGTTGTACCGCTGGTGCAGGAAGTAGTTGTCAAGGAACCGTAGCATAGCTCAATGAATTAATAAAACAATGAAGTTATGTAAAAGTAAAATAATGTCACATCGAGTGGTTTTTCTGACATTTTGGAAGAAAAATTGTATCGAGATATAATCACTTTAATTCTCTATAGATTTTATCAAACACCGTGAATGTTTTTTAGATATGAAAAACCTCTTCTTTCTCATATTATTAATATCCGTAAATTCTTTTTCTCAAAAGAACCTAGAACAGTTATTGAAAAAATATAATACTGAAAGTGTTCCGTATATTTCTGTTAGTGAACTACAAAAAGAAAAGCCTTTCGACTCCGCTCAAGGTGACAACACAATTATACTCGACGCTCGTGAACCTAGAGAATTCAAAGTCAGTCATCTTAAAAATGCTATTTGTGTCGGTTATGATCTTTTTAATTTAGAAAACACCTTAGCAAAACTTCCTAAAAACAAGAATACCAAAATTGTAGTATATTGTTCTTTAGGAATCCGTTCAGAAGACATTGCCGAAAAACTACAAAAAGAAGGTTTTATCAACATTTTTAACCTATATGGTGGTATTTTCGAATGGAAAAACCAAGGAAACACAATCGTTAACCTACAAAACAAACCTACAGAAAAAGTCCATGCTTTCAATAAAGAATGGAGTAAATGGTTACACAAAGGAGAAAAAATATATGAATAATCAAAATGAAGTGTCATTTCGAGAGCAGTCGAGAAATCTTCTTCTAATATTTACTAGAAACCCAGAATTAGGCAAAGTAAAAACACGTTTAGCTAAAACAATTGGAGACGAAGCTGCGTTAGATATTTATAAATTCTTATTAGAACACACAAAACAAGTTACCCAAAATTTAACTTGCGATAAAGCTGTATACTACTCGGTAAAAGTTCACGAAAATGATATTTGGAATGCTCCAGTATATCAAAAGCACCTGCAAGAAGGAAACGATTTAGGTATACGAATGCACAACGCTTTTCAACAAGCATTTTCTACTAGATATGAAAAAGTTGTAATTATTGGTAGTGATCTACCTGATTTAACTTACGAACACATCAATGAAGCTTTTGAAAAATTGAATTCTAATGATGTAGTTATGGGGCCTGCAGAAGATGGCGGTTATTACCTATTAGGCATGAAAAAACTCCATGCTAATATTTTTCAAAATAAAGACTGGGGAACCTCAACTGTTAGAAAAGATACCTTAAACGATTTACAAAACGAATCAGTACATTTGTTAGAAACCTTAAATGATGTAGATGTTTTTGACGACATCAAAAACAACCCAGTATTCAATCAATTTTTAAACTAACCGTCATTACAAGGGAGTATACGAACGAAGTAATCTGCCTATCTCGAAGTCATAACTTAAAGATTGCTTCGCTATCGCTCGCAATGACAAACACAATATAAAATGCTAAAAAAACAACAACTACAAGAAACACAAGAATTTCTTCAACACAAAGGAATTACCAACCCAGAAATAGGAATTGTTTTAGGAACAGGATTAGGAAAATTAGTCGATGAAATAACCATTGAACAAGAAGTACCGTATGCTGACATTCCACACTTTCCACAAGCAACTGTAGAATTTCATTCAGGAAAATTAATCTACGGAATCTTATCGGGTAAAAAAGTGGTAGTAATGTCGGGTCGTTTTCATATGTACGAAGGGTATAATCTATGGGAAGTGACCTACGGTATTAGAACTATGCACGCACTAGGCATTAAAACTTTGTTAGTTTCTAATGCTGCAGGCGCTATTAACCTTTCTTATAAAAAAGGGGATTTGATGTTGCTTGAAGATCATTTGAATTTACAAGGTGGTTCTCCCCTAGCCTTTAAAGGAGCAAACGAGTTTGGAAATATTTTTGCCGATATGTTAGAACCATATTCAAAAAAATTGAACACTCAAATGAAAGCTATTGCTAAAGCTAACGACATAGACCTGAAAGAAGGTATATATGCTAGTGTTGTAGGTCCGCAATTGGAAACTAGAGCTGAGTATAGAATGTTACAAATTTTAGAAGTAGATGCGGTAGGAATGAGCACTGTTCCTGAAGTTATCGTAGCAAAACAACTCAACATTCCGTGTGCAGCTGTTTCGGTATTAACCGATGAATGCGATCCCAAAAATTTACAACCTGTAAATATTACCGAAATCATTGAAGTTGCAGGAAAAGCAGAACCTAAAATGATCACGCTTTTTAAAGAATTAATTAATGAATTATAACATCATTCCGAACATAGTGAAGGAATCTTTTTAATGGAAGTAGCATCCAACCTTGAGGTTTCTCGCTTTAGCATGTCTTAAGCGGCAGTCGAAAGGCTCGAAATAACAAAACAAATTATAAAGCAAGACTATTAGAATCAAGAACCTAGACAAACAACACAAGCCTTTATTCTTTTATCTAACAGCGTAGCGGTCTTTAATCTTAAAAAATATGAGTTACTTAGAAACCACCAAAAATGTATACAAAGAAGCAGCGTTAACCCCTGATGTTGGTTTATGCTGTACAACAAACCCTATTTGGGAGTTACCAGGATTAAAAATTCCGAAAATCATGCAAGAAATGAACTACGGATGTGGTTCTACCGTACATGCTCGTGATTTAACCAACAATCCTAAAATATTATATGTAGGTGTTGGTGGCGGAATGGAATTGTTACAATTCTCTTATTTCTCACGTCAGAAAAACGGAGTGATTGGAATTGATGTGGTAGATGAAATGCTAGAGGCTTCTCGAAAAAATTTTGTGGAAGCAGAAGCTCAAAATCCTTGGTTTAAAAGTGAGTTTGTCGATTTACGAAAAGGTGATGCTTTACACTTACCTGTGGAGGACAACTCTATTGATGTAGCTGCTCAAAACTGTTTGTTTAACATTTTTAAAGCTGAAGAACTGAAAAAAGCCATTGCTGAAATGTACCGCGTGTTAAAACCTCACGGACGTTTGGTTATGAGTGATCCTACGTGTGAGCAACCTATGAACGAAACCTTGCGTAATGACGAACGTTTACGTGCCTTATGCTTAAGCGGAAGTTTACCGATTACGGAATACGTAAAAATGCTGACGGATGCTGGTTTTGGAACTATTGAAATTAGAGCACGTAAACCATACAGAATTTTAGACCCCAAAAATTACCCTACCGATGAATTGATTTATATCGAATCGATTGAAGTAGCTGCGATTAAAGATCCAATGCCTGCTGATGGTCCATGTGTATTTACAGGTAAAGCTGCCATTTACTTTGGAGATGAAGACTATTTTGATGACGGAGCAGGACACACCTTATTAAAAAATCAACCCTTAGCGATTTGTGATAAAACAGCCGCAGCCTTAAAAGCGTTAGGAAGAGACGATATATTTTTCTCAGAATCTACCTATCATTACGATGGTGGTGGATGTTGTTAGACATAAACTACTTTAGTTCTGAACCTCGCTAAAGCGAGGTTTTTTATTGCAAAAAAGGTTAACTTCGCCTCTAAAAAATAAAGTTTTTTATAAACTTACAACCATAAAAACACTTTTAAAAACAACCATGATAAAACCAAAAAAATTACAAAAAGGAGATAAAGTAGCTACAATTTCTTTATCATGGGGAGGTGCTGGAGAAATACCTAATAGATATCAAATAGGAAAAAAACAGATACAAGATAATTTTGATTTAGAAGTTGTTGAAACTAGAAATGCGTTAAAACCTGCTAAATGGATTTATGAAAACCCAAAAGCAAGAGCTGAAGACTTAATAGAAGCTCTTGAGGACAAGTCTATAAAAGCAATCATTTCTAACATTGGAGGAGACGACAGCATAAGAATGCTACCTTTTATCGATTTAGATATTATTAGAAAAAACCCAAAAATTTTTATTGGTTTCTCAGACTCTACTGTAACACATTTTTGTTTTTATAAAGCGGGAGTAACATCTTTTTATGGAACTTCAACACTTGTTGGATTTGCTGAAAATAATGGAATGCATCAATACCAAATAGATGACATTAACCAAACTTTATTTTCTAATAAAATTATAGGGAAAATTAGCCCTAATACTGAAGGTTGGACATCTGAACGATTAGAATGGGAAAATCCAGAAAACCAAAATATATCAAGACAGTTAACAAAACCCAATGGATGGAAGTTTTTACAGGGTACAAAAACAGTATCTGGAGAACTATTAGGGGGATGTTTCGATGTTTTAGAAACCTTAAAAGACACAAAATTATGGGTAACCCCTTCAGATTGGAAAGGTAAAATATTGTTTTTTGAAACATCAGAAGCAATGATGCCTCCCCATTATTTTCTTTGGATTTTAAGAAACTATGTTGCTTCTGGTATTATACATAATATTAAAGGATTAATAGTTGGTAGACCTTACAATAATCAATATGTAGTAGAATATGAGAAAGCATTAATTCAAGTAATTAGAGACGAAGCTGGTTTAACAGATTTACCAATAATTACAGAAATGGATTTTGGACATACTTGCCCTACTTTCACAATTCCCTACGGAATAAAAGCAGAAATAAACTCCGTAGATAAAACTTTTTCTATAATTGAAAGCGCTCTAACAAATTAAAACCAATTTCTAATCACATCTCTCTTAACCCAAACCATTATATTACACTCTTACAATTTTACCAACTAGAATTCGTTATTTTGTACAATGAAAATATTGAAAGAAATACAACTTCAACTTAAAGGAAGTAAGAAATTAACTCTTTTGTTAAAATACGCTACAGGATTAATACTGTTTGGAGTTCTTTTAGTAGTAGTATTATTTTCGTTAGTATATTTTGAAGTCTTTGGGAAGCTCCCTAATAAAGAAGAATTGACATCTATCATCAATGAAGAAGCTTCTTTAATTTATTCATCAGACGAGATAATTATAGGTAAACTATTTGCTGAAAACAGAACCAATGTTCGACTAGAACAAATTCCAAATTACTTAAAAGAAGCGTTAATAGCTACAGAAGATAAACGATTCTATTCCCATAATGGCTACGATGGTCAAAGTTATGCACGTGTTTTCTTTAGAAGTATTTTACTACAAGACGCCTCAGGTGGTGGCGGAAGCACCATTACACAACAGTTAATTAAAAACCTATACGGAAGGCAATACCATGGTTTTTTGAGCATGCCTATCAACAAAATCAAGGAGCTCATCATTGCCAGTCGTATGGAGAAACTGTACAGCAAAGATGAGATCTTGTTATTGTATTTAAACTCGGTTCCTTTTGGAGAAAACAATTTTGGGATAGAATCGGCTGCTAATCGATTTTTTAACAAATCAGTTAGCGAATTAAACATTGAGGAATCAGCTGTATTGGTAGGAATGTTAAAAGCTAACACCTATTATAACCCAAGATTGAATCCAGAAAATGCTAAAAAGCGCCGTAATACAGTTCTTCAGTTAATGAATAACGAAGCCTATTTAAGTAATAAAGTTGCTGATAGTTTACAAAAACTACCTATTACACTTAACTACAAAAACCTTGATGTAAATGCCACTGCTGGTTATTTTACCTATCAAGTAAAGAAAAAAGCAGTAGAAATTGTAAAAAAAATAAATGACAGCACCAATACTTCTTATAATTTAGAAACCGACGGATTAAAAATTCATACAACACTGAATTACGATATTCAAAAAATTGCAGAAAAATCTGCTAAGGAACAACTCATCATCAAGCAACAACAATTAGACAAAGAATTAGCTTCAAACAGACTAAAAAATAGATGGTTAAAAAAGCAACAGTTTACAGAAGACGACAAACAAAATAGAACTATTCAACTCTTTGATTGGGATAGCACAAAAACCATTACTGGTAATAAAATTGACAGTCTTTGGTATTATGACAAAATGTTAAATGCTTCTGTTTTAGTTACGAATCCGAAAAACGGAGCAGTAATTAGTTGGGTGGGTGGTAATAACTTTAACACACTTCCTTTTGATATGGTGCTATCACACCGTCAAATAGCCTCGGCATTTAAACCGTTTTTGTATGCTACAGCACTGGAAAATGGAATTTCTCCGTGTGATTATTTTGAAAACGAGGAAAAAACCTATCCAGAATACGATAATTGGAAACCGAAAAATGCCGACCATAGCTCAACTCCTGATAAAAAAGTTGCCATGTGGTATGCGTTGATAAAGTCTATGAACATTCCTAGTGTAAACCTATACTTTAAACTAGAAAAAGAGTGGTTGATTGATACTTGTGAAAAGTTACTATTCCCAGAAGTTACTGACGACGCTCCTTCTATTGCTTTAGGCACACTAGATTTATCGCTTTTTGAAGCCACAAGAGCTTACGGTGCCTTTGCCAATAAAGGTAAAATGAATGATTTGTACATGATTCATAAAATTACCGATAAAGAAGGAAATGTCATTTACGAAAGTGAAAAGCAAAAGGCAAAAAGAGTATTTACAGAAGAAAGTACACAAACGTTAACTACTATTTTACAACAAGCTGTAGAGCGAGGAACAGGAGCTAGCATAAGAAATAGGTATAAAATTAAAAGTCCGTTAGCCAGTAAAACAGGTACTGCACAAAATTATACCAATGCTTGGTTTATGGCGTATACACCGAATATTGTTCTCGGAACCTGGATTGGTACCTCTAAAAATGACGTACATTTTACTAGCGGAAATGGCTCTGGTTCTTCTTTAGCTCTGCCTATTGTAGCCAACATTCTAAAAGAAATAGAAAACACACCCGAACTAAAGGAAAGATACTTAACCTCTTTTGGTATTCCTGAAGAGATTTCTTCGTCAATAGACTGCCCTCCTTACAGAGAAAAAGGAATTAAAGGATTTTTAAACAGACTTTTTGGAAAGAAAAAGGAATAGGTTTAGCTCTTTCAATAATTAGAAAGCTAATTCAACAGTTTATCTAAAAGAGTTTTTGTTTTGTCAAAAGAAGGTCTTGGAGCTTCTGATGTTACAATTTTGCCCTGAGGATCAATCAAAATAAAACGAGGAATAGAAGTTACTGCGTAGGCATTCATAAAATCACTCTCAAATGATTTATCAGCAAATAATTGCACCCCTACTAGTCCTTTATCATTTATCATATTTCTCCATGTATCTTTATCTTCTTTCTTATCCACAGAAATACTCACAAATACAATATTCTTATCATGATAACGCTTCTCTAATTCCTTGAGATAAGGAATCTGTTTAATACAAGGTGTACACCAAGTTGCCCAAACATCAATGTAAACATACTTCCCTTTAAAATCCCCTAAACTAAACTCTTTCCCTCCTATATCCTCAAAACTAAACTCTGGTGAAGCATCTCCTACGGTTAATGCTTTTGAATTAATTATTTTCTCATATTTTTTTTCAACAGCTTCAATAAAAGGTTTATGATTAGTAACCTTTTTAATAAGATTAAGATAATCTTTTGCACGATTCTCCTTTATTGTTATTTTAGAATAAAACCCATTTACCAAACTAATAGCTAATTCTTTAGATGGAACCCTGCGTAAAACATTTAACATTTCATCTACATTAGGGGCTGCATCTATACGTTTACTCCAAACAGAATTCACCAAATAACGAAAGTATAACTGTTTTTTATAATCCTTATCATTATTGAGATTCACTTTTTTTATTGGCTCATAAAAATTCTCTGAAAGTATAATATCATCTCCTAAATAAAACTTATAATTTGATTTATAATTTTGAATATTAAGAAGTCTTTCATACTCTAATGATTTTTTTTCTTCTTTTACAAAAAATCTCTCAACATCATATTGAGATAATAAAGTTAAATGAGCGTCTTTAATTTTCATTAAGTTTTTAAGATATACTGTTTCATCTACTTTATAAAAAGCTTCAAAATCTTTGGTTAGTTCTTCTTTTACTTTTGCTTTCTTAGCAAGGTATTTATTTCGTGTTGCACCTTTACCTTCAAAAACAAGAGTTTCTTTAAAGTTTTTAGCATCAAAAAAAATACTCAACTCATCTTTAGGGTTAAGGTAAATGTAAATCGTATTACGTCCATATTTAAGGAAATAATAACCTCCTTCTATCTCAGCAGAAATACTGAACTTACCATCAACATCAAGTTCAGTAGATGTTAATTTTTGATTATTAAGGTATGTAATAGTAATCGGATCAGATGAATGATTCTTTACTTGTCCTAAAATATTTATTTTCCCTGAATTTCCTATTGCAGATAAGCTAATAAAGATTGCAAAAAAAGTATGGATAAACTTACTCATTTGTGTTGGTAATTAATTACAAAAAAACGCGTTAAAGGTAATAATCTATTTCATTACCATATTACCAAGGACTAATAATTTTAACACATTATAGATATATACCTCTCTTAAGCAAACAAGGTAGCAAAAGCCTCTTCAATCTTACTTACTAAAATCAGTTTTATAGAATGGTTTTTGCTCGTAATCTTGTTGTATTTTGAGGTTACAAAGGTTTTATATCCTAACTTTTCAGCTTCGGTAATACGCTGATCTATTTTAGAAACAGGACGAATTTCACCTGCTAAACCAACTTCAGCTGCAAAACACACATCAGGATTGATCGCTAAATCTTGATTTGACGATAAAATCGCTGCTACTACTGCTAAGTCTATCGCGGGATCATCTACATGAATTCCACCCGTAACATTTAAAAACACATCTTTTGCTCCTAACTTGAAACCCGCACGTTTTTCTAACACTGCTAAAATCATGTGCAGACGTTTTAGGTTATATCCTGTAGTAGTTCGTTGTGGAGTTCCATAAACCGCTGTTGAAACAAGCGCTTGAATTTCTATCATTAACGGACGAATTCCTTCTAAGGTAGATGCAATGGCAGTTCCACTTAAATCAGCGTCTTTTTTTGAAATTAAGATTTCTGAAGGGTTCGATACTTCTCGCAATCCATCCGATAACATTTCATAAATCCCTAATTCAGCCGTAGAACCAAAACGGTTTTTTTGTGAACGTAAAATTCGGTAGGTATGATTTCGATCTCCTTCAAATTGCAACACTACATCCACCATGTGCTCTAAAATCTTAGGCCCCGCAATATGTCCTTCTTTATTAATATGTCCAATTAACAAAACTGGAGTTGCCGTTTCTTTTGCAAATTTTATCAATTCTGCGGAAGTTTCTCGTATTTGGGAAATACTTCCTGGTGACGCTTCAATTGTATCCGTATGTAAAGTTTGGATAGAGTCTATTACCAACACATCTGGCTGAACTTCTTCAATATTTTTAAAAATCTGTTGGGTATTCGTTTCGGTAAGAATTAAACAGTTAGGATTTTTTCCTTCGATACGTTCAGCACGCATTTTAATCTGCGACTGACTTTCTTCTCCAGACACATACAATACTTTTTGCGGAATTTGTAAAGCAATTTGTAACAACAACGTAGATTTACCAATTCCTGGTTCTCCGCCTAATAACACTACCGCTCCTTTCACCAATCCGCCACCTAAAACAGTATCTAACTCTTGATTCTTGGTGCCAAATCGCTCTTCTGGATTCAATTGAATATCTTCAACTCGTAAAGGTTTCGCTATTCTTTTTTGTGTGTTTGATGGCGATTTCCAACTTCTTTTTTCTTCTTTTTGAATCACTTCTTCAACAATAGTGTTCCATTCTTTACATGAGCCACATTGCCCTACCCATTGCGCGTGTTGCGCGCCACAGTTTTGACAGAAAAAAGTTGTTTTGGTTTTTGCCATTCGATTTGTAAGATTTACTTACAAAGAAAAGAAAACTATTTGTTTTTATTATAGATGGGTAAGAACAAAAATGCTAACCCTCCAAAGACAATAATCATAGCCGTTTGAGCTGTCCACATAATCCAACCAAAGGCTGTTGCAGGTTCTTCAGCAATTCCAAATAAAGCCAAAGCTCCAGCTACGGCAACAGGATACAATCCTATCCCTCCATTAGTCGCCGCAATCGCAAATCCACCAGCGATAAACCCGATTAAAACACCTCCTAACGGAACCTGTAATCCATCAATTGCTGGAATGGTTGCCCAAAACATTAACACATACATTACCCAAATAAATACGGTATGAAATATGAATGCCCATTTATGTTGCATTTTCAAAATACTGGTTACTCCCTCAATTAATCCTGCTACAAAATTTTTGATTTTTAGTCCAATTCCTGATTGCGCTTTTTTTACAAACCTTGTAAAAATCATAAACACTAAAACCAAGCCACCAATAAGAACTCCTATTTTAATTGGATCAAAATTTTTAGTCAGTAATTCATAAATAAAATCAAATTGTACAAAAAGTGTAATTACTATAATACTCAACATCATTAGTAAATCTGCCATTCGTTCGGCAACGATAGTACCAAAACCTTTTTCAAACGGAATGTTTTCATAATTAGTCATTACAGCTGCACGAGACACTTCTCCTGCTCTTGGGACTGCATAGTTTACTAAATACGCTACTAAAACCGCCATAGTACTATTGCCAAAATCTGGTTTATACCCCATAGGCTCCAATAAGAACTTCCAACGATAAGCACGAGATAAGTGACTTAACACCCCAAAAAACAGTCCTAAAGCTATCCATCCGTAATTAGCATCTTTAAAATATTGTACTAAGGTTTCAATTGAAATTTTTGACAATGAATACCAAACTAAAAAACCTCCCAAAATGAGAGGTAATAGTATTTTTGTGATTTTCTTTACTGATATACTCAAACTATTCTAGCAAGTTGTTTTCTTCGTTAGGAAATACTAATTGTGGTTTAAACTTTTTGGCTTCTTCTAACTCCATAAAAGCATATACAATTAAGATAAGTACATCTCCTTTTTGAACCCTACGAGCTGCAGCTCCATTCAAAGTAATTTCACCACTCTTTCTTGGTCCTGGAATTGCATAGGTTTCTAAACGCTCTCCATTATTGTTATTCACAATCTGTACACGTTCTCCTTCAATAATTCCAGCAGCATCCATTAAATCTTCATCAATGGTGATACTTCCTATATAATTTAAATCCGCGTTGGTTACTTTAACACGGTGTATTTTAGATTTTACTACTTGTACTAACATGCTGCAAAAATAATTGTTTTTTAATGAATACTAGATTGTTTTTTGATGATTTTAACATTATTACAAAGCTCATTCTTAAGCTCAAACATTAACTCTTTAAACGAATATTATCTATCAAGCGAATGTCTCCAGCAAAAACAGCTATAAACGCACGATACTTCATATTTTCTTTAGTCTCTGTTACCGTTTGCAATGTTTTTTCATCTGCAATGGTAAAATATTCTAATTCAAGTAACGGATGATTTTTAAATTGTTTTTTCACCCATTTTGTTAACTCTTTTGGATCTTTTACTCCAAATTTCTTTTTTGCTTTTTTTAATGTTTTATAAATAAATGGTGCAGCTTCACGGTATTCTTTTGTTAATCTCGTATTTCGAGAACTCATAGCCAACCCATCATCTTCTCTAAAAATTGGTCTTCCTTTAATTTTTACTGGTAAGTTATATTTTTCTACTAACTTTTTAATAATTTGCAATTGCTGAAAATCTTTTTTACCAAAATAAGCAGTATCTGGTTCTACTATTTCAAATAACGTTTTTACTATTGTTCCAACACCATCAAAATGACCATCTCTAAACCTCCCTTCCATTTGATGTTCTAGCCCATCAAAATCAAACTTTTCTGATGTAATATTTTCGGCATATATTTCTTCTACTGAAGGAAAGAACAACACATCACAATTAGCAGACGTTAACAACTCCACATCACTTTCATAAGTCTTGGGATATTTATCTAAATCTTCTTTATTATCAAACTGTGTAGGATTTACAAAAACACTAACTACTGCAATATCATTCTTCTTTTTTGCTCTTCTAATAAGCGATAAATGCCCTTGATGAAGAGCCCCCATAGTTGGAACAAACCCGATTGATTTTTTATCCTTTTTTTGAGATGATAAAAACTCTTTTATTTCAGATTTTCTTGTGAAAATTTTCATTGTTATTTAATTGAAATGCATGCAAAATTAGCAATTTAACACGATTTTTGCATTAATTTTCGTATTTTTGCACCTTCAATAAAAGAGACCGATTTAATGAAGGATAAGAGAATTTTATATGTTTCATCAGAGGTAACACCATATTTACCAGAAACAGAATTATCGTCTACCGCATTTAACGTTGCTAAAAATGCACATTCTAAAGGAATTCAAACCCGTATTTTCATGCCTCGATTTGGGGTGATTAATGAGCGAAGGCATCAGTTACACGAAGTTATTCGTCTATCGGGTATGAACCTAATTATTAACGACATGGATATGCCTTTAATAATTAAGGTTGCATCCATTCCTAAAGAAAGAATGCAAGTATACTTTATTGACAATGATGAATATTTTAAGCGTAAAGCAGTTTATTCTGACGAAGACGATAAGCTTTTTGAAGATAACGATGAGCGTATGATTTTCTTCGCTAAAGGTGTAGTTGAAACCGTTAAAAAATTAAACTGGGCTCCTGATATTATTCATGTTCATGGATGGATGGCATCTTTATTACCTCTATATTTAAGAGAATATTATAAAGAAGAACCTTTGTTTGCAGAAAGTAAGATTGTAACTTCGCTTTACAACAGCGACATTGAAGATTTAAATAAAGAAATGGCTAATAAAGTTCGTTTTGATAAGATTGAGGAATCAAAGGTAGCAACTATCGAAACACCGAGTCATTTAAACATTTTGAAAAGTGCTATTGAAAACTCAGATGCTATCATAAAAGGCAGTGAAGTTTTACCGGAAGAAGTTGAAACCTATATTAATGACAATAATGTAAAAGTTTTAGATTTTCAATCGGAAGAAACCTTAACTGAAGCATATTTAGAATTTTATAAAGAGAACGTTTTAGAATTAAGCGAATAATGATTAGAAAAATTGGTGTACTTGGTATTAGCTTGCTATGTTTAGCAACTATTACATCTTGTGAAAAAGACTTTAGTGAAGTAGGGACAAATGTTATTAATAATGACAAGTTTGAAACAGGAGAAATTCTATTGGATGTTAAAATAACTCCAATAGACACAAAAAATGTACAAGCTGATAATATTAACGCTACTATTAGTGATTATTGGCTAGGAGTGTATAACAATCCTAATGCTGAAAAAATTGAAGCGTCAATCATTTCTCAACTTGGTTATATACCAAACTTAAATAATAAAGACACAGATACCACTGTATTTAACCTTGATAAGGTTATCTTAAAAATTCCATACCAAGCTACTTCTTTAGGCACAACCGATGGCGTTACTAGTTTTAAATTAGATTCTATTTTAGGTAATCCTGATATAGCAACTAATGTTCAGGTACTAGAAAATGAAACATATTTAAATACATTAAACCCTAGTGATCCGTCTAAAAGAAATACTTTTTTTTCTGATAATGAATATTTAGGTGACAACGTATTAAGTGAAGGAGGTATTTATGAATTAAAACCTAAAGCCACAGATACTACTTTTATTTTTGACAGAATCGACAGGTCTTCTTCATTAACAAGCACAACAACTTACAAAGATACTGTCAGAGCTTTAAACTCTCAAAACCTTAAGGTTCCATTTTTAGCAATTCCATTGGATATAACAAAAATGAAAGCATTATTTTGGGATAAATTCCATAGAGTAGAATTTGCATCTAAGGAAGCTTTTGACAATTATTTTAGAGGAATTAAAATAGTAGCTACAGGAAGTGATGGGTCACTAGTTCCTTTAAATCTAGCTTCTTCACCTACTCCTTCTGTAGATTTCCTTTACACTAAATCTGATATTGATGGAACAACTATAAAAAAAACCACTGAGGGCACATATAGCTTTCCTCTTTCTGGTGTAAGAAATAGCATTTATAAAATGACTCCTGCTGCAAATCCAGCTCCCGCTAACAACTTTGTTATTCAAGGAACAGCTGGTAGGATTGCAGAAGTTGAAATTTTAGACGAGACAAAAGTTCAAGAATTAAAAAGTAATAACTGGCTAATCAACGATGCCTCACTTACTTTTTATATAAACCAAACAATTAATAATGATGCCAATGTTATTCCTCAGCAATTATTCTTATATCAAAATAAGAAAAACGAGGCAGGCGGCATTTCACCAACTCAGTTAACAGATGCTTATGTTGATCCAGCTTCATTTAGCGGAGTTTTAAAGAAAACTGACGATGATAACCCTGAAAAATATACTTTTAGAATTACCGATTACATTTCCAAACTATTATCGGGAGAAGAAAACACAACTACTGATCCTTTAGTTTTAAAAGTATACAATCCTACAGATGCCCCTGTAGTTAATAATGTTTTAACAACCTCTGTTAAATCCTATAACTGGAACCCAAGGGCTGTAACATTGTTAGATGGTAATGAGACTACTAACGGAACTAAAAGAGCTGTTTTAAAAATATCATATTCAAAAGAAAAGTAAGTTGTATGTGTGGAATTACTGGATATATTGGACATAGAGAAGCTTATCCAATTGTAATTAATGGATTAAAGCGTTTAGAATATAGAGGTTATGATAGTGCGGGAATCATGATGTATGATGGTGAAACAATGCACTTATCAAAAACCAAAGGAAAAGTTTCTGATTTAGAGACAATTACAAACAAAGAAGAAAAAAGAAAAAATGGCAAAATAGGCATTGGACATACTCGTTGGGCAACACATGGCGTTCCTAATGATATAAATTCTCATCCTCATTTTTCTCAATCTGAAAATCTTGTAATTGTTCATAATGGAATTATAGAAAACTATGATACCATTAAAAAAGAATTGCTTTCTAGAGGCTATGAATTTAAAAGTGATACCGATACTGAGGTTTTAGTAAACCTTATTGAAGAAATAAAAAAAAGCGAGGAATGTAAATTAGGAAAAGCTGTTCAATTAGCTTTAACCAATGTAATTGGAGCTTATGCAATTGCTGTTTTTGACAAAACAAAACCTAATGAATTAGTCGTAGCTCGATTAGGTAGCCCTATTGCTATTGGGGTTGGAAAAAACAACGAAGAGTTTTTCGTAGCTTCTGATGCTTCTCCTTTTATTGAATATACAAAAGATGCTATTTACCTTGAAGATGGTGAATTAGCTATTATAAAAAAGGATAAAGGGATTAAAGTTCGTAAAATTGAGAGTGATAAAGAAATTGATGCGAATATTCAAAAACTACAATTAAGTCTTGAACAGATAGAAAAAGGTGGTTATGATCACTTTATGTTGAAAGAAATATATGAACAACCTAAAGCTATTATAGATACTTACAGGGGAAGAATGTTAGCTAATGAGGGAATTATACGAATGGCTGGTGTTGATGATAATATGTCTAAATTCTTAAACGCAGACAGAATTATCGTTGTAGCTTGTGGTACTTCTTGGCATGCAGGGTTGGTTGGAGAATATCTTTTTGAAGATATGGCACGTATTCCTGTTGAAGTTGAATATGCCTCAGAGTTTAGATATCGTAATCCTATTATTACCCCAAAAGATGTAGTAATTGCCATTTCTCAGTCTGGTGAAACAGCTGATACTTTAGCTGCTATTAAACTTGCTAAATCTAAAGGAGCTTTTGTTTTTGGTATTTGTAACGTAGTAGGCTCTTCAATTGCTAGGGAAACACATGCTGGTGCTTATACGCATGCTGGTCCAGAAATTGGAGTAGCTTCAACTAAAGCATTCACAACACAGATAACAGTACTTTCTCTAATTGCTTTAAAACTAGCACAAGCTAAAGGAACTTTATCAACATCTGCAGTAAATACTTATTTACAAACGATGCAACAAATTCCTACTCAGGTAGAAAGTTTATTGAAAATTGATTCCCAAGTTAAAGAAATAGCAGCCGTATATAAAGACGCTAAAAACTGTTTGTATTTAGGTAGAGGGTTTAACTTTCCTGTTGCTTTAGAAGGGGCTTTAAAACTAAAAGAAATCTCTTACATTCATGCTGAAGGGTATCCTGCTGCTGAAATGAAACACGGACCGATTGCCTTAATTGATGAAAACATGCCTGTTTTTGTCATTGCAACAAGTAGAGGACATTACGAAAAAGTAGTAAGTAATATTCAAGAAATTAAGTCTCGTAGCGGTAAAATAGTAGCAATTGTTACGGAAGGTGATGAAACAGTTAAGGAAATAGCTGACCATGTAATTGAAATACCAGATACAGAAGAAGCTTTTTCTCCTTTATTAACTACAATACCACTCCAGTTACTTTCATACCATATAGCAGTAATGTTGGATAAAAATGTTGACCAACCAAGAAACTTAGCAAAATCGGTTACTGTAGAGTAACAATTGATTTTATTCAAAATACAAATCCTGAGAGTTTTCTCAGGATTTTTTTATCTATCTTTTTCTAGAGTAATATAAACAGGAAAATGATCTGAAAACCCGCCCTTATAAAAAGGTCCTATAAAAGTTCTAAACGGACTTCCTTCATATTTCCCATTGAATATTTTTAACCAATCTCTATTATAAATTTTTGCATCTAAAAATGTGTACTTACTTTTTTTCTCATCAAAAAAATCTCTAGAAAACATAATCTGATCAAATAAATGCCATTCTTTGAAATGAGTGGTTGTTCCTTTACCTCTTTTATATAAAGGCTTCATTGGGTTATACAAATCATCTGACATCAAATACTCTTCAACACTTTTATTTACGGGGTTATCATTAAAATCTCCCATAATAATAAACTTTGCAGTACTTTCTTCTTCTTTAATCTTATCCATAACACTTCGAGTCAATTGGGCTGCTTTTATCCTATTATTTTCAGTTTCTGACACCCCTTCTCTACGTGAAGGCCAATGGTTAACTAAAACGTATACTATTTCATCATTAAGCATCCCTTTAACCACTAATAAATCACGCGTATAATCTACCCCACCTTCTTCATCGTTTAATAAAAGTGAATGCGTTTCTGAAAATATAACCTTAAAAAAGTCTTTGTTATACATCAAAGCAACATCAATACCTCTTTCGTCTGGTGAATCGTAATGAACATAATCATAATTAAATCTTGACAGGTTTTTGTGCTTTACTAAATCGTTTACAACAATGGCATTTTCAACCTCAACCAATCCTATAATAACAGGTGGATATGCTGATTGGTTATTTCCTAACTGACTAATAACAGATGTTATTTTTCTAAGTTTATGACCATACTTTTTTCTATTCCATCTTAGTTTACCATTTGGTGTAAAATCATCATCAAAAGTATTTGGATTATCTACAGTATCGAATAAATTTTCAACATTATAAAAAGCAATCGTATATCTATTTTTTCTCTTATTTGCTGTCATTTAAAAAAATTATCATTCGAAAATACAAAAATCAAGCAAGCTTTATAACATAAAGCTAACCTTAAGTATTTAGGTATTCGATAAATTTTAAAAAACAATCTTATATATTTTAATAAAAATCACTAAACTGTTTAAAATTCATCAAAAAAGAAACTTAAAAAAAGAAATATATTCAATATTAATTATTTGTAAAACAGTTATAAGGCGCTTATTTATTTTACTTTAAAACAATATTTTATTAATTACCAACATCCAATTAAAAGCCTCATTTACAATACTTTTACAGTGTTAAATTTTAACAAACAAACTTAAAACAAACCCTAAAACTCTAAAAAATGAAAAAGTTATTTGTATTAATGTTCGTCACTCTAATGAGTACTTCAGTTTTTTCAACAAACGAAAATCCTGCAAAAGAGAAAATTAGAACAAAAATCGTTGAACTATTAGGTAACCCTAACTTTGTTCTAGATAAAGAAGTAAAAACTACCGTAGAATTTTTAATAAACAAAAACGGAGAAATAGTTATTTTGAATGTTAACTGTGATACTGAACAAGTTTGTCACTATGTAAAAAGCAGATTAAATTATAAGTTTATAAATAATGAATTTAAGTTAAAAAACCATATTTATAAAATGCCTTTAACTATACAGAAAAGTAGTAGTAAGTAATTACTTACCGATTATCCCCTAATAAAAAAGCCTCATAGAAATATTTCTATGAGGCTTTAATGTTATTATCTATAAAATTATACCGCTCCTTGATCCAACATTGCATCAGCAACCTTAACAAAACCAGCAATATTTGCTCCTTTTACATAATCAACATACCCACCTTCTTGTGTACCATATTTTACACAAGCTTCGTGAATATTATTCATAATAGAATGTAACTTGCTATCTACTTCTTCACGAGTCCAAGACAAACGTAAAGAGTTTTGAGACATTTCTAATCCAGATGTTGCTACACCTCCTGCATTTGAAGCTTTACCTGGTGCAAATAAGATTTTTGCATTTTGGAATACTTCAATAGCTTCTGGAGTAGATGGCATGTTTGCTCCTTCTGCAACACAAATACATCCATTATCAACTAATACTTTTGCTTCATCTCCATTTAACTCATTTTGAGTTGCACATGGCAAAGCCACATCACACTTAGTTCCCCAAGGTCTTTCACCTTTGAAGAATTTTGCTGATGGGTATTTTTCTACGTATTCATGGATTCTTCCACGTTTTACATTCTTTAACTCTTGTACAAAAGCTAATTTTTCAGCATCAATACCGTCTTCATCATAGATATAACCTGATGAATCAGATAAAGTAACCACTTTAGCTCCTAATTGAGTTGCTTTTTCAGTAGCATATTGCGCTACATTACCAGAACCAGAAACAACTACAGTTTTACCCTCGAAAGAATCTCCTTTGGTTTTTAACATGTTTTCTGCAAAGTAAACATCACCATAACCTGTAGCTTCAGGACGGATTAATGAACCTCCCCAAGAAGCTCCTTTACCAGTTAATACTCCAGTAAATTCGTTACGTAAACGCTTGTATTGACCAAACATGTAACCAATTTCACGACCTCCAACACCAATATCTCCAGCAGGAACATCAGTATCAGGTCCAATATGACGTGCTAACTCTGTCATAAATGATTGACAAAAAGCCATTACTTCACGGTCAGACTTTCCTTTAGGATTAAAGTCAGATCCTCCTTTACCACCACCCATTGGTAAGGTTGTTAATGAGTTTTTGAAAACTTGCTCAAATCCTAAAAATTTTAAGATTGATAAGTTTACTGAAGGATGAAAACGTAACCCTCCTTTATAAGGACCAATTGCTGAGTTAAACTCAACTCTATATCCTCTGTTTACTTGAGTTTCTCCGTTATCATCAACCCAAGGCACTCTAAACATAATAGTACGTTCAGGTTCAACCATACGCTCTAGTAATTTCTTACCCTGATATTTTGGATTATTTTCTATAAACGGAATTACTGTTTCTGCTACTTCATGTACAGCTTGCAAAAACTCTGGTTCGTATGCATTACGTTCTTTTACGTAATCCATAAATGCTTGTATGTTAGATTCCATAAACTTAGTTGTTGTTCTGTTATTTTATAATATTAACAATTTTACTATGCAAATATAATTATTTTACTATTCGTTAATTTCTATTTTACCGTTTATTTCCCTTATTTTATTGGTGTTTATGCAAACCCTATTAAAAGTCCTTTTTTTTAGACAAAAAAACGTAAATTTGCACCTTAACTTTTGGAAAGATTATGTTAGACAAGGTAAAAGAATTGATTGAAGAGGTAAAAGCTTTTAATACCACTTCAAAAGAAGAAATTGAAACATTTAGAATTAAATATTTAGGAAGTAAAGGAATTTTAAAAGATTTATTTACTGAATTTAAAAATGTACCTAACGACCAAAAGAAAGAATTTGGGCAAACCATAAATTTACTTAAAACTTCAGCTGAAGATAAAGTAAATTCTTTAAAAGAGGCTATTGAGAATGCTGTTGAGGAAAAAGGTGTTTATGGTGATTTAACGCGTCCATCTGAACCAATCAACTTAGGTTCTCGACACCCGATTTCTTTAGTAAAGAATCAAATTATAGAAGTATTTAACCGTATTGGTTTTACTGTTTCTGAAGGACCAGAAATTGAAGATGATTGGCACAACTTTACTGCTTTAAATTTACCAGAATATCACCCGGCACGTGATATGCAAGATACTTTCTTTATTGAAAAGAATCCTGACACATTACTAAGAACACATACCTCATCAGTTCAGGTGCGTTATATGGAAAACAACGAACCTCCAATTCGTACCATTTCTCCAGGACGTGTGTTTAGAAACGAAGATATTTCAGCACGTGCACACTGTATTTTCCACCAAGTAGAAGGGTTATATATAGATACTGACGTTTCTTTTGCCGATTTAAAACAAACCTTATTATACTTTACCAAAGAAATGTTTGGTAAATCTAAAATACGTTTACGTCCGTCGTACTTCCCATTTACTGAGCCAAGTGCAGAAGTAGACATTTACTGGGGATTAGAAACTGAAACCGATTACAGAATTACCAAGGGAACTGGTTGGTTAGAAATTATGGGATGCGGTATGGTAGATCCTAATGTTTTAAAGAACTGTAATATCGACCCTACAAAATATAGTGGTTATGCTTTCGGAATGGGTATTGAACGTATTGCAATGTTGTTATACCAGATTCCAGATATTCGTATGTTCTATGAAAATGACAAACGTTTCTTAGAACAATTTAAATCTGTAATTTAATTTTAAAGATAAATTCAAAAAATAAAAGACGAAAGCGTTAAACTTTCGTCTTTCCGTTTTAAAAAGTTTTCAATGAGAAAAGATATTGAAATCCCTAAAGTAACAGGTGTAGAAATCGCAGTAGTTTTAGAAACTAATGAAATTGATGGTAAAGAGGATTGGAATGTATACATTCTAAACAGAAAAGATGTTGATTTAGAAATGGTCGTAATTGTTTCACAAGGATTTTCAGATACTAAAACTACTTCTATTTTCAGAAGAAAAATAGATACTCTTCCTGCAAATAGTTATCAAAAGTTTGAATTAATGCAACCTGAATTGTTCGATTTAGACAACCGTTTTCAGGTAACATTTTTTGAAGACAACAGACTACATGATAAAACTTTTATTTTTCAAGCAGAAACCATTCAAAAAGGCTTTTTAAGAGACATTGAATTCTTAGGAAAAAAAGGAATTGTTTGTAAATAAAAATTCACAAAAGAACGATAGTTGTTAAATCACAGCTATCGTTCTTTTTTTACTATCACTTTTTAGTACTTTCGTAAAAATCCTATTTCATGTTTTTAAACATTCAAGACTCAGTTGCTCAATTTTCTTCTTGGGTATGGGGAATTCCCTTACTAATTTTATTAATTGGTGGTGGATTATACCTTTTTATCTATTCAGGGTTAATTCCGTTCAGGTACATTGGTCATGCTATTGCTATTTTAAGAGGAAAATATGACAAAGTAGACTCTCCTGGAGATTTATCACATTACGAAGCCTTATCATCTGCTATTGCAGCTACGGTAGGAATGGGAAATATTAGTGGTGTTGCCATTGCCATTGCAACAGGTGGTCCGGGTGCTATTTTTTGGATGTGGATTAGTGCTTTTGTAGGTATGGCTACCAAATTTTTCACCTGTAGCTTATCAGTAATGTATCGCGGAAAAGATGAAAACGGAAACGTAAAAGGAGGTCCTATGTATGTAATTACTGAGGGTTTAGGAAAAAAATGGAAACCTTTAGCACTATTCTTCTCAGCAGCTGGATTGATAGGTACACTACCTGCATTTCAGGCCAACCAACTAACACAAACATTAGTAGATGTTTTTCAAATACAAGAATCCAGCCATTTTACAGCTAAATTACTATTAGGTATTTCTACTGCTATTATAGTGGCCATGGTTATTTTTGGTGGAATTAAACGAATTGGTAGTGTTGCAGGAAAATTAGTTCCCATAATGGTTGTTATTTATTTACTTACTGTTTTAACCATTTTATTTTTGCGATTAGAACAAGTTCCATCTATTTTTTCTTTAATTTTTGAGGATGCTTTTTCAGGAAAATCTGTTTTAGGTGGTGCTTTAGGGGTTTTGATAATCACTGGAGTAAAACGTGCTGCTTTTTCTAACGAAGCTGGCTTAGGTACTGCACCTATGATGCATGGGACTGCAAAAACCAAAGAACCAATCCGTGAAGGATTAGTCGCTATGCTGGGGCCTGCTATTGACACCTTGTTAGTTTGTTCTTTAACTGCATTAGCCATTTTAGCCTCAGGAGTTTGGGAAAACTTTGAAGGTAATGGAATTTCTATGACACTGGCTGCATTTGATGCGGTACTTCCTTACAAGATTGGAAGTATTATTTTAACCATTTGTGTATTAATATTTGCTTTCTCAACACTGTTCACCTACTCTTTTTATGGATTGAGTTGTTTAAGCTTTTTAACTAACACCAAGATTGGAAAATCATACAATTATATTTACATCATTACTATTGTAATTGCTTCTATTATAAAATTAGACTTTGTTATTAACCTAATTGACAGTGCTTATGCTTTAATGGCAATTCCTACTGTGCTTTCAACACTAATTTTAGCGCCAAAAGTAAAGAGAGAAGCTGCTAAGTATTTTCAGAAGTTAAAAAGAGGAGCTTTTAATGTTTAGCCAAGGGCTCTCCTTCAAAAAGTAAGCCTTCAAAACCTGTTTTTATAAAGTTTCTAATATTTTGATGATCTGTTCCTTCTGGATTATTTAAAACATCTTCAAAATAATACTTTCCAAAACACGCTAAGGTTTCCTTTTTACTAAATCCCTGCTGTATAGCAAACGAAAATACTTTACACGAACCTTGATTTTTTTCAGCTTCGTTGTATAAACTTCCATTTTTAAAGGCAGTAGGAGTGAAACTATACAGACTTTCAATTACCGAAATAGTGTCAGAAAACTCAACTTTTTTTGGTGTATTTTGTATGGTTTGTTTAAATACGTCTAATGTCATTTGAAAAAGGTTTTTATACTGCAAAACAAATGATTTAAAGTCATAAAAACTAAGTCGTGGTAATTTTTTACAAACTAACATTTATAGTTAAATTTGCACAGCAAAAATTTCTAGATTCCGAAACAAGTTCGGAATGACAAATTTGTAAGAAATCTCGCTATGCGAGAATAAAATTTTTAAAAATGTACAGAACGCATACTTGTGGTGAGTTAAGAGCATCGCACATTAATACTGAAGTTACCCTTTCTGGATGGGTACAAAAATCACGTGATAAGGGTTTTATGATTTGGGTAGATTTACGTGACCGTTACGGAATTACACAGTTAATCTTCGACGAGGAACGCACTTCTAAAGACTTAATGGAGAAGGCAAAAACTTTAGGGCGTGAGTTTGTAGTACAAGTTACTGGAAAAGTTATTGAGCGTCAATCTAAAAACGCAAATATTCCAACAGGTGATGTAGAGGTTTTAGTATCTAGTTTAGAAATTTTAAACGAAGCTAAATTACCACCTTTTACAATAGAAGATGAAACGGATGGAGGTGAAGATTTACGTATGAAATATCGTTATTTAGATATTCGTCGTAACCCAGTTAAAAACAGCTTAGTTTTCCGTCATAAAGTATCGATGGAAGTTCGTAAATATTTATCTGACAAAGGATTTATTGATGTGGAAACTCCATATTTAATCAAATCCACTCCAGAAGGAGCACGAGATTTCTTAGTACCTTCTCGTATGAATGCTGGTCAGTTTTATGCCTTACCACAATCACCACAAACCTTTAAACAGTTGTTAATGGTAGGTGGTATGGATAAATACTTCCAAATTGTAAAGTGTTTTAGAGATGAAGATTTACGTGCCGACCGTCAACCAGAGTTTACACAGATAGACTGCGAAATGGCGTTTGTTGAGCAAGAAGATATTTTAGAGATTTTTGAAGGAATGACGCGTCATTTATTAAAAGAAATCAACGGAGTTGAAGTAGACAAATTCCCAAGAATTACGTTTGATGAAGCCATGCGTAAATATGGTAACGACAAGCCAGATATTCGTTTCGGAATGGAGTTTGGTGAGTTAAACGAAGTAGCACAGCACAAAGATTTCAAAGTATTTAATTCAGCAGAATTAGTAGTAGGAATTGCTGTACCAGGAGGAGCTTCATACACTCGTAAAGAAATTGATAAATTAATTGATTGGGTAAAGCGTCCGCAAGTAGGAGCTTTAGGAATGGTATATGTGAAATGTAACGAAGATGGAAGCTTTAAATCATCGGTAGACAAGTTCTACGACCAAGAAGATTTAGCTAAATGGGCTGAAGCTACAGGAGCGAAGGCTGGAGATTTAATCTGTATCCTTTCAGGAAATACTAACAAAGTTCGCGCGCAATTAAGTGCGTTACGTATGGAACTAGCAGAACGTTTAGGTTTGCGTAAACCAAACGAGTTTGCTCCGTTATGGGTAATCGATTTCCCATTATTAGAGTTAGATGAAGAAACAGGTCACTACCACGCAATGCACCACCCATTTACTTCTCCAAAACCAGGTCAGTTAGCATTATTAGATACTGATCCAGGAGCTGTAAAAGCAAACGCTTATGATTTAGTGTTAAATGGAAACGAAATTGGTGGAGGATCTATTAGAATTCATGATAAAGAAACACAAGCTATCATGTTTAAGCATTTAGGATTTACCGAAGAAGAGGCAAAAGCTCAGTTTGGATTCTTAATGGATGCTTTTGAATACGGAGCACCACCTCACGGAGGTTTAGCTTTCGGTTTAGATCGTTTGGTAGCTATTTTAGGAGGTCAAGAAACCATTCGTGATTTTATTGCTTTCCCTAAAAACAATTCAGGACGCGATGTAATGATTGATGCTCCTGCAACTATAGACGATGAGCAATTACAAGAATTGAGCATTAAACTAGATATTAAAGGGTAGTCTACCTTGTTACAAAACAAGAGGGTTACCACATCGAATACAATTTACTTCGTAATAACCAATAAAAAATCCCGTTCTAGAATTAGAATGGGATTTTTCTTTTTTATAAAAACCTACAACTTTTCTTAATAAATTATATCTTTAATTATTCATATTTAGCTTTTCAAAAATTAACTAAGCATCTAGAACACAATGCCTACATCTAAAGAAGCTTA
Organism: Tenacibaculum sp. TB-53; assembly: GCF_059716285.2. Taxonomy (NCBI): domain Bacteria; kingdom Pseudomonadati; phylum Bacteroidota; class Flavobacteriia; order Flavobacteriales; family Flavobacteriaceae; genus Tenacibaculum; species Tenacibaculum sp. TB-53. The sequence goes on along the minus strand of NZ_CM202790.1, from coordinate 2,898,357 downwards.
TAAAAAAATATTAATTTGGAGATACAAACATATCTCTGAACGACAGTTTGTATATGTTTTAAGCATTTTAGTAGGGTTTTTAGCGGGTATTGGTACCTTAATTCTTAAGAACCTTACTTTTTACTTCCATCGTATTTTAGAAGATGGACTTATTAAAGATTATCATCATTCATTATACTTTATTTTTCCTATCATCGGGTTATTTTTAGTGTATTACATTAAAAAATATCTAATTAGAAAAGATATTGATCATGGTATTTCTACTACTTTACAATCTATTTCTAAAAAGAATGGAATTATTGAACGTTATAAAATTTATGCTTCATTAATTACCGCTCCTATAACTGTAGGTTTTGGAGGTTCTGTAGGGCTACAAGGCCCTGCTGTAAGTACTGGTGCTGCCTTAGGCTCTGGTGTTGCTAGGCTTTTTCATATGAATATGAGAACTCGTATGCTGCTAATTGGTTGTGCTACCGCTGGTGCGATGTCTTCAATGTTCAAAGCTCCTATTGCTGCTATCATTTTTGCAGTGGAAATTTTTAGTTTGGATCTTGCTTTTGCATCTTTAGTTCCTTTATTATTAGCATCGGTTTCAGCGGTGATTACTTCTTATTTCTTTTTAGGAAAAGATGTATTATTTAGTGTACAACTACAAGATGCTTTTGAAATTAACGATCTTATCTTTTACATAGCCTTGGCTATTTTTACAGGGTTTTCTTCTGTATATTTTTCTAAAATCTATTTTAGAATTATTAATTTTTTCAAAAAATACACTCCTTTTAAACGATTAGTATTTGGTGGAATTGCCATTGGTATAATGCTGTTTTTAATTCCTCCTTTATTTGGTGAAGGTTATGGAATTATCAACAATTTATTGTCTGAAAATGCCAGTGCCGCTCTTAAGAATATTCATTACAACATTGATTTTAATAATGTTTGGATGGTTATTATTTTTCTGTTAATTATTGGTGTTTTTAAAGTAATTGCCATGACTACTACTTTTGCTGCTGGCGGAGTTGGTGGTATTTTTATTCCTACACTTGTTATGGGAAGTGCTTTGGGAAATGTTACTGCTAAAATTATCAATCAATTCGGGTTTGATGTCTCAGAAACTAACTTCACATTGATTGGTATGACGGGCTTAATGGCTGGTGTTTTACACGCACCTTTAACGGCTATTTTCTTAATTGCTGAAATAACTGGAGGTTATGATTTATTTGTTCCATTAATGCTTGTTTCTGCTGTTTCCTATGCTATTACCAAGTATTTTGTATCAAATTCTATTTACACAATTGAACTAGCAGAACGTGGCGAGTTAATTACGCATAACAAAGATAAAAATGTGATGATGATGATGAAAACGAGTCAAATTATTGAAAAAAACTTTGTGAAAATTCATCCTGAAATGAGTCTTGGAGATATGCTAAAAAAAGCAGTTGCCAAATCAAAACGTAATATTTTTCCTGTGGTTGATAATGAAGATAAGTTTATGGGAATTGTTTTATTAGATGATATCCGCCCTATGATGTTTAATCAAGAATTATATGAAACTACAAAGGTAAGAGATATTATGAAAATTGCTCCAGCAATTATTTTTTATAATGACACCACTGAAAAAGTCATGCAAAAATTTAAAGAAAGTGGCGCATGGAATTTACCCGTGGTAAAAAACAGAGTGTACATTGGTTTTATTTCTAAATCAAAACTACTTTCAGTATATAGAAAAAAATTGTTAGAGGTTACTGTGTAGCTAAAAACTGAACCATTTTATCTGGAAAATCGGCAAAACCGCCATCAACATTTGCTTCAAAAAACAGTACTTGCATCATTTCTTCAAAAGAAGAAAACTCACCCAATTGATCTGCTCTAAAAGTATATGGATGTACTTGTAGTCCTAATTTGTGAGCATCTTTAACTAGTGTTGTAAACTGCCACTTCTCTCCTACTTTTTTATCTAAAATTTGCTTGTACCAAGGTCCCAACCCGTCTGCATACGATGCGAAATGTGCTAATTCTTTGGTTTCTTCAGGGAACTCAATTAATTGTACTAAGAATAATTCGGACTTCAATTCTTTTCGAACTCTTTCCAATTCTTTCGCATCAAAACATTGAAACATACATTTATCGTTCGTTGTTTTGTAGCCATAGCTTGAAAGGATATCCAACGAAATTTTAGCAATATCTTTTCCATTTTTATGATGAAATGCTGGGTTTTTAATTTCTGGATAAATTCCGATATTTTTTCCTGTGGAAGCATTTAGTCCTTGAATTAGCTCTATTTCCTCTTGTAAAGAGTGTAATTTAAAGTTGCCTCTCCCCTTCGGAAATCGATTCGGGTACACTTGTTCTCCTGTTTTCGGATTAAAACGTTCTGTTACATTTAGTTTTTGTAATTCTCCAAACGTAAAATCAATTACATAAAAACGTTCATCTTCTCGTTTTTTTTCTGGATATTTTTCAGCAACATCTGTAACATCATCCAAATAAATATCATGAATAACAATTGGAATGTTATCTTTACTCAATACTAAATCTTGTTCTATATAATCAGGATTCATTGCGTATGCCATGGCTTTGGCTTCCATCGTGTGTTCTGGTAAGTATCCTGAGGCTCCTCGATGAGCGATTACAACTTTCTCTTTCATATTGGTCAGTTTAGTTTCTGGCTTGCATCCGAAGAAAAATATCAAGAAAAACAGCGCATAAATTTGTTTCATTATTTACAAGTATACTTGGGCGGTTAAAACTAGCATTGTAAAAATTGTTAAGATAATTACTAACGGAATTACAAACTTTAACCATTTATCATATCCTACTTTCACAATGGCTAAAGATGCCAAAATTAAGCCTGTTGGGTTGATAAAAGCAAACAACCCCATACCATATTGATAGGTATTTACAATAACTTCTCTACCAACACCAACTGTATCTGCCAACGGAGACATGATGGGCATCGTTAATACTGCCATTCCTGATGAACTTGGAATAAAAAATGATAGTCCTGAATAAATGAATAACATTACATTGGTAAAAATTCCTTTAGACATTCCTGTAGTAAACTCGCTTGCGTGTTGTAAAATAGTGTCGCTTATTAAACCTTGTTCCATTAATACGGAAACTCCTCGTGCAATACCGATAATAAAAGCAACTCCTAATAAATCTCCAGCTCCTTTAATAAACGTGTTTACAAAGTTTTCTTCTTTCATCTTAGCTAGAAAACCTATTAAAATAGCACCTATTAAAAACACCACGGTCATTTCTTCAAACCACCATCCTAAACGAGATACTCCATAAATCATAATTACAAAACACATGGTAAAAATGGTTAATATAATTCGTAGTCTACCTGTTAAGCTATGTGTACTTGATGTTGAGCTGCCAAAAAGACTTTCAATCATTTCTTTTTGATCGTAAATAATGGATTTTGTTGGATCTTTTTGAACTTTGTTTGCATAACGTAAAATATAAATTACACAAATGATAATTCCTCCAATTAGCATTAACAACCTCCCTGTAAAGCCAGTAGTCCAATTAATTCCTGCTGCATCTGAAGCAATAATAACACTAAACGGGTTTACCGTTGAACACATTGTACCTATAGACGACCCAATATACACACAAGCTAAAGCTACTATAGCATCGTATTTTGCTGCTAAAAATATGGGAATTAGTATTGGATAAAAGGCAATGGTTTCTTCTGCCAACCCAAAAGTTGTACCTCCTACAGCTATTAAGGTTGTTACCACAAATATAAGCCAGTACTCTTTTCCTTTCAATGTTTTTGCTAACCAAGCTATTCCAGCATCAAAAGCACCTGTGAAATTCATTATTCCTATAATTCCTCCTAAAATCAGGACAAATAAAATAATATCTGACGATTGAATGATTCCTTTTATTGGCGATTTAAAAAAGTCTAAAAAACCCTGTGGTTTTGGGGCTAGCTGAGTATACGTTCCTGGTACACTGATTGGTTTTGCGATATCACCGTTGATAAACTTTTCTAATGGAATTTTAATTCCTAAGCTTTCTAATGTTTCTTGACTTGCCTGTATTGTTTTCTCTTCCTCTAAGTGTAAATACGTAAATGAATTATTGTTTTTCTGATACTGTAACGTGTCAAACTTACCTGCTGGTACAAACCATGTTAAAATAGCTACCAACCCAGCAATTAATAATAAGATAGTATGCGGAGTTGGGAATTTAATGTTTTTCAAAATAAAAAGTTATTATTTATCCGCATAAAAGTAAAAAAAACCAAGAGATGTACATCTCTTGGTTTTAAAATAATTATTGAGAACGTCTTAAAAAAAGACTTATTAAACTTATATCATAGAAGACCTCGCTCCTCCTGAAGCAAATAAAGCTCTCATTCTGTTACGCTGACCATCAGTAAACATATACATACAAGCATCGTTTGTATAATCCATATAGTTCATTGTCATATCAGCAGATTTACAGCTAACATCTGGATACGTTGGACATCCGTAGTTTGAGGCATCAGAAGATGGAGTATCAGCTACGAAATCGTCTTGACGACATCTTCCGTCTCCCCAAATGTGACGTAAATTTAAGTAATGACCAACCTCATGGGTTGCAGTTCTACCCATATTATATGGAGCAGAAGACCCTCCTGGTAAAGTTCCTGCTAATAACACTACACCATCTGTAGATAAAGAACCTCCTGGAAATTGAGCATATCCTAAGATACCTCCTCCTATTTCACATACCCAAACATTTAAGTGTGTTTCTGGTGTAATTGGAGGATAAGCAGCCTTAACAGCATCGTTAGTTCCCCAAGATGACCTAGAGTCATCATGCCTAAAAGTGCCTGCTAATGTAAACTGGATTCCTGTATCAGTTGCATCGTTGATAAAATCCGAAGCCCCTGAAGGAAGTTGATTTGTATTTGGATTACTAAAGTCGTCATTCAATACATTCATTTGTGCTTGAATTTGAGAATTTGTAACACTATTAGAGTTTGGTAAAACAATATGTACATATACAGGAATATTAATAGTTCCTAAACCATCTTCTATTGGAGCTACATCTACATCTCCTCCAGTACTTCCTCCCCCTGGTTTACCTTTCTTTGTTGTTATTTTTCTTGTAGCATACTCAATATCATACATTTTTTTGTATAACCCTGGGTTTTCTTTTACCTGCCTGTTTAAAACTCTCATTGAGTGGCATTGTTCTGACCCTCCTCTATGAGAAACTTCTTCTGTTTCTACATAAAAGTCACTCATATCAATTGATTCTTGAGGGTCTAAAGCTTCGTCTTTAGAGTTTTCCTGACATCCTACTAAAAATGAGGCTGCTACAGCTAGTGTTAAAAAAATTCTTTTCATGTTGTGAATAATTAAAAAATTAGTTATTGATAAAACTGCCCATAAGGCAATAAACTTGTTAAAAAACTCAAAAAAAAGGTATCATCAATTAATTTGTTAAATACCTGTAAATTTGATAGTTATTTGAAGGGTTTTTTAACGATATGCAATATATGATTTTTTTTAAACGCTAAATAAAAGTTAAAAAAAAGTTAATTTATTAGGTTTTATCACTTGGGAACACCCTTATCCTAACAATCTAAGAATGTTAAAATTTAACAAAAACAATAAAAAAACGTCAATTTTAAACAATAAAAATTTTAAATACGACATTTTTAACACACTCAAATTGTATTTTCTACAACATGGAAAGATAAATTTAAAATCACCTAAAAAACATATCTTTACATCGTATTTAAAAAATTAATTATGGAAAACTCATTTGAACCAAAAGTGCTTGTTGCACAAGTATCAGAAACTGACAGAATTGCTTTTTACAAAAAAACCTATGCGCACGTTGCTGGTGGCGTATTATTGTTTGTTTTGTTTGAATATTTATTTTTACAAAGTGCTACGATTGTAGAATTTGCCTTATCAATGACCCAAGGTTATAAATGGTTATTGTTACTGGGTGGTTTTATGTTAATTACAAACTATGCAGAAAGTACTGCCTTAAAAACTTCTGACAAAAACTTACAATACTTAGCATATTCAGGGTATATCTTTGCTGAAGCATTTATTTTTATCCCTTTAATTTACATTGCTATTTCTTATACCAATAATTTTGATGTTATAAAACAAGCAGGAATTGTTACGTTAGCATTGTTTGTTGGAATTTCATCAATCGTTTTTATTACTAAAAAGGATTTTTCTTTTATTAGAGCTGGATTATCTGTTGGTTTCTTTATCGCTATCGGATTAATTATCGCTGGTGCTTTATTCGGATTTAATTTAGGTTTGTGGTTTTCTGTTGGAATGTGTGTGTTAGCAGCTGGTTCTATTTTATACCAAACATCTAACTTAGTTCACAAGTTTTCTACGGATGATTACATTCCTGCAGCATTAGGCTTATTTGCTTCTTTAATGCTATTATTCTGGTATGTATTACAAATATTTATGTCAAGAGATTAGTAAAAAAACTATTATAAACTAAAAAAGCCTCCAAATGGAGGCTTTTTTATATTCTTATGCTAAATTCTTCTAACTTAACATCATTTGCGCTTTCTTAACTGCGTTTACCAATACATCAACTTCTTCTTTGGTATTATAAAAAGAAAAAGAAGCTCTCACTGTTCCTGGAATACAATAAAAATCCATAATAGGTTGTGCACAATGGTGACCTGTACGAACAGCAACACCTAACTTATCTAAAATAGCTCCAACATCATACGGGTGTATTCCTTCTAAATTAAAAGAGATAACAGATGTTTTGTTAGTTGTTCCATAGATTTTTAATCCATCTATTTTTTCTAATTCTTGCGTTGCGTACGATAACAATTCGTTTTCTTGCTTTTCTATGTTGTCAAAACCAACTGAATTCATATAATCTACAGCGACTCCAAAAGCAATTCCTCCGCAAATATTAGGTGTTCCTGCTTCAAACTTATGAGGTAACCCTGCATAGGTTGTTTTTTCAAAAGTTACGGTTTCAATCATCTCTCCTCCTCCTTGGTATGGTGGTAATAACTGCAATAGCTCTTCTTTCCCATACAACATTCCAACACCTGTTGGTCCGCACATTTTATGAGCTGAAGCCACATAAAAATCAGCATCTAATGCTTGTACATCTGGTTTTATATGCGGTACTGCTTGTGCTCCATCAATCAATACATAAGCTCCAAACTTATGTGCTGCATGAATAATTTCTTTTATTGGGTTAATTGTTCCCAACGCATTCGACACGTGGTTACAAAAAACTAATTTTGTTTTTGGGTTCAATAATTCATGGTATAGGTCCATGCGTAAAGAACCATCTTCATCCATCGGAATTACTTTTAAAATAGCTCCTGTTTTTTCACATAACATTTGCCAAGGCACAATGTTAGAATGATGCTCTAAAGCTGAAACAATTATTTCATCTCCTTCTTGTAAAATAGATGCGAAACCAGATGCTACAATATTAACTCCATGTGTTGTTCCTGAAGTTAAAATAATTTCATACGAATGCTTCGCATTGAAATGTTTTTGAATCTTAATCCTTGCTTCCTCATACTTATCAGTAGCTTCCTGACTTAATGTATGTACACCTCTATGAATATTTGCATTGTAATTAGAGTAATAATCTACAATAGTGTCAATTACTACCTGTGGTGTTTGTGAAGTTGCTCCGTTATCTAAATACACTAATTTCTTTCCATGTACTTCTCTTTGTAAAATAGGAAAATCAGCGCGAATTTTATCTATACTAAACATATAAAATATCAAATTTAGTACAAAGGTAGGGCTTGCGTTTTAAATACAAACATCAAACAATTAAATTCTTACATTTGCTAGAAACCCATTCCATGAAAAATTTAAAAAGAATTCTTTTACTCGTTTTAATTGCTTTAACAATTGCTGTTTTTTACAACTATCCGAAGTTAAATATTTTGGCAGGATACTCCGCTAAAAATACCGCTTCATCAGTATTTTTGGCAGGAAGAAGTTTAGCTTTTACAGATACAAATGACAACAATTTTTCTCCCATAAATATTACTTCTGATAAAATTAATACAGAAGAAAAATCAGCTACAGGTTCAGTGTACGGATTGCTAAAAAGAAAAGCTGTATACAGAGAAGGACTTGGTGCTGTTTTGGTTACTAATGATTTTGATATTACCAAACCTCAACTTACTCCAAAACGTTCAAAACCTGACAATATCACTCCTTTTCCTTATGGAAATGCAGATCATAAAGACACTATTTTCGCTAACATTGATTATACAAAACTAAACGAAACTATTGATACTATTTTTAATGATAGAAATCAAACACGCTCGGTAGTAGTGGTATATAAAGACAAGATTATTTTTGAAAAATATGATACTGGTTTTACCAAAGAATCAAAACAGTTAGGTTGGTCAATGACCAAAAGTATTACAGGAACGTTGTTCGGGATTTTAAAATGTCAAGGGAAAGTTGATGTTCAAGAAGACAACTTATTTTCTGAATGGAAAAATGACGACCGTAAAAACATTACAATTCATAATTTATTACAAATGAATTCCGGTTTGGAATGGGAAGAAGATTATAATACCATTTCTGATGTTACTAAAATGTTGTTTTTAGAAAAAGACATGACCAAAGTTCAAGTAAACAAACCATTGGTAGGAAAGCCAAACGAAACTTGGAATTACTCTTCTGGAACTTCTAATTTATTATCGGGTATTTTACGAACAAAATTCAACACACACCAAGAGTATCTTGATTTTTGGTATAGTGGTTTGATTGATAAAATAGGAATGAACTCAATGATTGTTGAAACGGATATGAGTAACCACTTTGTAGGCTCTTCATACGCCTGGGCAACGGCAAGAGATTGGGCTAAACTTGGTTTGTTATACTTACATAACGGAGAGTGGAACGGAGAACATTTGTTTGATAAAGACTGGGTAAACTACGCTACAACGCCTACTCCAACTTCTGATGGTTGGTATGGGGCACAAATTTGGTTAAATGCTGGTGGGCGTTATCCTGATGCTCCAAAAAATATGTTTTCTTTTAACGGATATAAAGGTCAAAATGTATTTATTTTGCCTAGTCAAGATTTGGTTGTAGTTCGTACAGGACTTACCAAAAACGCAGACGTAAATACCTTGTTAAAAGGAATTATAAATTCTATTAAAAATTAAACCATGAATCCATTTTATTATGTGCTTTCTATAAACGGATTGCTTTTTTTATTCAGTATTGTTTTTCATTTTTTTCCACCTAAAAAAATCAATGCTATTTATGGGTATCGTACTAATAAAACTATGAAAAATGATACTATTTGGCAATTTGCCAATACTTTTTTCACCAAAGAGTTTATGAAGTATTCAGCAATTTCGTTAGTTGCTGCTTTGGTTTTAGCCTTTATATCAAAAGAATTAACATGGCAACCTATGGCAATTATGTTATTATCATTAGCCGTATCGGTTGTTAAAACCGAACAAGAAATAAATAAGAACTTTGATGGGGATGGAAATAGGAAGTAAAACTCATCAAGACGTTTTAACCAAAAGACCTTGATGTTTTTGTAAAAACATCAAGGTCTTTTTTTCAACTCATATGTGTCTTTTGTAGAAACCTCCTCTGCAAATTACTTTTTATACTCTTCTTTAAGCAGTGTAATATCATCAATAATTTTCTGCATATTTTCTTTTTTAGTTCCATCATACGAACCTCTTATGCGTCCTTCTTTATCAATTAACACAAAATTCTCTGTGTGAACCCAATCACTTTCTCCGCCATCACCTTCATCCAATACAGCAAAATAGTGTTTACGTGCTAAGTTGTAAATATGTTTCTTCTTTCCTGTAGTTACATTCCATTTTCCATCAATCACCCCTTTTTCAGTAGCGTACTTTCGTAATTGTGGAACGCTATCCATTACTGGAGTCACGGAGTGTGATAAAAACATGATGTCGTCATCATTTTTATAATGCTCTTGCAACTCACTCATATTATACGCCATCGCAATACAAATAGTTTGACAACGGGTAAAAAAGAAATCGGCTATATAAATCTTTCCTTTATAATCAGCATTCGTAATCGTATCTCCATTCTGGTTAATTAAGGAAAACTCACCTACTCTATGGTTTTTTGTTCTGTTTCTTACAGAACTATCCACCAATTTAGGGTTAATATCAGCAGGGTTATAAATAGGCAGTTTGTTATCAACTTTTACCAAATGATAAAAAACAGGAACTCCAATAGCACAAAAAACTAAAATAAAAATTAAGGTGCTTTTTGATTTTTTAAAGAATTTAATATCCACAGTACTAAAATTTTCTACAAAAATACGACTAAAAACAGCGTTTATAAACCACTATCCTAAAAACTTTGTTAAAACCAAAGGCTAACTTACGTGCAAACTTTTACAACTGTTGTTAAAAACGTACATTTGTCAGATTTTAAATTTAGACGAACACCATTTATGGAGATTTTAATAAAAGCATCACAGTTTATTTTAAGCTTATCGCTCTTAATCGTTTTGCACGAATTAGGACACTTTATTCCTGCCAAATTATTCAAAACCCGAGTAGAAAAATTCTATCTGTTTTTCGATTATAAATTCTCTTTATTTAAAAAGAAAGTAGGAGAAACTGTTTATGGTATTGGTTGGATTCCGTTAGGAGGTTATGTGAAGATTGCGGGAATGATTGATGAGAGCTTGGATACTGAACAAATGCAAAAACCTGCGCAACCTTGGGAATTTCGTTCTAAACCTGCATGGCAACGTTTAATTATTATGTTAGGTGGTGTTATTGTAAACTTTATACTAGGTATTTTAATTTATATATGTTTAATGTGGGCTTATGGTGAGAAATACTTACCTAATGAAAGTTTAAAAGATGGTGTTTGGGTTCAAGATCAATTAGGAAAAGATTTAGGTTTAGAAACTGGAGATAAAATCTTAACTATTGACGGACAAAAAATTGAGAAGTTCGGAGAGCTTCCTTTAGAGTTCATCAATGGTACTAATTACACAATAGAAAGAAACGGAACTGTTCTTGAAAAAGAAATTCCTACAGATTTTATCTCGAAATTAGTTGATAGAGGCAAAGATGCTGGAGCTTTTATAATGTACAGGCAACCTTTTGTAATTGGACAAGTTCCTGAAGACTCTCCAAATAGTAAAAGTGAGTTACAAAAGAAAGATATTATAACCGCTATTGATGGCGTTTCTACTCCTTATTTTGATCAAGTTCAAGTAATTTTAGAAAGTAAAAAAGGACAGGAAATAAATGTTACTGTTAAACGAAATAGCCAAAACATTACTATTCCTGCTAAAGTTTCTGACGAAGGAAAACTAGGAATTTATGCTACAAGCTTACCTTTAACAGATTTAGAAAAACTAGGGTATTACAATTTAGCTGAAAGAACCTATTCTTTTGGAGAGGCTATTCCAGCTGGTACAAATAAAGCTTGGACAACCTTAACCAACTATATTAAGCAAATGAAAAAGATTTTAAATCCTAGTACAGGTGCTTACAAAGGTTTAGGTGGATTTATTTCTATTGGAAGTATATTCCCTTCAGAGTTTAGCTGGCAAACATTTTGGAGTATCACCGCATTCTTATCTATCATGTTAGGATTTATGAACTTATTACCAATTCCTGCCTTAGACGGTGGTCACGTGGTATTTACCTTATGGGAAATGATTACTGGTAAAAAACCAGGTGATAAGTTCTTAGAATATGCTCAAATTACAGGATTTATCTTATTAATTGCCTTATTATTATTTGCCAACGGAAACGATATATTTAGGTTATTCAAATAACCTATAAGCAATACAAACTAAAAAAGCATCGTACTACTCAGTACGATGCTTTTTTAGTTTATGCTATTTTTAACTTGGCTTCTACTTATTTAAATTCTCTGCTGCGCGACGTTCTAATTCTTCTTGAAATTCTTCCATAACAGGTTTTACGGTGCTTTCTGGTATATCTGCTACCTTAATATACATTAACCCATCAATTGCGTTATTAAACTTCGGATCTACATTAAATGCAACTAAACGAGCATTTTGCTTCACATACTTCTTAATTAATACCGGAATACGTAATTCTCCTGGCTCAAGCTCGTCAATAATTTTATCAAACTTTTGCATGTCTGCCTCAGTAGCATCAAACACAAAGTCTTTATCAGCATCTTTTAATTTTACTTTAAATTCTTTCTTCGGACGAATGTATTGTGCCACATACGGATCGTAATAATGAGATTTCATAAACTCAATCATTAACGATTTTGAGAATTCAGAAAACTGATTACTTATGCTTACTCCTCCCATTAAATATTTATGTTCTGGGTAACGTAATGTAACATGTACAATCCCTTTCCACAATAAAAATAATGGCATTGGTTTTTGTTGATATTCTTTAATAATAAAGGCACGTCCCATTTCAATGGTTTTTTCCATCATAGGGTATAATTCTGGCTCTATTCTAAATAATGTTTGAATATAAAAACCATTTATTCCGTGTTTCTTAAAAATATCTTTTCCTAAGCCCATTCTATAGGCTCCTACCAATCTGTTTTGTTGGTCATCCCATAAAAATAAGTGGTGGTAATATTTATCAAACCTATCTAAATCTATAGGTTTATTTGTTCCTTCTCCTACTTCTCTAAAGGTAATTTCACGTAAACGACCTATTTCATGTAAAATATTTGGTATTTCTTTTGCACTAGCAAAAAACACCTCGTAGTTCTTACTCTGTAATAATCTACTTCCCTTTTCTCGTAAAGCGTCAACTTCTTTTACAAATAACTCTGGTGATTTTTGAGAAGTGATTTTTTTGGCTTTCTTCGGAATTTTTAAATTGTGTGTTGACAATATTTTCGGAGATGCTTTCTCATACGGATTCGCCAACATATACGTTTTTCTACGTAAAAACTGGTAAAAATCAGGTATTTCAGTAAATGAATCTTGGTCTTTTACTGAAATTGGTTTACCAATTCTTACTTTGATAACTCTATTTTTCTGAGATAATAATTCTGACGGAAGCTTTGCTGTTCTTAGCGTATCACTAATCTTAGACAATGTGTAAAACAGCTGACTATTTTTAGCGTGAAAGTAAATAGGAATAACAGGTACTTTCGCTTTTTTTATCAAGCGTACAGCTCCTTGCTCCCATTCTTTATCAACCATTAGCTTTCCATCACGATACGTAGATACTTCACCTGCAGGAAAAAGTCCTAACGGCTTTCCTTCTCTTAAATGTAATAAGGCATTTTTAATTCCTGCTACACTCGATTTAGCATCCTTATGATTCTCAAAAGGATTTACTGGCATTACATAAGGCTTTAAAGGCTCTATTCTATGCAGTAAAAAATTTGCTATAATCTTGTAATCAGTTCTATGCTCTAATAAGAGTTTTAATAATAAAATACCATCTATCCCTCCAAGCGGATGGTTAGAAATTGTTATAAAAGGTCCTTCCTTAGGAATACGTTTTAAATCTTCTTCAGGAATTTCAAACTCTATTTGAAACTCATCAAGCAAACCATTTAAAAAAGGTAAATCTTTTTTGTGCTTGTGCTTGTTATAAATTTCATTGGCGGTAGAAATTCGCAAAACTTTCATCAGCAACCAACCTGAAAACGTTCCGAAAACGCCGAACTTGTCGGCTCCTATTGCTTTTGCAACTTCTTTAGGTGTTACTAATCCCATACATAGTTATCAATTGACATAACTGCAAATATAATCGATTTTTTGCAAGCTTTACATGTTTTCTTGAATCACTAACTGTGCAGTTTCAGTATTTATTTGACGAATGATTGATTTTCCTCGCTTTCTTATTGTTTTTATCGCTTCATCATTAAAGTGACGAATTGTGTATAAAGTAGTATCCTTATAAGCTCTAATTTTGTAAGCGCCTTTTAAATCATTGTAAAAATTCTCAAAATTATTGTACTTATCTTCTATACAAACAGAAAAACTAATCGCTGAATTCTGAATTAGGTTTACTTTTAAATTATAGTCGTGTAGCTTTTTAAAGACATCACTAATATTATCTTCTACCATAAAAGAGAAATCTTTTGCTGAAATTGCTACTAAAATTTGATTTTTCTTTACGATAAAACAAGGAACTTCTGGTGTTATTTTTTTCCCTCTCCCAACACATGTTCCTAATTTTGTAACATCTTCAAACGAACGCACATATAATGGGATGTTCTTTTGTTCTAAAGGTTGAATTGTTTTTGGGTGAATTACTGAGGCTCCGTAAAATGCCATTTCAATAGCTTCTGTATACGAAATTTCTTGTAATAAAGCTGTTTCTGAAAACACTCTAGGATCAGCATTTAATACTCCTTGAACATCTTTCCAAATAGTAACACTATCAGCATCCAAACAATACGCAAAAATACCTGCGGTATAATCGGAACCTTCTCTTCCTAACGTTGTTGTTTCTGTACCAAACCCTCCTAAAAATCCTTGTGTAATATTTAATTTAGATACATCTACTTTTTCTTGAATTTGTTGTTGTGTCTGCTCCCAATTAATTTTAGCATCACGATAAGTACCATCGGTTTTTATGTACTCTCTTACATCTAACCATAGGTTCTCTACTCCTATTTCAGACAAATAAGCACTTACAATAGTAGTAGATAAAAACTCTCCAAAACCAACCATTTGATCATACACATAATTATAATCTTTAGAAGTGTTTCGAGCCATGAAACCACTCAATTCACCAAATAAATGATTTACTTTATTATATACTTCATGGTTTGTGCTGAACAAATTGTTCAACATATTTTGATGGAAGTCTTCTACAAAGCTCAAAGAATCTTTAAGACTTTCTTTTTTATAGAAATAATCATTAACCACCTGCTCAAAAGCGTTGGTCATTTTTCCCATGGCAGAAATTACAACCAACGTATTTTCTGTACCTTCATGTTGCAATACTTTTGCAACATTTTTTACTCCATTCGCATCTTTTACTGATGCTCCTCCAAACTTAAATATTCTCATTACAAAATTGTTCTAAGCTTTGTTCATTCATATGACATACTCTCCACTCATCATATACCGTTGCTCCTGTACTTTTATAAAAATCAACAGCCCCTGTATTCCAATCTAATACTTCCCACGCCACTCTTTTGCAATTGTTTTTATGTGCATAATTCATAACAGCACTATACAATGCTTTTCCGGCTCCAATACCTCTTTTAGATTGCGTTACCATTAGATCTTCTAAGTGAATTGCTTTTCCTTTCCATGTAGAATAGCGTTCATAAAACAACGCCATACCTATAATCTTATTATCTTCTTCAGCTACAAAGGTTTTAAACTTCGGTTTTTCAGAAAAACCATCTTTAACAATGTCTTCTACCGTAATTTTAACCGCGTTGGGTTCCTTCTCAAAAACAGCTAATTCGACGATTAAATCTAATATAGCTTGAGCATCTTTTTGCTCTCCTGATCTGATAATAAAACTCATTTCTTACTTTTTTTGGTAAAGATACTTCTCTTAAAACTTTCTGATAAAACAAATGAAAAATTAAAACACATCATATTTTTTTGTTGAAAATTTTAAAATACTAAATAAAAGTTGGCATCTTTGTACACACAACACAAAAATTTGACATGAGTAACAAGCATATGACGCTGGGTGAGTTTATCATCAGCAAACAAAAAGACTTTAAATATTCTTCTGGTGAATTATCTCGTTTAATAAATTCTATCCGTTTAGCTGCTAAAGTAGTAAACCACGAAATTAGAAAAGCAGGATTGGTTGATATTACTGGAGCTGCTGGTGATATCAATGTACAAGGTGAAGCGCAACAAAAATTAGATGTTTTAGCCAACGATTTATTTAAACAAACATTGATTAATCGTGAAATTGTTTGTGGTATTGCTAGTGAAGAAGAAGACGACTTTGTTGTAGTTGAAGGTCAAAACAAAGCCAACGAAAATAAATATGTGTTGTTAATGGATCCTTTAGATGGGTCATCTAACATTGATGTAAATGTTTCTGTAGGAACTATTTTTTCTATTTACAGAAGAATTTCTCCTGTTGGAACCCCTGTAACTAAAGAAGACTTTTTACAAAAAGGTAGCGAGCAAGTAGCTGCAGGTTATGTAGCTTATGGTACCTCAACTATGTTAGTTTTTACTACTGGTAATGGAGTGAATGGATTTACGTTAAATCCTGCTATTGGTACTTTTTACTTATCGCACCCAAACATGAGTTATCCTGAAATTGGTAGAATTTACTCAGTAAGTGAAGGGTATTTCACACATTTCCAAGAAGGAATGAAACGTTTCTTAATTCACTGTAAAGAATTAAACGAAGCAGATAACCGTCCGTATACAGCACGTTATATTGGCTCGTTAGTTTCAGATTTTCATAGAAATATGATAAAAGGTGGTGTATATATTTATCCTGCTACTGCTATAACACCAAAAGGAAAGTTACGTTTATTATACGAATGTAATCCTATGGCGTTTATTTGTGAGCAAGCAGGTGGTAAAGCTTCTGATGGGTTTACTCGTATTTTAGATATTAAACCAACCGAACTACACCAACGTGTACCTTTTTATTGTGGAAGTATACAAATGGTTGAAAAAGCGGAAGAGTTTATGACTAAATTTTCATCTGATGATAAACCAATATACTAAATAATAGTTATTATTTATACTCAAATAAATTATCCATAAGGCAAACAGTTGTTTGCCTTATTTTTTTGGGTTAAATTTACATTCGGAAAAACGAAAAAATTAATCTATTAAAAAACAAATAATTATGGCTTTTAACTTACCAGAATTAGGATACGCTTACGACGCTTTAGAACCACATATAGATGCTAGAACTATGGAAATTCACCATAGCAAGCACCACAACGGATATACTACTAAATTAAATGCTGCTATTGAAGGTACTGATTTAGAAGGAAAATCTATCGAAGATATTTTAACTAACTTAGACATGAACAACGCTGGTGTTCGTAACAATGGTGGTGGTTTTTACAATCACTCTTTATTCTGGACAGTAATGAACCCAGAAGATAGAGGTTATTTATCTGGAGAATTAAAAGATGCTATCGAAGCTGAATTTGGTTCAAAAGAAGCGTTTATCGATGCTTTTTCTAAAGCAGCTGCTACACAATTTGGTTCAGGATGGGCTTGGTTATGTGTACACAAAGGAGGAAAAGTAGAAGTTTGCTCTACTCCTAACCAAGACAACCCATTAATGCCTGGTGTTACTTGTGGTGGAACTCCTATCTTAGGATTAGACGTTTGGGAACACGCTTATTACTTAAACTACCAAAACCGTCGTCCTGATTACATTGAAGCTTTCTTTAAAGTAATCAACTGGAACGAGGTAGAAAGAAGATATGCTGAAGCTAAATAATTTTAGCTTTTGCAATAAATAAAAAAAGACCTGCAAAATGCAGGTCTTTTTTATTATGACACTTTTTGATATCGAAAACTTTTTGTTCTTTCTTCAAAACTAGTTTGTTCTATTGGTAGAACAGCATTTTCAAACAACTCTAATAAATCTTCTGAGTGTTTTGCTGTTGATAATTTTATCAAATCAAAATACACAAAAGAACTCCAAAGTATTGCTTTCAATTCTGTCTTATCTTCATTCCACATGCGTATTTCAACTAACAAATTTCTTTCTCCATAATGAATTAACTGAGAATCTATCGTTACTGTTTCCATTAAGGTTGCTGGTTTTAAATAAGCTATTTGATGTGAACCTACCACCCAGCTCTTTCCTCGCTCTTTTCCGTGTTGGTAGATATCCAAATTATAATTAGCTATTAATTGATCTTCTCTAGCATTGATAAGATAATTGAAATAGGATGCATTATTTAAATGATTAAAAGGGTCACAATCTTGAAATCTGATTTTTGTTTTACTTTCTAAAATTTTTGGTATTTCCATGGTATTAAGTTTAAAATATACCAAACGGTATATTTTTGATTAAAAAAATAGTTATTTCTGTAATTCTTGTTTTATAATTTGTTGTAGTACTGTAGATACATCCTTTAAGTAACTGTCATCTTTCATAATATGTGTCATATACACCGCTCCTTCAATCATGTAAAAAAAGCGTTTAGCGTACAACATACTATCTACTGATTTTTTAATTTCATTAGCTTCTTTTGCTTTTTCAATGAGTAGAGAAAATTTCTCTAAAATTCTGTGATTATACGATTGAACCAGTTGAGCAATTACCTTATTTTGATTATTAGCATCTACACCGATGTTTAAAATAGGGCAACCGCCAAATTGCTTATTATATTCATAATAACCTTCATAAAAAAGTGCCACATTAAGTAACATTTCTATAGGTGTCTCACCCTTATTAACAGTTTCATTAAGGTCTTTTAGTACTTTTCTTACTGAAAACTTAAACGATTCTATGGCTAACTCTTCTTTGTTTTCAAAATGTCCGTAAATGGCTCCTTTAGTCAAACCTGTAGCCTCTGTAATTTTAGATAAGCTCATAGCTGCATAGCCATTCTTATTAAAAATAGGAGCTACTGTTTCTATTATAAAAGCCTTTGTTCTTTCAGATTTAGACATTTTTTAAAAAAGTTTGAGATACAAATATACACAAAATATACTGAACGGTATATTTTATCCTTGAAAGGATAAAAAAACCGAAGCTTTGATGCTTCGGTTTTTTTCATTTTTATTCTTGGTTGTCTTTTTTATTTAGAAAGTGCCTGCTCTAAATCACCTAGTAAATCATCGATATCTTCTACTCCAACACTTAAACGGATTAAAGAGTCGGTAATTCCTATTTTTAAACGATCAGCTTCAGGAATTGATGCATGCGTCATCGTTACTGGGTGACTTACCAAGCTCTCTACTCCTCCTAGTGATTCTGCCAAGGTGAAAATTTTAGTATTTTCTAAGAAAGATAAGGCTGCTTGTTTACTCTGATCTTTTAAACGGAAAGAAACGATGCCTCCAAAATCATCCATTTGCTTTTTAGCGATTCCGTGATTTGGATGTTTTTCTAACCCTGGATAAAAGACTTCACTTACTTTTGGATGTTCTAATAAATATTGTGCTACTGCTTTTCCATTTTCACAGTGACGCTGCATACGTAAGTGTAAGGTTTTTACTCCACGTAGTGCTAAAAACGAATCCATAGGTCCTGCAATAGCTCCTGCTGCAAACTGAATAAAATGTAATTGTTCTGCAAGTTTAGCATCCTTTACCATTAAAGCTCCCATCACCAAATCAGAATGCCCTCCTAAATATTTTGTTGCCGAATGCATCACTATATCAACTCCCAAATCTAACGGACGCTGTAAATAAGGGGTTGCAAACGTGTTATCAACCGCAACTACAATAGATGTTTTTATATTTTTTACTGCTTTGGTAATTTCCTCAATATCCGCAATTTTCATTAGCGGATTGGTCGGTGTTTCTATCCAAATGAGTTTTGTTTTTTCAGAGATAGCATTGGTTACATTCGTAACCTCATTCATATCCACATACCGAAATTTCAATCCATATTTTTCAAACATGTTCGTAAACATTCGATACGTCCCTCCGTAAATATCATCTCCTGCAATTACCTCATCACCTGGATTTAAAGTTCGCAACACACAATCTATCGCCGATAAACCCGAAGAAAAAGCAAATCCGTGTGTTCCATTTTCAAGAGCAGCAAACGCACTTTCTAAAGCAGTACGCGTTGGATTCGCTGAACGTGAATACGCATATCCTTTGTTCACCCCTGGACTCGACTGTGCGTAGGTTGATGTTTGAAATATAGGAGGCATTACTGCACCTGTAGCTTCTTCAGGTTTTTGACCTCCATGTATTGTTTTCGTATTGAATTTCATCCGTTGACATTTTTTCCATCTGAATGCATACCAGATGCATGAGGTTTACACCAATTTGGTCAAATTCATAATAATACCTAAATGCATACCTTCGTGTAAATTATTAAAAGCCATGGCGCTTTCAAAAGAATCTATCACAAAACCTGTACTGGTTTCGTACTCTTGATATTCTTTAAAAATTCCTTCTTCAAAATCTTCTTGTAAAGTATCTGGTAATCCAATTAACAGTTCTTTTACTTCATCAAATTCTTCTTCAGTAAAATCTTTGGTAGGAAATGTTCCTTTTCTGTATCCTTCAATTAACTCATCAGGTGCTAAGCAATCCAATCCAGACATTTTATAATGCAATAGTTGCTGTGTAACCACTAAGTGTGCTACATTCCAAGCAATATTGTTATTAAATCCTTCTGGAATTATATGTAATTGTTCATGCGATAAACCTTCTATTCTTTTTAAAACTAACGCTCTCGATTTTTTTAAAACTTCAAATTGTTTGTTCATTTTTCTAGTTATTTTAGCTATTTCAAAGATACCTATTTAGCCATGAAAACCTACAATGAGTGTTTGTTATTTAATGGTTAAAACTAAACTATAGCCAATACAATAAAAACGTAAACAGATGAAAAAAGTTTATTTTTTACAAACTTGTGATACTTGTCGAAGAATTTTAAAAGAAGTAAATATTGACGGATTTGAAAAGCAAGAAATAAAAACCAACCCAATTACAGTTGCTCAGCTGGAATCAATGCGCGAGTTAACAGACAGTTACGAAAGTTTATTTAATAAACGTGCTAAACTGTATCGAGAAATGGATTTAAAGAATCAAAATTTAACGGAAGCTGATTACAAACAGTATATTTTAGATGAATACACTTTTTTAAAGCGCCCTGTTTTTATTGTTGACAACCAAATTTTTATTGGAAATAGTAAAAAAGTAGTAGAAAGTTTGAAAGAACTTGTGAGTTAAAAAACAAGAAAACTCCGACATTTTACAGTCGGAGTTACTTATAAATTTATATACTTCCCTTCGACTACGCTTAGGGAACATAGAAGTCTTTTTAATTTGAAGCTATGCTTTTATTTTTTGTAGATGCTTCTACCATAGCAGATAATTCATCCATGGTGAGATTAGTTTTAATTCCTAATAATACCATTTCGTCACTTTTATCGTGAACGTTGACAATAATTTCTTTAATGCGGTCTTTTGTTTCTCTAAAATACACCGTTACCCTTTCCTTACCATCTTTTACTCTTACTAATGTTTTTAAATTATTTCTTCGAGCATATTTTTTAAAATCTTTTTGTACTGAAGCCATGTTGTTATTGAACACCATAATTTTATAGTTTTTAGATTTCTTTAAGAAAACTCCAAACTCATTAGTATCTTCATCAGAGATGAACATATTGGCAAAAAAACTAGGAATATTTAAAGATACCTCTGCTCTATCTTTATTAGATTGGTAAAATGTTTTAAAGTTTTCTTTTTGTGCAAAAGAACTTAACACAAAAAAGTAGAAAAAGATGGTTGCAATTCGTTTCATAATAATAGTGTTTTAATTGAAGACGAAATGACTAAAGTTTTGTTACATAAAAATTATATTAGTGTTTAATAATTTTTATTGAGGTATTTTATTTGCTTTTTTGGTTAAGAGAATATTCCTATAAGTATTCCACCTATTATGTAAGCAATACTACCTACTGAAGAATAAAGGTAATATTGCCTAATTTTTCTTTTAAACTTAAATGTTTCAAATCTTTTAATATCTGAATTATGAGAATGAAGAAATACATTAACAATACCAAAAGGAACTAGTACATAAAAAAGCTTCAACTCAAGTTCTAAAGATTCATTAATTCTTTTGTAAGAAACATCAATATTATAAAGCAGACTTTCTGCTTCTTTTATAGTTAAAGAACTTTTATCATAAGCATTGATAAATGTATCTTTACTTATTTTATTATTATATATATACTCTATAAGTTCTTCAATTGAGTATTTTTTTACCTTTTCAATACTTACCATATAGCAATCCTCAGTTTATTAATAACAACCCCAATTATACTCATTATAAATTTGGTTAACTGTTAACACAAAAAAAAGTCTTAACTTATTCAGTTAAGACTTTTTAGTTGGCCCACAAGGACTCGAACCTTGAATATCGGTACCAAAAACCGGTGTGTTACCATTACACCATGGGCCAATGTTTACAGTGCAAATATAAAAACAAAGTTTTATATTTAGAAATCATTAAACACTTTTTATAAAAAAATCCTCACGAAACTCGTAAGGATTTTGTTGGCCTACAAGGACTCGAACCTTGAATATCGGTACCAAAAACCGGTGTGTTACCATTACACCATAGGCCAATTGCGGGTGCAAATATAGAACAAAATTATATTTCAGCAAATTTTTTATGCTTTTTTTCGTTTACTTCTTTTTCAACCTCAAAAATTTCATTTAACAGAACTTTATATAAGTCGCTATTTTAGAGAAACTGTTAAAATTATATTTTTGTTTTCAACGAAAAAATCATTAGTAATTAATACATTCGTACTTTATATCTAGACAAAAAACTATGACTGAGTTTAACTATAAAAAGTGGAACATCATTTTAGGATGGGTTTCGTTTGCAGTAGCGTTAATCACTTATACCTTAACTCTTGAACCCACAGTGAGTTCATGGGATTGTGGAGAATATATCGCAACTGCTGTAAATTTAGAAGTTGGACACCCTCCTGGTGCTCCTTTATTTCAAATGTTAGGTGCTTTTTTCGCTATGTTTACTAGTGACCCTAATCAGTTGGCAAAAATGGTCAACTTTATGTCTGGATTGGCAAGTGCTTTTACTATCCTTTTCATGTTTTGGACAATTACCAATTTAGCTAGAAGAATGGCTATAAAAAATGGAAAGTTAGGTTATAATGAAGCTATTGCTGTATTAGGAAGCGGATTAGTAGGTGCTTTAGCATATACTTTTTCTGATAGTTTTTGGTTTAGTGCTGTTGAAGGGGAAGTGTATGCTATGTCTTCTTTCTTAATGGCGCTACTATTTTGGTTAGGGTTACGATGGGAAAGTGAATTAAATACTCCTAGAGGAAATAAATGGTTGGTATTAATTAGCTTTGTAGTTGGACTATCTTTTGGAGTTCATATACTTTCTTTATTAGTAATTCCATCAATCGTTTTGGTATATTTCTTCAAAACATATAAGGATATCAACATCAAAACAACTGCAATTGCTACACTAGTTGCAATATTAGTTTTAGCGTTTGTGTTTAAGTTTTTATTCCCTTTCACTTTAAAATTCTTTAGTGTTGCTGAGTTATTCTTTATCAACCAAGTAGGACTACCTTATAATTCAGGAACTATTATAGCTGG
Source organism: Tenacibaculum sp. TB-53 (assembly GCF_059716285.2). NCBI lineage: Bacteria > Pseudomonadati > Bacteroidota > Flavobacteriia > Flavobacteriales > Flavobacteriaceae > Tenacibaculum > Tenacibaculum sp. TB-53. Next base: position 2,875,149 of record NZ_CM202790.1, on the reverse strand, counting down.
AATTGTTTTAATAGCTTTATTCTTTTACGGATTAAAATATACACGTAAAAAGAATTTAGTTACTGCAAATACTTTAGTGCTTTCAGTACTATTCATAATGATTGGTTTCTCGTCTTGGTTAATGTTACCAATACGTGCGAATGCTGATACCATTATTAACGAGAACAACCCATCAAGTGCGCGTGAACTACTAGCATACTACAATCGTGAACAATATGGTGATGCAAATGTTTTTTATGATAATTACTATTCTGTAGCTTATGATAGAGAACAAGATGCCGATAATCCTTATAAAGACGATAAACCTAAGTACGAAAAAATAGATGGCAAGTATGTTATTGTAAACAGGTACAAAAATGTACTTCCAAATTATTCAAGTAAACACAAAGGGTTTATTCCTCGTATGGTAAATCCTGCTTCTGAGCAACAATACAAAAGTATTGCTGGAATTCCTGCTCGAAGTAAAAGACGTCCAACGTTTTTAGAAAACATAAAATTCATGGTTGATTTTCAATTTGGATATATGTACGGGCGTTATTTTATGTGGAACTTTGTAGGTCGTCAAAACGATATTCAAGGACATCTAGATATTGAAAATGGAAACTGGTTAAGCGGTATTGATTTTATTGATGAGGCTCGCTTAGGCTCACAACAAAACTTACCTGATGATATTAAAAACAATAAGGGACGTAACACTTACTTCTTTTTACCTTTTATTTTAGGGCTTATTGGTTTGTTATATCAACTCAATAGAGATAAGAAGAATTTTTATGTGTTAACACTGTTCTTTTTATTCACAGGATTAGCTATCATATTTTACACGAACCCAAAACCTTTTGAACCTCGTGAACGTGATTATGCGGTAGTTGGTTCCTTTTATGTATTTGCTATTTGGATTGGTTTTGGAGTACTTGCCCTTTATGATTACTTTAAAAAGTATGCTCCTAAAAAGGTAGTTGCAATTGCTGTTTCAGTGGTTTCATTACTAGCTGTCCCTGCTTTAATGGGCTTCCAAAATTGGGATGATCACGATAGAGCTGACCGTTATTTAGCACAGCTAAATGCACAAACCTATTTAGAGAGCTGTGACCCGAATGCAATCATCTTTACTATTGGAGACAATGACACTTTCCCTCTTTGGTACATGCAACAAGTAGAAGGTGTTCGCAGAGATATTAAAATAGTAAACACAAGTCTTTTTCAAACAGATTGGTACATCGATCAAATGAAAAAGAAAACCTATGATGCTGACCCTATTCCATCACAGTTAACACACGATCAGTACAAGTATGGAACCTTGGATATGGCATACTACTACCCACTTCCACAGTTAAAAGATTCTTTACTTAATATAAAAGATTTTATGCGTTGGATAGCTAGTGATAATGATGCCACTTATTTAGACGCAGGAGATGGCGCTAAGGAAAAATTTTATCCAACCAACAGAATTCGTATTCCTGTTAACAAAGAAAATGCTTTAAAAACTGGATTAGTAGCACAAAAAGATGCTGATAAAATGGTAGATTATATTGACATTACTGTTGATGATAGAGGTTTATCAAAAGCAAGACTTTTAATGCTAGACATTTTAAATAATTTCGACTGGAAGCGACCTATTTACTTTACTGGTGGTGCAAATGCTGATGAAGAATACATTTGGCTAAAAGATTACTTACAATTAGATGGAATGGCGTACAAATTAGTACCTATAAAAACATCTAATAAAGGGCGAACAATTTTTGACATGGGACGCATAGATCCTGAAAAAATGTATAACAATGTTAAAAAATGGGATTGGAAAACAATCAATAACGGAGAAATTTACCTAGATGAGCAAAGTAAGCGTAACGCAATTTCATTACGTAATAACTTAATTCGTTTATCTGAAGAATTCTTACAAAAAGGAGATTCTGTAAATGCAAAAGACGTGTTAGATTTATCGTTACACAAAATGCCTATTAAAGATTTTGATCACTACAATTTCTCTTTAGGCTATCCAGAATTGTATTATCGTATTGGTGATATTAATAAAGCTAGAGAAACTGCCGAAACCTTAGCTGATATTTTCCAACAGAAGTTAAAGTATTATAGCACATTTAATACTCAGGACATTGATTTAATCATCGATAATTTAGAAACAACTCTGTACATGTATCAAAACTTAGTTCAGCAAATTACTCGATATGACAAAGATGAAGATTATGGTAAAAAGTTTTTTGAAGATTATATAACACATGCTCGTCTATTTAGTCATTTAATGCCTGAAGAAGAGCCTGAGCTTCCACAAGAACTCGATACTATTAAGCCTTAATTTAATGAGGTTATATTTTATAAAGACACCACGTATACTTAAACGTTTATTCGCTAAATATACGTGGTCTTTTTTTTCTACTCAAAAAGAAATATTTCTAACCTTTGATGATGGACCTATTCCAAAAGTAACAGAATTTGTACTTGACCAACTTCACCTATTCAATGCAAAAGCTACTTTTTTTTGTATTGGTGATAATATTCGAAAATACCCCGCTGTTTTTTCAAGAATTGTTAATGAAGGACATTCGGTAGGAAACCACACTTTTAATCATTTAAACGGCTGGAAAAACAGCAATACAACTTATATTGACAACATAAACAAATGCGAAAACTTATTATCGCATCAAAAAACAAAACTATTTCGCCCTCCTTACGGAAAAATAAAAAGAAAACAAGCCAAACAACTTCTTGCTAATGGTTATAAAATTATTATGTGGGATGTATTGTCAGCAGATTTTGACCCGACTATTACTAAAGAAAAATGTTTACAAAATGTACTCAGAAATGTAGAAAATGGGAGTATTATCGTTTTTCACGATAGTATAAAGGCTAGCGACAAGTTATATTATGTGCTTCCAAAAGTTCTAGAAGAATTTTCGTTACAAGGTTATAAGTTTAAGGCAATTTCTTAAACAAACTGCTGAACTAAGCCTATTAACGTATTAGCGTCTTGCTCTCCAGTTTGGCGCCATTTCATCTCTCCATTTTTATAAATCATAAAAGTTGGATTTCCTTTAACACGTAAGGCATCTGCAAGAATTTCATTCTTGTTAATATCTATTTTAATCACCTTGGCTTTGTCTCCTAATGCAGCAGCTACATCACGAAGTGTATCTAAACTAGGTTCTAGTTCACTCCAATCTGCATAAAAATCGATTAACACAGGTTTGTTAATGCTTATAATTTCACCAAACTTTGTCATCTTTTGCATAAGTTTTATCAGTAAAGTGCCTAAAATTACTAATTTTTTGTTAGGTAATTATTATGATAATCTTAAAAATACTGAAAAATCAAGCTTTTTTTAGCTCAATTACGGTAATTTCAGGCCAAATCCCCACTCTACCAGGAAAGGCATGGTAACCAAACCCTCTATTCACATTAATGTACCTATTAAACTCTTTATATAACCCTGCCCATTGTTTATAAACATATTTTGATGGACTCCATTTTATCCAACCAGGAATTTCAATCCCAAACTGTAAACCATGCGTATGCCCGCTTAAAGTTAAATGATAATTAAAATCGTCTTGTTTTACTTTATACTCCCAATGACTTGGGTCGTGGGACAGTAAAATTTTAAAATCATCTTTACTTACCCCTTCTGATGCTTTTTTAAGATCTCCTGCTTTATTAAAGCCCTTTCCCCAGTTCTCTACTCCAATCAATGCTATTTTTTGTCCGTCTTTTTCAATGTATTTATGCTCATTTAATAATAATTCAAATCCTATTTTTGGATGAATATCTTTTACTGCTTTGAAATTTGCTTTTTTATCTTCTGGTGTTTTCCAATCAGAATAATCTCCATAATCATGATTACCTAATACTGAGTATTTTCCAACAGGTGCCTCTAACTTTGAAAAAACAGAAATCCAATCATCCATTTCGTGTGCAAAATTATTTACAATATCTCCCGTAAATAAAATCATGTCAGATTTTTGCTCGTTAATTAAATCTACTCCATATTTAATTTTTTCTTTATTATCAAAACTTCCTGAGTGAATATCGGTAATGTGAGATATGGTAAAACCATCAAAAGCTTCTGGTAAGTCTTTAAAACTTAACTGGTATTTAAGCACTTTGTAATTGTATTTTCCTTTAAAAATACCATACAACATACTTGCAAACGGTAGTGCTGCCAGTCCTAAAGCTAGTTTTGATATGAAAGCTCTTCTACCAACCAAGTCTTTGGTTTCTTCTTTAAACAAAAATGAGATTCCTTTTTGAGACCATCTAACCACATCTTCTCCAAACATTAATAAAAAAATCACCACCTTAGGAACTAAAACAAGTAAAAGTATTCCCATTGCCCATTGAAACTCTCTTGTTTGCCCAGAACTTCTATCGTAACCAAAAATTACATAAAAAAAGTGTATGTAAGCTAATACCCCAATTAACAACCATCCATAACGAATAATTTTACTTCTTGTAAGTGTTTTTATTGCTTGAAAAGCATATGCTTCAAATACAATAATTATTGCGGATATTATAATAACTGTTACTAACCAACGAGACATCTATTTCATTTTTAAGGAGAAACAAAGATACTGCGATTCTTAAAATTGATTTTTAACATCTTGTTAAAGTTTTGTAGCTTTACCTCCAAAGTTCATAGAAACGATAGTTTTTCTACTTTTTCTGTAAACAAATCGATATCAACATTTTATTTCAATAGGCTTAAGACTTAACATGGCAAATCAAAAACGACTTTTTTTACTCGACGCGTATGCTTTAATTTTTAGAGGATATTATGCCTTTATTAAAAACCCACGTATCAACTCTAAAGGGTTAGACACCTCAGCTATTATGGGGTTTACCAACTCTTTACTAGATGTAATAAAGCGTGAAAAGCCAGATTATTTAGCCGTTTGTTTCGACAAAGGAGGAAGTACTGACCGCGTTGAAGCTTTTGAAGATTATAAAGCAAACCGACAAGAAACACCTGAAGCCATTCGTTTAGCTGTTCCTTACATTGAAAAAATATTAGGAGCCATGAACATACCTGCCATTGTAAAAGAAGGGTACGAAGCCGATGATATTATTGGTACGCTGGCTAAAAAAGCTGAGAAAGAAGGACTACACACTTACATGGTAACGCCTGATAAAGATTTTGCTCAACTGGTTTCTGATAATATTTTTATGTACCGCCCACCTCGTATGGGAAATGGATATGAAAAGTGGGGTGTTGAAGAAGTGAAAACTAAGTTTGGTGTGGAAAACCCGTTACAAGTAATTGACTTTTTAGGAATGATGGGGGATTCTGTTGATAATATCCCTGGATTACCTGGTGTTGGTGAAAAAACAGCCAAGAAATTTCTTGCTGCTTATGGTAGTATGGAAGGTTTGTTTGAAAACATCCATGAGTTAAAAGGAAAAATGAAAGAAAAGGTAGAAGCTAATCAAGAATTAGGCTTGCTTTCTAAAAAACTAGCAACCATTATGCTAGATGTTCCTGTTGAGTTAGAATTGGATAAATTGGTTTTTGAGCAACCCAATGTTGAAGCTACCAAAGAAATTTTTACTGAATTAGAATTTCGTCGTTTAACGGAAAACTTCTTAAAAACATTTGCTCCTTCTGAAGAAACTACTGCTGCATTAGAAATACCTAAAACAACAAAGACTAGTGCTGCAGGTCAATTTGATTTATTTGCAACTCCTGGTAGTGGAAGCGCTACTAAAGACACAAATATTAACGGTTTTAAAACCATTGAAAATACGAATCATTTCTATCAATTAATAGAAACACCTCTTTCAAGAAAATTATTGTTAGAGAAATTAATGCAACAAAATTCTGTGTGTTTTGATACTGAAACAACTGGATTAAAGGCCTTAGAAGTTGAGCTAATTGGAATTGCTTTTTCATGGGAAGCTGGTAAAGGCTATTATGTTTCATTTCCGGAAGATCAAGAAGAAACAAAAGTTATCTTAGAAGAATTTCGTCCATTTTTTGAAGCTGTAAACATTGAAAAGATAGGCCACAATTTAAAATACGATATCAAAGTATTGTCAAATTACAACATGCCTGTAAAAGGGAATTTGTTTGACACCATGATTGCGCATTACCTTATCAATCCTGATATGCGTCATAATATGGATGTACTTGCTGAAACCTACTTAAATTACCAACCTGTTTCTATTACAGAATTGATTGGTAAAAAAGGTAAAAATCAACTTTCAATGCGACAAGTTGAGTTACCAAAACAAACCGAATATGCAGTTGAAGATGCAGACATCACCTATCAATTAAAAGAGCACTTTTCTAAAGAGTTGGAAAGTGGCAATGTTACCAAGTTATTCAACGAAGTAGAAACACCATTAGTTTCTGTATTAACAGCTATGGAAATTGAAGGTATTAATTTAGATACTGACTTCTTAAAAACACTTTCGAAAGCCTTATCTAAAGACATCTCACAACTTGAGCAAAACATATACGAACAAGCCGGTGAAGAATTTAACATTGCATCACCTAAACAATTAGGTCCTATCTTGTTTGATAAGCTAAAACTAGTTGACAAGCCTAAAAAGACTAAAACAGGTCAATATTCTACAGCAGAAGATGTGCTTTCTTATTTAGCTAAAGACCATCAAATAGTTGCTGATATTCTAGAATATCGTCAGTATAAAAAATTACAAAGTACCTACGTTGATGCACTTCCTAATGAAATCAACCCTAAAACAGGAAGAGTACATACCGTATACGCTCAGGCTGTAGCAGCTACAGGACGCTTAAGTTCTAACAACCCGAACTTACAGAATATCCCAATCCGTACAAAACGTGGACAAGAAGTACGTAAAGCTTTTATTCCGAGAAATGAAGACTATGTATTGCTAGCGGCTGATTACAGTCAAATTGAATTACGAATTATCGCTGCTTTAAGTGAGGAAGAAACCATGATTAAAGCCTTTCAACATGGTGAAGACATTCACGCTTCTACTGCTGCAAAAGTATTTAATGTTCCTATTGAGGAAGTAACCCGCGAGCAACGTAGCAATGCTAAAACTGTAAACTTCGGAATTATTTATGGAGTTTCTGCTTTCGGATTGAGTAATCAAACCGATTTATCTCGTAAAGAAGCAAAAGAGTTGATTGACACCTATTATGCAACCTATCCGAAACTACGAAATTATATTTCTAAGCAGGTAGATTTTGCTCGTGAGCACGGATATGTAGAAACTGTTTTACATCGTCGCCGTTATTTAAAAGACATCAACTCTCGTAATGCTATTGTTCGTGGTGCTGCAGAAAGGAATGCGGTAAATGCTCCTATTCAAGGTTCGGCTGCCGACATCATTAAACTTGCCATGATTAACATTTATAAGCGATTTGAGCAAGAAAACTTCAAGTCGAAAATGTTACTACAAGTACATGATGAATTGGTTTTTGATGCTCATAAAGATGAATTAAATATTATTAAACCGATTATTAAACAGGAAATGGAAAACGCTTTTAAAATGAGCGTTCCGTTAGATGTTGAAATAGATACAGGAGCAAACTGGTTAGAGGCGCATTAATTTTACTAGAACTTAATGAGGCTAAATTATTCGTTAAAAACGAAGTAATTTAGCCTCATTTTTAAACAAAGATGATTAACCATCAAGTTCTCCTGGATTAGTTCCTATAGCTAATGGTACACAATAACAAAAAGTAGTTTTAAGAACACCATTTATTAATTGGTCATAACACCTATACATAGAACCTTCTGGGCAGTCTTTTGCTCCTCCGTTTACTTTTTGCTGCTCTGATTTAGATAAAATATTACCTAAACTTGAAATAGATTTTAACATAATAATTAATTTAAAATTACCCTACTCTATTGAAGGCTTTTCGGCAACGCCTATAATATTTATTTTATCAACCTCACAGTAACCTATTATTTATTTTGCAGTTATATAAATGTATCTTAAAACTATATTTTAAAAAAGAGTAAATTTATTTAAGGTAATTATGAATCAACAAGTGAAGTGTTTGACTAAATATTTGCTTAAATGCAAAATGAATTCGTCTTTGACGCACATAAAGATGAATTAGATACTATTAAACCTATCTATCATTAAGCAAGAAATGGAAAACGCCTTTAAAATGAGCGTTCCGTTGGATGTTGAAATTGATACAGGAGCAAACTCGTTAGAGGCACATTAAAGTTTTGTAATCGCCTTTTCTAAAATCTCTTTTACTTGAAGTTTTAAACTTTCAGGTTCAATTATTTTGGCATAATCTGAAAACACAATGTACCACCTTGAAAAACCGTGTTCAACATAGCAAGTCATAAATGTCATTTCTACTTGGTTTCCTTTTACTTTTTCAGACACAAAACCATGTTGCATTTTGCTATTGTTTATATACCTTACGACACTTTTATCAACGGAAATAACAACTTTTGTTTTTGGTATATTTTCATACTGACTACGGTATTCATCTAACGTAATGTGTTCTCTAGTAAAACTATGTTGAGTTGATTTTATTGCTAACATTCTATCGGTTCTAAATTGCCTGTAGTCACTTCTTAAATGGCAAAAAGCCAATACATACCAAAATCCTGATTCGTGATAAATACCCACAGGTTCCACAAAACGCTCAGAAGGTGTTTCTCTATTTACCGCCTGATATTTTAAAAACACCTGTCTTTTTTCTGCAATACTTTCAAATAATGTTTCAAGTGCATTTGGTAAACTATCGTTGAATAATTTATTTGTAGGATCAACTAATATTTGTGATTCTAAGGCAGAAATCCAATCTTTTTCACGACCACGCAACACTGATTTTAACTTCATCATAGCAGACTCATAGTAGTTTCCTAATGATTTATCTACAAACTTCTGCATTAGTTTTTCGGCAGCCACAAAACTTCCTACTTCTTCTCTAGTAAACATAACAGGAGGCAAACGGTACCCTTCCATAATAGAATAACCAACACCAGCCTCACTTATTATGGGCACACCTGATGCTTCAAGGGTTCGTATATCACGATAAATAGTACGTAGGCTCACCTCAAATCTATCAGCCAATTCTTGTGCTTTTACTATACGTTTAGATTGTAACTGAATAAGTATTGCCACAATTCTATCAAAACGTTTTACCGTGTCTAAACTCATAATGCTATAACATATTTCCCAAAGATAGGATTTCAGGCTGAAGTATTTTTTAAATTTTAGCTTCAACATAATAACTATACTTTATACAAAGTAACATACAGTAAGTGACAACCGCTTGTCAATAGACATTTTTAAAATTTATTTTTTCCTACTGACATAAAGCTGTCACCACCCCATATTAATTTTGATTTCAAATAATAAAAATTACAATTATGGAATCAACAACAAGCACATTATTAGAACAAGTAATTACACCTTCTGAGTTATTAGCACATTGGCAAGGGCATCGAGGTTTAACCCGAAGAACTATTGAAGCTTTTACTGAGGAAGCCTTTTTTAATTACTCTATAGGAGGTATGCGTACTTTTGCTGATATGGTTATGGAACTTTTAGGTATAGCTGGACCTGGTATTAAAGAAATTGCTACTGGAGAAATTCAAGAATTAATTGAAAGGGTTGACCACGGTAACAAAAAAGCAAAAATTATTGAACTCTGGGACAAGGCTACTGACGAAATAAATACTTATTGGGCACAGATAAAACCAGAGCAGTTTCAACAAAACATTAAAATATTTGGTCAATATGAAGGTACGGTTTGGTCATCAATATTCTATTTTATTGACAATGAAATCCATCATCGCGGACAAGCCTATGTGTATTTGCGCGCTTTAGGTATTGAACCTCCATATTTTTATGAACGTTAATCAAACTAAAATGAAAACAGTTTTGGTATTTAAGACATCCATTACAAAAAACAATGAAATTAAAATTGTTCAACCTACTTTAAATCGTTTGATTACCAAAAATGACCGCTGGAATTTTGACTTAGAAGATTGCGATAATATTCTTCGGGTAGAGACTCAAATGATTAAAGCTGATGCCATTTTAAAAGCAATACAATATCATGGTTTTTATTGTGAAGAATTGTTGTAAAAACAGTAATATTTTCTAGAAACAGTAAAATATAATGTAAATAAGAAACCGAATAAAGAAACTAATTGCTTCTCTATTCGGTTTCTTTACTCTTTCAAGATGATATTATCTATTTTATTACAAATGTTTCGTTTTGTATCCAATTAGCCCTTAGTTTAAATACAGTTTCTAAATAGATAATTTGCTCTGGCTCTTTTCTTAATAAGAAATTTCCAGTATCCCACATACGATTATTATTTTCATCAACTATAGCTCTAACACTATATTCCTTGGGTTCTAGTAAGATAAATTCTATCTTTTTAGAAGAAGTAAGATACCTTTTTTCTACAACCTTATCTTGACTTAATAATTCAATAATAATAGGATATTCTGTTTCGTTTTTAACATCCAAAACAATACTTCCATAATCTTCCACAGTACGCGTTGTGAATTTATAATCTAACGTATCGTTTGTAGTTTCAAAAACATCAGTTATTCCTTTAGGTAAGCCTTTAAAAATGTATCCATATTTAGGTTTCTTTTCAAACAATACAGCTAGTTTATTAATCGACTGCTTTTGCAATTCAAAAGGTACATCAACAGTATCTTTATCTATCAATGAAAACTTCGATTTATCAAAAGAAACAATTGGGTTATTTGTTTTAATAAACATAGTATCTTTCAGGTTAAGAACTCCACTTACACTAGATGACACAGATAAAGAGTCAATTTTCTTTTTTCTTAAAAACACTGTAACAGTATCTTTAAAATTCTGATTATTTACTATAAAATTCAATGAATCTCTCTCTACAGGTGTATACCAATAATTGAGTGTATCTTTATCTTCCTCAAACTGAGTAAACGACTTGTAATCTTGCGGAACTTCCGATAACAGTTCAATACTCATATCTTCCTGCTTCCCTTCAAAACCAAACTGAATTTTTCCTTTTGTTACTTCTTTTCCTCTTTTAAACTCATATGGCTGAATTTCTTTAAAAAAACGAATAGGTTTGTTTAGCAAAGTATCTTTTGGTAACGTAATTGTATCTACTACAAAACCAATTTTATCTGTTCTACTATTAAAAATATAATCACTTGAAGGCTCTTTTAATGCTAGCATTAAATATTTTCCTTCACGTAAATTACTAAACTCAAAATTTGTAGAATCTAGCGTGCTTGTTACATAATTTGGCTTTTTCTTAAAAGCAATAGAATCGTTGTAGGTACTATCAATCTTATATAACAAAACACTAACTTCTTTCACCTCTTTTTTATCAAAAGCATCAGCTACTGCACCTTTAATTTTTAAAGAATCAATATAGTCTCCTGTTGAAAACACATACTTAAAGCTCTCTAACTTGTTGTTTTCGTTGTTATCTTGAACTGCATTTCCAAAGTTAAAAGTATAGGTGGTATTTTTCTGTAACGTGTCTAATATTTTAATATTAATATACTTACTTGGTGTTCCTTGTGGTGTAATTAACGGTGGATTTTTCATTGGCGGAGAAACTACCAACTGTTTTTGTAGGTCTTTTAAAACAATATACTCATCAAAATAAATACGAATGTTATCATCTTTAAAATGAATAGTTTCATAAGGAGGATTTGCAGTAACCATTATTGGTGCGGTTTCATCCTTTGGACCTCCTTCTGGTCGTCCTTTACGTGCACAACTACTTATTAAAAAAGCGAAAAGAGTTACTAAAATAAAGTGTTTATTTTTCACAAATTATTGGTTTAAAATCCATTTTCAAAAGTAGTAAATTAAGATGGAATGGTATTAGTCTTTTTGTGTATACGCCATTGTAGCAACACTTATCTTTATGTTTTGCGTTTTTAAAAGTTCGTTTGCACAAGCTTCTAATGTTGCTCCTGTTGTAATAACATCATCAATAAGTAAAATATGTTTATTTTCAAAAAGTGTTGTATCAACAAGTTTAAACTTTGTTTTGTTATTAGAAAACCGTTCAAATCGTTGTTTTAATGTTTGCGTTTTAGTTTTGGAAGTTCTTATAAGAATATCTGGCTTATACTCTACATTCAAAATATCACTTAATCGTTTTCCAAACATGGTTACTTGATTATATCCTCTACTTTTAAGCTTTTTTAAATGTAATGGTACTGGAATAATATAGTCTATATCTATAAAAGTATTTAATGTTTTTAATCGTTCTCCAAACCAGTCAGCAATAAATATTCCAATTTCTGGCTGATTTTTATACTTTAATTGATGGATCAATTTTTGGGTAACTCCTTTCTTCCTGTAAAAAAGAAAAGAATGTACTGCTTGTATTGATACTTTCCCATAAAAATTTGACATTAATGTAACATTTATATGCTTATTATCGTCTATAATTGGCAAGTCGTTTTTACAAATAACACAGAGAAGTGTTTCATTTTGTAATAACGTTTTTTCACAATTTACACATAATTTGGGATAGAATAAGTAGAATATCTCTTTTAAAAATTGCATCTTTACAAGCCTTTTTTAACATAGGAAGATACAAAAAACAACAATAAATTATATTTTGAGTAAAAAGTTTAATTTTTTTAAAGAAGCTGTAAAAAATTACAAAACATCAGGCACAGTTGTTCCAAGCTCTAGATACCTAGCTAACAAGATGCTAAAAGAAATTGATTTTAAGTCTGCTGAAGTTATTGTAGAGTTAGGGCCTGGAAACGGAGCCATAACACAATATTTACTAAAAAAACTTCAACCCAACACCATATTAATATGTTTTGAAATAAATGACGCTTTCTATAGAGAATTAAAAAAAATACAACATCCACAATTAGTTGTTTTAAAGGCTTCTGCAGAAAACATAAAACTTGAAATACAAAAGCTTGGTTTTTCAAAAGCCAACTACATTGTTTCTAGCTTGCCCCTTACCATAATCCCAAAAGAAATATCGCACGCTATCTTAACAAAAAGCTATAACTTTTTAGCTCCATCAGGACTATTTATTCAATATCAGTATAGCTTAACTTACTACAAAAAACTAAAAGAAGTTTTTGGAGACAACATAAATTTGAGCTTTGAACCATTAAACTTTCCACCTGCTTTTATTTATAAATGTGTTAAAAAATAAATAGTATATTAGCACAGAGCGTCCCCTTTTTTTATACCCTTTAAAATGATGATAGTCTCAAAAATAAAAAATAATAGTTTTGTTGCCTTCTTAATTTTACTAATACTTGTTATTGGTTTTTTGTCTTATCAAAATGCTAGAGACTATTCTGAACTCAAGGCAATTTTTGAACTTGAAAAAAAAGAACTAGAGGGCGAATTAACAAACATTATTGAGGATTATGAAGAAGCTAGCTATAAAAAAAATGAATATTCATTAAAGCTAAAAGGTGGGCTTAACAAAGTAATTCAACTAAGAGATTCTATTAAAAACCTAAAACAAGTAGACTATAAATTTATTGGGTATTTTAGGAAGAGAACAAAAGTACTTATTGAAGAAAACAAAAAGCTTTTTACTGAAGTAAGTCACTTAAACACTATAAATAACAAACTAATTATAAAGAACGATAGCGTTAAAGAAGCATTATTAATAAAAGAAAAACAAAACACTAAACTTACCAACATAAATCGTTTTTTAAGTAATGAAAAGTTAGCTTTAAAGAAAAAAATAGCCACTGCTGAACTTATTGAAGTTTCTTCTATAAAAGCAGAGGCAATGAGAAAAAAAAGAAACGGAAAGTTTACATCTACTTCAAAATCGACAAAAGTAAGTGCTTTTAAAATAGAGTTTGAGTTAATGCAAAATAAAGTAACACCACCTGGTTTAAAAGAAGTTTACATTCAAATAACAGATATGAATAAAAATGTGATTGCCCCATATAAAGAAGTAAATTTACAAAACAATAAAAAAATATGGTGTAGTGATATTTTAATAGCTGAATACAATAACGAACAACTATCTATGATTTCTTTTATCAATATAAAAAATAAAATTAATGCAGGAATATACCATATAAATACATTTGTGAACGGTATTTATACTGGTAATAAATCTCTAGCATTAAAGTAAAACACCCCTTAATAAATAACTTAATATAATCAATTTCCCCTTAACTTATGAATCAACAAAAAACCAAAAATGTTTTAATTTTAGTATTAATTATCTTATTACTTTTCCTATTTTTTTATTCTCATCAAAAATCAAATGAAAATGAAAACCTTCAAAATATTTTTTTAGAAGAAAAAGCTGAGTTACAACAAGATCTAGACGAAATGATTAAAGATTACACAGATGTTGTTGTTGGTAAAAAACGTTTAGCTGACAGGTTAGAAGTAGAGCTAATTAAAATGAAGAACTTAAGAGACTCAATAAAACTCTTAAAATCTGATAACTTTGGACTTATAAGAAAGTACAGAAGTAGAATTGCTAGCTTAGAACGTGAGAATAAGAAACTTTTCATTCAGATAGATTCTTTAAACAGTGCTAACGATGCTTTAACACAAGAAAATGTTATTGCTAATGAAATTTTACAACAAAAAGATAGTGTAAATGAAACTCTAACAGAAAAAAACAAAGAATTAGAGGCAAAAGTAGCTATTGGTGGAATTATTAAAACTAGTCCAGTAAAAGCTATTGCAATGAAAGAACGAAGTAGTGGAAAGCTAACATCTACAAGTAGATCTAGCAGAACTGATGCTTTTAGAATTAATTTCGATTTGTTAGAAAACCCAATTACTAGTGCTGGTGAAAAACGCGTATACATTCAAATTATTGATGAAAACAAAAATGTAATCGCTCCTAAAGGTAAAACTGACTTAAAAAACGGACAAAAAGTTCAATACACAGACTCTTTAGAAGTTAACTACAACAATAACCGTTTAAGTCTTGTATCTTTAATATTAGTAAACAGAGACGATATTAAAAAAGGAAAGTATATAATTAGTGCTTTTGTTGATGGTGTTTATTCTGGAAATACAACAATAAAGCTAAGATAAAACCATAACTATTAATTATTAATAAAAAAGTGAAGAGCTTAATTTATTCTTCACTTTTTTCTTTTTCCATACCCTTAGTTTAAATCCTTATTTTATTTTTGCAATATGGCAAAACAAGAAGATCAATTTAAAAAAGTATTATCACACGCAAAAGAATACGGTTATGTATTTCAATCATCTGAAATTTACGATGGTTTAAGCGCAGTGTATGATTATGCTCAAAACGGAGTAGAATTAAAGAAGAATATTCGTGATTATTGGTGGAAAGCAATGGTGCAAATGCATGAAAACATTGTAGGTATTGACGCTTCAATACTAATGCACCCAACTACTTGGAAAGCCTCAGGCCACGTTGATGCTTTCAACGACCCTTTAATTGATAACAAAGACTCTAAAAAACGCTATAGAGCTGATGTTTTAGTTGAAGATTTTAGAGAAAAAATCAACGAAAAAATTCAAAAAGATATAACCAAAGCAAAAAAACGTTTTGGTGAAGCTTTTAATGAAGATGAATTTAGAAGTACAAACCCTAATGTTTTAAGACGTCAAAAACAAATTGACGAGATAACAGTTGAATTAACTAGAGTTCAAGAAGAAAACGATTTAGAAGGGTTTAGAAATTTAATTATAGACTTAGGCATTACATGTCCTGTTTCTGGTTCTAAAAACTGGACAGAAGTTAAGCAATTTAACTTAATGTTTGGAACGCAATTAGGAGCGTCAGCAGATAGTTCAACGCAAGTATATTTACGTCCTGAAACTGCACAAGGTATTTTTGTAAACTTCTTAAATGTACAAAAAACTGGACGCATGAAAATTCCTTTCGGAATTGCACAAACTGGTAAAGCTTTTCGTAATGAAATCGTTGCGCGCCAATTTATTTTTAGACAACGAGAGTTTGAGCAAATGGAAATGCAATTTTTTGTAAAGCCAGGAACTCAAAAAGAATGGTATGAAAAGTGGAAAGAAACTCGTTTAAAGTGGCATATGTCTTTAGGAATGGGAGAAGAAAATTATCGTTTTCACGATCATGACAAATTAGCACATTATGCTGATGCCGCTGCTGATATTGAATTTAAATTTCCTTTTGGGTTCAAAGAATTAGAAGGAATCCATTCTCGTACTGATTTTGACTTAAGTCAACATGAGAAATTCTCTGGAAAAAAACTACAGTACTTTGACCACGAGGACAACACTAGTTATGTACCATACGTAATTGAAACTTCTATTGGTTTAGACAGAATGTTCTTAGCTGTTTTCTCTAACTCTTTACAAGAAGAGGAGCTAGAAAATGGTTCAACAAGAACTGTTTTAAAGTTACCTGCAGTTTTGGCACCAACCAAAGCAGCTATTTTACCATTAGTTAAAAAAGATGGTTTACCAGAAATCGCTCGTAAAATTGTTAACGATTTAAAATGGGACTTCAATGTTGTTTATGATGAAAAAGATGCTGTTGGAAGAAGGTATCGTCGTCAAGATGCTGTTGGTACACCTTTCTGTATTACGGTAGATCATGATACTATAGAAGACAACACTGTTACCATTCGTCATAGAGATACTATGGAGCAAAAACGAGTTAAAATAGAAGATTTAAGCAATATTATTAAACAAGAGGTAGATGTACGCTCTTGGTTACAAAAAACGGAAGCATAAATCTAAAAAACGTCAAAATAAAGCAAGAATCCTAAACGTAACTGTTTAGGATTTTTACTTTTGCAATAGTAAATAACTTCTCATGAAATAAATACGAATGAAAACTATACTTAAAATATTATTCATCATCTTTTTACTTTGGATGATAACTGGTGCTTACCTTTTAAACACAGAGCACCCTAAAGCACAAGTAGTAATAGGACTAGGTGTTTTATACATGTCCTTTATATTAATGCCTTTATTTATCTACTATAGATATAAAGATGGTAAGTATAAAAAATATATTATCAACTCTGATAAAGACAAAAAAAAGCTAAAGATTAATCTTCAGCTTTTTTACTTTATTTTGCTCTCTATTGTAAGGTAGGTGAGTAATTTGTTGGATAATCATCTGGTTTAGCTAAACCGTCTTTACCTAAGGTAAAGTTAGATCCGTATGTAGCATCAATAGCAGCTAACATTTTATTAGCCATTAACGCATATCCTCTAGCTGTTAAATGAATTCCATCTAAACCAACTAAACCACCTGTTACTAAACTAGTATTCATATTATAATTCCCAAACTCTAATCCAGTAGTAGAAGCTTCTTGTAAAATAGCTTTAAAATCTACAAAAGCCAACCCTTTTGCTTCAGCCACCGATTTAATAGTTGCATTATAAGAATCCGTAGCATTCTTAACTCTACTTACCTCATCTTTTGTTAATACCCATTTATCTTCAAGAGGTAATGAAACTCCTTCTACAGAAAACATTCCTGCTAGTTCTTGTGATAAACCTTGTGACATTAAAAAAGCAACTGAATCTGTATTAACTTCACCTATAATCGCACTACTTGGTAATACTAATAAGTCTTCTTCTGTTGCTTGTCTTGCTTGACCGTAATAAGTACCTAATAAACCTGCTACTTTTTGTAATGTAGTTGCATCAGTAGGTAATCCAAAACTTGCCACAAAAGGAGGGAAAGTAGGACTTGCTAATAAAGCTCCAACAATTTGAGCTGTCTTATTATCTAAAGACTCATCTTTAATTACAACTGCATTTGCAGCATCTGTGGTAAAAACAATTGATCTTTCTGGAACACCAATTGCTTCAAAAACTCCGTTAATAGCCCCAAAAACATTATTTAATGTTGGTATTTGCGCTCCAAAATCAGGGTTACTAGGATCTAATGGCGCATAAGGAACTGTTGTAAAGTAAGGTAACGATGTTATATAAGGTAAATTAGCTACGACTCCTTTTCTATCTCCCGCTGCTAAAGCATCAACGGTACTTGAAAAAACAGAAGCAAAAAGATTTGAATTAGTAATATCATTTGCTCCATAACTTGTTGGGTCTAAGTTTCCTGTTTCATTATGATCTTCTCCTACACCACCAGCTATAGAGTATCCTAAAACATCATTTCCTCCTATTTCAGATAATGTAAAAAATGTTGGTTGCTGTACTAATACATCTTGTATAACACTTGCCATAGGGTTAGATGCCATTCTTACATAATAAGGGTTTGCATTTGGTAAAGCTGCTAATGCTCCATAACCTTCTACTCCTAGGTGAAAGCTTTTTAATCCAGGGATTCCCATGTTATTATATGGTCCCGTTTGTATATTACTTATCTCTGTTGTAGGTGTTTTTGATAACCTTGCTGGCCCATCACCATTAAAATAAAACCTTGGCTCTCCTTTTTCTTCTCCTCCTATTAAAAAACCACCTATGTTATCATTCATTAAAGGTTGTGTAAAATCGCCTCCGCCAACCATAGCAAATTTACTAGCTAAGATATTTGGAAAAGAGTTCTCTTGAGAAGATTTAAATAAAGCCCCATCTGAAAATCCTGCTGTAAAAGAGGCTCCTACTGCTACATATTTAGAAAAATCTACACTACCAGCTTCTAGTGTTACATTGTTTTCCGCTTCTCCTTTAATCTCAGGTAATGTATTATCTACGTCACAGGCGGCTAACCCTAAAAATAACGCAGACAAAAAAGTATATTTAATTGTATTTTTCATTGTTTCTTTTTTAGTTATTGATAGTCCAAGAAATGTAATATTGAGAACCTACAGCTCCTACTCCTGGCGCACTTAAGTATTCTTCACCTGTTAAATTAGATCCTCCTACTTTAAATACTGATTTAATTGAAGGAACAGAATAATTAATTTGAGCATCAAGAACTGTTCTTTCTTCAATTGTTCCTTCTAAGAAAGTAGACTGCCAATAAAATTCATTTTGCCAACGAGCACTTACATTAAATCCAAAGTTTTCAAATAAATTTGTATGTCCAAATTGCATTTTTACTTTATGCTCTGGTGTGTTAAATCCAGCTTCAAAATCAGGATCAGAAGCTTGATCAAAATCAAACTTAGACCATGTATAGTTTAACCCAACATCAAACCCGTTAAATACTTTTGTGTTTAATCCTAACCCTACTCCATAAGAATTAACATCTGCCGTTGAATTTGTTTTTACACTAAATGTTCTTACTAAGTCTCTATTAGTTAAGTTATTTATGGTAGCTGGCGTATTTGGGTCTACTAGTACAACTACATCTTTATTAGAAATAAAGTCAGAATACATATTATAATATGTACTAAAATCAATAGATAGTTTGTTTTCTCCTAAGGGAAGTGCTGCACGATATCCAACTTCAAAAGATTTAACTTTTTCTGGCTGCACTAAAGCTGTCTTAACTAATGTAGGATCAGGAATATTTGGATTATTTGGTTCATTCGCTTTTCTACTAATTGAAGCAGCAGAATACCCTCTATTAAGAGCATCTTGACCCGTTAAAGTAAATGTTCCTGTAGTTGTTTGAACAGCAGTTGAAAAACGATCAATATTGTCAGGAGCTGTTCCTAAAATAAAGCCTGCTCCTGTTGCCAAACCAATATATTGGTCTTGGGTAGTTGGGTTACGGAAACCTGTTTGGAAAGACGCTCTAAAGTTATGGTTCTTGTTTTCTCCTGCTGCATAGGCTAAAGAGACTCTTGGTGTAACATTTCCATCAAAATTATCAGACTTATCATAACGGATAGATCCTGTAAACTTCAAACGGTCATCCATCATTTTTTTCTGAACTTGTGTATATACACCGTACTCTCCATATTTAATAGGCCCATCACTATCAGTATAAATAGTACCAAAAGAGTTAAGCTTGTACTGCCTGTAAGAACCTCCTACTTGAACTTCAGCCCAATCAATGTAATCACGTAAGTTTAAGTTTGCATCTGCATGATAGTAACTTGTATTATCTCTAAATCTAGACCCTGTCATTAAATCTGGATCAGCAGTTACTTCATTAAATAGTCTTGTAAACTCAGCAGAACCTGCTTCTGGTCTGTTCCTATCAGCAAAAGCTCTTGCTTGATTATGATTGCTTGCCTGTACTCCAGGAACGGATCCTAAATACGCAGCTGCATATTCTCCAAACCAAACTGAGTTCTCTTTCCATTTACTGTTTATATTTATTGCAGCAAAACGAGTATCATAAGAATCTCCAGCGTCTTCACCTGCATAATACCCTCTTACAAAAAAGTTTTTACCTCTTACTTCTAATTTATGTTGCTCCATAAAGAAGTTAGCAAGATTATAACGGTTTTGTCCTTGATAAATGGTATTACCTGTACCGTATTTTGAATTCCAAATTATTTCAACACGGTCATTTCCCAATGGACGGTAATGAATAGCTCCATTAAACTTTACACTTTTAGCTTCGTTAGACATTAAGTCTACTTCTCTATACCCTGTTCTACTAACATTTCCTATTGCTCCTCCCAAATTAACAGATACTTCATCTCCATATATATTTGCTCCATCATAATTTGGATCATCAGTATGACTCATACCTGGAATATATGTACCACCGATACCTGTTGTGTTTCTATAATCAGTTGCATGCCATTCTTCTCCTTTTAAGTAAGAAAAACTAGCTTTAACAGCAAAATAATCATCAAAAGCATGTGCCATTTTAATTGTAGCATCATAATATCCATTATCTCCTGCTGCTTCTTGACTTGTTAAGCCTGTTTTTAGACCAACACTAATACCTTGCTCGTTAAACGGGTTCTCACTACGCATTAACATAATACCGTTAAAAGCATTAGCTCCATATAAAGCTGAAGCTGCTCCTGGTAAAATTTCAACGCTTTTTACATCTACTTCAGAGATTCCCAATAAGTTTCCTATGGCAAAATTTAATGCTGGTGAAGCATTATCCATACCATCAACTAACTGTACAAAACGCTCATTACCAAAGGTAGCAAAACCACGTGTATTTACTGTTTTAAATGTTAAGCCTCCTGAGTTAATATCAACTCCTTTTAAATTTTCTAATCCATCATAATATGAAGCAGAAGCTGTATTCTTTATTGCTCTTGAATCAAAACGCTCAATTGTTACAGGTGATTCCATAACTCGTTCTGGAGTCCTTGAAGCTGATACAACTACCTCATCTAAAGAGGTTGCGTTTTCTGTTAAGCTAATTTCAACAACTTGGTTGTTTTTTGTTATCTCAACTGTTTTTGTTTGATACCCTAAGGAAGAAATTTCAATAGTAAACGGAGGAGTATCTGTTACCGTCATTGTAAATTTACCATCAAAATCAGTAGACGTTCCTACTGTCTTTCTCGAAACTTTAATGTTTGCTCCTGGTAATGGTCCGCCAAGCGAAGCATCACTAACCGTACCTGTAATGGTAGTTTGAGCAACCATTATTGCTGTACCAAATAGCACAAATGCAACAAGTAATAGTTTTTTCATCATAATGTAAAGTAATTTGTTAACTGTAGTGCAAAATACAATTTTTTTTCATTTACAGAATATTTACCCTGTTTTTTTACAATTATACTAATTATACATCGAAAAACTTACCAAAAACAAATTTTACATTTTATTTAAATTTTTATTATTTATCATCTCATACAAATTGTATTTTTGCTTAAATTTATTAGTTATCTTGGAAGTTATACATTCTCTTTTTGACCTTAACCCTTCTCAAAAAACAATAATCACCATCGGTACTTTTGATGGAGTGCATATTGGGCATCAAAAGATTATTGAAAAGTTAGTTAGTGAAGCAAAAGCTAGTAATAAAAAGTCGGTGTTACTAACATTTTTTCCTCACCCAAGAATGGTATTACAAAAAGATGTTTCTATTAAGTTAATCAATACTATTACCGAAAAAGCTCAACACCTAGAAAAATTAGGGTTAGATTATTTAATAATTCATCCTTTTAGTAAAGAGTTTTCAAGACTTACCGCTTTAGATTTTGTTCGTGATATTTTAGTTAATCAACTAAATATTTCTAAACTGATTATTGGTTACGATCACCATTTTGGTAAAAATAGAGAAGGTAATATTGAACAATTAACAGAGTATTCTCATTTATATGATTTTACTGTTCAAGAAATTCCCGCTCAAGATATTGATGATGTATCAGTTAGTTCTACCAAAATTAGAAAAGCTCTTGCTAACGGGCATTTAAAAACAGCTAATAATTACTTGGGATATAATTTTTCTCTTACTGGAAAAGTTGTGAATGGCAAACAACTAGGAGGAAAAATAGGTTTCCCTACCGCAAATATTGATATCCCTGAAGATTATAAATTAATTCCTAAAACAGGTGTTTATATAATAAAATCTATTATTGAAAACACTACTATTTATGGAATGATGAATATTGGTAATCGAACCAACAGTTGACGGTGAACACCAAACAATTGAAGTACACTATTTCAATTTTAACCAAAATCTATATTGTAAAGAATTAACTATTGAATTACTTTACTATTTAAGAAATGAACAAAAATTTGATTCTGTTTCTTGTTTAATTTCTCAACTGAAAAAAGATAAACAGAATTCGTTACTTTTTCTAAAAAGTTACGTCAAACCCTAACCTTAAAACTATACTTAAAGCCCCCCGGTTTCAAATATTTTTAGAATTAGTATTATTGACGTAACTACACGCAAAGTTAATTTTTTTAACCCCTATATAATGACAAGTATGTCATTATGTATTTCATATGTTTTTAAGAATTTGTATCAAAAAAAGAATGATGCTGTCAAAAAAAGAGGTTACTTTAAAAAAGGTAGCACTTTGTGTAAAAGCTTTAAGAGAAGAATACCACATTACTTCAAGTGAATTTTATATTGATACTGGAATACACCTAGCTAGAATAGAACAAGGAAAAACAAATGTTACTATCACCACTCTTCAAAAAATATGCGACTATTTTAATATTACTTTATCTGACTTCTTTGTAATGCTCGAAGAAATTTAGTACACAAAACACATTGCTTAAGTCTATAGCTTCTTTTATCTTTGCTTTTCTTAAAAAATTAAAAAGATGTTACAGGTTCAGTTTATTAGAGAAAACAAACAAACTGTTTTAGACGGATTAGCAAAACGTAATTTTGCTAATGCCGAAACAATTATTGAAGAAGTATTAACTGCTGATGAAACGCGTAGAACTACACAAGTTTCTTTAGACACTATTTTAGCTGAATCTAACAAAATATCCAAAGAAATTGGCGGGCTTTTTAAGTCTGGTAAAGTTGAAGAAGCAAATCAACTAAAAGCAAAAACAGGTGAATTAAAAGAGCAATCTAAACAGTTAACAGAAGAATTAAATTCAGCTGCAGAGAAATTAAACGAATTATTATATCAAATCCCTAATATTCCTCACCCATCAGTAAAAGCAGGAAAGAATGAAGAAGATAATGAAGAAGTTTTTAAAGAAGGGATTGTTCCTAATTTAGGAGAAAATGCATTACCTCACTGGGAATTAGCGAAGAAATATGATATTATTGATTTTGATTTAGGTGCTAAAATTACGGGTGCAGGTTTTCCTGTTTATAAAGGAAAAGGAGCTCGTTTACAACGTGCTTTAATCAACTATTTTTTAGATAAAAATACCGCTGCTGGGTATAACGAAGTACAGGTTCCTCATTTAGTAAATGAAGCTTCTGGTTTTGGAACAGGACAATTACCTGACAAAGAAGGACAAATGTACCATGTAACTGGAGATAACTTATATTTGATTCCTACTGCTGAGGTTCCAGTAACTAATATGTTTAGAGGCGATTTAGTTAAAGAGGCTGATTTACCTATTGCAGTTACAGGTTACACTCCTTGTTTTCGTCGAGAAGCAGGAAGTTATGGAGCGCATGTTCGTGGATTAAATCGTTTACATCAATTTGATAAAGTTGAGATTGTTCGTGTTGAGCACCCTGACAATTCATACAATGCTTTAAACGGAATGGTAGAACACATTAAAGATATTTTACGTGAGTTAAAATTACCATATCGTATTTTACGCTTATGTGGTGGAGATACAGGGTTTACTTCTGCCTTAACATTCGATTTTGAATTATACTCAACAGCACAAGAGCGTTGGTTAGAAATTAGTTCTGCTTCAAATTTTGAAACTTTTCAAGCAAACCGTTTAAAGTTACGCTTCAAAAATAAAGAAGGTAAAAGTCAATTAGTACATACACTAAATGGTAGTTCTTTAGCTTTACCTCGTGTATTGGCTGGTATTTTAGAAAACTACCAAACTGAAAATGGAATTAAAATTCCTGAAGTACTAGTTCCTTATTGTGGTTTTGATATAATTGATTAATCAATTATAATATAAAAAATGAAAAAACCCCAAGCCTCAATTACGATGCTTGGGATTTTTAATTAATCAATCCCCATTGAAAAAAATATGTTTAATTGGCAACTACTGCTACCATTAATCTCTTGTATTTATTCATTTCTAACAAAGCTTCAAAATACTGAGGTATTTGCCCTTTTCTCATAAATTCATTTGCATTCTGCTTTGCTAACTCATATTGTGTCGTAAAATTTCTCATAGTTTACACTGTTTAGTTGTTTTATTAATAAGACAAAGTTCGTGCCAAAATGTTACACTTCTATTTAAAAAAGCATCTCTTTTAATAGTATTTTAACAATTATGTTCTGTATTTTTGGTAGATAAAACCGCTCTTAGCTGAATTAAACATAAAGCAAAACGCTTAAACTTTTCCAAAATGAAGAAAATCATTATTCTATTTAATTTACTCATTTTAAGCTTATTTTGTCACGCACAACAAAATGAGTTTATTATTGCTGAAAATTATTTTAGAAATAATGAGTATGAAAAAGCCATTCAATTATACAAAAGGCTGTATGATCAAAGCCCCTATAATACAACCTATTTAAAAAAACTAATTACTTGTTATCAAGAAACAGAACAATTTATAGCTGCTGAAAATTTACTCACTCAAAAACTAAAAGAACGACCCAACTTATCTTACTTATATGTAATTCTAGGTTATAATAGTGAACGACAAGAAAAAATAGAAGATGCTAATGAATACTATCAAAAAGCAATTGAGTCCATTAATAAAAAAGCTAATTATGGTTCTTTAATAGCTGGTTTATTTAAAAATTACAGCAAGTTAGATTTAGCTATTGAAGCTTTTAATAAAGTAATGGAAATTAACCCAAAAGCTAATTATGGATTTCAATTAGCACAAATTTATGGTGAAAAAGGAGATTTTGAACAAATGTTCAAGTCGTATATTGATCTGGTTGATAAAAACGAAAGCTACCTCAACAATGTAAAACGTTATGCTGGTAAATATTTAACTGATGATAGCGAAGAGGAAAATAACATTTTGTTTAAAAAAGCGCTATTACGAAAGTCAATAAGTAACCCCAAAGATATTTGGAACGATTTACTTTCTTGGTTATTTATTAGGCAAAAGCAATACAGCAAAGCCCTTATTCAAAACAAAGCATTACTTGCAAGAAACCCTGATAATTTGGGTAAAATTAATGATTTAGGTAAAATAGCTTTAGAGAATAAAGACTATGAAACTGCAAAAGAGTGCTTTGATCTTATTATTGAGAAAACGAATTACCCAAGAGATAAGTTCAATGCCATAAACAACAACCTAAAAATAGCAATTGAGACAAAACAACCTGATGTAGAAGAGCGTTTTAATTCCATCTTCAAAGAATACGGAATTAACTCAAAAACACTTTTCACACAAATAGAGTATGCTAATTACTTAACCTTTACAAAAAACAATCCAGAAGAAGCATCTATCATTTTAAAGAATGCCTTAAACTTTACCAATTCAAAATTTATAAAAGCAACTATAAAACTTAAACTTGGTGATGTTTTTGTTTATATGGGTAAGTTTAACAAAGGGCTAATTTATTTTTCTCAAGTTCAAACACTGTTCAAAAATAATTACATAGGTCAAGAAGCCCGCTTTAAAGTAGCGCAAGCTTCCTACTTTAAAAATGATTTTACTTGGGCAAAAGCTCAACTAAAAGTTCTAAAAGGATCTGCTACACAGCTTATTGCCAATGATGCTGCCGATTTGTTCTTAACAATTTCAGATAACGAGCCTAAAGATAGCATTGGTACAGGTTTAAAAGAATATGCGAAAGCTGATTTATTAACTTATCAAAATAAAAATGACGAAGCAATAGCTATTTTAAGTAATATAATTACTAATTACAGTGGGCAACCTATTGAAGATGAAGCTTTATTTAAACAAGCTCAATTATTTGTTAAAAAGAAACAATATGATAAGGCTATTTTAAATTACACTAAAATAATAGTCCTAGATAAAAAAGGCATTTACGTTGACGATGTATATTATCACATGGCTGAATTATATAATAACGAATTAAATAACTTAGAAAAGGCTAAAGAATACTATCAAAAGATTATTTTTGACCACCCTTCGAGTATCTACCTAGTAGAAGCTCGAAAAAAATTTAGAAAATTAAGAGGAGACGATATTTAATAAACCAAGTTTGAAAATTTATCAATTACTTTATTTTCAAACTTCCAAATTAAAAGAAATGTACATATACAACGTAACAATAAATATAGACGAAAGTATACATGCAGAATGGTTAACATGGATTGAAAGCCATATACCTGAAGTATTAGCTACAGGACACTTTTTAAGTGCTAAAATGACACAAGTGTTGGTTGAGGAAGAAATGGGAGGTATTACCTACTCTATTCAATATACCGCGAAAACACGTGAAGATTTAGATAACTATTATAAATATAGCGCAGACAAACTACGTAATGACGGATTAAAAAAGTTTGCTGATAAAATGCTTGCTTTTCGAACTGAATTGAAAATAGTAAATGAATTTTATCCTACAGTGAATAGTAACTAGAGATGCAAGAAAAAATCTATCAAAAGAAAAAACTACTTATAATAATAGGCATACTCATAGCAACTTTAGGTGGAGTCATGGGGTATTGCACTTATGAAAATAATCCTTGGGAAACCATTAGTGGAGTAATTAGTGGGATAGGTTTTGGACTAACATTTATAGCGTTAACAATAAAATCGCCAACCAAATAGATACAATAAAAATGACCGTAAGAGCTAAAAAACATTTAGGACAGCATTTTTTAAACGATGAAAACATTGCAAAAAAAATAGCTGATACTTTAACTGAAAACGGATACAATAATGTATTAGAAATTGGTCCTGGAATGGGGGTTTTAACAAAGTATTTATTAGAAAAAAAAACTAAGGTTACCGTAATGGAACTAGATTCAGAATCGGTAACCTATTTACAAGAAACATTTCCTGTTGAACATATTAAGTTAGACACTTCAAAAGAGAAGTTTACCATTATTGAAGGTGATTTTTTAAAAAAAGACTTTACCAAAATATTTGATAAGCAACAAGTAGCCATTATTGGTAACTTTCCTTATAACATTTCTTCTCAAATCGTTTTTAAAGCTATTGAAAACCGCGAATTTGTTCCTGAGTTTTCAGGAATGTTTCAAAAGGAAGTTGCTCAACGAATTGCAGAAAAAGAAGGAAGCAAAACCTACGGAATACTCTCGGTATTAACACAAGCTTTTTACAATGCTGAATACTTATTTACCGTACCTCCTTCTGTATTCAATCCACCACCAAAAGTAGATTCTGGAGTTATTAGACTTATCAGAAAAGAGAACTATACACTTCCTGTTGATGAAAAATTATTTTTTAGAGTGGTAAAAACAGCTTTCAATCAACGAAGAAAAATGTTACGTTCCAGTTTAAAATCTTTTAATCTTTCGGATACCTTAAAAGAAGACCCTATATTTGCGATGCGTCCCGAACAATTATCGGTGCAAAAATTCATTGAGTTGACACAAAAAATAGCTCAAAATAATAGTTAAGAGTCCTTTTTAGACAAGAACAAGTCTTCTTTTTGAATTAGATTTCAACATATTCAAAACCTCGATTATCGAGCAAAATTGCAAGTAATGGCACTAGAAATCACAAAAGACTTATTAGAAAACGTAAAAGAACTGATTCAGCAACAAAAAGACACAGCTCTTTCTGAAGTTTTTTCAGATATTCACTATGCTGATATTGCTGAAGTTTTAGATGAACTCACTTTTGAAGAAGCAGTTTACATTATACGTTTATTAGATAGCGAAACAACTTCAGATGTATTAATGGAAGTTGATGAAGAGGTTCGTGAAAAAGTTTTTGAACAACTTTCTGCCAAAGAAATTGCCGAAGAGGTTAATGAACTTGATACCGATGATGCTGCCGATGTTATTGCCGAACTTCCTGAAGAGCGAAAACAAGCTGTTATTCAAAAAATTGAAGACAGAGAGCACGCTAAAGAAATTGTAGAGCTACTTCGTTATGATGAAGACTCTGCTGGAGGTTTAATGGCAAAAGAGCTTGTAAAAGTTAATGAGAATTGGAATGTGCTTACTTGTGTTAAAAAAATGCGACTGCAGGCAGAAGAGGTTACTAGAGTTCATTCTATTTATGTAGTTGATGATGAAGGTAAGCTAAAAGGACGTTTGTCTTTGAAAGACTTGTTAATGGCGTCTACTCGTTCTAAAATTTCAGATGTCTACATTCCAAAAGTAGATTTTGTTCATGTACACGACGATGCGGAAGATGTAGCTAACATCATGCGTAAATATGACCTAGAAGCTATTCCTGTTGTGGATGAATTAGGTGTTTTGGTAGGTAGAATTACTATTGATGATATTGTTGATGTAATTAAAGAAGAAGCTGAAAAAGATTATCAATTAGCCGCAGGTATTACTCAAGATGTTGACTCCGAAGATAGCATTTTACAATTAACGCGAGCTCGATTACCATGGTTATTCTTAGGTTTAATTGGAGGTATTGGAGCAGCAAGAATTATGGGTTTTTTTGAAGGTGCTTTAGAAGATAATGCTGTTCTCTTTATGTTTACACCTCTTATTGCTGCTATGGCTGGTAATGTAGGGGTACAATCTTCTGCCATTATTGTTCAAGGCTTAGCTAATGATGATGTAAAAGGAAGTGTTACTAATAGGTTATTAAAAGAAATGTCTTTAGCTGCTGTAAACGGACTTGTTTTAGCTATTATTTTGTTTTTCTTTATTTGGGTTTGGAAAGGAGACATAACAATTGCCTCTGCTATTTCATCTTCTTTATTTGCAGTAATTATTGTAGCTGGTTTAGTGGGTACTTTTATTCCTTTATTTTTAGATAAAAGAGGCATAGATCCAGCTATTGCTACAGGACCTTTTATTACAACAAGTAATGATATTTTTGGAATCTTAATCTACTTTTCAATAGCCAAAATAATTATTGGTTTTTAATCTATTGATTCTACTTTTTCTATCAGGTTATCAATCTTACTTTCAGGAATAAATCCTTTTAGCATTAATACAGCACCAAAAACAATTAACAATACTCCCATTCCTCGTTTTATTCGATAAATAACTAATGGAGTTAGCCTACTTTTTAATTGTTTAGCAAGTAATATTTTTCCTAAATCTGTAATTGCGTAGCCTGCTATTACAGTACCAAAATACCAAACTAAGTACTTAGGATTCATATCGTATGTTGGTCCTATAACCACGATTAAACCAAGCCAAAAGGCTAATACACCTATATTTATAAAATTTAGGAAAAAACCTTTAAAAAGAAGCTTTAAATAATTATTGCTTTCTGGTAAAACAACATCAGGAGCTTCTGCTTCTTTCTTATTATTTTTATCTAAATAAGTAATTAACCCATAAATAATAAGCACCAATCCTCCAATAAGAAACAAGCGTGGATCATCTTTTATTTTTTCCAACAGACTTCTACTTCCAAAATAGGCTATTAACATAAATGAAATATCACCTAAGATCACACCTATATCAAAGGCTATTGCCGCACGAGCACCTTTTAAAATACTTGTTTTAATGAGCATAAAAAATACTGGCCCTATCATAAAAGCCATGAAAACACCAACAAAGAAGGCGTTTTTAAAGTCGTAAAAATCCATTTTATAAAGTTACGGTTTTACTTATACATCATCAAAGTCTACTACAACTTTCTGCGTCGTAGGATGTGCTTGACAAGTAAGTATTAAACCTTCTTCTAGCTCATCATCAGTTAAAATAGAGTTTTTGGTCATAACAGCTTTACCTTCTGTAACTTTTGCAATACAACTACTACAAACACCTCCTTGGCAAGAATAAGGAGCATCTAATTTATTTCGTAAACTTGCGGCTAAAATAGTATCTGTTTGCTTCATTGTAAAACTAGTCTCTTCATCATCTAATACTACTTTAATTTCTGTTTCTCCTTCTTTTATTAAATCTGTATTTTCCTCAGCTGTAGAAGCTGTAAATAATTCAAAGTGAATGGCGCTTTTTGATAAACCATTTTCTTTAAGTGTTTCAGAAGCTATCTTAATCATTTCTTCTGGTCCACATAAAAAAGCTGCATCAAACACTACTTCTTTATAAAGATTCTTTACAAAGTAGTTTATGTGTCCTTTGTCAATTCTTCCAAACAATGTATTCTCTTTACGCTCTCTACTATACACATAATGTAAGTTAAATTGTTTGGGATACTCTTGTTGTAATAAATTTAAATCATTATAAAAAATAGTATCATTAATACTTTTGTTCCCATAAACTAGTGTAAAGGTTGATGATGAATCTTCTAAAACACTTTTAATCATTGACAATACAGGGGTAATACCACTACCTGCTGCAAAAGCAATATAATTTTTGTTGTTTTCAGGAGTTAATATAAATTTTCCTTCAGGAACTGCTACTTCTAATTCATCTCCTTTTTTTAATTGAGTAGTTGCAAATGTTGAAAATTTCCCGTTTTCAACAGCTTTTACTGCTACTTTTAGTTGATTACTTTTCGGTGCAGCACATATAGAATAAGCTCTACGAACTTCTTCTCCTTTAATTATTGCTTTTAAAGTAATGTATTGCCCTGCTATAAATTGAAACTTGCTCTTTAAGTCTGCAGGAACATTAAAAAGTATTGAAACAGCATCTTTTGTTTCTTTTATTATTTCTTCTATTGTTAGTTTATAAAAAGTACTCATGTAGTCTAATTTGAACAGCAAAAATAACAAACTCAATACTAACAAAAGTTAGGGTTTTACAAAAAGTACACTTAAGATTTTTATACATAAGTAAATTATGTATATTTGCATACCTAAAAATCTTAGGCATAAGAAAACTCATAATCATGGGAAATCAAAAACTATATAAAGGATCATTACAAACTATTATTTTAAAATTATTAGCTCAAAATGATAAAATGTACGGGTATGAAATAACGCAAAAAGTAAAAGAGCTTACCAAAGGTGAATTAAAGATTACTGAAGGAGCTTTATACCCAGCTTTACATAAATTAGAAGCCGAAGGATTGCTGGATGTTGAAGTTGCTAAAGTTGGTAATCGCTTACGTAAATATTATAAACTCACCGAAAGCGGCACGAAAGAAACAGCTCATCGTCTTTCTGAAATGCAAGAGTTTTTAAGCACCATGCAACAATTGGTAAACCCAAAATTTAGTTTGGAATAATTTTTTTAGCTATGGAATTAACAAAAAAACAAATACTAAGAGTAGAAAAACACCTTGATGTAAAAAAAGTATACTATATAGATATTAGAATTGAAGTATTAGATCATATTGTTTCAGAGTTAGAAAACAATATAAACAAAAACACTTCTTTTGAAGATGCTTTTTGCAACACTATTAAAAAGTGGAATACTCTATTAGAAAGCTCATCTAGTGTTTATTTAGGTTATGCCTATAGTAAGCCAAAAATTATAATTGATAAAATGAAAAAATATGGTAGACCTCATGCTATTAAAATATGGGGGACTATTGCTTTAATGTTTTTATTACTTAGTTCAAAACCAGAAGTAACTACTTCACATGCGCAAACAATAAACTTTTTTGCAAAACTTTTTATCTATACTGTATCTTTTATTATTAGTTTAGGCTACATCGTAATATGGCAATCAAAACAAAAAACATCCTATCGTTTTCTTTTTGAATCGCAAGTATTACCTTATATCCTTTTACCCCTGATGCTTTTCGGTGATTTTCTTACTGAAAAGGGTAATCTTGACCTTGTTCAAATGGTAATGCTACTATTTAGTGCTTTTACTGTACAACTAGGTATAAAGCTATATAAAAACCACTTCTTATCTGTAAAAAAATATGCTTACAAATGGAACTAACAAAAGAACAAATACAAGAAATTGACAACTATATCAATGCTTGTGGTATTAAACTTTATGATATAAAAGCTGAATTAGTAGACCATTTTGCTTCAATTTTAGAAGAGCGCCTAGGAAAAGAACCTGAATTAGATATTAAAAAAGCTATTATAGAAGAACATAAAAAGTTTAGTGATCAAGGTTTTAAAAAACTATTAAAAACAAAAACCGATGCTGTTCACAAACGCTTTTATAAACTGGCTTTTGTACACTTACAATCATTTTTTAAATTCCCTAAACTAATAATAACAATTGCTATTTTTTATCTACTTAAAGAATTAATGAACCTCTTTGAAAATAAAGAACATTTCTTCTATTTACTTAGTGGAATTGGTCTTTTTATTATAGCACAATTGTTCATTCGAGTAACTACTAACATTGGAAGTAAAAAAGATAAATTTCTTGTTCTGAATAAGTCAGACATATTTTTAAACCTTATAAACTCTCTTTTTATCATTTTTAACAGTAGTCTTAATTTCCGAAACGACCAAAGTTTTATTAATACTAATTATAATTTAATTCATTTAGGAGTATTTGTTTTATTACTACTTTTTTATTGGTCTGGTGAATATGTCTTTTATCAAAATAAACAAACCATAAAAAAACAATATCCTAACGTATTGGTTTAAGCTATGGAACTAACAAAAGAACAAATTAAAAGAATAGACATCTTCTTAGAAGGAATAGGAATTGAATATATCGAGGTCCGTTTTGAAATGGTAGATCATATTGCTACTGAAATTGAAAATACAGTTGAAGATACGAATGCTTTTTTTGAAGGCAAAGGTTTTCAAGTACCTTTTATAAAGTATATGTTGAGCAGAAAAAAAGCTCTAAAAAACCGATATGAAAAACAAACTAAAAAATTACATTGGTATTATACTAAAACTATTTTAAAAGACATCTTAAAAAAAGTCATATACCCTAAAAATGTACTCGTTATACTTTTCTTTTCGTTTATATGCTTCTTTTTTGGCCCTAAATATGTTAAAGAAACTTCTGTTTTTATTTTTAGTTCATTAATGCTAAATCTTGTATATACGTCATATGTTTCCTATAATTTTATAAAGAAATATAAGCTTCTTAAAATTGTAAAAACTTACTCTTTTGTAAGCTCATTTGTTATTATTATTGCTTTAAACTTTCCTAATTTTTTAGATATTTTTTATAATGGTAATTATCAAAAAAGTGCTATATACGTTTATCTAACTGCTTTTATTTTTAATTACTTACTCTCTCAAAGTTTTCTAGAAAAAAGAGATTTTATTGAAAAAAAATATCAGTATTTAATTCAATAGCTATGCAACTAACCGACCAACATATAAAACATTTGTACAAGTTTACACGTCAACACTTTGTTGAGCATTATGATGTCCAAACAGAACTGGTAGATCATCTAGCCAACGATATTGAACAAATTTGGGAAGAAAATCCAACACTAACTTTTGAGCAAGCTCGCGATAAATCGTTTAAAAAATTTGGTGTGTTTGGATTTATGAATGTAGTAGAAGAAAAGCAAAAACAGATGAATAAAAAATATTTTCTAATTATTTTAGGTTTTGTAAAACAGTGGTTTTCTATTCCTAAAATAGTATTAACATTCTCAATGTTTTATTGCTTTTATCTTTTATTACAGTTTTCTTTTTCTAAAAATTTATTTAATGGATTTTTCTTTATAGTTATCCTAATAGAGTTTTTTATGTTGTTCAAAAAAAGGAAAAAATTAAATGTAAAATTCAAAAAAACAGGAAAAAAATGGATGTTGGAGGATATTATACAAACTCAAAATCATGGAAATGTTGTATTTCTATTATTTTACATTTTTCAATTTATAACTCCTAGTTCATATGAAAACCTAAGTGGATTTACTTCTGTAATCATAGCTTTTGTTACTACACTAGCAATTATTATTGGTTACATAAGTTTAATAATCATACCCAATAAAGCTAAAAAACTTCTCGAAGAACAGTATCCAGAATATAAATTTACCAACAATTAAAAATTTAAGAATTAAATAATACAAAAATCTAACCTATTTTTTCCCTTCAACAACAATAACAATTTCACCTTTAGCAGGTTTTTCAGTATAATATGATAGCACTTCTTTTACACTTCCTCGTTTGGTTTCTTCAAACAATTTTGTCAATTCTCTAGAAACAGATATTTGTCTGTCCTCTCCAAAATATTCAGCAAAATTTGCTAACGTTTTTAATAATTTATGCGGACTCTCATAAAAAATCATAGTACGTGTTTCTTCTGCTAAGAATTGTAAACGTGTTTGACGTCCTTTTTTTACAGGTAAAAAGCCTTCAAAAACAAATTTATCATTCGGTAAACCTGAGTTTACCAGTGCAGGTACAAAAGCGGTCGCTCCTGGTAAGCATTCCACCTCTATATCGTTTTGTACACAAGCTCTGGTAAGTAAAAAACCAGGATCTGAAATTGCAGGAGTTCCTGCATCTGAAATTAAAGCAAAAGTTTCACCACTCTGCAAACGTTTTACAATCGTTTCAACCGTTTTGTGCTCATTATGCATATGATGAGATTGCATAGGTGTAGCAATATCATAGTGCTTTAACAACTTCCCACTTGTACGTGTATCTTCCGCCAAAATATAGTCTACTTCTTTTAAAATATTGAGTGCTCTTAGCGTAATATCTTCTAAATTTCCAATCGGTGTAGGTACCAAATACAGTTTACTCATACAACAAAGCTACAACAAAGTTTTCTTACATTTGTCCTATGCCAAAAAAGCTGTTAAAAAATATTGGTTTTCCTTCGGATGTAAGGAAATTAACACCTGAAAACCTACCGCAACTAGCAAAGGAATTGCGTGAGTTTATTATTGATGTGGTTTCCACAAAAGAAGGGCATTTAGGTGCAAGCTTAGGTGTGGTTGAACTAACCATAGCACTTCATTATTTATTTGATACTCCTAACGATTTGCTAGTTTGGGATGTAGGACATCAAGCATACGGACATAAAATTTTAACAGGAAGAAAAGACGTTTTTCATACCAATCGTCAATTTGGCGGAGTTTCAGGATTTCCTAAACGCTCAGAAAGTGAGTACGACACTTTTGGTGTAGGACATTCTTCTACTGCTATTTCAGCTGCTTTAGGAATGGCAATTGCCTCAAAATTACAAGACATTGAAAAGCATCATATTGCGGTGATTGGTGATGCCTCTATCGCAAGTGGAATGGCTTTTGAAGCCTTAAATCACGCAGGAGACACCAATGCTAACCTTTTGGTTATTTTAAATGATAATGCGATTGGAATTGATCCATCGGTAGGTGCGTTAAAAGATTATTTAACAAAAATCAAAGCTCCTCGATTAGAGATTGAGCAGCATAATATTTTTGAAGCATTAAACTTCGATTATTCAGGGCCTATAGACGGACATAATTTTGAAGAGTTATTACGTGAACTAGATCGATTAAAAAAAATTCAAGGCCCGAAATTTTTACACGTAATTACTACCAAAGGGAAAGGGTTACGACAAGCAGAACAAGATCAAGTAAGATATCACGCCCCAGGAAAATTTGATAAAGTTTCTGGGGATGTATTACCTAAAGAAGAAAGTAAATACACCAAATTTCAAGATGTTTTTGGAAAAACCATTGTTGAACTAGCACAACTAAACGAAAAAATCGTAGGCATTACGCCTGCTATGTTAACTGGAAGTTCGTTAAAATTTATGATGCAAGAGTTTCCTGATCGTACTTTTGATGTAGGTATTGCTGAACAACATGCTGTAACCTTAGCTGCAGGTATGGCAACTCAAGGACTAATTCCTTTTTGTAACATTTATTCTACTTTTTTACAGCGTGCTTATGACCAAATAATTCACGATGTAGCTCTACAAAACTTACCTGTAATTTTCTGTTTAGACAGAGCTGGATTAGTAGGTGAAGACGGAGCAACACATCACGGTGTTTTTGATTTAGCCTACTTACGTTCTATTCCGAATTTAATTGTTTTTGCTCCTCGTAACGAAATTGAGTTGCGTAATATGATGTTTACCGCTCAACAAGGGTTAGAGCATCCAATTGCAATTCGTTATCCAAGAGGTAAGGGAAAACTAGAACAATGGCAGCTTCCTTTTGAAAACATTGAAATAGGAAAAGGAGCTTGTTTGAAAGAAGGAAATCAAGTAGCTATGTTGTCTGTAGGAACTATTGCTGATAATATCTCTGAAGCGATTAATCAATTTGAAAATAAAGAATTGGTTGCACATTACGATTTACGCTTTGTAAAGCCTTTAGACACCCAACTTTTAGATACTATTTTCAACAAATTTGATACCATTATCACTGTTGAGGATGGCACTATCAAAGGTGGATTTGGAAGTGAAGTATTAGAATATGCTTATGAAGTAAACTATCAAGGAAAAATGAAACTATTAGGAATTCCTGATGAGTTTATACATCACGGTACGATTCAACAATTACAAGAAGTTTGTGGAATAGATGTTAATTCAATTAAAAAAACAATTCAAGATTTATTATAAAAGAAAAGCGAACCAAGTTGGTTCGCTTTTTAACTTTTTATTTTAAAACCTATTTCTTCATTATTTTTTCTGATAATTTTCTTTGTCCTAATTCATCATATATTTCAACAATATAAATTGAGTTATTTGAAATTGTAGAAACATCTATTGAGTTATTAATTACAGGTATTTCTATTACTTTTCTTCCTGATACGTCTACTATTTTTGCAATCCATAAAAATGTATTCTTTCCTCCTTTAATATAAATCTTATCAACAGCTGGGTTTGGATAAATACTCATTTCTGAATTGTTTATTTCTTCTGTTTTTTTACTTCTTAATTGCTCCTTTGCAGCAGTAGAAGTATTCAAACAAACTTGTTTGGTTTCAGATGAGCCAAAACTTCCTCCTGAAGCTAATACGTCACCTTTGCTATTTGTTATTTCATATGAACCACTTCCATAACTGCAACATATACCATCACCATATTCGTCATTAATTGTAAAATCATAACATCCTACAGGTATACATTTTGACACAGTAATGGACTCTCCATTTCCTTGAGTATAATCACCTCCGCTTATCACTGTTTGCCCATTTTTATCCTTCAAAGTCCAAGAAGTTTCATAAGAATATTTATCAAAAGTAATTGTTACGTTTACATCCTCACATTCTGGAGTCTCTCCTCCTCCATTATCAAGAGATTCTGTACTATAAGTAACTATCAGTTTTGGAGCACTAGCACTACTTCCATCATATGATTCTGCCGTTCGTTCACCTGTTCCAGAAATATAAAACATCATAGAGTTACCTGAATTCCAATTAGATTTATTCACAACATATTGTACCAATGATTTTAAATCAGGAGTTCTTTGTGCTGTTCCAGATGCTCCAACAGAACTCCATGAACTAGGGTTCCAAGCAACCGATTGACTGTAATAACTTCTTGAAGTTATATTATAGCTTTGTGAAGTAATGTCTGGTGCATTTGATGAGTCTTGAATTTTAATTTCTAATGATGTACTTCCCGAATTTGTCTCATCTGTCGTAAATTGTATATACGCATTCGTTATCGTAGCATTTGCCGGTATATTTAAGTTTCTAAATAGCATTCCTACATGCTGGTTTCCTTTTGAGCTTCCATCATAAACCAATTCTAAATCAGAACTGTTCATATACATTTGCCCTGACGACTCATATTGTTCAGCATCATCATTGGTACTATTGATTGTTGAAGTAACAGTTTTAGAAACGTTTCCTACAAAAACTAAAACTTCTTCAGAAGTAGTTTCATATCCATCATTATCTGTTGCTATTGCTTTAATAGTATATGATTGGTTATTATTTGTTGGTGTCCAGTTATAAGAATAAGGAGTACTCATATCAGTTTCTACTAAAGTATTATTTACGTAAAACTTAACACTTGAAATAGTTCCATCACTATCGGTTGCAGTAGCAGAAATTGTTACTGGAGTGTTTACGGTATGTGATGCGCCTGATGATGGACTTGTAATTGCAACTTCTGGATAGCTAACGTTACTACTTATAATTGTTACCACACTACCATTAGATGGGCTCCATATATCTAAATTAGAAGGTATTGTGAATGGGTTTTGATTTGAAACTGAACCTACACTACTCGCATTATCTACCTTAATCGTTCTAACCTCTATTTTAGATTCTTCAACAAAAATCCATTTAAATTGATTAAAGGTACTCGCATCTCTCGTCCAGTTTTTTGAATCATTGGATGAACGTAAAGGAGCACCCCAGCAACCTTCTCCTACATAAACGGTTCCGTTTACATCATCTCTAACAAAGCCTTCATCGCAATTACTTCCGCTGGAACAAGGTTTTACTGGCCATGTAGTTTTTACTGTATGAG
Source organism: Tenacibaculum sp. TB-53 (assembly GCF_059716285.2). Classification (NCBI taxonomy): domain Bacteria; kingdom Pseudomonadati; phylum Bacteroidota; class Flavobacteriia; order Flavobacteriales; family Flavobacteriaceae; genus Tenacibaculum; species Tenacibaculum sp. TB-53. The sequence goes on along the minus strand of NZ_CM202790.1, from coordinate 2,836,565 downwards.
AATCTGATTCAAATACCAAGTTCACTCCCTTGTCATAAAATAATTGAGCCCAACTAGCGTATTCATCATTTCCTTCTGATTTTGATGATACGTGTGGACGCATCGGTTTATGGTATTGAGCCGACTTCCAAATAGAGTTATTAGCATTCAACTTTTGACTTAGCCATGAATACTGACTCCCTCCTGCTGAAATTTCTGAATTCAACGTATAGATTGTATATAAGTTATTTCCAAATGTGATATCGTAATAAACACTCGTTGAGGGAACGTTAAACAGGTTATAAATACTATTATTTGAGCCTTCGTGATTTCCTCTTGTTGGTACAATAGGAAACATTCTTCCGTCACTTGCTATTGTGTATTGCCAATCGTTAAACCAATCTTGCCATTCAGAGCTTGAGTCTCCGTTAGTCATATCTCCTCCAAAAAACACAGCTGTTGGTTTTAATTTAGAAACTAATAAGTTAGCATCTCTTCTCGGTGTTCTATTGTTTCTTGAATCACCTCCAGCGATAAATGACATTTTATCATTGTTACTTGGAGCTGTTTTAAACCAAAAGCGACTACTTACTCCTTGGCTATCTTTAATTACAAAATAATAGTTAGTATTAGGACTTAAACCTGTTAGCTTAGCAAAAGTATTACTCATTCCTTTATAAGAAACTGAACGGTCTACAGATTTAGAGTTTGGATAATTTGACCAGTTGGTTCCATTATCTGTCGTTCCATAATACACAACTGGGTTGGATCCTGAAATTTGGTTCCAACCAATCATTATAGTAGTTGCAGGATTATCTGTGATGATTAATCGGTACTTATCGTTAGAACCATAAGTACTAAGGACTGCTAAAAATAACAGTGTTAAAATAATTTTTTTCATCGTGAGGGGGCTTTTAAGTTTACTAGTTAGTTATCACAAATATATTTTTTACCTTTCAAATTAATCGTTTGTTTTTATTAAAATTAATTATATAATAACCTGACTAACATTAACCTAACTATTCTTTTATAGTTTACTAATCTTATTTTAACAAACTACATATCCTCTATTTTTACTTTTGTTTAAACCTTACTTTATGAGTACTAAAACCCTTCTTTCTTTTTTAAAAATTTCTTCTTTTTTTATTTTTTCCGGTAGAGCTTACCAGCATTTATTTTGGGATGCTCCATACAGAAGTTTCTTTTGGGACCAACACTTATTAGAACCTGTGATTAATTTTGTTTTTGACATTAGTTGGCAGTCGTATGTTACAAACCTAAATACAGATTTAGCTATCCAAATTTTAACTAGAAGTATTGGTGTTTTATACTTAGTATGTGCAATCATTTCAATAATAATAAATGAAAATTCAAAAAAATGGATGCGTTGTATCTTAAAATTAGGTGCAGTAAGTTTAATTTTTTTAGCTTTAATGATTACCAAGAATAAGTTTTTTCACCTTATAATGTTTTTTGAGCACACTATTCAGTTTGGAGTTCCTATTGCTTTATTATATTTCTTAAAACACAAAAACGCACTTCTTTTACTTTTTTATCTTAAAGTTTTTATCGCCCTAGCTTTTATATGTCATGGAATGTACGCTATTGGTGTTTTTTATCCATTACCTGGTAATTTTGTTACTATGACCTTAAACATCTTACCTGTACAAGAAGAAATGGCTAAAAACCTATTATTCGTAGCTGGTGTTTTAGATTTTATCATTGCTATTGCTATATTTATCCCCAAACTTTCAAAACCAGTCCTGCTATATGCTTGTTTTTGGGGGGGTGTAACTGCTTTGGCTAGAATTTTTAGCGCTTTTCACTATGATTTTTCTTTGAGTATTATGCACCAATACTTATACTTAACAATATATAGGCTTCCTCACGGGTTGATTCCTTTATTAGTATACTTATATCTATATAAAAATAGCTTAGAAAAACAAAAAGGTCAAAACTTAAATAAGCTTTGACCTTTTAAATGATTGAAAATATTATTCTAGTTATTTAAAGCTTCTGCCCCACCAACTATTTCTAAAATCTCGTTTGTAATTGCAGCTTGACGTGCTTTGTTATAAGTTAATAATAACTCATCACGTAATTCTGTTGCATTATCTGTTGCTTTGTGCATTGCAGTCATACGAGCACCGTGTTCGGCAGCAAATGAATCACGAATTGCTTTGTATAATTGCGTTTTTAATGACTTAGGAATTAATTCTAAAATAATCTCCTCTTTAGACGGTTCAAAAATATAATCTAAATTAGCATTTGTTTCTCCTTCTATAGGTTGAATTGGCAAGAATTGTTCTACTTGTGGTATTTGAGTCGCTGCATTTTTAAATCTGTTGTAAATGATTTCTATTTTATCGTAAGAACCATCTACAAATAAATTCATTAACTGTTCAGCAACTTCAGCAACGTTATCAAAAGTTAAGTTATCAAAAATATCGTTTCTATTTTCTACAACGGTGTAATCTTTTGATAGAATATCGTTTCCTTTTTTACCAATTGTTAATAATTCAACAGCAGTATTATTATATTTCTCGTTAATTGTTTTAACTGTTTCTTTAATGATAGATGAGTTAAAACCTCCACATAAACCTCTGTTTGAAGTTATAGTAACTAACAATACTTTATTTACTTCTCTTTCTGTTGAATATACTCCACCTGCATCGCTATCTAATGTAGCACTTAAGCTTTGTAATAATTCGGTAAGCTTAGATGAATACGGACGCATTGCTGTAATTGCATCTTGAGCTTTTTTCAACTTTGCAGCCGATACCATTTTCATGGCAGAGGTAATCTGCATTGTTGATTTAATCGAAGTAATTCTGTTACGTATTTCTTTTAAGTTTGCCATTTAATTGAACTTAAAATTTATAAAACCCCCGTTGTAACACGGGGATGCCTTTTTTGTTTTTATTAAGCTGAAAATTTAGCTGAAATTTCTTTAGCAGCGTCCCTTAAAGTATCAATTACTTCATCAGTTAATTTCCCTGCTTTTAAAGTATCTAAAGTATCTCTATGCTTCGCATTTAAGTACTCTAAATAATCTTTTTCAAATTCTTTTACCTTGTTTACAGGCACATCTTTTAACAAGTTCTTAGAACCTGCATAAATAATAGCTACCTGATCTTCTACAGTATAAGGATCGTTTTGAGCTTGCTTTAAGATCTCTACGTTACGCTTACCCTTTTCAATTACATTTAAAGTTGCAGCATCTAAGTCAGAACCAAACTTAGCGAATGCTTCTAATTCACGGTACTGAGCTTGATCTAACTTTAGTGTACCAGATACTTTCTTCATTGATTTAATCTGAGCCGAACCTCCTACACGTGATACAGAGATACCTACGTTAATCGCTGGACGAACCCCTGAGTTGAATAAATCAGACTCTAAGAATATCTGACCATCAGTAATCGAAATTACGTTTGTTGGAATATATGCTGAAACGTCTCCTGCTTGAGTTTCGATAATTGGTAATGCAGTCAAAGATCCTCCTCCTTTTACTTTAGATTTTAATGATTCTGGTAAATCATTCATATCTTTTGCAATAGAATCATCAGCAATTACCTTAGCAGCACGTTCTAATAATCTTGAGTGTAAGTAGAATACATCCCCTGGGTAAGCCTCACGCCCTGGAGGTCTTCTTAATAATAAAGATACCTCACGGTAAGCTACTGCTTGCTTAGATAAATCATCATAAACAATTAAAGCTGGTCTACCAGTATCACGGAAATATTCTCCAATTGCAGCTCCTGCAAATGGTGCATATACCTGCATAGGTGCAGGGTCAGATGCATTTGCAGCAACGATAGTTGTATATGCTAACGCTCCTTTTTCTTCTAACATGTTAGCAATTGCTGCTACTGTTGAAGCTTTTTGACCGATAGCTACGTAGATACAGTACACTGGTTGTCCTGCATCATAAAATTCTTTTTGATTTAAGATAGTATCAATAGCAACAGTTGATTTACCTGTTTGACGGTCTCCAATGATTAACTCACGTTGACCACGTCCTACTGGAATCATTGCATCGATAGATTTAATACCTGTTTGCATTGGCTCAGTTACAGGCTCACGGAAGATAACTCCTGGTGCTTTACGCTCTAAAGGCATTTCAAAAGTTTCCCCTTCGATTGGTCCTTTACCATCGATTGGTTGCCCTAAAGTGTTAACAACACGTCCTACAATTCCTTCTCCAGCTTTTAAAGAAGCAATTCTTTCTGTACGTTTTACAGTAGATCCTTCTCTTACTGAAGTAGAAGCTCCTAATAATACAACACCTGCATTATCCTCTTCTAAGTTTAATACGATACCTTCTAATCCGTTATCGAATTCTACTAATTCTCCGTATTGTACGTTAGATAATCCATAAACACGTGCAATACCATCACCTACTTGTAATACAGTCCCTACTTCATTTAATGAAGCTTTAGACTCAAAATTTGTTAATTGTTCCTTTAAAATTGCTGATACTTCAGCTGGTTTAATTGCTGCCATCTTATTTCTTTTGATGTATAATTAAATTTTTGGAATGTAATGACCGTTGTCAAACTCTCTCCTTAACTCATTAAATTGACTAGAGATACTTGCATCATACTGCACATCTCCAACTCGTAAGATAAATCCTCCTAATATCTCTGGATTTACTATATTCTCAATACTTGCATTGTTTCCTGTAAGGGCTACAATTTTAGCTTGTATTTTATCTTCTAACTCTTTTGTTAAAGCTACTGCGGTTGTAACTCTGGCAATTTTTGTGTTCTTATAGTGATCATATATAACTGCATATTGCTTAGCAATAGGGTCTAACATCACCATACGCTTATTTTCCTCTAATAAATTAAACAACCCTTTTACTATGTTGTCTACTTTATCTCCAAAAAGTGCATTTAAAACTTTACGCTTATCTGCAGCTTTAATTACAGGACTTTTAAGCATAACATCTAAATCAGCGCTTTCGGCAATTGTATCTACGATTAACTTCATGTTATCATTTACTAAAGCTTCATTTCCTGATTCTTTAGCTAAATTTAAAATTGCTTTTGCGTAACGTAATGCTGCTCTTGATTCTTTCATCTACTGATTAGTTTAAAGTAACCTCTTCTAACATTCCTTCCACAAGCTTTAATTGTTCATCTTGTGAAGCTAATTCTTTTCTTACTACCTTTTGAGCTATTTCGATAGATAAGTTACCTACTGTTTTCTTTAACTCAGCGATAGCTGCTTGTTGCTCTTGTTTTATTGTAGCTTTTGCATTATCTATCATTATAGTAGTCTGATCCTCTGCTTCTTTTTTAGCATCAGCTATAATTTTATCTTTTATCTCACGAGCTTCTTTCATCATTGCATCTCTCTCTGCTCTAGCTTCTTTTGCTAATCTTTCGTTATCCGCTTGCAAGTTTTGCATTTCCTTACGTGCATTTTCTGCAGCATCTAAAGCACCTTGAATCCCTTCTTCACGCTCATTTAACGCATTTAAAATAGGCTTCCATGCAAACTTTGCCATTATAAAGATTAATAAAGCTAAAATTACTAGTTGCATAAAAAACAACCCTACAGAAAAGTCATTAAATATTCCCATTATTATATATTTTTTGTGTTTTTTTGTTTAATTGTGTAAACAATTCCTGCAACCAACCGTTACAGGAATTTGTTTGTTTTTTGTTGCTTATCCTAAAAGTAAAGCACCGAATGCTAAACCTTCTAATAATGCTCCAATAATAATCATTGCAGTTTGGATTTTACCAGCAGCTTCTGGTTGACGAGCAATAGCTTCCATTGCACTACTACCGATTTTCCCTAATCCTAATCCTGCTCCGATTACGATTAATCCTGCTCCAACTAAATTAAGTGTCATAATAATTGATTTATATATAATTAAACAAATTTTTGATTCTAGTTCTTAGTGATGGTCATGTTCTTCTACCGCCATACCAATAAATAACGATGATAACATGGTAAAAATATAAGCTTGTAGAAAAGCTACCAACAACTCTATAATAGTTAAAAACAAGGTTAAAAAGAAAGAGATTCCTGTTGCTCCCGCTGTTCCAAACTTTGCTTTTAATAAAATCATTAACGCTGCGATACCCATAACTACTGAGTGTCCTGCAGTAATATTCGCAAACAAACGCACAAATAAAGAAAATGGCTTAGTTAACATACCCAACACCTCAATTGGTGCTAATACTAATTTCATTAAGACTGGCACACCTGGCATCCAGAAGATATGTTTCCAATAATCTTTATTTCCGCTAAATTGTACGATAAAAAATGTAAATAAGGCTAAACAAACTGTTACTGCTATTTGACCTGTTACGTTAAAACCTAACGGGGTTAATCCTAATAAGTTTAAAACCCAAATAAAGAAAAACACCGTTAATAAGAACCCCATAAATTTACGGTAATGTTTCTCTCCAATATTAGGACGTGCAATTTCATCTCTTACATACAAAACTAAAGGTTCTAATATACGTGCTACACCTGTTGGTATTGGTCCTTTTTTGTACCCAGAAGCTAAACTTCTAAATCCAAAGAACATTAACAAACCTGCCAAAAACATACCAAACACACTTTTGGTAATAGACAAATCCAATACTTTCTGTGCGTTAGTAGCATGATGCTCCTCATCAAAAGCAACCACTTCTTCACCCGCATTTAATTCATATATTTTACTATGTATTTTCACCAATTTCACATCACCTGCATCCACAACCAATGTACCATCATCGTTATGATGAAATTTTGACGACATGAAAAACTTAATTCCTTTAGTAGTTTTCACTATAACGGGCAATGGAAAGCCTATATGCTTACGCTCTCCTGCATCATTTGTATATGAAAACAAGTTAAAATCATGAGAATCTGCCAAGTGATGCTTAATATAAGCATCTATTGACTCTTTAGTGTTAATTCTACCACTATCATTAGAAGTTGTATCGTCTCCACCTGCAAATGCAGTTAACGATGAAAACACAAGTGTTAAAAGTGTTAAAAACTTGATAGTTTTGTTTGCTACCATCATACCTTTACTAAATATAGATTTTGGGTCTGTAAATTTCGGTGCAAAGGTACACATTTAATTAAAACTACAAACCCTTTTTTTGCTTAGTTTTAAAGAACACCACACATCGCCATAAACAACTCATCTATTTAGTGTTAAGTATTTTTGACAACGCTACAGTTTCGATAGCTAAAAACACCATAATAGGAATTAATAAGGTTGCTTTTTCTGGGTTTGTTAACCCTGCTTCTGAAAAAATACTCTTTTGGAATAGTAAAATAAAAATTCCGAATTTTACCATTAACATTCCTAAATATAAATATCCTGTTTCATTTGGTAAATATCCAAGTACCCATTCTATTAAAGAATAAATTAAAATAGTTGCTATTACATTAAAACAGTATACTTGTAATACAGAAAAAGAAAGTGTTACACCCGCATTAGAAAGCAAAAAACTGTTTAAAAAGAAGCCTCCTATACCTAAAACTAATATAATAGAAGAAAATACTAAAATTCGTTTACTCATTATTGTCGGTTATCTTAATTACTTGGCGTATTACAGAGTAAATGGCACCAAAAACTGCTGCAAGTGTACAAATTTTTACGTAAAGTTGGTTGTCGTTTGGATATTTTTGGTCTAACCATTTACCTAGCAAACTTCCTAGGTAAATAGTTAATCCCATTTGAAGTGCGATTCCTGTGAATCGTATGTATTTATTAAGCGGTTTTTTCTTTGAGTCCTTGCTCATTTTTATTTAGTTCTTTTACCGCTCCTTTCATGGCACAAGTGGCATTAAATTCTGCTCCTGGTTCTACAGATAATTTTCCTATAATTACATCACCATTAATATTTGCTGAAGATTTTACTGTAAGAGTGTTTGAAACAAAAAGCTCTCCTGAAAACTCTCCTTCTATATCTGCATTAGTACATTCAACTTTTCCTTTAATTAAACCAGTATTTCCAATTATTACTCTTCCTTTAGTTTCTATGGTTCCTTCTAATATTCCATCTATTCTAAAATCTCCTTCTGAAATAATCTCACCTATTATTTTAGTGTTTTTTCCTATAATGTTTCTCTCTGCAACTTTGTTTTCTCCTGTTTTTTTACTCTCTTTACCAAACATATTCGGGGAATTTAAGGGGTTATGCTTTATTTAATAGTTCTATAATTTCTTTTGCTTTTTTACCTTCTTGAGTAGTAGCATAACTAACTGCAACAAACTCTAGCGCTTTTTTATAGGTCTCTTTATCTTGATATTTACCTATCGCCAAGGCTTTTAGAAGTGCGAATTTAGGGATTAAATTTGAATTTTTTAGTGTACTTGAAAATTTATCTATTTCACTAACAACCTCTTCAAATTTATTTTCTTTATATAAATAATATATTTCTTTATACTTATTTAAAACCTCATCTTCTTTCTTCTTTTTAACAAGTTTTTTATCTGGGTTTAAAATTATTTGAGCAAAACTTGTTTCTGGATACTTTTCTAGGATAATGTTCTTATAATCATTTGACTTAGATACATTTCCTTGCTTTTTATATATTTGATACAAGTGGTAACTTATTGGCAGTTCCAACTTATTATTTATACTCACCTGTCTTAAGCGTTCTAGGTTTTTAATTGCTAGTGTAGTGTTTGTAAACTGCTCTTTATAAATTAGTCCTAATTGATATAATGCATCATTTCGCTCTTTTACAAGGTCATTAATTACATTGTCATCAGTTGGTATAGCTTCAAGATATGTTGAAAGCTCATATCTTTTGTTGATTTTTTTTCCATTAATATCATCAGACACATCTTCTGTGACGCTAATAGATTTGTCTGATAATCGCCAGTTATCTTCTAGAGGGCGTGTTCCCCATATTTTTTGAAAATCTGCTCTTCCAAACCCTAATGCTTGAGTATTGTAAAAGTACCACTTCCCTTTATTTGCACTATTATTTATAGATACACCGCCTCCAAAACCATTTCCAAAGTTCTGAGCATTGAGCATTTGTTGTCTTTTTTCTTCGTCTTCTTTCTTTATTTTTTCTATGTATGTTTCAAAAAAAGAAGTTCTTTCATCTAGCGTCATTCCAACTAAACTAAGAATACTGTCGTTATTTTTAACAGTTTCCTCATATTTTCTTAAAGTTGTTAACCCTTTACTCTTTCTACGAATTCTACGAATTCTTTTTTCTTGATCAAACTCTTTGGAAACCACCTGCAATACGCTATCATAATATGAGCCTGCTAACAAATAATTCTCTTTTTCAAAAGCTATATTTGCCAAGCGTTCATACGCATATGTTTTTTGGTAATTGTTGTTATGCTTCGCTTGTAAAGATTTTTTATAATATTCTGCTGCCGCTTCAGGATTATTTCTCCCTTCTTGAATCACCCCTGCTTGGTAGTATAACTCGTTTAAAAACTTGCGGTTATCAGAGTTTTTAATCAGTTTTCTTAACCTTGCCAACATTAATATTGATGTTGAATCATTTGGAGTATTTTTAGCAAGTTCAATATTTGCTCGAATACGGAACTTGTCTGGTGCTCTTTTAAATTCTGATAATCTTCGAAACACCATTCTTGCTGAATCTTTTCTATCTAATTCGCTGTAAACCTGACCTAACACAAACATATTTCTTGCTGTTTGCTCTTTATTGTAACGTGTTTTAGTTGCTAATTTTAAATAATCTACCATTTTTTGAATGGTATCGGTTTGTTCATATGCCATTGCCATGGCTGTATAAGCTTGTTCTTTTACCGTTTTATTTATTTTTTCTTTCTCATCTAAAACATCTAATAACAACATTAATGTTTCTATAGCTCTTTTTTCATTACCTAGACGAATATTTGTTTTCGCCCTCCATATTTTTGTTTCATAATTTAAATTTGCTTTTGGATAATTAACTATTACGTAGTTAAAGGCTTCTAATGCTGGAATAAAACGCTGGGTATAATATCTTGATTTACCTAACAATAAATAAGCATCATCTATCTGGCTATTTTTTTCATAGCCATTAATATTCATTGAATGTGTTTGAACGGCTTTTATTGCTTTTTCTTCTGCTTTTTCAAAAGGAGTTAGGTTTTTGTCTTCTTCACTCTCTTCAGTATTAAATCCTGTACCTGGTGTAAGTACTTTCGTAGCTAACTTACTTTCATCAAAAGTTATAGGTTCTATTTGTAAGCGTTTCCAGAAATTGTCTTCGTGCTTTTCTTGAATTTCTTCAAGTCCTTTTAAATACGCTTGCTCTCCATTAAAAAGCACATTGTATTTAGTAGTAACGGCATGGTAACTTCTATTCAAAAAAGCATCCTTTTTAACACTACACGAATACACAATAGCTACTAAAACACTGAATACTATTATATTTACCCCTTTTTTCATATACTATTACTTTTACAGTACAACAACGTAATAATTGTATTTTTTGTACGTAAAGAGGTAAAAATAATAATTATAAGATGATTTATACACTGTTTTATTCAGAAAAATAGCTTTCTAGTTCTTTTAAGGTTTCTTGCGATGTGCTTATATCTTTTACTACATTTCCTTTATCTAAGACTACGATACGTTCACACACCTCAGTTACGTGACTTAAATCGTGACTAGAAACTAGTACAGTTACATCATTATTTTCTGTAAGTTTTTTAATTATTTTTTTTAATCTAATTTGTGTTGTAGGGTCTAAGTTTGCAAAAGGTTCATCTAAAATTATCACTTGTGGATTCCCCATCATTGCAGCTACAATACCTACTTTCTTTTGATTTCCTTTACTTAAGCTTCGTAAGTATTTTTTCTTTCCTAAAATCTCTTCATTAAAAAACTCGTCAAACTGAGCTAAAAAAGCTTTTACATCAGCTTTATTCATCCCGCGTAAATCTCCAACAAAATCAAAGTATTCTTCAGGTGTTAAATATCCTATTAAAAAAGTTTCATCTATAAACGACCCTGTAAATGTTTTCCAGTTCTCACTTTTATTTACAATTACTTCATTATTTACAATCCCTCCTGTAGTTGGTCTAATTAAATCTAATAACAGGTTAAACAAAGTTGTTTTTCCTGCTCCATTATTCCCTACTAACCCAAAAGCTTGTCCGCTTGGAATATTCAACTCTTCTATGTTTAAAACTTGTGTACTTCCGTATGTTTTTGAAATATTATGTATAGATATCATTTTGTTTAGTTTTTGGTTAGTTATGATTTTTGGCTGAATGCATGTATTACTGCGTACTTACTTTTAATGTATCTTTTTTCTATAAAGTTCATAAAGTAATTTTTGAACGCTAATGCTAGTACTCCTGCAATAGCAATTGCTAAAACTCCTGCATTGAAACTCACAAACTTGTTGAAAACCCAGAATAAGAACATAGGAATTCCGATTATGGGAATTATGATTAAAAAATGGGTTGCACTGGTTCCTTGATAATTTGAAAACCCACTTTTATTTAGGTCTATACGTTTTCGGTTAAAAGAACCTGCAAATAACAAAAAGAGCGAGTTAAAACCAATATTAAATATTGCTCCTGCGGTTATCATTAAAAAAATATTTACTCCATAGAAATAAGCATAAGGAATACTCAATAGGTATAATGCTCCTGACATTACAACCATTAAATACCATTTACTTTCTAAGAATTTTCGGTAACGAATATTTTGACTCATAAGCATGTTGTAGTACTCACTATCCCACGCAGGAATAAATTGTCCATAATTTATCGTAAAACCTCCTGTCACAAAAATTGCTGCAAAGACTAAGAAAGCAGGCATTTTTTCTCGATATGTTTCTTCTCCAAAGAAAATAGTTCCGTAAAAAAGAAATATAAACGACATAAAAAATACTGTTTTGGTACGTTTATTCCTCCAAATTTGACGAATATCATTTTTAATAAATGGCGCGACATCTCCTAATCTATCAACAAAAGATAAGTCTGATTCTTTTGCTACTTCTTCTTTACTTTTTATAGCGTCATCTAAATATGCTTTTTCTCTTAATAATTTAAAGTTTATATAATATAAACCTATCAATAGAACCATTCCTATTAATGCAAAAGCAGGAAAGTTATATGTTGATTGAAAAACAGGAGCAAACACATCATTTACGTTAAACAGCTGGTATTTATTTCCAAAAAACAATATTGCTAGTACAACAATCATTACTCCTAGTGCATAATTGTTTTTATTTATTAAAAAATTTACGTAGTTAGCACTTAACACTAGCATAACCATTAAAAACAACCATCCTAAAACCCCCATAATATCATAGCCTTGACCTATTAATACTATTGAAAAAGGCACATAAAAAAACAACGGCACTATATTGAAGAATGACACAGCTGATTTTCCTAATACAAAATGGACTAACTTTTCTTTTTTTACCGGTAAGTTTAGAAACGGCTTAATGTTTAGTACTGGTAATTTTTGCATTAAGTAGCGAAAAATTAAATCTCCAAGTAATAAAAAAACAAGAAATCCATTCACAAAAAAAAGTGGATCTGTATTTGGATATTCTTTTTTAATGAAAAAATACCCTCCTATTCCTATCATTAAAAATGAAACTAGCATATACAATGCAAAAAAGCCCATGATAATTTTTAATGCAATACTTTTTCCGAAATAAGAAGAGCGAAAAAACTGCTTCCACTCTAACTTTAAAAAATGTGCAATCATTTGGTTTTGTATTTGGTTGATTATCTTATTTGTCTTTTTCTACAACTTTTTGTTACATAAAAAAAGCATCAATTTAAAAATTGATGCTTTTCTACCGTTGTTATGATTTATCTTTTATTTTATTTTTAAAGATTTTGCTATTGCTTCTAACTCAAATATAAAATCTCTTTTATTTACTGAAGGTGCATAAGTAAAGCCTTCAAAAACAAGAACACGTTTGTTTTCTTTATCAATTATCGAGTAATTAATAAACGGTCCTGCCATAAAATCATTCTTTACTTCCCATTTACCTCTAGTTTCATAAGCTTTTCTTCCATCAATTTCTGCATCGAAAGTAAATGGTGTATATGCTTGTTCGGTAATCATGTGCATTCCTTCTTTACTTCCTGGAATATATTTTTTACCAATCGTATCGCGCATTCTTGTTATATTATCTTCTACTTTGCTTTCATCTTCTAATGGATAACTATACACTAAAATGTTGTTGGTTCCATCTCCTCTTGCTATTCCGCTTTTTAAGTGTTGACGTAACCATAAAAAGTCTCCCGTATCTTCAACAAGTTTAAACCTTTCAGGAATGGTTAATGAAATACCTAATTTTTTTATTGTTTTGAATTGGCTTTCATCTAATTTTTCTTTTTTAAAAATGTTTTGAGTAAATTTTACATCTTCATCTTTAAATAGTTTAATAATCTCTTTTCCTCTGTTGCGAATCAAGTCAACCAAAGCTCCTTTACTTTTAGCTGTTGCATAAACTAAAATTTGAGGTTCAGCATATTTGTTTTTTTCTACTGCTATTTTTTCTTTTTCTCCTTCTCTAAGAATCAAAACAGCTCTTGCATTCCTTATAAAACCTTTAAATCCTATAGGATCTATTTGTCCTACTGAAAGTAATGTTTCAGGCTGTGGTAATCCTACCTGATGCTCCCCAAAAACAGAGCGAATTTCGTCACCAATTTTACCTTCCCAATCATTTCCTTTAATTACTACTAATATTTTATTAGTATTTCCATTTGATGTTGGTAAAACATAGTCGCTTTTCTCTCCTTTATTTTTACACGAAACTGTTATAAAAATCAGGGCAAATAATGCTATTAGTTTATTCATAGTTTGTGGTGTTTAGTAGTTGTTTTTTAGCTTTTAAATATTTTAAGTTTCATTCCTGGTTTCAAACTCTTAACACTCCAAATATTGTTCCATTTTTTAATTTCATCAACAGAAACTGATGGATATTTTTTTGAAATAGTCCATAATGAATCTCCTTCTTTAACAACATACACCTCATGCTTACCTGTTGGTGCTTTATATTTTTTCTTTGAAACCTTCTTTGGAACAGCCATTCTTTTAGGATAAACACTTAATCTCTGACCTATTTTTAAATGATGTGTGCGTAAACCATTCCAACGTTTAATATCACTTACTCGTACTCCAAATTTATTAGCTATTTTACCTAAATAATCTCCACTTCGAACTCTGTAACGAATACGTTTATCCATTTCAAAATACTTTGGTAATGGCTTTTCTCTTTTAGCGTCATCTTCATTTGCTAAAGCATATATTTCTTTTTCCTTTTCTAAGAAGTCCATTAAGTTTCTTCGAGGTAATCGAACTGCATAATTTTTTTCTTTTACATATGGAATAATATCTAGCTTATACGACGGGTTTAGAAACGCTAATAAATCAGAATCTATCCCTGTTTTTTCTGAAATCTGATCAAAACTAATGGTTCTTTTTACACGAACTGTATCTGTCTCAAAATTGAAGATTTTCGGTGCTTCAGGGTAAATATGGTGCTTTTCTGCATACTCAAAAATATACATCGTTGCATAAAATGCTGGTACATACCCTGCTGTTTCACGGGGTAAAAAAGGGCGGATATTCCAATAGTTTTTATATCCTCCTGAACGCTTTATTGCCTTTGACACATTTCCTGGACCCGAATTATACGCTGCTAAAGCTAAATCCCAATCACCAAAAATTTTATATAGTTGACTTAAGTATTGACAAGCTGCTTTTGTTGATTTCACAGGATCTTGACGTTCATCTACATACGAATTTACTTTCAAATCAAACTGAACACCTGTTCCATACATAAACTGCCATAAACCTGTAGCTCCTACCCAAGAACGAGCGTCTGGTCTTAATGCTGACTCAACAATAGCCAAATATTTCATTTCTAACGGAATATCATATTGATCTAAGTATTGCTCAAACATTGGAAAGTAATATTGGGCACGAGCCATTAATGCTGGATAGTATTTTTTTCGGTATTTTAAATAACTGTTTATTACTTTTTCTAACGCAGGATTATACTCTAAATGAAACGGTGTTTTTACGTTTAGGTCTTGTAATCTTTTCTTTAATAAATCTGTTGTTAGAATTGTGGTTGTATTTCCTAAAATATCTTTATCGTTAATTACATATTGAATACTATCAAACAATGATGAGTTGAATTTTTCTTCAATTAGTAAACTATCAATTATTTTTAAATCTTCCGTAGAAAATAGCTCTTGGTTTTGCGCTAAGTTTATAGAGTCATTTACCACAACATCAACACTATCTTTAGCTATAAAAAGACTATCAACAGGTTGTTGTGCAAAAATTGAAGTTGTAAAAAGTAGTAGTGTTAGTAATTTCTTCATGTTGGTTTTATAAATCTAATTCAACTGCAATTGGGCAATGATCAGAATGTTTTGCTTCTGGTAAAATATACGCTCTTGAAATTTTGTTTTTTAAAGTTTCTGTTACCATGTTATAATCAATACGCCAACCTTTATTATTCGCTCTTGCATTTGCTCGATAACTCCACCAAGAATACTCTTGTTTTTCTGGGTGTAAATGGCGGAAACTATCAATAAATCCACTACTGATAAACTTCCCTAACCATTCACGCTCTTCTGGTAAAAACCCAGATACTCCTTTCATTTTCGGGTTGTGAATATCTATTTCTTCATGACAGATGTTGTAATCTCCACAAATAACCAAGTTAGGAATTTCTTTTCTTAACTCTGTAGCATAGGTTAAAATTTCATCCATGTAGTTGAACTTATAGTCTAATCGAGCACTATTAGTTCCTGAAGGTAAATACATACTCATTACAGAGACCTCATCAAAATCTACACGAAGATTTCTCCCTTCAAAATCCATTGATTCTATTCCTGTACCATACTCTACATGGTTTGGTTCTTCTTTACAAAAAATTGCTACTGATGAATACCCTTTTTTCTCTGCTGAAAACCAATAATGGTATGGATACCCTGCGTTTTCAAACTCAGTTACATCTAATTGTTCTTTATGAGCTTTGGTTTCTTGAATACATATTACATCAGGGTTCGCTGCTTGTAACCAATCGATAAACCCTTTTTTTAATGCGGCTCTAATTCCGTTTACGTTGTATGAGATTATTTTCATCTATTTTTAAAATACAAAAACGTAAAGCTTAACACTTTACGTCTTTTTTTTATCCTATAATTTTGTTAAATATTCATTTCTGGAATGTCTCCTTCGACTATTAAAGTTCCTTCTGTAGCTGCTTGAATTTCTTCTACAGATACTCCCGGTGCTCTTTCTAATAAGTAAAATTTACTGTCTTTAATTTCTAATACCGCTAGGTTGGTTACAATTTTAGTTACACAACCTACACCTGTTAATGGTAAGGAACATTTTTTAAGTAACTTCGACTCTCCTCTTTTATTGGTATGCATCATTGCTACAATAATGTTATCAGCAGAAGCAACTAAATCCATCGCTCCCCCCATACCTTTTACCATTTTTCCTGGTATCTTCCAGTTCGCTATATCTCCATTTTCAGCTACTTCCATAGCTCCTAAAATAGTTAAGTGAACATGTTTACCACGAATCATTGAAAAGCTAGTAGCAGAATCAAAAAAACTAGCTCCTGGCATAGTTGTTATAGTTTGTTTTCCTGCATTGATAATATCAGCATCTTCTTCTCCTTCAAAAGGAAAAGGTCCCATACCTAATACACCATTTTCTGATTGAAATTCTACTTCTATATCATCACGAACAAAATTGGCTACTAATGTTGGAATTCCGATACCAAGGTTTACATAATATCCGTCTTTTACTTCTTTTGCGATTCTTTTCGCTATTCCGTTTTTATCTAACATAACTAGCTTCTTTGTCTTACTGTTCGTTGTTCAATTCTCTTCTCATATTTTTCTCCTTGGAAAATGCGTTGTACAAAAATTCCTGGAATATGAATTTGATTTGGATCTAATTCTCCTACTGGGACTAACTCTTCAACCTCAGCAACTGTAATTGTAGCTGCCCCACACATATTAGGGTTAAAGTTTCTAGAAGTCCCTTTAAAAATTAAGTTTCCAGCAGCATCACCTTTCCATGCTTTTACAAAAGCAAAGTCTGCTTTAAATGCTGGTTCCAGTACATACATTTTTCCATCAAACTCACGAGTTTCTTTTCCTTCTGCTACCTCTGTTCCATAACCCGCTGGGGTATAAAATGCTGGAAAACCTGCTTGTGCTGCTCTACATTTTTCGGCTAAAGTTCCTTGAGGTGTTAATTCTACTTCTAATTCTCCAGATAACATTTGACGCTCAAATTCATCATTTTCTCCTACATAAGAAGAAATCATTTTCTTTATCTGACGATTTTGCAATAACAACCCTAAGCCAAAATCATCAACTCCTGCGTTATTAGAAATACAAGTAACATCTTTTACTCCTATTTTTACTAACTCAGCAATAGCATTTTCAGGTATTCCGCATAAACCGAACCCTCCTAACATAAGGGTCATTCCATCTTGCACACCTTGCAATGCTTCTTGTACGTTATTTACTTTTTTATTTATCATTATAGTTGTTGTTTTAAGCTTTATCCTACTAGGTGAGATTTTAAATACTTTACAATTTACTAAAAATCCGTATCGTCTGGTACTGTTTCTTCTTCTCCTTCTTTAGCTTCTTCAACTTTTGAACAGTCTAAATTAATACTTATATCTTTAGGTTTTTCAAAATTTCCTTTACTAACCTCTAGCGTTTTATCTTCATAGCATTTTCTCATAAATATTCCCCATGTTGGTAGTGACATTGTTGCCCCTTGACCATATCTTAGTCCTGCAAAGTGTGTTGCTCTATCTTCTCCTCCTGTCCATACTCCAGTTACTAAATTTGGAACCATTCCCATAAACCAACCATCTGATTGATTTTGTGTTGTACCTGTTTTACCTGCAATAGGATTCGTAAATTTATAAGGGAAACCTGTTACTGCATCTCCTCCTGATGTCCATGTTGATCTTAAACGAGCTCCGGAACCTACTTGAGTTACTCCTTTCATTAAATCTAAAATCACATAAGCTGACTCTTCACTTAACACTTCTTTTGTCTCAGGAACAAACTCTTCTAAAACTGTTCCGTTTTTATCTTCAATTCGAGTAACCATTAGTGGACTAACACGTAACCCTTTGTTCGCAAAAGTTGAATATGCACTAACCATTTCTAATAAAGATAAATCAATTGCTCCTAATGCAATAGACGGATTTGCTTCTAATTTGGATTGTATTCCTGAAGACTCTGCTAGTCGAACTACATTTATAGGTGAGACTTTATCAATTAATTGTGCTGTAATCACATTTACTGATTTTGCTAAGGCGTCTTTTAACGTTAATTCACCTCCATATTTACCTCCTGCATTTTTTGGTGTCCAATCTTCTGGCATTCCATATTTTTCCTTCGGAATGGTGTATGGTGTGTTTGGTAATTTATCACAAGGTGACATTTTTAATTGATTAATTGCAGTAGCATATACAAAAGGTTTAAATGTAGAACCTACTTGGCGTTTTTGTTGCTCAACTGCATCATATTTAAAGTATCTATGATTAATTCCTCCAACCCATGCTTTAATATGGCCTGTTTGAGGTTCAATAGACACCAAACCTGAACGCAAGAAGTGTTTATAATGACGTATTGAGTCATAAGGAGTCATTACTGTATCACGTTCACCTTTCCACGTAAAAATACGCATATCAGTAGCTGTGTTAAACACCTTATCTATTTCTTTTTCAGACTTACCTGCTGCTTTCATTCGCTTATAACGGTCTGAGTTTTGTTTTGCTCTTCTTATTATTTTTTCTATGTCCTTTTTCCCTATATCATAAAAAGGAGCTTTTTTATTTCTTTTTTGTTCTTTATCAAAATATGATTGAAGGTTTTCCATGTGTTCATAAACCGCTTCTTCAGCATATTTTTGCATACGAGAATCTATAGTAGTGTAAATTTTTAATCCATCTCTATAAATATTATACTCTTCTCCATTTGGTTTTGGGTTTTCTTTAACCCACTCTTTTAAGATACTTCTTAAATGCTCTCTAAAATATGTTGCTAAACCGTCACTATGCCCTTCTCTGTTTATATTAAGTCCTAGACCTAATTTTTGTAATGAATCTTTTTGTTTTAAAGTAATAAACTCACTTCTATTCATTTGCTTTAAAACAACATTCCTTCGTTGTTTTACCATCTCTTTTCTCCTTAAAGGATTAAAAAGGGAAGAGTTTTTAAGCATTCCTACTAGCATTGCAGATTCTTCTATATCTAACTCTTTGGGTTCTTTTCCAAAATAAATTCGAGCTGCTGAACGAACACCTACTGCTTGATTTAAGAAGTCATATTTATTCAAATACATGGTTATGATTTCTTCTTTAGTATATTGACGCTCTAACTTAACAGCTACTACCCATTCTTTTACCTTTTGAAGTACTCTTTTAAAAATGTTTCGAGAGGCTTTTTTCGTAAACAGCATTTTTGCTAGCTGTTGGGTTATTGTACTCGCTCCTCCACTTCCTGGTTTTAAAATAGCTCTTGCTGTTCCTCTAAAATCAATTCCTGAATGTTCATAAAAGCGCTCATCTTCTGTTGCAACTAACGCTTTTACCATATTTTGTGGAATGTCTTTATATTTTATAGGTGTTCTGTTTTCAACAGCATACTTACCTAAAGTTTTACCATCAGCTGAAATAATTTCTGTAGCTAAATTATTCTCTGGGTTTTCTAATTCTTCAAAAGTAGGTAGCGCACCAAACACCCCCCAAGAAGCTAGTAAAAATAGTAGGCAAACAAATAAGAATCCTCCTAAAATGATACTCCAAAACCATTTAATGTACTTACTAAAATTTGTTGTTTTTTTCTCTGTCATTACTTTATTTTTTCTATTCTAAACCCTACATGAGTAATTCCTTCTAATTCTGCAATTCCTTCTAATTCTCCATTTTTTCGCATGGCTTGTCTAACTTTAAAAGTATATTCTCCTTTTCGAGGAAACGTTATGTTTTCTTTATAAAAAAGTTTATTTTCTTTAATGTCTGTAAAACCTTGTCCTAAAAATTTCCCTGTAACGTCTGCCATATCATATTCCAATGTATCTATGATTATTTGTCCGTCAGGAAAATTCATTTGCGTAATTAAAAAAAGATTGCTGTATGCATAATCTTTATTATTTCTAAGGTTTATAAAAAGATTTTTCTTACCAATAGAGTCATTAATTGGAAATGTAAACTGTATTGCATTTTTTTTATTCCATGAGCTTTTAGGAAGCGCAATATAATTGTCAAACTCACTATTTGAGTCGCATGAAGCTAATAGTATGGCTACTAAAAAAATGATGCCAATTTTACTTCTCATTATTGGTATTGTTTTTATTATCGCTATTATTTCTTTTTCGTTGATTGTTGTTTTTTCTTCTAGGGTTTCTCGGTTTTTTTTGTTGTCCTTGTGGTTTATCAGTTGTTTTACTTTCTGGTTTTGGTTTTCTAGTTTTTGGATTGTTTTTAGGTCTTGGTTTCCTATTATCAACTCTCTTTTTTTCTGTTTTTTGGCCTCCTTCAGTTTTTTCCGTTTTTCCTTGTGGTTTTTTCTTTTGCCTTTTATTTGTTTGTGGCTGTTTATCTACTTCCGCTTTATTTGCTGGTTTTCTTTTTCTACGCCTACTGTTTTTACGACTTTTTTTAGGTGCATCAAAACGCGTTAAACTATCTTGACCAACAACATTCTCAAAATCGACAGAAACCTCTTCAGCTATCTCCAATTCATATTCTTCTAACGGTAACGCAAGTTCATTATTTTTGTTTAATTCTATAATCTCTTGAACTTGATCTAACGATAGTTTATACCATTTAAAACTTTCCTCTTTGTAGGTATACCAAAGTAATTTTTTGAATATGTCCATTTTAACGAAAACAGCATCTCCTTTTTCTGTTTTTAGCACTTTATCTTGCTTCGGAAAGCTTTGTAATGCATCTAAATACGTATCTAATTCGTAGTTTAAACAACACTTTAGTTTACCACACTGTCCTGCTAACTTTAATGGATTTAATGATAGTTGCTGATAACGGGCTGCTGCTGTATTTACTTTTCTAAAGTCGGTTAACCAAGTAGAGCAACATAATTCTCTACCGCAAGAACCAATTCCTCCTAAACGAGCTGCTTCTTGGCGCATTCCTACCTGACGCATTTCTACTCGTATAGAAAAAGCACTAGCTAAGTCACGAATTAACTGACGAAAGTCTACACGTTCGTCTGCTGTGTAATAAAAAGTAGCTTTGGTTCCGTCTCCTTGATATTCAACATCAGAAAGTTTCATTTTTAACCCTAAACGGCTAATAATTTCTCTTCCTTTTCGTTGTGTTTCTAACTCTCTTCCTCTGGCTTCTTGCCAAACATCAATATCTTTTTGAGATGCCTTTCTGTAAATTTTCTTTACATCATCACTATCTGCAGTAATTTTTCTTTTTTTCATTTGAACTCTTACAAGTTCGCCTGCTAAAGAAACAATACCTACATCATGCCCTGAAGATCCTTCAACTGCAACCACATCTCCCATGGAAAGGGTTAAGTTTTCAGGGTTTTTATAAAAGTGTTTTCGTCCATTTTTAAAACGGACTTCAAAAATATTAAATGGTGCTTCACCTGAAGGTAAAGTCATATTTGATAACCAATCAAAAACAGCGAGCTTATTTCCACTTCCACATGTACCTGTAGCACAATTTCCGTTACTCTTACAGCCATTTGGCACACCGCTTTTGTTAGTTGAGCAACTGCTACAACTCATACGATAATATATTTTTTTGAAATATTTTTTAAACCTGTGGTATTTACAGTATCAAAAAATATTTTTATTATTTGATTTTCAGCTGTATAAAATTTACTTTATAACAACTATCCTTAATCTGTAAAGATACATATTCTAATGAAAAGTGGAAATTGATTTTTTTGTTAAAAAAAATGCTGCTTTTAAGTTAAAAAGCAGCATTTTTTATTTATTCTAGTCTTTGGGCACTAATTATTCTTTTTCGCCCAATTATCTCTTAGTCCAACCGTTTTATTGAATACTAAATTTTCTGCTGTTGAATCATCATCTACATTAAAATATCCTAAACGTTGGAACTGAAAACGGTCTCCAATCTTTGCTGTTTGTAAGCTTGGTTCAACGTAAGCCGTAATTTTTTCTAACGAATTCGGATTTAAAAACTCCATAAAATCTTTGTCTTTATGACTGTCTGGTGCTTCATCTGAAAACAACCTATCATACGCTCTTACCTCAGCTTTTACTGCATGTTTTATAGAAACCCAGTGTAAGGTTCCTTTGACCTTACGCTTACTTTCTTCTGTTCCACTTCCTGATTTTGTTAATGGGTCATATGTACAGTGAATTACCGTAATGTTTCCATTTTCATCTTTTTCTACACTATTAGCCGTGATGAAATACGCATTCTTTAAACGCACTTCTTTTCCTAATTTTAAACGGAAGAATTTTTTGTTTGCTTCTTCTCTAAAATCTTCACGCTCTATATAAATCTCTCTTGAAAATGGAACTTCTCTTGTTCCTGAGTTTTCATCTTCTGGATTGTTTTCAGCAATTAAAATTTCTTCTTGATCTTCTGGATAATTATCTATTACCACTTTTACCGGATCTAAAACAGCCATTACACGATTTGCTGTTTTATTTAAATCTTCTCTAATTTTAAACTCTAGCAATGCTACATCAATCACGTTTTCACGTTTAGAAACTCCTACCGTTTCAATAAAGCTACGTATAGAAGCAGGTGTATAACCACGACGACGCAATCCTGAAATAGTTGGCATACGTGGATCATCCCATCCCGAAACGATTCCTTCTTCCACCAATTTCATTAACTTACGTTTACTCATTACTGTGTAGCTTAAGTTTAAACGTGAGAATTCTCTTTGTTTTGGTGGTAATGGGTATTCTGATTGACTATATTCATACACATTATCTCTAAACCAATTGTATAGTTCACGGTGCGGTTTAAACTCTAGTGAACATAGTGAATGAGAGATTTGCTCTATATAATCACTTTCTCCGTGTGTCCAGTCGTACATTGGATAAATTACCCAGTCACTTCCTGTACGGTGATGCTCTTTCTTTAAAATGCGGTACATAATAGGATCACGCATTAACATATTTGGTGAAGCCATATCTATTTTAGCACGTAACACATGAGAACCTTCTTCAAATTCACCGTTTTTCATACGTGTGAATAAATCTAAATTTTCTTCAATACTTCTATCTCTATTAGGTCCTGCTACTCCTGGTTGCGTTGGCGTTCCTTTTTGTTCTGCCATTGCTTCAGAAGATTGGTTGTCTACATATGCTTTTCCGTCTTTAATTAATTGAACTGCCCAATCATATAATTGTTGGAAATAATCAGAAGAATAGCATTCTTTTTCCCACTGATACCCTAACCAAGCTACATCTCGCTTAATAGCGTCTACATATTCTTGCTCTTCTTTTGCTGGGTTTGTATCATCAAAACGAAGGTTTACTGGAGCATTGTATTTTTCTCCTAAACCAAAACTAATACCAATAGCTTTTGTATGTCCTATATGTAAGTATCCGTTTGGTTCTGGCGGAAAACGAAAACGCAAATTTTCTTTTGGCATTCCATTTGCCAAATCTTCTTCAACAATTTGCTCTAAAAAATTCAATGATTTCTTTTCTTCTGACATCTTTATAAATTATGTACGTGTTCTATTTTTGTTACCTTCTATTATTCTCTCTTAAAATAGAATCAATTAAGAGCTTCCTAAAAGGTTTAAGCAACAAAATTACATAGAATCTATGAGATAATTACACAAAGAAAATTATGGATTATTTTTTTTAATAAAAAAACGGAAAACCTGTATAGATTTTCCGTTTTAATAATTTTATTTGGTTTGAACTTACTTTCCGAACGAATTGTTTTCTTGATTTACATCTGCCATTAGTTTTGATGGATCAATTTCAACTGATTTCACCTCTTTTTTTGTTGTAAAAGTGTATGTTGGATGTGCAAAAGTCCAATCTGTAATAACTGTAGCATTGGTTGGTTTTTCTCCACGCATCATACGTAACGGAATATTAAATGATTCTTTTGAGCCGTCTGTGTACGTTACCTCAACATCAATAGGCATTGGCATTTGACCAATACGTTCTAAGGTAATTTCTTTTCCGTTTACTGATTTTATTCCGTAATCGATAGTATGTGTTGTTTGCGTCCATTCATTTAAATACCAGTCTAACTGAAGTCCTGAAACTTTTTCAGCTGTACGTTTAATGTCATTTGGTGTTGGATGCTTAAAAGAAAAGTCTTCAAAATATTTCTTTAGTGTTTTTGCTACATTTTCTTTTCCAATAATATATTCTAATTGAGATAAGAAAATGTTTCCTTTTGAATAACTCGCAACTCCATACGCTGTATTTGTATGATACCTATCAGCATGTGTTGTTAAAGGTTCTTCAATATTATTTTTTACCACGTAATTATACCCTCGGTAAGATCCAGCATGTGGATTTTCTTTTCCTTCTCCTAAAATTTCATTCTCTGCTTTGTTTGAAATATAAGTGGTGAATCCTTCATCCATCCAAGGATGTTTACTTTCGTTAGTTGCTAACAAGAATTGAAACCAAGTATGTGCTAATTCGTGTGCTGTTACTCCAAATAAGCTTCCCCATTTACGTTGTCCTGTAATTAAGGTACACATTGCATATTCCATACCTCCATCTCCTCCTTGAATAACTGAATATTGCTTGTATGGATACTGACCTATGTGCTCACTAAAATATTTCATTAATTCAGCAGTTTTAGGTTGTAATTTTTTCCAGTTCTCTAGATATTCAGCGTCTAATGTTTTTTTGTAAAGGAAATGTAAATCGATTCCATTATCCATCTTATAAGTATCGTGAATAAACTCTGGATCTGCTCCCCAAGTAAAATCGTGTACGTTTGGCGCAGTGAATTTCCATGTTAATTTATCACCTGACGGAAGGTTTAATGGTTTTGTTTTGTCTTCGTAACCATGACCAACCTCTTGAGGGTTTTGCACATATCCAGTTCCTCCAACTACATAATTTTTATCAATATGAAGTGTTACATCAAAATTACCCCAAACTCCATGGAATTCTCTTCCTAAGTATGGTGGTGTATGCCAACCTTCAAAATCATATTCAGCCATTTTAGGATACCATTGTGTCATAGATAAGGCAACTCCTTCAGCACTGTTACGACCCGAACGACGGATTTGTTTTGGTACTTGCGCATCAAAAATCATATCGAACGTTACACTTTCTCCTGGTTGAATTGGTTTATTTAATGTAACTTCTAAAATGGTTCCAACAGTTTCGTGTTTTACTACCGAACCATTTTGTTTTAAAGAATTTACTTTAATGTATCCTATTTCTGAAGGTGATAATTTACTAATACGATCTCCTACTCTTCTATCTGGATCTTGAATATTTCTTGAACGAACATCCATTTGTGAGTTTGGTTGAAATGCATTGAAATATAAATGATAGAATACTTTATTTAATGCATCAGGCGAATTGTTTGTATACACCAATTTTTGTGTTCCTTTATATTGATATGTTTTAACATCCATATCAATATCCATAGTATAATCAACATGTTGCTGCCAATACCCTTGGCTAGATCGCTTGTGTACTTTTGTCTTTGTTTCGGTTTTGTTTTTTGCACTATTTACGGTAGCACAAGAAATAACCGGTAACAATAAAAGGCTTAAGATTATTTTCTTCATATTAAACTGGTTTAATCCCCATTGAGGTTAGTGTTTTCTTAAAATCGCTTAGTTCTTTTTCATTTTTTAACACTGGAAAACTACGTCTTTTTCCATTATGTAATTTTAGAAAAATTCGTTCTCTTCCGTAGGCTTTTCTTGTTTCTATTCCTTCAATTTCATTAAGATGATATTTAGATTTCCATGATCTTTTTATCACGTAATAAAATATTACTACTACAGAAACTACTGCAAGTAAAAACATAAAAACAAAAAGAGTTTCATTGTTTTCATAACTCATTAAATACAACTGAACTCCCATATTAATTCCATTAATTAACATTAAAGAGATAATTAACCATGAATGCATTGGCACTTCATCTTTAATTGTTAATTCCTGTGTTTTTTTGTTGAATTCTAGTTGCATGTGTTTTCCTATAACAAAAAAAGAGCATCAAAAAATAATGCTCTTTTTTAGCTTGTTTATACTGGTTTTATTTTCTTCCGTTTACCATCCTATCAGCCATTCTAACTGCATTGTATGCATTTACAACACGTCCTGATACTGATAGTTCTGAGAAAGGTACCATCTCATCTCTAGTTCCTGGTTTAACAACCTCTAAATCTATTTTAGTTCCAGAGTTCATTAAAATGTGCTTTACTTGACTTGCTGTTAATTCAGGATAGTAAGAACGTACTAATGCTGCAACTCCTGCTGCTGCTGGAGAAGCCATTGAAGTTCCACTAATTGATTCATAAGTATCATCTGGAAAAGTGGAGTAAATTTTCACACCTGGAGCAAATACGTCTACATTCTTTTTACCATAATTAGAGAAGTTTGCTGGTAATGTTTTATCATAATTAGCACTCATTGCTCCAATTGTTAATACATTGTCTGCAATTTCATTCTCTAAATCTGGTGCATCATTAGGGAAAGTTTTCTCTACGTCTATATTTTTACCGTCATTTCCTGCTGCATTTACGATTAATACATCTTTAGACTCTGCATATTTTATTGCATCGTAAACCCACTCTTTGTTTGGTGAAAAAGCCTTTCCAAAACTTGTATTAATTACTTTCGCTCCATTATCAACTGCATAACGAATACCCAAGGCAACATCCTTATCGTACTCATCTCCTTCAGAAACTGAACGTACAGCCATGATTTTTACATTGGCAACCCCGTTCATTCCTTTATCGTTGTTTCTTGTTGCTCCAATAATACCTGAAACGTGAGAACCATGCGCTTCATCTTTTTCAGAATGTCCTGTATTACCATTTCCGTATCCTGGTTTATCATTAATATCATACGCATCATCTCCAACTACTGTACGGTAATTTATTTTTAGGTTATCTCCTTTAATTGTTTTCTTGGCTTTCTCTAATAAACTTGTTATTTCTTTTTTAGCCTTAGATAAAGACAGTCCAAAACCATTCATTCTTTTAGCTGTTTCTATAGCTAAGAGTAAATTAGAGTCAGATGTATTAATTGCTTCAATTTCTTCAATAGTGTAATCTGATTTATCAAAATATTTCGTTAACTCTTCATCTGACTTACTAACCGCTGCTAAGATCTGACTATAACGTTGCTCATTAGCTTTTGCCTCCTTAATTTTTTCTGCTTGATAAGATTTTACTTCTGCTAGGGTTTCAGCATCTGCAACTTCTGGTCTCATTAGAATACGCTCGTATTCTAAGTGCTCTTTGTAAGAATCTCCTAAAAAGTTCCATCCATTAATATCATCAACATATCCATTTTTATCATTATCTATTCCATCTCCAGGTATTTCCTTGGTATTTACCCAAGCTACATCAACTAAATCCTCATGTTTTAAATCAGTTCCAGAATCAACGACACCAACTACAACTTCTACATGCTTTTTCCCTTTTAAAAACTCATAGGCTTTATTTACACTCATTCCTGGAATAGTATCTGTAGCCAAGTCTAAATGCTGCCAGTTTTCTTGCTCATAGTCTGTTAATTCAGCTTTTTTCGCTGGAATGTTCACTACGGTATTACTTCCTGCTGGCACAGGGATTTTGCTTACTGTTTTACAACTAGCCAAGGTAGCCACTGCAATTGCCGAGTAAAATACGGGCTTTAAAACTCTCATAATCTCTATCTTAATTAAAAATATCTGTAAACTTAAATGTTTCCTTTAAACGAACTCCTTTTTCTGTATGCTTTACGGTTATTACTTCGTTGTAAGCGTCATGTTCTAAAAACAGGTAAAATTCTTTATCTGCTGCTTCGTTTAAAAAAGCTTCTTTCTCTTTTAAGGTAAGTAGTGGCCTTGTATCGTACCCCATAACATAAGGCAAAGGAATATGACCCGCTGTTGGTAGTAAATCTGCCATAAACACCAATGTTTTTCCTTGATATTCTATTTTCGGTAGCATTTGTTTTTCGGTATGTCCATCTTTGAACAACACATCAAACCCAACATAATCTTTTGCGTTTAGATGCAAAAAGTTTAGTTGTCCGCTTTCTTCAATTGGTAAGATGTTTTCTTTTAAAAAAGATGCTTTTTCTCTCGCATTTGGGTGTACTGCCCAATCCCAATGACGTTGATTACTCCAAAAACGTGCGTTTTTAAAAGCTGGTTCATACCCCGTTCTATCTTTGTTCCATTGAATTGCTCCTCCACAATGATCGAAATGTAAATGTGTTAAAAACACGTCGGTAATATCATCTCTATGGAAACCATGTTTTGCTAAAGAAGTATCTAATGAAAAGTCTCCATATAAATAATAATATCCAAAAAACTTATCGGACTGCTTATTACCAATTCCTGTATCAATTAGCGTTAAACGATCACCATCTTCAATCAACATACAACGCATGCCCATTGAAATCATGTTGTTTTCATCGGCAGGATTTGTCTTTTGCCAAATTGTTTTCGGAACTACGCCAAACATAGCGCCTCCGTCTAATTTAAAGTTTCCTGTTTCTATCGGATAAATTCGCATAACTACAAAGATGCAGAATTTTAGCGAATTAATTTGTTAAGGAAAACAAAAAGTACCTAGTTTCTAGAAATGCTATCTGCCATAATTAAAGCATTGTAAGCGTTTAAAACTTTTCCTGATTTTGATAATTGATTAAAAGGTGTTGTTTTATTTTTATCTTCTTTTGTTGGTGTACTCACTTCAAAAGTATACTCCAAACCAGAATCCATTAAAATATGCTTTATCTGAGAGGCTGTTAAGTTAGGATAGTACGAATATATTAATGCTGCTACACCTGATGTAATCGCGGCAGATAAAGAAGTCCCATTATCCATTTTATATTTATTATTCGGTACAGCTGTATATATTTCCTGCCCTGGGGCAAATAAATCTACATCTATGTTTCCATAATTTGTATCCCTATATAAAAACTTTTTGCCTAACTTTTTTGATATAGCTCCAACTAGCACAAAATTATCACTTATTTCTTTACCATTATCAATATTATCGTTTGGATAGTAATCATTTACAATGTTTAAATTGAATTTAGAATTTCCTGCAGAAGATATGATTAAAACATTATTCTTTTCAGCATATTTAAAAGCACTAAAAACCCATTCAGTATGAAGCGAAAACTCTTTTCCAAAACTCATATTAATAACTTTTGCTCCATTATCAACAGCATAACGGATAGCCAGTGCTATATCTTTATCGTGTTCATCTCCAAAAGGAGATATACAAACAGGCATTATTTTTAGTTTTTTAT
Organism: Tenacibaculum sp. TB-53; assembly: GCF_059716285.2. NCBI lineage: Bacteria > Pseudomonadati > Bacteroidota > Flavobacteriia > Flavobacteriales > Flavobacteriaceae > Tenacibaculum > Tenacibaculum sp. TB-53. The sequence continues at coordinate 2,807,160 of NZ_CM202790.1, read as the reverse complement.
TCTTAAAGTTAGCTATAACACCCGCTAATTCTGTTCCATGCTCAAATAAATTGATGTTTTTATTCACAAACTTATTACCATAGCTAAAATCATTAATATCATCTGGATTATCCTTTGTTATTTTTCTATCATTAAAGCTTAAATTCAATAACTTTTTAACCCTTTCTTCCGCATTAAGCTTATAATTATTTATATAGTTTTGTGTAAATCCATATTTAATAAAGTTTGTTCTTATTAATATTACTCTTTGCAATTCTTTGTTATCTGGAAATGCTTCTTTTAAACTATCTAAATCTTTTAAAGTATAGTCTCTATTTAAAAAATATTTAGCCAATTCTTTTTTAACATTAAACATACTGGTAGACAACATATTTGCATATTCTATGTCCTCTTTGGCATATTCTACCCTTTCTTTATATTTTTTTTGTGCTCTTATGAAAGTTTCATACAAAATAGAATCTTTAGAACCTACTTCTTCAGCCTTCTTTTCTTTAAAAAAAGAATCATACTTTTTTAAAAAACGAGTGAACTCATAACTCGTAAAGCTATTATTTTCTCCATTCATATTACCTAGAAAATTCCACCCATTAACATCATCAATATACCCATTATCATCATCATCAATACCATTATTAGGAGTTTCTTTTACATTTTCCCAGATAATATCTTCTAATACCTCATGGTTAATATCTATCTCAGAATCTAGGAATGCTATAACCACATCTTCTCCTTCTCTGTTTTTAAGTAAGCTGTCATTTGCTCTATAAAGACTAATCCCTGGCACTGTATCAAACTCTATATCTTTAGCATACCAACTTCTTAACTCTTCTTCTGAAAAAACCTCTCTTTTTTCAGATTGATCAATTAAGTTTGGAGACAGTTTTAATTTAGAATATTTTTTTTTGTAGTCACACCTAATAAATAAAATTATAATGGTAGAAAAAAGAAGAATGTTTTTAAGCATATTTAATGTTTAGAAGTTATAAAATGAGTTAGTAATTTACTAACCCATTTTATTTAATTTAAAAAAATATAAAAGCATTTGCCTATTTATATAATTATCATCTTGCCTCTTGGTCTTTTTCTTTAACAAAAACAGCAGATGCTAGATAACATTTATTTCCTTTTCCTGTTTCTCCTCCATCAGTCCCATCGTTTCCTCCTAAAATTTTTGATGGGTTTTTCAATTTTAAAACAGTAAATTTTTCTAGAGTTAATTTTTGTTTTTTCATTATATCTTAATTTTTCGGTTAAGCAAATGAAACATTTTCTTTTCAAAAAAACACCCTCTTTTTAGAAAAAAATACCGATATTTATAAATATCGATTGATTCTTATCTTTTATTTTCTCTTGTTTCTAATTCTTTCAAAAAATAAGAAGGTTTAATACCTTTTGACTTATAAAATGCTTTAGAAAAAGACTCTGCATTATTAAACCCTGCTTCATCTGCAATAGCTTTAATTGTAAATTTCCTAAGAACCTTATCTTCTTTTAACTTATCAACTATATATTCAATTCTTAAATTATTTAAATAGTTTGAAAAAGATTCATTTTTAAAATGATTGATAATTTTTGACAAGTAATTTGTATTTGTATTTAACTCTTTCGCCAAAGAGCTTAGTGTTATATTTTTAACGACATACTTTTTTTCCCTTTCGAAAAGGGATAAATCGCCTAATACTTTATCTATTGTTTCTTTAGGAATATTTAATTTTATTTCTGTTGCCTCAGTTGCCTCTGTTGCCTCTGTTGCCTCTGTTACCTCTGTTCTTTTAAGAATTCCCTCAAATCTATCTTTATATATCTTTCTTTTTTTATTCTGAACTATTACAATAATAATTAACACAAGAGTCGCTAATAATAATACCCCAAAAAACACTATAGATTTCTTCTCTTTATTCTTTAATTGAGAAATTAGTTTTTCTTTTTTTGAAATAAGGTTTGGTATATCATATTCTTTAATTAAGCTTTTATTTATGAAAAGCTCATTAGAATGAAGAATACTATCTAGTTTTATAAGTTGATTTGTATAACCGATTTGTGCCTTTAAATCATCATTTTTTTGTGCATGCTCAATCAAAAAATAATATGTGCTTCTCAAAACAGGCAGAAGATCGTATGTTTTTCTGAAAATAGAATCTACTCGTTTAAAACTTTCTACTGCCTCTGTAGTTTTACCTAATTTTTCATATGACTTTCCTAAAAAATAATATGATTCAGAAGTATTCGGTAAATCTCCTTTAATTTTGAAAAACTTAGATGCTTTAGTTAAACTATCAATGGACAACTTATATTGTTTTTTATGGTAATGTGTAATACCTTGACTTAAAGTAAAAAAAACAATACCTTCTCTTTCTTTTAATTTCAGAGCTTCATCTACTCCTAATTTATTATAATAAAAGGCTGAGTCTAAATTTGGTATATAATTGTATGTATCTGCTATTGCATAAATAGATTGAAGGTACTCTTTGTTAAGTTTTCCCTTTAAATACTTACTTGTTAGTTTTAGGTTTTTTTTATGAATACTCAGAGCCTCTTTATACTCCCCTATTCTATTTTTTACCAAGCCTATATTGTATTCCAGTAAACACCCTAATATTGGGAACTTATCATAATCTGCATACTCCTTAGCCAGCATGTAATTTTTTAACTCCCTCCTAAAGTCTCTTTTATTGTAAAAAAACTCTCCTTTTCTCATGTAAGCAGATGCTGTGAAAGCCTTATAATTATTATTCTTCAAACTTATTGATAGTATACTATCTAAATAAATTAAAGATTTGTCGTTATTATATAGTGTGCTTGCAAGTTCATAGGCAAGAAGTAGCTGAATCTCATTTTCTTCTTTTTTAGCTTTTTTTATCCAGTAACTCAAATAAAGTTTACTTTTTTTTAAACTTCGCTCATTATTATAAATATCCAACAACTCATCAAAGCTTTTACTTGAAAGTGTATCAACATTACTTTGTCCAAAAGAACTTATAGATAAGAATAAAAAGAAAAATAGTACAATATGTTTTTTATGTGTATTCAATTTATTTTTCATGTGTATATTTTTATTGTTTTTCAACGGTCACATGTAAACTTTGATGTTTAAAATGAATTCCGCTGTATGTTTAATGATGATTTTAAACATGTTGGTTTCATTGCTTAATAATTTCTTTTACATTTCTTATACAAAAAATCATATACTATCATTTCATACATTCGTTGCTTACTTTTAAATATTCTATTTACAGACATATGAATCAAGCTTCCAACTAAATCTTCTATAGAAACCAATAGTTTTTTCTCTGCTGCTTTGGTTTTAAAAACATTTATGAGTTGTTTTTGTGAGGTACTCAATACAACTGGCTCTATGTTTAAAGGAGCTTCACTTACCTCACTGTACATCACATTCATTTCTTTTTTCATCTTCTTATCAGCATTAAATTCTCTTTGAAATTGATTTTTATATCGTTCTAGAAACAACAACTCTTCATGTTTTGAAAAGTTGAAAGTGTTTATAATTTGCTCTAGGTATTTAAGTGTGTAAATAAACCTGTCCTTATCATCAATCGTTTGTTCAATAAGACCTAAAACTGTTTCACTATCTCTGTAAAAAAAAGTTTCTGCATCGGCAATCGTGTTTTTCCCATAACGTTCCAATTCTCTTTTATAGGTTCCTAATTGAATATCCCAAACTTGTTTGGTTTCAATAAAAGACGCTATATATTTTTGAAATTCTAAAACAACACTCCCTATATTTTCTGTTTCATTTAAATGAAAACGGATTCGTAAATGGTTGTCAGGATCGGTGTAACGAATGAAAAACCATTTATTTATAAGTTTCTTTTCAAAAAGAATTTCTACTAAAGGTTTTACACATTGTAACAACACATTCTCCGCTACTTCTTTTCCACAATATACTTTGTAGTACACCCACTTTTCTCCTGGAAAAAAATTTCTTTTTATTACAACTTCCATTTTCATCAATTAGTTTTATTGTTATAAAAAGATACTACAAATTGATTGCAAAAAGACGTCCCTTCTCTCTTTACAAGCTCATCATCAACAAATAAGAACTCTTCTAATACAAAGTTCTTTTTTCTTTTAACTGCATTGTATAACATTTGAACCGCTGTCTTATTTTCTAAATAAATAAGTAGTCTGTTGTCTCCTTCAACTAACTCAACATAATTGGGTAATTGCAGTTCCTTTTTCCAATTGACCATTTGTTTAAAAAAGTCTTTGCTTTTTAATATTTCTCCTAATTTATCGGTTTCAAGGTTCCATCTAGTTTTAGAAAAAATAATATCTTTATATACTACTCTTGGTAAAAAAGGTAGGTTCAAAAAAGTTGCATTCCAACTAAATCCTATACTAGCTCTTTTATTTTGAGTTTGTAATTCGCACAAAAAATGATAAATCGGCAATGTACTATTGCTATAATTATGAGCATTCCCTAATCTTGGAATTACTTCTTTATTTAATTTTTTAGAAAAAAGTTTAATCTCATCGTTTTTAACAGTAACTAAAATATCACTTAGTGGAATTTCTCTTTCTTTAGCTACATTGGATTTTCCTAAATAAGGAATTTCATAGTCTCTAAAATTAGGACGCTGTAAGATATTTCCTGTTCTAGCCTCTGGCAAATGGACTATTTCAGCTATGACTTTATCCTTTTCAATATTTTTTTCGGTTTCAGCTATATTATTTATGTGTTGTGACAAGCCTTCGCTACCGTGACCAAACCTACCTAATAAATTTATAGCACTACTACCTGCAGTTCCTTTTATAAACAGTTTTTCTTCACCTGAACTCTTAAACACTTCTATAATTGACGAAAACGTGTCGGGCAAATCGTCCCATCTTTCTTCTATACTTTCAAAATCTTGCTCCGTTAATTTAATTGTAGTTTTTCCTTCAGTCAGTACCTCAAATAACTTCTCTTGTAAAATACTATCTACATCTCTCCAAACTATATGTTTATATCTTTTCTTTTTGGGAGTGTTTACAATTTTATCTAAAAAAGGAGTGTTGTTTTCTTCTTTTTTTCCATAACCAATACCTGTTTCAACATCTAACACTAAACTTAACGGCAACCATTCACTTTCGTAACGTTTTGTATAAGCTCTTTTAAAATCTTCTAACCTTCCACTTGTAGAACGCAATGTCATTTTATTAAAAATCCTTAACGCTTTGTATAGATTGCTTTTATGTTTTCTGTTTAGTTTATTTTGAGTTGTTTTTGAAAAAGTATCCGTTTGGAATAAATACTTGACACCCTTTTTTGGGGTAACCTGTTTGCTTAGTTCCTCAATTTTTTTATATCTAGATGCTGAGTTTCCTAAAGAATCATCTATCTTATTTAAATGATTTGATAATTCCATAAGTTTGTTTTTAAGTTCTTCATTCTCAGAAATCTCAGAAACTTTTTTTATTAAATTAGAAAAGTAATCGCTTCCTGTAACAGTAACTTCAAGTTCAGACACCAAAATCTGATGCTCAATTAACTCTTCTATAAACCCTTTTGCTTCTATTAATTCAATATCATCGCTAACAAGCACTTTTGCTAACGCTGCAATTGTGTTTCCTTCTTTTGCAGCTTCAAGCACATCTTTCAAATAGGTAGAAAACTTAATTCCTTCAATTGAATACGCTCTTTTTTTGTTTTGTATTACATACTCAACATATCTGTAATGTTCTCCTACTTTATATAAGCTTGAATTCGGAAAAAACAGTAATTGTTTTCTAATTTCATCTTTCTTTATCAACTCTAAAGATAACTCTGCTAAAAAAGTGGTATCAAAACGAGTTATTCTTTTATAGTCCTCTATTGCTGCTAATTGAATTGATGTTTTATCACTAAAACTTCCTTGAGAACAAGAAGCAAATAAACCAAAAGGAGTACAACGAGTAGTTATTCTTGTAAAATATTTTAAAATTGTTAGTTCTAAGCTTTCTTTTTTCTTCTTGTCAAGAATTTCTTGATTTTCCCATTTTTGAATTTGCACTACCAATTCAGGAGAAGCTAAAAATAAAGCCTCTCTAAAAATTTTGTTTTGTAACAAGTTTCTAAAATCCGTTTCTAAAACCCCTTCTCTTTCTATTAAACTTTTATAATCAGAAAGAGAAAATAACGGAGTTCTTAAACAATAAGAATCAAAAATTTGATATGGTATTTTCTTCTTTTGAGTCAATTTTTAGTGTCTTTATCCTTGCAAATGTAGTTATTATTAAGACAAGCTCATAAAACAGTTAAATCCTTAAAAAACAGATACAAGCTAACAAAATTATAACTCGAAATTTATAAATAACGTCCATTTTTTTATAAATCTCGCTATATATGGATTTTTTACTGCATTTATTTTGCGTTGGTTTGTAGTGTATTCGTAGACAGGGAAAGTTATACGTGAAAAAGAAAAACCACCCCTTTATTTTTACTTTTTGTTCTCATAAATAAAGGGGTTTTATTTTAAAAAAGTTATGAGCAAACAAATATTTCCTAAAGAAATTATTGAAAACAGTACCGAAGTGCATCAGTTTAAGCACACCAACAAAAGTAAAATTATTTATAGTGTCTTTTTAGTAGCTTTAATAATTACTATAGCTTCTTTACCTTTTATTAAAATAACTATTTACAATACTTCACAAGGGTTGATACGCCCCGATAAAGAACGAATTTCTTTACAAAACAGCACTAATGGTAAAGTTATTTTCCATCAACTTAAAAATAATCAAGAAATACATGAAGGAGATACCTTATTACTGGTAAACAATTTAGCTATTACTCAAAAAATTGAAAACATTGAAAGTCAGACGCATGAAATTAAAGCTTTTATTGAAGATTTAGAGTTTTTATCTAAAAGCAAAAAACAAGTAACCCAAATACAATCATCAAAGTATCAACAAGAATATAATTTTTACCAACAAAAATTAAATGAGTTACGTACTCGCTTTAAAAAACTAAAAGATGATTATAAACGGAATCAACAATTATTTAAAAAAGGAGTTATTGCTAAAGTTGAATTAAACAATAGTCAATTAGAATATGATTTGGCGCTGAATGCTATTTATCAATATAAAAAGCAACAGTCGAGTACTTGGCAATCACAATTGGTAGACTATCAAAATCAATTAAAAGAGCTAAAAAACAATCATACTCAACTACAAGAGAGTACTAATTTATCAATCATAAAAGCTCCTGTTTCGGGTACTTTATTAAATGTGAAAGGAATTGAAAAAGGAAGTTTTATTCCTTCTGGTACTCAACTTGCTGAAATATCTCCAAAATCTGATTTGATTGTTGAGTGTTTTATAAGCCCAAGTGATATTGGATTGCTAAAAAAAGAAAACAAGGTAAATTTTCAAGTAAGTGCCTTTAATTATAACCAGTGGGGGTTAGCAACAGGAAACATACTAGAAGTAGGAAACGACATACAAATAGTGAACGATACGCCCATGTTTAGAGTAGCATGTTCTTTAAACCAACGTTTTTTAACGTTAAAAAATGGTTTTAAAGGTCAGCTAAAAAAAGGGATGTTGGTAAATGCTCGTTTTGAACTCACAGAACGTTCATTATTTGACTTATTATATGATAAAATAGATGATTGGTTGAATCCTAGTACTCAATTATTACATAACAATTAATAACATATCAGTTCGAGTAATTTTTGTTGGTTGAACGAAGTCGAAACCACCAAAAAATGTATTAAGAACTCACTAAAACATATAGAAAAAGGAAGAAGTATGAAAAACTTAAAAACATTAGAACGCTTACAGCAACTGCATAATTTAATTACAAACGAGAATACAGGAACTCCTAAAGAATTGGCTAACTTATTACAAATTAGCCAACGTTCGGTTCATTTATTAGTAGAACAATTAAAAGATTACAATGCAAATATCTGTTATAGCAGAAGTAGAAAAACTTATTACTATTGTGATGATTTTGATTTACAAGTATCTATCTCAGTAAATGTATTAACGAACAATGAGGTAACCCAAATATTTGGGGGTAGTTACTTTTTACAAAATAACTTGCACATTGCAAGTTAGTTGCAGTGAACGAAACTATACTTGTAGCATCAAAACAAACAAGAATAGGTGCACATATTTGGGTTAGTTTTGATATGGATTGTGATTTTTTATGTTATCCCTATTACTAGGTGATTAAGCGTAGTCGAAACCACAACCAAAAATCAAATATTAATTAAAAAATTTTATTTTTATGAAAAATTTAGAAAGTCTTGGGGTTCAGGAGATAAACACTAAAAGCGAATTATTAGATATAAATGGAGGTTGGTTTTACTCTTGGGAAGAGTTCACTAGGGCAGTTGACACAACAACTTCCTTAGTCCATGGTTTTTTTGACGCAGTAAATGGCGTAGAACATCATCAAGTATAATTAAAATAAAAACTATAAAAATGAATCTTAAAAATTTAACTACAGAAGAATTGCTAACTATTGATGGAGGCAATCAAGATGCTTATGATGCTGGGTATGCAGCTGGTCAACATGTAAGGGCTGCAGCCGAAACAGTAGGAAATATAATATCTTGGTGTGCTGATATAATTGATAAAGTTGTACCTGGATAGACAAGCTAACCTATTGAAAAAACATTAACACTTTTAAAGTGTTAATGTTTTTTAATTTAAATTATTAAAGTTGTATAAGAGTATAATTAAATTTTTATCTAGACCTGATTTCAGTAAAGTAGATATACATGTCAAGAATAAATTAAAAAATATCTTAAAAGTATATTTGTTTTATTTTTTATTAATATTAATAATAATGGGAATTGCTTTTTATATTTTCAATATTAAAGAGCAGAACTTAGTTGTAGAAAAAACAAAAAAGTGGAGCATTTTCAAAATTCTTTTATATGGTGTTTTTCTTGTGCCTATGCTTGAAGAATTAATGTTTCGACTTTCTATGGTTTATAAAAAAAATAACTTTTTAGTTTCCATTTTTATTTGTTCTTTTTTTTTAACCTCAGTTCTTTTTTTTAATCAAAACCTTTTAGATTTTTCAAAAAACCTACTAGAAAGGTTAATGTTTTCTTCTATTATTACATTTTTTGGATATTCTTTAATTAGCAAGTATAATCAAAAAATACGTTTTTTTTGGAGAAATAAATTTCCGTTTATATTTTATTTTTTTACTATGGCGTTTGCTTTCATGCATTTTTCTAATATTACTGAAATTCTTAACCCATATATAGTTCCTATTCTAATTTTACCGCAAATCTTAAGCGGTATATTGATAGGATTTTTTAGGGTAAAATACGGGTTTACATATGGATTACTCTTTCATTGCTTAAATAATTTTGTTATAATGGTTATTTTTTAATAGTGGTGGCGCGGATTTACAATTCGTGCATATATATTAAAATAAGTCTCTCTTACGAAAGCATCACACTTGTGCCTTTACATTTTTTAAAATATACATTAACAAAACAAGTAATAGCTTTTTTAGAACGGCATATAAATTCCACCCCCTGCAATCAAATTGCGCTAAACATACCTTTCTTTGCCTCTCTAAACTGAAAAAGAATGGCAAAAATTACCATAAAACAACACGATATTACCGACTGTGGTGCCGCTTGTTTGGCATCTATCTCAGCACATTATAAGTTACAACTTCCTATTGCGCGTATACGTCAATATGCAGGTACCGATAAAAAAGGAACTAATGTATTAGGCCTTATAGAAGCTGCTGAAAAACTAGGCTTTGAAGCCAAAGGAGTACGTGGTGAACTCGATAGTTTGTTTAAAATACCTAAACCAACCATAGCCCATGTAATTGTTAGAGAACAGTTACAGCATTATGTGGTTATTTACGAAGTTACCAAAGAGTACATAAAAATTATGGATCCAGGTGATGGGAAAATCCATAAAAAAACACATGAGGCCTTTTTAAAAGAATGGACAGGTATTTTGGTCTTACTCCTACCTAAAGAAGAGTTTTCAGCAGGTAATGAAAAGGTGTCTGTAATCAAACGTTTTTGGTTTTTACTAAAGCCTCACAAGTTTGTTTTGTTACAAGCTTTAATAGGTGCTGTTATTTATACCCTCTTAGGTTTTTCAACATCCATATACATACAAAAAATTACAGATTATGTATTGGTAGGCGGTAATACTAAGTTATTGAACTTACTCAGTATTATAATGCTTGCGCTACTAGCTGTACAAATAATTATCGGGGTGTATAAAGATGTATTTTTAATAAAAACAGGGCAACAAATTGATGCTCGATTAATTTTAGGCTACTACAAACATTTATTAAAACTACCTCAACAGTTTTTTGATACCATGCGAGTAGGAGAAATTATTTCTCGTATTAATGATGCTGTAAAAATTAGAACTTTTATCAACGGAGTGTCGCTAAGTTTAACAGTAAACATTCTTATTTTGTTTTTCTCTTTTGGGTTGATGTTCATGTATCACTGGAAATTAGCGTTAATTATGTTGTTGGTAATTCCTTTCTATTTAACAGTATATTTCATCATTAATAAACTAAACAAGAAAACAGAACGTAAAATAATGGAACGTTCTGCTGATTTAGAAAGTCAGTTAGTAGAGTCTTTAAACTCAGTAGGCACCATAAAGCGTTTTGGTTTAGAAAGTTTTGCCAATATAAAAACAGAAACACGTTTTATAAGTTTATTACACATAGGTTACAAATCGGCTTTAAACTCAGTTTTTTCTGGAACCTCAACTACTTTTATCGCACAGTTGTTTACTATAGTTTTATTATGGAGTGGGTCTTATTTTGTAATTGAAAGGCAAATAACTGCTGGTGAATTAATGTCTTTTTACGCTATTATTGGCTACTTTATGAATCCTGTTGCTAGCTTGATAGGTGCTAATAAACAAATACAAAATGCTTTAATTGCTGCAGATCGTTTGTTTGAAATTATGGATTTAGAGCGTGAAGAAAACACAGAAAAAGTAGTTCTTACAAAAGAAAAAATAGGAGATATTGAGTTTAAAAATGTAGCTTTTCGTTACGGAACAAGAGTACAAGTTTTTACAGATTTTAATTTAAAAATTAAAAAAGGGAATATTACCGCCATTGTTGGTGAAAGTGGCTCAGGAAAATCAACCTTAATTTCACTATTACAAAATTTATATCCTATTCAAAAAGGACATATTACACTGGGAGATTTAGACTTAAAATATATTCAACATGAAAGTCTACGGGAGTTAGTAAGTGTAGTTCCTCAAAAAATAGATTTATTTGCAGGAAATGTAGTTGACAATATTGCTGTTGGTTATTTTGCTCCAAACATGGAACTAATTATTGAAATTTGTAAATCTATAGGTATTTTAGAGTTCATTGAAGGTTTACCTAATGGTTTTAACACCTATTTAGGAGAAAACGGAGCTACTTTATCTGGAGGTCAAAAACAACGAATAGCAATCGCTAGAGCTTTGTACAAACAACCTGAAATACTCGTTTTAGATGAAGCTACCTCATCTTTAGATTCTACTTCAGAAAACTATATTCAAAAAGCTGTAGAAAGGCTACGTCAAGAGAACAAAACTATTATCATTATTGCTCATAGATTAAGTACTGTAATTAATGCTGATGAAATTGTAGTTTTAAATAAAGGAAACGTTTTAGAGCAAGGAAACCATAAAGAACTATATGCTTCTAAAGGAAAATATTACAATTTGTGGCAGCAACAAATGCCCCAAATAGAATTAAACAAAAAAGCTCATCAAATTTGATGAGCTTTTTGAGGTGTCGAGCGGATTCGAACCGCTGTAGATGGTGTTGCAGACCACTGCCTAGCCACTCGGCCACGACACCTTATATTGATAAGGACTGCAAATTTACAGCTTTTATCTTTTTTTGCAAGCTTTTTTTACTTTTTACGCACATCTGATAAAACAATTGCTACCTCAGCAACGTTCCCTCCAATGGGTGGGTTAATTTTTGCTACGCTAACCTCCGCTTCATCAACAAGTTGTATTTCTTTAAAAATTCTACTTAAAATTCGTTGAGCAACATGCTCTAATAATTTAGAACGAATCGCCATTTCTTCTTTTACAATTTGATTCAAATGCACATAATCTACCGTATCAACCAAATTATCTGTTTTTGCAGATGTTTGTAAATCAGCTTTTACTTCAATATCAACTCTATATTCCGAACCGATTCTTGCTTCTTCATCTAAGCATCCGTGATTTGTAAAAACACGAATGTCGTTTACACGTATTATTCCCATACCGCAAAAATAGTAATGTTTCTTTATTAAGTTGTGTAAATTTTATTTCAAAAAAAGAGAAAAACAGTTTTGTTTTTCTCTTTTATAATCTCTTTGTTAAAGAACTTCAAATGTTTGACTTAACTCACCCACTGTTACTTTATATTTCCCTTTAGGTAAATAATACTTGTTATTCTTTGCTTTTTTTACCTTAGCTTCTTTGTTTTTCTTTAAGTACTTTTTTCTTCCTTTTTCAGAAAAAGAAACATCGTACACTACTTCATTAAATCCTTTTGTTGCTTTAGCCTTTATAGTATTTACCAAAACTTTACCCGAATATATTTCTAACACAACTTCTTTATCTGCATTTACATAAAAAGGAATTGTGATTTTTGGTGTATTTGGTTCTAACCATTTACTCCAAGAACTACCCCAAGATTTTCTTTTCTTAATATCCTTCATACTGAAAATAGCTTCTTTGTTATCAAATTCTTGTAAAGAAGTAATATTCGCTTTGTACAAACTACGCCCATGCGTTCCTACTAATAAATGTTTTGCTTTAGGTTGAATTACTAAATCGTGTACTGCAACATTTGGCAATCCGTTGCTAAAAGCTTCCCATGTTGAACCTTGATTGAAAGAAACATACAATCCGTTGTCAGTTCCTAAGTATAGGACATTCTCTTTTTTAGGATCTTCCTTAATCACATTTACCGCAGAAGCTGGAATATTACTACTTATATTTTTCCATGTTTTTCCATAGTCATCAGACATGTATACATACGGTGTAAAATCATCAAAACGATATCCGTTTAACGTAACATATACACGCTCTTTTTTATATTTTGAAGCTATTACACGACTTACCCATAAATTTTGGGGTAAAGAATTAGAGGTTTTCTCCCAATTTCCTCCTCCGTTTTTAGTTACTTGTACCAATCCATCATCAGAACCTACGTAGATTAACCCAAATTGGAATGGGCTTTCAGAAATAGTAGTTAACGTTCCGTAAGCTACATTTCCTTCCTTTTCTCCTTTGGTTAAATCTCCAGAAATTTCTTCCCAATCATCACCTTTATTTAAAGAACGGTGTAACTTATTTCCTCCTAAATATAAAATATCTTGATTGTGTTTTGATAGCTGAATAGGAGTTTGCCAATTGAATCGATATGCTGGTTTATCTTTTTTTGGTTTCGGCTGAATATAGGTTTGCTTTCCTGTTGCTCTATCAATTCGATAATAGTTTCCAAATTGATACCCTGTATACACAATATTCGGATTTCTGTCATCAACTGCAACTTGCATTCCGTCACCTCCCATTAAACTTTCGTAAGGATTTTGTCCTGTTTGATGCCAGCTTTTGTCAATTTTTGCATTGTGGTTTCCTACCCAAACTCCGTTGTCTTGTAATCCTCCATATACCTTGTACACTTCTTGATTATCAGCATATACAGTATAAAATTGCCCAACTGCTGGTTGGTTTAATTTAATCCAGCTTTCACCATCATCATATGAAATATTTAACCCACCATCGTTTCCATCAATTAGGTGTCCCTGTTTTTTAGGGTTCACCCATAATGCTTGATGATCGGCATGTACATTTTCTTTACTAATAGATGTAAATGTTTTTCCACCATCTTTCGACTTTAAAATTGGAACTCCCAATACATAGATTCCATTTTTGTCTTGAGGATCAACACGAATTTCTCCAAAATAATACCCATACGAATAGTATAAATCATCTAAATGCCCTTCATGTGTTTTTTTCCATGTTTTTCCTCCATCAGTAGTCTTAAAAACCTCCGCTCCTATTACTGGAGTATCAAATAACGCTGCATTTGCATCTTTTAAATAACCAATTAAATCACTTGGTTTCATTTCTCCCGGACTTGAGCGAATGATTTGCTTAATATTTTCCGCACGATATTTTTCTTGAAGACCATTCATTTTGATATATGAATTCAATTTTTTGTCTTTCATATTCAAAAGTTCATCTGCCGAAATTGATGCAAGCTCCTCTTTTGTTAAGGCTCCTGCTCCCTTCTCTTTCTTAGCAGGATCTTTTTTTCTTCGGAATTGACTATCGTGAAAAGCATATACCGTGTTTTGATCATATACTGCTAAACCAATTCTTCCTACTCCATCTCCATTGGGGAAACCATTGTTATCAGAAATTTTAGTCCATGTACTCCCAGCATCTGTTGATTTATAAATTGCAGAATTTTTTCCATCTCCATCAAAATTCCATGCTTTACGTTCACGCTCCCAAGCAGCAGCATATAAAATATTGAAGTTATTTGGTACAGGTTGAATATCTATAATTCCAGTATTTTCATCAATAAATAAGGTTTTTATCCAGGTTTTTCCTCCATCTGTAGTTTTAAAAATTCCTCTTTCATTGTTTGATGAATATAAATGTCCTATAGAACCTACTATTACTTCATCAGGATTTTTTGGATTGATTAAAATTCGTCCAATATGATGTGAATCGAGTAACCCAACGTTTGTCCAAGTTTTACCTTTATCGGTAGATTTTAAAATTCCGATTCCTGCATACGATGATCGAGAAGAATTATTTTCTCCTGTACCAACCCAAATTGTTCCATTTTTCCAATCTACAGCAATATCTCCTACGTTTTGTGTAGGAGAGTTGTCTAGAATTGGAGTAAAAGTTGTTCCGTTATTATCAGTATGCCATACTCCTCCTGAAGCATAACCTACATAAAACTCTGTAGTATTTGCTGGGTTTACATCAATATCCACTACACGCCCACTCATCACTGTAGGTCCTATATTTTTAAAGGGAATATTTTTTACTGTAGAAGTTAAAGTTAATGCTTCTTTTTGTTGTAAAGCTTGTTGTATTTTCTCTGCAGATGTAGGTTGCTGTGCAGCTACTGTAAACGGAAATAAAGCTATTAAAGCTTTGGCTAAGGTTCTCATTATAATTTGGTTTAGAAGAAGTGAAAATACTGTAAGCAAAAACTATTTCAAAAAAATTAACAGAATATTGAGAGACTTCTTTTTGAAGTTCTTGTCAAACAAAAAAATTAGTAGCTTTGTTTAACCTCAAAATTTTTAGGTTATGACTATTTTTATTCTTTCTGTTAGTGACCAGATTTATTCAACACAAAGAATATATAAAGAGGCAAGTCGTCGTGGACATAAAGTTGAAATTATAAACCATTTAAAATGTTTTATAAAACTTGGCGATGGTAAACCTGCTATTCTATACAACGGTAAAAATATTATTGATATTCCTGATGTTATTATTCCTCGAATAGGTGTTTCAGCCATGAAACATGGAACAACAGTTGTAAAAGAGTTTGAAATGAACGGAGTATATAGTACTGCTAGTTATTTAGGTATTGTTGATGCACAGAACAAAGCTCGTACTTTACAAATAATGAGTAGAAATGGACTTCCTATTCCGCAGACTGTTTTTTCTGTTGACGCTGAAAATATTGGTGAGCAAATAGATTTATTAGGTGGTTCTCCTGTAATTATTAAGCTACAAGAAGGAACACATGGCTCTGGAGTAATTTTAGCTGAAAGCAAAAAATCTGCGATGTCTATTATTGATACTATGCACGGAACAAATACCAGTATTTTACTACAAGAATTTATTCAGGAAAGTAACAGTGAAGATATTCGTGCTTTTATTGTAAATGGCAAAGTGGTATCTTCTATGAAACGTAAAGGGCTCGAGGGGGACTTTCGTTCTAACATTCATAAAGGAGGTAGCGGACACAAGGTTACATTAACTCCCGAAGAAGAAGAAATAGCTATTAAAGCAGCTCAACACTTAGAACTTCCTATTGCTGGCGTTGATATGATTCGATCAAAAAGAGGACCTCTATTAATTGAAGTCAACTCAACTCCTGGCTTACAAGGAATTGAATCCTACACCAAAGACAATATTGCTAAAGTTATTATTAAATTTTTAGAAGAAAATGTTCGAACAAAATTTTAAAAACGAAATCATAGAAATTCGTGGACAAAAAATTGGTTTAGGCGAATCTAAATTAATTAAGATTCCAATTGATAGGTTACCTACAGGTACTCTAATAGAAATTCCTGTGTATATTTTTAATGGTAATCAATTAGGTCCTACTATTCTACTACAGGGTGGTCTACACGGAGATGAAGTAAATAGTATTGAATTAGTCAGAAGAATGTTAATTGATAAATCGTACAAAATTCACCGAGGTTGTGTTATCGTGGTTCCTTTACTTAATGTGTTTGGCTTTTTAAATATGTCGAGAGACATGCATGGTAAAGATGTAAATCGTAGTTTCCCTGGTTCAAAAACGGGTTCTTTAGCTAGTAGAATGGCGTATTATTTAATGAAAGAAATTACCAATAATGTAGATTTTGCTATTGATTTTCATACGGGAGGTGAACAACGAAATAACTTCCCACAAATACGATACACTCCTGAAGATAAAAAAGGAGTTCAACTAGCCAATATTTTCAATGCTCCATTTATGTTTGGCTCTAAACTTATTCCGAAGTCTTTTAGAAATCAATGTTATAAAAATAATATTCCTGTAATTGTTTATGAAGGAGGAGAATCGTTACGGCTTGAAGAGCATGCTATTAAACAAGGTATTAACGGAACACTTCGTGTTTTAAAACATTTTAAAATGATAAGTGAAAATATAGAAATACCTAAAAACACTACTTCAATACACATTAATAAACATAAATGGGTTCGTGCTAAAGTAGCTGGCTTATTTACTTCTGTTGTTAACAATGGTAATCAAATAATAAAAGGACAAATATTAGGGTATATTATGGATACCTATGGAGAAACAAACTTTTCCGTAAAATCACCTTACGATGGCTATATCATTGCTAAAAATAATTTTCCAATCATTAATATGGGAGATGCTTTATTCCACATAGGGAAACCATAACAACTTTTCTTAATTGTTGTTTTTAGTTCTCTCATTAAATCAGTTATATTAATATAGAAGCATCTTAGGTAAGGCTTTTTTTATTTATAGCCGAAGCCCAATAAAATAGCAGTACCTTTGCTGGCTCATAGTAGTATTTTCTTTAAATACTACTGAAGAATTATATATGACATTTACATCGTTAGGTTTATCAAAAGCTTTAGTGAAAGCTGTAACCGAAAAAGGGTACGAAACTCCCTCTCCTATTCAAGAAAAAGCAATTCCCGTTATTTTAGAAGGTAAAGACGTATTAGCCTCTGCACAAACTGGAACCGGTAAAACAGCAGGGTTTACTTTGCCTATTTTACAAAACATATCAGAAAAAAAGAATCCGAAATACCGTCCAATTAAAGCATTAGTGCTAACTCCTACAAGAGAATTAGCAGCTCAAGTATATGATAATGTGCGCGAATATAGCACGCATTTAAACATTAAATCTACCGCTATTTTTGGTGGTGTAAAACCAAGTTCTCAAATAGCTACTCTTAAAAAAGGAATAGATATTTTAGTAGCTACTCCTGGTAGATTAATTGATTTACATGAACAAAATCAACTTTCTTTAAAACGTGTAGATGTTTTGGTTTTAGATGAAGCCGACAGAATGTTAGACATGGGGTTTTTACGAGATATTAAAAAAATCATCTCTTTTTTACCACAAAAACGTCAAAATTTATTGTTTTCGGCAACTTTTTCAAAAGAAATAAAAAAATTAGCACAAGGTATTTTACACAACCCGGTTTTAGTTGAAACAGCTCCTGAAAATACAACTGCCGAAAAAGTAAATCAGAAACTATACAAAGTTCCGAAGAGCAAGAAAACAGAATTGGTTGGTCAGTTAATTTCAAAAGGAAACTGGAGCCAGGTATTAATTTTTACTCGAACCAAGCACGGTGCTAATAGGTTGACTGAAAAACTAATTAAACGAGGAATTTCAGCAGCAGCTATACATGGTAACAAAAGTCAAGGAGCAAGAACCAAAGCTCTAAAAGGCTTTAAAGATAATTCTATCAGAGTACTGGTAGCTACCGATATTGCTGCTCGTGGATTAGACATTCCATTATTACCACACGTTATTAATTTTGAACTTCCCAATGTTCCTGAAGACTATGTACACAGAATTGGTAGAACAGGAAGAGCTGGTGCTAGTGGCGAAGCAATTTCTTTGGTCGCACAAGAGGAAGAAGCTTATTTAAAAAGTATTGAGAAGTTATTAGGGCAAAAAATAGCTATTTCTGAATTAGAAGGTTTTGATTTATCTACTATAAAAAATGAAATAACTACTGAGCGACCAAAGCAGCAATCTAGAAACAAACCGACTAAAAAAACACTTAAAACATCTTCTAATTCAAAGAAAAAAGTGTCAACAGAAAACACTAAAAAACATACTCCTAGAAAACGAAATAATCGTAATAGGAAAAATAATAACAAAACATCTCGTTAACAATTTTACTTCTTTAATTATTACGTTTTTTGAAGTTTCGTTACTAAAAAGCTTCTATGTTAATTCTTTGAAAAACTAAAGAAGTTATTAAAATATTAGATAAAAAGCCTATACCAGATTAGTTGAGTTAAAATCAATTATCAATACAATTTATTTCAAAGGATGCTGTAAAAAGCATCCTTTTTTATACTTTTAAGCTAAAAATTTATTTCCATAAATGGATGCTTCTAAAAAAGCTATTACACAGCACATACAAAACATTATAAATAATGAAGTC
Organism: Tenacibaculum sp. TB-53; assembly: GCF_059716285.2. Taxonomy (NCBI): domain Bacteria; kingdom Pseudomonadati; phylum Bacteroidota; class Flavobacteriia; order Flavobacteriales; family Flavobacteriaceae; genus Tenacibaculum; species Tenacibaculum sp. TB-53. Next base: position 2,788,290 of record NZ_CM202790.1, on the reverse strand, counting down.
TTAAATATGTTAATTCCAGAAATTATTGACTGTTTTAAAGAGTTTTCCTTATCTAGAAATGATTTTTTTGTTAAAAAAGGAAACGTTTGTTCCTATTTTTGTTTTATAGAAAGTGGCATTTTACAACATGCTGTCTCGGTTTCAGGAGAAGAAAAGACCACTTATTTAGCTTTAAAAAATAGTTTTACCTCATCATTAAAAAGTTTTTTACAACAAACTCCTTCTCCTAAAAACATTAAAGCTTTGAGTGCCTGCAAGCTTTGGATTATTAACATAAGTGATTTTAAACATTTAATGAAACATAATAAGGCCTTTTATCAGTTTTATTACAACTTAGTCGAACATCAAATTTTTTTGATTGACGATTACCGCATTGATTTACTGACTTTAACTCCTGAAGAGCGTTATAAAAAACTACTCGTAAACGAACCTAAACTACTTCAAGAAGTTCCACTACATTATTTAGCTTCTTTTTTGGGAATTTCTACTCGCCATATGAGTAGAATTCGAAAAAACATAAATTAGCGCCAAATGGCTAATATTTGCATAGTTTCTTTCCGTATTTTTGAGGGAATCTTATCAATTTAATTGAAACATTATGAAGTACGACGCAATAAACAGTCAATTATTTATAAAAAACCGTAAAAACTTCATGGCTCAAATGAAGCCTAGTAGTTTAGCTATTTTTAACTCAAACGATATTTATCCTGTAAGTGCCGATAGCACGTTACCTTTTGAACAACACCGTGATATTTTCTTTTTAAGTGGTGTTGACCAAGAAGAAAGTATATTAATTTTATTTCCTGATTGTCCGAAAGAAAATCTACGTGAAGTACTATTTTTACGTGAAACTAACGAGCATATTGCTGTATGGGAAGGTGAAAAACTAACCAAAGAAAGAGCATTAGAGACTAGCGGTATTAAAAACGTATACTGGTTACAAGACTTAGAAAAAGTACTAGCTGAAATGATGGCTTTAGCTGATACGGTTTATATCAACACGAACGAACATTACCGTGCTAGTGTTGAAACTGAAACTCGTGAAGCTCGTTTTACTAAATGGTTATTAAACAAATATCCTGCACATTCAGTAGCAAAAAGTAACCCAATTTTACAACGTTTACGTTCGGTAAAAGATCAAATCGAAATTGATTTAATTCAAACGGCTTGTGACATTACTGAAAAAGGATTCAGACGTGTGTTAGACTTCGTAAAACCTGGTGTTTGGGAATATGAAATAGAAGCAGAATTCATTCACGAGTTCATCAGAAATCGTTCTAAGAAATTCGCTTATACCCCAATTATTGCTTCTGGTAACAATGCAAACGTATTGCACTATATTGAAAACAACCAACAATGTAAAGCAGGTGATTTATTACTGATGGATGTTGGAGCTGAATATGCTAACTATTCTTCAGATATGACTCGTACCATACCTGTTTCTGGTCGTTTTACCGACAGGCAAAAAGCGGTATACAATGCTGTTAACCGTGTAAAAAACGACGCTACAAAAATGTTAGTTCCAGGAACTCTTTGGGCTGAGTACCATGTTGAGGTTGGTAAATTAATGACTTCGGAATTATTAGGCTTAGGATTATTAGACAAAGCAGATGTTCAAAACGAAGATCCGAACTGGCCAGCATACAAAAAATACTTTATGCACGGTACTTCTCACCACATGGGCTTAGATACGCATGACTACGGATTGTTACATGAACCAATGCAAGCAAACCAAGTATTTACAGTAGAGCCTGGTATTTACATTCCTGATGAAGGTTTTGGTATTCGTTTAGAGGACGATGTTGTTGTTCAAGAAAATGGTGAGCCATTTAACTTAATGCGCAACATACCTATTGAAGCTGACGAAATAGAAGATATTATGAATAAATAGTATCATTTCCCATATTTTAAAAACGTCATTAAAGCTCCTTTTTATGGAAACTTAATGGCGTTTTTCTTTTACATTAAGAAAGTATTTTTATTTTATTCCTGTTATTTTTACTATTTTAGTACTCAAAATATTGTTATGATGGCTTATTTACGAATGATTGGAGTATGGCAAATTATAATACTTCTAGTTGTGGTATTACTTGGAATTATTCCAACAGTAATTGCGCTTATTGATATTTTAAAAAGTAAATTTAAAGGAAATAATAAAATTGTCTGGATTCTCGTTGTTTTATTAGCTAACTTTTTTGGTGCTTTTTTATATTTCCTAATTGGAAGAGAACAAAAAATAAAAGAGTGAACAAAAATCCTTTACCATGAAAACTCTACTTTATATATTCGCTTTTGCATTGATTTCTTGTGCTTCAACTCAAATAAATAAGATTGATAATTCCGATTTGGTCGGAACATGGAATTGGACCAATACTGATGGTGGTTTTGGAAACCATATTCATAAAACTCCCGAAACACTCAACAAAAACGTACAATTAACCTTGTTGAAAAACAATCAGTTTTCTATATCAAAAAATGACTCCCTCATTTCAAAAGGTACATACACCCTAGAAATGAAAAAGGCAATTTATTCAAATAAACAAGAACGTTTTATACAACTTTCCAACGATCAGCAATTTTCAGGAATTGTCCTCTCAGGAATTATTAGGTTCATAAAACCAAATACTTTAGAAATTTCTGACAATAACTACGATGGACTTGGAAGTAGATTTGTAAAATTGAATTAAAAAAAAACCCGTAAAAACGGGTTTTTTATTATTAATCAATTATTAAAACACTACTCTACTGTTAAAGTATATTGAGGTGTTGGATTAAGCGGACAAAAGTACACGTACTCCCCTTTTGTTAAAGTTACTTTTTTAGAGCTTGACTTACTGTTGTTTTTTACTAAAGAAGTTACATACGCGTTTTTTATATGATGCTTTTCTTCTGTTTTTCCTTTTGGTGCTAATACAAACCCTACATCGTGTCCTACATTCTTGTTTGAAATTTCAAAAACATAAGTTCCTTCTGAAAGTGTTAACGATTTTTGAGTGAATTTTCCTTTTGTTTGCTCTAAAGAAATGGTTTTTGCTTTTTGTGCATTTGCTGTAAATGCAAACCCTACTAATAATACTAAAATAGCTACTACTTTTTTCATTTTTATTGATTTTTATGATTTTACTTTTTATAGATGAATAGCTCTGTAACCTAAAACCCCGTAACTACACTTTGTAAATAAGGCCACAAGAGCTATTCGTTTTTTATGCATTTTGTGTGAATTTTCCTGCTTCTACTTTTGGAAAATCAACTTCAGTTTCTGCTATATGATTTACATAGTTTGTTAAGGTGTTGGCTACAACATTTAATACAATTTCTAAAATATCTCCGTCGTTATACCCAGCTGCTTTTACCTCAGCTATTTCTACTGAACTTACATTTCCTTTGTTTTTTGTAACACTTTGTGCAAATTTTAAGCCTGCTTTGGTTTTAGCATCAGAAGCCTCTGCTTGTCGGTTTTGTTCAATTTCTTCCTCTGACAAGCCATTGTTTTTTCCTATTGCCGTGTGTGCTGATAAACAATAGTTACATTCATTTTCTTCTGCTATAACTAATGCTAATTGCTCTCTAAATTTGTTTGAAAAATTCCCGCTTCCATTTAATTCTCCCAAGCTTAGATAGCTTTGTAAAAGTGCTGGTGAATTTCCCATTACTTTAATTAGGTTTGGAATAAATCCTAACTTATTTTGAACTGCATCAAACAATTCTTTTGATTTTCCTGTTGTGGTTTCTGGGTTTAAAGTTTCAATTCTTGTGCTCATAATTTTACTATTTTAAAGTTGTCTTTTTAGTTTGTTTTTTCACAGTTACATAATTCTCTTTCAGGAAACTGCTCATCGTATTCTTGATATCCCCAACAATTAGGGCATTGGTTAATTTCTGTTCTCATAATTCGTTGTTTTTGAATTCTGATACAAAGGTGCGACAGGAATAAGCCTTAAAAAATGGACAAAGGTTCTTAAAACTTGGACAAGCTATTTTTGCTAACATTTTTCTTACAAAAAACTAGCTTTTAATTCATGGTTTCGTAAAATACTGGTAACGTAACAACACGTTTATAGTAGTACTTTTAAGGCGTCGAAAAGGTTGTTTGTATTAGTGTAACAAAAAACTTTATTAGTTGTGTAGTTTACCACGCATTGCGTGGTTTTTTCTTTTATAAACTATAGCTTCTTTTAAATTGTTTTGGCGATTGCCCTGTAGCTTTGGTAAAAAACCGAGAAAAGTACGCAGGATCATTAAATCCTAAATCAAAAGCAACTTGTTTAATAGAATCATCTGTATACAACAACAGTCTTTTTGCTTCGGTAATAATTCTGTTTTTTATAAAGTCGCTTGGAGTTTCCGTTCCTATTTTTTGAAGGTGTTTTGTTAGTGATTTTGGTGATAAGCCTAACCGATAAGCATATCCTGTAACTCGGTGTATCTTTTTAAAATTTTGCTCTACCAATAGGCTAAAATCTTTAAAAAGCTTGGTTTCTACACTCTCTTTTACAACATCTTTTTCTTTTTTTATTCGTACTGAATATACAATAAACTGTTTTAAAAGCGATTGTAGCATATCGTATTGGGCTGTTTCTTCTAACTCAAACTCTTCTTTTAGGTTTTGAAGAATAAAATCTAATTTTTGCGTTTCTTTTTCTGAAGGTACTACAAAAGGTGTTTCATATATATTATTAAACAATACTCCATTACATGATACCTCTGCATCGTGTGTTTGAATACAATAAAAATCTCTTGTAAAACTAAGTTGATAGGCTTCTTTAATTTTTTCGGAATCTACTGAAAATACTTGTCCTGGTGATAAAAAAAATAATACTCCATCTTCAAAAGAGTAACTTTTAAAATCGATATTATACTTACCTGTTCCTTCTTTTATCCAAAATACTTTGTATTGATTTATTTGCTGTGGTGAGTTTACTACACATGATTCTTCAAACTGAACTGTTTGCAACGAAAAAATATTTTGATAGGAGTAGTTTTGAATATCTTGTACCGCCATTTATACATAGTTTTATTGTTTGTCGAAAAAAATAGAGAGAGCTGACAAGTTTTTAAAACTTAAAATTCGCTTTAAAACCCGAATCATCAATTATTCGGGTTTTAAAGCGAATTTCAACAAGCTTATTTAAGTTACTAGACCCTATAACGGTATATTATTTAGTTTTCTATGAATAGCATCATTAATCATTTTACTAAACGTATACTTTACATCTTTTAAAAAAGGTTCATTTCCTTCGTAAGCCCCTGAAGGATGTAATATATATATATATCCGGATCTTCTTTATCTTCGTCTAAAAAAAAGATACTATAAATATCATCTAATCTATCAAAAACAAAATACGGACGTTCCATACTATACCCACAATATTCTAAATCTTCTTCGCAATCTTCTCTTAATTCTTCAAAATCATTATCAACAACTCCTGTTCCACTTCTTACACCAGCTAAAAATAAATATTCTCTAAATGCTAATGGAAACTTATCTCCTCTATTATAGTGAGACTCTAGTTCTTGAATTTTATCTTTCCCTAACCCTTCTATCTTAATTCTAGGATTTAAGCTTGGGTTGTCTTTTAATTTTTGTAAATATTTTAATTCCATATTAATTTATTAAAAAAAACAGAAAACACCTCACAGTCAAGTGAAGTGTTTTTCTTATATATTATGGTTTTGAATTCTTAAAAAGAAATATCGTTTTTAATTCTGTGAATTGCTTCATTAATTAATCCTGAAAAGGTACCTATAAAGCTGGGACGAACTAGAGGAAACTCTCCTTCTTTTTTTCCATAAGGGTCTAATATATAAATCTTAGGATCTTCATCCTCTTCATCTAAATAAAAAATGCTAGACTGTCCATCTAATCTATCAAAAACAAAATACGGACGTTCCATACTATACCCACAGTATTCTAAATCTTCTTCGCATTCTTCATGTAACCAATCAAAATCATTATCAACAACTCCTGTGCCTCCTTTTTCCCCTCCTATAAGTAAATACTCTCTAAAAGCTAAAGGAAATTTTTTTGTCTAAGTTATATTTTTTTTCCAAAGCTACTATCTGACTCTCATCTAAGCCTTTTATCGAGTAATCCCCCCCTATCATCGGGTTTTCCTCTAACAATTTCATATATTTTAAATTCATTTTTGTCTTTTTTTATATTCTTTCGTATACTTTTTAATGAGTTCTTTAAACTCGTCATCTATTTCTTTCAATTTTCCAAAACCTGTAACTCTACTATCCGTCTTTACTATAAAACTAACTTTTTTTCCTCTAGCCTCAAGAACTTGTTTTAAAAATATAAATTCAAAATAAAAACAGGTGCACTTTTTATTAGTACACCTGCGTTATTATATAAATCTATTTATTGGTATTTACCATATTCCTCTTTCAACAATATCATAAGCTTGTTCAATAGCTCCTTCAATCCCTTTACTAAAGGTATTCTTAGATTTTACTATTTTTTGTGTTTCAAAATTATTATTATGATCATAATCTACAACATAAATGTATGGATCATCTCCTTCATCTAAATAGAAAAAAACAAATTGCTCACAACCATTACTTTCAGCATATAACCAAAAGGGCCTCTTAATTTTTGTTCCAAACTCCTCCATTGTTTCTTTCATTATTTCTTGATGCCAATCGGATGCTAGTGTTTCCAAATCTGCAGTATCATACAATGGTAAAGCTCCACAATAGTCTCCTGCTAAAAATAGAAATTCTCTATACGCTTGAGGAAACTTTATTTTAAATTTTTTTTCTACTTTGTCAATTTCTTCCTCTGAAACTCCTCTTATCTCTCTTACTCCTATTTTTTTATTTTCTACTAGCTTTTTCAAATATTTTATATCCATAATTTATGCTTTTTAGATTATTCCTAATTTTTTTTAATCATTATTTCCTTGAACAAATTCTCCTTTCCCTAAATAAACTGCTCTAACATCTATGCGCTTAATATCATAAATTTCTTGACGAATAATAATCTGTTTTTTACAAGATATACACGGTTCATAAAGTGTATTTAATCTCATATTCGTTACCTGAATGTTTTCTTTTCCATATGTAACATGAAAAACAGACAAATCTTCATCAAACGTATCTAACATTTTTACTTCACTATCTTGAAAACGATTTTTTAAATCACCTGTTTGTTTGTCTATCGCTTGAAAATGACTGTTTAATTCGTTTTTGTCATTTAACTCCAATTGTCTAATTAGGTCTTCTTGGTTTGCCGACTTAACTAAACCTTCAGCTGATTGTCCTTTTCCTGCAATTGCTTTATACTTTAAAGTTACTTTTTTTCCCTGAACTAACAAATCTACTTCTAAAATAGCTGTATTTTTATTGAAAGCACTTTTCTTTAACTTTCTCAAATCTAATAATTCCTCTATCTCTAGTTTTAATAATGGCTTTGATAAAGCAATGTTATTCCATTTTTCGATAATAACTACATCAGAATTTAATTTCAATAAAACACTTTTATACTGTTTATAAAACACCTGTTTCAATCTTCTTAAATATGCTTTTTCTGCTGCATGAGTTAATTTTGGTACTATTCCTAATACTTTTAAGTCTTCTATGTATTGTCTATATACTGTAAATAATTCTTCATAAAATTTAAACTCTTCTAATTCACTAATCTTTTCATTTCGGACAAGGTCATCCAATGATTTAGTCAGTTTGGGATTTTCAACAAGTTCCTTAGCTGTTTTAGATAATTTATCTTTTAACAATGCAGTTGCCTCACCTGCTAAAGACAACATTTCTAGGTAAAATAGGTATTTGGTTATGGTTTTTCCTAATTCGGTATCATCTAGTTCTGTAAGTTTTAATAAGGTATTTACCGTACCTGAACTTACTTCTATAACACCCGCAACTGCTTTTGCTGTAGCTATAGTTTTAGTTACCTGCGCTGTTTTATACAATAAGGTTTTTCCATTTTTTAACAACCTATAAATACGACCTGCTTTAAGGATGTTTCCTACACCAGAAACAGTGGTTACTATATCTACTGCATACCCTACTCCTTTTAACACATTCTCTCAAAAAGCTTTTTCTTTATTGGCAAACAATACAAAGGCAGGTAGTTTGGTAAATGATATATTTGAATTTTCTTCTTCTTTTAAGATAAACTTAGGGTTTTCACTACTTACCAGTACTATAGGTGCAAACGGATGGTACTGATATGCTAATTTTACCTTTTTTTCTACTAAAATTTTTTGTGTTATGTCTTCTCTTTCTATTTCTTTTTCTTCAAACTCTCCAGTCTTGGCACTTACTACAATATCAATCATGTTTTTTTCTCCTTCCCAGTCTATCGTAGCGTTATCAGTATAGAAACCTAATTTTTTATTGGAACGGTAGTCTAGTAACACGGGGCTTTTTTCGGTAATGTTTATTAGCTTATTTGTTTCTGGGTTGATGTCTGCATATGAGCTACTTTTCCAGATCTTCCAAATAAAATACACATAGGTTTGAAAATGCTCTCCATCTAACCCTTTTACAAGCTTATATAACAATAATTTACCATCTACTTTTCTGGTGATTAAATTGGTAATAAATTCATTATTAATACCAGCTATATGTTGTTTTTCTTTTTCGGTTTTAATAGTTCTATTACCAAATGTCTCTTCTATCTGTTTATGCGTATATCTGTGGTAAATAATTTTTAACAGCTTTATTATCAAGTCCTCATCATTAATACTTAAGTTATTGCGGACATATCCTTTTGCTAAAATTTCTAAGGTGTTCCACAAAGAGGCACTCCCTTCAAACCTATCATATAAAGGTTGTGATAAGTGATATATTAATGCTACCTTTTTTGCATCGGCTCCACTTCTATTTAAAATTCTTACTATATGTGCTGTAACTTCTACTAAAAAATAGCTGCGCCATTTTGATCTGAAATCATTAAACTCATCGTAATAATAAAAGATGGTTTGGTTTAAAAAACTTAATACCGTTGTTAAGTCTTTAAAGTGAATTCGTATCCCCATAAAAGGATAATCTTCTTCAGCAGGTACAACTCTTCTAACTTCATTGCTATCTTTTTTATAATAATAATATGATAATTGATAAGTATATTCTCCTCTTGCACCACTTCTGGATAAAATTGGAAAACGATGCAATAGCCCCCCTGTATTTTCAGATTCTATTTTTATTTTTTCATTAGCAGAAGTACCATATACATTTATATAATGATACGTGAGTATAGGTGCGTATTCTTTTACATATGAAAAAGTACTGGGCTTATAGCTTATATAATCGTTAGAACTACTAGCATAGGTAGCAAAAATTACCGCTACTAAATGATTTTCTTCGTTTATATAAAATTCATATCCTTGGTTATATATTTCATCTGGTATACGTACTTCTTTAAGGTTAGCTAGTTCTTCTTTATCAAAAACCCTATCATCTTTATCATAAGAAATGTTTTTATAAAAAACCTCTCCCGAACTAAATCCATGCAATGTATAAGCCACATTATTTTCATCTATATACAAGGTTTGAGGTATACTAACTTCCTTGTATGCTTGTTGAAAAACTCGTATTTGCATCGCTTCTTCTTCAAATAATGCTTGTTGTGTAATTTTCTTTAAAATTACTTCTTGGCTTCCTTTTTCTTTGAATTCTGGTATTTTCAGATATTCAAGTAAACCTTCTATATCTATAATTTTTTTCATTCTTTCTCTTTTAATTCAACAATCGGTATCCTACACCTATATTGTGGGTAGGTTGATTGAGTTGGTTGATATTTAATCGGTAACTAGCAAACCATTTTCCTTTTCGGTTGTATTGTAATCCGAAACTAAGGTTGTCAAAGGTTTGTGGATTTCCTCCTATGTCGGTAAAGAGATACAAGCCACTTCTGTAGGTTTTTGGATGCTCAATCGTTTTGGTAATAGTTATTTCTCGGGGTACTTTGAGTTTATACGATAACTGACTATCTAACAATTTTCCTTTTACCAAATCGTAGTTATAAATTTCTATATCGGCATTCTTTAAAGTATCTCGGTATATTTTTGCGGTTACATAGTCGTTAGTGTCTTTGATAAAAATGGTGTCTTTTACAATCTTGGTTACATCATTTTTATGGACATACACTTTTTGGTATTTAATGGTTTGTACCTTAAACGTATCTATTTTGGTTTGCCAAACGGTGTCTTTTACGACAGTTATTTTAGGTTCTTGAGGTACTAATTTTTGATTTCTCTTAGTAAAAAGATTGATAAATAACAGCACTATAATGACACCCAATAATAACCTGTCGGTTTTATGATTAAAAAAATTCATGCTATTTTGTTTTAGGGTTTATACCTTTTACAACTTGAAATTATAACTGGTATTAGAAAAATGTTTGTCAGTTCAAAGAGCGAAGAATGAGTGACGTAAAATCTCTTAAAGATGAGATTTCTCCTCATATCTCGTCGAAATGACACCAAACACTAAAAATTAACAGGAAAAAGAACCACTAAAAACGATTGTTAGGGGTTAGACTTTAGTTTTTGGTTATTCTCTCTATCAAACCAATTGAGGAATAAATTTAACCATTGTTGCAACTCCTGAAGCATCAATATCTTGATAGTATAAATCTATACTATCATCTGGTTGCTTATAATAATTAGTAAAATTAAAGTTATAATTATATTTATCTCCACTGTACGCACTTACTGAAGGTATATTTAACCTACCTGTTAATTCTTTTATATTAAACTTCGCACCCCAAAAGCTTACCTTATTCTTAGGGTAAATTATTTCAAAGTCATTTATAGATGTATTAAATATACATTCTTTAAATGTAACTAAATTAGTGTAAGACTCACTAATGGGAACGTATGTACTTTCATCAAACTGGAGTTTAAAAGAATTTATTTTTCCATTAAAAATTACATTATATAATTCAGCAAAACAAGTGAATCCGTTTACCGTATTATTAAATGTTGTTCTTCTTACGTTATTAATAAAGTAACAAAATTCAATGTCTCCTTTAAATATTCCACTTAAACTTCTTCTAACAATAGTCCCTATTATTCTAACTCTATTGCTCGAGTTATCACTTTTAAGAAATATTGAGTTGTTTATACTACTAATGTAACCATAAGATATAAACAAGTCAGGTGCACTATCAATCCCCTTACTTAATTCTGTTTCTCCATTAAGAATCTCTAAATTACTTAAGTTAAAAACTACTGTATTTCCACTTATATTCACCAACTTTTTTTGCATCTCTGTTATACTTCCTAAAAAAACAGTACCAGGTGCTGCTGAAGAGTTTGTTTCATTTCTACCTACCATCAGTCTAACTTCTGAACAATTGGTTATAGTAACTCCTTCATTATATTCTGAATTAACATACTTTATCTCACAATCAAAAGCTTTACCTTTAATCACTATATTTCTATTATGAAGCTTTACCTTACAAGCTTGTTCTTTTGTAGGAATTGCTGTATTAGAAAAAGTTAAATACTCTTGTGAGTCGTTTACATCAATAACAATATTCATGTAAGCTTTAGTTTTTGTGTAATTATAGTCTTCAAAAAAAGTAGTTGTAGTACCAAAAGGTTGCCTATTCCAATAAAACAGGTTATTTATATTGTCACCTGCAGAAGAATTATCATTTTTATAAGCTACTCTCATATAACTCAAATCTTCTGGAGCTTTTGCCAAACTATATCTAGGATAACTAATTGATGAATCATATACAGGTATTGAACCTTTATATCTTACAAATTTTTCTGTTCTAAAATCGTAAGGAGTTTCAATTTCTAACTCCTTGTCAATCCTATTCAAAATAGTTCCTTGGTTAGCTATATTTGTTACAGGACTGTTTGCCTCATCTACTCCATCAAATGTTACAGTAGATACATCATATTCAACTTTATCATTTACATAAGTTAAACTTCTTGCTGTAGAAAATAAAGTATTATTAGTTTCTGCTTTTACGACTAGTTTTTCAACAGGTGAATCTTGCTTAATAACATCTGTATCAATCTGTTTATAGATATTTTTAAAATCAAAAGAGTATTCTTGATTTGGTACTAAACTATTTGTTGATATTAAATTTAATAAGTCATCATAAGTCGTTTCAATGACTGACAGCTCTGTTCCAATAGTCCCCACTAATGAAGATATATCAATACTAAAAGCACTATCATCATCTCTTTTAACAATAAGGTTGTTTCCTTGTACTTCTCCACTTACCAATCGTGCTAAATTTATATTATCTAAATAAGGCGTTAAGTCAATTTGTGAAACGCTTACGCCATCTTTTAATAAATCAACCGTGTTAGTTCCAGAAATGGGAGATAATGTATATTCAGGTGCTTGTTGCTCAGAAGCAATACTAACCTCTCCTGTTTCATTAATGACAAATCTGCGGTTGGCTTCTCCTTCGGGTTGTTTGGCATCTATATAACTATCAATTAAATCGGCATATTGTTGTTGTGTTGGCTTATCGCCTGTTTCAAAAAATTGTTTTAATGTTTCTTTGTTTTGTTTCATTTTTGTTCTTTTTTATCGTTTTTAAATTGTTTTTGATAAAAAAGAGCCACTAAAAACTACTTTTGTTAGGGGCTATACTTTTATTTTTAATTTATGGTGTGTATACATTTGTTATATATGTTCCTGTGATACTTAATTCATGAGCAACTCCTCCTCCATTAAAAACAACATCAGTTACTCTACTAGTTCCATCAGCATCTACCAAAAGTAAACCGCTAGAAGTCACTAATACTTTTACATCCTCAATATTAACTCCAGCTTCAATAGAGGTAGGTCTAAAAGTTACTAGACTCCCTCCAGCAGCATAAGAAATTCCGTTCAAAGAAACAGGAATTGGTAACCCTGTAACAACAACTCCATTATTTCCAGTTATATTTGTTACTGGAGGATCTGTTATATCTCTAAAGCTTATTTCAAAATAAACTTTGTTTCCCGTTCTTATTGCTCTTCCATTTTTAGTACTAGAACCATACTCATTTGCTAAACCGGTTGAACCTGTTCCTAAAAACATTTGGGGGGTAAATGTATATTCTTCATAATAACCATTTGGTAATCCTGATTCTCCAACACTATTAATCACTGGTTGTAAAGGATCTGTTTCATCAATCATAATATTAGTTCCTGCTTGGTAAGTTGGAACTTGTTGTTCAGAAGTTACACTTACCTCTCCTGTTTCATCAATAACAAACCTTCGGTTTGCTTCTCCTTCGGGTTGTTTGGCATCAACATAACTATCAATTAAATCGGAATATTGTTGTTGTGTAGGCTTATCGCCTGTTTCAAAAAATTGTTTTAATGTTTCTTTGTTTTGTTTCATTTTTTATTCTTTTTTATCGTTTTTAAATTGTTTTTGATAAAAAAGAGTCGCTAAAAAAAGTGTTAGCGACTAAACTTTTTCTTTGTCGTTGTTTTTTTGTTTTTCGGTTGTTTGCTCTAAGGTACCTTGCATACCCGCTTGTTTTAACAAACTGTGCAATGCTTTAAAGGGGTTTACTCCATAAATTTTGTTGTAGTTTTCTAAAATTGACTTTGTTTCTGTAATAGCTATAAATCCTGCTATTATTTTTAAAAAAGGAACTTCATTTACAATGTGTTTTTCTAAAAAATAAGCTGATATTATTACCAAATTATAAATAACAAACTTAGAAATGGTATGTCCAATTCGTTCACTTTTTATAGGTATTTGTAATTTTAAAGAGGCATAGGCTCCTGTAATAAAATCAACTACGATTAGTAACATCATGGTAGTTAACACTCCATTTAAAGGCGACAGTAAAGCAAGCAACCAAAAAATGAAATGCGAAAATTTATCCATTCTTTTTTAGTTTTCTAAAGTCTAATACCCTGTTTTTAGGATATGCTTTAATACTTACACTATTTCCTTGATTACCTCCTAATAGATATACATATCGCTTGGTTTCTTTAATTAAAAAGCCAACATGCCCTTTCCAGCTATTAGGGTTATCTCTCCATAAAACCACCACATCTCCTGGTTCTGGATTTGTAGTAGAATCTCCTACCGACAACCAACTGCGCGCAGTTAGCTGGTTTGTGTGTTCATAACCTGCTTTTTTAGCTACCCAATTTGCAAAGGCACTGCACCAAGCGGTTTCATCTTTAAATTTTCCTCCATCAAAACCTAATGAAGTAAAATAGTTTACAATTTGAGGATGATCTTTTGAGCCTTTCACCTCTTTGACTCCGTATTGCGATAACGCTACCGATATTAAATTATTCATACAAATGTTTAATTTTTTAAAGCGCTTGCAGACAAAACTTGTAAGTTGTTGATTCTTTTTCTTTTTCCTAGACCTGAAAGGGGTTAATCATAACTTTTTTTCGTTTCTGCTTACATTAAAGATTAATAAATAACAATGAACTGTTAGAAAAGCAAGACAAATATACAACATATTACAATTAAAAACAAAACAAATTACAAATATTTTGCATTATGTTTTAATTTAGAAATGTTCTCTGAAATTTTATAAAAGAAAAAACCAACTAAATTTAACTTTAGTTGGTTTCAATATTAATACCTAAATTACAAGGAAACTCACTAGATTACATTCTTTAAATAAAGCTAATCTTCTATATTTTATATAAGTGCTGATAAAAAATTAACTCTTCTCAATATATAATGAGAAACTATTTTAATCCTTCTATAAACTCCTCAAAAGAATCACAAATAAATTGTAATTCACTCCCATCCCAATAATGTAGATAAACAACACCATAATCTTCACCTTTAGTAGAAATACAATATGTAGCTCCTCCAGAATTCTGTCCAAAAGGATACAAAAAAGTAGGTAACTCCTTATCATTAATCTGATAGTTATCTATGATTTCATTAACTGTCACTAAATCATCTATAGCATCCAATACATCTTTATCCTCATACTTTGAATCAATTGAGTAGAAAAAATCGAAATCAAACTCTAAATCTACTTTTTTAGAATAAAAAAAAGATTTATCTGGATAACCTCCATTATTTTCCAGAATAAATTCTATATATGATTTAGGTAAGTTTAAATTATATACTTTTACAAACTCACCAAACTCATCTGGTGAAATTCTTTCAATATTGTCTGTTATTTGAATTTTATTCATAATTAAATTTTTATTTTGTTTTTGATCTCGCAATACCAAAGAAAAGCTCTATTATACCGGGAGCTCCTTTATGAGGAAAACATGCTGTATGTATTTTTGTTTTTACTAACTGCATTGTACATTCTCCTGTAATAGGATTATAATCATCCATATGATGCCATGTATATTTATTAGGCTTATTCTTACCATTTGACACATACTTTTTTGTAAATCCAGGCATAAATTTTTCTACAGCTTCATTACATAGGCGAAAATCGTCACTATCAACCCCTGTAACCTTTATCTTAATCTCTCCAAATCTTTTATCAGCATTAAATAAAAATTCTGGTGTATGCAAAAAATCAGGAACCAAACCTCTTCCTTTTTCAACTCCTCCTTTGAGTCCACTTTTTAAAATATTAACACCTTGTTTTCTATATTTTAATAACGCTTTTTTTAATGGATCAAATCTTTTAGAATCATTTTTAACTGCTATTTTAAGTACCTCATCAAACTCAGAAATAATTTCTTCATTACTTTTTCTCATTTTTTCAAGATACTTCTTAATATCATCTTCCTTACCTTTCATCACAATATCTCCATGCTTATCTAAAACTGAAACATTTGTACTAGCTCCTTTTTCCCTCAAGACTTTTAACCCTCTTTTATCTAATACACTTCTATACTTTAAATTTAAACTCTCAGCCAACTCATCCAAATAATTTTGAACTTTCTTTTTGCTATTTCCTCCACTAGAACGAATTTCATCTATTTTTTTAGCAAATTTTCGAATAGCATCTTCAGTCCCTTCTAAAATGGTTTTATCTCCTTGTTTAATAGTATAAATAACTCCGTCAGGGCTTACTAAAACTTTTCCTGTGTTAGGATCTAGTTTCTCAAAAATAACAACTCCTAAATCATACAACAACTCTAAAACTGCTTCGAAGCCTTTAAATAATTGGTTTACTGTACTCGCAAGCTTCTCTATAAACTCTCCAATCCATTTTTTAAGATTATCTAAATGTTTCGCAAAGTTTTTAGCAAATTCTTTAAGCTTTCTAATCGCAGCTAAAACTACATCTACTGTTATTTCTGCTGTTTTTACCACTTTTTTAGCTACTACATTCGCTAACTCTTGATACGATTTTAATACTGCTTTGGTTGCTTTGGCTATATTCGCTGTTCCTCCAGTAGCAATAAACTGTACTACTTCCGAAGCTATAAAACCAACTAAAAACCCTATATAATACCCTAAAGCACCTGGATCTATCGTGATTTTTGTATTGGATGCCTTAGCAAATAAACCTATTAATAGTTTAGCAGTAGTTACAGGCATTTCTATTAAAAACTTCATCCATGCTTTTAGGTTTGTTAACGTGAAGGTATTGAGTACTAAATCGATAAGGTTTTCAAAACCTTCTGCTAATAACCGTAGGTAATGACCTGGTTTTTCAAAGAACTTTCCTGTTTGGATAACGCCGTTTAAAACATCTACCAAAATAGCTAAAATATCAAAGATAGATTTAAAGAAATCAATAATACTATTAATAAGCCCTACTAACAATCCGTTAATAAAATCGTAGGTGTTTTGTACGTTTTCTTTTACACCATCTAAAAACTCTTTAAGTATGCCTGGTACGTGCTTAAATAACTTAGTAATACGTTCACTTTTAAAAGGCATAAGCTCTTTAAACAACCAATGTTTGTTAAATCGCTCTGCAAACGTTACAATTGGAGCTTCAACAGGAACTACATAATTTTTATAAATTGAATTTGCCAATTCCTCGGAAGAAAAACTCTCATTAATATTAAACTTAGGCAATAACGGATTGTATTTTGAGTTCTCTTTTCCTTCATCCGTTGTTTTCCAATAGTTTTCACCTAACTGTAACTTACCTATTTCTTCGCCTGAGCTTTTTAAGAATTTAGACAAGTTACTTAAAGTAACATCCGCTCCCCAACGTACTATTTGCCCTCCTTTTTTCAATACCAAATAAAAATCGCTCTCTGTTGATTTTTTAAGTTCTTGTTCCAGCATTTTACTTAGCTCGTTCGTAAATACATCTACTCCATAAGCTCTAACAATTTCCGCTATGCGAATTCTGTTCGTTTCTATAAGAGAATTTACATTTTTCCCTTTTTTTATTCTAAACACTGTTCCGAAAAGGTTACTTCCTGAACTGCGTTCAATAAAAATAACTACCTCGTGTGCACTTACATTTTGTATCGCTTCATAAGCTTGTAATAATTGCGCTCCATCTTCAGAAATAAATACAGTTGTAAAAGCTTCATATTGGATACTTTTAACATCTCTGGTAGTTGGTGAAGGGGTTGCATTTACAATTACCTCCTCTAAATCGATACTATTATCAAGTTGGATATAAAACTTTTCATTAATTTTATAATAAGGCAATGTTCCGTTTTGAAAATCAACAATGGTATTTTGAATAAATGCAAAGTTTTCATCATTTTCTTCATATTGCAGTTTATTAATTTGCCCATAAGGCGAATTATTTTCTAGAAAAAAATCTCCATATTCACCAGACAATCGACTATTAAAATGTAGTAACCATTTATTTGCAGTTTTTACTCCTTTTTCTATTTCTACATATATATTGGGACTTGGAACTGCGGTTTCTTTTATTTTTTGTTGCTGAACATCTGAAAACACCACCAAATCTTTAAAATTGGTTTTGTGTTTAAAATGTTTGCTTCCATATTCATGAGCATGCATATTTTTTTGTTTTTTATGATTAATAAAAAACAAACCTCACCCTGCTCTTCTCTTTTAAAGCAAAGAGAAGAGAAGTGTTATTACGAGCTATACTTGGCAATCCTTTAAGTTTAAAACTCTTGATACATAGATTGCTTCATTTTTTTCGCAATGACGTAAAAAAATATAGGGTGAGGTTTGTGACTGTGTGTATAGAAAAATGTTTGTTTAACAAACATTTTTACTGCACTTATGCTACATTGTTGGTCTCGCCTACAATATCGTAATCTACACCATCAGGTCCCTGTCCTATCTTATAAGTACTTACATCAAATAAGCCTTGACCTTCACAGTCTGGATTACACGGCAAACCTCCTTCATTTAATACTACAGAATCTGCTTGTAACACAGTTAACGTTGTTGGCACACGGGTTTCCCAAGTGCCTTCTACTTCACCTTCAATAGTTTGCATTTCTTCGGCAACAGAAACATATAAATCATCGTCCATATCGGTAACCATACCTTGACCATTCCAAATTTCACCCGTTTTCATATACCAGTTTACCATTTCTTCAAAACCAGGACGCACTGGTACTACGGCTCTTGCCATACCACTTTGTAAAAAAGCTTGGAAAATAGGGTCGCTACCTTCGTTATATTCAAAATTAGCATCCCAATCACCTTTGTCTGCATAAAAGTATGGGTAAAAAGTATATGCCATAATCTCCCAATCAAAAGCTTGTTCAAAAAACTTAACCGTTTCAGCATGGGTTTGGAATTCTGGTGTCCTTGTAATGTTTTTAGAACTTTCACCATCGTAGTTATCTCGAGCAAACTCTACATTTTTATGCTTCATTAAACTTACGGCAATACGTTTTAGCTCACGTTTTTCGATACTACGATTGATTTGAGAACTCAACTCTTTTTTCTTTTCATTAGGTTTGTTTTCTTGATTTTGAGACTGTATAAAGTCATTATATGCTAACACTTGTTCATTGTATGCTTCCACAATGGCTTTATAAGCTTCATTTTGCCATTTTTTTAACGCTTCTTCTGTTCTAATACACTTGACAACAACGTTAAAATTTCCCGTTAATGAATCAAAGCTTGAGGCAGAAACTGCTAATAAGTTTTTTGCTCTTGAAAAACTATCGTCTGATTTAAACGAGAATTTCGTATCTCCTTTTACTTCATTTTCCTGAATAGTATTACCTACTGCTATACGAAGTCTCCCTCCAATTTTACCTGAATCATGGGAGTATAAATTACCTACCACCTCAAAAGATTCTGTAATATAATTTTCTGAAATTTCAATTTCATCAGCAATAACACTTCCTTCTTGGCCCTTTAAGTCTTGAAAATCTAACTTATAAGATTTCATTATATTAATCTCATTTTCAGGATAATCAATATAATCAACTCCATATTGAGATAAAATATTAGCATAATTACCTTCATTCAAATCAGAAGATTTTTCAATCTTTTTAGACAACTTACTAGGGTGTACTGGTTTTTTAGGAATAATTAGCCCTTCTGTTGTCTTTTCGTCTCCATTATTGTTTTTTAAATATGAATCAATATAAAACTTTGCAGGTTCTGGTAAGGCAAATTCATACATTAAGCGCTTACCATAATTTATCAACTTATTTTTATAAATCTTATCTACCCAACGATACACTCCTGTAACATGTTTATCTCCTTTACGGTTATCAAATCCATGAGTATTATTCTCTTCAAACTCACGTAACATGCGAGACGTACGTTTGGTACTAATTTTTTGAACCACGCGCTCTAAAGCCCTTTCTGTAACTTCCTGTGCATACGTTTGTGCTTGTAAATTAGAATTTGATACTGAGTTTGAAGAAGAGGAATTAAAGTTTGTACCAAAACTATACTTTGGACCAATACTCCCACCACCACTTACACTTGCATTCGCTCCAAAACTAGTAGCACTATCGCTATTTACAATAGAAGACGCTTCACTTTGTAATTCATTGCGCTCAGTAGAAGTCGTATCCGTTAGGTTTTCTACTTCTTTTTCTGTTGCCGTTTCCGTTGTTGTTTCTGAAACTCTTAAATCTCTAGTAGAACGCTCTTTATATTCGCGTGCCATGATGTTTTCAATGTGCGACACCTCACCTGGTACATAACAACACACCTCTTGCTCCACACGTCTAAAATCAGCAATTCCCAATTGAGAAACTCCATACAATACAGTATTTTCAGCATCTATCGCTGTATTTTCATCTGTAGCAGTTTCACTTCCTTCTATAACTTTGGTTCCAATTCCTGAATACACACCAAAACGCTCTAACTCTCCTAACTTAATAGGATCATATATATCCTCAAAACTTGGTGAATTCCCTGTAATATATATTGATGAACTAAACTGTATCTTAACATCATTACTTAATGTTACCTCTCCCGAAAAAGTATTCTCTCCCAATGTAAAAACTTCTCCACCAGAGAAAAACTGTAAGTTTAATAAATTATCAGTACTTGATAGTTTTCTTACATCACTTCCTGTAATCATATTTCCAAGCGCATCTTGTAATTGGTAGCTTGCACTTTTTACAAATGCATTGGCATACCCTACATTTATACTCATAGACATCACAAACCTATCTAGTAAAACAGCTGGTTTTATATTTCCTGAATACGAATACAACTGTGTTCCTCTCATAGCGCTTAGCGTTACTGTAGTATCTCCTACACTCACTTTTTGAGCCTCTTGAGGAGTATCATCGTACACTAACTGATAATCCTTCTTAATTCGATCTCTTAAAATAGGTTTTACTTCATCAAAAGTATCATATACACTTAAACTATCAGAGTTTATTATGTTTAATGTTTCTGTAGATAAGTTTGTTGTCGCTACATCCCTATCAATCTCTAAAGCGCTTTCAAACTCAAACTTTGGCAATTGTAAGTCTGGATACGTTTTTATTTGTCTTGTAGAACCTGTGTCTGCATAAAATACTGTTTGAATTTCAGGAATTGCCTCTTCTTGTAATTGATCAATAGTGGCGTCGTAAGCTTTGAGTTCTGTTTTGTAACGTGTTGTCTCAGCCTTTCTATATAGCGTTTCTGCGTAGTCTAAATCTTTTAATACAGCTTCGTGTAATTGAATTCTGTCTTTTGCTAAAGCTACCTCTAACTGAGATTGCATATAGTCTTGTGAGCTTTTTGAAATAACGGGTTCTGTATAAGAAAACTCATTTTGCGCAGCAATAATCACCTCTTTAGGTACAATAACACTTGCATTCGCTAAACGCAGAAATTCTTTTTCATTTTCTTCAGTAAAAACAATTTCCCCTTCTGTACCTTCTGTAAAACTATTCGTAAAAGCACGAAACACTTTTAAGAACTTATTTGCTACTAATACTTGTATCAAAGCTTCTCTTACAGCAACTAACTCTTTGTCAATTGTTTGATGAAATAAATTTTCCCATAACACAAACTCTTCGTTTATAGTAAGTTCTTGTGCTCCATTCAAATTAGCTTCAATACTAGCATACGATAGCACATTCTTGTTGCGCATTAACCACCCAGAAAACTGATACAACTCTGGATGTAAGTTTTTAATTTCAAGCCTACTATTTATCGGAGTAAAACTTGTACTGTAAGCCCCTTTTAATGCTGTTTTCCTTTCTTCGTCTGTGGTCGCTCCTTGTACTGCTTGAAAAGCTAAACTTTCTGCTTTTTTTTCTTCTGGAAAGGAAACAAATCCAGTTTCTTTGTCTTCAATTAATTGTGGACTACGTAATGTTACAAACCTAAATAGGTTTGATTTGATTGGTTTTTTACTCATTTTTATAAAATTTAATTAATTTTTTAATCAAGCTCAAAAAGAGCCCTGTTTAGTTGCTTTTCTAACAGTTCTTTTTTCTTGATTTTTGTTTTATTCAAAAAAATGTTTGAATAAACGAGTATAGATTTCAAAAAAGTGAAGAAAATCAAGTTGAAATCTTAAAAACACAATCGCTAAAACCACACAAATGTTTGATTGTTACAATTTTTTTGTATATTAGCAATTCATTAACGAGGCAAATATAAAACATATTACATATTTAAACAAACAAAAGTTTAATTATTTTTGCAATATGTAAAAACATAAAATGTTATGGGAATTTCCGAAAAAATAGCAGCAATTAGAGATGCTTTTAACTTAAATAACTTTTCTTTTTCAAAAAAAATAGGTGTTACTGGAACCACTATAGATAGTATTATTAATGGGAGACCTCAATCTGACGGTAGTAGAAAAAAAACAAAACCTGGTTACGATGTTCTTACTTCTATTATTAATGAATTTAACATTAATCCTGATTATTTATTTGGAAAAAGTGATATAATGCTAAAAACAAAATCTACAGATATTCAAACATATTCTGGAGTTCCTCAGGTTGTTTCTGTGAATTCTTCAGGTAATGAAAACGTGGTTTATGTTCCTATACAAGCAAGAGCTGGTTATTTAAATGGTTATGGAGATTCAAATTATATAGAACAACTTCCTTCTTTTAATATGCCTCATCTTAACAATGGCACCTTTCGTTGTTTTGAAGTACAAGGAAACTCTATGGTGCGTACTTTTTTTGATGGAGATTTAGTTTTTGGAAAGTATGTTGAGAATTTACATGATATTAAAGATGGTCGTGTATATATAATTGTAAGTAAAAATGATGGTATTGTTTTAAAACGTGTAATTAATAGAATAGAAGAAAGAGGTAAACTTATTTTAAAAAGTGATAATAAAGATGGTAACTACCCTACTTATACCATAAATGCTGAGGAAATTATGGAAGTTTGGTATGTAACTATGTTCGCCTCTAAACAAATGCCTGAACCTGTTGATGTTTATGATAGATTACACGATTTAGAAAGTAAAATTGTTGAATTAGAAGAGCAAATTAGCAGTAAAAATTAATTTTTATGCTTAAAAAACTGCTTTTTTTAGTTCTTTTACTGCCTTTTTATACCACTGCACAATCCAACTGGCAACAATTTAAAAAATTACAAGGAGCTCAAAAAACATGGGTACTACTCCATCCTTTTAAAGCAAAAAAAGCTTTTATTGTTTCACGTGAAGCATCAAGAGTAAGTGACTCTCTAAGAGTTTCTCCCTTGTTAGATGGCGATCATGCAGGTGGACAAGTAGATGCATTTCGTCATGCTTTTTGGATGGCTTTATTAAAACAATCAATTGGTGAAAATGCTGCTCGTTCACTTGGCAAAGCTCACGAAAAAGACAACTACAAAACCTACAAAGAACGAAAGTTAGAAGATGGTGTTATTCCTGATCAAATTTCTTCTGATATGGATTTATTTAACAACGAAGTTGGTTTAACTTTATCCAAAAAGGGCAACAACCTTCCTAAAAGTGGATTGATTTACAGAGTAATCAACGCCATTCATCAAGGAAAATTAAAAATTATTAAAAAAGATAAAAACGGTAATTTTCTAACTTGTAATAATGAGATAATTCCTAAAAAAACATTAATCGGCAAGTGGAAGAATAACAAATGTTTGGTTAGTTCTAATTATAATAGATAAATGCAAAAAGTATATGTAATTTCAGGTACCATGTGTACGGTAGATTTATGGCAATATGTTTTTCCTAAACTAAAAAACATATTGCCAGTCCATATTGATATTACTCCTGCTAATTCTTTTGAGGAAATTAATCAAATGATACTGAATCACGTTGAAGAACCAGCCACTATCATTGGGTTTTCTTTAGGTGGGTTTTCCGCTATGAACTTTAGTGCTCATTATCCTGAAAAAGTAAAAAAGTTAGTTGTAGTTGCTGCCAATACTGATGGATTGAGTGATTCAGAAATTCAACTAAGAAAAAGCACTATTGACTTTTTAGAAAAACACACCTACAAAGGAATCTCTCAAGCAAGAATTCAACAGTTTTTACACCCAGATAATCACCGTAATTCCGAAATTATTTCTGTTATTAAAAAAATGGATGCCGATTTAGGAAAAGACGTACTACTTCGTCAGTTAAAAGCAACTTCAACTAGATTAAATATTTCACAAGAAGTTTTAAATTTAAACATCCCTATCTTTTTTATTGCTGCCGAAAATGATGCGCTTATCAACCCAAAAAAACTAAAAGAGTTTGCCAATAAAACTGAAAGAGGAACATACGTAATGATTAAAAATTGTGGTCATATGGTTCCTCTTGAAAAACCTGAAGAACTGGCATCAATAATGAACCTAACCATCAACGAATAATATAAAATGTTAACCAGCCTTAACAATGTTATCAGTTACAGCCCTAATTTTTTAACTGAAAAAGATGCTACAGAGTTATTTAAACAATTAATAAGCCTGTCTGAACTTACAAATATGATGGAAATGAGACTTTCATCTGATAAGGTAATTAAATACAACTTTGGTAAATTAATGTTTATTGACCCTGATTTAATGGAGAAAAATGTTTTTCAAAAATCAGCTTGGGGAAACACTATGATATGGCCAAAATATATGCTTCCTTTAAAAAAGCAAGTTGAAGAACACACTAGACAAGAATTTAAAACTTGTGTATGTATTTATTATCCTAATGGAAATTCTGGCATTGATTATCATTCAGATAAAGTTGCTTTTGGAAATACTGATATTATTCCTTCCCTTAGTTTAGGTGAAGAACGTATGTTTTATCTTCGAGAAAATAAAACGATGATTGAAAACAATATACTTCTGGAGCATGGAAGTTTATTAGTTATGAAAAAAGATTGTCAAGAATACTACGAACACAGCCTACCCGAAAACCCTGAATATTTAAACCCAAGAGTAAATTTAACATTTAGAAAATACGGTTTTTGAAACCCCATACATGAAAAAAAGCTTAAATTCACTCTCATTTTTTCCTCTACAAATATCAAAAAAACTGTTTTCTTAAATCACTATTTAAACCCATTCTAAATATTTAAGAAAACAATTCGTAAAGTTTGTTCAAGTACTGTCATCCTCTTAAATTTGTGCTATTATTTAATCAATAAACAAAATAATGAGCGGATTACTAAAATCTTCTATCGGAAGAAAGTTTGCCATGGCACTTTCGGCATTCTTCCTGATGTTTTTCTTATTACAACATTTTGCAATTAACATTACTTCGATTTTTCCAGATAACGGAGCTACATTTAACAAACTGTCGCACTTTATGGGAACAAACCCGTTAATTCAATATGTAATGCAACCAATTTTAATATTTGGTGTGGTATTTCACTTTGTAATGGGATTCGTCTTAGAAATTAAAAACAAAAGTGCTCGTAAGGTTAGCTATGCTAAAAATAATGGAGCTGCAAACTCTACTTGGATGAGTAGAAACATGATTTACAGTGGTGCTGCTATTTTAGCCTTTATTGTATTACACTTTATCGATTTTTGGTTTCCAGAAATCAACACCAAATTTATTCAAGGTGACTGGAGTGGTTTACACGATGGTGAGTTTAGATACTTCCACGAACTACAGCACAAGTTTTTAAGCCCAATTAGAGTTGGTGCTTATGTAATTGCTTTTGTTTTCTTAGCATTACATTTATTACACGGATTTAATTCTGCTTTCCAATCTGTGGGAGCAAATAATAAATATACTAAAGGATTGAAAACTTTTGGTAAGCTTTACGCAATCTTAATTCCGTTAGGATTCGTAATTATTGCATTATTTCATCATTTCAATCACTAATACGCAACAAGTATGGCAACTTTAGATTCAAAAATTCCAAAAGGTCCATTAAAAGATAAATGGACAACTTATAAAGATAAAATTGACTTGGTAAACCCTGCTAACAAACGTTTAATTGACGTTATTGTAGTGGGTACTGGTTTAGCGGGTGGTTCTGCTTCTGCAACGTTAGCAGAATTAGGATATAACGTTAAAGCTTTTGCTTACCAAGATTCACCTCGTCGTGCACACTCTATTGCAGCACAAGGTGGTATTAACGCAGCAAAAAACTATCAAGGTGATGGTGATTCTTTTTACCGTTTATTTTATGATACAGTAAAAGGTGGAGATTACCGTTCTCGTGAAGCAAACGTTTATCGTTTAGCTGAGGTTTCTGCAAATATTATTGACCAATGTGTGGCTCAAGGAGTTCCTTTTGCACGTGATTATGGTGGTCAATTAGATAACCGTTCGTTTGGTGGAGTATTAGTATCTCGTACCTTCTACGCGAAAGGTCAAACTGGTCAGCAGTTATTATTAGGAGCATATTCTGCAATGAACCGTCAAATTGCTCGTGGTAAGATTGAAATGTTCAATCGCCATGAAATGTTAGATTTGGTTATTGTTGATGGAAAAGCTCGTGGTATTATAGCTCGTAACTTAGTTACTGGTGAAATTGAGCGTCACTCTGCACATGCAGTAGTAATTGCTTCTGGTGGATACGGAAATGTATATTTCTTATCAACTAACGCAATGGGATCTAACGCAACTGCTGCTTGGAAAGTTCACAAAAAAGGAGCTTTCTTTGCGAACCCTTGTTATACGCAAATTCACCCAACTTGTATTCCACGTTCAGGAGACTATCAGTCTAAACTAACCCTAATGTCTGAATCGTTACGTAACGATGGTCGTATTTGGGTTCCTAAGAAAATGGAAGATGTATTAGCTATTAGAGAAGGAAAATTAAAACCAACTCAAATTGCTGAAGAAGATAGAGATTACTACTTAGAAAGAAGATATCCTGCCTTTGGTAACTTAGTACCTCGAGATGTGGCTTCTCGTGCTGCAAAAGAGCGTTGTGATGCTGGTTATGGTGTAAATGCTACTGGTGAAGCTGTTTACTTAGATTTTAAATCAGCTATTGAGCGTTACGGTAAAGAGCAATGTAAATTACATGGAATTAAAAACCCTTCACAAGAGAAAATTATTGCTGAAGGTGAAAAAATAGTAGAAGCTAAGTACGGGAACTTATTCCAAATGTATGAAAAGATTGTAGATGACAATCCTTACAAAACACCAATGATGATTTATCCTGCAACTCACTACACCATGGGTGGAATTTGGGTAGATTATAACTTAATGACTACTATTGATGGTTGTTATGCTATTGGTGAAGCAAACTTCTCTGATCACGGTGCCAACCGTTTAGGGGCTTCTGCATTAATGCAAGGTTTAGCTGACGGATACTTCGTGTTACCTTATACAATTGGTGATTATTTATCTAATGATATCCGTACAGGTAAAATTTCAACAGAAACTAAAGAATTTGAAGAAGCTGAAAAAGCGGTTAAAGATCGTATTAATTTCTTCATTAACAATAAAGGAGAGCATTCTGTAGATTACTACCACAAAAAATTAGGAAAAATTATGTGGGAAAAATGTGGAATGGCACGTAACGAAAAAGGTTTAAAAGAAGCGATGGCTGAAATTAAAGAGTTACGTGAAGATTTCTGGAAAAACGTAAAAGTTCCTGGAGAGGCTAATGAAATGAACCCAGAATTAGAAAAAGCTGGAAGAGTAGCTGATTTCTTAGAGTTAGGAGAATTATTTGCTAAAGATGCCTTAAACAGAACTGAATCTTGTGGAGGACACTTTAGAGAAGAGTCTGTTGAATTAGACGGACCTCAAAAAGGAGAAGCAAAACGTGATGATGCAAACTTTGCTTATGTAGCTGCATGGGAGTATAAAGGAGAGCCAGCTGATGCTGTATTACACAAAGAAGAATTAGAGTTTAACGATATTGAATTAAAACAACGTTCATACAAATAAGAGAGAATTATGAATTTAACACTTAAAATTTGGCGTCAAAAAAACGCAAGTGATAAAGGAAAAATGGTCGAATATAAGGTGACCGATATTTCTGAGCATATGTCTTTCTTAGAAATGATGGACGTATTAAACGAACAATTAGTTAATGCTGGTGAAGAGCCTGTAGCATTCGACCACGACTGTCGTGAAGGAATCTGCGGAATGTGTTCAATGTATATTAACGGTGAAGCACACGGACCAGATCGTGGAGTAACTACATGTCAGTTGCACATGCGTATGTTTAACGATGGAGATACTATTACAATTGAACCATTTAGAGCTGCTGCTTTTCCAGTAATTAAAGATTTAGTGGTTGATAGAGGTTCTTTTGAAAGAATTCAACAAGCAGGCGGTTATATTTCAGTAAACACATCAGGAAACACCACAGATGCCAATGCTATCTTGGTTCCTAAAGAAAATGCTGATAAAGCAATGGATGCTGCCACATGTATTGGTTGTGGTGCTTGTGTTGCTACTTGTAAAAACTCATCTGCCATGTTATTTGTTGGAGCAAAAGTATCTCAATATGCTTTATTACCTCAAGGACAGGTTGAAGCGACTGAGCGTGTTAAAAACATGGTTGCTCAAATGGATTTAGAAGGTTTTGGTAACTGTACTAATACTGGAGCTTGTGAAATTGAATGCCCGAAAGGAATTTCTTTAGAAAACATTGCTCGTATGAACTCAGAGTTCTTAAAAGCTAGCTTTAAAGGATAAAAATAAAACTTAACCGTATTAAAGCGTTACTATTTTCTAGAATTAGAAATAATTAAAATACAGATAAGAAAGTTGTCTTATCTGTATTTTGTTTTTATTCTAATTTTATTTTGCTTATTGTTTTATGTAGGTATTAGCATTTCATATGATAAATACGTTCTTTTGTATTATACAATATCAACTCTTTACTTCGTATTTTTCATCATTCTAACATTATTTGTATTAATATTTATTAAGAATTCTTTATTTATAAATGTAAAGATTTAAACAAACTTGTAAAAGAATCAGTATAGCTTATACTAAAAGATCTTTGAAGCTAAATTTCAAAGATCTAAATTAATACTTTATAAAAACTATCAACCTATACTAGGTCGACTCAAAGTCTTGGTTATATTACTTTCCTAAAGCTTTAGCAATAACTTTATAAGACTCATGTGCTTTTGACATTTTAGCATATTCTAAGGCAGTATATCCTCTTTCAGACTTTGTTTTTAATTTTGCTCCGTTATCAATTAATAATTGAACAATATCTGCTTTGTTATATCTAGCAGCAAACATTAAAGGAGTTAGTCCTGTAGACTTTCTGTTAATATCTGTTCCGTTTTCAACCATAGCTTTTACAGCCTCAAAGTTTCCAGCTCTAATTAATTTACAAAAAGTACTTACATTAGGGTATTCTAGGTTAGTTTTAACAGGTGTTTCATATGGAGTTGAAGTAGCAGTAATAGTTCCGAAGGATAAAGTAATTGCTAAAGCTGATAAAATTAATTTTTTCATGATGTTGTGTTTTTATGATTAGGTTACAGCTAAAAGACGCCTATTAAAACAAAACGTTTCACCAAAAACAGACACTTAACAATTATTTAAGATAAGGTCTTAAAAATCTCTTAATGATATTTTACTTTTCGTATTACTCGCATAGCTTCTTTGTATTT
Source organism: Tenacibaculum sp. TB-53 (assembly GCF_059716285.2). Taxonomy (NCBI): domain Bacteria; kingdom Pseudomonadati; phylum Bacteroidota; class Flavobacteriia; order Flavobacteriales; family Flavobacteriaceae; genus Tenacibaculum; species Tenacibaculum sp. TB-53. The sequence goes on along the minus strand of NZ_CM202790.1, from coordinate 2,759,075 downwards.
AATATAGGTAGTTTTATCTTCTAAGTTTTTGATATAATTTTTTGCTTTTTTAAGTTGTAGAGGAGCAATTTCAAATCCATTTAAATAACAGATTAGATAGGTAGTAGGTAGTCGATATACATCTTCATGTTCAATAACAGAAAGAGGTTTGTCGTTCATAATTTTAGCGACAATACTATTATTATTATCATAAATAAGTTGTAAAATATCGTTATGGTATTGAGGAGCTTCAAATAAAAATTCCGTAACAATATCATGCTTTCCGTTATCTTTAAAGTTAATAATGGTTTTTTCTAACGGATAGCGTTTTTCACTCTTATCAATCCCTAAAACAATGTATTCGGTGATAATAAAAGACTGTTCGTTGTAACTAATTTGTACATCATCTAACGAAGAAAAAAACAAACGTACTTGTTCGTTTACCAACTCAATATCAACACGAGTAAAAAACGCTTCATTATTTATAATTTTCTTTTTTCCTGCCCAACAAAGCACAAACTGTTCGTTAAATACTTTGTATTGCGGATTATATTCTGGTTTGTGCCTATTAATAAAGTCGAAAACGCCATCAAGGGTAAGTTGAATATTGTTACTTGCGTTTTTTTCAATGGCTTCAACAATAGCTTTGTTGTTATTCTTTAAAATAAAACCTTCTTCAGCAGGCATAGAATTACTACCTCTACGATAAAAAATAGTTCCTTTACGATATTTCCAGACATTTTTGGCTAAAGAGGTAATTAATTTGGTAGGATAAATAGTTACTAATCCAATTACTTTGTGGCGTTGCAAACGTGGAAAAGGAACATTTTCATATTCTATTTTTGGTGGATTATTCAGATAAGCATTTACCAAATTTTGAATTTTGCTATCATCATAAAAATCAACTCCTATAATTTTATTTTCTTCATCCTCAATACCAATAACAATATATGAGTTGTTGTTAGGGTTTGAATTAGAAAGTGCACAAACGTGTTTTATAAACTTAGCTTTTCCTTCTTTAGAACCAAAGGATAATTTTTGTTTTTTATCATAAAAACTATTCTCGTCGTTATGAGACAGTAAGTTTTTAATTAAAAGACGTTTGTTAATCACAACTTAAGCGTTTTTGTTCACAATAGTTGCACTAGCTTGCGCTGTAGGGTATACAATTAAATCTTCAATATTTACATGATACGGACGAGTAACTACAAAGTGAATAATGTCTGCTATATCTTCAGGTTGTAGTGCTTTGTATCCTTGATATACAGTTTTAGCTCTTTCAGAATCTCCTTTAAAACGAACATCAGAAAACTCAGTTTCTACCAATCCTGGGTGAATGGCACATACGCGAATGTTGTGTTGATTCAAATCAATACGCATTCCTTTATTTAAAGCGTTTACAGCGAACTTTGACGCACAATACACATTTCCGTTAGGATACACATCTTTTCCTGCGATAGAGCCAATATTTACAATGAAACCATTGTTTCGTTCTACCATTTGAGGAATAATAGCTTTTGAAACGTATAATAAGCCTTTAACGTTTCCGTCAATCATAGCGTCCCAATCGTCAATATTTCCATTTTGAATGCTGTTTAATCCATGAGCATTTCCAGCATTGTTAATAAGAATATCAATATGTTTAAATTCGTCAGGTAAACTGTTGATCGCATTTTGTACTTCTTCGTTATAACGAACATCAAACTGAAGTATATGTACTTTGGTAAATTTTGATAATTCTTGTTGCAGTTTTTGTAGCTTTTCAACACGTCTACCACAAAGAATTAAGTTGATGTTATTTTTAGAAAAAAGTTGAGCGGTTGCCTTACCAATACCTGAGGTTGCTCCAGTAATTAAAGCAGTTTGTTGCATGGTTTTTTGTTTTGTATAAAGGTAATATTTTTTATGTTAAGCTACCATTATAAAATGAAAAACCGCCCCTAGCGGAGCGGTTTCTTTTAGTTGGCTACTACACCAACCAAAAATCAACTAACCAAACTTTATTTTTATTTCCTTTTAGGAACTGTTTCTCTTTTTATTTTAGTACGTTTTCTACCGCTACTCCTTACAGCTGGTTTTGTAGTACTTGTTTTTTCTGCTTTTAAATACTGGATAAATTCTATACCAGAAAAAATATATGTTGTTCTTGAACTTACGTGCTTTAATCGTATTGTTTCGTCATTTATAACGGTTAAATCAAACTCTTCAGTATCTCCGTTATCATAATTAAGTGTTAAATATTTTAGATTGTTTTCTCCTATAACATTTCTAACAATATAACTTCCTTCAAAATCCCAATTTATATAATCAACATTTGTGCCAAAAGGGTCATGTGATGAATAGAATGTCACATCATTTTTATGAGTAAATTTTAGATAATGCTCGTTATCAAAAGGATTTGGAGTACCTCCAGTTTCATCAGTTCTTTCCCAAGCTTTAAATTCTTGTAAGAAATACTCAATATTTTCATAAAACAACATGTTATAATCAAATGTATCTGTTTGATACCCTACTAGATAATAACTTACATTTTGTGATAAATCATCAATTCTAATTTCGTTATTAGAAAGTTGTACTACATCAAATTCAAAATATCCATCTATATCATGACGCGTTTCTAAAATTGTTCCGTATGTACCATAGTTACCAACAGCTATACCTAAACCATTTCCTGTTTTACCAATATCAACAATATTATTATTTGCATACATGGTTCCGTTTAAAAAAGAAATAGTAAAAGCTCTTGATAAAAAAGGAACTTCGCCACTACCAGTTGTTCTGTGATAATCTACATACCATAAATCATAACTTGAAATATATTCGTTTAAAGAAAAACCATCATCTACAATTTCATTTCTTACAACACATGACGTAAGTGTTACACCACCAATAAGTAGTATTAAAAGTAATTTTATACGTTTCATAAGCATTCATTTTATGGTTATGCTTATAGGTTTTCAAATTACGTGCCAAAAATAAAAAACACCTCAAAAAAGAGGTGTTTAAAGTTATTCGATGCTAAGGTTTTTATTGCATAAAGACCTTATCTTTTTTTATAATGTTTTCTATTTTAACGTAGTGTGTTTTCTCTTCAATAATATAAGAAACCATTGCTTCATTTTCTTTTAATTCAAAAGGAAATTCTTCTGCAGGAGTGTTACCAAACTCTTTTTTTGGGTCAGCATGTAAAATAAGATCATTTAACTCATTAGATGAGGTTTTATAACGAGCAGTAATGTATTGTTTATCGTTATGTTGCTCAACAATAGCCTTGGTAATCCTATTTTGAAAATATACTTTTTGAAAGTCAACTGGCTTCTCAGCAGTAAAATTAATAATCAAGTTAGTAGAGTTATAACTACCTTTTACACCTCCTGTTACATGAGAATAACTTGCAGATTCTATTTTGAAAGGATGATTGTTCTCCATTTTTACACTTGCGCATTTAGTAAAGCTTAGAGCTAAAATTAAGATTACAATTAATTTCATAGAGTTGTTTTTTAATGTTTAAATTTAGACATTCAAGGAGTGTGCCAAGTCACAAATATAATCAGATTTATATGAAGTTGAATTTCAGTTACTGGGAACTAAAAGAGTGGTTTACAAATGTTGATTTTACTGTAGTAGGAAGTGGAATTGTGGGGTTAAATTGTGCATTACAATTAAGAGAAAAATACCCCAAGGCAAAAATTCTAGTTTTAGAAAAAGGAGTGTTACCACAAGGAGCCAGCACTAAAAATGCAGGTTTTGCTTGTTTTGGAAGTTTATCTGAACTGATAGATGATTTAAATACACATACCGAAGAAGAGGTTTTTAGCTTGGTAAAAAAACGTTGGCAAGGTTTACAGCTTTTACGCACCACACTGGGCGATAAAAACATAGATTTTCAACAAAATAAAGGATATGAATTGTTCTTAACAACAGAATTATACGAATCGTGTTTAGAGCAAAAAACATCGATAAATGAGCTTTTAAAGCCGTTGTTTTCTAAGGATGTTTTTTCGGTTGATGATAACAAGTTTGAGTTTCAAAATATTCATCAACAATATATAACCAACCAGTTTGAAGGGCAAATAGATACTGGTAAAATGGCGGCTAATTTGTTAAAAAAGACATTGTCTTCAGGAATAAAAATTATCAATAATATTCAAGTTAAAGAATTTATAGAAAACAATGATCAAATAGAGGTTGAAACGAACCAAATTACATTTAACACAAAAAAACTATTTATTGCTACTAATGGTTTTGCAAATCAATTATTAAATGAAAGCGTGAAACCAGCTAGATCACAAGTATTAATTACGAAACCAATTGAAAACTTACATATAAAAGGAACCTTTCACCTAGATAAAGGATATTATTATTTTAGAAATATTGATAATAGAATTTTGTTTGGAGGAGGAAGAAATTTGGATTTTAAAGGTGAAGAAACTGCTGAGTTTGGACAAACATTGCTTATTCAAAATAAACTAGAAGAAATTTTAAAAACAACAATTTTACCGAATACTAAAGTTGAAATAGAGCATCGCTGGAGTGGAATTATGGGGGTTGGAAATCAGAAAAAAGCGATTGTAAAACAGCTTTCAAATAATGTGTTTTGTGGTGTACGATTAGGAGGAATGGGAGTTGCTATAGGAAGTTTGGTAGGAAAAGAGTTAGCACAACTTGTAAATTAGTATTACTTAGAAAAGTAAGAAATGAATATTAAAGAAGAACTATACAAACAATGTGAGTTGTATGTAAATAAACGTTTACAAACTGTAGAAGAAACAATTTCTTCTCATCAAAAAGCATTACAATCTGAAACAAAAAGTTCTGCAGGAGATAAACATGAAACCGGTAGGGCAATGCTACAGTTAGAAATGGAAAAAGCGAGTCAGCAACTTAGTGGAATTGCTCAAATGAAAGAAACACTTGCTAAAATTAATACAGATACAACTTCAAAAATTGCTCATTTAGGCAGTGTAGTTATAACCACCTCAACTATAAACTATTTTATTAGTGTGAGTGTAGGATTGTTAACTTTTGAAAATAAAAAATACTTTGCAATATCTCCATCTTCACCCATAGGAAAGTTTATTTTAGGTAAAAAGGAAGGAGAATCTTTTGAGTTCAATGGATTAAAAAGTGTCATTAGAGAAATTTTTTAAGAAAAAGTAGGGTAAAACAAAAATAACTTGTTTTACATGCAGGAAAGGTTGTTATAACCAGAACAGAAAAAGAAGCTATAATACACTTTTATCTTTTGGTGTTTAAGATGGTAAGGGTGTATTTTTTTTAGAAAATAATTTATTTTAAGATAGTTGAGTAATAATTATAGAGATAGTTATTATTGGTTTAAACAGTCTCTTTTAACTTAAATGAGACTGTTTTTTTATGCTCAATATTTTCAAAGTGGTTTATAAAAATGGATTGGTTGTTATAAGCAACTTCTATTAGCCAATACCCCCCCTTAAAATAAGATTTCAATACAGTTCCTTCTAGTTTTGATGGTTTTTTGGTAATCTCAAGTAAGTTAGGATATAGTAATAATGTTTGTTTATTTATGGTAAGTTCGTTTACATCATCAAATAAAGAAGCAACATACTTTTCTTTTGGGTTTTTATATAAGTTTGCTGGACTGTCATGCGCAATGATTTGGTTGTTACGGATTACCATCATGGTATCAGCAAAAGAAAGAGCATCATTTCCATCGTGCGTAGCAACAATACAGGCAATATTTTTCTTTTTTAAATAAGCAAACAATCGTCTTCTTAATGAGTTCTTTTTAAAGTTATCTATTTGACTGAAAGGTTCGTCTAACAATAATAATTCTGGTTCTTTAGCCAACGCTCTAGCAATGGCTACTCTTTGTTGCTGTCCACCACTTAAGTTTTTAACTTTTTCGTTCGCTAATTCAGTCATTTCAATAACATCAAGAAGTTCTTGTGTTCTTTCTTCAGCTTCTTTAGGGTAAAATCGTGACAAGAACTTTTTAATATTTTCACTTACAGATGTGAAAGGCATTAAGTCAAAATCTTGCGCTACATATTTGAAAAACTCCATTCCAGGAACTAAATGATGTTCAGGTCCTAAAATTTGAATATCATTCCAATATAAGTTCCCTTTATCAACATCTAGTAAACCATATACAATTTTTAAAAGTGTAGATTTTCCACAACCGCTTTCACCCATTACACACAAGTGCTCACCTTTTTGAAGTGTAAAATGGATGTTTTCTAAGGTTTTTTCTTTAGATGGATAAGTGAATGAAATATTATTTACTTGTAGCATGGTTGCAAAAATACATAAAGGTTTAAGATAAATTATAAACAAGATTTTTCATTCCAAGTTTCTCTTTAAATAGTCTTCTTTTTTAAAAATTAGCTCTAAGTATATTTGTTATAAATGGTATGAAGAGTTTTTTTAAAAAAATGCAATAGAAAATAAAAAGTACGTCTTTATAATTGAGGAGCTCAAAGAAAGCCTATAAATGAACCAAGAAACGGAAAATAAAAAGAAATTAAAAGCCTTTTTTGATAAAGAATATGGTGCCCTTAAGTCTTATGTTGGAACTAAAATTAAACAAAGTATTCATCAAGATGCAGAAGATATTATTCAAGAAGTTGCTTTAAAATTGTTTTCTGGAGTTAATGGAAATTCACCTATAAACAATGTAGCTAGCTTTGTTTACAGGTCTCTAAAAAATAAAATCATTGATAATTTAAGAAGAAAGAAATACGAAGCTTCAGCTTCAGATATTGATGAAATAAAACTGATTGAATTTACAGAGGTTTTATATGGTACTCCTGATAATACGTACTCTGAAGTAATGAAAAAGGAACTAGAATTAAGAATAATGAACCTTAAACCTGTATATAAAGAAATAATTATAGCTATTGATTTTGAAGGGTACACATACAATGAACTATCGGAGGAACTTAAAGTACCTGTTGGAACATTAATGTCAAGAAGACATCGAGCATTAGGAATATTACTTAGAAAAATTGAAAACAAAAAATAAAAATAAAAGATGGAAAATTTGTTTAAAGAAAGAAGAGATGGAGAATCTCCAGGAATATTTGTAGGAAGAATAATATTCGGAATAATTGCAGTTTTAATGCTTGCAATACTTTTTGGATATGCAATTATGTGGCTTTGGAATAACCTTATGCCAGATATTTTTGGATTATCAGTTATTAACTACTGGCAAGCAGTAGGGTTATTTATTTTAGCTAAAATTTTATTTTCTTCTAGTGAGTGTGGAGGAAAACATAAATCAAAGAAATATTCTAACAAAAGAAGAAAACACAAGTTCAAATCACATTATGAAAAGAACTGTAAAGGAAAGTTTTCAGAATGGGAACATTATGATAGGTTTTGGAAAGAAGAAGGCAGTGAAGCTTATCAAAAATATGTAGACAAATTAAATAAAGAAACGGAACAAGAATAAAAACCATTGAGTTATGAAACTATTTATCTATGGAACCGATATTGACACAAAGAAAAAAGAAGATTCTATACGTCAGTTATTCAATAAAGATAATAATATAATTAATATATCTATTGATCTTGAAGATGTTGATAATGTTTTAAGAATAGAGGCAACTGATATTATAACAGAAGCTGACATTATAAATAAAGTAAAAGAAAAAGGATTTAACTGTATGGAATTAGCAGATTAAATATTAAAACAAAACCGACATTAAATAATGTCGGTTTTGTTTTTAAGCACTTCTTTCTACGTAACGTATAATACTTTTTGCTATATCTTTTCCAGTGGCTTTTTCAATGCCCTCTAAACCAGGAGAAGAATTAACTTCTAAAATCAAAGGACCTCTATCAGACTGTAACATGTCTACACCGGCGATACCTAATTTCATTGCTTTTACAGCTTTTAAAGCAGCGTTTTCTTCTTCATCAGTTAATTCTATAATTTCTGAAGTTCCTCCCCTATGTAGGTTGGATCTAAATTCACCTTCTTTTCCTTGACGCTTCATAGCTCCAACAACAACACCATCTACCACAAAAACACGAATATCAGCACCTTTAGCTTCTTTAATATATTCTTGAACAATTACACGAGCTTGCAAACCATTAAAAGCTTCTATAACAGATTCTGCGGCTTTTTTGGTTTCTGCTAACACAACACCTAAGCCTTGTGTTCCTTCTAAAAGTTTAACAATTAAAGGAGCTCCTCCTACTTTTTTTATAATTTCTGAAGTGTCTTTTGAATAATTAGTGAAAACCGTTTTTGGAAGTCCTAAATTTGCTCTTGAAAGTACTTGTAAACTACTTAGTTTATCTCTAGAGCGTACCAAAGCTTGAGACTCTACAGCAGAAAATACTTTCATCATTTCGAATTGACGTACAACTGCGGTACCATAAAAAGTAACTGAAGCACCAATACGAGGAATAATAGCGTCAACATCGGTTACAAGCTCATGGTTGTATACTATCGCAGGCTTTCTTTTTTCGATAATAAGATCACATTTGGTATGGTCTAATACGACCATTTCATGTCCTCTTTTTTCGCCTGCTTCTACTAAGCGTTTGGTTGAATATAATTTAGGGTTTCTAGAAAGAACAACAATTTTCATTTTTTATATTTCTTTTGATGTGATGTTTTTTTGTGAAACGTCCACAATAAATTTTTTGTTTAAAAATTTTCTACCAATTAATACTGGATAATTCATTTTACCTCTATCTGATAACGATAGCTTTATTTTATATTTTTTACCATAAAAAATAGCGGATGTAGAAACAACATATCTTTTTTGTTTCTTTCCGTTTGAGCTTCTTATGCTTTTTACTTTATACTTTGTTGTTTGAAGCAATTTATTATTATATTTTTCTGTTTTTGGGCAGAGTAATATAAACTCTAACACACCGTCTTTTTCTTCAATATGCTTACAATGTATTGCAGAAGTATAGGCTCCTGTATCAATTTTTACAGGTAAATCTTCTATTTCCCAGTTTAAAAAGGATATTTTTTCAATCCTTCCAATTAGTCTCATTCTATTAAAAATTAAGGAGGGCGAATTACTTACTATTTTTTGGAATATACAAAACTTGTTGTTAATTTTTGGAAAACAAAAAACCAGTGTATATACACTGGTTTAAAGGTACTTATTTTTTAATTGAATTTACCAAATTCTTACACGATCTTCTGGTTTTAAGTACATTTTGTCTCCTTCTTTAACATCAAATGCTTCATAAAAAGCATCTACGTTTTTAAGAGGCATATAAGCTCTGTACATTCCAGGAGCATGCGTATCAGTCATGATACGGTTTTTTAATGCTTCATCACGCATTTTAGTTCTCCAAATAGTTCCCCAAGAAAGGAAGAAACGTTGTTCAGGAGTAAATCCGTCAATTTTTTCTGGACGACCATTCTTTTCTAAGAAAATTTGTAATCCTTCATAAGCAGCTTGTACACCACCTAAATCACCAATATTTTCACCTAAAGTAAACTCACCATTTAAGTTCATACTATCAATAGCAACAATATCACTAAATTGCTTTATTAATTTACTTCCTGCTTCTTTGAACTTTTCTGAATCTTCTTCTGTCCACCAATTTTTTAAGTTTCCGTCACCGTCAAAACGAGCTCCAGAATCATCAAAACTATGTGAAATTTCGTGGCCAATAACAGCTCCAATTCCTCCATAGTTTACAGCTTCATCAGCTTTGTAGTTATAGAAAGGAGGTTGTAAAATAGCTGCTGGGAATACGATTTCATTGTTTACAGGGTTAAAGTAAGCGTTTACTGTTTGAGGAGACATTCCCCATTCAGTTCTATCCACTTCTTTACCTAACTTGGCCATATCTTTTTCAAAGTTCCACTTGCGAACATTAACAGCGTTGTCAAAATATGTACCTCCCTCATCTAATCCTTTAACAAGTAAAGTTGAGTAGTCTTTCCATTTATCAGGATATGCAATTTTAACAGTTAATTTGTGTAATTTTTCTAAAGCTTTTTCTTTAGTTTCAGCACTCATCCAAGGTAATTGCGCAATACGTTTTTCAAAACCTAACATTACGTTATCAATCATTTCCTTAGCTTTTTGCTTCGCTTCTGGTGGAAATTTCTCATCTACATATAACTTACCTAAAGCTTCGCCAATAGCTCCATTTAAATTAGCTAAAGCACGTTCGTCTCTTGGACGTTGTCGTTTAGCTCCACGCATTTCTTTACTGTAGAATTCCCAGTTAGCTTTTTCTAAATCAGTAGATAATAAACCTAATGAGTTGTTAATAGCATTCCAACGTAATGATAATTTAACTGTTTCAATAGGACTATTTTTAAGTACTTCATTCATTGCTTTGAAATATCCTGGATCTGTAACAATAATCTTTTCAAGACCTTTAGAACCATCTAATCCTTCAAGATCAACACCAATTCCTTTTAAATGAGCTTCCCAATCAATTACAGGAGCCAATTCAGCTAATTCAGCAAGGGTCATTGGGTTGTAAATTTTACGTGTATCTCTACGCTCTTCTTTTGTCATTCTAGGTTCAGCTAAACTCTTTTCAAAAGCAACAATAGTTGCTGCATTCTTTTTAGCTGTAGCTTCATCATCACCAAACTCTTGCAACATTTTAGCTACAAACACCTCATATTTTTCAAGCTTGTCTTTTACCTTTTCATCTACGTAGTAATCTCTTGATAAACCAAGTCCGCCAGCTCCCATGTAACCAGCATTCATACTACTGTTCTTAAGGTCATTAAAAACGCCAAAACCATAAAAACCGGCACCTCCATAAGGAGCCATATTGGTAATGAAAGTTTGTACGTCGTTTAAGTCTTTAATTTCTTCAATTTTTTGAAGGAAAGGTTGTACAGGTGCTTTACCTGCTTTATTTCTAGCTACGGTATCCATGATGGTTTCGTAGTAGTTTACCGCTTTTTCTTGATCAGAATCTATTTCTTTTCCTTCAGCATCTTTTATTTTTGGGAAGTTACCTTCTTCAATAGCCTTGTTTAAGATAGCTAATACATCTTTGGTAGTGGTTTTTCTTAATTGATTAAATCCTCCCCAAGAAGTTTCATCAGCAGGAATTTCAGTGTTATCAATCCAAGAACCGTTAACATATCTAAAGAAATCATCGGTAGGCTTAACCGAAGTATCCATGTTTTCTAAAACAATTGCCTGTACTTTTTCTTCAGGCTTTTTATCTGTTTTACATGCAATAACTCCTAAAGAAGCAACGGCAGTAGTAAACAGCATTTTGTGAATGGTTTTCATTTTTAATGTTTTTTGAATGAATCTTAATTTTAACAAACTACCTCGAGGATTTTGCCCCGAGGTAGTAAATTTACTCTAAATAAGAGTCTGTTTTTATAAAAATGTTACAGTTTTTAACTTTTTATTTTCGATTTTGGAGCATTTGGTAATGTTTCAAAGCCCATGTTGAATAATGTAAATCCAAAAATATCAGCATACTGCTCAATAGTTTTTGCTACAGGAGTTCCTGCTCCATGACCCGCATTGGTTTCAATTCTAATTAATACAGGGTTGTCTCCTTGTTGTTTCTCTTGTAATTCAGCAGCAAACTTAAAACTGTGAGCTGGTACTACACGATCGTCATGGTCTCCTGTGGTTACCATAGTTGCAGGATATTGAGTACCTTCTTTTACATTGTGTACTGGTGAATATCCTTTTAAGTATTCAAACATTTCTTTGCTTTGTTCAGAAGTTCCGTAGTCATACGCCCAACCAGCCCCAGCTGTAAATGTGTGGTAACGTAACATATCTAATACGCCTACAGCAGGTAAAGCTACCTTCATTAAATCAGGACGTTGTGTCATCGTAGCTCCTACTAATAAACCTCCGTTTGATCCTCCTCTAATAGCTAAGTAATCAGAAGAAGTATAATTTTCTTTAATTAGGTATTCAGCAGCAGCAATAAAATCATCAAATACATTTTGCTTTTTTAACTGTGTACCTGCATCGTGCCATTTTTTACCATATTCACCACCACCACGTAAGTTTGGTACAGCATATACACCACCTTGTTCCATCCAAACGGCATTGGCAATACTAAAGCTAGGAGTTAAGCTTACATTGAATCCGCCATAACCATATAAAATAGTTGGATTTTTACCGTTTAACTCTAATCCTTTTTTATAGGTAATAATCATAGGAACTTTTGTTCCATCTTTTGACGTGTAGAATACTTGTTTACTTTCATACTCATCTGCGTTGAACGAAATAGCAGGTTTCCAGTATAATTCATAAGTTCCATCTTCTGGATTGAATTTGTATGAAGAACTTGGAGTATTGTAGTTGGTAAAAGAGAAATATAATTCTTTTGCATCTGTTTTTCCTCCAAAACCACCTGCAGAACCTACACCTGGTAATTTTACTTCACGGATTAATTTTCCATCAAAATCATATTGTAATACTTTAGATACTGCATCTACCATATACTTTGCAAAGAAATATCCAGACCCTGTTGATGGAGATAATACATTTTCAGTTTCAGGAATAAAATCTACCCAGTTTTCTGGTGTTGGGTTTGCAGCATCTACAGTAACAATTTTCTTGTTAGGTGCATTTAAGTTGGTTACTAAGTATAACTTACTTCCTTTACTATCAATAACACCAGTGTCGCTATCAAAATTGTTAATGATTGGTGTTAATTTGCTATTAGGGTCTGTTAAATCCTTAATAAACAACTTGTTTCCTGAAGTTGAGGTTGAAGCAGATACAAATAAGTAATTGTTATCCTCTGTTAAATACCCACCAACATAACGGTGTTTTTCTTCTGGAGTAGCTCCAAAAATAATTTCATCAGAACTTTGAGGAGTTCCTAATTTGTGGAAATATAATTTATGTTGATCTGTTTTTGCAGATAACTCACTTCCTTTAGGTTTGTCGTAACTAGAATAGTAAAAACCTTCGTTTCCTCTCCAAGCAATTCCAGAGAATTTTACATCTACTAAAGTATCTTCTTTAATTTCTTTGGTTTCTGCATCCATTATAATAACCTTTCTCCAATCGCTTCCTCCTTCAGAAATTGAATAGGCTACAGTTTTTCCATCTTTGGTAAAACTTACTGAGCCTAATGATGTAGTTCCATCTTCAGCAAACGTATTAGGATCTAAGAAAACCTCTTCTTTACCATCTTTATCCTTTCTATATAAAACATATTGATTTTGTAACCCGTTGTTTTTATAAAAATAAGTATAATCACCTTCTTTAAATGGAGTTCCTACTTTTTCGTAGTTCCATAACTCAGATAAACGATTTTTTAATTGTTCACGATATGGAATTTTGTCTAAGTAATCGAAAGTAACTTCGTTTTCAGCTTTTACCCAAGCTTCAGTTTCAGTACTTCTATCGTCTTCTAACCAACGATAGTTATCGGTTACTTTAGTTCCAAAATATTCATCTACAACAGGTTTTTTAGTTGTTTCTGGATAACTCACACTAATATTGTTTTTAGGTTGCTTTTCTTCTTTACAAGAAACTAAAATAGTTCCTGCACAAATAATGGGAAGAAGGATTTTTTTCATGATTAAAAAAATTGGTTAATTAGACCAAAGTTAGAAGAAAAACATTCACAGCAATTTATTTTAAGATGACTTTAACAAAAAGGCCCTTGTAAATCTATTGAAATAAAAACGACTACCTTTACATAATTATAATATAATAAGCATGACTGAAAATTTAAACAAAGAAGCTTTTTTTAAAAAGGTTTTTAACTATGAAGAAAATAAAGAATGGAAATTTGAAGGAGATTTACCTGTAATAATTGATTTTTATGCTGATTGGTGTGGACCATGTAAAGCACTTGCTCCAGTTTTGGAAGAACTAAGTACAGAGTATGATGGAAAAATTAATATTTATAAAATAGATACAGAAGCAGAACAAGAATTAGCAGCTGCTTTTGGAATAAGAAGTATCCCTTCTATGTTATTTTGTCCTGCTAACGATGATCCTCAAATGGCTCATGGAGCATTGCCAAAAAAACAAATTGAACAGATAATTGAAGACGTTTTAAAGGTTACGAAATAACCAAAAAAAACAAGAAAATTAAGGTTTAAAAAGTGACACATTTTGTGTCACTTTTTTTATGTTGAAACACAAAATAAGAAACTCAGTGAGTATCACTTATCAAGCGTTTTTTTTAATTTTAAAACATTGATTTATAAGTTTTTGTAAAAACTTATAAATATTGTAAATTGAAGAAGGAAAAGTAATTTGTTAAAAACTTCAAGGGATTTGTGAATAAGTATAGCTTTCAGAATTTAGCAAATTTTCCAATCTTTGTTTCTATACTCAGGGAATAAAAATAACACACTAAAAAGAGCTTAAAAAGCATGGCATCGATTGAACCAATTTTACAAGAAAATAAAGACAGATTTGTAATTTTTCCAATTCAACATAATGACTTATGGGAATGGTATAAAAAGCAACAAGCTTGTTTTTGGACTGCTGAAGAAATTGATTTACATTCAGACTTAACAGACTGGAATTCTAAACTAACAGACGATGAGCGTTACTTTATTAAGCATGTTTTAGCATTTTTTGCCGCATCTGATGGAATTGTAAATGAAAATTTAGCAGAAAACTTTGTAAACGAAGTTCAATATTCGGAAGCAAAATTCTTTTATGGTTTCCAAATCATGATGGAGAATATTCATTCTGAAACGTATTCATTATTAATTGATACGTATATTAAGGATGAAGAAGAGAAAGATAGATTATTCAAAGCAATTGAAGTTTTTCCAGCAATTAAAAAGAAGGCAGATTGGGCTTTAAAATGGATCGAATCTGATTCGTTTGCTGAGCGTTTAATCGCTTTTGCCGCTGTTGAAGGAATTTTCTTCTCAGGATCTTTTTGCTCAATTTTCTGGTTAAAGAAACGTGGGTTATTACCTGGATTAACATTCTCAAATGAGTTAATTTCTCGTGATGAGGGTATGCACTGTGATTTTGCTGTACACTTACACAACAATCACTTAGTAAATAAAGTGCCAAAAGAAAGAATAAGAAATATTATTATCTCAGCTTTAGATATTGAAAGAGAGTTTATTACCGAGTCTCTACCTGTTAGTTTAATAGGTATGAATGCAACGTTAATGACGCAATATTTAGAGTATGTTACCGATAGACTACTTTTAGAATTCGGATGTGAAAAAGAGTATGAGTCTACCAATCCATTTGACTTCATGGAAATGATTTCTTTGGAAGGGAAAACTAACTTCTTTGAAAAAAGAGTATCAGAGTACCAAAAAGCTGGAGTAAAATCAGGTGGTACAGGAAGCATCAGCTTTGATGCAGATTTTTAGGAACCAATAAGCTGCTATTTCCCCTACATGCAGTATTACTCAGCTAGAGCACTTTTTTCAGTGCTTTAGCGTTATAATCGTTTCAAAAGAAACAAACAAGTATTAACATTTTACATGTTGTCATAAACAACTATGTTTTGGCGACGCTATTAACCAAAAAAACAATATCAATATGTATGTAGTAAAAAGAGACGGCAGAAAAGAGCCTGTGATGTTCGATAAAATCACAGCAAGGGTTAGAAAAATGTGTTATGGATTAAACAATATTGTTGATCCAGTAAAAGTAGCAATGCGTGTTATTGAAGGACTGTATGATGGGGTAACTACTTCTGAATTAGATAATTTAGCAGCTGAAATTGCTGCGACAATGACAACTGCGCATCCTGATTATGCGAAATTAGCAGCTAGAATTGCCGTATCTAACTTACATAAGAACACCAAGAAATCGTTTTCGGAAACAATGACGGATTTATACGAATACATTAATCCACGTACAGGAAATAAAGCTCCTTTACTAGCAGATGATGTGTATAAAATTATCATGGATAATGCTGATAAATTAGATTCAACAATTATCTATAGCCGTGATTTTAACTACGATTATTTTGGTTTTAAAACATTAGAGCGTTCTTACTTATTAAAATTAAACGGAAACATTGTTGAGCGTCCGCAACAAATGTTAATGCGTGTTGCTATAGGTATACATAAAGAAGATATTGACGAGGCAATTGCTACATACGAATTAATGAGTAAAAAATATTTTACCCATGCAACGCCAACGTTATTTAATTCAGGTACGCCAAAACCACAAATGTCGTCTTGTTTCTTACTACAAATGCAAGATGATAGTATTGATGGAATTTATGATACTTTAAAACAAACAGCTAAAATTTCACAATCAGCTGGAGGTATCGGTTTATCTATTCACAATATCCGTGCTACTGGAAGTTATATTGCAGGTACTAACGGAACATCAAATGGAATTGTACCTATGTTACGAGTATTTAACGATACAGCTCGTTATGTAGATCAAGGAGGAGGAAAGCGTAAAGGTTCATTTGCAATGTATTTAGAACCATGGCACGCTGATATTTATGATTTCTTAGATTTGAAGAAAAACCATGGTAAAGAAGAAATGCGTGCACGTGATTTGTTCTACGCTATGTGGATTTCAGATTTATTCATGAAGCGCGTACAAGAAGATGCTGACTGGACGTTAATGTGTCCGCATGAGTGTCCACATTTATATGACACTTATGGTGAAGAGTTTGAGCGTTTATATACAAGTTATGAAGCTGCTGGAAAAGGAAGAAAAACTATTAAAGCGCGTGATTTATGGGAGAAAATCTTAGAATCACAAATAGAAACAGGTACTCCGTACATGTTATATAAAGATGCAGCAAACCGTAAATCAAATCAAAAGAATTTAGGAACAATTCGTTCTTCAAACTTATGTACTGAGATTATGGAATATACTGCTGAAGATGAAGTAGCGGTATGTAACTTAGCATCAATAGCAATACCAATGTTTGTTGCTGAAGATGAAAACGGTAATAAGTTTTTTGATCATCAAAAGCTATTTAAAGTAACTAAAAAGGTAATCCGTAATTTAGATACGGTAATCGATCGTAACTATTATCCAGTAAAAGAAGCAGAAAACTCAAACTTCCGTCACCGTCCGGTAGGGTTAGGAATTCAAGGGTTAGCAGATGCTTTTATCATGTTACGTTTACCGTTTACTTCTGAAGAAGCAAAGAAATTAAATCAAGAAATTTTTGAAACCTTGTATTTTGCTTCTGTAACCTCATCAATGGAAGTTGCTAAAACTAAAGGAGCTTATTCAACTTACAAAGGATCTCCAATGTCACAAGGAGAATTCCAGCACAATATGTGGGGAATCAAAGACGATGAGTTGAGCGGTCGTTGGGATTGGGAAAAACTACGAAAAAACGTAAAAAAACATGGAGTTCGTAACTCATTATTAGTAGCGCCAATGCCTACAGCATCTACCTCTCAAATATTAGGAAACAATGAAGCTTTTGAACCATATACTTCTAATATCTACACACGTAGAGTATTATCAGGAGAGTTTATCGTAGTAAATAAACATTTATTAGAAGATTTAGTAGAGTTAGGTTTATGGGATAATGATATGAAGGAAGATATTATGCGTGCCAACGGATCAATTCAACATATTGATGCTATTCCACAAAACTTAAAAGATTTATACAAAACCGTTTGGGAAATGAGTATGAAAGATATTATCGATATGGCACGTCATAGAGGGTACTTCATCGATCAATCTCAATCGTTAAACTTATTTATGCAAGATCCTGATTATGCGAAGTTAACCTCAATGCACTTCTACGCATGGAAATCTGGATTAAAAACAGGAATGTATTATTTACGTACCAAATCTGCTGTAAATGCGAAGCAGTTTACGTTAAATATAGAAAAGAAGGAAGAAGACAAGCCAATGAGTACAGATGAATTCAAAGCGATGGTTGAAGCTTCTAAAAATGCAGAAGGACCAGACGATTGTTTAATGTGTGGATCTTAAGCTAGAATTAAATTAAAAGTGATAAAGAGAAGTCGATAGGCTTCTCTTTTTTAATATTTTAGAGGTCTATGGAGATAAAATATTTTATAATTCTTGGCATTTTTTCCGCCGCTGTTGCTATTTTAAGAAAGAATAACAGAATTGATTCAGGTAAAATAGAAAAGAAAAAAGCTGTTAGGAGTAAAGCAAAAAGTTTGCTAGATAAATTTAGGAATTCTACTGATTACAATCATCCTATTTCTAAAAGTATAGTTAGGTTATTAGAAAACTACCATTATCATGAGAATGTTGGAAAAACATTAACTGATGAAGAAATTAAAATGATTGAAGAGAAGTTAAATCTAAAACTCCCAAAGTCATATAAACTATTTCTGAAATATTTTGGAGATGGAGGCGATTGGGTTTTTGTACAAAATATAGATAGCATCCAAAATGGAGGCTTTTATAAAGAATACGATTACAATAAAACTTTAAACGAATTTGTTTATTTAGGAGAGGAGAAGATTATGACAGAAAGTTTACTTTCTTTAATGATAGGAGACTCAAACGGAGGAGCATGGTGTTGGTTAACTCATGAAGAGAGAAAGGATAATGAATGGTCATTAGCTTATTATATGGATGGATGTTTACATTACAAGGTGAAAAATTTTACAGAATGGTTAGAAGTAGCTGCGTCGGATAGAGAGGTTATTAGAGAATATGATATAGAAGAAAAACTAGGTTTAGGGTAAAGATTTTGTATTTTCGACAAAATTTTATTTACGAATGATGAACTGGGAACAACTCCTTTCTTTAAAACGTTTTGGTGATACCCAAAAACGTGAACGTGCAAAACAAGATGAAACTCGTTTAGGTTTTGAGGTAGATTTTGATAGAATTATATTTTCATCGGCTTTTCGTAGTTTGCAAGATAAAACACAAGTAATTCCATTATCAAAAACCGATTTTGTTCATACACGTTTAACGCATAGTTTAGAAGTATCAGTTGTAGGGCGCACGTTGGGACGAAGAGTAGGTAAAGAATTACTAGAGCGCCACCCAAAATTAAAAGAACTAGGATACACTTTTAATGATTTTGGAGCTATTGTAGCTGCGGCATCAGTAATGCACGATATTGGGAATCCACCATTCGGACATTCAGGAGAAAAAGCCATTGGAGAATATTTTAAAACGGGAAAAGGTCTTCAGTATAAAAATCAATTAACTGATTCGGAATATCAAGATTTAATAGATTTTGAAGGAAATGCCAACGGGTTTAAAATCCTAACAGAAAATAGAGAAGGAATTCAAGGAGGTTTACGTTTGTCATATGCAACACTAGGAGCTTTTTTAAAGTACCCTAAAGAGAGTTTGCCAAAGAAACCAACAAATCATATTGTAGATAAGAAATACGGCTTTTTTCAGTCAGAAAAAGATGCTTTTTTAGATGTAGCTGAAGATTTAGGGTTATTGAAAAAAGAATCTGAAGGAGTTTCTTATTATCGTCACCCATTAGCATACTTAGTTGAAGCAGCTGATGATATTTGTTATACAATTATCGATTTTGAAGATGGAATCAATCTAGGTTTAATTGAAGAAGATTATGCCTTAGAATATATGATTAAGTTGGTAAAAGATACGATTGATAGTAAAAAATACCATTCATTACAGCATACTAAAGATCGTGTAAGTTATTTACGTGCCTTAGCCATAGGAGTATTAATTAATGAAGCAGTAGCCATCTTTTTAGATAATGAAAAAGCTATTTTAAATGGAACCTTTGATAAAGGGTTATTAGATAAATGTAAATATGAAGCTCAGATTAATGATATTATTAAATTAAGTGTTGATAAAATTTACAGAAGTAAAGAGGTTGTTGAAAAAGAAGTTGCAGGATATAAAATCATAGCAGATCTTCTAGATGTTTTTGTAACTGCTTTAAATAATAAATTTGATGATAAACAATCTAATTATGATAAGTTAGTACTTAATCTAATTCCACAGGA
This sequence comes from Tenacibaculum sp. TB-53, assembly GCF_059716285.2. Taxonomy (NCBI): domain Bacteria; kingdom Pseudomonadati; phylum Bacteroidota; class Flavobacteriia; order Flavobacteriales; family Flavobacteriaceae; genus Tenacibaculum; species Tenacibaculum sp. TB-53. The sequence continues at coordinate 2,739,271 of NZ_CM202790.1, read as the reverse complement.
ATATCAACAAGATAAAGAAAGCTTATATGATAGAATTATGCAAATTTCAAGCTATGTTGCAGGTTTATCTGATGGATATGCTATTCGTTTACATAGAAAAATAATGGGAAATATTAGTTAAGTATATATACTAATAAGATAAAAAACGACGCTAAATAGCATCGTTTTTTATCTTATTTTTTTAAATATTTTTCTGCTGTTTTTTCAAGTTCATCATACCAGTTTTGGCCGAACTTTCTAATTAAAGCTTGTTTTACAAATTTGTATACAGGAACTTGTAATTCTTTACCTAAAGAACAAGCATCGTCGCAAATTTCCCATTTGTGGTAGTTTACGGCAGCAAATTCACTATAATCCTTTACACGAACAGGATACAAATGGCAAGAAACGGGTTTTTTCCAATCTACAATACCTTGGTTATATGCTTCTTCAATGGCACATAAGGCAGTGCCTTTATCATCAAAAATAACATAAGCACAATCGGCATCATTAATTAAAGGAGTTTCCAGTTCACCAAAATCACTAGTAATCCAAGTACCTTGTTTTTCAATAGCTTCAATTCCTTCTTTTCGTAAAAAAGGTTTAATTTTTGGGTATATTTCTTCTAAAATTATTGTTTCCTCTTTTTCAAGGGGTGCTCCCGCATCGCCATCTATACAACAAGCCCCTTTACATGCAGATAAGTTACAAACAAACTCTTTTTCTATAAGGTCTTCTGAAACGATGGTTTTTCCTAATTGAAACATAAAATGTCTTTAATATTGGGAAGTTTATATTAACTTCTTGTAAATTTAAATGCAAAAATACTAGATTGTAACATTACTTATATAATTTTGCACGCGAAAATATAGCAACTATGGACTTTAACTTCAAAGAAATCTTCACAGCCTTTATGGTATTATTTGCGGTAATTGATATTGTTGGAAACATTCCTATCATTATTGATTTACGTAAAAAAGTAGGACACATTCAATCAGAAAAAGCTTCTGTAATAGCAGGATTTATTATGATTCTGTTTTTATTCTTAGGACAGAGACTATTAAATTTAATAGGTATAGATGTACACTCATTTGCAGTGGCAGGTGCTTTTATCTTGTTTTTCCTAGCATTAGAAATGATATTAGGAATTACTCTTTACAAAGAAGATGATGAGGAAGCATTAAGTGCAACTGTTTTTCCTTTAGCTTTCCCATTAATAGCAGGTCCTGGTAGCTTAACAACACTACTTTCATTACGTGCGGAATTTAACCTTGAAAATATTATTGTAGCCGTTTTATTAAATGTAATTGTAATTTATATTGTGTTAAAAACGTCCAGAAAAATTGAAAAAGTAATTGGACCAAACGGAATAAAAATTATAAGAAAAATATTTGGTGTAATCTTGTTAGCTATTGCAGTTAAATTATTTGCGGCTAACTTTAAAATGTTAGTAGCTTAACTATGGTTTTTGATGTACTTATTGTTGGAGGAGGAGTATCAGGTATGCAATGCGCTTTAGTTTTAGGTTCTGCACTTACTAAAGAATATGCAAAAGGAAAAACAGTTGGAATTATAATGCATCAGCGTTCTTCTCACCTACAAGATGCTCTCTTTAATAATGTTCTAGGCTTAGCTCCAGAAACTTTAGGAAAAGATATTCTAGAAAGCGGTAGAAATCAGTTAAAAAATTTATACCCAGAAGTATCTCAAATTGAAAATGAAAAAGTGATAGCTGTTTTGGATGATGAAAATGGATATAAGATAATCACTAATAAAAATGAATATTACAGTAAAAAAGTTGTTATAGCCCTAAACTATTCAAAGCCTTTTGAAATAGCTGGTTTAGAACAATATGTAGAGCGTCATATTAGAGCAAATGCTATGAAAGATAGAATTCAGTTACGTAATTTCAACCACTTAATAAAAGAAGGGTTATATGTTTGCGGAACCTTAGCTGGGTGGAGAAGTCAGTTTGCAATTGCAGCAGGAAGTGGAGCAAGTGTAGCGACAGATATTTTAACAGTATGGAATGATAATGTACCTACCAAAGTACATGATAAACATAAAAAAGACTAATTATTTAAGATAGAATCATGAAGAAAATAATAGGAATAATAACAATTTTAATGTTGTTTATTAATTGTGGAGGAAGTGATAGTGATGTTGTACCAACAGAAGATAAAGTAGTAGCTGTTGATGATTCCTTTGAAGCTGAAGAAAATAAAGAGAATGTATTAGCTAGTTTTTTAGAGAATGATACTTATACTTCAGGAAATGTAAAAGTAACGTTTGAGACTAGTTCTGCAAGAAATGGAACTATAGTTAAGAGCAATAATGCTTTTATATACACGCCAGCACAAGATTTTGTAGGTACAGATTCTTTTAAGTATACTATTTGCAGTACAATTACGCCAAGTAATTGTTCTACTGCAACGGTAATCATTAATATAAATGCTTCAGCCAATGGTAATCCAGGAAGTTTTAATATCCCTTCTGAATTATCAGAATATTATAAAGATGTAGACTTTACCTTAACAGGAAGTTCTTTAAAAGATATTTTAGCTACTGAAATTATTAATAGTCATACTACCTTCTTAGATTATACGCCAGATGTTTGGAATGTATTAAAACAATCAGATTTAGACCCTAACGATAATAGCAAAGTAGTTTTAATTTATGGTCATGACGATACAGATGGTAATTATGTAACAGATAGAACTCGTAGTAAAGATGCCAATGGAGGAAATACAGGAGATTGGAATAGAGAGCATGTATACCCTAAGTCATTAGGAAATCCAAATTTAGGAACTTCAGGTCCAGGGGCAGATGCGCATCATTTAAGGCCTTCAGATGTAACTTTTAATTCTCAAAGAGGGAATAAATTATTTGCTGCAGGTACAGGGAATGCCGGAGACGTTTCAGGGAACTGGTACCCTGGTAATGAATGGAAAGGAGATGTTGCTCGTATGATGATGTACATGTACTTGCGATATGGAGATAGATGTTTACCAAAGAATGTAGCTGTCGGTTCTGTTACAGCTTCTGATAGTAATATGGTTACTTTATTGTTACAGTGGAATGCTGAAGATCCTGTATCTGATATAGAGATACAACGTAACAACGCAGTTGCTAATGCGCAAGGAAATAGAAATCCGTTTATTGATAATCCGTATTTAGCTACGGTTATTTGGAATGGTGATGCAGCTGAAAATACTTGGGAGTAGTCCCAATAACCTATTGATTCTTAATTTTTAAAAGAGTCAATAGGTTATTTTTATAAGTTCTACCAATAGGAATTTTGATGTTTTCTATATAAAGAAAAGTTCCTGTATATTTTTCAATCTTTTCTAAATTTACAATATATGATTTGTGTATTTGTACAAATTTGTTTGAATTTAGAGTTTCATTCCAGTTTTTTAATGAATCTATAATCGTCAATTTTTTTGATGAGGTGATAAAATGCACATAGTTTCGATCAGATTCTAAGTATAAAATATCGGCTAGATATACTTTATGTATAATTTTATCTATATTTAAATAAGTAGCTTCTTTTTCTGAAGTTTTTGATTTTAATAATTGACTTTCTACTTTACTAATTGCTTTTAAAAAGCGATCAAAAGAAAAGGGTTTTACCAAATAATCAACAATTGTTTCTAACTCAAAACTATTTACTGCATAATCAGGATATGCAGTTGTAATAACTATTTTAGGAGGGTTTTTAACTGTTTTTATAAAGTCTAATCCAGAAATATCAGGTAAATTAATATCTAGAAAAATAACATCAACAGTATTGTTTTTCAGAAACTCATTAGCTTGTATGGCTGTTTGAAAAGCATGTACAATTTCAGTATCTGGAATTTTACCGATATACTTTTTCAAAATAGCTTGCGCAGGCAACTCATCTTCAATAATTATACATTTCATAATTGATCTATTTTCAGTTCTATAGTAAAAACATCTCCTTTTTGATGAATGTAAAGAGAATGATTATCTGGATAAATTAATAGCAATCTCTTTTTTAAGTTTTCTAAGCCAATGGCTTTGGTATTTTTATTTGTGTTTATATTGAATTGATTACTACTTATTAAATGTAATTGATGGTTAGTAACGTTGATAAAAATACCAATCTTACTATATGCAATGCTATGTTTAAAAGCATTTTCAATAATGGTAATTAAAAGGAGTGGAGCAATTTGGTATTGATTACTATCAGTTTTATAATGGTAATCAATTTCTTTCACTCCTTCAGTTCGAATTTTTTGAAAATCGATATAGTTTTGTATGAAAAGTAGTTCTTTTTCAAGAGAAACCTTTTCAGAAATTGTCTCATATAAGACATGTTTAAGGTTTTCTGAGAGTTTTAAGATTAAATCAGGGGTTTGGTTAGGTTTGTCAATAGAATACGCATAAATCGTGTTTAAATTATTTAAGAGCACATGCGGATTTATTTGTGATTTTAAAAATTTCAACTCCATTTCTGTTCGTTCTTGGGTTGTTTGTGCTAATTTTTCTTGTCCGTCTAAAAACTTAAACAACATCCATATAAAAGAGAAAAATAATAGAGGGACTAGAGTTTGCCATAAATAATCGCTTAAGCACTTCATAATGGAACATCCACAACGTGCAAAAACATTACAGTATAGTTGAGTTGCTAAAACAGAAATAAGAACAAAAGCAATTCCGTATAACACATACCATTTCTTTTTAACGAATAGCGGTAACAATAGTTGATTGTTAGTATATACGATAATGATAAGAATAAAAAAGTACTGTAAAAAAGGGTTTTCTGCCCAATAATATTGGGTAAATACAAAAAGTGAGATAAAGATAAATAAAGCCCAAAAAAGTAAGTGGATTAAAATTTCAGCGCTATGTTTTTTTAAAAGGCTCATTGTGTATTTCAAAGTAAACAAAATATAAGCTGTAATCAAAGTAGAAAGTACTAACGACGTTTTTCTTTGTATCAATAACATGTTATAAGTTGTTTGTACATGTTTTATAGTAGTGTATACGATTAGTTTTTTTATGGGGAGATATTAAGATACATTCGAAGAAATAAAATATTTATTACTAACTAAAAAATATTAAAAATGAGAAATACTGTATTATGTGTAATTGTAGGATTAATGGCAATTATGGCAAACGCTCAAGAGTTTCAATTTGAAACAGCATCAATCGATTACGGAAAAATTAAACAAGGCGCTGATGGGGTTCGTGTGTTTGAGTTTACAAATATTGGTACTGAACCGTTGATTATAAAAGATATTAAATCCACTTGTGGGTGTACAGTTCCTAAAAAACCAGAAAAACCAATTATGCCAGGTGAAAAAGGGCAAATAGAAGTATTATATGATACAAGAAGAGTAGGAGGGTTTTCAAAAGCCATTACGATTATATCGAATGCTAAAGCATCTAGAAAAATGTTAAAAATAAAAGGGCATGTTGAAAAAGAGAAAGAAAAAGATAGAGTTTAATAATTTAAAAGCCTGAGTTTATAAGCTCAGGCTTTTTATCTCTAATTGGAGATATGATTGATTTAGTAATAGATAGCCCCCCCGGATTACCATATTGTAATCATCGGAGACAAATGTATATGCTTTTCATTTCTTTAAATTTTAAAAAGGCATAAGTGTGTAAATATTAAGTATAAAAGAAGGTATAAAAAAACCGAAGCATTAGCCTCGGTTTTTTAGAACCTATGATTTTTAAAAATCAATTATGACATATCAAAATAATTGATTTTTGTAATTTTTTTAGTAGTTTGATCAAAATTAATATTAATAAAAACATCACAACTATCACATTCAGCATATAAAATACTCTTAGAGCCATTTCTACCAGTTGTTAAAGCAACTTCTCCTAACTTACTTATTGGATCTCCAACAGTAATTGTTATTCCTTTAATAGTAAAAGTAGCTTCATTACTTAAAACATCTAAAGACTCGATATATGGTTTTCTTCCAGAAGTAGAAAAATCTAGTTTTAAACCATTAAACTTAAAATAGTAATAAAAACCATTATCTTCAAAAGAAACAGTTGCACCTAATAAAGACTCTACTTTAGCTTGTTTACCTAAAGTTTTTTTAATATCAGTTAAGGCAATATTATTTATTTTAATATTATCAAAATCAGAGTTCGAAATAATATTAGTTTGACTTTTTGCTATAAACGCGGTTAATAGAAAAAATACTAGTATTAGTTGTTTCATATTACTTAAAAATTAATTGTATAAACCCTTTCGAAGAACGAGGTTTTTGCAGTCGCCAAAGATATAATACTCGATTAATTTTCTATGTAAGAAACTAGTTAAATTTTAAGGTTAAAGCTATTTTTTTATCCAATTCTTGTTGATGTTTTAAAGTTGTATTTTCATCCCAATTAAAGCGGCTTGTAAATTCTTGAATAACAAAGTTTTTATAAAGATCAACACTAGGTTTATCAAAAAATAAACGACCAGTTCTTCTCATAAAGAAGTCGGTAGGAGTACAGGTCATTTCATGCTTTATTACAAACCATATTTCAGCTTTTAATAAGCGCTCTTGTATATTTTCTTCATTAAGCTCATCAAACTTATCTAAAATAAGTTCGGTTTGTTTACCATAGTTATATACTAAATAACTGGCATCTTTTTCAGTAAAACCATGTAATTTTAGTTGTTTATAAATTTGATTAATGTATAGTTTTACTGATTTATAATTTTGAAAAGGCCCTCCTGATAAAACAATTTCTTCAGTTTGAATTGGATCAAATTCAACTTCAAAACGACGTTTCATTTTTTTCGCAACAATATCCACAATCCGTTCTGCCATTTTTCTATAACCTGTTAATTTTCCTCCAGCAATTGAAATTAACTTGGTATCAGAAACAAAAATTTCATCTTTTCTAGATAATTCTGAAGCCGATTTTCCTTCTTCGTGAATTAACGGGCGTAATCCTGCCCATGATGATTGAATATCATCTATGGTTAATTGAATATCAGGAAACATGTTATTTACTGCTTCAATTAAATACAAAGCATCCACCATTGAGGTTTCAACGGTGTCTTTATCTTCTTGATAATTGGTATCGGTAGTTCCAAAATAGGTTACTTTTCCACGAGGAATAGCAAACATCATACGACCGTCTGGAATATCGAAATACACAGATTGTTTTACGGGTAATTTTTCATGCGGAACAACTAAGTGAACTCCTTTGGTTAAATGTAAACGTTTTCCAATTTTAGAATTGTTAATTTGGCGTAATTCATCTACCCATGGTCCAGCTGCGTTTACTACATATTTAGCTCTAATATCATAACTTTCTTCAGTAAAAGCATCCGTTACTTTAGCACCTACCACACGCTTATTTTCGTAAATAAATTCGTCTGCACGCGTGTAGTTTAATATTTGTGCGTCGTACTGACTTGCTGTTTTTAAAACCTCTATAGTTAAACGAGCATCATCAGTACGATATTCAGCATAAAAACCAGCGCCATTTAAAATACCTTTAGGTAATAAAGGTTCTTTTTCTAACGCTTCTTTTTTATCAAGCATTTTACGTTTATCATCTCCTTCAACAGAAGCTAACACATCGTATACTTTTAATCCGATAGATGTTAGCCATGAACCGTAAGTTCCGCCATCAATTAATGGTAAAATCATTTTTTCAGGAATTACCAAATGTGGCGCTAGTTTATGAACAATAGCACGCTCAGTACCCACTTCTTTTACCAACCAAAAATCAAATTGTTTTAAGTAGCGTAAACCTCCATGAATTAGTTTGGTAGATTTACTAGAGGTTCCCGAAGCAAAGTCATTTTTTTCAATTAAAGCGACTTTCATTCCACGTGAGGCAGCATCTAAAGCAATACCTGCACCTGTAATACCACCACCAATCACTAGAATATCAAATTCGGTAGTTTGTAATTCTTGTTGAATGTTTTTTCTATTGAAAGAAGAGAAATTATTCATAGAGCTGTTTTTATTAACCAAAAATAAGAATAAAAAGAAACGATAAGCATAAAAAAAAAGCTGAAATTATCAGCCCTTTTAGAAGTCGCCCCCACAACTATTAAATCTAAAACTAACGATTCAATTTTTTCCAATTAGTATCTGCTTGTTTTTTGAGCTCTTCTGGATTTTCTTTTAACCACATTTTTAAAGTATTGGTTCCCCAAGAGTTATAAAATAAATACAGTTTACCATCTCGTATTTCAAAAGTTTTCGGATCAATATCCACCTTTTCACCAGTTTTTCCAATGGCATAGGCGCAGTACCCTCCATATTGTGGATTGTATTTTTGAGGATTTTTAAGGAAAGTAGCTAAATTTTCTTTTGACGAAAAACGAAAGGAAACGTTATTATATTTAGTTGTAATTTTTTTATTTCCTTTTTCGGCTTTATTATGAAAATAACTTACTACATCGTAACCTTTAGCAATAACTCCATTTTTAGTATTGTATTCTTGTGAGAAGACAATACTTGAAAAAAATAGAAAGAAGATAAATATATGTTTCATTTTATTTTTTTTTATGTTTTAGTTCTTCCCAGTTTATATCTCCCTGAGCTTGTAACTTTTTAGTATCACCATTTTTCCAATCATCAAGTTTGCTAGAAAGCCAAGAACTATAAAAAAGGTATAATTTACCATCTCTAATTTCATAAGCTTCTGCATCAATATACATTTTAGTTTTCTTAGCAGCTACAGCATATGCACAATATCCACCATATTGAGGAATGTATTTTATTGGATTTTCTTTGAAAAGGGATAAATTTTCTTTTGAAGAAAACTTGAATTTAGCTCCATCATAAGTTGTTTGAAACTTCTTTATTCCTTCAACAGGTTCACTATTTGTAAAGTAAGAAACAACATCGTAACCTTCGGCTACATAACCTTTTTTTGTATTGTAGTCAGTTTTTTGAGCGTATAATGCAGTAGAGACTACTACTAAAAGTAGTGTAATAAAGTTTTTCATTGTTTGTAGATTTTATGAGTAGTCGACGAAAAACAAAAAACATTACAATTGAATAATTAAGAATTATTTAATAATTGCCAAGGCTGTTGAATTTTACCGTTTCTAATAGGTAAAATTTCTCCAAATTGTAAAAAAACAAACTCACTTTGGTGTGGTCTTAAAAAGACAAAATCATCTACTTGTAAAGGTATGTTTTTAGGAACATTAATCATTGTTTGATTAGTAGAAGAACCAAACAAATTATTCTGTTTTACCCCTACAGGGTAGTAATAGTCAGCTTTCCAAAAACCGCCATAAATAAAAGCAGATTTCTTACTAAAAATTTGTTTTACTTTTTCTAAACCTGGAAGCGTTGTATTTGAAAAAGTTTTTAAAACTGGTGTTGCTATAAACGTTGCTGGTTTATAGTTTTTTAATGAAAGAATATCAAATGTTGTAGGTTTTACAAAGCATGAACCAATGGCAATATCGTTTATTGGAGAATTTTGTTCTTTGTGTAAGTTTAAAGTAGGGCTTCCGGCTCCGTTAAAGGTTAAATTTTCATTCCATAGCTCTGGAAAATCATTTTTAACTAAGGTTTTACAGTCTTCATAATATTGATTCGCTAATCGTAGTGCTTTCTTTTGAGAACGAATAATCTTTGGAAGTTTTACTACATGTGGATCATAACCCATAAACCCAGAAAATTCAACAAAATTTTGATTGTTTTCAATAAGTGATAGTACTTTTGTTAAACTTTTTAAAGAAGAAAACCCACCGCGGTGTAAACCCACATCAATTTCAATATTCAATCGTAATTTTTGATTGAGTTGTTTTGCCAAATTAATGTATTCTTCAATTCTTTTTTTGGTATCAACTAACCATTGAATTTGAGTAAATGGGTTAAATCCGTTGTGCTGTTGAGGTAAGTTGTTGTAAAAATATTCCGCAGTTTTTATTGGCATGGGTTTACCCAATAAAATATCAGCTTTGTCCCCAAATCGAGCAACTAAATCAGTTAAAAAAGGTTGATGAAAAACCATCAACTTGCTTGAATGTGTTTTTTCTAATATATATTCAATTAATTGGACCGAAGGCAATGATTTTACTACAACTCTGAGTGATGCATCTTTTCTAAAATTAGAAATTACTTCTGTAATATTTTCATCTAGAATATCTAAATCTACTAACAAACAAGGAATGGCCCGTTGGTAGTTTTTAAGTTCTTTATTTAAGATTTTAAAATAAGCATCCATAATATTAAATACCTAATAGTTTTTGAAGATACGGGTTCACAAATATATTTTCTGGATCATGTTCTTTTCTGAAAGTCATAAAGTTGTTAAATTTAGGGTACATTCTAGCAATATCATCCGAAGTAAATGTATTCATTTTACCCCAATGAGGTCTTCCGTCATAGGCTTTAAAAACTTCTTCTAAAGCAGCAAAATAAGCATTACTATCTTTTTTATTGTATACGTGACAAGCAATATATGCCGAATCCCTTCCGTAGGCAGGGCTCATAAAAACATCATCTCCTTTTACCCAGCGATTTTCAATAGGAAAATGAATATTGAACTTTTTTGAGTTGACAATTTTTTGCACATCCTTAAATACATCTTGATAGGCTTCTGCAGGAATATTATACTCCATTTCATGAAACTTTACCATTCGCTGTGTTGCATATACTTTATGACTGTGATATACTTTTTTTACGTTACTTATACTAGCTGCTGTAATGTTAGCAACTGTTTTGTTTTGTGAAGGAAAAACTTTTGCAAACTCGCACATCAACTTAAAAACATAGTTTTCGAGTACATATTCTGTCCAATAATTAAAAAAGTTTACTTTATCGGGTTCAGAATCTTCAACAATGTTGGAAGTTTTTGTCCAAGCAGTATTTGTGTATGGAATCCAGTAAAACTCAAAATTACGGTTTTGAGAATTTCTTTTGTCCAAAGTAGCCAACACATCGCTTAATTTCTCCTTTTTGTTTTGAAGTTTTAGTTTATAGTCTGGAACACATTGTAAAGTAACTTCAGTGATAATGCCTAAACAACCTAATGATACTTGAGCAGCTTTAAATAACTCAATATTTTTTTCGGTAGAACACTCAATGATTTCACCTTTTCCATTCACAAATTTTAATCCAACGACTTGGTTACTGATAGATTTTAGACCAACACCAGTTCCATGTGTACCTGTACTTATGGCTCCTGCAATTGATTGAACGTTGATGTCTCCCATGTTTTCCATGGCTAATCCTTCTTTAAAAAGGAGTTCTCCTAAAAGTGATAGTTTTGTTCCTGCTTTTACAGTAGCTTGATTTTTTTCTTTATCAATTGAAATGAGTCCTTGAAAATTGTCGAGTGTTACCAATATTTCGTCAGTACTACATAAAGAAGTAAAAGAGTGACCAGAACCAATGACTCTAATTTTTTGATTAAATTGTATAGCTTTTAAAACAAGTTGTTGAATTTCATTTTCCGAATGAGGAAATGCAACTGCAGATGGATTCCACCGTACATTTTCTGCCCAGTTTTTCATAAGACCTTGAAATAATAGAGGTTAATTGACTGGGAAGATAGTAAAAAATAAAAAAGGATTACAAAACCATCAAATTACAACCGCGTATATCTGAATTATCAAAACGTCCTATAATTTCAAAACTATTGTCTTGGTATACCTTTCCTAAATCTTGTGTAGCAATAAAAGAACAAGAATTGTAGTTTGCTAAATCAATTACATTAATTCCGCCAGATTTTCCTTTAGGTAAAATAGTCAAAGCATCTTCAGTATCACGAGTTAAGACCTGCATCCATGGCGGACAGTTAAAAATACCATTTCCTTTTGAATATCCTTGACTTAACAACTCTGTCATTCCGTATTCAGAATGAATTTCATTTACTCCAAAACCATTGCTTAAAATCGCATGTAATTCGTTACGAATAAGTTCTTTTCTTCTTCCTTTCATTCCACCAGTTTCCATAATAATGGTATTAGAAAGATTGAATTCATATTGTTCTACCAAATCTAATAAAGCAAAAGAAACGCCTATAAGTAATATTTTTTTTCCTTGTGAATCTAAATGTGTAAGCTTTTGAGCAAGTTCATCTAAATTGTTGAGGTAAAATCCACTTTCAGGATGCTGAGAACGTTTAATTAAGTCTTCAACCATATAAATCAAAGAAGATCCTTTACGTTCTAAATAATTGGGTAACAAAGCTAGTACAACATAGTCTTCAATATTACCGTAAAAATGTTCAAAACCTTTTAAATAGCTGGTTTCGTACCAAGATAAATCGGTAACTAAATGCTTACTGGTTGTACTTCCTGTAGTACCAGAACTTGTAAAGGTTTCTTGAATTTCATTTGTAGACGAAAGTACTTCTCGAGTTTTAAAAAACTGAATAGGTAAAAACGGAATTTGTTCAATAGTATGTACATCAGAAGGATGAACGTATATCAAATCACAAAAAGAACGATACACTTTATTATTTGTAAACTGATGTTTAAAAACTTGTAGTGCAGTTTTATTAAAATCTTCTGTAGACTGTATGTTAAAAATGGTGTTCTTCATAAACTTTTACAAAAGTAAGAGTATTCGACGCAACCTTTTTAATTTTTTTTCATCTACTATATAAACCATGGAAAGTTAAAATAATAACCCTAATTATATATGTCATGAAAAAAATTTTAATCCTTTTTTTAAGTGTATTTACGTTTTATTCTTGTTTAGATGATGACAGCCCTAATGTTAGATATGAGTTTTTAAAGGTTGATAGTGCCACAACTCCTGAAAGTTTTACATTCGGAGAAGTTGATACAATTAAGATAAAGTATACACTACCCAATAGTTGTTACTCTTTTAATGGATTGTATTATCAAAAAATGGATACAACTAGAATTGTAGCTGGTACAGCAATAGTAGCTCTTGATGTTGCTTGTACTCAAGATGTAAGACAAGAAGAATATGCTTTTCCTGTTGAGGCAACACAAGAAGAAGATTATGTTTTTAAGTTTTGGAAAGGTAAAAATGATGAAGGAGAAGATGTATACGAAGAAGTGGTAATTCCAGTAAATTTGTAACATCAATTTAGAAAAACTCATACAAGGATGCTGTCATCAAAATATCACAGCGCAAGCGCAAGTTTACCAGTTGTTTTCTGGTAAACTTTTTGCGCTGTGTTTAAAGTATTCACGTAATTATCAAGATGCAGAAGATACTTTACAAGATAGTTTTTTAACTATTTTTAAAAAGATGCCTCAATATCAGCATAAAGGTTCTTTTGAAGGATGGATGAAGAGAATAACTATAAATACAGCATTACAAAAGTATAGAGAAAAATCACCTTTACAGTTAGTTTCAGAAGCTCCTGATGAGGAAATAGTAGAAGAAATAGAGCTTGAAACTGAAAATGTGAATATTGATGTTTTATTAGAGCTCATTCAAAGTTTACCAGATAGGTATCGTTTAGTTTTTAACTTATATGTATTAGATAATTATTCACATAAAGAAATAGCAGAATTATTAAATATTTCTGTAGGAACATCAAAATCAAACTTATCACGAGCAAGACAGATATTGAAAAAAGAAATGGAATTGTATCAAGCAAAAGAGGCAAAAGCATAACTGATGGAAGAAAAAAATATCGATAGACTATTTCAAGAAAAACTTAAAGATTTGGAGGTAACTCCAAATGAAAATGTATGGAATGCTATTGAAGAAAAGCTCCAAAAAAAGAAAAAACAGCGTGTTTTTCCTATTTGGTGGTTTTCTGGAGGGGTTGCAGCTATGCTTGTTTTAGGTTTTTTGTTTTATCCCTTTACTTATGAAAAGGGAAATATAGATGATACAGATGTAATTATAGTTGAATCACCAAAACCAGCAACTAAAGAGCAAGAAAATAAAAATGAAGAATTAAAAGATAATTTATTAATAAAACCAACAAAAGAAAATATAAGGGAAATACTTGTTGTAAAAGAAGTAACGAAAAAGAAAAATAATTTGAAAGAAAAACATCGTAAAAACGAAGTTTTAACCGCTAATCATGTTGTGAAGGTTAGTAAAAAAGAATTGCAAGAAAAAGATAGCAATAACGTGTCAAGTAGAGTAGTTGAAGGGGCTTTACTGGCTAAAAATGATGTTGTGAAAGAAGAAAATTCTGCTGGCAAGCTTGAAAATAGCTTGCCAGTTCTTAAAAAAGAAGAAAAAAGTTTTTTCAAAAAAAACAATGATACAATTCGTAAGATTATAAAACCAAAAAAAGATTTTTTAGCGGTTGTAAATGCTGAAAAGGATAAAAAAGAAGAGGATAAGATAAAGAAACTTTGGACCGTTTCTCCAACAGTAGCAGTATTAAACTCAAATTCTTTTTCTAAATCATCTCCAATAGATGCAAGTTTATCAAACTCTACAAAAGGAAGTACAAGTTATTCTTATGGTGTTCAAATTGCTTATCAATTAAGTAAAAAATGGTCTATTCAGTCAGGAGTACACCTCCAAGAAATGGAGTATTCTAATACCAACGTAGCTGTTAATCCTGCAAATTCAAGTAGTGCAAGTGTAGCTTTTAGTTCAGGAGAAAGTTATGAGTTAAATGATACTTCTCAAATAAATTTTAGTACAAATTCAGTATCCATTAGCTCAGGTAGTCTAGATGGTAAGTTGAATCAAAGTTATGGATATATTGAAGTTCCAGTAGAAGTTAAGTATAGTGTATTAGAAGGAAAAAAGCTAAAAACACAATTAGTTATGGGTTTTAGTTCTTTGTTTTTAAATAAGAATGATGTAAACTTAAAAACTACAGATTTTTCAACATCAGGAGAAGCAAACAACTTAAATAGCGTTAACTTTAGTGGAAATTTAGGGGTAGATTTTAGTTATAAGTTCAGTAAAAAATGGTCTCTAAATATTAATCCAATGCTAAAAACCCAGTTAAATACATTTAAAAACGATTCAAATGGGTTTCTGCCATACTTTATTGGTGTTTATACAGGTTTAAATTATCAGTTTTAATCGTTGTAAATTTTAATTACTAAATTACCTTTATCATCCATTGAAGCTCTGTACATTCCTGCAGTATTAAACTCAAAAGACATATTTCCATTTTTATCAAGTGCAACAACACCACCTGTTCCACCAAGTTTGGTTAATTTATTTTGAATCACATCTTTGGTAGCTTCTTTTAATGATTTTTGTTGATATTCCATTTGAGCAGAAATATCATACGCTACTTGAGATCTTATAAAGTATTCACCCCAACCAGTTGAAGAAACACCACAGGTTTTATTATTTGCATAAGTACCTGAACCAATAATAGGAGAATCTCCAATTCGTCCCCAACGTTTGTTAGTCATACCTCCAGTAGAAGTTCCTGCAGAAATGTTTCCTTTTTTATCCAGAGCAACGCAACCTACTGTACCGAATTTACTATTTTTAATGTCAATATCATAAAAAGCAGCTTCTTTATCATCATGATCTAACTCCGTTTTTTCTTTGTCTTTAATTCGTTGTAAAGATTTAAAGCGATTTTCAGTATAAAAATAACTCGGGTCTACAATTTTCAACCCTTGTTCTTTAGCAAATTTGGAAGCTCCACTTCCAGAAAGCAGCACATGATCGGAGTTTGTCATCACCGTTCTAGCAGCTTCAATAGGGCTTTTTATATCTTTTACCCCAGCTACAGCACCTGCATTCAATGTTTTTCCATCCATAAAAGAAGCATCTAATTCATTAGTTTCTTCATGTGTAAATACAGCTCCTTTTCCAGCATTGAAAAGAGGAGATTCTTCCATAACCTGAATAGTTTTTACAACAGCATCACCACTAGAACCACCGTTCTTTAAAATCTCATATCCTGTTTTTATAGCTTCCTCTAGCTTAGCTTTATAAGCAGTTTCTTTTTCGGGAGTCATATTCTCTTTTAAAATGGTACCAGCACCCCCATGAATAATAATAGCGAACTCATTAGTAGGAGTATTATTTAGCTCTTTGGAAGTTACTTTAGATTGATTGCAAGAAAATAGTAACAAAATTAAAGCAAGGTAGTTGTAAATATTTTTCATTATTTTGTTAATTTTTAAACAAACTAAGTTGTTTTTGTTTAATTTATTAATTGTAAAATTATTCGTAGTTTTGAGTTTTAAATATAAAAACTAAAATTACAATATAAAACATGGCAGATTTTGGTATTAAAGAAGCTTTAGCTCAATTAGGCTTAAAAGATATAAACAACGGAACTTCTACAGGTTCAGTAAACTTTGCAAATGGAGAAGTTATTGAAAGTTATTCACCTGTTGATGGTAAGTTAATTGGTAAAGTAGTAGCAAGTACTCGTGAAGATTATAATAAGGTGATGGATGTAGCTACAACTGCTTTTAAAGAGTGGAGAGCAATGCCTGCACCTCAACGTGGAGAAATTGTTCGTCAATTTGGAAACAAGTTAAGAGAATTAAAAGAACCATTAGGTAAGTTAGTTTCTTACGAAATGGGAAAATCTTACCAAGAAGGTTTAGGTGAGGTTCAAGAAATGATTGATATCTGTGATTTTGCTGTAGGTTTATCTCGTCAGTTAAACGGACAAGTAATTCCATCAGAAAGACCAGGACACGTAATGAGAGAGCAATGGCACCCATTAGGAGTGGTTGGTATTATATCAGCATTTAATTTCCCTGTGGCTGTTTGGTCTTGGAATACAGCATTAGCTTGGATTTGTGGTAACGTATGTGTATGGAAAGGTTCAGAAAAAGCTCCTTTATGTTCAGTAGCTTGCCAAAATATTATAGCTGAGGTTTTAAAAGCTAACGATTTACCAGAAGGAATTTCTTGTATTGTTAATGGAGATTACAAAGTTGGTGAATACATTACTGAAGATACTCGTATTCCTTTAGTATCAGCTACTGGTTCTACAAGAATGGGACGTATTGTTGGTGCTAAAGTTGCTGAGCGTTTCGGTAAATCATTATTAGAATTAGGAGGAAACAATGCAATTATTATTACTCCAACTGCTGATTTAAAAGTAGTAGTTCCTGGAGCTGTATTTGGTGCTGTAGGTACTTGTGGTCAGCGTTGTACATCAACACGTCGTTTAATCATCCACGAATCTGTATATGATAAAGTAAGAGATGCGATTGTTGGAGCTTACGGTCAAATTAAGATTGGAAACCCATTAGATGAAAACAATCACGTTGGTCCATTAATTGATAAAGATTCTGTAAATACATATTTAGCTGCTATTGAAAAAGCAAAAGCTGAAGGAGGTAAGGTATTAGTTGAAGGAGGCGTTTTAGAAGGAGAAGGTTATGAAAGTGGTTGTTACGTTAAACCAGCAATTATTGAAGCTGAAAACCATTATGAAATTGTTCAACATGAAACATTTGCTCCAATTTTATACTTGATGAAGTATTCAGGAGATGTTGAAAACGCTATTGAATTACAAAATGGAGTAGCGCAAGGATTATCTTCTTCAATTATGACAGCAGAAATGAAAGAAGCTGAAAAATTCTTATCATTTGCAGGATCTGATTGTGGAATTGCAAATGTAAATATAGGAACTTCTGGTGCTGAGATCGGAGGTGCTTTCGGAGGTGAAAAAGAAACAGGTGGTGGACGTGAGTCTGGATCTGATGCTTGGAAAGTATACATGCGTCGTCAAACAAACACAGTAAACTATTCTGATGAATTACCTTTAGCACAGGGAATTAAGTTTGATTTATAAGAAAATATAATTTTCAAAACATAAAAAAAGCCCAGAAACAAAGTTTTTGGGCTTTTTTATGTCTGTATAATTAATCTTATTATTCTTCCTTCTCATGCTCTTCCAAATCTTTAGTTAAATCTAACTTTCTAAGCGTTGGATTTAAAACTCCAGTAGTAATAACGGTAATTAAAGTCATAGTACCACCAAAAACTACTGCTGTTACTGTTCCCATTAACTTTGCTGTTACCCCACTTTCAAAAGCTCCTAATTCGTTAGAAGAACCTACAAACATAGAATTTACTGAAGCTACTCTACCACGCATATGATCAGGTGTTTTTAATTGTAAAATGGTTTGACGAATTACCATAGAAACACCATCGGTTACACCACTAAAAAATAGGGCTACAATAGAAATCCAAAAAACGGTTGATAAACCAAATACTATAATACAAATTCCGAAACCAAATATAGCTGTTAAAAGCTTCATTCCTGCATTTCTACTTATAGGTATATATGCAGTAACTAACATCGTTAAAAAGGCTCCTATGGCTGGTGCTGCACGCAATGCACCAAACCCTTCTGGTCCAACTTTTAAAATATCTTGAGCATATACTGGTAATAATGCTACTGCTCCACCAAATAATACCGAAATCATATCTAATGTAAGTGCTCCTAAAATAGCTTTTGTTTTATATACAAAACGTACTCCTTCTTTTAAACTTTTCATTACGGGTTCTCCAATTTTTGGATTTAGAATTGGTTTCTTTTTGATAAAAAATACCGTAAAAAATGATATTGAAACTAAACCAAATACAACACATAAAGACCAATGTACTCCAATCCAAGAAATAGTAAACCCTGCAAAAGCTGGTCCTAATACTGAAGCTATTTGCCAAGTTGAACTACTCCATGTTGCAGCGTTAGGATATAATTTTTTAGGTACAATTAAAGCAATTAATGAAAAAATCGTAGGTCCGAAAAAAGAACGTAATAATCCACCAAAAAAGACCAGAGCATAAATAGCATATAGCACAGTATTTTTATTCCAATCTTCAATAAAACTAGGTAATGTTAAAAAGAATAGTCCTAAACTTATGAGTGAAAATAGGCCAATACACAAGGCTAGTAGATTTCTTTTTTCTTTTTGATCTACAATATGACCAGCAAACAACGCCATGGATACTGCAGGAATTACTTCCATTAGTCCAATAATTCCTAATGATAATGGATTTTTAGTGATACTGTAAACCTGCCATTCGATAATAATAAATTGCATAGACCATGCAAATACTAAGGCAAAACGTACTAAAAGAAAAATATTAAATTCTTTAATTCTTAAGGAAGCATAGGGGTCTTTTTTTTCCATAAATTAATTTAATTTCAAATCCATTAAAATTGCAAATGTTTCATTTACATCTCTTTCCTTTACTACTATAGTCATTTCATGTGTTGTAGAAATTACTTCTTGTACCGCTATATTTGCCCAAGCAAATTGTTTTAAAATAAAATAGTATATACCTGATTGATCTAAGTTTCCTTTTGGTAGTTTTATAGTTATAGAAGCTAAATCGTTTACATTATTAATTAATGCTTCTTTCTTAAAAATTTCTTCAACAAAAGGTTGTAAGTTTTTACTTGTTACAATATTTGTTTCAAAAATACCTTGTGAAACCGTTAAGAAATAATCTTTACTATCTGCTGATTTACTTAAAATTTTAGCAATTTCTTTTAATAAAGACGTTGTATTTTTGAATGTAAAATCACATAAATCAGAACGGACAATCACGTCACCCAAATTTAAAGCAAGTCTTTTAATATTTTTTCTAACTCTCAATTCATTTGCTGGAGATAACCTGTTAATAGCCATCATTACAGCACCTACTTTTACTTCTTTTTTTAAAAGTTTAGAAACTTCAGGTAAAATTTCTCTTGCTAACGATGACACATTAATTAACTTTTCATTAAGAGCCTCCTCTATGAAAGGAGTTTTTCTGATAGTTATTTCAACAGCTTCTTGAATTGTTTTCATTTTTTGTTTAATTTTAAACCAAAGAAACAAAAATAAAACTTATAGTAAAATTATTTCATAATTAAAATATCTAATATTTTTAATTAAAAACTTTGTTAATCAGAATTTTAATCTAAATTTGTTACTATTGTATCTTGTATACAAGACCTATACACAACTAAATATAGGAGCGATTGATGGGGCTTCTTAATTTTTATTAAGAAGGATTATTTGTACAAATGCAAACAACTAATCTAATCTATTTGTTAACTTTAAAAACTCATCTTTCGCTTCTTTCTTGTCGTATAAAACGTTATAAACAGCGTCGATTATTGGAGTTTTAGCTTTGTTTTTTTGATTAATTTTATAGGCACTTTTTGTTGCATAGTATCCTTCAGCAACCATACTCATTTCTAACATTGCAGATTTTACAGTGTAGCCTTTTCCTATCATATTTCCAAACATTCTATTTCTACTAAATGTAGAATATCCAGTAACTAATAAATCACCTAGGTATGCTGAATTGTTAATATTGCGCTTCATTTTATGAATCTTTTTAATAAAGCGTTTCATTTCTCTAATACCATTACTCATTAATACCGCTTGAAAATTATCTCCATAGCCTAAACCATGAGCAATTCCTGCAGCTATAGCATAAATATTTTTTAACATCGCTGCATATTCAGTACCAATAATATCATCAGAAATTTTAGTTTTAATATAGCGTCCTGCAATAGCTTCACTAAGTTTTTTTGCTTTTTCTTCATCTTGACAAGCAAGTGTTAAATACGATAAGCGTTCCATTGCTACTTCTTCTGCATGACATGGTCCAGATATTACCCCAATATTTTCATATGGTATATTGTATTTTTCATGAAAATGTTCACCAACAATTAATCCTGATTCTGGTACAATTCCTTTAATGGCTGAAAAAATAACTTTATTCTCTAAAGAAGCAGTAAGTTTTTCTAATTCTCCGTTTAAAAAAGCAGAAGGAACGGCAAAAATTAACACATCATAATTTTCTACAATGTAATTTATATTTTCAGACAAATCTAACTGTTCAGGATGTAACTCTGCAGAACTTAAATAACTAGGATTATGTTTATTACGTTTAATATGTTCAATAGCATATATGCTGCGCATATACCAACCAATAGTTTCTAAGTTTTCAGATAACATTTTAATAATAGCTGTTGCCCAACTTCCACCTCCTAAAACGGCTATTTTAGTTTGATTGTTCATAAGTAGTATTTGTTTGTATTACAAAATTAAGAAATCTATAATCGACTCTCTAAACTTAAAGGTTATTATATTTGAATTTTAAAAACTATATGAAACATATGAACGTACAAATCATAAACAAATCCAAACATCAAACACCAGCTTATGAAACCGAGGGATCTGCAGGAATGGATTTACGTGCAAATATAGATGCTGCTATTATTTTAAAACCTTTAGAGAGAGCTATTATTAAAACAGGTTTATTTATTGCGCTTCCTGTTGGGTATGAAGCTCAAGTTCGTCCACGTAGTGGACTCGCAGCCAAAAAAGGGATTACCGTATTAAATTCTCCTGGTACAGTTGATGCTGATTATCGTGGAGAAATTGGGGTGATTTTAGTAAATTTATCTAACGAAGATTTTACAGTTAACGATGGTGAGCGAATTGCGCAATTAGTTATTACAAAACACGAACGTGTAAACTGGCAAGAAGTAGAAGTTTTAAACGAAACTGAACGTGGTGCTGGTGGTTTTGGTAGTACTGGAATTTAAACACATATCTTATTCTTTCTAAAGAAAAAAAGCTGTTGAAGTTTTCAACAGCTTTTTAGTAATAGTTAGAACTTTTAAATTTAAAACTTAATCTTGATTTTCAATAGCATCTTTTATTTTATTTTCTAACTCTTCCATTAATTCAGGGTTGTCTTTAATAACACCTTTTACAGCATCTCTACCCTGACCTAATTTAGTGTCTCCATAACTAAACCATGAACCACTTTTCTTTATAATTCCGTATTCTACTCCAATATCCAAAACTTCACCAACTTTTGATATTCCTGCACCATACATAATATCAAATTCTGCTTGTTGGAATGGTGGAGCTACTTTATTCTTTACAATCTTAACTTTAGTACTGTTACCAATTACTTTATCCCCATCTTTAATTTGTGTTCTACGACGAATATCTAAACGAACAGATGCATAAAACTTTAAAGCGTTACCACCTGTTGTAGTTTCTGGGTTACCAAACATAACTCCAATCTTTTCACGTAATTGGTTAATAAATATAACTGTACAGTTTGTTTTACTAATAGTACCTGTTAATTTACGTAGAGCTTGTGACATTAAACGTGCATGTAATCCCATTTTAGAATCACCCATTTCACCTTCAATTTCAGATTTTGGTGTTAATGCTGCAACCGAATCAATAACTACAATGTCAATAGCTCCCGAACGAATTAAATTATCAGCAATCTCTAAAGCTTGCTCACCATGGTCCGGTTGAGAAATAATTAAATTATCAACATCTACACCTAAACTTTCAGCATAAAAACGATCAAAAGCATGTTCTGCATCAATAAAAGCAGCAATACCTCCTGCTTTTTGAGCTTCTGCAATTGCATGTATTGTTAAAGTTGTTTTACCTGATGATTCTGGTCCGTAAATTTCTATAATTCTTCCACGAGGATACCCTCCTACTCCTAAGGCTAAATCTAATCCTAAAGAACCTGACGATATTGCATCTACATCTTCTACTTGGCTATCTCCTAACTTCATTACGGTTCCTTTACCGTAAGTTTTGTCTAACTTATCTAGTGTAAGTTGAAGCGCTTTTAATTTCGCTTCTTTTTCTTTATCTGCTGCCATAAATCGTACTAATTATTTTAAGTAATAAGAACGGCTAAGTTATGAAAAACTAGCTTTAGTATCCTATCTTTTTATGTTACATTTTGTAATATTGTACTTCTTAAAAAAGAAAAGATGTCAAACCATCGTCACTTCATGATTTACAAACCTTATGGTTTTTTATCACAATTTATTACAAATCAAAAAAAAGGAGGTAAACACAAATTATTAGGTGAATTATACAATTTTCCTGAAAAAACAATGGCTGTTGGTAGATTGGATGCAAAATCGGAAGGTTTATTGTTATTAACAACAGATGGAAAAGTAAGCGACTTTATCACTACCAGAGGTGGAGTTGAAAAAGAATATTATGTTCAGTTAGACGGAGCAATTACTTCAGAAGCTATTAATCAATTAAAAAATGGGGTTGAAATTGGTTTTGACGGAAAGAAATATATAACTAAAGCTTGCAAAGTCAGAGCAATGGATACGCCAGATTTACCTGAACGTTCTAAAAAAATTAGAGATGCTCGTCACGGTCCTACTCCCTGGATATCAATTACCTTAACCGAAGGAAAATTTAGACAAGTACGTAAAATGACCTCAGCTGTTGGTTTTCCTACACTTCGTTTAGTACGTGTTCGTGTGGGTAATATTTTATTAGGTAATATGCAAGTTGGTGAAGTTAAAGAAGTTGAGGAATTGATTTAGTTTGTTACTTTTACAGCTTTATAAAAAAGCCATGAAAAAATATATAACTCTTTTACTTTTCTTTTTTACTTTATTTTCTTACTCACAAAATACTTATGTACCCGATGATAATTTTGAACAATTTTTAATTGATTCAGGCTATGATTCTGGTCCTTTGGATAATTATGTTTTGACTAGTAATATTGAAACAATAAAAAAATTAGATCTAGAAAATAAGAATATTAGTGATATGACAGGTATTCAAGATTTTGTTTCTTTAACATACTTGGATTGTTCTGATAATTTTTTTACCAATATTGATGTTAGTCAACTTATTAAATTAGAAACCTTAATTTGTGGTGCAGGTAATCTAAATACATTAGATGTAACAAATAACACTTTAATAAAGTTTCTTTCTGTTAATGATTCAAAACTTTCTAGTATAAATGTTACCAAGAATATTAAATTAGAGCACTTTGTTATTTATGGTAATAATCTTAGTGACCTAGATATTTCAAATAATCTTAAATTAAGGTTTTTAAGTTGTTCAAGTAATAATCTTACTCAACTAAATACTTCTAACAATCCCGATTTATATTGGTTGGATATTTATTTTAATAAAATATCAAGTTTAGATTTAAGTAATAATTTAAAATTAGCAAGATTAGATTGTTTTAATAACTCCATTAAAGAGTTAAATTTAATTAATAATAAAGAACTAACATTTTTAAACTGTAGATACAATCAATTAACTAATCTTGATATAAGAAACAATAACAACACTAATATTTTATCAAATAGTTTCGATTTAAGATATAATCCTAACCTTACATGTGTTTTAGTTGATAATGTAAACTATAGTATAACAAACTGGACTCAAATAGATGATAATACTGTTTTTAAAGAAAATACAAATGAATGTAACCAAACTACATGTACTATTACAGTAGATACTTTAAATGATGTTATCACCTGTGATAATTACTCTTTACCTAGTTTATCTGATGGAAAATACTATACTGAATCTAATGGAAATGGAAATCGATTGAACTCTGGAGATATTATAAATAAATCTCAAACAATTTTTATTTATAACGAAGATTCAAGTAATCCTTCTTGTTCAATTGAATCTTCATTTATGGTTACTATAAACAATTCACCTGATATTGATATTTTAAATGATGTTTTTGCTATTAATGAATTTACTTTACCTAATCTAATAAATGGAAATTATTATACTGAATCTGGAGGAAATGGAAATCAATTAAATTCTGGAGATATTATTACTGATTCTCAAACAATTTATATTTATAATGTAAACCCTATAAATACTAGTTGTAATAATGAAAGTAGTTTTACCATTCTTATAGAGGAAGAAAGAGATGTTACCATTACAAACTTTTTTACTCCAAATAACGATGGTAACAATGATACTTGGATTGTAAACGCTAATAACAATCTTATTAAAGAAATTTATATTACTGATAGATTTGGAAAGATAGTAGGTAAAATTAAACCAAACACTATTGGTTGGAATGGTTTATACAATGGAAAACCACTTCCAAGTACTACATACTGGTATCAAATAATTTTTACAAACGGAGAGGCTAAAAATGGTGCTTTTGCTTTAATTAGAAACTAATTTCTAACCATTCTTATATGCGGAATACCATCTTCTAAATAACCTTCACCTATTTGTTTAAATCCGTGAGATTCGTAGAATTTTTGCAAATAGGTTTGTGCAGAAATCGTTATGGTAGTTTCATTGTAGTTATCAACAATAGCTTTTATGGATGCTTTAATCAAATCGTGTCCGTAACCATATTTACGTTCCGTTTCTTTAACTACTACCCTACCAATACTTGGTGTATCAAAATATTCACCACTATTAAATAATCGTGTATAAGTTACTATTTTACCTTCTTTAACTCCTATAACGTGTAAAGCCTTTTGATCTTTACCATCAATATCTTGATACACACAATCTTGCTCAACAACAAAAACTTCAGAACGTAATTGCAAAAGCTCATACAGTTCTGAAGTTGTTAATTCTTGAAATCTTTTTACTATAAAATTCATTAACAGCAAGCTATTTTATTTACTCTATTCGCGTGACGACCTCCTTCAAATTCGGTAGATAAGAAAATCTTTACAAAACCTAAGGCTTGTTGTAACGAAACAAAACGCGCAGGAATTGTTAAAATGTTAGCATCATTATGCTGACGTGTTAATTCCACCAATTCATTGTTCCAACACAAAGCTGCACGAACTCCCTGGTGTTTGTTAGCGGTCATTTGCGCTCCATTACCACTTCCACATAAAATAATTCCCATTTCTGCTTGTCCTGTCTCCACAGCTTCAGCAGCTGGATGAATTGTATCTGGGTAATCCATACTATCGGTTTCATTCGTACCAAAGTTGATTACTTTATGCCCTAATTCTTCTAAAAGTTTAACTATTTCAAATTTGTATTCGGTGCCTGCGTGATCATTTCCTACAGCGATTGTCATAATTTGTTGATTTTAATTCAGTTGTGAATTACAAAAATACAGTTATTCACGGTTATCAACAGTAATTAACAATGCTTTTTTTAGCATTCTTAATAACCTATTTAAAATTAAGAAGTTAAGCTATATTATCAAATTGTTAAGAAGTAATAGTATATTCTGAAAAGAAAATTTGATTTTCTAGATATTTTTTACAATACAAGAACAAGAATTAATTATGCAACTTTTTTTTTGAGATTTTAATGAACATTTATCAACATTAAATTAACCCTTTTTTTACATTGAAAAGAATATTAACTATTCAAAATTTTCAGTGAATTGCTGTTTATAACTTTTGTTAATAACTCTATTTTATAGTTGATTTTTAAAGTTTTATTTAACTAATAACTTGTTTATTTATTTTAATAAGTCACTTCACCAAAAATAAAATCCACTTTTTATGCTACATATTAACACACTATAATAACAATCATTTCTTTTTTTAAATTTTTAAAATCTCTTTTATTAATAATATAATATGTTAATAACAGTTTTTTTGAAGTTTGAGTTTTACAAATTCTTCTACTAATCATTTACTGATTTAAAAAAACTAGTGTAACCTTTTTGTCTTCTTTTAGGGCAAATTGCAAAAAATAAGGCGTAAATACTACGTTTGTTGAAAAGTGATAATAAGTGAGTAAAAAAGGCTTATACGGCTTTCTTAGAAGCTTTGATAAGGTAAATAGTATCTTTAGTTACTACTTCTGAAGGAGTTTTTTTATTTAAAGTTGTATTTATACTCACTACTGTTACGATAATTCCTGTAATGAATATGAAAATAAACAGTGCTATTATTTTGCGTAAGTTTTTCATTTATAACGACTTTCTTACTATAAAGACGTATGAATTTAAGAAACGTTACAATTTTATTAAGTTTTTTTTAACTTTTTAAGGAATAACTATTTGAATAGCACTTTTTAGAATACTAACTTTAACTTGTCCTCTACCTATTAACTCACCATCTGCTTGAATATAAGGAAGTTCATCATTGTTTTTGGGAGTTATTAACAATGAGTTAGCCAAATGCGTTTCTACTTTTTTATGCTGAAGAATTTTTCCGTTGTATAATTTTTTAATTGAAAATAGTAAGTCCCAAAAGGACAGATTTTTAGCTATTGTTATATCAAATAAACCATTATTAGAACCTTTATAATCAGTTAATTGCATACTTCCTGCCGAATATTTACAAATACCAAACAAAGTCATTAAACACTTTGTTTCAACAGATTTATTGTTAATAGTTATGTTAAAAGTAGTTTTTTTGTAGAGTAATAAACCCGCTATCCCACTCAATAAGTAGGCTATAGATCCAAATCTCTTTAATTTATTCAACTTATTAGCAACATATCCGTCATAACCAATACCAGCTACATTATTAAAATAGGAAGAAGTATCAGGTAATTCTAAGTAACCGATGTCTTGAAAAATAGTTTTTCCGTGTTTTATTAAACTAACGGCAGCTTTTATATTCTTAGGTATATTATAAGTTTTAATCCAGTCATTACCAGTACCTAATGGAATAACAGCAATAGTTATTTCTTCAGGTTTTATAGTATTTTGAGTCATAATTCCGTTAATAACATGATGTAAAGTACCATCACCCCCAACAGAAATTATTTTCTTATAACCTTTGTTAATAGCTTGTTTAACAATAATTTTTTCGTGATTTGAATATTCAGTTTTTGCATATTCATAGGTTATATTATTAAATTTTAATTCCTGTTGAATATCTGACCAATATTTATTGAACTTACCATTACCAGCTACAGGATTAACAATAACAAACCAAGAATTATTCATACTATCACTTTAAATAAAGATTGGAAAAGTACGAAATCAATTTATAACAGTTATTTAAATTACTAGCATTAATTTTATTCGTACTTTGGTTGAAAATTAAATAAGACGAAAGATTAATGACTAGAAAGAAAAAAATCTACAAAAAAAAGGGTAAAGTTATCAAAGATCTTACCCGTAACATTTTCAAAATACTTAACGAAGACAGTAATAAATATTACAATTACAAACAGATTGCTTCTAAATTGAAAGTTTCTGATACTGATGGTAAAAATCAGATTATAAAAAAATTAGCAGAATTAACAGCTAATAAGAAAATTAAAGAAGTTGATAGAGGTAAATATCAAATAAATGAAGACCGTAAATACCATGTTGGTACTTTAGATGCTACCTCTAATGGCAATGCTTATTTTATTTGTGATGATTTTGAACACGATATTTTTGTGCCTTCAGTAAATTTAGGAAAAGGTTTACATAACGATACTGTAAAAGCCTATGTGTATAAAAAGCGAAGAAGCAATAAACTTGAAGCTGATGTTGTAGAAATTATTGAGAGAGCAAAAACTGAATTTGTTGGTGTATTACAAATGAATAAAAATTTCGGATTTGTTATACCAGATAGTACTAAAATGTATGCAGACATTTTTATTTCTCAAAGTAAATTAAATGGGGCAAAAGATGGTGATAAGGTTGTTGCTACAATGACTGATTGGCCAGAGAATTCTAAAAATCCGTTTGGAAAAATTACTCAAGTTTTAGGAAGACCAGGAGATCACGATACAGAAATCCATTCTATTTTATTAGAATATGGTCTACCTTATGAATTTCCTACTGAAGTAGAGAAAGAAGCATCTGAATTACCTATTGAAATTACTAAGGAGGAAA
This sequence comes from Tenacibaculum sp. TB-53, assembly GCF_059716285.2. Taxonomy (NCBI): domain Bacteria; kingdom Pseudomonadati; phylum Bacteroidota; class Flavobacteriia; order Flavobacteriales; family Flavobacteriaceae; genus Tenacibaculum; species Tenacibaculum sp. TB-53. The sequence continues at coordinate 2,710,883 of NZ_CM202790.1, read as the reverse complement.
TAGCTAAGCGTAGAGATATGCGAGGAGATTTAACATTTACCATAGATCCTAAAGATGCTAAAGATTTTGACGATGCTTTATCATTTACAAAACTTGAAAATGGTAATTATGAAATAGGTATTCATATTGCTGATGTTTCTCATTATTTACAACCAAAAACTGTTTTAGATGATGAAGCTTATGATCGTGCTACATCAGTATATTTAGTTGATAGAGTGGTACCAATGCTACCTGAAATGTTAAGTAACGGAGTTTGTTCTTTACGACCAAATGAAGAAAAATTAACTTTTTCAGCAGTATTTGAAATAAACGAGAAAGCACATGTTATTAACCAATGGTTTGGAAGAACTGTTACTTATTCTGATAAACGCTTTGCTTATGAAGAAGCACAAGCAATCATTGAGAATAAAAATAATATAATTCCTGCTGATGTTTCTTTAACTGGAGAAGTATATGAAGTTGATGAAACTATTGTTGAAGCTACATTAAAACTTGATGAACTAGCTAAAAAAATGCGTAAAAAGCGTATGAAATCAGGAGCTATTTCTTTTGATAGAGTTGAAGTTAAATTTCATTTAGATGAAAATGCTAACCCTACAGGAGTTTTCTTTAAAGAAGCTAAAGACGCTAATAAACTAATTGAAGAATTTATGTTATTAGCAAACAAAAAAGTAGCTGAATTTATAGGGCTTTCTGCAGGGAGACCAAGTAAGAAAACTTTTGTTTATCGTGTACACGATGAACCAGATGTAGAAAAACTAGCATCGTTACAAAATATTGTTAGTAAATTTGGATATAAAATCAATACAGAAACACGCCAAAAAACATCGGATAGTTTAAATAAATTATTATCAGACGTTCATGGCAAGGGAGAAGCCAACATGGTAGAAACCTTAGCCATTCGTTCAATGAGTAAAGCTGAATATACTACACAAAATATAGGTCACTATGGTTTAGCTTTTGATTATTACAGCCATTTTACTTCACCAATACGTCGTTATCCTGATGTGATGACACATCGTTTATTACAACACTATTTAGATGGCGGAAACTCACCAAAAGCCGAAATTTATGAAGAAAAGTGTAAACATTCTTCAAAAATGGAAGAATTAGCTTCAAAAGCGGAAAGAGATTCCATTAAATATATGCAGGTTAAATACATGCAAGATCATAAAGATCAAGAATTTGAGGGAGTAATTTCAGGTGTTACAGAATGGGGAATTTATGTTGAGATAAAATCCAATAAATGCGAAGGTATGGTACGTATTAAAGACATTAAGGATGATTATTATATCTTTGACGAAAAACAATATGCTGTGGTTGGACAGTCAACTAAAAACATTATTCAATTAGGGGATGAAGTTGTTGTAAAAGTAAAACATACCGATTTAGAACGTAAACATTTAGATTTTAACTTAATATCACATTAAAAATTATATATAAAAAACTATGAAAATTTGGATTACTACTGAAGAAGAAAAAAATAATATTTATCTAATTGCTAATAAGAAATCCCTGTGGATAACAGAACAACCTGTTGAAGTTGATGTTAGTAATCTAATTTCAGAACAGAAGTTAACAAATACTACTATTATAAGATTTGAAGAAATAAAAGAAATTTTATTAAATGATACAGATCAGATTATAACAATTAGTTTAAAGGATGATAAGGAAAATGAAATTGAAATAATAATTAATTCAGCTACTTATTCTGAAATTAAAACATATTTATTAAATAATTTAAAAGGTATAGCAGTAAAAAATTATTCACTTTTCAAACAAATTAAATCTTATATATTTGGTTTATTATTATTTGGAGTTGTTACCTGGATCCTACATAACACTGCTCTAAGTTTACAAAATGGTGAAACATTAAACACAAGTGGCAGAAGAGGTTTAATAAAAAAAATATTCGTAGGAGTAGCAGACTTTTTGGGACCAACTGGAGTATTAATAATTGGAGGAATTTTTATACTTATTTTTATAGTAGGCCTTGTTAATACAATTAAGAAACCTAAAGTAGGAGAAATTATAAAATTTAAGAATAATACAGAATTAATATTCAGTTAAAAACAATATTTTTAAGTATTTACCTTTATAGTATTGGTATAATTATTGGTTATACTCAATTAACTAATGGAATTTATTATGAAGAAGTTAGCAATATTAAGTTTGTTCTTGATGACCGTTTTAGCATCAGCTCAAACAACCATAACTAAGAATTTAGGAGACTTTTCAATAGTAAAAGTGTACAATGGTATAGATTTAAAACTAGTAAAATCTGATGAATCTAAAATAATAGTTACTGGCGAAAAAACAGACAAAGTTAAAATTAAGTTGGATGGAACGACCTTAAAAGTATTATTAAGGTTCCCAGAAACTACTGCCGATGGTAAAGTTAAAGCAACGTTATATTACAATAAAACTTTATCAATTATTGATGCAAATGAAGGAGCAACGATTACAGGTAAAGACATTAACCAACAAAAAGTCGAAATTAGAGCTCAAGAAGGAGCTTTTATCAACCTTGTGGTTAATGTTAAGCATTTGAATGTAAAAAGTTCTTCAGGAGCGGTTATTAGGCTTTCTGGAGCAACAAAGAATCAAAATGTAAATGCTGATCTAGGAGGAATGTATCACGGTTACAAATTATCGGTAGAAGAAATGACAGCTGTAAAAGCAGGATCTGGTTCTAAGGTTGAAGTACAAGCTGGAGAAACCTTAGATGCTAAAGTATCGTTTGGAGGCTCTATTTTTTATAAAGGAAAACCAGAAGTATTTAGAGACAAAAAAGTAATTGGCGGAGTAATAGAACACCGAAGTTAATTTTGTATCTTTGTAGCGCAAAATTTAATAAAAATGAATTTACTTACTATATTTTTAGGAATTATTGGACCATGGCAAATAGCTATAGTCGTTGCATTAGTATTATTATTATTCGGAGGAAAAAAAATTCCTGAATTAATGAGAGGTTTAGGTACTGGTATTAAAGAATTCAAAGATGCCACTAAAGATGAAGAGAATACTGATAAAGTAGAAGAAAAGAAATAAGATCATTATCTTATTAACAATAAAAAGAAAACCGAAACATTTAATGTTTCGGTTTTTTATTTAATTAAAGTTTTACCGCTGTTCCAGAAGCAGTAACCATTAACATGCCTCCATTGGCGCCAACGGTTTCATAATCTAAGTCGATTCCTATAACTGCATCAGCTCCCAATCTTAGAGCTCTCTCTTCCATCTCTTTTAAAGCTATTTCTTTAGCTTCTCTTAGAACTTTTTCATAAGAACCAGACCTACCTCCTACTATATCTCTAATACCGGCAAAGAAGTCCTTAAAAATGTTTGCACCTATAATTGTTTCACCAGTAACAATACCTAGATATTCTTTAGCTGGTTTATTTTCTATTGAAGGTGTAGTTGATAGTATCATAATTATTCTTTGTCTTTATTTTCTTGTGCTTTCTTCATTGCCTCACCTATTTGATTACTTGCTGTAAAGCTAGCTACCATATCATTTAACATATTACTACCTGCTTGTGGTGAATTTGGTAGTAAAATTAAGTTACTGTTAGTTTCTTCACCAATTGATTGTAAAGTATCGTAGTGTTGTGTAACAACAATTAAAGCTGATGCTTCTTGACTGTTAATTCCTACTTTATTTAAAACTTCAACAGATTCTTCTAAACCACGAGCAATTTCTCTACGTTGATCAGCTATACCTTGTCCTTGCAAACGTTTGCTTTCAGCTTCTGCTTTAGCTTTTTCAACAATTAAAATACGTTGTGCATCTCCTTCAAATTGAGCTGCGATTTTTTCACGTTCAGAAGCATTAATACGGTTCATTGCTGCTTTTACTTGTGCATCCGGATCAATATCAGTTACTAAAGTTTTTATAATATCATAACCATAATCAGCCATGGCATCGTTTAATTCAGTTTTTACAGCAATAGCAATATCATCTTTTTTAACAAATACATCATCTAACTTCATTTTAGGTACTTCTGCACGTACTACATCAAATACATAAGATGTAATTTGATCGTGCGGATAATCTAGCTTATAAAAAGCATCGTACACCTTATCACGAATTACTTTGTATTGTACAGAAACTTTTAACTTAACAAATACATCGTCTAAGGTTTTTGTTTCCACAATTACATCTAGTTGTTGAATTTTTAAACTCAACTTACCAGCAATTCTATCCACAATAGGAATTTTTAATTGTAAACCAGAATGACGAATGCTTTGAAAGCGACCAAAACGCTCAATAATAGCTGCTGTTTGTTGCTTAACAATAAAGAATAATGATAAAAATACTAGAATCCCGATAACAATAACCGGATACATATAAATTGACATAGTTTTTAATTTTTAAATGTTAGTAATTTTTTTGATAAAGATACTATTTAATAGTAGATAATTATTAGACGAATTTTATTTGAATTGTTACAATTCTTATTTAAAATTTATATTTGTAAAAAATCAATTATATGGAACTTATACAACAAAGCATAACAGAAATCTTACTTTTACTTTTTTTAATCGTTACTTTTTTACAATCCGGATTAGATAAGGTAACAGACTGGAAAGGAAATTTATCTTTTATCAGAGGGCACTTTAAAGACTCTCCCTTAAAAAATTCGGTACCTCTTTTACTTGCTATAATTTTAGTAATGGAATTATTAGCTGGTGCATTAATGTTTGTTGGAATTTTTCATTTATCAACAACAGGTAACCACAATATAGCTTTAATTGGTGCTGAGTTATCAGCAGTAACTTTAATCTTTTTATTAGTTGGTCAGCGATTAGCAAAAGACTATGCAGGAGCTATGACATTAGCAGTTTACTTTATAATTGCAATTTTAGCTGTTTATTTATTAAATAGATAAAAATTATATATATTCATATTTAATATAATTTTTTATTATTTAAAAACCTCTTAAAAAGTACTTTTTAAGAGGTTTTTAAATTTTAGTAAGGTATTTGTATATTTTATTTTTAAAAGTAGTTAAAAACAATGTTAAATTAAGTTTTACTTGTTTTTTAAGATGTAAATCAAAGAAGAATACTCACCAGAACGATTTGCTTTAAAATTTGATTTCAATCCAGTTAAAAAAGCACGAATTGGTCTTGATTTTTTTGTTTTATATTTTTCAGATAATAAAGAAACATAAAAAGAATCAAATTTCATTGGAAGTGTTTTTTCTACTTTCATTTCAACCAATGAAAATATTTTTGATATTGATATTCTTGAAAAATGCCACAAGTGTCTTGGAACATCATAAGCTGCCCAAAATTCTTTGTAGTGTTTTGCATCAAAGCTTTTATGATTAGGAACAGCAATAATTAAAACACCATTTGTTTTTAAAAGTGATTTTAATTGCTGTATGTATTCTGTTAAATTAGGAATATGTTCTAAGACATGCCAAAGAGTAATAACATCAAATTGTTTGCCTTCTATTTTTGAAAGATCTTTTAAAAGATTTATGTTTTTATTTTTAGCAAAATTTCTTGCTTTTTCAGAAGGTTCAACACCAGCAATTTTCCAACCACCATTTTCACATACTTTTAAAAAGTCACCAGTACCAGCACCAACATCTAAAATTAATTTATCTTCTGTGTTAAAAGAGTTAATTAATTTTAGTTTCTTTTTTAAAGTATAGTTTTTTACAAACTGATATGTTTTATCAAAAAGAGATGTTTTACTATCTGTATGTGAAATATAATCTTCACTAGCATAATATTTATCTAAATTATTAGGTACAGGTGAAGTTACTAATATATCGTATTCTTCATTTTTCATTACCTCATAACTTTCTTTAGATACTGTATGATCGATACAATTTAAAAAAGGTTTTAAGTCTTTATATAACTTTTTTTCTGTAATCAAATTAATATGTTGTGTTGAGTGTTCCTTGTGGAACATTAGTTTTAATCGAACAATTATACATAAAAAAATAAAACGTTCCACATGGAACGTTTTATTTTTATCTACCCATATATACAAGTAATACAGAAATATCACTTGGTGATACTCCACTTATTCTACTTGCTTGTGATATTGAAGTAGGTTGTATTTTAGATAACTTTTCTCTAGCTTCATATGATAAAGATTTCACTTTACTATAATCAAAAGTAGCGGGAATAGGCACGTTTTCTAATCTATTTAATTTGTCTGCATTATTCTTTTCTTTTTCGATATAACCAGAGTATTTTAAGTGGATTTCAACTTGCTCTATAATTTCATTATCAATTTCGTTTTCCTGAATATAATTTTCAAGCTTATCAATAGATCTAAAATCAGAAAACGTTAATTGAGGTCTAGCAGCAATTTTATACAATTTCATAGATTGATTAATTGTTGCTAAATTTTTCTCTTCTAGAATAGGGTTGATATCCTCTTTTGTCACACTCAATCCTTTAATGTAATCGATTAAGTTTTGAGTCTTATTTTTCTTCTCTTCTACTCTATCCATTCTTTCTTGAGAAGCTAATCCTAATTTATAAGATTTTTCTGTTAAGCGTAAATCTGCATTATCTTGTCGTAAAAGAGTTCTATATTCAGCACGAGAAGTAAACATACGATATGGTTCCTCGGTCCCTTTTGTTATTAAATCATCAATTAAAACACCTATATAGGCTTCGCTTCTTTTTAGAATAAAAGGCTCTTTATTTTGAGTTTTTAATGCTGCATTTACACCTGCCATTAAACCTTGAGCAGCTGCTTCTTCATAACCTGTTGTACCATTAATTTGACCAGCAAAAAATAAGTTCTCAATTAACTTAGTTTCTAAGTTGTGTTTTAATTGTGTTGGTGGGAAATAATCGTATTCAATTGCATAACCGTATCTAAAGAATTTTACGTTTTCAAATCCAGGAATAGAACGAATAGCTTTGTCTTGAATGTCTTCTGGAAGTGATGTAGAAAATCCATTCACATAAATTTCTACTGTATTCCAACCTTCTGGTTCAACAAAAATTTGATGACGTTCTTTCTCTGCAAAACGATTGATTTTGTCTTCTACAGATGGACAATAACGTGGTCCTGTAGATTTAATTCTACCATTAAACATTGGTGAGCGTTCAAAACCCTCACGAAGTAAATCGTGTACTTCAGGATTGGTGTAAGTAAGATAACAAGAACGTTGTTTTGTTAATGTTTTTGTTATTGGTAAATAAGAGAATTTTTCTGGAGCATCGTCACCAGGTTGTTCGGTCATTTTAGAGTAATCCAAAGAGCGTCCGTCTACACGAGGAGGAGTTCCTGTTTTCATTCTACCAGCTTCAAAACCTTTAGCTACTAAATCTTCAGTAATACCAGTTGAAGCTCCTTCTCCTGCTCTACCACCACCAAACGTTTTTTCACCAATATGAATCAATCCGTTTAAAAAAGTACCTGCTGTAACAATTACTGTTTTAGCTTTTATTTCTAAACCTAAGGCAGTTTTAACACCAATAATTGTATCGCCATCAAATAATAATCCATTAACAGAATCTTGATAAAAATCCAAATTATCAGTTTGCTCTAACATGGTTCTCCAGCACTCTGCGAATTGCATTCTGTCCGATTGAGCTCTAGGGCTCCACATAGCTGGTCCTTTAGATTTATTTAGCATTTTAAATTGAATAGCAGTCTTGTCAGTTACAATGCCACTGTAACCACCAAGTGCATCTATTTCACGAACTATTTGCCCTTTTGCAATTCCACCCATAGCAGGATTACAACTCATTTGAGCAATGTTTTGTAAGTTCATTGTAATTAACAAAGTGTGTGCTCCCATGTTTGCACTTGCCGCAGCTGCTTCGCTACCAGCATGTCCACCTCCTACTACAATTACATCGTATGTTGTATTAAATAAACTCATTCTTTATAATCAGTTCCACGTGGAACTCTTTTATTTTTTATCTAAAATTTCTAAACATTCATTTTCTTTAGAGCGCATAATTTGCTTCTCTTCATCCGTCTTATCTTTGTATTTCATGTAATGTAAAATACCATGAATTATTACGCGGTGTAATTCATTTTCAAAAGAAGTATTAAACTCCTTTGCATTCTCTTCTACTCTTTCTACTGAAATAAAAATATCACCTCCAACTAACTTACCTAACGTGTAATCAAAACTAATAATATCAGTTAATGTATCGTGTTGTAAAAACTCTATATTTATTTTATGTAAATAAGCGTCATCACAAAAAATATAGTTGATTTCTCCCAATTCAAAACCTTCTTTTTCGATACATTCTTGTATCCATTTAGAAGTATTTTCTTCATTGTTTAATTGAAACTCGGTTTCGTAATTAAATGCGATCATTTTTTTATATCAAATACTATTGTTATTATTTAAAAACATAATTAAAAAGCAATAGTATTTTTTATAATCTAAAGGCTTTTTAATACGTTATTTTCTATCCTTTGGAAGGCTAAAGTACTCTTGCACCTTCTTTTTGTAATTTTGGCGCAAAGGTAGTGATTGTCTGTTTAATATCTCAGTTTGGTTATAAAACAACTTTTTAAACTTCAATTCCTTAGTTGTATTGTTATTAAACTCTTGTAAATTGGTGTTTGATTTACGTTGTTTATCTCTGTTTTGTTCGAATGTAGCCTTGTCTAATTTAAGTAGCTCGTAGTTTAATTGCTGCATTCTATTAATACTCTCTTGTGTAAAACCTTTTTCCAAAATTTTATTTTCTAACTCCTCCATCTTTTTTAAAGCTTTTTTAGCTTCTTTATTCCCTGCATTTCCTTCGTTAATAGCATTTTTTAACTGTTCTCTAAGTTGTGATTGTTCTTTGTAAATTTGATATAATTCACCATCTAAATCATCACTTTGTTCACCGTTTTGCCCTTCTTTTTCACCTTTATTTTTACCGTCCTTTCCATCCTTTGGGTTTCCTTGATTTTTCTTTTGCATGCCTTGTTTCATCTTTTCCATTAATTCACTTTGCTTTTGAATGATGTCTGGCAAGCTAAACGATTTACCTTTTCCCTTCCCTTTTCCATTTCCAGGTTTAGGATTTTGCATAGCATCTAAAGTATTACTCAACATATCCGCTAATGTATTTGCTGAAGTCATTACATACTGTTGATTAGAGATTCCGTTTTGAAAATAATTATCTGCAAAATTTTCTAAAGATTGATCTAAGTTATAATGTGCTTGTGCTAAGTGATCTTGAATTTTTGAAGATATACTAGGAACTCGCATTGAAAGCACAAATAAGCTATCATCAATATGTTCAAAATAGGTTTTAAGTTGGTGTTGTTTCTGAAGGTTTTTACCAAAGTTAGGATGTGATGAATTTGAGGAAGAAAATTCATTCATTAAAGCTTCTTGATCAAATGAAAAAGTAATAAGGTTTTCTAATATTTGACGTAAACCTTCCATGTTTTCTTCTTCCATTTCTGCACTCATCGATTGCATTGATTGTTGCATCTTCTGACTCATTTCCTGCATCTTTTTAGCAGCTTTTTTTTGATTTTTCTTTGTTTCAGAAGCGTTATTTTTATCTAAATTTTCTTCAGCTTTATTCAGTTCTTCTTGAGTTTGCTTTTCTAAATTTTCCATAGAAGGCATTTCCATGGGTTGTTTTAATGCTTCATTATCTTTCTTTAAGTCATCTAACTCTTTCTTTGCCTTTTGAAATTCTTCATTAATTTGTTGCTGTTCTTCTTTACTAGATTCTTTGTTACTTAACTCTTCTTGTTTTTTTGACAAATCTTCTAGTTTGTTTGCTAATTGATTCATCTTTTGTTCTACATAAAAGCGCTTAGTCATTTCTAAAATACGTTCCAAACTACGTTCTTGTTGTTTGTTTTGTTCAGCTAGTTCTTTTGTCTTTTTAATTAAATCTTCTTTTTTAAGTTTATCTGCTAGCTTGTGTAATTCATCTAATAATTTTTGTTGCTTTTCTAACTTTTTAAGTTCTTCAATACGTTTTTTAAGGTTTTCTTTTTTCTGCTCAAGAGTTTCATTTTCCTCTTTCTTTTCAGAAAAATTCTCTTGTAATTTTTGTGTTTGACGTTGCATCATTTGCTTGTATTGTTCCTGACGCTTTATTAAATTCTGAATTTTCTTTTGATCGTTCCAGTTAATATTCTTTTTGTTTTGTAAATCAAACTGTATTTTCTCTAAATCTTTCTTACTTTTTTGTTGTTGATCTAGTGAGTTAGTTATGTTTTCTATGTAGTTTTTTTGTTCTTGTAATAGCTCTTCCTCTATTTCTTCTTTTGTTTTTTGTTGGTAGCTAAACTTTCTACTCATGGCTTTTTTACTACCATTTACAAGATCATTATCGTATACTTGAAAGTACATTTCATAGTCTATTCCCTCTTTTAAATCCAAACTTCCAGGAAATTCAAAATAAAAGGTTTGAATGTTCTCTTTATTTATTTTAATTACTTGATTATTAGTATTTTGATTATTTTTTTTATCGTAATAAACCAATTCTAACCTCTTAAAACCATAATCATCAGCAATTTGACCCACAAACTGGGCATTTCCACGAGAAATACTATCAATATTTGAATTTACATTGATAGTTGGATATTCATCTTTAGTTACATTAATAGAAAACTGTAGCTGTTCGTAATCTGTTAGATTTTTGTTAGATGTTGTAATTTGATAATTAGTATTGTTCAGTACACGTTTAGAAAACTCAAATTCGTTGTTTTCTTTTTGTTTAAAAATTATTCTTTTTTCTTTTTCTATAAAGGTAACTGTATCGGTTTCAGAAGTTTTAATATCCCATTTTACAATTGTTCCTTGTGGAACATTTAAGTTTCCGGTGTTGTTAATTGTTTCAGAAGCTTTTCCTATGTATGATGGATAGGTTAGATTTAATGAAATATTTTGAATCGATGGAGTTTTAATAATCGTTATAGTATACTCATTAGATTCAATTCCGTTGGCACTTGCATAAAATAAAATAGGATTTTGAACTTCAGAAAACGTATATGAAAACAAACCATTTTCTTCACTTTCCATAAAGTATTGTTGATTATTAAAATGAATTTTGGTTTCCTGAGGTATTACCTCCCCTTCTGTTTGTATATATACAGTTATATCTTTTCCTTTAATAACACGTAAATCTTTTGCGGTTAAATTAAAATAAAAAGGAGCTGGAGGATTATAAGCTACCGAATGATTTACTACACGATTAAAACTTTGTGAGAGCTTTTTAGAGGTTCCTGTAAGTAATGAAATTCCCCAAATTAAGAAAGGAATTAAAACATATTTTACATACTTTCTATTTCTACTAAAGTCAATGGCCTTATTAAAAGAAACAGGTTGTAATTCTTTCGATTTTTGTTCAATACTAGCAGCTAATAAATCAGACTGCTGATTGTTTTGTTGTAGCTGTAAAACATTTAATAATTTATCTTTTACTTCAGGAAAGTGATTTCCGATAATTTTAGAAGCTTCTTCAAAAGAAATTCCTTTTTGTAAACCTGCAATTTTAAAAATAGGAAAACAAATAAAACGGAAAAATAAGAACACTTCTACTATAATAAATAACCAAAATAAAAAAGTTCTGGCGGTTGGTTTTAACCACAAAAAGTATTCAATAAACAGAGTAAAGAGCAAATAAATTAATCCTAAAGAAACAAATAAAATGCTTCCTTTTATCAATTCATTTGTGTAAAATTTCTTACTAAACTGCTTTAGCTTTTGCTGTATTTTATTAAAATCTTCCATATCTAAGTATAAAAATACGTGTTTTAAGAGAGAATTTTAGTTAAAGATTTATTTAAACCCCTATTTTTCATTAATAACCCCCTTTAAATATGTTATTTGAAGAAAAAATAAGGATTTACCATACCTTTTATAAGGGAAAAAAGACGAAGAGTTTTTAAAGTTGAATTAAATTGCTGGTACTAATTTTAAAAACTTTAAAGATGTTAAAAAACATTTCAAGCTTAGGTGTTTTACTTAATAAGGTAGCACAAAAAAACATAAAAGGAGGTTTCTTTTCAGGAAATAATGGATGTGATATTACAGGTTGTCATGAAAGGTATCCGGGAGGAAATGGATATGTAGGTTTTGGAGAAGGTAATCCATGTGCGTTTGATACACCGACAGGAATAAGTTGTACAGGGATTATACAAAATGATTTATGTTGTATAAGCTAAGATCCAGAAAATGTATGAAAGTAGTGTTAATTAAAATACTACTTTATTTTTTAGAAAGGTATTATAAAAAATAATGTCCTTTTGTAAGGAATGAAAGCTTTTGTAAACTAATTATAAAATCTTTTAAGCATGAAACAACTAATTTTACCAGCATTATTTTTAATTACATTTAATGCTTTTTCTCAAAGTCCATGGACAAAAAATAAAAATGAAGGATATCTTCAAGCTTCATTTACTACTATTGGAAGTTATGATAAAATCTATGGTAATCCAGACTACAAACCCCAACGAGAAATCACCGACAATACATTACAACTGTACGGAGAATATGGTGTAACAGACAAAACAACACTATTTGCTAACATTCCTTTGAAAATGGTTAAAACAGGTGACTTTACTGAAGATATGTCTGTAATTTTTCCTTCTTTTACTATTGAAGAAACTTCTGAAACCTTATTAGGAAATATTCAATTAGGAATAAAACACAACTTTTCTAATAACAAATGGTTGTTATCAGGACAACTTTCTATTGAAGCAAATACAAGCAGTTATAAAGAAAATTCAGGAATACGAAGTGGCTATGATGCGTGGACATTCACACCGTTGTTTTTAACAGGAAGAGGTTTTGATTCATGGTATATACAAGCATTTACAGGATTTGATATTAGAACAAACGACTATAGCTCTAACTATAAATTAGGAGGAGAAATTGGTTATAAAGCACTAAATTGGTTATGGGTAGCAGGCTTTTTAGACGGTGTTGCTTCTTTAAAAAATGGAGACGTTATATTGCCTCAAGAAAATTTGGCTACAGGTTTGTATGTAAACGATCAAAGCTATGCTGCCTTTGGATTAAAACTTATAGGTGAGTTCAATAAATCTTTTGGAGCTAATGTTGGTTTCGGAGGTGCTTTTGCGGGAAGAAATGTAGCTAAAGCTCCAGCATTGAGTTTCGGATTGTATCATAAGTTTTAAAAAAGTAAGGCTTTTCCTTACATTTTGTACGGTAAAATAAACGAAGAATTTTTAAAGTTAAATTAAATTGCTACTACTAATTTTAAAAACTTTAAAGATGTTAAAACACATTTCAAATTTAGGTACTACCTTAAAAAAGACAGAGCAGAAAAATATTAATGGAGGTTTCGGACTTACCAGGTGTAAATATGATCAAGACTGTCCAAGAAGAGATATGTATTGTTTTCATGGCTACTGCCAGTATAAATAAAATTTTAAAAGCGAGTTTAACTCGCTTTTTTCTTTTTTTCTCTTACCTCCCTTTTCTTTTCTATTAACATAAAACTATCTTTGCGCTTTCAAATCAATAAAAAAATGACTGAGAACGTAAGAGTACGCTTTGCTCCGAGTCCGACAGGACCATTACACATAGGTGGTGTAAGAACTGCTTTATTCAATTATTTATTTGCTAAAAAGCATAACGGAACCTTTGTTTTACGTATTGAAGATACCGATCAAACACGTTATGTAGCTAATGCAGAAAAATACATAATCGATTCTTTAGAATGGTGTAACATTCCGTTTGATGAAGGTCCAGGTAAAAACGAAAAATTCGGACCCTATCGTCAGTCAGAACGTAAAGATTTGTATAAAAAATACGCAGATCAGTTAATTGAATCTGGTTGGGCATATTATGCTTTTGATACAGCTGAAGAATTAGATGCACACCGTAAAGATCATGAAGAAAAAGGAAAAACCTTTATTTATAATTGGCATAATCGTTTAAAGTTAAACAATTCGTTGGCTCTTTCTGCTAATGAAGTTTCAGAAAAAATAAATGCAGGAGAAAAGTATGTGATCCGTTTTAAAACTCCACAAGACGAGACCTTAATTTTACAAGATGAAATCCGTGGTACGATTAAAGTGGAAACAAACACCTTAGATGATAAAGTATTGTTTAAATCTGATGGTATGCCAACATATCATTTAGCAAATATTGTAGATGACCATTTAATGGAAATTTCACATGTAATTCGTGGTGAAGAGTGGTTACCTTCTCTCCCACTTCATGAGTTATTATATCGTGCATTTGATTGGAAAGCACCAAAATTTGCACACTTACCATTAATTTTAAAACCAGTAGGAAAAGGAAAATTAAGTAAGCGCGATGGTGATAAACTAGGTTTTCCAGTATTCCCATTAGAATATACTAATGAGCAAACAGGTGATGTTTCACGTGGATACAAAGAAGACGGTTATTTTGCTGATGCATTTATAAATATGTTAGCATTCTTAGGATGGAACCCAGGAACAGAACAAGAAATTTTTAGTTTAGAGGAATTAACAGAAGCGTTCGATTTAGCGCGTGTAAGTAAATCAGGAGCTAAGTTTAGTCCAGATAAAACAAAATGGTTTAACCAACAGTATTTACAACAAAAGTCTAACAAAGAGCTTACAGCCTTATTCATACCTATTCTTGAAGAAAAAGGCATAACAAAAGATAAAGATCAGGCAGAAAAAGTAGTTTCTTTAATAAAAGAGCGTGCGACGTTTGTAGCTGATTTTTGGGAGTTATCTAACTTTTTCTTTGAAAACCCTTCAGAATATGATGAAAAAGCGGTTAAAAAACAATGGAAAGATACTACGAGTGAATTAATGCAAGAATTAGTAGAAGTAATTTCTAAAATAGAAGATTTTTCAATTGAAAATACTCAAACAGAAATCAAAGGATGGATTACTTCTAAAGAAATAGGATTTGGTAAAGTAATGCAACCACTTCGTTTAAGTTTGGTAGGAAAACTAGCAGGTCCAGATTTGTTTGATATCATGACAATGATAGGCAAAGAAACTACTATTACCAGAATACAAAACGCGATTAATGCGTTATCATAAAGCAAAAAAAAGCCGCTTTTAAAGCGGCTTTTTTGTATATTAAATTAGAAGATTAAAACATACAACCTCCTAAATGTTTTGCAGCATTACGAGCATTGTTATCACCTCCATTGTTCCAATTTAGTTTAAATACAACACCTAGAGTTCCTTGAATATGTGAACGCATACTTTCATAACCTTCAAAAGAATGTTTGTAGTATAGTTGTGGGTTAATACCAATATTATCACTAACCCAATAAATTCCACCAGCACCAACATTAAGTGTAGGTGTCATTTTACGTTCAGAATCTACTACACTACCTCCTATAAAAACATACGGAGCAAACTTGTTAAAAATAGCATTTAAGTTATAACGAAATGAAGCATCCATAGAAAAATACTTTGCAGAGTTTTTGATAAAACCAACGTCATCAATAGTATTAAAAGATACAGCACCATCTAAAGAAAAACGATCGCCAATAGGCATGGTTAAACTTACAGTAGGCACTTGAAATAAATATTGATCACCAATAAAAGCGGCGTCACTTTCACTAAATTTTGTTATTCCAAAACCTACACCTATTTGCCAAGAGTCGTTTAAATTTTGTGAAAAAACAGACGTTGTTAAACAGGTAAGTATTGCTATGAATAAAATTTTATGTTTCATCGGGAGATAAGTGTTTAGAGTAATAACTGGTTTAATAAGTTTTTAGTATAATTATTTTAATTGGCATTTACCTTTTTAATAGCTTCGGTAAAATTATCTAAGTCGTTATTGTTTAAAACTAAATGAACGGCTTCATCGCAAACTTTCTCAGCATTATCAGTAGAGAAATGTAAAGCTATAGCTATTTTACGTAGTATACCAACTTCTTCTTTGGCTACATTTTCATCAGCAAAAATCATTTTTGTTAAATGAAATAAACGTTCAATACGCTCTTCGTAACTAATAGGTGCATTTATTGGATACTTCTCAGGATTTTTTAAAATACCTTTATATTCTTCCTCGTTAATATTTAATTTTTTTGCAGCTCTGTCCAATAGCAATTGTTCTCCTTCAGAAATTACTCCATCAGTTTTAGCAATTTTAACTATACTAGCAAAGTGTCCTATTTCTTGTTTATGTTTTCCACTTGAATATAAATCTGATATTGACATAATTTTTTTTAAATTTTTTTAATTGAAAGTAAAGTGTATTTATTTAAAAACAAGTTTTAAATAAAGTCACAAAAATATCGCCGAAAGTTAACAATTCTAGTCAAAAACGAAGTATTATTTTTTCTTATCGTAATTTATAAATACATAAGATATGTTAATTTAAAACAGTGTTTTTTTATCTGATTTAAAGGCTTTTTATTCTTAGCTAATACAAATCCTTAGGGCAGCTTTTTTAAACCCTTTAAAACACCGATTACGTTAGTTTAAATAAAAAAGATAGAGAAAAAAATAAAAGAATAAATAATACTTATAAAACTAAAAATAACAATTGATAAAACTTAAAGTAGTTTTTACTCTTTAAAAATCACTAACTTGTTAACAAATGAAATTCTAATCTTATCAAAAATGAAAACGGTATATACTATTTTAATTTTATTAGTTTCGGTTGCGTTGAGTTTTTCACAAAACAATGGAATAATAGAAAAAGAAGTTAATCAACAAATATGGCAACCATTTAAAAAATCTTTTGAAGCTAGAGATTGGGAATCATTTAATAATTTACATACTAACGATGTGTTAAGAGTAAATAAGTACGGAATACGCAAAGGAGAAGAATACAAGAATTCAATACAAACATCCTATCAAAAACCAACAACAAAAAAAAGACAAATAGATTTTTGTTTTAATCAAAGAATCTATAAAGAAAACACAGGTTATGAAGTAGGGTATTATCGGGTCATATATACTGAAAAATATAAAGAACCTCGCACAGTATATGGTAGGTTCCACGTGGTACTAAAAAAAAAGGAAAATACTTGGTTAATTGCACAAGATTGGGATACTGACACTATAAATGGAAAATCAATTACCAAAGAAGATTTTGAGTCAGGTAAATGTTTGTGAATTAGATAATAACTTTTAAGTTCTCTTATTCTACATTTTTTATTTCGACTTTAAAGAGAAGTCTGTTTTAATTTTTAGTAGCAAACATCCTATGAAAACTGAAGCTGGCTTAAAAAAATGTATCTAATTCAAAACTAAATAACTAAGAAAAACACCTTTTTTTCATCTGTTAAAGTATTGTAAAATTTGAATTTTATTAAGTGTAAAACCTGAACGAAAACGTAAATTTGTGTAGAGTTTTGCGCAGAGTTCCCCACGATTGTTAATTACTTCAGCTTAAAAAAAGAATAGCAAAAACATTGCTGTAGTTTCTATTCAGTCACTCTTCTCAAAAAAATTGAAAAGAAAACTAAAAATTTTATTGTAAATGAATCAATTTGATAAGCATCAAATCATTCCTTTTTATTTAGGAAACGAAACCTCTATTAAAGAAGCTCTAGTAAAGTACAAAGAACTATTAGACAGCAATAAAGCAGTCGTAAACCAGGTGTTTGATGTAGAGTTTAAAATTATTGAAAACGATACTCAACGTCGTATTCAAGTAGCAGATACCAACAATCAAAAGTTGGTAAAAAATGCACTGAACATGGGACCAGATGGAGGTCCAAGCTATTACCCAAACCATATTAGAGATACTGATGAAATTTATATTTCAGAAGTACTCTTTTTTGCCATTGCACTAGAGTATCCTTCATTAAAAGAAGCGGTAGTTACCACCGCAAAAGCAATAGTAGCACACAGTAGGCGTTTTAATGATACTTGGAATTTATGGATAGACGATATGCGTGTTTTTGGTATCGAGGCGTTGTATATGCTAGCGCGAACAGATGCTAATTATACCTACTTATTATCGCAATTTTTAATTCCTTATTGGGATGATGAACACGCTGTAGGTTACGAAGAGTATTTACGCGATTTATTCCAAAAAAATGGATGGAATAGACCTATGATTAAAGCTTTTATTTGGTGTGATAATAGTTATTTTAGACAAGCAATTGTAACATCACAAGAAACATCATTAGGAAATTATTTAAAAGCAAATCCAGAAGAATATACCTATTTTAAACGAGCGCTTCAAGAGCGATTTGTAGAAGAACCAGTACTATTACCTTACGGTGATGATGACCCAGAAGAAACACATCCTGTATTAGATATTTACTTCAGTTTAGTAGTTGTTGCTGAAGAATGGGCTGAGTCGATAGAGGATAATGAAGAGGTATTACAAGAACATTTTATTGAAGACACCTTAGAAAATGAGGCATTTGATTTAGAAAAAAAGATTAAAAATACACTTCAAAAACCTTTAAGTAAAATTAATGAAGAGGCGCAAAGAGAAAAGGACGAAGACGAAGAAAGAGAAGCCTATTTTGATAATTATGAATATGGAGACGGTTTAAAAAGTGTAAAAGAGTTAATCTTACATTTACATCGTGGTGCAGATCTTTGGAAATATGTACAAACAGGTCAACATAAAGAAGCTTTAAACGATTTACCACAGACAGATTTATTACCCTTAGCTAAAGAGCATGCTCGTGTTATGTACTTACGAATGCTCTATTTCACAGGTGGTTATCGTGATGAAAATGAAGTTCGTGAATCTCTAGAAAACATTATTAGCGATGTTACAGCAGAATTGCTGTCATTAGAAGAAGATGATGTTGAAAAAATCTATCAAAACGGTCTAATTCTTACCATTAAAACACGACCTACAGGTACACCAGAAGATACAGAAGTAGCACAAAGACAACAAGAACGTAACGCTATGTATTTACGTATACTAGATGTGTTTTATTACGCCTTTGGTAAAAAACCGTTTGATGACGATATTAAAGATGTTGTAACTAAAAACGATCCTTTATTAAGTGTTGAAGAATATCAGCAACGTTATCATCCGCAGCTTTCAAAAGGAGCAACACCAGAAGAGAAAGAAAAGCATGAAAAAAATATCATAATAGAAGTATTACGAGAGTTTGCAGATCTTGATACAAAACTTTCTAAAAAGAATTTTGACGATGCAGCTTTTGTTTTTGAAGAAAAAAGAGAACGACGCGATTGCTCTTGGTGGCCAAAAGACAATTTAGGATGTTGTGCTTTAGCAACGCACCTACTCTTTCAAGACTTTCAACAACGTGTTGGAGATGATTATACACAAAGACTTTTTAACTACGTTAATGAAAATGTTTGGACGTTGATAGCTAAAATGGTAGAAGAATCATTGGTAAATCCTATTGATGAAAAAAATAAAGACTTAGATCCTATTAAGGAGCAAGCTTTACGATATATCACTGAGGCAAATACCACGTTAACAGAAGAAGAAGCGTTAGAAGCTTTTAGTAGAATACTTTTGGTAGAAGAAGGAAAAGAAGCAAGTATTAAACAAAAAAAGTACGATTTATTCGATAATGCTTATGAAGACAATCAACGTACAGTACTTATTTGTTATTGGTTATCACAAATGCCATTACCAAGTCAGCATCAAGCAAAGCGATTGTGGAAACTATGGGTTGCTTTAGCTCCACAAAAAGTAATACAATTATTAGCAAAAATAACAGCAGACGATGAATACGACTATTCATTTGAAAACCCATTAAAAGAAATTGATTTTTACGACAGAATTGAAAAAAATGGAGTACCAAAATCACAAAGTATTGCTTTTCAAATGGTAGTAGCTCAAAAAATGTTTCATAATAGTTGGGAAGGAGATAAAGCCCCATATTTAGTATGGTTAGATAAATATAATGAAATAGACAGTACTGCAACAGGTATGTTTGATGTAATAGATAAAAAGCGTGCACTAGCCTTAGATGAAGGAATGCATTACAT
The DNA here is from genome assembly GCF_059716285.2 of Tenacibaculum sp. TB-53. Taxonomy (NCBI): domain Bacteria; kingdom Pseudomonadati; phylum Bacteroidota; class Flavobacteriia; order Flavobacteriales; family Flavobacteriaceae; genus Tenacibaculum; species Tenacibaculum sp. TB-53. Next base: position 2,691,043 of record NZ_CM202790.1, on the reverse strand, counting down.
TGATGCATATAGACGAATTGAATATTTTATCGATTTATCGTTACAAAATGAACGTTTTCCTTTCAATCAACCAGAAGCATTTAAAGAAACAGTAAGTAAATTATTTCAAGAAAACCTAGTACCGTGGTATAAAAGATTGGCTACATACAATGCCACCGTCTGCAAAAGTTTTTATAATTACTACAACGATGAAAATAAAGAAACTTCTGCTTTAGAAAAATTACCAATATCATTTCATCCAAACGCAGTTACCAACCTTTCCACAAAAATTAACGACTATAACCAAGTTCAATTACTTCAAAAGAAAGGAGAAGAACTTGTTATTTTACAGTTAGATAAATCGTATAATGACCATAGGCTTGAAGACTCACAAATAACATTAAAAAAAGTATCATTACCATACGGTCAGTTTGTGTTATTTCCAGAAGAAATAGATACAGAAGCAATTTTAAACTCCATTCATAATAAAAATACTGATAAGGAAGATGTTGAAATGTTAGTTACCAAATTACAAGAATATTTAGATGATGAGGTGAGTTATGCAGATATGGCATCATTATGTAATAAAATGCTCAAAAAAGAAGATTTCAACGCCTATGATAGAAATTATTCAGCGATGACAATTCAGCAATTTATTTGGATGCTATCTGAGGAAAAACAACATCGTTTTATCAAACTTTTTGCAAATCACAGCCTCGAAGGAACCAAAATGTTGACGAGAGACTTTACCAAAGCATTTTTACGAATGAAAGTACGTGAAAAAGAAGTTAGTTTAGAAGAAATAAGAGAAAAATCAGAAGAAGAAGAGTACAAAGAAGCAGCATTTACATACCTACTAAACCTTTTGGATAGTTTAGAAGTTAATCCATTATACATTGCAGATATAGCACTTGATGAATATAATGAAGCCTCAAAACATTGGTTTATTACTTTAGGAGCAGAAAAACTGTTTGATTTATCACAAAACTTTTCAGTTGACAAACGTGTAGAACTAATAGAAATGCTTTCCGAATCTGAAGAAGCTACAAATGTTTTAAAACCTTTTTTAGAAGATGTATCCAGAATGGTAAGAGATGCTGCAGAAAGTGTCTTAAATACTTCAGAAACGATGTAAAAACAAAAAGCTGTCTATTTTAGACAGCTTTTTTATTCATACCTTTATTGTCATTTAAACCGTCATTGCGAGTGCTAACGAAGCAATCTTTCAGTCGTTTGTTCCAAACAAACAAATTACTTCACCCCTCACCTACATCATAATAACATAGAGCAGGTATAACTGATTAAAATAAAGGAATAAAAGCGTAAAAATAATTTTCAAAATACCTTATTTTTATCAACATAAGCTCTAAAACCAGACAATGAATAACGAGAAAAACTCTGAAACTTGGAAAAAACTCTACCAAAACTCACAAGAACTCACCAAACCAACCTCTGTAGATAACATACTTTCTGATGACGATGTAATCTTTTTAAAACAAGAATTAAAAAACATCATCAATCGGTTTTTAGACAAAGGAGAATTGCACAAAGGCATCAAAGTATACATAAACCACGAGCTTCAAAACGGAATAGCAGAAGAAATGGTAGCCAATAGACCAAAAGAAGAGAAAACTATTGAACAATGGTGTATGAAGCTTTTCAGAGATCAAAAATTCGGAGTTGTTTTCAATAGTTTAGAAAGCTTTAGTAATGAATTTACCGAGAAAATGTGTCAGATTGTTGCTCCATTACTTCAAAAAGCAGGAATGCCCTTGGGCGGACTCTCTTTTTTATTTTTTATGGGAAACTATGGCTTTACCCCTTTCGGAATTCATAAAGAAGCCAAAGGAGAAGAAGGTTTCTTGTTTCATTTAGGCCCAAACTCTAAAGACTTTTATACTTGGGACATTGAAGAATACAATCAAATAGAACATAATACGCAAGTGTTCCACGAGGTAGATGCAATGTTACCAACATCTACAACATATCCGTTAAAGGCAAAATCGGCGATGTTTATTCCGCATCATGTATATCATATTGCAAAAACCGATGAGTTTTCGTTGAGTGTGGTAATGGATTATATAAATCCGTCGAGAGACTATTTAGAAAAAACAATTGCCACACAAATAGCCTCAAAAGAGCTACAAAAAAATCCGAATGTAGGGTATTTATCACCAGTAGATATCACAACCGATGAATTGGATTGGAATAGCTTATTAAACCGTAAAACGTGGGAACAGCAATACAAAAAAACACTTTCAAAATATATTACTAGGCTAAAAAGTAACGCAGGAGTTTTACAACCTTCAATAGTTGAGAACAAAAAAAGTTTACCCAACCCGCCATTTCAAATTAAGGGAAAAACGATTTTTCCGTTGTTAATACATACAGAAAACACAGAGAAAACCTGTATAATGGCAAGAGGAAATGAAGTTGTTGTTAGTAATAACTCACAACTAAACACAATTATAGAAAAGCTAAACATAGGAGAAACCATAAGCTTTGAAGAATTACAAAGCCACCTCACTCCTACTTGGGAATTGATGGATGTATTTGATTTTGTAAGTCAGTTAGCACGAGTTGGAGCGATTGTTATTCATAAGGGATAACCTTACTGTCATTTCGAGCGATAGCGAGAAATCTCTCTCAAGGGAGTCAGAAATACCTGTGAAAGTACCTAACACGCAATTTTAAGATTTCTCAGTCGTCACCTCCTTCGAAATGACACTAAAAAAATTATTCTATCTTTAAAAGAAAAATGCTAAACAAATACGTTGTATACATCATTACAAACAAGAATAAAACCACATTGTATATTGGTGTTACCAACAATCTTCAAAAACGATTATCTCAACATTATTTTGATAGCGAGCATGCTAAAAAATCATTTGCAGGAAAATATAATTGCTATTATTTGATTTATTATGAAGCTTTTGAAACGATAAACGAAGCAATTCACAGAGAAAAAGAATTAAAAAAATGGAGTAGAGAAAAGAAAGAAAACTTGATTAACAGTTTCAATCCTGAGTGGCGTTTTTTGAATAATGAAGTGTTTTAATTAATACTGTCATTTCGACCGAAGGGAGAAATCTCACTCACGGGAGTTACAAATACACTTGAAAGTGCTCAATACACAATTATAAGATTTCTCACTTCCGTTGCACTCCAGTTCGAAATGACGTTGAAGTTGCATGGTGTCCTGTCATTTCGACCGCAGGGAGAAATCTTTTTAAAGAGAGTTACAAATACTCTTAAAAGCTACAAACACCCTTACAAACTCACACACAAATAAATAACACTTGCCTCCCTCCTCTTTTTTTACTATGTTTAACACGCTAAAAAAGTAAAAAGTAGTACTACCCCTTATCTCAACTATTTTTTATAAATAACAAGTAACAACAAACACTTCTTTATGGGTTGCCGTAAAGGATTGTGGTTGTATACATCTAATTTTGGTATATAAAATAGGTATTTATACAATCATTTGTAGAAGTATAAAGCTGTATTTTACATAGATATAAACAAGTTGGCAGTAATTAAAATATGATAAAATTAACATTAAATAAGACCTTTAAGTCATTAGAGCCTTTCACATTAGATTTGCCAGAATTTGTAATTCTAACTGGTCTCAATGGGGCTGGAAAAACTCAATTATTACAGGCAATCCAAAATAATCAACTAAGTGTAAAGGATGTGAATGGAGCGGAATTGAGTCCTAAAAAATATGTTACTTCTCAAACTCTTTCTCCAAATGAAAGTACAGTTGTTACTAAACAACAATTGGATCAAAAAATTCAAAATCTATGGAATCAAATCCAGGGGTATCAAAGCACTAAGAAATCAAATCCCAATTATCGACTTACAAGTGTATTTGGGAATAACACACCTCTAATTAAGCTAATAAATAAAATAGCTGAAAGTACTGAAAAAAACATTGAAGAATTAACAGCGGATGACATCTATCAATATTACCCTTTAAATGATGGGTTAAATCAAACGGATGTATTTTATCAAAACTTCTCGAGTCTTTTTAAACGATATCAAGACAAATATGAGGAGAATGAGTATAGGCAATATAGAAATGAGGTAAAAGGTCATTCTTCTATTACCTTTCTAACCGACGAAGAATTCATTAGTACTTATGGTGAAGCACCTTGGGACTTCGTCAATAAAATAATTGCTGAAGCAAATTTGGATTATCACATTAATTCTCCTACAGATAATCACAGAGACGCTCCTTTTGAATTGAAATTAATTAACAATTTAAACTCAGCTAAAATTAAGTTTGGAGATTTATCTTCTGGCGAAAAAGTACTTATGTCACTCGCTCTAGCGTTGTACAATTCCAATTTTGACATTGATTTTCCGAAAGTATTATTGATGGATGAACCAGATGCTTCGCTGCATCCATCAATGTCAAAGCAATTTTTAGAAGTAATTCAAAATGTTTTCGTTGAAGAAAAAGGAGTTAATGTTATTATGACAACTCATTCGCCGTCAACTGTTGCAATTGGTCCGGAAGATTCAATTTATGTAGTAAATAAATCAGGTGTAAGAGTTGAAAAATCTTCAAAAGACAAAGCACTAAAAATACTGACCTCTGGTGTACCTTCTTTCAGTGTGAATTACGAGAACAGGCGTCAAATTTTTGTTGAAAGTCCCAATGATGTTACTTTTTTTGAAAAATTATATCGGATTTTTTCAGATTCATTACACTCTGAAATTTCATTAAGTTTTATTTCATCTGGTGAAAGTAGAACGGATAAAAATGGAATTAAAATTTCTAATTGTAAACAAGTTGAAAACATCACAAACACGTTAAGAGATTCTGGAAATAAATTTGTTTGGGGAATAATTGATTGGGATTTAAAAGAAAACACAGGAAATGACTTTGTCAAAATACTAGGGAATAAGAACAGATATAGTATTGAAAGTTATGTTTTCGATCCTATTTTGGTTGGAGCCTTATTGTTAAGGCAAAAAATAATTCAAAAAACTGCTGTTGGGTTAGAGCAGAACGAGACATACATCGATTTGAGAAACTTCGAAGAATCAAGATTGCAGAAAATTGCGGGTTATGTAATATCAAAAGTTGCAGAAAAAATCAACTCTTCTGTTGAGGGTGAACAGGTATGTCCGTTATTAAATGGAATAAATATTACTACTCCAAATTGGTATCTTCATCATCAAGGACATCAGCTCGAAGAGAAAATAATTGAGGCTTTTCCACAACTTAATGAAATAAAAAGAAACAAGGAAGATGCTTTAAAGGTTGAAATCATTGACAAAATAGTAGACGACTTACCAGAACTAATTTCTGTTGATATTTTAAATGTTTTTAAAGCTGTACAAAAATAAACTACTACCGATAAAGTGAATAGTGCATAGCATCCTGTGGGATGCTACGACACCATACACAGACCGTTAAAAACAAAACTTCCCACACAAAAAATAATCCTCGTACATTTGCGTAAAATTTTTGTACGTTGAGCAAGCAAGCAATTGTAAACCACTACCAACAATCTGAAAATGTAAAACAGATTGTTCATCAGCTTCAACAAGATCCACACCATTTTCAACTAACGAATTTGGTCGGTTCTTCGTTGTCTTTTGTCATTTCCGAAACTTTTAAACAAGCCGATAAACCTTACTTGTTAATTTTTAACGACAAGGAAGAAGCTGCTTATTATCTAAACGATTTAGAGCAGTTATTGGGCGATAAAAATGTGCTGTTTTATCCGGGTTCGTATCGCAGACCCTATCAGATTGAAGAAACCGACAATGCCAATGTACTGCTACGTTCAGAGGTGTTAAACCGTATCAATTCTCGTAAAAAACCTGCGATTATTGTTACCTACCCTACTGCCCTGTTCGAAAAGGTAGTCACCAAAAAAGAGCTGGAAAAAAACACGCTTAAAGTAGTGGTGGGCGAGCAAGTATCGCTCGATTTTGTCAACGAAGTACTGTTCGAATATCATTTTAAACGTGTCGATTTTGTAACCGAACCAGGAGAGTTTTCGGTACGTGGTGGAATTATCGACGTGTTTTCGTTTTCGCACGACGAACCGTATCGTATAGAGTTTTTTGGTGATGAGGTAGACAGCATCCGAACGTTTGATGTAGAAACGCAACTTTCTAAAGAAAAACTGAAGAAAGTGAGCATTATGCCCAATGTAGAAAACAAAACACTACAAGAAAGCAGAGAAAGCTTTTTAAAATACATATCAGCAAAAACCGCTGTTTTCGTTAAGAATTTAGATTTACTAAGTGATTCACTAGATAAATTCTATCGAAAAGCAGAACTATCGTTTAACGAATTATCTACCGAAATCAAACATGCAAAACCCGAAGAACTGTTTTGCAACGGAGAACTCATACGTAATCAACTACAAGATTTTACAACGGTTGACATCAGTAAAAACCGTCATTCTGAACGAAGTGAGAAACCGCAAGGTTCAGCGGAGCTAAATCTCACTAACGTAAGCATCAACTTCGATACCCACCCACAACCGTCTTTCAACAAAAAATTCGACCTGTTAATTCAGAATTTCAATGAGTTTTCGGCCAAAGGATTTACCAATTATATTTTATGTTCTAACGAACAGCAAGCACAACGTTTCCACGATATTTTTGATGACCACGAAGAAAAGGTTTCTTATGAAACCATTGTGTTTCCGTTGTATCAAGGGTTTGTGGATATTGATAGTAAAATTGTTTGTTATACCGATCATCAAATCTTTGAGCGTTATTACAAATTCCGACTCAAAAACGGATACGCAAAAAAACAATCTATCACCCTACAAGAGCTCACCAAATTAGACGTAGGTGATTATGTAACCCATATCGACCATGGTATTGGAAAATTTGGAGGACTTCAAAAAATAGATGTAGAAGGCAAAAAGCAAGAAGCTATCAAGTTAATTTATGGCGATCGCGATATTTTATACGTAAGTATTCACTCGCTACACAAAATTTCCAAATTCAACGGAAAAGATGGTAAACCGCCTAAAGTATACAAACTAGGGTCGAATGCTTGGAAAAAAGTCAAGCAAAAAACTAAAGCTCGTGTAAAACATATTGCGTTTAACCTAATTCAGTTATACGCAAAACGAAAACTACAAAAAGGATTTGCTTTCGGACCCGACACGCATATGCAACACGAGTTGGAAGCGAGTTTCTTATACGAAGACACACCTGATCAGTTCTCTTCTACCCAAGAGGTAAAAGCCGATATGGAAAAAGAACAACCGATGGATCGTTTGGTATGTGGTGATGTTGGTTTTGGAAAAACAGAAATTGCCATTAGAGCGGCTTTTAAAGCGGTAGATAACGGAAAACAGGTTGCGGTGCTTGTACCAACTACAGTTTTAGCATTTCAGCACTTTAAAACCTTTTCTAAGCGATTAAAAGACTTTCCGGTTACGATTGACTACCTAAACCGTTTTAGAACCACAAAACAGCGCAAAGGCGTGTTAGAAGGGGTTGCTGATGGAAGTGTAGATATTGTAATAGGAACGCACCAGTTAACCAATAAAGCAGTTCAGTTTAAAGATTTAGGATTGTTGATTATTGATGAGGAACAAAAATTTGGAGTAGCAGCAAAAGACAAGCTAAAAACCATTAAGGAAAATGTAGATACATTGACTTTAACGGCAACGCCAATTCCGCGTACTTTACAGTTCAGTCTGATGGCGGCGAGAGATTTATCGGTAATTAAAACACCACCACCCAACCGTCACCCCATAGAAACCAACGTGATTCGCTTTAGTGAAGAAACTATTCGCGATGCGATTTCGTATGAGATTTCTCGTGGTGGACAGGTATTTTTTATTCATAATCGTATCGAAAACATCAAAGAAGTAGCAGGATTGTTGCAACGTTTGGTGCCAAGTGCTAAAATTGGCATTGGTCACGGACAAATGGAAGGAAAAAAGTTAGAAGAACTCATGCTTGGTTTTATGAATAATGAGTTTGATGTATTGGTGTCTACCACCATTATTGAAAGTGGATTGGATGTACCGAATGCGAATACGATTTTCATCAACAATGCGAATAATTTTGGGCTTTCAGATTTACACCAAATGCGTGGTCGTGTAGGACGTTCGAACAAAAAAGCCTTCTGTTATTTTATCACGCCACCGTATCACCATATGACCGATGATGCACGTAAACGAATTCAGGCATTAGAATTGTTTTCTGATTTAGGAAGCGGATTGAACATTGCCATGAAAGACTTGGAAATTCGTGGTGCTGGAGATTTATTAGGTGGAGAACAAAGCGGATTTATCAACGATATTGGTTTTGATACCTATCAGAAAATCTTACATGAAGCCATTGAAGAACTCAAGGAAAATGAATTCAAAGACTTATATCCTACGGATGAAAATGCACCGAAAGAGTATGTGAAAGAGGTGCAAATTGATACCGATTTTGAAATTTTGTTCCCAGATGATTATGTCAACTCAGTTACCGAACGTTTGAGTTTATACAACAAATTAGGAACCTTAACTACGGAAGAGGAATTACAAACTTTTGAGACTGAAATTATCGATCGTTTTGGAGAATATCCAACGCAAGTGGCCGATTTATTAGACAGTGTTCGTATTAAATGGTTGGCGAAAGAATTAGGTTTAGAAAAGGTAATTTTAAAGCAAAAACGCATGTTAGGTTATTTTGTATCCGATCAGCAAAGTGCTTTTTATCAAACCGAAGCATTTACCAAAATGTTGAGGTATGTACAGCAAAACCCGAAGAGTTGTGTAATGAAAGAAAAGAAAACCAAAAACGGATTGCGCTTACTCATCACATTTATTAAAATTGATAGTGTATACAAGGCGTTAGAAACCTTACAGAAAGTATAAAACGTCATTGCGAGCGAGGAACGAGCGAAGTAATCTGTTTATTAATAACTCACGACTTAGAGATTGCTTCACTTTAGTCTGTCTTGAGCGACAGTCGAAAGATTCGCAATGACGGTACAAAGAAGTTGTCAGTTCGAGTGGTTTTCACGATTAGAATGAGTGAAAATTGTATCGAGAACTAGTTTGTATACATCTCGATACAAATTTCTTTCCTCTATCGAAAAAGAAATTCACTCGATGTGACAATTAAGCTCACAACCAAAATATGGGTATGCTCACTTAGCAATGACGGAATAAAGAATTGTCATTTTTGTAAAAAGTAATTAGTTTGTTGATAAATTTTAAAATGAAAATATACTTTGTTTACATATTACAATGTTCAGATAAAAGTTATTATACAGGAGTAACTTCAAACCTATCTCAACGAATATTTCAGCACCAAAACGGAACTTTTAAAGATAGTTACACTTCAAAAAGAAGACCTGTTGAATTGGTTTTTTATTGTGAGTTTACTAATGTAGAAATGGCTATTGAAAAAGAAAAACAAATTAAAAAATGGTCAAGATCAAAAAAAGAAGCTCTTATAAATAACGAGTTTGAAAAACTACCGAACTTAGCAAAGAAGAAGTTTAATAATTAAGCTTTGTCAGTTCGAGTGGTTTTCACGATTGGAATGAGTGAAAATTGTATCGAGAACTAGTCTATACATCTCGATACAAATTTCTTTCCTCTATCGAAAAAGAAATTCACTCGATGTGACAATTAAATTCACAACTGGAAGATTGCTTCATTTCCACTTCGATTCCGCTCAGTGTCCATTCGCAATGACGAGAACAAACAAAACGTCATTTTGAGCGGTAGCGAGAAATCTCATTCAATTGAGTAACTCATCTTCTTAAGATTTCTTCCTCTGGTTGAAATGACATACATTTACCCTCATGCAAACTAACCATATAAAAAACCTTTCAGGGCTATTATTAGCTACCTTATTCATCAGTACATCGGGTGTGTTAGGTAAGTATATTGCAATGCCTTCAGAAGTTATTGTGTGGTTTCGTTCGGTGATTGCTATGGTGATTTTGTATGTCTTTTGCCGATTCAAAAAGATTGATTTAACCATACAATCAAGAAGGCACTTGTTCCCTTTTTTAATGGGGGGAATTTTTATGGGTGCACATTGGATTACGTATTTCTATGCGTTAAAACTGTCCAATGTAGCTATTGGAATGTTGTCATTGTACACGTTTCCAGTAATGATTGCCTTTTTAGAACCCCTGTTTTTAAAAATAAAATTCAACCCGATTCATATTGTTTTAGGGTTGATGGTGTTGCTAGGTTTATACATTCTAGCCCCTGATTTTGATATTAAAAATACACAAGTACAAGGCGTGTTATTTGGCTTGCTTTCTGCATTGTGTTATTCTGTTAGAATTTTGATTTTAAAGCAGTATGTACAGCAATACAATGGAGTAATGTTGATGTTTTATCAAGTGGTAATAATTACCGTAACCTTAGTTCCCGTTTTATTTTTTATGGATGTTTCCGGGTTTCAAGAGCAACTCCCCTATTTACTATTATTGGCTTTGTTAACTACGGCTATCGGACATAGTTTAATGGTACATTCACTACAGTTTTTTTCGGCATCAACCGCAAGTATAATTAGTAGCATTCAACCTGTTTTCGGAATTTTGTTAGCGTTTATTTTCTTAAACGAAATTCCCACGTGGAACACGTTTATTGGTGGAAGCTTAATTTTAGCAACAGTGATTATTGAAAGTATTCGAAGTAGAAAAGGCTAGTGTAATCTTTGCTGTTGTTGAATAATGGTTTTCATACTCACATCTTCGTAATTTCTACGAACAAAAGTTAGTGCACTGTCTAAAACTTCACCCATACCATCACTATCTCTAAAATTAATATCTCCTGTAAATTCAAAAATTTCTGATTTTAATTGTTCGATATTTTTTGGTATAGAAATATTATCTGATTTCATAGCGGAAAGCAAACGATTCAATCGAGAACGAGAACCTAAAATTCTTTTAGCAACAATTGATCGCTCTTCTATTTGATATTGCTCAATAGATTCTGAAGTAAGCTTATCTCCTACCAGTTGAACGAGCTTTAAATTTTCTTTAAAAAACTGTGGATAATACACTTTAAACTTCCCTTCATAACATTGTTGGTCAAAATCTATCGGACGAATTTTATATACAACATTTTCAAAATCGTGTGTGGGTACTACTACGTAGTTATACGAACGCATATCGCCTAACAAACGAATCATACAACGCTCGTTAAATTTAACAAACTCTTTGGCCAGTTGCGCTTTTTCAATGTCTAAACAATCATCTAAATAATCATTGATAAAAACATCTCCTGGAATTCCTGATATATGCTCTTCTATCAACGTGTCTTCATATACCAAAAAGTTTAGGTTGTAAGGAGATAAAATATCCTCTAACTCTAGTCCGTAAATACGAGAAGCATCGGTTTTCTTTACGTAAAAATAGGTGTAGTTATCATTTAAAATATTTCGAATTTTTATACGAAAAGGTTTAGAGTTACCAAACGTACAAAAATCGATAGCATCAACATTTAAATGCTTAATACTGGCGTCAGAACCGTTAGAGTGTAAGATATTATATACTTTTTTTAGGTATAAATCAATTTCAGCCCGCTCAAACTCATTATAAAAAACGCGTATCCATAAGGTATCATTATCGTGTTTATCATACACAGCAACCGAACCTTGAAAACGCAACAAATCATCATAAAAAATAGGAATTTTTATAGTTCTGTTATGTCTTTTTAAGTAGTTTCCTAGTTTTTTGGTAACAGGAAAAGCTGGTTTTTTTTGTGATATGAGTTTATATTCTGACATGCATGGAAGATTATTTCTCAAAAATAATTAATTTTAAAGGAATTTATGTTGATAATACTTTAAAACAAAGCAGCTACATAAATTAAATGTAGCTGCTTTTTTTATTATATTTTTATCGAGTTATAACTTCTCTATTAAATATTTGATTAAATCACGATTTGATCCTACATAATTGTGATATTTATCGTCATTAATAAAACCTATTTGTTCACCTGGCCCTGAAATACTTGATGGTGGATTACTTGAAGAGTTAGAAGAACCAGAGAAAGATTGTTTAGCAACTCTATACGCAGTGTCATAGTAGCCAAAAGGTACCATATCTAAAGACATGGAATAACCATTCATTAATCTAACTCCAGATTTTGCGTCTTGTACAGCTTTAGTAATTACTTCTTCTTTTGATTGACTGTTGACTGATATTGCGATAAACATCAGCAATGTAGTAATAGTTAAAATTTTTTTTCTCATTTTTAATTAAATTACAATTTTTTGCCTACTCTTTTTTCCATTTTCGACTGCCTGGTTTTTAAAGCGAAACTAAATGTTTGTTTCAAGAAAAACAGGTAGTATAATCACTTTAACTATTATTTAACTTCAAACACTTTTCCGGGTAAAGGTTTTATAACCCCTTTTAATTCCATTTGAACCAAAATAGAGGATAGTTGATAAGTAGGAAGATTACAATCTAACGCAATAACATCTAACAACTGTTTACCATTTTGTTGTAAGTAATTGTGTATTTTTTGTTCGGTTTCATTCAAATCAACAAAAAGCTTGTTTTGAATAGGTGCCGAGGCTCTCGGCAGATCCCAATTAAGCATTTTTACAATATCTTCAGCAGAGGTTAATAAATGTGCTTGATTGTTTTTAATGAGGTTGTTACAACCTTTGCTATATATATCGGTTGCTCTACCCGGTAGCGCAAACACATCACGATTGTACGAATTGGCAATATCAGCAGTAACTAACGACCCTCCTTTTTTAGCAGATTCAATAATAATGGTTGCTTTAGATAGCCCAGCTACAATACGATTTCGTTTTAAAAAGTTTTCTCTCATAGGTTGCTCATGGTGCCAAAACTCGGTAATAAAACCACCATTCTCATTTACTTGATGAATATATTTTTTATGTGTTTTTGGGTATACTTCATCCAATCCGTGTGCTAAGACAGCAATAGTTTGCAGGTTGTTTTTTATTGCAGCTTTGTGTGCGCAAATATCTACTCCATAAGCAAAACCACTTACAATTATAGGATTGTATTCTTTTAAGTCTTTAATAAGTTGATTGCAGAAATCGCGTCCGTACGAACTCATTTTCCGAGTTCCTACAATCGAAATAATTTTATCATTGTTTAAGTTGAGGTTGCCGTCTTTAAAAAGTAAGATTGGAGCATCAATACAATGTTTTAGCTGTTGCGGATAATTATCATCTAAAAAATAAGAAAAAGTAGTGTTGTTTTGTTGAATATAATACAGCTCCTCCTCTGCTCTTTTCAGGTTACTTTCATCAAAAAGATATTGAGTTACATGAGTTCCTATTCCGTTAATTTTATGGAGTACATTTTTCTTCTCTAAAAATACTTGTTCAACACTTCCTACAGAGGTAATTAGCCTTTTTGCCAAAATATCACCTATGTTTTTAGTTGCTTGTAAACGTAAAATAGCAAGTAATTTTTCTGTATTCATGATAGCAATAATTTGAGTATCAATATACAAAAAACTGTTGATAAAAATTACAAGATTACTTGAAAGTAATTCACTAAAAAACTATATTTGTTATTATGACATTAGCCAACTACATTAACGATTTATTATATAGATACGATTGCGTAATTGTTCCTAATTTTGGAGGATTTGTAACCAATAAAATTGGTGCTAGAGTAAATACAACTACTCACACTTTTTATCCGCCAAAAAAACAACTCACGTTTAATGCATATTTACAGCATAATGACGGTTTATTGGCAAATTATATAGCTTCGAGTAAAAATATTTCTTTTGAAGAAGCTACTGCTTTTATAGCAGAGGAAGTTGCACAATGGAAAGAAAAGTTAGCAACAACAACTGTTACTGTTGCTTCTGTAGGAAGCTTGTCATTAAACGAGGCAAAACAAATTATTTTTGAACCAAATACATCAAGTAACTTTTTAAAAGAATCTTTTGGATTAGCTGAGGTTTCAACACCTTCTGTAGAAAGAGTAAAAGAAGTAACAATTAAGTCATTACCTACTACTAAAGAAAACAGAAAAACAATTCCGTTGTATTTAAAAAGGACTGCCGCTGCAGCTGTTTTTGTAGGAATTGCCTATGTGGGTTGGAATGGTGTTCAAAATCAACAACAAGTATTAGCAAATCAAGAAGAAGCTGTTGAGAAGAAAATTCAATCAGCAACTTTTGTAATAGAGAATCCGTTACCAACAATTAACTTAAACGTTAGTAAAGAAGATAGAAACTTTCATATCATAGCTGGAGCTTTTCAAGAAGAGCATAATGCTGAAAACAAATTAACAGAGTTAGAAGATAAGGGCTATGATGCTTCTATTGTTGGAAAGAACAGATTAGGCTTAACTCAAGTAGCTTTTGCTAGCTATGCAACTAAAGAAGAAGCTAGAAAAGCTCTAGAAATTATTAAAGAATCTGTTAGCGAAGACGCTTGGTTGTTGGTTAAATAAACTACATTTATTTTAGGTAGATTTTTTTGTTGCTGTATCTTTGCATCAAAATTTAATTGATGAGAGCAAAATCACCAAGAGAATCGTTAACTGTACTTACCGATTTAGTTTTACCAGGAGAAACAAATTATTTAGATAACCTTTTTGGAGGAGAGTTATTAGCTCGTATGGATAGAGCTTGTAGTATTGCTGCACGCCGTCATTCGAGAAGAATTGTAGTAACAGCCTCTGTAAATCACGTAGCCTTTACCAAATCGGTACCTGTAGGAAGTGTGGTTACTTTAGAAGCAAAGGTTTCACGTGCTTTTAAATCGTCAATGGAGATTTATGTAGATGTTTGGATTGAAGATCGTCAATCGGGTGAAAAAACGAAGGTAAATGAAGGAATTTATACGTTTGTTGCTGTTGATGAAACAGGAAAACCAGTACCAATTCCTCAAATTGAACCAGAAACCGAATTAGAGAAACAACGTTATGAAGCTGCATTACGTAGAAAGCAATTAAGCTTAGTTTTAGCAGGTAAAATGGATCCTAAGGAGGCTTTGGAGTTGAAATCTATTTTTATGGATTAAAATCGTTTATATGTCATCAACATTGCCATTTTCTGATAGAAAGATGGCAATGTTTTTTGTTTTTTCAAACTGAGAGAAAATAATAATCATAATTACTGTAATTGGTACCGATAATATCATACCAGTTATTCCCCAAATTTCTCCCCAAACAGCTAAAGAAAGTATTGTTACAAGTGGGCTTAAGTTTAGCGACCTTCCAAAAACTTTTGGTTCTACAACATTACCAACAATAACTTGAACGGCTCCTACTGCTATAGCAACAATTAAAAAAGGAGCAAACTCTCCAAATTGTATTAGGCAAAAAATAGCAGGAAAAGCTGTAGCTACCAATGAACCAATAGTTGGTATATAATTTAAAAGGAAGATTAAGAAAGCCCAAAAAGGAGCGCCATCTACTCCAACCATTAATAAAATAAAGTAGCTTAAAACACCTGTTAGTAGGCTTACATATGTTTTTAATCGTAAGTAATTAGAAATAGAGGTTTCTACTTTTTTTAAAATTGCTTGAAAACCTTTTGAATTCTCTGAGGTATCTAAAAAAACCTTTTGTAACTTTTTTTTAAAGTTACTTTCCTCTAAAAAGATAAATAAAGCATAAATTATTATCATAAAGGTATCACCGAGCAAGCTGCTGATTCCGTTCGCGATATCACCTAAAAAAGAGCCATAGTCAAAATCTCCAATAACAGATTTAAGTGATGTAACAATATCTATATGAAAGTAAGCATTAAAACGCTTTATAATAGCATCAATATTTGGTTCATATTTTGAATATGATGTGGTTAAGTTTGAAATACTATTTGTTATAATTTCAGAAATAAAACCAAAACCAAGTATAATTAATGTAAATACAAAAACATTACTTAACCAAAATGGAATAAATCGTTTTGCAAAAGGTATTCTATATATTGTTTTTCGGATTTCACGTGTTAAAAACCAAAAAATAATAGCAAAAATAAAAGGAATTAAAATCCCTTTGCCAATGACTAATGTTGCAATAATTGCTACAGTTACAATAATAAAGTTTGATGCGTTTTTCACACGTTTAAATTTGGTTACAATTTAAAAATAAAATTTATAACTGTTTTAATGGTGTTAAGAACGAATCCATTGTGCAGGGTTCAATCGGTTTCGGTCTTTATACAACATAAAACTAAGTTGTGTTTTACCTGTTACTTTGTTAGTGAATACTTTTCCTAGTTTGTCGCCAGTTTTAACAGCATCACCTTTTTTTACATAAACTTCTTTTAACTTATTGTATGCAGAAATATAGTTACCATGTTGTACTAAAACTGATTTTCTTCCATCAGGATGTAATTGAATAACTAAAACTTTTCCGTTAAAAATACTCTTTACATCGGTATTTGCTTTGGTTGCAATGTATAACCCGTGGCTATTGATAGTAATTCCAGGAAATGTAGGGTGTGGTTGAACTCCATATTTTCGTGTAATAACACCTTTAACAGGCCAAGGTAAATTACCTCTATTTTGCTCAAAGTTAGCAAGTAAAGCTTTTTCTTCGGCATTTAAAATAAAACCAGAGCTTTTGGTTTTACCTTTTGTAGTTTTTTTGCCTTTGTTTGCTTTAGCAATAGCATCTCTAATTAACTTATCAATTCTGGCAGCAATTCTTTTTTCTTCTCGTTGTTTTTTCTGTAAATCGCTTTTGTATTTTTTCTCTTCTTTTTTAATTTTAGAGATGAGTTTTTCTTGGTTTTTCTTATCGTCTTCAATTTCTTTTTTCTGACTTTTCTCGTCAGAAAGTAACGCTTCTTTTGATTTTTTTTGCGCAGTTAACGAGTCGTTTAGTTGTTCTACTTCTTTCGCTTTAACTATAATTTCTTCTCCTTGTTTTTTTCTGTAGTCTTTATATTGTTGCATGTATTTTAATCTCTTATAAGCTTGATAAAAGCTTTCTGAAGACAATAAAAACATGGTTTTACTTTGTTGCGATTTACTTTTGTAAGATTTAACGACCATATCTCGATAGTCATTTTTTAATTTTTCTAGCTCGTCATTATATTTTTTTAATTGCTGCTCGTTTGTATTGATTTCTTGAGAAAGTAATTTTGTCTCTAACTCAATAGTTTCAATTAAACGCTCTCTAACACTTATTTTTTGATTTAAGTCTTTTAAATCGTCTAAAGCACTAGTCTTTTTTTTCTTTGTTGTGAACAAAAGATTATTAACTAGCTCTATTTCATTTTTAAGTTTCTTTCGCCTATTTTCAAGCTCTTTCCTACTTTGAGCAAAAGAAGAAATTCCTACAAAAAATAGGCATAAAAAAGAGATGTAAAAAACAGGGTACTTCATAATTATAATTGAATTTCTTTATAACCGTTAGGGATATTAAAACTTACATTTAACTTAGTGTTATATTCTACTGAACGAGTTGTAATATCAATAATAGTAAACTTATTTTTTTCTTTAGCTCTTATGTTAATTTTTTCAGGAAAAAAGGTAGTGTTTTTCTTATGATATTTTGGATAACTAATGTCTAAACGTTGGTCTTTTAACGAGTTTACTATTAATTGCTTGTTTAGTTTAAAGTGTTTAGGGTTTACATAAAAAAATAAGTCGAATAAAGTAGGTTGTTTTTTAGGAGACAATTGATATGATTTTTCTTGAATTTGAACTTCTTGACGTTCAGATTTTACATCCATCAACGCCTCACCTAATAACATGCTTTGTAACTGTTTAAAATTAATATCGGTTCCTAATAATTTTTTTAGCATCATAAAATCTCCATCAAAGTAGCTTTTTTCATATGGAGAGTAAAATTGCACTTTGGTAGGAGTGATTTTAGCTTTAAAAATAGAGATGATTTTGGTTCCTTTCAACCAAATAACTTCGTCTTTTTTAATCTTCATTCTTACTGAAAAGCCTAAACTTTCTTTATTGTTTTTGTAATTAACTTTTAAACGAGCATCTACCGTTTTTTTGTCAAAATTTGAGGCAATGTGTTTTTTAGCTACTTTGCGTGCCGATAATTCTTTAATAACGACATCACCAGTAACGTTTTTGGTAGATTTACATGAAGTTAAACCTAAAAATAATATAAGTAATAAAGTGGTGTATTTCATAAATTTTATACTAACGAAACCTATTTTAAAATCTTTTCAGCTTTGTTTTTATAAGAATTGGCTTTTTTAATATCATTCAATCCTTGGTAAGCTTTAGATATTTCTAAGTAAAATTTAGCTTCTATTTCATTATTGTCAATAACAAAATCAATGCCGTTCTGTAAGGTTTCTATTGCTTTTTTATAATCTTTATTGTTATTAAACGCTTTTCCGTTCATTAAATATACAAAAGGTTGCGCAGGAAAAAGAACTAAACCTTGTTCACTGTATTTTAATAAGTCAGTATCATTGTTTGCGGCCAACTTATCTAGTAACGTTTTTAAATTGGTATAAGATTTTTCTTTTTCAAAAAGTGATTTTGGATCAAGGTTTTCAGTGATTTTTTTTGGTTGTGCCTCGGTTGTTTTTCGAGCATTTATTTTTCTTTCAATAGAGCGAAGTCTGGCATTTAATAACTTAGCTTCTTTTAACTCTGTTAATACTTTTTTAGCAGAGGTAACATCTTTGTTTTGGAGATGTAAGAAAACAAGTAACTGTTTTTTCTTTGGGTTTGTTGTAGCTATTTTTTGTTGCGTAATAATAGCGTCCTCAAAATCAGCTAACTTTCTTAAAATAAAAACTTTGTGTTCAAGCATCCAAACATTATTAGGTTCTATTTCTAAAGCTAAATCAATATAAGATAGGGCTTCAGGGTTTCTACCTAATTTTTCATAGTTTTTAGAAAGTTCAAATAAAACAGCTTTATTATTTGGAAGTATTCTGTTACACTCTTCTAAATTTTGTATAGCTTTTTGGTAATTAAAAATAGCTTTGTTTGAAAGCGCTTTAAAAAAATATTGTTGAAATTCAATATTGTTTTTTTCAGCAATGTTAATTGATGCTGGAATGCTATCTTGAGCGTTTAGAAAGTATGAAAAGAAGAGAAAGAAAAAAGACAGTATTGCTTTAGAAAAAAACTTTTTTTCTCTCTTCTCTCTTCTCTTTTCTATTGAGTTTTTATGTAAGTTCTGTATAATCACCTATACTTACCGATGTATAATTAGCATTGTATTTTGCATGGTTACCAACCATAGCATTATCTAAATTGGCATTTGAAATATGCACGTTTGTTTGAATTAAAGAGTTAGTAATTGTTGAGTTTTCAACAACACTGTTTTCACCAATTGAAACAAAAGGACCTATTTTGGTGTTTTTTAACACTACATTTTTTCCAACATAACAAGGTTGAATAATTTCAGCGTTCTCTAATACAACGTCTTCAGATACTAAATTGTTGCCGTCTGCTTGTTCAAAGCCTAAAACTTGTTTGTTGGTATCTACTGTAGGGTCTTTCTTACCGCAATCCATCCAAGTATTTACTTTTCCAGGAATAAACTTGGCTCCTTTTACTTTTAAAGCTTCTAGAGCTTCTGTTAGTTGATATTCACCAGAAGGTCTGATATCATTATCAATTAAATATTTTATCTCTTCTAATAATTTATCAGCATCTTTAAAATAATAAATACCAATAATTGCTAAATCAGAGACAAATTCTTTTGGTTTTTCAACAAAATCAGTAATAAATCCGTCTTTTAATTTTACTACACCAAAAGCACTTGGATCTTCGACTTGCTTCACCCAAATAGCCCCATCAGCGTTAGCATCTAATGTAAAATCAGCCTTAAATAACGTATCAGCAAAAGCTACTACGCAAGAACCACCTAATGATTCTTTAGCACAATAAATAGCGTGAGCAGTTCCTAATGCTTCTTCTTGCACGTATACAGAACCCTTTGCACCTAAGTTTTCTGCTATTTTTATTAATTTATCTTTTGTATCTGCAGGAAACCCTTTAGCAGCAGGTCCAATTATAAAAGCAATTTCCTCTATAGGTTGATCTACAACAGAAGTGATATCTTCCACTAATCGTTGTACAATTGATTTACCAGCAATAACTGTTAATGGCTTAGGAGTTGTTAATGTATGAGGTCTTAAACGAGACCCAATTCCTGCCATTGGTACTATAATCTTCATATTCTTTCTTTTCGTTTTTAACGGTGCAATATACCATTAATAACGCAGTGAAAAAAGTTACAGCCCTTTTGGGATGGCTTCTATTAAAGTTTGGGTGTATTTTGTCTTTGGATGTTGGTAAATTTCGTCAGCATCAGCTATTTCTTCAATTCTACCCTTGTTCATTACAACTAATTGATCTGCCATGTATTTTACCACAGATAAATCATGAGAAATAAATATATAAGTAAAATTAAATTCTGTTTTTAATTGATTCAATAAGTTTAATACTTGTGCTTGCACTGATACATCGAGTGCAGAAACCGATTCGTCACAAATAATTAGTTTTGGTTGTAGAGCTATAGCACGAGCAATTCCTATACGTTGGCGCTGTCCGCCAGAAAATTCATGTGGGTAACGATTAAAGTGAGTTGCTTCTAAACCTACTTTTTCTAATAGGTTGCAGACATATTCTTTTCGCTCTTTATTAGAATTTAAAATGTTATGAACTTTCATCGGTTCTAAAATAGCATCACCAACAGTAATTCTTGGATTCAATGAAGAAAACGGATCTTGAAATATAATCTGAATTTCTTTTCGAAGTTTTTTAAAGTCTTTTCTCGAGAGTTTAGTAATATCTTTTCCGTTATATAGAATACTTCCCGAAGTGGCTTTTTCTAGTTGTAAAATAGTCCTACTTAAAGTGGTTTTTCCACAACCACTTTCTCCTACTAGTCCTAAAGTTTCACCTTTATAAATCTTAAAAGAAACGTCATTGACGGCTTTTACAACAGTTGGTTTTGAAAACCATGAAGCATTGCTGATAAAATCTTTATGCAAATCAATAATTTCTAACAACGGAGGTTTATTATATATTGTTTGATGAAAAGCAGTGCGCTCCTCATTTGTATACACTGTAGAGTTTATAGTTTCATTAATAAAATCGTTAACTGTAGGTAAAGTTTTTAATCGTTTTTCTGTATTTGGTTTTGAGTTGATTAAAGCTTTTGTATAACTTTCTTTTGGGTGTAAAAAAACATGATTAGCACTTCCCTTTTCTACTATTTTTCCTTTATGCATTACCACAACAGAATCTGTAATTTCAGAAACCAATGCTAAATCGTGTGAAATAAAAATAATTCCCATTTCAAACTCTTGTTGTAGTTCTTTCAAAAGTAAAATAATTTCTTTTTGTACGGTTACATCCAATGCTGTTGTAGGCTCATCAGCAATAAGTAATTGTGGCTTGCAGGCAATTGCCATAGCAATCATCACACGTTGCTTTTGCCCGCCACTTATTTGATGAGGATACGAATCGTAAATAGTTTCAGGTCTGGGAAGTTTTACCTTTGAGAATAAGGAAATAACTTCCTCCTTAATTTCTTGATTAGATAATTGTGTATGCTGTTGTAGCATTTCAGCAACTTGAACACCACAAGTTAATGTAGGGTTCAGAGAACTCATAGGTTCTTGAAAAATCATGGCTATTTGGTTACCACGTATTTTTTGAAAATCTTGCTCATTAAAACCCAACAAAGATTGTTTGTTAAAAAGTATCTCCCCTTTTATGGAAGCAGTTTTAGGAAGTAATCCTAAAATAGCTAAAGAACTTATTGATTTTCCACTACCGCTTTCACCAACAATTCCTAGTATTTTGTTTTTTTGAAGGCTAAAAGAAACTTGTTGAACTATGGGTAGAGAGTTTTTAAAGGATATTTCTAAATCTTTAACTTGAAGCATTAATTATAAATTTTAATAAAAATACGATTAATATTTCCATTTTCTTTCCTTGAAAGAAGATTTTGCTATAACTGTTTGATAGTGAGTAATAATAAAAAACTTTCTCTATATCCTATAAAACCTAGTGTTTAATTGGTGTAAAACAATGTTTTTGTTTTGTAAAGTGAATATAAACAGTTAATTAACTATTTTAAATTTATATTTTTTTATCTTTTTTTATATATTTGTCAATGTTTTAACAAATAATTAAGAGTCGAAATAAAAAAGCTCTTAAATTTTATTAACTCAATTAAAAACCCTTCAAAATGAAAAACAAAATTACTCTAGCACTTATGTGCTTATTTTTTGTTGGTGCTTTGTATGCCCAAGAAAAAAGAAACTGCCACTCAATGGAAAACCTTGAGTACAGACAATCCCTCAATCCTTCTTTAAAAAGTAAAATGCAAGAAATAGAATCCTTTACCCAGAGGAGACTAGCTGAAAAGAAGAATCAACAAGGAAAAATAGTAGGAAATATAATTCAAATTCCTGTAGTTGTCCATGTAATTTATAACAATTCTCAAGAGAATATTAGTGTGGCACAAATTCAATCACAAATGGATGTTTTAAATGAAGACTTCAGAAGAACTAATTCAGATAAAACAAACAAATGGTCACAAGCAGCAGATACAGAAATAGAGTTTTATTTAGCTCAAGTTGATCCTAATGGTAATCCAACAAATGGAATAACAAGAAAGTCTTCTACTAGAACTTCATGGGGAACTAATGATGCAATGAAAAAATCTTCACAAGGAGGAGTAGATCCATGGGATACTTCTGAGTATCTTAATATGTGGGTATGTAATATTGGTGGTGGAATTTTAGGATATGCACAGTTTCCAGGAGGTAGTGCATCTACCGATGGAGTTGTAATGAGTCCACAATATTTTGGTAGTTCAGATAAAGGATCAGGTTTTTACTTATCAGCTCCTTTTGACAAAGGAAGAACAACTACGCATGAAGTAGGTCACTTTTTAAACCTAAGACATATTTGGGGTGATGGAGGCTGTGGTGTTGATGATTTTGTTTCTGATACTCCAGAGTCTGACGCTGCAAATTATGGATGCTCAACAGGACACACATCTTGTGGTTCAGAGGATATGGTTGAAAATTATATGGATTACTCAGATGACTCTTGTATGAATTTATATACACTTGGACAAAAAAACAGGATGCGTGCTGTTTTAGAATCTGGTGGCGTACGTAGGAGCTTAGCATTATCTGATAAAACAGGAGGTTCTACTTCATGTACAGCAACTGTACCAACAGGAGTAACAGTATCTGGTGTAACTTCATCTGAAGCATCAGTTTCTTGGACAGTAGTTTCAGGAGCTACTTATGATGTAAGATACCGCCAAACAGGAACATCATCTTGGACAACTAATGCAGTTTCAGGAACATCAACATCTTTAAGCGGATTATCAGCTTTAACTCAATATGAAGTACAGGTGCGTAGTAAGTGTTCTGATGGATCAAACTCAGCGTATAGTGCATCTTCAACTTTTACTACTCCTGAAGTTACACTTTCTTATTGCTCCTCAAAAGGAAACAGTGTTTCTGATGAGTATATTGGAAGAGTACAATTAGGAACTATTGATAATAGCACAGGAGGAGGAAATGGATATTCAGATCATACAGCCATTTCAACAAATTTAGCAAAAGGAACTTCTCATACAATTACTATTACACCAATTTGGACAGGAACAGTGTACAATGAAGGATATGGTATTTGGATAGATTATAACCAAGATGGTGATTTTGCTGATGCCGGAGAAACAGTTTGGACAAAGGCACCATCAAAAGACACACCAGTTAGTACATCTTTTACAGTGCCAGCTACAGCTACAGATGGAGCAACAAGAATGCGTATAGTTTTAAAATATAATGCAACTCCAACGGCATGTGAAGCTTCATTTTCTTACGGTGAAGTAGAAGATTATACAGTAGTAATAGGAGCAGGAACAGCAGATACAACAGCACCAACTGTACCAACAAACTTAGCAGCTTCTAGTGTAACACAAACATCATTAACACTAAATTGGTCTGCTTCAACAGATAACGTTGGGGTAACAGGTTATGATGTTTATCAAGGAACAACAAACATAGGATCTGTAACAGCAACTACAATGAATGTAACAGGATTATCAGCTGCTACTGCCTATACTTTCTCAGTAAGAGCAAAAGATGCAGCAGGAAATGCTTCTGCTTCTAGTAGTGCAATAAACGTAACAACTTTATCAAACTCCGTTTCATACTGTGACTCAAAAGGAAATAATTCTTCGTATGAGTGGATTGATAACGTTGAGTTAGGAGGAATGACGAATGCAACTGGAAATAATGGAGGGTATGCAGACTTTACCTCTAAAACAGCAACATTGGCAGTTGGAAGTTCAAACCAAATGACTGTTAGCGCAGGATTTAATAGCTCTTCATATACAGAACATTGGGCTGTTTGGATTGATTTTAATCAAAACGGAACATTTGAGAACAGTGAAAAAGTCGTAACAGGATCTTCATCAAGTGCTAATAACTTAACATCTACGGTTGATGTTCCTGCAGGAGCCGCTTTAGGAACAACAAGAATGCGTGTTTCTATGAAGTATAACTCTGCTCAAACAGCGTGTGAAACATTTACTTATGGAGAAGTTGAAGACTACACTGTAAATATTGTTTCTAGTACAAGACAAAACCATTCAGCTAGTGTGAGTGGAGAAAGATTGGGCAATGAAAACAGTTTAGACTTCATGGCTTACCCTAATCCAGCAGTAGACTTTATACAAGTAAAATTAGCTTCTAGGGCTGATAATATGACTTATAAAATTGTAAATACAATTGGTAGAGTAATGAAATCAGGTCGTTTAAATTCATCAAATATCGACGTTTCTAAACTAAATACAGGTATGTATATCTTAGAAGTTAATGATGGTCAAAAACTACTAACTACTAAGGTATTTAAAAAATAAATCTTACAAAAGCCTGAGTTATTTCTCAGGCTTTTTAATTAAAATCAATTAACTAAACCCTTCAAAAATGAAACACAATTATGCAAGAACTGTGTTTTTATCTGCTTTTCTATTCGCAGGAGTTTATACAATAAATGCCCAAGAAAATAGAGAGTTAAAACACCTTAAGTTCAACAAATCTTCAAAACTGTCTTTACAAAAGGCACCAGATTTAATTAGAAAAAAATTAAAGCTATTTAAAAATGATGGCTTACAAAAAATCCAATCAAATAGAGATGATTTAGGTTTTACACACGAGAAATTTCAACAAAAATTTAAAGGAATAAAAGTAGAATTTGCCACTTATACAGCCCACGCAAAAAATGGTGCTTTAATGAGCATGAATGGTGAGTTTTACGATGTTGGAAAGGTTAATATAAGCCCAAAATTATCCAAAGATCAAGCATTTCGAAAAGCTTTATCACACACAGGAGCAGAAAAGTATTTATGGGAATTTCCTGAAGCAGCTAAAGAAATGGATAATTATGAGAAACCTAAAGGAGAACTATTAATTCTTCCAAGAGAAGTTATAGGGAAAAAAGAAGCAAGGCTAGCTTATAAATTCGACATTTTTGCTACAAAACCGCTAAGCAGAGGGTATTTATACATAGATGCTCATACAGGAGAAACGTTATTTTATAACGCTATAATTAAGCATGCAGATAAATTTGGTCATGTAGGAGAGCTTACTAAGCATGCTAAAAAAAGTAAAAAAGTAGCAGAAGCTATTACTACCACATTAGCATCAGGTACTGCACAAACTCGTTACAGCGGAACTAGAACAATAGAAACATCACTAAGTGGAGGTAACTACATTTTAAGTGACTCCGGAAGAAAAATCCACACAAGAGATGCAAAAAACCAAGCTCCAGGTTCTACTTATCCCTATGTTACAAATTATGACCAGTTTACTGATAATGATAATAATTGGACTACAGCTGAACATAGTGCAAATAAAGATGATGCAGCCTTAGATGCTCATTGGGGAGCTATAATGACATATGAGTACTTTTTACAAAAACACAATAGAAATAGCTATGACAACAGTGGAGCTCAAATTAGAAGTTATGTACATGTTGATACTAACTATGATAATGCCTTTTGGAATGGTTCTGTAATGTCTTATGGAGACGGTTCTTCTAATGGGCAGGAAGGAAACGGAAACTTTGATGCTTTAACTTCTATTGATGTAGCTGCTCATGAAATAGGACATGCCGTTTGTACTTATACAGCAAACTTAGCATATCAAAGAGAGTCAGGAGCTTTAAACGAAGCTTTTTCAGATATTTGGGGAGCAGCTGTTGAACATTTTGCAAAAGGAAATGGAAATGATTTAAACCCAGACCTTTCAGTTTGGTTAATAGGAGACGAAATAGACAGACGTAGTGGTTCTGCTGCTTTACGTTCTATGAACGATCCAAAATCACAAGGGCAACCAGATACTTACGGAGGAACTTATTGGAAGAACCCAAACTGTGGAACACCTACAAGATTTAATGACTACTGTGGAGTTCATACAAACTCAGGAGTTTTAAATAAATGGTTTTATTTATTAACTGTTGGAGGTTCTGGAACAAATGATGCGTCTGATACATACAATGTTACTGGAATTGGTATGGCAAAAGCTGCAAAAATAGCGTATCGTACCGAAGCTAATTACTTATCAGCTAATTCAACATATGCTGACGCAAGAACAGCAGCAATTCAAGCAGCTACCGATTTATACGGAGCAAACTCTCAAGAAGTAATTTCAACAACAAATGCTTTTTATGCAGTAAATGTAGGAGAAGAATTTGTACAAACTTGTGCTTTAGCAGCACCAACAAACTTAAATTCATCAAATATTGGTGATAATGGATTTACAGTAACTTGGACGGCAGTTTCAGGAGCAGCTTCTTACGATGTAACCATTGGAGGAAATACAACAAATGTAGCAGGAACAACATTTAATGCTACAGGGTTATTAAGCGGAACAGAATATATTGTATCTGTAGCTGCTAAATGTACAGCAGGTGGAACAGGAACACCAGCAACATTAAATGTAACGACAACAGGTACACCACCACTTAATTATTGTTCTTCAAAAGGAAATAGTGTTGCTGATGAATATATAGAAAGAGTTCAATTAGGAAGCATAGATAACACTTCTGATGGAGGTGGAGGATATTCTGATTTCACTACAATTTCAACTGATTTATCTATTGGTGAATCTAATACAATAACTATCACTCCAAAATGGACAGGTACTGTTTACAGTGAAGGTTATGGAGTATGGATTGATTATAATCAAGATGGAGATTTTTCTGATGCTGGAGAAACAGTTTGGACAAAAGCAGCATCGAAAGATACTCCTGTAAGTACATCATTTACAGTGCCAGCTTCAGCAACCGAAGGAACTACTAGAATGAGAATTGTATTAAAATACAATGCTACACCAACGGCTTGTGAAGCAACATTTTCTTATGGTGAAGTAGAAGATTATACAGTTAATATTACAAATGCTACACCAGATACAGAAGCACCAACAGCGCCTTCTTCAGTAACTGCATCTAATATTGAAGAAACAACAGCGACATTAAGTTGGACAGCGTCAACAGATAATGTTGGAGTAACTAGTTACGAGATATTTAATGGAGCTACAAGTGCAGGAACTGTTAGTAGTGGTACATCAATGAACTTAACTGGATTAACTGCAAATACTACATATAACTTTACAGTAAAAGCTAAAGATGCTGCAGGAAATGTTTCAGCAGCAAGTAATACAGCCACTTTTACAACCAAAGATGTATCTGTAGTAGAATATTGTACTTCTCAAGGAAACAATTCTTCTTACGAATGGATCGACAGAGTTTCTATGGGAGGAGTTGATAACACTACAGGAAATGATGGTGGTTATAAAGATTATACAAACTTAACTATGAATGTAGCCCAAGGAGCTAATCGATTATATGTGAGTGCTGGATTTAATAGCTCTTCTTATACCGAGTACTGGAAAGCATGGATTGACTACGATAAAGATGGTATTTTTGAAGATACAGAAGTTGTGTTAAGTGGTTCTTCATCAAGTGCAGGAGATATTTATGAAGACTTTACAATACCATCGAATGTTTCAGGAACTACAAGACTCAGAGTTTCTATGAAGTACAATAGTGCTCAAACGGCATGTGAAACATTTACTTACGGTGAGGTAGAAGATTATACTGTTAACATTTCTTCTGGCTCTTCAGTAACTACAATAGCTGGTTTTGCAGCAAATATTAATGGAGAAGCAATAGGAAATGAAGAAAGTTTAGACTTACTAACATATCCTAATCCAGCAGCAGATTTTGTACAAGTAAAACTAGCTTCAAAAGCAGAAAAAATACATTATAAACTTATAAATACTGTGGGTAAAGTAATAAAAGAAGGTCGTTTAAAATCTTCTAATCTAGACGTTTCAAAATTAAATACTGGAATGTACATTTTAGAAATAAATGACGGACAAAAACTACTTACAACAAAACTGTTTAAAAAGTAAGTTTTAAAAACATTAAAGAAAAACAAAAGTCTGAGTTTTTACTCAGGCTTTTGCTTGTTTTAAATTGTAAATACCATTGAGAATAAAATCTTTGACTTAGCTAGGGGTGGCTGAACTATTAAAGTTGGTTTATAAAGGGTTAAAAAATGAGTCTATTCAAAAAGGTAAGAGACGAAGAAAAGGTAGTATTATAAAAGAGCTAGGAAATAAAAACTTAATTATTTAATTAAATTAATTCAAATGAACAAAAAGTTTAAATTTCTGATTGGAGGACTGTCTGTTGCAGCAATTTCAATTATTGGTTCAGATTATCTTAAAAAGCAAAGTGTTACTGATAAACTGGCCGAACAACGTAAAGTACACAGTACTTTTTTAAAGGAAAGCCCTTTAAATGAATCGTTAAAATGGGGGAAAAAAGAAAGAAAACTTAGAGGGTTACCACCTAATAGGTATTTTGATCAAATGCAATTACTTACCATGAATCCAGCTACAGGAAAAATGGAAGATGGAAGTCTAGCAGGATTGAGAGAAGATCTGTTAAAAAAAAGAGCACAACAAAAAAACCCAGGAGACAATGGAAACTCTTGGACAGAAAGAGGGCCTAATAATGTAGGAGGCCGTACAAGAGTCGTTTTATTTGACCCAAATGATGCTACAAACAATACTGTATATGCTGGTGGAGTAAGTGGTGGTTTATGGAAAAATACAGACATCAGTAATGCGAATTCGCAATGGACAAGAGTACAAAACGTACCAGGAAACTTATCTGTTACGTCTATCACTGTAGATCCAAGAAATTCTAACAGATGGTATGTAGGTACAGGAGAACAATATACAGCAGGAGACGTAGTAGGAAATGGTGTTTATGTAACTACCGATGGTGGTACAACATGGAATGCAGTTAATATACCAGCAGCTGGAGAAGCAATTATTAATCACAATGCAAGTAATGTTTTCTTATCAGGAATTCATTATGTTAACGATGTATTAGCATGGGATAATGGAGCTTCAACAGAATTATTTGTTGCAGTAGGAGCACATGTGTATGGAGATTCTTCTAGTCCTAGAAATTGGTTAGGATTACAGTCTGCAGGGTTGTATCGTTCTACAGATAATGGGGCTACATGGAACAGAATAGAATCTGCTAACATGAAGTATGCTTTTGGAGGAAGAGACTATTATTACATAGCTAATGATTTAGAAGTAAGTGCAAATAATACACTATGGATGGGAACTATTGGTTCTGCTTTAGGTCAAGGCGGAGGTAGAGTGTTTAGCTCTACAAATGGAGGTACTTGGACAGAAGCAGCTGCATCTCCATTAACTGAATCTAATAGAGTAGAAATTGAACCTTCTGCTACCGATGCAAATAAAATTTACGCATTAACACAAGGTACAACAAGTACAGCGCCTGTTCATATTTATAAAACAACCAATGCTTTTTCAACAGCAAGTGCAACATCGTTACCGAATGATGCAGATACTGGAATTGCGGCGAACGATTTTTGTCGTGGACAAGCATTTTATGATTTAGTAATTGAAACAGATCCAACAAATGACAACATAGTATATGTTGGAGGTATTGATTTATTTAAAACGACAAACGGAGGTTCTTCTTGGTCTCAGTTATCACACTGGTATGGAGGTTTTGGTCACCAAAATGTTCACGCAGATCAACATTCAATGGCTTTTGGAAATAATGACTCTTCTAAAATATTATTCGGAAATGATGGAGGAATCTATTATTCAGGAAATGCAGGAAGTACAATTAGTGTAAGAAACAAAGGCTATAATGTAACTCAGTTTGTAAAAGCAGGAATTGGTCCTGATGGCGCAGGAGATGTTAATGGAATTTTTAGTGCGGGTGCTCAAGACAATGGAACACAAGCATTCAGAAATGCAGTAGCAGGAATTAATAGTTCAACTGAATTAAGTGATGGTGATGGGTTCTATACCTTTGTTGATAAAGATGGAGACTATATGATTGCAACCTATGTAAATAATGTAATATATAGGTTTAGCTTACCTTGGAACGGATTAGGTAGACGACAAGGAGGAGCAACAACATTATCAAGCGATCAAAATACGGGAGACTTTGTAAACCCTATGGGATACGATAATGATGCAAACCGTCTATTATCAAACGCTTCAACAAGTTCTGCGAAGTCAATTTTGAGTATTAATGTAGCATCAAATTCAAAAGGAAATATTACAAACGCATTATTAGATGCAAGCCCAACTGCTTTTCAAGCATCTCCTTTTACAAATAATGCATGGTTTGTAGGATTAGCGAATGGTAAACTATTAAAGTTAACGAATGTTACAAATTCTAGTGCTACATGGTCAAATATCAATACACCTTTTGTTGGTTCAGTATCTTCAGTAAGGTTTGGAGCTACAGAAAATGATATTTTCGTAACGATACATAACTATGGAGTAACGAGTGTTTGGGCTACTTCAGATGGAGGAGCAAATTGGGTGAGTAAAGAAGGAAACTTACCAAATATTCCTGTAAGAGATATTTTACAAAATCCATTAGATAGAACAGAAGCTATTTTAGCAACACAATTAGGAGTTTGGTCAACATCTAACTTTAATGATGCAAACCCTAATTGGAATCAAGCGTATAATGGAATGAGCGATGTTAGTGTTACTTCATTTGATTACTGGAACGTAAGTGGAGATCATGTTACTAACAAAGTAATTGCTTCTACTTATGGTAGAGGAGTATTTACAGGCTCATTTACAAGTAATGCAGCTGCCGATACAGAAGCACCTTCTGCTCCAACTAATTTAGCTGCGAGTTCTATAACAGCAACAAGTTTAACATTAAATTGGACAGCATCAACAGATAACGTAGGTGTTACAGGGTATGATGTGTACCAAGGAGCAACTAAAATAGGAAGCTCAACAACAACTTCATATAATGTAACAGGTTTAACAGCAAGTACAGCATATACATTTACTGTAAAAGCAAAAGATGCTGTAGGAAATATTTCAGCAGTGAGTAATACAGCAAATGCTACTACTACAGCAGCAACAATTACGTATTGTACCTCTAAAGGAAATAGCGTTTCAGATGAGTATATTGGGAGAGTTCAGTTAGGAAGTATCGATAATTCTTCAGGAGGAGGAAACGGATACTCTGACCATACTTCAATTTCTACCGATTTAGAAAAAGGAAAATCAAACACAATTACAATTACTCCAAAATGGACAGGAAATAGTTATGACGAGGGGTATGGAGTTTGGATTGATTATAACCAAGATGGAGATTTTTCTGATGCCGGAGAAACGGTTTGGACAAAAGCTAAATCGAAAGATACTCCTGTAAGTACATCATTTACAGTGCCTAGTTCAGCGATGGATGGAACTACAAGAATGAGAATCGTTATGAAGTATAATGCAACACCAACAGTTTGTGAGGCATCATTCTCTTACGGTGAAGTAGAAGATTATACAGTAAATATTACAGCTGCTGTAGCAGATACTCAAGCACCAACTGCACCTAGTAGTTTAGCTTCATCAAACGTTGCACAAACTACACTAACTTTATCTTGGACAGGATCAACAGATAATGTAGGTGTTACAGGATATGATGTATATCAAGGAGCAACTAAGTTAACAACTGTTACAACAACATCTTACAACGTAACAGGATTAACCGCTAATACAGCTTATACATTCTCTGTAAAAGCAACAGATGCAGCAGGGAATATTTCTGCAGCAAGCAATACAGTAAATGTTACTACATTAGATAATGTTGTTACTTATTGTGCTTCAAAAGGAAATAGAGTTACTTATGAATGGATAGATTATGTTTCTTTTGGAGGAATGACCAATACAACTGCTGCAAATGGAGGATATGGTGATTTTACAAACAAAATAGCAACAGTTACTCAAGGAACAACCAATCAAATTATTGTAAGTGCAGGATTTAGTGGTTCTTCATATACTGAGTATTTTACCGTTTGGATTGACTACAACCGTAATGGAACTTTTGAGGCTAGTGAACAAACTTCTTTAGGTTCGTCTGGTACAGCGGCAAACAGATCAGCTAATATCTCTATTCCAGCAGATGCGTTATTAGGACAAACAAGAATGCGAGTTTCTATGAAATATAACGGAGCATCAACAGCTTGTGAAACTTTTGCAGATGGAGAGGTAGAAGATTATACAGTGAATATTGTTAATTCATCATCTTCAGTAGCAGTCTCAGGTACAAGTGATGAGTTTGCTGAACCATTAGATAAAGAAGCAAAATCAAGCTTAACAGCATATCCAAATCCAGCTGTAAGTAATGTTACTGTAAAATTTGGAAGCAACGAAAATGTAAGTTATAAAATAACAAATACCATTGGTAGAGTTGTGTTAACAGGAAAAACAGTTAATGGTACTGTAAATGTTTCTAACTTAAAAACAGGAATATATTTATTAGAAGCAAATGATGGTAAAAAATCAGAAACCATTAAATTAATGAAGAAATAAAAGCATTTCTTTTAATTATAATAAAACCCGAGCAATTGCTCGGGTTTTTTGTTTCTTTGCATAAAATTATAGAGAATGAATTACCTATCAGTAGAAAACATAGCAAAATCGTACGGTGAAAAGGTCTTATTTGAAGATATTTCTTTTGGAATTAATAAAGATCAAAAAATAGCCTTTGTTGCTAAAAATGGTAGCGGAAAAACCTCTATTTTAAACATTATTGCTGGAAAGGATACACCAGATGAAGGACAAGTTATAAGTAGGAAAGGAATTAATATTGCTTATTTGGCGCAAGACGATGACTTGAATCCAGATTTAACCATTGAAGAAACTATTTTTTCTACTGAAAATACTATTCTTCCTATAATTCAACAATACGAAAAAGCATTGCAAAATCCTGATGATGCAGAAGCATATCAAAAGGCATTTGAATTGATGGAGCAACACAATGCATGGGATTTCGAAACACAATACAAACAAATTTTATTCAAGTTAAAACTTGATGATTTATCACAAAAAGTAGGAAATCTTTCTGGAGGACAAAAGAAGCGATTGTCGTTAGCTATTATTCTAATTAATAAACCAGATTTATTAATACTAGATGAGCCAACAAACCATTTAGATTTAGAAATGATTGAATGGTTAGAAGCCTTTTTTGCAAAAGAAAAAATTACGTTGTTTATGGTTACGCACGACCGTTATTTTTTAGAGCGTGTGTGTAATGAGATTATTGAATTAGACAACGGAAAACTATATAAATACAAAGGAAACTATTCCTACTATCTTCAAAATAAAGAAGAACGAATGGCTTTAGAAGCCACAAATTTAAGTAAAGCTAAAAGCTTATTTAAAAAAGAATTAGATTGGATGCGTCGTCAACCCAAAGCCCGTACAACCAAATCTAAATCACGTATTGACGACTTTTTTGAAATAAAAAAGAAAGCACATCAACGTAGAAAAGAACACGAAGTTCAGTTAGAAATTAACATGGAGCGTTTAGGAAGCAAAATTGTAGAGCTTCATAAATTAAAAAAGAACTTTGGAGATAAAATTATTTTAGATGGATTTGACTATGTTTTTAAACGAGGAGAACGTATAGGAATTATTGGGAAAAACGGAACAGGAAAGTCTTCATTTTTAAATATACTAACAGGTAAAATTCCTGTAGATGGAGGTAAGGTAATTGTAGGTGAAACGGTAAAATTTGGGTACTACACTCAAAAAGGAATCCAAATAAAAGAAGGGCAAAAAGTAATAGAAGTCATCAAAGAATTTGGAGAAGAAATTCCGTTAACTAAAGGAAGAAGAATTTCTGCAGCTCAATTATTAGAACGTTTTTTATTCGACCGAAAAAAACAACACGATTTTGTTGAAAAGTTAAGTGGAGGAGAGCAAAAGCGTTTGTATTTATGTGCGGTGTTAATTCAAAACCCTAACTTTTTAATTCTAGATGAGCCTACCAACGACTTGGATGTAGTAACGTTAAATGTGTTAGAAAGCTTCTTATTGGATTATCCCGGAAACTTAATGGTAGTATCGCACGACCGTTATTTTATGGATAAGATAGTTGACGGTTTATTTGTTTTTAAAGGAAATGGAGAAGTAGAGAATTTTCCAGGAAATTACTCAGATTACAGAGCATATGAAAGCTCTTTACCATCAGAACCTAAAGAAGAAAAGAAAGTAGCTGAAAAGCAAGAAAAAACACCACAGAAAGGGAAGTTAAGTTATAACGAAAAACGAGAGTTTGGTCAATTAGAAGTAGATATTGAAAAGTTGCAAAAAAAGAAAGCAAAATTAGAAGCGCAATTTACCAACGGAGAAATAGCGATGGATGATATCAATGAAAAATCCCTAGAGCTACAAGAGGTTATAGAGAGTTTAGAAGAAAAAGAAGAACGTTGGTTTGAACTTTCAATGAAATTAGAAGGAGAATAGGTTGATATTACACCTTTATAATATCAATTTCTTCAACCATAGGCTTATTTAAAAACCTTAATAAAAGCTGAGCTACCGCTACAGTATCTCGTTCACAATACTCAACAATACGTGATAGATTTTTTTCTTGGTAATATACATTAGCAACTTCACTTCCATCAATATCTTGTTTGGGTGATGGAATTCCTAAAATAGCAGTCAGTAATTTTAAAGAAGTGTAGTGCTTATAATCGCCAAATTTCCATAAATCCATCGTATCTAAATGCGGAACTTCCCAAGGTTTTTTACCAAATAAATTGAGTTTATTAGGCAATTCAATTTGATTGATAATCATACGTCGTGCGATATACGGAAAGTCAAATTCTTTACCGTTGTGTGCACATAAAAGATGGTTTGGGTGATTAAAGTGTGTGTCTAACAAATTTTTAAAATCAACCAAAAGTTTGTGTTCATTATCACCATAAAAAGAGGTAACTCGAAGTTGGTTTTCACCTTTACGTTCTACAAAATACCCGACTGAAATACAGATTATTTTCCCAAACTCGGCCCAAATACCAGCTCGATGATAAAATTCTTCAGGAGTAAATTCATCTTTGCGTTGATATTGTGTTTTTAAAGCATACAATTCTTGCATTTCAGGAGATAAATCAGCAAACAATTCTACTTCAGGAACGGTTTCAATATCTAAAAACAAGATGTTTTGTAAGTTGATTTTATTCAGCATTTTTTTCTTTGATTAAAACATAAGCGTTAGCATTAGATAAATATTCTTTGGTAGTGTTATTATCACTTTTTGATAGGTTTATGTTTTGAAAAATGAATTTTATATTCAGCGTTTCAAAGTCGTGTTTAATTGTCATTAAATTAGGAACTACATTGTAATTCCTTTCAAGATTTTTAAGTTTTTTAATCATTTCAGAACAATTAACTTTTCCTATTAAGATCTCATTTTTAGTTATTTCAATAATATTTGATTCTTTACTTAAAGAAAAATGATATCCATTTATAGAATTTTGTTTTTTATACCTGTTGATATAAAGTTTCTTTAAAATATCGTAGTTTTTAATGTTAATGGCGTTATTTTCATCAATACTATAGTAATGATTTGTATAGGGGTGAGTTACATTATCAGTTACTTTTATATCTAAACTATCCATTAATCTATTTTGTAATTGCCAACGACTATCAGTTTTAAAAGTTGTTTTTGGGTTATAACCTAAGATGTTCTTTACTTTATGCAATTCATGTTTATTGTTTAAGTATCTAATAATAGAACGAAGTTGATTTTTCTTTTCAAACGTGGTAGAAAAGTTATCTTTTTTAATATCAGTATATACCTTTTCAAATCGAAGAAGTTGACTTTTAGTTGATACCGAAAAAACGCCCCAAAACCCAAAAGAAACTAGAAAAGTAATAAGAGCCAAACTAAAAGGAAATATCTTAATTTTTTTACGTTTACTAAAAAGTATGTAGAGGCACATGGCTAAAATCCAACAAGCTAAAACAAATACGAAATAACGGTTTTCGGTGATACCATATTCATTAATACGTCTAAAAATGGCAATAAAAAGTAAAACAATTAACGGTAATAATAAATAATAAAACCATGGATAAAACTTTTTAATTGTGCGAGAATTTATAGTTTTTTGAATAGGATTGATAAGTATTTGAACAATAAATCCTAAGAAAGAAAGAGCAATAACTAAATAAGAAACCCATCCTTTAGGCAAGTTCCAGTTGATTACTATTTTTAAACTATAGGCATATAAAATGATGAGGTATAAAATTACTAGCGGAATTAAGATGTACTTAACCAATACTTCTAAAGCTTTGGTGTAGTTAATAGCAAGTTGATTATGAACATCTTTTGGAAAATCAGAAAGATAAATCCAGGTATTTATAATTCCTATGCAAAACACAAAAACCTGAAAAAAACGTTCTCCTTTAAAATCAATAGCAAACAAATGTTTAATAGCCAGAAGTGCTAATACAATTCCTAAATATAAAATCAGAGAGAAAAAAAGACTTCTAACTAAGGCTATAAAAAGGGATTTTAAATAATTAAAATACGCAGATTTATTCCAACTGAATATGAAAGGAGTTACCATTACAAGTAAATGCCCAGTTATGAAGTAAAGAGCAAAACGAATGATTGAGTTTTGATGAATTTCAAAACCATCAACCTCAATACTAATATAGAATAGGCTTAGAAAACCTAAAGTTAGTAAGAATATCCAAGTTTTATCTTTTTTAAATTGTTCTTCAAAAAAACGAGTTGCAATCAACCAACTAACTCCTAAGATAAAAGTTAAAATAACCTTGCCGTAAAAAGCATTATCAAAAGTATCAGTTTCAATTGCAAATAACGTAAATAAGGTACCTACAATTGCCCAGAACAATGTTATAGGGAACCGCTTAAAAGTATTTTTAGCTCTGGAAGTAATTTCCCCAAGAGAAGAAATGATTTTCATAGTAAACAATTTGTATAAAGATACAAAAACGACAAAAAATGAAAAACAAAAGATTTCTTGTATTTCTTTTAAGCAAAAGTTTGGTCAATATTAAATGAACGTTAAGTTAAGCATGCATATAAAGGGTTTATTTTTTTATGATTACTTTTGAGTAACACAATAAAAATGAATAATGAACACTAGCGACATTAAAATTTTACTAGTTGATGATGAACCAGATATCTTAGAAATTGTAGGATACAATTTAAAATCAGAAGGATATCAGGTTTTTACTGCAAATAATGGTGCAGAAGCTGTTAAAACAGCAAAAAAAGTAACTCCACATTTAATTTTATTAGATATTATGATGCCTGAGATGGATGGTATCGAAGCGTGTGAAAAAATTAGAAACGTAAAATCTCTCGAAGACGTTATAATTTCTTTTTTAACCGCTAGAGGAGAAGACTACTCGCAAGTAGCAGGTTTTGACGCTGGAGCAGACGACTACATAACTAAACCAGTAAAGCCAAAAGTACTGATAAGTAAGGTTAAATCGTTATTACGTCGTTTAAAGACAGAAGAAAAAGCAGATACTACTACAAAAATTGGAGATATAGTCATCAATAGAGATGAATATGTAGTTTTTAAAGGAGAAGAAAAAATATCTTTACCAAGAAAAGAATTTGAACTATTCTCTTTATTAACTTCAAAACCAGGAAAAGTATTTAAAAGAGAAGTTATTTTAGACAGCGTTTGGGGAAATGAAGTAGTTGTAGGAGGTAGAACTATAGATGTACACATACGTAAACTCCGAGAGAAAATAGGAGATCACTATTTTAAAACAGTAAAAGGAGTTGGATACAAGTTTGTGCTAGACGAAACAGACAAATAATTTTTAAACTCAAAAATTAATAAGTAGATTGCTAGCTAGCAATCTATTTTTTTATCATGAAATGAGCTATAATAATTCTTGATATTATGCAAGATAACTATTAGCGAATTACATCTGATATTTAAAAACAATAGAAAATAAACAGATGAAAAAAATAAAAAAAACATATAACTACGCACTTTGGTCGGCTTTATACTCAACACTATTATCTATAGTTATAGCAGTATTATCGTATTTATTTTTATTAAATAGCTTAGGAGTAATAACCATTGTAATTTTTGGTATTGCAATGTTTATCATCTCTTTTTTCGTAATTCAATATAGAGCAGAACACTTTATTTATCAACGAGTAAAAAAGATGTATGAAGATATTTCTATTTTAGATGTGAATGACTTAAAAAGAAATAAAGTAACTACAGATATAGAAGCGTTAACCAAAAGTGTACAAGAATATGTAGAAGGTAAGAGTGAAGAAATTGCTAGTTTAACACAACGAGATTCATTTCGTCGAGACTTCTTAGGTAATGTTGCTCATGAGTTAAAAACGCCACTTTTTACCGTACAAGGCTATATTTTAACCCTTATTGAAGGAGCTGCTGAAGACAAAGAAATTCTTGAAAAATATTTAGAAAGAGCTAATAAAGGAGTGGAAAGATTAACCTCAATTGTGAAAGATTTAGATATGATTGCTAAGTTAGAAACAGAGGGAATGAAAATGAATATGCAAACTTTTAACATTATTGAGCTAATTCAAAACGTATTTGACTTGTTTGAAATGAAAGCAAAAAAGAGAAATATTACATTGCGTTTTGACCGTGTGTATGACTTTCCGCATTTGGTAAAAGGTGATGTTGAGCGAATAGAACAAGTGTTAATTAACCTTGTTGTAAATTCTATTAAATATGGTAGAGTGGGAGGAATTACTACTGTAAGTGTTGAACCCTATAATCAGCATAAGCTTATCATTAAAATAAATGATAATGGTGAAGGAATAAAGCAAGAACACCTTTCACGTTTATTTGAGCGTTTTTATCGTGTAGATCAAAGCAGGTCTCGTGAACAAGGAGGGTCTGGATTAGGACTTTCTATTGTTAAGCATATTATTGAAGCACATAATGAAACAATTCTTTTAAAGAGTGTACATGGTCAAGGTTCTGAATTCTCGTTTACGCTAGAAAAAGCAATGAAATAAAAAAGGAGTTGACTATCAACTCCTTTTTTTATTGTTATTTATTTTAAATCGAACCCAATATCTTTTCGATAATTCATTTTATCAAAAGTTATTTTATCAATGTTTTTGTATGATTTTTCTAAGGCTTCTTCCATAGAATCTCCAAAAGAAGTAATTGCCATAACACGTCCACCACTAGTAACTACTTTACCATCTTTTAAAGTAGTTCCTGCATGAAAAACAATAGAATCTTCCACAGTATTAAAACCTGTAATTTCTTTTCCTTTTTCGTAAGCTTCAGGATATCCACCAGAAACTAACATAACGGTAGTTGCTGTTTGTGGAGTAACCTCATATGATTTTTCTCCTAAAGTTTGCGTTGCAACTCCTTCAAATAAATCGACTAAATCTGATTGTATACGAGGTAATACTACTTCTGTTTCAGGATCTCCCATACGAACGTTGTATTCAACAACAGATGGATTTCCATTATCATTCATCAATCCGATAAAAATAAATCCTCTATAATCAATTCCTTCTTTTTGCAAACCGTTTATCGTTGGTTTAACGATTAATTCTTCCACTTTCGTTAAAAAATCACCCGTTGCAAAAGGAACAGGAGAAATAGCACCCATACCGCCTGTATTTAGCCCTGTATCGCCTTCTCCAATACGTTTGTAATCTTTAGCAGAAGGTAAGATTTTATAATTCTTTCCGTCAGTTAAAACGAAAACAGATAATTCAATTCCCTTTAAAAATTCTTCAATAACGACTGTTGATGAAGCGCTTCCAAATTTTTGATTAGAAAGCATTTCTTCTAATTCAGCTTTGGCTTCGTCTAAATTATTTAAGATTAAAACTCCTTTTCCAGCAGCTAATCCATCCGCTTTTAATACATAAGGAGCGCCTAAGCTTTCTAAGAATTTTTTTCCTTCAGCTAAGGTTTCAGTAGTAAAAGATTGGTAACGAGCTGTAGGAATGTTGTGTTTTTCCATAAATTGCTTCGAAAAATCTTTACTTCCCTCTAATAAAGCACCATCTTTTTTAGGTCCGATTACAGGAATGTTTTTCAACTCTTCATCTGCTAAGAAAAAGTCGTGAACTCCTTCAACTAAAGGTGCTTCAGGACCTACAACTACCATGTTGATGTCGTGTTGTAAAACGGTTTCTTTTACCTGTGCAAAATCAGTTGGATTAATGGCTACATTTTTAGCAATTGCATCAGTTCCTGCATTACCAGGAGCTACAAAAAGGTTGTTGATTTTCGTGCTTTCTGAAAGTTTTTTAGCAAAGGCGTGTTCTCTACCGCCCGATCCTAAAATTAGAATATTCATTGTGTGTGTTGTTGTATTGTAAGTGCAAATATAAAATAAGAAAAAAGGCTATGAACAAAACCAGTCTTTAAAATTGCATAAAAAAGCTAAAAAAGCATCATTTCATTTGAAATGATGCTTTTTTGTAGTATAACTAAGTTTTTGATAGTCGTTCTATGACTAAAATATTTGTTCTAGTATCTTTTGTGTAATAGCGTAAGTTGGTGTTACTCCACTCATTCCAAGACCTCCAGAAGCAAGTGTAGCACCAGTTTCTAGCGGGTTGTCAGAAGCATAATACGCATAACGTACTTTCACATTTTCTGAAATATTTCCTCTAATTTTCGAGGCAGATTGAATGGCTTTTTGGTAGTGTGCACCTTCCATTTCTAATCCAATTACATCCCAAGTTGAATCGTGGAAGAATCGTAGTAAATCTTTATTTTGTAATGAAGTTCCTAACACAGTAATCATTGCACCATCAAAAACGTGAACACCAAAACCTTCTAAATCTTCTTTTGATAATTCGTTTTTAAATGGATAGTTATCAGCAGTTCCCTCAAAAATATGTGAAGAAGGAATCATAATATCTCCTTTGCCACCTTCTAAAATACCTGCTTTTCCCATGATAGAAACAGATTGAACATCTAAATGAATTTTTTCTCCTTTTGTTTTATAAGGCTTTAACAATTCATCCATAGTTTCAAAAGCCTGTTCACCAAAGGCATAGTCCATCACAATAATTACAGGGTCTTTTCCAATAGAATTAACTTTGTTAAAAGAGTTCGTTTCAAAATTAATTTTTTGGGTATCAATTACCTGAACATTAATGTTAGTCCCAGATGTATCTTTGATATATATCAGTCCGTTTTCGGAAGCATAATTTTTAACGGCAGACTGTAAAGTACTGCTATTAGCATTACTCAATACTTCAAAAAGTTGAAAATCTTTATGTTTTTTAGCTTCTTTTGGTAAAGCATTTTGAGCGTAAATACTATTCATTACACTGTGCATGTTTGCACTAATGATATGGATAGGACGTTCTATTAACTCGTTGTCTAACAATACTTTTTTAATATTGTTAGCCCACATTTCTCCATAATAATGGTGTCCTATTTCTTGAGTTAGAACAGAACTGAATTTAATAGAACGTTTTTGGTCATACAATGTTTCATTAATAGCTAATTTACCTAACCAGTAAATTAGATGGAAAAACCTGTTAGGGTTCTCTTTTGTTGAAAATGTGTTATAAGCATCATATACCTCATCGTAAGTTCTTCCTAAAATATTACCAAGATGTACAACAATTACATCTTTTTCTTCATCCGTAAGTGTTTTATTGTGTATTACAATATCTTCTAATAATAGCCATTCACGAATAAAGCTTTCTCCATTATTAAAAACTACACGGTCTTTAATTTTGTGAGATTCAATAAATAAAAAAGTTAAGTGTGTAAGAATATCGTAAATTTCTGAGCGTCCTCTAGTAATTTCAATATTCATTTGATCTTTATCAATGCGATAGCAATTTCTCCTTCTTTTAGGAGGAACGATAGCCTTAAATTTTGAGTTACGATATCCCTCATCTGCGGTTAAATATATAAACTGACATTCTTCAATTCCTTCAGGTAAGCGTTCAATAACGTATACCAGTCCGTTTAACTCAGTTTTGTTTTCTGCAATAGAACCATAAATTTCTGGACGTAAAGATAATAGTGATTTTCGTAAGGTTTCACCAGAAACACCCATTGGTTTGTAAAAACCGCGACTAAATAAGTGTCGCATTGAAATGTATAAACGCTCAATAGCATTTGTAGATTCTTGGGCTCTTGTACGTTCTTTTAGGATAGGTTTTGACATATGTTTTTAAAGTACAAATATACAAATTATGTTAAAGAAGCTATTTTTTTAAAATACTGCTATATTTTTTAGGATTATTTAGCAAGTTAACAGCATTTTTTATAGTTATATCATTTTTAAATAAATGCTTATACATTCCTTCTTTGTACGCATAACGCTCAACAATTTCATTTTCAATTTCTTTTGATAAAAGATCTTCATTTACCAAAACTTTAGCAACTTTAGCTGCTTTTAATTGTTGGATAATTGCGTTATATTCAGAAGTAATTTTGTTGTTGTTTTCTACTGATTCATATGCTTTCTGAAAAAGCTTCTCTTCTTTAGAAACAAAAGCGGTGTCTTTACGAAGTAAATATTCTTTAAAGTTATTGAAATCAGAAGAAGAAAAAGTATAGTTTTCAGTAGATAAATTAGGATTTTGATATGTGAAATCTGTTACAAAATTGAATATTGCTCTTGATTTTAGTAAATCATCTGTTTCTTCTGTTTTTTTAGAAAACTCACTTGTTATATCTGGAGTTACCCCTCCACCATCATATACTTTTCGTCCGTTTTGAGTTGTGAACTCATTAAGAGTAGTATCAGAAAACTTAGGTACTTCACCTGTTTTAGGATCTCTATTGGCATAATCTAATTCTTGAATACAACGTCCGCTTGGGGTGTAATATTTAGAAATTGTTATTTTCATTTGTGTTCCGTAACTCAAATCAAAGTAACGTTGCACCAGTCCTTTTCCAAAAGAACGCTCCCCCATAATTACAGCTCGGTCATAGTCTTGCAAAGCACCTGAAACAATCTCTGAAGCAGAAGCCGATCGACCATTAA
This sequence comes from Tenacibaculum sp. TB-53, assembly GCF_059716285.2. Taxonomy (NCBI): domain Bacteria; kingdom Pseudomonadati; phylum Bacteroidota; class Flavobacteriia; order Flavobacteriales; family Flavobacteriaceae; genus Tenacibaculum; species Tenacibaculum sp. TB-53. The sequence goes on along the minus strand of NZ_CM202790.1, from coordinate 2,647,769 downwards.
TTAAAACTACAATAGGAATTTCAGCATCTAAAGGAGCTTTATTTGTTTTATAGGTTCTACTGTTTTTTTGAGTTTTTCCACGAGTATCTACAACTTTCAAGCCTTTAGGAATAAATAAATTGGTAATATTTACTGCATCAAATAAAGAGCCACCAGGATTGTACCTTAAGTCAAAAACCAATTTTTTCATCCCTCTTTTTTTAAGATCACTAAACGCGTTGACAACGCTTTCGGTAGCTTTTTGACTGATAAATCGTGTTAAAACAATATACCCAGTTTCGTTATCAATCATATCGTAAAAAGGGACAGGGTCTAAAATAACTTTGTCAAGTTTAACTGACACACTTTTTGTTTGACCGTTTCTTTCTACCTTTAAAGAAAGCTCTTTTCCTGGTACACCTTTTAGCATTTGTGAAAATTGACTTCTTTCCAAAGAAGCTAATTCTTGTCCGTTTACATTGGTAATAATATCACCTGCTTTTAAGCCAGCTTTATCTGCCGAAAAACCTTTATAAATTTCAGAAACCACAATTCCTCTTTTGGTGTAAAATGTAGAAATACCAATACCTCCATATTCACCTTCACGACGAATACGTGCATCTTCAACATCTTGTTCGTTGTAAAAATTAGTATATGGATCTAAATTTTTAAGGGTGTTTTTTATCGCTTTGTCAGTTAAATCACCAGGGTTGATTTCATCAATATAATTAATGTTCAACTCTTTAAAAAGGTTGTTATAGATTTCTATTTGTTTAGCAATCTCAAAAAAACGAGATTGAAAAGAAAAGAAAAGGGAGATGACTATAAGTGAACCAAAAAAAAGGAGTTTTTTATTTTTCATCTTGAGTAACTTCTGTAATAAATTGTGTTAATAATTTCTTCATTTTATGCTCAATATCGGCATATTTCCATTCATCTCTTGCAAGATAAGAAATCATAAACACATACGGTTTATCTACAGTCTCATAAATAGTATGCTTTTCTTTACGGTAAGTTTCACGAAGTAATCGTTTAATACGATTTCTATCCACCGCTTTTTTAAAATTACGTTTAGGTACAGAAACTCCAACTTGTGCAGGAAACTTAGAGGTATGTTCGGTTTGTACATATACCATTCTTAGTGGAAAAACTTTTATCACTTTTCCCTCTTCATATAGTCTTCCTATGAGCTTTTTGCTTTTTAAGCGCTCCTCTTTTCCTAAAGTAAATCTCATTAGTACAAACATACGCAAACCTGCACGAATAACCATTTTTTTAAGTATTTTTGAAACAATTCTTTTAAGAAATCACATAAAATCAAACCGCGATTAATTTTACACTTCTCTTATACAATTAGTAAAAATTAATTTTAAAACATATTTATGAAGTCTGATTTATTTCAAGCGCCAGATTATTATCAAGTAGACGATTTATTAACTGATGAACATAAACTTATTCGTGATACAGCTCGTGAATGGGTTAAGAAAAACTTGTCTCCAATTATAGAAGAATATGCACAACGTGCTGAGTTTCCAAAGGAATTAATTAACGGATTGGCAGAAGTGGGAGCTTTTGGATCTTATATTCCTGAAGAGTACGGTGGTGCTGGGTTAGACCAAATTTCTTACGGGTTAATTATGCAAGAGCTAGAAAGAGGTGATAGTGGAATTCGATCTACTGCTTCAGTACAGTCTTCTCTTGTTATGGGGCCTATTTATAACTACGGAACGGAAGCTCAACGACAAAAATATTTACCAAAATTAGCTTCTGGTGAATGGATGGGGAGTTTTGGGTTAACAGAACCTAATCATGGTAGTAACCCTGGAGGAATGGAGACTAAGTTTAAAGACATGGGAGACCATTACTTGTTAAATGGAGCAAAGATGTGGATTTCAAATGCACCAATTTGTGATGTAGCAGTTGTATGGGCAAAAAATGAAGAAGGTCGTATTCATGGTTTGATAGTAGAACGTGGTATGGAAGGTTTTTCTACACCAGAAACTCACAACAAGTGGTCGTTAAGAGCATCCATTACTGGGGAGTTAATTTTTGATAATGTAAAAGTTCCAAAAGAAAACTTATTACCTAATAAATCTGGGTTAGGAGCACCATTGTTGTGTCTTGATTCTGCACGTTATGGCATTGCTTGGGGGGCTATTGGTGCTGCGATGGATTGTTACGATACAGCGTTACGTTATGCGAAAGAACGTACACAATTTGGAAAACCAATAGGACAGTTTCAGTTACAACAAAAAAAGCTAGCGGAAATGATTACCGAAATTACCAAAGCGCAGTTACTAACATGGCGATTGGGAGTATTAAAAAATGAGGGTCGTGCAACATCAGCACAAATATCTATGGCGAAACGAAACAATGTGGACATGGCATTAAAAATAGCACGTGAAGCAAGACAAGTGTTAGGTGCAATGGGTATTTCTGGAGAATACTCAATTATGAGACATGCAATGAATTTAGAAAGTGTAATAACCTACGAAGGAACGCACGATGTACATTTATTAATCACAGGATTGGATATCACAGGATTAAACGCATTCAAATAAAAAGAAGAAGAAGCACTCAAACGTTAAACCACTAACACATTATTAAAGAGTGCTTCTTCAATCAACTATTAAAACTAAATTTACCTACTCTTTCTTCTTGCCACCATTAACAAGAATTAAAAGAGCGGTTATTAAACCTATACAAACCAAACCGAAAATAACCATCATAATGGTTCCGTTTGTCCAAGACACCATTGGGATGTTCATTAATTGTACCATTTCTTCTTATACTTTACTGTCTCAAAAGTACAAGCATAGTTTAAGTAAAAACATGATTTTTATCAGGATTTTGAAAAAAGAAGATATTTTTTTAAATAATTTAAGAAGATGTTTCTTCTTTTAATAAAGAATCAAAGCCATCGATACTAGTTTGGTTTCTGTCATTCCAATATTGTTTAATTCCTTCTTCACCTTTTTCAATAGCCCAATCATTTAATTGATTTCGTTCTCCTTGGTATTCATAAAAAGGAATAGACATTCCACAAGAGGTTTGTACACTTTCAACAGAAACAATAAATATTTGACGAGTACCTGGAAAATTAGGAAACAACTTGACATAATTTTCCCATTTATTATAAGTTGGAAGAATTTCTTCTGCCCTTCCGTATAGTCTTAGTATGTTTGGAGCTCCTTCAAAAGCACAAAACATAATTGTTATTCGGTTATCAGCTAACAAATGTGCAGAGGTTTCATTACCGCTTCCTGTAACACTTAACCAAGCTACTGTATTTTCGTTAAGTATCCTAAAGGTATCCATTCCTTTAGGAGAAAGATTAATTCGTCCTTCTTTTGCTGCTGTAGCAACAAAAAAGAGCTTTTGTGCTTCAATAAACTGTTGAATTCTAGTTGTTATTTTATCGTAAAACTTTGCCATGATTTTTATTTTTTAATCAATCCAATCTTTAGTACGTTCAACAGCTTTTTGCCAAGTACGGTATAATTTTTCTCTTTTTTGTTTAGAGAAAGAAGGAGTAAATGTTTTATCTATTTTTCTTTTGTTAACAATATCGTTTTGTTGCCAAAAACCAACACAGAAACCGGCCAAATAAGCAGCTCCCATTACGGTGGTCTCAATTTCTTCAGGACGCTCTACAGCTACATTTAAGATATCTGCCTGAAATTGCATCAGTAAATTATTAGCACATGCTCCGCCATCTACTTTTAAAGAAGAGAGTTGAAGCATGCTATCTTTTTGCATAACATCTAAAATATCTTTGGTTTGATAAGCTAATGATTGTAATGTGGCTTTAATTAAGTGATTTTTTCCTGTATCACGAGTCAAACCAAAAACAGCACCTCTAGCGTACATATCCCAATACGGAGCGCCCAAGCCAGCAAAAGCAGGAACTACGTAAACAGGGTTTTCTTCGGTAACTTCTTCAGCAAAAAGTTCACTTTCCTCTGCATTATTGATAATTTGTAGTCCATCTCGTAACCATTGAATTGCTGAACCAGCAACAAAAACACTTCCTTCAAGAGCGTAATACACTTTGTTGTTAATTCCCCAAGCAATTGTAGAAATTAAACCATTTTCAGAATATTCTAAGTTTTCACCTGTGTTCATTAACATAAAACACCCTGTTCCGTAGGTGTTTTTTGCTTCTCCTTTTTTAAAACATGCTTGTCCAAATAAAGCAGATTGCTGATCTCCTGCTATTCCAGCAATTGGAATTTGAACTCCCTCTAATTCGTAGTTTCCAAAATGAAAAGATGAGGGTTTTACTTCAGGTAACATTGAAATTGGAATGTTTAGTTCTTTTACTAAAGTTTCATCCCAACACAAGTTTTTTATGTCGTATAGCATGGTACGTGAGGCATTACTATAGTCTGTTGCATGAACTTTTTTATTGGTTAAGTTCCATAAAAGCCAAGAATCAATAGTTCCAAATAACAAATTTCCTTTTTCAGCTTCTTTTTGAGCTCCCTTTACATGATTTAAGATCCAATGAATTTTAGTTGCAGAAAAATAACTGTCAATTACCAGTCCAGTAGTTTTACGCACATAGTTTTCGAGTCCAGTTTCTTTGAGTAACTCACAAGTATCAGCTGTTCTTTTATCTTGCCAAACAATAGCATTGTATATTGGTTTACCTGTGTTTTTATTCCAAACTACAGTTGTTTCACGCTGATTAGTAATACCTATTCCTGCTATTTGTGAAGGTGATATTTGAGCCTGCTCAATAGCTTGTTGTAAGGTTTTTAACTGAGTTTGTAAAATTTCATTAGCATCATGTTCTACCCAACCAGGTTGTGGAAATATTTGTTGAAACTCTTGTTGAGTTTTTGCTATAATCTTTTCCTCTTTATTAAGAATTACGGTACGACAACTAGTTGTTCCTTGGTCTAGAGCAATAATATATTTTTGAGTCATTTAGGCATAAAATGATTGAACGCCTAATTTACAATTTTAGTAATGGTAATAAAAAAAACCTTCTAGAATTTCTAGAAGGTTTACACGTTTAAGTTTGGTTAATTAACTTTTAGTGTCTTAGAGCATATCCAGCACCTTTACCGAATTCGGCTAGAACTGAAAGTAAAGTGTTAAAACCTCTGCTCATTTTACGTAATAGTAGTTTCCCCATTTTTAAAATGATTTAATTAATTCCCCTTTAATTAATTGTCATTAAATAATGAACATGTCAAATATATGCTGATAATCAGGAGTATAAAAAGGGATTTCCGAAGTTAAAAGTGCAATTTTCCGAAATAGCATAAAAAAACCTTCTAGAATTTCTAGAAGGTTCATTATTCCCCTTAAATGTCTTTTTCCAATTAATCTTGAAAAGAAGATGTCACAAATGTAAAGAGAGATTAAAGGTTAAAAAAGGGTATTTCCGCAAAAAAATGTGTGGTTTTCCGCAAGAGAAAAAATAAGTCAATTTTACAATAGCATATTTTAGGACGAGATAGATAGCATAAAAAAGCCTTTAAATATTTAAAGGCTTTTTTTACATTCTCTCTCTTTTCAAGATTCTTCCCAACAATGGTTTGAATTCCATTGCGAAATTACTGTTTAGTTGTAATTTGTAAAATGGGATAACCGCAAAAATAAATGTGTATTTCCGCAAAAAGAGGTTAAGCTTAATCTATAATTCCTAATTCTTTTGCTTTTAATATCAGGTCTGTATTATTATTGGCTTGTAAGTCTGTTCTTAGTTTAGATAGTTTGCTTTCTATGGATCTGACTTTTATTAATGATCCATCGTCCTTTTTAATTAAGCCTTCTAAGTTAGAAATTTTAGCATGTTTAGGTAGCTCTTTTAAAATTTGGATGGCAATATCATCCATTTGTATTTCAACTAAAGCCCTTTTTAAGAGTTTTTGGTGAATTTCGTGCGTATAGTATATTTCACCTTTTAACATTTTTTGAATAGCAAAGGTTAGTTCATCTGTACTACACTTTCCCTTTAAAATATAGGCAGAAGGGTTTAAATTATGTATAACATTAAAAATTCTGTTTGTTTCAGAGTGTCCTGTAATTACACCTACTTTAATAGGAATTGCTTCTTTAAGTATAGATTTTATAAAAGCTTCTCCTCCATCTAAAATAACATTTTTGTTTTGGTTGTCAAAGCTCAGGTCGGTAAAAACGATATGAAATGGATTTTCGCTTAAACTTGATTTTATTTTAGAAAAAGCTTCATCGCATGAATTAGCTGTTTCAATTTCTAAGTTATCTATATCTTTTAGATATGAAAGAATTCCTTCCAAAATCAATTGATGATCATCAACTAAAAGTATTTTTGTTTGTCCAGCCATTTAAGGGTATTTGAATACTGGTTTGGGTTCCTTTACCTACTTCACTACTAATAGTTAATTTACCATTTAACTCTTCAATGCGTTCTTGTAGGTTTTGTAAACCAATTCCTTTTTTATTAACGGTGGTATTAAAGCCAATACCATTATCAATAATCCCCAAATGTACGTATTTTTTACGTACAGAAAAATTGATAGTTATTTTACTCGCTTTTGCGTGTTTTTTACAGTTTTGTATACTTTCGCGAATACTTAAGTAAAGTAAACGTTTAATAGAATTATTAATTGTCGTCCAATCGTAGTTTTGCAATCCATTCACTTTTATTTTAAAATCAGGTTCAAAATAATCACTTACTAAATTGATAATTTGATCTTTAAAAGGTACTTTATCAAAACTAACACTGCTTAATTGATGTGATAAATTACGAACATTTTCTTTTACTGCATCTAACTTTTGAGCTTCCTCTAATAAGTTAGATTTCTCTAATTTACGATGTAGTAAGCGTAAATCACCAGCAACCTCATCATGTAAAGATTTAGCTATTTGTTGGCGTTCATGTTCTCTTACTTGTACCTGTTGTAGTTGAGCTTGATATAATAACTTTCTTCTACGTTGAAAATAAAACATAACACTAAAACTAAATAGTAAAAGGCCAACTGCAGCAGCTAGCCACCCTATCGTTTTTTGTTGTTTATGATAAAGAATTTCTGCTTGTTTTTGTTGATTCTCCGTTTTTAAAACTACATTTTCTTTTTCTTTCTTATCGGTTTCGTATCTAATTTTAGCAAACTGATTTTTTAACCTGCGTTCATTTTGGAATAGACTATCATTTAAGGTAATATACTCTTCTAAATATTGTTTTGATTGTTCTCCGCTAGTTAAATCTGAAAGGTTTTTTAAAGCTTCTAACCATTTTTTATTGTTGTGAGTTTGTTCGGCATATTTTAAAGCTTCGCTAGAATGGTGTTGAGCTTTTTTTAGTTGATTAAGATTTTTGTAATAATCTGCCAAGTTTATATGTGTTGTGCTTAATTCTGCAAAATCATTTTCTTCTTTCCTTATGCTGAGAACTTCATTATATTGTTTTAGCACATTTTCTTTTTTACCCAATAAAAAATTACTAGCAGCTAAATTTTCTAATAACAAAGCATATTGTATTGGATACTTTTCTTTAATACTATCTTTTGATAATCCTTTTTTAAAAAGAGAAATAGCTTTTTTATACTGTCCTTTACTTTGATAAAAAAAACCTAAATTATTAATAATGTATAAATAACCAGTGTTTTTTTTGTTTATTTTATTATAAGTTAATGCTTTGTTGTAGTATGATAAAGCTTCGTTTTGTTGTTTCAATTCTTCCGAAACAATTCCTAAATTATTATAAACACTTTCCAAATAAATAACAGAATTGATAGGTTCTAAGTATTGTAAAGCTTCAATTAAACTTATTTCACTACCTAAAAAATCTTTAGCTTCTTTTTGTAAAATAGCTAAACTTAATAAACGCCTTCCGACAGCTAAAGAATCATTGATTTTTTTAGAGATATCTTTTGAAAGATGATAATAGTAAAAAGCACTATCGTTAGTATAAGTAAGTTTATTTTGTAGGGCTTTAAAGTGAAAGTATTTGGCAAGTAGAATAGAGTCATTAGTTCTTTTGTATAAAGAATCAACCTGTAAGGTGACTGTATTTAATAATGCAAGGTTTTTATCAAAAAATGCCTGCCTTCCTGATTCTATTAATGTATCTCTTTTAGAAAAATAATCCTTATTTTCCTGAGAAAATACAAAGGAAGAACAAAATAGAATAATGTAAAGGAAGTTTTTCATAGAGTAGTTATAAAATAAAACCATTACTTTTCCAAAAGTAATGGTTTTTAAACTTATGTTGTGTGCCAAATGTAATTTTTTGGCTCTAATCACCTCCGTCACTTCCTGTTGCTCCACCAGTATCACTACCTCCTTCAGTAATTTCAGTATCTCCACCAGGGCTTAAACTCATTGTTGTTTCTTTTAAGTACTTGTTTTCCATATTAAATAGGGTTTTTAATTACAAAATAACTCTTGGGGATGGGGTAATCAAGTGCCTAATATAGTAGGTTTTTAAGATAAATTCAAAATTTTAACACTCTACTTTAAAAGAATGATATTGTCATTGCGAATCTTTCGGTTCTCGCTCAAGACAGGCTAAAGTGAAGTAATCTTTGAATTATGAACTCTAATTAAGTAAATTACTTAGTTATTATTGTTGTTAATAATGATGTTACTTTTTCATTTTAGTAAACAAATCCCATAACACCACACCACAACTTACCGAAATATTTAACGAGTGTTTGGTTCCTAATTGCGGAATTTCAATACAAACATCAGAAGCAGAAACAACCTTTTGTTGTACACCTTTTACTTCATTTCCAAACACTACTGCGTATTTTTGGTCAATTTCAGGAGTAAAAGTATCTAACATTGTACTATTTTCTGCTTGTTCTATAGATAAGACCTTTACGTTTTCTGCTTGTAATTTTTCAACCAAGTCTATAGTATTTTCAACATATTCCCAATCTACAGATTCAGTGGCACCTAAAGCAGTTTTATGAATTTCTTTGTTAGGGGGCGTAGCAGTGATACCACACAAGTAAATTTTTTCAATCAAAAAAGCATCCGAAGTTCTAAAAACAGAACCTACGTTATTCAAACTACGAATATTATCCAATACTACAATGATGGGAGTTTTGTTAGTTTGCTTAAACTCTTCAACTGTTTTCCTGCCTAGTTCGCTGTTTTTTAATTTTCTCATAAAGTGGTTTTCAGGTTCAAAAGTTTAAAGTTGTGGATAACTTGAAACAAAAGAAACTCTAAACTTTTCTATCTTCGCAAAACTAACCCAAAAAATCTAGAAACTTGGCAAAAACAAAGGCAAAAAAGGTAACTCCATTAATGCAGCAGTATAACGGAATCAAGGCAAAATATCCGGATGCGATGTTATTATTTAGAGTAGGCGATTTTTATGAAACCTTTGGAGAAGATGCTGTAAAAGCGTCAGAAGTTTTAGGTATTATTTTAACCAAAAGAGGAAGTGGCAGCGAAAGTGAAACAGCATTGGCAGGGTTTCCGCACCATTCTTTAAATACGTATTTGCCTAAATTAGTAAAATCTGGATTGCGTGTTGCTATTTGTGATCAGTTAGAAGATCCAAAAATGACTAAGAAGATTGTGAAACGGGGAGTGACGGAATTGGTAACTCCTGGAGTTGCGTTGAACGATGAGGTATTACAATCGAAGTCGAATAACTTTTTAGCAGCAGTTCATTTTGGGAAAAAGCTATTAGGGGTTTCGTTTTTAGATGTGTCAACTGGAGAATTCCTCATTGCACAAGGAAATGAAGAGTACATCGATAAGCTTTTACAAAACTTTGCGCCAAGTGAAGTTTTGGTAGAAAAAAAATACAAGCAACGATTTTTAGAAGCTTTTACCAATCGTTTTCATGCTTTTTATTTGGATGATTGGGTGTTTCAAAAAGAATATGGTGATGAATTACTTCGAAATCATTTTAAGGTAAAAACGTTAAAAGGATTTGGAGTTGAAGAGTTAGAATATGGAATTGTGGCAGGTGGTGCAGCCATGTACTATTTATCTGAAACGCAACACAACAAAATAGAACACATACAATCTATTAGCAGAATTGCGGAAGATAATTATGTGTGGATGGATCGCTTTACCGTAAAAAACTTAGAGTTATACGGAGGTAATTCTGTGAATTCGGTTTCGTTATTAGATGTAATCGATAAAACGATTTCTCCAATGGGAGGGAGATTGTTAAAACGTTGGTTAGCGCTTCCGTTAAAAGATTTAGACCAAATTCAGCAGCGACACGAATTAGTGAAGTTTTTAATTGATAACGATACTTTTTCTGAAACTGTAACCTACCAATTAAAACAAATTTCTGATATCGAACGATTGATATCGAAAGTTGCGACAGGAAAAGTATCTCCAAGAGAAGTCATCTTGTTAAAAAATTCGTTAAAAGCGATTCTTCCGATAAAAGAATCCGCAGAAAGCAGCGAAAACGCTGCCGTTAGGTTATTAGGAGAAAAAATTAATACTTGTGATGAATTAATTGATAAAATTACCGAGACTGTTTTAGAAGAAGCCCCTGTAAACATCAATAAAGGAAATGCGATTGCAAACGGAGTTTCAGAAGAGTTAGATGAATTGCGTAACATTTCAAACTCTGGAAAAGAGTATTTAGATACGATGCTAGCTCGTGAAACGGAACGTACAGGGATTCCGAGTTTAAAAATTGCGTTTAATAATGTTTTTGGATACTATATTGAAGTTAGAAATACGCACAAAGATAAAGTTCCTGAAGAGTGGATTCGTAAGCAAACTTTAGTGAATGCAGAGCGTTACATTACTGAAGAATTAAAAGAATACGAAGCAAAAATTTTAGGAGCAGAAGAGAAAATTCAGCAATTAGAAACGGAGATTTTTGCCAAGTTAGTACAGTACATTATAGGCTTTGTACAACCAGTACAACAAAATGCTCAAAATGTAGCTAAGATTGATGTGTTGCAATCTTTCGCAACCTTAGCTACCGAGAATAATTATGTGCGCCCTTTGATGGACGATAGTACCGATATTGAAATCAAAAATGGTCGCCACCCGGTTATTGAAAAACAATTACCAATAGGCGAAGAATACATAGCGAACGATGTGGTGCTGAACCGTAATCAGCAACAAATTATCATGATCACAGGTCCTAACATGTCGGGTAAATCAGCAATTTTACGTCAAACTGCTTTAATTGTGTTATTAGCGCAAATGGGAAGTTATGTTCCTGCTCAAAATGCTCGTATTGGTATGGTGGATAAGATTTTTACTAGAGTAGGTGCTAGCGATAATATTTCGATGGGAGAGTCGACATTCATGGTTGAAATGAATGAAACTGCATCGATCTTAAATAACATTTCTGATCGTAGTTTGGTGTTGTTAGATGAAATTGGACGTGGAACATCTACCTATGACGGAATTTCTATTGCTTGGGCAATTTCGGAATACTTACACGAACACCCATCGAAAGCAAAAACACTATTTGCAACGCATTATCACGAGTTAAACGAAATGACTTCCACGTTTGAACGTATCAAGAACTTTAATGTATCGGTAAAAGAGCTAGATAATAGTATTATTTTCTTACGTAAGTTAGTAGCTGGAGGAAGTAATCATAGTTTTGGAATTCACGTGGCGAAATTAGCAGGAATGCCAAGTATGGTAATTCATAGAGCAAACAAAATTCTAAAAGAGTTAGAAAACTCACATTCACACAAGGAGGTAAAAGAAACCTTGAAAGAAGCACAGCATGAAGATATGCAAATGAGCTTTTTTCAGTTAGATGATCCGTTGTTAGAAGATATTCGAGAAGAAATTTTAACTACAAACATCGATACACTAACACCTATTGAAGCTTTAATGAAGCTGAATGAAATAAAACGAATGTTAACGAAGAAGTAATAGGTTAATTATTCTCTATTTTCAAACTCACAAATTTTAAAAAACTCATTACGAACAGCTAAATCATTAAAACTTCCTCCGTACTCAATAGTTGTTGTGTAACTATTCTTGTCTTTAATTCCGCGAGAAGAAACACATAGGTGCTTTGCATTCACCAGTACAATTACATCTTCTGTTTCCAAAGTTTCTTGTAAATCTGTTAAGATTTGTAAACATAATCGCTCTTGTACCTGTGGTCTGTGTGAATAATAATCTACTAAACGATTAATTTTCGAAAGCCCGATAACCCTATTTTTTGGAATATAACCAATATGTGCATAGCCACTAATAGGAAGAAAATGGTGTTCACATGAAGAATCGATAGTAATGTTTTGTTCCACTAACATTTTACTATAACCGTATTTATTATCAAAAGTAGAAGCTTTGGGTTTATTAGCTGGGTTCAATCCATAAAACAACTCTTTAACATACATTTTAGCAAAACGATAAGGTGTCCCAGACAAACTATCATCTGTTAAATCCAAACCGAGCTCCTCCATTATTTTTGCAAAATGACCTTGAATATTTACAATCTTTTCTTCGTCTGATTTATCAAAAGCGTTTGGTGTTAAAGGTGTTTTAATATTTGTTAAAATGTGATTATCACCTATGTAATCATGCTTGTTCATTACTTAAACTATTTAATTATTAGCGCAACAAGTGTTGTTTGCACATTGACAATACTTTCTATTATATATATGTAGAAGCACTAAACCTAATGATGGTACATAAATACTTTTTTCAGGTAATTTCATGGCTTGTGTATATTCGTTTAAAATGATTATAAACAAAATCAAAAACGTAATCCAAAGAGCATACTGCATCCATTTTTTTGAAGTAGTTTGAACAGATTTTTGAATAGCAAAAAATGAAATGACTAGAAATAAAACGTCTATACTTTTCCACCAAAAAGGAACTGCTTCATGACTACAACAAGCAGCATGAGATTGTATAACAAACAGAAAAGGTGTAAATACGCAATGTACCAAACATAGACCGCTCGACAAAGCTCCTAATGTATCTGATTTTTGTTTGAGTACCATTGATTTTCTTAATTTAGTATTTTGAAAAGCAAAAGTACATTATTTTTTTAATTGCAACAATGTTGCATTAATTAGTTTTATGGGAGTTATTAGGAAAACAAAAGCAGTAAAAAAATTATTAAGCTTATTTGAGTCTGGAGTCTCAGCAATTGCTGCTGTTGATTTAGTAAGCAAATTAAATGACGAAATGAATAAAACTACGGTTTATAGAGTTTTGGATCGTCTGGAAAACGATGGCGTTATACATTCTTTTATGGGGAAAGAAGGTGTAAAATGGTATGCTAAATGTACTAGTTGTTCTTCGCATCATCATAATGATATACATCCTCATTTTCAATGTACTGACTGCAAAAAAGTAACATGTTTATCAGTTGATATTTCAATTCCTCAGGTTGAAAATCATATCATAGAGAGTGCTACTGTTTTTTTAACAGGTAAATGTGAGATTTGCTCTTAAATAACATTAATAGAACAATACACTGCAATTTCATTTTCCAACTTCAATAATAGTTATTTTTGTTAACTATTATGCAACACAACATTAGTTTTAAACACATAAATAAATTAGCAATGCCTGCATTAATTGCAGGTGTTGCTGAACCGTTACTTTCTACCACAGATTTAGCCATCGTAGGTAACATTGAGCACAATGCTACCGAAAGTATTGCTGCGATTGGTATTGTAGGGGCTTTTTTATCCATGTTAATTTGGGTATTTGGGCAAACACGTAGCGGAATTTCTTCTATCGTTTCTCAATATTTAGGAGCTGATAAACTTGACGAAATAAAAAACCTACCAGCACAAGCTATTGTTATTGTGTTAGGAGTAAGTGCGCTTATTTTAGGAATCAGTTACCCTTTTGCAAAAGAAATTTTTGAGTTGTATAATGCTTCAGGAACCATTTTAGACTATTCTGTTTCGTATTACAAAATTCGTGTTTTCGGATTCCCGTTTACGCTTTTTACGATTGCTGTTTTTGGTACGTTTAGAGGGTTGCAAAACACGTATTATCCGATGGTAATAGCACTCATAGGTACGTTTATTAATATAGGGTTGGATGTTGTATTGGTATATGGAATAGAAGGCTTGATTCCTGCAATGCATATTCAAGGTGCAGCCTATGCAAGTGTTGTAGCACAAGCTACTATGGCAATAATTTCGGCGGTATTATTGTTAAAGAAGACAGATATTCCATTAAGGTTCAACCTGCCTCTTAATGCTGAAATACCAAAGTTTATAAACATGGTTTTAAATTTATTTGTGCGAACTATAGCGTTAAATGTTGCTTTATATTTTGGTACTTCCTATGCTACTGATTATGGCGACGCTTATATCGCAGCTTATACGATTGGTTTCAATTTATGGCTTATGGGCGCTTTTATGATTGACGGCTACTCTTCTGCAGGAAATATATTATCAGGAAAATTATTAGGAGCAAAAGCATATAAAACCTTAGTCATGTTAGGAAATCGATTAATTACATACGGATTCCTTTTCGGACTCTTACTCACAGTTGTAGGTTTTGTTTTATATCAATTTATAGGAAAAATATTCACGAAAGAACCTGAGGTTTTAAAACAATTTTACAATACTTTTTGGATTATTTTACTCATGCAGCCTGTATGTTCTATCGCTTTTATTTATGACGGAATGTTTAAAGGTATGGGAGAAATGAAGTACTTACGAAACGTTTTATTATTAGCAACAGGATTCGTATTTGTCCCAACCTTATTATTTTTTGATTCACTAGATTATAAACTGTATGCTATTTGGATTGCTTTTTTCCTGTGGATGATTGCTAGAGGAACTCCATTAATTATAAAGTTTAGAAGAAAGTTTTTACCACTTGCTCAAAAAACGTAATTTTGAGCAAACAACAATAAACAAATGACTACAACTAGAGAAAACGGAAGTTTATATACACATATTGAAAATAAGATTGCTACGGTTGAATTTGGGCATCCAGCAAGTAACTCCTTTCCAAGTGTGTTATTAGAACGTTTAGCAAATGAATTTGATAAGCTTTCAATTAATAATGAAGTTTCAGTAATTGTACTAAAATCAGAAGGAGAACGAGCTTTTTGTGCTGGAGCTTCTTTTGATGAATTGGTAGCAATTGATAATTTAGAAGATGGGAAAGCTTTTTTCTCAGGGTTTGCCAATGTAATTAATGCGATGCGTCGTTGTTCAAAGTTAATTGTTGGTAGAGTACAAGGAAAAACTGTGGGCGGTGGAGTTGGATTAGCAGCTGCTTGTGATTATGTATTAGCTACAGAGCACGCTTCTATTAAACTTTCTGAGTTTACGATAGGTATTGGTCCGTTTGTAATTGCTCCTGCCGTAGAACGCAAAATAAGCGTAAGTGGATTAGCAGAGTTAACCTTAGATGCAACAAGCTGGAAAAATGCGTATTGGGCTAAAGAAAAAGGGTTGTATGCGCGTGTTTTTGAAACACAAAGGGAATTAGATAAAGAGGTTGAAATCTTATCAGAAAAATTAGCTTCGTATAACCCAGAAGCATTGGTTGAAATGAAAAAAGCGTTGTGGATTGGAACCGAGCACTGGGAAGAACTGTTAATAGAACGTGCAGAGACTTCTGGAAAGCTTGTTTTATCTGAGTTTACCAAAAAAGCCTTAGAAAAATTTAAGAAGTAAAAAAGTACGATATTAGGTATAAATTTTAAAATAACTAATACCGTTACAAATATCATAGTAAAATAAACTTATTTACTTTTAAAATAATCAGGCTTCCAAATTAGGTTTCCAAAAATTATTTTTAGCTTATGTTTTAGTGTTTTACATCTTTTTACTTCTTTGTAAATATTAATATATTCTATAAAATTAATTTTAATAGGGTTGTTAGTTTTTATATTCTTTGTAAGCCCATAAACTACTTTTTCTTGTTCTCTTTGAAATGTTCCAAAAAGTTTATCCCATATAATAAAAACACCTCCGTAATTTTTATCTAAATATTTTCGGTTAGATCCATGATGTACTCTATGATTGGATGGTGTGTTGAATATTTCATCTAACCACCCTAACTTACCAATTCGCTCCGTATGAATCCATGTTTGAAATTGTGCGACTAATATTAACCCTATAATAGCCTGAAATGGTGAAAAACCTATCAGTACCATCGGTATTAAAAAAGCCCACTCAAACAATCCTTCTACAATACTTAATCGCATAGAAATAGTTAAGTTATAATCTTCTGAAGAATGGTGAACACTATGGCTAGCCCATAATATTCGATGTTCATGCTCTAAACGATGCATCCAATAATACGTTACATCTGCTATAATAAAAGCCAGGATCCATGTATATACATTACTAGGAATCGTTATTGGTGTTATCCAATGAAAAGGCATTAAACAAATTACACCAATCGATCCTATAATTGTTTTTTCTATAAGTTGATTCATAAAAAAAATAGATATATTGGCTAAGGTATCTTTCCATTTTCTCTTTTTTCTAAACAGCACATCAATAATTATTTCCAATACTATTAAACTTGTATTAAATAAAAAAAAGTAACCGATATACAACATGATTGTAGACTCTTCAAAAAGTGATATTAATTTAGCAAAACTCATTTCTTAACTTTTTTTAATTATGTATTTAGGAATAGGACAAGAAAACCAAAATAGAATTGTTTCCTTGAGAAAAGCCAATTATACAATCCCAGAAGAAGGTAAGAATCTATGTGCCAATACTTGTGTAATTTGTAACTTTTCATGTGTTTTATTTGTTTAATAACACAAAAGTAGGCTGGAAAATGTAGGTGTGTTTGTTTATTTAGGACAAAGAGGAAGTATAAATTTCAAAGAAAAAATATTAATTTTTATTTGTTGGTTTTGCGTTAAACAATAGGAATGTAAATTTCTGTTATTAATTCTTCTTGAGGAGTATTTTTATCGTCATTTAAATAAAACTCTAAAATTGGTGCGTCCGCAAACTCTAATTGGATGTCATACATCCAATGTGCATAAACTGTATTGTATGTTTCAAAACAGCTTTCATGACTTCCTTTATGAACAAACTTGGCATATTTTTGAGAAGTAACTTCTTTAACTTTAAACATTCCTTTAACTTCAATTTTTTGTACTTCTGTAAGCATAATCCCTGCATTATACCTACAATTAACAAATTCTGTTATTTCATCATCATCCAAAATTTCACCAACAATAATAGTTTTATCAGTTAATAAATCATGCTTATCAGCATACTTTAAAAGCTGTTTCCATGTTCTTTCAATCCCTTTTATATCTTCATAAGTTCCTTGATATTGTAAATACAACATTTGAAATGATGGTATAATTTCAATTTCAAATTGTAATAAAGAATCATTTTTTTTATTAGGTTCTTCTAAAATTTGATTCGTAATTTTTTGTTGAAATGTATAAGAGCTTTTAAAGCTAGAAGGTGTACAGCGAAAATGTTTTTTAAAAGCTTTACTAAAAGCTGCCACATCACTATACCCAACTTCTAGGGCAATATCTGAAATTTCAATATCTGAAAATTTTAAATACTGTGCAGCTTTTTCTAGTTTTCTTCTTTTAAGAAATTGACCAATAGTTTCATGTTGTAACGCTAAAAATATTCTATTGATATTTCGATAAGAGTAAAAGGAAATATCTTCTATTTCATGTGTGTGAATTGATGTTTTAAAACGCTTTTCTAAAAAATCTAACAACTTATTATATCGCTCTATTTGTGTTGAGTTTTTCATTTGTGATGCTTTATCCATCAAAATTACAATAGTTTCTTACTTTATAGTTTGTCTATTTACGACAAAAGGTAATAAAATAATCATTGTCTTAAATAAACAAACTCACATTTTACTTGCCTTATACTTTTACCTGGAATTTAATAACCACTTGTAATATGTATCGAATTGTTTTACTTGTCTTCTTGTTTTTAATATCTCTATCTCTTTTTTCTCAAAAAAGTCTAAAATCTAAATTAATTGGAAAATGGCGCATTCAAAACTATGAGGTATTTGGTGAAGTGCATCAACCTTCTTTAAAAGAGAGTAATGATTATATCTTATTTAAAACTAACATGTTTTTTGAAGCCTTCTCTGAAGGATATCATGATAAAGGAACTTGGAGACTAAACGGGGAGACTAAAATATCTCTGATAGTAGATAATAATGAAATTTTAGATGCTACTGTATTACAAATTACCTCAGATTTTTTAACTATAAAGTACAACACTAAAGAATTAAACTACATTATTTTTCACTATAAAAAACAATAAAATATGCGTTGCTTATTTTGGTTAATTTTTTTTGTTAGCTTCGTTCATGCTCAAAACCCTAGCATAAGTAATAAAAAAGCTCCAAGAACTATTCATATACTTTCTTACAATACTGTTTTTAGTAAACACTATAAAGGATTTAAAATAAAATACTCTGAGTTTTCAGATACAGAGGAGGATTTTATAATTCCAACTGTATTTTCATTCAATAACTATCAATTAAAACCCAACCTTTTAAAGAGTAAGGGGTATAAAAGTTTTAATCAGTTTTTATTAGGAGCTGGTTTAGATGGGTTTATTAAATTTTACAAAGGTATTTATGTAGGTGTTGGTATAAATGTTCCTTTTGGATATGAAACAACTAGGGGTCTGAATAACGAAAAAAAATCCAAACTCTTAATTGGGCTTGAATCTAAACAAGGAATAAGGTTAATTCCTTGGGAAGAGCTAGGTATAGTTTTAGGTATAAATTACAAACAGCATTTTATCAATTCTAACGTATTAAATAAAGAATTTAACCTTGAATTGGAGTTAGGTGTTAATTTTTAAAGATTTTATTCTCTAGAGAGTGAAAAAATAATAGCATTTAAAATCAAATTCGTACTTTCGGCGAATAAAAGTAAAATATTATGGGTGGAGATTATTTATTTGCCATTTTAGCGGCGGGTGTAGCTGTAGTTTATTTCTTTAATAAATACAGAGCAAACAAAAAGTTTAAAAGAAAATAAGAGTCAATACACATCTTTAGTTGTCATTTAAGGCAGGTTAAAAGAGAAGTAATTTTTTAAGTTTATTTCACTTTAGAGATAGATATTTATGAGTAAGATTCGAATTACCAAGCAGTTTACTTTTGAAACTGGACATGCGTTGTATGGTTATGATGGAAAATGTAAAAATGTTCATGGGCATAGTTACAAGCTTTCGGTTACTGTGATAGGCTCTCCAATTACTGATACATCCAATGTGAAGTACGGAATGGTAATTGATTTTGGAGATTTAAAGAAGATTGTAAAAGAAGAGATTGTAGATGTATTTGACCATGCTACGGTATTCAATAAGAATACTCCCCATGTAGAGTTAGCTAAAGAGTTAAAAGACCGTGGACATCATGTTATTTTAGTAGACTATCAACCAACAAGCGAAATGATGGTGATTGATTTTGCTAAGAAAATTCAAAAAAGGCTTCCAGAAAACATAAAATTACACGGCATTAAGCTACAAGAAACAGATACTAGTTTTGCTGAGTGGTATGCTTCTGATAATTAATTTTTGAATAAGTTAACGGTGTAAAACGTAATTATTTTCCGTTAAACTCATTCATGGTATTAGCTAAACCAGCTGTAATAAAAGAAGTAACCGCTTTTACAGAAAAAGGAATACGCTCAATCATTGCGCTTTCCTCATCAGGATTCCATTTGCCTAAAACGTAATCTACTTGACGACCTTTACTATATTCAGCTCCTACACCGAAGCGAAAACGAGGATAAGCACCTGTATTAAACTTATCTTGGATGTCTTTTAGACCGTTATGTCCGCCAGAACTTCCTTTTCCTTTGATACGAATTTTTCCAAAATCAATATTTAGGTCATCAGTAATAATTAACAAGTTTTCAACTTGAATGTTTTCTTTTTGCATCCAGTATTTAACCGCTTTACCACTTAAATTCATATAAGTATTAGGCTTTAAAACAAGTACTGTTTTACCCTTAATTTTAAGTTTAGCTATATCTCCTAACTTTTCGGTTTCAAAAGAGCCTTCATGCTCTTTAACAAAAGCATCTGCGATTTTAAAACCTATATTGTGACGTGTATTGTCATATTTTTCGCCAATATTACCTAAGCCTACAATTAAAAATTTCTTCATAGAATCGTCTTCTTTATCTGTTAATTGTTTTGTAGAAAAACCAAATAATTGTTTAAAAAAAGGTGTAATAATCATACATCAAAAATAAAAAAAGCGCTACACATGGTAACGCTTTTGTATGATTATTGTTTTGCAGTCTATGCTTCAGCCTCAGCTGCTGCTTTAGCGGCGTTACGAGACATACGAACTTGAGCAACCACTGTGTTATCTGGGTGTAATAACGTATAGTTGTCATTCTTTAACTCAGTAACATATAATTTATTACCAATTTCTAACTCAGTAATATTAGCTTCAATAAAATCTGGTAAGTTAGCTGGTAATGCTTTTACTTTTAATTTACGTAAGTTGTGACGTAAAGCACCACCTACCATAACACCTTTAGAAGATCCTACTAAACGTACAGGAATATCCATAGTCACAGCCTTGTCTTCAAATAATTGGTAAAAGTCTACGTGTAAAATGCTATCATTTACTGGGTGAAACTGTATGTCTTGTAATACAGCGCTATATGTTACACCATCTAATTCAATCGTAGCAGTAAATACGTCTGGAGTATATACTAATGGCTTGAACGATTTTTCTTCAGCTGAAAAGTGAACAGGCTTGTCTCCTCCGTATAATACGCAAGGAACCTTTCCAGCATTACGTAAGGCTTTTGTTGCTTTTTTACCTACGCTTTCTCTTTGAGATCCTTTGATTGTAATTGATTTCATTACTTTGTTTATTAAATTTATTTACATTAAAAACTTATCGCTAATAGATGTATTGTCTTGAACTTTATGCATCACATCAGCAAATAAAGCGGCGCAAGATACAACTTTTATTTTAGAAATACTCTTTTTTAAAGGAATTGTATCTGAAACGATTAGCTCTGTCAACTGTGAATTTTGAATTCTTTCGTAGGCATTTCCTGAAAGAATTGGGTGTGTACAAATAGCACGTACACTTTTTGCACCACGTTCCATCATTAAATCGGCTGCCTTTGTAAGTGTTCCTCCTGTATCAATCATGTCATCAACAAGAATTACATTTTTACCTTCTACTTCACCAATGAGTTCCATATGAGCAATTACATTGGCTTTTTGACGCTGCTTGTAGCAAATAACAACATCACTTTCCAAGTATTTGGAATAAGCATAAGCTCTTTTTGAACCTCCCATATCAGGAGAAGCAATCGTTAAATTATCAAGCTTTAAACTTTTAACATATGGTAAAAAAATTGTAGAAGCATATAAATGATCTACTGGCTTTTCAAAGAAACCTTGAATTTGATCAGCATGTAAATCCATGGTCATAATTCTAGTTGCACCTGCAGTTTCTAATAATTTAGCCACTAATTTAGCGCCAATTGCTACACGAGGCTTGTCTTTTCTGTCTTGACGAGCCCAACCAAAATAAGGCATTACAGCGGTAATATGTCTTGCCGATGCACGTTTTGCAGCATCACACATTAATAACATTTCCATTAAGTTATCAGTAGAAGGAAAGGTTGATCCAACGATGAAAACTCTTCTTCCTCTGATTGATTCTTCAAAAGCTGGTTGGAATTCACCATCACTAAAATGTGTGGTAATTACATTTCCTAGTTTGGTTCCGTAGGCACTGGCAATTTCCTCTGCTAGTTCAATACTTTGTGAACACGCAAAGATTTTTGGGCTTAATTGATTTGTAGCCATTTACAAAAAAATATTTTTAGTTAGTGTTGTTGTTGGGGCAAAAATAAAACTATTTTAAGAGTTTAAAAGATATTTTAAATGAAATATTTTATAGATTTGCACTCACCAAAAGCCAAAGTGGTGGAATTGGTAGACACGTCGGATTCAAAATCCGATGCTCGCAAGGGCGTGTGGGTTCGAGTCCCACCTTTGGTACAAAAGCACACTATTTTTTAAAAAAATAGTGTGCTTTTTTTATGCGCCTAGTTTAAAAGTAGAGAATTACCACTTGCTCAAAAATAAATCTAAACTACATTAATATAAATTATTTCTATTTAAAATTTAAAAAACATAATTATTTCAAATATAGATTTGCTGAAAATCAATTAATAATTTATAATGAAAAAAATAATCTTAAGCGTAGTAACAGCTTCTTTGCTTTTTTCTTGCAGTGGTAAACAAAACCATGGAGAAGAAAAAGAAAAGGGAGGATGTCCTTTTGGTTTTGACAAAGGACACAAAAAAGAACAGTTAAAAGAAACTAAGTCAAACAAAGATTGGTGGCCCAATAAGTTAGATTTGGATGTACTTGCACAAAACTCGGAATTATCGAATCCGATGGGTGAAGAATTTAATTATGCTGATGAATTTAATAAGCTAGATTATGTAGCGTTAAAGGCAGACCTAACTAAGTTAATGACAGATTCTCAAGATTGGTGGCCTGCTGATTACGGACACTACGGACCTTTATTTATTCGTATGGCGTGGCATAGCGCCGGAACATACCGTACAGGAGATGGTAGAGGAGGAACCCGTATGGGAATTCAGCGTTTTGCTCCACAAAATAGTTGGCCAGATAATGCTAACCTAGATAAAGCTAGAAGATTGTTATGGCCTATTAAACAAAAGTACGGCAAGAAAATTTCTTGGGCTGATTTGATGATTTTAACAGGAAATGTAGCTATAGAGTCTATGGGATTAAAAACTATAGGGTTTGCAGGAGGAAGAGAAGATGTTTGGGTACCACAAGAGGATGTGTATTGGGGTTCTGAATCAGGCTGGTTAGAAAGCAGAAGGTTAAATGAGGATGGAGAGCTAGATTTAGAAGTAGAAAACCCTCTAGCAGCTGTACAAATGGGATTGATTTATGTAAACCCTGAAGGTCCAGATGGAAACCCAGACCCAGTAGCATCAGCAAAAAACATACGTATTTCATTTGGTAGAATGGGAATGAATGATGAAGAAACAGTTGCTTTAATAGCAGGGGGACATACCTTCGGAAAAACTCACGGAGCAGGACCAGCTGATAACGTAGGACCTTCACCAGAGGCTGCTGGCATTGAAGAACAAGGATTAGGATGGAAAAGTAGCTACAAATCAGGAAAAGGGAAAGACGCTATTACTTCTGGGTTAGAAGTTATTTGGACGCCTACGCCTACTCGTTGGAGTCATGCTTTTTTAAATACGTTATTTGATAATGAATGGGAACTAACCAAGAGTCCTGCAGGAGCACATCAATGGGTAGCAAAAGACGTTGGAGAGGTTTTTCCAGATGCTTTTGATAAAAATAAGAGACATAGACCTACGATGTTAACTTCAGATTTAGCTTTAAAGTTTGACTCTGAATATAAGAAAGTTTGTGAGAAGTTTTTAGAAGACCCATTATCTTTTGATAAAGCCTTTGCTCGTGCATGGTTTAAATTAACCCACAGAGATATGGGGCCTAAAACAACATACTTAGGATCAGATATTCCACAAGAAGAATTTATTTGGCAAGATCCTATTCCTATACGTACTCATAAACTGATAACCGAAGCAGATATCAATTCTCTTAAAAAAGAAATTTTAAATTCGGGAATTCCTTATAATCAGTTAATAGAAACAGCTTGGGCTTCAGCGTCTTCTTATAGAGGTTCAGACAGAAGAGGAGGAGCAAATGGAGCTCGTATTCGTTTAGAACCACAAGTTAATTGGGAAAGTAATAATCCAGCGCAATTAAAAAAGGTGTTGGCAGTTTATGAGAAAATTCAAAATAAATTCAATGAATCGTTAAAGGAGAAAAAAGTTTCCATTGCTGATTTAATTGTTTTAGGAGGATCCGCAGCAGTAGAAAAGGCAGTAGAAAGAGCAGGATTTTCAATAAAAGTTCCTTTTAATCCTGGTAGAATGGATGCTACGCAAGAACAAACCGATGTAAAATCTTTTGCTGTTTTAGAACCAATGGCTGATGGTTTTAGAAACTATCAAAAAAAGAAATACACACTTAAACCAGAAGAATTGTTAGTTGATAAAGCACAATTATTAACTCTAACAGCTCCTGAAATGACGGTGTTGGTTGGTGGTATGCGAGCTTTAAATGCAAATTATGATAGTTCAAAAAAAGGAGTTTTTACAACCCAACTAGGAGTGTTGACAAACGACTTCTTTATAAATCTGTTGGATATGAATACGTATTGGGAGCCTATCTCTGAAGAACAATTAATTTTTGAAGGAAAAGATAGAGTTACAAATGAGGTAAAATGGACAGCAACTAGAGCAGATTTAATTTTTGGATCTAATTCTGAATTAAGAGCTTTAGCTGAGGTATATGCGAGTAATGATGCAAAAGAAAAGTTTGCAAAAGATTTTATTGCAGCTTGGGTTAAGGTGATGAACCTAGATAGGTTTGATTTGAAGTCTTAAATAATACAGTACAAGAAGGAAATATTATAAATATATAAACCTATACCAAGATGTTTCTGGTATAGGTTTTCTTATTAAATCTAATTTTGTTTGTAGCTTTTAAGAGTTAACCTCTTTTATAGCTTCTTTATAATCTTCTGGAGTGTTGATGTTTCTAATTAAATTATCATCAACCTCAATAATTTCAACATCAGAATTAATTAACATTTTACGAGGACACGAATAACCTTGTGCTAAATAGGCTAATAATTTTCCGTAAGCTTTTGGTTCGTATATTGTGATTAAAGGTTCAGGAAATTCTTTGTTTTTTCCTTTAACTGTAGTTGCTATTTTAGATGGATTTCTTTTTTGTAATAATAATTGAATAAGCTCATTATTTACAAATGGAATATCTGTAGCCATTACCAACCATGCTGAGTTTGGATTTTTTTGAAAAGCAGAACAAATACCTCCAAAAGGTCCTAGATTTAAAAAGGTATCGTGAATTTCATTTGTCGTTTCTGGTGAGGTAGATAAATCTCTTACAGAGTAAAAAGTTTCTAAATTGTTGTTTTCTAGTAACTCTTTTACATGTTCTTTTTGAGGCTTTTTATAGTACAATAATTCCGATTTGTCACGACCCATTCGAGTACTTTTCCCGCCTATTAAAACCAACCCTTTTACAGGAGCAATATTTTCTTTAATGAGATTATGTATATGATTAGATATTTTATCAATCTCATTAATCGTATAAGAGGTGCTATTTTTGATGTTTGGAAAACGTTCTAACAAACAATCAAAATATCTTGAGTTTTTATTCAACTTAACTATAAACTGAATGTTTGTTAATTGATCTAACCTTTTTTTTACAGAAGCTTCTTTCTCATCATCTAAAATCAAAATTTGTTTCGCCCCTTCGTAATGATTTCCATTAATAAAGACAAAATCGTGATTGTAAAACTGTAAACGTTGTTCGTACTTGTTTACAGGTGAAGAAGTGTTTATTTGTAAATTTCCTTCATGATGAAAGGTATATTCAGCTAACGTATTTTGTTCGACATCTTTAGCATGTGAAGCGTCGAAATATCCTAAATTGTATTGTGATAATTTTTTTGAGACTTCATGAACTAAATCAGCAATAATTCTACATTTGGTTCCTAAGATAGCTACTTCATTAGGCGCAAAATTATCATTATACTTCTTAACTAGATTTGTATGTTTAGTATGTTTTTTATCCATTTTTAATATCCGATTTACCACCAGTTTTCTCTACCAATTTCACTTCTTGAATCACCATTTTTTGACTGATTGCTTTACACATATCGTAAATGGTTAAACAAGTTGCAGAAGCTCCTGTAAGCGCTTCCATTTCTACTCCTGTTTTTCCTTCAATGGTTACTTTACAAAAAACCACTACATACTCATCGTCTACAATATTGATGTCAATATCCACTCCATTGATTAACAAAGGATGACACATTGGAATAATATCAGAGGTTTTTTTCACTGCTTGAATTCCAGCAATGATAGCGGTTTGAAAAACAGGTCCTTTTTTAGTGATGAGTTCATTATTGGTAAAATGACTTACAATTTTTGAACCTAAAAACATAGTAGCTTTAGCAATGGCTGTACGTTTCGTGATTTTTTTATCAGAAACATTTACCATTTTAGGTTGATTTTGTTCGTTTATGTGGGAAAAGTTGCTCACTTTGTATAAATTTTAAATGTTGAGTTTTTAATTTTTAGTTAAACTCTGTTGTGATGTTTTTACAATTGCTGTTAATAGCCTAATTAGCTCGTGAATGTCCGAAAGTATATCTGTAATATCAATATTTGTTAAGTCACTTTCTTTTAATAAACGTAACCAATATTAGTTTCTCTAGCTTCTTTTGAAGAAATAGACATTTTAGAAATAAAGTCTCTCTTACTTTGACCAGCTAAAGCCTCTTCTATATTTGCTCCTATTGAAGTTCCACTTCTTAAAAGCTGTTTTGAAATTATAAACTCTTTTTCTTGTTGTAGTTTTTTGTACAGAGAAATTATTTTTAAAGAGAATTGAAAACTCTTGCCTTGAACAATACTTTCCTTCATTTTAAATTTTTAACTCAAAACTAAACATTAATAATTAAAAACCCCGATACGTTAGTATCGGAAAAACACTTCCTTTTTTAAATTCTATCTCTTCAGTTTTTGGGAGTTCAATAAAACCATCAGCCTCGACCAAACTAGCTAAATCACCAGAGCCATTTCCTTGTATTGGAGTTGCGTATACTTGTCCGTTTTCCGAGGTTAATTTTACTTGTAAAAAACAGCTTAGATTAGGTTTAAAAGTAATGTCTTTTGCTAAAGTTGCTGTTTGTTTTTCTTGTTGTACACCTATAGATTTATAATACCAAGGATAAAAATAGACCAAACAATTTACAAAGGTTGAAACTGGATTTCCAGGAAAAGCAAACACTTTGCAGTTATCGGTAACACCAGCCCAAAAAGGTTTTCCTGGTCTTTGTGAAACTCTATGGAATAATTTTTTAACACCCAATTCATCTAAAACTTCGGGTAAAAAATCAAACTTACCTTTACTAACAGCACCACTAAATAAAAGCACGTCATATTCTTGTAGAAAAGACGCTATATTTTCTTTTAAAACTTGTTTTTCATCAGTAATATGAGCTGTATCTGCTGGGATTTTTAAATCGTTCAATAAGGAAACTAATGTGTATACATTGCTTCTACGAATTTGGTGGTCTAACGGATATTCATTTACATCAACCAATTCATCACCTGTAGAAACAATCATTACTTTAGGTTGCTTGGCAACTTTAACAGTGGCTTTACCTACAGTAGCTAATACTCCAATTTCAGCAGCAGAAATTATAGTGTTCTTTTTTATTAGAATTGTACCTTCACTTTTATCAGAACCCTGTGTGTGTATGTTTTGTCCTTCTTTAATTTCATCAATAGTAATAGTGGCTACTAACGTATTAATATCAACATCTTCATAGCGAATTACCGTGTCAGTATTGTTAGGTAATACAGCTCCTGTCATTACCTCATAGCAGTTGGCTGCATTATCTAGTGTTTGTTGTGGACTTCCAGCAGCTTGGATTCCTTCAATTTTAAAATCGCGAACACCGTGTTCAAAAAAACGATGATTGATAGCAATACCATCCATTGCCACTCGGTTGAATGGAGGAAAATCTCTATCGGCAACAATATCTTCCTTTAAAACTCTTCCGACAGCTTCTAAAAATGGAACTTCTTCAATTCCGAAATCTTGTGTGTTTTCTAAAATTATATGTTTGGCTTCTTCTACTGTTATCATATGTTAAAGTGTAACTGTTAAAAAGTTTAATTGTTACATTTTTCAAATTATCTAATTGATACATTGAAATTACCCCCCAATCGTACTCATACTTTCGGTTACGTTTCCTTTTCTATTTGCCTCAGCAACAAAACCATTTTCAGGTTTTTCTTTTATCAATGATAAAAACAAGGCTTTTAAGTTTTCATTGCTTGCACCATTTCTAATAAAGTCACGTAAGTTGAAAACGCCATCATCAAACAAACAGTTCTTAAAAGCTCCTGTTGATGTAATTCTTATTCGGTTGCAATCATTACAGATAGTACGAGTGAATGCAGGAATAATTCCTATAGTTCCTCTATGATTTTCTATAGAAAAATTTCTAGAAGTAGATGATTTTTTTGAGGGGAGCTTAGTTACAGTGAACTGAGACTGGATTTCATCTAAGATTTTGTGGTAGTTCCAAACCTCTTCTGCATTTCGTTGTCCTCTACCATTAAAAGGCATTTCTTCAATAAAACGAACTGCAATATCCTTGTCTTTAGTAAGCTGCACAAAATTGTTAATTTCATCAGTGTTAAATCCAGACTGAACAACTACATTCAGTTTTAAATTCAACGAACTTTTTTCTAATAACTCAAAGGTTTTATATACTTCTGGGAAAACATCTCTACGGGTAATTTTAGCAAACTTTTCAGGGTGTAAACTATCAATGCTTAAATTGATATTCTTTACCTTTTTAAGGTTTTCTATCGTTTTGATGTGTTTGGAAATAAGCGCTCCGTTGGTCGTGATATTAATATCCTCTAACAAATCATTATACGATAACATTTCTAAAAAAGAAACAAAATCTTTTCTAACAAAAGGTTCTCCACCTGTTAAACGAACTTTGTTAACACCCAACTCAGTAAGTACTCGAATTATTCGGTACATTTCTTTGTAGGTAAGTAGCTCTTTTCTTGGAACAATATCAATTCCTTGAGCAGGCATACAATATTGACAACGTAAGTTACAGCGGTCGGTTACTGCTAAACGAACGTAGCTAATTTGTCTTCCAAAATTATCTATGAGTTTGCTCATATTGTAAAGGTAGTAAAACTAAAAATCATACCCTTTTAAAAGGGTAAAAAATCGTATTTTCGTAGTATGCCAACATCACTCGAACTTCAAGTACAAACACTACCGAACTCACCAGGAGTTTATCAATATTTTGATAAAGATGATACAATTATTTATGTTGGAAAAGCGAAGAATTTAAAGAAACGAGTTTCATCGTACTTTACTAAAAATCATGAGAATGGTAAAACACGAGTTCTAGTAAAAAAAATTGTTCGAATAGAGCATGTGGTAGTTGATACTGAAACAGATGCGCTACTTCTTGAAAATAATCTTATAAAGAAGTATAAACCTAGATACAATGTTTTGTTAAAAGATGATAAAACATATCCGTGGATTTGTATAAAGAAAGAGCGATTTCCTCGTATATTTTCTACAAGAAGAGTTGTTAAAGATGGATCGGAGTATTTTGGACCTTATACTAATGTACGAACTGTATATGCATTGTTAGACTTGATTAAAGAACTATATCCGCTACGCACTTGTAATTATGATTTAAGTCAAGAAAAGATTGATGCTGATAAGTATAAAGTTTGTTTAGAATATCATTTAGGTAATTGTAAAGGCCCTTGTGAAGCATACCAAAGTGAAGAGGATTATTTAGAGGACATCAGAGCAATTCGAAATATCATAAAAGGAAATTTTAAAGAAAGTTTACAGCAGTTTGAAAAAATAATGTTTGATTTAGCTGCAGATATGCGATTTGAAGAAGCACAAAAAATCAAAGAAAAGTTAGCTTCTTTACAAAACTATCAAGCCAAATCAACAATAGTGAATCCATCAATTAATAACGTGGATGTGTTTTCTATTATTTCTGATGAATCGCATGGATATGCAAACTTTTTCAAGATAATGAACGGTTCAATTGTACAATCCTATACCACAGAAATTAAGAAAAAACTAGAAGAGACAGATAAAGAACTTTTAGAGTTGTTTATTATTGAAACTCGTCAACGATTTAACTCGTTATCAAGAGAAATTTTTGTTCCTTTTAAAGTAAATGTTGGTAAAGATATTAAAGTAACCATACCTAAATTAGGAGACAAAAAGCGTATTGTTGAATTGTCTGAACGTAATGCAAAGTTTTATCGTCAAGAACAGTTTAAGCAAATAAAGATTGTAGACCCTGATCGTCATGTAAAAAGAATCATGGCACAAATGCAAAAAGATTTAAGACTAAGAAAAGAACCACGTCATATTGAATGTTTTGATAACTCAAATATACAAGGAACAAACCCTGTTGCTGCGTGTGTGGTTTTTAAAGATGGAAAACCGAGTAAAAAAGACTATCGTCATTTTAATATTAAAACAGTTGAAGGCCCTGATGATTTTGCTTCTATGGAAGAAGTCGTATATCGAAGATATAAACGATTATTAGATGAAAATCAACCACTACCACAGTTAATAGTGATTGATGGAGGTAAAGGACAGTTATCTTCAGCCTTAAAGAGTTTAGATGCTTTAGGTTTAAGGGGTAAAATAGCTATAATTGGTATTGCAAAAAGATTAGAAGAGGTTTTTTATCCTGGAGACCCTATTCCGCTATATCTAGATAAAAAATCAGAAACACTTAAAATAATTCAGTACCTACGTAACGAAGCTCACCGTTTTGGAATTACTTTCCATAGAAACAAAAGAAGTAAAAGTGCTATACAATCAGAATTAGAGCAAATTCCAGATGTAGGAAAGCAAACTATTACAAACTTACTGCGTAAGTTTAAATCAGCTAAAAGAGTAAAATCAGCTACTTTTGAAGAATTAAAAGAAGTGGTTGGGAATGCTAGGGCTCAAAAAATATACAAACACTATCATAAAAAAGGGGAATGAAAAAGTTATTAATTTTATTACTGCTGCCAACATTTATGTTGGCGCAAAACCAACCTAAAGTAGGACTGGTATTAAGTGGTGGAGGTGCAAAAGGGATTGCGCACATAGGGATTTTAAAAGAGCTTGAAAAAGCAGGTGTACAAGTAGATTATATAGGTGGTACAAGTATGGGGTCTATAGTAGGAGGCTTATATGCTTCTGGTTATACAGCCAAACAAATAGAAGAGGCTGTCTTAGAAACTAATTTTATAGATTTATTACAAGATAAAGTTTCTAGAAGACAAAAGCCTTTTTTTAATAAAGAACATGGAGAAAAATATGCTGTTTCGTTACCTATAAAAAAAGGAAGTTTAGGCTTGCCTTTGGGTTTGTCAAAAGGGCAAAACGTGTTGAATTTTTTAACAGAGTTATTAGCGCCAGTTGATGATATTACAGATTTTTCTAAACTACCAATACCTTTTTATTGTATAGGAACAAATATAGAAACAGGTGAAGAAGAAGTGTTAGAGAATGGCTCATTACCGTTGGCTTTAAGAGCAAGTGCTGCTTTTCCTTCGTTGTTAAATCCAGTAGATATAGACAATAAATTATTGGTTGATGGCGGTGTAGTTAATAACTTTCCTGTTGATGTAATGAAAAAGAAAGGTGTTGATATAATTATTGGAGTTAGTGTACAAGGAGAATTATTGAAAAGAGAAGAATTAACTTCTGTGGCCTCTCTGTTAATGCAAATAATTAATTTTCAAATGTATCAGAAATCAGACCAACAGGTTGAACTGTTAGATGTTTACATAAAACCAAATGTAATTGACTACAGTGTTATTTCGTTTGATGCTAAGAAAGAAATTTTAGAAGAAGGAGAAAAAACAGCTAAAATGTATAGAGTGGTTTTTGATAGTATTGCTAAGATGCAAACTAAAAAGAATAGAAGACTAAAAATATCACCAAAAAGAAAAAGGTTTTTAGTTGATAGAATTATTATAAAGGGTAATAAAAACTATACTAATAATTATATTTTAGGAAAGCTACAGCTACGTGAAGGAGATAGTGTGTCTTACAAAGAAATTTCTAAAAAAATAAACACATTAACAGCTTCAAAAAACTTTAAAAGAATAGATTATCATTTTGAAAAATCTTTTCAAGGAAAAAAATTAGAGATAACTGTAAAGGAAGAAAAAATACAATCTTTTTTAAGACTAGGTTTACATTATGATTTACTATACAAATCAGCAGTACTACTTAATTATAATCATAAAAAGCTGCTTTTCCAGAATGATGAACTTTCATTAGATGTAGGAGTTGGTGATAAAATAAGGTATAATTTAGAGTATTTCATTGATAATGGGTTATCTCCAAGTTATGGAATAAGAACAAGGTATAATACTTTTAATAGTGATTTTTTATATAATAAAGGGATTATAAATGGAAAGTATAGAGATTTTTCAACCTCTTTATATTTACAAACAACATTTGATAAAAAGTTTGCAATAGGTGTAGGAACAGAACATAAAAATATTAATGCAAGAACAAAAAACATTTCTACTGAAGGAAAAGAAGATTTTTTTGATAAAAGCAATTATATAAACACTTTCGCTTTTTTAAAATTAGACACCTATAACAAAGAGATGTTTCCAACAAAAGGGTTTTATGCAGATATAGGTTTTAAGTGGTTTATATGGTCTGATAGAGATAATAGACTGGATGAATTAATACAAGGTAGTGAACCTTTCCATCAGTTTTCACAATTGGGTGGTACGTTGGGGTTTGCAACTACTTTTTATGATAAATTGACATTTCAATATACTTCACAAGCAGGATATACGCTCGGAAAAAAATCGTTTGAAATATTTGACTATCGTTTGGGCGGATATAATCAAAATTATATTAATAATTTTATTCCAATGTATGGATACGATACAGGTGGGCTAAACAATCAGTCTTATTTAAGATCTGAATTTAACTTACGCTATGAGGTTTATAAAAAACATTATGCAATGTTTATAGCAAATTATGCTCGTGTTGAAGAAGATATATTTGAGGATGGAGATTTGTTTAAAAACACCAAATCAGGATATGCTATAGGGTACAGTGTAGAAACATTTTTAGGTCCTATAGAATTAAAATACACATGGTCTCCTGATCATTCAGATCATTATTGGTTGTTTAATTTAGGTTTTTGGTTCTAAAAATAAAAAAATCCCATATCAAAACGATATGGGATTTTTATTTCATAATAAGATTGCCTTACTTACTTTTTTTGTTTTTTTTCAAATAAAACTTATACTGTAAGTATTGGTAAGCATCTCGAGGTAATATTTTAATCCACTTTTTGTGTTGAATAAACCATTTAAAACGAATTGAATTAACGCCTTTTGTTAAATAGGCAGCTATAAACGGATGCACATTTAATGTGATTTCTTTATATTTTTTGCCGCTATTAAGTATACGTTCTAATTCTGATTCTATTTTATCTAATAAAACAATAGGAGCTTCAACTTCTCCATTTTTATTAGGGTTTGGTTCACGTGTTTTTATTTCTAATTCAGGTCGTACACGTTGTCTTGTAATTTGTACTAAGCCAAACTTACTTGGAGGTAAAATTTTATGTTTAGTACGGTCTAAAGACATTACATCTTTTAAATGTTGATATAGTTTTTGTCTATTTTCTGCAGACTTCATATCAATAAAGTCAACAACAATAATTCCACCCATGTCTCGTAATTGTAATTGACGAGCTATTTCACTGGCAGCAATTAAATTGACTTCTAAAGCAGTTTCTTCTTGGTTTAAGGATTTGTTAGAGCGATTACCACTATTCACATCTATAACATGTAAAGCTTCTGTATGCTCAATAACTAAATAAGCTCCTTTACTCATTGAAACTGTTTTTCCAAACGATGTTTTAATTTGTCGTTCAATGCCATATTTTTCAAAAATAGGAACATCAGAACGATGATGTCTTACAATATTTTCCTTTTCAGGATATATTTCTTGTAAGTACTCTTTAATTTCAACTTTTAAGGTTTCATCGTTGGTTACAATACTTGTAAAAGAATCGTTCATAACATCTCTTAAAATAGAAGATGCTCTGTTTAATTCACTTAATATTTTTGTAGGAGTATTATTATTAGCTATGCGTTTGCACATAGTTTTCCATCTATCAAGTGAGTTTTGTAAATCTTTGTCAAGTTCTGCTACCTTTTTACCTTCGGCAACAGTACGTAAAATAAGTCCAAACCCTTTTGGTCTGATACTTTTTGCTAATTTTTTTAAACGTTCCTTTTCTTTCGGATCTGCTATTTTCTGTGATACCGATATGCGGTTAGAAAAAGGAACTAAAACTAAAAACCTACCTGCAATAGAAAGTTCCGAACTAATACGCGGACCTTTGGTAGATATTGGTTCTTTTACAATTTGTACTAATAAATTTTGACCTGATTTTAGTACATCGTTAATACTTCCGTCTTTATTGATATCTTCTTCAAAACGAAAGTTTTTTAAAGTGAATTCTTTGTAATTACCTGTGCTTACTTTTTTAATGAATTTATTTAAAGATTGTACTTGTGGACCTAAATCGTGATAGTGTAAAAAACCATCTTTAGGATAACCAACATTTACAAAAGCGGCATTTAAACCAGTCATTACCTTTCCTATTTTAGCAAGGAAAATATCACCGACTGAAAAATTATGATCGCTCGTTTCTTTGTTTAACTCAATAAGTTTACCATCTCTAAGTAAGGCGAAATCAATATCAGAAGAATTGGAACGAATTATTAATTCTGTTTTCATTCTGAATATGGTTTTGTGCCATCGTAAATTTTTACGAAGACGGATTAAAATTTGTAAACAGGTATGTTGTTTATACCATTTAAGGTGTTAAAACCTTAATGTCAATGAACGTAATTTATAAAAGCAACGAAAAAGTAAGCTACTGCTTACTTTTTCTTATGGCGATTTGCTCTTGCTCTTTTCTTTCTTTTGTGTGTAGAGATTTTAGCTCTCTTTCTTTTTTTACCACTTGGCATAGTTAAAATGTTTTGTAAAACCTTTTATTGAAGGTTTTGGGTTAATACTTTTTTAATTATTTTACAGCTACTTTTGTTTTTACCCCTTCGGTAAATACTTTAGAAGGCTTAAAAGCAGGTATGTTGTGTGCAGGAATTTTGATAGTTGTATTTTTAGAAATGTTTCTACCAGTTTTTTCTGCTCTAGTTTTAATAATGAAGCTACCAAAACCTCTTAAATATACATTGTCACCATTCTCTAATGCATCTTTTACCTCTTCCATAAATGCTTCAACAGTGGCTAAAACATCTGCTTTTTCAATTCCGCTCTTATCTGAAATCTTAGATACGATATCTGCTTTTGTCATTATAAATATATTTTGTTTGTTTTCTTTTAAAAAATTGAGGGTGCAAATATATGATAATTAATTCATTCCGGAAAAAATAAGAATAAAAAACCCAAAAAACAATTGTTTTTTGGGTAAGTTTAATGAGAACAAGCTTTTATTTAACTATTGTAAACACAAAGTTAGGGTCGCCATCACTTGTTAAAATGGCAGTATCAGGGTTTATTAACTGCACTTTATAAGGAGATTTATTCACTAATAAATCAACTAGAGGATTTAAATGTGGTAGTAAACTCCAGTTTCTACCAGGGGCTAATTTACCTATAGCTAATAAATCTTTATTGCCTAAGACACCAGAAAAAGA
The DNA here is from genome assembly GCF_059716285.2 of Tenacibaculum sp. TB-53. Taxonomy (NCBI): domain Bacteria; kingdom Pseudomonadati; phylum Bacteroidota; class Flavobacteriia; order Flavobacteriales; family Flavobacteriaceae; genus Tenacibaculum; species Tenacibaculum sp. TB-53. The sequence goes on along the minus strand of NZ_CM202790.1, from coordinate 2,612,484 downwards.
CATGCCATGTACACCAGAAGTAGAGCCTATTAAAAATGTAATCTCACCTTCACCAAGAAGATATATGTCATTTAAAGGGAAAGAAGGAAATAACGAGTCGTGGATAGGTTTTACTGTGTTAAAAGTATCAATAAATTCTTGATTACTAAATGCAGGTCTAGCAGCTGTAGTCCAAGTAACAGTCATGTCGATAGGACTAGACACTATAGAAATAGAAAAGCTTCCATCAGCCGAAGTGTATTTATTTTCCGTTTCATTTAATGTAAACTCAGAATATTTTGTTCCGTTAACATCAATCGCCGGTGAAATTTCGATGCCACTAGACGTGAAGCCTACTCCGAAGTTCAACGAAGAATTACCTTCAAGGTTTGTAGCAAACCTTATTTCATCGTTTCCGATATAAGAAAAATTGTGAACAGTTCCATTATTTTCATAAGCTAAATGACCAGAAGAACTATTAAGGAAATCTTTCATGTCTTGGTACTTTTGAAAATCTGTCCAATCTTCTTCTGTAGCTTTTTTAAATCTCACCTCAACAAAATCTCTAGAAGTTCTAAAAACAATTTCATCGTTTTCAACACCGTAGTACATAAAGTTAAAATCACCTTTATATCCACTACCACCAAAATTAGGCAATGGAGCTGAGTTACCAGAATCTGATAATTCATGAAGTTCACTTTTTGTTGTGAAAATTAAAGTTGTTGTAGTGTTTAAACCTATGGTATATTCACTTTCAACTGGTGAAATATTATTATTAAAGTTACCTATTGTTCTAACTCTAGATTCATCTAAAAAATCAAATAAGAAAGTATATCCTCCTAGGTTATTATTATCAGTAAAGTATACTGTTTTCCATCCGTGTTCTGAAGAAAGAAGTAAATCTCTTAATTCTTTCTCTCTTTGATTCATACGTTCGGTTGGCGATTGATTAAATAACTCCTCTTCTTTATTTTCATTACAAGATGTAATAAAAAGAGATAGAGTAAATAAAGCCAAAAGCACACGTATTTTAGTTATATGTTTTTTTATCATTTTAATTATTTAGTGAATTCATCAACATTTTTTGCTACTAACTCTTGTAGTTCATACAAGTCTATATTAAAATTATCTTTGTAGTATTTAACTACAATAGCTTCCTTTTTTCTGATATCTTCTTTTGCTTTAGTGCTTGTAATACCGTTTACTTTTGCATCATAATCTGCTTTGTTTGAAGATAGCATAGCGTTTATCATTTCAGCAAAATCTTCATGTTCGTTTGCTCTTGCATAAGCAGAAATAAACCCTAATTCTCTAGCCTCAGCATCAGATATCTCGAACCATTGCCCTGTGTAATCAGACGGAGTAATGTTTCTATAAGCTATCTCATCAAAGGGAATTCTTTGGTTTAAAATATGTATATATTCATGTTGAATTGTTCCAATGAATTGTATTAATTGATCTTTGTTTTTATAGTCTTGATTATCTACTTCAAAAAACACGATTCGCATTCCACTTTCGGCTAAACCTAAAACAGAAGTTGCTCCACCTGGGTTTATGTTTTGTCCACCCACTAAAAGAATTTCTCTAGGTGCTATATTTTTAATAAAGTTTTCACCTCCTAATTGTGAGTAAGGTTCAACCCAAACTGCTTTAATAGCCTCCATTGCAGGTCTAACATTCTCTATCTTAGGTGGGTGTAAATATCTGTTTAAATCAACTTTCCCTGGCCCCCATTTGTAAGAAACCTCTATGTTATAGGGTGTAGTATAATTATCTCGTAACCACTTGTCGGTTTCATTCAGTACAGGTGTAGAAATATTTATATTACTTGAACCCAAATCTTCCTCCTTTGTTGTGCATGATGAGCAAATTAATCCCAGCACGCCAATACCTAATAATAATTTGTTTATTTTTTTCATACTGTTTGTTTTATCTTGGATTTTGCTGTAAACCTCCGTTTTGAGCTGTTAAAGGTATTTGTAATTGTTTTCTTAAATCCTGTTTTTCAAGCACAACATTTGAACCATTATCTAGTTCGTGTGTAATACTTAGGTTAAAACGTCTTACATCGAACCAACGGAAGCCTTCGTGGTAAAACTGTCTTCTTTTAAACTCAGCTATAGCTTTAATGAAAGAGGTTTGCTTATCATTTAAGCCATAAGCTGGTGTGTACTCATTAGCAATAACAGGATATTCTGACTGAATTAAGCTTTCTGTTAGTATATCGGTTTTAGGATCATAGGTTTCTGTTTTGTTTCCTATGTAAGCGTTTAAGTAATTTAAGGCTTCATTATAATTTTCTAACATAACAGATGCTTCTGCTCTATTTAGTATTACTTCGTCTTTATCAAACATTGTTTGTGCTAAATAAGGTAAGCCGATACCAGCACTTTCATTTGTATACTTGAAATATTCGTTATATTTTGGAGTAAAATAAGTGTACTGATTAGATCTATATGTGTCATAAGCCCAATTCTTTTTAAATGGATTTGATGATCCTGTAAATAATTGAGGTCTTATTTTGTCTACCGATAACCCAAATCGTGAAGATCTATGTCTTCTTGCCCATATTGAGTTTGTAGAAATGATTAATAAATTGGCAGGCTCGTCAACACTATTATATAACATTCTTATTCCTGTTAAATTCATATTTCCATAAGCAACCATATTTCTAGCTTCAGAAACAGGATTGGTAACTACTTTATCTGCATGCTCAATTACTTTATCCCATTGACCTTTGTATAAATAAAATCTAGCAGCAAAGGCATTAGCAGCATCTTTAGTGAAATGAAACTTAGGAGAGTTATAATTATCACCAACCATTGAAAGTCCTTTAATTAAATCTTTCTCAATAAGATCGTATACTTCTTGAACTGTATTTCTTTTGTAGGTTTTAAAAAGAACAGTTTCAGGTTCTAATACGTAAGGAATTCCTAGGTCGGTAGAAGCTGTATTAGCATCATAGTGTTTTGCCCAAAAATTAACTAACATAAAATGAGCATAAGCTCTAGCAATTAAAGCTTCACCTTTTTGAGCATTTAAGTCAAACTTATTTTTTAATTCTTCAATAGAAGCTAATGCTTGGTTTGCTTGTGAAATTGCTTCATAACAAGAATTCCAATAGTTAACAGGAGAGCCTCTTTCTTCTAAATTAGAGTCTTGCCATTGATATAGTTGTAGATCTAATTGTTCAACATTTGAAACATTACCTTTATCATCAGCATTGTCAGACATTATTTCTGCCATTAGTGCATAATCTTGATCTGGATATGCTGCTGTAATTAATTGAGAAACTTTATCAGGAGAATCAATTAATGTTCTGTTATCTGGTAATTCAGATAAGTATTCACTACATCCTACAAAAGTAAAGGCTAATGTAGCATATAGTATAACTTTGTTTATTTTATTTTTAATCATACTATTATTTTGTTAAAATCCTAAATTTAATGAAAAAGTATATTGCCTAGTAATTGGTAATGCAACTCCACCTGTTTGATAGAATTCTGGATCTTGACCGTTAAGTTTAGAGTCAGAGTATAATAAAAACAAGTTTGTTCCTTGAAATTTAACTTTTAAATGTGAAAGGCCTAGTTTTTCAACTAGTTCATTATTAAACTTATATCCTAATGAAATGTTTTTCATACGTAAAAAATCCCCATCTGCTACTCGCTCAGTAGAATAGTTGTAAGCATTATAAACCGTTCTTAAGTTTGAGTTTCTTTGAAAAGCAGAAGGGTCTGGTAATACAGGGATGTTGGTTATATTCTCATCTCCAGGGTTAAGCCATCTGTTTACATGACTCTTAGAAAAAATGCTTGTATCAGAATAAGTAGAGCTAAATACAGGGTTTAACCTTACTTTATTTCCTCCGCTACCAGTTATCAATACTCCTAAATCCCAGTTTTTGTAAGTGAAATTGTTAGAAAAACCAACTGATATATTAGGGTTTACAGAACCTTCGTGTTTTAAGTAGTCAGTTAAGTTTTCGTTGTTTTGAAAGTCTAAAACAGAAGCTACTTCACCATCTTTATTTATAAACTGTGGTAATCCTTCGTTATTTAAACCTGCAAATTGAAAAGAAAACATTGAGTTGATAGGGTACCCTACAACATTACCTCCAGTTTGGTCTACTAAATCAAAAGCAATAGGTGTATTGTCTAATTTTGTAATTTCTTGATCAAAATATGAGAAATTAATGTTAGAAGACCATGTAAAGTTATCTGTTACTATGTTTTTAGTGTCTAAAGTAAATTCTATACCATAAGTTTCAACATCTGCGTTATTTCCTTGTTTTATAAATTGCCCACCGATACCAGAAGTTCTTACAAAATCAATATTATCAAATATATCTCTTTTGTAAACATCTGTTATTAAATTAACTCTATTGTTGAATAAGCCTAAGTCGACACCAAAGTTTAATTCATATTGCTTTTCCCATGTTAACTCAGAATTTTGTAATGCAGTTATATTTAAGAAGTTTTCTCTATCTGCTGGTAAAAGTCTGTCTGCTATTTGACTTGTAAATATAGCTAATGCATTTGTTGCGTTACCAGGAGTTGCCACTAAACCATATGAAGTTCTAAACTGTAAGTTACTAAAAGTGTTAGAGTTTTCTAAGAAAGACTCTTTACTAGCGTTCCATTTAGCACTAACAGTTCCTGTTGGTAACCACCTTGAGCTACTACTGCGCCCTTGTCTGTTAGACCCATCATATCTTCCTGTTAAAGAGAAAACATATTTATCGTCATAAGAATAAGTTGCCTTACCAAAGAAAGCTACTGTTCTTTCTCTTTCTTTAGTTAATCCAAAATAAGCTTCGCCTCCATTTATCAGTTTTTCAAGAATTCTAGGGTCTGTGAATGCTGTTAAACCATTGTCGTATTGTAATCCATATCCTGTAAACCTGTCTGAATTTCTATTTACAAATCTTATCTCTTGACCTAACAATGCATTAAAATTATGTTTTTCATTAAACGTATTGTCGTACTTAAAACTATTTCTAGCATAAAAAGTCGTTAAGTAGTCGTCGTTTTTAAAATAGATACCACCGTTTGGTAAAACCGCAACAGGTAAAGCATCAGAATCTGTAGGGTCTTGATATAAAAATATATTATCATCTCTTAAAACAGTTGAAGAATCAGCATTATAAGCTCTTACAACATTTGAATTTTCTCTAACGTTATGTTCTCTTACGGTATTAACAAAACGACCAGCACCATTAAAATCGTAAGTAATGTTGTCTGTTATTTTATAAGATGCATCTAATTGGAATCGAATATCTCTTTGGTTGATGTCAATAGAGTTGTTAGCTAACTCTTCTAATATATTAAAGTCAGCCCAGTTGTTTCTATAATACTCATAACCTCCAGTATCGTTATATGGTCTTAATGTTCTAGAGGTATTAAGAGCGTAACTAAAAGGGTTGATATCAAATTCACGAGATATGTCTCCTGTTACTGGATCTGATTCTCTGCTGAATGTACCTGGTGCTTTTTGTTTTCTTATGGATGCGTTAACAGCAAGAGTAGCATTAAACTTATCAGAAAAATAGAACGTATTTTTTAAGTTAGTTGTAAAACGAGTTACCTTATCAGCAATCGTCCATCCCGGATCATGCAAAAGACTCACAGAAGCATAGTAAGAATTATTTTCACTACCACCAGAAAGACTTAAAGAGTGGTTTTGCATTAAAGAGCTATTTCTAAATAATGTTTTAAACCAGTCAGTATTAGCTAGCTCATACTTACGTAAAAAAGCTTCTCTAGCTTCAGGAGTATTTCCTAGTTCAAACATTCCAGTAGATTCATTGTAATTATCTAAAGCAGTAGCTCTAATATAATAAACACCACCATATCTGCCTCTAGAAACGCTAGGTAATTGAAAAAAACCCCTACTTTCATTTTCTCTAAAAATAGCCATACTTTCTTTAGAGTTTAATAAATCAAAATTACTATACGAAGGTATGTCGCGTATTGTTTGTTCTAGGTTATAATTAAGTTTTAAAGGAGAATCTTTTCTACCAGACTTAGTAGTTATTACTACTACACCATTTCTTGCTCTAGCACCATAAATAGATGTAGCTGAAGCATCTTTTAAAATATCTATTTTTTTAATATCATTGGCATTTATACCTGCTATAGATGAGCTGATTAAGGTTGAAGGGTCACCAGATGTTAATTGATCTAGGTTTTGTTCAATAACATCTTCTTGTACCACACCATCAATTACATACAAAGGTGTGTTGTTTCCAAAAATAGAAGAAGACCCTCTAATGGTAATGTTTGGAGCAGTACCGAATGTTCCTGAAAGGTTTTGAATGTTAACCCCTGCAACTCTACCTTCTAACATGCGAGTTACATCTACAACTCCATCTAATTTAAGATCATCTATCCCTACAGAGACGGCGGAACCCGTAAAGGTTTTTTTGTTTATTTTGTCGTAACCAGTAGCGATAACTTCTACTTCATTAAGAATGTTAGCGTCATCTTCTAATACTAAATTAATTACGGATTGGTTTAGTACTTTTACTTCAGTAGTCTTTTTTCCAATAAAACTGAAAACAAGTACATCTCCTTGATTTACTCTAATGGTATAATTTCCATCAAAATCTGTTTCTGTTCCTTTGGTTGTGTTTTTAATTAAAACAGTAACACCAGGAAGAGGTCCAGTTGTGTCGGAAATTGTACCAGAAATACTTTTTTCTTGAGCGTATGTTATTCGCCCAAGTAACACTATAAATAGTGTTAGCATGAATTTAGATTTCATTAATTAAATTATTTAAATTAGTACCCGGAAAAAAATAAATTTTCCCCTTCATTATCAGAAGTAATAACAGTTTAAAGTATTTTTACCCTACTTTTTTGTAAAAAAAAACTAACTAAATTATGTTTTTGTTTGTTTTTTGTTGTTTTAAGTAGTTATAATGTAATTGTGTTTTTGTTTGTTGTGTTTTTTTTAATTTAAATAGTGTTTTTTTTTGGTTTTTAAATTGATTTGTTGGTATGGTGAGAATAAAAGGAGTCTTCCTTGGAGAGAGACAAAGAATCCTTATTTTATTTGGTTGAGTGAAATAATGCTACAACAAACCAGAGTAGATCAAGGTTTGCCTTATTACTTAAAGTTTACAAAGGCATTTCCAACAGTGTTTGATTTAGCAAAAGCAGATGAAAGTGAAGTGTTAAAATTATGGCAAGGTTTAGGTTACTATTCTAGGGCGAGAAATTTACATTTTACAGCTAAATTCGTGGCAAATGAATTAAAAGGTATGTTTCCTAGTTCGTACAAAGAGTTGATTAAGTTAAAAGGCGTGGGAGATTATACGGCTTCAGCTATTGCTTCCATTTGTTTTAAAGAACCAGTTGCTGTTGTTGATGGTAATGTGTACAGAGTTCTTTCTCGTTATTTCGGCATAAGTACCCCTATAAATTCTACTAAGGGAATTAAAGAGTTTAAAGAGTTGGCGCAAACACTTATTGATACCTCACAACCGGATGTGTATAATCAAGCTATAATGGATTTTGGAGCGATGCATTGTAAACCTCAAAATCCTCTGTGTAATAAATGCCCATTAGCTAATGGCTGTGTGGCTTTAGCAAAAAATCAAATAAAAGAGCTTCCAGTAAAAGAGAAAAAAACAAAAATTAAAAAAAGATATTTTAATTATTTGGTTCCAATAACAGAAGAAAATAAAACTGTTTTAGAAGAGCGAAAGGGTAAAGGTATTTGGCAAGGATTGTATCAATTTCCTTTAGTGGAGACACAAAAGAAAACAAGCGAAGAAGAATTAGTGAAAAATAAACAGTTTACAATGCTTTTTCCAGAAGAAACTACAATTTCTCTTTTTAATACTGAAGATATTATTCATAAACTATCGCATCAACACCTAATTACTAAGTTTTGGATAGTAAAAACTAGGAAAGTTAATGAACAAACGATGGATTGGACTGTAGTAAAAAAATATCCAGTACCAGTGTTAATTGATAAGTTTTTAGAGGAATATTTAAGCAAAGAATCTTAAAATTTGTATATTTGATTTTACGCAAAATTATAATGCTATGGCAGGAACAATAAATAAAGTCATTTTAATAGGGCATTTAGGTGATGAGGTTAAAATGCATTATTTTGAAGGAGGAAATTCAATAGGGCGATTTCCTTTAGCAACCAATGAAACCTACACCAACCGACAAACAGGAGAAAGAATAACAAATGTTGAATGGCATAATGTAGTTGTACGTAATAAACTAGCAGAAATTTGTGAAAAATACTTAACTAAAGGAGATCGAGTGTATTGTGAAGGGCGTATAAAAACACGACAGTATGAAGTTGATGGACAAAAAAGGTATACAACCGAAATTCATGTACAAGACATGACGTTTTTATCAACGAAAAAAGATCCAAACAATGCACAACCAAATGTGGTGCCTACTCAAGGAGCTCCTAATCATACACCACCAAATGTAGGTAATGAAGAAGATGATGATTTACCGTTTTAGTTTAATTAAATTTTAAAAATTGGACCCAGAACCCGAACCTTTACTTTTAGTATTATCAAGTTTTGATTGGTTGACTGCTATCAACTGTTTGTTGTTACTTTTATTATTGATTTGTTCTGCATTAGTTTCAGGAACTGAAGTTGCTTTCTTTTCAATTTCACAAACAGAATTAGATGAGTTGTCAACAAACACCAAAGAAGAAAATACCGTAGTAAAACTGCTTCAAGATCCTAAAAAGTTATTAGGGACCATTTTAATAACAAATAACTTTATTAATATTCTTATTGTATTACTCTTTGCAAGTATTGGTAGAGTGTTTTTTATTGGTTTATCAGATGTTTTGAGGTTTTTGGTAGAAGTGATTCTTGTTACTTTCTTAATTTTATTATTTGGTGAAGTGTTACCTAAAGTATATGCTAGTAGAAAATCATTACAGTTTGCAGAGTTTATGGCAAAACCTATTTTAGCATTAAACACTTTACTTACACCTTTAAGTTTACCGCTTATTAGATTAACAAGTGTTGTTGAAAACAAGCTTGGCAATAAGAATAATAACCTTTCTGTAGAGCGTTTGTCACAAGCATTGGAGTTAACATCTGATGACGCAACGACTAAAGAAGAACAAAAGATTTTAGAAGGGATTGTAAGTTTTGGGAATACTGAAACGGTACAAATTATGAAGCCTCGAACAGATGTGTGTGCAATAGCAGATGATACTAGTTACGAAGAGGTGTTACAAACTATTTTAAAAAACGGATATTCAAGAAATCCAGTATATCATGAAAGTATTGATAATATTACTGGAGTTTTATATGCTAAAGATTTATTAGAGCACTTGAGTAAGAAAATGTTTAAGTGGCAAAAGTTGTTGAGGGAACCATTTTTTGTGCCAGAAAATAAAAAACTAGATGATTTGCTAGTAGAGTTTCAAGAAAAGAAAAAACATTTGGCAATTGTAGTCGATGAGTACGGTGGTACAAGCGGAATTGTAACATTAGAAGATGTAATAGAAGAAATAGTAGGTGATATCAATGATGAATTTGACGATGAAGACCTCACTTACTCGAAACTTGATGAAAATAATTATATTTTTGAAGGAAAAATAACTATTAAAGATTTTTGCCGTGTCTTAGAAGATGAAGATGAGGAAAAATTTGAAGAGGCTAAAGGAGAAAGTGAAACTATAGCAGGTTTTATTTTAGAAGTCTCAGGTAAATTTCCAAAAAAAGGTGAAAAAATAAACTTTAGTAATTATACGTTTACTATTGAAGCGTTGGCTAAAAAACGTATAAAACAAGTAAAAGTTACCCGAAATGCGTAAACTCTCTTTGCTGATATCAGCAATATTTTTAATAAGTTGTGGTGAGGAAACCTTACCTAAGCCAAAAGGTTATCTAAGTTTAGAGTATCCTGATAAGGTTTATAAAAAAGAAAATTTAAATAAACCATATGCGTTTGAAATAGCTCAAATAGCTCAAACCAAAGATTTACCGAAAGGCTGGATAAAAATTGAGTATCCAAGTTTAAAAGCATCGGTAGATATCACATATCGCCCTATTGAAGGAAATTTAAGAGAGTTATTAATAGAATCTGAAAAACTAGTATTTGAACATGCTATTAAAGCAGATCAAATTACTGCTCCAGTAGAATATGCAAATCCAAATACAAAAGTTTACGGAAGTTTATACCAAATTTTAGGGAATGCTGCATCACAAGTGCAGTTTCACGCAACAGATAGCTCTAAACACTTTTTAAAAGGGTCTTTATTCTTTTATACCAAACCAAATTACGATTCTATTTTACCAGCAGTTGAATATATTAAAAAAGATATGATTCATATGATGGAGACGTTGGAATGGAAAGATTAAGCTATTGAATCGTTACTTTCCTAGATTGTAGCCATAAATAAAATTGTAATCCGAATAAAATAGCACCTGATAATAAGTGTACAGCTTGCGTGCCTAAAGGGAATTCTGCATAGTACATTAAAATACCTGTAATCGTTTCTAAAAAGATTAAGAAAACTATCCAATTTACTAGTTTATATCCTAAATTTTTTATTTGATTTAAGTAGAATAATCCAAGATTTACCAATACAATAGCAATAGTAAACGAACGATGAATATAAAATTTAAGGTTAGGATCCATTAAGCTGTAGTGCTTGTTTTCAAATCCGTGTAGTTTTACTTGTTCGTCAATAAATTGGCGTACTTGTGTTCCTAAAGCAATTTGTATTAGCGAAAATATAGCTGAAAGAATTACTAACTTACTAAATAATGAATTGTATTTGTAAGATGTTTTCTTTCGATCGGAAACGATGTAAAGCAGCCATAATAATAAAGCAACAATAACTAAACCTCCAACCATATGAATGGTGATAATTGTTGGTTTTAAGTTAGAATCTACTACAGTTTTACCAAGCCACGCTTCAAACAACATTAAAAAGAAAGCTCCGAATGATAAAAGAGTTATTTGTTTGTTTTCTTTCCAAAATTTAACAGAAACAAAAATTAAAAATAGAAAAGGAATACCCGCGAGAGCAGAGCTCAATCGGTTAATATACTCTGTCCAAGTATGAAATTTGTTGAATTTAGCGTAATCGTGTTTGGTGTACTTTTCCCAGTTGTTAGCGTTAAATTCATCAGTGGTTTTTATGTTATGACCAGCGACAAATAAGGCTTCATCTTTTACGATGATCATTCCTTTTTTGTACTCGTAATTAGGTTGCCAAGTAATTTCTTCTTCAGAAGTTGGTGGGATGTAATACCCGAAACATTTTGGCCAATCAGGACACCCCATTCCTGAACCTGTCATACGAACAACAGAACCGGCTAGAAAAATAACATATACAGCAATCAACGAGATTTTTACAATGAGAGGAAAATGTTTCTTCATCTGACGAAAAGTTTTAGCAAAGATACTTAAAAGGCATAAAAAAAGCTCCTTATTAAGGAGCTTTCGATATTGTTTAAATTGAATCTTATTTACGCCAAATTAAGATGTAGCAAGGTTATTCTTCTTCTTTTTTTGTAATCTCTGAAGCCTTGTACATGTCACCGCTACCAATTCCTTCAACAAAAGCAATTAAATTAGTTTTGTTTGTTTTGTTAGCATCATATTTAATAGTTGCAATACTATCATTAAAAACAACGTTTGCTTCTAAAACGCCTTCTTTCTTACTTAAGTCAGAAGCTATTTTTCTAGCACATCCTATTTCACAAGTCATTCCTGAAATACTTAAAGAAAGTTCTTTAGCATTAGCAGCAATTTCAGTTTTTTGTTCTTGAGTAACCTCCTCTTTTTTAGCTTCATTTTTACATCCAACAGCTAAAAAACTTACGATAACTAAAGCAAATAGTATTTTCTGAATTTTCATCATTTTTATTTATTGAGTTATTCAGCAAATTTATCAATAAAATCAAAATTAAAAATAGAAATAAACGACTTTTGTGCTTAAAATTATTGAAAATGAATAATCAACAACAAAAATGGTTGTTTTTAATTGTGCTTTCGCTAGTTTGGGGAAGTTCTTTTATTTTAATGAAAAAAGCCTTGATAGGATTAACTCCAATTCAGGTAGGTGCTTTACGAATGTTAATTACAGCATTTTTTTTATTGTTAGTTGGGTTTAAGAGTTTAAAAAGAATTCAAAAAAAACACTGGAAGTATGTGATAATTACGGCTGGTTTAGGAACTTTTTTTCCTGTATTTCTATTCGCATTTGCAATACAGGGAATAGATAGCTCAATAGCTGCTATTTTAAATTCGCTTACCCCTTTTAACACTTTTGTTTTTGGAGCATTAGTTTTTGGGTTTTCTTTTAAAAAGAAACAATTAGTTGGAATTTTAATAGGTTTAATAGGTACTTTAATTTTAATTTTAAAAGGAGCAGAGTTAAATCCTAACCAAAATTACTGGTATGCATTATTAGTAGTAGTTGCGTCAATAGGTTATGCTTTTAACGTTAATACAATAAAAAAATACTTATTTGATTTGGATGCTTTAGCAATAACAGTTGGACATTTTGTAGTGCTTACTGTTCCAGCATTTATGGTTTTAGCGTTTTCTGGCTTTTTTTCAACTTTTGCAATAACAGCAGAAACAACTTCTGCATTGGGTTATGTAGCAATATTAGCTGTTGTAGGTACAGGAGTAGCAAAAGTGTTATTTAATAAAATGGTGCATTTATCATCTCCTGTTTTTGCAGCTTCTGTAACATATTTAATTCCAGCAGTTGCTGTAATGTGGGGAATTATTGATGGAGAAAAATTAAGTTTAATTCAGTTGTTAGCGGGAGGAATTATTCTGCTTGGAGTTTGGTTGGTAAATAAAGCAAGATAATTTTAAAAATGACTTAAATAAAAAGAGCCAAAATATAATATTTTGGCTCTTTTTTTAGTTTTTATAGATTTAAGTCTAACTATTATTTAAAATCAGCGTCAGAAACCCCTTCATTAATTTTAATTTCTTTCGTGATGAACTCAAAAGTCATTGGTCCATTCTTTTGAATCATTTTATGAGGGAATTTAATTCCATTTACTTCTTTGTAATCTGAAAAAACAACAGGTACTTTCATTTCTCCTTGTGGTCCTTTAGCGGTTTTAACCTCTTTAACCTTTAACCCAGATTTTACATCATAAAAGATTTCTTTTTTACCATGTTTAATCACATAAGCATTGTTTCCGTCTATAGGCTCAATTCTGTCCAAAGTGCCTGTTTTATAAGCTTTGTCAGCAAAAGGAGCAGCAGTGTTTTTAACTTCTTCTAAATCTTCACCTGTCATTTCTTTTTTCTGACCTTGAACTTCTTGATATCCTTTAGTTCCGTCAAAAATTACTTTTTGCATTACGTTGCCCATCATAGAAACGACTACAGAAGATTTATTAGGTGTAGCGCTTTTTTGGACTAAACTTAATTGCATTCCTTGAACTTTTGCTTCAGAAGAAATCATTAAAGAATTCACGTTTCCTACTTTATCTAATCCTCCAATAGCCTTAAAGTAATTGTTAATAACTGAACTTGCTGTAGTTCCTTCAGGAATAGGTAAGCTCATTTCAGGTTTTTTAGTAGGGTTAGCATACGCATCAAAATAATTTATTTTATATTCTGATGTTTTTTCTAAGTTCTTTAAAACATCAATTCCTTTACCTGTAATAATTATACGAGCTTTATCTCCTCTGAAATGTTTAATTGCTGCGTTTTGTACATCGTCTAAAGTAACAGAGTTGATATTTTCTAAATATTTTTCATAAAAATTGTTTGGTAAATTATAACGAGCAATATTTAATGCAAAATTCGCTGCTACAGATGGTTTTTGAACATTACGTACAAAACTACCTATATATTCAGCTTTTGAATTTTTTAATTCTTCAGGTGTTACTTTTTGATAACGAATTTTATTAATTTCTTTTTGAATTTCTACAACAGCACTATCTGTAACTATATTTCTTACAGCTGCACTTGCTTTAAAAACACCAGCATTTTTATTTTTATCTTGTGAAAGATTCGAATAAGACCCGTATGTATAGCCTTTATCTTCACGCAAGTTCATGAATAAACGTGCAGTACCACCGCCTCCTAAAATATTATTTGCTAATAGAGCTGCGTAATAATCTTTATCACCTAATGTTAAATCAACTGTGTTAATTACAGCTACTTGAGATTGTACTGCATTTGGCATGTTTATAAAATTAATTTCAGTAGTTTCAACATTGGTAGGTACATTGTAGCTAGTGGTAGGTATGGTTCCTTTTTTCCAATCGCTGAATAAATTCTTAACTAATTTTTTAGTCTCAGTAGGGTTAATATCTCCAACTATTACAAGGTATGCGTTATTTGGCTTGTAGTAGGTGTTATAATTGTTTTTTGCATCTTGTAGTGTAATATTTTTAATACTTTCTTTAGTTATGAACTCGCCATACGGATGATTTTTACCATATACTAAAGCATCTTCAACCCTTCTAGCAACAGCTTCTACACTTTTTTCGTTAGATTTAATTCCTTCTAAAGTACGTTCAATTACTTTATCAAACTCTTCTTGTGTAAATTTAGGGTTTTTAACCCCGTCAGCCATTAAACCTAAAACCTCTCCAAAATACTTTGTTAATGATCTTACTGAGGCTCCATTGCTTCTAAAAGAAACATTTGCTCCAAGGTAATCAACCCTTTCATTAAACTCATCTTTAGGCATATTTGTTGTGCCGTTACCTAGCATGTCTCCCATAACCTGAGAAACACCTGTTTTATCACCTTCTAAATAAATAGGGTTATCAATTGTTAATGAAGCAGAAACCCTTGGTAATTTATGGTTTTCAACCATAATTACTTGTAAACCATTGTTTAATTTGAACTTTTCGGCTTTCCCTAACTTAATTTTAGGAGCTGGCCCTGGCTTTGGTTGTACACTTCTATCTATTTGAGCATTTACAGCAAAAGACATGCTTACAACTGCTAATGCTGCTATTATTATTTTTTTCATATTGAATGTCTTATTACTGAATTATTTTTTTGATTCTGGTAAATATTCCATTACCAAACGTTGGTTAGTGTTTAAGTATTTTTTTGCTACGTCTCTAATTTCCTCACGTGTAATTGATCTATAAATATCAATTTCAGTATTTATTAAATTAGTATCACCATACAATACATTGTAGCGAGCTAATGAATTAGCAATACCTTCTACACTTGAGTTTGCATTCACAAAGTTGTTTTCAAATTTATTTTGTAGCTTTTGATAATCTTTTTCTGAAATTAAATTTGTTTGAAGTTTTACAACCTCTTCATCAATTTCTTTTACTAAACTTTGTAAAGAGTTATTTCCTAGCGGAAGTGCAAATAAAATATAGGTCCCATAATCTTCTTGACTTAGGTTTATTGCACCAGCCTGTAAAGCTATTTTTTTAGTATCAACTAATTTTTTATAAAGTACAGAGCTTTTTCCACCACTTAAATAAGTAGAAATCATATCTAACACTCTAGCATCTCTGGTTTTCATAGAAGGAGTTCTATAAGCAGCCATAATTGCAGGTATTTGAATGTTAGGGTCGTAAGCTTTGGCAAAAAACTCTTTTGTAATAGGGTCTTCTTTCGGAAAATTTCTTACTATATCTTTACCTCTAGGTATAGGCTCAAAATAATCTTTTATAAGTCGTTTAGCTTCTTTAAGCTCAAAATCTCCTGCAACTACCAAAGTAGCATTGTTTGGAACATAATATTTTTTATTAAATGCTAAGAATTCTTCTAAGGTAGCAGCATCTAAATGCTCCATCTTACCTATAGTAGTTCCCTTATATGGATGTTTTTTAAACATGTTTTTCTTAACATTTTCTAAAAAACGAGAGTAAGGTTGGTTGTCTACACGTAAGCGCTTCTCTTCTTTTACAACCTCATTTTGTGTATCTACACCTTCTTGACCAATAATTGGGTGTAATAAGCGTTCAGACTCCATCCATAAGCCTAATTCTAAATTATTAGAAGGAAAAACCTCGTAATAATAAGTTCTATCATCGGTAGTGTTAGCATTATTAGTACCTCCATTAGAGGAAACTATTTTAAACCACTCTCCTTTTTTTATGTTTTTTGTACCCTCAAATAATAAATGCTCAAAAAAGTGAGCCATTCCTGTCCTATTTGGTTGCTCATCTTTCGCGCCTACATGGTACATAACAGATGTTGTTACTACTGGTGCTGTATTATCTTGATGTAAAATAACATGCATTCCATTGCTTAAATCATACTCTTCAAAATCAACTTTTTGAGCATACGTAAAATGAAATGCTATAAAAGCTGAAGCTAGAGTGATAACTCTTTTTCTCATTGATTAAAGTTTAATTTTTAATATTTTCGTGTATGTGACGTGAAGTTATAGTAATTGTTACACTCAAAACAATAAAAATTAAACTTTTTTATCTTAAAAGAGTAATTTTCTGAGTAATACATTTTTTTTTGAAGTAAAAAATGTATATTTGCACCCGCATTTTTATTAAGAAAGTGTGAATAAAGTATAAACGCAAAACAAATAGTATGTACGCAATCGTAGAGATAGCAGGGCAGCAATTTAAAGTAGCAAAAGACCAAAAAGTATACGTACACCGTTTACCAGAAGCAGAAGGATCAAAAGTAACTTTTGATAATGTAATGCTTATTGAAGATAAAGGAAACGTAACTATTGGCGCCCCAGCTATAGAAGGTGCAGGAGTAACTGCAAAGATTTTAGGTCACTTAAAAGGTGATAAGGTAATCGTTTTCAAAAAGAAAAGAAGAAAAGGTTACAAAAAGAAAAATGGACACAGACAGTATTTAACTGAAATCCAAATCGAAGGAATTTCTGCATCAGGAGTTAAAAAGGCAGCAGCTAAAAAAGAAACTCCTAAAACAGAGGTTAAAGAAGAATCGACAGATTTAAGTTCAATGACTGTTGCAGAATTAAAAGCTTTAGCTAAAGAAAAAGGTATTTCAGGATACACTTCTTTAAAGAAAGCAGAATTAATTGAAGCATTAAGTAAATAATTAACTTTAAAAACTTACAAAGATGGCTCATAAGAAAGGTGTCGGTAGTTCGAAGAACGGTCGTGAATCAGAATCGAAACGATTAGGAGTAAAGATTTTTGGAGGACAGGCTGCTATTGCAGGTAACATTATTGTTCGTCAAAGAGGAACTCAACACAATCCAGGTGAAAATGTTTACATGGGAAAAGATCATACTTTACATGCTAAAGTTGATGGTGTTGTAAAATTCCAAAAGAAAAGAGATAATAAATCATACGTTTCTGTTACTCCATTTGAGGCTTAGGAAACTAACTGATTAGGATAAGATAAAAAGCTCAACTAAATTTAAATTTAGTTGAGCTTTTTTTGTGCATGTAAATTAAACGAACATTGAAATTTATATATAAAAAAACACCACTTTAAAGTGGTGTTTTTATAACTTAATATCATTATTGATTAATCCCCCAATTTATCAATATGATTCCCCTTGTGTATTACACTACAAATATCATATAAAAGAATCTTTTTTAGAGTAAAGGATGTATAAATGGTGTGCTTTTATGTGTAAATGGTAAAAAATATATACAGAAATCATTTAGCTTTAATTTTTTGTAACAAAAGCTATGCTTGACATTTCTTTTTTAAAATATTATCTGTTACATTTGGTACAAATGTATATAAAATGTTGAGAGCAGTTATAGTTGATGATGAACCTAAAGCAATACAAGGACTTTCTTGGGAATTGTCAACCTTTGAAAATGATATAGAAATCATAGAAACATTTACAATAGCAGAAAAAGCAATTAAATTTATTAACGAGAATACTATCGATTGTCTTTTTTTAGATATTGAAATGCCTACGATGGATGGGTTTCAATTACTAGAAAAATTAGAGAATAAAAATTTCGCTATAATCATTACTACAGCATATAATGAGTATGCTATAAAGGCTTTAAAAAACCAAGCTATAGATTATTTGCTGAAACCTATTGATTCCGATGATTTGGAAGAAACAATAGGAAGAATTAAACAACATTATAAGAAGAATAATAATACTGAAAAGGTAGAAAAAATATTATCAAGTTTTAATAAAAAATTTAATAGAAGAAAGATTACCATTAATACTGATGGAAAATTAGTTTTTCTAGCTCAAGATGAGATTTTATTTGTAGAATCTGACGGTAATTATTCAACAATATATACTACAGGAACTAATAAAAAAATAGTAGTAACAAAAAAACTAAAAGAAATAAATCAATTACTCCCCGAAGATCATTTTTTTAGAATACACAACTCATATATTATTAACTTGAATAAAATAAAAGAATTTTTGAAGTCTGACGGCTATGTTGTGTTAGAAAATAACCATAAGATTCCTGTTTCTAGACAGAGAAAATCTGATTTTCTTGAGAAGTTTTAAATGAAAAAATTAATAATTACAACCTTTTTATTTTTCATTGTTTTTTTGGGTTTTTCACAAAGAGACAAAAACACAATAGATAGTTTAATTAAATTAGCTACTGAAAAAAAAATAGATAATTATTATGACTTACAGCGCCTTTTTAAACGTAAAAACTTTGAGGAAGAAGAAATAACTTTTCTTTTAAATAAAAGTAAAAAAGTAGGTTATAAATTAGGGGAAATACATGCCTATAACTTGTTAGGTAAATATTATCGAAATAATTCTTTTTTTGATAGTTCTATAAAAAGCCATATTAGAGCACTTGATTTATCAAAAGAAATTAAGGATGTAAACGCAGAAATCGTTACCTTAAATCAGATAGGCGTAGTATATCGACGACAAGATAAGATTAGGAGTGCATTGAATTATCATCAAATGGCACTGGAGTTAGCTGATAAGATTGAGTTTCCTGATGTTGATACTAAAATTAGTATTAGTATATCAAATAATAGTATTGGTAATATATACTTAGCTCTTAAACAATATCAATTAGCATTAGAAAAGTTTAAAAAATCAATTTTAATTCAAGAAAAAACAAATGATAAAAGAGGTTTAGCTATTAATCATCAAAATATAGGGCTTGCTTTCCAAAACCTTGGTGATATAGATGCTGCTTTGGAACATTATAATAAATCATTACAATATAATGTTGAAAATAATTCGAGTATAGGTAAGGTAATTTGTCATACTAGTATTAGCAAGGTTTTATTATTACAGGGTAAATATAAGGAGGCATACAAATACATAAACGAAGTAGTATCTGTTTCTGAAGGTATTGGTAATCATTATTATACTTCAGATGTCTATGTTACATTTGGAAACGTATTATTAAAATTAGATAGTTTAGATAAAGCAAAAGTATACTTAGAAGAAAGTTTAGAAGTTGCTAATAAACATAAAATTCCATCAGGAGTAAACCATTCTAATCTATATTTATCTGAATTATATGAAAAAAAGAAGAATTATGAAAAAGCATATAGCTTTTATAAAAAAGCTATAGAAGGAGAGAGAAAAACATTTAACGATAAGAACATTTTATACGTTAATAACCTTATTAATAAGTATGATAATGAAGTAAGTAATAATAAAATAAAGAGTCTAGCAAAAGAGAATGAAATAGCTAAATTAAAACTATTAAGAAATAGAAATGTTTTAATTATAGCATTAGTTTCAATAGCTTTATTAGGGGTGTTATTATACTCAATTTACAGGCAACGCTTATTGAATAATGATAAGAAAATACTAATGTTAGAGCAAGAAGCTCTAAGAATTCAAATGAATCCACACTTTGTGTTTAACGCATTAAATTCAATAAAACTATACGTTATTAATAATGAGCAGAAAAATGCTGTATATTACTTAAATAAGTTTTCAAAACTAATTCGAAGTATTTTAGAATCTTCATCTGTAAAGGAGGTAACATTAAGTGAAGAACTAAAAACAATGAATTTATATATGAGTATTGAAAATATTCGACTATCTAACGAAGTAAACTATATAGAAAAAGTAGATGAAGGTGTAAATATTGAAAGAATAAAAGTTCCACCACTTATATTGCAACCTTTCTTAGAAAATTCTATTTGGCATGGACTTTCATCTAAGAAAGGAAAAAAAGAAGTTTCGTTGTCAGTTACAAAAATATCAGACGAATTTATACAAATTGATATTGTAGATAATGGAATTGGTAGGGACGCGGCTATGAAAATTAGAAAAAACAAGTCGCTTAATCGCAGATCTATAGGTATAGATTTAACCAAAGAACGATTACGAAACTTTGCCAACGAATATGCTAATAATTATTCATTAATTTATACAGATATAATTGACAAAGAAGGAAACCCTAAAGGCACCAAAGTTTCGTTGAAAATACCAATACTTTAAAAATCAAATCGTAACTGTACCCAAACAGGTTCAGTTTTCTCAGTATTTAAATTACTAAAAGAGATTCCTAATAACCTAACAGAGTTATTAAGTGTATCTTGGTACAATAACTCTTTTACAATTGGGTAGAACTCTTTTTTTAATTGTAAGTAATGGTTGGTAGTTTTACTACGTGTTTGTTGCGTAAAATCACTGTATTTAATTTTAAGAGTTACGGTTTTTCCCTTAGTATTTGATTTTTTCATTCGACGTTCTAGTTCGTCAGCAATTTTATCAAGACGTTCTAACATAAAAACCTCTGAAGATAGATTTTCTCTAAAAGTAGTTTCAGCAGCGATTGACTTTCGAATTCGATTAGGTTTTACTGCTGAATTATGAATGCCTCTAACAATATTGTAATAATGTACTCCCGATTTTCCAAACAACTTGGAAAGCTCTTCTAATGATTTTTGTTTTAAATCTAGGCCTGTAAAAATACCTAGATTGTGCATTTTTGCAGCGGTAACTTTACCTACTCCATAAAACTTATTTACAGGTAATTGTTCTAAAAACTCGATAACTTCTTCTGGGTTAATAGTTTTCTGTCCGTTAGGTTTATTAATGTCTGAAGCTACTTTGGCAATAAATTTATTGATGGAAATTCCTGCCGACGCTCGTAGCTCTAATTCTTCCCAAATTCGTTGTCGAATTTCTTGAGCAATCATACTAGCCGACGGATTTCCTTTTTTGTTTTCAGTAACATCTAAGTAAGCTTCATCTAGCGATAGAGGTTCTACCAAATCGGTATAATCGTAAAATATCTTCCTAATTTTAGAAGAAATTTCTTTGTAACGATCAAATCTTGGAGGGACAAAAATGATATGCGGACATTTTTGTTTAGCCAACACACCACTCATGGCAGAACGAACTCCAAATTTTCTAGCTTCGTAACTGGCAGCAGAAACCACACCTCGAACTTCGCTACCACCAACAGCAACAGGTTTTCCTCGCAATTCAGGATTATCCAATTGCTCTACAGATGCATAAAAAGCATCCATATCTACATGAATAATTTTACGAAAAGGAGGTTGTAATTCCATTCTGTAAAAATAACAAAAGCCCTCGTAAGAGAGCTTTTTGTTAGTCTTGATTCTTTTTTCTAACAGCGAAGCGGTCTTTTCTCTAAAACTATACTTGTTTTACCTCAATAATTTTAACTGGACATGCTTTCTTGGCTTCGTGCGAAGCTTCAAAAATACTATCGTCGTGTGATTTTATGGTAAAGAAACCTTTTTTTTCAGAAGAATGTAGTAAAACCGATTTCCCATCTTTTTTAGACATTTGAAATTGTGCGGGTGCTAACTCCACACAATAATTACAGCCAATACATTTGTTTCTTTGTAAGGTAATTACAACCATTAGTTTTTGGCAAATTCAGTTTTAACAATTTTGTATAACTTATCTGATGGACGAATCCTGAAATCTAATTTCATGGTAACTTCATCGCCTTTGGTAGCGGTTTGTGCTTCTTTATCGTTTACAAACATGCTTTTTAATTCCATTTCTTGAGCACCTGTAGTAGGTCCTGTGATTAGAATAGTATCGCCAATTGCTAAATCGTAGGCTTCAATCTTAAACTCTCCAACTTCTGCTTTTGGAAAATAATGCATTCCCTTTCCTAAGTATACTTTCTTTTGAGTAGCGTGTGAACCAGGTTCTTTACTCCATTCTCCTAATTTTTGCCCCAAGTAATACCCGTTCCAGAAACCACGATTGTACACTTTTTCCAATTCTTGCATCCAGCTAATCACCTTCTCTTTATCGTAAGTTCCATTATATAAACTGTCAATGGCATCACGGTAACATTTAATTACTTTGGCAACATATTCAGGAGCACGACCACGACCTTCAATCTTTAATACTTTAATTCCAGCATCAGCAACCTGATCTAAGAAATCAATCGTACATAAATCTTTTGGAGACATGATGTACTCATTATCTAATTCCATTTCAAAACCAGATTCTTGATCAATCACTGTATATTTTTTACGACAATTTTGTTTGCAGGCTCCTCTATTTGCAGATGAGTTGTGTGAATGCAAACTCATATAACATTTCCCAGAAAC
The DNA here is from genome assembly GCF_059716285.2 of Tenacibaculum sp. TB-53. Lineage (NCBI taxonomy): Bacteria > Pseudomonadati > Bacteroidota > Flavobacteriia > Flavobacteriales > Flavobacteriaceae > Tenacibaculum > Tenacibaculum sp. TB-53. The sequence continues at coordinate 2,590,078 of NZ_CM202790.1, read as the reverse complement.
AGCCATACAAAGTGCTCCGTGACCAAAAATTTCAATTTCTAACAAACGACCAGAAGGTCCTTTGATTTCTTCTTTTTCAATTTGTTCGGTAATCTTTTTTACTTGACGTAAACTCAATTCTCTACTCAATACCACAGTGTCAGCAAACATGGCATAAAACTTAACCGTTTCTATATTGGTAATGTTAATTTGAGTAGAAATGTGAACCTCCATACCTTCAGCCCTAGCCATGGCAATTACAGCTTGATCCATTGCAATTACCGCAGTAATATTAGCTTCTTTGGCTCTTTTGATTAAAGTTTTTACAATCGATAAATCATGATCATAAACAATCGTATTTAAAGTCAAATAGGTACGAACATTTTTTTCTGAACACCTACGTGATATTTCTTCTAAATCATCTAAGGTAAAATTGATAGATGCTCGAGCACGCATATTTAATTGCTCTACACCAAAATATATAGAATCACATCCATTGTCTAAAGCTGCCTGTAACGATTCAAAATTACCAGCAGGAGCCATTAACTCAATCTTTTGCATTACTTTTTAAATTTTAAAGCTTCTGAACGTCCTTTTTTAAATATCTTATTGCTTGCGTGTTTTCCTTTACGCAATTCTTTTTGCTTTTCGTAAGGTAAATGAATGATGTTTTGGCATTCAGGAGAACAGGTGTTTTCCATTTTCTCAGCACATTCATCACATTGAATGAATAATAAGTGACAACCTTCGTTAGCACAATTAGTATGTGTGTCGCAAGGTTTTCCACATTGATGACAATTGGCAATTACATCATCAGAAATTTTTTCAGCTCTTCGGTGGTCAAAAACAAAATTCTTACCTAAAAATTTGTTTTCTAAACCTTCTGATTTTACCTGACGAGTATATTCAATAATTCCACCTTCAAGTTGGAAAACATTTTTAAAGCCTTTATGTTTGTAGTAGGCAGAAGCTTTTTCGCATCGAATTCCACCTGTACAATACATTAATAAGTTTTTATCTTCTTTATGGTCTTTTAAATCTTCTTCAATAATATCTAAAGAGTCTCTAAATGTATCAACATCTGGAGTTACTGCGCCATCAAAATGTCCAATTTCACTTTCGTAATGGTTACGCATATCTACACAAACCGTATTTGGATCTGCTAGCATTTCATTAAACTCTTTTGCATTTAAATGGACTCCTTTGTTAGTAACGTCAAAAGTGTCATCGTTTAATCCGTCAGCAACAATTTTGTTACGAACTTTTACTTTTAGTTTTAAAAACGATTTATTATCGTGCTCAATAGCTACGTTTAAACGAATTCCATTTAAAAAAGAAATACTATCTAGTTGTTTTTTTAACGCTAGAAAGTTTTCTGAGGGAACAGATATTTGAGCATTGATTCCTTCGTATGAAACGTATGTTCTTCCTAAAACATCTAGTTCGTTCCATTCAAGGAATAATTTATTTCTAAATAAAGTTGGGTTTTCTATCTTATGATATTGATAGAATGAGATAGTAATACGGTCTTTACCCGCATCATCAATTAATTTAGCGCGTTCTTCTGCGCTTAACTTGTTGTACAGTTGCATGCTATACTTTTTTAAGTTAAACAAAAATGTTGTGGTTTTTCTAGAAAACCGGTGCAAATGTACTGATTTTTTGATTTTTACTGTTTAAAACAATACTATTTAAGCCTAAATGGTATATTTTTTAAATTTTAACGTATTTTTTCTAACAAAAGAGATACAACCAATTTGTTTTTTTTAAACCTTTGTAGCATACAAACAATAAATTTTATACTCAAAAATCAAAAAAATGAGAGTAGCAGTGGTAGGAGCTACCGGAATGGTAGGTAATGTAATGTTACAAGTATTGGCAGAACGTAATTTTCCAGTAACAGAATTAATTCCTGTTGCGTCAGAGCGTTCAGTAGGAAATCAAATTGAGTTTCAAGGAACAAATTATACAGTAGTAGGTTTAGAAACAGCAGTAGCTATGCAACCAGACATTGCATTGTTTTCGGCTGGTGGAGATACCTCTTTAGAATGGGCTCCTAAATTTGCTGAAGTAGGGACAACGGTAATTGATAATTCTTCAGCGTGGAGAATGGATCCAACGAAGAAATTAGTTGTTCCAGAAATTAACGGAGATGTATTAACCAGTGAAGATAAAATCATTGCAAACCCAAATTGTTCTACGATTCAATTGGTAATGGCATTAGCTCCGTTACACAAAGAGTATAAAATGAAACGTGTGGTAATTTCAACGTATCAATCAGTTTCGGGAACTGGTGTTAAAGCGGTTCGTCAATTAGATAATGAAGAAGCGGGAGTTGAAGGCGAAATGGCATATCCGCACCCTATTGGAAGAAATGCATTACCACATTGTGATGTATTTTTAGAAAATGGATATACTAAAGAAGAAATGAAGCTGGTAAAAGAACCTAAAAAGATTTTACGAGACGATTCTTTTGCAGTAACAGCTACAGCGGTTAGAATACCAACAGCAGGAGGACATTCTGAAGCTGTAAATGTTCAGTTTGAAAATGATTTTGAATTAGATAAAGTACGTAAGTTACTTACGCAAACTGAAGGTGTTATTGTACAAGATGATGTACAAAATAATGTATACCCAATGCCTATTTTAGCAAATAATAAAGATGAAGTTTTTGTAGGTAGAATTAGAAGAGACGAATCTCAGCCAAACACGTTAAACATGTGGATTGTTGCTGATAATTTACGTAAAGGAGCGGCAACTAATACAATTCAAATAGCAGAATATTTAGTAGCTAACAATTTAGTTAAGCCATCGGTTACTGCTTAGTTATAAATTATAATAATACGTTTAAAATCCTGTGCTTGTAAGTGCAGGATTTTTATTTTTGAAATATGAACAGAGAACAAATAATACAGAATACTACTGAGTTTGTAAAAGAGACCTTGAAAGGAGCAGAAGGAGGGCATGATTTTTTTCACATTGAACGCGTATATAAAAACGCCTTATTAATTGCAAAAGATGAAAAGGTAGATGTGTTTGTGGTTTCTTTAGGTGCATTGTTGCATGATATAGCCGATAGCAAATTTTATAATGGTGATGAAACTGTTGGTCCGCAAAAAGCAAGAACTTTTCTTGAAAGTCAACAAGTATCAGAAGAAATAATTACTCATATAGAAAAAATTATCACCAATATCTCTTTTAAAGGAGGAAACTTTAAACAAAGTTTCACTTCTCCTGAGTTAAATGTTATCCAAGATGCAGACCGGTTAGATGCCATAGGAGCTGTTGGAATAGCTCGTTGTTTTAATTATGGTGGATTTAAAAATAGAGAATTGTACAATCCAGAAATTCCTCCTAATTTAAAAATGACAAAAGAAGAATATAAAAAATCAACAGCACCTACTATTAATCATTTTTATGAGAAATTATTGCTGTTAAAAGATAAAATGAATACTACAACAGGAAAAGCAATCGCGGAGCAAAGACATGCTTATATGGAAGGTTTTTTAGAACAATTCTATAAAGAATGGAATGGAATTATTTAGTATTTATTGTGTTTAGAATGTAAAATATATGTTATTTTAATAAAAATTTTATGTTAAAATTTGGATGTTGTTGAATTTAGTATATATTTGCTTCAGTTAATAACCCCCATTTTATTAATGTAATCCCCTTATTGTAAAAATAGCATCTAAGTTTTAATTTAGATGCTATTTTTTTGTAGTTGTTTCTTTAGTAAAAAAATTACTTTCCTGGAAATTCAGGTTTACGTTTTTCTAAAAAAGCAGTAGTCCCTTCTTTAAAATCTTCAGTTCCAAAACAGTTTCCAAACTCTGTAATTTCGCTTTCAAAACCATTCACACCGTCTTTAAAATTATCATTTACAGCTTTAATTGCTGCACTAATGGCAACAGAAGAGTTACGCATAATTTTTGAAGCTATTTTTTGAGCTAAAGGTAATAATTCTTCTTGCGAAGTTACATGGTTTATCAATCCAGTTTCTTTAGCTTCATCAGCAGAAATCATACCTGCTGTCATAATTAACTCCATGGCTTTTCCTTTACCTACTAATTGAGGCAAGCGTTGTGTTCCGCCATAACCAGGGATAACTCCTAAAGAAACTTCAGGAAGTCCCATTTTAGCATTGTCTGAAGCTACTCTAAAATGACAAGCCATTGCTAATTCTAGTCCGCCACCTAAAGCAAAACCATTTACAGCGGCAATAACAGGAGTTGATAAATTTTCAACAAAATCAAATAAAATTTCCTGCCCTTTTCTTGCTAACATTCCTCCTTCTTCAACAGAGAAATGTGCAAATTCAGAGATGTCTGCTCCAGCAACAAATGCTTTTTCTCCACTACCTGTGATAATAATTACTTTAATACTAGCATCTTCTTCCAAGGCTTTAAAAGCATTATGAAGCTCTTCAATAGTAGCTTTGTTTAAAGCGTTTAATTTTTTTGGTCGGTTAATGGTAATAGTTGCCAATGCGTTAGTTTGTTCAACTAAAATATTTTCAAAATTCATACTATGTTTATGTTTTAGGTAATATTACAGTAAAAACAGTTCCAACTCCTTTAGTTGAAGTAAAGGATATTGTACCGTCATACGCTTCAATTATATTTTTTATGATAGATAGTCCTAAGCCCATTCCACTAGTTTTAGTAGTAAATTTAGGCTCGAAAATTAACTCCTTATTTTCTTCACTAATACCTTTTCCGTTATCAGAAACTGTTATTTTAACACTATTTCCTTCAGAAGCAACTTTAACTTCTATTTTAGGATTTTTATCAGTGTCTTTTATTGCCTGAATTGAGTTTTTAACTAAGTTGGTGACAATTCGTATCAACTGTGTTTTGTCTAAACTTGCATACAGCTCTCTCTCTTGAGGGAAATAATGTATGTAATCTTCAGTAAAAATATCTAACGAGTGTTTAACGATATCAACTACATTCAATTTTTCTCTACGCTGTGTAGGCATTTTAGCAAAATCAGAAAAAGCAGAAGCAATAGAACTCATTACATCAATTTGTTGAATAAGCGTTTCGCTGTACTCAGACATTTTTTCTTTGATATTAGGATCTTCTGGATTGAATTTTCTTTCAAAACTTTGTACTGACAAGCGCATAGGTGTTAACGGATTTTTAATCTCGTGAGCTACCTGTTTGGCCATTTCTCTCCAGGCTTGTTCTCGCTCACTTTGCGCTAGTTTTACAGCACTTTCTTCTAACTGGTCAATCATGTTGTTATAAGCGGCAACCAGCGAATTGATTTCTGAACTAGCAGAGTTTAAAGTAATTTTTTCGTTACGCTTATTTAAACGGGTCTCGTTTATTTTTTGCGAGATGGTTTGAATGGATCTAGTAATATAAGTTGATAAAAAGTAAGCTAAAACAATGGCAATAATGAGCATTAGCAAATAAACTAATGATAGACGAGAAATAAACTCTCGTAGTTCATGTTTTTGCTCTTCATTATCTTGTGCAATTTGTAATTCTAAAATTCCAATCCTTTTAAAACGAGGGTCGTTTAAGTAAGTGTATGAAGATTGGTAAGTGATACCTTTTTCAGTTCTACTTTTTAAAATTTTATGATTTGAGTTGTTGGCTAAATCTTTAACAGTTTCATTAGGAAGGTTTTGTCCTTCTTTTTTATCAAAATTATAAGGAATGGAAGATTTTAGCAACTTTCCATCCATATCATACATAGAAATTGTAAGTTTATGAACGTATGCTATATCGTAAATTCTATCTTGAAAAATTTTAGCTAAATTCTCAGTAGTTACTGGATATGTGGTTCTGCGTTTGAGTTCTATTTCAATGTCTTGTTTTGTAGAAAACTCTTTACGTTCAAAACGTGCAGTATTATAATCTTTTGTTTGCTCATCGTATTGGTATATGGTAACCATTACAATTAAAATTGATGCCAATAGCACTAAAAGTATCATTGACAGGAAAATTCTAATTCGAAGTGATATGTTATTGAAAATACGCAATTTTATAATTCAATTTTTTTAGTTCTCATAAGCAAAGTATCATCTGTTTCTCCATCATTATCCCAGTCATAAGTAGAGGTAGCGCTAAAACCATTGTTAGTTTGTGTAATTTTATACCAAGCTTGTACTTGCTTTCCTAAATACGGATAATCAACAAATAAACTATCTCCACTAGTTTTCCACTTACCGTTAGTTTCACCAACTTTTTTCCCATCGGCTTGTACAAACCATGCAGAAAAAGTACCATCGCTGTTATAGGTAGATTGTGCTTTTCCTGAATTAGGTTTGCTAAAATCGTCTTCAAAAACAGAAGTGCTATCGGTTTCGTTGGCAGTTAAATATTCAATTTTCAAATATGTTGTTTCCCAATTTCCAACCAAATATTCTTGTAATTGCGGTCCTTTTTTTTCTTGTTTACAAGCAACAAAAAGTATTCCGAAAATAAGTGCGGTAATTATGTGTTTTGTTTTCATGATTAAGATTGGATTTTTTCTTCTTTGGTGTGTAGAAGACGCGTTAGTTTAATAGATAAATCTAACAAAATAATTTTAGCATTTCCGTTTCTTTCAATATGATACTGTGCGTCACTTACTTCTTTTTCTATGATTAAGATATTAGCACTATGAATAAACTGAGCAAATTTTGCGAGTTCGAAGTTTGCAGACTGAGTTTCTAAAAAAACTAAATCTGGCGTTCCGTAATTTAGAAGTAAAGCTTGCCTAAAAAATTGCAAACAATACTGTAAGAATTGTTTTTGAGTTTCTCTACCAGATTTAGCAATTTCTTCAGACCAACCAATTAAATCTTGAATAACAGCGGCATTTCCTTTGGCTCTAAATGCAGCCCTAATCCAAGTAATAAACCATTGTTCAAAAACTAAATCGTTTGAATTGTTGTTTAAAATGTGTAGAGCCTTGTTATAATTCCCTTCTGATTGATGAGCAATCTTTATTGCTTCGTTCTCTGATATTTCTTTTTGTTGTGTTAGAGCATTGGCTATGTCACTTTCACTTAGTGCTGGGAAGTGCAATGCCTGACATCGAGATTTTATGGTATTAATAATTTGCTCTTCATCTTCAGTAATAAGGATGAAAATAGTTTTACTAGGTGGCTCTTCAATCAGTTTTAATAATTTGTTAGAGGCGGCAATGTTCATCTTTTCTGCCATCCAAATAATCATTACTTTAAAACCACCTTCGTATGATTTTAACTGTAATTTTTTTACAATGTCTTCCGCTTCATCAACACCAATTTGTCCTTGTTTATTTTCAACACCAATATGTTGTAACCAATTAAACAAACTTCCATAAGGTTGCTCCTCTATAAAAGACCTCCAATCATCTAAAAATAAATTACTAACTGGGTGCTTTTTAACAGAATCATTTGTAGTTACAGGAAACGCAAAATGTAAATCTGGATGCTGTAGTTTGCTACATTTAATGTTGCAGGCTTCTACATTATCGGAGAAGTTACATAATAAGAATTGAGCGTAGGCAATTGCCATTGGTAAAGTACCACTACCTTCTTTACCAACAAAGAGTTGTGCATGCGGAATTCTGTTATTTTCAGCCGATTGCTGTAGGTGGTTTTTTATATGTTCTTGCCCAAGAATATCGTCGAAAGTCATACTACAAATATAAGACATCAAATAGAGAGAGCAACCTATTAAATAAATCATAATATTGTGTTGGTATACTGTTTAGAACGATTCTATTTTAGTATATTTGCAAGCTAAAAATATATCTTTTGAGTACTATCGCATCGTTACATTTAGGGGAAAAAGGAATTATATCTGAAGAGTGCTTGGATAAAATTCCGTTGAAATTATTAGAAATGGGGTGTTTACCCGGAAGTGAAGTAGAGTTGCTTCAAATAGCTCCATTAAAAGACCCAATGTATATATGTGTAAACGGAAGTCATTTAGCGATTCGAAAAGAAACAGCTTGTCAAATTTCAATTATAAAACTATAGCTGATGAGTAATCGTATTAATGTAGCCTTAATTGGAAATCCTAATACAGGTAAAACATCATTGTTTAATCAGTTAACAGGGTTAAACCAAAAAGTAGGAAATTACCCTGGTGTTACGGTTGACAAAAAACAAGGAGTTTGTAAATTGCCTAATGATAAAAATGCAACGATTACTGATTTACCTGGTACTTATAGTATTAATCCCACCTCTATAGATGAAAGTATTGTTTTAAAAACTTTGATGACTACGCATCAAGAAGAAAAACCAGATGTAATTGTTGTAGTTGCTGATATTGAAAATTTAAAAAGGAATTTATTACTCTTTTCGCAAATTCAAGATTTAGAAGTTCCGACGATTTTAGCGTTAAACATGGCTGATCAACTAAAGCGAAAAGGGATTTCTATAGATGTGCCAGCCTTAGAAAAAGAACTACATACCAAAGTAGTGTTAATGTCGGCAAGGACTAACGAGGGAGTTGATGACTTAAAAAAAGAAGTAGCTAATTATAATTCGTTAAAAGTACACTCAACTTTCAACGAATTATCTCAAAAGATTGATAGTGCTTACTTTGAAAAGTTAGCTAAAGTAAGTAATGAATTTACAGCTTATGAGTTGTGGATGATGCTTACAAAAAATCATAAACCATTACTTTCTTCCTCAGAAAAAGAAGCAATAAAAGAATTTGAAGGAGAAATTACAAAGCAAAAAAAGTATCAACATAAAGAAACTATATATAGATATCAGCAAATAAATGCTGTTTTAAATAAAACCTACAAGGTAGATGCTTCTCAAGCTACGGATGTACGTAGTAAACTAGATAGAGTTTTTACTCATAAAATATTTGGGTATGTTATTTTCTTTGGATTGTTATTATTGATATTTCAATCTATTTTCGATTGGGCTTCTACTCCCATGGATCTTATTGATGGTTTATTTGCTGATATCGCAGAGTTTACTAAAGCGCAACTACCTGCAGGAATGTTCACCGATTTATTAACTGACGGAATTATTCCTGGAGTAGGTGGTGTAGTAATCTTTATACCTCAAATAGCTATTTTATTCTTGTTTATATCTATTCTTGAAGAAACAGGTTATATGAGTAGAGTAGTATTTTTAATGGATAAAATTATGCGTCGCTTTGGAATGAGTGGTAAAAGTGTAATTCCATTAATTTCAGGTACTGCATGTGCTATTCCAGCAATTATGGCAACTAGAACTATTGCTAGTTGGAAAGAACGATTAATCACTATTTTGGTAACACCCTTTACAACCTGTTCAGCACGATTACCGGTGTATGCAATTTTAATAGCATTAATTATTCCTGATACTAAGTTGTTTGGTTTTTTAAGTTTACAAGGGTTTACTTTATTAGCATTATATATTTTAGGTTTTGCTGCAGCAATTATCGCAGCATATATTTTGCATAAAACATTGAAAATAAAAAACAACTCACTTTTTGTGGTTGAAATGCCTAATTATAAGATACCATCAGTAAAAAATGTGTTTTTTGATGTCTTAGATAAAACAAAAGCATTTGTTTTTGGAGCAGGAAAAATCATTTTAGCAATTTCAATAGTACTTTGGTTTTTAGCGTCTCATGGACCATCATCTTATGAAAATGCTGAGAAAAGTGTTATAGAGAATACTGCAAATAAAAATCTTTCAGAAGAAGATTTAGCTAAAAAAATAGCATCTGCTAAGTTGGCAAACTCATATATAGGAATTGCAGGAAAAACAATAGAACCAGTTGTTAAACCATTAGGTTATGACTGGAAAATAGGTATTGGACTAATTAGTTCTTTTGCAGCAAGAGAAGTGTTTATAGGAACATTAGCTACTATCTATAGCGTAGAAGACGATGGAGAAGATACAACGACTATAAAACAAAAAATGAGGTCAGAAATAAACCCGGAAACAGGAGAAAAAAGATTCAACCTTGCTACGGGAATTTCTTTATTGTTATTTTATGCGTTTGCAATGCAATGTATGGCAACACTAGCAATAGTAAAAAGGGAAACAAAAAGTTGGAAGTGGCCAATGGTTCAACTAGTAAGTATGGGAGTTTTGGCTTATTTATCAGCATTTATAGCCTATCAATTTTTAAGTTAATGCAAGAAGTTTTAACATATCTAGTCGTTTGTGGAGCCGTTATTTTTTTAGTGAAAAAGTTCTTTTTTAAGCCTAAAAAAAATAGCAGCTGTGATACAAATTGTAACTGTTCTTAAGCATGAAATGATAAATAACCAAACTGTTTTTTACAAAAGATGTATGTTTGTGGTATCATCCTTGTAGGAAGTAGATAAATTATAATTAGTAAAAAATTAAAATGAAAAAAATAGTATTAGCAACTGTAGTTTTTATCAGTTCTCTCACGTATGCACAGCAAGAGGTAAAAGTAGATTTACTAGACGCATTGGCTTTTAAAACGCTAGAGGTGTCTTACGAGTACTATACAACTGATCGTTCTTCGGTTGGTATTTCAGCTTTGTTTAACTTTGAAAAAAAATCAGCAGATTTTAGATACAATGAAGAACGAATGTTTACTCCTTTTTTTCGTCATTACTTTACAAACAATAGCAATTGGAACTATTTTGGAGAAGTTTTTATGGGAATAAATACAGGAGAAAGAAAAGTTGAAGTTCAAGGGAGTACAATAAAAAAATATAAGGAATATACTGACGGAGCTTTAGGTTTAGCCTTTGGTTCAAAATACGTATCGTCTGGAGGATTTGTACTTGATGTATATGGAGGTTTGGGTAGAAACCTGTTTACTTCAGAAGCTCGTTCAATTGTGCCTAGAGTAGGAATAAATTTAGGGTATCGTTTTTAATATACTCAACTCAAATAAAAACAAAAAGCTCGTAATCACGAGCTTTTTGTTTTTATATAATATATCATTCATTAAGTAACTTATTCAGTTGGAATTTGCTTTTTGCTTTTAATCAAATTAGCAAAAACAAAACTCAATATAGCAGGTAATACCCACCCTAAATTATGATTAGCAAAGGGAATGTTGTTTTTTATTTCAACTAAGTAATTAGGATTGATAATAAAGCCTAAAAAATCTGGAATGCTAAATAAAAAGGTTACCGCTACTACACTTTTAAAAACTAAAATTGAGGTGTATTTTTCAGGAAGTACATTTAGTACAATTAAAACAATAGTAATAGGATAAATAAACATCAAAGCAGGTAGTGCAATATTGATAATATATTTCACATCAAATTGACCAACAGCAATTCCTAGTAAACAGCTAATAATAGCAGTAATTGTAAAGACCTTTTGAGAGTTATTGCTAATTCCTTTAAAATAATCGGCAGTTCCAGTAATAATTCCAACCGCTGTTGTAAAACAAGCCAAAGCAACTAAAACACTAAGAAAAACACTTCCAATATTTCCTAAAGTTTGATTGCTCAGAGAGTTTAAGATTTCTGTTCTATTAGCACTTTCAGAAAAGGTAGAACTAAATAAAACTCCATTATAAATAAGGCCAGCATAAATAATTAATAAGCCTATACCAGCAATAAAACCTGCTTTGGTAATAAGCTCTTTTTTCTCTTCAAAAGTTGTATTCGTATTAAAATTCATTGAAATGACTAAGACACCACCAACAACTATGGAAGCAATGGCATCAAAAGTTTGATATCCTTCTAACAAACCATCAACAAATGGAGCTTTAAGGGTAGTTGGAGCAATCATATCAGGGGCTGTAAAAAAACCAACGAAAATAATAGCTAATAAAATGATTATAATAAGAGGTGTTAAAAACTTGCCTAGTAGGTTTAACACTTTTGACCGGTTCATGGTAAAAAGAAAAACAAGTCCGAAATAAATTGTACTAGTAACTAAAGAACTACTGTTGCTAAAGTAAGGAGCAATGGCCATTTCATGAGTAACCGAAGCAGTTCTAGGTGCAGGTAAAGCAATACAAATAGTGTATACAACAAAGCAATATATAAGACTAAAAATTGGAGAGACTTTTTTGCCAAAATCATACATAGTACCCTGTAGTTTGGCATGGGCTAAAATACCTATCATAGGAATAATAACAGCAGTAATAAAAAAGCCAATAGTTACCCAAAACCATAAGCTTCCAGCATTTTTTCCTAAAAATGGAGGTAAAATTAAATTACCAGCTCCAAAAAACATTGAAAATAAAGCAAATCCGTTTATAAATATCTCCTTAGTTTTGTGCATTGCTTAACAAATTAGTAAGCGACGAATATACATTAAAAAATGATTGCAAAATTTAAAGAAACCACTGTTTTTTATACAGATACTGGCAAGGGAAGTAGTATTGTTTTATTACACGGGTTTTTAGAAAATAGGACTATGTGGAATGAGGTGGTTGATGAGTTATCCAGAAAAAATCGCGTGATTTGTATTGACTTATTAGGGCATGGAAAAACAGGATGTGTTGGGTATATTCATACGATGGAAGAAATGGCAGAAGCAGTAAAATCTGTTTTAAGAGAGTTAAAAATTCGTCGAGCTACCTTTATTGGACATTCCATGGGGGGATATGTTGCCTTGGCATTTGCAGAAAAATATCAAAAAAATGTAAAAGGAATTTGTTTGATGAACTCTACCTCTCAAGCAGATAGTGAAGAACGAAAAAAGTTGCGACTCAGAGCTGTTGAAATGGCTAAGGAAAATTACGAAACATTGGTAAAAATGTCAATTAGCAACTTGTTTGCAGAGAACATGCGTTTACAGTTATCCGAAGAAATAGAAAAAATAAGAGAAGAAGCCTTAAAAACACATGTTAGAGGATATATTGCAGCAACAGAGGGAATGCGTTTGCGAGAAAACAAGGAAGTTGTTTTACAAACAATAGAAAAGAGATTGATGATAGCAGGAAAAAATGACCCAATATTAAATTATACTACTGTTGAAGAAGAAGCAAAGAGAACTAATACCTCATTAATTGCAATACCAAACGGACATATGAGTTATGTTGAAGCAAAAGAAGAACTATTAAAAGCACTAACCAACTTTATAAAAGCTTGATAAAATCTGTTACTTTTGTAGCGTACAAAAAGAATACACCTCATGAAAACTCATCATTTAGCCAAACAAAATTCTATTCTTAATAAATTTCTAGCTGAACTCAGAGACACATCAGTTCAAAAAGATTCAATGCGTTTTCGTAGAAATATCGAACGAATAGGTGAAGTGATAGGATACGAGTTAAGTAAAGAGTTAAACTATAAGGTTAAAGAAATAACAACGCCTTTAGGAACAAAAAAGGTAGAATTGCCAGAAAATGATATAGTATTGTGTTCTATTCTTAGAGCAGGGTTACCACTACACAATGGGGTTTTAAACTATTTTGATGATGCAGAGAATGCATTTATATCAGCATATCGCCATCACCCAAACAATGACGAAGAGTTTGAAATCGTGGTAGGGTATTTTGCTTCGCCTTCAATAGATGGAAAAACATTATTACTTATAGATCCTATGTTGGCAACAGGCCGTTCAATGGTTGAGGTTTATGAGGGCATAAAAAAGTATGGAACGCCAAAAGAAATAATAATAGCTTCGGTTATTGGTTCAGTTCAAGGTGTAGAATATGTAGCTAAACACTTGCCAGAGAGCACTACTTTATGGATTGGTGATATTGATGAAAAACTAAATGATAAAGGCTATATAGTGCCAGGTTTAGGAGATGCAGGTGATTTAGCTTATGGAGCAAAAATGTAGTTTATGCAATAGCACTCATTGTAAAAGACACTATTAAGAATAAGAGAATAATAACATCAGCATACCATTTTTTTTGAAAAAACTCAATTCCATTAGCTAAAATAACAGAAACAGGGAATAATACATATAAAAACTCACTTCCAGAACCGTCTTGAACTAAAAGTAAAATAGCTGTAGTGATTACAAGATGAGTAAGAATTAATATCCAGTTTTTTCTGAATTTATTTTTAATAGCAAGTGCCTTTGGGCTTTTTAAAAAAATAGAAGCTATTAAAAAAAAGCTTATGAAAAGAATAGGGAACAAATACTTTTCATGAGAATAGAAGCTTAAATCAGGATAAAAATCCCAATCAAAAAGTAACCAAAATTTTTCAAGGTTATCATACCAAAAATAGTAGGTGAAGTATAAAAAAACAGGAGAGCAAAAAGCAATTATAGGAGTTAATAATGTTTGATAAGTAAATCGTTGATGTAAAAATATAGATAGGTAAAGTAATATTAATAATAAAGGAGCATAAGGTTCTATTAAAAACGATACTCCAAGCCACAAACCACCATCAAACAATTTATGCAGCATGTTTTTTGAAGACTGTAAACTGTATACTTTTCGTAAAAAAAGAAGTATAGTTAAGTTAGCATAAAAAGTTTTATTTATCTGTATAGTATCAGGAAAAAAACCTATTAGTATTACAAAAAACAAAAAAGCAAAAGAATTATCATAAGTCAATAAATTCTTGGCAAGAATAAAGTTGTATACAGAAAAAACAACTAAAAACAAACCAAGTTCTTTAATTAAATTAAAAGATAATTGCTTAGAAAAAATACTTAAAACAAAATACCCTAAAAACAGTACAAACAGTACAATAAAATTTATAGGCTTAGATTTACCGAAAAAATTGGCTAACATTGTTTCTTTTTATATTTTTGCAGCTGTAAAGATACTTAAGATATGATAGCAGGCAATATTTTTAGATGGATTGGTAGTTTATTTACCGACTTTTTATTTGCACCATTCAATTGGTTACGCTTAACGTTAGCTAAATCAGATGCAGGTTGGTGGACTTCAAACGCTGTAAACTGGTTCTTTTTATTAGTGTTATTAGTGTTATTTGCATATTGGATGAAAGAAGCTGCTCGTTTTAAAAGAGAAGGAACAGAAGATAGAGCCTAATTTCTACACACTTTGGGAAGCAAAAATAAATTAAAACGTTTCAAAGAAAATGAAACGTTTGCTAACGTTATTCAACCAACACGCGAAGAAGTAATTAACGATTTTTCTTATAAAGGAAAATGGAATACTTTTTTTAAAAACGACAATCCAATAGTTTTAGAGCTAGGTTGTGGTAAAGGAGAGTACACGATTGCTTTAGCAGAAAAAAATCCTGATAAAAACTTTATTGGAATTGATATTAAAGGTGCACGATTTTGGCGAGGAGCTAAAACAGCACTAGAAAATAACATGGAAAATGTAGCTTTTATTAGAACACAAATAGAGTTAGTAGATTATATTTTTGCTGAAAATGAAGTTTCCGAAATTTGGATAACCTTCCCAGACCCACAAATTAAGTATAAACGTACTAAGCACCGTATGACGAATTCTGAATTTTTAAAGAAATATCATGGTATTTTAAATTCAGAAGGAACAGTTAATCTAAAAACTGATAGTGAATTCATGCATGGTTACACTTTAGGTTTATTGCATGGAGAAGGTCACGAAATTTTGCACGCTAATCACGATGTGTATAAAAATGTGTACAGCCCAGAAGAGGTAACCAGTACTCAAACATTCTACGAAAAACAATATTTAGAAATCGGAAAACCGATTACTTATATAAAATTTAAACTTAATTACTAATCCTGCTTTTTGCAGGATTTTTTGCCTCGGACGTTTCCTTTTGGGTCGTGCTTTCCGAGTTACATGGTAGCTTGCTGTAACCGCTAACGTATTGGTTTTTTGATAAATGTCCGTTCGAGTGATTTTCAAGATTGAAATGAGTGAAAATTGTATCGAGAACCATATTCGTATATTTTTTAAAAGAATCCTATCTTTACCACATGGCAGATAAAAATTTCTTCGAAAAAGTGTACGAAGTAGCACGTTTAATACCACATGGAAGAGTTACAAGTTATGGAGCCATAGCTACCTATTTAGGAGCAGCTCGTTCAGCAAGAATGGTTGGTTGGGCAATGAATAACTCTTCAGAAAAAGAAGTACCAGCGCATCGAGTAGTTAATAGAAAAGGATTATTAACAGGAAAACATCATTTTGACGGAACAAATCTTATGCAACAATTGTTAGAAAGTGAAGGAATAGAGGTGGTTGAGAATGAAATTCAAGATTTTGAAAAGGTATTTTGGAATCCAAGTGAAGAATTGTGATAAACTTCAGAGATATAACATACTTAAAAGAAGGAACTGTCCGTCAAAAAGAAGCTCATAAAGTATTATTAGAGCTGAATATTTTTGAACTATTAAAACACTTCAATCCTATTTTAGTGGGTACTATACCCATAAATATTGATGTAGACTCAAGTGATTTAGATATTATTTGTCAAAGTGATAATCATGAAGAGCTTGTAAAAGTTGTGAGCGAAAACTATAGAGAGTTTTCAAGGTTTGAAATAAAGACGATACCATCATACAAAAACTTAAAAACAACAATCATTACATTTGAGTATAAGGCTTTTCCAATAGAGATTTTTGTACAAAATAAACTATCAGAAGAGCAAGACTCATATCTACATATGCTTATCGAATATCAAGTATTGTTAAAAGAAGGAAAAGAATTCAGGTCTAAAATTATAGCTCTAAAACAACAAGGATTTAAAACTGAACCAGCGTTTGCGCAACTTTTAGGTCTAGAGGGTAATCCGTATGAAGCGTTATTAACATACGGGTTTGAGAAAGGTTATATTTCTTGATTTTTTCTAAAAAAATCAAGTTTAAAATCATCTATAAAACCAACTTATCAACCTATAAATATTACCAATCTAAAGACTTTATTTTCTGAGGGCTAAAACGTATCTTTGCAGTTAAGATTAAATAAAAATAAGCAACAAGCCTACCGCTTGCTGTTTAAAGCATATAGCATAAAACATGAGTTTTAAAAAACAAGATATATACAAAGCGTTAGAAACCATAACGGCACCAGGAGAAGGTAAAAGTTTAGTAGAAAACGAAAATATAACCAATGTAGTTACATTTGGAGATGAGGTTATTGTAGATGTTACTATTTCAAATCCATCATTACAAGCAAAAAAGAAGGTAGAAGTTGAGATAATGAAAGCAATTCACCAACACGTTGATCAAAAAATCGATGTAAAAGTGAATGTGAAGGTGGAAGTTCAACAAAAAGAAAACCCAAATCAAATTAGGGGAAAAGAAATTCCTAATATTCAAAATATTATTGCCATCGCATCAGGTAAAGGAGGAGTAGGAAAATCTACCATTACCTCAAACATGGCTGTTTCATTAGCTAAAATGGGCTTCAAAGTAGGAGTGTTAGATGCCGATGTTTATGGACCATCACAGCACTTAATGTTTGATGTAGAAAGAGAAAAACCATTAGCGGTAAACGTAAATGGGCGTTCAAAAATGAAGCCGATTGAAAGTTATGGAGTAAAACTATTATCATTAGGTTTCTTTACAGATCCAAGTCAGGCAGTGATTTGGCGTGGACCAATGGCTTCAAAAGCGTTAAATCAATTAATTTTTGATGCAGATTGGGGAGAGTTAGATTTCTTATTAATAGATTTACCTCCAGGAACAGGAGATGTACATTTATCAATAGTGCAAGCAGTACCAATTAACGGTGCGGTCGTGGTAAGTACACCTCAAAACATTGCCTTAGCAGATGCTAAAAAAGGAGTGGCAATGTTTAAACAAGAAAGTATTAACGTACCAGTATTAGGTATCGTTGAAAATATGGCGTATTTTACACCAGCAGAACTTCCTAACAATAAATATTATATTTTTGGAGAAGGAGGTGCTAAAAATTTAGCAGAAGATATTGAAACTAGTTTCTTAGGAGAAATACCATTAGTACAAAGCATACGAGAAGCAGGTGATGTTGGACACCCAGTAGCGTTACAAGAAAACACACCACTAGCAGAAGCTTTTACAGAGGTAACTAAAGAAATGGTTTCGCAACTATTAAAAAGAAATGCAAACTTACCACCAACAGAAGTAGTACGAATTACTACTATGAGTGGTTGTAGCTCAAAATAAGCAGTTATGGCAACAGAAGACATAAGAAATAACGTAGAAAAAGCGTTGGAAGAAATCCGCCCTTTTTTAGTAAGTGATGGAGGTAATATAAAATTATTATCTATAGAAAACAGTACAGTAAAAGTACAATTAGAAGGAGCTTGTAGTGGATGTTCTGTTAATCAAATGACTCTGAAAAATGGAGTAGAGGCAACAATAAAAAAATACGCACCAGAAATTAAAGAGGTAATTAATGTTGAATAACCTGATTTATATCAGGTTTTGATTAACAAAAGTATCATATTTTTGAGTTTTAAGCGTTTCCTTTACTTATTTTTTTATACAATAAGTAACACTTAAACAGGCCTTTCAATTATTAACACATACAATTCCTGCCTTATTTTTAAGGTGGGAATCTCAATATAAAAAGAAAATTTTGTTACAAAATGATACATACAGATATACTTATTATTGGAGCAGGTCCTACTGGGCTTTTTACTGTTTTTGAAGCAGGGTTGTTAAAATTACGTTGCCATTTAATTGATGCCTTACCGCAACCAGGAGGGCAATGTTCAGAAATTTATCCCAAAAAGCCAATTTACGATATTCCAGCATATCCAGAAATTTTAGCAGGTGATTTAACCGATAAATTAATGGAACAAATTAAACAATTTGAACCAGGTTTTACACTAGGTGAACGTGCTGATACTATTGAAAAGCAAGAAGACGGAACGTTTATTGTAACTACCAATAAAGGAACAAAGCACCAAGCACCCGTAGTAGCAATTGCAGGAGGCTTAGGAAGCTTTGAACCACGTAAACCACCGATTCCTAATATTGCAGATTTTGAAGACAAAGGAGTAGAATACATGATTAAAGAACCAGAAATTTATCGTGACAAAAACGTGGTAATTGCTGGAGGAGGAGACTCTGCTTTAGATTGGTCTATCTTCTTAACAGATGTGGCAAAATCTGTAACGTTAATTCACAGAAGAAATGAATTCCGTGGAGCTTTAGACTCTGTTGATAAAGTACAAGAGTTAAAAAATGAAGGTAAACTAATGTTAATTACACCAGCAGAAGTTAAAGGTATTGTAGGAGAAGAAAAGGTAGAAGGCGTAGTAGTAGAGCAAAAAGATCAAGAACCATTTACATTACCTTGTGAACATTTTATTCCGTTATTTGGATTGTCTCCAAAATTAGGCCCTATTGCAAATTGGGGATTAGAAATTGAGAAGAATGCCATAAAAGTAAATAATGCATTAGACTATCAAACAAATGTAGAAGGAATTTATGCAATTGGAGATGTAAATACATATCCAGGAAAGTTAAAATTAATTCTATGCGGATTCCATGAAGCAACCTTAATGTGCCAGAGTGCTTACAAACGTATTCATCCAGATAAAAAATATGTGATGAAGTATACGACGGTAGGTGGTGTTGATGGATTTGATGGTACTAGAAAAGAAGCCCCAAAAGCAGTAGTTAAAGCGATTAATTAAGCATGACATTAACTGAATATATACAGCAGTTATCAGAAGATAAATTATTGTATTTCGCCTTACCTGTATTTTTCATTTGCATGTTGGTAGAATACCGAATAGCAAAAGAAAAATACCATGGTAAAGACACTGGAGTATCAATGCTAATGATGGTATTTTCTGCTATTGTAGAGTTTATTCCGAAAATTTTAGCCTTCATAGCGTTTTTCTATTTGTATGAGATGAGTCCGTTAAAAGGTATAGCTCAACGTCAATGGTGGGCATGGATTTTATTGTTATTGGCTGATGATTTTGCTTATTACTGGTTTCACCGATTAAATCACGAAGTACGTTTGTTTTGGGCAGGTCATGTACCACATCATTCATCGGTGCATATGAATTTAGGAACAGCATTGCGTCAAGGAGTCGGTGAACGTATCCATAAATTTTTCTTTTGGATGTGGATTCCTTTATTAGGATTTGATCCATTAATGATGTTTACTATGATGGGAATCAGTTTAATTTATCAGTTTTTTGTGCATACAGAATTGGTAGATAAACTTCCGAAGCCTATTGAATTAATTTTCAATACACCATCACATCATAGAGTACATCACGCATCTAATATTCGTTATTTAGATTGTAATCATGCAGGAATTTTAATTATTTGGGATCGTATCTTTGGTACTTTCTCTGAAGAATTAAAAGAAATTGATAAACCAGTATATGGATTAACCGTAAATATTGAAACGTTTAATCCAGTAAAAGTGGCTACTCATGAATATGCTGCAATTTGGAAGGATGTTAAAAGAGCTGATACATGGAGTGATAAGCTAAGTTATATCTTTAACTCACCCGGTTGGACACATGATGGAGAAGATAAAAGAGCAAAAACACTTCGAAAAAAAATGAACCTGTAAAATAAAATGGAACAAGATATTACTATAAAAATTACTGATCGTGACGGGGTAACGCATGAGATACAAGCACCCACAGATATGGCAATGAATTTGATGGAAGTGGTTCGTTCGTACGAATTAGCTCCTGAAGGAACTATTGGAATTTGTGGTGGAATGGCAATGTGTGCTTCTTGTCAATGCTATGTAAAATCAGATCATGAATTGCCAGAAATGGGAGATGATGAAGAAGCAATGTTAGCAGAGGCTTTTTATGTAGAAGATAATAGCCGATTAGGGTGTCAAATACAAATGACCCCAGATTTAGATGGTTTAGAAGTTGAGTTAGCTCCAGAGAGTTAAGAACAAAAGAATAAAATTTTTAAAGCGCAGTATTTAGTGTACACTAAATACTGCGCTTTCTTTTTATAAAATATACCACTTACGTCATTTTAAATTCCATTTGCGTCATTTAATTTGTTTGGTCTAAATATATTTTTGCTTCAAATTATTAAGACTAAATAAAAATAAATGATTCTAAAAACTCCCCCTTCATTAAAAGAATTGTCATTAAATAGTTATTTGTTTAGTGATGAGTCTGTAAAGTTATATGAAGAATACATTCAAAAAACATTTTCTTATATAGAGCGGTTTTTATCTAACAGAACTTTTTATAAAGGAGATGAGCTTGCAGAAATTCTAAAAAACAAAGAACAAGCTAAGCTAATAAATATTGAGGAAACACAAGCGATAGATAGTGTTTTAGAAGAGCTAAACAATTTATATATAAAAAATGCTATTGCTTTTCACAATCCAACTTATGTAGCACACCTAAATTGTCCAATTACACTCCCTTCTATTGTAGCAGAAATGATTGCAACTACAATTAATACAGCCGTTGAAACATGGGATCAGAGTACTTCGGCAACTTTTATAGAAGAAGAAGTAATTCAATGGACTTCAAAAGTATTTAATATGTCTGATAATTCAGATGGAGTATTCACAAGTGGAGGAACACAGTCTAACTTTATGGCAATGTTAATGGCCAGAGACGATTATGCTTTCAAACATTTTGGCATAAACAT
This sequence comes from Tenacibaculum sp. TB-53, assembly GCF_059716285.2. NCBI lineage: Bacteria > Pseudomonadati > Bacteroidota > Flavobacteriia > Flavobacteriales > Flavobacteriaceae > Tenacibaculum > Tenacibaculum sp. TB-53. Next base: position 2,568,759 of record NZ_CM202790.1, on the reverse strand, counting down.
TAAGCAACATGGGTGGAGTAATGAAATAAGTAAGTTTAGAATTTTTTGTTCTGAAAAAGCCCACTTTAGTATTCAAAAGAGTGCAGCTCTTTTAGGTATGGGATATGATGCTGTTATTCCAGTAAGAGTAGATGAAAGAATGCAAATGGATACTAACGAGTTAGTCTTGGCTATAGAAAAAACAAAACAAGAAGATAATATTCCAATTGCAATAGTAGCTACATTAGGAACTACCGATTACGGTAGTTTTGATTCAATTAAAATCATAGGGAAAATTGCTAAAGAAAATCAAATGTGGCTACATGCAGATGGAGCATATGGAGGAGCCTATGCACTAACGAACACGCATAAAGAATATTTTAATGGTATTGAAATGGTTAATTCAATAACGGTTGATTTTCATAAAACTCTGTTTCAACCAGTAAGTTGTAGTGCTTTTTTGGTAAATAATAAACAATATTTTAAGTACGTATCATATTATGCAGATTATTTAAACCCTATTGAAGAGAAAGATTCTCAAAGACCAAATCTTATAGAAAAATCTATTCAAACGACACGTCGTTTCGATGCCTTAAAAGTTTGGTTAACTTTAAAAACTCTAGGAACAAAAACAATTGCTAACTACTTAGAAGAAGTACATTACCTAGCTAAAAATGTATACTTAGAAATTAAAGATAAAGACTGTTTTGAAACTGTACATGAACCAGAATTAAGCACACTAGTATTTAGGTATAAAGCACAAGGTATTAAAGAGAACAGGATTCATGATGCTATAAATTTATATATAAAGAACACTTTATACAAAGCAGGAAAAGCATCCATAGCAAGTACCAAATTAAATGGTAACATATACCTAAAATTTACGCTACTAAACCCTAAAAATACAATTAACAATCTCCTATACATTATAGAAATGATTCAAACTACAGGAGAACAATACAAAATAACAAACTAGAAAAAATGAAGAATAATACAGTTGATTTTATAGCCATAGGTGTAGGACCTTTTAACTTAGGTTTAGCTTGCTTATCAGAACCAATTGAAGATTTAAATGGAGTGTTTCTTGATAAAAAAGAAAAATTTGATTGGCATCCAGGAATGTTATTAGAAGATACAACTTTACAAGTTCCTTTCATGGCAGATCTAGTAACTCTTGCTGATCCTACAAATCCTTTTAGTTTTTTAAATTATATTAAAGAACAGGGCAGAATATATTCTTTTTACATACGAGAAAATTTCTTGTTACTTAGAAACGAATACAATCATTATTGTCAGTGGGTAATTAGTAAACTTTCTAATATATATTTTAATACAGAAGTAACGAATATAGACTACGATCAAAAAGACGGCATTTATGTAGTTACTAGTGTTTGCACAAAAACACAAGAAATTAAAATTTATAAAGCAAAAAAACTGGTTCTAGGAACAGGAACACAACCTTACATTCCTGCTTGTTGTAAAAAGTTAAAAGATACTGCTGTTCATTCATCACAATACTTACCTAACAAAGAACAATTACAAAATAAAAAAAGGATAACAGTATTGGGAAGCGGACAAAGTGCTGCTGAAATATTTTCTGATTTATTACAAGAAATAGATACTAAAGAGTATGAGTTGAATTGGATAACACGTTCACCTCGCTTCTTTCCGTTAGAGTATGCTAAGTTAACGTTAGAAATGACTTCGCCGGAGTATGTAGACTACTTTTTCAATTTACCAGCATCCAAAAGAGATACACTCATTAAAAATCAAAAGCATTTATACAAAGGGATAAATCAAGATTTAATAGGATCTATTCACGATACATTATATGCAAAAAGAGTCATATCAAAAGAACCTCTAAAAGTTTCATTACGTACCAACTCTGAGTTGAAAACTACCAAAGTATCAGATGAAGGTATTAAGTTGGAGCTTCATCAAGTAGAACAAGACAAATATTTTGAACACGAAACAGACGCATTGGTTCTTGCTACAGGTTATGAATATCAATTACCTGATTTTATAGAGGGAATTTCAAACAGGATTTTATGGGATTATCAAGATCGTTTCGATGTACAGCGCAATTACAGCATAGATAAAAATCACAACGAAATCTTTGTTCAGAATGTAGAGCTACACACCCATGGTTTTGTAACCCCCGATTTAGGAATGGCTGCTTACAGAAGTTCTTATATAATCAAAGAAATAACAGGAGTAGAGCATTATCCTATTGAGCAAAAGATAGCATTTCAGCAGTTTGAGGTTACACAAGAGGAAGAAATAGAACTCAATGTCTTTGCATAAAGGTATGAAGTTAAAAACATTTTTAATAGTAATGACGTTGGTTGCAGTAGTAAGTGATTATTTACTGCATCCATTTTATCCACAATTTTTTGAGCTTCGTTTTGGAATGACAAACCCTAAAAATGTAGGATATTACTTTGCAGCCATCTGTTTTATGGTAATGATTGCATTTCCATTTTGGGCATATATTTCTAAAAAAATATCAGAATTAAATATTCTAGTGTACACCCAAGCAGTTGCAGGCGTATTAGCATTGTATTGTTACTACACTACATCGTACATTAATTTTTGGGTAGTATCTCTTATCATGGTACTATTTAAAGGAAGTTATTTACTGGTATATCCGTACATTTTAAAAATCATTACAAAAGAAGAACATCCAAGTACAATCGGATTGCTTTCAGTAGTGGTACATTTAGGAGGTATTTTAGGAGCTGTGCTTGGAGGTATAACGGTAGATTATATAAACCCAAGTAGCATTTTTTTAATAATGGCAGCAGGAGATTTTATTCAAATGGCTATGAGTGGTTATTTATTAAAAAGTAAAAAGTATGCTACCGATTTAATCATTTCAGAAGAATCTACCGCTACTGATAAAAAGATAATTCCGAAAGGATTTATCTTGAAATTAGGACTAATTACGTTGATATTATACTTCAGCGACTTTTTAATTAGGCCTTTCTTTTCATCATATTGGGAAAGTTTTTCAACGTACAAAAGCAAATTGGTTTCAGGTACTATATACGCTATCCCGGGCTTTGTAGCCTTAGTAGCCTTGTGGATTAATAATAAGCGAAAATCAAAAGGGCATGAAGGAATTATAAATGCCTTGTTTATAGGGTTAATTGGACTTACGCTACAAGGAATACCCAATGAATCAGTGGTTGTTTTAGGGCGAATTATTTATGGCTGGGCAATTTTTCAAGGAGTTGTGAAATTCGACATTTTATTATTTGAATTAAGCACGCCAGAATCATACTCGGTTGATTATAGTAAAATACATTTCTTCCAAAACTTAGGCGTATTACTAGCTTCTTTAAATGTAGGAGTTATAGTCGATAGTTTCGATTTACGAATGCCTTTTATTATTGCATTAGGCGGATTTACACTCACATTGGTCTTGTACTTTATTGTATTTAAATCGGTAAGAAAAGTACATAAACAACTAGCTAAAACCTAAATTATGATAACAACTGATGCCATAGTTTTTTCAAAAGAGTATAAAGGTTTAGGAACAATAACCATTCGTCCTTTTCAAATAAAAAAAGACAGTGTTTTTTTACAGCAATGGGTAACTCAAGAATATGCTGTTTTTTGGGGGATGCAAAACGCAACAGTAAAAGAAGTTGAAGAAGAATATACCCAACTCATAGCCCCAGAACATTACGATGTTTTTGTAGGAATGTTTAATGGTGAACCGGCATTTATAGTAGAACGTTACAACCCGCAATTAGATATTATTAATGGTTTTTATAAAGCTAAAATATCCGATTGTGGTGTACATATTATTGTAGCACCGCCAAAAATCACTAAAACACCAAACTTTACGTGGTTTATGTTTCGAGCAATTATGGATTTTGTTTTTACAAACCCAACTATTAACAGAATAGTAGTAGAGCCAGATATTCGAAACAAAAAAATGTTTGCGCTGTGTCAACGCATAGGTTTTCAACTGGGAAAGGTGATAGAACTTCCTAACAAAACAGCACAATTAGCATTTTTAACCAAGACCAATTACCAACAAAAAATCCAATCCTTTTCACCATTTAAAAGAAGTGCCATGAATACTTTAGATAATGTGGTTTCTCCACAACAATCAACACAACATATACAACCAAAAGTGTGGCAAAAAGCCAACTTATTACTAGTGAAAAAAGCATTGTGTGAGTTTTCGCATGAACTATTAATACAACCAGTAATAATTCAAGAAGTAGATAACGGATATAAACTGTATAAAGTTTATGCAGATGACACAGAAATTCAATATGAGTTTAAAGCAAAACCAATGGCTTTGAATCATTTGATGATTGATGAAAACTCAATAAGAAAATATATAAAAGAAGTTGAAGAAGAAATTGATGCAATTACATTTATAAAAGAATTTAGAAAAGCGTTAGGAATTGCTGATGAAAAAATGCCTGTGTATTTAGAAGAAGTTATAAGTACACTATACGGAAGTGCATTTAAAATTACCAAAGGAAACCCTACTGTAGAAGAATTAGCAACGGCCGATTTTCAAACGATAGAACAATCTATGACCGAAGGGCATCCAGGGTTTGTAGCAAATAATGGTAGAATAGGGTTTGACAGCAGCGATTATCGTTCTTATGCACCAGAAGCGGGAAATTCTTTTTCGTTATTATGGTTGGCAGGACATAAGTTAAAAGCAGTTTTTTCAGCGATAGAAGCATTGCCTTATGAAAGCCTAATACGTCAGGAATTAGATGTTGATACCATAGCACAATTCAACAAAATAATTGAAGAAAAAGGCTTCAGTCCAAAAGACTACTTGTTTATACCTGTTCATCCATGGCAATGGTTTAACAAACTAGCTACAATTTTTGCTTCAGAAGTAGCCAAAGGAGATTTAATTTGCTTAGGATACGGACCAGATCAATACTTAGCACAACAATCAATTAGAACGTTATTCAATATAAGCAATCCGCAGAAATTTTACACCAAATCGGCATTATCTATTTTAAACATGGGCTTTATGAGAGGATTGCCTTTATACTACTTAGGAACAGCTCCAAAAATGGCAGTTTGGTTAGAAAACCTATTATATAACGATGCTTATATAAAGACAAATGGATTTAGAATGTTAAGTGAAATAGGTTCGGTTAGCTATGTGAATCCATATTTTGAAGAGTTTGGACCACATAACGATTACAATAAAATGCTAGCTTCATTATGGAGAGAAAGTCCATATTCTGTGGTTAAAGAAAACCAAAAACCACTAACGATGGCAGCATTATTACATATAGATCATTATGGAAAAGCATTGTTGCCGGAAATGATTAAAGACTCAGGTATTTCAATAGATAATTGGTTACGTAGCTATTTAAAAGCGTACTTAAGCCCAATGTTACACTGTTTTTACTATTACGATTTAGTGTTTATGCCACATGGGGAAAACATTATTTTGGTATTAGAAAATAACATTCCTGTATATGCTTTACTAAAGGATATTACAGAAGAAGCATGTATTTTAAATCCTGAAGTTGAGCTACCAGAAGAGTTAAAAAGAATGTATGCGCCAGTACCAGAAGATGTCAAGTTACTATCCATATTTACAGATATGTTTGATGGGTTATTTCGCTTTTTAGCCCCAATTTTAGAAAAACATGCGAATTATGGAGAGCATCGTTTTTGGGAACTCGTAGCAGAAAATATTCATGAATATCAAGAGCAGTTTCCTGAACTGTCAGGCAAGTTTAAACAGTATGATTTGTTTGCTGAAGATTTTAAACTTTCGTGTTTAAATAGGTTGCAATTAAATAATCATAAACAAATGATTGATTTAGATGACCCTGTTTCCCTACTCCAATTTGCAGGAAAGTTAAAAAACCCAATAGCGGTATTTAAAAACCAAGAAGTATAATTATGGTTCAAACGTATCAAAAAATATTTAGTAAAGAAATTATTGGATTGGGGGTAATCAACATTCGTCCATTTCAATTAGAAACAGATACACCAATGTTACATCGTTGGGTAACTCAACCCTATGCAAAATACTGGGGAATGTTAAATAAGTCTGTAGAAGAAGTACATGCTGAATACCAAGAAATAGAAAATAATCCGCATCATTATAGTTATGTAGGAATGATAGGGAGTACCCCAGTGTTTTTAATGGAGCGTTACAAAGCTTCAAAAGATAACATAGCAGACTATTACGATGTACAAGAAAATGATTATGGTATGCATGTTTTAGTAGCGCCTGTAGAAAAAAGAATACCACAGTTTACATGGCATGTGTTTTCAACTATTATCGATTATTTTTTCAGTTTACCACAAGTGGAAAGAATTGTTGTAGAACCCGATGTGAATAACGAAAAAATTCATACGCTAAATAAAAAAGCTGGTTTTAAATACCAAAAAGAAATTGAGTTACCTCATAAAAAAGCAGCCTTAGCTTTTTGTACAAGAGAGACGTATCAATCAGCTTTAATTAAACTAGAACAACATGACAAATAATATAGCCCATTTACAACCAAAGGTATGGAGTTTTGTAAATCGTCAATTAATAAAAAAAGCAATCAGTGAATTTTCACATGAGCTTATTTTAACTCCTGAGTTTATTTTAGAAGAAACAGATGGCTGTATATACCTGATTACCTCAGATAATAATGAGTTCACGTATCAATTTAAAGCAAAAAAGTATGCTCTCGATCATTGGTTGGTTGATGAAAAAAGCATTATTAAAAAAAATAATATATCGAATGAAGTTTATTTAGATGCACTACATTTTATAACAGAGTTTCAAAATACTCTTGGTATTCCTGATGAGTTTTTAGCAACTTATTTAGAGGAAATAACAAGTACACTTTCAGGAGCAGCATATAAGTATGTTAATGAGAAATTTTCAGCTAATGAATTAGCTGAAAAAACCTTTCAAGAAATTGAACACGCGATGACTGAAGGTCACCCCTGTTTTGTAGCGAACAATGGGAGAATAGGGTTCAATATTAAAGATTATCAAAAATATGCACCAGAAAGTAATCAATCGTTTAAACTTTTATGGATAGCAGCTCATAAAAAATATGCTACCTACACGGCTGTTAAAAATTATGAGTATGAAAAACTTTTAGAGAGCGAATTAGGAAAAGAAAAATTAGCATCATTTAAAGAAGTTGTAAAGAAGCAAAATGTAGCTACTGAAAATTACATTTTTATGCCTGTGCATCCATGGCAATGGAAAAACAAAATTGTAGCTGTTTTTGGAGCAGATATTGCTCAAGAAAATATCATCTTAGTAGGAGAAAGTGATGATGAATTCTCTGCGCAGCAATCTATTAGAACACTTTTTAATGCGTCACATCCAGAAAAGTTATACACAAAAACAGCTCTGTCTATTTTAAATATGGGCTTTATGCGTGGACTTTCTCCATATTACATGCAAAGTACGCCGCATATTACCCAATGGATAACAGATTTGTTAGCAGATGACATTTACCTACAAAACAATGGGTTTACCATGTTAGGAGAAGTGGCAACAGCGGGGTATCACAATCATTATTATGAAACTTTAGGAAAAACGAATCCGCATAACAAAATGTTATCAGCTTTGTGGCGTGAGAGCCCGTTTACAAAAATAAGCTCTAATCAACGCGTGTTTACGATGGCTGCTTTATTGCATATAGATTACCAAGACAAATCATTGTTAGCGGCTTTAATAGAAGCTTCACCTTATAACACAACTACCTGGATTCAACGTTATTTAAAAGCCTATTTAGCACCTTTATTACACTGTTTTTATAAGTACGAATTTGTGTTTATGCCACATGGAGAAAACCTAATTCTAGTGCTAGAAGAAAATACACCAGTGCATGTGTTAATGAAAGATATTACAGAAGAGGTTATTGTTTTTAACGAAACAATGTACTTGCCTGAGCATGCTAAAAGACTGTTTGTTAAGACTTCAGATAAAATGAAAGTGCTTTCAATTTTTACTGATGTGTTTGATTGCTTCTTCCGTTTTATGGCTCAACAGTTAGATTGTTATTCAAGTTTTTCAGAGGATAATTTTTGGCAATTAGTTGCAGATTGTGTGTATGAATATCAAGAACAACATCCTGAGTTTTCAGAAAAATATAAACAATACGATTTATTTGTTAAAGAATTTGATCGCTGTTGTTTGAACAGGTTGCAGTTAAGTAATACCAAGCAAATGCTCAGTTTAGCTAATCCGATTGAAAGTCTAAAGTTAGAAGGAGTATTAAAAAACCCACTTGCAAGGTTTAAAAAAGAAACAGTAAAAACGGTACAATCTTTAGAAAGTATTTAATATGAGTTTTAAACAGATAACTAAAATTATACAAGAACGAAAAACCACCTACGCGTATGATTTTTCGGATAGAAAAATAGAGAAGGAAACGATTGAAGCAATTGTAACCAATGCGCTATGGGCACCAACTCATAAATTAACCCAACCCTGGAAGTTTGTAGTGTTAGAAGGAAAACATAGAGAAGCATTAGGTGAGTTTATGGCTAATTATTATCGAAAAATATATTCAGAAGAAGAATTTTCTAACGAACGTTATAAAGAAACAAAAAGGTATGCCAGTAAAGCCAGCATGATAGGAGTGATTTTTAAACCTAGTAAGAGAGCACAACTCCCGGAATGGGAAGAAATTGCAGCTATTTCAAGCGCAGTACAAAACATGTGGTTAAGCTGTACAAGTCTAAATTTAGGAAGCTATTGGGATACCAGTATAGCAACTATAAAGTATGGTGAAAAAGAAATTAGCTTAGAAGAAAATGAACAATTTTTAGGTGTTTTTTTTATAGGACATGTAAAAGAAAATCTTCCTAAAGTAAATAGAAAACGAAAGCCATTATCTAAAAAACTAAGCTGGCATTTTAAAGAATAAAAAATGGAACAAAAAAAGAGAGTATTAGCCATAGATATGGCAAGAGGAATTAGTGTTTTATCTATGATACCTGTTCATTCCATGATTATATATTCGACAATGGATACTTGGAATAATTCTTTTTTAGGGAAGGTAGCTCAAGTATTAGAAAAAGGAACTCCTATGTTTTTAGTCGTGATGGGGTTTTCTTTTGTGTTTTCAAGTAAGTTAAGCATGTTTAAAATCTTTAAAAGAGGAATAAACATTTTAGCAAAAGGGTATTTACTTAATATTTTAAGATTTGCAGTACCCATGTTGTTATTTGGAGGATTCCCTAGAGCTTTTATAGAAGGTAATGGGCTAACTCTAGGAGATTCATATAATTATCTGTTTTTTATTTTATTGGGAGATATCTTGCAGTTAGCTGGGATTTCCTTGATTATAATGGGAGTTATAATCAAGTTTATTAAAAACAAGTATGCAGCTTTAACCTTAGCATTACTTATTGTTTTTTTCACAGGAGAATTAAGTGGTTATAAACCTAACATTGTTGGGGTAGATTATATATGTGATTTATTATGGGGAAAAACCTACAATGTTTACTTTCCTGTATTTCCATGGATGTCGTTTATTTTAATAGGATTATTCTTTGGAATGTGGTATCAAGAAAGTAATAATAATATTGTTTTAACATATAAAAGAATGCTAGTTTCAGGTGTTTTATTTATGTGTATAGGTGTAGTATTATGCTATTATAATTATGAATATCATTTTGGTGATTACTATCATTTAGGGCCAGGAGGAACCATAGCTTTTATTGGAGTGAATTTATTTTTAGTTTGGTTTGGGCATATATTAGTAACCTGTATTCCACACAATAAACTGTACGATGTAATTTATTACTCAAGTAAAAATGTAACAACATTTTATTTAGTACAGTGGGTACTTATATACTGGGGAGTATTGTTTTTTGGATATTCATCACAAACAAGTCAGTTAAAACTATTAGCAATTATTATAGGAATTACATTGCTAACATTTGGTGTTCTTTGGACAAAGAAAAGAGCAATTAAACTAATAGCAAAGCAAAAACAATCTTCATCTACAAAAAGAGTAAAACAAGCAATTACATAGTTATGAAAAAAATAGTTATGATACTAAGCTTGTTTATAGGAGTAAAAACGTATACACAAGTAAACTTAGCAGGAAGCGATGGCTTAGATTTATATGTTCAGGAATTTTTAGAAGTTATTCATTCTTATCAAGGTCCACCGTTGCAGGAATTACCTTTAGAGATAGGAAGGAATGCCATGGAAAACATGCAAAAAGATTCCACATTAACCTACGATAAAGTAACCTTTACTAAGGTTTCTTTTAAAGAACAAGATAAACAAGTAAATACAGTAATTGTAAAGCCAAAAAAAACAAAAAAATTATTACCTGTATTACTTTATTTTCATGGAGGTGGATGGGTGTTTAATAGTTTTAAAACGCATAAACGATTAATGCGAGACTTAGCTTTAAAAGCAAATGTAGCAATTGTTTTTGTAGAGTATTCAAGAGCACCAGAGGTTAAATACCCCATAGCAAATGAAGAAGGATATGCGGCAACTTTGTTCATTTCAAAATATGGAAAACAATATGGGTTAGATACAAATAGAATTATTGTTGGTGGAGATAGTGTGGGAGGAAATATGGCAACAGTTGTAGCTATGATGGCAAAACAAAAAGGAACTCCTAAGTTGCTAGGACAACTATTATTGTACCCAGTTACGGATACCAATTTAAATACGAAATCGTATGAACAATTCTCAAAAGGGCATTATTTAACGAGAGCAACAATGAAATGGTTTTGGAATGTTTACGTACCAGAAAAAAAATTATACTCATTAGCAACAGTAGCTCCGTTAAAAGCAACTTTAGAAGAGCTTAAAAACTTACCTAAAACACTTTTAATAACTGCAGAATATGATGTTTTAAGAGACGAAGGAGAAGCCTATGCAAGAAAATTAAGAATGGCAGGTGTACCAGTAGTTTCAACTAGATATGGGGGAACAATACATGATTTTATTGTACTGAACTCCTTGCGAGAAACAGTAGCATCAAAGGCAGCAGTAGCACAAATAGCTACGTTTTTAAAAAAGAGTTTTTCTAAGAAATAGTTTAAATATGAATTTATCATCTATAGAAATACTTGCAGGAAAACTAGAACATATGAGTCTAATAGTACTCGTTTTAATGCTTGTTGAATGGGGAATACTAATTGTAACAAGTTATGTTGAAAAAAATAAAGAAGGAGTCGTAAGTATTGTTTCGTATCTAATACAAAGTATTCCTTACTTCTTATTATCAAAAATATTTATTGTTGGCACTATGTTTTGGTTATATGAAAACAGAATTTTTACTCTAGGTTTTCAATGGTATATATGGATTGTCGCATATTTGTTGTATGATTTTACAGTGTTTTTTATTCATTTTTTAGGACATAAAGTTCGAGTTTTATGGTGTATTCATGGAGTACACCATACGGCTGAAGAAATGAATTTAACCGTGGTTGCTAGAGGATCAATTTTTGATGTGTTTTTCACTCCGTTCAACTTTATATGGCTTCCAATATTAGGTTTTCACCCATTAATGATTTTTGTAATTGAACCCATTGCACGCCTTTATGCAACACTAACACATGTAAATGAAAAAGTTATAGGAAAGCAAAAATGGTTAGATAAACTATTAATAACACCTTCAGTCCATAGAGTACATCATGCAAAAAATCATATTTATTTAGATAGAAATTATGGTGAAACCTTTAGTATTTGGGATCGTTTATTTAAAACGTTTCAAAAAGAATTGGATAATGAAAAAATAGTCTACGGAATCATGCATGAGAAACTTAATAGTGAGAACTTATGGCATGTGCAGTTTTTACTATGGAAAGAATTATGGTTGGATATAAAAAAAGCTCCTACCTTACTAGATAAAGTAAAATACCTTTTTATGCCCCCAGGCTGGAATCACATTGATGGAGGAAAAAAAGCAAAAGAATATAGAGACGAAGCATGGAAATTTAGGATTAAAAAGAACTCATTAAGTACACGCTAAAAATAAAAAAGGATGATAAAGCAATATGAAAATTTTAAAGTAGACTATTATCCAGAACATGAGATGATTGTTTGGAGTATTAAGTCAAAAGGAGTTCCTAATTTTTCACCAGAAATATTATGGGAGTTTAAAGACTTTGCTAAAGATTTAAAAATGATGTTTGCAGACAAGGTGTATCCATTAAAATATATTGTATCGGCATCTACACATAAAGAGGTATATAATTTAGGAGGAGATTTACCCTATTTTTTAAAAAACATCAAATCTGAAAATAAAGAAGCATTATCAGAATACGCTAATTTATGTATAGACGCTATTTACAACATATATAATACTTTTGGGCTGCCCGTACTAAGTATTGCTTTGGTTGAGGGAAATGCTTACGGAGGAGGTTTTGAATGTGTAATGGCACATGATATTATACTATCTCATAAGTCAGCTAAATTTTGTTTACCAGAAAACAAGTTTCATCTTTTTCCAGGTATGGGAGCTTATAGTTTTTTATGTAGAAAACTAAATATAAAAGCAGCTCTTAAAGTGTTATACACAGGAAACATATACAAGGCCGAAGAATTAGAAGAAATGGGTTTGGTAGATTGTGTTTTTAATGAAGAAACGGGAATATCATCGGTTATAAATTATATGGAAAAATCAAACTTTAGCTTTCAATACAATCACTATAAATGTATAAAAAGAGTTTTTCCTTTACAAAAGAAAGAGTTGAAAGACATTACTGCGATGTGGGTAGATGCTTGTTTGAATTTAGAAAGTAAGAGTTTACGTAGAATGGAATTAGTTATAAATGCACAATTAAGAAAGTTAAAGTATGAGTTAAAACCCTAATTTAGGATTTGTAAGTATAATTTTTCCGAAATTCTTTTGGGGTTGTTTTTTCAAATTTTTTAAAAGCAGCTGTAAAATGTGTAGGGTTTTTATATCCAACTATATCAGCTATTTCATAAATAGGTTTTTGAGTATAAGCTAATAAGTCTTTTGCCTTATTCATTCTTAAATTTTTGGTGTAATTAAAAATAGTTTCACCAAACAATTTCTTAAATTCATTTTTTAAAACATTTTGATTCAATAGTACTTTACGAGCAAGTTGCTGAATTGATATTTGCTCATGAATATTGGTTTGAAGTATAGCTTCTACTTTATATATTTTTTTAAGAACTTTTTCATTAGAACTATTTCCTTTTTTAGAATGAATGTTTAGTTGTAAATGTGTTAATTCTAATACTTTTGATTCTAAAAAAAGACGTTTTAACAATCCTTTTTGCGAGTTAGTGAGCATATCATTAACTATTCTTTCCATATTTGAAGTTAGCTGCTGTGTAGTACTTAAGTTAGAAACTTTGTTACTAGAAAAAAGTGCTTGCATTTTATGTTTTTTAATAAATGAATCATGCATCTTAATTTTAACTTCATTTATATGCTTATTTCTGTAAAAAACAATTTTATCATCACCATTATCATGTAATAAATAACTTTCACTTTTTTCGATAATAAGATCATTTTCTAGATTGGAAAAACGAATAATTTTTTCCCCATCTATTAAAACAGAAAGTTCTAAAGTATTAAAACGATTATTATTGTTGCCAGAGATAAAAAGAAAATCTTCTTTGAGTTTAGCGTTAATCAAATTGATTAATAAGCCATCAAAATAATAACTTATTATCGTCCCTTTACCATAAAGAGAATTAATAGTATAGACTGAAGTTTTTATACCACAGTCCATACTTTTTATTTTAAGGCACAGAAATTTTTTTAACTGTGACTTTTTATTGTTGGCAGTAACTATTTCCATAAATACGGGGGATATAGGAAATGGGGAATGAGCCTATACTAAGAAGGAATTAATCTTTAATCCACTTATAAATATTAATAATTAAAAATATACTAGCTATTGCTACCAAAAGAAGCATAAATATCTCAGATATATTATTAGCTTCATGAAGAATAGCTTCAAAGAAATGGTACACATTATATAAACCGGCAATACTCGCCCAAACCAGTGAAGTTATCTTGAACCATTTTTTAGAAAGCTCAATAGTTAGCAAACCAAAAAGTAAGCACATTCCTTCAAATAAAATACGATATAAGTGATGTACAATAGGAGCTTCACCTGTTGCACCCTCCATTACTAAAGTTTCATTGTAGTATATATTGAATAGCCCATATATATGGTGAACTATCCAGCCAATTGCTAAAAATATCCAAAGGATACTAATTTTTGTTCTCATCGGTATGTGGTTTTTATCTTTTAATAATTTATTTTTTTCTGTAGTTTGAGCCGTTTTTTTAGCCTCCTCAGCTAACAGTTTTTTACGGTTTTTATAATCTATAGGATGTTTTGTAAAAGCACTTTTAGTCTTTACTTCAGGTTTAATTTTAAGGTATATAAATAATGCAGTAATTGAGATGGCTATCCATAATAAATCAACTGTAAGAATGTCAAACTGCTTAGCTTTGTAGGTGTTCCAAACCCAGTTGTTAGAAACAACACCATTAACAATAGGAATTAAAAATCCAAGGATAGCGCCTGCTAACAAAGTAGTTTTATTTGTGAAATAATTATCTCGTTTAAATCTAAAAAAGAGGGTTGCTAATAACCAAACAACAAAAAACCAAGTGTATAAAATACTCATTTTTTGAGTTTGATATGCTTCGGGTAGTAGCTTAACAATCAAGAAAAATAAGGCTGTTACAGGATACAAAGACAAGCAAATAGCAAGATAAATGTGCCCTATTTTCGCAGTATATAAACGTTGTTTTAAGGTCATACTTTTCTTATTACGAGCTTCAATCCAAATCAACACACCAGTTATAATAACAAAGCATGTAATAAGAGCTAATACAAAATAAATAACTTTTACAGCAATTCCTCCAAAATTTCCATAATGAAGACGCCCTAAAGAAAGCTGCACATCGTCGGTATATTTACTTTCATTGGGATTTCTTATTACTGAAGTTTTATTGGTTTCTAAATCATAAATTACCATTCCCGAACTTAAAAAACGTTCTTTATGATCCAACTCTCCAATAAGAAAGTATTTCATGTTGGTACCTCTATAATTTTTAATTAAAACATAGGTAGGGTTAAAGTGAGACCAGCGGTTGGTGTTTTCTTTCACAAATTCATTTACACTAGGAAGCGTTTTGTTAGTTTCAGCAGCCCATTCATAAGTTTTGCGGTCGGGACGTAAATCATTCATTAATTTTGTTTGATCACCACCGTATAAAAAATTAGCAGGAAGTAAAACAAAAAGACTAAGACAAAAATAAGTTGCAGTAACAGCATACATAAACTGAAAGGGAAGTCCAATAATACCTAATGCAGTGTGTGCATCTGTCCACACTCTTTTTAAAGCAATTTTGGGATTGAACTGATAAAAGTTTGAAATTATTTTTTTCCAGTGAACGATGACTCCGGTAACAATAGCAAACAAAAAGAATAAAGAAACAAAACCAGCAAGGTAAATTCCAATAGTAGGTATTTGAGTAAAGAAATGTAGACGATATAAAAACTCTCCTAAGCTATATTTTTCTACATAAGAAGCAGTTTCTCCAGTATGAATATTTATTGCTTGATAATTTTGATACTTAGCCTCATTAGGGATATTTACTGTGTCTTTTGCAGGATAAGTTAATACATATATTTCATCGTTTTTATCTCCTAAATAAAAACGAATATCTCTACTAGTTAAATGATAGTTTTTAGAGAGTTTTTTTAATAAAAAATCATAATCTATATGTTCTCGAGCAATATTTTTTGAGTGCTTACCTTCTTCCCAAGAAGCAATTTCATCTTTAAAAAGGGCAAATGCGCCTGTAAAAAAGATAATATACAAGGCTACACTTATAACAATACCGCTAACTGTATGTGTGTTAAAGAACACATTGTAATTTCTATTACTCATTATATAAACGGATTTTGTTGGTTTCCTAAATAATAAATTACATATAAGATTATTGAAATTATGAGATATATAACCCAAGCTTTCCATCCATTTTTAAATAGGTAAGGAACAATTAGTAAAGCACCCCAAACAATAAAAATGGTGTAGATAGATGTGATTAGTATTCCTTTTGGGTTTGGTAGCCATAAAACTAAGCACATATGTAGTAAGGCACTTATTACGTATCCACCAATGAGACCTGCAGATATTTTTGCAAATTGTTGCCAAGGGGATTGGTTTAAATATTTGGAATTAGCAGGCATATTAAAAAATGAGTTCTATTAAAAAAGTTAACATAAATAAAGCAGTTAGAAAAGCGTAGTTTATCACTCTTAATGGAGTGATGAGTACGATAAGGCTTAAAAATAAAGAGGCAGCTACAATCCATGTAATAATTCCAGCAGAAAGACCAAAAAAGGTTATTGATAAGAGCAAACTTATCAATAATGTAATTGTTCCAATTATCTTGGTATTACGTTTATTATTATGAAACCATTTTTGTAAGCGGGTGTTCTTAATTAACAATGCTTTTTCAGAAGTGCTGTATAAGGCATAACATCCGATGAAAATAAGGAAAAGAGTAACTGTTTTCATAGTAGTTCAATGAAATAACAAAACCCTGAACATAAAAGTTCAGAGTTTTGTGTTTGCAACATTTAATAATTCAAATAGATATTCATATTTAAAACTTATAACTTATAGTTCCTAGAAAGGCTCTTGGATTTTGAGGAGTAATGGTACTCCATCCTGTATAATATTCTTCGTTTGCTAAATTATTTCCTTTTACACTAATTCTAAATTTATCAACTTCATAATAAATTGAGGCATTAAAAATAGTATAGGCAGGCAGGTAAAAATCACCTGCAGCAGGATAACCTACCATAGTATTATATTTACTTGCACCGTTTAACCCAAAACCTAATCCTACATTTTTAATAGCTCCTTCTTGGAATTTATAATCAGCCCAAAAATTATAAGAAGTTTCAGGGCCTGCTTCAGCTAAACGTTTATCAACTAAATCAGGTCTAGATTTTGATTTTGTTACTTTAGCATCATTATAGCTAATACCACCACGTAAGTTTAATCCGTCAACAGGGTTAGCATTCATTTCTAGCTCAAAACCTTTACTTTTAACAGTAGCGTCTTGTTGTTTATTAGCACCGAAACCCATAACTTTATCTTTAACTGTTATGTCATAATAACTTAAAGTAGTTTCCAGTTTATTATTAAATAAATTTGTTTTTATACCAAATTCTAATTGGTTTGCTTGTTCTAAATCATAAGATTGTAACTTAGAATCTCCGTCAGGGTTGGCGATATCAACAGGAACTCTTTCTGGATTAACATAAGAAAAACCATTTTGATAATTAGCAAAAACAGATAGTTGATCTAAAATTGGTTGGTAAACAATTCCGAATTTAGGAGAAAAAGTAGACTTAGTATATTCTTTTTCATCGTCACTTGGGTCGTTTGCATCACCTTTATAATTAAATCTATCATAACGAACCCCTGCCATTACCGATAGTTCTGGTAAAATGTTTATAACATCAGAAATATAACCGCTAAGAATATTTTGATTGATATCAGAATTAGCTCTTGAAGAGTTGGCTAAAACAGTATCAATATTTGCTCTTGTAGTTGGTAAATTAGGAAAACCAAAAGCAGGTGGTACAGGAATTAATTGCCCTTGAGGGTTTACAACATTAATCCCTTTTGGATCTGTACTATTGTCTAAAACTTGAGAGTCTAAATAATCGACACCAATAACTAACCTGTTTCTTAAAGAACCTAATTTAAAATCACCAGTAAAGTTTTGTTGTAATGTAAGTGTATTTGTTTCTGCATCTGATTTTATAGCATACGTTCCAAACAAATCATTTTGAACATTGTACAAATATGTATAGTATCCTTTAGATTTAGCATTACCGCCAGCTATAATTGTTTGAGAAGACCAATTGTCAGTAATTTTATAAGCTATTTCCCCTCTGTAGTTTTGCGTTGGATTTTTAATAGAGATATCATTATTTGTAAATGATTTATTTCTATCGTAGTTTAATTCTTCTAAATTTTTATAGGTAAGCGGGGCTGACCTGTTTAAAAATAAGAAAGCTTGATTTGTTTGATCTGTTGAAGAAAGTTCATAATTAAAGTTTAAAGTTAACCTATTATTTACTTTGTAAGAAACAGATGGGGCTAAAAATAATGCTTTTCTAAACCCAGCATCTTGAAAGCTATCTTGTGTTTGATATCCAGCGTTTAATCGTAATGAAATGTTTTCATTATCTTCTAAGTTTGTGTTAAGATCTACTGTTAGTTTTTTAAACCCGAAAGAACCTCCACCAACGGTAATATTTCCTCCTGTTCCTTTGTATGGTTTTTTAGTGACAATATTAATTAAACCACCGTAAGATGTTACAGTACTCCCGTATAAGGTAGCAGAAGGCCCCTTTACAACTTCAATTCTTTCAACATTGTCTGGGTTTATAAACCCATTTGTAATTCCAGGAACACCGTTTACTAATTGTGGTTGAACAGAAAAACCGCGGATAGAGTAAAAACCTGCTCCATCACCACCTCTACCAGTAGATGACCATAATTTTTCAACACCTGTTGTATTTTTTAAAGCTTCTTCAAAACTAGTAACAGACTGTGATACTAGTAGTTGATTGGTAACTGTACTATATACCTGAGCATTTTCAATATTTTTCAAAGGTAATTTAGCTACATAAGCTGTTTTCTTTCTTGAGAATTTATTTTTTCTATGAGTGTCAATAGTAACTTCATTAAGTATCTCGTTACCCTCATATAAGGTAATTACTAAGTTTTTTGTACCACTATTAGTACTTATGTTTTTCGTTTTAAAGCCAACATAAGACACTATTAATGTTGTTTCTCCCTTTGTATTAGATAATGTAAAGTTACCATCAATGTTAGTTTGTACTCCATTTTTTGTCCCTTTAACAATAATATTAACCCCTACCAAAGGTTCATTGTTGTTGTCTAGTACAGTACCACTAATATTTCCCTCTTGTGCTACTGTGTTTACCATTACTAAAAATAATAGAATGGTAGTTAATAAGCCCTTCATTTTTTTTCTTATTTAGATTTAATAAATATAATTAAGCAAATGTATTTTAAGAAAAATTAACACCAAAATTTATTTAGAATTATTTTAAATAAATTTTAACACTAGTTTTTTATACAATAAGTCGCACAATGCCAAATAATGTTATAGTTAACATTGTTGTACGTACCAGGTGTCTTTTCTTCATGTGTAGCTTCTACGGTATAGGTAGTCTTTTTAGGTAGTTTAAATGTTACTAATCCTTTTTCATTGGTTTTTTCTTTTACCGACCATTTTCCTTGAGTGAATAAAGTAATTTCTCCTTTTTTAAGGGCAGTGCCTTTGTATAATACTTTTAAGGTAACTTCATCAGCATTTGTATGGTGTTTTGGAGTAACGTCGATAATTTCAATTCCTTCTGGGTTTGTACTTTTTAATTCTGTTATTGATGTACCTACGACAACTCTAGCTTTAGCATGATATTCGGGTTTAAAGGTTGTGTAATCGTATTTTGTAAAATCAAACACTTTTATATTTTTATTGTCAAGTGCAATGGTATATGTTCCTTTTTGTTTAGGAACGAAAGAGGTACTATAATAATCGTCTTTAGCTATTGTTTGTAAAGTTGTTTTAGTTCCATCAGGAGCGATTAACCAAATAGTAAAGTTTTTTACATTGTTATAGTTTTCTCCGCCTACTTTTTCAATTACACCTTCCGAAAACTCTCCAAAACGAACTTTTACTTCGTGTTCGTTGTTTAATGTTCCTGTAGAGCTAGTTTCAATCCAAATATAATGAGCAAAAGAATTGCTAAATACAGCTAAGAATAATAAAGTAAGAATTGATTTTTTCATTTTTTAATAATTTATAAAAACCACCTAAATTTTAGGTGGTTTTTGGGTTGTTAGAATAAGTTATAGGTAAGAGAAATCCTACCATTGATTCCTGGTTCAGATTGCCAATAAAGAAATTTATCGTTTTTGGTGCCAGAATATAAATGTTTATTTAAAATATTATTAATATTTAAAGCAATACGAAGTTTATTATTTTTCCAATGCACTCCACCATCCATTTTAAAATAGTCAGGAAGTTCTGCCTTATTATTGGCCCCTATTGTCCATGAAGTTCTATCTACTAAGTATTGATATCCTAAAGAAATTCCAAAGCCTTTTAAGGCAGAATTTTGATTAAAATTATAGTTTAACCAACCATTGGTAATATGTTTAGCGTGTCCTGCAATTCGAGTTCCTACTGCGTTTGATATGTTTGATTTTGCGATTTTCACATCTGTGTTAGCGTAATTTAATAATAAGTCTAATTCACTTGTAATGTGCGCTTGCATATCAAACTCAAAACCTTTTGATTCAACCTCACCAAGTAAAATACTAAACTGACGAGTAGGGTCGGTAGGATCGCTAGTAGTAATGTTATTCTTATTAATAATGTAAGCACTTAAAGAAGCGTTTATTTTACCATTTAACCAATTGGTTTTTAAACCAGCTTCGTAAATAGTTCCTTCAATAGGGTCAAACCTCTTTCCTGCATTATCAATAGCATCATTTGCTAAGAATGATTGGTCATATAATCCATAAGCGGTAATTTGAGGAGTTATATCAGCACTAAAACCAATTCTAGGAGTAAATTTTTTAGTTGTAATATCTCCTTTAGGAGTTAATTGAGTGTATCTACCCGCTAATGTTAAACGTATTTTATTCTCTAAAAAACCTATTTCGTCTTGAGCGTATATAGAGTTTATTTTTGTTCCATAAGAGTAAGAAGGTGTACGGTCTTTTAAAGGTGTACTTCTATCAAATACAGGAAAAATACGATCTCCGTAAGTTGGATTGTATATATTAAAAGGATTTGTAGGAGTGTCTACTGCACCACCTTGATAAAAATCAGCAAAATACTCTTTATCCGTATAATCAAACCCTCCCATAACTTTATGGGTTACTGCTCCTGTATTAAACTTTCCGTTAGCATATAATTGAAAATATTCACTTTCAGAAATAGCATCCCAAATACTTACACTTCTAATAGCATCACCATTATTTTGCATACTATTTAACCAAGCAGAAGCTCCTTGTTGAGTATACAACATAGTAACATATTTTGCTTCTACTGACCAGTTATTATTAAAGCGATGTGTTAGTTGGTTTAATAAACTAACTTCTTTAATATCAGTGTCAGGAAAATTACTGTCAACCATAGAAAAGTTCTTAGGAAGACTCCCAAATCCTTTATCTAAAGGAGCAAAAATATAAGCAGCTCCTAAAAGAGTGTTTAGTTTTTGAAAAGAAAACTCAGTTAAGAAGTCTGTTTTATCACTTATTTTATATGATAATGAAGGAGCAACACCAATACGTTCACTATCCTCAAACTTTCTATGACTTCCAGTGTTTTGATATAAAACGTTCAAACGAGCTAGTAAACGCTTATCACTTGTTAAAGATCCACCAAAATCTGCCGCAGCTCGATATGTATCAAAACTGCCTGCCATTAAGTTTATAGACCCTATTTTTTCTTCGGTAGGTTTTTTTGTAACCACATTATAAAAACCACCAGGTTCACCCGCAGCCATCATAAAGCCTGAAGGTCCCTTGACAAATTCTATACGATCTATCATAAAAGTATCTTCAGACAAAGGCCCCCAAGAGTCTTGAATATTTACACCATTCCTAAAAGCTGGTAATCTAAACCCACGCATGTTAATACGTGCGAAATTCCCCCAATGTTCTATGTTACTAACCCCACTTACATTCCTAAAAGCTCCTTCGAGCATATTTGTAACAAGTTGATCTTGTAAAACCTCTGAGCCAACTACCTGAATGTTTTGAGGTAGTTGTTTAATAGGTGTTTGTAAGCGTAAAGAATTAGAGACCTTCTTCTTAGCGTATCTGTTTTTTACTCCATTAATGGTGATTTCGTCTAACTCATCGATAGCTTCTTTAAGAAGAATCCTACCAAGATTTTTAGATTCATTATTTTTAAGTCTTACTGTAATTGATTTTTTCTCAAAACCAACCATTGATAAATTAATTACATACTTACCTTTTTTTAAGCTTTTAAACTCAAACTCTCCTTTTTCATTACTAATAATTCCATGATTTGTAGAACTTAAAGTTATATTCACAGAAGAGAGGAAGTTATTGTTTTCTGATACAATAACACCCTTAATAGAGCTGTTTTGAGCGACTATTGATGTTGTAATAAATAAAAACAATACCAACAATATGGGTATGATTTTTTTCATTTTTTATTATTATTTAGATTTAATAAAGTTATTTTATGAGGCAAAAGTATTTTAACAAAACTTAATGTCAAAACTTATTTAGATTAATTTTAAATAAAAAAATCTAAAATTTTGAAATTTAATGAGATATCAACATCTTTTTAATTTTGGTATATTTGTAAAGCACAACTAAAAAACCTATTTAAAATGCATTGGAAAGACCTTTTAGCGCATTTAAAGTTCATGATAAAAAGGAACCCGGAATAGCTATTGTTGTTTGGTTTTGAAGTTTAGCTACTATTAATATAAATGATAGGCTAAATAAAGAAAGAGAGTTAATTATATAATTAACAAATTGTTGAATAATCAAATTAATTAAAGATGCCTTTTTATCATAAATTAGGAAAAATTCCACATAAGCGACATATCCAGTTTCGTAAAGAAGACGGAAGTTTATATTACGAACAATTATTTGGTACAATTGGTTTTGACGGAATGTCAACCAATAGTTATCATGAATATAGACCAACAATGGTTAAAGAAATTCGTAAGCAATACTCTATTGCTCCGAAAGTAGCAAAAGAAAATAATATCCAATCGTATCGTTTTAGAGGTTTTCAAGTTCCGCAAGAAAATGATTACTTACAAAGTAGAAAAGTAGTACTTACCAATTCTGACTGTAATATCATCTTATCGGCTCCAAAAGAATCTACTAAAGACTATTTTTATAAAAATACGGATGCAGATGAGGTAATTTTTATTCATAGAGGGACAGGAAAATTACGTACAATGCTTGGGAACTTAGATTTCAAGTATGGAGACTATTTAGTAATTCCTCGCGGAGTTATTTATAAATTGGATTTTGATACAGAAGACAACAGGTTGTTTATTGTAGAATCGTATCGTCCAGTTTACACCCCAAAAAGATACCGTAACTGGTTTGGTCAATTATTAGAGCACTCGCCATTTTGTGAGCGTGATATTCGCAGACCAGAAGAGTTAGAAACGCATAACGAAAAAGGAGATTTCATTATCAATGTAAAGAAACAAAACGAAATTATTGAAATGGTATACGCAACACATCCTTTTGATGTTGTTGGGTATGATGGATATAACTATCCTTATGCTTTTTCAATTCATGATTTTGAACCAATAACAGGGCGTATACACCAACCGCCACCAGTACACCAAACATTTGAAACGGATGCTTTTGTAATTTGTAGTTTTGTTCCGAGGCTGTATGATTATCATCCAGAGGCTATTCCTGCACCATACAATCATAGTAATATTGACTCTGACGAAGTATTGTATTATGTTGATGGAGATTTTATGAGTAGAAATGATATAGATGCAGGTCATATTTCTTTACATCCAGCAGGTATTCCTCATGGGCCACATCCAGGAGCTACAGAAAGAAGTATCGGAGAAAAAGTAACTGAAGAACTAGCAGTAATGGTAGATACTTTTAAACCTTTAAAAGTAACTGAAGAAGCTATGAAAATAGCAGATGAAGATTATTATAAATCTTGGCTAGAGTAATTCAGTATATTAATGAGACAATTTGAAAATGTGTCAATTCAATTTTCAAATTAACTAATTATCAAATTTTCAAAATAGAGAAAAATGTCAAAAGAAATAAAATCAGTAAACTACGGTTTAGAAAAAATATTTGAAGGAGCGCAAGACTTCTTACCACTTTTAGGAACAGATTATGTAGAGTTTTATGTTGGTAATGCAAAGCAAGCAGCACACTTTTATAAAACGGCTTTCGGTTTTCAATCATATGCTTATAAAGGTTTAGAAACAGGGTCTACAGAAGAAGTAAGTTATGTTATTAAGCAAGACAAAATTAAGCTGGTTTTAACAACACCATTAAATAGTAAATCTCCAATTAATGATCATATTGTAAAACATGGTGATGGAGTTAAAGTGGTAGCGCTTTGGGTAGAAGATGCAAGAAAAGCATACGAAGAAACAACTTCACGTGGTGCAAAATCGTACATGGAGCCTACTGTAGAAAAAGATGAGCACGGAGAAGTTGTAAGAGCAGGGATTTATACGTATGGAGAAACAGTTCATATGTTTGTTGAGCGTAAAAACTATAACGGAACATTTTTACCAGGTTTCCAAAAATGGGAATCAGATTATAATCCACCAGCAGCAGGATTAAAATATATCGACCACATGGTAGGTAATGTTGGTTGGAATCAAATGGATGTTTGGGTAAAATGGTATGAAGATGTAATGGGGTTTGAAAACTTTTTATCATTTGATGATAAGCAAATTCATACAGAATATTCAGCGTTAATGAGTAAAGTAATGTCTAACGGAAATGGAAGAATTAAATTTCCAATAAATGAACCAGCTGAAGGAAAAAAACGTTCTCAAATTGAAGAGTATTTAGATTTTTATGAAGGAGCAGGAGTACAACACATTGCGGTTGCTACTGATGATATTATAAAAACAGTAAGCCAATTAAGGTCTCAAGGAGTAGAGTTCTTATCAACACCACCAGAAGAATATTATAAAGCAGTTCCAGGAAGATTAGAAGAATTTAGTCACGAGCTAAGAGAAGATATTGAAAAGCTAAAATCTTTAGGAATTATGATTGATGCTGATGAAGAAGGATATTTATTACAAATTTTCACAAAACCAGTAGAAGATCGTCCAACTTTATTCTTTGAAATTATTCAAAGAATGGGAGCCCGTGGTTTTGGAGCTGGAAACTTTAAAGCATTGTTCGAATCAATTGAAAGAGAACAACAATTAAGAGGAACTTTATAGACTAAGATAGATAATAGAAAAAAGAGAAAAGAAAATAGATAGTTAGACTGTCTGTTTTCTCTTTTCTCTTTTCTTTTTTCTCAAAAAAACAAGAAAATGAGTAAAGAAGAAATATTAAAGGCAATAGAAGAAAAATACGATAAGTTAGGAGTTCCTGTAGAAGCAATGCTAGAAGGACTGCTATGGAGTGAGCCAATAACTTATTGGGATTACATACAAACAGATGCACTTTTAGGATTGCAAATTCCTAGAACTACGTTACCAGATGAAATGGTTTTTATCATGTATCATCAAGTAAATGAACTGTTGTTTAAAATGATTTTGTGGGAAATTGACCAAGTAGCAAAAGCAGAAGAAATTACACCAGATAAATTCTCAAAGCATTTAATGCGCATAAGTCGTTATTTTGATATGTTATGTAGTTCTTTTACAGTTATGGGTGATGGAATGGATGTAGACCAATACTTAAAATTCAGAAACACATTAACACCAGCAAGTGGTTTTCAAAGTGCACAATATCGTAAGATTGAATTTGCGTCTACCGATCTTATTAATTTGATAGATGCTCGTTATCGAGATACAATTGATAGAAATTCATCATTTAAAAATGCCTATGATCATTTATATTGGCAAGCAGCAGGTAAAAATTATACAACGGGTCAAAAAACAACATTATTAAATTTGTTTGAGAAAAAGTATATGGGTGAATTTATAGATTTTATGGAAGATTATAATGACTGTAACCTTTCAAAAAAATTCAAACAATTACCTGAAGAAGTTCAAGCAAATGAAGAACTAATAAAAGCAATGCGTCACTACGATTATACAGTAAATGTAAAATGGGTAATGGCTCATTACAATGCAGCAGGAAAGTATTTAGGGGGAACTGATGGGGATTTGGAAGCCACAGGAGGAAGTAATTGGAGAAAGTATTTACATCCAAAGTACCAAAGAAGAATTTTCTTTCCATACTTATGGAGCGAAGAAGAATTAAAAAATTGGGGAACTTTTTAAATTCTAGTAACAAGAAGATAAAAGAAGCATAATGTTCTGTTAAACAGTTTTTTTAATTTTTGGAATGGTAATTGTCTATCAATTTTCATAAGTTTGAACATTATGAGAAAAAGAATATTGTTTTTTACATTTTTAATCGTTGCACAAAGTTTTTTTGCACAAAGTCAACCAAAAGCATACAAAAGCGGAGAGTGGCTCCGGTTTGATATGAGTTATAGTGGTTTTTTAAAAGCAGGAACAGCTGTTTTACAACTAAAAGAGAAGAACCTAAATAACCAAAAAGTACTACATGCTATAGGAACAGGTAAAACAACTGGTGTTATTAGTTGGTTCTTTAAAGTTGATGATAGATATGAAAGTTACTTTGGAATTGACAAAGTTGAGCCCTACTTATTCAAAAGAAAAATAGATGAGGGCGGACATAAAAAAAATCGACATATAACCTTCAATCACAAGAAAAAAACAGCGTACGTACAGGATTTCCGTAAACAAAAAGATACGTTAATTTCTATTAAGTCTCCTCAAGATATGATTTCTACGTTCTATTTTTTAAGAAGTCAGAATACAAAAAAATTAAGAAAAGGAGATGAAATTAAGCTTGATATGTTTTTTGATAATAAAAGTTACCCTTTTAAATTGCGTTTTTTAGGCTATGAAACATTAAAAACAAAATTTGGTAAAGTAAAAACACAAAAATTTAGACCATTAGTACAAGCAGGTAGAGTTTTTAAAGCTAAAGAAAGTGTTACCATTTGGATTTCGGCAGATGATAATAAAATACCAATAAAAATGAAAGCTTCTTTAGCCGTAGGTTCTTTACGTGCAGAATTAGATGCTTATAAAGGGTTAGCAAATCCTTTTGAAATAATTGTTGATTAAAAAAATATAAGCTGTTTAAGAATTGTTAAAGTGAGAGAAAAAATACTATTTATTTGTACTTTTGCGCATAAACTCAAATTTAAAGCAGCTTTTTTTGAAAAAAATCATTTTTACATTCATTATTTTATGTCTTTTCTTTTCGTGTAAAAAAGAAAAGAAAGTAGTCGTGCAAGAGCCCGTTAAAATAGAAAAACCTAAACCTGTTATAGCTTACGGGTTTAATTTAGATAACTATAAGGTTATTAACGATACTATAAATAATGGAGAAAGTTTTGGCGTTATTATGGATAGACACCATGTAATGTACCCAAAAATTAATGAGATAGCGACTAAAATTAAAGATACTTTTGATGTAAGGAGAATACGATCTGGAAAGGCGTACACAATTTTAGCTTCAAAAGATAGTTTAGATCAGGCTCAAGTTTTTATTTACAAACATAATAAAGTAGAAGCTACAGTTATAGATTTTAAAGACTCAATAATATCTGCATATAAACATAGAAAAAAGATAAAAACTGTTGAAAAAGAAATAGCTGGTGAAATTTACTCTAATTTATCTGTAACAATGGATAGTCTACAGTTAAAACCAACGTTAACGAATACTGTAGCAGATATTTATGCTTGGACCTTAGATTTTTATCGTTTGCAAAAAGGAGATACATTTAAGTTGATATATGAAGAAAAGTTTATTAATGATACTACCTTTGTTGGCTATGGTAAAGTCAAAGCAGCTATTTTTAAACATAACGGAGAAGATTTGTATGCTTACAGATATGTAGCCGATTCAATAAAAAAAATTCCAGAGTATTACGATCAGGAAGGAAATATGTTACGAAGAGCATTTTTAAAATCACCAATTAAATTCCAATATCGAATTTCTTCAAGATACAATTTAAGAAGACGAATTAAGTTATATGGCAATAGAGTAAGACCACATAAAGGAACTGATTTCGCAGCTAGGTATGGAACTCCAATTATGACTACAGCAAGTGGAACTGTTGTAGAATCAACAAGAAGAGGAGGAAATGGTAATTATGTGAAAGTAAAACATAATAGTACCTATACGACACAATATTTACACATGAAAAGACGTAATGTTAGAGTAGGAGATTATGTGAAGCAAGGAGATATTATAGGTTGGGTTGGTATGACAGGTAACACAAGTGGTCCGCATGTTTGTTATCGTTTTTGGAAAAATGGACGACAAGTAGATCCATTTCGTGAAAAATTACCATCAGCAGAACCTTTAGACCCTAAAATAAAACCAACGTATTTAGAGTATATAAAACCACTTAAAAGACAGTTAGATAATATAAAATTACCACAACCTGAACCACTTTCATTTAAAGAAAAAGAAATTTTAGCTACTAATTAATTATGCCCTTACAAAATATAAACCCGACAAAGACAAATGCTTGGGAGAAGTTAATAAAACATTTTAATGAAGCGAAAAATTATGAGCTAAAAGAACTGTTTCGTAAGAATAAAAACAGAAAAGATAATTTTTCTATTTTGTTAGATGAATTAAGTGTTGATTATTCTAAAAATAGAATAACTCAAGAAACAATCGACTTATTAATTTCTTTAGCAGAAGAAGTCGAATTAAAAGATGCTATTGAAAAATATTTTTCAGGAGACAAAATTAATGCTACGGAAAACAGAGCAGTATTGCATACAGCTTTAAGAAGTAGTACAGACCTACCCGTTTTTGTAGGAGGAAAAGATGTAAAGCCTAAAATTAAAACAGCTTTACGAAAAATGAAAGCTTTTAGTAATAAAGTTATTTCAGGAAAATGGAAAGGGTACACAGGTAAGTCAATAACAGATGTTGTTAATATAGGTATTGGAGGATCTGACTTAGGTCCAAAAATGGTTACAGAAGCATTACAGTTTTACAAGAATAAACTGAACATACATTTTGTGTCAAACATTGATGGAGACCATGTCTCAGAAATTCTTAAAAAAATAAACCCAGAAACAACACTTTTTATAATAGTTTCCAAAAGTTTTACAACACAGGAAACAATTAATAATGCTAATACAATAAGAGATTGGTTTTTAAAACATGCAACTGTTTTTGATGTTTCTAAACATTTCGTTGCAGTCTCTTGCAATACTGAAGCTGTTGATAGTTTTGGGATTGATAAAAAAAATATATTTCCAATGTGGGATTGGGTTGGCGGACGCTTTTCTCTCTGGTCAACCGTAGGTTTATCAATCTCTCTGTCTATAGGGTTTGAAAATTTTAAAGAATTATTAAAAGGAGCCGAAAAAATGGATGACCATTTTAAAACTGCTGACTTTAATAAAAATATACCAGTTGTCTTAGCTCTTTTAAGTATTTGGTATAATAATTTCTTCGATTCTGAAACCGAAATGGTATTGCCATATAGTGAATACTTAGAAAAACTTCTACCATATTTACAACAAGCGGTGATGGAAAGTAATGGTAAAGATGTTGATAGAAACGGAAATAAAGTTGATTATCAAACAGGAACAATTGTTTGGGGTGGAACAGGTGTAAATTCTCAACATGCCTTTATGCAATTATTACATCATGGAACTAAGTTAATACCTGTTGATTTTATTGGATTTAAAAAATCATTACATGGTTTAGAGGAGCATCAAGAGAGGTTATTAGCTAATTATTATGCGCAACAAGAAGCACTTGCATTTGGTAGAACAAAAGAAGAAGCACACTTGGATTTAAAAGCAAAAGGTCAGTTAAGTCAAGTAAATACACTTTTACCTTACAAAGTATTTAAGGGGAATCGCCCTAGTAATTCTATAGTTTTTAAAAAACTAACTCCTTATTCTTTAGGAATGCTTTTAGCTATATATGAACACAAAATTTTTACTCAAGGAGTTATATGGAATATATTTTCATACGATCAATTTGGTGTAGAATTAGGAAAAGAACTAGCTCAAAAAAAACTTACAAACGATTAAGCTCTAGTTAATCGTATCTCTTATACTTTTTTTAACTTATATATAGATTTTGTTAACGATAACTTTAGGGGTTAAATTGTTGTTGTTCAGTTTTTAGAGTTTTTTTTTAGATATGGTAAGATCTTAATTTCTTGTTAAAACTTAACATTAAGTTAATATTAGCACTAATGAAAAGCAGGATATTTGCACCTGCATTTAATAACAATTAGATTAAAAAATGAAAACATTTAAAAATGTATTACTTGTAGCTTTGTTCTTTGTAACGGCTACGGTTTTAGGTCAAACAAAAATTACTGGTACAGTAGTTGACGAAATGGGGGAACCATTGCCAGGAGCTAATGTTGTAGTAAAAGGGACTACAAACGGATCTGCTACTGATTTCAATGGAAAGTTTATGCTAAACGCTAGTTCTAATTCAGGAATAGTAATAGTGTCATTTGTTGGGTATACTAACAAAGAAGTGTCTTTTTCAGGAGGGTCAGACCTAGGAAATATCGCTTTGGAACCATCTAACACTTTAGATGAAATTGTAATTATTGGTAAAGGAGTTATCGATTTAGCAGGGGGCAGGAAAACACCAGTTGCTGTTTCTACAATTAAGGCAGCAGAAATCCAAAAGAAGATAGGAACACAAGATGTTACTATGGCTTTAGTAAATACTCCTTCGGTATATGTTGCAGGTCACTCAGGAGGTTTTGGAGATTCAAGAATTTCCGTACGTGGATTTGATCAAACAAATACGGCGTTCTTATTAAACGGACAACCAATTAACGGTATGGAAGATGGTAAGATGTATTGGTCTAACTGGTCAGGAGTTAACGATATTGCTTCTGCAATACAGATTCAGAGAGGTTTAGGAGCTTCTAAATTAGCTATTTCTTCTGTTGGTGGTACAATGAACTTTGTAACTAAAACAACTGACAAGAAGGAAGGAGGATATTTTTATGCTGGTACAGCAAACGATAATTACTACAAGGTATCTGCTGTTTACAACACAGGTATGAGTGAAAGTGGATGGGGAACAAGTGTAATGCTTTCTCATTGGCAAGGAGATGGGTACTTTGATGGTACTAAAGGTCAAGGTCAAACTTATTTTATCTCTGTTGGTTATAAGCCAAATGATAAGCATAGTTTTAACTTCTTACTTACAGGAGCACCACAATGGCATGATCAAAATTTTGCTCAAAGTATTGAAACTTACTTAGATAAAGGAGTGAAATATAATAATAACTGGGGTACTTATAATGGTAAGTACATGACAGAGAGAAGAAACTTTTATCATAAGCCAGTTCTAAACTTAAACTGGGATTATAAAATATCAGAAGTGTCAAATTTATCTACTGTTTTATACGCTTCATTTGGTAGAGGTGGAGGAACAGGAAATAGAGGAGCTAGACAAAGAACTGCTGAGGGGCTTATAGATTATGATGCAATTTATGCAAATAACGCTGCTGCGGGAGGTGTAGGAATGTTTGGTAATGATACTTATATTACTAGGTCATCAGTTAACAATCATGCGTGGTATGGTTTAGTATCAAACTTCGAACATGATATTAATGATAATCTTACTTTCAATATAGGAGCTGATCTTAGAACATATTATGGAACTCACTTTAGGCAAGTAGCTGATTTTCACGGTTTAGACTCTTGGACTGAAGATAGAGATTTAAAAGATAATACTCACAATAGAGTTGGTCCTACTGTAGCTGTTACAGCTACTGAAAGCTTTGGTACTAACCCTTGGTCTGCAATGTTTAACGGAGCTGAGGAGAATCAGAGAATTGATTATGATAATAGTGAGAGAATTACTTACGGAGGAGTGTTTACTCAACTTGAATACTCAAATGATAATATGTCTGCTTTCTTTCAAGGAGCTATCTCTAATCAACAACACCAAAGATTTGATAGATACGATTATTTACCAGAGCATGAAGAATCTAAGAAAATTAACAACTTAGGCTATAATTTAAAGGCAGGACTTGGTTTTAAAATGTCTGAAAAAGGATCTTTCTACTTTAATACAGGTTATTACTCACGTCAACCTTACCATGATAATATTTTTAATAACTATGATAATTCTATCAACCCAAGTTCCCAAAATGAAGATATTTTTGGTTTAGAAATGGGGTATAGCTTTAAATCAGAATTCTTTAGTGCAAATGTTAACTTGTATAACACTATCTGGAAAAATAGAGTTGAAGCAACATCACGTTTAAGTGGTGGTGTTCTTACAACTACTGAAACAACAGGTCAAAGTCAGTATCATAAAGGAATTGAATTAGATTTTGTAGCTAAGCCATTACAACAATTAGATGTTAGAGGTTTTGTTTCATTAGGTGATTGGATATATTCAGGAGAGGTTACAACTAGAACATTAGATGAAGATAGAAATGTAACTGGAGCTAGTACAGTTGTAGATGTAGATGGAGGTAAAGTAGGTGATGCAGCACAGTTCACACTAGGTCTTGGTTTTGACTATTCTATTACAGAAAATTTAAGTATAGATTCAGATTATAGATTCTATGATAAATTATACGCCAACGTTGGTGCGGTTAAAGAAAACTTAGAGTTACCTTCTTATGGTTTATTAGATGCAGGAGTGTCTTATAAATTAAGATTAGGTGAAGGAACTAAATCTTTAGACTTTAGAGCAAACGTTAATAATGTTTTAGATAAAGAATATCTTACAGAATTAAGAACTAACAATCCAGTTGGAGCGGGAACAACTAATACATATAAAGGTATTGATACTAGTAACCAAGGTTATTTTGGTATGGGTACTACATGGAACTTCTCAGTAAGATATAACTTCTAATTATTTCAAATTAGAAATAAATTGAAAACCACCTCAAAAGAGGTGGTTTTTTTATGCAGAAAATTCAGTACTTTTACAAGTACAAAAAATTAACAAATCATGATGAAAAATTTGCACTCTTATTGGGCATATATTGTATTAGCAGTTTTAATATTTACGGTAGTAAATGCTATTATAGGCTTAGTACAAAAAAAAGAATTTACCCATAAAGAGTTCCGTTTAGGTTTATTTACTTTAATCACAACTCATATTCAATTATTAATAGGCTTAGGATGGTATTTTATGTCTCCTTGGTATCAAGCATTAAAAGCTAATGGAGGAGAGGTGATGAAAGAACCAGCAGCAAGATTATTGGCAATTGAACACCCATTAACTATGATTATTGCTATAGTGTTAATTACGATAGGATGGTCTAAACATAAAAAACAAGTAAAAAGCGAAGCCAAGTTTAAAACCTTTGCTATCTTTTACGGATTAGCGTTGTTATTAATTCTCTCAAGAATTCCTTGGAATAATTGGTTTTAAGATAAAATTATAGTCCCGCTTCCGCGGGATTTTCTATTTTTGCGGACTAGTAAAGTTTTAATAATGAAATCGGTATGTTTTTGTAACGGTTTTAGTTAGTAAAAAAAGAAACTAGTAAACAACAAAACAACTAAATAGAATGAAGGTTTTAAGTTATATTTTATCATCAATCTTTGCATTGGTGTTTTTCTCTTTACTATTAATTTTCCATCCAATACAATGGTTAGGGTTAAAACTCTTTGGTCAAGAAGGACACCAAAATGTAGTAAATATTATGAATTGGTTCCTAATAAAATCTTTATTGATTTTAGGAGTTCGAGTTGAGTTTGAAAACAAACACAAGTTACCAAAAAACACAACGTTGATTTTTGTAGCAAATCATCAAAGTACATTTGATATTCCGCCAATAATTTGGTACCTTAGAAAACACTACCCAAAATTTGTATCAAAAAAAGAGCTAGGGAAAGGAATTCCCAGTATCTCTTTCAATTTAAAATATGGAGGAGCTGCTTTAATTGATAGGAAAGATCCTAAGCAAGCCTTATCTGAATTAGGTAAGTTCGCCAAACGAATTAATAAAAATAAATGGTCTGCCGCGATTTTTCCGGAAGGAACAAGAAGTAGAACAGGAAAACCAAAGGTATTCTCTGTAAACGGGCTTAAAATGATAGCTAAATACAATCCACAAGCTTATATCGTTCCGTTATCAATAAATAATTCGTGGAAAGTATTTAAATACGGAAAATTTCCATTAGGAATAGGAAGTCCTATAAAGATCCAGACTCACGAACCTATAAAAGTAGATAGCTTACCGTTTGATGAGTTAATTACCAAAGTGGAAGCAACAGTTAAATCTGGAATACACTAAAAACAAACAACAATAAATATAACCCTTAAATTTTATTATGTCATTACAAAACATACGAAAGGAAGTAATGCAAACGCTGGAAAAAAATATAGACAGTTTTGTAGACAAATTCTTAATGCCAATTGAAAAAATTTGGCAACCAACCGATTTTTTACCTAATTCTCAAAAAGATTCTTTTATCGATGAAGTAAAAGAAATTCAAGAAATTTCAAAGGAGCTTGACGATGATTTTTGGGTGGTTTTAGTAGGTGACACAATCACTGAAGAAGCTTTACCAACCTATGAATCATGGTTGTTAGATTTAGATGGAGTAACACAACAACCAGACAATGGTTGGGCAAAATGGATTCGTGCTTGGACAGCTGAAGAAAATCGTCATGGAGATGTGTTAAATAAGTATTTATATCTTTCAGGAAGAGTAAATATGCGTGAGGTAGAAGTATCTACACAGCATTTAATTGCTGATGGATTTGATATCGGTACAGCAACAGATCCGTATAAAAACTTTGTCTACACTAGTTTTCAAGAGCTAGCAACGTATATTTCGCACTTAAATGTAGCAAAAATAGCGAAAAAGAAAGGGCACAAAGCTTTGGCAAAAATGTCTCGAATTATTGCGGGAGATGAAATGCGTCATCACCTAGCGTATACAGAGTTTGTAAAGGAAATCTTCAAGATTGACCCAAGTGAAATGATGTTGGCATTTCAACACATGATGAAACACAAAATAGTTATGCCTGCAATGCATTTAAGAGAATCATTTGGGGAGAAAGGAAGTCTGTTTGACGATTTTTCAACCGTTGCGCAACGAATAGGTGTATACACCGGCTTTGACTATGTTGATATTATGAGAAAACTAAATGAAGCTTGGGAAATAGATAAGATTACTAATTTAACTCCAGAAGCAGAAAAAGCACGAGATTTCTTAATGAAGTTACCAGATAGAATGTATCGAATCACAGAACGTATTGTAGTACCAGATACTAAGTTCAATTTTAAATGGATGATTCCTGCATAAACTGATTAAGTAGCGTCATTACGAACGGTAGTGAAGTAATCTTCTGGTTTATGGTTATTCTACAAACAGATTACTTCGTCATAAACTCCTCGTAATGACGTTATTTTTTAATAACAAAGGCATCTCTGTCATCTAAAAAACAAAAACGCTTGCGTGTTTCTATTTGTTTATCTTTATCTAACTCAACAATTAATATTTCCTCAGTTCCTTGGTTATTTTTAGCTAAACAATTTCCTAAAGTATCGTAACAAACCGTATTTCCAATATATTCATAACCGTTAGCGTCTACACCTACTCTATTTACTCCAATCGTATAACTCATATTTTCAATAGCACGCGCTTTTAATAAGCTGTCCCATGCTTCAATACGCGGTTTAGGCCAACTTGCCACATAGAGTAATAAATCGTAATTTTCAGTATTTCTGGCCCATACAGGAAAACGTAAATCATAACATATCAACGGATAAATTCTCCATCCTTTATAGTCAATTATAATTCTTTCAGTTCCTGCAGAAAATACTTCATGTTCGCCTGCCAGCGTAAATGTATGTTTTTTGTTATACGAATCTATTTTTCCTGAAGGATGCACAAACAACAAACGATTGTAAAAACAATCATTTTCACGAATAACAATACTGCCTACAATAGCTGTGGATTTTTTTTGAGCCAAATATTGTAGCCATTGAACAGTTTCACCCTCCATAGTTTCAGCAACAGTTGAAGCATTCATAGTAAAGCCAGTAGTAAACATTTCTGGTAAAACGACTAAATCAATTTCATCTGACAAACTATTGATTTTTTTTTTAAATCGTTTTCTGTTTTCTGTTGGATTTTCCCAAACCAAATCCGATTGAATCAAAGCTACTTTTAAAGTATTCGTTGTGTTCATAATCATATATTGTCTGTACTATCAAAAGTAGGATAAAAATTGTACTTTGCTTACAAGAAAACCAAGGTATGCAGTCTTTTATCTCAGAAACGTTAGATACTATTTTACAAAACACCAAATCGTTTGAAAATGTTGTGTTTATATTGCCTTCACAAAGGGCAGGAGTTTTTGTAAAAGAAACGTTTAAAAAGAAAATTTCGGCAGGTTTTTTACCAGAGATTATCAATATTGGTGATTTTGTTGAAGAAATTTCAGAAATGAAAAAGGTAGACTCCGTCCAGCTCCTTTTTCATTTTTATACAATTTATAAAAAACAAGAAGAAGCCCCAGATTCTTTTGATGTGTTTTCATCATGGGCATTTACGGTGTTGCAAGATTTTAATGAGATCGATCAGCATTTGATTAACACACGAGAAATATTTGTGTATTTGCGAGACATTCATCGCTTACGAAAATGGTCAGTAAAGGGAGAGTTTCAAGAAACTGAACTGATGAAAGATCATTTTGCTTTCATGGAAAAGTTGAATAAATATTACGATGCTTTTTATCAGTTTTTACTTGAAAATAATATCGGATACCAAGGGGTTTTATATAGAGAATCAACTAAAAAAGTAACGGATTTTATCCATAGAAATCAACAGAAAAAATACTTTTTTATCGGGTTCAATGCATTAAATGCAGCGGAAGAGTTCTTGTTTGAACAATTTTTATTAAACGGAAAAGCAGAAGTTTATTGGGATGTTGATCAAACATTTTATGAAAGTCAGCATCAAGCAGGAAGTTTTTTAAGGAAATATAAAACCCGTTGGAAATACTATCAGCAGAACCCAATTAAAACGATTAAAGAATATTTTTCTGAAAAGAAACATATTGAGGTTATCGGAGCTTCAAAAAACATCACGCAGATAAAATATGCAGGAGAGATTTTAGCTAAACTTCCTAATTACAACAATACAGCATTGGTTTTGGCAGATGAAACTTTGTTGCCAATTACCTTAAATTCATTACCCGCAACTGTAAATGCAGTTAACATTACAATGGGATACCCTTTAAAAGATGTGCCTACTACAAGTTTAGTATTTGCTATTTTCCACCTATTTATAAATCAAGAAAAGTTAGAAAAGAAGAAAGAAAATCTTTTTTATCATAAAGATGTAATTCGATTAGTAAAAGATACCACCATTTATCGATTATTACAGATTGATGAGCAAACTAATATAGCCGATACACTTTCAGAAGCGATTGCTAAAGAAAACAATACGTTTGTTGGTCAAGAAGAGGTTGTAACATTTTTGTCTGTTGTAAGTGAAGAAATAAAGAAAACTATAACGACAATTTTTAATCCGTTAGTATCAATTAGTGAGTTTTTAAACAGAATTATAGAGTTAATTAACTTGTTGAAGGAAAATACTAACGAGTTAGAAAAAGAGTACTTATTCCGATTTTATACTGCATTTACTCAGTTACAAAACTTGCATAATGAGTTTGGTTATGTACAAGATTTAAAAACCTTACATCAGTTTTTTAGACAACTAATACAATCGGAAAGTTTATCATTTCAAGGAGAACCTTTACAAGGGTTGCAGTTAATGGGAGTATTAGAAACACGTGTATTAGATTTTGAAAATGTTATTATAACTTCTGTGAATGAAGGAGTTTTGCCTGCCAATCAGCAACAAAACACGTTTATTCCTTTTGATGTAAAGATTGAATTTGGGTTGCCAACCTACAGAGAAAAAGATGCGCTATTCTCCTACCATTTTTTCCGATTGTTACAACGTGCTAAAAACATTTACATTTTGTACAATACAGAGCATGATGTATTTGGAAGCGGAGAAAAAAGTCGTTTTGTAACGCAGTTAGAAATGATGCGAGACGATATTACCGAAAAAATAGTGAGTCCTAAAGTAGTAACATCGCCTGTTCAATTAAAAGAAATTCAGAAGGATGAAAAAGTTCTTGAACGCTTACAAGAATTAGCTCAAAAAGGGATTTCTCCATCAACATTAACCAATTATTTGTACAATCCGATTGCCTTTTACAAACAGAAAATTTTAAAAATTAATCAACTAGACGACGTTGAAGAAACAGTTGCTGCAAATACGATGGGAACTGTTGTGCATGATACCTTAGAAGAATTATATAAACCCTTTGAAGGAAAATATTTGCAATTAGGAGATGTTGAAAATATGCAGAAGAAAACCAAAGAACTCGTAACTTTTTATTTTTCAAAACATTTTAAAAACGGAGATTTAACTACAGGAAAGAATCGATTAATTTTTGAAGTTGCAAATCGTTTTGTAGAGAATTTTTTACTAAAGGAAAAACAATTGCTGAAAGATGAGAATAACCAACTAAAAATAATTGCTACTGAGCAGGAATTGTCTTCAGAAATAAAGGTTGAAGGAATTGATTTTCCAATAAAAATAAAAGGAATTGTCGATCGAATTGATGAACTCAACGGTGTTACTAGAGTTATTGATTATAAAACAGGAATGGTTGATAGCACGAACTTAAAAGTACTCGACTTTGAAGTGATACGCGATTTAAAATACCACAAAGCCATTCAGGTAATGTTATATGCGTTTTTATATACTCAACACACACAATTTAATTTTGAGAAACGATTGGCAGCAGGAATTATCTCCTTCAAAAATTTAAAAAGTGGCTTTTTACAGATGAATTTCTCATCTAATTATCGAAAACCTGATAACGCTATTACAGAAGAAAGATTAGAAGAATTTATAGCTGAAATAAAGAATCTGTTAACGGAATTATACGACCCGACAATCAATTTTATTGAGCCTACCGATTTACCTTATTAAATCTTTAAATAAACAATTTCCCAATCTTGGTCGTTACTTGTGTAGGTTTTTAAAGTTCTAAAACCAATCGCTTTATGTGCATTGATAGATCGAGTGTTTTTCTTATCAATTTCAGTAATGATAGAATCGTATATTTCAGAGAATTCTTCTTTCATTTTAGTATATAAACCTCTAAAAATTCCCTTTCCTCGGTAATGCTTGTCTATACAAACTTGCCCCATTAAAATATAAGGTTTAGCACCCTCTGAAGTAGTGTCTATTTCATCAAACATAGGAATGAGAATAGGGATGTCATTTCTGAAAATTTTAGACATGGATAAAGCATAACCAACAACAAGTCCGTTACTTTTTGCAATAATATGCGGATGTACATCATTCATTTTTTGCAGTAATTCCAAATCATGATGAACGGTAACAAAACCTTGTTCTTTTTTGTCTATTTCTGATAAATTACCAGGCAAGTTTTGTTGTTGTAACTCTAATATTTGAAGTAATTCTGTTGGGTTGGTTGCGGTAGTAAACTCAATCATAATTTAAAGATAAAAAAGTGGAGCATATCGGAGTCGAACCGATGACCTTTTGACTGCCAGTCAAACGCTCTAGCCAACTGAGCTAATGCCCCAAATAAAGATTGTTATGTATTTACATTATTAGAAATGACTTATTACCAAATATAGTATTTTTAAGGATGTGCATTTACCCAAACCTCGCCATCTTCAAAAAATTCTTTTTTCCAAATAGGAACTGTTTCTTTTAAGGTATCAATAGCATATTGGCAAGCTTCAAAAGCAGCTTTTCTATGCGGAGAAGAAACTGTAATAATTACAGGAATATCACCAATCGTTAACAAGCCTTCCGCATGATGAATGGCAATTTTTGTTACACCAAACTTATCCAAAGTAGCATCCGAAATTTTTTGCATTTCCTTAATTGCCATGGGTTTGTAGGTAGAAAAATCTAGTTGAGTTACTTCTTTGTTTTGTGTAACATTTCTTACAGTACCTACAAAAACAGCAATTCCACCACAAGAAGGATCTGCCACAAAATCGTAACATTCTTGTAGGTTAAGCTTTTCTGAGGTTATTTTTATAGAAGTAAGGTTCATTATTTAACTATAAAGAGATTAAAAATAAAGCTAAAATATAGTATTTTCGGCAGCTGAAATTAATAAATTAAATAACATGAAGAAAAGTATATTGCTATGTTTTTTTATCATTTTTACTTTGAAATTAAGCTCTCAGGAA
Source organism: Tenacibaculum sp. TB-53 (assembly GCF_059716285.2). NCBI lineage: Bacteria > Pseudomonadati > Bacteroidota > Flavobacteriia > Flavobacteriales > Flavobacteriaceae > Tenacibaculum > Tenacibaculum sp. TB-53. The sequence goes on along the minus strand of NZ_CM202790.1, from coordinate 2,528,743 downwards.
GATTTGATGAGTGTATCTACAGATAAGAGTGGAGTTTTTAAAGAAAGAAGAACAAGCGTTTTAAATACTATTTATAAAGATGAGCTAAGTAATTTATATACCATAAGGACTTTAGAGTCTGAAAGGAGTTTGTTGATTGACATTTTTGATAGTAGTTTTAATAAAATTAATTCCTTTGAACATAAAATTGAAAGAAAGCATAGAGTTGTAGGTGGTTTTTTTAAACAGGGTACAATAGGATTTTTAGAATATTATAAAAATAATAGAGAAAATAAAATCGAGGCTTTTCTGTATACTTCGTTGAAAGATGAACTTAAGTTTAAAAAGAAGAAAATTTTTGAGGTCACTCTTGATCGATATCCTTCGTTCTTGGAATCTGTTTTTTCAGCTTCAAAAATAGATAGAAATTTTAGAGGAAATATGTCATTTTCGAAATCAGGAAACTATAACGTTTTTAATATTGATTCTTCCGATAAAAAAAATGAACATCACAGTATTAAGGTTTTTGATGAGAACTTTAATAAATTGTGGGAGAAAGAATTTGAGTTACCATATAAAGACAAAAGATTTAAACTTCAAGAAGTGAAGGTTTCGGATAGTGGAGAAGTATTTATTTTAGGTAAGGTGTATCCAAGGGAGAAAAAAGAAAAAGGAGGAAATTATTACTATGAATTGTTTAAAATAGTGGAAGGTAATGTATCATCTACAAAAATCTCTGTAGAAGATCATTTTGTAGCAACTTTAGGGTTGGACTTGACACAGGAAAATAAATTGAGTTGTATTGGTTTTTATTCCAATGTAAATGAAAATAGATTTAAAGGGATGTGTTCATTTATTCTAAACGCAAAAAACATTAATATTGATAATATAGCTTTTTCACCTTTTACAGAACAGTTTCTGAAGGATAAATATGGTGAATCTAAAGATAAAGAGTTAAGAAATGTTAAGTTTAAAGATATTTCTTATCCAAAAGACGGTGGGATGATTATTACAGCAGAAGAGTTTTTTATAACAACAACATATGTACATAATCAATATGGAGGTTATAGAAGTATATCGTATAATTTTGATGATATAATTGTTTTAAGATTAGATAGAGAAGGGAAATTAAAATGGGCCAGAAATATTAACAAGGCTCAAACATCTAACTATTTTTCAGATCCATTAATGTCATTTGGAACAGCACAATATAATAATGATAAATACCTAGTTTTAAACGCTCATAAGAAAATGGGAGAATTATCTGGAGGTAGAATTAAATTTAGAGAAAGTTTTTTATGGAAAGCGACGAAAAACAATACAAACTTATATATTGTTAAGTTGGATCCAGATGGAGATTTTATTTACAAGTCACTATTATCTAATAAAGAAGAAGAAACACCATTTAATTGCAGGTTTATTGAACAAGTTTCAGATAATGAGTTAATTTTATACGGTCAAAGAAAAAATAAGAAACAATTTTTAAAAATAACAATCAACTAGATTTGAGTGATGAAAACATTGAACGATTTCAATTTCGAAAATAAAAAAGCATTAATTCGTGTAGATTTTAATGTGCCGTTAAACGATAGTTTTGAAGTAACAGACGATACAAGAATCCAAGCAGCAAAACCAACGATTATTAAAATATTAGAAGATGGTGGTAGCTGTGTGTTAATGTCGCATTTAGGGCGTCCGAAAGGAAAAGAAGATCAGTTTTCGTTACGTCATATTGTTAGCAAAATAACAGAAGTGTTAGGTGTACAAGTGAAATTTGTTGATGATTGTATTGGTTCAGTAGTTGAAGAAGCAGTAACTAATTTAAAAAGCGGAGAAGTTTTATTGTTAGAAAACTTACGTTTTTATACAGAAGAAAAAGCGGGAGATGTTGCTTTTGCTGAACAATTAGCTAAATGGGGAGATGCGTATGTAAATGATGCTTTTGGTACAGCACACAGAGCACATGCATCTACTGCGATTATCGCACAATTTTTTCCAGAAAATAAATGCTTCGGAAATTTATTAGCAACTGAGATTGAAAGCATCGATAAGGTATTAAACAATTCAGAGAAACCAGTGACCGCTATTTTAGGAGGGGCGAAAGTGTCGTCTAAAATTGGTGTGATTGAAAATATTATTGAAAAAGTAGATCACATTATTGTTGGTGGTGGTATGACGTTTACGTTTATCAAAGCTTTAGGAGGTAAGATAGGAAACTCATTAGTTGAAGAGGATAAATTAGAGTTGGCATTAGAAATTTTAGCGAAAGCAAAAGAGAATAATACAGAAATCCATTTACCAATAGATGCTGTTATTGCAGATGCTTTTTCAAACGATGCGAATACGCAAGTAGTAGATACAAACGAAATTCCTGATGGATGGATGGGATTAGATTGTGGATCTAAAACTGTTGAAAAGTTTGCTGAAGTTATCGCAAAATCAAAAACAATTTTATGGAATGGTCCTTTAGGAGTTTTTGAAATGGAAAAGTTTGCACAAGGAACCATTGGTTTAGGACATGCTATTGAAGAAGCAACTAAAAATGGAGCGTTCTCACTTGTAGGTGGTGGAGATTCGGTTGCTGCGGTAAAACAATTCGGATTTGCTGATAAAGTGAGTTATGTATCTACAGGTGGAGGAGCAATGTTAGAAATGCTAGAAGGACAAACCTTACCAGGAATTGAAGCTATTTTAAAATAATTCGTCATTTCGAGTGGTAGCGAGAAATCTAATAAAGGAGTAACTTTTTAAATTAAAGATTTCTCAATTGTACCTCTTTCGAAATGATCATTGGTTTACAGTAAATCTTTAATAATTACAGAATAAATGAAATACACAACACTACCCAATACCGATGTAAAAGTTTCTAAAATTTGTTTAGGAACAATGACATGGGGTCGACAGAATACTGAAGCAGAAGGTCATGAACAAATGGATTACGCCTTAGAGAAAGGGGTAAACTTTTTTGATACCGCAGAATTGTATTCTGTACCAGCAACACCAGAAACATACGGAGCAACAGAAAAAATTATTGGTTCTTGGTTTAAGAAAACAGGAAACAGAGAAAAAGTAGTGTTAGCGTCTAAAATTGCTGGAGGAGGCGATTACACAGCTCATATTAGAACAGGTGGCTTCAATAGAAAAAATATATCAGAAGCTATAGAAGGTAGCTTGAAACGGTTACAAACAGATTACATCGATTTATATCAATTGCATTGGCCAGATCGTGGAGTAAACTGTTTTGGAGTACGTGATTATCCGTATAAAACTTCTGCAGAAGAAGCTGAAAAGCATTTAGAGATTTTAGAAACTTTGAATGACTTCGTAAAACAAGGAAAGATAAAACATGTAGGTTTGTCTAACGAAACTCCTTGGGGAACGATGAAATATCTGCAAACAGCAGAACAGCATGGTTTACCAAGAATGGTTACGATTCAAAACTCGTACTCGTTAATTCATAGAGGGTATGAAGTGGGAATGTCTGAGGTTTCTATGAGAGAAAATATTGGCTTACTGGCTTACTCTCCTTTAGCACAAGGAGTATTAACAGGAAAATATATTGATGGAAAAACTCCAGAGGGAGCGAGAGGAACTTTATTTCCAAGGTTTATAGCAAGATATAAAAATGAAGGTTCAGAAAAAGCAGTTTTAGAGTACAAAAAAATAGCTAATAAACACGGATTAACATTAACAGAGTTGTCTTTAGCATATATTAATCAGTTACCATTTGTAACGAGTAATATTATTGGAGCTACGAAAATGAGTCAGTTAAAAGAGAATATCAATTCTATTAATATTGAACTGTCTGATGAGATTTTAGCAGAGATTGAAGCGGTGCATACAATGATTCCTAATCCAGCACCGTAATGTAAATAGAATTAAGACAAAAAAATCCGAAGTAATCTTACTTCGGATTTTTTATTTTTTGTTTAAAACTATTCTTCAACTATTTTAAAAGAAGAAGCTTTAAATCGGTTATTTTCGATTTTTCCAATAACTTCTGCTTTTCTAACTACATTACAAAAACCGATATTTTTATCATGGGCATCACCATAATCATCTATGTGTGCACCATCAATAAAATAGGCTTGTCCATCTATTTTTACAGCTAAATCACACCCATGTTGGCTGTCTAAACCAAACTTACATTGACCGCATGAAGCTTCTGCTATTTGTGTTTTTTCTTTTGAGGTACTGCAGGAAGCGATTCCTAAGAATACTAAAATTAATAATTTTTTCATGTTATGAATTTGTGAAAATAAGTATAAAAAACCCAGAATATATATTCTGGGGTTTAGTTATTATATTTGAATTTCCTAGCTTTCTTCTTCACCTACAAGTTCTCCTTGTGTGGTTACAGATCCAGTAGTTGCGTTTCCATATACAGGAGTTTCATTTCTTAAAATGTCAATTACTCTAGCAAAATTATCTGCTGTCATATATGGAGTTTCCTGTCTTTTCCCCTGAAATGTCGTAAAGTAAAACTTACCCAAATCAATTTTAGGATCCCATAAAGCTTGATATTCTTTTAGTTTTGTCCATCCTGTTGTTCCTTGTGCATAATGTGGCATAATATATTAGTTTGAGGTTAATAGTAGTGTAAAACTATCAAAAAACACAACTAACAAAGGTTACCTATTCCCCGTTTTTCATAGGGATATACTCCTGATTTTTTAAGGATAAAAAGACTTATTTACTAGATGATATAATTAATATCCTATTTTACCTCGAACTCTTTGTAGCACCTCTTTTGCTATAACACGAGCTTTTTCTGCACCTACAGCTAAAGCTTCGTCAATTTCATGACGGTTTTCCATATAGTGACTATACTTAGCACGTACATCATCAAATTTGTCTAGAATTAATTCATAAAGAGCTTGTTTTGCATGTCCGTAGCCATACCCTCCATTTTCATAATTAGCACGCATTTGAGCTATTTGTTCTTCCGAAGCTAACAATTTATATATAGCAAAAACATTGTCACTATCTGGATCTTTTGGATCTTCTAACGCTTTACTATCTGTTTGAATAGCCATAATCTGCTTACGTAACTTTTTGTCTGGTAAGAAAATATTGATGAAGTTATTTCGAGATTTACTCATTTTTTCACCATCAGCACCAGGTACTAGTTTTGTGTTTTCATTTATCTTGGCTTGAGGTGGAACTAAGGTTTCACCAACTATGTTATTAAATCTGTTAGCAACATCACGCGTCATTTCTAAATGCTGTAACTGATCTTTTCCTACTGGAACAATTTCAGCATCATACAATAAAATATCCGCAGCCATTAACATTGGATACGTAAATAAACCAGCATTAACATCTGCTAAACGATCAGCTTTATCTTTAAATCCGTGTGCTAAGGTTAAACGTTGGTACGGAAAAAAGCAGCTTAAATACCAAGTTAATTCAGTAACCTCAGGAATGTCACTTTGACGATAAAAAACAGTTTTATTAATATCAATACCACAAGCAAGCCAAGTAGCTGCAACACTATAAGTGTTTTCGCGCAATTCATTTCCATCTTTAATTTGGGTTAAAGAGTGCATATCTGCAATAAATATAAATGATTCGTTTTTAGAATCATTAGCCATTTCAATTGCAGGTAAAATTGCTCCTAATAAATTTCCTAAATGTGGGGTTCCTGTACTTTGTACTCCTGTTAAAATTCTTGACATAAGTCTGTTTTGAAATATTATTAATAAGTGCTTGCTTAAGTCAACAAAAATAAGCTTAAAATTTATCAAACAAAAGAAATTACTACTTTCGCATTTTAAGTGGGTTTGGGTTTTAAAACTCCCTAAAAAGAGAAAAAGAAATATAAGGTTAATTGGTCAATTATAAATTAAAAAATTTGAAATACATATATTTTCCTATTCGTTTTATTTGGCGTGTTTGGTTTTATACGTTAATAGTAGTTTCAATACTAATAATGTTACCTTTTTTACTAGTTTTAACTTCAGATGAGAAGTATTACCCTACTTTTTGGAAAATGGTTAGAGTTTGGGCTTTCTTTTTAATTTATGGAATGGGATTTCGATTAAATATAGAAAGAGAACAGGAAATAAACTGTAATGAGAGTTACATGTTTTGTAGTAATCATGCATCATTTATTGATCCGTGGGTGTTAATAGCAATGAGTAAAAATCCAATAGTTTTTGTAGGGAAGAAAGAATTAGCAAAATTTCCAATTTTTGGTTTTTTTTATAAAAAAGTCGTTATTGTAGTTGATAGGAGTGATTTAGAAAGTAGAAAAAAAGTATATGAAGAAGCCAATAAGAGATTAAAAAATGGAACAAGTATTGCTATTTTTCCTGAAGGTTTAGTGCCAACAGAAGATGTAGTTTTAGCACCTTTTAAAAATGGAGCATTCAGTTTGGCTATTGAGCATCAAATACCTATTGTACCTCAAGTTTATTATGACGGGAAGCGTTTATTTTCATGGGATTTCTTTAAAGGGTCACCAGGTGTACTACGAGTAAAACAATGTAAATTCATAGAGACAAAAAATTTAATTACTCAAGATAAGAACAAGTTAAGGGAGCAGACTTATAATATAATATACAATGAATTAATTAATGATGAGTTGTATATGAAAGACACAAATCGTTCCATTCATGAAAGAAAGTTTAAATAACCATTACAGCAAAAAAGAGGAAAGATTAAACATACTTACTCATGGTTTTGGGCTATTATTAAGTATTATAGCCTTACCTTTTCTGGTACATAAATCATTCAATTACGATGGCTTATGGCAGATGGTCAGTTTTTTAATTTATGGATTTAGTTTAATAATTCTATATGCAGCATCTACCTTTTATCATGCAGCTAAAAAACCTAAGCTAAGACGAAAACTAAATATTTTTGATCATGCAGCTATTTATGTGTTAATAGCAGGAACTTATACTCCCTTTTGTCTGGTTACTTTGTCAGGAGAATTAGGTTGGTATATGTTTATCTTTGTTTGGGTGTTTGCATTTATAGGTGTTATATTAAAATTCTTTTTTACAGGGAAGTTTGATAGGCTTTCTACAGCATTGTATTTATTAATGGGTTGGCAAGTAGTTTTTTTGATAAAACCATTAATGGAAAGGTTGCATGAAGATGGGGTAATGTATCTTTTTCTTGGAGGTGTTTTTTATACCGTTGGAGCTATCTTCTATTCTATAAAAAAATTGAGCTATAATCACGCAACATTTCATGTTTTTGTTTTGCTTGGAAGTTTATCTCATTTCACATGTGTTTTGTTTTTTATTTAGTTTTAATGTTAAAAAAATAAATAAAAAATCATTTTAAAGTTAAATTTATATTAATTGGTAATTTATTATTTATATTGGTTACTATTGTATTAATTTAATTTGTTTTGTAGTTGTAGGTTTGTTAAGTAATTTAAAATCAATCAATTATGAAACAAAAAAATATTTTGTTCCCCTTCTTCTTTTTGTTGTTTTTCTGTGTTGAGGTTATGTTGGCTCAAGACTGTAAAGTTACAATTGAAAATCAAAAGGTATTTTCAAAATACCCTGAATCAAAGAAAGAGTTTGAGAGGTTCAACCACTACACAAAAAAAGTAGTTAGTAAAAAGCAAATTTCGCAATCAAATAGAGCGGGAGAAACGTACATCATTCCAGTAGTAGTACATGTTTATGGTGCTACTCAGCATGGATTAACTGTAACTTACGATAAGATAAAAGTAGCATTAGATAAGTTAAATGAAGATTTTAATGGACTAAATGATGACTTTAATACGGTAGACCCTGTTTTTTCTGGTAGAAGAGGTACACTTAGTATACGGTTTGCATTAGCTAAGATAGATCCTAATGGAGGGAGCACTAATGGTGTTGTATTCCACCCAGAAAAGGCTGGTTATGGGAATGGAGGTGGTTATGATGCTCAAATAGCTGCAGATGCCTGGGATAATTATAAGTACATGAATGTATATATTATGGGAGACTTATATGCAGATGGAAGTTCGACAAACTCAGGAGTTGCATGGTATCCTAACACAGCAATGTCTAATAATAATACAGCAAGAGTAGTTTATAATGGACGTTATATTCATGGAAATACCAATAAAGAGTTTGCATCAGTATTAACCCATGAGTTTGGTCACTGGTTAAATCTTATTCATACATTTGAAGGGGGTTGTAATGATCCCAATGGAGATTATGTAGATGATACTCCAAAAGAAGACACTAACTCAGGAGATGATGGTTGTAATGTTGGTGCGAGTGATTGTGGTAATTTAATTAACTATGAAAACTATATGGGCTATGATTCCGCATCAGGTTGTGCAAAAATGTTTACACAAGGGCAAATAAATAGAATGTTAGTAGCATTAGATCATCCAGCTCGTAAACCCTTATGGCAACCATCTAACTTAGTAGCTACAGGAGTTAATTTGTCAGGAGGTTCACTTGTGGTAGATAATAATAAAGTTGAAGAAGCACTAACAAATAACGGTACAATTGTTAATGAAGTAAAGCACATTACATTAGAGGGAGGAACATTTGCTGTTGGATCTGGAAACCTGTCTCTTGGTACTCATTTTGACTTAAATCTTCCACAAGGAATATCAGCACAAATTTCGGTAGTTAATAACAGAAAGTTAAGTGTAAATTTTACAGGTAAAGCTCTGAACCATGTAAAAGCAAATAATTCAACTGGAATTATAACATTTAAAGATGCTGCAATTTCGGGAGGTACAACAGCCTTAAACTCAAATAAAGTAGCTTTTGAGTTTAGTTTTTATGACCCTTACAAAATAGTATATGTAGATAACCAGGATTATACCGCGAACTCAGGTAGTACTTGGACGTTTTTTAGGATAGAAGGAGCAGAAAATGATAATGCTTTCGGAACTTTTTTTGAAAACAACGCACTAAAATTGGAAACGTATCAAAAAGCGTTGGTATGTCAACCAGGAACAAGAAACCCAATACCATTAACACTCGATACTGAAATTAACCAGCAAAGTTCATGGGTGTCAGGAGGGGCTTACCCCGATTTGCATGTGATTAGAGATGTAAATTATACAGCTTGGGATGGTAAAACGGCATATATAGGGTTTCAATTTCAACTATATCCAGGAAAGTTAAATTATGGGTGGTTTAGAGTACAAGTGAATAATAATGGTTCTTCCTATTCACTTCTAGATTATGCGTATAGTACAGAACCCTATGGAAAAATTAAAGCAGGAAGTAAAGTTTATGGAGGTCAACCAACGTGTAATGATGGTATTCAAAATGGAGATGAAACTGGTGTTGATTGTGGTGGTACTTGTGAGCCATGTAACGTAGCTATTACTTACTGTGATTCTAATGGTAAAAATGCTAACGATGAATTTATTAGTAGAGTACAATTACATACAATAGATAATAGTTCTTCTAGTTCAAGCAATGGATATGCTGATTATACAGCTTCTATATCTACTAATTTATTAAGGGGAGATAGTTATTCAGTAATAATAACTCCGAGTTGGAGAACAACAAAATATTCTGAAGGTTATAGTGTTTGGATTGATTATAATAAAAATGGAGATTTTACAGATCCAGGTGAACTGGTTTGGAGTAAATCAGCGTCTAAAGATAATATAGTTTCTGGACAATTTACTGTGCCTAACTCGGCAGTATTAGGAGATACTAGAATGAGGGTCTCAATGAAGTATAATGGTATAGCAACATCTTGTGAGTCTTTTAGTTATGGAGAGGTTGAGGATTATAAAATAATAATATCTGAGAATTCTTTGCCAACATGTAATGATGGTGTTCAAAACGGTGATGAAACTGGTGTTGATTGTGGAGGTTCATGTTTGCCTTGTGATACAACAGATAATATTGTATATGTTGATATAGATGACCTTACAGTCAGATCAAATGATACTTGGAAATTTTTTAGAATCGAATCAGGTGATGATACAGATTATGGTGCTTGGTATACAGGTAATACTTTACGATTAGTAACTTACGGTAAAGAATTGGTATGTAATGGAGTGAGTAATGAAGTGTCGTATTTAGAAGAAGGAGTAGTAATTGGAAGTTCAAGTAATTTCGTAACAGATTCACATAGTTTTTTAGTTAGTTCTTCTGATTATACTCTATGGAATGGAAAAACAGGATTTATAGGTTTTTCTTTTAAAATAAATGGAAATACACATTATGGATGGTTTCATGTTTCAGTAGCAAGTAATGGGCAATCTTACACACTAACAGATTATGCCTATAATAAAGTGGCAAACTTGCCAATTACAACCGTAAATAGAATTGGAGCTGTTGGAGCTCGTTATAATGAGTTAAGTAAAAATGTTACGCTTTATGCTGCTCCAAACCCTTTTGAATCACAAACAAAAATTAACCTTTCAGGTTTTTCTAAAAAAGAGGATATACAATTACATGTATACGATTTATTGGGGAGACATATTTATACTGAAAAGGTTAACTCATCCTCAACATATGTAGTGATTGATGAAAGCATCTTAAAAAAAGAGGGGATGTATTTGTTGAAAATACAATCAGGAGAAGAAATAAAAACACTTAGTATTTTAAAAAAATAAAAAGATTATTAAAATAAAAAATGGTAAAATCATCTATTTTTAGATGGTTTTACCATTTTTTATACGGTAATTTACTTAGGTTAGAATTATAGTATTTAGCATCTCCAGTAACTTCCTTACCTAACCACTCAGGTTTTGTAAAACTTTCATTTTCATTTTCTAACTCAACTTCAGCAATAAGCAATCCATCATTATCCCCTAAAAATTCATCTACTTCAAAAATATGATTGTCAATTTTTACTAAATATCTATATTTCTCAATACTACCTTTTTCACATAAATCAAAAAGACTCTCAGCTTCTTTCTTATCAATTTCTTTTTCCCATTCAAATCGAGTAGTTCCATTAGCACTTGATGCCCCTTTGATAGTTAAAAAACCAGTATTATCTTTTAAGCGAACTCGTACTACTCTTTTTTTATCTGAATTTAAAAAACCTTGTTTTATGTAGTTTTTTTGAAAAGCTTCTTGTTTAAAGTCTGTAGATTTTACCAAGAATTTTCGCTCTATCTCTGTTGCCATACTAAAGGAATCAATTTTACACGAATGTACTATTTTTGTTGGTATTATTGGTATATCTTTGATTAATGATTTTAATAGTTAAACTTGGTTAAATGGCAGTAGTTACTACAAAAGCCATTGTTTTGAGCTCTCTTAAATATGGAGATACTAGTTTGATAGTAAAATGTTTTACTTTACAAGAAGGAGTAAAATCGTACATGATAAAAGGAGTGCTAAAATCAAAAAAAGGAAAGTTAAAACCTGCGCACTTTCAACCATTAACACAGCTAAACCTTACGGCAAACCATAGTAATAAAAGCTCATTGCATTCTATTAAAGAAGTGCAAGTGATTCATCCTTATGAAACTATTTATACTTCTGTTGTTAAGCAAACAATTGTATTATTTTTATCTGAAGTGTTATCATATATTCTACAAGAAGAGGAAGAAAATAATCCTTTATACAGTTATATTGAAACTTCTATAATTTGGTTAGATACACATAATGAGGTTGCAAACTTTCATTTGCTATTTTTATTAAATTTATCTAGGTATTTAGGTTTTTATCCAGATACAACCAATATTGATAAAACAGCATTTAATTTGTTAGAAGGAGGTTTTACCGATACGGAATATGAAAAGCTAACTCTATCGGGAAAAAAATTACTTCTTTTTAAAGGTATATTAGGCATAAATTTTGATGCAATAAATTCAATTTCTTATTCAAAAAAAGAAAGACAAATTATTCTCCGAATTATAGTTCAATATTATGAATTACATTTGGAAGGATTTAGAAAACCTAAATCATTAGATGTTTTAGAAACCGTGTTTAATTAATATGAAAAACATAATTACTGTATTTTTTTTACTTTTAACTGTTACAATCTTTTCTCAAACTATTACTGTAATTGATGCTGAAACAGGAAAACCTGTAGAAGCTGTTGCAGTTTTTAATAAAAACAAAACAACATCTGCAATAAGTAATGAATTAGGTAAAATTGATGTCTCTAATTTTAAAAAAAATGAATTGCTTACGTTTGCTCATGTATCTTATGCTGGATACCAAGAAAAAATATCTGTAATAAAAAAGAATAATTACCACGTATATTTATCAAAAAACTCAGAACAGTTAGATGAGGTAGTTGTTTCTGTTTTTAAGAACAGAGAAAAAACCAACCGTATAGCAGAGCAAATAGCAGTGGTGTCTTCAAAAGAAATAGAAAAACTATCTCCACAGACTTCAGCAGATTTATTAGCGAGTGTACCTGGAATTAAAGTTCAAAAATCACAATTTGGAGGAGGGAGTCCTGTTTTACGTGGAATGGAAAGTAATCGAGTTCTTTTGGTGGTTGACGGTGTTCGTATGAATAATGCAATTTATAGAAAAGGACACTTACAAAACTCAATTACAGTAGCTCCAAACTTATTAGATAGAACAGAGGTTGTTTTTGGTCCGTCATCAGTAATTTATGGTTCAGATGCATTAGGTGGTGTAATTCACTACTATACTAAAACCCCGAAGTTATCAGAAAAAGGAAGTGAAATTAAAGGAAATACATTTTTAAGATATAGTTCAGCAAACAATGAAATAACTAATGTAGCTTCTGCTGAATTAAGATTTAAAAAATGGGCGTCTTTTACAAGTGTAGCTCATAGTAATTTTGGAGATTTAAAGATGGGAGAAAACCGTTCTCATGGTTTTGAAAATTGGGGTAAATTGCCTTTTTACTCTAACAATACTAATACTTTTTATAACGAGACACCGGTTGTTAATTCTAATCAAAACTTACAAAGAAATACAGGCTATAGTCAAACAGATGTATTACAAAAGTTTTATGTTCCTTTTTCAAAAAACACAGACTTTAAACTAAACTTACAGTATTCAACCTCTTCAAACATTCCTCGTTTTGATAAGTTAACAGAGTTAAAAAATGGAAATTTAAAGTTTGCTGAATGGTATTATGGTCCACAAGAACGTTTGTTAGTATCTCCACAGTTAATTATAAATCCTAAGAAAAAATGGATGGATAATGGAACTATTACTTTAGCATACCAAAATATAAAAGAAAGTCGCATACAAAGAAAGTTTGGAAGCTTAGATAGGTCTTACAGAGAAGAAAAAGTTGATGTTTTTAGTTTAAATGGAGACTTTACAATACCCTTAGCTAAAAGAAGGAATTTAGGGTATGGAGTAGAAGTTACTTACAATGATGTAGCATCAAACTCTTACGGAAAAACATTACGTGTTAATGGTAATAAAATTGTTGGTTTTGATAATGACTTTACTGTACAATCTCGATACCCTGATGGAGGAAGTAGTTACTTGAGTTCAGCTTTTTATGTAGATTATCGTCAAGACATTAATAGTAAATCAACATTAAATACAGGAATTAGAGGCACTAATACAATATTGAAAGCAAAATGGTTAGATGAAACGTTTATAGATATTCCTCAAAATGATATAAGGCTAGATAATCAATCGCTAACAGCAACGATAGGGTATGTATATAAGCCAAATAAAACTTGGCAATTAAACACGGTGTTATCCTCTGGGTTTAGATCACCAAATATTGATGATGTAGGTAAAATAAGAGAGAAGAACGGTAAGGTAACTATACCGAATACAAGTTTAAAACCAGAACATGCATACAATGCTGAAATTGGAGCTCAAAAATACTTTAACAATAGAAAATTTAGGGTTGGGGCAAATGTGTATTACACTTTGTTGAATAATTACATTTACAGAGAAAATTTTGAACTAAATGGAAGTTCAACTATTGAGTATGACGGAGAAGACGGAGCTATTGTAGCTAATGTTAATAAAGGAACAGCTTATGTTACGGGTGCTACAGTTAGTTATCAAGGAAAGTTACATAGAAATTGGAATACTTCAGGATTTGTTACCTATACGTATGGAAAAACTTATGATACCAACGAGCCAATGTCGTCTATTCCACCATTATTTGGTCGTTTTGATGTAAGTTATGTAAGCAAGAAGTTAGAAGGTGGAGCCAACTTAGTTTTTAATGCAAAAAAAGATATTTCAGATTATAATATAACTGAGGGTATTGATAACCATGAACAAACACCAATTGTAAATGCAGGTGCGACTGAGGATATTGATAAATACTACGGAAGCCCTAGTTGGATGACTGTTGGATTGTATGGGAAATATCAGTTCACAAAAAACATTGCTTTGCAAGCGCAGTTGTCTAATTTGTTTGATGAACATTATAAAGAATTTGCTTCAGGGGTTTCAGCTGCAGGACGTAATATTTCAGTATCTTTGCTAACCAATTTTTAAGTGAAAATCCAAATGATTAATTTTTTCAGATTAGTAAGTTTATTAGAAGGGATATCTTATATTTTATTACTTTTTATTGCTGTGCCAATTAAATATTTACAAGGAAATCCAGAGTATGTTAAAATGCTTGGTATGCCTCATGGATTACTATTTGTTGGCTATATTGTATTAGCTATTATGTTAAAGTACGAGCTAAATTGGAATGGTAAAACTTTCGGAATCGTTTGTTTACTGTCTATTCTACCTTTCGGAACATTTTTCGTTGGAAAATACTTAAAAAAGGTTAAGGCTTAATAGTTTCTTTTATTAGGAAGAAAATAATTATCCTCCACTTACTGGAGGAATAATAGCGATTACATCATTCTCTTTTATTAGTATGTTGTCAGTAGCGTAACTTTCGTTAATAGCTACCGCATACGAACTCATTTTTTGTAGTTCAGGGAATTCTGCCACAAGAAATTTTTTAAAACTAGCAACCGTACTTTTGTTAGGTAGTTCAATTTCTAATGAAGAATTATCAACTAAATCTGTTGATATACCGAAAAATAGTAGAGTTATTTTCATATAACAAATCTACAATTTTATACCGAAAACTACTCTATTTTCAGATTTTCCATTAAAGTAAGAGCGAGCAAAATCTACACGTAAAAAGCGCCATTTTCCAATACCAACATTATCTAAACCAATAGCAAACTCAGAATAAGGTTTGTTGCCCGCTGTAAATAATCCTTTAGCACCAGTAACTAAATGAAAGTTAAGTTTATTTAACAAAGGAACCTTACTTAACAATGCTCCTTTAAAGTTATATTCTCCATGAAGTTCAGCATATTTATCATTAGAACTTAGTTTATAATAAGGAAGCATATAAAAGTTGTTCAAATAGTTGTCTTTTGGAGCTATTAACAAGCGATTTCCATTAAAATGAGCATAATCTATAAACGGAATGTCTTTTTTCTCTAAAAACACACCTCCCTTTGCTTTGTAAGCAAATTCACCCCAATTACCTAAATTTATTTGTTGATACAATTGAGAAAAAACCACATCTGAATTCCATTCAGAATTTCCCGACCCGAAGTTTTTTTGATAACCAATATATAGCGATGGATACTTACGACTTGGTATATTATATTTTCCATCAGGATATGATAAGTACTTTTGACCAAAACTAATGTTTGCTCCTAAAGAAAAAGTCCACATTTGATGCGGCGTAAAACCTGTAGAGAAATCTGTAGGATCTTGCGGATTATTAGAAGTGTAGTCTACATCGTCTTGCGGAAACATTACATAATCGGTTGTATTAAATAGTGGCTTTCTGTCTGCAAATTCTAAAGAAGAGAACATGCGTATTCCGTTAGTTACTTCCTGTGAAAAGGTTGCTTTAGCAAATGTCTTTTCATAAATTTTTAAATAGTTTCTTTCAAAACCAACAGAACTTATCGTATTCCAAAATTTAGAAATGGGTTGTTTAGAGTTGAATTGTGGTGTGGCAATTCCTCCAGAAATTGTTAAAACTGGTCGCGTAGTATTGTTCCAACGATAGTTGAAGTTGGCTGTAGGACGCACTTTTTTCTCTGAAAAACCATAATTAACATTAGCCCCAATACTAAAACGTTTTCCTTTTTTGTTAAGTGATTTTCGATAGTTAACACCTAAAGAAGAATTCCACCCTTGCACCGTATTAAAGTTAAGGCTTTCAATGGGGGAAGAAGTGCTTAACGACCACTTGTTGTAAGAATCTCGGTAAGTGTACCCAGAAAGAATATCTAACGGTTTAAACTTATTATTTTTAGTGTCTATAGAGTCTAAATATTTCTTCGATTTTCGAATAGTTTTTATGCTGTCTTTTAATTTGTAATCTGATATTTCTTCAGAAGTTAAAGTCACGGGACGAATTTCATTCCAATATACCGAATCTTTTTCTGTAGCATTTTCAGCAAACGAAAGTACTTCGTTACCAAAAGTATCTTCGGTAAAGTTAGGGTTGAAATTATAGTTAGAATAAGCAGCAGAAAAACGTCCATTAAAATGAAATCCAAATAAACCAGCTTTAAAATCTATAGTTTGAGTAACAGGTACCCAAGCTTTGTTTTTAGTAGAGAAATTATAGTTTTGTTTAATGTGTAGTGAATCTACAATTGGTAGGCTTATTTGTGCACCAGTGACAATAACATCGGCACCATAAATAGCCCAATCATCTTCAACTATATAGATGAAGCCACTAAAAACACGATCGTTTTTACGTTTTGGTAAAAGTTGAATTTTGTTAATGAGTTTTCCGTTTTTATCATAAAAAACACCAGTGAGTTTATAGTTGTAGTATCCAAAAGCACCATTAGCAATAGGAGAAATAACTTTAACATCAGCTAAATCAAAAGAATTTTCATAGAAGTTAAAATTTACTTCTTCTGCTTGATTAAAACTAATTCCGTTGTCTTGTCCACTAACTTTTGAAGCTATAATATGCTCTTTAAAGTTTTTAGGTCTTTTTTGAAATGAGATTTTAGATACGGTTTCAGACAGGTAAACGATGCCTGTTCTAGTAGAATCCAATCCACCACCCATGTCACCAATATCTTGTCCTAAAAACTTCTTCGGTAAATCTTTTACTTTAAATAAACCACGAGAATAAAAATCGGCAGTATACTCAGCAAATTTATCAGTATTTTTTGCTTTACTAGCAATAGCATTTCTAATAATTTTGTTAGCAGGGTTTTCTTTAGAAGATACTAAGACTTCATCTAAGGAAACTTCTTCTTCAGCTAAAACAATATTTAAGATAAAAGGAAAAGAGTTAATTTCAACTGTTTTTTTAACAGTTTTATAACCTAACATTTGAAATACTAGAGTGTGCTGCCCTGTTGAGTTAAAAGCTAATTCATAGTTGCCGTTTGTGTTGGTTGTAGCACCTGTAATAGTATTTTCTAAATATACACTTACAAAAGAGATAGGTTGGTTTTTAATATCGGTAACCTTTCCTGTAATTTGAGAAAAAACAATTGAAGAGAATGCTAAAAATAAAAATGTAGTTATGGTTTTCATAGTCAGTTAGTTGTTGGTGACAAACATAAAAGAAGAACTTTGTAAATTGTATTTAAGAAGTGTTAAATAACTTACAAAGTTCTCTTAATATATAATGTAAGACTATGAAAAAGAAATAATGTTACAAAAGATTACTTAACAGTATCTTTTTGTTGTTTCTTCTTCTTTCCGAATAAACCACCTAAAACGTCTGTTACCTTTTTAACCGTTTCGTCTTTTTTATTGGTTGTGTTAGTACTATCCTTCTTTTTGTTTCCTAATAAGCTACCTATAGCGTTGTTTACTAACTTGTCTTTTTGCTGCTGAACCAACTTCTGACTTAACTTAGTAACCGATGAAGATAAATCTGTTTTTACAGAAGGACTTGTCATGTTACCTGTAATATTAGCAGTTATAGGAACTGTTATGTTTTGTTGTTCTTTCGCGCTTAATTTTGCAAGTAATCCTTGTGCTTCATTACCTAAATATTTAGCAGGAACATTAAGTGTAACGTTGTAGTTCATTGTTTTATCAAATCGATGGTTACCTCCTACAGTAATACCAATATCTTTATACTTTAAATCAAATGGTTTTACAATTACATTACCTTCTTTAAAAGATAAATATGTCTTAATATCAGATAAATCTAGTTTTTTTAAATCAATAAAAGACAATTTATTGTTTAATAAACTAAGTGCTTTTGTTTTTTCAGGGTTAATGCTAGTTGTCAATAGTTCAGCTAAAGCATTACCAGAAATTGAGGTAAGGTTTGGAGTAAAATCGTCATTCAAACTTCCCATTAAATCAATGTCAGAATTTAATTTACCATTCATAGCTCCGGCAATAGGGCTTAATGATTGTAATAAGTCTAAGCTAGTAAATGATTGAGAAATGTCCAAAGATTTAATGCCTAACTTCATATCGAATGTAGGTTTCTTTTGCTGTGTATTAACTTCTCCGTTTAAAGCAATTTGACCATTAAAAATACCGGCATTCATGTTTTGTAAAATGGCTTTTTCGTCTTTTAAAAGCAATGTTCCTCTTACATTTTTCAAAGTCAAATTATCGTAATATACAGTTTGAGCGTTTGCAGAAACGGCACAGTCTAAAAATGCAGGAATTTTTAAAGACTCTTTAGGTGTGTCTTTTTTAGATGTTTCCTCTTTTTTTTCAATAGCTTCAGGGCTTTCTTGCATAAAATCGCTAACATAAAAAT
This sequence comes from Tenacibaculum sp. TB-53, assembly GCF_059716285.2. Taxonomy (NCBI): domain Bacteria; kingdom Pseudomonadati; phylum Bacteroidota; class Flavobacteriia; order Flavobacteriales; family Flavobacteriaceae; genus Tenacibaculum; species Tenacibaculum sp. TB-53. The sequence continues at coordinate 2,510,176 of NZ_CM202790.1, read as the reverse complement.
TGTTTGAGTTTAGCTTGAAGTTTCCTTGTAGTTTTTTGTCAGAAAGTAAAAAGCCTAACAGGTTTTTAATTGTTCCTGTAGCATTTAAATCACTTTTTCCTGAGGTAGCATCAAACTTACTTAAGGTAATGGTGCCAGGTGTAAAATTAACCACTGTATTTTTAATATGAAGTGGATTTACAACATCTTTTGAAGAAAAAATAAAGTCGCTCACCTCCATTTTTCCATTATTTTTAATACGACTTAAAGTATTGTTTTCAATCGCTTTCATGTCGAACTCCGTATGCAAATCAGCCTTTAAAATTCCGCTCAAATCATTTTCTAAATCAATAGGATATGCTTTATTAATATTAGCAAGGTTTAAAACACCTTTTAAACTAGCATTTATCTTTGGATTGGTAGTTAGATTATAAATATTTCCTTTTCCAGAAAAAGTATCCTGATCAATCTTAAAAGAAAGACCATTAATAGTAACAAACGTATTTTCGGTTTTACCAGTAGTGTTTTTTATTTGTGCATCAATATTAATGTTTTGAACACTTTTGGGTAAATCAGGGTATTTAAATGAAGCATTATTTGACTTCATAGAAATATCTAACTTCGGAATATGTTTGTCGTCAATAATTCCGTTTACCTTTCCGTTCACACTAAAGTTACCAGTAGTGCTTACACCAGCAATGCTTTTAGTATAGGCTTCAGGAATTAAACCTAAAAAGTTTTTAAAGTCAGAAGACGGAGTTTTGAAGTTGATATCAACCTCTTGGTTTTTCTCGTTAACTTGAACAAAACCGTCAAAAACCAATGGAAGACTATTTAGTTTAGCTTCATTTTTTAAGAAAGAAAACCTCATATTAGTTAAGTCCATTCCTAAAATAGCATCTAACTCTATTTTTTGATTCTTTGCATACGAATTACCGTCCATTCCAAAAGAAACTAAAGTAGATGTTTGAGTATCTAGTTCTGTATTAGATTGAGAAAAGTCACCACTTCCACTGTGGTTTAACTCAGCTAGTTCAAGGTTTAGTTTACCTTGCTCATCATTGTATTTTATCGTAGCATTATTAATGGCATATGAATTAATGGAAAGTCCAAAAGTAGATGGTTCTTCATTTTTTGTCTCTTCTGTCTCAGAAGGTTTTGCAATATCGTAGTTAGCATTTCCTTTTTTATCAACCAATACGTTTACTAGAGCATCATCAATAGTAAATGATTTAATGTTTAGCTGCTCAGATGAAGCTTTAAAAAGTTCTGTAAGTTTTAATGCTAAGTTTACTTCTTTAGCATATACTAAAGTATCACCTTCAAAAGGAGTGTTGTTAATAACTGTTAGGTTAGATAATTGAACTGATGCATTTGGGAAATTTCTAAGTAGGCTTAAGCTAGAATCGCTAAAATCAACTTTGGCGTTTACGTTGTTGTTAATAGTAGTTTTTACCAAGTTCATCACTTTATCTTGAAATAGTAGGGGAATACTAACCAAAAGGATGAAGAAAAAAACTATAATACCTAATACTATTTTATATATCTTTTTCATTATGAATAAAGTTTGTCATGTAATACTAACGAACAAATTTCAACATTTATTTGTAAATAGAAAGTGAATAAAATTATAATTTTTCTTTTGGTAATTTTGTGGCGATAAAACCATGTATTTTGAATAAGAAACAGCAATACTCAAATTTTATAAAAGCACAAGCAAAACGCTTGGGTTTTTTAGGTTGTGGTATTGCAAAAGCTGATTTTTTAGAAGAAGAAGCACCTCGTTTAGAGCAATGGTTGCAAAATGGATATCACGGTGAAATGCATTATATGGAAAATCACTTTGATAAACGTTTAGACCCAAGGTTGTTGGTAGATGGTGCAAAATCTGTGATTTCTTTATCGTATAACTATTTCCCTTCGGAAGTTCAGCAAGAAGGAAGTTATAAGATTTCTAAATATGCTTACGGACAAGATTATCATCATATCATCAAAGATAAATTACGTGAACTATTACAGTTAATTAACGATGAAATTGGAGAGGTTTCTGGTCGCTGTTTTGTTGATTCTGCTCCTGTGCTAGAACGAGCTTGGGCGCAAAAGTCAGGGTTGGGTTGGAACGGGAAACACTCGTTGTTAATTCAAAAACAACAAGGGTCGTTTTTCTTTTTGGCGGAATTAATTATTGATTTAGAACTCGAATACGACGACCCTTTTAAAACAGATCATTGTGGTAGTTGTACTCGTTGTGTTGATGCATGCCCAACTCAAGCTATTTTGCCTAATAATACAGTTGATGGAAGTAAATGTATTTCATATTTAACAATTGAGCTAAAGGATGCAATTCCGTCAGGATTTAAAGGAGAAATGCAAGATTGGATGTTTGGTTGCGATGTGTGCCAAGATGTATGCCCATGGAATCGTTTTTCACAACCGCACAAAGAAAGTCTATTTACGCCTCAAGAAAACTTACTGCAAATGACAAAACGTGATTGGCAAGAGTTAACACAAGAAACCTTTAGTAAAGTGTTTAAAAAATCGGCAGTAAAGCGTACTAAGTTTTCAGGGTTATTAAGAAATATTGACTTTATAAAATAATAAAACCGCTTAGAAAAGCGGTTTTATTTATGTTTTAAAGATTATTTAGGATTCGTCTCTCCAAAGAAAAACCAATTAAGTCCTTTTTTTAGCATTCCACTTTCTTTTACAGGAGTTTGTTTTTCTGTTTCTTTTGCGTTGACAGTTTCTCCTTCAAATAATTTTACAACAAAATCTTCATAAGATGCGTTAACCTCTTCTTGTAAGAAAGAATTAAAATATAATTCACTTGCTTTTTCACCTTTAACTTTTTCAATTTCTAATAGCGTTTTGTATAAAGGTTCAATTTTTTTTATAACGTTTTCAGGTAAAGATTTTCTCCTACCAGTATATCCAGTGATTTTTCCGTTATCATCTTTTTCTACATCAAAATCAGTAATAACCCAGTAGTACCTACCTGTTCTTGTTAAGTTTTTAACAATAGCATGGAAATTATTTCCTTGCTTTAGGTTATCCCATAATATTTTAAAGACTACCTTAGGCATGTCAGGATGCCTAATAACGTTATGAGGTTCTCCTATAAGTTCTACTTTATTATACTCCGAAGCCTCTTCAAAGGTATCGTTCATATATAAAATAGTCCCTGCAGGATCTGTTTTACTAATAATTGTTTTTGATTTGTCCCATTTTATTTCCTCATCTATAACTTTAGAAGGTCTAAGAGAATTGTTTGTGTGCATTTTTTTTGTTTTAATAGTTATTCGGGGTGGTTTACTCAAAAAATAATCAACAAATATAAGGTTTTTGAAGTAGGAGTTTGCTTTGAAAGGATTTTTAGTTACGGTAAGAGAATGTAATTTTTATTTGGTCTAAAATATTAGTTATATGATAATAGAATTATGTTAGTTTTTTATTTTTTGATAATAGAATTGTATTATTAACTAACAATAAGGAGTAAATGTGAAAAAAAAGGATTGAAACAATTGTTTCAATCCTTTTAAAAAACATTTTAAGAGGGATTATTTAGGGGTAGTAAATTTATGTTGGGTTTGTTTCTCCAAAGAAAAACCAATTTAATCCTTTCTTTAAAGGGTTTGTTTCATTCTTAATTTTTTCAGCTTCTTCTTTAGAAAGCTCTTCATTAAACAAATCAACTACGAATTCATTATATGTTTTACCAACTTCTTCTTTTAAGTAGGCATCAAAATACATTTCACTAGCTTTTTCACCTTTAAGTTTTTCAATGTCTAAAAGTGTTTTATATATAGGTTCAATTTTTTTTACAACTCCATCAGGAACGGCTTTCCTTCTAGCGGTATACCCTACAATTTTACCCTCTTCATCTTTATCAATGGTAAAGTCGGTAATAACCCAGTAATATCTGCCGGTTCTTGTTAGGTTTTTAACAATTGCATGAAAGTTTTCACCTTTCTTAAGAGCGTCCCATAAAACTTTAAAAGCTACCTTGGGCATATCTGGGTGACGGATAATATTATGAGGTTCGCCAACTAACTCAATGGTACTGTATTCACAGGTGTTAGAAAAAACATCGTTAGCATATAAAATAGTTCCGTAAACATCAGTTTTGCTTACAATGGTTTTTGTTTTATCCCATTGTACTTCTTCGTTAATAATGTGTCTTTGTGTAGTTTCCATTTCTATTGGTTTAAGGTTAGGGCAAATTTGAGAAGAAAAAGAAAGACTAAATATGACTTTTATCAGGTTGTTAATTATTTTTTAATAATTTTATTCATGATGTTTATAATTCTCAAAAGTTAGGGTTAATAGCCAAAGGAGTTTAATGAGATAATATAACTTTTATAGGTAAGCAAGTTACTTTTACTTAACAAACAAAATGTATATTTGTAAGTTCAAACAAACAAGAACGAACCTATGAGAGATTCTAGAAAAAGGCATGAAGCTTTACTTTATCATGCCAAACCGAAGCCAGGAAAAATAGCAGTAGTACCTACCAAAAAATACGCAACACAACACGATTTATCATTAGCGTATTCACCAGGTGTTGCTGAACCTTGTTTAGAAATAGCGAAAGATAAAAACAACGTTTATAAATATACTTCAAAGAGCAATTTAGTGGCTGTTATTTCAAACGGAACAGCAGTTTTAGGGTTAGGTAATATTGGTCCTGAAGCATCCAAGCCAGTAATGGAAGGAAAAGGATTACTTTTTAAAATTTTTGCTGATATTGATGTTTTTGATATTGAAGTAGATGCTACTGATGTTGATAAATTTGTTGAAACAGTAAAAGCTATAGCTCCTACTTTTGGAGGAATTAATTTAGAAGATATTAAAGCTCCTGAAGCTTTTGAAATTGAAAGAAGATTAAAAGAGGAGTTGGATATTCCTGTAATGCACGATGATCAGCACGGTACAGCAATTATTTCAGCCGCAGCCTTAAAAAATGCATTAGAGATTAATGAAAAGAATATTAAGGATGTAAAAATTGTTGTGAACGGAGCAGGAGCCGCAGCAATATCATGTACGCGTTTGTATCTAGCCTTAGGTGCGAGTCGTGAAAACGTAATTATGTGTGATAGTAAAGGGGTTATCAGAAAAGATAGAGATAATCTAACATCACAAAAAGCGGAATTTGCTACAAATCAAGATGTAAATACTTTAGAGGAAGCAATGTTAAATGCCGACGTGTTTATTGGTTTGTCAAAAGGAAATGTGGTATCTCCTGAAATGCTTTTGTCAATGGCGAAAAACCCAATTGTCTTTGCAATGGCAAATCCAGAACCAGAAATTGAGTACGATTTAGCTATAGCGACAAGAGACGATATTATCATGGCAACAGGAAGGTCAGATCACCCTAATCAGGTGAACAATGTATTAGGTTTTCCTTTTATTTTCCGTGGAGCATTAGATGTACGCGCCAAAAAAATTAACGAAGAAATGAAGATGGCTGCTGTACACGCATTAGCAGATTTAGCAAAACAATCAGTGCCAGAACAGGTAAATATTGTATATGATGAAGTAAGCCTTTCTTTTGGAAAAGAATATATTATACCCAAACCATTTGACCCAAGGTTAATTTATGAAATTCCACCAGCAATAGCAAAAGCAGCGATGGACTCAGGAGTTGCTCAAGAACCTATCGATGATTGGGATAGGTATAGAGAGGAGTTGATGGATCGTTCAGGAACAGGAAGTAAAGAAGTACGCTTATTACACAACAGAGCTAAAAAGAATCCTAAGAGATTAGTGTTTGCTGAAGCAGATCATTTAGATGTTTTAAAAGCAGCACAGAGAGTTTATGAAGAAAAAATTGGAAAACCGATTTTATTAGGAAGAAGAGAAATTATTTTAGAACTGAAAACTGAGTTAGGATTTGATGCTGATGTGCCAATTATTGATCCTAAAACAGATGAGGAAGAAGAAAGAAGAAACCGATATGCTGAAATATTTTGGAAATCAAGACAACGTAAAGGAGTTACGTTTTTAGAGGCACAAAAATGGATGCGTGAACGCAACTATTTTGCAGCAATGATGGTAAATTCAGGAGAAGCAGATGCGTTGATTACAGGGTATTCAAGACCTTACCCGTCTGTGGTGAAGCCAATGTTAGAATTGATTGAAAAGGATCATGGAGTAACAAGAGTTGCAGCAACAAATATGATGTTAACGAAGCAAGGGCCTATGTTCTTAGCAGATACCACAATTAATATCAATCCAACAGCAAAAGATTTAGCTAAAATTACACAGTTAACATCTGTGTTGGCTAAAATGTTTGGGATGAAACCAAACGTTGCAATGTTAGGATTTTCAAATTTTGGATCATCAAAATCTGAAAGTTCAACTAAGATTAGAGAAGCAGTTTCTTACATCCACCGTCATTATCCAAATGTTGTAGTTGATGGTGAGTTGCAAGCAGATTTTGCTTTAAATCCAGAACTATTAGCAAAAGAGTTTCCTTTCTCTAAACTAAATGGAAAAAGAGCAAACGTATTAATTTTTCCAAATTTAGAATCGGCTAATATTACCTATAAGTTAATGAAAGCTGTTGATGAAGTAGAAACTATAGGACCAATTTTACTTGGAATGAGTAAGCCAGTACACATTTTGCAATTGGGGGCAAGTGTAGATGAAATGGTAAATATGGCTGCAGTAGCAGTTGTAGATGCTCAAAACAAGGAAATGAAAGCAAAAAACAAAGTTTCTCAATAAGATAAGAGAAATTTTTTTAAAAGATAATTTTTTCTATTTTAGACCAATAGAAAAAAATAGCTAGATGATAACACAAATAAGGGGAAAACTTGTGGAAAAAAATCCTACATACGCTGTTGTAGATTGCAATGGAGTAGGATATTTAATGCATATTTCTTTAAACACATATTCATTATTACCAAACGATGAATATGTGTTGTTATATACACACTTATCCATTAGAGAAGATGCTCATACGTTGTATGGATTTTCAACAAAAACAGAGCGAGAAGTTTTTAGGTTACTAACTTCGGTTTCAGGAGTAGGACCAAGTACTGCACGAACCATGTTGTCTTCTATGACTTCACAAGAGGTTTCACAGGCAATAGCTTCTGGAGATGTAAAATTAATTCAAACGGTTAAAGGTATTGGAGCTAAAACTGCACAACGAGTTATTGTTGATTTAAAAGACAAAGTCTTAAAAACTTTTGATATAGATGAAGTTTCTGTGGTACAGAACAATACAAATAAAGAAGAAGCGTTATCTGCTTTAGAAGTTCTTGGGTTTGCACGAAAACAAGCTGACAAGGTAATAGGGAATATATTAAAAGAAACACCTGATGCTAGTGTTGAAAAACTTATAAAACAGGCGTTAAAAAACTTATAAAAAAGGTTGGAAAAAGCAGTTATTAATAGACTACTTACAGCACTTGCTATTTTAGTAAGTGTTGTTTCGTTTTCACAAAATACTCAAAAAAATAAGACAAGTAATGCTAAACAGGATACTGTTATTCCCCTTAAGTATAATTTTAAATATAACCAAAACGGAACACTTTATTTAAACAACCCTTCTCAAAAAGTAGTAACTTATGATAAGGTGTTGAATAAGTTTATGATTGTTGAAAAAATAGGAGATTACTATGTAGGTACCCCTATTTTTATGACACCTAAAGAGTATAATGAATACCGCTTAAAAAATGATTTAAAAGATTATTTTAAAGAAAAAGTAGACGCTACTAACCCTAAAAAGAAGGGCAGTGAGGCTGCTCGTAAAAACTTATTACCTAAATACTATGTAAATTCTAAGTTTTTCGAATCTGTTTTTGGAGGTAACACTGTTGAGGTAAACCCAACAGGACAAATAAATATTAAACTTGGAGGTGTATATCAAAACAATGAAAATCCTCAAATCTCTGTTGAAAATCAAAGCAGCTTTACATTTGATTTTGATCAACAAATTAGTGCGAGTTTACAAGCAAAAGTAGGTAAACGATTAACGGTAACGGCAAATTATGATACCCAATCTACTTTTGATTTTCAAAATATTATTAAATTAGAATATACTCCAACCGAAGATGATATTATTAGGAATATCGAGGCGGGTAATATTAGTATGCCGATTAAAAACTCACTTATTAATGGAGCACAATCGTTATTTGGGGTAAAAACAGAATTACAGTTTGGTAAAACATATGTTACAGCTGCATTCTCACAGCAAAATTCACAATCTAAAACAGTAGTTGCTGAAGGTGGAGCAACCATAGAACCATTTGAATTACGAGCATCTGACTATGATAATGACCGACATTTCTTTTTATCACAATATTTTAGAGAAAATTACAAAGAAGCTTTAGAGAATTACCCTTTAATTAACAGTCCTATAAATATTACTAGAGTTGAGGTTTGGGTAACTAATAGAAATCAAAACGTAACCGATTATCGTAGTATTGTAGCTTTTGCCGATTTAGGAGAATCTGATGATGCAAATGAAGTGAATCCAGCTGAAATAACAACAACACCTGGAGCTATATCAGTTAATTCTGAAATTATACCTTATAATGGAGTGAATAATTTAAGTTCTTTATTAACAGCAAATTCAGGTGGGATTAGAGATGTTGCAACTATTGATGCTGCAATTAATGGTATTGGTGTTCCAGCGAGACAAGGCTTTAACTATACATACTTACAAAATGCTCGTAAGTTACAACCTAATGAATTCAAACTACATCCACAGTTAGGGTTTATCTCGTTAAATAGACGATTAAATGACGGAGAAGTTTTAGCAGTAGCTTTTGAATATACTGTGGTAGGAGCCTCTAATAGTGAAACAGTTTTTAGAGTAGGAGAGTTTTCAAACGATGGAGTTGTTGCACCAGCAAACCTAGCAGTAAAATTATTACGTAGTGAAATTTTAAATACAGTTCGACCAGGAACAACTACAGCAAATAGTCCCGGTGAGCCTTTTCCTACGTGGCGCTTAATGATGAAAAACGTATATGCTTTAGGAGCATTTCCATTACAACGTGAAGGTTTTCGTTTTGAGTTATTGTATCGTGATGATGAAACAGGAACCTTACAAAACACTTTACAAAATGCAGCAAATACAGCGTTAAAGAATGAACCATTATTAAGGTTGCTGAATTTAGATAAATTAGACCAAAGTGAATATGCAGTTACAAATGGAGATGGTTTTTTTGATTATGTAGAAGGAATTACGGTAAATTCTGAAAGAGGATACATTTTGTTTCCTGAGCCAGAACCATTTGGTGAAGATTTATTACTGAAATTAACCAATCCAACAGATCAAACAAAATACGGTTTCGAAGAATTATATTTAACTACTAAAATTCAAGCTAAAAACGAGTATCAGAACTTAGATAAATTCTTCTTAAAAGGATATTTTAAATCAGAAACAAGTAGAGGGATCTCTTTGGGGGCTTTCAATGTTCCAAGAGGGTCAGTTCGCGTTACAGCTGGAGGAAGACAATTGGTTGAAGGGATAGATTATGTGGTAGATTATCAATTAGGTCGTGTGCAAATTTTAGACCCAGGTTTAGAAGCTTCAGGAATTCCAATTAACGCATCTGTAGAAAATAATACATTTTTTAATCAGCAACGAAAAACATTTATAGGAATAGATGTTGAACATCGTTTTTCTGAAGATTTTATTTTAGGGGGAACTTTTTTAAATGTTAGTGAAAAGCCAATTACACCTAAGGTAAATTTAGGAGGAGAGCCTATAGATAATATTATGTTAGGTTTGAACTTAGACTATTCTTCAGAAGTACCCTATTTAACAAAACTAGCAAACAAACTGCCTTTCGTTGAAACTGAAGCTCCGTCAAATGTTTCGGTTAGAGCGGACATGGCATATTTGTTACCAGGATCTCCTAGTGGAATTAATGTTGATGGTACTGCAACTTCATATTTAGATGATTTTGAAGCTTCACAAATACCAATTAACTTAAACTCACCACAGCAATGGTTTTTAGCGAGTACGCCAGAATCTCAAGGTTTTGATGGAGGATCTTTTGGTTTAGAGTATAATTACAAAAGAGGAAAATTAGCTTGGTATAATATAGATCAGTTATTCTACGGAAGTGGAAACAGACCAAGTAATATTGATGAGAATGAATTGTCTAGAGATGAGGTACGTCAAATTCGATATAATGAATTATTTCCTAACACAGATTTAGACATTACACAACAAAACTTAGTTAGAACCTTAGATTTAGCTTATTACCCTGCAGAAAGAGGACCATATAACTATAATGAAAATGCAAGCAGTGTAACAGCTGAAGAGCGCTGGGGTGGTATTATGAGAGCATTAACCACGAATAATTTTGAGCAAGCAAATGTTGAGTATATTCAATTTTGGTTAATGGATCCGTATGAAAACTATTCAATTACAACTGAAGAAGGTTTGCCTGCAGGAATTAACCCAAATGACCCAACAAATCAAGTAGGGAAATTATTTATAAACTTAGGTAATGTTTCTGAAGATATATTAAAAGATGGAAGAAAGCAATATGAAAATGGGCTCCCTGCCGATGGACAAAAAGCTGACGGAGGTAATATCCAAACTTCTATTTGGGGAGATACCCCTATAAATCCTTCTATTTTATATGCTTTTGACTCTAGTAATGATGCAAGAACGAATCAAGATATTGGTTTAGACGGTTTAAGTGATGAAGAAGAAAGAATAAAATTCCCTGCATTTGCTGGACTAGATGACCCAGCGGGAGATAATTTCCAGTTTTTTAGAGGAGGAGAAATAGAAAACACTAATCCATCAGTTTTATCCAGATACAAAAACTTTAACGGTACAGAAGGTAACTCACCAACAGCGAGTCAGTCAAACGAATCATATCCAACATCATCAACCACCTACCCAGATACAGAAGACATCAATAAGGATCAAACAATGAATCCTGTGAATAGCTATTTTGAGTATGAGGTTTCTCTAAATAAAACAGATTTAGTATTAGGTCAAAATAATATTATTGATGTAAAAACACAAAATGTAACACTTTTAAACGGAGCAACAAGAACCACTAAATGGTATCAATTTAGAATACCTGTTAGAAATGTTACCGATGCTCAAAAAATTAATGGAATTACTGATTTTAATAGCATTCGTTTTATACGAATGTTTTTAACGCAATTCAAAATGCCAGTAGTATTACGTTTTGGAGAATTAGAATTGGTAAGAGGAGATTGGAGACGTTATACAAAAACATTACCAGATACAAACACTCCTCCTGAAGATTTAGATTCAAATAAATTAAACAAGTTTGAAGTAGGAGTAGTTAGCATTGAACAAAATCAAGACCGTTATAAACTGCCACCAGGAATTCAAAGAGAACGTTTGCAAGGAACCAATAGAATTCAACGTCAAAACGAGCAATCTGTAACGTTAAAGGTAACTGACTTAGAAGCTGACGAGGTTAGAACCATTTATAAAAATATTAGTATTGATATGCGTAGGTATAAAAAGCTGCGTATGTTTTTACATGCTGAAAATCAAAATAGCGTTACAGGCGCAAATGATGATGAAATGGTAGCAGTTATACGTTTAGGTACCGATTTAAACGATAACTATTACCAAGTAGAAAAGCCATTAAAAATATCTACATCAAACGCTTCATCTTTAGATGTTTGGCCTCAGGAAAATAATTTAGATATTCCATTAGAAGAGTTAGCTAACCTAAAAATTGAAAGACCAACAGGAAGCAATCTTACTGATGTGTATTCGTCGATAAGCTCTAATGGATTAAAAATTTCTGTGAGAGGAAACCCAACCTTAGCTCAAGTAAGAACGGTGATGTTAGGGGTTAAAAATACAGTTAGCGATAATAAAACTGTTGAAGTTTGGTTTAATGAATTACGTGCAGTAGGCTTTGATAACAAAGGAGGATGGGCAGCAGTTGTAAATGCAGATGCTAATATGGCTGATGTAATGGATGTCTCTTTAGCTGGAAGAATGTCAACCATAGGTTTTGGTAATGTAGAAGATCGTGTACAACAAAGAAGTATTGAAGAAATAAAACAATATAGTGTAGCTACCAATATTCAGTTAGGTAAAATGATGCCAAAAAAATGGAACATGCAAGTACCTATGAATTATAGTTATGGAGAAGAGTTTAGAGACCCAAAATACGATCCACAATTTCAAGATGTAGAATTAGAAGACGCAATTGATAAAAACCCAAATAGTAAAAATGCTCAAGATTATACAAGAAGGAAAAGTATTAGTTTCATTAATGTAAAAAAGAATAGAAACCCAGAAAGTAAGAAGAAACCTAAATTTTATGATGTAGAGAATTTTTCAGCCTCATATTCACATAGCGAGGAGTTTCATAAAGATTACAATATTGAAAGTTATGTAAACAAAAATGTAATGGCTGGTGCTAGTTATAATTTCACTTTTGTTCCTTTTAGTATAGAGCCATTTAAAAAATCAGAAGGATTTAAAAGTAGGTACTTACAATTTATAAAAGATTTAAACTTTAACCCAGTACCTAAAACAATAGCATTAAACTCAAGAATTAACAGAAACTATAATAGTCAACAGTCAAGAAACTTGATTATTGACCCAGTGAATCCTTTACCTGCTCAACCAGAACTCATACAAAGAAGATTTTTATTTAATTGGGATTATACAATCGGTTTCGACTTAACTAAGTCATTACAATTAAACTTTAATGCGACAAACAATTATATATACGATAGTTTCGGAGAAGATGAACAATTAGAAGTTTACGATCAATTTTTCAGTATAGGAAGACCAGATAATTACCATCAAAAGTTAAATACAACTTATAAATTACCATTAAATAAGTTTCCATTCTTGAATTTTATCAATGCAGATTACGGATATACAGCTGATTTTGATTGGAAAGCAGGTTCACAAAGTTATATTGAGCAAGTTGGAAACATGATTCAGAATGCCAATACACATAACTTAAACACAAATATAGATTTCGGTCGTTTTTATAAAATTGTTGGTGTAGATAAACTATTGTTAAAAGGAACAAAAAAGCAACCAACTCAAAAAGGAACAGCTACATTAGGAGGAAATCAAGTAGCCCAAAAGCCAAAGCTTAAAAAGAAAGCTACTTTTGGTCAAAAATTAGGAAAGGGAGTATATGATGTGTTAACATCGGTAAAAAGAGCAAAAATTAGTTACTCTCAAAATAATGGAACTTTACTACAAGGATATAAGCCTTCAGTTGGATTTTTAGGAAGAAATGGTTTTGATGGAGGCTTAGCTCCAACTTTAGGATTTGTATTTGGTAGTCAAACAGATATTTTAAATACAGCAATTGAAAATGGATGGTTAATTACTAGAAACGCTGGAGATGAGTATTACAGTAAGAATTACTCTAAAACAAGATATAAAAAACTAGATTATAATGTGTCTGTAAAACCTTTTAGAGATTTAACTATTGATTTACGAGGGAACAGAATTCAAACAAGTAACTTAACACAGCAGTTAGATGTTGTTTCAAATGGTAGTGGAGGTTTTGAGCAAGACCCGAATATAAAACCTTTTGAAACAGGTAATTATAGTATTAGCCATTTTATGTTAGGAACTATTTTTACTGATAATGAAACATTATATCAAAACTTCTTAGATTATAGAAGCACTATTTCAAATAGACTATCGGCAGAAACAGGCTTGCCTAATACGGGTACAGCAGCGTATCAAACAAACGGACAGCAAGCAATGCTTCCAGCATTTATTGCTGCATATTCTGGTAATAGTCCGAATTCGGTAAGTACAGGAATTTTTAAAAATATTCCGATTCCTAACTGGACATTACGCTATAATGGTTTTATGAAATATAAATGGTTTAAGAAAAACTTTTCTTCGTTTACTCTATCACATGGTTACAAATCATCGTATACAATAGGTAACTATTCTAATAATTTACAGTATGATTCAAATAATAGAGAAACAAATACAAATACTTCTGGTAATTATCAACCAGAACTCTTAATTTCGTCCGCAACTTTAATTGATGAGTTTTCACCATTAATAAAAGTAGATTTTAGAATGAAGAATTCAGTTTCATTCAAAGGAGAGATAAGAAGAGACAGATCTTTAACATTAAACTTTAATAATAATACTTTAACAGATGTTAAAGGGACAGAATATGTTTTAGGGTTTGGATACAAGATAAGAGATGTTAAATTTGTCACTAGATTTACAGGAAAAAAAGAAACTTTAAAAGGAGATATAAATTTAAGAGCTGATATATCGTTAAGAGATAACTTAACATTGATAAGAAGTGTAGATGAAGAAAATAGTCAGATTACAGGAGGGGAGAAATTATTTGGATTAAAATTTATTGCCGACTATAATTTAAGCAGCAATTTAACAGCATCTTTTTATTACAATCACCAAACATTTGAATATGCAGTTTCTACCACTTTTCCAAGACAATCTATTAATGCAGGAATTAATTTAGTATACAACTTAGGAAATTAAAACAAACACAATAAAAAATCATTACAATGAACATTCCATCAGAATTAAAGTACACCAAAGACCACGAGTGGGTTAAAGTAGAAAATGGTGTAGCAACTATTGGTATTACTGATTTTGCACAAGGAGAGTTAGGAGATATCGTATACGTTGACGTAGATACATTAGATGAGGAATTAGATGCTGAAGAAGTTTTCGGTTCTGTAGAAGCAGTAAAAACAGTTTCAGACCTTTTTATGCCTTTATCAGGAGAAGTAGTAGAGTTTAATGAAGCTTTAGAAGATGAACCAGAATTAGTAAACTCTGACCCTTATGGAAACGGGTGGATGATAAAAGTAAAATTATCTGACGATTCACAAGTAGTAGATTTATTAAGTGCTGAAGCATATCAAGAACTTATTAAGGGATAAACTAACCATAATAGCAATACTAATAACTTTAAGTATTGCTATTATTAGTTTAGTAAAAATAGAAAAAGCACCTATACAAATTAACCATATAGATAAGCTAGAACATACCTTTGCTTATTTCGTGTTAAGTTTGGTATGGTTGTTAGCTTTAAAAACAACAAAAATTAATAAATATATTACTGTTTTTTGTTGTTTTTTTTACGGCATAATTATTGAGGTTCTACAAGTTACAACAACGTCATATAGATCAGGAGAGGTTTTAGATATAATGGCAAACACGACGGGTATTTTAATAGCTTTCATAGTTTATAACTTTTTTTTAAGAAAAATAAAGCTATTTAAAGATTAAGCTTGTAAAAGTTGAAATAAATTAATTAAATTAGCGAACTATTAAAAACATTTAGGATGGAAATCAAGAAAAATCCAAAATCAAACTTAGAGAACTATAGTAAACTATTTATGCAAATAGGTTTGGTTTTAGCTTTATTTGTAACGTATGTTGCTATTGAGAATAAGACATATGATAAAGAGTATGGAGAGTTAGGTATGGCTAACATGGCTACTGATATTGAAGAAGAAACTATTGAGCTTCAAATTGAGCCACCAAAGCCAAAACCAAATACACCTCCACCACCAGCTCCTGAAAAAATTGAAGTAGTAGAAGACGAAGAAGAGATTGAAGAAACAGTTATCGAATCAACTGAAACTGATGAATCTGAAGCTGTAGAGGTAGAAGATATTCAAGAGGTTGAAGAGGTTGAAGAAGTGGTAGAAGATGTACCATTCGCTATTATTGAGGAAGTTCCTGTATTTCCTGGTTGTAGTGGAACAAAAGCTCAAAAGAAAGCATGTTTGAATAAAAAGTTACAGAAGCATATTCAACGTAACTTTAATGCAGAATTAGCAAATGAATTAGGTTTATCTCCAGGTAAGAAAAGAATTTATGTACAGTTTAAAATTGATAAGGACGGTACTATTACTAGTGTAGCGGCAAGAGCTCCTCATCCAAGATTAAAAAAAGAGGCAGAAAGAGTTGCTAAGAAAATACCTAAAATGAAACCAGGTAGACAAAGAGGTAGACCAGTAAGAGTAGGTTATACGTTACCTATTACATTTAATGTAGAGTAGTAGAAACTTACTAAAAGATAAAAAAAGACAATCCAAAACGGATTGTCTTTTTTTATTGGCACGTTTCTTGTTTTTAACATAGTATTAACACAAAAAACAAATACTATGAAAACACCTAAGAAGCATGCTAAAAAGCAATTAGAAAAATTTTCAACTATTTTTACACAATTAGGCTTAGTGCTAACTTTGTTTGTCGTTTTTCTTGTTTTAGAGCACGAAACAGTTAAAGATACAGCGGTAGTTGAACCTACTAATGTACAAGATTATGAGAAAGTTTACACTTTTGATACCCCTGTTATTATAAGAAGCAGAGTAAAAGAAATTGTAAAACCAAAGAAGAAGCGTGTAATTAAAGAAATATTTAAACCCGAAGTAGTAGATAATAATACAGAAAATACCACTGTAATAGATTTACCTGTAGATGAAGCACCTATTGATTTAAATCAAATTCCAGAGTTAAAAGAAACTGAAACTATAGAAGATAGTGATGATCCAATTTCAATTAAGAATGTCCAAAACACTCCGGTTTTTAAAGGTTGTGAAGGACTCTCAGAAGAAGAAAATATAAAATGTTTTGAAAGAAAAATACAACAGCATATTCAACGTAATTTTAACTCAGAATTGGCGCAAGATGTAGGATTAAGTTCTGGAAAATATAGAATATTGACACAGTTTGTTATTGATAAATTAGGCAATATTACGGACATTCAAATTAGAGCACCCCATACTAAATTAAAAAAGGAAACAAACAGAGTAGTAAATAAAATTCCAAAATTTACTCCAGGAAAACAGAATAATAAAGAAGTAAAAGTAAAATATACGCTACCAATTACTTTTAGAGTGGAATAAAAAGTAAAAACTCAGCCAACTGGTTGAGTTTTTTTATTTTTGTTATATATGGATACAGATAAAATGTTTTTTGCACATGAGACAGCAGTTATTGATGATGGTTGCATAATTGGAGAAGGAACTAAAATATGGCACTTTAGCCATATTATGCCTAATTGTAACATTGGTAATAATTGTAATATTGGACAAAACGTAGTAGTGTCGCCTCAGGTTGTTTTAGGGAATAATGTAAAGGTTCAAAATAATGTTTCTATATATACGGGTGTTAGATGCGAAGATGATGTCTTTTTAGGACCCTCTATGGTTTTTACCAATGTAATTAATCCACGTAGCGCCATAAAAAGACAAGATCAGTATTTAGAAACAATTGTTAAAAAAGGAGCGAGTATAGGAGCAAATGCAACAATTGTATGCGGTAACAATATTGGAGAATACGCTTTTATAGGAGCAGGAGCAGTGGTAACTAAAGAAGTTAAACCTTATGCGTTAGTTGTAGGAAACCCATCAAAACAAATAGGGTGGATTAGTGAGTACGGACATCGGTTAAATTTTGATGATGAAGGTTTGGCTACTTGCCCAGAAAGTGGAGATAAATATATCTTGAAAAACAATGAGTTAAGAAAACTTTAAGTTAAAGTTTAAAAAAAGTGAAAAAACTTAAAAAAAATATTTGTGAAAAGAAAAATCTTATTTATATTTGAACAGTGGTTTTTAAACCACTTTCTTTTTCTTTTTCATAGCAATTTTTCCCACTCAATTTTGAGTGGGTTTTCTTTTTATAAAAACTTCCCAAATAAAGTAACTGTATAGAATAATGTATTCTAAAGTAATTAACCAAAGATTTTCTTTCCATGGAGAATTAGCATATGCCTGATAACTTAGAATAATAACTAAACTCCACAAAACAGCATAACGATATTGAGTAAATACAGATAAAATTAAAAGCGTTGCTATATACCAAGGATGCATTGTTGTTGTTGAAAAATAGTAGAACGACAAAGCAAATAGCATACTTAGAATTAATTGTTTTGTTGACTTGTTCTTTTTGAAAAAAGTAAGAATTAATAAAAAGCAAACGGTAAGAATAGGTATTATTTTACCAATAATGGCAATCTCATTATAGCCTCTAAATTGATAACTAATTTCTCTAGCTAAATAGTAAAAACTAGCATTAAACTCAAAGCTTCTAAACCATAAACCAACAGAGTTAGTATAGTTTGAAATTAACTCTGGAGAATAGAAAGGAAGAAAAAGTAACACAATTGTTAGAACTATAGTTCCGTAAAAAAATGCTAATTTTTGTAATCCTTTAAGGAGTGAAAAATCATTTTTTACAAACCATTGAAAAAATAAAGGTAAAAAGAGTAAAGGAATGAGTTTTACAGAAACTGAACAAGCCATTAGTATAGCTGCTAAAAACCACTTCTGTTTATGTAGTGTATAAATACTCCAAACCAAAAAGAATAACATAACAGGTTCAAAATGTAAGTTTCCAGTAAGTTCAATCATAATAAATGGGTTTAAAACATATAGAAAAATGTTTTTAACGGGTAATTGTAATCTTTCTAAAAGCTTTTTACCAAAGTATAAAATACCAACATCAGCCAAGATAATAAGTGTTCGCATTACAATAACGCTCCCAATAATGCTGTTTTTAGCAAACAAGGCGGCTATTAAAAAGCAAAGTTGATTAACTGGAGGATAGTTGGTGTAATGACTACCATTTAAGGCTCCCATTCCTTCATACAAATCCTTAGCTTGGTTAATAGGGTAGTTATGCTGCTCAATAAATGTTTGAGGTAATGATAAATAAGGATTTATTCCTTCTAAAATCATACGTCCATCCCAAATAAAACGATAGAAATCTTGAGATAGATTAGGAATAGCAAAAAAGAAAACCAATCGAAATAAGACCGAAATTCCAGCTAAATGAGCAAACGATAATTCTTTATCTTGTAAAAGAGCAAAATAACAAGTAAATAGGCTAATCCAGAGAAAAAGTAACTTGTTAAATTCGGTACGTTCAATTGTATAAGCAAATAAAAAATAAAGAAGAACACTAACAAAGGTTAGTATAATTGAGCTATATTTTTTAAAAAAAGACATTTAAGCTTTTGAGAAAATCGATTTAAAAAAGACATATCCAAAACCAACAAATAACATTAAATGAAAAGGAAACAAACCAAAGTCTCCACCCTGATCACCAACAGTAAAAGCACTATACATACCAAAAGCAAAGTATAAAGCTAATAAACCTTCTATGATTACATGTAAAGAGGGTCTTTTACGAATATATTTATTGTTTTTCCAACTATCTTTTAATGACTTAATATTGAATTTAGGGGTTCTTACAAATTCACTTTTTTTACCTAAATGACCTTCTAAAACAGCAATTGTATTGTGTAAAGAGAAGCCCATGGCAATAGAGAAAAAAGCGAAAAAGGCGCCAATATATTTGATAAAATTCCAGAAACCTCCTCCGTAAGTCCTTTTATACATAAACCAGTAGCAGATAAAGAAAATAAAGGTGCTTACAATAAAAAAGCTCATGACTATAAAGTAAATTTTTAAATGAGCATATTCATTTTTAATATACAACATAGGTATACTTAAAACAGCTACTAAAAAGATACAAGTAAACATAGAGCTATTTAGTAAGTGTAGCGTTCCATGAAGTTTTGTTTTAAAAGGAATAGTAGAACTTGTAATAATCCTCTTTAACATTTTCTGAAAATTCTCTGCCCCACCTTTGTTCCATCTAAACTGTTGAGAACGAGCAGCACTAATAACTACAGGTAATTCAGCAGGAGTAACAACATTTTCTAAATATTTGAATTTCCAATTCTTTAATTGTGCACGGTAGCTTAAATCTAAGTCTTCTGTTAAAGTATCTCCCTCCCAGTTTCCAGCATCGTAAATACACTCTTTACGCCAAATACCTGCAGTACCATTAAAATTAATAAAATGTCCTTGGCTATTTCTACCTACTTGTTCTAAAGTAAAATGAGCATCTAAAGCAAACGCTTGAATTTTTGTTAAGGTTGAATAACTTCTATTAATATGTCCCCAACGAGTTTGAACTACGCCTATTTCAGGATCTTTAAAATACGGAACGGTTTCCAGTAACCAATTTTCCTTAGGTAAGAAATCGGCATCAAAAATAGCAATAAATTCACCTTTGGCCGTTTTAAGTCCTTCCTTTAGGGCGCCAGCCTTAAATCCTTGACGGTTTTCACGTCTAATATGTTGAATGTCTAAACCTGTTTTTTGAAGCTCTTTAATTTGTTTAGCTGTGCTCTCAATTGATTCATCGGTAGAATCATCTAATACTTGAATTTCTAACTTTTCGCGTGGATATTCTAATTGAGCAATGTTGTGTAATAAACGCTCCATTACATATAGCTCATTATATACAGGTAGCTGTATTGTTACATACGGAACTTTGTTAATGTCAGATAAATCTAATTTGGGTGTGCTTTCCTTTTTTTTCTGAGCTTTCAAATAGTTGATAAGCAGGTTTAACTGAGCTATAGCGTATAACAATATAAGTACTAATGATATAGTGTATAGCGTAATTATTATATATTCTAAAACCATTATTTAAAGCTATATTTAAAGATCCAACCTAAAATTTTTATGCCGGCTAATATACTACCTTTTACAGTTCCTGAAACCTTTGAAACGCCAATTCTATTTCTATATTTCATAGGAATTTCTGTATAAGTTAATTTTTGTTTCAAAGCCTTTAATTGCATTTCTACTGTCCAACCATACGTTTTGTCTTCCATGTTTAAAGCTAGTAGTTTATCATATTTTATTGCTCTGAAAGGACCTAAATCAGTGAATTTTGCACCAAAAAACAACTTCATTAAAGTAGTTGCTAGCCAATTACCAAAAACTTGTTGAGGAGTCATAGAACCCTTTTCACGTAGTCGTTGTGCACGAGCACCAATTACAAAATCAATGTTATCATTCATTATTGGAGCAACAAGCTCAGTAAGTTGTTCAGGATAATCAGAATAATCTCCGTCTAAAAAAACAACGATATCTGGCTTTTCGTTTTTAATAGAAATATATTCCATCCCTTTCAAACAAGCATATCCGTAACCTTTTCTATTTTCAGAAAGTACTGTTGCTCCTGCGTTTTTAGCAATGGTTTCAGTATTATCTGTTGAATTGTTACTAATAACAATTACCTCGTCTACTATGGAAGGAATGTCATTGATTACATGGGCAATGGAATCTTGTTCGTTATATGCGGGGATGATAACTTTTATAAGTGGATTCATTAATTATTTTAAGTCGTTGAGATTGTTTTCTTTTGCAAAAGAAGACAAATTATTCCATTCTTTTAGCTTTAGTCCTTCTTTAAACTTTATAGCTTTTGTTACCTTATGTTTTTTGTATAATAAACAGTAACCGTTTTTTTTATTGTTTTTGATTTGACATTTTTGATAAATACCTCCTTTATTATTGTAAAAGACCCACCATTTGTTTGGTAATCCATTAATAAAATGTCCTTCCTTTTTTTTAAAAGAGTTTTCATAATAAAAATGCCAATACTTAACAGGAAGGTTATTTTTAAAACTTCCTTCTTTTTTAATGTTTCCATTTTTGTAATAAAAAATCCAATAATCGGTTTTTTTATTATTTTCAAGCCAGCCTTCTTCTTTTAATGTTCCTTCTTCATAAAATGATTTATGATATGTTTTTTGCCCAACTAAAGAGAAAGTAATAAAAAAGCATAGTATGAAAACATTATTTTTCATTTACCAATTTCATTAAATCAACATCGTTACCTAATAAAACCTCTGTTGGGTTGATACGTCCTTTTTCCGGACCATTTTCTAACTTTAATACTCCTCTAGGGCATACTGCCGAACAAATACCACAACCAACACAACTTGCACGCACTATATTTTCTCCTTTTTGGGCATATGCACGTACATCAATACCTTGTTCACAATACGTAGAACAATTTCCACAAGAAATACATTGTCCGCCATTGGTAGTAATTCTAAATCGAGATTTAAAACGTTGTACAATTCCTAAATAAGCGGCTAACGGACAACCGAAACGACACCAAACACGGTTTCCAAAAATTGGATAAAACCCTGTACCAATAACTCCTGCAAACCAAGCTCCTATTAAAAAGCTGTAGGTGTCTTTTATCCATTGAGAGTTGATTCCAAGGAAAGATTGAGCTCCAGTAAAGTAACAGTATAACGTTACAACGGTCATTATTAACGAAAATACCAAAACACTATGTATTAACCAGCGCTCTAGTTTCCATGCATTCATACTTTTGTTAGAATGCTGACGGTATGGATCACCTAAAGTTTCAGCTAAACCACCACAACCACAAACCCAAGAGCAATACCATCTTTTTCCAAAGAAATATACCATTACAGGAACAATGATAAGCGTAAGCACAATACCCCAAACTAAAATAAATAAACCAATAGCTCCGCTATTTCTTAAACTATCTAAATTCCATTCAAAAAAGAAATCATAGTCTAACGGAAAAGCATTTTTAAAATCATACCCAGGCATATTTAAACTGGTCATGATTTCTGGGATAAGGAAGGCAAATACAATCTGAAAAAATAAAACAGAAGTTGTTCTTATAACTTGGTATTTGTTGTGTCTATACTTTATATACATTCTCACTCCCATTGTAAGCATAATCACACAGTATAAAAAACCGTATACAAACCACTGGCTTGCCTCACCGCCGTTTAAAAATTTACTGATAGGATCTAATATAAAAGTCCAGTTCACCACATAATCAGGAAAAAAATAAAGCAACAAGTAAAAAACAACTAAGTAAATTAAAACTAACCAAGCTATCCATCCTCGATTTGTACTAGCTTCTAAATAAATACCATTATTCTTTATTCCTTTTGGACCAAGTAAAATAAAATTAGGAAGTATAAATAACAGTGCTCCCAAAATACCTAAACCAAAAGTGAGTAACCATAGCAAACTTGAGTTGTTTCTAACAAAACCATTTCCAGCTTTTTTAGCTAACTCATAACTTAAGGTATGGGGTTTCCCATAAATTAAATATTGGTATTGTTCACCTTTTTTATCCCAATTTTTTTCAGTGTCGTATTTAGCAATTAGAGTATTATAATGATTGTTAGATGCTTCATAAGCATTTCTAACCCGACTAGAAAATTCAAAAATATTAAAGCTTTCATCGGTAACAATAGCTTTACTGAGTTCCTCTTTTATGATTTCGCTTTTATATCCTTTTTCAGTAATAAATGAATCTAGTTCTGATTGATTTAAATTAAAAGAACCCGTAAAAATTACTCCTGAAAAAATGATTAACCCTATTAAGAATAGAAGTAGACCTGTTTGTTTTATTATTTTCATCCTAAACTCTGCTGAAAATTCGCTTCCAGCTTTTCTTTTTTAATTGAATATTGGTGTTGTTTTCTTTGTTGAATTTTGCTACAATTTCTGATTCGTGAAGTTTATAGAATTCTGGGTCGAAGTTTGCATCTGCTAAATGTTCTAAAGTATAAGTTACAGACTGCTTTTCATTCAAAATTTTGTCAAAAAACTCATGACGCATTCGTATCCCTAATGTATTTATACCAAGGAATTCTTGCGTGTTTTTATCATAGTTAATTCGAATACATTTTTTACCACTTTCGTGTTCCCAGTAAAAATGAGCTTCATTTTCTTTAGGTTGCGGCCATACCCAACCATAAGTTTGGTATTCAATATCAATAAATTTTGCTGAGTTAAACCAGTGCCCTGGTTTGTATTGAATTCGATTGCCACAAATAGTTTGTGCAACAGTTTCTCCCATCATTCTACCAGTGTACCAAACAGCTTCAATAGGACGACGTAAACCAATTGCTTCATGTTGTTCTGCACAATCTCCAATTGCATACACATCTTTGATATTGGTTTCTAAAAAACGATTGACTTTAACTCCTCTACCAAGTTCAATTTTCGAATCTTTTAAAAAGTCAATATTAGGAGAAACACCAGCAGTCAAACCAACAACATTACAAGGTATTTCTTCACCAGTCTCTTCAATAATTACAGATGTAACTTGCCCGTTTTTATCTGAACTTATCTCCTTCAAGTTTACACCTAAGCGTAAATCGATATGATTTTCTATAATTTCACGATTTATCATGGCAGATTCTCCCTTGGGTAACACTTTGTCCCAAAAACTATTTTCACGAACTAAAAAGGTAACAGGGATATTTCTGCTATGAAGCATTTCGGCAAGTTCAATTCCAATTAAACCTCCACCAACAATAACAGCTCTTTTACATATTTTGTTGTTTGGAGCATATTGTTCAAGAGCCTCTAAATCTTGTTTATGATACATTCCCATAACACCTTTTAAGTCTTGTCCAGGCCAACCAAACTTGTTAGGTTTAGAGCCAGTGGCTATAATTAACTTATCGTAAGACAGTTTTTCTCCAGTGCTAAAGGCTATTTCTTTTTCTGATGAATGTACTTTTGAAACAAACCCTTTTTTGAGATTGATTCTGTTTTTTTTCCAAAACCAAGATTCGTAAGGTTGTGTATGTTCAAATTTCATGTGTCCCATGTACACATACATTAAAGCAGTTCTTGAAAAGAACTCATCAGTTTCAGAAGAAATAAGGGTAATTTTTTTGTCTGATAATTTTCTGATATGCCTTGCGGCTGTAACTCCAGAAATTCCATTACCAATAATAACAACGTGCTCCATAAATGTTGATTTGCTGTTTAGGTCGTTGCTAAAGTTAAGAACTTAATAAAGGAATTGAATTTAGAATGATTTTAAATAAAAGGGCTTTGTAAGAGAAGTTTTTTTTAAGCGACTTAAGATCTATATAAAAAATTAACCTTATGAAACGACAATTAGTAAGCCTTACAGTTTTACTGTTTTTTGTAGTGCAACTTTCAAATGCTCAAGATGATAAAGCAGAAAAATCAAATATTCAAATATATACACCATCTAAGCTTTTAAATAATGGTCAGTGGGATATTAAATGGTTTAATAACCTATATACTGAAACAAAATTTGCAGATGCAGATGGTAACACCAAATCGAAAGCAAGAGAGAATTACTTTACTTCAACGTTGGAAGCTTTCACTGGAATTTCTAAAAATAACCGTATTAACGTAGGAGCAATTGTAGAGTTTCGTTCCAACACAATAGGAGGGCGTCAAGCATTATCAGTATTTAGTTTAGAAGATAACCCAAATTCTGAAAGAAAAGGAATTACATCAATTGCACCAGCTATTAAGTTTCAACCATTAAAAAATGTAGGAAACTTTTCCGTTCAATCAGCAATACATATTCCTTTGGTGAGTAATGAAACAGAAAATGGTGTCTTTTTAGATCAAACAGCATGGACTTTTCAGAATCGGTTCTTTTATGATTATACTTTTTCTAGTGGAAAATGGCAGTTATTTACAGAGTTAAATACGGAGTACAATTTTGGTGATGAGGATAGCTTTGCGAACAATACTTTTTTGTTAACTCCTGGTGTTTTCTTTAGTTATTTTCCCAACGAAAAGTCTACCGTATTAGTGTTTTCTCAACATTCACAAAG
The DNA here is from genome assembly GCF_059716285.2 of Tenacibaculum sp. TB-53. NCBI lineage: Bacteria > Pseudomonadati > Bacteroidota > Flavobacteriia > Flavobacteriales > Flavobacteriaceae > Tenacibaculum > Tenacibaculum sp. TB-53. The sequence goes on along the minus strand of NZ_CM202790.1, from coordinate 2,484,758 downwards.
ATTTGGAGATTTTACACAAGATTATACAGCTTTAGGTTTGGGAGGAAAATATCAATTAACTAGTGTTTTAAACTTAGAGGTATTGTACAGTAATTTTGTTAGAGGAAACAACAATGGGCTAGGACAAAGTTTTAATATAGGATTAAGGGCATTATTTTAAAAATAGTAAATTAGAGGAGTAATGAAAACTCTAAAACTCCTTTTTATAAGTTGTATTTTTTTGGTAAGCTCTTGTACGAGCCAATCAAAAAAGATAAACGGTGTTAGTTTTGTTGCTTCTTCAAAGAAGATAACAAGTGACCATATTAATGATGTAAAAAAGGTATCAGCAAATTATGTAACGTTGATGCCTTTTGCTTTTGTTAAAAGCTTGTCTTCTCCAAATGTAATTTATGACTCCAAAAAGCAATGGTTTGGAGAGACAAAAGAAGGTGTAAAACAATATGCCAAAGAGTTTCAACAAAGTAAAATAAAGATTATGTTGAAACCACAAATTTGGGTTTGGAATGGGGTGTATACAGGAACTATAAAAATGAAATCTGAAGATGAATGGAGAGAGTTAGAACAATCGTATGAAGATTTTATCCTCGTTTTTGCCAAAGTAGCAGAAGAAATTAATGCAGAAATTTTTTGTATTGGAACAGAATTGGAGCAGTTTGTAAAAAACAGACCAGAATACTGGAAAAAACTCATTAAAAAAATTAGAAAGGTATACTCTGGAAAATTGACCTATGCAGCAAATTGGGATGAATTTAAGCGAGTAGACTTTTGGGAGGATTTAGACTTTATAGGAATTGATGCTTATTTTCCGTTAAGTGATCAAAAATCCCCCACTCTTAAAGATTTTGAAAAAGGTTGGCAACCTCACAAAAATGAAATTATTCAGGTTCAAAGTAAATTTAATAAGTCTGTTTTATTTACCGAGTATGGATACAGAAGCGTAAATTTTACTGGAAAAGAGCCATGGAACTCAGTTAGAATAGAAGGAGATGTCAATTTAGAAAATCAACAAAAAGCATTACAAGCTTTGTATAACCAGTTTTGGAAAGAAGATTGGTTTGCAGGTGGTTTTGTTTGGAAATGGTTTCATAATCATAAAGAAGTTGGAGGGGAAGATAACAATAGGTTTACACCTCAAAACAAACCAGCAGAATTGACTATAAAAAAAATGTATGAAAGTAGTAAATGAGAAATATAATAATGAGTATCTATTTTTCTTGAAAATAATAATTCTTGCAACATTTTGGTTGTCTGTAAACTGTTATTCACAAGAGAAAAGTATAGAAAAAATTACTTTTTCAGGAGCCAAAAAAACTAAAACACATGTCTTAAAGAAAATACTGAAATCAAAAGAAAATAAAGTGCTTGATTCAATGGTATTAAAAGAAGACATGATTCGTTTGAAGCGTTTACCAGCAATTTCTAATGCATATTTTAAAGCATCATGTTCTGAGGGTAAATGTAATGTTGTTGTAACTGTAGAAGAGAACTTTACAATAATTCCAGAAGTTAATTTTCACAAAACGATCAATCAAAAATTAGCCTACAGAATAGGAGTGGGTGAGTATAACTTTTTGGGTAGGAACATGACCTTAGGAGGGTTTTATCAATATAATGGTTTTGATTCTTATGGAATTAACTTTAGGGCGCCTACGTTATTTTCAGCAAAATGGGGAGTATCATTAAGTCATCAAAACTGGATGAGTGAAGAACCACTGTATTTTGATAATGAATCGGCCAATTATAAGTATCAGAATATCTCTTATGAAGCTTTGGCTTTATACCAACACAATTTTAAAAATCAGTTTCAATTTGGGATTAATTTTTTTGAGGAAAAGTATAATTATTTAAGAGGAAGTACTTCATCGGATGTTCCTACTGAGTTAAATGTAGATAAAAAGCTATTGAAGTTAATTTATGTTTTTGATAATCTAGATTATAATTATCAATACATTAACGGAATAAAAAATGAGTTTCATGGACAGTATGTAACTTCTGAAAATGAATATCAGAATGATTTTTTAATTTTTTGGAATGACTTTTTTTACTTTAAAAGAATAGGTGAAAAAGGAAATTGGGCAAACAGATTGCGTTTTGGTTTGTCATCTAATGATGATACTCCATTTGCTCCATTTGCTTTAGATAATAATTTGAATTTACGAGGAGTTGGTATTTTAGTTGATCGAGGTACTGGAAGTATTGTTTGGAATACCGAATATAGGCATACGCTATATGAAAAAAAATGGTTTGTTATTCAAAGTAATGTGTTTGTAGACGCTGGAACATGGCGTAATCCAGGAGGAAGTTTTAATGATTTTATCAATAGTGATAATATGAAAGTTTATTCAGGTATAGGTTTACGTTTCATTAATAAAAAAATATTTAATGCAACTTTTAGAATTGATTATGGGCATGGGCTTACAAAGAATGGATCAAAAGGATTTGTGTTTGGCATAGGTCAATATTTTTAATCACAGATAGCCTAGAGTTTAATCTCGAATGAGTTGTTTATTTGCATAAAAAAACGAGGTTGTGAAATACAAACCTCGCTTTTTAAGCTATTCTTATGTAGAAAAACGTTTTATTTTTTCTTTGGGTGTACTAACTTCATTTCTTCAATTAAGTGTTTTGCTCCTGCATATTTATCTACAATAAATAATACATAGCGAACATCAACCATAATATTTCTACAAATTTCAGGATCGTAATTCATATCACTCATCGTTCCTTCCCATACACGGTCGAAGTTTAAACCAATTAAGTTTCCGTGTGCATCAATAGCAGGGCTACCAGAGTTACCACCTGTGGTATGATTGGTTCCTAAGAAACAAACAGGAACTTTTCCGTTTTTATCAGTGTATTGTCCAAAATCCTTAGCGTCGTATAAATCGCGTAACTTTTGAGGAACGTCAAATTCATAATCACCAGGAACGTATTTTTCAATAACACCATCTAAATAACTTACAGGATTGTAGTACACAGCATCTCTAGGAGAGTATCCACGAACTTGACCGTAAGTAACACGTAAAGTGCTATTAGCATCAGGAAAATAGCGTGCATTTGGTAATGCTTCCATTAATGCTTTCATGTATGTTTTTTGTAACGCTGTAATTGGCTGATTTTTCTGTTGAAACTCAGGATTGATTTTTGTGTAAAACTCTTCAATCATAGGCTTAGCATATTGGTAAGCAGCATCTTTGTTTAAGTTTTTTACCACCTTTTTAGCGTCTCCTTCTAATAATTGTAAAGCTTTATTTAAATCAGTAAAATTTGTTTTGTCATAAATAGAAGCATCTACATTAGTAGGATTGTATAAAGGCATTACATTTTTAAACACTCCTTTATCAACATTTACATCAAAGTTTTTATGAATTCCTTTAATTCGATTTACCAAAGAAGTTCTAGCTTCTTCAAACTTTTCAGGTTTATTTAAAGCTACTTGTTCTAACTGATACGCTCTAAAAGTCATTTGCATCAACTCGTTGGTAACTAAGAAAACTTCAATAAAGTTTCTTCTTTTAATATTAATATCAGCAAAGTCTGCATATAATTTTTCAAACTCAGGAAGAATATTTCCGTAGATTTTTTCTAATCTTTTTTCTTTTAATGCTTTTTTGAAGGTAGCTTCAAAAGCTTGACGCTCTGCGATAGCATTACTCTTTTTAATTCCTAGATTTTCACCAATCCATTTTTTCCAAGCATTTGCAATACGTGCTTGTTTTGAAGCATATTTAATACGAACAGCATCACTAGCTTTCATTTGTGCATCAATTTCTTTTAATGCAGCTTCTCTAATAGCAATGTTACTCGGGTTAAACTCTTGTGTAATGTGTTTTATGGCAACTGCAGGTAAGTATTCGTTTGTACGACCAGGGAATCCAAAAACCATAGTAAAATCACCTTCTTCAATTCCATCTAAAGAAACTGGTAAAAAGTGCTTTGGTTTGTAAGGAACGTTGTTTTTGCTGTATTTAGCAGGACGATTGTTTTTATCAGCATAAATTCTGAATAATGAAAAATCTCCCGTATGACGTGGGAAAACCCAGTTATCGGTATCACTACCAAATTTACCAATACTACTTGGTGGTGCACCTACTAAACGAACGTCTTCAAATTTTTCTGTAACAAATAAGAAATATTGATTGCCTTTGTAAAATGGCTTTACTTTAACACCTTGCCATGTTTCTTTTTGTACTGTTTTTTGAATTTCGTTGATGTTTTTATCAATAGTCGATTGTTTTTCACGTTCAGTCATAGTATCAGTAACCCCATTCAATGCTTTGGTAGTTACATCATCAATACGAACAATAAATTCAACATATAGCCCTTTATTAGGTAATTCTTCTTTTTTATTCATCGCCCAAAAACCATCTTTTAGGTAATCATTTTCTAAAGATGAGTGAGATTGAATTTGTCCAAAACCACAGTGGTGATTGGTTAAAATTAATCCTTCAGGAGAAATCACTTCGCTAGTACAACCTCCGTTAAAATGCCCAATAGCATCTTTTAAACTTGAGTTATTTACATCATAAATGTCTTTAGCGGTAAGTTTACTTCCTAAAGAGGTCATTTCTTGTTCATTCATTCCTTCTAAAAGAGAAGGAATCCACATACCTCCTTGCTGTGCAGTAACTTGAACGACAATAAATAAGAATAGAATTTTTATATACTTCATCTGTGTTATTTTTAAAAAGCTAAAGATACAAATTGGCAGCAAAACAGCTAATTGAAAGTATTAAGTAATAGGTTAAAAAAGACTTAAAATGTTATTTTTTTCCTATTGGATATATTTCTTGGTGAATAAAGTCTTTAGGGAATTTTTCATCCCCGTCAAAACCTAATTCAATATCACGCCCATTGTAAGGAATGTAGTCAGTTTTAAAAATGTAATCCCATATGCTTAGCGTAATTCCAAAGTTTACTCCCATTTTTCTGCCTTCAGGAAGCTCTTTTGCATGATGCCAAATATGCATTCTTGGATTGTTCAGAATATATTTTAACCAACCGTAATCCCAGTTAATATTGGCATGATTAAGATGACCAATAGTAATGTTGAAAAAATGAACAATAGCAACGTCTTGTGCTGTAAATCCGCCCATAATAGCAAGCGGAATATACTTCATAGAGTTATATACTACGGGTTCCATCCAATGGTAACGTAAGTGGGCAGCAAACCCCATTTGTTTTACGGAATGGTGCACTTTATGAAAGTTCCATAAAAATTCATATCGATGTAATAATGTATGAGTGAACCACTGTACAAAATCAATACTAATAAAAAATACTAAGAGTCTCGCCCAATAAGGAAATGTGTTGATGTCTAATAATTGAAAATTAGCAACCGATAATCCAACCAAACCTAAAATATCATTAAAAAACTGCTCTGCTGTATTTGATAAGGCAATAAGAACGATGAGGTTTAGTAAAAAGAAATTGAAAAACATGTAAAAAGTATCCAGCCAAAAATCTTTACGAAATAAAGGTTGGTTTTTGCGCCAAGGAAAGATAATTTCTAATCCCCAAACAATAAGAGAAATTATAATTAAACCATAAAAATAATTTTCCCATTGAATTTCAAACAAAACAGATTGTTTTAAGTAGTTCCAATAACCAGTGTAGGAGTTTTTTACGATTTCTAGGTATCTTTCCATAGGAGCTATAAATTTCAGCAATAAAAATAATGAATTAATGATTTATAATTTTAAATAAATCTCGTCCTTTCCATAGTCGTTCTTCTTGGGGCAAAATTTCCATATTGTCCCAAAAACCTGTAAGTAATGTTTGTGCATAAGCAGGAGGTAGCTGTTGTTCAGTCATTAATGTATTTGCTTTTTTATAATTATAAGAAAGAGTATGAAAAGAGTATGAAAAACCATTAGTGTCATTTAAAATGGCATACCAAACATGTGGTTTTGCATTGTTAGCAGGCATGCCAATAACTCCCGGGTTTAACCAAAGAAGCGAGTCTTTTTCATCTGTAAAAGGAAGTCCGGAATGTCCAGCAACAATTACATCGCAATTAGTTTCATTGAATGATGAAATTTTATTTTTCCATGGAGTAGATTTAAAAATAAATTCAGAAATATAATGGTATGAACCATGTACCATGAAAATCTTTTTATTTGCATAAGTAAAAGAGATATAATTGGGTAGGGTTTGCATCCAATTAATTGAAGCTTCCGAAAGTTGGTTTTGAGCAAAAGGATACCACGCTTTTGAAAAAACATCACAACGAGAACCTTCTGTAAAATCACAACCACAATTAACCTCTCTATTTCGTAACTGTTGTTCTACATTTCCAATAATACTATGTGCTCCCCAGTTTATAAAGGTTTGTACTGTTTCTTCTGGTTGTGCACAATAGCCAACAATATCACCTGTGCAAAAACAGTTTTCAGGTGCTATATTTTCCTTTTCAACGACTTTAATTAAAGCTTCTAAAGCTTGTAGATTACTGTAAACACCCCCAAACAAAAGTACTTTTCCTTTAACGGTATTTATGTATGTTGTTTTTGTATCCATAACGGAATTAAATAAAGAGTAAAACAAAGAATACTTCCCCAAACATTGCTCCAGAGTAAATTGGCATACTTGCCAGAAGTAAAAATAAACAAAGAAGGAAAGGCATCAAAAACTAATAAAAATCCAATGATAATACCAGTGCCTACAGATAAGTAGTAACTAATTTTAGGAGGTTTTAACTTCCATAATATAAAAACTGGAGCTAGTCCAATAACCATAGTACCGCTAATAGTGGTTGCTGATAAAATTGAAGCGTTTAAGAACACAGGAAGAGTTCCTATAATAGCAATGAGTAGCATTATTATTCTACCAAATGAAACAGAGGGGTTAATGTTTAAATCAATAGCAAAAAGCTTAGCTGTTGATGAAAATGTAGAATCTAAGGTAGATGCAGCTGAGGTAATCATAATAAAATTAACAACTAATAACATTCCAACACCTAAGGTTTTACTAAAAGCAACAGCTGCTTGACCGTTAAGGCCATTGATTTTTCCAAAGATACCTACAAAACTAAATAAAAGAATACATAAAAACCCAATAACAGTAGCCCAAAGAAAGCTTTTTAGGGTTGTTTTCGGATTACTTATAAAACCACGATCGGTTAACACTGGGTCGTGAAAAGGATAGCTAAACGATTGTAAAAAAGCAGCGATAGCTAAGTTTCCTCCTAAAGCCATCGTCCACTCACCAGAATTTGAAACGGTTTCGTAATTTATACCTTTAGTAGAATAAATATTCCAAAGAATAATAGCCAAAAGTACAGAGAAAAATAACATTTGAATTGCATCAGTAAAAATACTACTACTCAAACCTCCTTTTAAAGCGTAAGTCAAGGTTAAAAGTGTAAAAACCACAATAGAAGAGTAGTATGAAGAGCTACCTACAGCTCCAAAATAATAACCAATAACCATGGTGTTTGACCAAACTTCGTTAAATAGTCTAATGAGAATTAAAATTGAAAATACAAGAATAGCGGTATTACCAAATCGAATACCTAAAAAGTCATGAATGCTTTTAAAACCTCCTTTGGTACGTAGTTGATATATAATTATTCCAGCAACGGCAAACGAAAGGTAATACAGTGCATAAGCAACCCCTCCTACAAGTCCAAATTGTAAGCCTAAATTAGCGGCATTGGTAATACTTTTAGCAAAAATCCAAGAGATGACTAAGCTACCTGTGAGTAATAATGTATTAGGTGCTTTTTTATTGTGTGTAGCTTTAAAGAAAGTTTGATTGGTTTGGGCAAAAGGTGCTAATATTAAAAAAGCTAAGCTGGTACTAAGTAGCAAACCCCATTGCCAAATGTATATTATTTCTTTCATTGGTTGTACATGTTCTGAGAAAATTTTAATTTCTTACTTTAGTTATTCCACCAAACACCAAAATTAATACTATTACCATTAGTAGCTTGAGCAGCTAATTCGTAATTTATCTTATTTAAAGAGGCTTCTTCTGCAGGATAGGGCATTCTTACAGGAATTAAATTGTTATTTAAACTTGCTGAAATAGGGTTCAGATTAGGAAACCCAGTTCTACGATATTCTATCCACCCTTCATAGCCGTTAATAATATTAGCAATCCATTTTTGTGTAATAATTTGCTCAAGGGCTTTTGTGTCGTCAAAACTAGCAGTTGTTGTAAGGTAATCATTAGGTATGTTGGTGTTCCAATAACTAAAGGCTTGTTTGGTAGCTAATTCGTATAGTGATTTGGCATCGTGGGTAATAAGACCTTTATGAGCTGCTTCTGCTAATAAAAAATTAGTTTCCCAAGCGGTTATATAATTGGCTTGCAAATTTCCGGAATGTTCTCTAAAAATAAAACCAGCTAATGAATAATCTCCCAATGAAATAGTGGTTTTTGAAGCGTCTATTCCGTTAATTAACCCGTTATAATTACTGGGAATATTACTAGAAGGCCTAAAAAAAGTTTGAATTCTAGGGTCATTTAGCTCTTTTAAAATTTCTTCAATAGTTTTAGACATTACAAAGTTGTTAAAATCTCCTACTCGTAAACGCGCCATTCTAAAGTTATTGGGCTCTCCGTCTGTAAAATTAAAAACAGCATTTTGAGCATTGTTGGCAATGTAGTTGCCATCGGTTACAATTTCTTGAAGTTCTTTTCTTGTATCTTGTTTTGATGAAATACGGATGAGTGCTTTTATTCGTAATGAGTTGGCAAATAAAATCCAGCTATCTAGATTTCCGTTGTATAAAACATCGCCCGTTAGCGGTAAACTACCCGTGTAATTTTCAATTGCTATTATTCCCTTTTTTAAATTATCTAAAATACCTCCATCTGCTAAGTAAATAGCTTCTTGTGTGTCGTATTTGGGAGTAACAGTTTTGTTATCTCCATTAAAAGCATCACTATAGGGAACATCTCCAAAAAGATCTGTCAAAGCCATAGCCATATATGCCTTAAAAATTAAAGCAGGGCCTTCATACACTTTAAGTGTTGGATTATTTTTGGCTTTGTTTAGGATAATTTCATTGTCCCTTAAATTAGTGTAAAATACAGGCCATGGATTCCCTCCTAATTGTGGTGATTTTAAAGCATGACGATCAAATAAATTAAAATCTAAAGCAGTAAGTTGCTGACTTAATAAATTACCAGAAACAAAACCTTCATACGACATTGCCTCTCCATAATTGTAAATAACTTTACGAAATAATAAACTGGGTTCTACATCAACAGGAAAGTTAGGGTTTGTATTTATTTTTTCAAAATCACTAGTACAACTTGTTATAAGTGCTAATAGGAAGAGAGATATGTAATTTTTCATGATATTGTTTTTTAGAAGTTTACACCTAGTTTAAATCCGAAGCTTTTGGTGGTAGCATACGACATATCTTCGACACCACTAACAATTCTATTTCCTTGCACTGCTAGTTGCTCTGGATCAAAATGAGGAATGTTACTAATTGCAAATACATTTTTACCTATAAAAGAAAGAGTTACATCAGCTCCATTTTTAACGAAACCAAAGGCATTGTTTTTTAAATTGAAGGTATAACTGAAGGCAAATTGTCGTAACTTTAAATAAGAGGCGTCATAGACATTGTTTTCTTCATGATTTCTGTCGTAGAATTGTCTGTAATAACTTTCGGGAGTTATTGCAGTTGTATTTGGGGTGTATATTGGGTTTTCTGGAGTACCAGTATTTACAACCCCTTGTGCAATAATACCCGATGTTGGTCGGTAAGTTGTTTCTTTTAACTGACCAGCAACTCCTGCTAAAGCTAAGGTTCTTGAAACTAATTCTCCCCCTAGTCGCCAATCAAAAAGGAAGTTTAAATTCCAGTTTTTGTACGAAAAACTATTGTTGAGTCCCATTGTAAAGTCAGGATTGTAATTTCCTAGTTTTTTAAGTGTAGGGTCTGCAATAAAATTTCCTTCTGATGTTAAGACAAAATCACTTTTTTCATTTTTTAAGTAACCAGTTCCGTAAAAATCACCGATGCGTCCGCCTTCTTCTACTTGAAACCAAACTGTTTGATCTGGATTGTTGTATACTCTTGAATACGCCAATGTAATTCGTCCACTGTTTTGAGGTAACGATTCAATGGTGGCAACATTTTTACTAAAGTTCACAGTAGTATTCCATTTGAAGTTATTGGTTTTAAAAGGAGTGGCATTTATAACAAGCTCTACCCCTTCAGAACGTACTTTTCCGCCATTAACTACTTGTTGTTTAAAACCTGATGAAATAGGAATTGGAAGTGATAAAATTTGATCTTTGGTAAGTGCGTTGTAATAAGTAATATCAAAAGTTAAGCGATCATTAAAAAAACGAAGATCAGCCCCTATTTCAAAAGAAGTTGTTTTTTCTGGGCGTAAGTTAGGATTGGCAATAAAATCTTGACTTGTAAATGCGGGTTGTGCATGTACATTTGTTGTGGGGATAAAGGTTCTTGAGGTTTGATATGGATTGGTGTCGTTACCAACCTGAGCAATGCTTGCACGAACTTTTGCAAATGAAACCGTTGTAGGAAGGGGAAATAATTTGCTTAAAATGACGCTGGTAGAAACCGAAGGATAAAAGAAAGAAGTATTAGTGGTGGTAATTGGAGTAGCAAGCGCGCTAGACCAATCATTTCTACCTGTAATGTCTAAAAAGAAAATATTTTTATACCCTAATTTTATTAAGCCATATAAACTGTTGATTCTTTTTTCTGATAAAAAATTAAAAGTTTCAATGGGAGAAGCAGCGTTGTTAAAGCTAAAAATACCGGGTTGTGCTAATTGTGTAGTTTGTGTTTGTTGTGTACTAGCTTTTTGATCAAGACGATTTCCTCCTAAGGAAATATCAAGAGTAATATTATTAACTTTAGGGGTATAATTAATTAAAAAATCGGTGTTAATTTCTCTATAGGTTACTTTGTGTTCAGCATATGCGCCATTCCTAAACCGATTGGAACTAAAGTTTCTTAAAAAACGCCTGTTTTCACTAGAGTAATCCATTCCTGTTCTTAGTGTTAGGTTTAGGTTGTTGGTAATTTGTTGTTTTGCTGAAATATTACCAAAAACACGGTCTCTGTTAAATTCATTTCTATTTTCGTGTAATATGAAATATGGGTTGTCAAAAAAAGTATAGTTGAACGAATATTGTTGTTTACCCTCCAATCCTGGTTGCCAATAATTTTTTAAACTGTTAATGTTTAACGATCGAGGCCCCCAAGCTACTAATGAATAATTCACGTTTTCAGATCCGTATCCATTAGAAGGTCTGTTATCACTATTGCTATTTACATAATTAACATGCGAAGTAATGGTAGTGTTTTTTGAAGGGATGAATTGCAAATTAGTAGCAATTGTTTTACGATGTAAATTAACACCTGGTATAATTGATTCACTGTTAACATCGGTCAATGACAAACGATAATTCCCTTTGTTAAATCCCGATGCTATGGCAATATTATTAATCGTTGTAATACCTGTTTTATAAAAATTTATTAAGTTGTTAGGGTGTGCTATAAATGGAGTGGGGGTGATAGGAAGTCCATTGTACAAAGCAGTATCACCTCCTCTAACGGTAGTGCCATCGGGTAGAGATACTGGACTGTCAAATTGAGGAATTAAAGTACCTTGGTTTAATCTTGGTCCCCAACTGTAGGAAATATTGTCGTTAGTTCCTCCACCTAACCCATTAACAAATTCAAAACGTCCAGAATTTCCTTGTCCGTATTCGTTTTGAAACTGAGGAAGTTGGAAAGCTGTGTCAATAAATAAAGAAGAATTAACACTCATTTGAAAAGCATTGCTTCCTTTTTTTGTGTTGATGATAATAACTCCATTAGAAGCTCTAGTACCATATAAAGCAGCAGCACTAGCTCCTTTTAATACAGAAACAGAGGCAATATCATCGGTGTTCACTTCCATAGCACCGTTACCAAAATCAGCTTCTTGAAAACCTGCAGCTGCCTCATTAGTATTATTAAAAATAGTATTATTGTTTATGGGGGTACCGTCTACAATAAAAAGTGGATTGTTATTGGTGAAAGATTGTTCGCCTCGTATAACGATTTTTGAAGATGAGCCAACGCCAGTAGCCCCACCACTGGTAATATTAACACCCGCTAATTTTCCTGATAAATTATCTAAAAAATTTACCGATTTAACTTCTGAAATATCTTTATGTTGGATGCTTTGAATAGCATATCCTAGCTCTTTAGACTCTCTTTTTTTATTTAAAGCAGTAATAATTATTTCGTCTAACCCTGTATTTTCTTCTTGCAAATAAATAGATATACTCTTTTGATTCCCAACTTTAATTTCTGCTGTTTTATAGCCTATAGAAGAAAAAATTAGTATATCGTTTTTGCTCTTTATTTTTAAAGAGTAATTGCCACTATTATCTGTAACCGTTCCTTTCGTGGTGTTTTTGATAGTTACGTTAACAAAAGGAATGGGAGTTCCATTGTTTTTTGAGGTTACTTTTCCTCTAATTGTATATTGAGCATTCGCAAAGGTGGTTAGGCATAATAACAACCCCAGTAAGATTTGTTTCATGTATTTTATAAATTTTGTTTCATATTGAGAATCATCAAAGAGTAAATAAAAAGCGAAGCATTTTACTACTAAATGAATGATTGTTATGATATTGTTGTACTTAAGAAAAAATGGAAGTTCTTTGTGAAGTTGTAGGAGAACCTTTGTTGTAAAGTACTGAGGTGTATTGATATCTGTATGTGTATGAGGTATTGTAAAAACTTTTTCTCAATAAGAGAAGTATCTTATTAATTAGATATTTTAGGAAACTGTTCGTTGAATAACGATTTAAAAAATAGATTAAATCGTTTTTTGAATCAATATCTTTTAAGTATGCGAGTTGTGATACAGAATGTTCGTTTTTTTTAAGTATTTTTTTTAGCGTACTAAATAAATCGGGAGTTTTCCAAGGAAGTGTTGCAAAACTTTTCTTGTTAAAATGTTTTTGATTAATGGCGAGTAAATAAATACCTCCATCTATTGAAGGACCTAAAACAGGAAAGTCGTTTTGAAGATGGTCAATAGCCTTTTGTAGGTGGGAAGCGTTTAAATTTGGACTGTCATTTCCTACAACAATTATGTTATGAAACCCTTTGGCAAAAGTGTTTTCTATAGCGTTTGTAAAACGCTGACCAAAAGTAGCTCCTATTTGGTGAGTTTCATTACAAATACATATTTGAGCGTTTGTTTTTGAAGCTTCAAAAACAATCTTTTTATTTAAATAGTCAAATAACTGTTCCCCTTTTTCTAAAAACTTATTTTCAGCCTCTCTTTTAGAAGAGTTTGCAAAAATAAGAATAGCTATACTGGGTTGTTTTGACATTTATGGACTTTCCATTAATTAGAATAAAATGGAAAAGTCGAAAGAAATATATTTGCATTACAAAAAAAAGCCGCTAATTTAATTAGCGGCTTTTTAAAGCAAGTAGGCTATTTATTTTTTATTAGCTTCTTTAATATATTTTTCTAAAGCCATAGTCATTGAAGGTGTTTCTGGTGTCGGAGCAGCAATATCTACACGTAAACCTCTATCTTCAACAGCTTTAATAGTAGTGTTTCCAAAAACAGCTATTCGAGTATTGTTTTGTTTGAAATCAGGAAAGTTTTCAAATAAACTATCAATCCCTGATGGACTAAAGAATACCAAAATATCATAAAAAACATTTTCTAAATCAGATAAGTCACTGACTACAGTTCTATATAAATCCGCACGTTTCCAGTTAACTCCCAATTTATCTAATTCTTCAGGAATTAAAGATTTTAATTTATCAGAAGAAGGAAGTAAAAACTTCTCGTCTTTATGTTTCTTGATTAATTTAGTTAACTCAGGAAATGTTCTATTACCAACATAAATTTTACGTTTACGGTACACAACGTATTTCTGTAAATAATAGGCTACAGCTTCAGATTGACAGAAGTACTTCATATCATCAGGGACAGTAAAACGCATTTCTTCAGCGATTCTAAAAAAATGATCAACAGCATTTCTACTGGTAAGTATAATGGCTGTGTAATTGTTTAAATCAACTTTTTGAGCTCTTACTTCCTTTACAGGTATTCCCTCGACATGAATAAACGATCGAAAGTCAACCTTAACCTTTTGCTTTTCTGCCAAGTCAAAATATGGCGATGTTTCTGTTTTTGGTTTTGGTTGAGAGACTAAAATAGTTTTAACTTTCATAAACTTTCTCTTTATTACGTAGTTGTTGTTTTATAAAGAATTAATAGCGGTGCTATTTCAAGGGTGCAAAAGTACAAAATAAAATAAAACAACTTACTAATTACAAGTTTTTTATTATTTGTTAAAATTAAAAAGACCCTAAAAACAAGCAAGATACAGAAAGAATAAATTAAGAAAAGTTTATTTGTAAAAGTGTATTGATACAGTATGATAATGGGAAATAACCAAATGCTAAGAACATATAAATAACCCGATTTTGTATATAAAAAATAGCTTACGGTTTTAGATAAACCAAGAATATTTGCCAATGCATAATCTAAAAAAAAACGAACAGAAAAATATACAGAAACAAACAAGAAGAGTCCTAAAAAAGCTAGAAAACTATGAGAATATATTTCTGATACTAAAGTGAAAAATAAAAATAAAGAAATAACAATTATAGAAAAAGAAAACAGTAACAATTTAAAAGGTGTGAAAAAAGAAACACCTTCTTCCATTCTTTTATGAAAAAAACCAGGAGTTACAAAAGCAATAGTATATCCATATAACTTAGTAGGTTTTAGTAGCTTCATCATAGCCAATAATACAATAGCTAGTATGATAACTAAAGTAATCCAATTATCATTATATACAACTCTTTCTATTGCTTTCAATTGTTTTTATACTTTTTTAATTAACACAAAATTAGTAATAAATAAATGTATCTTTGCCCAGATTTATATGAAAATTACATGAAGTCAGACGCTTTAATCATAATTCCTACGTATAATGAAAAAGAAAACATTGAAGCTATTATTCGAGCAGCCTTTAGTCAAGAAAAGGTGTTTCATGTGTTGGTTGTAGATGATAGTTCCCCTGATGGAACTGCAATAATTGTAGAAAAGTTACAAAAAGAATTTCCTAATCAGCTTTTTATTGAAAAAAGAAAAGGGAAAAGTGGATTGGGAACTGCGTATATTCATGGTTTTAAATGGGCAATTTCTAAAAAATACAATTATATTATAGAAATGGATGCTGATTTTTCACATAATCCAAAAGATCTTATCAAATTATACAATGAATGTGTTAATAATGGAGCAGATGTAGCTATTGGTTCAAGATATTCAGTAGGGGTAAATGTTGTTAATTGGCCAATGAGCAGAGTGTTATTGTCTTATTTTGCATCAAAATACGTACGGTTAATAACCAGAATGCCTATTCATGATACGACAGCTGGTTTTGTATGCTATAAAAGAAAAGTTTTAGAGACAATTAAGTTAGATAAAGTTAAATTTGTAGGATATGCTTTTCAAATTGAAATGAAATACAAGGCGTGGAAGCACAAATTCAATATCAAAGAAGTCTCAGTTATTTTTACTGATAGAGTCTTAGGAAAGTCTAAATTAAGTAAAGGCATAATCAAAGAAGCTGTTTTTGGAGTGATAAAAATGAGAATTAACGGATTACCGAAATAGGAGAATGACCACAATTACGACAAGAGAAGCAAAAAAAGAAGATTTAGAAATCTTGTTAGGGTTTGAACAGGGTGTAATAGAAGCTGAAAGACCTTTTGATTCATCACTGAAGGAAGGAAAAATTAGTTACTATAATCTGAAAGAAATGATTTTTGCTGACAATGTACATTTAATTGTGGCAGTATTTGGAGATGAAATTGTGGGGTCAGGTTATCTCAGAATAGAAAAATCTAGAAGTTATCGTAAAAATGAACATAATGGATATATTGGTTTTATATATGTAAAACCTAATTTTAGAGGTAAAAAAATAAGTGCTTTAATTTTGAATTCGTTAAAAAATTGGGCAAAAACCAAAGAAATACGAGAGTTAAGACTTGATGTTTACAACGACAATTTATCAGCAATAAAGGCGTACGAACGCTTTGGTTTTAACAAAAGTTTGATTAACATGAAAATGGAAATTTAGTAGAAAATGAAACAATCATATTTAATTAAAAACGCACAAATCGTTAACGAAAACAAGGTTTTTAAAGGCGATGTTTTAATAGAAGGAGAATTTATTAAGGAAATAGGAGAAAATATAATTCCTATAGATGATGTATTAATGGTTGATGCAGAAGGAAAGTTTTTAATTCCTGGTATGATTGATGACCAAGTGCATTTTCGTGAGCCAGGTTTAACACACAAAGCAAATATAGCTACAGAAAGTAAGGCTGCAATTGCAGGAGGAATTACTTCTTTTATTGAAATGCCAAATACAGTACCTCAAGCAACAACTCAAGAATTATTAGCAGACAAGTTTGATATTGCAAGTAAAACATCGTATGCTAACTATTCTTTTATGTTTGGAGGAACTAATGACAATTTAGAAGAGTTGTTAAAAACGAATCCAAAAGACGTTGCGGGAATCAAACTATTCTTAGGTTCTTCAACAGGAAATATGTTAGTTGATAATGAAGAAGTATTAGAGAAAATATTTTCGTCAACTAAAATGTTAATCTCTGTGCATTGTGAAGATGAAGCTACCATTAGAAAAAATACAGAAGAATACAAAGCAAAATACGGTGATGATATTCCTGTAAAATACCATCCGTTAATTCGTAGTGAAGAAGCTTGTTATTTATCATCTTCAAAAGCAATTGAATTAGCAAAAAAAACAGGAGCACGTTTACATATTTTCCACTTATCTACAGAAAAAGAAACGCACTTATTCCGAAATGATATTCCGCTAGAGGAAAAACAAATTACGGCAGAGGTTTGTGTACATCACTTATGGTTTACCGATGCTGATTATGATAAAAAAGGAACACATATTAAGTGGAATCCTGCAGTAAAAACTCAAAAAGACAAAGATGGTTTATGGAAAGCTTTGTTAGATGATAGGATTGATATTATTGCAACCGACCATGCACCGCATACCTTAGAAGAAAAGGATAATGTTTATACAAAGGCACCTAGTGGAGGTCCATTAGTACAGCATGCAGTTCCAGCTATTTTAGAAAAGGTGAAAGAAGGAGTGTTGCCAATAGAAAAAGCAGTAGAAAAGATGAGCCACAATCCAGCGAAAATCTTCAAAGTTGAAAAAAGAGGATTTATAAAAGAAGGTTTTTATGCTGACTTGGTTTTAGTTGATGCAGATAAGAAATGGACGGTTGATAAAGAAAACGTATTGTATAAATGCGGATGGTCTCCGTTTGAAGGAGTTGAGTTTTCAAATCAAATAACACATACTTTTGTAAACGGAAACTTAATGTATAACGAGGGAATTTTTAACGAAGAAATTAAAGGGAAACGATTATTATTTAACAGATAAATGAAGTCTTTTTTTTACATATGTATTGGTTTGTTTTTGGTGTCGTGTACCAGTAATACGATATACAAAAAGCCTGACAACTTAATTCCGAAAGATTCTATGATTTCGTTATTAACCGATATGTATATTGCTTCTTCTGCCAAAAATCAAAAAAATAAGTTTTTAAAGAGAGAAAAAAACTATATGTTTTTGGTATACGAAAAGTATAGAATTGACAGTACTCGCTTTGATGCTAGTAATACATATTACACTTCTATGGTTGATGAGTATACTGAAATTTTAAATAAAGTAAAAAAGAACATTGATACACTAGACAGTTTATATAGAAAAAAGCAGGAAGTTCAAGACTCTATAAAGGGTATCAAAAAGGATACAATTTTAGATAAGGGACTATTATTAGACGATTCCCGTAAAGAATTAATAAAAAGAGAAGATAGAGAGTTTGAAAAAAAGGACTTAAAGAAGATTAAGTAACTTACTTTTAAACTCTTTAGAAACTCTAGTAATTACATTATTAATAGACTCAAATTCAAAATCAAGTTGTTCTATAATTTTTTTAGAAGTATAGAACGATTTGTTGTGAGCAGATTTTGCAGAGTTCTTAGTTAGTAAAGGCTCCTTACCAGTAAGCTTTGTTAAAAACCAGTCGATTTTCCAAAATATTGAGGTAACAAACTGTCCTACTTTTTTTGAAGGTCTTTTTTTATTTAGATTATCAGCAATACTAAATAAAACATCTTTAAACGATTTGTTTTCTGAAACAAGAATAAAACGTTCATTTTTTATGTTAGAATTCATTAGATCTATCATAGCCTTCACCACATCATTTACTCCAACAAAGCCAGTAACACCTTCAGTGTAAAAGTTAAATCCATTACTTATTTGAGTAAACATTTTACCAGAGCCTTCATTCCAAAAACCTCCTCCTAAAATTACACCAGGATTCACAATTACTACACTTAAATCTTCTTGGCTACCTCTCCAAACTTCCATTTCAGCACCATACTTGGTAATTGCATATCCATGATTTTCATCACTATCAAGCCATTCGTTTTCTTCGTTAATCGGTTTTCCATTAATAGCGTTACCAACCGCAGCGATGGAACTTACAAAACAGAATTTATCTACGTTAGCATCAATAGCAAAGTTGATTAAGTTGGCAGTTCCTTCAATGTTTACCTGACGCATTTTTCTATAATCTTTTGGGTTAAAAGAAACCAATGCAGCACAATGATAAACCTGTGTGATGTTATCAAATACAGGTTCTAGGGAAGGAATATCAGTAATGTCAGCTTGTATCCACTCAATTTTAGAAAAATACTGTTGCACATTATCTGTATAAAAAGAAAAGATTTTCTTAACATATTCACGCTTTTCTTCAGTTCTAAAAATAGCTCGAATCTTGTCGTTTTTTTGGCTTAAATGATATAATAAATGTGAGCCTACTAAACCTGTTCCTCCTGTAACTAAAATCATAAAGCGAATTTAGTTTATTTTGGTTGATAAACTTATCTTTGCCTCTTTAAAAATAGAATAAAATGACCAAGAATTTAGTAGAAGAATTACAATGGCGTGGAATGATTCACGACATTATGCCAGGAACCGAAGAACAACTTCAAAAAGAAATGACTTCGGTTTATATTGGCTTTGATCCAACTGCAGATTCGTTACACATTGGTAGTTTAGTTCCAATTATTTTACTAGTTCACATTGAAAAAGCAGGGCATCAGCCAGTAGCTTTAGTAGGAGGTGCAACAGGTATGATCGGTGATCCAACAGGAAAATCAGATGAGCGTAATTTGTTAAATGAAGAAGCTTTAGCTAAAAACGTAGCAGGTTTAAAAAGAACATTGGGGCGCTTTTTAGACTTTGATAACGGAGCTAAAAATTCTCCTTTATTAGTAAACAATTACGATTGGATGAAGGACTTTTCATTTATCGAATTTGTACGTGATGTTGGTAAGAGAATCACTGTAAACTACATGATGGCAAAAGATTCTGTAAAAAAACGTATTACAGGAGAAGCGGGTAACGGGATGAGTTTTACAGAGTTTACGTATCAATTAATTCAAGGGTATGATTTCTATCACTTATATAAAACCTTAAACTGTAAATTACAAATGGGAGGTTCTGACCAATGGGGTAATATTACCACAGGTACCGAACTAGTTCGTAGAATGACACCAGGTGAAGATGCAAAAGCATTTGCAGCTACTTGCCCATTAATTACAAAAGCTGACGGTTCTAAATTTGGAAAGTCTGAAGGAGGAAATGTTTGGTTAGATGCAGATAAAACGTCAGTTTACAAGTTTTACCAATTTTGGCTAAATACTTCGGATGAAGATGCTGAAAAGTATATTAAAATATTTACGTTTTTAGATAAAGAAACTATTGATGCTTTAATTGCTGAACATAAAGAAGCACCACACCAAAGAGCATTACAAAAGAAGTTAGCTGAAGAAGTAACAATTTTTGTACACTCTAAAGAAGAGTTAGATAAAGCGATTGCTGCTTCAAATATTTTATTTGGAAAGTCAACAGCTGACGGCTTAAAGAATTTAGATGAACAAACCTTTTTAGATGTGTTTGATGGTGTAACGCAAGCTGAGGTAACATCGGAAGACATAGCTGAAGGCTTAGATATGATTGCAGCCTTAGCCGCTAAAACTGGATTCTTAAAATCAAACGGTGATGCAAGAAGAGCTTTAAAAGAGAATTCAATATCAGTAAATAAAGAAAAAGTAAGTGAAGACTTTGTTATCACTTCAAAAGACCTTATTGCTGATAAATACGTGTTATTACAAAGAGGTAAGAAAAATTACTTTTTATTAAAGGTAGTATAAAGAAAATCGTAGGCAAAAACTAAAAAAGCCCTTAAAAGAAATTTCTTTTAAGGGCTTTTGTTTATAATATATAAACAAACGTGAGAAAATAGTTGTTAATTACGAAACTGCTTTTAAATCAAATGTTAAAGGGCACCTTTTACAATTAACACCTTTCTTTTGATATTTGTTACAGCATTTACTTTTAGGCTTAATACAATTACTTGTACATGCGGAGCTGCAAAAAGTAACTTTTTCTAGTCTCTTAATAGAAGCTTTAGAGGTAACTTTCTTGGTTTCAGTATAAAAAACAATCATTATTCTTCAATAAAATCTTCGCAAAGATAAGTTTTTTATTTAGAACAAATTAAAATAAAACAAAAAACATGTATTTTTATTATTGATTATAAGTAGGGATAATCGTATCTTTGCGTGAGAAAAAAGTCCTTTTTTTGATAAAAAAACTAAGCATATATTTTTTTGTTGCACTCTACATGATAGCCATGTTGCGCCCAATAGCTCCTTTTGTTGAGTATGCAATAAATTATGATTATATATCAAAAGTTTTATGTATTAATAAAGATAAGCCAGAATTAAACTGTAACGGTAAGTGTCAGTTAATGATGGAGCTTGAAAAACAACAAGACGACGACTTTAAATCGCTACGAATCTCGATGGAAGAATATCCTATTGGGTTTGTTTCTATTCTTAATATAAATTTAGAAGAAAAACAGTTTGTAAAAGAGAAAGGAACATTTTCTTATAAAAAAAACTATCACTACTTATTTAATAAAGAAGTATTTCATCCTCCTATTATTTAATCTTCATAATTGGCTAAAATTACTACTAATTGGTTACAAATAACGTAATCAAAAGAGTAGACTATTGTAAAATAAAAACAAGATTAAAACACAATTTACAGGTAAAAAGTTTAATGATGCTCAGCATTGTTAAAGAAGTACTGTAGTATATAAAAATTAAAAGATGAAAAAAATATTAGCTATCATAGCTTTTGCTATGGTGTTCACTTCATGTAGTGACGATGAAATAATTAATGATAAATTAGAAGGAAAAAACGAAGTAGTAATAGAATTCGATAACGGTTTTGCTGAAGACAAGCTTTTATTAGGGACTTCAACATACACGAATGGAAATGGAGAAGTATTAACTGTAAATTCTTTCGATTATATCGTAAGTAACTTTGTGCTTGTAACAGAAGAAGGAGAAGAATTTGTATACCCTAAAGAAGAAAGTTACTTTATAATTAGTGAAGGAGGAGGAGACAAACCTAAGAAAATTCAAATATCACTTAAAGACGTACCAGCAGGAAAGTATACAAAAGTTAAATTCGGAATTGGTGTAGATCAAGAACGATTTAAAGAAGGACAAGCTGTTCAGCAAGACTTTTGGACTTTAGCAGAAAAATACAATTTAACTTGGAGTTGGCAAGCGGGTTATAAGTTTGTGGTTTTAGAAGGAAATTACAAAGAAAACACTACTAGTGATGAAAAACAATATATGCTTCATATTGCAAGTAGAGGAACAACAGTAGATTTATATAAGGAAGTAGAATTACCTATGGATGCTGCTATTGTGAGTAAAGAACAATCACCACAGTTGCATATTAAAGTAGATGCCAATACAATGTTAGATGGTAAATCTAAAATTAAACTTTCAGAAGGTGCAACTATTATGGGGGGAGATAAAGCAGCTACCATAGCAGAAAACTATACTGAGATGTTCATGGTTCACCATGTACATCATACAAACCATCATTAATTAACACATCTAATCAAAAAGAATAGGGTGAAAGTTCACTCTATTCTTTTAAGTGTAATAGGCTAATTGAAAAAAATTAGCTATTAATACCGTATGTAATGAAAAAAATAATGATTGTCTTGCTAGTATGTTCTTTTTTTAGTTGTAAGCAGGAAGATGTGTATACTAATGTTGAATTAGCTTTTGAACAACCGAGCAACTTTCCTGAACCTCATTATAATTTAAGCTCAAACCCAATTACAGAAAAGGGATTTGAGTTAGGGAAAAAGCTTTTTTATGAAGGAAAACTATCATCAGACGGAGTAGTTTCTTGTGCTTTTTGTCATCAGCAAAAGTTTGCGTTTACACACCATGGACATCAATTAAGTCACGGTGTAGAAGATAGAGTAGGGACTAGAAATACGCCTCCAATTCAAAATATGGCTTTCCAAAAACAGTTTTCATGGGATGGAGCTGCTTTTCACTTAGATATATTTCCAATAATACCAATTACCAATCCCGTTGAAATGGACGAAACAGTAACCAATATTTTGGAAAAACTACAACAAGATACAGCTTACCGAAAGTTGTTTAGTCAAGCTTTTGAAGATGGAGAAATCAATGCTGACAACACGTTTAAGGCGATGTCTCAATTTATGTTAATGATGGTTTCAGCCAATTCAAAGTACGATAAATATGTTCGAGTGGAAAAAGGAGGAGAGTTTTCTGAGCAAGAAAAAAAAGGATTAGAGCTTTTTAAATCAAAATGTGCTTCTTGTCATACATCTGACTTGTTTACAGATGATGCTTTTAGAAATAATGGTTTACCAATAAACCCAGAAATTAACGATTTAGGAAGAATGACGGTTACCTTATTAGAAGAAGATAAATACAAGTTTAAAGTGCCTAGTCTAAGAAATATTGAACTTACTGCTCCGTATATGCATGACGGTCGATTTGGGTCTTTAAAATCAGTATTGAATTTTTATGCAACAGGAGTTCAAGAAACCCAAAACCTAGATCCAATTCTTAAAAATGAGAATGGAACAATCGGAATAGCATTAAACGAGCAAGAAAAAGAAAACATTATAGCCTTTTTAAAAACATTAACAGATGAAGAATTTATCACAGATAAAAGATTTGCCGAATAAAGTACTACTCATATTAGTATTATTAATTTCAGGACAAATACAAGCGGACACATTCCCTAAGCGATATGAGCTATTTTTAGACTGCGATGCTTGTGGTTGTAGTAACAGCGGAGGTAGTTTAGGAATGGGAGGAATAATAGATAATAATTTTGTTGGTGTACGTTATTTACACCAAAAATACCAATCAAAAGATGGGATTTTTAACAACTCTCCAATTATAAATGAGTATTTTAATACAGTACAAGTTTGGTCTCGAATTCCAATTATTAAAGAGTATTTAGAAGCCCAAATTTTTGTTCCTTTTCATTTTCATTCAAGAGACTATGTTGATAAAACAACAGCTATTGAAGGTTTAGGAGATATATCTTTTTTAATTAATTATACCGTTTTAAATAAAAATACAGGAAGTTATAAAGAAGAAAAAGATAAGGTTATATCTTCTAATCATTTATTAAAAGTTGGTGGAGGGTTAAAGTTACCAACAGGAACTTACAACGAAGCAATTAATAATTCAATAAACCCTAGTTTTCAATTAGGAACAGGAAGTGTTGATGTAATAACGAACCTTCAGTACGTATTTAAGAGAAATAATTTTGGAGTTACAAATTATCTTAATTATTACATAAAAACTACAAATAAAGAAGAATATCGATTTGGAAATCAATTTAATTTCAATAGTACTTTCTTTTATGCTTTTAAAGATAGTAAGCAAAATAGTTTTGTGCCTTCAATAGGAGTTTCAGGAGAATTCTATGAAAGTAATAAAATGATTGGATTAAAAGTTAAAAATACTGAAGGTCATGCATTGTTTTCTAGCTTAGGTGCCGAGTATAATGCAAAAAAATTAACAGTAGGAGCCTTAGCAATGTATCCAATACAGCAAAATTTAGCACAAGGAACTATAGAAGTAGAATATAGAACATCTATTTACTTGAATTACAATTTTTAAGAAAATTATTCTTTGCTTGTTTAGAGTCAAAAAATAGGATTGTTTTAAAAAAAGAGTGAATTTTACGTAAGGATTCTTAAATTTGATGACAAAACCCTCAATTAATAATTAAAAATAAGAACATGAAAAAATCAATTTTATCAATTATCGTGCTCGCTGTAGCTCTAGTTTTTTCAAACGAAGTAACAGCTCAAAAATTTGCGAATTTAGATAAAAGTCCAATGGATGCAGCTGCTTTTCCTAGTAGTTATAGAATTTCAGATAAAAAAGTAAAAGTTGTTTATAGCCGTCCACAATTAAAAGGAAGATCGTTAGCAAAACTAGCTCCTATGGGAAAAGTATGGAGAACAGGAGCGAATGAAGCAGCTGAAATTACATTTTATAAAGATATAACTTTTGGAGGTAAAAAAGTAAAAGCAGGAACCTATACCTTATTTACAATTCCAGGGGAAAAAGAATGGACTCTTATTTTAAATACAGCTAAAAATGTTTGGGGGTCTTACTTTTATAACGAAAGTGAAGATGTAGCTAGAGTTACTGCTCCTACTTCTAAGTCGGACGAAACAATTGAAGCTTTTTCAATTGTTTTTGAAGGAGAAGATGATACATTTAACATGTACATTGGTTGGGACAACGTTATTGTTACTGTTCCTATAAAAGGATAAGCAAAAGAAATTTCAGAAATAAGAAAAGCATAACTAATTTGGTTATGCTTTTTTTGTTTAAAATAATCTAAGAAATATTATTGCTCTAGTTTGTATTTTAGCTCAATATCTGGATGCATTTGGTAAGTGTAAACAATTGAATTAAATAGGAAAGGATGTTCAATTCCCATTTCAAGAGGAATTGTTAAAGAAGACTCGTTTCTTGTTAGCCAGATATTATCATAAATATGCACCAATGTGTCTAATAGTAAGTAATTGTACTGTTCTATATTTAATGATTTTACAGCTACTTTTTTATCGGGTAGTTGAGTAGAAATAATATCAGATTTGTTTAATGAAATAACCTCTCTAACATTTATAATGGTGTCAATTTCTTCAGTTATATGTTTAGAATCTGTAATTGAATTAACCGATAAGCTCATTTTTATCAAAACATTTTCTGGAATTACAGCAATATCTTCTGATAGTTGAGGTAGTAGATTAAATAAAATAGGAACATAACACTCTCTGTACAACAAAGCATCCAATGTTTCACTAAAGAGTATATGAAACTTTTCAGGTTCAGGTATTTTAAAAGTAACAGCGTCTGCAGTATAATAGTTCGTTACATAATTGGTAAGTTTTAATTTTTGAATAAGGATTTTCGCATATTTTAAAGACTTATCATTAATTTCTAGTAAAGAAAACTGTATTTCTTCAGGACTAAAAAGCGGAGCAATTAGAGTAACAAACGGAGCATAAGGTCCACAACCAGCATAAAAAATATGAATTGTTTCATTAGGATGGTCTTGTTGCTTTTTTTTAATTGCCATTACCATAGCCTTTAAAAACTTCACAGTTCGTTTATAATCTAACAAACACTGTGCAGCATGGTTTAATCCTAAAGCTTTTCCTTTTGAAGTTGTTATGGCTGCTAAGTGCTCTATATGATTTTCAAATCCAGTGAGCTGAGTTAATTCTTTAAAGTAAGTATGTATTTCGTTTATTAAATTTTCAATTTCAGATTGTTCAATAGAGTCTTTAAGTAAAGTAGATACTTTTTCTTTAATATCTAAAGCCGTTATATTTTCGTTCATAGTAGGTTAGTTGTTAAGTTTCCTAAATTATAAAAATATAGCCAAGTAAGGCTAGCTACACCAAGCTTTTTTGAAACTTAAATTAAATCGCTCATTACTCAAAAACAATCAGTAAAGACATTTTAAAACGTTTATAAACATACAATTAATATCTTCCAGAAAGTATTTTACCAATACGTTTACAATTAACTTTAAACTTTAAAAAATGTCTACAAATTACACAACGCTATCCGTTACAAATCAAACCTCAAAACCAGTAGAGGTTTACGTAACTTTTGCAGCATCAAATGCTGCTAATAAATGCTGTCCATCTCCTGTTGGAGTGTCAGATTTTAGTTTTTTAACCAAAGTGAATAAACTCATGGGAAAATTTGAATTAGGAGCTAAGGATACTAAAGAGTTTGATCCGAAAGGAGAATGTTTTAGTGGAAATATTTGTTTTTATATAGAACCACAGTGTCCTGTAAAAGGAGCAGACTTTAACCACGGAGCACAAGGAACGAGTATTGCAGAGTTTACATTAAACCCAAATACCTCATGTGCTGAAGCTTTTGATATAAGCTGTGTTAATGGAATAAATAGCTTTATTGCCATGGAGGTAGACAAGGATGGGGGGTGGAATTACGGACCAAATAAAACACCTATTAGTAGAATTTATAATAAAAAGTTACGGAAAAACTCAGGTAATCCAGGAGTGTTTCCTGTAAACTGCACCGATTGTATTCAATTAAAAGGCGATAAACCATGCCCTACATTACCTTATGGACCACCTCAAAAAGAAAGGATATGTAACATTCAGCGATCGGAACGTGGGGGAACATTAAAAGTAATTTTAACAGATACATCATTAGGATAATATAATAAACTCTCTCTTATTTCAATTTTAAACCTTGCAAAGCTTATAAGGCTTGTGAGGTTTTTTGTATTTATTTAAGTTTTCATGCTGTATTAAAAGAACTAAACTTTTTACTTATCAACAATAACTGTAAATTTGCATCCTTTAAAACAAGCGATTACAAATGCAATACAATCACCAAGAGATAGAAAAAAAGTGGCAAAAGTACTGGGCAAATCAAGGTACATTTAAAGCTGAAAATAATTCTGATAAACCAAAATATTATGTGTTAGATATGTTTCCTTATCCATCAGGAGCAGGATTACACGTTGGGCATCCGTTAGGATATATCGCATCTGATATTTATGCACGTTACAAGCGTCATAAAGGGTTTAATGTATTGCATCCACAAGGATATGACTCTTTCGGGTTGCCAGCTGAACAATATGCGATTCAAACAGGACAACATCCAGCAATTACTACCGAAACGAATATTAAAACTTACCGTCGTCAGTTAGATAACATTGGGTTTTCATTTGATTGGTCTCGCGAAGTTCGTACTTCAAATCCTAAGTACTACAAATGGACACAGTGGATTTTTATTCAACTATTTAACTCTTGGTATAATAAAGACACTGATAAAGCAGAAGATATTGCAACCTTAGTAGCTAAGTTTGAAGCAGAAGGAAACGCGAATGTAAATGCCGTTTCTGATGAGGATGTACAGCAATTTTCTGCGGAAGAGTGGAAAAGCTTCTCAGATACAAAACAACAAGAAATACTATTACAATACCGTTTAACATTCTTATCTGATACCGAAGTAAACTGGTGTCCAGCTTTAGGAACAGTACTAGCTAATGATGAAATCGTAAACGGAGTTTCAGAACGTGGTGGACATCCAGTAGTTCGTAAAAAAATGACCCAGTGGTCTATGCGAATTTCTGCCTATGCACAACGTTTGTTAGACGGATTACAAAATATTGATTGGCCACAACCATTAAAAGATTCTCAAACCAACTGGATTGGTCGTTCGCAAGGAGCGATGGTTTCTTTCGATGTGGATGGTCACGATGCTAAAATAGATGTATTTACAACACGTCCTGATACTATTTTCGGAGTGTCTTTTATGACCTTAGCTCCAGAGCACGATTTAGTAGCGAAAATTACCACTGCAGAACAAAAAGAGGCTGTAGAAGCTTACGTAGAAGCTACAGCAAAACGTTCAGAGCGTGATCGTATGGCAGATGTAAAAACTATTTCAGGAGTGTTTACTGGGGCGTATGCGTTACACCCATTTACAGGAAAACAAGTACCGATTTGGATTGGTGATTATGTATTAGCAAGTTACGGAACAGGAGCAGTTATGGCGGTACCATGCGGTGATCAACGTGATTACGATTTTGCAAAACATTTCGGATTAGAGATTCCAAATATTTTTGCAGATGTTGATATTTCTGAAAAAGCAAACGATGTTAAAGATGGAGTCAAATTAACCAATTCTGATTTTTTAGACGGTTTAAACTATAAGAAAGGAATGAAAACTGTAATCTACGAATTAGAAAAACGTGGATTTGGTTACGGAAAAATAAACTATCGTTTACGCGATGCAGTATTCAGTCGTCAACGTTATTGGGGAGAACCATTCCCAGTATATTACAAAGACGGAATGCCGCAAATGATTGAAGCGAAGCATTTACCAATCGTATTACCGGAAGTAGAGAAATATTTACCT
Organism: Tenacibaculum sp. TB-53; assembly: GCF_059716285.2. Taxonomy (NCBI): domain Bacteria; kingdom Pseudomonadati; phylum Bacteroidota; class Flavobacteriia; order Flavobacteriales; family Flavobacteriaceae; genus Tenacibaculum; species Tenacibaculum sp. TB-53. The sequence goes on along the minus strand of NZ_CM202790.1, from coordinate 2,456,306 downwards.
ACTGAAGACGGAAAACCACCGTTAGGAAATGCTGAGGTTTGGGCGTGGAATAGTATTGAGAATAGAGTAGTGAGTAATGAGTTGATAGACAACGAAACTGTTTTCCCATTAGAGTTAAACACAATGCCAGGGTGGGCAGGAAGTTCTTGGTATTTTAACCGTTATATGGACTCGAATAATGAAGGAGAATTTGTTAGTAAAGAAGCGGTTGACTATTGGAAGCAAATAGATTTATATATTGGAGGTTCTGAACATGCTACAGGGCATTTATTATATGCACGTTTTTGGCAAAAATTCTTATTTGATAGAGGATTGTTACCTGTGGATGAGTTTGCTAAAAAACTGATTAACCAAGGTATGATTTTAGGAACTTCTGCTTTTGTATATAGAGTAGAAGGAACAAATACATTTGTTTCTAAAGGGTTAATAGGAGATAAAAAAGTACAACCTATTCATGCTGATGTTTCATTGGTAAATTCTTCTGATGAGTTAGATGTTGAAGCATTTAAGAAACATCCATTAAATGTTGATTTTAAAGATGCTGAATTCATTTTAGAAGAAGGTAAATATATTGTAGGTCGTGAGGTAGAAAAAATGTCGAAATCGAAATACAATGTGGTAAATCCAGATTTGATTTGTGAAGAATACGGTGCGGATAGTTTACGTTTATTTGAAATGTTCTTAGGGCCGTTAGAGCAAACCAAACCCTGGAAAACATCTGGTATTTCAGGAGTGTATTCTTTCCTAAAGAAATTATGGAAATTATTTACTGATGAAAACGGTATCAACGTTTCTGATGCAGAACCAACTAAAGACGAGTTAAAAACCTTACATAAAACCATTAAAAAAGTAGAAGAAGATATTGAGAACTTCTCGTTCAATACGTCAGTTTCTACCTTTATGATTGCGGTAAACGAGTTGACTGCTCAAAAGTGTAATAAGAGACAAATTTTAGAACCTTTATTAGTGCTAATTTCTCCGTATGCTCCGCATATTGCAGAAGAATTATGGAGTCAGTTAGGGCACAATGAGTCTATTGCAACTGTAGTTTTTCCGAAATTTGAAGAAAAACATTTAGTTGAAAGCTCAAAGAACTATCCAGTTTCTTTCAATGGAAAAATGCGTTTTACTTTAGAATTACCGTTAGACATGAGCAAAGATGAAATTGAGAAAACAGTCATGGCACATGAAAAAACACAACAACAATTACAAGGAAGAGAGCCTAAAAAAGTAATTATTGTTCCAGGAAAAATTATAAACATTGTAGGGTAAGTTAACCTTAAATAAATATAGAAAGCCCACAAGCAATTAATTTGTTTGTGGGTTTTTATTTTTAAGCTAAATTCGCAACCTATAAAAACAAATTAAAATTTAAACAAATGAAAAAGATTTTTAAAATTAGCTATGCGGTTTTGATGTGTCTTACTTTAGTAATGAGTAGTTGTTCTGATAGCGATAATGATCCAGAAGGAATCGCAAACACAAAATTATCAGGAAAAGTATTAGGAACAAGTTTTACGGCCAAAGGAGGTAAAGCATTTATGTCTGGAAATAATGAACTTTCAGTAAATGTAACCAATATTCAAGCAGATTGCACTTCTGATGTTCTCAACTACGAATTAAAAATTACAACTTATGTGAAAGCAGAGTTAGGAACTTATAATAATGTGAATGTAGTTTTTAATAAGAAAGGAGCGAATCCTTTAAATTACCTTCAAGGAGCTGTTGAGGTTGTAAGGTTAACAAGTAATGAAGTTACCTTAAAAATAAAAGCAAATTCAAGTTCAGATAATTCAATAGAAGGCTTTTTTACGGTTCCTTTTTGTGAGTAACAATAACAATAAACTATTTATTTAGTGCTTTTTTATTTTAGGTTATATTAGCGCTTATTAAAAAATAATAAATATTCAATAAATGAAAAATTTTTTCAAAATTAGTTATGTAACTTTAGTATGTTTAACATTGGTAATGACTGGTTGTTCAGATGATGATAATACGGACAACATAGGTACTCCAATACCCAGTACTATTTTAAAAGGAAAGGTATATGGAAAAGATTTTACTGCTAAAGGAGGGAAGTCATTTGCATCAGGAAAAGATGGAGAAGTTTCAATTAATATTACAAACGAAGAGGTAGGTTGTGATTCAGATATTTTTGATTATAAGTTAGAAGTTTCTTTATTAGTAGAAGGTAAAGTTGGAACGTATAATGATGTAAATGTTGTTTTCAAAGATGGAGAAGGAAACTTAGTTAATGTTTTGGGATCAAATGTTGAAGTTGTAAGTATTTCAGATTCTAAAATTAATTTAAAAATAGAAGCTAAATCAATCGATAAACAAAATAAAGTATCTGGTTCATTTGAAGTAGAATACTGCAAATAGAGTTTTTAAAATATAATTTAGAAAGACTTTTACATTTATGTAAAGGTCTTTTTTTATACGACAAAACCAAAAACTTTTCTCAAATTTGCTTTCCAAAAAATAAAACATGAAAAAAGTATCTCTCACCAGCTCTTGGGTTTTTGCAATAATTCCAATCGGAATTTTCTTTTTTGTAGTATTTCCTCAGTTACAAAACATGTATGAATCATTTCATAAGAGAGAAATTGAAGTACAACAAAGTGCACGAAAACTGGACTCATTACAACAACTTACTAAACCTACAAGAGAAGATTTAAACAATATAAAACGTCTAGAAATTACAGTTCCAATTCATCAGTTGAGTATAGATAAACAACGGTACACCTATTATAAAACAGGCGGAATGCTGGCAGTATTAGCTTTTATGTTTATTGGTATGTTTGGTTCTAGTTACTGGGCAAAAAGAAAGAAAAACTCGTCAAATAATAAACAAATAGAATTTTCTTTTGAAGATTTTACAACAGATGCTATAGGGCAATACATTTCTTGGGATCCAGTTAAAGGGTCAGGGAGTAATTTTTTAAGCGAACGTTTACGAAAAACGAGTTCTGGATATAAAATTACTTCGAGCACTTATATGAAATTTATGGCTTGGAGTTTCTTTTTGATGGGATTAAATTATGTGGCTTGGTCTTATATAGAGTTTTTTGAGTTTTCAAAAGAGCCATTAACCTTTATGCAAGGAGGAAAAATGTTTTTCATCTCAGGAGGTCCCTTTGTATTAATAGGAGTTTTTTTATTGTTTTCATTTGGAGCTAAAGCTTTTTTAAACTCACAAAAAAGAAAGGTATTAGTAGATGGTGAAATTATATCTTTTCAGCAAGTATATGCTTTACAAGTTTTATCAAAATTTATTCAAGGAAACAAGTCTGGAGGTTACCATTGTTACGAGGTGAATTTAGTTACTCAAAGTGGAGAACGTTATAACTTGTTAAATCATGGAGATAAAGAATACTTGTTGAGCGATATGGTAAAAATAAGTAGATTTTTAAAAGTGCCTGTTTGGAATAATGGTGTCATTTAAAATAATTTATAGAGTAATTAACAAACTTTTACTAATTTACACGAATACAAATCGCAAAAAACACTATTATTTTATCCTGTAAAAAAAAATCATCCAATATACGCTACTTTTCTTCAGTAAGGGAGATACCTGAAAATGTTTGGAAAGAGCTTGACTGTGTAGATAATTTATATTTTCAACCAGCGTATTTAGAAGCTTTAGAAAAGAACAATCAACAAATACAGTTTTCTTATATTTTATTATTTGATGAAAACAAAGAAGCAATAGCCTTTGCTACTATTCAATTGGTAGATTTTTATTTAGAAAGTGTTCAAAATAATTTACAATCGGTTGTAGAATGGATACGATGTATAGGGAGGAAACTACATTTGTTGTCTCCTCAAAAACCATTTAAAATACTTACATGCGGTAATACTTTTGTAAGTGGAGAGCACGGAATATTTATTAAACCAAATAAAGATAAAAAGCGAATTGTAAAACAGCTAGCTAAAGCTATTGTAGCCTTTGAAAAAGACATTTCAAAAGAAACAATTGATGCTTTTATGTTGAAAGATTTTGTAAACGAATCGCTTTTTATTACCGATGCATTACATAGTGTAGGATATAATTCGTTTAATGTAGATCCAAATATGATGTTAACGTTAGATGATAATTGGAATACTTTTGATGATTATTTAGCAGCATTAAAAACAAAGTATAGAGTAAAAGCAAAAAAAGCGTTACAGAAGAGTAAAGACTTACGAACGGAAGAAGTAAGTATTGATGTTTTGAAACAATTATTGCCAAGTGTGACGTCATTGTATAAAAATGTATCAAACAAGGCAAGCTTTAATTTAGGGTATTTTAATATAGAAACGTATATATCTTTAAAAGAAAATTTAAAAGATAACTATGTTATTAAAGTATATTGGTTAGGAACCAAGTTAGTTGGGTTTTTGTCAGGAATAAAAAATAAAAACTCATTAGATGCCCATTTTGTAGGAATTGATTATACCGTAAATAAAACCTATGCTATTTACCAACGAATGCTATATGATTATATATTATTGGGTATAGGCTATAATATAAAAACGATAAATTTTGGAAGAACAGCTAGCGAAATAAAAAGTTCAGTAGGAGCAACACCACAGGACTTAACAATTTATTTACGACATAGAAAAAGCATTCCAAATCGTATTTTAAGCTTATTTTTGAACAGAATTCAACCAACAGAATTTAGGTTAATAAAGCCTTTTAAAACAAAACAAGTATAAAGAATTAACCCTTTTACTGTATTAACAAATGAAAAACACACAAGAATTATTAAATATACTTACCCTTGACGATTTAGGTGAAGGGAATTTTAATGGAGTAAGTAGAGATATAGGAAGTCCAAATGTTTTTGGAGGCCAAGTATTAGCACAAGCACTAAATGCAGCGTATAGAACGACACCTAAAGAACGTATATTACATTCGCTACACTCGTATTTTTTAGAGGCAGGAAATTTAGAGTTGCCTATAACTTACAACGTGCAAACTATTCGTGATGGAGGTAGTTTCTCTACACGTAGAGTTACAGCACATCAAAAAGATAAAACGATTTTTATACTGTCTTGTTCTTTTCATAAAGAAGAAGAAGGATATGAGCATCAAATGCCTATAAAAAAAGACTTAAAACAACCTGAAGAGTTGTTGAGTTGGACAGATATGTTAGATCAATTTGGAGCTTTTTTACCAAAGAAAATGAAAGATTTTTTAAGTATTGAGCGACCTATTGATTTTAAACCAGTGCAGATCGTAAATCCGTTAGACCGAAAAGATTTACCTCCAGTAGTAGATGTTTGGTTTAAATTAAAAGGAGAAGCTTCTGATTTATCGTTAGGAATTAAACAACAAATATTAACGTATATATCAGACTATAATATTTTAACGGCTTGCTTAAACCCAAATGCAAGTGTAGCTAATTTCGGAAACACACAAATGGCAAGTTTAGATCATTCGATGTGGTTTTACCGCGATTTTGATTTTAACGATTGGATGTTGTTCTCGGTAGAAAGCCCAAACACTAATGGTGCAAGAGGTTTTGCTTGTGGAAATATTTATACAAGGGAAGGTAAACTGATTGCTTCGGTAGCACAAGAAGGTTTAATGCGCCCCATGAAGAAGAAGGAATAATTATAGTTTATAAAAATAGAGAAATAAAAAAGCCGAGGTAATCCCTCGGCTTTTGTTTGATTAAGCTTCTATTTCTGCTGATTTTGTACTAATATGAAACTCTTCGTAGGTTTCTAGTAAACTCATTAATCCAGAAACTAAATCTTGTGTCTCTATTAAAATACTAAAGTATAATGTAGTATTTTTTGGACTTGTTTCGTCTGTTCTAATACGATCTACTTGTTTTTCAATAGATTTAGATACATCCTTTAATAATTCTTTCTTTTCATTAATAATATGCTCTAAATTATCAAAGCTTCTATTTTCAAAAGTATCTCCAATATCAGTTAATAACTTAGAAAGTGTATTATCAATACTCTTAAGATCTTTAATTTGCCCTTTTTTAAGGTGTTTGTGATTGTTGTTAACGTGCTTATAAGTAGCTCTAGATATATAACTAATAGACTGAGCAACGTCTTGCAAATACCCTAAAATTAAAATATAAAACCTACTTGCTTGTACTGAAGTATCGTCTAACGACTTAATAAAATAGAAAACTCCGTCTTTTAAGTTATCGATTTCATCGTTTAACTTAGTAACGTGCTTATCAGTTTTACGTAATTTTATTAAATCGTGAGTAGCAAGATCTTTTACAACGCTTGAGTATAATTTGTTAATACGATGAGCAACACCAGCAATATGATCTGAGCTTTCTTCAATCACTCCGTTAATAGTGATTAATTCTGCTCTTTCCATATGTACTTGTTTCTTTTCTTCTTTAGATTTTTTTCTGTGTTGTAATGTGTTTCTTGCAATTAAAAGAGCAACCACCAATAACAATACAGGAATCATTACCATATCCCAGCTAATTAAATAAGCTACTAAAGCTGCAGTTAAGAAAGCTGTAATGGCTGTTAAGAACCATCCTCCAATAACATTAATTACCCCAGCAACTCTATAAACAGCACTTTCACGCCCCCAAGCTCTATCAGCTAAAGAAGTACCCATTGCTACCATAAACGTAACATAAGTAGTTGATAAAGGTAACTTCATAGAGGTTGCAATAGAAATTAAAATACCAGCAACAATTAAGTTTACAGATGCTCTTACTAAATCGAAAGCAGGCATTTCATAGGTTTTGTCTTTAGGTAATTCAATTACAGGTTTTTGAAATTTTGAGTCTATAAAGTTTAAAGTTTTTTTAGGTACAATAAAACTAACAACTGCATTAATCCCCATAGCACTTCGTACTACAATTCTTGATAATGGATTTGGTTGAAACTTTTCATGCCCATCTCCTTGACGAGATAAATCGATACCAGTTTTAATAACATTTCTCGCTTTACTAGAAGTCCACAAAGTAACCACCATAATAGCTCCAGCTAACAATAATAACCATACGTTAGAAGGTACTTTTTTAGCTAAAATCCCCATAGAAAAAGCATCAGGAGCAACACCAGATACTTCCCAAGCTTGGTATGAGTTCCAAGCAGCAATTGGTACGCCAATAAAGTTTACTAAATCGTTACCAGAGAAAGCCATAGCTAAAGAGAAAGTACCAATACCAATAATTAATTTTAAAATATTAACTTTTAAAAACTGTATTAATATATGAGATACTACACTCCAAAAAATAAAGCTTCCAGTAATAATGAGCAATGTATTTCCTTCAATTAAATGTTTAACATCACTATAAAAAGGTGTTCCTTTCATCCCTTTTATAATTATGAAATAAGTAATTGCAGTAATAGCAAAACCACCAAATAAAGAGTTGATATAGGTAGGTCTTTTCTCAAAGTTAAATGAATAAATTAAACGAGAAAAAAACTGTACTATAGCACCAACAGAAAATGCTACTACAACAGAGAGTAGTATACCATTTATAATTTGAACTGCTTTTTTATGATTTATATAATTCCATATATCAGAAATTGAGTGTGAATCATTAGCAGATATTTTAATTAACGAAATGCAAACTGCGGCTCCTAATAATTCAAATACAATAGAAACAGTAGTTGATGTAGGCATACCTAATGAATTAAAGATATCTAATAGTAAAATATCAGTAATCATAACTGCCATAAAAATAAACATGATGTCTTGAAACATAAACATGTTAGGATTAAATATCCCCTTACGCGCAACTTCCATCATTCCGCTTGAAGTAACTGCTCCAAAAAATACTCCAACACTCGCAATTATCATAATATTTCTTACTTTAATTGCTTTAGAACCGATTGCTGAATTTAAAAAGTTTACAGCATCGTTACTAACTCCAACAACCAAGTCTACAATAGCTAAAACAGCCAAAGCGACTAGCATCAAAATATATGGATCTCCCATTTTTTAGTTTTTAATTAAGTTTTGCAAATTTAGTTACACAAGAATGCTCTCATGTTATGTTTATGTTATCATTTAAAGGTGTATGTCTACCTGTAATCTATACATTAATTGATTAGTAGCTGTCGCTATATCTAAGTAACTAATGTCGGTTTGTACTTTTAATTTATGACCAACAATATACTTTGATAATCCTATTGTATATTGATTTTCAGTTCCTTTTCCTGTGATTTTTTTATCTAAAGAAATATTAGTAAAACGACCAGATATTTCCCAGTTTTTAGAAAACAAATATCCTGATTGAAGGTTTAAACCACTTCCTACTTGTACAATTTCTCCAGTAAGTGTGCCGTCTGAGTTTTTTGCGAAAGGATCTTCGGCGTCTCGGTATGAATATTCTCCCATAAAAGAGAATCCTTTATACTTGAACATAGCATCCATAAAAAAGGTTGATATGTTTGTTTGATAGTATCCTTCATCATTAACCATATAAGTACCTTGGTTACTTCTAGTTTTTACGGCATTGTTATTAAAGTCGTAACTCATACCAATAGCAAGTTTAGGTGTTTGTTCTCTTTTTAAGTCACCACCTACATAATCTCCTTTACCTTCAAACTTTCCAAAAGGTAAAAGTTCTAGATGAGCGGTATATTGATGTCCACCTAAGTTTCCTACAGTAACATTTCTTCCTTCACCTTGAGAAAAGGCTAGTGCTTCTTTTACAATAAACTTGTCAGATAAATTAAAATGGTGTTTTAATTGTACTCCCATATCTCTATCAATATTAAAACGGCTGTTTAATAGAGAGCGATCTACTAATTGCATATCACCTGAAGAAATAATACGCTCGCGGTTGCCAGGTAGTTTGGTTTGCCCAAACCATAATTCAAAATTTTGAAAGAAATTCCACTTTATAACAGCATCTAATATATATCTTGGTGCATTTCCTGTGTGTTTAGAAGCGCCACTAATATCTCTATTAGATAACCCAAGCTCCATTTTATATTTTAATTTAGGGGAAAAAGCAAATCCTTTAAATTTTAAACGAGCTCTTCTTACTAACATTGAAGATGTTGGGTTATATAAACCATCTTTGTTAGAATCCCATTCGGCAGTTGCTAAGAATTGCATTCTGGCACTCATTTTCATAGACCAAGTACTATCTTTCCCTATGATATTAAATAAGCCATTACCAAATTTTGAGTCTTTTCCTTGTTGTGCATATATATGCGTCAACATAAATATACTTACAGCTGTAAGTATTTTTTTGTAATACATTAAGGATAATTTATTAGTTTTTGTCGAGACAAATTACTAACCCTAATGTTAACTTAAGGTTAAGCAAATATTAAAAAACTGCCTTGTTTTCAAGGCAGTATATGGTAAGTCAAATAAATAGTCGACAAAAACTAATAAATTTATATTGACCATACACCTCAAGTTAGAGGTAATTCAAAAGTATTTCTCTTTTTTAATGTAAATATTAAGTGTAATTTAATAAATTGTTATATGATGTAACACCTGAAGTTAAGAAAGAGTTAAGGTTTTAAATGTAGTTAGTTATTTTTTTAGGTCCTTCAAGAACTGTTCTTGTTATCTGCATGGTACCATCTTTATTAGTAATTACATGCCATTTAATAAGAGTTATTTCATTGTTTTCAATTTCTAAACCAGTAATGCATCTTGGGTGTACACAACTACCATCGTTAAAATGTGGAAGCTCGTTTTCTGATGGAAATCGAGGACGGTGTGTGTGTCCTGTAACAATCATTTGGTTATTATTGTTTTTAATCCATTTTTCCAAACGTTTCTCTACCTTTATGAGCTCTTTAAAGTTTTGAGCGGGACTTGTAGGGTCTTTAATTCCATGTATTTGTAGTGGTCGCCATAGTAAACGAACTAAAAACCTACTTAATTTCCAAAAAGTATAGTTAAACCAATCTGCTTGATGACCGTGAAGTAAAAAAATAGATTTCCCATTTTCTTGTATCAATTTAATTGCTTCTGAAAAGGAAGCATTGGGCATTAATTCTTTCTTTTTTCCGTCAATGGTATCGTAATAAGAGTTAAAGTTTTTAGCAACGTTTTTAGGTTTTCTGTAATTCATATCATGATTTCCCCAAATAAAATGTAGCCTGTCTTGTTGATGAAACTTTTGAAGTAATAAGTAGATGTTTTTATTTGCATTGAAAATATTTGCAAATTTATTTTCCCAAAGCTCATCACCATCTCCTAATTCTATATAAGTAAATTCTTTTTGTAAATATTGAGATAATGCATAGTGATATATTTTTCGATTGTGAGCAAAATCATCAGCAAAACTGTTATCACCTCTATGGCAATCAGAAAATAAAATGTATTTAGAATCCTTGTTTAAAGGTAGTTCTTTTGCTTTCTTAAAAGCTTTGGTTATCCTATGTTTTGAAAACATTTGTAGCAAAAATTTGTGTGTATATAAAGATGCAAAAAAAGGAATATACTGCAAAACTGGTTGAGCGATAGAATGAATAAATTTTAGAATTAAGTTTATAACTAAAAGATAATTAAAAAAACAATTATTATTCTATAATGTTAATTTTTAATAACTTACGTAAAATTTTAAATTAATATTAATACCCTTCAAAAATGAAAAAAAAGTATTTTCTACTTTCGCTACTATTGCTGTGCCTTAGTTTTTCTACTATTTACAGCCAAAAAAAGATGTTTTATGGTACCATTGAAACTAAAGACGCCTTAAAACTGCAAGAAGTTGCTCCTTCTGATATTAAAATTATTTCCTCTGCTAATGGCTTCAGTGCTGTTAAGTTAAGTGATTATGCGGCAGAAAAGTTACACCATATGATTTTAACTCATGGTCCTGGGTTTATTTATGAGTCTTCTGAAAAAGATGCTTTACAAACAATTCAGAAGCTACAAAGTAAAAAATCGCATTATAAAAGAGCTTCTTACACTATTAGTGAAGACCAACTTGTAAATCAAAGTTTGGGTTTGGTGAATAATACAAATATTGCGAATCAAATAGTAGAGCTTGAAAACTATGGTACTAGATATCATACTACACAAAAGGCAAAAGATGCTGTTCTGGATTTAAAACAGAAATGGGAAACCATGGCTAGTGGCAGGTCTGATGTTAGTGTGAGAATAGTTAATCACAATAGTACCACAATGCCTTCGGTTGTTATGACTATTCAAGGAGGTGATCTTCCAAATGAATACGTAATAATAGGTGGTCATATTGATTCTGTTAGTCCAGAAAGAGAAACGAATGCTCCTGGTGCTGATGATAATGCTTCTGGTATTGCTACGATTACTGAAATGGCAAGAGTACTTTTTGAAATGAATTTTGAACCAAAAAGAACTATAGAGTTTATGGCATTTGCTGCTGAAGAAGTTGGCTTAAGAGGTTCAAAAGAAATTGCTCAGGATTATAAAAATAGAAATGTTAATGTGTTGTCGTATGTGCAGTTTGATATGACGAATTACAAAGGGTCACCAAAGGATGTTTATATTTCTGATGATAGTTATAATAGCAGTACCCTTAATGCTTTTTTAGCTAGCCTTATGGATCATTACAATGCTTCAGGAAGTCATCAATTTACTTACGATTATACACGATGTAATTATGGTTGTTCAGATCATTATAGTTGGGCACAACAAGGGTATGATGCAGCTTTTCCTTTTGAAGCTTCATTTAATGGTTCGAGTCCATATATTCATACAGTGAACGATACGTCTGACCGATTTCCAACTGCAAATGCTACGCATGCGGCAAAATTTGCGAAACTTGGTTTAGAGTACTTAATTGAAGTAGCTAAAAGTAAAGGAAGCGTTAGTGTACCAACGTATTGTGAATCAAAAGGAAATAATGTAAATGATGAATATATTCAGAATGTAACACTTGGGTCAATTAATAATAATTCAGGAGCTACAAATGGATATCAAGATTTTACTAGTATTTCTACTGATTTAGAACGAGGTAGCTCTAATACAATTACTATTACTCCTAAATGGACAGGTACAGTTTATAAAGAAGGATATACTGTTTGGATTGATTATAATCAGGATTCTGATTTTGAAGATAACGGAGAGCAAGTGTGGGTTAAAAGTGCTTCTACTGATAATTCAGTTAATGGAAGCTTTACTGTACCTACTACTGCAAAATTAGGTGTCACAAGAATGAGAGTGTCAATGCGATACAATAATACTCCTGCTTCTTGTGGTTCATTTGATTATGGTGAGGTTGAAGATTATACTATAAATATTGTAGAAGGAGATGGAGGAACAAGTACAAATATTTGTGATGGTGTGCCTCAATATGATTCTTCCCAAAACTATCAGGTTGGTGATAAGGTTGTTTATTTTAATGTTTTGTATGAGAGAACTTCAAATGGATGGAATAATATAGGAAATTGTGGTAGTGCTAAAACCGATAATTTAAATGTAAGGCAAGTTTTAGTAAATGATAAAGATGTAATTGTCTTTTCACCTAACCCTATCGAAGGAAATTCTATAGTTTTACAAGTAAATAATGAGTTGTGGAAAAATAGAGAAGTTGCTATTTATAATGCTAACGGAAGGTTGCTTACAAAAGTAAAAATGAGTTCTAGAAATAGTAATATAGATGTTTCAAAACTATCAGCAGGAATTTATTTTGTGTCTTTAAATGATACAGGGAAAAGGTATACTAGACAATTGGTTAAAAAGTAGGTGTTATAAGGAATGAAAAAACCCAAGGCTTAAACCTTGGGTTTTTTATATCAAAAAAGAGATTATCTCACTCCAGGTGTAAAAGCACCAGGGGCATCTTGAGGTGCATTTGTAGTACCTGCATCTCCTGTGTCATTCCAAATATCCCATTCTGCAAATGTATATGTTGGGTTTCCTTGTGTTACTGAAGCTTTGCGGTAAGCTCTACCATCTTCAAATTCGTGATTTGTACCAGATCCATCTTCCCCAATAACTCCAAAGATATCGATTACAGTTCCGCTTGGATCTACTAGCTCTAATTGGTCGTCTCCGTTAGAATCTGCTGCTGCAGAAGTTGACTCCATATCAGCAGTAACACCATATATACTTGAGAGTTCTGCAGCATTTTTGGCAATTACAAAAGTACTAGTTCCAGCTATGGTTTTACCAGATAAGTCAATTGAAGATGTTGATGAAGTAGCATCATTTGTATATCTTCTAATTGTCCAACCTGTTAAGTCTATTGGATCTGTTCCAGAATTATATAACTCTATAAATCTAGCATTAGCATTATTGTTAGGGTCTGCTAATTCTGAAAAGAAAATAGCATTAGTAGTAGTACCTCCACATGTAACATAGTCTTCTGTAAAATTAAGATCAGTTTCGTTTCTTAAATAGATTTGAGGAGTACCTTCAAAAACAGTCATAATACCTGTTATAGCCCCTTTTTTATCATTTACATTATTGTTAGCAAAAGTTGCCTCTTTTCTAACATAAGTGGTTAAAGGAGTACCATCACATTCAGTGATTAACTCGTTATTTCCATTATAAATTTTGGTATTGTCTTTAAACTGTACTCCATTAATTTGTACTAATTTACTTTCGTAATCACCAGTTAAAGCCTGAGCGAAAGTGATAGTTTCAGGGGTTGGTAAAGTGCCTGCTGTAGATTTAATAATACTAGAAGGAGTAATGTTTAATTGTAATAAATCGTTATATTCACTTAGTTTAGTTCCTCCAACAGCGATTTCTACTTCGTCTCCTAAGTTTAAGTTATGATCTCCACTAAAACGTAAAGCAATACCAGCAGTAGCATCTTGAGCAAATGCACTTAAGGGGTGTAAGTTACCAGCAGCTAAATCAGAAGTAATAACTACTTTTATTTTTAAGTTTTTTGTAATTGTTGCTTCTCCACTACCTTTATAAAAGGCTTTAACTTCATTTAAAGTAGCGTCAATAGGAGGTGCGTTACAACCATATTCATCAGTAAAGTTAATATCATTAGTGTTTCTAAGAATTAATTGATAGTTACCAGCAAATTCATCTAAAATAGCAGTAATGCTACCTTTGTTATCAGGGATATAGTATTCTTTGAAGCTAACAAATTTACTTGTTGAAATATCAATTTTTTCAAAAGTTTCACAAGAAGTCATGGTTCTTGTAATATAACTATTGTCTTCAGGGTAAGCATATTGTAATCCTTTTGTTTCAGATTGAAGGTTTTCAATTTTAACTAAGGTATTGATTTGATTTTCAGTTAACTCACCAATTGTTAAAGTAGTTGGTATAATATCAACGATTTCAGAAGATCTATCTATTTTACTTATATAATCGTTAGCACTTATTCTATCAGTACGATTACCAGTACCTTTGATACCTATTTCAAAAGCTGAATATGGTTTGCTTAAGGCTAAACCTTTTAGTTTTACATATATTTTTCTTCCTATATTATATCTAGCACCTAAGTTAGCATCATCAATTTTAATTACAACTCCTACTGTGGGATTTTCAGGCTTGTCTTGAATAACTAATTCTTTATAGAAATTTCCTTCTCTGTCGTCAGAAACAACATAACCAAAGATAGTGGTGTCGTCATTAAATTCAACTATATTACCGTTATATTGTGCTATGACTTCGTCTAAAGACTTTAAGTTCTCGTATTGTTTATCTGGTCCAATAGTTGGTAATTCAAAATCATTATTGTCAACACATGAAGCAGAAATTGCAATAAAAAGTATTGCAAAAATCTTGTATAAATTTATTTTTTTCATTTTGAGTGTTTTTTAGAATCTATAATTTAAGTTTAAGAAATAAGTAGTACCCCTACCGTACCAGTATTTATTTCCAAAGGTTGGTGTCCCGTTAGCGTTATCGTCGCGTAATTGGTGATAATTTGCATTTCTTCCTTGCTCGAAACCACCTGTTTTATATTCTTCGTTGAATAAGTTACTAACACTAGCAAATAAACCAATGTATTTACCATCGCCTACTTTCCATGATTTTCCCCCGATGGCATTTACAACTATATAATCATCAAATTGCTCTTGAGTTAATAATTGTCTAGCTAACACTGGGTCGTAATCTGCAAAAGCAGCTCCGTCTGCATCACTTATAAAATTAGCAGTTCTTCTAATAGGAGAAACATCTACATAAGCTTCATCCATATAGTTTGCTGTAACACTAACAAACCAATAATCTGGGTCTCTATATTCAAAACCAAAAGAGTAAGCCTTATGAGGTCCAGCAGCAAGTTTATAATCTTTAAGAGAAGCAAGCCCCATATCTCTTTTACCATCAATGAAACCTTCTGTATTAGCGTTTTCGGTAGTAATTACAAGATTTGGGTTATTATTATAGGTGTACTGACCAATGTTTGCAGCCCCTTTTAATTTAATTGTAGGAGTAACTTGCGCTTCAATCCCAAACTCAACACCAAAATGTCTTTTATCTATACCAGTTAAGATTTCTTGAATAAATGCCGAAGTATCTCCTCCAATACCATCAGCAAAGAAGAATGAAATTTCAGTAGCATCTTTAATATCTGTATAGTAACCTGTAACTCTTGAAGTAATTAAAGGGCTTCTAAAAACATAGCTAACATCTCCAGATAATATTTTTTCACTATTTAATTCAGCAACATCAGCAACTGTAACATTGTTAGCTCTTGAGTTGGCAAAAGAGTTACGCAGAGAAGGTGCTTTTGTAATATAACCTCCGTTTACATCAATTAAGTGACGACCAGAAATTTTATAGGTTAATCCTCCTTTAGCACCGTAGTTAAAGAAATCTAACTTATCTGATTTTCCGTAAGAGTTAGTTGGAAAGTATCCGTTTTGGAATAAACCTTCTCTTTGATGTGTAGTATTGTTCGCTTGTCCTGCTACATAAAAATCAACTTTGTTGTATTTGAATTGTAATTGAGCAAAACCACCATATACTTCAGAATTGAAGATATAGTTGTATTTAAAGCGGTCTCCTAATCTAATTGTTCTATTAGGAGTTAAAAGGTTACTTTGTTGTTGGTCAAAATTATCACCAAAAGTATTCACATCCAAATAACCTGTAGCTCCAAGCATATCTATTGGAGAAGCAAAGTTTTCAGACTTTAACTTTCTATACTCGCCACTTGCTGTTAGTGTAATATTTTCATTTAACTCTGAAGATAAAATCATATTAGCTGTTAATTGCTGATCATCATTTCTATCTTCATATAAAATTACACGAGCATTTTCTGGGCTTCCTTCGTTTCCAATATATAAGTCATCCCAATCAATTTGTCCATCATTTTGGAAACCAGTTAATGATTTGTATGCGTTTTCATAATCTGGTCCATTAGGATCTGATAAATACCAGCTTGGTAACTTTCTGTAATACGTAGGGTCAGGATTGTTAGCACCGTTATAATCTAAACGACTGTTACCTATTTCTCCAAACTGAAAACCAATATTAGTGTTTAATGTAGTGTTTTCAGAAAGGTTCCAATAGTGGTTCAACATAACAATTGGTTCGTATAATCTCTTAACTCTTGAGTTTCTGTTTTTGTCTCCTTGTTTTCCCCAATATGAGTTATAACGAATTCCTTTAATATCAAAAACCTCTTGAGTATTTGGTGAAGATTTTCCTCTTTCGTTCTCTGCAGCAATCACAGTTAAGTTTAAGCTATGAGCATCGTTAATTTGCTTTTCAAGTGACAAAAAGATGGAGTTGGCATCGTAAAAAGTACCATCAACATACCCTTCGTTACCAGCTCTTCTACTACCAGAAACAGTTATTGCCCATCCATTAGCTAATAAACCTGAAGAATATGTTGCCATTAGACGGTGGTTGTAACTTCTATTAGAAGAAGCATAAGAAATACGTCCACCTTCACTATATTCAGAAGCTCTTGTGTTAATATTTGTAGAACCTAAAACACCACCAAAAGCATAGTTTGAAGGAGTTAGTCCATTACTAAACTCTTGGTTACGCAATACATCGTTTAAACCTCCCCAGTTACTCCATTGAGGTCTTCCGTTGTATAGTTTGTTCATTTCAATTCCATTAATCAAAACTTTACCATTTTCAGAATCTAAACCACGTACTCTGTAAAAAGAGCCACTCCATTCAAAAGCGGCAGTACGTAAATATACATCTCTAGAGGCTTGTAGTAAACCAGAAATGTTATCAGCAGCACTAGTATCATCATTTAACTCATCATCTGTAATAGTGATGGTGCTTAAATCTTGATCTTCAGATAAATCTTCATACATAAAGATTGTGCCTAAATCTACTGTTTTTCCAGATAGTTCAACTGGAAAGTTTTGGGTTTCATACCCATTTACTGATACCGTTACAATTTGTCTTCCGTTTGGTAACCCATTTAGTGTAAAAGCCCCGCTGGCGTCTGTAGTACTTGAGACGCTTACTTCTTTTATACTTACAGAAACACCTTGCATAGGATTTTCAGAATCGCCGTTTATTACAATTCCCTTTACAATGTTCTGTGCATTCAAGCCAAATAAACCTGAGAAAAGCAATAACATTGTTATCGTAAAATTTTTCATAAATGATTGTTTGTAAAATATTTAAATACATTTGTTTCCCATAGCTAAAAAATAAAGCGAAAGGGAGGCAAAACTACGAAAATTCTAATTGTGTTAATATTAAGTTAAAGTTACTAAAAATGGTTTTATGTAAATTATAGATTTTGGCTTGAAAATTGTTTTTAC
Organism: Tenacibaculum sp. TB-53; assembly: GCF_059716285.2. Lineage (NCBI taxonomy): Bacteria > Pseudomonadati > Bacteroidota > Flavobacteriia > Flavobacteriales > Flavobacteriaceae > Tenacibaculum > Tenacibaculum sp. TB-53. Next base: position 2,438,714 of record NZ_CM202790.1, on the reverse strand, counting down.
TTTTGTTGCGTAAAATTTATTAAATGAGAAATATAGCTTTATTTTTAGTCTTAACTCTTGTTGTTTTTTCTTCATATGCGCAACAAGGAGCAAAAAAATATAAAATAAGAACTGTTGGTTTTTATAATTTAGAAAACCTTTTTGATACCGAAAATGATCCTGAAAAGAATGATGAAGCAAGTCCCATCATGGAAATAAAAGGAGATAAAGAAGAGGTATATATAGATAAAATAGATAAACTTGGAGAAGTTATCTCACAGTTAGGAGCTGAAAAGACAAAAACGAGTCCAGTAATTTTAGGCGTTGCTGAGGTTGAAAACAAGAAAGTTTTAGAAGATTTAGTAGCATCGGAAAGGTTAAAAAAGAAGCGTTATAGTATTATTCATTTTGACTCTCCTGATAAAAGAGGGATTGATGTTGGGTTGTTGTATCAACCACGTTATTTTAAGCCAATTCATTTTGAGGTTTTTAATCCTAATATTTACAGTCAAAACAGAAAGGTATATACACGCGATATTTTATTAGTATCGGGTTATTTAGATGACGAGTTAATACATGTTATTGTAAATCACTGGCCATCTCGAAGAGGAGGGGAAGCGAAGAGTAGACCATTGCGTGAAAAAGCCGCTTATAAAGTGAAGCAAATTATAGAAAAAATTAAGCTGAACGACCCAAATCCAAAAGTGTTAATTATGGGTGATTTTAACGATGATCCTATTAACTCTAGCTTTAAATCTGTTTTGCAAACTAAAAGTAAGAAGAAAAACGTTAAAGAGGGAGATATTTATAATCCTTATGAAGATATGTTCCGTCGTGGATTTAATACATTAGGGTATAGAGATAATATTAATTTATTTGATCAAATTATGTTTACTTCTCCACTATTAGATAAGGGAGAAAAAGATTTTTTAACCTATAAAATGTTTAAATCAGGAATCTTTAATAAACGTTTTTTAACACAAAAAAGTGGTCGTTATAAAGGGTATCCTTTCAGAAGTTTCTCTTATGGAAAGTATACAGGAGGATATAGTGATCACTATCCGGTATATATGTACTTAATTAAAGAAGATAAATAATTATAGAAGGCTTGCTAATTTTGCAAGCCTTCTTAATTTCTACATAGCTCATTTAGATAATTATTCATTCTTAGTTGAAATAGTGTGCCTTTTAAAAGGTCGTCTATCTGCCACAGTTCGACTGAAGAAACTGCCATGCTAACTTTATTAGAAGGTGTTTGTAGTAGAATGGATCTACAGTCTTTACCTTTACTACAAGTAGCGCAGTTTTTTTGAAGTTTTGAATCAGTAACTTTTTCTAAAAATAATTCAATTTCTTCTTCAGTTAAATGAAACCCTGTATCTCTAAATATTAATTGAACTAGCTTAGAGTTGTTATCTTTCCAGTGAAATGAAATACCTATGTTGTTGTCGTATATTTTAGTAATTCCGTCCATAACTATATTTTATTACCGTAACAAATATATAAGATTATTTGGAATTATTCTAAATAAAAGTAATAGCTATTTTAAGTCTTTTAAAATCAATTGTATAGTTGTGTGTCCGTTCCATGTGTTTTCATCTAAAGTATATACAATGTCAAAATCGTTTTGAGCGATGGCTATTTTATTTCCTAGACCAAAACCTATGGCATTATATGTTTTTTGGTCTGAACCATAAATAAGGTTTAGTTTTAAATGACTTTTGTCTGCGCCAACTTGTTTACCATACCCATTATCTCTTACTGCTGAAGTAGTAAAAATTGGTTTCATGTTTAGCGGACCAAAAGGTGCCATTTGTTGGACTATACGGAAAAACTTAGGTGTGATTTCTGATAGGTCAAGCTCAGCATCAATAGTGATTTCTGGAGTTAACAAGTCTTTATCAATAGTGGCTTTCACTACTTCTTCAAACTTATTTTTAAAATTTTGATATTGCTCGGGTAATAAAGTTAAACCCGCTGCATATTTATGTCCACCAAACTGTTCAATAAATTCTGAGCATTCTTCTAAAGCATTATATACATCAAATCCTTTTACTGAACGAGCTGAGGCAGCCAATTTTTCACCACTTTTAGTAAAAACCAAGGTAGGTCTGTAGTAAGTTTCTGTTAAACGAGAAGCTACAATACCAATGACTCCTTTGTGCCAATTTTCATCAAAAACAACTGTGGTGTAATTTTCTTGTTCGTTGTTATTTTTAATTTGAAGTAAGGCTTCTTGTGTAATTGCTTTGTCCAGCTCCTTTCTATCAGAATTGAACTTTTCAATTGCAGCAGCAAACTCAACTGCTGAATCAAAATCCATTTCGGTTAACAGTTCAACAGCATAGTTTCCGTGTTTCATTCTCCCAGCAGCATTTATTCGAGGAGCAATGATAAAAACTACGTCTGTAATGGTAAGTTCTTTTTTTTGCAACTGATGAATGATAGCTTTAATACCATTTCTAGGTTGTGAATTAATGACTTTTAATCCATGATAAGCTAGAACTCTATTTTCCCCAGTCATCGGAACAATATCAGCTGCAATTGCAGTAGCTACTAAATCTAAATATGGAATTAAATCGTCAATTGTTTGATTTCTTTTTGAAGCTAATGCTTGAATTAATTTAAAACCAACACCACAGCCACACAGTTCATCATATGGATAGTTACAATCTATTTGCTTAGGATTTAAAACAGCAACTGCTTTAGGAATTTCATTTCCAGGTTTGTGGTGGTCACAAATAATAAAATCAATATTTTTTTCAGTAGCATAGGCAACTTTATCAATAGCTTTAATTCCGCAGTCTAAAGCTACGATAAGTGAAAAACCATTATCTTCAGCGAAATCAATTCCTTGAAAAGAAATACCATATCCTTCTTCATATCGATCAGGAATATAGGTTGCAATATTAGGATGAATTGTTTTTAGGTAAGAAGATAGTAAAGAAACAGCGGTAGTTCCGTCAACATCGTAATCGCCAAAAACTAAAATATTTTCGTTATTAGTAATAGCAGTTTCTATGCGTTGTACTGCAAGCTCCATATCCTTCATTAAAAAAGGATCATGTAAATCACTCAACGAAGGGCGAAAGAAATGTTTAGCTTCATCAAAGGTTTCTATTCCACGTTGTACTAAGATTTTAGCCAAGGTTGTATCGATAGATAATTCTTTGGCTAACTGTTTTACTTTAAAGGTGTCTGGTTGCGGTTTTAATGTCCAGCGCATAGCAATTTTATCGAAAATAGATTAGTTATTATGTAAGTGAATAGCAGTAGTTACATCAGCAAATTTTCTAAACATTTCCATAACACCACAGTATTTTTCTATCGATAAATCTACTGCTTTGTTAATTTTTTTTTCGTCTAAATCACTACCGTAAAAATGATAATCCACTAAAACTTTATGGTAATATTTTGGGTGCTCTTCAGTTAATTCACCAGTAACAACAATTTTAAAATCATCAATTTTTACACGCATTTTTTCTAGCATAGGTACGATATCTAAACCAGAACAGCCTGCTAACGATGAAAGCATCATAGCTTTAGGTCGTAATCCAGAATTATTGCCACCATGCTCTTCAGAAGTATCAATAACTATTGAGTGTCCACTAGGGTTGTCACTTTCAAATTGCATGTTTTCTTTCCAAACGGTTGTAACTGTGTTTGTTGCCATATCTTGATAATTTTTTGTTTATTGCGTAAGTAAGTCAATTTGTGTTTCGACTTAAGCGTTTAAATAGTAACACAAACTTACAGCAAAAAGTTAGTATTAAAAACTTAAAAATAAAACTATGCCTTTAGTAACTCCTTTAGATCCGAATCATGATGCGGAAACGAAACAATTATCTGATTTTTATAATGAAACCTTAGGTTTTTGTCCGAATTCAGTGTTAACCATGCAACGACGACCAGAAATTTCCAAAGCATTTATCAATTTAAACAAAGCAGTAATGGCTAATCACGGTCGTGTAACTTCTGCTTTAAAACGGATGATTGCTTGGGTAAGTAGCAATGCTACAGGTTGTCGTTATTGTCAAGCACATGCAATTCGTGCTGCTGAGCGTTATGGTGCAGAACAAGAACAATTAGATAATATATGGGAATATAAAACACACTCTGCCTTTTCTGATGCTGAACGTGCTGCGTTAGATTTTTCATTGGCAGCTTCAATGATTCCAAATATGGTGGATGAAAAGATAAAAGAAGAATTGTATAAATATTGGGATGAAGGTGAAATAGTTGAAATGTTAGGTGTGATTTCTCTTTTCGGGTATTTAAATCGTTGGAATGATTCTATGGGAACAAGTATTGAAGATGGTGCGGTTGAAAGTGGTGAACAGTATTTAGGAAAACATGGTTGGGAGAAAGGAAAGCATGTGTAAATTAGATAGAACTATTAGAAAATAGAAAAGCTCGCAATTGCGAGCTTTTCTATTTAATATTTAATCGGATTACTTTTTTAGTAAATCTCTAATTTCTGCTAATAGTTCTTCTTGACTAGGTCCCTTTGGAGCTTCTGGAGCAGGTTCTTCTTTTTTCTTCATAGCATTTACTGCTTTTACCACCATAAACATAACAAAAGCTACAATAATAAAATCAATAACATTTGTTAAAAACTCACCATACATTATAGCAACTTCGCCTGTTACTTTACCAGCTTCATCAGTTACTCCTTCTTTAATTACATACTTTATGTCCTTAAAATCAGCTTTAAAAATAAGTCCAATTAAAGGAGAAACAATTCCTCCAGTGAAAGAAGTTACCACTTGCTTGAAAGCAGCACCCATTACAAAACCTACTGCAATGTCCACTAAATTTCCTTTCATTGCAAAGTCTTTAAACTCTTTGAGCATTCCCATATTTTTGATTTTTAATAGTTAATTGAACTGAAAAATATAAAAAAATTAGCTTTTAACCAATCTTTTTATACGTTGAGATAAGGCAGTAAGTATTTCATACGAAATAGTTTCACACTTATGAGCCATATATTCTACGTGTTGTTGATGGTTGAAAATAATGACCTCGTCACCTTCATTACAATCAATTTTAGTAACATCAACCATTATCATATCCATACAAACATTTCCAATGATAGGAGCTGGTTGATTATTAATGAACACAAATCCATTTTTATTTCCTAGTTTTCTTGATATACCATCTGCATGTCCTATAGGAATGGTAGCGCTTCTTGTAGGTTGACTAGCAACAAAAGCTCTATTGTATCCAACAGTTTCACCTGGTTGAACTATATTAATTTGAGAAATTATAGATTTAAGCGTATGTGTGTTTTTAAGTTGAGCTGTTTCTTGTTCATCATTTCCGAAACCATATAAGCCTATGCCTAGGCGAACCATGTCAAATTGAGCTTGTGGATAATTGATAATACCAGATGTATTTAAGATATGTATCATAGGTTGGTATCCTAAGTGCTCATAAACTTGTTTTACTATGTAAGCAAAGTTATTTATTTGACCTATGGTGAATTCTTGTTCGTTTAAATCTTCACTAGCTGCTAAATGAGAAAATATAGATTCAACTTTTACATTGTTTGATTTTTTTAGCTCTGCTACAATAGTTGGAACGTCAGTATGCCAAAAGCCTACTCTATTTAATCCTGTGTTAAATTTTAAATGAATAGGGTAATTCATTAAAGGCTCTTCATCCGCAAGTTTTAAAAAAGCATCGAAGATTTTAAAATTATATAGATTAGGCTCTAAGCGATATTTAACAATATCTTTTAAGTTTTGAATTTGAGGGTTTAAAACCAAGATAGGCTTTGTAATTCCAGCCTCACGTAATGCCATTCCCTCATTAGAATAAGCAACAGCAAAATAATCAACATGGTCTTGTACAATTTTAGCAATTTCAGTAGACTCACTTCCGTAACCAAAAGCCTTGACAACAACTAAAATTTTTGTAGTAGGTTGTAGCTTCTGTTTAAAATAAGCTAAATTGTGTAGTACAGCTTTAGTATTAATTTCTAATACGGTAACATGATTGTTATTCATTAGTGCTTTCTTTTTTATTTTGTGTTTCGTGTTCCTTCATGGCTTTGTAATAAGCAGCTCTGCTTAGTGGTTCATACTCTTGAGTTTCGCCCAAAAAAACTAGATCTTCACTTTGTGCTTTTCTATAACTATAATGGGCTAAGTTTCCTGTACGAGTGCATACGGCATGTACTTTAGTAACATATTCTGCAGTAGCCATTAACGCAGGCATTGGTCCAAAAGGTTTACCCTTAAAATCCATGTCCAAACCTGCAACGATAACACGAACTCCTCTATTTGCTAAGTCGTTACAAACAGCTACAATTTCATCGTCAAAAAACTGTGCTTCATCTATTCCAATAACATCAACATCATTAGCTAATAATCTAATATTAGAAGATGCAGGAACAGGTGTAGAACGAATTCTATTTTCATTGTGTGATACAACTTCCTCGTCATCGTATCTTGTATCAACTGCAGGTTTGAAAATTTCAACACGTTGTTTGGCAAATTGTGCGCGTTTAAGTCTACGAATTAATTCTTCGGTTTTTCCCGAAAACATTGAGCCACAAATTACCTCAATCCAACCAAATTGTTCTGTATGATTTACTGTATTTTCAAGAAACATTTTGTAATTTTAAGCTCTAATTATTGATTTTTGTATTACTTTCGAATGAGGAACAAATTTATTAAAATTTAACAGCAAAAATTAATATCAAACAACAACTTATGCACAAAAAACTAGCATCAGATTTAACCAGTTTAGCACACAGTATTTTACAGATAAAAAATAGAGAAGATGTGTTTGAGTTAAAGCAAAAGGCATATGAGGTTTACGAAAAACTTTCGGTTTTAGCGTATGTAGAAGAATACATAAATAATACTCCTAATCCTACAAAAACTAAAGAGAAACTGTTAAAAGATGTTTTACTTGCCGAAGAAAAAAAGCAAGCTGAAGCTGTTGAAGAAATTTTACCTAAGATAGAAGAGGTAAGTGTAGAGACAAAGAAAGAAGTTGTAGATGATTTGGATGCTAAGGTTGAAAAAAAGAAAGAACCAATTCAAGAAGAGGTAAAAGTAGAGAAGTCTACAGAAGAAAAGATACAAAAGGAGGAACAAGAGTCTATAGAAAGTAGGGAAGTACATCACTTAGAAGAAGACTTAAAAGAAGGTTTTGAGCAAGAAGCAGATGAAATAGCTGAAAAAGTAATAGAAGGAATTAATGAAGAAATAATTACTAATGAAATTATTGAACAACCTTTTGATGAATTAGAAGAACTGCTACATGGTGATGGAGAAGATTTGAAAAATGATGTGAAAGATGTTGGAGATAGGAAAACTCCTACTTTAGAAGATGAGTTGCAAGATACTATATCAGTTGATGTAATTACAGATTTATTTACTAAGGCAGCACCTAAGAAAACAATTAATGATCACTTTCTAAATACAATTCAAATTGATTTAAATGATAGAATTGCTTTTGTAAAACACCTTTTTGAAGGAAATCAAAATGATTTTAATAGGGTTATTTCTCAATTAAATACTTTTAAAACAGAAAAAGAAGCAAAAAAATTTATTAATAAAATGATTAAACCAGATTATGATTGGTCTGATAAAGAAGAATATGAAAATAGATTATTTCAAATCATAGAAAGAAGATTTGCTTAAAACATAATTAAGATTAATAACAGAAATATGGAGCAGAAGTATATTTTTTGCATGAAGTGGGGTACACTGTATGGAGCAGAATATGTAAACCGATTATACTCGATGGTGAAACGAAATTTAAGCTATGATTTTAAAATGGTTTGTTTTACTGATGATAAAAAAGGAATTGTTGGAGAGATTGAATGTTATGAAATACCTGAAATGAATATTCGTACGGATATTCCAGAAAGAATGTGGAAGAAACTAACAACTTTAAAAGAAGATCTTTATGGTTTAAAAGGAACGGCTCTTTTTTTAGATTTAGATATAGTTATTGTTGATAATATCGATTGTTTTTTTGAAGTAGATGGAACTTTTAGAATAATTAAAGATCATAGTTGGAGAAGTTGGAGAATTACAGGAAATTCATCGGTATATAGATTTCAAATTGGGAAACATGGGTATGTATTTAATGATTTTTTGGAGAAGTTTGAAGAAATAAGAAAAATACATAGGAATGAGCAAGAATATTTAACTCATAGTATTAATGATAGAGGGTATTTAGAATATTGGCCAAAAGAATGGTGCCCCAGTTTTAAATATGATTGTGTATCTAGATTTCCTTTAGCTTTTTGGAAAACACCAGCTATACCTAAGGGAGCAAAAATTATTATTTTTCATGGGGAAATTAACCCACATAAAGCAATAAAAGGTGGTAGAGGAAAATGGTATAGATATGTAAAAGCTGCTCCTTGGGTTGAGAAATATTGGAAATAAAAAGAAAAGTGCACTTAATAGTGCACTTTTTTATACTTTAAATGTTAGCATTGGTCGCATAGCACTTTTAGAGAGGCTTTTAGTAATGCTGCCATTAAAAATATGAGATAAGCCACTTCTTCCATGCGTAGCTAAAGCAATTATATCTGCGTTAATTTTATTAGCAAAATGAAGAATTCCTTTCTCAACAGAAGAGTCATTGTAAATATTAATAGTGTAATTTTCTAAACCATATGTGTCTGTAATTTTTTTAATTCTTTCGTTAGTGTCTTGAGAGTTTTCAAATTTCTGGGGAGTGTTTATTTTTAGTAAATGTATTGTACAATCAAAATTATTACTAAAATCAAGAAATCGTTCAAAAGCCTTATTTTTTTTAGGTTTAAAGCTAGATGCAAAGACGATATCTTTTGGTGTAAAACTGTCGTTATTCTTTTTTGTAACAATGACAGGTATTTCAGAGTTTCGTACAACTTTTTCAGTGTTAGACCCAATTAAGATTTCTTCAAGGTTTGTATGCCCTTTAGATCCCATAATGATTAAATCTGTACTGTTTTTTTTAGAATAATCTCTAATACCTTCAAATGGACTTTGAAATCTGATAGCATGTTTAACATTTTTAATTTTAGGAAAAAAATCCTTTTTGTAATCCAGGAGTCTGTCACGAACCTTTCTAATATATAACATGCTTTCTGGAATACTAAAGTTAGTTCCAGCCCCCATGTCAACGATTCCTGTAGGAAGTTCAACCATATGAAGTAAGTGTACTTCACTGTTGGCTTTGCTAGCTATTTTAGAAGCTAGTTTCGAAGCATATTCAGAAGACTTCGAAAAATCAGTAGGTACTAATATTTTTTTCATAATAAGAAAGTTTTAAGAGAGATAGTTTCTTAAAGATACAAAAAACAATGTTATAAAGAAAGAGGGTTGATATTTGTGTGTTAATGAATAACTTACTATATTTGCACCAAATTTATTAATCAGATAGATGAAGGGGACGTTAGTCCCCTCTTTTTATACCTAAGATGAATCAAGAACGAGTTAGAGAATTATTACAAGAAGCCTTAGAAGAAAACAAATCTTTATATTTAATAGATTTACAATTCTTGTCGGATAACAAAATAAAGGTAATAGTAGATGGAGATTCAGGTGTGCCACTAAGTGAATGTATTCGTATTAGTAGGAATATAGAGCATAATTTAGATAGAGAAGAAGAAGATTTTTCGTTAGAAGTGACAACACCAGATATTGCACATCCAATAGCTGTAAAACGTCAGTATAAAAAGAATATCAACCGAATTCTAAAAGTTAAAACAGCAACAGAAGAATTTGAAGGAACGTTAACTGAGGTAACAGAAGATACCATTACCCTATTTTGGAAAGCAAGAGAGCCTAAGCCAATAGGTAAAGGAAAGCATACGGTAGAAAAAACAAAAATACTAGCGTATCAGGATATTAAAGAAGCAAAAGTGAAGATCATATTTTAATTAGAGAATGAAATGGAAAATATTGCGTTAATAGAATCATTTTCGGAGTTTAAAGATAATAAAAGTATAGACAGAGTAACATTAATGTCTATCTTAGAAGAAGTATTTCGTGCAGCCTTAAAGCGTAGGTTTGGGTCAGATGAGAATTTTGATATCATTATAAACCCTGATAAAGGAGATTTAGAGATTTGGAGAAATCGAGTGGTGGTGGCAGATGGAATGTCTGAAGATGATAATGAGGAAATAGAACTTGCAGAAGCAAGGAAAATTGAACCAGATTTTGAAATTGGAGAAGATGTTTCTGAAGAAGTAAAGCTAGTAGATTTAGGTAGACGTGCTATTTTAGCATTACGCCAAAACTTAATTTCTAAAATTCACGAGCACGATAGTACAAACGTTTTTAAACAATTTAAAGATTTAGAAGGAGAAATTTATAGTGCAGAAGTACACCATATTCGTCATAATGCTGTAATTTTGTTGGATGATGAAGGAAATGAGATTGTTTTACCAAAGAGTGAACAAATTCGTTCAGACTTCTTTAGAAAAGGAGATGCAGTTAGAGGAGTGATAAAATCTGTAGAGTTACGAGGTAATAAACCCGCTATTATTTTATCAAGAACTTCACCAGCGTTCTTAGTGAAATTATTTGAACAAGAAATCCCTGAAGTTTTCGATGGTTTAATTACTATTGAAGGCGTAGCAAGGATTCCTGGAGATAAAGCAAAAATAGCAGTAGATTCTTACGATGATAGAATAGACCCTGTTGGAGCTTGTGTTGGTGTAAAAGGATCTCGTATTCACGGTATTGTTCGTGAATTAGGAAACGAAAATATTGATGTAATTAACTATACAAAGAACGAACAGTTATTTGTAGCAAGAGCCTTAAGTCCTGCAAAAGTAACTTCAGTAGACATTGAAATGTTTGATGAAGAAAAGAATGGTAAGAAAGGACGTGTTAATGTTTTGCTGAAACCAGAAGAAGTATCAAAAGCAATTGGTAGAGCTGGGGTAAATATTCGTTTAGCAAGTGAGTTGACAGGTTACGAAATTGACGTTCAAAGAGAAGGTATTGAAGAAGAAGATGTTGAATTAACAGAATTCTCTGATGAAATTGAAGCTTGGGTAATTGAAGAATTCAAGAAAATAGGTTTAGATACAGCAAAGAGTGTCTTGGAAAAAGATGTATCAATGTTAGTACAAAGAACAGATTTAGAGGAAGAAACAATTTTAGATGTTCAACGAATTTTAAGAGAAGAATTCGAAGATTAAATATAACACAAAAAAGGAAGCTAGTGTCCTAATATAGGAAACTGTATAAAATCTAGCAAAAAGAAGAAAAAGAGCATAACTATACGTACTAGAGACGTGTAAAGTGTGTTTTTTCAATAAAAAGTATAAAATAATATATGGCTGAAGGCAAAAAATTAAGACTAAATAAGGTTTTAAGAGAACTAAACATTTCTTTAGATAGAGCTGTTGAACACCTAGCTAAAAATGGCTATGAGATTGAAGCTCGCCCTACTACCAAAATATCAGATGCAGAATATCAAATTTTATTTGATGGTTTCCAAACTGATAAATCTAAAAAGGTGGCCTCTAAGGAAGTGAGCGAAGAAAAGAAAAAAGAGAAAGAGGCAATTCGTCAGCAATTAGAACAAGAGCAAGAAAGAAAGAGATTAGAAGAGGAAGCTAAAAAACAAGAAGTTTTAAAAGCCAAAGCTGAAAAGTTAGAACTTAAAACAGTAGGTAAAATAGATGTTGAAACTGGTAAGGCTATTGAAGAAGTAGCTGAAGAGGTAAAACCGGAGCCTACTAAAAAAAAGGAGAAAATAGAGGAACCAAAGAAAGAAGAGCCTATTAAACCAGTTCAAGAAACTAAAAAAGTTGAAGAACCAGTTAAGGTCGAAGAGAAAAAGCCAGAGCCTCCTAAAACTGAAAAAACAAAGGAACAAACAGTTAATACTCCTAAAAAGGAAGTGAAGAAAGAACAGCCTAAAGAAGTTAAAAAGACTGTTGAAAATAAGGTTAAAGAGGTGAAGCAACCAGTAAAGGAGGTAGAAATAACTCCAGAAAATGCTGAGAAAATTAAAACTCAGTACAAAAAATTAGAAGGTCCTAATTTTACAGGTCAAAAAATTGACTTAAAACAATTTGAAAGACCAAAAAAGAAGAAACCTGAAGCTAATAAGGCTGATGGAGATAAAAAGAAGCGTAAAAGAATTAGCAAACCAGGAAGTCCTGGAACAGGCGCTAAACCTCAAGGAAATAACCGAGGAGGTCAAAACCGAGGAGGCCAGAGAGGTGGTAACCGAGGAGGTCAAAGAGGTAGAAGACCAGCAGCTGCTCCAAAAGAAGAACTAACAGAAGCACAAATCCAAAAACAAGTTAGAGAAACTTTAGAAAAACTTCAGGGTAAATCTAAAAAAGGAAAAGGAGCAAAATACCGTAGAGATAAAAGAGATGCCCACCGCCAGCAAAGTGAAGCTGAATTACAGGCAGCACAAGCAGAGAGTAAGGTGTTGAAAGTAACAGAATTTGTTACGGTTAGTGAAGTAGCAACTATGATGGATGTTCCCGTTACCCAAATTATTTCTACATGTATGATGTTAGGAATGATGGTAACGATGAATCAACGATTAGATGCTGAAACATTACAAATTGTAGCAGAAGAATTTAACTATACTGTAGAGTTTGTTGGAGCTGAAGTTGAGGAATCTATAGAAGAAGTTGAAGACAAGCCAGAAGATTTAATAACTCGTGCACCTATTATCACAGTGATGGGACACGTAGATCACGGTAAAACATCGTTGTTAGATTACATCCGTAACGCGAATGTTATTGAAGGTGAATCAGGAGGTATCACACAACACATTGGTGCTTACGCAGTGAAGGTAGGAGAACATAAAATAGCTTTCTTAGATACTCCAGGTCACGAAGCCTTTACAGCAATGCGTGCTCGTGGTGCTCAAGTAACGGATTTAGTTATTATTGTAGTAGCTGCAGATGATGATGTAATGCCACAAACAAAAGAGGCGATTTCTCACGCACAAGCAGCAGGAGTGCCAATTATCTTCGCAATAAACAAGATAGATAAGCCTAACGCGAATCCAGATAATATTAAAACACAACTTTCTTCTATGAATTTATTAGTAGAAGATTGGGGAGGTAACATTCAGTCGCAAGAAATTTCTGCTAAAACAGGACAAGGGGTTGATGAGTTATTAGAAAAAGTATTATTAGAAGCGGAAGTATTAGAGTTAAAAGCAAACCCTAATAAAAACGCAAACGGAGCTGTAGTAGAAGCTTTATTAGATAAAGGTAGAGGATATGTATCTACAATATTGGTACAAGCAGGTACATTAAAAATTGGAGATTATATCTTAGCCGGAAAGCATAGTGGTAAAGTAAGAGCTATGTTTGATGATAAAGGAAGGAAAGTAAAAGAGGCAGGACCTTCTACGCCAGTATCAATTTTAGGTTTAGATGGTGCACCACAAGCAGGTGATAAGTTCAATGTATTTGAAGATGAGCGTGAAGCTAAGCAAATAGCAGCAAAACGTTCTCAATTACAACGTGAACAATCTGTTAGAACACAAAAAACATTAACACTTGCAGAAATTGGTCGTCGTATTGCATTAGGAGACTTCAAAGAGTTAAATATCATCTTAAAAGGAGATGTTGATGGTTCGGTTGAAGCGTTAACAGATTCGTTCCAAAAGCTATCTACAGAAGAAATCCAAGTGAATATTATTCACAAAGGAGTTGGAGCAATTACAGAATCTGACGTATTATTAGCAACAGCTTCAGATGCAATTATCGTTGGATTTAACGTACGTCCGCAAGGAAATGCGCGTTCGGTAGCAGATAGAGAAGAAGTTGATATCAGAACTTATTCAATCATCTATGACGCTATCAACGACCTGAAAGATGCAATGGAAGGAATGTTGTCTCCTGAAATGAAAGAAGAAGTTCTTGGTAATGTTGAAATTAGAGAAGTTTATAAAATTTCTAAGATTGGTAACATTGCAGGATGTATGGTGATGACAGGGAAAATTACAAGAGACTCTAAAGTTCGTGTAATTAGAGATGGAATTGTAGTTCATGATGGTGTGTTAGCTTCATTAAAACGTTTTAAGGACGATGTTAAGGAAGTAACTAAAGGATACGATTGTGGTCTTCAAATTAAAGGATATAACGATATTAAAGAAGGAGATACATTAGAAGCATATACTGAAGTAGCAGTTAAGAAAAAGCTTAAATAGCTATTTAATATAATATAGTATAAAAAGACACCTAATTTAGGTGTCTTTTTTATATTTGGTATTTAAGCAGATATTTTACTTGTTTATCACTAGTTGTTTTTAAAGTGTTAATTATTATTCATAATTAATGTTTTTAAAATGTTTGCAAAGGTTATAAACCCTTTGTGGATTATTATTTTAATGATACTTGTATATACATGTTTACAGAAGATCAAAAAACTAGAATAGGTGTGTAGTATTTGTTACAGTAGAATTTAGAGTCTACTATAGCAGACTAATTTATTTTAATACGAAATTCATATATTAAGACGTTCTTTATTTAAAAGAGCGTCTTTTTATTATGATTAACTAGAAAGTAAGAATAGATGAAATACCTAAAAATAATAACTCCTGTAGTATTTTTATTAATGATGAACTGTGCTGCAGCACAAAATAAAATAAAAGAGTTTGATAAAATAGCTTATGAAGCTCAAACAAGAGGAAGTATAGTGCAGTTAACTATCGAAGGAAATAACTTATCGTACAAAATAAATCAAAAAGAAGGGAGTAAAAAAGTAACTAAAGAACAATTAGAAGAATTAAACACTATAGTAAATGAGTTGAATTTAGAACAAATAAGCGATTTACAAGCACCAAGTGAAAAAAGAATAACAGACGTAGCTTTGCATGCGAAGTTTACTATTAAAATAGCTAATAAGGAATATAGGTCAAGTACATTTGATGCAGGTAACCCACCAAAAGAATTAAAAAAGCTGGAAGGTTTTTTATACAACCTTTCTGAATTGAAATAAAAAAAGCGCCTCAAGGCGCTTTTTTATATGATGATTAGAACCATCCTTTCTTATTTACTTGATAGGTTTCAACAAATTCTTCATCTGATTTTGTTAGATAAATAATTCCTTCAATTAAACCAATAATACTACTTACAAAGCCACCAAAACCACAAGTTAACACAGTTACCAATAGCATTATTATTCCTTCTTTTGTATATCCTAACACAAATTTGTGAATTCCAAATACCCCTATGATTATTCCTAAAATACCAGCTAATACACGTTTACTTTCTTGATTAGGAACAGTATTCCCGTTTTCATCAATTACATCCATTTTTTTATTTTTTTATTTATTAGACGGTGCTAAATTTATAAAAAAGCTTCGTCTTTTGGCTCCCATAATTCAATTTTATTTCCATCTAAATCTACAACCCATCCAAACTTACCATAATCATATTCCTCTATTTTATCCATCACTGTAATTCCTTTTTCTTTTAACTCTTCTAACAACTCCACTAAGTTTTCTACTCGGTAATTGAACATAAAATCTTTTTTAGACGGTTCAAAATAGTTTGTATCATTCGCAAACGGACTCCATTGTGTTGATGCCTTCTTACCTTCGTTATCCTTCCACCAAAACGTACAACCCCAGTCATCTGTGTTAAAACCTAAGTTGTTTTTATACCAATCTTTCGTTGCTTTCGGGTCTTCTGTTTTAAAAAAAACTCCTCCTATTCCTATTACTTTACCTTTTTTCTTCATTTTATTTCTTTTTTACAACTGATTCGTAGATAGAAATCCATTCATCTACAGTCATTTTTGTACATAATTTAGTAATTAATTTATACGGAATATCATCCAGCTTTTTAAAACGAATACAACTTTTTCCCATATCTAATTTCCTTTTTGAATACTTAGGATATTCTGTCACAAACCAATCGTATAACTCTTTTTTAGCATAAATTCCACTATGATATAGGTTTATTGAGTTTTTTTGTGAAGCTAAATTCATAAAAGGAAGTGGTAATTTTGGATTACAATGATAACCATCGGGATATTTTGAATGTGGAACATAATACCCAATCATATTATAATTGATTCCTTCTTCAAATCCTTTAGGTAGGTTTTCCTTAATAAGCTTACGAAGCTTTTGTAAAACTTCTTGTCGTTCTTCTGGGACTTGAGAAATATATTCTTCTACTGTAGCTGCTTCATATTTCATGTTACATGATTTTGAAGCATCAAGTTAACAAAATTTTTCTTTAATTTTATCTACAATAGTCTGCGCTAACTTTTCTTTACTTTCTATGGTCCAACCAGCAACATGAGGAGAAAGCAACACATTTTCTGCTTTTATTAAATACTGAAATGCCTCGGGCATTTCTTGGTTTGTAAATAGGTTTTCAAACGATTTTTTTTCATACTCTAATACATCCAATCCTGCTCCTAAAACTTTTCCTGATTGTAAAGCCACTACTAAATCTTTTGTTACTACTGATTTTCCTCTAGCTGTATTTAATAACCAAAATGGTTTTGAAAAACCATTAATAAAGTCTGAATTAACCATATTCATCGTTAATTCTGTTTGTGGAGTATGTAAACTTAAAACATCAGTTCTTTTTTGAAGTTCTTCTAAAGAAACTTGTTTACAATTATTATCACCAACATTCGGTTTAATATCACAACATATTACTTCCACATCGAAACCACGGAGTTTTTTAGCAAAGGCTTTCCCCATATTACCATAACCGATGATTCCAACAGTTTTTCCATCCAATTCTACACCTCTATTTTCTTCTCGTAACCATTTACCTTCTCGTACCTCTTTATCTGCTTTATTAAGCTTGTTAAACAAAGAAAGTAACATTCCTAACGTATGCTCTCCTACTGCATTTCGATTTCCTTCTGGTGCTGATATTAAGTGTACTCCTTTCTTTTCAGCATAATCACAATCAATGTTTTCTAATCCAGCTCCTACTCGTCCTATAAATTTAAGGTTTGATGCTTTATCTAAAAATTGTTTATCAATGGTAAATCGACTACGAATAATAACTCCATCATACAAATGAATTTTAGCTTCAATTTCTGATTTTGAAGAGATATAATCTTCATAGTTTTCAAAACCTAAATTCTTTAGTTTATTTATTAACAGAGAGTGATTAGTGTCTAAATGAAGTATTTTCATTTTAAAAATATAATCTTAAACAAAAAAGTCTCCCAAAAGGAAGACTTTTACATTAATACTGTTCTTCTTCGTTTGGAAAGTCTTGACTTTTAACATCTGTAATGTACTGTTCAAATGCATTTGTCATTCCTGTATATAAATCTAAGTACCTACGTAAGAAACGAGGATTAAACTCATGTGTCATTCCTAACATATCGTGAGTTACTAATACTTGTCCATCTACACCTGCACCTGCTCCAATTCCTATAACTGGAATTGTTAAAGCTTCAGCAACTTTTTGTGCTAACTTAGCAGGAACTTTTTCTAATACAATAGCAAAACAACCTAATCTTTCCAACATTAAAGCATCTGTCATTAACTTTTCTGCCTCAGCTTCTTCTTTTGCTCTTACTGTATAAGTTCCGAACTTATAAATAGATTGAGGTGTTAACCCTAAATGCCCCATTACAGGAATACCTGCGTTTAAAATTCGTTTGATAGAGTCTTTTATTTCTTTTCCTCCTTCTAATTTTATTGAGTGCGCTCCACTTTCTTTCATAATTCGAATAGCGGAACGTAATGCTTCTTTTGGATCTGATTGATAACTACCAAAAGGCAAGTCAACCACTACTAAACAACGATCAATTCCTCTTACTACAGAACTTGCATGATATATCATTTGATCTAATGTAATAGGTAATGTAGTTTCATGGCCAGCCATTACATTTGATGCTGAATCTCCCACTAGAATTACGTCTATTCCTGCACCATCAACAATTTTTGCCATGGTATAATCATAGGCTGTAAGCATTGAGATTTTCTCTCCATTTGCTTTCATTTCAACAAGAGATTTAGTGGTAATTCTTTTATATTGTTTTTTTGCTACAGACATTTCTTTTTTTTTATGGATTGTAAAAATACATAATTATTATTCATTGGTTTTATTTATTATATTTTCATAATCTCTTTAATTTACTTTTTTTAATGCCGTTAATCTTCTGTTAATTAAATTTTAGCCTTTTATTTTTTTAATAGCTTTACCTAACTAAATCAAACTAAAATGCAAAAGATATTCGCTTTACTTATTGTTTTTGTAATTTCTACTGTTGTAAATGCTCAAGAAAATCTTCAAGAAAAAGCTATAAAAAATACGATTGAAACCTTTTTTGAAGGGCTTCATAAAGGGGATAGTACATTGGTAAGTTCAACTCTTAATTCCACGACTAACATTCAAACTACCTTTACAGATAAAGAAGGCAAAAAAGTTTTGGTTACAGAAAGTAAAGCCAAATTACTTACTAATATTGCTAATAAAAAACCAGAACATACTTATTTAGAAAAATTAGTGTCATGGGATATTAAAGTGGATGGTAATTTAGCTTCTGTATGGACTCTGTACGAATTTTACCTCAATGATAAGTTTAGTCATTGTGGAGCAAATTCTTTCCAACTTTTTAATAATAATGGAAAATGGGAGATTATATACTTAGTTGATATGAGACGTAGAAACAATTGTAAAGCCCTTAAACAATAGTTTTATGAAAAAAATTGGATTTCTTTTTTTATTTGTTTCTTGCTTTAGTTTTGCTCAAGAACCTAAATTATTTTATCCAGAGTTATTTAGTGATTTACCAAACGTCAGAGATTTTTCAATAAGCAAAAATCAAGATGAATTTTATTTCACTGTTGAAAGCTACTTGAAAGAATATTCGTTTATAGCTTTTTCCAAAAAAGTAAATGGAAAATGGCAGAAACCTGGAGTTGTTAACTTTTCAGGTAGGCATAAAGACTTAGAGCCCTTTTTGTCTCCTGACGGATTGAAGCTTTTCTTTGCTTCTAACAGAAAGAATAATACCTCTGGTGAGGTAAAGAAAGACATGGATATTTGGTATGTAACACGTGAGTCTTTTTCTCATGATTGGTCTAAGCCTATAAATATTGGGTCGCCAGTTAATACTCCTGCGGATGAATTTTATCCGTCAGTGACAAAAAAAGGAGACTTATTTTTTACTGCAGAATATGAAAACTCTAAAGGTAAAGAAGATATTTATGTAAGTAGACTTATTAATGGTGTTTACTCCAAACCTGTTTCTCTTGGTCCTGGAGTAAATTCTGAAAAATACGAGTTTAATGCCTTTGTTGCTCCAGATGAAAGTTTTATCATTTTCACTTCGTATGGAAGAAAAGATGATTTAGGTAGAGGTGACCTATACATAAGTAAAAAAGGAAGAAATAACGAATGGTTAGCTTCTAGGCATTTAACAAATATTAACTCTAACAAATTAGATTATTGCCCTTTTGTAGACCTTTCAAGTAATAAAATTTATTATACAACAAATAAAAGTAAAATTTCAAATAAGTTAAGTAAAAAGAAAAGTTTAGATGAAATAATTAATTTTATTAAAAATACTCCTAATGGACTAAGTAGAATTTATGTTACTTATTTCCACAAAAAATAACTTATCTTTGATTTAATGAATCTAACAAATCCTTCAAATACTTTATCTCCTGATAAATGGGTAGACAATTATGCAGATTATTTATTCAATTATGCTGTTGTTCGTGTAAATAATTCAAACATAGCTAAAGATTTAGTGCAAGAAACTTTTTTTGCAGGATTAAAATCTGCTAAAAACTTTGAAGGAAAGTCTACAGAACGAACATGGCTAGTTTCAATCTTAAAGAGAAAAATAATCGATTATTATCGAAAAATAAATTCTAAAAAAGGACAAGCTGAAGTTAGAATGAGTTTTTATGATAGCGGAGAAAATGAAGGAAACTGGATTGAGGAGCGAGTACCACAAACATGGGATAATGATGCTGATAGGAATATTGAAAATGAAGAGTTAAAAAATCAATTAGATAAATGTATTGATGGCCTTCCTGAAAAATATGCCATGGTTTTTAAAATGAAAACAATTCAACAATTTGAAACTGAAGATATTTGTAAGGAGTTAGATATTTCTCCGTCCAATTTATGGGTTATAATACATAGAGCAAGAACACAGTTAAGAAGCTGTATGGAAAAGAACTGGTTTAATAAGTAAAAAAATGTTTAAATTTTTAAAAATTACATGTGATGAAGCTACTACCATTTGTGACAAAAGTCAATATGGAGAAGCTTCTATATATGAAAGAATGCAACTTACTTGGCATTTATTAACTTGTAAGATTTGTGCCTTGTATACAAAACAAAATAGAAAAATGTCTGATATCTTCAAGTTAAAATCAGAAGATTGTAAAAAACATACCGCTTGTTTATCAAGTAAAGACAAAGAAAAATTAAAAGAACAGTTAAGTAAATTTAATTAGACAATTTTGGTTTTTTAAAGAACCATTTTTTGATTTTTTGTTAGATTGAAACGGAATTTATTATAGTGATAAATTCCGTTTTTTTAATTTTGCCCATTAAAAACAACCTACATGAACTTTTTACCTGAAGAATTAGATAATTATGTTGTTAAACATTCTCAAGCAGAACCAAAAATACTACAAGAACTAAGTAGAGAAACTTGGCAAAAGGTTTTAAATCCTCGCATGTTAAGTGGGGCTTTTCAAGGAAGAGTTTTATCTATGATTTCAAAATTAATTCAACCTAAATCAATTTTAGAGATTGGTACATACACAGGGTATTCTGCTTTATGCTTGGCTGAAGGACTTTCAAAAGATGGAATGATTCATACGATTGATAAAAATGAAGAGTTAGAGGAGCTCCAACATAAATACTTTCAGCAATCTGACCATAAAAACCAAATAACTCAATATGTTGGTAATGCTTTAGATATAATTCCAACTATAGATTCCAAATTTGATTTAGTATTTATCGATGCAGATAAATCTAACTATGTAAACTATTTTCACTTGATTATTGAAAAAATGAATAAAGGAGGTGTTATTTTATCTGATAATGTACTTTGGAGCGGAAAAGTAGTTGAGAAGTTAAATCCTAAAGATATAGACACTAAAGTTCTTTTAGAGTATAATAGACTTTTAAATGAAGATAGTCGTTTAGAAACTGTATTACTGCCTATAAGAGATGGGTTAACTATTAGTAGAATTGTTTAAAACATAGTTGATAAGGAATATAGCTCAAGTACATTTGATGTAATAACCCCACCAAAAGAATTAAAAAGCTAGAAGGTTTTTATATAAACTTTCCGATGTAAAAGAATAAACAAAAAAAACCGAGCAATTTGCTCGGTTTTTTTTATTTAAAGAAAGGATATTAATTCTTTTTATAAATTTTACTTTTTTTACCGTCTTTATCAATAAAATAGAAACCTTCGGATAGGCTTTTAATAACATCAGTTTCTTCTGTTTTATTGTTGATAGTAGTTTCTTTAACCTTATTCCCGTTTACATCATGGATAGTCAACTGAGTAGATGTTTTAGAAGAAGAGGAGTTAACGCTAGCGTAAGCCTGATTGTTACTCTCATCAGATTCAGACGTATTTCCATGATAATCTGCTATAGCATGTAAATAATTAAAGTTTGAAAGGTTATATCCTAAGTAATTATCCCATATATATATTTCTGAGCACATCTCTTTAGTTTGGTTTGGAGCTATGTTTAACGAAGAGCTAGGATAAGGAAGGTTAGCTACAATACTTGAACTATTCAAGCTCGAGCTGTTTGTTAGAATTAAAGCTGTATTATTAATTGTACCGGTTGCAGCTCCTATGTTTTTAATATTAACACAGAATTTATGGTTTTGGTTGGTTCTTAGAGTTAATGCTCCAGATGTGTCTGTACTCGTATAGGTTCCTCCTGCATTGATAGACATACTAGCGACAACAAAATCAGGGTCACCAACAGGACATCCATTGTTAGAAGAAGGACCTGCTTGGTTAGGGCAGTTGTCTTGCCAGTTTTGTACCCCATCACCATCTGAGTCTCTATTGTCTTGTGAGTCACATGCATCACCAATTCCATCATTATCCATATCATTTTGATTTGCATTTGAAGTGTTAGGACAGTTGTCTTCAGTATCATTTATTCCATCTCCATCGGTGTCCGTATTACAAGTAATATCTATTATATCACTAACATTGCTCTCATTTATGAACTCATCAGCATCTTGATCTGAACTATCCTCAGCCTGTATTATTTTTCCATAAAAATTTTGACCATCTACATCTTGAAAATAGTAAACTTCATTTATTTCTAATTTAGAAACTAAATATATATTTAGTTTATGGTGTTTCGAACCTAGATCATTACAAAATGATTCAGTTGCAACAGAAATTGAGTTTCCTAAATCTTTAACTCTGTGGTATTTGTATGATTGACCAAAACAGAATAAAGGAATAGTGAATAAAAATAATAAGGTAATTTTTTTCATAGTTTTTATATTTTATAATTAATCATTATAAAAATCAAGTTTTTTTCTTATTCATAAGTTAACCTGGGATTATCAAAAAGTAAATAAATAGAAATAAAAAAACCGAGCATATTGCTCGGTTTTTAATAAATGATTTATTAGGTAAGCTATTATAATCCAGCTTCTTTCCATGACCAAGTTGAAATATCAACTTTAGTTCCTGTTTTGTAATCAGCTGTAGTAGAAGCAGCTTCTCCATCAATTACAACGTTTGCTAAAGGTCCTCCATCTTTCATGTCAATATTTTTGTCATACCCTTCTAACCAGATATTAGTAATGGTAGCTCCAGATGTCTTTTTAAACTGTAAAGCGGTACCACCAACAGTTGAAATAGCTGTTAAGTTTTCAAACTGAGGATTGTTGTTTACTTTATCTCCTTCAAAAGCAGTTGAGAAACCAGCAATAGTGTGAGAAATGTAAGTATTCGTTACTTTTCCGTTCCATCCTTCTGTCCAATCTACAGAATCATCTTCGTTATTTTCTAAGTATAGGTTAGTTGCAGAAACAGTTCCTCCAAAAAATTCAACTCCATCATCAGCACCGTTAATTACAGCGATATTTTCAACAACAGTTCCAGACCCTACTGAGTAGAAAGAAACTCCGTTATATTGAGATTCAGTGTTAATTTGAGCACCAGTACCTTTAATTACTAAGTTTTTAATAACTCCAGAGTTATCGTCATCTTGAGTACCACCGTAGATAAATCCTCCAACTTCAGCTGTAACATCTGTACCAGCAGAAGTTGTTGCTTTACCACAAATAGTTAAACCACCCCAATCTCCTGGTTTTCCAGCAGCAGAAGCCATTACTACAGGAGCATCAACAGTTCCATTAATGTTGATTTTTCCACCTTGTAAAACAGCTATATATACATCAGTTCCTTTTGGATCAACAATAATTTTTGTACCCGCTTCAATATTTAACGTAGCTCCGTCTTTTACGATATAAGATCCAGTTAAGTTATAAGTCTTATTAGAAGTTAATGTTACGTTTCCTGTAACTTCACCTACTAAAGGAGTAATTTCAACGATTTCACCATTGATAAATGACCAGCCAGAGATATCAACTTTAGTTCCTGCTTTGTATTCAGTATCTAATTTTGCAGCTTCTCCTTCGATAATAACGTTTGCTAAAGGACCACCGTCTTTCATATCGATATTGTCATCATATCCTTCTAAGAATAAGTTTGTAATAGTAGCACCAGATTGCTTTTTAAATTGTAAAGCAGTACCACCAACAATTGATTTGGCTGTTAAGTTAACTAACTTAGGGTTTTTGTTGTCTTTGTCAGCTTCTACAACAGTTGAGAAACCAGCTTTTGTATTTACTACATAAGAGTTTTCAACAGTACCATTCCATCCTTCAGTCCAGTCAATAGCATCATCTTCTAAGTTTTCTAAATATATATTTTTAGCAGAAACAGTTCCTCCAAAGAATTCAACTCCATCATCAGCTCCATCAAATACAGCAATGTTTTCAACTGTAGTTCCAGAACCTACTGAATAGAAAGAAACTCCATTGTATTGAGATTCAGTGTTAATTTGAGCACCAGTACCTTTAATTACCAAGTTTTTGATAACTCCAGAGTTATCATCATCTTGAGTACCACCATAAATAAATCCACCAACTTCAGCAGTAACATTTGTACCTGCAGTAGTAGTAGCTTTACCACAAATAGTTAAACCACCCCAGTCACCTGGTTTACCATCACTAGAACTCATAACTACTGGGTTGCTGTTAGTTCCGTTAATGTTAATTTTTCCACCTTGTAAAACAGCAATATAAACATCTGTACCTTTAGCATCTGCAACAATACTAGTTCCTGCAGGAATAGTTAATGTAGCACCGTCTTTAATAACGAAAGAGCTAGTTAAAGAATAAGAGGCGTTTGATAATGTATAATCTTCTGAAAGTTCACCACTCATGATTCCGTTTTGTAATTTTTCTACAACATCAGAAACATCTGGAGGTAAAATAGCTGGGTCGTCACTACCACAACTTGTAAAAGTTAAAGTTGCAGCAGAAAGAGCTGCTATACTTAATAATTTGAATGATCTTTTCATTTTGACTTCTTTAGTTTAATTTTATTCTGCAAATTAAGAGCCTGTATTTTTTGTTTCTTTTAACTGAATATTAATTGATTGTTATATAAAGCAATGAATATTAATTTAAGGTTAATGAAGCTTAAAATGTGTAATTTAAGCTCAGAGAAACTTGTCTTCCCTTTTTGTAAGACAGCACAGTTTCATTAGTTTCAATTAAAGTGTTTAAATCACGAACTAATTGAGTTTGTTCAATTTTTGGATCTAATAAGTTTTTACCAACTAACTTTGCAGTAAATCCTTTAAAAATTTGCTTGCTTAATACAAGGTCTAGAGTTACAAAACCTTTTTCAATAATCTCATCATTATATAGAGTAGCGCTATTGTCAAAATCTTCAGGAGCACCCAATGCATAAATCTTATCAGAAGCGTAGTTACCTGTTAAAGTAGCGATAAATTCATTTTCTTTGTTGTTAGAATAACTTAAAGAACCATTAACAATAAAGTCTGAAGCTCCTTGTAATTCAGATTCAGATTTTCCTTTAAATTGGTATCTAGGAGATAAATCTTGATTAAACCACATCTTAGTTAAGTTAGCCGTAGCATTTAATACGGTTTCTTCGTCTTCATTCTTTAAAAGATCTAATCTACCTTCAATTTCGAAACCTATAATATCAGCTTGCTCACCTGTATTGAAGAATTTAAAGTAACCTGATGAACCTTGATCTTGTGTTAAGTTTATAGGGTTGTTGATTTGTTTGTAAAAAGCGGTAGCTGAAACTAATTGGCTTCTGCTAGGGAAAAACTCCCATTTTAAATCAACATTATATACGTCAGATTTTTCTAAATCTTCGTTACCCCCAATAACACGACCAGTTGGAGAAACGTATTCGAAAGGAGACAATTCTTTAAATTCAGGTAACGTTTGAGTTACACTTGATGCAAAACGGATAAAGTTTCTGTCGTTTAATTCATATTTTAAGTTTACACTTGGGTATAAGCTTTCGTAAACTCTATTAGTTGATCCAAATCTACCAGGACGGTTAGCTACATTCCAAGCCATGTCAATTTCATCTCTCTCAAAACGCAAGCCGATATTACCAGATAATTTGTTGTCAAATTTGAAGTCAAAGTTGGTATAAGCAGCTAAAACCAACAACTCACCTTGGTATAAATCTGGTTGTTGTTCTCTTAAAATTAAACCAGCGTTCGTTCCTTGTTGTAATGTTTCTGAAATTTGATCAACAGAAGGAGCTGTAAAATCTTTTGCTCTAAATCCAATAAATAAAGAGTTAAAAGATCTTTCTTTTTTACGGAAGTTTAATCCGTAGTTTAACTTATAAGGCTTTTCTTCGTATTCATCAGCAACATTACCTAAAGACCAGTGATTTTCAATAAAAGCATTATATTCAGTATCTTCAATTTTTTGAGAAGACTTTCTTTGTTGGTAATCTCCAACGTGAGCGAATTGAATTAATGGACTAGAGTTAACATCTAAAATGTTTACTTCATTTCTAATACGGTTTGGCTCTTCTGCCAAAACAAAATTATAACCTGCAGCCCAATTTAATTCATTGTTTTTATTCCACTTGTGTTCCCCCATTAATTGGTTAACAAACATAGTTGTTTGTTTAAAGTTTTGGTCTCTTACAAAAGCCCCATTTTCTTGTGGGTCTTGATCAAACACATATCCTTCTCCATTTCTACCTTGTTCATATAATCCATCTTCTCCTTTATTAACAAATAAAGTGTTGTATTTTAATTTATTATTATCGTTTAACTTTAAATCAACTCTTATGTAACCAGTCGAGTTTGTTTTAGCAATGAAGTTTTCAACGTCAGTAAACGAGTTGTTTAATACATTAGATCTATAAGCTCTAAATAAACCATTTCTGTATTCAGATGATTTAGAATGTGAAGCAGAAGCTAATATTTTCCATTCTTTATTAAATAAGTTGAATCTTTTGGCTCCTGATAATGAGATTCCATAATTAATTGGAGTTTCTCCTTTTTTAGTATCCCATCCTTGTAGGGTCATTTGGTTTTGAAGAGCAAATTTCTTTTGGTGAAATCCAAAAGTTACATCATCATTAATAATAGTACTTCTGAAGTTATCAACATCTATAGCATTTGTGTTAACGCCTCCACTGATACCTATAGAAAACATATCTTTTGTGTATTCTTTAGAAGCAATATCTACATTTCCTGATGCTTGGTCAGCATAACCTCCAGTTGAGTATGTTTTGCTAATACCTACGTTTTGTATAACATTAGTGTTGAATAAACTTAAATTAACATTTTTATTACTTACGTCGTCTGAAGGAATTGGTAATCCATTCATAGTAGTAGATAAATATCTGTCACCTAAACCACGAATGTATATATCACCTGAGCCTTCACTTTTATTAACACCTGAAATTTTTGTAGTCGCAGCAGCAGCATCAGAAACTCCTTTTTTAGATAGTTCTTGGGCTCCAATACTTTCTTTAATTACTGTAGCTTTTCTTTGTTCTAATAGTAAAGCAGTTTCTTTTTCTCTACTAACAGTTGCGTTAATTTTAACCTCGTCTAATGCTACCCCTTCATTAGCGCCTAATTCTTGGTTTACTGTAAGTGTTTCGTTTTCTTTTATTACTATTTGTTTTTCAATAGTTTGATAACCAACGAAACTAAACACAATGGTTTGGTTTCCAGCAGGCACACTAAGTGTGTACTTACCGTCCATATCGGTTGTCCCCCCGATAGAAGTTCCTTTAATAAAGACATTCGCAAAAGGTAACGCCTCTCCACTCATTTCTTTGTCAGTAACTGTACCAGTAACAGTACCTTTGCTTTGAGAAAATGCTAGATTACATAAGCTTAAAAAAGCTATAAATAATATTTTTTTCATTCTAATCTTTGAATTCTGTTTATTTATCCCGCAAAATTCAAGTTAAATAGTAAAGCTAATGTTAGGTGTAAATTACGTTTGTATTATTAGAATGTTTAGTTAATGTTAACTGGCTTTTGATATGTTATCAAAGTATTAATTGTTTGTAAACTTTATACCAAAAACAAAAGTTCTTGGTGTAGCAGGACCGTAAATGAAATTGCTGTCACGCTCTTTACCTATATCAAATTTTGACTGGTATTCATCAAAAATATTTTTGATTCCAGTAGTAAGTTCTAGGTTCGTGTTAAGTTTTTCTAAATTAAAAGTATAGCTAGCGTTAATCCCTAAATTAAAAAAAGAAGGAGAGTTAAAGTACTCGTCTTTTATAAGGTTTTGTGGAGAAGCCAAATGTAGTACTTCCATACTTCCAGTATATACTAAATTCAAAGCTGTTTTAAATTTTTGATTGGGAGTATAAGTTGCAGTAGCATATCCATAGGTATTAGGTGTTCGTAAAAACTCTCTTTTTAAAGGTAGTTCGTCTGAATTATTAATGGCTGAATTATATTGGCTTGACTGATAGGTAAAGCCTGCATCCAGTTGTAAAATTCCATCGTAGTTTAAACGTGTTTCTAAAGTGATTCCTTTTACTACGGCACCATCACCATTTCTTTTTTCAAATACTTCACCAAATTCATCTTCTCCAATAGATTCTAAATAAAAAGCATCTTTTAAGTTAGTGTAAAAACTCTCAAAAGTAAATCCGTAAATATAATGCTCAGTAGGCTTGTCGTAGTTGAATGAAAGTGTGTAGCTGTTAGAGCGTTCTCTTTTTAAATCATCTGCTAATAATACTCGAGAAATTCCACCACCAGCAAAAGCTATGTGTAAATCGGTGTCAAAAGCTTGTGGAGCTCTAAAACCAGTTCCCCAAGTTCCTCTGATTTGTGTGTTTTTAAAAGGCTTGAATAATAGGGACACTCGTGGACTAGCTACGTTGTTTACAATAGTTTTTTCAGTTCCGTCTTGCTTTAAAGCGTTTAATTTATGGTTGTCGTAGCGAATACCTGTTAGTAAATTTAATTGCTTGTTGATTTCCCAATCGCTTTGGAAAAAGAATCCGAAGTTTTGAGTTAATTGATCTACTTTGTACTCGTATGCTTCTATAACATCAAAAACATCATCTTGTACAAACTCACCACCTAAAGTCAGTACATTATTTCCACCTAAAAATTTCTCTAATTTATGATTGAATTGTAAACCTCCTTGAAAAGTCGTTGTCGTAGAGTTACCATATGGTGGTTTAGCTAAATGTTCTGTGTCTTCAGGAGTGTTTATGTCAGGGCGAATTCCTGTGTAGTGTTCTCTATCGGTATATTGTGTAGCTAAATAGGAAATTATAGAGCTTTTATCATCATTAAAATTAATTTGATAATCAATATTTCCTACATAAACATCATGCACACGTTCTTCTGATTGTAGCGCAAAATGAGGAGCTTTATCTACCATTTCACCACCATAACGATATTCATTCATTTTACTAAAGTTAACCTCTATTTTTTGATTATCTGTTGGAAGGAAGAATAAATTAGTTCCAAAGGAATTATTTTTCAATTCAGGTAATTCAGAAAAATTATCACCATTAGCATCATACAGGTCTCTTTTTCTATTATTGATAAAAAACGAAGCACCGGCATTTCTGTCTTCATTTACTATTGTAGCATTTCCAGCAATTATGTGATCTGAAACTCCTTTAATATTTTGATAAGTATAACCAATGCTGTAATTATTTTTCTTCGGAATTTTTGTAATTACATTTACAGTTCCTCCTATGGCACTTGAACCATATAAGGCAGAGCCACCACCGCGGACTACTTCTATACGTTCAATCATATTAGTAGGTACTTGCTCTAGACCATATAACCCAGTTAACGGACTAAAAATAGGACGACCATTAATTAAAATTTGTGAATACCCGCCAGCTAAACCATTCATACGAAGTTGGGTATAGTTACAAGTTTGGCAATCTGTTTCTACACGTAAACCAGTTTGGAATTTTAACCCTTCAGATAAGTTACAAGCTTGTACATCTGATAAGGTTTGGCTATTGATAACATTAACTATAACTGGGCTGTTAGTTCTGCGTTTATCAGTACGTGTTCCAGTAACAGTAACTTGATCTAGAATTTCTGCAGTTTCAGTCAGTATGAAATTTACAGTTTTTTCTTCGTTAGCGTTTATTGTAATAGTCTTTCTTTCTGATAAAAAACCAATAGATGAAGCAACTAAAACAAATTTGTTTTTAGCTGTTTTTAATGTGTAGTTTCCAGATTCATCTGTAGTTGTTCCGTTTTCTGTTCCCTTTATAAATACATTAGCGAAAGGTATAGTTTCTCCTGAAGATGAAGTGACTTTCCCTTTAATTGTTTGTCCGCTTACAATAGTTGATAATAATATAATTACTAAGGTAATATGATTTTTCATGTTGAAAATAGTTTACTGTTAAACAGTTTTTAAAATTAAATATTTTTGCAAATATAAATTAATTTTTAGTCTTGACTAAAAATATGTTTAATTAAATCAAAAACTATATATTTGCATACCTAAAAAAAATATAATGTTTAGTCAATCTGAAGAAAACTATATAAAAACAATGTATCATTTAGCTGCTGATTACAAAAAAGGAATTAGCACGAATGCGATTGCAAAGAAGTTAGATACAAAAGCATCTTCAGTAACTGATATGGTTAAAAAATTATCAGAAAAAAACGTAGTTAGCTATAAAAAATACCAAGGAGTAACATTAACTGATTTTGGAAAGAAAATAGCAGCAAATATTGTTCGTAAACATAGGTTATGGGAAGTTTTCTTGGTAGATAAGCTTAATTTTTCTTGGGATGAAGTGCATGAAGTAGCAGAACAGTTAGAGCATATTAAATCTCCAAAATTAATTAACGAATTAGATGCTTTTTTAGATTATCCAAAAAGAGACCCGCATGGAGACCCTATTCCAGACAAAGAAGGAAACTTGCAAATAATAGAAAAAAGTTTGTTGTCTACTTTAAAGAAAAATGAAATAGGTGTTTGCGTTGGTGTTGATGATAGTTCTTCAGAGTTTTTACGATTTTTAGATAAGCAAGAAATAGCATTAGGGAAACAAATAAAAGTGGTAGAAAAAGAGCCTTTTGATGGTTCTTTAGTCATAGAAATGGACGGGAAAACTCTTACAGTATCTAATAAAATAGCAAGCAATCTATATATTCAAAAACCACGTTAAGCAAATAATAAGAAATAATTTTATAAATGGATTTATTTAATCAACTAGTAAGTTTTGGTAAAGAACACCCAATTCAAGCAGCATTGTATGCCTCGTTATTTACTTGGGGCTTAACTGCTTTAGGAGCAAGTTTAGTATTCTTTTTTAAAAAAATGAATAGAGCTGTTTTAGATGGAATGCTTGGTTTTACAGGAGGAGTAATGGTGGCAGCAAGTTTTTGGAGTTTGCTATCACCTGCAATTGATAACAGTCCGGGTGAAGGATTTGTAAAAGTACTTCCTTCGGCAATAGGGTTTGCTCTGGGGGCTTTGGCGCTTTTTGGAATGGATAAATGGTTGCCACATTTGCATATTAATTTTAAAGAAGACGAAGTTGAAGGAGTTAAAACAAATTGGCATAAAACAACTTTGTTGGTTTTGGCAATTACCTTACACAATATTCCAGAAGGTTTGGCAGTAGGAGTGTTGTTTGGAGCAGCTTCAACCATGGTTGGGGTAGAGCAAACCGAAATGATAATTGCTGCTATTTCGCTAGCTATTGGTATTGGAATTCAAAATTTCCCAGAAGGATTTGCAGTTGCAATGCCATTAAGAAGACAAGGCGTAAGTCGTTTTAAAAGTTTTTGGTACGGACAATTATCAGCTATCGTTGAGCCTATGGCAGCAGTTCTAGGTGCAGTAGCGGTATCTTTTTTTACGCCAATTTTACCTTATGCATTAGCATTTGCTGCAGGAGCGATGATTTTTGTAGTAGTTGAAGAAGTAATTCCTGAAACCCAACGAGATAAATATACTGATATTGCTACCTTAGGTTTTATTGGTGGGTTTATAGTAATGATGTCGTTAGATGTTGGTTTAGGATAGAAAAAACCTCGTATGAAACATAAAAGTACAATTCCCGCAAAAGCGGGAATCTTTTTTTGGTTAAATTGCTTACCTAATTATATTTTACTTTGTTAGAAAACCCGTCAACTTTTCAAGTATACAATGCCTCTGCTGGTAGTGGTAAAACTTTTACATTAGTTAAAGAGTATCTAAAGGTTTTGTTGCAATCTGAAGATATTTTTCGCTTTCAAAAAATATTGGCAATTACGTTTACCAACAAGGCGGCTGGTGAAATGAAAGAGCGTGTATTAGATAACTTACAAGCTTTTGCAGAAGGAGAAGCAAATGATTTACTTGAGATTATTTTAGAAGAAACATTACTTGATAGAAGTGTTGTAAAAGACCGAAGTAAAAAAATATTAAATGAAATTCTTCGAAATTATTCTGCTTTTTCAATTACTACGATTGATAGTTTTACACATAAAATTATTAAGAGTTTTGCTTATGATTTAGGGCTACCACTTAATTTTGAAGTGGAAATGGATGCTGTTTCTTTGCTAAATGAAGCAGTAGATGTACTGATTTCAAAAATAGGAAGTGATGAAACGTTGACTAAATTACTTATTGATTTTTCTCTAGATAAAGCAGATGATGATAAATCATGGGATATCTCTCGTGAATTAAATGAGTTTGCTAAAATTTTGTTGAATGAAGATGATACCAAGCATTTTAAAAACCTAGCTGATAACGAACTTGCCGATTTTACTAATCTAAAAACAAAGTTGTCAAAACATCAAACGCAAATAAAAAAACGTTGGAAAGAAATTGGAGAAGAAGCTTTGCAAGCTATTCAATCAGTACAGCTAGATCATAAAGATTTTTACCGATCAATGTTGCCAAATCATTTTGTAGCACTGTCTAAAAATCCTGAAAAAGCAAAGTTTTTTGATCAAAGTAAATTAAGGGAACGAATTGAGGAGGGTAACTTTTATTCAAAATCAAAATCAGAGGATATAAAATCTGCTATTGAAGGAGTTTTGCCAAAGTTATTGAGTTTATACACTGAATCGGAAAAGTTATATCAACAGTTTTCAATGAATAAGCTAGCGTTGAAAAGTATTATTCCATTAGCAGTTTTAAACAATATCAATCAAGAATTAACACACTTAAAAGATGAAAATAATTTAAGATTGAATGCAGAGTTCAATCATTTAATTTCTGAAAACATCAAAGACCAACCTGCTCCGTTTATTTACGAGCGAATCGGGCAACGATTTATGCATTATTTTATTGATGAAATGCAAGATACATCAACCTTACAATGGCAAAATTTAATACCGCTAATAGATAATGCGCTAGCACAAGAAAATAGTAATTTGTTGTTGGTAGGTGATGGAAAACAAGCAATTTATCGTTGGCGTGGAGGTAAATCAGAACAATTTATAGGATTGGGTTCAGAAAAAGATAATCCGTTTCAAATTTCTAAAGAAGTAAAAACTTTAGAAACTAATTTTAGAAGTTATGCTGAGGTGATTAATTTTAATAATCAGTTCTTTCAACATACAGCAAATTTTCTTCAAAACGAATCATATAAACAATTATTTATTGAAGGAAATAAACAATTAACAACTGCTAAAAAAGGGGGATATGTCTCGCTTTCTTTTTTAAGGAAAGAAGAAAATAAAGAAGAGGAAGGAATTAAGTATCCAAAGAAAGTTTTAGAGCTTGTTAAAAATTTAGAAGCTGACTTTACGCTGAATGAGATTTGTATTTTAGTTCGTAAAAAGAAAGATGGAATTGCAGTAGCAAATTACTTATCTGAAAACGGAATTGATATAGTTTCCTCGGAAACATTACTGTTAGAAAATAGTTCTAAAGTCAATTTTATAGTAAATGTTTTGCAAGTAATTCAGCATCCAAATGATAAGGAAACCTGTCTGGAAATGCTGTATTTTTTGCAAGAACATTTAAAAGTAGCTAAAGATAAGCACTTGTTTATCGATAGTTTAATACGTCAATCAAATGAAAAACTCTTTTTAGAGTTAAAAGAATATGGAACATCTTTTGATTTATCTACATTTCATCAGCTACCATTTTACGAGAAAATAGAGGAAATTATTAGAAGTTTTCAGCTAATAGCTTCATCAGATGCCTATGTGCAATTCTTTTTAGATGTGGTTTTAGAACAACAACGAAAAGGAACAAGTATTCAAGAATTTTTAGATTATTGGTCGGAAAAAAAAGATAAGCTGAGCATTGTAGCTCCTGAGAGTGGAAATGCGGTACAGGTTATGACAATTCATAAATCAAAAGGTTTAGAATTTCCAGTAGTTATTTTTCCATACGATTTGGACATTTACCGACAAGTAAATCCTAAGGTTTGGTTAAATGAATTACCAGAGAATTACGACAAGTTTAAAGAATTACTCGTTCCTTTTAATAAAGAGTTGAATTATGTGAATGATAGAGGTTTTGAGATTTATGAACAACAAAGAGAAGAGCTGGAATTAGATAATTTCAATTTATTATATGTAGCACTCACTAGGGCTGTTGAGCAATTATATATTGTAACAGAAAATAAAATTTCATCCAAAGGAGAAGAAAATACGAATTTTTACTCGGGAGTATTTATTAACTACCTAAAAAAGGTAGGTGAATGGAATGATGAAGTTTTGGAGTATTCCTTTGGAAATAAAGAAAGGGTAAGTATTTTAAAAGAGAAAGCATCAGGAGTTCAAATACAAGAGTGCTTTATATCTACACCTTGGAAAGAACATAATATATATATGCTGGCAAGTGCATCAAAATTATGGGATACAGAACAAGGAAAAGCTATTGAGTTTGGTAATTTGGTTCATGAAATGATGGCAGAAATAAAGACGAAAGAAGATGTTGAGAAAGTGGTTTATCGTTATGAACAGCAAGGAGTATTGCCACAAGAAAAATCATCTGAAGTAATAAAAAATATACAACAAATAGCAAATCACTCTGAGCTAAAAGAATATTTTTCTGGGGAGCTTGTGGTGTTTAATGAAAGAGAAATTGTGGATATTGATGGGCAAATAGTAATTCCAGATAGGTTAGTTTTTTATTCGAAAGACGAAGTCGTGATTATAGATTATAAAACAGGAAAACCCTCTAAAGCATATCATCAGCAGTTATTGCGATATGGAAGAGTATTACAAGCGTTGAATTTTAAGGTGTTGAAAAAACTACTTGTATATATTGACGAAGAAATTTTGGTTGAAGAAGTTTAACAACTAACTTTGACCCATTATAGCAAACAACTTTCAAACATAAATTATGTACGGAAAAATAAAAGAACAATTACAACAAGAAATTCAGGATATAAAAGATG
Source organism: Tenacibaculum sp. TB-53 (assembly GCF_059716285.2). Lineage (NCBI taxonomy): Bacteria > Pseudomonadati > Bacteroidota > Flavobacteriia > Flavobacteriales > Flavobacteriaceae > Tenacibaculum > Tenacibaculum sp. TB-53. The sequence goes on along the minus strand of NZ_CM202790.1, from coordinate 2,403,888 downwards.
CTGGATTATATAAGTCAGAACGAATTATTACTTCATCACAAGACGCAGTGATAAAAATATCTACAGGAGAAGAAGTGATTAACTTTTGTGCTAATAACTACTTAGGGTTATCAAATCATCCAGAAGTAATTCAAGCAGCAAAAGACACAATGGATACGCATGGTTTTGGAATGTCATCCGTACGTTTTATTTGTGGAACGCAAGATATTCACAAGCGACTAGAAAAAAAGATTGCTGATTTTTATACTACTGAGGACACTATTTTATATGCAGCAGCTTTTGATGCCAATGGAGGTGTTTTCGAGCCATTATTAACCAAAGAAGATGCTATTATTTCTGATAGTTTAAACCATGCATCTATTATTGATGGAGTGCGTTTGTGTAAGGCAGCACGTTATCGTTATGATAATAACGATATGGCATCATTAGAAGAGCAATTAATTGAGGCAAATAAGCAAGGACATCGTTTTAAAATTATTGTAACTGATGGAGTTTTTTCTATGGACGGAATCGTAGCGAAGTTAGATGAAATTTGTGATTTAGCAGATAAGTACGATGCTATGGTAATGGTAGATGAATGTCATGCAGCTGGGTTTATTGGAAAAACAGGTAGAGGAACTGTAGAGTTAAAAAATGTAATGGATCGTGTTGATATTGTTACAGGAACCTTAGGGAAAGCACTTGGTGGAGCTATGGGAGGATATACCACAGGAAAGAAAGAAATTATAGAAATTTTACGCCAACGTTCACGTCCATATTTATTTTCAAACTCATTAGCACCTGCTATTGTAGGAGCATCTTTAAAAGTATTTGATTTATTAGCTAATGATACTACATTGCGTGATAAACTAGAGTGGAATACTAACTATTTCCGTACTGAAATGGAAAAAGCAGGGTTTGATTTAGTAGGAGCTGATGCTGCAATTGTTCCAGTTATGTTGTACGATGCTAAATTATCACAAGTAATGGCAAATAGGTTGTTAGAAGAAGGCATTTATGTCATTGGCTTCTTTTATCCAGTAGTTCCAAAAGAACAAGCAAGAATTAGAGTACAGTTGTCTGCAGCTCATGATAAAGACCATCTAGACAAGGCTATAAAAGCATTTGTAAAGGTTGGGAAAGAGCTGAAAGTGATATAAATTAGTCCTTCAAAAACTTGTATTTATTGTAAGTTTTTGTAGATTTGTTTTTGTAAATAAGTTTGAACAACTTACATTTGCGTAATATATAAACGAACTTTTAATTTAAATTTTTAATAATGAAACAATTAAAATTAGCTGTGATGGCTTTATTTGCGTTTGCTGCTGTAAACGTTAGCGCACAGGATTCAGACAACCCTTGGGCGGTTGGTTTCGGAGTTAACGCAGTAGACGTTAGGATTCCTACGAAATTTGGAGATTATGCTAAAGATTACATCGGTACTAGTGACTGGAATATCTTACCATCAATTTCAAGAGTAACTGTTGATAGATACTTAAACGATGGGTTTACATTACAATTAGCAGGATCATTAAATAAAATTGAAACTTTCCGTGAGGAGGATGATATGGATGAGCTTTACTGGGCTATCGATGCTAACGTAAAGTATGACTTAAACAACTTATTCGGTGAAACAGGATGGTTCGATCCTTATGTATATGTTGGTGGAGGTTATACTTCTTTAGCTGACGAAGGAGAAGGAATGTTAAATGCTGGTTTAGGATTTAATACTTGGTTTAACGATAACTTAGGGTTAAACTTCCAATCTGGAGGGAAAAAAGAATTTGCTGATAAGGTGCAAGATCACTTCCAACACTCTATTGGTTTAGTATTTAAATTCGGAGGAAAAGATACTGACGGAGATGGTGTATATGACAAGGAAGATGCATGTCCAGAAGTTGCTGGATTAAAAGAATTCAACGGGTGTCCTGATACTGACGGAGACGGAATTAAAGATTCTGACGATGCATGTCCAGAAGTTGCTGGTTTAGCTGCTTTAAATGGTTGTCCTGATGCTGATGGAGATGGTATCGCTGATAAAGATGATGCTTGTCCAACTGAAAAAGGAACTAAAGCTAACAACGGATGTCCAGATGCTGATGGAGACGGTGTTGTAGACGGAAAAGATAAGTGTCCAAATACTGCTGGTCCAGCTGCAAACAATGGTTGTCCTTGGCCAGATACTGATGGAGACGGAGTATTAGACAAAGACGATAAATGTCCAAATGAAGCAGGTGTAGCATCTAACAACGGATGTCCTGAAGTAGTAATTAAGGAAGAAGCTGTTAAGAAATTAAACGAGTTTGCAAGAGCTATCTATTTTAATTCAGGAAAAACTTCTTTTAGAACTGGTACTACTGGTAAATTAGATTTAATCGCAGGAATTATGAAGGAGTACCCAAAAGCTAACTTTAGCATTCAAGGTCACACTGATAGTTCAGGGTCAAACAAGTTAAACCAAAGATTATCAGAAAAAAGAGCTAAGGCTGTTTTAGATTACTTAATCACTAAAGGTGGAATTGATTCAAAAAGATTAACTTCTGCAGGTTTTGGTGAAGATTATCCAATCGCTGATAACAAAACAAGAGCTGGTAGAGCTGAAAACAGACGTGTTGAGATTAAATTAGTAAAGTAATTTAATTGCAATCACAATATCAATAAAAGCCTCACATTTGTGAGGCTTTTTTTTATGTAAAAATACTTACGAAAGGTTTTTTAAATTCCACTAAAAAAATTACCTTTGCACCTTGAAAAAATGAGTTAAAACTCATATAGTAAATAAAATAACTTTAATTACATATAGTAATGTCTACAATAACAGGTAAAGTTTCTCAAATTATTGGTCCAGTAATCGATGTTGAGTTTAATACAGAAAATGCTGAATTACCAAAGATCTATGACTCGTTAGAAATTAAAAAAGCAGACGGTTCAACTTTAGTTTTAGAAGTTCAACAACACATTGGTGAAGATACAGTTCGTACCATTTCTATGGATGCAACTGATGGTTTACAAAGGGGGCAAGAAGTAATTGCTACAGGTAACCCAATTCAAATGCCAATAGGTAATGATATCTACGGTCGTTTATTTAATGTAACAGGAGATGCAATTGATGGATTAGGAGATTTACCTAAAGAAGGTGAAGCTGGTTTACCGATTCACCGTCAAGCACCAAAATTTGAAGAATTATCAACTTCTACCGAAGTACTATTTACAGGGATTAAAGTAATTGATTTAATTGAACCTTATGCAAAAGGAGGTAAAATTGGATTGTTTGGAGGAGCAGGAGTAGGAAAAACAGTTTTAATTCAGGAGTTAATTAACAATATTGCAAAAGGACACGGAGGTTTATCTGTATTTGCAGGTGTAGGTGAAAGAACTCGTGAAGGTAATGATTTATTACGTGAAATGTTAGAGTCTGGAATTATCAAATATGGTGATGATTTTATGCACTCTATGGAAGATGGAGGATGGGATTTATCTAAAGTTGATAAACCAGGAATGAGAGATTCTAAAGCAACTTTCGTATTCGGTCAGATGAATGAGCCACCAGGAGCACGTGCTCGTGTAGCTTTATCTGGATTAACAATTGCTGAGTATTTCCGTGACGGAGCTGGTGAAGCACAAGGGAAAGATGTATTATTTTTCGTAGATAATATCTTCCGTTTTACACAAGCAGGTTCAGAGGTGTCGGCTTTATTAGGACGTATGCCATCAGCGGTAGGATATCAACCAACATTAGCAACAGAGATGGGAGCAATGCAAGAGCGTATTACTTCTACTAAGAAAGGATCTATTACATCTGTACAAGCGGTTTATGTACCTGCGGATGATTTAACGGATCCAGCACCAGCAACAACGTTTGCTCACTTAGATGCTACTACAGTATTATCTCGTAAAATTGCTGAGTTAGGTATTTATCCAGCGGTAGACCCATTAGATTCTACATCAAGAATTTTAACTGCTGATGTTTTAGGAGATGAGCACTATAACTGTGCACAAAGAGTAAAAGAAATACTACAACGTTATAAAGAATTACAAGATATTATTGCAATCTTAGGTATGGAAGAATTATCTGAAGAAGATAAGTTGGTAGTTCATAGAGCACGTCGTGTACAACGTTTCTTATCTCAACCATTCCACGTAGCTGAGCAATTCACAGGAATTCCAGGTGTATTAGTAGATATTAAAGACACTATTAAGGGATTCAACATGATTATGGATGGTGAATTAGATAAATATCCTGAAGCAGCATTCAACTTAAAAGGATCAATTCAAGAAGCAATTGATGCTGGAGAAAAAATGTTAGCAGAAGCATAATTAATTGCTTTAAGCAAAAGCTTAAAGCCTAAAGCATTAAAATATGTATTTAGAAATTGTAACACCAGAAGCTATCTTATTTTCATCAGAAGTTGATTCTGTAGCAGTTCCGGGTATAAATGGAGAGTTCCAAATATTAGATAACCACGCACCAGTAGTATCTATTTTAAGTCAAGGTAAAATTAAAGTGCACGTCCATACTCAAGAGCACCTAGTTTTTGATGATTTACATGGAAGTATAGAAAGACTACCAGAAGATGATAAGATTTTAATTATGAAAATAAAATCTGGTACTATTGAAATGAAAGATAATAAAGTAATTATTTTAGCAGACTAAAAAATTACTTTTATCATTATACAATTAAAAGCAACCAAGTTTTGGTTGCTTTTTTTTAATTCAAAAAAATATAAGAAGCTTAAATTAATTATCTTTGCAGTAATGAATGGAATATTTTTATTTATTGGTGGACCTGAGATTTTTGTAATCTTATTAATAGTGGTTATGTTATTTGGTGCAGATAAAATTCCTGAAATAGCCAGAGGGTTAGGAAAGGGTATGCGTCAAATTAAAGACGCTACGAATGATATAAAAAGAGAGATTAATGACAGTGCCAAAAAACAAGGTATAGATACAGACTTTGTTAAAGATATAAATAGAGAAGTAAACGAAGTAAAAGATAATATTGACGATTTTACAGGGCCAATAAAAAGAAGTCGTTAAAATTGCTTTATAGCCCTTTTAAAGGGTTGTTTAAATAGGCATAATGGTTAGTTAACTTACTTAGTTTAGTTCCACAGCGTATAATACGTTAAACATTGTTTTTAGTGTTTTATTAACAGCTTAGATTTTCTTATTACTACATCATTTGTGAAAAATGAGAGATTATTCCTTTAAGGCTCTCTTTAAGTTTTTTTAATTAAGTTTTGGGATGACAAAATATCAAGGTGTGTTTAACCAAATAACATCCAATACAATAAAAAACACAATAACATTCAATTTGGAACTATTTAAATACGAGTAAGTATAAAAAGATGTAGTGAAGCTATTAAGGCCTCTTGATGTCTATGTTTCTATTTTTTTAAGTAAGTTTTATGATTTTTACTAAAAATATCATTTTTAGAGTATTTAAGCTGTAGAAATAACTCTTCAATAAATTTTTTGTAAAACTAAATTGATATATATAGATAAACGCTTGTAAAAGTTTACATAGTTTATAAGAGATTTATACAATCTTATTAGCTTTATTTGTTCTAATTATAGCTTGCTCATTTTTCCAATCAATCCATTTTTGTCCTTTAATACGGCGCATAATATTATCTATAGTACGCATAACAAAAACATTATAAATAGCTTTTCCTAAGTTTTTAGGATTACGAGCAATAGCACGTAAACTCATTGAAAAACCAGGTGTTACATAACGCATATAATGCCAATATCCTTCAGGCATATACAAAACGTTCCCGTGCTCAAGTTCTGCAACATGTCCTTTGGCATTTTTAAGCGCAGGCCATTTTTCAAAATCTGGTTCGTTAAAATCAATATCTTCACGGGTTATTAATGAGTGAGGAATCTTATACAGGAATTTATTTTGCTTTTGATCAAACAAAATACATTTCTTTTTCCCTTCAAAATGAAAGTGAAAGATATTGGCTAAATCAATATCATAATGCATGAATGTATACGAATCACGCCCACCAAAAAACAGCATTGGTAAGCCTTTCATTAAACGTAAACCAAAATCAGGAAAGGTAAAATCTTTTTGTAACTGAGGTACTTCCTTTAAAATATTCCATAAGAAAATTCTAAACTTAGTAGGTTCGCGTTTTAGTAAATCTACATATTCACTCATTTTCATTGTTGCGTGAGGTTCATTAAAACCATCTTTATAATCTACAGGCCTGTCATCATATAACGGAACAGTCTTATCTCCTGCTATCTGCTTCATATAATCTAAAGACCATTTATTATAAGCTGGCCAATCTTCAATAAAACGCTCAATAACCACAGGTTTTTGAGGCTTGAAGTAATTTTTAATAAAGTCTTCTTTAGTAATGGTTTCTACTCTGTCTATTTGTTGCAACTGTAATCCCATACATTCAATTTTTAGAGGAGCAAAGTTAAGAAAATGTTACGATGTTTTTTGAAGTGAATAATGTTAAAAATTAAATGAAGTTTATAATTAATAATCTTAGAAGTTAATTCTAAAGCTAAGGTTGGGGGTGAATGGTAAAGAATACGTATTTATTTCTTTTACATTATCTGTATTATTTTCATCAACAATATAATAGGTGTTTATTATATTTTTTCTGTTGCTAATATTAGTGAAACCAACTCTTATAGTTGATTTTAGATTTTTTGTGAAATTAAAGTTATAGCTTCCAGAAGCATTAATTCTGAAGAAATTAGAATGCCTTTCTTTATTTGGAGTATCATAATTTACAATAACTCTATTACCGTCTTGAATGGTTTCATTGTCTTTTACAGGTTTTGTGTATGGGGTTCCCGAACGTAGAATAGCACCTAAAGAGAGCTTAAAATTATTGGTATTGTTATAGTTAATGGCACTACTAAAAGAGTGTGTGATATCTAAACTACTAGGAAAAGTATCAGGAGTAAAAGTTTCAAATGTATAATTATTTTCCGTAAAGGAGTAGCTTAACCAACTACTAAGTTTTTTAGTTCTTTTATTAATTAAAAATTCAATACCTTTTACCTTATAGTTTCCTATAGAATTTAGTGTTTGAACATTGTTATAAAAACCTTGATTGGCAACAGTTATACCATCAACAAATTTATAAAAACCAGTAAGATCTATTTGTAAGTTATTTTTTGAATACTCTGCTCCAAAAGATACTTGTTTACTTTTAATAATAGGCGTTTTATCATTGTCAGCCAAAATCCATCTTCTTTTTTCTATACCTAAAAAGTTGTCTTGAAAATCTATCTTCTGTGCAGTTGTTTGATTTTTAAACTCTCCTTCTAATTTTAAAAATAGACTATTATAAAGTTGTTGTCTTAAGTTAATTCTTGGTTCTATGATAAGTTTATTAAAATCATGAAAATAATTAGCACGAAAACCTACTCTAGCATAAGTGTTATTCTTACGATAAACTACCTCAGAAAAAAGAGCAGATTTAAGTAAAACTTCTTTTACAGATTTAGAAAATGTAGGAGCATTAACTGTTGTTTTGTTAGAAACACCTATTTCATTAAAAACAGCACCGTTTGTAAGTTGAAAAACATCTGAAAAATGATGATTAGTAATAAGCCTAATTTCAGACTCTAAAACCTTGTTAAATTGAGTTTGAAATTGATCAGTTTCTCTGTTAAAGTCTGATGAATTTATTGTATAATCAGAAATAAAAGTAGAGAGTTCTGTAGAAAATTTGGGTGACCAATTGGCATTCCAACTAATATTAGCTCCAAGATTCTCTTGTTTTAAATTACTGTTTTCTTCTACTGTTGAACCATTGTTTGTATATTCTTCTGTGTATTCTAAGTTGTTTTTTATACTTATTAAATTAGCTCTTAATGAATGATTTTTATTGATGTCATATAACACTTTAAAAGAGTAATCATAGAAGTAGAAATCAGTAGAGGCTTCACTTTCTTTATTGGAAGCTATAGAGTTTTCTTGAAAGCTTCTACTAAAATATTTGTCGTAGGTTGGGGTATCAAAAAAATCGGTATAAGACCTCCTTGCTGAAGCATGAATTTCGAGTTTTTTAGTTATAGGAGCCTGTAAAAAAGCGTCTGCACTTAGCAAATTAAAACCAGCACCTCCAGAGAATGTGTTAGTAATTTTGTTGTTGGTTTGCATGTTGACGGTACTGGAAACACCATCGCTAAACTTTGTACTAGTACCATTTTTGGTCACTGTAGCTTTTTCTGTTAAATATGGATTATATGCAGAAATTAAACCAAAAAAATGACTCGTGTGGTACATCTTAATTCCATCCCAAAGCATTAAGTTTTGATCGTTTGTTCCACCTCGTACATTAATGTTCGATACACTTTCATTCACACTTTCTACACCAGGAAGTACTTTAATCGTTTTTAAAATGTCTGGTTCTATTAACCCTGGAAGAATTCCGAAATTTTTAGTTTTTAAAACGGTACCTCCATCGATGTTCTTTTGGAGGCCAGTAGTTAAAAAGTTAGGAATAATTACTTCTGATAACTCTTCTGACAAACTTTCTAGATATATTTCTTTACACAAGTTTTGAGAGAATAAATCTTTGGCTGGTAGTATAATAGGTTTGTATCCAATGTAAGAAATAGTAATGTTTGCATTTGCAGGAACTGAGTTGATGTTGAATTCACCGTTAGTATTAGATGTAGTTCCATTACTAGTATTATTAACTAAGATGGTAGCTAAAACCAATGGTTCAAGTGTATTACTGTTTACTATTGTTCCACAAATAGGAATTTTCTTTTTTAAGTACGATACAGTAATAAACCGATTATCTAAAATTTTAAAATTAAAGATAGTAACAGATTCTAAGTAGTTTATAGTTTCAGATAATGATAAGCTATCATCAGGTTTGTCAATGTATACACTTTCTAAATCCTTATCGGAATACGTAAAAGTTACCTGATGTTTTTTTTCAATTTCAACCAAGACATCTTTCAGTAAATTTTTGGTAATAATGTCCTGTGCTTTGATAGCAAAGGAAAATAGGAAGAGAAATAAAAAAGTAGTTTTTTTATTGACCATTCTTGTAAATAGTAATGCTTTTTTCTTCTATTTTATATGATAATTGTAAAGGAATTGTAACTGCTTGCAAAGCTACATTTATGTCTTTATGGGTAAAACCACCAGTATAAAGCTGTTCTAAATTAACATCCTTAGTTTTTATAACATAACCATATTGGTTTTGTAAGTCGTCTAATACAAATTGTAAAGGAGTACTTTTAAAATTAGACTCATCTTGTAACCAAGATTTATTATTAATATTAAAAGTATTTAAAGTGTCAATTTCACCATTTACAACTTTAAATATTTTTCCCTTAGCTAATTTAATTAATGAGTTGTTATAGTCTACACTAACTAAACCTTCGTAAGTTTTTACTTCAAAATAATTCTTTCTTCCTTTAACGTTAAATTGGGTTCCTAAAACAGTAACTTTTCCAATAGAAGTATTTACGGTAAAAGATTTTCCTTTTTTGACTTTAAAAAAAGCTTCTCCCTTAAGTTGTATATCTCTACTATTTTTCCAATCCTTTTTGTTGAAAGATACCGTGGAATTTGCATTTAAAATCACTTCAGATTCATCTGGTAAGTTAAAGGTTTTTGTTTCTGCATATTGCGTACTAAAGTTTACTGAATTATTGAAAAGTAAGAAATAAGAAGAAACTAGTAAAACAATAACTGCGGCAGCATATTTATAAAAGTTCTTGTAGTTTAATGGAACAACCTTACTTTTTTTAGTAGTAGCTTTTTTCAATTCAAATTCTTTAAAAGCCTTTTCAATATCCACTTTAGGAGTTTCTATGTGAGAAGAATAATGCGCTATTTTTTCAAGATTTTTAAAGTTTTTATCTTGTTTTAATAGAAACAGTTCTTCATCGGAGATTTCTCCGTTTAACCATTTTAATATGTATTGTTCATCTTTCATTTTGTGCTTAACTAACTTTTAGACAATAAAGAAGTAAATTTCCCTACCCTTACAATAATTCTATTTTTGATCTCAATTTTTTTAATGCTGAAGACATCCTTTTTTCAACAGCTTTTTGCGAGATATTTAGTAACTCAGCAATTTCTCGATATTTTTTACCGTCTATTCTATTCATTAAAAAAACCTCTCGTTCAGCCTCTGTTAAATTTTCAATAGCATTTTTTAGTTTGTTTTTAAACTCTTCTTCTTCTAATAAATATTCCGGACTTTGATTATTTATATCCAAATACGGAGCGCTTTTAGCATAGTTTAAAACAACTTTTTCATGCTTTAATTTGTTTAAAAAAAGGTTGTTTACACTAGTAAATAAGTACGATTTTGCCTTTTCATATGATATTTCTGAACATTTTTCCCACATTTTTAAAAAAGCTTCTTGTATTAAATCTAGGGCAGTATCTTTATCGTTAGATTTATAAGATGAGAAGTTGGTAACGAATTGAATATTAGTCTTATAAAACTCGTTAAAGTCTTCCTCATTACACAGTGATTTTTTAGTCATATGAATGCTTTTATAAAGTTAAAATAGAAAAAAAATCGAAAACAAAGGTAGGGTAAAACGATTTATAGTTTTCTAAAGGACAGAAAGAGCTCAAAAAACAAATGTTTAAAAAATTAAAATTTATTAAGATGAAAACGATAAAATTAATAACCATACTTGCATTAGCTACTTTGACAATTTTTACCTCATGTCAATCAGAAGAAAATGAACAAGTAGGTACAAATCCAAATGCAAATACCCCAACTTCTGAAACGGCAAAGAAGTATAAAAGAACAGGTATGAACGATGGATCAGAAGATGATTTTTTGGATGGAAATTCATGTGCTGAGTTATTGTTTCCAATAACAGCAACTATAAACGGTAAAGAAGTGACTATTATAAATGAATTAGACTATAGTTTAGTTCTTGAAATAATGGATGAGTTTAATGATGATGATGATACCGTAGTTTTTAATTTTCCAATAACAGTAAAGTTAAATAACTATACAGAAGTAACTATAACTTCGCAAACAGAATTGGAAGAATTAAATAGAAAATGTGATGAAGCATCAGATGAAATGGAGGATGCTATCTCTTGTGCAAAAATAGAATATCCAATATCAATGCTCACTTATGATGTTAATTTAGAACAAACAGGTACTGTTGTAATCGAATCGGAAAAACAGTTGTACAACTTTGTAGATAGCTTAGATTCAAGCGAATTATTCTCTGTTAAGTATCCAATAACTATAACTTTAAATAACGGCAGTTCTGTGAAAGTTAATAGTGATTCTGAATTTGAAGACGCTATTGAAGAGTGTACCTCTTATGAAGAAGAAGAGGAAGCAGCAGAAGTAGCAGCCGACGAGTTAGAAACCATTATCAGTAAAGCTAAATTTAAGGTAGAAAGCTTTATTCAGGCAGGAGTGGAAAAAGCTGACGAATATGCTGCATATACTATAGAATTTACAAATGAAGGGAAATTAATAGCAAGAAATATAGTAAACACAACTTTAGAAAATATCGAAGGAGAATATGATGTAGAATCAGATACAAGAGTCCTTTTAGAAGTTGAGTTTGAAGCTGGAACTGTTGTAAGCGCTTTAGGTAATGAATGGGTTGTAACTACTTATACAAGCACTTTACTTACATTACAAAGTACAACAGATACTTCAATAACATTAACATTTAAAAAGATATAAAGAAAAAATCTTTTAAGCTAGTTGATTTTGGAACTTTATGGCTACGCTAGTAGTAGCCTAAAGTTTTAAAAAACCAATGATATTCAAATTACGTAAGTAAGATAAAGAAAGAATAATGAGAAAAAAGTTTTTTACAGTTTTACTATTCAGTGTTTTGATTTGGGGATGTTCCAAAGAAAGTGAACCAATAATTAATGATGGTGTTGAGGTTGCAAAAGAGAATAGAAAACCTACGGGAGCATCAGCAAATGAGTTATTATCAGACAATGTTTATAAAAAAATGATTGTAGAGTTAGCTTATGTTGAAGGATTTGAACCAACTGAAGAGGCAAAGAATAACTTTAAAAACTTTATTAAAGAAAGAACTTTCAAACCAAACGGTGTAGAATTATATACGAAATCAATACCTACTATAGGAAAAGAAGTATATACAATCAATGATATTGTAACGATTGAAAACGAGCATAGAACTTATTATAACACACAAAATACCATAACGGTTTGGGCATTGTTTATAAATGGTAAATCTTCAAAAGATTCCGATTCTTCTTTTGTTTTAGGCACTGCATATTATAATACATCGTTTGTAATTTTTGAAGAAACTATTAGAGAACTAAGTAATGGAACATTTGAGCCAGAAAGAAGCTTATTAGAGTCTAGTGTAATCCATCATGAATTCGGACATATTTTAGGACTTACAAATTTAGGAACCCCTTTACAAACAGACCATGAAGATGCAGATCATCCAAAACATTGTAACGAAGAAAGTTGTTTAATGTATTGGGCAGCAGAAACTAGTCATGGTATTGGAAACGTATTCTCATCAAATAAAATTCCAACATTAGATAGCCAATGTATAGCAGATTTACAAGCTAATGGTGGAAAGTAGATCGTAAAATTAAATCAATAAAAGATGAAAAAAATTCAGTTAGTAATAGTATTTATAACAATGATTAGTGCATCTATAGTTGCACAAGATAGTAGTAAAAAGTCCAAAGCTGGTATTAAAGGAGGATATAACTTGTCTGCAGTGAGTTTTAATGGAGATTCGGAAACAGAGCAGCTACATGGATTTCATATAGGTTTTTATGGAGAGTCATTTATAGGAAATAGTGTTTCACTTCAATTGGAACTATTATACTCACAACAAGGGTATAAAATTATAGATGGAGGAGGTACTTATAAGCAAGAGCTAGATTATATAAATCTTCCTTTAATGGTAAAACTGTATCCTTCTGAAAACTTTTTTTTAGAGGCAGGACCTCAAATAGGACTTTCAATAGCACATAAAGAAACCTTTGATAGTGGCTTTATTCTGTATGATACCTCAAAAGAGTTTGATCCTAGAAATTTTGATTGGGGATTAAATTTTGGTGGAGGTTTTAAAACAAATAGTGGAGTAAGTTTAGGAGTAAGGTACCATCTAGGATTGAATGATATTTATGAAGAAGACAAACCCAAAAATAGAGTCTGGCAATTTTATATAGGGTTTGACTTCTAGTAAAAAAAGCGATGTTTAAGCATCGCTTTTTTTGATATTAAGTTATCCTCTTAACAGTAGTTAAATTAAAGAAGCTTTATTTTTAAATTTGTAAAAATAAAAGTAAGAAGAAATGATAGAGTTGTCAGAAACATTTTGGAATAATAAGTACTTACATAATAAAACAGGATGGGATTTAGGAAAGATATCCAACCCGTTAAAAGAATATGTTGATCAATTAGAAGATAAAAGTATTCAGGTTTTAATACCTGGAGGAGGAAACTCATACGAGGCGGAGTGTTTATTTAATAAAGGATTTAAAAATGTTTTTGTAGTAGATATTGCTTCAACACCGTTAAAAAGAATTCAAAAAAGAGTTCCTAACTTCCCAAAGGAAAATTTAATTCATGCTGATTTTTTTGAATTAAAAGGCACTTTTGATTTGATTATAGAACAGACTTTTTTCTGCGCTATCAATCCAGGGTTAAGACTAAAGTATGCACAAAAAGCACATGAATTACTAACTAATAAAGGTAAACTAGTTGGTTTGCTGTTTGATGCAGTACTAAATGAAGACCATCCACCTTTTGGAGGGAATAAAAATGAATATGAAAAATACTTCGCACCCTATTTTACAGGAAGTATGGAACCTTGTTACAATTCATCAGGAGGAAGAAAAGGTATGGAGCTGTTTGTGAAAATGATAAAAAAATAACCGTTAAATTTAATTCAACGGTTATTTCTTATTTGATGTTAGGCTCTTATTTCTTTAGCCTCTTGCTTCTTTTGTTCGTTACGCTCAATTTTATGGTCTGGTCTTGTCCATTTTGGTTTTTCACCTAACGATTGGTATTGTGAGTTTTCTGCTTCAACAGATTCTCTTTGTTCATGCTTAAAGAAAGGCTTTTGTGTATTTAAACCTAAATCTTCAAACATTTTCATGTCTTCATTAATATCAGGATTTGGAGTAGTTAATAATTTGTCTCCTGCAAAAATTGAGTTTGCACCAGCAAAGAAACACATTGCTTGACCTTCTCTACTCATTTGAGTTCTACCTGCTGATAAACGTACTTGTGAATCTGGTAATACAATACGAGCAGTAGCTACCATACGAACCATTTCAAAAATGTTTACAGGAGGTTGCTCTTCTAACGGAGTTCCCTCAACTGCAACTAATGCATTGATAGGTACAGATTCTGGGTGTGGAGAGAAGCGAGTTAAAGTTTCAAGCATTCCAGCTCTGTCTTCTAAAGATTCTCCCATACCAATAATACCTCCTGAGCAAACAGTTATATTTGTTTTACGTACATTTTCAATAGTGTCTACTCTATCTTTAAAAGCACGTGTAGAAATTACATCATCGTAATAATCTTCTGAAGTATCAATATTGTGGTTATAAGCATACAAACCAGCTTCCGCTAAACGTTTTGCTTGATTTTCGGTAACCATACCTAAGGTACAGCAAACCTCCATGTCTAGTTTGTTAATAGTACGTACCATTTCTAACACTTGGTCAAATTCTGGTCCGTCTTTTACGTTTCTCCAAGCTGCACCCATACAAACTCTTGATGATCCACCTTCTTTGGCACGTAAAGCTTGTGCCTTAACTTGGTTTACAGTCATCAAATCATTTCCCTCAACATTGGTATGATAACGTGCTGCCTGCGGACAATACCCACAGTCCTCAGAACACCCACCAGTTTTTATAGAAATTAAGGTACTTACCTGTACTGTATTTGGGTCGTGATATTTTCTATGCATAGTTGAAGCCTCGTACAAAAGCTCCATTAAAGGCTTATTGTATACTTCTAGAATTTCCTCTTTCGTCCAATCGTGTCTAATTTCAGTCATAAATTCGAGTTGTTTGTGGTGGTAAAAATAAAAAATTCCGCTTCGAAAGCGGAATTTTATGACTCTTATTTTTCTTTGTCAAGAGAATCTCTCTTATCGATTGTTTTTAAGTGTTCTTCGTTGTGATTAAAATAGAAACCGCATTTCCTCCAAAACCAACAGCGTTTACCAGTATTTTATTGAGTTTTTTTGGAGTGTGTTGAGGTTCAGCAAAGGGAACTTCAATAACTTGTTGGTGTTGTAGCATTAGTACGGCTAATTCTAAACTTAACAAGCCAGAAGCACCAAACGTATGACCGATTTTCCATTTATTGGTAGTTAAAAAAGGTACTTTGTTAGAAAATACTTTTTGAATCGCATTAATTTCCGATTGATCTCCTTTAATAGTTCCAGGAGCATGCATTACAATAGCGTCAATTTCATCTGGAGAAATTGTTCCTAAAGCCATTTTCATTGATTTTTGAAAACATTCTGCATCTGTTGTTACAGAAGTATTGTGTTTCAAAACTTCAGTAGCATATCCAACCCCTTCAATAAAAGCGATAGCATTTTCTTTACTTCCACTCTCTAAACAAAATACAGAAGCACCTTCTCCCAATACCATGGTGTTTTTGGTTTTGTTGAGGTCAAAAGCCTTACATGGATATTCATCATTTTCTTTAGAATATACTTTTAATGCCTGCATTTGAGCGATGGTAAAATCAGTTAGTGAAGCTTCGCTAGCGCCAATCATAAATTTCTCTGACATTCCCGATTGTAACCAAGCTACACCATTAAGTAACGAATGCAAGCCAGTAGAACAAGTAATAGAATGTGAGATTTCTGGTCCGTTACTCTGTAAATCATGCGCAATCCAAGAAGAAATATTCCCTAAAGTGGTAGTTGGAGAACTTAAGGTAGATGATTTTCCTGTAGCTAAAAACTCTTTGTGATATTTTTCAAACAAAGAAGTAGCACCGCGAGAAGAACCAATGTTAATTCCAAAGTTATCCGAAGATTTCCAGTCTGTTTGTTCCATTGCTTTTCTAGCAACAAACAACGTGTATAAAACAGATGGATCTAAATTTTTATATTTATTATCTGAATTTTGAACCTCCTCAATAGCATGTTTATCCTCATCAGTCAATTGTGCTACCCATGCTTTAGAATCTTCAAACTCTTTAGAGCTTAAAAAATGTTGCTTATTTAGGTAGTTTTTCCAAATTTTTTCAGTAGTGCTTCCCAAGGCTGAAACAGATGCAAATGATGTTATGGAGATAAGTTCTTTCAAAACGATAAAATTTCAGCAAAAATAAAAGTAAAATCAAGTATTCTAAAGAAAATAAAAATATTTATCTTGGGATAAAATTATTGAAGTTATGAGTGAGCAACGTCAAAAAAGTTGGTTTGGAAGAAATTGGTTGTGGTTTATACCATTAACAGGATGTTTAGGGTTTATTTTATTAATTGTTTTAGGTGTAGGTGCAGCATTTTTTGGAGTGTCGAAAATAATGACAAGTTCTACTCCTGTTGAATATGCTATTGAGCAGGCATCTAAAAACGAGTTGGTTATTGAAAACTTGGGACAACCTATTGAAAAATATGGAATTCCATCAGGAAATATTTCTCTTACCAATGACGATGGAAATGTAGATTTTTCTATTCCGATAAGAGGAGATAAAGGAGAAGGAACTCTTATTGTTAGAGGAATTAAGATAGATGGAGAATGGATTTACGAAGATTTATACGTTCATATTAAAGAAACTCAAGAAGAGATTAATTTATTAGAAAAGGAAAAAGTTCTAGAGTCTATCTAGAACTTTTTCAATAGTTGTATATATTTTTTCAAGTTGCTCTTTCGTAATTACGTAAGGTGGTTGAATGTAAATAGTGTTTCCTAACGGACGTAAGAAAACACCTTCATCCATAAAAGACTTTAAAAGTTGGTCTCGAAGCGTTCCATAACGACCAGAATTGGTGTTTAAATCAATCGCTAAAATGACACCTTTACATCTTGTGGTGTTTACTTTTGGGTGATTTTCTATCTTTTCGGAAAAAGAGATATTAGAGTTTTCAATAAATTGGATGTTGTCCTGAATCTCTTTGGTTTGTAATAACTCAATACTAGCCAATGCAGCACTACAAGCTATTGGATTTGCAGAATAGGTATGGCAGTGGAAAAAACCTTTGGCAATATCATTATCTAAAAAAGCTGTGTAAATTTCTTCAGTACATGAAGTAATTGACATAGGAACCAATCCAGCGGTCAATGCTTTACTTAAGCATATAATGTCTGGTTTGGTAGCAATTTCATCAGAAGCAAAATGGTTTCCTGTTTTTCCGAAACCAGTCATTACTTCATCAGCAATAGTTAACACGTCATTTTCTTTACAAATAGCTAAGATACTATTCAAATCTTCGGCTTTGTGAATTTTCATTCCAGCCGCACCTTGTACTAATGGTTCGTATATGAATCCGGCAACATTATGTTCTGAAATAATCTGTTGTAATTTTTGTGCGATAGTTTCATTATTTTCACCGTTTGGCACAGGAATACGTTGAATGTCCATTAAAAAATCTTCAAATGGGCCATTGTATACTGATAATCCAGAAACAGACATCGCTCCGAAGGTATCTCCATGAAAACCATCTTCAAAAGCAATAAAAGTGTTACGTTTTTCCCCTTTGTTAAAATAGTATTGTAAAGCCATTTTAATTCCCGCTTCTACAGCAGTAGATCCATTATCATTAAAAAAGATTCTATTTTGATTTTCAGGAAGAATTTTAATCAATTCTTCTGATAATTTTACGGCGGGTTCGTGGGTGAAATCACTAAACATTATTTGATCTAATGTTTGCATTTGTTCATATACGCGACTTGTAATGTAATCATTACAATGCCCAAACATACAGGTATACCAAGATGAAATAGCATCAATATATTCGTTACCGTGTTCGTCGGTTAGCATGCATCCTTTGGCTTTTACAATACCCAAACTGTTTGGGTGTGTTTGATGTTGTTTTAGCGGATGCCATAAATGTTTTTTATCGCGTTCTTGTAAGTTCATAGGTTTCGTTCTTTTGAAAAAGAGCTGTCAAATGTACAATAGAAATACATAAAACCACTCCGAAATAGGCAATAAACAATAGCCACATAATTGAGGTTGAAAACAATTCAGAAAAAAATGTAGGAAAAACTAAAAAAGCTTCTGAAGTGAGTAAGAAAAAGGTGTAAACAATCCAGGTGCTTGTATGGGGTTTTGTTTCCAATTCCATCCAAATAAAAGGCAGGTACATTCCTAAAAATAGTAAATGTAACCAAGCTATGAGCATAAACCTATTCGTTATAACTAAGTTAGAAAAGTAAGGAATACTGCCAAAGCAATTCATAATTCCGATAAATAGTAGTATCCCAAAAAACAATTGGTATGTAAGCTTTTGCTTTGAAAATGATTTCTTTAGTTTTAGGAAAAATAGTGTCAAAATTATTGAGCCAATACCTCCTATAATTTGAATAGCCAGATGATTAAAACTATATTTTAATGAGTGTGTATATAATAGTACAAGAGCACTAATAATTAAGATGATTTGTTTTTTTGATAGCTCAACAGTTGTTCTTTGAAAAAGAATGGCAAGCATCCAAAGAAAAAAGGAACCGAAATACTGAAAGTGTAAGTAGAAAAAAATAGCTTGTTGATACCAAGGGGAACTTTGCATTTTCATTGCCATTAAAGGTCCAAGTGCATACGGACCAATGGAAGAAATAAAATGAAAGATAATTCCTACTTTTATTAATGTTAAAGTTGATTTTTTACCAATTAATCGTTCCCATAGTCTAATTACCAACCAGTAACTAATCCACAAGTGTAAGGTAGAGAATGTAATAGTAACCAATGCATACCCTTGGATAATAAACCCTACTAACAAAATGGCAACACAAACCTGTAAAGCAAGATATAATCGATAAGAAGTGTTATCAATTCCATTCGTAAACCTTGTAAAAAGGAGTAGAATTAAAGCATTGAAAACAAAACCCAATAACATAATGTGAGAATGGGAGTGCAATACAAACTTAAAGGGAAAGTTAGCAATGCTTCCTGTAAAAGCATAACGCAAAACCAGACCTATAACTCCTCCTAAAAAACCAAAAATTAAAGGAAAAGACCAAAGATGTTTTGCGGTAACAGGTTTCATTTATAAATTACTTTTAAATAATTCAGCGTATTCTTTAATCACATTCTTATCGAAATAAGGTTCTTCTTCAATTCGTCCAATTACAGGAACATCTGTCATTTTTTTGATAATGTCTTCCGTTGTTTTATGTTCGTTTCCTGAAAAAATCAATGATACTTCAAATCCTTTTTCTTTTAATAAGTTAACTGTTAATAGGGTGTGATTGATACTTCCCAAATAATGACGAGACACAACAACAACTTTATAATCAGGTTTGATAATGTCTAACAAGGTGTTTTTATCATTAAGAGGGACTAACAATCCACCAGCCCCTTCAATAACTAAATTATTTTTAGTCGAAGGTTCTTTTATGTTGTCAATTTCAATAGTCACTCCATCAATTTCTGCGGATGCGTGTGGACTCATTGGTGTTTGTAGCGCATATGCGTTTGGATGAAAAACAGTGATTGAGTTAGAAATTAGTTTTTCTACCTTATGAGTATCAGAATGTTCTAGGTCACCTGACTGAATAGGTTTCCAATAATCTGCTTGCAAAGCTTCTGTGACAATAGCAGCAGCAACGGTTTTTCCTACTTCTGTAGAGATTCCTGTGATAAAATATTTTTTCATTTAAAAATTGTTTTACAATCGTTGCAGATGAATTTCTTACTTTCAAAAAAAGGAAAGAGCATAAAAAAGATGTTTTTACGTTGTAAATCGGCAACTAATATTTTTGTAGAATTACATTTTGGACAATGAATGTCGTTTCCTTCTTCATCCTTTACGTAAGTTCTTATTTCGTTATAAACAGTAGCAGCTTTTTCTAAATCATTATTGTGTACCAATAGCTTAACTCCACCAATGGCTTGACTAATTAAAGGATCAGAATCAATTGTTTTTTCATCCATTAACATGGTTCTAATATCTTCTGAATCTAATTTAGCCTTTACAACTTGTGCTTCAGTAGAGTATTCAAACACAGCTAAAATGGTATAATTATCTTGCATTGTATTTTTTAAACAAAAGTAGCAAGGTTCTCTAAAACATTTGTAATTTCTTCTTTAGAATTATAAGCGTGTAAACAAAAACGTAATCGTTCTTGGTTTGTAGGGACGGTAGGGGATAGAATAGGCTTTACTTCAAAACCATGTTGTTGTAATTGCAAAGCCATATTTTTTACATGTTCATTGCCAGAGATAATACAGCAATGAATGGCAGAAGTACTTTGAATGAAGTTTAATCGCAACCTATTGGATTCTGAAATAAAATGTTGAATGTTTTGTTGAAGTTGTGCTTTAGAATCGCTAATAATTAATTCGTCGTAAGCAATTTTTATTGTAGCTAGGGCATGTGGCGGTAAACCAGTAGTGTAAATAAAACTACGAGAAAAATTAATAAGATACTGTTGTAGTTGCTTGCTTCCCAAAATGGCTGCTCCATGACAGCCTAAACCTTTTCCGAAGGTAATAATTCGGGCAAAAACCACATCTTCTAAATGTAATTTTTGAATGAGCCCAAAATCAAATACCCCCAAAGCATGTGCTTCATCTACAACAAAATGTACATTTGTATATTTTTTGATAATTTGTGACATTGCTGTCAAGTCAGGAGAGTCTCCATCCATAGAAAAAATAGATTCGGTAATCACATAAATTTCTGAATCGTTATTCTGAGTAAACCGAAGTATTTTTTCTTCTAAATCTTTTGTGTCATTATGTTTGAACTTAAAAGATTTAGCATTAGATAATTGAATTCCATCTCTTATAGAAGCATGAATAAGTTCATCAAATAAAATAATATCACCACGTTGAGGTACCGAAGCAAAAAAACCGATGTTAGCATCGTAACCAGAGTTGAAAACTAAAGCAGTTTCAGAATTATGAAGTTTAGCTAGCTGTTTTTCAACTATTGTATATAGTTTGTGATTTCCAGAAAGTAAGCGAGATCCTGTAGCTCCGTTAACCTTATGATTGTTATCAACTAAAAACCGATGTGTTTTATCAAAGATCATCTCTGATTTAGCAAATCCTAAATAATCATTGGAAGAAAAATCGACAAAAGAATTCTCTTTACCGAGGTTTCTTAAAGCGTTATTTATTTTTCGTTGATTGAGTTTTTTATTAAGTTTATTAGGGAGCTGCATAGTGCAAAAATAGAGGAAAATAATATGTCTTTAAAACTAGTTTTTATATTAAAATTACTAAAAAACAATTATTTTTTTAAATGAAACGTTTGGAAGTTAGTTATTTAGTTTTATATTTGTTACGACACAAGGCAATATTTGTTATCTTCTTTCTTCTTATAGAATGGCGCCAAAAAATAAAAAAAGAGAAGGTTTTATATTGTTTAAAGCTTTCTCTTTTTTTATTGAGAAAGCTCTAAAAGTGTTTTAAATTAATTATTCAACCCAAAAAAAAGAAACTATGGGATCATTTAGAGCAAGTTTCGAATTCGCAGGAAAAGAATTCGACGTATTACAAGCTGAGTACAGCTTAAACAGAAACACAGACACAAAAGGTAAACCATCTTCAAGTGTAAACGGAGGAAGAGTTACTTTAACTATTGAATCTACATCAGATACTTCTGTTATCGAGGCAATGGTGAATAGCCAATTTAAGTCTGTAGATGGAAAAATTGTTTTCAAGAAAACAGAAGAAGATTCAAAAATGAAAGAAGTGGAGTTTAAAAACGCTTACATCGTTTATTTCAAAGAAGATTTAGATGTAAACAACGAAATTCCAATGAAATTAACAGTTACTTTCTCAGCTGAAGAATTATTAATTGGTAACGCTAACTTAGACAATCGTTGGCCAGTAGCTTAATATAAAACAATGCCTAAGTTTTAAACTTAGGCATTGCCTTTTTTAATACCTAAGCTATATGAAAAAGGTAGAGATAGTTGTTACAAATGAAAAAGAAGGATTAGCTAGAATCACTAGTTATCCTTATCGTCCTGATAAAAAAAGATATGAGGTTCCTTTATATAAAGTGTATGTAAAAAATCTTGAAACTCAAAAAACACATGAATTTAAAGCTATTAGGTTTGGTGTAAAACGTACAAAACTTAAAGCAGCGCATGTTGTAGGTCTTCAAGATAATCAAGAATATACACTGCAGTGGAGTTATATAACTACAATGCGAGAAATGGCTTGGAGAGTTTATTCAGGCTTTTTTATACATAGAGGTCCTGCTAACCCTTTAGCGGGTTTTGGTTCAATAGGTTGTGTTGAAATATGTGGAGTTGGAGAGTGGGAAAGATTCAATACTTTAATTAAGCAAATTACAAAGTGTAGTAGTGAAGAAGAAGTTAGTTTGAATAAATTGGCAAAAGTTATTTATAAAAAAGCTACTAGACCGATACTAAAACTAATACCTTAATAAATGATTTTTCAAAAATCATATAGTTACATATATATCTTATTGTTTTTCTTGTTTGCATGTAAAAGTACATCATCGTTAGGTCAAAAGAAAGACAACAAGTATTATACAGTGTTTTCTGAATTGAAAGAAGACAATAGCTATCTTAATGAATTGTTTAAGGAGCTAAAAGATGATTTTAATCTTTGTGAGGTTACTGAATCTCAAAAAAAGATTTATAAAAAATATCCTAAAGTTTTTTTAGAAGAATTAGCACGAAGTTTTGAAAACACGTCTTTTTTAAAAGTTAAAAGTTTAAAAACGCTTTCTGTTTTATCGTTAAAAGAAAAACAAGAATACAATGATTTGTGTATAAGTATTGAAGAATGGGATTTTGATAAAATTAGCGATGCACACACAGTTTTTAATAATCTAAAAAAGTACAGAGAAAAAGAAATAAAATTCAATACAATAAATTGGATATGGGTAACTTATGATAATCGTATTTATAGGATTAGTTCAGATAATCATAGTGTTACTAATGAGGAGATGGTTAGAGTAAAAAAAAGTTTAACGTCTTTATTAAAAAAGAAAGGTAATGTTAAAGATTTTGCCTTTTACGAATAAAAAAAATAAATTATGAAAAAATTTGATACTAAAATTAGTATAGACGGGCAGTTTATTGATTATTATGAATCAATAAGCTTGGCGCAACAAATATATAATCATCACTTTTTCTGTGTTGAATTAGATTATCAAGTTATTGAAAAGTTAGGAACACATACAATAGATGCTTCTAAAAAATGGCTAGGAAAAGATATGATGATTGTTTTTGAAGATTATAGCTTTTCAGGAGTAATAACTAATATAGAGTTAGTACATAACAATGGGTTTGAGAGTAGGTTGCATGTATCAGGCTATTCAAAAACCATTTTGTTAGAGGCAGGTAAACACTTGCAGTCTTGGTTAAAAAAAGAGTTATCTACCATAATAAAAGATGTAACAGAGCAAGCTAGTGTTAAAGCTGAGGTAACCCCAGTTTTTAAAGAAGAGATAGAATATGAATGTCAGTATAACGAAAGTCATTATACACTAATTAAACGTTTAGCAAAACAATATAATGAATGGTTATATTACGATGGTCAAAAACTATTATTTGGCAAGCCTTCTTCTCAAAAAGCAGCTATAGAGCTTATTTATGGAAAAGATTTACCTTCTTTACATATAGGTATTGAAACAAAACCAAATAATTTTAGTGCATTTTCCTATAACAGTTTATTAGATGAAAAACATTCAGAAAAAGTAAAAGGAAATGTAAAAGGTCTTAACGAATTAGGGGCTCATTCATTTAAAGCGTCTAAAGACGTGTTTAAGTTAGCATCTAATCAACATTTAAATGGTGTTTTTAACGACAAATCTAAAATAGAAAAAGCGATAGAAGCTTTACGATCTTCAAAAATGGCAAATAGTCATGTAATTAAAGGAAAATCAAACAAACAAAGTTTAACTGTAGGATCTATAATTAAAGTTTTAGCAACAGGGTTTAAAGATGGAGAGGGAGCAAAAGAGCAGAAGCCTTATGGAGAGTATATTATAACTGAAATAGAGCATGAAGCCTTTAAAGATGGATATGAAAATAGCTTTACCGCAATAGCTTCTAGTGTAGAAGTTTTACCTACCAATTTTGAAGTTAATTTTCCAATTGCTGAACCACAGCTAGCTACAGTCGTATCCAACAAAGATCCAGAAAATAAAGGAAGAGTTCAAGTAAAATTCCAGTGGCAAGTAGATAATATGAAATCTAGTTGGATACCAGTACTAACTCCCGATGGTGGTAAAAGTGATCAAGTGAATGTTAATAGAGGGTTTGTTTTTGTACCAGAAGAAGGAGATCAAGTAATGATAGGGTTTAGGTATAATACTCCTAATCGTCCATTTGTAATGGGAAGTTTTTTTAATGGAAAAACAGGAGCAGGAGGAAGTGATAACAATAAAATAAAAAGCATTACAACTCGTAGTGGAAGTACCATAACGTTTGATGATGATGAAGGAAAAGGAAAAATAACAGTTAGTGATCCAAGTGGAAGCACGGTTACATTGAATGGAGATGAAACCATTAGCATTAGTGCACCTAAAAGTATAACGCTAAGTTCAGAAGAAATTAAAATAGAAGCTAGTAAATCTGTAACTATAGATGGTAAAGACGAAGTTTCTGTAAACTCTAAGAAAATAGTACAAGAGGGAAGTGATTTAGTAGAAATAAAAACAAAATCGAACCTTAAAATAGAATCTAAAACACAAGAAACTAAGTCGAGTAAATATAGTGTAGAAGGGAAAAGTGTAGATATTCAAGGAATGAATACTAGTGTAAAAGGAAATGTTAAGCTAAGCTTAAACTAAATTAATTAGCTATGCAGGAGAATAATGCTATAACACATAGAATTACACAACTACAAACAAAATGGTTTAGAAAAGTAAAAGAAGATACAAAACTGGTAAGATGGCTTATTGAAGAAAATGAGTATAGAATGTTAGAAGCTTTTGTGTTGTTAGAATCGGGAGAACATGGAGTTTTGTCAGAATTCTTTTTCCCGTTTACAATACCTTTTTTCGATAACAAAGAGGAATCTTTTGCTTTAAACCTAAAAAATGCTTGGATTGACACATGGAATAATAAACAGTATAGAGATGAAGTTCCTAAAAAACTTTTACCACAATGGCAAAGTCAGCCTTATGAGAATACAGCTGTAAAGAATAGAGAACAAGAGTTCTTGGAGTGTATGAGTTCTTTTGCACAAGCTATTTCTAATAATGCTAGGTTGGTGCTAGTTTTATTACCTCAAAATTTAAAACAATTAGGAAAACAATGGGGAAATTGGGTGTTGTCTTTAACTGAAAAGCTTCCAGATAATTTACAAATAATGGTTGTAGATTATAAAGATAGTAAAGCTTTTAGGTATATACCAAACGAGGTAAAAGAAGTAAGTATAGAAGCCAATTTAAAGATGTTTCAGGCTATGAAAGAAATAGTAGCTTCTTCTGGAGATGCTCATGAACCAGGAATAGCTATAAATACCTGTCTTTTAAACATATTTGAAGAGCTTCAAAAAGAAAACATACGTGGAGTTGAATTGTGGGGAAATAAAGGTATTGAAGTAGCTAAAGAAGCAGCCAGTAAAAGTTTAGAGGCAACGGTGCTTATTACTTATGGTAGTGCATACTTTCAGCTTAAAAAGTACGATAAAGCATTGGTTAAATTTAAAAACGCTTTAACAGTTTGCTATGATGGAATTACTCAAGACGATACAGTTTGTGAGAGTTTATTAATTCAGGGATACAATTTTACAGCAGCCACTTACCATGTAAAAAGAAATAAAAGTGAAGCTATTGAATACTATTTAAAAACAGCAGAAACAGCTAAAAGCTATCAAGTATATCCAACTTATATAGAATCAATCAGGTTAGCTTCCGAATTATCAGTAAAACAATTTAACAGTAAAGAAGCCTACAAGTTACTTAACAACTGTTTTGAAACGGTAAAAGAGTTGGATAAAACAATGTTACGTTACACAACTTTTTTTTTAGTGTGCGAAAAACTGTATGATAAATACCATGCAAACAATGAGAAAGATGCAGCAATAACAGTTGAAAATTTGGCAAAGAGTATTTGGGGAGAACATTGGAAAAAACCTAAGCCAGAAGAAATGATACAACCAGTTAGTATGATAACAAATACCTAAAAAAATATGCAGCCAGCATCAAAACATACAAATATAGCAATGGGTATAGATATTCATTTTGTAACTATACCACCATCACCAGCACCAATTCCTATACCACACCCTTTTATAGGAATGATTTTCGACCCAATGGATTATATTCCTGTTATAGGAACCAATGTGTATGTAAACAATCAAAAACGAGCAAATGCAGGTACTATGGCTACTTTAGGAACCATAAAACACTTTCCTTTAGGAGCCGGATTTTATCCTGCTACTATGCCGTTAATAGACCATGAAGGATTGCACTTTTTTGGTAGTAAAACAGTAGAAGTAGATAGCTCTTATTTTAGTGTTGCAAGTTATAATATGATGACTTGTAGTTGTATAGGGATTCCTTTAGGATCGCCAAATATGTACACACCTACCACTACTACAATACCTATTCCAGCAGGACCTCCTGTTATTGTAGGTGGACCTCAAGTACCCGATTTAATGGGAGTTGTTATGAAACTCGCTATGCTAGGAGGCCTAAAGTTTTTAATGAAATTTGGAGGTAAAACCTTTAAAAAACTTGCTAAAAAATTAAAGAAAGGTTGTAATTGCCCATCATAAAACCTAAAAAAGAAAAAAGCTATGTTACACATCCCAACCGGACAGTTAAACATCCAAAATACCGATTTTGAATTGCCAGGAATTATTCCGTTTGAATGGAAACGAAATAACCAATCTTGGGTAACCTACAATAAAAGTGATTTAGGTACTATTTGGACACATAATTTTGACCAATATTTAGAGTTAGTTGTTCACGAACAATATATTAACTGGAAAAAAAACAATGGAAGCATTGTATCCATACCTTATGTAGAAGACGGAGAAGAAAACGTATTTAAAGACGAAAAAATTAGTTATCAACGTAAAGGAAATCAAATTATTCTAGAAAATTACGAAGAAGACTTATGGTATGTATTTACCAAAGATAATTTTTTAGGAAACAACCATTATAAGCTAACGAATGTTCAAAAATATCAATTTAGTATTGATTTGAATTATACAAACGGAATGTTAGCGCTTATTACCGATACCGCCAATCGTGAAATTACCTTTTTACGTAACGAAAATAATCTTATAGTACAGGTACAAGTACTGGCAGAAGGAAAAATGCATACGTTGGTGAGCTATGAATACGATGAAGAAAATAGATTAACTTCGGTAACAAATAGTGAAGGTATTACAGAGCAATACGAATACAATAACAACTTTTTAACGAAAAAAATAGATGGTAATGGAAGCGTATTTTATTGGCAATATGAAAATAAAACAGACGAACCAAAATGTATCAAACGAGGATTCACCGATGGTACAAGTGTAGAGAAGTTTACATACGAAAAGGGCATTACTAAAATAACAGATGGAAAAGGAAACACGACTACGTATTATATTAATGACGAAAAAATAGTAGAAGTACAAAACCCCTTAGGGCACAGCGAATATTGGGAGTATGATTTAAACGATAACCTAATTTGTTATACAGATGCTCTTGGGCAAAACACCTATTACGGTTACGATGTATACGGAAACCAAACTCATATTCGGTTGCCAAACGGAGCAGAACTGTTATATACTTATGAAAACAATAAATTAACAAGTGTAACCAATGCTATGGGAGCTGTTATGTTGTTGGAATATAATGAAATTGGACAACTTGTAACACAAATAGGATATACTAACGATATTACACGTTACGAATACGAAAACAATTTACTAACCACGGTTATTAACCCCAATGGTTTACGAACCTATATCTCATATACTAAAAACTATCAATTAAATACCATAACCGATCATAATAAAGTAGTAACCCAGTGGAAATATGATGAGTTAGGTAGAGTACTAACGATAAAAAACAGCGAAAATATAGCAGAAAATTATCGATACGATAGTTTAGGGCGCGTAACAAGCATTGTTACTATGGAAGCCAACCGTATTAACTTAAAATATGATGCCCTAGGTAATTTAATACAATTAAAAGACGCTCAACATAATATAAATTTTAAATACAATTCTGCAGGCAAACTCTTAAGTCGCAAACAAAATAATACAGAAATACTTTTTAAATACGATAGAGCTGATAACTTAAAAGCCATAGTTAACGAAGAAAAAAACGTATATAGCTTTAAGCGCAATGCAGCAGGACACATTGTTAAAGAAATAGGGTTTGATGGAAAAACTCAACGTTATTTAACAAATCCAGTAGGAAATGTAGTTGAAAAAATAGACCCTTTAGGAGTAAGTACCAAAATAACATACGATCGTTTAGGAAAAGTAAGCGAAGTAGTTTACCCAAGTGGAGATAAAGAAACTTATCAATACGATAAAAACGGACTTTTAGTTCAGGCTATAAATAAAAACGCTACTGTTGTTTTTAAACGAGATGAAACAGGAAATATAATAACCGAAATCCAAAACGGTATTGAGGTAAAAAGCATCTATAATGCCATGGGTTATCGTACCCATTTAGAAAGTAGTTTAGGAGCCAACATAGCTATTACTCGTAATAAAGACAACTCAATAGCCAATACGTTAGCGAAAACAGAAGAAGCGAGTTGGCAAGCACAATATACCTATGATGCTTTAGGTTTAGAAATAGAACGTAACTTACCAGGAGGAGTAACCAATACTTGGCAAAGAAGACCCGATGGAAAACCTGAAGTACATGCGGTTTCAGTAAATGAAAAACAAACCACACATAGGCGCTATAGTTGGGATATTAACGATAAGCTTACCCGAATTTTTGACAATATAGCAAACAAAGGAGTTGCTTTTAGTTATGACGCTTTTAATAACTTAGCCAAGGCAGGGTATTCAGATGGTAGTTTTGACTATAAACTACCCGATGCGGTAGGTAATTTATACCAAACCGAAGCACAAAATGAACGAACCTATGGTAAAGCAGGTCAGTTACTATCGTGCCCAGATTTTGAGTATAACTATGATGCTAATGGTAATTTAGTAGAAAAAAGAGCTAAAAAAAGTGTTGAGGTTTGGCGTTATACATGGGAAGAAAACGGAATGCTCTCTCAGGTAATACAACCTAATAAAGATGTTATTTCATTTACGTACGATGCTTTAGGCAGGCGTATAAGTAAACAATACAACGACCAAAAAATAACCTATTGGGTGTACGATAAAAATGTGCCTTTACACGAATGGAGTCTGTCAGATAAGGAAGATTTAGTTACTTGGATTTTTGAAGAAGACAGCTTTGTGCCACAAGCAAAAATAGAAAACAATGAAACTTATTCTATTATTACCGATCATTTAGGTACACCTATACAAGCATATCATAGTAGCGGTAAAAAAGTATGGGAATGTGAGTTGGATATATACGGAAAAGCTCGTAGTTTTACGGGAGAAAAAACGTTCATTCCTTTTAGATATCAGGGGCAGTATGAGGATGAAGAAACGGGCTTGTATTACAATAGGTTTAGGTATTACTCACCAGAGTCAGGGACTTATATTTCCCAAGATCCGATAAGACTAGCTTCAAGAGAACCTAATTTTTACAGCTATGTAAATAATTCTAATATATGGGTAGATCCTTTTGGACTCTCTACAGTTTACTTAAGAAACAAAGAAGTATACGTGGGAAAGGCAAAGTATAATGCTGCCAAAAGATATGGGAATAAAAATATAGCTACAGATATTTTTGATGGTATTCCTAATACTGATACAGCTCAAGGGGTTGAACAAATTACTTATGAAAGAATGAAAAAAATGGAAGCAGCAGGAGAGATTGACCCTATGACTAATGCACAAAGACCAGTAAATATGGATAATAAGAAAAAAACCTATAGAAGAGATTTAGGAGAAAAATGGTTGATTGATACTTTTGGGGATGACTACGATGAAATAATAGATAAAAGAGTTAAAGATCATTATAAACCTAAAGGAATGTGTAAATAATTAAAATATGAATTTAGACAAGAAAGACCTATCTTATTTGAGAAATAATATTTCTTTTTTGAAAGAGAATAATACCATAACTATAGAAAAAGGAGTTAGCGCAGATGTTTTGAATAAACTGAATGAAATTCTTAATGATATTTCAAGTATTAAATTAATTCTGTTTTGTGATCCTAACAAAACAAATCGAGATAATTTATTTAGAAATTTGGATGTATTACAATTTTTAAATAATTTGAAACATATTAGTATTATTGTTGGTTCTTCAACCCCTCTTGAAAGTATAGATAAGATTGATTACATAAAAGATTTAC
Source organism: Tenacibaculum sp. TB-53 (assembly GCF_059716285.2). Classification (NCBI taxonomy): domain Bacteria; kingdom Pseudomonadati; phylum Bacteroidota; class Flavobacteriia; order Flavobacteriales; family Flavobacteriaceae; genus Tenacibaculum; species Tenacibaculum sp. TB-53. Next base: position 2,373,394 of record NZ_CM202790.1, on the reverse strand, counting down.
AGTCATTTTCTCTAGGTGGGTTTTATAACAAAAAAATAAACTTAAATGTTCTGAAAAAACATAATAATCTTAAAGAATTAAGTTTTGAACATTCAATAAACAAAAAAGATTATAGCATAATCAAAGATTCTTTAGTGAAGATTAAACTAAAAGATATTAATTTAGAATATGTTTCGAAGAATACTAATTTAAAAGAACTCGTCATTCTTGATAATGTACAAAATGAACATCTGCTGACACAAAAATATCCCAGTTTAAAAACTATAAAACTTAGTTTTTGTAAGAAAATTGCTGATTTTTCATTTTTAAACGAATTGTTAGATTTAGAAAATATCTCATTCAATAGAGTAAATACGATTACAGAAGTTCCTTCTTTGAAGTCTAAAATAATTAAAAGACTAGAATTTTTAAATTGTAAAAATTTGCAGAATATCCATAATATAGTCTCATATAAAAAATTGGAAAAATTAGCAATAACAGATGCTAATATAGAATTTGGAGAGATTAAAAAGATTGCAAAGAATATGTTATTGGATACTTTTTACTTTAGAAGTAAGGATAATTCTGAAACTAATGAGTTTGAGTCTTTGGCTTTGAAATATCAATTTCAAAATTCTCATGCAGGGTTTTGGAAGTGAAAAACTGACTTCACTGACTTTTATTATGTTAATATTCTAAATTAGAAAACAATGCAAAATAGAAATAGGCATATTTAGATGTAGTTGTTTTTATTGTTATACTTATACTTATTTGAGTTTTAGAGTCTCTAAGTAAGGCACTAGCTGGCATAAATACCTTGCTTGTGAGAATGTAGTAGAACTAGAAAACACAATTTTATATAAAAATAAAGAAGATAAAGCATGGGAAGCAGAATATGATATTTACGGTAAAATTCGTAATATTATTGGTAAACGTTCTTTTATACCATTTCGTTACCAAGGGTAGTATGAAGATGAAGAAACGGGATTGTATTACAACCGTTTTCGTTATTATTCATCTGAAAGTGGTACGTACATAAGTCAAGACCCGATTGGGTTAGCAGGAGGAATGCCGAATATGTATGCCTATGTAAGCGATAGTAATAGTTGGGTTGACCCTCTAGGACTTACAAAGTTTAATCCTATCGAAGTTTTAGGAAGAAAGGTATATCAAAACGGAACAGATTTTGTCACAGGAACTCCTGATATTGTTGATTCAAGTGTTAATAAACACATTAGAAAGAGAATTGCCAATGGGGCTACCAATTTAGATTTGATGAAAACAGGGAATGCTCCTATAGGAATAGATGGAAAACAAATAAATCTACATCATGTTATAGGGCAAGAACCTGGGCCAATGGTAGAGCTTACTTCTTCATTCCATAAAAAACATCATAAAGCACTACATGGTTTAATAGAAAATAAACGAAGTTTTAGAAACAATAAAGCATTGCATAATGCTTATGAAAGTTTTAGAAAAAAATATTGGAAAGAAAGAGCTAAAGGATTAAGTTGTTGTTAATAATTTTATAGAACATGAGTTATATTGATGTTATAAAAAACATAGAAGATGATACTTTTTATAGTGATGGAAATGTATCAGGTGGAATAATAAATGAATGTGAAAAGATTCTTGGTCTAAAATTACCTAAAGAGTACAAAAAATATATTTCAGAATGTGGATATATAGGTTTTGGTGATAGTATATTACTTGGTTTAGATTCAGATGGAGAAAATGAAGAAAGAGGTACAGTTTTAGGGGATACTTTATTTGCAAGAGATGAATTTTCTCTTGGAGGTGAGTTTGTGGTTATTGAATATCAAGATTATGAAAATTTGTATGCGTTAAAGTGTTCTTTAGATGAAGAACTAGAGGATTCACCAATTTTTAGTTTTGATATAAAATATGATAATAAATTGGCTGAACCTGTTAAAGTTTCTGATAGCTTTAAAGAGCATTTCAAAACATTTGTTGATAATTTATCAGACTAATTATATTAATGAATTATCAATTTTCAGATTTCTACAAAAGAGATGTTAGTTTTGTTTTCGATGATGAAAACGATATAGACTTTTCTACTTTAAATGAGGGAAAAAAAATACAATTTGCATTCCCCTTTTTATATACAGTTGATAAAATAGATAGCTATATAAACTCTTATGATTTATTACCAACTATTGGTTTACCATTAGTAAGTGAAAAATTTAGAGATACTTTTCTTGATTTAACTAAAAGCCAAATAGAGTTTATTCCTGTTATAATTAGAGATGATAAGCAAAATAAAAATACTAACTTTTTCGCTTTGAATATTCTAAATGTAATTTCTTGTATGGATGAAGAAAAATCAATTACAGAAAAAACCAGATATGGTACTTTAAAAATTAAAAAACTTCATTTTATTAAAGGTGCTTTGAAAAATATGGATATAGTAAGAACGGAAGAACATAAATCTTATATTATAGTTACAGAAGTTTTTAAAAATAAGTGTGAAAAAGCTAACTTAAAAGGAATTAACTTTATAGAAGAAGGACATTCTATTTATACAGATGTTTAATTAGTTGTGTAATCAAAGCCACCTTAAATAATATTTAAAAATAGAAAAGCCACAGTTTAGAGTTGTGGTTTTTTTATTGCGCAAATGCTTGTTTTGTTTTAAAGTTTTGTATGTAGGTATCAATAAGGTTAAATAAGATACTTTTAGTGCTATTATCTAATTTTTCTATATCGTTAATGCGTTGCAAAACAGCTTTGTTATAGTTAGATATCTCCCCTCGCTAGCGCGAGCGTCACGCTCGTACCGTGTATGAGTAAGCGGCAAAGAGTCAGGAAAATATAAAGAACAGCAGCGATGCTGTGGTTTTTTCGCATCATGTTATCCACATCGCTTATAAAATTTGAAAAAAACTTATAGGTACACCTATACAAACATATCATAGTAGTGGTAAAAAGTATGGGAATGTGAGTTGGATATATACGGAAAAGCTCGTAGTTTTACGGGAGAAAAAACGTTCATTCCTTTTAGATATCAGGGGCAGTATGAAGATGCTGAAACGGGATTGTATTACAATAGGTTTAGGTATTATTCTCCAGAGTCAGGAACTTACATAAGTAAAGACCCTATTGGGTTACTTTCTGGAGAGCCTAATTTTTATGCTTATGTTCACGATAGCAATACGTGGATAGACTCACTCGGGTTGGCAGGGAATTTGTATGATATAGTTAATTATGGAAATAAAAGTCCAGGACTTTTTAATCATCATAATATTATGGATGCTTGGGCTAAACATAATATTCCAGGCTATGTAAGTAGACAATCTTCTCAACCTACAATTCAATTAACAAAGGATTTACATGATGCTGCACATAGGGCTGAAAGACAATGGATGAAGGATAACTTTGGAAAAGTAAGAGGTAATTGGAAAAATATTTCAGCTAAACAAATGCAAGAACTTTCAGAAACTATGTTTGATGCAGCCAAAGTACCAAAATCAGTAAGAAGAGAATTCTATAAAGAATTTCATAAGTATATTTATACAAATAAAAATATTATTGAAGCTGTAAAAGACAATTTAGCTAAAGCAATTAAGAGTTGTACATAATCAAACTATTATGAGTATAGTCAATATTTTAGAATTGATTGAGAGAGATTCAAACTGTGAATTGATTCGCGTTAATCGAAAAGAATTGGATAAGGAGATTCTACTGCCTGAAGACTTAAAGTATTTTTATCAAAATTACGATGGGATAGACTTCTATAAGAATGAATCATTTGGAATAAAAATAGTGTCTTATCAGGAATTTAAAGTTACAAACACTGTGTTATTTCCAGAAGATGATATAATTTGGGAAGAATTGGAAGGTGATATAAGTAATAATTGGTATCTAATAGCATCGTCAGAAGGATTAGGGCAGTATATTAGTATTGATTTGTCTCAGGGTGAAAAAAAAGGTTATTGTTATGATAGTTTTATTGAAACTCATTCGCATCCTGAAGACAGTATGATTATAGCTAAAAGTTTTACAGAGTTATTAGAAAGAATATATGAGTCAAAAGGAAAAGAATGGTATTGGACTCTACAAAGTTTTTCTAATTATGGTGATGCTTATGATTAGAATCGGTAGTGTCCTAAATTGGCACTTTTCATTTTTTAATAAAAAACATTCAAAAAATCAAAACCACAGTTTTAAGCTGTGGTTTTTTATTGCGCAAATGCTTGTTTAGTTTTAAAGTTTTGTATGTGGGTATCAATAAGGTTAAATAAGATACTTTTAGTGCTATTATCTAATTTTTCTATATCGTTAATGCGTTGCAAAACAGCTTTGTTATAGTTAGATATCTCCCCCCGCTAGCGCGAGCGTTACGCTCGTGTCGTGTATGAGTCAGCGGTAAAGAGTCAAGAAAATATAAAGCACAGCAGCGATGCTGTAGTTTTTTCGCATCATGCTATCCACTTCGCTTATAAAATTTCAAAAAAACTTATAGGTACACCTATACAAGCATATCATAGTAGTGGTAAAAAAAGTATGGGAATGTGAGTTGGATATATACGGAAAAGCCCGTAGTTTTTTACGGGAGAAAAAGCGTTTATTCCTTTTAGGTATTAAGGGCAATATGAAGATGTAGAAACAGGATTGTATTATAATTAAGGTGTTATTTATCTGATACTATAATATTCTTAGATTGGATTATAGTGTTGTGTATTCTGAGGTGAAAAAGACATTTATAGAGAAGAAAGATGTAATAAATAGAGTGGTTTTGATAGAAAATCATTAAAACAAAAAAATCAATCTAAAAAAGATTGATTTTTTTGTTTTGCTCCCCCTCTTGGGCTCGAACCAAGGACCCTCTGATTAACAGTCAGATGCTCTAACCAACTGAGCTAAGGAGGAATGTTCATGTAGAACAATATATATGTATTGTAGAAATTATCGGCTTCTACGTTGCCTTTGCTCCCCCTCTTGGGCTCGAACCAAGGACCCTCTGATTAACAGTCAGATGCTCTAACCAACTGAGCTAAGGAGGAATTTAAAACATACTTGTCTTAAAATGCGAGTGCAAATTTAAGGGGATTTTTTATATCTGCAAATTATTTTTAAAAAAAAGTAAGATTAAAATTACTTATCTCTGGATTTCAGTTGTTTATTTTTTAAGGGAATTATGTTTTTAACTGAAATTTAACAAAAAGCTAATACTCGTTAAAGAGTTTAAAATTAGACTAAAAAGGAATGGTATTTTTCGTAAAAGTTGTACTTTTGTCTCCATTATTCTTATTGATAGAAAAGTATAACAAAATATATGGACAAGTTTTCGTTCTTAAACGCAGCACATGCAGGTTTTATAGGTGATTTGTATGAACAATATCAAAAAAATCCTGATGCGATAGAACCAAGTTGGAGAAGTTTTTTTCAAGGATATGATTTGGCTAACGAGAAATACTCATTAACAGATGAAGAAGTTTCGGTAGAAGTCCCTGAAGAAGTACGTAAAGAGTTTTTAGTAATCGATTTAATTAACGGTTACCGTACCCGTGGCCATTTGTTTACCAAAACAAACCCAGTACGAAATAGAAGAACATATACTCCAACATTAGATATTGAAAACTTTGGATTAAATCAATCAGATTTATCCACTGTTTTCAATGCAGGAGAGATTTTAGGAATAGGACCTAAAAGTTTAGCAGAAATTATAAACTATTTAAAGTCTGTTTTCTGCGAAAGCATTGGAGTTGAGTATATGTATGTACGCAACCCTGAAGAGTTAAAGTGGTGGAATGAGCGTTTGAATAAGAATGCTAACCATCCAAGTTATGATGTAGAGTCTAAGAAGTATATTCTTACGAAGCTAAATCAAGCATCAACTTTCGAAAGCTTTTTGCAAACAAAGTATGTAGGTCAAAAACGATTCTCTGTTGAAGGAGGAGAAACATTAATTCCAGGGGTAAGTGTAGCGCTTAGAGACGCGGCTGAATTGTATGGAGTGGAAGAATGCGTGTTAGGAATGGCACATCGTGGACGCTTAAACACTTTGGTAAATATCTTTAAAAAACCTATTCGCGATTTATTTAGTGAGTTTGAAGGAAAAGATTTTGAAGATCAAGATATAGATGGAGATGTTAAGTATCATTTAGGTTTAACCTTAAGCAAAGCGTATCAAGGTGGACAAAAAATGAAGATGAATTTAGTTCCAAATCCATCTCACTTAGAAACTGTTGATGCAGTTGCTGAAGGAATAGTTAGAGCTAAAATTGATAAAGACTACGAAGGAAACGAAAATAAGATACTCCCAATTCTAGTACATGGTGATGCGGCCGTTGCGGCTCAGGGTATTGTGTATGAAGTTGTGCAAATGGCACAATTAAATGGATACAAAACAGGAGGTACTATTCATGTGGTAGTAAATAATCAAGTAGGTTTTACAACCAATTATTTAGATGCTCGTTCAAGTACGTATTGTACTGATGTAGCTAAAGTAACGTTATCTCCAGTATTACACGTAAACGCTGATGATGCTGAGGCTGTTTGTCACGCTATGGAAATGGCTGTTGAATATCGTATGAAATTCAACAAAGACATTTTTATTGACTTATTAGGATACCGTAAATACGGTCATAACGAAGGAGATGAACCACGTTTTACTCAGCCAAAATTATATAAGGCAATTTCTAAGCATAAAAATGCAAGAGAAATTTATGCTAATAAATTAATAGAAGAAGGAAGTATAACAACGGATTACTTACAGAAAATAACAGATGAATTTAAGGCGCATTTAGAGGCTGAATTTACAGAATCTAAAAAGAAAGAAACGTCTAAAATTCAAGAGTTCATGCCTGATGTATGGGATGGGTTTGTACGTAAGCAATTACAAGATATGTTACAGCCTGTAGATACAACCTATTCAGTAGATGGTTTAAAAGGCATTGCAAGAGTTATTTCAAAAACACCAGAAGGACACAAGTTTGTTCGTAAAGCAGAACGTATCTTAAAAGGCCGTGAAAAAATGGTTTTTGAAGATAATTTGTTAGATTGGGGTACAGCTGAAAACTTAGCATACGGTACGTTGTTAGAAGAAGGATACGATGTTCGTATTTCAGGAGAAGATGTAGAAAGAGGAACGTTCTCTCACCGTCATGCAATTATGCGTGATGAAGAAACCTTAGAGCGTGTAAATTTATTAAACACAAACCCTAAGAATAAAGGAGAGATGACTATTTACAACTCTCACTTATCAGAATATGGAGTGTTAGGTTTTGATTATGGATATGCAATGGCAGCTCCAAATACCCTAACCATTTGGGAAGCTCAGTTTGGTGATTTTGCCAACGGAGCACAAATTATGTTCGACCAGTATATTTCTTCAGCAGAAGATAAATGGAAGTTACAAAACGGATTGGTAATGTTATTGCCTCACGGGTATGAAGGTCAAGGACCAGAGCATTCATCAGGTAGAATTGAACGTTTCTTACAATCGTCATCAACTGATAACTGGACAATAGCAAACTGTTCTACACCAGCAAATATGTATCATATTTTGCGTCGTCAGATGAAGCGTGATTTTAGAAAACCATTAATTGTTTTCACACCAAAAAGTTTATTACGTTTACCTAAAGCAGTAAACCCTATTGAAGATTTAGCAAACGGAACTTTCCAAGAAGTGATTGATGATACTATCGATACATCAAAAGTTAAGAAAATGGTGTTCTGTACAGGTAAATTTTATTATGACTTATTAGCAGAACGTGAAAAGTTAGAAAGAGAAGATGTAGCTTTAGTTCGTATAGAGCAATTGTTCCCATTACATAATGATAAAATTAAAGAAGTAATGGACAAGTATCCAAATGTAGAACGTTATGTTTGGGCGCAAGAAGAACCTAAAAATATGGGAGCTTGGAGTTATATGTTAGAACGTTTTGAATTAGCTAGGTTAGAATGTGCCTCGGAAGAGTACCGTTCGGCGCCAGCAGCAGGTTCAAGTGCACGTTTTAAAAGACGTCATCAAGCTATTATAGATAAGGTTTTTGATTAAAAAATAAATGCGTTAGGGATAGAAGCAAACTACCGTGTAGTGCGAAAAGCCCGACCCGATAGGGAAACGCCCAAATAAAAGAAATAAAATAATTCAGATATATAAAATTTAGAACTGATGGTTTTAGAAATGAAAGTTCCTTCTCCGGGGGAATCAATTACAGAAGTAGAAATCGCAACTTGGTTAGTTGAAGATGGTGATTACGTTGAGAAAGATCAACCAATTGCCGAAGTAGATTCTGACAAAGCAACGTTAGAATTACCTGCGGAAGAAAGCGGAATAATCACTTTAAAAGCTGAAGAGGGTGATGCAGTAGCAGTAGGAGCAGTAGTTTGTCATATTGATATGGATGCTGCAAAGCCAGATGAAGCTGGAGCACCAAAAGCAGCTGCACCAAAAACTGAGGAGAAAAAAGAAGCACCTAAGGCTGAACCAGCAAAAGAAACATATGCAACTGGTACAGCATCTCCAGCAGCTAAGAAAGTATTAGCTGAAAAAGGGATGAATCCATCTGATGTTAAAGGAACTGGTAAAGACGGTCGTGTAACAAAAGAAGATGCTGTAAAAGCAGTGCCTTCAATGGGAACTCCAGGAATGGGATCTCGTGGTACAGAGCGTAAAAAGTTATCAATGTTACGTCGTAAAGTAGCGCAACGTTTAGTTTCTGTAAAGAACGAAACAGCGATGTTAACTACTTTTAATGAGGTTAATATGCAACCAATTTTCGACTTACGTAACGAATATAAAGAAGCGTTTAAAGCAAAACACGGTGTAGGTTTAGGATTTATGTCATTCTTTACTTTAGCAGTAGTAAGAGCTTTAAAAATGTATCCAGATGTAAATTCTATGATTGATGGAGATTACAAAGTAAGTCACGATTTCCAAGATATTTCTATTGCAGTATCAGGTCCTAAAGGATTAATGGTGCCAGTAATAAGAAACGCTGAAAATTTAACGTTTAGAGGAGTTGAGAGCGAAGTAAAGCGTTTAGCATTACGTGCACGTGACGGACAAATTACAGTTGATGAAATGACAGGAGGTACGTTTACTATCACGAATGGTGGTGTATTTGGTTCTATGTTATCTACACCAATTATCAACCCTCCACAAAGTGGGATTTTAGGAATGCATAATATTGTAAATCGCCCAATGGCAGTTAATGGCGAAGTAGTGATTCAACCAATTATGTATGTAGCATTATCATACGATCACAGAATTATTGATGGTCGTGAGTCTGTTGGATTCTTAGTAGCTGTAAAAGAAGCGTTAGAAAATCCTGTAGAGCTATTAATGAATAATAACCCTACCAAAGCTTTAGAAATGTAGTATAAAGTTTATACAGATAAATAAAAAAATCCCACACAACTTGTGTGGGATTTTTTTATTTATTTTTAAAAGGATGAATTGAATAAAATGATTATCTTATACACTCTTCTTACTGTCATAAATTGTTATTAAACAGACTAAAAATTTATTTGTAAAAAGGGAGTATTATATTTTTTGAAGAAAAAAATTAAAGCTATAAAATTATGAAACTAGGAGCCTTTTCAATTAGTTTATCAGTGAAAAATATTAATAAGTCGAAAGAATTTTATGAAACGTTGGGATTCACTGTTTTTGCAGGTCAAATAGAAAGCAATTATTTGATTATGAAAAATGGTAATTCGTTAATTGGGTTGTTTCAAGGTATGTTTGAAAATAATATTCTTACTTTTAATCCAGGTTGGGATGAAAATGCCAATGAGTTAGATGACTTTGACGATGTAAGAACCATTCAACAACATTTAAAAGAAAATCACATCAAATTGAAAAGTGAGGCAGATGAAGAGACTTCGGGCCCTTCTAGCATCGTTTTCTTTGATCCTGATGGAAACATGATTTTAATAGACCAGCATGTTTAAAAGATGAAAAACAAGATGTGTCTTTCATCCTTTAAACGTAATCTATTTGTTGTTTAAGCTCCAATCGTAGTCCAAATATAGCACTTCGGCATTATCATTAGCTTTAATGTGAGAGTACTTATTTATATAATCTACTAAAGTATTACGAGAGGTAAAGTCTTCTTGGTACCATTGAAATATTTTTGAAACTTCAACTTTAGTTAACGTAATCTTATTTTTTGTGGAGTCGTTTATAAAAGCTTTCATTAAGTTTTCCAACGCTTCTTCTATATTCTCTTTAGTAAAAGCAAAATTTACAAATCGAGGTCCAGATTTAGATGCTGCATTTAAGGCAACATGAATTCTAGGGTCATCATGCCATCTACGAAGTATTTTATGCTCAATATAATCTAGGGAGTATAGTTTTTTACCAACAGAAGCAAAAGGAATCTTCCAAGCATTTCTTCCTTTACGTTTAATATCGGTAATTTTTTTTAAAGGATAACTATCTAAAATTAATTTGATTGTATAAGCATTGTAAGCATTAATCCAAAAAGCTTTTGCTTTATTTTGCGACCATCTATTACTAGGTATGGTGTTATCCAAATGCTTTATATATATATCTAAAACCGCCCGATTCTTTCTTAGTCCCTTATAATCCACATTGCCTTGAGAGTCAACATAGGTTTTTAATAAAGCATCATATACATCAGTTTGTGCTTGTGTTTGAATACTCACAAAAATTAGTATGAAGGTAAAAGTGAGAGTAATTGTTTTTCGCATTTTTTTAAATTTTAAGTAAATAAATTAGTTTACAATACTTTTGACGTAGATAAATTTAATTCATTACACAAATATTTTATTGAAGCAAAAAAGACCTTTTGGAGAGGTTTTAAAAAAGAGAAATTGTTATTATTATTTTTTACAATAAAGTGAGCTTAAATAAATAACAATAATCATCATATAAAAAGTAGTGTTGTTTTGCGCTTTGGTTAAGTTTATGTCACTCATAAAAACTTGTGTTTTCGATTGTACAAGAGTGTAAGTTTTCTATACAACATCAGCGATTAGTAATACTTATTTAATAGGCTTCATCAAAATAAAGAAAAATTTTTAATCAGGTTTAAAAAAGTAAGGTTTAAAAGAAAAATCACTATATAAACTATACTATAAAGAGTCCATTTGTCACAAATAAGGAACATTTCATACCATATATCTTTTTACAATATTTAAAGGAAATTGAGAGAGATATTTTTGATGCGGATTAATAAAAAACATAAAAAATGATTACGCATTCTTACACAAAAAGCCCTTTTGTATTTTTAAGTTTTATACTCTTTTTCTTTATGAGTTGCACTGAAGAAGATTTACCCTCTAACATTAAGCAGCAAAAATTCACTCTAAAATCGAACTCAACAAATTTTAAGTATGCTATTAAAATAGGGAGCATTGAAGAAGTTGATGTAACTAAAGATTATCACGTGATTTATTTATTAGATGGTGACGACTATTATAATGAATGTATGCAAATGTTAAGCTTAGAAAAAAAAGAAAATACCGTTATAGTGAGCATAGGTTATGCGGGCGATAATGAAAGAGGTACAGATTATTCTTACCCATATGACAGAGATTTTGATGGAGATTCAGGAGGAGCAAACAAGTTTATTAGCTTTTTAAATTCTGAGTTAATCCCTGTGATTGAAGAAGATTATCAAATAAAGAGTTTAACAAAAACAATTTATGGGCATTCACTTGGAGGTTATTTTGCTTTATATGTTATGCTGCAAGAAGAACAAGAAAACCCTTTTGATAATGCAATTGTGGTAAGCCCTAATTTAATGTGGTATAACTCATTTATTTTCGATTTAGAAGAAAAAGCTAAGAAGTTGAGTTTGTTAGATGGCAAATCTTTTTACATGGCTATGGGAGACCTTGAAGGAGTTGGTATGAACGCATCATTTAAAGCAATGGTTAAGCGACTAAAATTGAATAACTATAATGATTTTAATTTCAGTTATGAAAGATTAGAAAATATTTCTCACAGAAATAGTCCAATCATAGGATTTAAAAATGGATTAAAAATTATTCAATAAGAAAAAAATGAAGAAAATTTTATACATAGTATTGTTAAGTAGTTTTTTTATGAATGCTCAAGAACATGATACTACAAGAAAGTGGAAATTAGAATTGGGCTATACGACTGATATAATTAATACAAGTTTTGGAAAGCATTATGGTTTTGTTTTTAAAGCGAAAAGGAAATTGTTGGAAAGTAAGAAGATTACCTTAATGGTAGGAGCAGCCTATCAAAACAGTTTTATTAATGAAGACGAAAATATGTTTACAGGTTTTGTTGATGGCTACACAAGAGACTTATCTGTTGTTGGTTTGGTAGATTTTAGTTTTTATCCTTTTAATAAAAGAAGATTTTACATGTCAATTCAACCTTTTCTTGGCTATACTAACTTAAAATCAAAAGGAAGTTTATATATAGATCACTTAGGTGTATATGAAAAGTATAAAAACTCACATTCTTACTTTAATTACGGAATGATAAATTCTCTAGGTTATACTTTTAATAGAATAACTATAACCTTTGATGTTTGGAGTTCACTAAAAGGAATTCTTGATAGCGGAAGGTTTAGACCAGGTGATTTTGATTCAAGATTGTTTTTTGGAATGGGAGTAGGATATACATTATAAATTCTATTTATAAAACTTGTCAAACTTCTCTTTAAATAATTTAAATTTATTTCTAGATACAGGAACCTCATGGGAAACATTAGGAAATGAAATTTTATAGTTCCTCGCATTTCCTGAGGTTCTTCTAATATTTTTAATATTAATTATATAAGAACGATGTGTGCTTAAAATAAAGGGGTAATCAGATAAATTATTAAGTAATTTTTGAATAGATATTCTGTATGGTTTAATGTCTACAGAGTTAAGAGTCTTAGTGTATATGTCTACATAATTCCCTTCGGATTTAGCGAATAAAAAAGTAGCCAAATCAAGAATTAATGTCTCATTTATATTATTCGTTTTTATAGATAAAACAATCTCTTTGTTTTTTTGTTTTAATTCTTTCTCGAGCTCTTTATTGTACGCTTTAACACTTCTTAAATTTTCTTTTAAAATAACCACATAGTTTATCCAAATAATAATGAGTATAGGTGTAGTACCGATTAAAATAACATAAGAGAAAGTATTAATAAAACTTAAAAAAAAATTACTATTAACACTATTTTTGATAGGGTACAGAAAACTATTTTGAAAAAGAGCTATTGAAATAAGAATACCAAGAGTAAAGAAAAATTCTCTTAAAGTATTCCAATTTTCTTTAATTTCAGAAGTAAAAAAAATGGTGGGCACCAATTCAGTAAAAAATAAGATGCTCAAAAAAGTAACTATACTAGCCGTTAAACATGGAAAAAAATTGTTTGTAACAGTATTTTGAGAAAAGTAATAGTTAACTAAGAATATTAAAATACTTAGTATACAAGCAATAATAAGGTTTCTTTTGGTATGAAATAAATATGGGTAAGGGGTTGATAAGCTTTTTAAAAACTTATATTTCATAACATTTAAAGAATTAAAAAGGCATTATTAAATATAATGCCTTTTGTTTGTTTTATAGTTCAAAACCAATATTAACCCCTAATTTGTTGGCAATTAATTTGGTAATTCTTTTTTTAACCTCTGGTATTTTAACACTCTCTAAAACAGTATTTGCAAAGGCGTACATAAGTAAAGCTTTTGCTTCTTTCTTTGGAATACCTCTTTGCTGCATATAAAATAAAGCTTGATCGTCTAATTGACCTATGGTACAACCATGAGAGCATTTTACATCATCAGCAAAAATTTCTAATTGAGGTTTAGCATTTATAGTTGCTTTATCACTTATTAAAACATTGTTGTTTTGTTGGTAAGCATTTGTTTTTTGAGCTTCTTTTTCAACAATAACTTTACCATTAAACACACCAGTAGAACGATCGGTATAAATACCTTTATAGTCTTGGTGACTTTCACAGTTAGGCTCTATATGGTTTACCAAAGTATGATGGTCAACGTGTTGTTTCCCCTCAATAATGGTAATTCCTTTTAAAATAGAGTTAATATATTCTCCTTTTTGGTAGAAGTTTAAGTTGTTTCTAGTAATATTGCCACCAAAAGAAAAAGTATGTACAGAGCATGTACTTTCTTTCTGTTGCTCGATATATGTATTATCAACTAAAGAAGCATCATTATTGTCATTCTGAATCTTGTAATAATCTACTGTAGCATGTGTGTCTGTATAAATCTCAGTTACAACATTTGTTAACACAGCATTATTATTAAGGTTTTGGTGACGCTCTATTATTTGAACATGTGCATTTTGCTCTACAATAATTAAATTACGAGGCTGTAACATGGTTGCATGTTCTTTACCTGTAGTAAAATTAATTATCTGAATAGGTTTTTCAACTTCAACATTCTTTGGGATGTGAATGAATGCACCTTCTGTAGCAAAAGCTGTATTTAAAGACGTTAAATTGTCTTGTTTAGCAATTTTGTTAAAATATTTTTCAATAATAGGCTTATACTTTTCTTTAGAAAAAGCAGCAGATAATAAACAAATATCTTTTCCATCATGAGTAGTAGTTGATAAAAAAGAACTGTATTTACCATCCACAAAAACTATTTTATAGCTATCTATTTCATGAATGAAGTATTTTTTTACATCAGCAAACTCTACAGAAGCATCTCTATCAGGAAAAATACTATAATCTTCTTTTAAAACTGAATTTAAAGAAGTGTATTTCCAAGCTTCTAATTTTTTTGTAGGAAAGCCTAATTTTTCAAAATTTTGTAGTGCTTTTGTTCTTATTTCATGTAAATCTGAATTAATATTTACATTGTCTTCAAAAGCTACGTATGATGATAATATTTTTTCTCTCAACTCCATTGTTTTTAGTTGTAAAGTTTATAAAGTATAAAAGTTTGTAAAACTGAAAAGTGGCTTATCTTATGAGCAAATTTTCGCTTTTTACTTTTCAACTTTTTAACTATTTACCTCTGCTTTAATCCAATCGTATCCTTTTTCTTCAAGCTCTAAAGCAAGAGAAGCATCTCCAGTTTTAACAATTTTTCCATCATGTAAAACGTGTACATAATCAGGAACGATATATTCTAATAAACGTTGATAGTGGGTAATAACTACTACAGCGTTATCTTTAGATTTTAACTTATTAACTCCATTAGCCACAATACGTAAAGCATCAATATCTAAACCAGAATCAGTTTCATCTAAAATAGCTAATTTAGGTTCTAACATAGCCATTTGGAAAATCTCATTACGTTTTTTCTCACCTCCTGAAAATCCTTCGTTTAAAGAACGAGATAAGAATTTACGATCGATTTCTAATAATTCTGATTTCTCACGAATCTTTTTAAGCATATCTTTAGCAGGCATTTCTTCTAAACCTTGGGCTTTTCGAGATTCGTTAATGGCTGTTTTAATAAAGTTTGTAACAGTAACACCAGGTATTTCTACAGGGTATTGGAATGATAAGAATACACCAGCATGGGCTCTTTCTTCAGGAGCTAATTCGCTAATATCTTCTCCTTCTAATTCAATAGAACCAGAAGTTACTTCGTAAGTTTCATTACCGGCAATTACAGATGATAAGGTACTTTTACCTGCACCGTTTGGTCCCATAATTGCATGAACCTCTCCTGCTTTTACTTCTAAGTTAATTCCTTTAAGAATATCTTTGTCTTCTACCTGTGCGTGTAAGTTTTCTATTTTTAACATTGTTCTTATACTATTGGCTTTAAGCTGTTGACTATAAGCGTACGTTTAATTTTTAATAATTGTTGTGTTTATAATTAACACATTAGGTTAATTATCCTACAGAACCTTCTAACGAAATTTCTAATAATTTTTGAGCTTCTACAGCAAATTCCATTGGAAGCTTATTTAATACTTCTTTACTAAACCCATTAACAATTAATGCAATAGCTTTTTCAGTATCAATACCACGTTGATTACAGTAAAATAATTGATCTTCACCAATTTTACTAGTAGTAGCTTCGTGTTCTATTTGAGCCGATTTATTTTTAGCTTCGATATAAGGAAAAGTATGAGCACCACACTCATTACCCATTAATAAAGAATCACATTGAGAGAAGTTACGTGCATTTTCTGCTCTTGAATTTATTTGAACTAAACCACGATAACTGTTTTGTGACTTACCTGCTGAAATTCCTTTTGATATAATAGTTGATTTGGTATTCTTTCCTAAGTGAATCATCTTAGTACCCGTATCGGCTTGTTGATGATTGTTTGTTACAGCAATTGAATAAAATTCACCTACAGAATTATTTCCTTTTAAAATACAACTTGGGTACTTCCATGTAATTGCTGATCCTGTTTCAACTTGCGTCCAAGAAATTTTAGCATTGGTTTCGCACAAACCTCTTTTGGTAACAAAGTTATATACTCCTCCTTTACCTTCTGAGTCTCCAGGAAACCAGTTTTGAACTGTTGAATATTTTATTTCAGCATCGTCTAAAGCAATAAGCTCAACAACTGCTGCGTGTAATTGATTTTCATCACGTTGTGGAGCAGTACATCCTTCTAAGTAAGAAACGTAACTACTTTCATCAGCAACTACTAACGTACGCTCAAACTGTCCTGTTCCTCCTTCGTTAATACGGAAGTAAGTAGATAATTCCATTGGACAACGAACTCCTTTTGGAATATAACAAAAAGATCCATCTGAAAATACAGCCGAGTTTAACGCAGCGTAAAAGTTGTCAGTTGGTGGTACAACAGAACCAATATATTTTCGTACTAATTCTGGATGCTCTTGAATAGCTTCAGATATTGGCATGAAAATAATTCCTTTTTCAGCTAAGGTTTCTTTAAAAGTAGTAGCAACAGAAACAGAATCCATTACAATATCAACAGCTACATTTGCTAACCTTTTTTGTTCTTCTAAAGAAATTCCTAATTTTTCAAAAGTTGCTAATAAATCAGGGTCTACCTCATCTAAACTATTTAATTTAGGTTTTTGTTTAGGAGCTGAGTAGTAAGAAATATCTTGAAAACTTGGTTTTTTGTAGGTAACATTAGCCCACTCTGGTTCTTCCATTTGTTCCCAAATTCTAAAAGCTTCTAAACGCCATTCAGTCATCCATTCTGGCTCATTTTTCTTTTTAGAAATGGCACGAACGATATCTTCGTTTATTCCATTAGGAAACTTTTCACTTTCAATATCAGTATAAAAACCATATTCGTACTCTTTGGTTTTTAATTCTTCTCTTAAATCGTCCTCGGTGTATTTACTCATCAGTTTTTTGTATTCTTTTTGTGATGTATAGGTTTATAAAGAGAAACTCTCTCCGCAACCACAAGTTCTGTTAGCATTAGGATTGTTAAATACGAATCCTTTACCGTTTAAACCTCCAGAATATTCTAAAGTTGTTCCAACTAGGTATAAAAAACTCTTTTTATCAACAATAATTTTTACATCGTTGTCTTCAAAAACCTTGTCGTTTTCCTGTTGGGTTTTGTCAAAAGTTAAGTCGTATGATAATCCTGAACAACCGCCACTTTTTACCCCAACACGAACAAAGTCAGTTGTAGTGTCAAATCCGTCATCAGTCATTAGTTCAATGACTTTCTTTTTTGCTGTGTCTGAAACTTTTATCATCGTTTTAAATAGATTAAATCTAAGTGACTGCAAAGATAATGACAAAATATGATTTATATCATTTTTTGAAATGAATATAGTTATTAAGCAATAAAAATTGTTTATACTTTAAATCTACAGGTTGATTGTTAGAAGATTATTGTTTGAAATCAGTATTGTTTACAAAATCATCATCAGAAAGGGTTAGCAAAAAAGCTTTTAAGTCAGCTTTATCTTTATCTGAGAGTTGTACTCCTCCTTGATTGGCTTTCTTCATTAAGGGATCTATTGTAGAAGATAATTTTAAACCTTCAGAATAATGGTTTATAACTTCTTCTAAAGTAGTAAACCGTCCATCGTGCATGTAAGGAGCGGTAAATTTTAAATTTCGTAGAGAGGGACTTCTAAACTTTCCGTTATCATTAGGGTCACCTGTAACGGTGCCTAATCCTAAATCGGTAAAATTTTCATCTAAACCGTTGTTGTGGAATTTGTTATCTGTCCATAAAGGGTTGTTGTCGCTTCCATGACAATGAAAACAGTCTCCTCTAGTTTCGTCCATAAACACATTAAAGCCATTTTGTTCTTCAGGAGTTAACTCTACTTTACCTAAAAGGTGTTGGTCAAATTTTGAATTTCCAGAAATTAGAGTTCTTTCAAACTGAGCGATTGCCTTGGTAACTAATGTTGAGTCTATTTTTGATGCTCCAAAAGCTCGTTGAAAAAGGGTCGGGTATTCAGCGTGTTCTTGTAGTTTTTTAGTTACATTTTTCCAATCACTGTGCATTTCAATTGGATTACGAACAGGAGAGAATACTTGACGTTCAATACTGAGTTCTTTTCCGTCCCACATAAAACGTTCATCAAAATTCCAAGCTAAATTAAATAGCGGCATTGAGTTTCGCGTTCCGAATTTACCATCGACTCCTTCACTAAAACGAGTGTCATCGGTAAAAGCGTTTTTTGGGTCGTGACAACTAGCGCAAGATTGTGTGTTGTCTTTTGATAAAATAGGGTCAAAAAACAATTTTTTACCCAAAGCTATTCCTTCTTTTGTTAGAGGATTGTTAGCTGGAATAACAGGAGCTATTAATTTTTGTTGAAATAATTTAGGGATTTCTAAACTAGTAGGAACAGGAGTATATATACTTTCTTCTTCTCCTTTAGAAGAACAACTAAGTAAAAGAAACAGTAGAAAAGAAAGATATATACTTTTTAGCATCATTATTATTGAGAAATATTTCCTAAACTAAATACACCACTTTTCCCATTTTCAGAAATTTCTTTCTGAGCTTCAAAATCCATCATTAAGTCAACACTTTTTTTGGTTAAATCCCAGTCATTAGGACTTTTAAACCATCCAGCTACATTCATTTTAATTTCTATTGTAGCATTATTTTTTAAGAGGATAGAGCCAGTTTCAATTCCAAAAGAAGTATCTAAAATAGAATCTTTTTCTTTGTCATAAGCTCTTACAGCATGAAAATTATATGGGTTTTCTACCCCTAAGGTGTCTTTGTATTTACCGTCTAATTGCATAAAGTGGTATCCTCCTCCCATCATATCTGGTACATTCCAATCAGCAGAGTTTAAATCTGGATATGTTCCACTTAAATTGTTGCTATTATTAAAACCGAAGGTAAAAAGTAGTTTATAGCTTCCTTCTGATATTTTTTTAGAAAGAGCGTAGGTTAAACTGTCTGGTTTACTTAGGTCAATTAGTTTGTAACTGTCAAATTTAGTTGTATCTCCTGCACCATTAACAAGGCTAATACGTGAGATTAAATAGCGTAATCTGCTTATAGAGAGTTTACTTCCTTTTTTATTAGTGAATTCAGTGCTTTCTAAGTCAGATTTTTCAATTAAAGTACCATCCCAATTTTGACTAAATTTTAGTTTTACTGAAACTTCTTTGATAGGTTCATCATTATCTGAGCTACAAGAAAATAGTAATAGACTAAGGGAAAAAGTTAAAAAGTATTTCATTTATTATTTTAGTTTGATAATTAGTAGGTCTGAAAACCCCTTGTTTGTTGTTATATCTTGGTTATTGCTGCTACTATCGCCTACAGCTATAATACTACCATTTGTTAATTCTACAGCATCGTAACAAAAATCTATTTCTGTTCCTCCAACGGTTTTTTGCCATAATAGATTTCCATCTGTATCAATTTTCATAATCAATGCGTCATTTTGACCTTTATTGATGAAATTGTTGTCAGCGCTTCTTGAACTTCCAGAGATTAAAAAATCTCCGTTCAATGTTTTTTTAATCGATCTGCCAACATCAAAACTCGAACCGCCATAGTTCTTTTGCCAAAGCAATGCTCCTTGACTTGTTATTTTTACACCCCATAAATCGGCACCACCATTATTTTGAGAAATGTCTTGATTAGAGCTACGTGTATCTCCTACTATAATGAAGTTTCCATCATTGGTTTTTGTTATTGCTCTAGCTTCATCAATTTCTGTACCACCAAAAGATTTTTCCCAAAGTAAATTTCCACTTTTATTAATCTTAACAACCCAAAAGTCATAAGAGCCCTTGTTGTTTTTTATATCTACATCATTACTGTCTGAAGAACCAATTAATAAATAGCCGTCAGCTGCTTCTGCTACGTCGTAACAAGTATCAGTATTTGTGCCTCCAAAGTATTTTCTCCATTCAATATCTCCGTTAATATTGAGTTTAACTCCCCAATAGTCTCCACCGGCATGTTTGGCTGCTTGTTTTGAATTACCTAAGCCTCCAGATGCTGTAACATCTAGAATACTTCCAACAAAATAACCTCCGTCAGAAGTCTGAATAATTGAAAAACCTTGGTCAGCTCCAGAAAAACCAGTAGTTTTTTTCCATACTATTGTGCCGTTGTTGTCTAGTTTTAATACCCAAACGTCATCAAACCCTTCGTTTGTATTTACATCTCCATCATCACTTTTTCCGTAACCTACAATAGCAAAACCATTATCTTTTGTTTTAATAATTTTAGATGCTTTGTCATCTTTTGAACCGCCATAGGTTTTTTGCCATATAAGGTTATCATTGGAGTCAAACTTTAAAATCCAAAAGTCGTATTGAATTATATTTTTAGTGGTTTCTATATCTCCATCAATACTTTGAGTATAACCAGCTATAATATAGCCTCCATCAGTAGTGCTAATTACACTTCTACCGCTTTCATTTATAGAACCGCCCAAAGTTTGAACCAAACTAACTTTAGGGATTTTGGTTGTAGAATTAAGTTGTATACCATCATCTTTATTACAGCTGTAAATAATTAATAAGAAAATTAATAATGGGAGTTTTTTAAGCATTTATTGTTTTTTAAGGATAAATAAACCTCTATTAATGTCGCTTACCACAATTTTTCCGCTTTTAAAGTAGGGGTATACGCTCCAAACACCATTAAAATCAGCATTATCATTTTCAGGGTGTGTATCAAAGAAATTTGTTTCGGTAATAGTTTTACTCTCTATATTTGAAATGTCAATAAAACGTACACCAGCATTATAGTTTGCTAAATAAAAAGTACTTCCTTTAATATATCCATTATGATCAATTGCCGAAGTAGGTCCTGTGTATATAAAGTGTTGTTTAGGGTTCTCTAAATCAGAAAAATCAAAAACAATAGTCCTTGTATTGTGACCGAAATTTTGTTCATCTAACTCGTCTCCTAAAATAAAATATTTTTGATTTTCAGTAAACCAACCTTGATGTGTATAACCAACGTTTGCATATGAAACTTTAGAAATGTTTACAGGGTTTGCTTTATCAGTAATGTCAACAATTACGACCTCATTTTCATTACTTCCTATTAGTATTTCTTTACCTATGTAATTTGTGTCTGGTCCATTGTAGGTTACCACTTGTGCATCATGACTATAATTGTCCATTCCCCATCCACCTTCATTTATTGGATTTAGAGGATTTTGTATATTGATAAATAAAGGACCTCCTCTATATGTTCCAGATCTATTTGTACCCACAGGGTATGCGTATCCTGAATTTTCATTAATAACAATGTTGTGTGCGCTACCAAAACCAGTAAAATGCTTGTCAGCTACAAACGTTTTTGGAGGGTTTGTAATATTTCTAAGTTTTGTTAAGTCAAATACTTGCATACCATGATTTGTAGCCTCACTAACAATAAAAGCATGGTTGTTATACACCTTCACATCCCACCAACTTTTACTCGTGGTTGCAGTTGGAAGTTTGCCTAAATAAATAGGGTTTTCTGTATCGGTAATATCAACAAAAGTAGTTCCATTATCTACACACATAATAGCGTATTCTTTGTTGGTTGTTGGATCTGTCCATCCCCAACAGTCACTTCCGCTAACAGCATCAAATGTGCTTAGAGGTATGTTTAATAGTAAATCATAGCCATCACAAGAATAAATTCCTGCTTTTCCATTAGAGCACGTAGTTTTATTGGTTTTTATTGGAGTTTCGCTAGAAGAGGATGTGCAAGAAGCTAAAAACAGCATTCCAACTAAAACGAATAAGGTTTTAAAGTTTTCCATAAATTGGGGTTTAAAATCACTAAATTAAGTAATTAACTATTTATATAACATATAAAAACAGCAAAACCCTATTTTTATTTTGTATAGATTAGCTTAAGCAGAATACTTCTTTTTGTTTGTTAGTCGTTATCTTTGCAGCATGTTAGAAGATAAAAATCAAGAAAGAACTTCGTTAGCTGAGCTAGGAGAGTTTGGGTTAATAAACCATTTAACAAAACATTTTAAAATGTATCATTCTTCAACTGTGAAAGGGGTTGGAGATGATGCAGCTGTGATTAATACATCGGATAAAGAAACTGTAATTACAACTGATTTATTGGTTGAAGGAGTGCATTTTGACTTGAGTTACATGCCTTTAAAGCATTTAGGGTACAAAGCGGTAATGGTTAATTTATCAGATGTTTACGCAATGAATGCTAATGCGGAACAAATAACCGTATCTATCGCTGTATCTAATCGTTTTCCGTTAGAAGCTATTGAGGAATTATATGCAGGAATACAACTAGCATGCGATACATATAAGGTAGACTTAGTGGGAGGAGATACTACATCTTCAACAAGAGGAATATTAATTTCTGTTACAGCTATTGGTGCTGCTAATAAAGAGAAAATTGTTTATAGAAATGGGGCTAAACCTACTGACTTAATTGTAGTTTCGGGAGATTTAGGAGGAGCATATTTAGGCTTACAAGTATTAGAACGTGAAAAACAAGTGTTTCAAGTGAATCCTCAAAATCAGCCAGATTTGGATAAGTATACTTATATAATCGAACGTCAATTAAAACCAGAAGCACGTAAAGACATTCCTAAGTTATTAGAAGAATTAGAGGTAAAGCCAACTTCGATGATTGATATTTCTGATGGATTATCTTCTGAAATTATGCATATCTGTACGCAAAGTAAAACAGGATGTAAAATATATGAAGATAAATTACCATTAGACCCACAGGTTATTTCTACTTCTGAAGAATTTAATATGGATAGTACGATGATAGCTTTAAGTGGAGGAGAAGATTATGAGTTGTTATTTACGGTTTCTATTGCTGATTATGATAAAATAAAAGGAAATCCTAATTTAACAGTTATAGGTCATATTACTGAAGAAAATGAAGGGATAAACTTAGTAACACGTGCAAACCAAGAAATTGAATTAAAAGCACAAGGTTGGAATTCTTTTAATAAAGAGTAGAGGAGAACAAGATATAATAGGTTAAGCATCCATGTTTGGGTGCTTTTTTAGTTTTAAAGAGGCTTTTTTTTAATTATTTTGGAATACGAGTTTTGGTATAAAAATTGTATCTTAGTCAGACAGTAAAAAGAATATTAACAAAAAATCAAAAAAGAGAATGGGAATTTTTTCATTTATTAAAAATGCCGGGGCAAAAGTATTCGGTATCGGGAAAACAACTGAAGAAGAAGCTACAGAGAAAGCTGCAAAATTAGTAGATGCAGTAAATAAATTAGAGCTTTCTGTTGAAAACTTAGCTGTTAATGTGGAAGATGATAAGGCCACAGTAACAGGAGAAGCAGCAGATTTAGCTACTAAAGAAAAAGTAGTTTTAGTAGTGGGTAATACGGAGGGGATTGCTTCTGTAGAAGACAATATGACCGTTAAAGAAGTTGAAGTTATCGAAGAAGCTGCTATGGCACAATTTCACACTGTAGTAAGTGGAGACTCATTAAGTAAAATTGCAAAAGAATTTTATGGAGATGCTATGAAGTATCCAGTAATTTTCGAAGCAAATAAACCAATGTTAACACACCCTGATAAAATTTATCCAGGACAAGTATTAAGAATACCACCTTTAGTGGACTAATCAAAAGTTAATCAGCCAAAGGAAAAGCACTGCATTTGCAGTGCTTTTTTAGTTTAAGTAAAAATGATATTTAAAGATTGGTATGAGGTAAAATAGTAGTAAAAAAGAATAAAATTATCATCATATTTGCACCTGTTTTTAAAACCATAAAAATGAATCAAAGAGCGTTAGCACTTACAGCAGCTTCAATCGCAACACTTATTTACGGGGTTACATTTACAGTAGCTAAAGAAGTGATGGAGGGATATATTCAACCATTTGGTTTTATATTGCTTCGTGTTGGTGGGGCTACTATGATTTTTTGGCTGTTAGGACTTTTTGTAAAAGCACCATCTATTGAGAAAGCAGATTATAAAAAAGTAGCGATGGCAGCTTTTTTTGGCATTGCTTTCAATATGCTTACGTTTTTTAAAGGGTTAAGTTATACCACACCAATCAATGCATCAGTTATGATGGTAACTACTCCTATTTTAGTATTAATTTTTGCTAGTATTCTTTTAAAAGAGAAATTAGTTTTAAGAAAAATAGCAGGAGTTATAGTTGGTATGGTAGGAGCCATAATTTTAATAGCTTACGGGAATCCACTTAAAGGAGATGCAACTAATATGGTGCTAGGAAACTTTTTAGTATTCATTAATGCAGCATCGTATGGTATGTATTTGGTGGTTGTAAAAAAACTAATAGCAAAATACAACCCTATTGTTTTTGTTAAGTGGTTATATCTTTTTGGATTGACAATGGTACTACCTTTTGGTTTTTCTGAACTGTTAGAGGTACAGTGGCAAACAATGCCTGTTTCAATTTTCTTAAAAGTAGGTTTTGTAGTATTATTCACTACTTGTATTACTTACTTGTTTAACTTATTTGCATTATCAAAATTAAAACCAACCACAGTAAGTGTTTTTATGTATTTACAACCTGTGGTAGCAGCTATTTACGCATTGATTGTAGGTAGTGATCATTTAGATTTGGTTAAAATAGGAGCTGCATTATTAATCTTTTTAGGAGTATTTTTGGTAACCAAACGTCCAACAGAAACTCCCAATAAATAAACGTATCTTTGCGGATTATTAAACCGAAGTTATGATACAGTCAATGACGGGTTACGGTAAATCCGTACTACATTTACCCTCTAAAAAAGTAACAATCGAAATTAAATCTTTAAACAGTAAAAACTTAGATTTAAATACTAGAATTCCTTCATATTACAGAGAAAAAGAACTCAATGTTCGAAAAAAACTAGCAAGTAACTTGGTAAGAGGTAAAGTGGATTTTTCTATTTATGTGGAAATGACTGCAGATGAAACTTCAACTACGGTGAATACAGGTGTGGTACGAGAGTACATGCAGCAATTAAGAAATGTAACTCAAGTAGGAACTTCAGATGATGTTGAGTTAATGAAAATGGCTGTTAGAATGCCAGATGCTTTAAAAACAGAGCGTGAAGAGTTAGATGAAGAAGAGTGGAAGCAAATAGATACTCATATTGACGAAGCTTTAAAAGAAATTATTCAATATAGAACTGACGAAGCAAAATCGTTAGAAGAAGATTTTAAAACAAGAATACTAAATATTCAATCTGCTTTAGAAGAAGTTAAAAAGTTAGATGGTGATAGAATAGAGTATGTTAAAGAACGCTTACAAAAAGCATTAACAGATTTAAAAGTTGAGGTTGATGAAAATCGTTTTGAACAAGAGCTGATTTATTATTTAGAAAAGTTAGATATTAACGAAGAAAAAGTACGTTTAGCTAATCACTTAGAGTATTTTTTACAGCAATTAGCAACAGAAGATTCCAATGGAAAAAAATTAGGATTTATCGTACAAGAAATCGGAAGAGAAATCAACACAACAGGATCAAAAGCTAATTTTGCACCAATGCAAAAATTAGTCATCCAAATGAAAGACGAGTTAGAAAAAATAAAAGAACAAATTTTAAACGTTTTATAAAAATGTCGAAAGAGTTTAAAGGGAAATTATTTGTGTTTTCAGCACCATCAGGTTCAGGTAAAACTACTATTGTACGTCATTTGTTGGCAAAAGAACGTTTTAATTTGGAGTTTTCAATCTCAGCTACTTCAAGAGCTCCAAGAGGAGAAGAAGTTGATGGAAAAGATTATTATTTTATCTCTGCAAAAGAATTCAAGCAAAAAATAAAAAATGACGAGTTTTTAGAGTGGGAAGAAGTGTATCGTGATAACTTTTATGGAACGTTAAAAACAGAAGTTGAACGAATTTGGGCGCAAGGAAAACATGTAATTTTTGATATTGATGTTGTTGGAGGTTTACGTATTAAGAAGAAATTTCCAGAAGAAACCTTAGCTGTGTTTGTAAAGCCACCAAGTGTTGATGAGCTAAAAATTCGTTTAAAGAAAAGAAGTACCGAAAGCGAAGACAAGATTAACATGCGTATTGCTAAAGCTTCGGTAGAATTAGCAACAGCACCACAGTTTGATAAAATCATTAAAAACTACGACTTACCTGTAGCATTACAAGAAGCGGAAGATTTAGTAGATGATTTTTTAGGAATAAAAAAGAAAGTGAAAAACGGATAAAGAATAAGTCTAGTATCTATAAATATGAAAAACATCGGATTATACTTCGGAACTTTTAATCCAATTCATATAGGGCATTTAATTATAGCCAATCATATGGTTGAGTATTCTGATTTAGATGAAATTTGGATGGTGGTTACGCCTCATAACCCTTTTAAAAAGAAAAGCTCACTGTTAGATAACCATCATCGTTTAGATATGGTATATTTGGCTACAGAAGAATATGAGAAGATTCAACCATCAGATATAGAGTTTAGGCTTCCTCAACCAAATTATACTATAAATACCTTAGCACATATTTCTGAAAAACACCCTAGTTATAACTTTAGCCTAATTATGGGAGAAGACAACCTAAAAAGTTTGCATAAATGGAAAAACTATGAGGCAATTTTAGAAGATTATAATATTTATGTTTACCCTAGGGTTTCTGAAGGAATTGTTGAAAGCCAGTTTAAAAATCACAAAAAAATTCATAGAGTTGAAGCTCCAATAATAGAAATTTCTTCAACCATGATTCGCAAAGCCATAAAAGAAGAAAAAAACTGTAAACCTTTGTTGTCTCAAAAGGTTTGGAAGTATATTGATGAGATGAATTTTTATAAAAAATAGTTTCGCCGTTTTTTCGTTGTATATTTGAAATCCAAACAAGTATAAAACGTGGCAAAAAATAAAAAAAAACGAAAACTTAAACAGAAACTTACCGATAAGTATCGTCTAGTAATAATTAATGAAGATACGTTTCAAGAACGATTTTCTTTAAAGCTATCACGATTAAATGTTTTTGTATTTGGAGGAGTGTTTTCTATACTTCTTATAGTACTCACCACTTTGTTAATTGCTTTTACGGGTATACGTGAATATATACCAGGGTATTCATCAACAGCCTTAAAAAGAAAAGCTACCAGATTAACATATGAAGCAGATTCTTTAAAAACTAGATTGTCAGTTATTGAAAGTTACACTAAAGCTTTAAAGCCAGTTTTAACAGGTCAAATTGAGCCTGAAAAGATAGACTCTATAACAAAAGAAATGAAAACAATAGCTTTTGATGAAAGTAAATTACAAGCATCAAAGGAGGATTCTTTATTTAGAGAAAAAGTAGAGAGCAAAGACTTATTTCCTTTGCATAACGGAGGGGCAAATAGAGTTAAAAATGTATTCTTTTCACCTTTAACAGGAAACATATCACAACCATTCGACGTTAATGACAAACATTATGCGATCGATATTGTAGCTAAAACTGGCACGCCTGTAAAAGCCGTAGCAGACGGTACAGTTATTTTAGCAGAATGGACAGCAGAAACAGGGTATGTAATAACGATACAACATTCTAACGAATTTATATCAGTATATAAACATAACGGAACTTTGTTAAAACAACAAGGAGACGTCGTAAAGTCTGGAGAAGCAATAGCAAGTGTAGGTTCCACAGGAGAATTAACTACCGGACCTCATTTACATTTTGAGTTGTGGAATAACGGATTTCCTGTTAACCCAACAAACTATATAGATTTTCAGTAAATAGAAAAAGAACATGAGTATAAAATCAATATTAGCAATTCCATTTGCAAAAATTGTCCGTAAACAAGTATATAAATGGGCAAACAACCCACATAAAACACAAGAAAAAGTTTTTCAATATTTGGTTACAGAAGGATGTAAAACAGCATTTGGAAAAGATCATGATTTTGTATCAATCAACAATTACGAAGACTTTAAAAAAAGAGTGCCTATTAACGACTATGAAGGTTTACGTAGTTATGTAGATAGAGTTGTAGCAGGAGAAGAGAATGTTTTGTGGAAAGGAAAGCCCTTATATTTTGCCAAAACTTCAGGAACTACTTCAGGAGCCAAATATATTCCTATAAGTAAAGAATCTATGCCCACACATATTAAAGCAGCTCGAAATGCTTTGTTGTTTTATATCACAGAAACAAACGATGCTAGCTTTGTTGATGGGAAGATGATTTTTTTACAGGGAAGTCCAGTTTTAGAAGATAAAAACGGCGTGAAATTAGGGCGATTAAGTGGAATAGCAGCGCATTATGTTCCAAATTATCTCTTAAAAAATCGTTTACCAAGTTGGGAAACCAACTGTATTGAAGATTGGGATACCAAAGTAGATAAAGTAGTTGAAGAAACCTTGCCAGAAAACATGACGGTAATTAGCGGAATTCCATCATGGGTACAAATGTATTTTGAACGACTGATTGAGAAAACTGGAAAGACAGTTTCTGAAATTTTTCCAAACTTCAATTTCTTTGTGTATGGAGGTGTGAATTTTGAACCATACAAGAACAAGTTTGAAGCGTTAATTGGGAGAAAAATAGACTATGTAGAATTGTATCCAGCATCTGAGGGGTTTATTGCATATCAAGATTCACAAACCGAAAAAGGAATGTTGTTGCAGTTAAACTCAGGAATGTTTTATGAATTTATTCCAGCAAATGAATTTTTTGATGAGAATCCAACAAGAATATCATTAAAAGACGTTCAATTAGGGGTGAATTATGTTATTATTTTAAACACCTCGGCGGGTTTATGGGGGTATAATATTGGCGATACTGTAGAATTTACTTCTTTAAAACCCTACAGAATAAAAGTAACAGGACGTATAAAACACTTTATTTCTGCTTTTGGTGAGCATGTAATAGGGAAAGAGGTAGAAAAAGCGTTGAATGATGCTATAAAAGGAACTGATGTGAATGTAAGCGAGTTTACAGTAGCTCCGCAAGTAAATCCTGAAAGTGGATTACCATATCACGAGTGGTTTATAGAGTTTGAAAACGAACCTGAAAACTTAGATGAACTAGCATCTAAAATAGATACATCGATGCAAGAGCAGAATGTATATTATTTCGATTTAATTGAAGGTAAAATTTTACGTCCTCTTATTATTAGAAAAGTGAAAAAAGGAGGTTTCCATGAATATATGAAATCCATAGGAAAGTTTGGAGGTCAGAATAAGATTCCACAATTATCAGACAACCGAAAAATTGCGGATGTATTGCAGAATTTTTTAATTGAATAAAAAAGTAAAATGAAAATTGTAGCCACTAACATTGGAGAAAGAAAAGAAATCGATTGGAAAGGAAAAACTGTTACTACAGGTATTTTTAAGTTTCCTGTTGAGAAACCTATCTTTTTAGATGTTGAAAAAGTAAAAGATGATGCTATTTGTGATAGAGAACATCATGGAGGAATAGATCAAGCAGTTTATGCCTATTCAGAGAAGCATTATGCATATTGGAAAGAGTTATACCCAAGTTTAGATTGGAAACATGGAATGTTTGGTGAAAATCTGACTGTTTCAGATTTAGAGGAAAGTCAATTGCACGTGGGAGATACTTTTAAAGTAGGAGAGGTTATTATTGAAGTAACTAAACCACGTCAACCATGCATGAAGCTAGGAGTGCGTTTTAATGATATGAAAATCGTAAAACAATTTTGGCAACAAAACATACCAGGAGTTTATTTTAAAATATTGCAAACAGGTTATTTAAAGTCAGGTGATAAGTTTAAGCAAATAAAAAGCTGCCCTCAAAATCCAACCATCGTAGAGGTATATAAGACTAAGAGGGAAGCTAAGTTTACCTCTAAAAAATAAATTTTTTAGAATCTAAAATATTTTTTGAAGCCATAGAGGCAAATCCCATTTTATATAAAATATCGGCTCTAGTATTTTCTTTATGGTTTAATGTTTCCATAGTTTCAATAATATCTTCCTTAAAACCATTTCTATGATATGTTTTATGAACTTCTTTAATAAAAGAAGTTGGAACTTGAAAATAGTGTGAACCAATTACATCCATAGCTGCACCTCTTGAAAGTAGGTAAGCTTCGTTACCAAACTTCTTTTTGTCGACAGTAGGGTATAAGTGCATATCAATAGCAGTTTTAATAGTGGAAGCTTTATCTTCACTATCGTTTTTCGTTGTAAATTCATTTGCGAAAGAGCCTCCATAATTGGCAAAACATTGTTTACTGCACACATGGTTGTGGGTATCTGTTAAACCAATATCATGTAGTATTGAGGAAACAAATAGTAACTCTTCATCATAATGTAGTTTTTCTGAAAGAGCAATACCAGCAGACCAAAAGAAGGTTCTGTAAGAATGGTAAAGTAATATAGGGTTACATAACTCATTTGCTTCTTCTAAAGCTAGTTTAGATAGCTTAGAGTCAGGAATTTTTATAGTATCAAGATCAAACTTTATTTTAGATTTAATACCGATTTTATATAATGTTTTAGTGAAACTCTCTTTTAATTTTGAGGTAATTAAAAGCTTTTTAAACTGTTGGATTTCTTTTCTGTTGAGTACAGATGGACTATAATTATTATGTATTTGCATTGCTTGTTTTTTAGAACAAAGCAAAGATAAAACAAAAACATACTAACTGGTATGTTTTTTAGACTTAAGATTATTTTAAAGTAGTTAAGTAAAGTTTTAATTGATTTAAATGATGGGTATAAGTATCTGTCTTGTTGCTTAATTTTCCTAAAGCTCTAGCTCCCCAATAGCTAGCTATAATAAAATTAGCAACTTCTTCAGCATTAATACTTGAGTTAAAAGTATTATTTTGCTGTTCTTTGGTAATAGAAGTGGCAATAGCATTTGTCCATAATGACTTTGCTTCATCAAGAGCTTCTTTAAAATCATTGTCTAAAGGCGACATTTCTTGAATTAAGTTAGCTAGAGGACAACCATATTCTATGGTTAAAAAAGAATTTTGTAAAAGTAATTTTTCAATCATTGTATATAAAGAATCATGTAAACTGGTAGAAGAAGAAAGAAAACTTACAGAAAAATCAATGGTTTTGGATTGTATTACCTCTTTAATAACAGCAATTCCCATTTGCTTTTTATTTTTAAAATGATAATAAAAAGCACCTTTTGTTACTTTAGTAGTCGCTATAATTTCATCAATACTTGTAGATTGATATCCTTTCTTATAAATAAGTTCAAAAGCTTGTTGTAAAATAGTTGCTCTGGTGTTCGCGGATTTCTTCATTTGTTGTAGCTTGCTCTTTATTAATTTACATACAGCACAAATTTACTATTATGTATATAACAAAGTAGTGTAAAGACTACAATTTAGGTTAAAAAGAAGTTTTAGTTAGGAGCATTCCATCCGTGTATGAAGTTCTCAGTAATAAAACTGAAGAATTTAAAAGTCAACACTATTACAAAAAGCGCTATGATTACTTTAAATATTTTCTTATTCATTTTGCTTTTGTTCTAACTCAAATACTTTTTGCAGCATTTTATCATCTCGCTGATCTACTTTGTATAAACCTTCGTCACTAAAAAGTTCACGAGCTATCAATACTTTTAAGTTATTGCGAAGTTGATTTTTTGTTCTTTCAGGAAGTCTAAAATCTTTGAGTTCTGCTAAGAATTTATTAGAAATCTTATTGTCTTTATCAAAATCATTAATAAAATCCTCAACGGTTAATGAAGCGAGTTTTTTACGATTATCATCTACATATGAAAAAGCGAAATCATTTAAAGGACGAAAGAAAATTGTAGGAATATAAGCTGAGGTATCTACCGCTACAAAATAATCAGGAATAATTCCACCGCCACCATATACTACTTTACCTTTAGGAGTCGTATACTTCAAACTATCAATAGTTTTAATACTGTCTTTGGTAAACAACTCCCCATTTTCTAGTCGATGTTCAAAATCATGACTATATTCTTCAGAATCTGCGTCCTTTTTATAAGGCTTTTGAATAGAACGCCCTGTTGGAGTATAATACCTAGCCGTAGTTAATCGAACCGCAGAACCATCTCCTAAGTCCATTTCTTGCTGTACTAGCCCTTTTCCAAAAGAACGACGTCCAATAATAATACCTTTGTCATTATCTTGCAAGGCACCAGCTACAATTTCAGAAGCAGAAGCGGAGTTTTCATCAATTAGTACATATAACCCACCGTGCTCAAAATCACCTTTATCAGTAGCGAAAGATTTTACAATATCACCTTTGTTATTTTTTGTAAATACAATCAGTTTTTCATCTTCTAAGAATTCGTCAACAATATCATTAGCAATATCAATAAAACCACCACCATTTCCGCGAAGATCTAAGACCAAATCAGTCATTCCTTTTGTAAGTAATTTGTTTAAAGAAGATTTAAACTCAATATAGGTGTTACGTGCAAAACGATCTAGTTTTATATAGCCAATACTATCGTTTAACATGTAAGCAATATCAACACTTTTAATATTTACTTTACCACGATTAATAGTAATGTTAAAAATACTATCATTGGTCTTTCTATAAATTTGCAAATCAACTTTAGTGTTTGGCTTTCCTTTTAAAGCTTTCATTATTTGGGAAGTTTGCAGTTTTTTCCCATAGAGTGTATCCTTGTCTGCAAGTAAAATTCTATCACCTGCTTTAATTCCTGCTTCAATACTTGGTCCTCCTTTAATAGGTTCTATAACGGTAATAGTATCACCAATCATACGAAATTGAACACCTATTCCTACAAAATTACCTTGCATGTTTTCGGTAACCAATTGTAAGTTTTCTTTAGGAATGTATACTGAATGAGGATCTAATTTACCTAACATCTCTGCAATGGCTCCATCTAATAAATCATCTGTGTTAACAGCATCAACATAATCACTTTGAATGTAGTCAATTAAACGCTTTATTTTTCGTTCACTTGATGAGCTTTTTCCAATAAGATTTCTTGATTTTCCGTTGCTAAAAAAGGTCCCAATAAGAATACCGAAAATAACTGCAATAGATAAATATATAGGTAAATTATTCTTGTTCATAAGGTAAATAAGTCAGTTCAACACCCGCTTTCTCTAAAAAATCTAATCCTGATCGGTCTTTGTATGCTTGCGCATATACTACACGTTTTATTCCTGCTTGATGTATTAATTTACTGCATTGTTGGCAAGGAGAAAGTGTAATATATAAAGTAGCACCTTTGCATGATTGTGTAGAAGAAGCTACTTTTAAAATAGCATTGGCTTCGGCATGCAACACATACCATTTGGTGTACCCTTCTTCGTCTTCACAATAATTTTCAAAACCAGAAGGAGTACCATTATAACCATCAGAAATAATCATTCGATCTTTAACAATTAAGGCGCCTACTTTTTTACGAATACAGTGTGAAAGTTGTCCCCATTCATTTGCCATTTTTAAATAGGCAATGTCATATTTTAATTGTTTTTTCTTCAAAATTTTCAGTACGATTTTTCTTAGATAAGCTAAGGTAGTTAGATTTGTGTTAGTTAGGCGTTAATTTTTTACCAAAAAACACGGTCAAACATCATTTGTAAAGCAAAACCAATTACGATTGATGACATGATTAAAATCCAATCACGACGATTTACACTAAAGATTGATTGCACTAGTGCTCCAATTAGTAAAATACCTAATACAATAATAATTTGTGCTACTTCTACACCTAAGGCAAATTCTAATAAAGGTAAAAATTTATCAGAAGTTTTTCCAATCATAATTTTAAAATAGTTAGAAAAACCAAGTCCGTGAATTAACCCGAAAAACAAAGCAAAAAATAAATTTTGGTTTTCTTTTCCTACCGATGCTTTTTTTGCGGTTAATACATTCATTAATCCCGTAATAAAAATAGTTAACGGAATTAAAAACTCAATTAAATCTGCTCGTACATTTAAAATTCCGTATGCTGAAAGCGCTAGAGTTATTGAGTGTCCAATAGTAAACAAGGTGATTAACCACAAAACTTTTGTCCACTGTTTAAATTGATACACAACAGCTAATACAATTAAGAATAAAATATGGTCATAGGCTTTAAAGTCTAATACATGAAACAAGCCCATTTTAAAGTAGAAGATAAAATCGTTCATTAGGGGTTTTTAAATTTTTATTTGTCGATCTATTTGTTGGTCTAAAGATATAAAAGTTTCGGTTCTTGAAACTCCTTTTATGGTTTGAATATCCTTATTTAACAAATGCATTAAGTCTTCGTTGTTTTTACACAGTATTTTAATGAAAATAGCATAGTTACCTGTAGTGTAATGACTTTCTACGATCTCAGGAATTTCTTTTAAACGTTTAATTGCAGAAGAGTATAAGCTAGAAGAATCTAAAAATACACCAACAAAAGCGGTAGTGGTATAGCCTAATGCTTTTGGATTTAATATCATTTTGTAACCATCAATTAAATCCGATTCGTCTAACTTTCGTAATCGTTGATGAATGGCAGCGCCAGATATACCTACTTCTCGGGCAATGCTTAAAATAGGTGTACGAGCATCTTTTACAAGACGTTTGATAATTATTTTATCAATTCCGTCAATTTTTAATTTTCTAACCATGAAACAAAAATAAGGAAAGTTAGTTAGAGTTCATTTTTCAATATTCTGTACCTTTACAACTATGTATGCGTTGGTAGATTGTAATAACTTTTATGCTTCCTGCGAACGGGTTTTTAATCCGAATTTGCAAGGAAAACCTGTGGCTATTTTAAGTAATAACGATGGGTGTGTTATTTCAATGAGTGACGAAGCAAAAGACTTGCAACTTCCATTTGGAGCTCCAATTTTTAAGTGGGATCAGTTTTGTAAAAACAATAATATCTCAGTGCTATCGTCAAATTATCCGTTGTATGGTGATATGAGCGCTAGAGTGATGAAAATTTTAGAACAATTTTCTCCAGATGTGGAAGTATACTCTATTGATGAAGCTTTTTTACAATTCAAAGGTTTTGATAAATATGATTTTAATTCTTACGGAACCGAAATCAGAAGTAGAATTTTACAATGGACAGGCATTCCAACCTGTGTAGGAATTGCACCAACAAAAGCGTTGAGTAAAGTTGCTAATAAAATTGCACGAAAATTCTTGAAAGAAACAGGTGGGGTGTATGTGATTGATTCCGAGGATAAAAGGGTTAAAGCATTAAAGTGGACTCCTATAGAAAGTATTTGGGGAATTGGGAGAGGTATACAGAAGAGACTACTTGCTAAAGGATGTAAAAAGGCGTACGATTTTACACAGTTAAATGATGATTGGGTGTTGAAAAACCTTTCAATAACAGGTTGGAAGTTGAAAAAAGATTTAGAAGGAGAGTCTAAAATACAGCTAGATGAGCCTACTAACAAAAAAGCAATAGCAACAACCCGAAGTTTTGAATATACATTTTCGGACTTAGATAATATTAAAGAAAGAATCTCAACGTTTGCTGTAAGTTGTGCAGAAAAATTACGTAAGCAAAACTCAAGTTGCCATATGGTAATTGTACTATTGCGCAGTGATTATCATAAAAAAGAGACTGAACAACATCGAGCAAGTAAAACGGTTGTGTTTCCGTATCCAACAAGTTCCACACTAACAATAAGTAAAAGTGCAGTACAAGCTGTAACTACTATTTTTAAGGAGGGAATAAAGTATAAAAGAGCAGGAGTAATTGTAACAGGGTTGGTGCCTTCAGATAATTATCAAATAGATATGTTTGCAAGCGAAAATCCGAAGCATGCCTCTTTAATGAGCGCAATTGATAAAATTAATCAGACTTATAAAGCAGATAAGATTAAATTAGCTAATCAAGATTTACAACGTACTTGGAAGATGCGTCAAGAGCGATTATCACCAAAATATACTACAAATATTAACGATATTATTAAAGTAAAATAAGCTTAGTTAAATAACAAATAATAAGATGTTACGAAAATTAAAACCAGTAAAAGCATCAGAAGCATTGACTTTTTTCTTACCAAAAGAGTTAAATGAAAGCGAGGGAACTATCTTTATGGATACAGGTATTTCTGCGGGCTTTCCTTCTCCTGCTGATGATTTCAGGGAAACGCGTATTTCATTAGATGAAGAACTTATTAGAAATAAAGAAGCTACCTTTTTTGCAAGAGTAAGTGGTCAGTCAATGATTGGTGCAGGTTTAGATGATAATGATTTACTGGTAATTGATAGAAGTATTCCGCCAACAAATAATAAGATAGCGGTTTGCTTTTTAGATGGAGAGTTTACGGTAAAACGATTAAAAGTTGAAGGAAATGAGGTGTGGTTACAACCTGAAAATCCAGATTATCCAATTATAAAAATTACCGAAGAAAATAATTTTATCATTTGGGGAGTTGTAACCAATGTAATTAAGAAAGTATAAAAAAATCCAGTAAAATTACTGGATTTTTTAGTTGTTTTTTGTTTTGAAACCTTTTGTTTAAAAAGATTAACAAAATTCGTCATAAGCAGCTGCTAAATTTTGAGCAATAGCTTGTGCAGAGCGCCCCTCGATATGATGACGTTCTAACATGTGCACTAAATTACCATCTTTAAATAAAGCAATTGCAGGAGATGATGGAGGGAAAGGAATCATATATTCTCTTGCCTTTGCTGTAGATTCTTTCTCTACACCTGCAAAAACTGTAGTTAAGTTCGTAGGAGTTTTATCTGCTCCTAAAGAAGCAATAGCACCAGGTCTTGCAGTACCTGCAGCACATCCACAAACAGAGTTTACCATTACTAATGTAGTTCCTTCTTTGGCTAAAGCATTGTCAACATCTTCAGCAGTATATAAAGCTTCAAAACCAGCGTCAATTAATTGATCACGCATTGGTTTTACTAATTCTTCTGGATACATATTTTTGAATTAAAATTTAAGGCAAAGATACTTCTTTTAGTGCCAACAATCAACCCGAAATAAGTATGGTAGATAGATTGGTAATGTTTTATCTTTGTGGCCTCTAAAAAACAAACAATGGGAAAATTTGCAAAATGGCTTGGAGCAGGAGCCGGTTTTACATTAGGAGGTCCAATAGGAGCTATTATAGGGTTTGCTGTAGGAAGTCTTATTGATGGAATTTCTGTAGAAGATTTTGTACAAGAACAGCAAGAATATCAAAAAAAGACAGGGGGACAACCAAGAAGGGGAAGAGCTACATCAGGAGATTTTGAAATAAGCTTGTTAATATTAGCTTCGGTAGTTATTAAATCTGACGGAAAAATAGATAGGCGTGAACTGGACTATGTTCGTATGTATTTTGTGAAAATGTATGGTAAAGAACGAGCAAATCATGCGTTTAAATTATTCAACGGTATTATTAAGAAACAAGTATCTACGCGACAAGTTTGTTTACAAATACGTCAGTATATGTCACATGCTACACGATTACAGTTACTACATTTTTTATTCGGAATAGCAAAAGCAGACGGACAAGTAACTAGTGTAGAGGAAGAAGAGATTAGAAAGATAGCAAGTTACTTGTATATTAACGAATATGATTATTCTTCAATAAAGGCAATGTTTTATGACGAATCTGATAGTGCTTATAAAATGCTTGAAATAACAAAAGAATCCACTAACGATGAGGTAAAGAAAGCATATCGAAGAATGGCAAAAAAATACCATCCAGATAAACTTCAAAATTTAGGAGAAGAACATAAAAAAGGAGCTAAAGAAAAATTCCAAAAAATACAAGCAGCTTATGAACAGATAAAAAAAGAGCGAGGAATAAGCTAAAATAAAAAAAGATAATTATTTTAGTGTTATTTAACTACAAAAGATAAGAGACATGGGGAAACAGTTAGTAGTAATATTTATTTTTCTTAGTGGAATTTGCTTAGGGCAAAGAAAATACACAGCCGACAAATATTTTGAAGTTTTTGCTTATAAAAAGGCAGCAGAACTATATGAGAAAATTTATGATAAAGGAAATAATTCGTACGAAATTGTTAGTCGTTTAGGAGACTCTCATTATTATAACTCAGAGTTTTTAGAAGCAGAGAAATGGTATAAAATTTTAATGGAAAACTATGAGAGTATTACAGAGCCAGAATATTTTTTTAGATATGCACAATCTTTAAAAAGTAATGGAAAAATTAAAGAATCTGATAAATGGCTTTTAAAGTTTAGTGAAATTAAAGAGAATGACTCAAGAGGGCAAGCTTTAGAGAAAAATGAAGGTTATTTTAATAAATATAGTAATGGAAAAAAGAAAACATTTATAAATATAACCAATCTCTCAGTCAATACTCAGTATTCTGATTTTGGTGGGTTTACCTATGATAATAAACTTTATTTTGCCTCTACAAAACCTGTTGGAGAAAATGACAAACTATATAAATGGAACAATCAACCGCATTTAAATATCTACAAAGCAAATGAAGTTTATAATGAAGAAAAACAATTAATAGATTTAGAAAAAGAAGAAATAATTTCATCATTAAGTTCACAATATCACGAATCCAATGCTGTAATTACTTCAGATGGTAAAACAATGTACTTTACCAGAACAAATTTCAATGGAAAGAAATTAGAAGGAGGAGATAATCAAATAGCATATCTTAAAATATATAAAGCAGAGTTTGAAAATGGAGAGTGGAGAAATATAAAGGAACTTCCATTTAATAATGATAATTATTCTGCGGGACATCCAACTTTAAGCGCAGATGAGAAAACATTGTATTTTATTTCAGATATGCCAAATGGTTTTGGGAAAACAGATATATACAAGGTTGCACTTTTAGAAAATAGCACTTACGGAGAACCAGTAAATTTGGGAAAAGAAATAAATACTGAAGGAAGAGAAATGTTTCCTTTCGTCGCTAAAGATAATACCTTGTATTTTGCTTCAGACGGACATCTAGGTTTAGGTGCCCTTGATATTTTTGAATCAAAAAATAATTCAGGTACTTATCAAAAACCAAATAATTTAGGTGCTCCAATAAATGGATCGTATGACGATTTTGCTTTTGTGATAGACGATGAAAAGAACAAAGGTTTCTTCTCTTCTAATAGAAAAGGAGGAAAAGGAGACGATGACATTTATAGCTTTATTTTATATAACTGTAAAGAAGATATAACAGGTGTAGTATCAGAAGAAAAAAGCAATAAACCAATATTAGGAGCAACAGTTAAATTAATTGATTCTAATGGTAAGGTTCAAGCACAACAAGTAACGGGAAAAAATGGAGACTATAGGTTTGTTGAAGTTGATTGTGAGAAAAAATTTACAGTTATAGCAGAAAAAGAAGATTATAAAGCTTACCCAAAACAATTACAAACTCTTGATGTAAATAAACAGCTTGTTACAGTAAATTTATCGTTAAAACCATTGATTATAGAAGATCAAATTGTGATTAGTCCTATTTATTTTGATTTTGATAAACATACAATAAGAAAAGATGCAGAATATGAGTTAGAACATATTGTTTCGGTAATGAAAAATCACCCAGAAATGATAATTAGAATAGAATCACACACAGATAGTAGAGGATCGAAAGAATACAATAAAAAGCTATCTGATAAAAGAGCAAAATCAACAAAAGCTTACATTGTTTCTAGAGGGATTTCTTCAGAAAGAATAGAAAAAGCAGTAGGTTATGGGGAAGAAAAACTATTAAATAATTGTGACGATACAACAAGCTGCTCTACAAAAGAGCATCAAAAAAATAGAAGATCTTATTTTTATATAGTTAAAAAATAACAATTATAACCTATAAAGTATCAAAAACACCTCAATTTTGAGGTGTTTTTTTATATCTCAAATTCAACAATTACAAGAAAATACGTAATTTCGCACATTCAATTAATAAACCGACAAAATGAGTAAGAAGTTTACTGAATACAAAGGATTGGATTTACCAAAAGTAGCTGAAGAAATATTAAACTATTGGGAAGAAAACAACATCTTTGAAAAAAGTATTACTACACGTGAAGGAAACGAACCATTTGTGTTTTTTGAAGGGCCACCTTCAGCAAACGGTTTGCCAGGAATTCACCACGTAATGGCACGTGCCATTAAAGATATTTTTTGTCGTTATAAAACCCAAAAAGGATACCAAGTTAAGCGTAAAGCAGGTTGGGATACACACGGTTTACCTGTAGAATTAGGGGTTGAAAAAGAATTAGGAATCACCAAAGAAGATATTGGAACAAAAATTACGGTTGAAGAATACAATGAAGCTTGTAAAAAAGCTGTAATGCGTTACACTGATATTTGGAATGACTTAACTCAAAAAATGGGGTATTGGGTAGATATGGAAGATCCATATATTACTTATAAACCAAAATATATGGAGTCGGTTTGGTGGTTGTTAAAGCAAATTTATGATAAAGATTTACTGTACAAAGGATATACTATTCAACCGTATTCACCAAAAGCAGGAACAGGATTAAGCTCGCATGAGTTAAATCAACCAGGAACGTATCAAGATGTTACAGATACTACAGTAGTAGCTCAGTTTAAAACAATCAAAGAAACGTTACCAGAGTTTTTACAAGTTGAAGGAGATGTACATTTTTTAGCTTGGACAACAACTCCATGGACACTCCCATCAAATACAGCATTAACGGTTGGCCCAAAGATTGAGTATGTTTTAGTAAAAACATTCAATCAATACACCTTTGAACCAATTCAAGTGGTATTAGCTAAAAACTTAGTATCAAAACAATTTGTAGGGAAGAAGTTTAATGAAGTTGAAGATGTAGCTGAATTGGCAAACTATGCTGAAGGAGACAAGCAAATTCCTTACACAGTTGTAAAAGAATTTGTAGGAAAGGACCTAGTAGGTATCAAATATGAACAGTTATTACCATTTACTTTACCATATCAAAATCCAGAAAATGCTTTTAGGGTAATTTCAGGAGATTTTGTTACTACCGAAGATGGTACTGGTATCGTACACACAGCACCTACCTTTGGAGCTGATGATGCGTTAGTTGCAAAACAAGCAACTCCAGAAGTTCCGCCAATGTTGGTGCTAGACGAAAATGAGAACCCAGTTCCGTTAGTAGACTTACAAGGTAGATTCCGTCCAGAAATGGGAGAATTTGCAGGTAAATATGTGAAGAACGAGTACTATGCTGATGGAGAAGCTCCTGAAAGATCAGTAGATGTTGAGTTAGCGATTCAATTAAAAGAAGAAAATAAAGCCTTTAAGGTTGAAAAATATGTGCACAGTTATCCGAATTGTTGGCGTACCGATAAACCAATTTTATACTATCCATTAGATTCTTG
The DNA here is from genome assembly GCF_059716285.2 of Tenacibaculum sp. TB-53. Lineage (NCBI taxonomy): Bacteria > Pseudomonadati > Bacteroidota > Flavobacteriia > Flavobacteriales > Flavobacteriaceae > Tenacibaculum > Tenacibaculum sp. TB-53. The sequence continues at coordinate 2,331,955 of NZ_CM202790.1, read as the reverse complement.
GTTTATCAAGGTAACCGATGTAAAGGATAAGATGTTCGATTTAAATGAAACGATAAACTGGAAACCAAAATCAACAGGAGAAGGACGTTTTGGTAACTGGTTAAAAAATGCGAATGACTGGAACTTATCACGTTCTCGTTTTTGGGGAATTCCATTACCTATTTGGCGAACAGAAGACGGAACAGAACAAATCTGTATTGGTTCTGTAGCTGAATTAAAAGAAGAAATCCAAAAGTCAGTGGATGCAGGAGTAATGTCTGAAGATATTTTTGCTGATTTTGAAGTTGGAAATATGTCAGAAGAGAACTACGATAAAATCGATTTACATAAAAATGTAGTCGATAAAATCACGTTAGTTTCGGCATCAGGAAAACCAATGAAGCGCGAAAGTGATTTAATTGATGTTTGGTTCGATTCTGGTTCTATGCCTTATGCACAATGGCATTATCCGTTTGAAAATAAAGAATTAATAGATAATAAAGAAAGTTACCCAGCGAATTTTATTGCAGAAGGAGTAGATCAAACTCGTGGATGGTTTTATACCTTACATGCAATAGGAACAATGGTGTTTGACTCTGTAGCCTATAAAAATGTAGTATCTAACGGATTGGTGTTAGATAAGAACGGGCAAAAAATGTCAAAGCGTTTAGGAAATGCGGTAGATCCGTTTACAACATTGTCAGAGTTCGGTCCAGATGCTACGCGTTGGTATATGATTTCGAATGCGAACCCATGGGATAACTTAAAATTTGATATTGCAGGAATAGAAGAGGTAAAACGTAAATTCTTCGGAACTTTATATAACACCTATTCATTCTTCTCTTTATATGCAAATATTGACAACTTTACGTATAGTGAAGCTGAAATAGCTATTAATGAACGACCAGAGATTGATCGTTGGATTTTATCTGAATTAAATACCTTAGTTCAAAAAGTAGATAAATTCTATGCTGAATATGAGCCTACTAAGGCAACCAGAGCTATTTCTGATTTTGTGCAAGATCACCTAAGTAACTGGTATGTACGTTTATGTAGAAGACGTTTCTGGAAAGGAGAGTATGCACAAGATAAAATCTCTGCATACCAAACGTTATACACCTGTATGTTAACGGTAGCTAAATTAGGATCTCCAGTAGCTCCTTTCTTTATGGATCGTTTATATAAAGATTTAGTGAATGCTACAGGAAAAGAAAGTTTTGAAAGTGTACATATAGCAGAGTTTCCAAAATACAATGCTGATCTAGTTGATAAGTCGTTAGAGCGTAAAATGGAAAATGCACAAACAATTTCGTCATTAGTTCTATCTCTAAGGGCTAAAGAGAAAATTAAAGTGCGCCAGCCGTTACAAAAAATAATGATTCCTGTATTAGATGCAGTTCAGAAGGAAGAAATTTTAGCAGTTGCAGACTTAATCAAGTCAGAAGTAAACGTTAAAGAGATCGAATTATTGGACGATGCTTCAGGAATTTTAGTAAAACAAATCAAACCAAATTTTAAAGCATTAGGGCCTAAATTTGGTAAGGAAATGAAGTTGATAGCTAATAAGATACAAGGATTTACACAAGAAGATATCATTAAAATAGAAAAAGAAGGTGAAATTTCTGTGGAAATTAACGATAAAATGATTACTTTAGGAACCGCTGATGTGGAGATTTCATCGAAAGATATCGAAGGGTGGTTGGTAGCCAACGCAGAAGGGTTAACTGTAGCTTTAGATGTTACAATAAACGACGAATTACGCAAAGAAGGTGTGGCAAGAGAATTAGTTAATAGAATTCAAAACGCACGAAAAGACACAGGTTTAGAAGTAACCGATAAAATAAAATTAACCATTTTGCAGGCTGATGATTTAAAAGAATCGGTATTGGCAAATGAAAACTACATTAAAGCAGAAACATTAACAAACGAATTAGTTTTTGTTGATGTTTTAAGTAATGGTACAGAAATTGAGTTTGATACCATTAAAAGTAGAATGTTAATTGAAAAAATATAGCATTATGGATGATGTTAAAATAAGATATTCAGACAGTGATTTACAAGAGTTTAAGGAAATCATTCAAAAGAAAATTGAAAAAGCAGAAGAAGATTTAAGGTTGCTACAAGCATCATATAAAAACGGTTCAGATAACGGAACCGATGATACGTCGCCAACATTTAAATCTTTTGAAGAAGGATCTGATACAATGGCTAAAGAGGCAAACATGCAGTTAGCTATTCGTCAAGAAAAGTTTATTCGCGATTTAAAAAATGCCTTAGTTCGTATTGAAAATAAAACCTATGGTATTTGTAGAGTTACTGGTAAGCTAATTCAAAAAGAACGTTTAAAGTTAGTACCACATGCTACTTTAAGTATCGAAGCAAAACGAAAACAATAACTTTTAAAGTTAAAATAAATAGAGCCTCTTTTAGAGGCTTTTTTTGTATGAAAAAATATCTATTGTTATTACTTATACTAAGTATCCAGTTTCTTTACTGTCAAGAAAAAATAATACAGAAAAGAAAAATGTTATTAAACGAACTCGAAGTGGTTACTTACGGTTTGGATGATATTGTAATTGAAAATTCAAAAGATGGACAACTCGAAGTAGTTTTATTAGATGAAAATCCACATACACACAATATCCTATTCAAAAAAGAAGGAGAAGTCTTTACAATAGCATTTGAATTAAATATTCCAACATTAAAAAACGAAGTCTTTCGAAAATATATAACGAGGAGGCTAGAAAGAGCCAGAGCAGTTATAAAAGTTCCCAAAAACAAACATATAAGCATTCATGGAAAAACTATCGGAATAACTTCAAAAAGTTATAAAGGAGATGTAAATATTTATATAGAAAGAGGAAATATAAAGTTAAATACAGTTAAAGGAAACTCAAATATAGATCTTTTCCAAGGCAATGTTTTTGCTAATATTGATAAACAAACAGGTTTGGGTTTAAAAACTAACAACGGAACAATCATTATAAATGGAAAAAGAAAAATATCTCCATTTTCTAAAGGAGTGACACCTGTTTCTAAAATACTTACTATAAATTCTATTCATGCGAATATTAATATTGAATTAAAGTAATTAACAAAAAATTATAAAAATTAGACGTAACAAAAGAAGTTTCATTTTGTCTAATGGTTAATTAAAAACTAAGAAATGAATAAAAGCATACTAACCACAGCAACCATTGCAGCATTATTATTAACAAGCTGTAATTCTACTAAAAAAACAACAAACGATTTAGCTGTTCAAACCCCCATTGTCACGACTTTAGATTTAACAAAAGTTGACAATGATAAAGTACCAGTAACTGTTAATCCAGGCAGGTTTACAATTGAAAAAGTAACATATAGATTGCCAAGAGTTGTCCAAGGAACCTATTCTGTGAGTGATTTTGGTAAATATGTAGACAGCTTTAAGGCTTTAGATTATGAAGGAAATGAACTAGAGGTAACAAAAGTTGATACGAATACTTGGGAAATTACCAATGCTGAAAAATTAGATAAAGTAACGTATTTAGTAAACGATACTTTTGATATGGAAGTTTCAGGGGGAATTGGAGGAGAAACCCCATTTTCACCCGCAGGAACAAATATAGAGTCTACAAATTATGTGCTTAACCTTCACGGATTTGTGGGGTATTTTGATTCTTTAAAAAACAATCAATATAAGTTAGATGTTGTTTCGCCTACCAATTTTAAAAGAACTTCCGCTTTACAAGAAGTTGGAACAAAAACAAGTGAAGACGGCTCAACTTTAACGTCGAGCTATTTTGCTCCACGTTATTTTGATATTACAGATAACCCTATGTTTTATGGAGAATTAGATGTAGAAGAGTTCAAGGTTGGTGATATTAAAATTGTATTAAGTGTATATTCTCCAAACAAAAAACACTCAGCTGAAAAAATTAAAGCTGTAATGGAAAAAATGATGCAAGCGCAAAAAGCATATTTAGGAAGCATTAATAGTACGGCACGTTATGATATTTATTTATACTTATCTGACGGAACTGAAAAAGCACCTAAAGGATTTGGAGCTTTAGAACATCATACATCAACAGTAGTAGTATTACCAGAAGCAATGCCAGATGAAGCGTTGGCAAAAAGTATGATTGATGTTGTGTCTCATGAGTTTTTTCATATTGTAACTCCGTTAAGTGTACATTCAGAAGATGTACATTACTTTGATTACAACCAACCAACATTCTCTAAGCATTTATGGATGTATGAAGGAATTACAGAATACTTTGCTACATTATTTCAAGTAAACCAAGGTTTGGTAACAGAAGATGAATTTTACAGTAAAATTATGGGTAAAATTAAAACTGCATCTTCTATGAATGATGCTATGAGTTTTACTAAAATGAGTGAAAATGTATTAGACGAGCCTTATGCTTCTCAGTATTACAATGTGTATCAAAAAGGAGCTTTAATAGGTATGTGTATTGATATTTTAATGCGTGAAGAAAGTAATGGAAATAGAGGTGTGTTATCATTAATGAAAGAGTTGTCATTAAAATATGGGAAAAACAAACCATTTGAAGATGATAAGTTAATTGGAGAAATTACTGAAATGACCTATCCATCAATAGGAGCGTTTTTAAACACACACGTAGTAGGAGGTACACCAATTAATTATAATGAGTTTTTTGCTAAAGCAGGATTAGTGTTAGATGAATCAAAAGTGAAAACAAATTATATCCAAAATGATGGAGCTATGATTGTTAGACCAGATAAAGCGACACAAACTATCCGATTTACAGAAGCTGTAAAAGACAACAGCTTTTGGGCTGAAAATGGAGCACAACCTAATGATGCAATCAAAGAAGTTGATGGAGTGGCTGTGACAAAGGAAAGTGCAAATCAAATTTTTACGAAAATGTTTATGTGGCAACCAGGAAACGAAGTTGAAGTAAAATTAGAAAGAGATGGTAAAGAGGTGGTTATTAAAACAACTTTAACTCAATCATATACAAAAGGAACTAGTTTAAAAGATGATCCTAATGCAACACAAAAGCAAAAAGAACTAAGAAAAGCTTGGTTAAAAGGATAGTTTCTTTTTATTAATATAAATTAAGACCAGTATGACTAAAAGTCTATTGGTCTTTTTCTTTCTATAAATCAGAAGAAAAACATAAAAATAGTTTTCTTATTTTTGTTTCCATTAAATAAAAAAAATGTCTAAAAAACACATCGCAATACTTACCGTAATTCTGGCAATTTTAATTGATCAAATTAGTAAAATTTACATCAAAACACATTTTCAGCTAGGAGAAGAAGTAGTTGTTTTTAATGATTGGTTTAGAATTCATTTTACCGAGAATAATGGTATGGCATGGGGCTTTGAATTTGGAGGGAAAACAGGGAAGTTATTTTTAACTTTATTTAGAGTTGTTGCAGTTACAGGTATTGTGTATTGGTTATGGCAAACAATAAAACGAAAGGCACATACCGCTGTTATTGTCGCTATTGCATTAATTTTAGCAGGAGCAGTAGGCAATATCATCGATTCTGTTTTTTATGGTGTAATTTTCGACTCTTCTTACCATAATGTTGCTACACTTTTTTCAGATAATCCTTACGGAGAATTATTTCATGGAAAAGTAGTAGATATGTTATACTTTCCTATTTACGAAGGAGAAAACTTTACCTTTTTTAATGCTATTTTTAATGGTGCAGATTCTTGGATAACGATTGGAGTAGCTTTACTATTTTTATTTAATAAGCAAGCATTTCCTAAAGAAGAAGAAACAAAACAAGCTTCATAAAAGTACTTTAGATACTTTTCCTATATTTATAGAAAAAGAAAACGATGCGTTTATTAAAATATCTTGCTGTTTTTGTACTAGGATTTTTAATTGCAAAATTCTGGTATGAGAAGGAGGAAGAAAAGTACGAGCAAGAAGAAATTCAGGTGGTTTTAAACGGAATCCAAAACCTAAGTAAATTAGTAGTATCAGAAGGTAATTTCTCTGAAATGTACAGTTTTACGGATGCTAAAAAATACTTTTATGGATATCTTACATTTGAAAAAAAAGCAATGCTTTCTGTGAATGCAAAGGTTGAGGTTGGTTACGACTTATCGAAATTAGAAATTCAAATAGATAGTGTTGATAAACAAATTATTATTAAAAAAATTCCTGAGGAAGAAATTCTAATTTCCCCTGATATTAAGTATTTTGATTTGCAGCAAAGTCAGTTTAATACTTTTTCTAAGCAAGAACTAAACAAACTCAACACTAAAGCTATTGAAAAGATTAAATCAACAATAACGGTTTCTCGACTACAAAAAGATGCTAAAACACGTTTATTTGAAGAATTATCTAAGATTTACCAACTTTCTAAAATTTATAATTGGAAAGTGGTGGATAATACTAACTCAGAGATGTTTGAATCGTTGTTGTTAAAAGATTAATTTTTTTAAAAGTATATTTGATGTAGTTTAAAAATAAGTTATGAGAAAAATATATGGAATTGCTATGCTATTTTTGGTATTAATGGCATGTAAAAAAGAAGAAAAAGAAAAGCTAATTTATACCCAAGATGTAGACAATTATTGGAAAGCGTACGATAAGATAACTTCTACCAAAGATTCAGTTTTACAATCAAAATATTTAAAAGAGGAATTTTTAGATAAAGCTTCTATTGGGCAAAAAACAATGTTTAAAGTTAGAAACTGCACTCCTCAAGAGTACATAGAAAACATTAATGATTATCCCAAATTTTGGAACTCTATTAAGGAAAATACTATAAAAAGTAAAGGTTTAAGTTCAGAGATAGACAATGGACTACAAAAATTAAAGCAAATTTATCCAGACTTAAAACCGGCTAAAGTGTACTTTACTGTTGGAGCATTTAGAACTGGAGGAACAGCAGTAGATAGTTTAGTGATTTTTGGTGTAGATATGCAAATGTTGGATGAAAACATTAATACTTCTGAGTTAAAAAAAAGCCTAGATAATGTAAAAAAATTTCAAAAAACAAATCCAATCAATAATGTAAAATTTACAGGAGTTCATGAGTTTGTTCATACACAACAAAAACCTTTTTCAACAGAGAGTTTATTAGTAGCAAGCCTATATGAAGGAGTAGCAGAGTTTGTTGCTGAAAAAGCTTTGGGAGAAAAGTCTAGTATGGAAGGTATAGAATACGGTAAGAAAAACACTCAAGCTATTAAAGATCAATTTGAAATAGAAATGTTCAACAAAGCTTATTCTTATTGGTTGTGGAGTTCGATGTCAAATAAATTTAATCAGAGAGATTTAGGATATTTCATTGGATATAAAATTGCTGAAAAATACTATGAAGATTTTGATAAAGATAAAAATTTAGCAATAAAAAATCTTATAGAGTTAGATTATGGTAATAATGAAACCATCATTGAATTTGTAGATTCAGTTAAGTTTTTTGATAAACCAATTTCTGAAATAAGAAAAGAAAATGAAATGCATAGACCTTATGTGGTTTCTATAAAAGAATTTAAGAATAATGATACAGATGTAGACCCAGCTATAAAAACACTAACTATTGAGTTTTCTGAACCCATGAATCATTTTAGTAATTTTAAATTTGGTCCTTTGGGAAAGGAAAATGTAATACAGTTTACTGGTTTCAAGGGGTGGTCAAAAGATAAAACTAAATTAGTTTATGAAGTCTCATTAAAGTCAAACTTAAGGCAACAGTTGTTAGTTAGTGATGTATTTCAATCTAATAAAGGATATCCATTACAACCATACCTTATAGATATAACGACGAAGTAACAAAAAAACCTTGGACTAAATTATCCAAGGTTTTTTATATTAATTAGGTAACTTCTTACCCAATAAACCATAAATAAAAGCTCCTATAAGAGCTCCTAAGAGTACAATAATCATTGGGATTATTCCTTGTCCAATCAAAACAAAAATAGGAGCAGGACAAGCGCCTGCTAGTGCCCAACCTAACCCAAATATAGTGCCGCCAACTAAAGTTCTAATAAATCCTTTTTTCTTTTCTCTAATGTTAATTTGGTTCCCTAAATAATCTTTAATTTTTCCGATTTTAAAGAAATACATAAGTATTGCAGAAATAGCTACGGCAGAACCAATAATACCATACATGTGAAAAGATTGGAATTTAAACATTTCATAAATTCGATACCAAGAAACAGCTTCTGATTTAGATAAAATAATTCCGAAAACTATACCAATAACTAAAAATTTTATATTCTTCATCTTAACCAAATATTAAAGGGAATAGAGCCCAAGTCATTATTAAACCACCAATAAAAAAACCAATTACTGCAATTAAAGAAGGTAATTGAAAACTACTTAGTCCTGTAATGGCATGTCCTGAGGTACATCCTCCTGCATAACGAGTTCCAAATCCAATTAAAATTCCAGCAATTAATAAAATTGTAAAACCTTTTAAGGTTAACATGTTTTCAATGCTGAAAATTTCATTAGGTACATAGGTTTCTCCTGCATTTTGAAAACCTAAATTAGCTAATTCATTTACAGTTGTTGGGTTTAAATCAATTTTTGGTGTAGCAGAGAGGTAGTTAATGGCTATATATCCTCCAATTATTAAACCAATTAAAAAAACAATAGCCCAATCACGTTCTTTCCAATCTTTCTTAAAATAATCAGATACTTTACCTGCTCCAACCATGGTACACATGGTTTCTAAATTAGTTGATACTCCAAAATTTTTACCGAAATAAAAGAATAAAAATAGTATAAAGGCGATAAGTGGCCCAGATACATACCACGACCATGGTTGTAATATAAAATCCATTATAATGTGTTTTTTAAATAAGTGACAATGTTTTTTGTTGCTCCCACATTTTTTAAAATATAATTGTGGTTAACTTTCCCCATTTGCTCTCTTAGTTTTTTGTCTGATTGCAATGAAGCAAAATTACTGGAAAATTCATTAGTATTTGTAACGGTCTTTGCACCTCCTATTTCTAGTAAATCAATTGCTTCTTGAAACTTACTGTATTTATTACCACCAAAAATAACAGGAACACCATATGTTGCTGGTTCCAAAATATTATGTAAACCAGTAGCGAGTCCACCACCTACATAGGCAGCATCAGCGTATGAATATATTTTGGTAAGTAAGCCAATAGTGTCAATTATAAAAACTTGATATCCTGATAACTCTTTGTTTAGGTTTTCAGAGTAAAGAACAGTTTTTTTATTGATTGAGTTTTGTAACTCTTTAATCTGTTTTTTATTGATGTTATGTGGAGCAATAATAAACTTTTCATCATCAGTTGCGTGATTATTTAAATAATCTACAATAAGTTCTTCATCTTCTTTCCAAGTACTTCCCGCAACAACAGTGTAATTATTATTTTTAAACTCAGAAATAAAATCTAACGAGTTATCTTGTTGTAAAATATCGTATACACGGTCAAATCGCGTATCACCAGCAATGGTTACGTTATTAAAATTAATAGAATTTAATAAGTCTTTAGAAGCTTTGTTTTGTACAAAAAAGTGATTAAAAACAGTTAGTTTTTCACGCATAAAACCTCCATACCATTTAAAAAAGGATTGTTTTTTTCTAAAAATTCCTGAAATTAAAATCGTAGGAACATTATGTTTTTTTAATTCTGAAAGAAGATTAGGCCAAAACTCATACTTTATCATAATAGCCATATCTGGATGTACTTTTTTGATGAATTTTCTAACGTTCGATTTTGTGTCTAATGGTAAATAGCAAATAACATCAGCTAATGGATAGTTTTTTCTGATTTCATAACCAGAGGGGGAGAAAAAAGTAACAACTATTTTGTAACCTGTATAAAGCTGTTTTAACTCTTCAATAATAGGTCTTCCTTGTTCAAATTCCCCTAAAGAAGCAGCATGAAACCAAATTACTTTATCAGTTTTGGAAATACTGTTTAGTCTTGAAAATGTTTCTTTTCTCCCTTCATAAAATAACTTTATTTTTTTGTTGAATAAAGCTATTAATGGGAGTAATATAGATACTACAGAAAGAAGTAAATTGTATAAAAAATTCATTATGCGAATTTATGAAATAAAAAAATCAGTGAAGTTACTCACTGATTTTTTATTCTATGTTGAAATATGTTATGATTCCATTTCAAAATCTTCCATGAACTTAGTGGTATAGTTACCTGCTACGTAATCTGGATGATCCATTAATTGTCTGTGGAAAGGAATTGTTGTTTTTACACCTTCAATAACATACTCATCTAATGCGCGTTTCATCTTGTTAATCGCTTCTTCACGAGTTTGTGCAGTAACAATTAACTTAGAAATCATTGAGTCATAGTTTGGTGGAATCATGTACCCAGCATACACGTGAGTATCGATACGAACACCATGACCACCTGGAGCGTGATATGAAGTTATTTTTCCTGGAGCAGGTCTAAATCCGTTATAAGGATCTTCTGCATTAATTCTACATTCAATTGAGTGTAATTGTGGCTTGTAGTTTTTACCTGAAATTGGCACACCAGCCGCAACTAAGATTTGTTCACGAATTAAATCATAGTCTACAACTTCTTCAGTAATTGGATGCTCTACCTGAATACGAGTATTCATTTCCATAAAGTAGAAGTTACGGTGTTTGTCTACTAAGAACTCAACTGTACCAGCACCTTCATACTTAATATATTCAGCAGCCTTTACAGCAGCAGCTCCCATAGCATCACGTAATTCTTCTGTCATGAATGGAGAAGGAGTTTCCTCAGTTAATTTTTGGTGACGACGTTGAACTGAACAATCTCTTTCAGATAAGTGACAAGCTTTACCATAAGCATCACCTACTACTTGGATTTCAATATGGCGAGGTTCTTCAATTAACTTCTCCATATACATATCGTCGTTTCCAAAAGCAGCTTTAGATTCTTGTCTTGCAGAATCCCAAGCATCTTTTAAATCTTCGGCTTTCCAAACAGCACGCATACCTTTACCTCCACCACCAGCAGATGCTTTTAACATTACAGGGTATCCTGTTTCTACAGCGACTTTTTCACATTCTTCAAATGTGGTAATTACACCGTCACTACCTGGTACACACGGTACTCCAGCAGCTTTCATGGTAGCTTTAGCATTCGCTTTGTCTCCCATTTTATCAATCATCTCAGGAGAAGCTCCGATAAACTTAATTTCGTGCTCTTCACATAATCTTGAGAATTTAGCGTTTTCAGCTAAGAATCCATATCCTGGGTGAATTCCATCAGCGTTTGTAATCTCTGCAGCTGCTATGATACGATCCATTTTTAAATAAGATTCGCTACTTGGTGCAGGTCCAATACATACTGCTTCATCAGCAAAACGTACGTGTAAACTTTCAGCATCTGCTTTTGAATAAACAGCTACTGTTTTAATCCCCATCTCTTTACAGGTTCTAATTACACGTAGCGCGATTTCGCCTCTATTGGCAATTAATATCTTTTTAAACATGTCTTTTAGTTTATGAGTTTATTAGGTTTAGTTGTTTAAGAGTTTAGCTACGCTAAACTTCTAAACTTAAAACTTCTAAACCAAAAATTATGATGGGTCTACTAAAAATAATGGTTGATCAAATTCTACAGGAGAAGAATCATCCACTAATACTTTAACAATTTTACCAGATACTTCTGATTCAATTTCGTTAAATAACTTCATTGCTTCAATGATACAAACAGTATCTCCAACTTTTACTTCTGTTCCTACTTCAGCAAAGTTTGGCTTGTCTGGAGAAGGTTTTCTGTAGAAAGTACCAATGATAGGTGATTTTATAGTTACGTATTTTGAGTCGTCTGTAGCTTCAGCTGCTACTGGGGCTGCGGCTGGAGAAGCTGGTTGTGCAACTGGGGCAGGAGCTATCATTTGTGGAGCCGCTGCTGGAGCAGGAGCTTGTATGATAGTAGTTTCAGGAGTGTCACTTCCAGTTTTAATGGTGATTTTGATATCTTCCATTTCTAGCTTTACTTCACTTGCACCTGACTTAGCTACAAACTTTATAAGACTTTGAATTTCTTTAATGTCCATTTTCCTAAATTTTAGTTGTTTAGTTATGAGTTATAGGCCCATTTTAAGTAGATAGCTCCCCATGTGAAGCCTCCACCAAATGCGGCAAAAATTAAATTATCTCCTTTTTTCAACTCTTTTTCATAGTCTGCAAGTAACAAAGGTAAAGTAGCAGAAGTTGTGTTTCCGTACTTATGAATGTTCATCATCACTTTATCATCTTCTAAGCCAACTCTATTGGCAGTAGCTTCAATGATTCTTTTATTTGCCTGGTGTGGAACTAACCACTGAATATCATCTTTTGTTAAATTGTTTCTGGTTAACATTTTCTCAGAAACATCTGCCATGTTCGAAACAGCAAATTTAAACACAGTTCTTCCTTCTTGATGAACGAAGTGTTGTTTGTTTTTAACGGTGTCTTCTGATGCTGGTAAAATTGATCCACCTGCATCAATTTTTAAGAATTCACGACCAATTCCGTCGCTTCTTAAATATTCATCTTGTAACCCTAAACCGTCGTTATTAGGTTCAAATAAAACAGCGCCAGCCCCATCACCAAAGATGATGCAAGTAGCTCTATCACTATAATCAATAATTGATGACATTTTATCGGCACCAATTAACAAAACTTTTTTGTATCTACCGCTTTCAATATAGCTTGAAGCAGTAGACATCCCGTATAAAAAACTTGAACAAGCTGCTTGCAAATCATAAGAAAAAGCGTTCACGGCTCCTATTTTAGAAGCTGTATAAGCTGCCGTTGAAGCTACAGGCATATCTGGAGTAGCTGTTGCTACAATAACCATGTCGATATCTTCAGGGTTTGTATTTGATTTTTGAAGTAAATCTTCTGCTGCTTTTATTGCCATGAAAGAAGTTCCAAGGCCTTCACCTTTTAAAATTCTTCTTTCTTTAATTCCTGTTCTGCTAGTAATCCACTCGTCATTGGTGTCTACCATTGTTTCTAGCTCCTTATTAGTTAGCGCATGTTCTGGAATATATTTTCCTACCGCTGTTATAGCTGCAGTTATTTTAGTCATAGTTGTTTGTTTTGTAGTAAAACGAGTTTTCAAAGTAATGAAAATTATTTCACTTTTTTGTAGAAAAAAACATCAAAAAGAGGATTTTTTGATGTAAAAACATAAAAAAACCCTCAAAGTAGAGGGTTTTTTAATTTTTTAAACTAGTTTTTAAGCCTCAGCAGCAGCACTTTCTAATACTACTTGCCCTCTGTAATACAATTTTCCTTCATGCCAGTGAGCTCTGTGGTATAAATGAGCTTCTCCAGTTGTAGGATCAACAGCTATTTGAGGTACAGAAGCTTTATAGTGAGTTCTTCTTTTATCTCTTCTAGTTTTAGATATTTTTCTCTTTGGATGTGCCATTTTATGTCTTATTTATCTGTTAGTAAATCCTTTAATTTATCCCATCTAGGGTCTGTTGATTCTTCCTCAACAGGTTTTTCTTCGTTTATTCTTAATTCTTCTAATTTTCTTAAAGCATCTGATTGCATAGTACCATCAATAACATTTGGATGTACTCTTTTGCTCGGTACTGATAACACTATTAACTCATATATATATTGAGACACATTTACTTGATAAGCTTCATGCGGAAGTATCAAAATTTCATCGTGTTCATCATTAAACTCAGGTCCAAACTTAACAACCAAATTTAAAGTACCATTAACAGGTAAATCAAATAACTCATTAGTAATATCACAAGGAACATTCACTGTTCCACTGATGTTAAAAGCAAGTTCTAATAACGTGCTTTTTTTAACAAATGTAATATCAGCTTTTATGTTTGAATTGTTAAACTCGTCAAACTGAAATGCTTCAAAGAACGTTTTGTCAATTTGATATTCAAACAAATGACTTCCTTCTTTTAAACCTACAAAAGGTATGTTGAATTGTTTTAAGTCTTTCATCTACAACTATCAATTTGAGCGTGCAAAGATATAAAAAATGTTTTTACTTTTATGTTTTGAGTAAAAAAAATGAACTATTTTGCTTTTAATGCGTTTTTTGTAAGCTCTTGATACTCTTTTCGGTTCTTAAATATTTGTAATGAGGTAAATAAGGCTTCTTTAAAAGATGTGGGATTAGCATTATTTTTACCAGCAATATCAAATCCAGTTCCATGGTCTGGAGAGGTTCTTACCTTGCTCAAACCAGCAGTGAAATTTACACCATTTCCAAACGATAAAGCTTTGAATGGAGCCAAACCTTGGTCGTGATACATGGCTAAAACTCCGTCAAATTGTTTATAGGTTTTTGAACCAAAGAAACCGTCGGCTGCATACGGGCCAAAAACTAATTTACCAGTTTCTTTAATTTCAGTAATAGTAGGGCGAATAATTTCGTCATCTTCAGTACCAATAATTCCATTGTCACCACAATGTGGATTTAGCCCTAATACAGCAATTTTAGGTTTGTTAATATTAAAATCTTGTTTTAAAGAGTTGTACATGATTTCAACTTTAGATTTTATAAGCTCAGGAGTAATGGTTTCAGCAACTTTAGAAACAGGAATATGACCAGTTATTAAACCAATACGTAATTCATTTGTCATTAAAATCATTAAACTTCTTCCATCAAAGTTTTCTTCTAGATATTCTGTATGCCCTGGGAACTTAAATTCTTCAGATTGAATATTTTCTTTGTTAATAGGAGCTGTAACAATAAGATCTATTTGATTCTTTTTTAAAGCCCCAACAGCTGCTTGTAATGATTTTAAGGCAAATTTACCACCTTCTTCAGTAGTTTTACCTAAGTCTACCTTAACCTCTTCTTTCCAACTGTTTAATAAATTAACTTTACCATGAACAAGTTTATCTAAAGAAGTAATTCCATGAATACTGGTGTTAAGTCTTAACGTTTTTTTATGATATGAAATCAATTTGTTTGAAGCAAATAAAACTGGAGTGCAAAAATCAAGCATTCGTTTGTCTTCAAATGTCTTTAAAATAATTTCGATACCAATTCCATTGATGTCCCCAACCGAAATTCCGACAATAATTTTGTTTGCTTTATCCATAGTTTACTTTCGTAGGTAAAGTTGTATTTTTGATGCTAACAAAAGTAACTAAATTTTTATAGAATGTTTACCGGAATAATAGAAACTCTTGGAATTGTAAAAGGGATTGAGCGTGAAAAAGAGAATTTACACCTTACAATAAGAAGTACAATAACCAATGAATTAAAAATAGATCAGAGTGTAGCACATAATGGTGTTTGCTTAACAGTTGTTGCAATTGATAAGGATGAGTATACAGTTACAGCTATAAAAGAAACACTAGACAAAACGAATATAGGTGATTTGCAGGTAGGGGATGAGATAAACCTTGAAAGAGCAATGAAGTTAGGGGCTCGATTAGATGGGCACATAGTACAGGGACATGTAGATGGAACAGGGGTTTGTAAAAATATAGAAGATGCTGAAGGGAGTACAGTTTTTACTTTTTCATATGATTTTGATGGCTCTAATGTTACGATTGAAAAAGGTTCGATTACTATAAACGGAGTAAGTTTAACGGTGGTAAACTCTAAAAAGGATGAGTTTAGTGTGGCTATTATTCCATACACTTACGAGCATACAACCTTTAAAAACTTTAAAATAGGTACCAAAGTGAATTTAGAATTTGATGTGATTGGGAAATATGTAGCTAGATTACATGCTTTAAGAGGATAAGATAAAATTATAAAAATTGCATGAAAACCATGGAACTATTTAAGTCTATTGCCTTATGTTTTTCTGGAGGAGGATATAGAGCTGCTTGTTTTTCATTAGGAACATTGTCTTTATTAGAAAAAGTAGGTTTACTAGAAAATGTAAAAGCAATTTCTACCGTTTCTGGAGGAACAATTACCGGGGTTAAGTATGCACAATCTCAAATTGAAGGAAAAGAGTTTCAAACTTTTTTTGATGAGTATTATGCGTGGTTAGCAAAGGATGAGTTAACAAGTAATGCACTTAGTCACTTGAGATGGCCTTTAATTTGGAATCAGCCCGAAAATAAGCATAAGCGAAAAAATCCGATTAATGCTTTTGCTATAGAGTATAATAAGCTAACAAATAATGCAACTTTGGGAGAGGTTCAAGATGCAATTAGCGAAGGAAAAACGCATTTAGAAAGGGTGATTTTTAATGCTACAGATTTTGATAGTACACATCAGTTTAGGTTTCAAAATATAAAAGGAAATCAAAAAAGGTTTGGAAATGGAAAAGCACATAGCAAATATAAAGGAGTTATTAATGATATAAAATTAGGAGATGTAATAGCTGCTTCTACAGCATTTCCGGGAGGATTTGAGCCTATAGGTTTTCCGTACGATTTTACTCCGAAGCATAATGATTTAGAGGAAATAGGATTGATGGATGGAGGTATTGTAGATAATCAAGGTGCTTCTGTTTTTGTGTCTGAAGCGCAAAATCAATGTGAAGGAAAACCTGAACTTCATGACTTATATTTTTTGTGTGATGTTTCATCACCATATCCAGGAGAGGGTTTTAAATTTGCTTCTGATTCTTGGTTTAGTAAGTATGTGTCCTATGTGTCTAGCGCTTTTACCTTATTGTTTATGTTGATAGTTACCGTGTTTTTTGGAGTACAAAAGATGATGGTTTGGTACACAGTGAGTGTTGTAATATTAGCTTTTTTGGTGTTTATTCACTTTCTGTTTTTTTCATTATCTAAATTAATGCAAAATGAAACAGGTGTAGATCAAAGGTTATATTTACCGCCAAGAAGAGTTGGTTTTTATATACTTAACAGAGCAAAATCGTTGGTTCGCATGGCAAGTGTAGTTTTTCTTAAAAATGATAGGAGGCAACATGCAAATGCGATTTATAGTACTTTTCCAAATAAAATAATTACATCTACAGTGTATGAGCTACGATGTAAAGATGCTTCAGGAAATCAAACAACCCGACCAGAGAACGAGAGAGGTTGGGAGGAAATAATGAAATATACAGGAGGTATAAGCGAAGCAATTATTAAAAATTCAAATAAAAGCGCATCGTTTGGCACAACTCTATGGTTCACGAAAAAAGATAAGGCAAATGGTATGTTAAATAGTGTTATTGCATGTGGAGAGTATACTGCTTGTTATAATTTGTTATCATATCTAATTATTCAATATGGTGACAGAGCTACTGAAATGCTAATTTTTAAAAAATTATTATCTCTTTGGAAGAAATTTCAAGAAAACCCCCATTTTTTAGTAGAGGAGCGTCAAGAAAAATTAAAAACGATGAAAGGGTAAATATTCATCGTTTTCTAGTTTTAAAAAATTAAAGTTTTTATTGTGCTTACGATAGTATTAAGAACTTTATTTTTAAAATGACCTAAGCTTATTTTTGAAATACCTGCGGCTTGTAAAGCTTTCATTTGGAATAAGTCTTTCTGGCTTTTTACAAGCCATTCAAAATCTTCTACGGTAAGTTTTCCTTGTGCTAATAAAGACGTCCATCTTTCTAGTTTGTCTTTTGAATCATTCAAGAATAGTTCAATGTCTTTTTTAGATTCTTGTGAAAATTCACTAAACTTATCACTAAATAAAGAGATTAGTGATTTTTTTAATTCTTGTAATATTTTTTCGAAATCCATAGCGTATTAATTGTTTGAAAGAAGTTGTAGTAATTTGTTTTTTGTAGCAGGTTCTTTTTTACTTTCGTATTCAAGTAACAGATTAAATGCCTCAGTTATTTGCCCTTTAGCTTCCGTGATAAAAAAAGGAGAAAGCTTATTTTTTTCTTTCCATCGTTTTAAAAAACCAGCAAGTAAGTTTTTGTCTTGGTCAGCTAATAACAACCACATTTTATAGGTTATCTCGTTGTTGGGCTTGTATTTCTCGTATTCAACAATTTTAGCAATCTCATTTTGTAGTTTTTCAATTTCTTTACTGTTTTCTTCGTAAGGATTTTCAGCTTTGTCTATAAGTTGAGTAGCATCTATTTTTATTTCAATAGTTTTTTGAAATGAGTATTGATCGTATGGAGCTGTTTTAAGAATACTACAAGAAGAAAGAAAAGCAGTAATGAGGATTAAAATAAAGAAGAGTTTGTTAGTTTTCATAGTTAAGTTAATTTTTACCGAATAAATTTAATAATTTCTAAAAAAAGAATTAGAGATAAAACCCTGAAAATTTCATAGGGTTTTAATGGTAGATGTTTTAAAAATAAATTTGAATAGTATTATAAAAAAGGGAGTTGAATTTTCAACTCCCTTTTTTATGAGGCAATATAGTGTTTTACAACCCATAAAGGAATATGTAAATCTTGTGTAAATAACTCTTCTGTTACACTTCCTACTAAAAGAGAAGTGAAGTTATTATGCCCTTTATCTGCTACAAATAAAATATCAGTTTTGTCTTTTTCTGCAATAGCTCTTATTTTTTCAGGAATACTGTCATCACCAGCAGAAGCTTTTATTGTTTCTACGTTTGAAGCTTTTGTTTTATTAAGTAGTTTCTCAAATTGCAAGCTAACGTGTTTTTCCACTTTTTCGCGAGCTTTATCTATTTTAATGTAAGGAAAAAATAACTGAGGGATTTTAAAAACATTTAATACTTTTAATGTAGGTTGCTCTTTCTTTTTGTTAATGGAAGAAGCGGTGTTGAAAGCTTTAAGAGAGGCCGAAGAAAAATCGGTTGCAATCATTAGGTTTTCTGGATTTAGGTTGGCTTCTTTAGGAATAGAAAGAATATTGCATTTTGCCATTCGTAATAGTTTTCCTGAAACCGATCCAGATCCTTTGTAAGTGTTTTTATTACCTAAAATAATTAAATCAGCATGATATTTATTAGCAACATAGCTAATTAAGCTCTCTGTATAAGCATCGTCAGAAACTAATAACTCATAATTACAATCGGCATCAAAATGTTTGTTGATGCTGTTGTCTAACTCCTCTTCAATAATATCTTCAATACTAATGTTTTCTAACTGTTCAGAAAATAAGTTGCTTATTTCATACTTTTTTACATTATGAATAAAATATACATTCTCTGTTTCATGGTTTTTTGCAAGCATGCTACAATACTTAATAAGTGTAACATCTAGTTCGGAAAGGTCTAAGGCAACTAGTATATTTTTAATTTTCATAATTTAAGATTTTTGTTTTTTCGAATCTATTAATCTTTTCACAGTTTCCTGGTATTCTTCCTTTTCTTTTTGGTTTAGACGTTTGAGATGTTCTTTATAATCTTCTTTTAATCCTTTAAAAAGAGAATAGCACATTAATAACAAAAGTAAGGTAAAAGGAAGTCCGGTTGCAATAGATGCTGTTTGAAGAGCTTTTAAGCCACCTCCTAATAATAAAACGGCAGCCACAGCACCTTCTGCAAGTGCCCAAAATATTCGTTGACCTACTGGGGCGTCAATTTTTCCTCCAGAAGTTAAACTATCTACCACTAAAGAACCAGAATCTGATGAGGTAACAAAGAAACTAGCAATAAGTACAATAGCGATAATATTTAGTGCCATGGAAAAAGGGAAATCTTCTAAGAAGACAAAAAGAGCGGTAGCAACATTGTCATTTACACCGTCTGCAATAGTTGTATCTCCACCTAAAATCTCATGTAACGAGGTTGCTCCAAAAGCCGTAATCCAAAATAAGGTAATCAATGTAGGAACAATCAATACTCCAAGAATAAACTCTCTAATAGTCCTTCCTTTAGAAACACGGGCAATAAACATACCTACGAAAGGAGACCAAGCAATCCACCATCCCCAATAAAAAATAGTCCATGAGTTTTGCCATTCTGTTCCAGTATAAGCTTCAGCCCATGTGGAAAGGCTAATTAAATCATTTGCATAACTACCTGTATTTTGTACAAATGACTTTAAAATGAAAATGGTAGGCCCTAGAATTACTACGGCAAGTAATAAAAGTACTGCAATGCGCATATTCATTTCACTTAAAAATTTAACACCTTTGTCAACTCCTGAGATTACAGAAATGGTAGCAATTAATGTAATTCCAACTATTAACCATATTTGTAGCGAAATTCCTGAATCTAAACCAAAAACATGCTCTAAACCAGCGGCAACTTGTTTAACACCTAGGCCAAGAGAGGTTGCCAAACCAAAAACAGTAGCTAAAACAGCAAAAATGTCTATAATATCACCAATTCTACCATGAATTCTATCTCCTAAAAATGGGTAGAAAACAGAGCGGATTGTTAAAGGAAGTCCTCTGGAATACGTAAAATAAGCTAAAGATAACCCCACTAAAGCGTAAATACCCCAAGCATGTAATCCCCAATGTAAAAAAGTAACATTCATGGCTTCTTTGGCAGCAGCAGCTGTATTAGGGTCAGCTAAAGGAGGAGAAGAAAAATGATAAACAGGTTCAGCAATACTCCAAAAGAGTAATCCAATACCCATACCAGCACTAAAGAGCATTGAGAACCAAGAGGTGGTTGAGAACTCTGGTTTAGCTTTTGCTCCACCAATACGTAAGCTTCCGTATTTACTAAAAGCTAAGTAAAGCATAAACGCAACAAAAATATTTACCGCCAAGATAAATAGCCAACCAGTTTTGTTAGCTATAAAATTTTGTGTTATATCAAAATATGATTGAGCTCTTTCTTTAAAAAGCAAAGTTAAAGCTACACTAAGTATAATTACAATTGAAGATGTGAAGAATACAGGTCCGTTAACATTGAGTCCAAAAATTGATTTCCGTTCGTCACTTCTAATTATTTTTTTTGCTTTCTTCATGTGTTAATGTTTTGTTCTATTAAAAATAATATCCAATATTTATGTTAAATCTCATGTCCCAATTAGCATTAGGAGTTCCGTTGGCTAAAGCATTTGTCCATACAGGTCCTAACCAAGGATGATCTTTTCCTGCTGCAAAGTCTATATAAGTATAAACATTACCAGCTGTTACCAAGAACCCAAAAACATTCATAATACTGTCTTCAAAATTCTCAGCTGTTTTATCCATATAACCAAAGTCATTATAAACTTGTATGCTAGAAATAGGTTTCCATTTTAAAGGGAAGGTATATGCAGCGCCTAAAGTATATGTTGTTGCTTCTGTTGCAGTAAGGTAAGGAGCT
This sequence comes from Tenacibaculum sp. TB-53, assembly GCF_059716285.2. Lineage (NCBI taxonomy): Bacteria > Pseudomonadati > Bacteroidota > Flavobacteriia > Flavobacteriales > Flavobacteriaceae > Tenacibaculum > Tenacibaculum sp. TB-53. Next base: position 2,310,927 of record NZ_CM202790.1, on the reverse strand, counting down.
CCATAAGCAGTTAAGGCTATAAGATCTTTATAAGTAGTATTCTTTGTGTTGTATTTGTATTTAGATACTTGCGCTTTAGCATCAAAGTTTTTCACGTTTAATTGATAGTGTAAGGCAAAGGCATGATGGCTAGAGGTGTCTTCGGTGTCTAGATTATAGAGACCACCATATTGTGCAGAAAAACCTATTTTGTGTTGTGTGTTTTTATTTCCGAAGTGATAATTTACTTTTCCATTTAATTGGTTTGTTTCTTTATACCTTAAGTCTAAGGAGCCATCCCCATTAATGTCTATAGAAGCAACATCGTATGAGTATCGACTATCGGAAACATCAGAGTTACTTCCAAAATTAAGTTCTTCAGCATTTTTGAAAAAAGCTAAAGCATATTCCCATTTTTTGCCTTTGTGTGTGAATTTTAAACCCATATCATGATCGTCTTCTAAACCAAGGTAATAGTTAATACCAAAAAACCAGCTATGAGAATTGTATTGAGTAATACCAAAAGGTACTTGCGTTAATCCTAATTGAATGTTGTCTTTTTCATTAAAATCATACCCTAGCCAACCTTGTTTAAGCATACCTCCTCCAAAACTTTGAGAATAAAAACGGTACTCAGCATTAAGTTTTATTCCTTTGTATTTTGCTTTAGCGTTAATTCTGAAGACGTCGAAACCGAAATCGCCTCCACGTTTTTTTTGACCATCTTTCCAAGAAGATAGGTTATAGTTAAATCGTAGTGCTCCGCCAATTTTAACCTCAGGCTTTTCTTGTGAAAACATAACTGTAACAAAAGAAAAAGCAACCAAGATTAGGCTTTTTTTTGTGAAATTCATTATTAATATTGATAAATGTAAAGGAAGTGTACTTGTAAAAGTACATGCTCAAGTGAAAGGAGAAGAGAGTTCTCTTTTAGCTTAAAAGAATGATGGTTGTCTTGAAGGGGGAATGAATTTGTCTGATTGATTCCTAAAAACTAAAAAGTTAAAACTGAATACTCGTTTGTTCTTTTTGTCTTTGAGTTTTTTTATCATAAGGCCGCAAAGGTACTGATTAAAAAGGGGAGGTAAAAGAAAAATTTTATAAAAAGCACTTGCAAATGATGTGTAAGTGCTTGTTTATGTGTTTTGTGTAAACAAAAAAAGCTTCACAAAAGTGAAGCTTTAAAGGTGGTCCCACATGGGCTCGAACCATGGACCCCCTGATTATGAGTCAGGTGCTCTAACCAACTGAGCTATAGGACCTGTTAAATTTGGATTGCAAAAATAAAACTTTTTTTAAATAAACACCTATTTTTTTACACTTTTCTGCTCATTAAATTTTTTCCAAAAGTACGTAACCCTTCTTTATGTTGATCAGAAATGTTAAGGTGATTTAAGTTTTCGAAAGACTTATCTGTGTAGTACTCAATAAGTTTGTGTGTTTCTTCTGGGATGTTGTTTTTCCTAAAAATAGATGAAACAATAGCTACTTTTTCAGTGTTATTTTTTTGCTTTCTATTGTAAAGATCTAGTAAATTTTCTTTGTCAGAACTATTTGCAACTTCTAAAGCTTTTAAATAAAGATATGTTTTCTTATTTTCGATAATATCTCCTCCTACTTGTTTTCCAAAAGAATCTGGATCACCAAAGGTGTCTAAATAATCGTCTTGTAGTTGAAAAGCGATTCCTAAATTTAAACCGTAATTGTATAAATGTTGAGCTTGTTCTTCGTCAGCTTTAGCAACAATAGCGCCCATTTTTAAAGCAGCAGCAACTAAAACAGATGTTTTTAATGTAATCATTTCAATGTACTCATTAATGGTTACATCATTTCTAGTTTCAAAGTCAACGTCTAATTGCTGACCGTCACAAACCTCTAAAGCAGTTTTGCTAAATAATTGTGCAAGCTTTTGAAAAACTTCAGGCTCATAATTTTCAAAATATTGGTATGCCAAAATAAGCATAGCATCACCAGATAAAATACCTGTATTTATATTCCATTTTTCGTGTACAGTTTCCTTTCCTCTTCTTAAAGGAGCATCATCCATTATGTCATCATGTACTAAAGTGAAGTTATGAAAAACTTCAACAGCAAATGCAGCAGGTAGAGCTTTTTGATAGTTATTAGAAAAAATATCAGCAGCAATTAAAGTTAAGACTGGGCGAATTCTTTTTCCTCCTAATCTTAAGATGTAATCTATTGGTTGATAAAGATTTTTAGGCTCTTTTGTAAACTTCTGAGATTCTAAAAAAGTTATAAAGTCTGATTGATATGATAATATGTCCAAATCTGAAAATTTTTGTAAAAATAAGGTAAAGATAAATTTTAACTATAACCTACATGTTAAAAAAGCTTAAAACCTTGGAAACTTTTTTTGTTTCTGAAGTTTCCTGTTGTACATTTGCATCCGATTATGAGAAATAAAATAATTAATAAAGCAGGAGAAATGTTTTTAACCTTAGGGTTTAAAAGCACAACGATGGATGATATAGCGAAAGAACTTGGCATGTCTAAAAAAACATTATACAAGTACTTTTCAAATAAAACAGCTTTGGTAGATGCTAGCACAGAATCGGTTCATAATACAATAAGTGAAACGATTGAGATGGTCAAAAGCCAAAATTACAATGCTGTAGAAGAGGAGTTTGCTGTGAAGGCAATTTTTAAAGAAATGTTTAAAAATGCAAAAACTTCCCCTATGTACCAACTAAAAAAATACTATCCAGAAACCTATACAAAACTAATAGAACGAGAAGTTTGTATGTTTAGAGATTGTAACGTAGATAATTTAAAAAAGGGAGTTGAACAAGGTTTGTACCGAACAAACATAAAAGGAGACCTTTTAGTAAATTTTTACTTTACATTAGTTTTTGGTGTGTTTGAAAGTGAATTGTACAGCAACGATATGCAAGAGGTTATGGAAATTGAATATGAAATTTTAGAATATCATATTAGAGCGATAGCGACTCCAAAAGGAGTAAAAGAATTAGAGAAACAATTAAAAAACATAAACAAAAACTAAAAATAATGAGGAAATACATATATAGTGTATTTGTGTTCTTTTTTACAGGGTATATAATTGCTCAAGAAAAAGAAATGAGTTTATCAATGCAAGAGGCAATTGATTATGCTATAAAGAACAGTTACGATAATAAAGTATCTTTAAACGATATTGAAGCAGCTAAGAAGAAAAAATGGGAAACTACTACTATTGGTTTACCACAAATAAACGGAAAAGTAGAATATCAAAATTGGCTAAAACAACAGGTGTCTTTATTACCAGTAGCAGCTTTTGATAATACTCAAAGCACAATAGATGTGGTAGAGGAATATTTTGATGGAGTAATTAGAAACGGAAAACAAGTTGTAACTCCAACAGGATTCGTTCCTTTAAGGTTTGGAACAAAACAAACAATGAATGCTTCAGTAACGTTAACACAGCTGTTATTTGACGGGTCATATTTAGTAGGGCTGCAATCAGCAAAAACATACTTGAAAATTTCAGAACAAGCAAAGGTAAAAACAGAGTTAGCAACACGCGAAGCTGTTATTAATGCTTATGGAAATGTATTAGTTACAGAAAAGTCAATTGAAATCTTAGAAAATAACAAAAAGATATTAGAGAAAAACTTGAATGAAACCCAAAAAACCTATGACAATGGGTTAACAGAATTAGAAAACGTAGAGCAATTACAAATTACTTTAGGTAATGTTGAGAGTAACTTAAGAAACGCTGAACGATTAAAAGAAATAGCATACCAAATGCTGAATGTTTCTTTAGGAAACTCGATTGAAACAAAATTAACACTAACTTCTTCCTTAGATAATCTGGTTATTGATAATACCGATTTAAGTTTATTAGCTACTCAATTTAATATTGATAATCATATAGATTTTAAAATTGCTCAAAATGATAGAGAAAGTAAGCGTTTGCTAATGAAGTTGGAGCAGAGTAAAGCTTTACCAAGCTTATCAGCGTTTATAAACTATGGAGCTAATGCCAATTCAGACGATTTTAATTTCTTAGAGAGTAATCAAAAGTGGTTTGACTATTCGTTATTTGGAGTAACCTTGAATGTGCCTATTTTTAGTAGTTTGGGAAGAAGTTCAAGAACAGCGCAAGCAAAAATAGCATTGGAAAATGCAGACATTCGATTAGAAGAAGCAAAGCAAAAGTTAAACTTACAAGTACAAAGAGCTAAAAGCGAGTATCAATTAGGAATTGAAAATTACGAAACAGCGAAGAAAAACTTAGCATTAGCTGAACGAATAGAAAAAAAGCAACAAGTAAAGTTTTTTGAAGGGATTTCTTCAAGCTTCGATTTACTGCAAGCACAAAATCAGTTATACACACAACAGAACAATTATGTACAATCAATGTTGAACGTAATTGCTAAGAAAGCACAATTAGAAAACGCATTAAACATACCACTAAAATAAAATCAACTATAATGAGAAAAATATATTCACTATTCGCAATTACATTGCTTTTAGCCTCATGTGGAGGTAAAAAAGAGCAATCTGTACAAGACGTAATAGCATCTAACGATTTAGCTAAAATTAGAGAGAAAAAAGCGTCGTTAGATACACAAATGCAAACACTATCTGATGAAATTAAGGTTTTAAATGATAAAATTTCAGAGTTAGACACGAATAAAAAAGTTCCATTAATTACAGTTCTTTCAGCAAAAGAAGAGGTTTTTGATCATTATTTAGAATTGCAAGGAGCTGTACAAACAAAACAAAATGTGTTAATTTATCCAGAAATGCCTGGACTTCTAGTACGCATTTATGTGAAAGAAGGACAGTATGTTAAAAAAGGACAAGCTTTAGCAAAAATTGACGATGGAGGTTTGGCTAATCAATTAGCGCAAGTTGAAGCACAAGCAGCATTAGCGGAAACAACATATAAACGCCAAAAGCGTTTGTGGGATCAAAAAATAGGATCTGAAATTCAGTTTTTACAGGCAAAAACTAATTATGAAGCACAAACCAATGCGGTTAGTCAATTAAGAAGACAATTAGCAAAATCGGTAATTACTGCACCTTTTTCAGGAGTAATTGATGATGTAATTAAAGAGCAAGGAACAGTAGTTGCTCCAGGAATGGGGTCAGAAGTCTTTAGAATTGTAAACTTAAAAAACATGTATATCGAAACAGATGTACCTGAAAGTTATATTACTTCTATTAAAAAAGGAAAAAATGTAGAGGTTGAATTCCCAGTATTAGGAGAAAAGTTAACATCTAAAATTCGTCAAGCAGGTAACTTTATTAATCCAGCAAATAGAACATTCAAGGTAGAAGTAGGTGTACCTAATCATGAGGGTAAGATTAAACCTAACTTAACAGCAAAGTTAAAAATCAACGATTACTCTAATGAGAAAGCAATTTTAATTCCTCAAAGTATTATTTCAGAAAATGCTAATGGAGAACAGTATGTGTATGTGGTAGAAAATATCAAAGATGAGGTAGGAACAGCTAAGCAAACAATTATAACTACAGGGAAAACGCAAGGAGATATTATTGAAGTTTTAAGCGGAATTGAAAGCGGAACAAAAATTATTGAAGAGGGAGCTCGTAGTGTAAAAAACGGACAAGAGGTTAAGATATTAACTCTTTCAGAAGAAGCAAAATAAGACACCAAAAATTATTCGTCTAATGACTGATAAAAAACAAAAAAAGCAAGTAGATAAAGAGTTTGGTTTATCTTCTTGGGCAATAAATAATAAAACAACTATCTATGTAATGATGGTTATGATACTTATAACAGGTATTTCTGCCTTTTTAAGTATGCCAAGAGAAAATTTCCCAGAAATTAGAGAAACCAAAATTTATATAAGTTCTCTCTATCCAGGAAATACAGCAGAAGACATTGAGAAGTTGATAACTGATCCGTTAGAAGATAGACTTAAAACGGTAAGTAATGTAGTAGAAATTACATCTACATCGCAGGAAGATTACTCAATGGTAATTGTTGAGTTTGATGAAAACATATCAGTAGATCAAGCTAAACAAAAGGTAAAAGATGAAATAGATCAAGAAACTTCAGGTGAAGATTGGCCTACATTTAACGGAGCTAAAGTAGAGCCAAATGTTTTTGAGCTAAGTATCTCTGAAGAAATGCCAATTTTAAACATTAATATATCGGGAGATTATCCAGTAGATAAATTAAAAGAATTTGGTGAGTATTTAGAAGATGAAATTGAAGATTTACAAGAGATTAAAAAAGTAGATATCCGTGGTGCAGAAGAAAAAGAAGTTGAGGTAGCTGTTGATATTTACAAAATGATGGCAGCACAAGTAAGTTTCCAAGATGTTATCAATTCGATAAACGGAGGTAACTTAACAATGTCGGCCGGTAATTTAATTGCTAGTGGACAGCGACGTACTGTTAGAATTTTAGGAGAGATTGAAGATCCACAAGAATTACAAGACTTTGTCGTAAAATCAGAAAAAGGAAACTCAATTTACCTTAAAGACATAGCAAAAGTTTCTTTTAAAGATAAAGATAAAACTACCTATGCACGTGAGTTTGGAGAAGCAGTAGTGATGCTGGATGTTAAAAAACGTTCAGGAAAAAACATGGTGGAGGCTGCTGAGAAAATTCAAAGAATAGTAGAAGATACCAAAGCCAATGTATTTCCGAGTAATTTAAAAGTAACTATCGCTAATGATCAATCTTCAAAAACTATTGGTCAGGTAGATGATTTGGTAAATAATATCATCTTTGGGGTTATCCTAGTAGTTTTAGTATTAATGTTCTTCTTAGGGTTCAAAAATGCCCTATTTGTTGGATTTGCAATACCAATGTCAATGTTTATGTCATTAATGATATTGAGTTGGCTGGGATATACCATGAATACCATGATTCTTTTTGGATTAATTATGGGACTTGGAATGTTAGTAGATAACGGAATTGTTGTTGTTGAAAACGTATACCGTTTAATGGATGAAGGCATGCCTAGAATTGAGGCAGCTAAGAAAGGTATTGGTGAAATTGCTTTTCCAATTATTATCTCAACCTTAACTACAGTGGCAGCCTTTGTTCCATTAGGAATGTGGCCAGGAACTATGGGGCAGTTTATGATTTATTTCCCTGTAACATTATCTGTAGTATTAGGTTCGTCATTATTTGTGGCAATATTTTTTAACTCAGTGTTAGTATCACAATTTATGAGTGTTGAAGATAAAAATATGCCATTAAGACGTATCATAATCTTGTCATCAGTAATGGCAGTGATAGGGCTATTGATAGCACTTTTAGGAGGAACGTATAGGGCGTTAGGAACGGTAATGATATTTACAGCCATTATGTTGTGGGTGTATCGATTAGCTCTACGCCCTTGGGCAAATCGTTTTCAAAATACGGTGTTACCGCGTTGGGAACGTTTTTATGAAAAAATGTTAAGAGGAGCTCTAAGAGGTTGGAGGCCTTACATTATTTCGTTAGGTACGTTAGTTTTATTATTTATTGCTTTTGGAGGTTTTGGAGCTTCAATAGGAAGTCAACGTACTAAAGTTGAGTTTTTCCCTGATAATACACCAAACCAGATTATTGTGTATATCGAGTACCCTCAAGGAACTGACATTGAAAAGACAAATCTGATTATGAAAGATTTGGAAGAGCGTGTATATAAAGTTTTAAACTCACCAGAATATGTTGATAATGGTTATAATTTCTTAGTAGAAAGTGCTGTTTCTCAGGTAGGAGCGGGATCGGGAAATCCACAAACTGATGGAGGTTCAACCGCAGAAATGCCTCATAGAGGAAAAATTACGGCTTCTATGCGTGAATATAAATTCCGTAGAGGAGCCGATAGTAAAGAATTACAAAGAAAAGTAACCGAAGCACTAAGAGGAATTTACCCTGGATTAGAAATTTCTGTAGAAAAAGAAGCAGTAGGTCCACCAGCAGGATATCCTATTAATATCGAATTGGAAGGAGAAGATTACGCAGAATTAATCAACACTGCTGAAAAAATGCGAGACTTTATCAACTCAAAAAGTATTGCAGGTATTGATGAGTTAAAGATTGATGTAAACAAATCTAAACCATCAATGTTAGTAAACGTTGATCGTAAAAAGGCAGGAGAATTAGGGGTAAGTTCATCGCAAGTAGGAAACCAATTGCGTAATGCTATTTTTGGTTCTAAAGCGGGAATTTATAAAGAAGATGGTGATGATTTTGATATCTACGTTCGTTTTAATAAAGAAAACAGGTATAATAAAAGTGCAATTTTTAACCAAAAAATTACTTTTAGAGACATGTCTTCAGGGATGATTAAAGAAATTCCTGTATCTGCAGTAGCAGAACAAACAAATACTTCTGGGTTTAGCGCTATTAAACATAAAGATGTAAAAAGAGTAGTAACAGTATATTCAGCTTTAGCTCCAGGATATACAGATGCAGCTGCAATTGTATCACAAATCCGAAATGAAATGAAGACGTTTACTGAACAACCTGATTCAGTAAAAGTAGATTATACTGGGCAAATAGAAGAACAAGAAAAACAAATGGCTTTTTTGTTGAAAGCTTTTTTTGGAGGGCTAGGATTAATTTTCTTGATTTTAATTTTCCAGTTTAACTCAGTTTCTAAGCCAGCAATCATCATGCTAGCAATCTTCTTAAGTTTAATAGGTGTATTTGGAGGATTAATTATAACAGCTAAGCCGTTTGTAATTATGATGACCATGATGGGAATTATATCTTTAGCGGGTATTGTTGTAAACAACGGGGTAGTACTGCTCGACTATACTCAATTACTAATAGATAGAAAAAAAGTAGAGCATGGTTTATCTTCTGATGAATTTGTAGATGTAGATACTTTAGGGGAAGCTGTTATTAGGGGAGGTAAAGCACGTTTACGCCCAGTATTATTAACAGCAATAACAACTATTTTAGGACTAATTCCATTAGCAACAGGGTTGAATATTAATTTCTTTACTTTAGCTAGTGAATTAAATCCGCATATATATGTTGGAGGAGATAATGTGATTTTCTGGGGTCCATTAGCGTGGACAGTTATTTATGGATTATTCATAGCAACCTTCTTAACATTAATTGTTGTACCGATATTATTCTACTTAATCACTAAGTTTAAAATGTGGTTACGTAGCGTTTTATAATTGATTTTTTGTTAACTGTAAAAAGGGTTAAAAGTGAGTTGCTTTTAACCCTTTTTTATATTTTCGTGCTATGAATAAATCCGTTTTTACAGTTGAAGAAATAAAAAGAAAGATTGAGCAGTATTGTGTGTATCAAGACCGATGTCATAAAGAAGTAGAACAGAAATTAAAAGAGTACAAGTTAATTCCAGAAGCAAGAGAACATATTTTATTACACTTGCTAGAGCATAATTTTTTAAATGAAGAACGCTTTGCAAAAAGCTTTGCAAGAGGGAAATTTAGAATAAAAAAATGGGGGAAAGATCGAATAGTTAGAGAATTGAAGTTTAGAGATATTTCTACTTATAATATTAAATCAGCTCTGAAAGAAATCGACGAAGAGGAATATATCAAAACCTTGTATAATTTGGTCGAAAAAAAGAATGTATCAGTTTCTGAAACAAATCATTTCAAAAGAAAAAAGAAAATTGTTGACTACCTTTTATACAGAGGGTTTGAAAGTAGTTTAATATACGAAGCCTTAAAAACTATTGATTCTTAAATAGACTATCAAGATTTATTTCACTATCAAACTTTTTCTTAGTGTAAACTGTATTAATCTTATCGTTAACACTGCTAAAAAGCATCATAATTTTTTCAACCTGACTGTTAACCTGATTGGCAGAAATTGATGGAATAAAGGTCATATCTGCTAAACGTAAAGTTTCATTTTCAAAAACATTAATACGAGCTTTAAAGGCAGGTGTTTTTAGAGTTTCTATATTTAAACTGTCCTTTAGTTGTTTTGTAAGTGTTTTTAACTCTAAAGCATTGTTTAAAGCTTCAGTGGGAGTTGTGTTTTTCAACTCTTGCAAAAAATCTTCAACAATAAAATATTCTTTCCAAGGCTTAATTTCGTCAACGTACTTTTCATTTATTTTAGAGTAATCAGTATGCTCAATCGAAATGTTCATTTCAGTTTTGGTAGGTAACTCTTCTTTTTGCTCATTCTTTTTTTTACAAGAAGTAACTGAAATTAATAATGAAGTAATAACAAATAAAAAACGACTCATTTTAATAAAATAATTAAGCGATAAAAGTACATATTTTACTTGGTATTCTTTACAGAATTAAATTAGAAGTTTGAAATCAGTAAATTAGCTATCCCTTTTGTAGATAGTTAAAAAAGAGTAAATGCTTTTTGCGAAATCTTAAATTTAATAACTTTGCAAACATCTATTTTTGAATAATTTAAAATGAGTGAAACGATATTAATTTTAGGAGCTTGCGGGCAAATAGGAACAGAATTAACCCAAAAATTACGTGCTATTTATGGAGCAGATAATGTAATAGCTTCCGATATTAGAGAAGGAAATGCAGAAATGATGAGCTCAGGGCCTTTTGAAATCATCGATGCTACTAATCAAGAGCAAATTTTAAGTGTTGTTCAAAAACATAAAGTAACTCAAGTATACTTAATGGCTGCAATGTTATCAGCAACTGCTGAAAAGTACCCATTAAAAGGTTGGGATTTAAACATGACTTCCTTATTAGCGGTGTTAGAGTTAGCAAGAGAAAAATATATTCAAAAAATATACTGGCCTAGTTCAATGGCTGCTTTTGGACCAACATCACCAAAAATGAATACGCCACAGCAAACCATTATGGAACCTTCTACGGTTTATGGAATAAGTAAAGTAGCAGGAGAGCATTGGTGTAATTATTACCATGATAAATATGGGGTAGATGTACGAAGCATTCGTTATCCAGGAATTATAAGCTGGAAAACGTTACCAGGTGGAGGAACGACTGATTATGCTGTTGATATTTACTTTGATGCATTGAAAAAAGGAACTTTTGAGTGCTTTTTGTCAGAAAATACACGTTTACCAATGATGTACATGGAGGATGCTATCAATGCAACTATCCAGTTAATGCAAGCAGATGAAGAAAATATTAAAACAAGAACTTCATACAACTTAGCAGCAATTAGTTTTACACCAGCTGAAATAGCTGCAGAAATTAAAAAATACATTCCAGAGTTTACCATCACCTATAATCCAGACTTTAGACAAGCCATTGCTGATAGTTGGCCTCAAGTAATTGATGATTCAGCAGCAAGAAAAGATTGGGGATGGAGACATCAGTTTGACTTAGCTTCTATGACTAAAGATATTATTACCAATTTACAAGCTAAGACTGAAGAATCAGCAAAAGTGTAAGGTTGTATTTATGTTTTCGTCTATGTTATTCAAGTTTTATAATGAATTGTAACTTAGGTTACCTAAGATTTATTATAGATAAAATACTTTTGTAATAACAATACATTTACGATGAAAAAAATTATTCAAAATAGCTTAGAAAAGGCATTCTCTTATAGTGAATATAGAGATTTAGTAAGTGACTTAATAGCACAAGGAAAATCTACAGGACCTAATCAATCAGATGATTTATTAAACTATAGTAAGTTAAATGATAAACGTATGAAGCGTTTAGACAAAACGGTAAAATTAACTGAAGAAACACTTGCTAAAATTAAAGATGTAAAAGAGCCGCAAACTTGGTTAGTGTTAACAGAAGGATGGTGTGGTGATGCAGCGCAAAACCTACCGGTAATAAATAAAATAGCAGAAGAAAATCCAAACATTAATTTAAAACTAGTTTTACGAGATGAAAACTTAGAATTGATGGACGAATTTTTAACAAATGGAGGAAGATCAATTCCTAAATTGATTGCTTTAAATAAAGAGAACGAAGTAATCAATACTTGGGGACCAAGACCTACCGAAGCAACAAAAATGGTTGTTGATTATAAAGAAAAACATGGTAGTTTAGATGCTGATTTTAAAACAGATTTACAAGTTTGGTACAATAAAAATAAAGGAGAAAATACACAAGAAGATCTTATATCAATGCTTCAGTAATAAAGTGTATAATCAAGCTAGAAATTCCCCTTTTTGTTTTTCATCAAAAAGGGGAATTGTTTTCTGTATCTTTGCGCTCATAATGAATAAATATGTTTGTAGAATTCAGTAGTTTATCAGAAGAGGCAAAAGTTTGGGTATACCCATCAAGTCGAAAATTTTACCCACAAGAAATTGACGGGCTAAAAGAAAAATTACACCATTTTGTAGAAGAGTGGAAGCCTGAAGATACTGATTTTAAAGCTTCTTTTGAGTTAAAATACAATCGTTTCATTATTTTTTCTGTTGAAGAAGGTTTAGTATTAACGAATGAAGATATTGATAAACAAGTGGCATTTATTTTACAACTACAAAAGGAACATGAAGTGGAGTTGTTAGATAAAATGAATGTGTGTTTTAAGCAAGGAGAATTTATTCAGTACAAAGACGTCAAAGAGTTTAAAAAGCTGCTTAAAAAGAAGTCTGTATCAGCTAAAACAATAGTTTTTGATAATTTAGTGCAAACTAAAATAGAATTAGAAAATTATTGGGAAGTACCTATTACAGAAAGCTGGTATAGTAGATTTTTATAGGCTATTGATAAACTCATCAACACTTTGTGCGTTATCAACAGAAAAATCTCCAATTTTGGTTCTTCGTAATACAGATAAATGTGCTCCAGAATTTAACGCTTCCCCATAATCGTTGGCAATAGAGCGAATATAAGTTCCTTTACTGCACACAATTCTAAATTCTACGTTAGGTAAATCAATTTTGGTGATTTCAAACTCGTTGATTTCCACTTCGCGAGCCTTAATTTCAGTAGTTTCACCCTTTCGAGCTAATTCATATAAACGCTTTCCATCTTTTTTAATAGCTGAAAAAATTGGTGGTTTTTGCTGAATTTTACCAATAAACTGCTCAGTAGTTTTGTGTAGTAACTCTTCTGTTATATGCTCTGTAGGGAATGTTTCGTTAATTTCAGTTTCTAAATCATAACTAGGAGTGGTAGCACCCACAACAAACGTACCTGTGTATTCTTTTACTTGCCCTTGATATTTGTTAATGTTTTTGGTTTGTTTTCCAGTACAAATAATTAACAAGCCAGTAGCTAAAGGATCAAGAGTTCCAGCATGTCCCACTTTAATTTTTTTGATATTAAAATGCTTACGAATATGCCAGCGAAGTTTATTCACTACCTGAAAGGAAGTCCATTCTAAAGGTTTATCAATTAGTAAAACCTGTCCGTTTTTGTAATCTTCTGCAGTCATCTAGAAAAATAAAGAATAGCCAATGGCAATTAAACCTACAATAGCACAGTATAATGAGAAATATGATAATTTACTCTTTTTAACTAAGGCTATCATCCAAGTACACGCTAATAATCCAGAGATAAAAGCAGCAACAAATCCAGCAGATAATGGAACGATCTCTGAGCTTTGAAAGTTAATATCTCCACTTAAAATATCTTTAGCAACTTTTCCTAAAATTAAAGGTACCACCATTAAAAAAGAAAAACGAGCAGCTTTAGTTCGGTCTACACCTAATAATACAGATGTTGAAATAGTAGCTCCTGAACGTGAAATTCCAGGTAACATGGCAATAGCTTGAGAGATTCCTATAATTACTGAGCTTTTAAAAGAAACACTTTTGTTTGTGTTTTTAGCTTTATCAGCCAATAAAAGTAATACAGCAGTTACCAAAAGCATAAAACCTACTAATAAAACTTTTCCTCCAAAAAAACTTTCCAATTCTTTTTCAAAGGCTAAACCAATTACCACAGCAGGAATCATAGACAGCACAATTTTTACAGAAAACTGCATTTCCTCATTCCATTGAAACTGAAATAAACCTCTAAAAATCTCAGCAATTTCTTTTCTAAACACTACGATAGTACTTAAAGCTGTTGCAGCATGTAAAACTACGGTGAAAGTTAAGCTCTCTTGAGGTACAGAAGTGTCTCCAAATAAAGCTTTTGCTAATTCTAAATGACCACTAGAGGATACAGGTAAAAATTCAGTAAGACCCTGGATAATTCCAAGGATAATTGCTTCTAATAAATCCATGCTTATTTTTTAGGATTGGCAAAAATAGCATAAATTTCTATACCTAATCCAATAATAACTAAGGTAGGAGCTAAACGAATTCTACGCCAACTATATATTTCTGGATTGAACACATTAGGATCATCACTACCGCCACCTGCCATTAAAATAAATCCTAAGGCAATTACAGCGATACCAATAAGCATAATGATATAATTTCGTTTACCGAATAGAAATTCTTGTTTTGGTGAATTGTCTTTTTTCATAAATATTTTAGTAATACAAATCGTTAGTTTGTAAATTTAAGAATCGTTGTGTAGCAAAGAAGGTACTAATCCATGTAATAAAAAATGCAACCAATATAACTCCACCAGCTACATAACCTAATGCAACGTAATCTGTTAGTAGCTCTAATGTAGGTATGTATTTATCTACATAATAAATTAGAATACCTAATCCACTTATTGCTATAAAAGCTCCTAGTAATCCTAGTTTTATACTTTGCCAAATAAAAGGTTTACGAATAAAGCTTTTTGTAGCACCTACCATTTGCATGGTTTTTATATTGAATCGTTTTGAATAAATCGATAATCGGATAGAACTGTTTATTAAAATAATAGCAACCAACCCGAAAAAACCACTTAATACTAAGAGCCAAAAACTAATACGTTGAATATTTTTGGTAAGTAATTGTACTAACGGTTTGTCGTAACTTACTTCGTCTACAAACTTGTTTTTATCAAAAGATTTTTCAAGCTCACTCATTTTTTCAGGAGTCACAAAATCTGCTTTTAGATAAATGTCTATTCCATTTTTTAAGGGATTATCTCCCAAAAATTGTAAAAAATCTTCACCTAAATCTTTTTTATACTCTTTGGCGGCATCTTCTTTAGAAATATAAACCACCTTATTAACAAATTCTTCTTTTTTAATAGATTCTTTAAGACTTTTAATATTTTTATCAGCAACTTCATCTTTTAAGAAAAGTGTCATAACTACTTTTTCCTTAAAATGATTTGCAACTTTTGTTGATTTTAAAAGAACTAAGCCTAAAACACCAATCATAAAAAGTACAAGTGCAATACTTACTACTACTGATATGTATGAAGATTGTAATCGGCGTTTTTGAAAAGAATCAAAAGAAGTTGTCATTAGTAAATACTGATTTTAAGGCGTTGCAAGATACAAATATTTAATTTTTAAATACTTCCTATTCTTCTATCTCTTGGCATAACTCTATAAGTACACCATTGGTAGTTTTAGGATGTAAAAAAGCTACTAGTTTATTATCGGCTCCTTTTTTAGGAACCTCATTCAAAACTGTAAAACCTTCACCTTGTAAACGCTTAATTTCTTCTTTTATGTTGTCAACTGCAAAAGCAATATGGTGGATTCCTTCTCCTTTTTTTTCTATAAACTTGGCTATAGGGCTATCAGGCTTTGTAGCTTCTAATAATTCAATTTTATTAGGACCAGATTTAAAAAATGAAGTTTTTACACCTTCGCTAGCAACTTCTTCAATTTTATAATGTGCTTCTCCAAAAAGAGAAGCAAATAATGAGTTAGATTTTTCTAAATCTTTAACGGCGATACCAATATGTTCAATTTTGTTCATAACGTAAAAGTAAAAAATATAGAGAACTATCTATAAACTTTCTATTGCTATTTTTTCAGCCATAATAATAAGTACATCTGATTGATTTATCATTGAAAGTATTTGTGAGCTAATTCCTTTAAGTTGTTCATGATTACAACAAAACCTCCAAACTTGTTCTAGGAATTGCGTAAAATCTTCATTTGTGTCGTATTTAAACTGCTTGGTTTGGTAAATTACTGCTAAAAGTTGCTCTATCAAGGTTGTTGAATTATCTAAAATGGTAGCATAGGGAGTGTATACTTCCCATAAGTCTTGTTGAGCTTCTGTTAATGTTGAAGCTCCTAATTGTAGAGTCTCTTTTTTCTTATTTCTACTATTTGGGATGAATGAACTTAACATGGCTCTTTTAACTGCAAATTTTGATGAATCTGGTAAATTAAGTGCTTTCAATACTTCTTCTGTAGCTAACAACCAATTGCGAATATTTTTAGCGCTTTGTGTATTTTTTTTCTCAATTTGATTCGCTAACTCATGTATTTCGTTCAATTGAGTTTTGAGTTGATTGGTTATTTTTGTAATTGATTTTCTCATAACTATTCTGGTAATAGTTTGGTTTCTCTTACACCATCTTCATTTTCTGAAGTATACCACTCCATGCCTTCTTCATTTAAAGTCATTTTAATCTGAACTATATTTTCAGGTTTGATTTCGTTTAGTTTATGAGCTTCTACAATAACTTTCGTGTTTTTTTGTGTTATTTGTCTACTTTTAATAGATGGTCTTAATTCTGAATTAAGCTTTTTAGCTAATACGTCGTAACTCACCTTTTCACTATAAATAGAGATAAACTCTTTAGATAATTGTTGTGAAAACCTTGATAACACAGGGTCAACTTCACCAGTTGCTTTTATGTTTTTTTCAAGTTCATCTGTTCTTTGTGCTATTATTGAGCGAAGCATAGTAGATGTCTTTCTATCAAAAGAAGTAATTTTTGAAGCATCTTTTAAAATTGTATAGGCTTGTGAATTGAAAGCAACATTATCAATAGGTTCGTAATCGGCTTCATAAGTCTCTTCTAATTCTCCAATGGCTACAGGAATGGTGAGTTCAATATTTTGTGCTTTAAAACGAGGAATAGAAAAGTGTTTTAAGAGCTCATGACGTGAAAACTTCTCAGCAATCTCTAAAGATTTCAAATCAGACATTAAACGTGCTTCTGCAATGCTGGTGGCAATTCCACCTAAATATTCATTTAAATTTACCATAATAAAAATTTTAAAAAAGAGGTTGTACGGTTTGGTACGGTACAACCCCGTTATAAATGTTAAGCTACAGCAGCAATACTATCCTCTAACATATTTAAGATTCTACTTAACCCTTCTGGTAACTCGTCGTTTACAGCACGAACTTTTACACCTAGGTTATATGTCTTATCTACCTTAACACCTTGAGATGTGTTTCTTTTGTAAGATGCTGAAGCTTTAAAGTTTACAATTTTGTAATTGATTCCTAATTCTGCACTAGCTGCAAACTCAGATGATACGTTGCTCGTTTCAGTAGAGCTTAAACGAGCATTAAAATCAATGTTTACTTCATCAATACGGATTGATGGAATGGTAAGCATTGTTAGAAATGGTACTTTGATTTCAATTTCACTTTTTATAAACTTTGGATTGTTAGCATCAACAGCCTTGTCAGGATCATAATCAGGATTAGGTACTGATTTTTCATACTGAAAATCAACGTAACGTAAAGAGTCTGGATTGGCAGGGTCATTGCTTTTTTCAAAACCTACTTCTTTAATAAAGTTTACAGTAGCCATCGAAGCTGCTGTTTGTGCTTGTATCGCAGCTTGTAAAGGACCTCCAACATATACATTGAAATCCAAACTGTTTAATTCTGGAACTAAATTTGGCATATTTTTTATTTTGTGTACCTACTCTGTTTATAATTAGGCTTTTCGGTTGTCGCCCAGTATTTCGAAATAACTGATGGCAAAATTGAATGAAATTTAGAGTTTAGTTTTGAGGAGTATCACGGTAAAAACATTGTAATAAACCTAGGTTTTTAAGAAGGTTTTTCTCCTTGTAGGCTTTGAGGAGTAAAAAATAAGATATATTTTAAAAAGAAAGAAAAAAAAACAAGAGTCTATGTCATGAAAAAGTAATAGTTAAAACATTTATAGGTATAAGGGGTTTTTCCTGTATTTATGTTGTTAACTGTCTGATTTGTTGTTTGTAGAAGTAAATATTTTAATCTAGTTAAAAAAATGTAAGTATTTTTGAAATATAATAAAATTAGCGAAATTTAAGAATTATGAGAAAAATTTTACAAAGTATTTTAGGGCTTATATGCCCAAAACCACAAGAGCCATCCAAACCAAAAACATTACTCACGTATAAAGAAATCGTATTGATGCTTTCAGAGTATGATGAAACACGTTTAAAAATTTTAACTAATGAGTTAGGTTTTGAAGATACTAGAGTTAATACATTTGGGTTTCAAGAGTTAAAGAACTACTTAGACTATGTAGAAAAGATAGCTAATAAAAAAGGAATTCAATTAAAGGGTATTAGCTTTATTAAAGGTGTTTATAATAAAGAAAACACACATATTGATAAATATGAAGGTTACGAAAACTTACTATATACTCCAACAGCAATTGTTGATGGTGTTGAAGTTGCTATAGATGTTTTAAAGTCAAAAAAAGGAAAAATAGTTACTTTAAAAGAAGTCTTAGAACATAACGGTTATGAGTGGCGTTATGACTCAAGAAAGAAAAAAGAGACACAGAAACATGAAACTAAAACTATGATGATGCGTACTGAAATAACTCTTGAAGATTCAGAAAGTGGAGTAGGGAATAAGACAAAAATAGCACCACCACACGATTAATTTTTAGAATATTTATGATTTCTTATTTCTCATTGGTTATCCAAGTAATTACTCTGATTGTCTCTTTAGTTATGTTAAAGAAGTATAACACGATTTTTTTAATGCTTTTGACTATCTTATGTTTTAGTACAGTGGTTGTAGAGGTGATTGGAGATTATCACGTTAAAAATGGAACATCAAATTTTATATATTATTACGTATTTACATTAGTCGAATGTAGCTTAATTACTTTGATGTACATAAATTTAGCAACAGATAACAAGACAATTAAGATTCATAAGTTATTTTTTCTGTTTTTTTTAATATCATGGCTTATTGTATGGATAAATCGTGATTTTTTCAGATATTGTTTGTTAGTAGAATCAATAGTAATTGGTGTTTATGTTTTACTTTTTTTAAGAAATTTACTGCTATCTGATAAAATTCTTAGTTATAAAAAATCCCTGTCTTTTTGGATTTCAATAGGTTTTATGGTTTTCTATCTTCCATCAATCCCTTTTTTTATAATTCTTGAGTATATGCAAAATAGAAAATTATTTTTTGTATTAGATGTTTTAACAATTTTAATGGGATTACTTATAATTTATGGATTATTATGCAGCAACAAGAAGGAGAGATATTAATTATTTCGACATTAATTATAATAATTGTTATTGTTTTTTTAATTGTACTGTTTACAATTTTTCAACGCCGTAAAAATAAACTGTTGCAAGAAAGAGATAAAAACAAAAAACGTTATGAACGAGAAATTGCTGAAACTCAGATAGAAATAAGAGAAGAGACTTTAAGAAATATTAGTTGGGAGTTGCATGATAATATAGGTCAACTCCTAACTTTAGCAAAAATACAATTACAACATGCCTCTCCTGACAATATGGGAGAAATCTCAGAAATTATAGCAAAAAGTTTAACAGAAGTAAGAGCCTTGTCAAAAATAATTAATCCTGATTTTATTAATAATATCAAATTAAGAAAAGCTTTAGAATTAGAGATTGAACGATTCAATAGATTGAATTATATCGAAGCAAGTTTAAGAGTAATAGGAGAAGAAATAGAAATAAATCAAAAGCATGGAATAGTAATTTTTAGAATCCTTCAAGAGTTTTTTTCTAATACTATAAAGCATTCTAAAGCATCTAAATTAGATGTGTTTTTGAGTTATAAAGAAGATTCAATAGAGGTAAAAGCTCAAGATAATGGAGTAGGCTTTGATATGGAAAGAGCTAGATTTAAAGGCTTAGGATTGCAGAATATAAAAGCAAGAGCAAAACTAATTAATGCGGAAACAAAGTTTATGTCAGAGCCCCAAAAAGGTACAGGTTTAATAATAAATTACTATATTTAAAGAACTTTAGTGTATTTCCCCAACAACTAATAACGAAATATAACCCACAAAAATTATGAAATACTCAGTTGTTGTTGTAGATGATCATACGTTATTATCACAAGCTATTGAAGGTATGGTAAATACTTTTGATAAATTCAAGGTGCTTTACACTTGCAAAAATGGTAAAGAAGTTGAAGAAAAGTTTTTGGCATCACCTAAAAATATACCAGATTTAGTTTTAGTAGATGTTAATATGCCTGTGATGAACGGTATTGAAACTACAGAGTGGATAGTGAATAACTACCCACAAGTACATGTTATGGCATTGTCTGTAGAGGACGCTGACGGCACTATTTTAAAAATGTTAAAAGCTGGTGCTGTAGGGTACCTGCTAAAAGATACTAAGAAAGAAATTTTAGAGAAAGCGTTGTTAGAAATGATGGACAACGGATTTTATCATACCAGAAATGTTACCACGTTATTGTTAGATTCCGTTTCAGGAAAGAACTCACGAAATAACCTAGCGTTTAAGGATAATGAAATAACTTTTATGAAGCTAGCATGCTCGGAATTAACATACAAAGAGATTGCTGAAAAAATGTTTTTAAGCCCAAAAACAATTGATGGTTATCGAGATAGTCTATTTACAAAGTTAAATGTAAGAAATAGAGTGGGCTTGGTTATGTATGCCATAAAAAATAAAATTTACACTCCGTAATTTTATGCTTAAATTTGCAGCATGGAAGAAACAAATAGACAGAGAAAAATAGCAGGAGTGTTGCAACAGGATTTGGTAGACGTTTTACAACGTGCTGCTCAAGATGGAATGAAGGGAGTGATTATATCGGTTTCTAAAGTTTCGGTTACTGCCGATTTGGGAGTAGCAAAAGTATACTTAAGTGTTTTCCCTTCAGAAAAAAGAGATGAAATTATTGAAGGAGTAAAATCTAATACACCCTTAATTCGTCATGAATTAGCACAACGAACAAAAAATCAATTACGAAGAATGCCAGAATTGTTGTTCTTTGGAGATGATAGTTTGGATTATATTGAGGATATTGATAAGTCTTTAAAAGGAGAAGATGTAGACCCAATAAAAAATCCAGATGTTCTGCCTCGTCGTCAAAAACGTTAATAATTTTTGTTACTTTGGCTAGCTAAATTTATGAATGCTTGAACTTTCCTTTATACATAGCTAAGAGATACTTATTTTCTAAAACAAGTACTAATGCAATAAATATAATCACAGCAATAGCTGTTTTTGGTGTTGTAGTTGGTACCTTGGCTTTGTTTGTTGTATTATCTGGTTTCTCAGGATTAAAAACGTTTAGTGATTCATTACTTAATGCTTCTGATCCCGATATAAAAATTACCGCATCTAAAGGAAAGACTTTCCTGTACTCTCAAAAAATAGATAGTATTTTACAGCAAAACAAAGAGATAGAAGCTGCATCAAAAGTAGTGGAAGAACGTGTTTTTTTAAAGTATAAAAACAAAGAGCACATAGCTCAAATTAAAGGAGTAGATTCTAATTATCCAAGAATTATTCCGACTGATTCTTTGCTGACAGTAGGTACTTGGATTGACGAAGAGTATAAAAATACGGCGGTAGTTGGGTATGGAATATCGTATAAACTATCACTGGGTATTTTTAATTTTGGGGAAGCACTTCAAATTTTAGTGCCTAAACCAGGAAAAGGATTTATCAATGCTAATAATGCTTTTCGATCTGTTTCTACACAAATAGTAGGAGTATATACAGGTGCGGAAGAATTTCAGAACAAATATGTGTTTACTGAAACTTCACTTGCTCAAGAATTGTTAGGATACGACGATAATCAAATTACGGGTGTTGAACTTCGCTTAAAAGAAGGGGTAAATCTTGATACATTCCAAAAGAACTTACAAAATGTTTTAGGAGATGAATTAAAAGTGCAAACCCGCGCACAGTTAAATACGTTGTATTATAAAGTGATTAATACTGAAAATTTCATTTCGTATTTAATTTTTACTTTAATTGTTGCAATAGCTTTGTTTAATGTGATAGGGTCAATTATCATGATGATTATCGATAAACGTCAAAACCTAAAAACGCTGTTTAATTTAGGAAGTAGTATAAACGATATAAAAAAGATATTCGTACTGCAAGGTTTCTTACTAACACTTGTAGGAATGACAATAGGAATTGCTTTAGGTGTTATCATTGTAATCATACAACAACGTTTTGAGTTACTAATGATTACACAAAATCTAGCATACCCAGTAGAGTTTAAGTGGATAAACTTATTGGTAGTGGTTGTTACAATTTCAGCTTTAGGATATTTAGCAGCAAAAATTGCAAGTTCAAGGATTTCAAAAAGTTTTATTGAACGATAAGTTTTTATTTACCCTATTTCAGGAATCGTTGCATTTCCAAACTTAGCTTGTACCTCGTCAAAAGCTGCAAAAACATCTTTAGGATCGTCAGAAGTAACCATTTTCATTCTGTGCTCTTTAAAATGTGGAATTCCCTTAAAATAGTTTGTATAATGTCTTCTTGTTTCTACAACGCCTAAATGCTCACCTTTCCAGTCAATAGCCATTTCTAAATGACGACGAGCCATATCAACACGTTCAGAAATTGTTGGTTTAGATAAATGTTTGCCAGTTTTAAAATAATGTTTTACCTCATTAAAAAACCAAGGGTATCCAATAGAAGCACGACCAATCATACAACCATCTAATCCGTATTTTTCACGCATTTCCATGGCTTTTTCAGGAGAATCAACATCCCCATTTCCAAACACAGGAATATGCATTCTTGGATTGTTCTTTACTTCAGCAATTGGAGCCCAGTCAGCACTACCTTTGTACATTTGAGCACGCGTACGCCCATGAATAGAGATTGCTTTACAGCCAACATCTTGCAAACGTTCGGCAACTTCAACAATTCGAATAGAATCATGGTCCCAACCCAAACGAGTTTTTACAGTAATAGGTAAGTTAGTGTGTTTAACCATGGCTTCGGTAAGTTTTACCATCAAATCGATATCCTTTAAAATTCCAGCCCCAGCACCTTTAGAAACTACTTTTTTTACAGGGCAACCAAAATTGATATCAATAATATCTGGATTCGTTTTTTCAACAATCTCAACCGAACGTAACATAGAATCTAAATTTGCGCCAAAAATTTGAATCCCCACGGGGCGCTCCTTTTCGTAAATATCTAGCTTCATTACACTCTTTGCTGCATCGCGAATCAATCCTTCCGAAGAAATAAATTCAGTATACACCACATCAGCACCGTTTTCTTTACATAAAGCTCTAAACGGTGGATCGCTCACATCTTCCATTGGCGCTAATAACAGCGGAAAATCAGGAAGTTCTATGTTACCAATTTTTACCATGCTGCAAAGTTACTTTTTTTTGAGTAATTACGTATATTTCGCCTTTTAACTCACAAACTTTTTTATTGAAACTTCCTTTTGAGCCTATTTTGTTCGGTTACACGATTAATATTCATCTTGTTTTAGAATATTTAGCATTTTTTTTAGCTTTTCGTTATTATGTTTTCTTGCGTAAGAAAATAGAAGACGATATTTCTTCTCAGAATAGGTTGTCAATTATTTTAGGAGCTGCAGCTGGAGCTTTAATTGGTTCTCGATTGGTGGGAGTGTTAGAAAATCCTTTAGTCACTTTTTCTACAGAAAACATAATTCAAATTTTGAATACAAAAACAATTATGGGAGGCTTGTTTGGTGGCTTGTTAGGTGTTGAAATTGCGAAAAAAATAATAGGAGAAACAAAATCGTCGGGTGATTTGTTTGTGCTCCCAATAATTGTAGGAATTTTTATAGGAAGGATAGGATGTTTTCTTTCTGGAATTAATGAATTTACTTATGGAAGAGAAACTGCTTCTTTCTTAGGTATGGATTTAGGGGATGGAGTATTAAGGCACCCAGTTGCATTATATGAGCTTGTGTTTTTAGTAGGGTTATTCATCAGTTTAAAATACCTAAAGAAAGAATACATTTTACAATCAGGAGAACTTTTTAAGTTTTTTATGTTAGCTTATTTTGGTTTTCGCTTTTGTATAGAGTTTTTAAAACCCAATACTTTTTTAATTTTTGGTTTAAGCACTATTCAAATACTATGTATAGTTTGTTATGTATATTACACAAAATTTATAATTCTAAAAATAAAAAATGCCAGAAAGAAAATATAACTACTACGATTTTACATTGAGTTTATGTCCTGAATGTTTAAAAAGAGTAGATGCCAAAATTGTATTTGAAGACGACAAGGTTTATATGCTTAAGCGTTGTAGAGAACATGGAAGTTCAAAAGTGTTAATAGCAGATGATGTTGAATATTATAAAAATATCAGAAACTATAACAAACCTAGTGAAATGCCCTATACGTTTAATACAAAAACAGATTATGGATGTCCTTATGATTGCGGATTATGTCCAGATCATGAACAACATACATGTTTAACCGTTGTTGAGGTTACCGATAGATGTAATTTAACTTGCCCTACTTGTTATGCAGGTTCATCACCTACGTATGGACGCCATCGAACACTAGAAGAAGTAAAAGCGATGTTAGATGCTGTGGTGAAAAATGAAAAAGAACCTGATGTAGTCCAAATCAGTGGAGGAGAGCCAACGATACACCCACAATTTTGGGAAATTTTAGACTATGCAAAATCACTTCCGATTAGACATTTAATGTTGAATACTAACGGGATTAAAATAGCGAAAGACGTTGCTTTTGCTGAACGATTGAAAACCTATACACCAGATTTTGAAATTTACTTACAGTTTGATTCTTTTGAAGATAGTGTGTTGAGAGAGTTGAGGGGAGCAGACTTGAATGAAATTCGTAAACAAGCAATTGAAAACTTGAATAAGTTAAATCTATCAACAACTTTAGTAGTTACGCTTCAAAAAGGATTAAATGATCACGAAATAGGTAAAGTAATTGATTATGCTTTGCAACAAAAGTGTGTGAGAGGAGTTACGTTTCAACCAACACAAATAGCTGGAAGGTTAGAAGGCTTTAATCCAGAAACGGATAGAATGACGCTTACTGAAGTTAGAAGAAAAATAATGGAACAAACAGATGTTTTCAACGCTGACGATTTAATTCCAGTACCTTGTAATCCTGATGCTTTGGTAATGGGATATGCTCTAAAATTGGGAGGAGAAGTGTTTCCGTTAACTAGGTATATTAATCCCAACGACTTGTTAGATAATAGTAAAAATACCATTATTTATGAGCAAGATAAAGCATTGCATGGAAAAATGATAGAGCTATTTAGTACAGGGAATTCTGTTGAGGTGGCTGAAGAAAATTTGAAATCAATAATGTGTTGTTTACCAAATATTGATGCGCCAGAGTTAGGGTACGATAATTTATTTAGAGTTATAATTATGCAGTTTATTGATGCTTATAATTTTGATGTACGAGCGGTAAAAAAATCATGCGTGCATATAGTAGACAAAGACAATAAAATTATTCCTTTTGAGACAATGAATCTCTTTTATAGAGATGATAAAAAAGAATATTTAGAAAAGTTAAGACAAGAAATATAAGAAAAAGGATATGGTATTTTTAGAAGTAGGCGATCTTTCAGGTTTATTCGTAATTATAGGTTTAATTATGTTTGGTCCACCCGTGTTACTAGCTGTTATTGGAGTATCTATTAGAAAAAAAAGTAAAACAGCCTCAAAAATATTTTATATACTAGCTGTTTTGTATCTGATAATTGGATTAGGTATATGTGGTAGTATGCTTACCTAAATAAGAGTATAATTTTCGCTATTTATTTTGTTTGTAGTAGCCTGCAAATAAAGTATCTTTGCAAATTACAAGTAGTTAGAATTACGACGAATGAATCCATTCTAGATATTGAGCTAATAAAAGTTTATGTTACATGTTTAGAAATGGCTTGAGAAACTTTACATTGAATGAAGAACATTAGAAATTTTTGCATAATTGCACATATTGATCATGGTAAAAGTACCCTTGCAGATAGATTATTAGACTATACAGGGTCGGTTACTGAGCGTGAAAAACAAAATCAGTTACTTGATAACATGGATTTAGAGCGTGAACGTGGAATTACCATTAAGTCACACGCTATTCAGATGGACTATGTTTATGAAGGTGAAGATTATATATTAAACCTAATTGACACTCCAGGTCACGTAGATTTTTCTTATGAAGTTTCTCGTTCTATTGCAGCATGTGAAGGAGCATTACTAATTGTAGATGCGGCACAAAGTATACAAGCACAAACTATTTCTAACTTATACCTAGCGCTAGAGAATGATTTGGAAATTATTCCAGTATTAAATAAAGTAGATTTACCTTCAGCTAACCCTGAAGAAGTAACAGATGATATTGTTGATTTATTAGGGTGTGAGCCAGAAGATGTAATTCACGCAAGTGGAAAAACTGGTTTTGGAGTAGATAATATTTTAAAGGCAATTATTGAAAAAATTCCTGCACCGAGTGGAAATCCCGATGCACCTTTAAAAGCATTGATTTTCGATTCAGTATACAATTCGTATCGTGGAATTGAAACCTACTTTAGAGTAATTGATGGTTCTATTAAAAAGAATCAACAAATAAAGTTCATGGCTACAGGTAGACAGTATGGAGCCGATGAGGTAGGAACTTTAAAACTAAGTCAAGTTGTAAAAAACGAAATTAAAACTGGAGATGTAGGTTATTTAATTACAGGAATTAAAGCAGCAAAGGAAGTAAAAGTAGGAGATACTATTACCGATTTTGCCAATCCAACTACAGATAGAATTGAAGGATTTGAAGATGTAAAACCAATGGTATTCGCAGGAATTTACCCTGTAGATACTGAAGATTACGAGGAACTACGTGCTTCAATGGAAAAGCTACAATTAAATGATGCTTCCTTAGTTTTTCAACCAGAAAGTTCAGCAGCACTTGGTTTTGGTTTCCGATGTGGATTCTTAGGAATGTTACACATGGAAATTATTCAAGAGCGTCTAGAACGTGAATTTAATATGACGGTAATTACTACAGTTCCTAACGTAAGTTACCATGCATTTACGAAGAAAAATCCTGATGAGGTTATTATAGTGAATAACCCATCAGATTTACCAGATCCA
The DNA here is from genome assembly GCF_059716285.2 of Tenacibaculum sp. TB-53. Lineage (NCBI taxonomy): Bacteria > Pseudomonadati > Bacteroidota > Flavobacteriia > Flavobacteriales > Flavobacteriaceae > Tenacibaculum > Tenacibaculum sp. TB-53. The sequence continues at coordinate 2,283,943 of NZ_CM202790.1, read as the reverse complement.
TCAAAGTTAGATAGGGTAGAAGAACCATTTATCAAAGCTTCAATCATTACAAAGGCCGATTTTGTAGGACAAGTAATGTCGCTTTGTATTGAAAAACGCGGACAAATTGTAAATCAAACTTATTTAACTCCAGAGCGAGTGGAGTTAATTTTTGATATGCCGTTGGCAGAAATCGTTTTTGATTTTTACGATAGATTAAAAACAGTATCTAAAGGATATGCGTCGTTCGATTATCATCCAATAGGAATGCAAAAGTCAAAGTTAGTTCGTGTAGATATGTTACTTAATGGACAAATAGTTGATGCGCTTTCAGCTCTATTACACGATAGTAATGCGTATTCAATAGGAAAACGTATTTGTGAAAAGTTAAAAGAACTGATTCCAAGACAACAATTTGATATTCCTATTCAAGCAGCAATTGGAGCAAAAATTATTGCTCGTGAAACTGTAAAAGCTTTACGTAAAGATGTAACTGCAAAATGTTATGGAGGAGATATTTCTCGTAAACGTAAATTATTAGAGAAGCAGAAAAAAGGTAAAAAACGTATGCGTCAAGTAGGAAATGTAGAAATTCCACAGCAAGCGTTTATGGCAGTGTTGAAGTTGAATGACTAGTTTTTTTGAAATTAGAATAGATAAACAAGAACATATAAAAACCCCGTTTTGATGAAATCAAAACGGGGTTTTTATATTAGATTATCAAATTTCCAAATTGTTACATTAAATTTTAATCCCTATTTCCTAAGACTTGTAAAGCCCAATATAATAACATAGCTAAGGAACCTAGAGCAGCTACTAAATACGTTCTTGCAGCCCATTTTAAAGCGTCTTTAGACCCAGCTAGTTCTTCACGAGTAACCATGTTTTTATTTTCTAACCAAGCTAAGGCTCTATTACTTGCATCATATTCAACAGGCAAAGTTATAAAACTAAAAATGGTACCTAAAGCCATAAAAGCTAAACCAGCTAGAGCAATATAAAAACCAATACCAGTACTACCAGAAGCAGCACCAAAAGCAATACCACCAATCACCATCCATTGAGAAAAACGAGAAGTAATACTTACCATAGGTACTAGTTTAGATCGCATTTGTAAATATTGGTATGCTCTAGCATGTTGTACTGCGTGTCCAACCTCGTGAGCAGCAACAGCAGCTGCGGCAGCATTTCGTTGGTTGTAAACAGCTTCACTTAAGTTTACAGTTTTGTTTTGCGGGTTGTAATGATCGGTTAACATACCTGGTGTAGAAATTACCTGAACATCGTAAATACCGTGATCAGCTAGCATTTTTTGTGCAATTTCAGCACCACTCATCCCGTTTCGTAAATGAACTTGAGAGTATTTTTTAAACTTGCTTTTTAACGTATTACTCACTAACCAACTGAAAAGAGATATAATACCAATTAGAATATAAAATCCTATCATAATCTATATAGTTTTAAAATTTTGTATCATTTTTGTTGGTTAAATTTACAACATAAATTATTCCAAATTATTAACGGTATAAAAAAATGTCAAAATGGCAAATCAACCTAAAATTTTAATAGTTTACACAGGCGGAACTATTGGTATGGTTAAAGACTATAATACGGGAGCGTTAAAAGCATTTGATTTTAGTCAAATCTCAAGTAAAATTCCAGAATTACAGCAGCTTAATTGCGAAATTAATACGATATCGTTTGATGAACCAATTGATTCATCAAACATGAGTGTACATTATTATATACAAATAGCAGATATAATCTCCGATAATTATGACAAGTTTGACGGATTTGTAGTGCTGACGGGCTCAGACACCATGTCGTATACATCGTCTACAATAAGCTTTATGTTTGAAAATTTACAAAAGCCTGTGATTTTTACGGGATCACAATTGCCTATTGGAGATTTACGTACAGATGCTAAAGAAAATTTAATTACATCTATACAAGTAGCATCAGCCTATGAAAATGGCAAACCAGTAATTCAAGAAGTAGGATTATATTTTGAATATAAATTATATAGAGCAAACAGAACTACAAAAATAAATGCTGAACAATTCGAAGCATTTGCTTCTATGAACTATCCTCCCTTAGCAGAAAGTGGTGTGCATTTAAATTTTAATTACCCATTATTACTCAAACCTCGGGGAGATCAAAAAGAATTAATAGTAAGAAAGAATTTAGATAATCATGTAGCTATTTTAAAGTTATTCCCTGGTATAACAGAGTCTGTAGTGAGAAGTTTTATGAATATTCCAGATTTAAAAGGAATTATTTTAGAAACCTATGGATCAGGAAATGCACCAACTGAAAAATGGTTTGTTGATTTATTAGAAGAATCAGTAAATAAAGGGATTTACATTGTTAATGTAACGCAATGCAAAGGAGGAAGTGTAATTTTAGGGCACTACGAAACAAGTTCAGAATTAAAACGTATTGGCATCGTTGACGGTAAGGATATTACAACCGAAACAGCCATTGCTAAAATGATGTATTTGTTGGGAGAAAAGCTTTCAAAAGAAGAATTTACGCATTATTTTCAAATACCTCTTAGAGGAGAAATGGTTTAGTTTGTAAATAAATCGTTAATTTTGTGTATGTAACTGCTTGAAATACTATAGAAAAGAGTTAAAAAGGGGTAGATTAATAGAAATACTATAGTTTTTTTTTAATGTACCAACATTTTTTTGTTACTTGCCACTCTGTAAAATTAAAAGCGTAATAAGTACAAGTGAAGAATTACTTATTTTGTAAAAAAATAAGATATTCATAGTAAAATTTGTATTTTTAACCCGTTAACTATTTAAAATTAATTATAACAAAATGAAAAAAGTAGTAAATATCCTAACTGTTACAGGATTTATGTTTTTAGGAGCTATTCAATCAACTTATGCTCAAGAAGCTGAGAAAACTTTTCACCAAGAGTTAAAGCAACGTTTTATTGAAGGAGACCCTAAGTTTATGGGAATTGTATTGGTAGCCTTAATTTTAGGTTTAGCTATTGCAATTGAAAGAATTATTTATTTAAATATGGCTACAACAAATACTAAAAAATTAGTAGCAAGCGTTGACGAAGCATTAAGTTCAGGAGGTGTAGAAGCTGCTAAAGAAGTATGTAGAAATACAAAGGGTCCTGTTGCCTCTATCTTTTACCAAGGTTTAGAAAGAGCTGATGAAGGGTTAGAAGCTGCTGAAAAAGCTGTAGTAGGATACGGTGGAGTACAAATGGGATTATTAGAGAAAAATGTTTCTTGGTTATCTTTATTTATCGCATTAGCACCGATGTTAGGGTTTATGGGGACTGTAATTGGTATGATTGATGCATTTGATAGAATTGCTGTAGCAAACGATATCTCTCCAGCGGTAGTAGCAGGTGGTATTAAGATTGCATTATTAACAACAGTATTTGGTCTTATCGTAGCGATTATTTTACAAATTTTCTATAACTACATTATTTCGAAAATTGATAGTATCGTTAACAACATGGAAGATGCATCTATCTCTTTAATCGATTTATTAGCTAAGTATAAAAAATAATCAATCAATATGAATAGTAAAATATTAACATTACTAGTAGCTGCAATTTCACTTATCGGTGCTGCATTATTTTTAAATGTGGCAAGAATAGATAAAGAAGATTTAGAGGCAGTATCAAGTGCTGTTTCTCCTTTAGTAACTTATTCTTATTGGTTATTGATTGCAGTAGTAGTAACAGCAGTTGCAGCTTCAATGTGGGGGATGTTTAAAAATCCTGCAGCATTAAAAAAGGTATTATTAGGTGTTTTAGCATTAGCAGTTCTTTTTGCAGTGTCTTATTTCTTATCTTCAGATGCACAAGTAATTGGAGCAGATGGAGCAGAATTAGCAGCACAAGGAAGTACATCTAAATGGGTAGGAACAGGGATTACATACAGTATTATCTTAGGGGCAATAGCTGGTGCATTCTTTGTTTGGGATTTATTAAAAGGAATAGTTAAATCATAAGTTAATATGGCAAGAAGAGAAAACCCAGAAATTAATGCAGGTTCGATGGCAGATATTGCCTTCTTGCTACTTATCTTTTTCCTTGTAACAACTACTATGGATGTTGATTCAGGTATCCCTAAAAAGTTAGCTGAAAAGACTGATGTAAAGCCACCAATTATTAAAGAAAAAAATATTTTTCAAGTAAGCATTAACCGAAACAATCAACTTTTAGTTGAAGATCAGGCAATGGAGTTGAAAGACTTAAAAGATGCTGCTATTAAATTTATTGATAATGGTGGGGGTATTGGTAACCCAATGCCAGGAATGGAAGCAGGAACTACTTGTAATTACTGTAAAGGTGATAAAGACCCTGAGTCGTCAGATCATCCAACAAAAGCAGTAATCTCTGTTGAGAGTGATAGAGGTACTGAGTATGGTACGTATGTGGCTGTGCAAAATGAGTTGTTAAGAGCTTATACAGAGTTACGTAACAGGTTATGCCAAGAAAAATATGGTATGAGCTTTACAGAGTTAGAACAAGCTTTTAAAGACAGTGCAAGAAAAGATGAGTCATTAAGAAAGAAAGTTGAAGATATTAAGGCGAGTTATCCTCAAATTATTTCTGATACAGACCCAACAAATGTTCAATAATAGTAAAACAATAGAATATGTCTAAATTTAAAAAGAAGAAAAAAGGATTGCCAGCATTATCCACGGCGTCTTTACCAGATATTGTTTTCATGTTATTATTCTTCTTCATGGTAACTACTACCATGAGAGAAACAGATTTACAAATAGATTCACCTCGTTTACCAAGTGCCAGTGAGGTAAAGAAGCTTGAGCGTAAAAGTTTGGTGAGTACAATTTATGTTGGTAAAGCTAAAGACCCAAAGTATGGAACAGGGTACAATAGAATACAGTTAAATGATAAGATAGCGACTCCAGATGAAGTTCCTTCTTTTATCTATCTTGAAAGAGATAATGTTTCTGAAGCAGAAGTGCCTTTTATGACAACTTCTATAAAAGCAGATAGAGAATCGAGTGTAGGTACATTAGCTGACATTCGTGAGAAATTAAGAGATGTTAACGCTCTTAAATTAAGTTTATCTACTCACAAGGGAGATGTTATTAAGAAGTAATTACTTTTAAATAAAACAAAAAGAGCAATCTATTGATTGCTCTTTTTTTATACAAAAAAAGTATCTTTATCGTTAGTTAATTATCTATGAAGTATATAGTAAGTTTTTTCGTGTTTTTTCTGTCATTAACTACTTTTTGCCAGAAAGATTCTTTACAGTTAGGAGATAAGTATTGGGAAGATCAGTTATACATTGATATAACATATAACTTATTACAAGATCAACCAGATGGAATCGGGAAGACTGGTTTCTCTTATGGTCTAGGTGTCGGTTACATGAAGGATATACCCTTTAATATAAATGGTAGAACAGCAATCGCTATAGGTTTAGGGTATAATTATGACTCATTCAGTCATGGGTTAAAAGTGCTAGAAGGAAATGTAAAAGAGTATGAAACTGACCCTGACATTTCATCCAACAAAATAAAACTTCACAATTTAGAAATGCCTATTCAGTTTAGATGGCGATCTTCAGATGCAAATACGTATTCATTTTGGCGTTTTTATGCGGGTTTTAAAGTCTCTTATAACATAAGTAATAGTTTTCGATACGATTCACCAACAGGAAGAGTTAGTTTTTCAAATGTTGAAAAATACAATAAATGGCAAGCAGGATTAACTTTGTCTGCAGGTTATGGTACATTTAATTTCCATGTATATTACGGATTGTCACCTATGTTTAAAAATGTAACTCTGAATGGAAAATCAATAGATAGTAAAATAGTTAAATTAGGCCTAAGCTTTTATTTACTATAATACACAATAGGCAATAAAAGGACTTAATAAGCCAATAAAAAAACCTAAGTATACTTCTCTTACCTTATGAGCTTTTAAATGTAATCTTGAGCTTGCAAGAAGGCCAGCTAAAAAAATAAATGATATAATTATAGGGAGTACATAAACAGCTTGTATTTGTTGAAACAATAAGAAATATCCAACAGCAACTCCCATAGACAACAAATGGAGGCTTCCTTTAATTTTAAAAGGAAACAGCAAGTAAATAAAGCCTAAACCAAATACAGTTCCGTAAAAGAGGTAGCTAACGTCTTTTAAAATACTCATACTAGCAAACATTTTTCCTAGAATTAAAAATAAAGTCATCATAAAGAAAATTGGAAATTTTCGTTCATTTATACTATGTACGCGAAAAGATTTTATGTGACCAATAGACTTTAAGAAAACTAGCAGAAGCAGAGGTATAATGTATGTAGCTACAAATACTATTGCCAATATAGTATATTGTTGTTGTTTATTTAAGCTTATTGGAGAAAGTAGGAAATACAATATAACTCCTATAGTAGGCATTACAATAGGGTGAAGAATGGTTGATATGAATTTATGCCATCGCATTAAATTTCTTTGCGTAACCTCGCGACAGGAATGTCTAATTGTTCACGATATTTAGCAACTGTTCTTCTAGCAATAGGATATCCTTTTTCTTTTAAAATTTTAGACAATTTCTCATCGGTAAGGGGCTTTCGTTTGTCTTCCTCTGTAATTACAGTTTCTAAAATTTTCTTAATTTCTCTAGTTGAAACATCTTCTCCTTGGTCGTTTTTCATCGATTCAGAAAAGAATTCCTTAATCAATTTTGTACCGTAAGGTGTAGAAACATACTTACTACTAGCAACACGAGAAACAGTTGAGACGTCCATGCCAATTTCATCAGCAATATCTTTTAAAATCATAGGTTTTAACTTACGCTCATCACCTGTTAAAAAATATGCTGACTGACGATGCATAATCGCATTCATTGTTACTAAAAGGGTCTGCTGACGTTGTTTTATAGCATCAATAAACCACTTTGCAGCATCTAATTTTTGCTTTATAAAGAGTACAGCATCTTTTTGAGATTTAGTTTTCTCTTTAGCGTCCTGATACCCTTTTAACATATTGTTATATTCTCTAGAAACATGTAATTCTGGAGCGTTACGAGAGTTCAAAGTTAAATCTAAGTTCCCGTCAATAATTTTAATTGAAAAATCGGGAACTATTTGCTCTGCTATTTTATTATTTCCAGCGTAAGAACTTCCAGGTTTTGGGTTTAGTTTGCTTATTTCGCTAATAATCTCCTTTAATTGTTCTTCAGAAATATTGAATTTTTCTAAAAGCTTCTTGTAGTGCTTTTTAACAAAATGATCAAAAGCTTCTTCTAAAATTCTTATCGCTAATGCTCTGCTTTCATTTTCAGATTTAGCTTTTAATTGAATGATTAAACATTCTTTTAAATTTAAAGCACCTACACCAGTAGGGTCTAATTTTTGAACAACATTTACCAAAACATTATGTACTTTTTCCTCAGTAGTAAAAACATTTTGGGTAAAAGCTAAGTCGTCAACTAGATCTATAATATCTCTACGGATATAACCACTATCATCAATACTACCTACCAAAAACTCAGCAATAGCACGTTCTTCTTCGTTAATTCTAAAAGTATTTAATTGATTTTTTAAAGATTGATGAAAGCTAGTACCTGCTGCATAAGGAATTTGCTTGTCTTCATCATCTGAAGAATAGTTGTTAGTTTGCGTTTTATAACTAGGGTATTCATCATCACTTAAATACTCATCAATGTTTATATCTTCAGCATCTATTTTTTCATTACCCGAATCGTCATAATCAACATCATTGGCTAAGCTATCCTCAAAATTTTCAGGCTCGTCTTTACCAGTATCTAATGCGGGATTTTCTTCAATTTCTTGTTTCAAACGTTCTTCAAAAGCTTGCGTAGGCAATTGAATTAACTTCATCAACTGTATTTGTTGTGGAGATAATTTTTGAAGTAATTTTTGATGTAAACTTTGTTTTAGCATATATACAAAGATATGAAATAGGACAAAAAAAATCGCCATTCGTAAAGGAATGACGATTGATATTTATAAGTTTTATGATTTTTTTAAAACTCAGCGTTTTGAGGTGTTCTTGGAAAAGGAATAACGTCACGAATATTGCTCATTCCAGTTGCAAATAAAACTAAACGTTCAAAACCTAAACCAAATCCAGAGTGTACAGCTGTACCAAATTTACGAGTATCTAAGTACCACCATAATTCTTCTTCAGGAATATTAAGTTCTGCCATTTTTTCTTTTAAAACGTCTAAGCGTTCTTCTCTTTCAGAACCCCCTACCATTTCTCCAATTCCAGGGAATAAAACATCCATAGCACGTACCGTTTTACCATCTTCATTTAAACGCATGTAAAATGCTTTTATATTTGCTGGATAATCGAATAAAATCACAGGACATTTAAAGTGCTTTTCAACTAAATAACGCTCATGTTCTGATTGTAAATCAACACCCCACTCGTTAACAGGAAATTGAAATTTCTTCTTCTTGTTAGGCTTAGAATTTCTTAAAATATCTATTGCTTCTGTATAGCTTACACGCTTAAAGTTATTATCTACAACAAATTTTAATTTTTCTATTAAGCCCATTTCACTACGTTGCGCTTGAGGTTTCGTTTTTTCCTCTTGCGCTAAGCGATTGTCTAAGAAAGCCAAATCATCTTTACAGTTGTCTAATACATATTGTAATACATATTTAATAAAGTCTTCAGAAAGATCCATGTTAGCATCTAAATCGTTAAAAGCCACCTCTGGTTCAATCATCCAAAATTCTGCTAAATGACGTGTAGTATTAGAATTCTCAGCTCTAAAAGTAGGCCCGAAAGTATATATTTTACCTAATGCCATCGCATAGGTTTCACCTTCTAATTGACCAGAAACTGTTAGGTTAGTTTCTTTTCCAAAGAAATCTTTAGAATAATCAATTTTACCTTCTTCGTTTACAGGAGCTTTGTTTGCTTCAAACTGAGTTACTTTAAACATTTCTCCAGCGCCTTCAGCATCAGAACCTGTAATAATTGGAGTATTTACATAGTAAAACCCGTTTTGTTGGAAGTACTGATGTACTGCAAATGATAATGCAGAACGTAAACGCATTACAGCACTAAAAGTGTTAGTTCTTACGCGTAAATGAGCATTTTCACGTAAAAACTCTAAACTGTGTTTTTTGGGTTGAATTGGATATTCATCAGGATTTGAATCTCCTAAGACTTCCAAATTGTTTACCTGAATTTCTACTGTTTGTCCTTTACCTTGACTTTCAACCAAAGTACCTTGAATGCTTACAGCTGCTCCAGTATTTATTCTTTTTAATAAAGTTTCGTCGGTATTTTCAAAATCTACAACACACTGAATATTATTAATAGTAGAACCATCATTTAAAGCAATAAAACGATTGCTTCTAAAAGTTCTTACCCACCCTTTTACGTGTACTTCTTGTAAAAATTTGTCAGATTGTAATAAATCTTTAACGCTACTTCTTTTCATGTCTTTATATCTTCAATAAAATCAAGCAAAGATACTTTTTTGCTGTTAATTAGCAACAAAGAGACCCAAGAATAAAGAGTTAACTTTTATAAGTTAGCTTTAATAAAAAAACAACCATATTTATTTAAAATGGTTGTTTTTGAATATTTACTTGTCTTCTTTTGGAGGTAGTATTTTAAATTTAGTTTCTTTTAAAACTTTCTTATTAGCTATTCTTTTCTCAAAAGAAAGTAGAAGAGAAGGTAATAATAGTAAGTTTGAAACCATAGCTAATAATAATGTAATTGAAACTAGACCTCCTAATGCAATAGTACCTCCAAAACTTGAAACAGTAAATACTAAAAAACCGAAGAAAAGGACTATTGAAGTATAGAACATACTTACTCCAGTTTCTCTTAATGCTGAATAAACAGCAGGTTTTATTTTCCAGTTATTGGCCAGCAACTCTTGTCTATATTTAGCTAAGAAGTGAATAGTATCATCTACTGAAATACCGAAAGCAATACTAAAAACTAAAATAGTTGAAGGTTTAATAGGTATATCAAAGAATCCCATCAATCCACCAGTAATTAATAAAGGAAGCATGTTAGGAATTAATGATATTAATATCATTTGAGGTGAACGGAACATCCACGCCATAAAAATAGATATTAATATAATAGCTAATGATAGTGAAATAACTAAGTTTTTAATTAAATAGTTGGTTCCTTTTAAAAATACTAATGCTTTCCCTGTTAATGAAACATCAAATTTTTCATCAGGAAATTGCTTATTGATTACAGCTTGTAGTCGTTCTTGGATAATATCCATTTTATCAGTACCAATATCTTTCATAAAAGTGGTAATACGTGCATAACGACCAGTACTATCCACAAAATTTTTTAGCATTTCAGAGTTACTATCTGAGTTTTTAGTGTACGAAAAAATGTAGCTTTTTTCTTGACTTGTTGGAAGTTGATAGTATTTAGGATTTCCGTTATAGTAGGCTTGCTTAGAGTATTTTACAAGATTGGTTATAGATATAGGTTTGGATAATTCAGGGAAAGTTTCAATAGTTTCATTGAGTTTTTCCATCTTTTTTAAAGTAGAAAGCTTCATAACACCTTTTTCTTTCTTGGTGTCAATTAAAATTTCAAGAGGCATAATTCCCCCAAACTCATATTCAAAAAACTTAATATCTTTATAAAACTGTTTTCCTTTAGGCATATCTTCAATCAAACTACCTGATACACGAATCATGTAAAGGCCAATCATACTTAAAATTATTATGGAAACAGTAGTGATATAAATGGCAATTCGTTGTTTTTTTACCATACGTTCCATCCAAGAAACAACATTTCCCATCCATTTTTTTTCTAAATGGTTCAAATGTTTCTGCTCTGGAAGAGGCATAAAACTATATATAATTGGAATGATTAATAATGCTAGAATAAAAATACTGATGATGTTTACAGAGGCTAAAACACCAAACTCTCGCATTAGTCTACTTTTAACAAATATAAAAGTGGCAAAACCAGAAGCGGTAGTAATATTGGTCATTAATGTAGCATTTCCAACTTTTGAAATTACACGTTGTAAAGATTTAGCCTGATTTCCGTGTTTTTTTACTTCTTGTTGATATTTATTAATTAGAAAAACTGCATTGGGTACACCAATTACAATAATTAATGGTGGAATTAGAGCAGATAATACTGTAATCTCATAGCGGAATAATCCCATAAACCCAAAAGCCCATGTTACTCCAATGCTAACTACAAGTAATGTAATAAAAGTGGCTCTAAATGAACGAAAAAAGAAGAAAAAGATAATGGCCGTTATTAATAATGCACCAATTACAAAAATTCCCATTTCGTCAGTTATATTCTGAGAGTTTAAGGTTCTAATGTAGGGCATACCAGAAACACGAACATCAATATTATGATCTTTTTCAAAAGAGTTTATAGTTGGAATTAGAATGTCGAACACAAAATCTCTACGAATAGGGGTATTTACAATATCTTTGTTTAAATAAATTGCTGTTTGTAAAGTGCCTTTATCGTTGTATAATAGGTTGTTATAAAAAGGTAGCTTCTCAAAAAGTTGTTTTTTTATATTTTTTATTTCTTCATCAGTCGAAGGAGCTTGTTCAAAAAGTGGTTCAACAACAAATTTTCTTTGTTTTCTATCTGCTTTTAACTGCTGAACATCAGCAATAGAAACAGTAAAATCCACTTGTGTTAAACTATCTAAATCTTTAACAAGTTTATTCCAAGCATTGAATTTTTGAGGAGTAAATATTGTAGAATCTTTTACTCCTAATATAATGAGGTTGCCTTCTTCTCCAAAAATTTCTAAAAACTTATTGTATTCTATATTAACCTCATGGTCTGTAGGAAGTAAATTGGCTTCTGTATAGGAGAAGCGCATATGTTTCATTTGAGTGACTAAAAGCCCTGTAATTATAGCAATAGTAATTAAAACTAAGTAACGATTTCGCAATAAGAAGCCTGCGATTTTAGTCCAAAAAGTCATCCAAAAAAAATTTCAGCAAAGTTATGCTAAATGAATTAATAAAACGAAAAAAAGAGCATCATATGATGCTCTTTTTTAACTATTTCTTAAAAGAAATTATACAGTCATAATTTCTTTTTCTTTAACAGTATACTTTTCGTCGATTATTTTTACGTAATCGTCAGTTAATTTCTGGACATCAGCTTCAGCATTTTTCTTCATATCGTCAGAAATATCAACTTTTTTAATTTCATTGTTTGCGTCTTTACGAGCATTACGAACACCTACTTTAGCGTGTTCAGCCTCTGCTTTTGCTTGTTTAGCTAATCCTTTACGACGCTCTTCTGTTAATGGTGGAACATTAATTATAATATTTTCTCCATTATTCATTGGGTTAAAACCGATGTTAGCAAGCATTATTGCTTTTTCGATTTCTTGTAACATGTTTTTTTCCCATGGTTGAACTGATATGGTTCTAGCATCAGGAGTGTTTACGTTTGCCACTTGTGATAATGGTGTTTGAGAACCGTAGTAATCTACCATAATCGTACTTAACATAGCAGGAGTAGCTCTACCTGCTCTAATACCTGCTAATTCTTTTTCTAAGTGGCTAATAGCTTTATCCATTGCCTCTTTAGTCGAATCTAAAATAAAATCAATCTCTTCGTTCATTTTGTTCGTATTTAAAACCTCAAATAGGTTGAGGATAATTTTTCGGTTTATTCGTTGTCAACTATTGTTCCAATATTTTCTCCAGAAACAAGTTTTAGAAGGTTTCCTTGTGTGTTCATGTCAAAAACAATAATTGGTAATTTGTTTTCTTCGCTCAAGGTAAAGGCTGTCATATCCATTACTTTTAAGCCTTTTTCAATAACATCTTTAAATGTAATGTTTTCATACTTAACAGCATCTTTATCTTTTTCTGGATCTGCTGTATAAATACCATCAACACGTGTACCTTTTAAAATGGCGTCTGCATTTATTTCAATAGCCCTTAAAACAGCTGCAGTGTCGGTTGTAAAATACGGATTTCCTGTTCCTCCACCAAAAATTACTACGCGTCCTTTCTCTAAGTGACGATTAGCTCGACGCTTAATATATGGTTCTGCAATTTCTTTAATTTCAATAGCAGTTTGTAAACGAGTGTGAATTCCTTGGTCTTCTAAGGCACTTTGTAAAGCTAAGCCATTAATACAAGTAGCTAACATTCCCATATGGTCACCTTGTACACGGTCCATACCTTGGCTAGCACCAGCAACTCCTCTAAAAATATTTCCACCACCAATTACAATGGCTACTTCTACACCCTTATCTATAACTTGTTTTATCTCTTGGGCATACTCTTTAAGTCTGTTTGGGTCAATTCCATATTGACGCTCACCCATTAGTGCCTCACCACTTAATTTTAAAAGAATTCTTTTGTATTGCATTTGTTTTGTTGAAAGTTGTGCAAAGCTACATATTTTTTTTATTCTAATTTTAACACATAAAAAAAAACCATCCAAAAATGGATGGTTTCATATAAAATTGTCGTTGAGAATTATCCTAAAGTAACCCTTACGAAGTTTTTAACTTCAACATCACCGTAAGAAGAAACGTATTCTGCAACAGTTTTCTTTTCGTCTTTAATAAACTTTTGATCTAATAAACATTGTTCTTGATCTAAAGTAGTATTGTCAGAGATAAATCTTTCCATTTTACCTGGTAAGATTTTGTCCCAGATTTGTTCTGGTTTACCTTCAGCTTTTAATTGCTCTTTAGCTTCTCCTTCAGCTTTCGCTAAAGCTTCATCAGTTAATTGTAAACGAGAAACAAATTGAGGAACGTTCTTTAAAGTTTTACCTAAACGTACTAATTCTTCGTTGTCTTTTTTAATCGCAGCAATTCTAGCTTCAGTTTCAGAAGCTACATAAGCAGGATCAAAATCTTTGTAAGATAAAGAAGTTGCACCCATTGAAGCAGCTTGCATAGCTAAGTCTTTAGTTAACTCAGCAGCATTATCTACAGCAGCAGTTAAACCTACCATTGCAGCAATTTTACCAACGTGAGTGTAAGCTCCTACGTATGGTGCTTCAATTCTTTCGAAAGCAGTGATATCGATTTTTTCACCGATAACTCCTGTTTGCTCGATTAATTTTTCAGCAACAGTTACACCACCAAAATCAGCAGCTAAGAACTCTTCTTTTGTTTTGTGGTTAAAAGCGATGTCAACAAATTCTTGCGCTAATGCTTTGAATGAATCGTTTTTAGCTACGAAATCTGTTTCACATGCTAATACGATAGCAACACCGTATGTGTTGTCATCGCTAATTTTAGTGATTGCCACACCTTCAGTAGACTCACGATCTGCTCTTTTAGCAGCAATCTTTTGTCCTTTTTTACGTAAAATTTCAATAGCTTTATCAAAATCACCTTCAGCTTCTACTAATGCTTTTTTACAATCCATCATACCAGCTCCGGTAGTTTCTCTTAATTTCTTTACGTCTGCAGCGCTAATTTTTACTGACATTTCTATCGTTATTTTTTAGTTGTAAATATATTGTTGTACAAAGTTGTAAAAATTTAAAGGTTCCAATGTAATGAAACCTTTTAAATTAAAAAATTATTTTGCTTCTTCTTTTGCTGGAGCGTCAGCTGTTTTTTCAGCTTTAGCTTTTTCCTTATCAGCTTTTCTTTCTGTTAAGCCTTCAGCAATTGCATCAGTTACATACGATAATACTTTATCGATAGATTTAGAAGCATCATCATTTGCAGGGATTACAAAGTCGATTGGTCTTGGATCCGAGTTTGTATCAACCATTGCAAAGATTGGAATGTTTAATTTTTGTGCTTCAGCAACAGCAATGTGTTCTTTCTTTACATCAATTACAAATAAAGCTCCCGGTAAACGAGTCATATCAGAAATTGAACCTAAGTTCTTTTCTAATTTTTCACGTTGACGAGTAATTTGTAATTTTTCTCTTTTAGATAATGCATCAAAAGAACCATCAGTCTTCATTCTATCAATAGAAGTCATTTTCTTAACGGCTTTACGGATAGTAACGAAGTTTGTTAACATACCACCTGGCCAACGCTCAGTAATGTAAGGCATGTTTACAGCTTTAGCTTTTTCAGCAACGATATCTTTAGCTTGCTTTTTAGTAGCAACGAATAAGATTTTACGTCCTGAGTTAGCTATTTTTTGTAACGCAGCAGAAGCCTCGTCAATTTTAGCTGAAGTTTTGTACAAATCGATGATGTGAACACCATTACGCTCTGTATAAATGTATGGAGCCATGTTAGGGTTCCACTTTCTAGTTAAGTGTCCAAAGTGAACACCACTTTCTAATAATTCTTGAATGTTTGCCATTTTAATAAATGTGTTTACGTTCTGTTTTCGCAATATTTCAGTAGTTATTAAGTCTGAAATATTTAGATACTAAACTGTTAAAAATTGATTTATAAATAACAGTCTCGAAACATTTAAATACTGAAACAAGTTCAGTAAAATATTAACGTTTAGAGAACTGGAATTTCTTACGTGCTTTCTTCTGACCGAATTTTTTACGTTCAACCATTCTTGGATCACGAGTTAATAATCCTTCTGGCTTTAATACAGCTTTGTTTTCTTCGTTAATAGCTACTAATGCTCTAGTAATTGCTAAACGAATAGCTTCAGCTTGACCAGTAACACCACCACCGTATACGTTTACTTTTACATCGTAAGCCTCTAAGTTTTCAGTTAACATTAAAGGTTGTTGAACTTTGTATTGTAAAGTTGGTGTAGTGAAATAGTTTTTAAACTCTCTTTTGTTGATAGTGATGTTTCCACTTCCTTGAGAAACATAAACACGAGCAACAGCTGTTTTTCTTCTACCTATTTTGTGTACAGTTTCCATAATTATTTAAGATCGTTAAGGTTAATAGTTTTAGGTTTTTGAGCTTCTTGACCATGCTCTGTACCTGCGTAAACATATAAATTTTTGAATAACGCGCTACCTAAACGATTTTTAGGTAACATACCTTTTACTGCTTTTTCGATTAATCTTGTAGGATCTTTTTCGAACATCTCTGTAGCAGTTAATGATCTTTGACCTCCTGGATAACCTGTGTGACGAATGTAAGACTTGTCTGTCCACTTTTTACCAGTTAGGTTAATTTTTTCAGCGTTGATAATAACAACGTTGTCTCCACAATCTACGTGAGGAGTATAATTTGGCTTGTACTTACCTCTAATAAGTTTTGCAACTTTAGAAGCTAGACGACCCAATGTTTGCCCGTCCGCATCAACTAAAACCCACTCTTTGTTTACGGTAGCCTTATTAGCTGATACTGTTTTGTAACTTAATGTGTTCATAATTACACGATTAGTTTTTGTTTATTAATAATTAAATTTTATCCTTTAAAAAGGTCTGCAAATGTACGATTAATTATTTGATTGACAAATAGCGTGTTAGTTTAATTTACAACTAGCTTGTTTTACCAAGAAAAATACCCTTAAACTGTGTTTAACAGTTTAAGGGTATTTTTATAATGAGGTTGTTTTTTATCGGTTAAATTAATAGGGTTAAAAACCTTCACTACCTCCATCAAAGTCACCATTTTGTTCTGGACGATCTCTTTTTTTCTTTTGGTTAAAACGATAGGTAAAGCTTAATGTTATTTGACGCTCACGCCATTGGAAAGAACCGTCGTTAATAGTGTTAAGTAATCCCTCATCATCATATAGAAAAGTAGTGCTTTCTCGCTTACGAGTGTTAAATAAATCGCTCACATTTAATACCAATGAAGCTTTTTCTTTAAACAAGTCTTTACTCAGGGCAAGGTTAGCAGAAAACATTCCTTTTCTATTATCTTGAGCTGTTGCTTGTGCTCCACGATACATTAAGCGTGTTTGCCATTGTAGTTTCCAAGGTAAGGTAATCCTTGAGTTAAAACGTGCAAACCAGCTACTTTCATTTACCTCGTCTAAAGGGGTTGTTACTTGGTCTCCATTAGCAGCGGTATATACGTATGTAAAAGCATCTGTATTAAATTTAAAGTAATTAAATGAAGCTGATAATCGTACCTTTTTAGTAGGATTATAGTTAGTTGTAAATTCAAATCCATAACGACTTTCATTGTTAAGGTTCACTGGTTGTCTAACTGTTACGTTAGTTGTTTCTCCTTCTATAACTCTTTGTTCTAAAATAGATACACCTTGCATAATATCGGTAGAGTATTGATAATATAAAGAAGCTCCTAAGTTTAGCTTACTTATACGTGTGTTATAGCCAAAGTCTACAGAGTTAGTAAAGGTAGGATCTAAGTCAGGGTTTCCTCTAAATACATTGGTTGCAGAACTTCTGGTTTCAAATGGGTTTAGAAACCAATGACGTGGTCTACGTAACCTTCTACTATACCCTAATGAAATGTTATCACTATCATTGATTTCATACCCTAGGTTTACTGTTGGAAACCACTCTGTATAATTCTTTTCTTTAAACTGGTCGGTTGTAAACACTGTTAAATCAATATCAGTAACTTCTGCTCTTAAACCTAACAGGTATGAAAACTTATCAACTTTACTTCCAAACTGAGTATAGAATGCATAAATATTTTGTTTGAATTCAATTGCATTTGAAGGATCGTTAGGCAATGGGTTTCCGAGGGCATCACGTACTCTAAAGTCTGAATTTAAATCTTGTAAGGTGACTTTGTGTCCAGCTTCAAACTGACTTTTTTCTCCAATAGGCAATACATAATCTATTTGAAAAAGGCGATCTTTAGAGGTTGTTGTTTGTCTATTTCGCTCAGAAAGGTTTCTGTCAACAAAAATATCGGCAGGCTCAAATTCATCACTTTCTCCGTATTGTAAATCTATAATTAGTTTTTGTCCTTTATCATCAATATTATTTGTATAGTTTAAAGAGTATTGTATATCTGTATTTTCTTCTTTCTCGTTTTCTATTCTTACCTGTTCTTTCGTTATAACTCTATTATTATCAAAAAAAGTAGTATTGTTGGTAGCTACATCATCATCTTTAGAATCTCTATAAAAGAAAGTTCCGGTAATAGAACTTTTATCATTAATGTAGTATTCTAGCCCTAAGGATCCGTTATAGTTATTACTCTTTCTATCAAAAACTCTGTCTTCATCTCTATAACTAGTAATATCACCATCTTTGTTGAAGTTTGTGAAAAAACTATTAGAGTTACCAGGTCCGTTTCTGTAGGAATAAGCTAGGTTTGAAAAGAGATTAAACTTTTTTGTTCTATAATTGAGATTTGGAGAAATACTTACCATATCAGGATTTCCTAAAGTTAGGTTTACAGAGCCATTAAAACCTGTGATTTTTCCTTTCCTAAGAATAATATTTAAAATACCAGCTGTACCTTCAGCGTCGTAACGAGCAGAAGGAGAAGTGATAACTTCTACTTTTTCAATAGCGTCTGCGGGTAAATTTCTAAGAGCGTCTGTTCCTGTTAAGCCTACTAAAGCAGAAGGTTTACCGTCTATTAAAATACGAACATTTTCGTTACCGCGTAGACTAATAGCTCCTTCTGCGTCTACATTAACAGAAGGGACGTTATCTAAAACATCAGATGCATTTCCTCCTTTTACAGTCATATCTTTACCAACGTTGTATATTTTTTTATCTAAACGTATTTCTACTGTCGATTTTTCTGCTATTATTTCAATTTCATCTAATGTCTCTGCGTCTTCGGATAGTAATATATTTCCTAAGTTTTTATTTTGACTTAAATCATGATTTCCTAAACTTTTAGTTTTGAACCCTATAAATTCAACTTTTATATTGTACGTGCCAGATGAAGCATCGATAGAGAAGTTTCCGTTAACGTCTGTAACACCTCCAATAACTTGGTTTGTGTTGGTGTTTGTTAGTACTAAAGTTGCATATTCCAAAGGTTGCTTAGAGTTTGTTTCTAAGACCTTACCCGTTAAAGTAATTTTAGAAGCGATACCTTTTGTAGTACGTTGAGCAACAGCTGTAAAACTAATAAGTAAAATAAAAAGTAGTGTAAGTTTTTTCATCATGTTAATTTATAAAGCTTGTTTGACAACAAATCTGCCTAAAAGTTTAATGGAGGTTAGTTAAAAGAATGTTAAACAAGAAAAGTGCTTATATTTAGATTATCCAACAAAAGTTGTTTTTATAGTATGAGTTTAGGTTTTTATTAGCTTATTTTTCTTGATGCTGAAGAAATTTAATAGAAGAACATTCTTCTATGTGTTTTTGAATACACTTATATCTAAATTCAAATGTGTGTTGTTTTTTAGGTATAAAAATACCCTCAAAATTGTGTTTAACTTTTGAGGGTATTTAATAAAAGTATCTATATAGAATACTATTCTACTTTTTGATCTAATAAATCAAAGAACTGATTTAATCTTGGTAAAATGATGATTTTTGTACGTCTATTTTTGGCTTTGTTAGCAGGACTGTTGTTTTCTACTAAAGGAACATAACTACTTCTACCAGCTGCGATTAATCTTTCAGGAGCAACATTATACTTTCCCTGTAACTCACGAACGATAGCAGTAGAACGTAAAACACTTAATCCCCAGTTATCCTTTAAGGCTGATCCAGCTGAAACAGGAGTGTTGTCTGTATGTCCTTCAACCATTACATCCATTTGAGGCTGTCCGTTAACTACAGTAGCAACTTTTTCTAACACTTTAGAAGCTTTGTCGTTAATAGTGTAACTTCCACTTTTAAATAATAACTTGTCGGAAATTGAAATGAATACAACTGTTTTTTCAACATTTACTTCAATATCTTCGTCATCAATACCGTCTTGTAATTCTCTTTTTAAGTGAAAAGCAACTACTAAGTTTAAAGAATCTTTTTTAGAAGCAGCTTCTCTAATTTTGTTGATGTACTTATCTTTCTTGCTTAATTGAGATAATGTCTCTTTAATGTTATCATTAGCGCCTTTAGTTAAAACTGTTAAGTTTTCAACTTGTTGTAAAGTATTTTCTTTATCTCTCTTTAGTTCTGTTACTCTTGACTCTAAAGAAAATGCTTTGTCTTCACAGTTTTCTTTTTCAACTAAACATTTTGTTAAGTTAGCTTTTACGGCTAGTAACTCTTCTTTTGTTTGTTCGTGTTTAGCTTTTATTGCTTCTAATTCTTTTGTTGAAGCACAAGATGCTAGTAAAATTGAAGCAGTAAGGAATAAAAATATTTTTCTCATTTTATTCTGATTTTTTTAGATGTATTTATTAAAAGTTAAGCAAATTTATAAAAATGAAGACACAAAAAAGAGAATTAACAATCTTTTATGAAGTGTGAATACGTTATTTTTGTGACTAATTTTTTTAAAGATGATTAAAAGGATAACGCTTTTAGTAGTTTCATTATTGTTAGTAATAGCTTGTAAGGAAGAAAAAAAAGAAAAGATAACTAAATTACAAGGAGCTGTTTTTGGGACTACATATCATATAACCTATTTGAATAAGGTTGATTATCAAAAACCTATTGATAGTTTGTTTAATTTGGTAAACAAATCATTGTCTACATACATGCCTACTTCTGATATTTCAAAAATTAACCAAGGAGACACCACTGTAATAGTTGATGATATGTTTGTAGAAGTTTTTGAAAAGGCTAAAAGAATTTACAAGGAAACTGATGGTTATTTTGATCCGACGATTGGTAGATTGATAGATGCTTACGGCTTTGGCTCAGGAAAAGAAAAGAAAGATTTGACCTCTGAAGAAATAGCGGCTTTGATGGAGAATGTAGGATTTGATAAAGTTGTGTTAAAAAACAGAAAAGTTCATAGAGATAGTGAAAATATAGAGTTTAATGTTAATGCTTTTGCTAAAGGTTATGGAGTAGATGTTGTTGGGAGGTTTTTAGAGTCGAAAAACATTGATGATTACATAGTAGAAATAGGAGGAGAGATTAGAGCTAGAGGAACAAAAGACGGAAAGCTTTGGAAAGTAGCGATTGAAAAGCCAAATGCTGATGGAACACGTTCTGTTCAAAAAATAATTGAGCTGGATAATGAATCTATGGCAACTTCAGGGAATTATAGAAAGTACAAGTTAAATACTGAAGGAAAAAAGATAGTACACACGGTAAATGCCAAAACAGGACTAGCAGAAGAGAGTAATTTGTTAAGTGTGTCAGTTCGATTAAAAGGTGACTGCGCCGATGTAGATGCCTATGCAACGGCTTTTTTAGCAATGGGTTTAGAAAAAACAAAAGAGTTTCTCAAAGAACATCCAGAGCTTAAAGTGGTGTTGTTATATCATAATGAAGCAGGAGAACTAGCAGAATTCGTAAACTAGTTTTTGTAACATACAGGCAAAATTTCGCCTTTCATTAAAGCAAATCGTTCTAGTTTTTCTGGAGCGATTTTTTTTGTGTAGTCTATTTCATCAACTTTAAATCCTACAGAACGTAGTTTATTAAAATAATCACGACCGTACACACGTACATGGTCGTACTGACCAAATATTTTTGCGCGTTCTTTAGGGTCGGTAATAGAATTATCTTCAAAAGTAACTTCTCTTGATAAATCCTGCGGAATTTGAAAAATACCAAATCCACCAACTTTCATTACTCGATACAATTCTTGCATCGCCTTTGTGTCGTCAGGGATATGTTCCAGCACATGATTACAAAACACTACATCAAAAGAGTTGTCTTCAAAAGGAAGGTCGCAAATATCTGCTTTTACATCTGCTATAGGTGATTCTAAATCAGAAGTAGTATACTCTAGGTTCGCTTGTTTTCTAAAAAGATCTAAAAAACATTGCTCAGGAGCGATATGTAATACTTTTAACTCTTTATCGGAAGTAAAGAAGTTACTTTCCTGTTGTAAAAAAAGCCACATTAAACGATGTCTTTCCAATGACAAAGTAGAAGGAGAAAGTGCATTTTTACGTTGAACTCCATATCCGTAAGGTAAAAACTTTTTGAATGATTTTCCGTCAATCGGATCTGTAAAGTTATCTCCTTTTAACCAGCAAGTAATAATGGGACGAGCCCAATAACTGGCTTTGATTAATATAGGTCTAGGAATAGTATTAAGTATCGTTTTAAATAAAGACACAAATTATATAACTAATGGTTGTTGTCTAAATTCGTCTTCTTCATTACTTTCGATACCCAAAGCATCGTAAATATACTTAAAGGTAGATAGTAACTCTGGTTTACCATCAACTATGGCTACATCATGTTCAAAGTGTGCTGATGGTTTACCATCTAAAGTGGTAATTGTCCATCCATCACTATGTTGACGGATTTTATGAGTTCCCATATTGGTCATAGGTTCAATAGCAACTACCATTCCTTCTATAAATTTTTTACCACGACCTCTGCGTCCATAGTTAGGCATTTCTGGGTCTTCGTGCATCTTACGACCTAAACCGTGCCCTACTAGTTCACGAACAACACCATAACCATGTTTTTCAGTAAAGTTTTGAATAGCAAAACCTACATCACCAACACGATTTCCTACTTTAAGTTCACGAATACCTACATATAAACTTTCTTTAGTGATATCAAGTAGTTTTTGAGTTTCAGGAGCAATTTCACCTACAGCAAACGTGTAAGCGTGATCTCCGTAAAAATCATTTTTTATAGCACCACAATCAATAGAGATGATGTCACCTTCTTGTAAAGGTGTGTTATTTGGAATTCCATGAACCACTTGTGAGTTTGGGCTCATACAAAGTGTATTAGGGAAATCATATAGACCTAAAAAACCAGGAATAGCTCCTTGCTCACGAATAAAATCTTCAGCAAGTTTATCAAGTTGTAATGTAGTAACACCAGGTTTTACTTCTTTGGCAAGCATACCTAAGGTTTTTGATACTACTAAAGCACTTTCGCGCATTAATTCAATTTCTTCTCTAGTTTTTGGTTTAATCATGGTAAAAATATTGAGGCGCAAATTTACAGTTATTTTTGATATGGATGTTTGTATTCTTGACCAGATAGTATTTTTAAGAAATCTTCTTCAACTGAGCTACCTTCAATAGCGTGTTCTACAAAACGACCAACTTCTTTTCCGTCTTTATAAAAAATGAAGGTTGGAACTCGAATTACATTGAAACCTTCTTCTAAACCATTAGCTTTTTTCTGACGGTTCACTGTAACTAATTCAAGGTTTTTATAATCGAATTCGGCTTCGTCTAAGATTTTATAAAAATTAGGAATCTCTCTTTTACTATCTCCACACCAAGTTCCCATAAAGCTTTTTATTTTTATGTCTTTTAAATATGGTTTTAGTTTTTCTACGGTAGCTTTATCTGTTTCGTAATATGAATAAAAATCGTTGAACCACTCACTTCCGTATGGTTCTTGTTGAAAGTCTTTTTTAGTAGCAATACCAACTAAATTTCCATTTTCATTTTTTGTTGCTAGGTTCTTTGGTGTCGATGCACAAGAAATAATAATTAAGGCTATAAAAAGGTATACGATTTTTTTCATCTGTTTAATTTTTATTGTTTTTAATACATCAGATGTAATTTGCCAATAATCTTTTCGGTTGGTGTCAACTTCTTGTTATGGCTCATTTCATAAGATATATTTTTAAATAAGCGAATGTTGTGTCATTTCTTTAGGTTGCTCAATACCCATTAATTTTAAAATGGTTGGAGCAACGTCGCCTAAAATACCACTTTTTATTGATTTTAACTCCTTGTCAATTAAAATCATAGGAACAGGGTTTGTGGTGTGTGCTGTATGTGGTGTTCCATCTGGGTTAATCATTGTTTCACAGTTTCCATGATCAGCAATTAAAATAGTGGTATAGTCATTATTTAACGCAGTTGTTACTACGTCTTCAACACAATTGTCAACTGCTTCACAAGCTTTAACAGCAGCTTCAAAAACACCTGTGTGTCCTACCATATCACCATTAGCAAAGTTTAAACATACAAAATCAACATTACCGCTTTGTAGTTCAGGAACAATAGCGTCGCGAATTTCATAAGCACTCATTTCAGGTTTTAAATCATAGGTAGCTACTTTAGGAGATGGACAAAGCAAACGTTTTTCTCCTGTAAATTCATCTTCTCTTCCACCAGAGAAAAAGAAAGTAACGTGTGGATATTTTTCTGTCTCAGCAATCCTAATTTGACTTTTTCCAGCTGACTCTAATACTTCACCCAAAGTGTTTTCAATGTTCTTTCCATCGTAAATAACATGGATGTTTTTAAAAGTATCGTCATAGCTTGTCATGGTAACAAAATATAACGGTAGTTTTTTTATGTTGAATTCAGGAAAATCTTTTTGGCTCAAAGCTTCTGTTAATTGACGACCCCTATCTGTTCTAAAATTGAAGAAAATAACAACGTCATCTTCCTTAATTACAGTTTTTGGTTGTTGACTTTCATCAACCATTACTATTGGTTTGATAAACTCATCAGTAATATCTGCATCATAACTTTGTTGAATACTAGCTGGAGCATCCGAAGAAAAAGTTCCTTTTCCGTTTACTAAAGCTTCGTAAGCAAGTTGCACACGTTCCCAACGATTATCACGATCCATTGCATAGTAACGACCAGTAATTGTTGCCAATTCACCCGTAGTTTCTTGCATGTGTTCTTGAATATCGTTGATGAAATACTTTCCTGATTTAGGATCACAATCACGACCGTCAGTAAAAGCGTGTAGGTATACATTATCTAAACCAAAATTGTTAGCTGCAGATAGCAAACCTTTTAGGTGATCAATATGAGAATGAATTCCTCCATTAGAAACCAATCCTAAAAAATGGATATTTTTATTGTTTGTTTTAGCGTATTCAAAAGCGTTTAGAAGTTCCTTTTCTTGTGCTAAAGTTCCTTCTTTTACAGCTTTGTTAATTTTGGCTAAATTCTGATATACAATTCTACCAGCACCTAAATTCATATGTCCGACTTCAGAATTTCCCATTTGTCCTACTGGTAAACCAACATGTTCTCCATCGGTTCTTAATTGTGCATGTGGAAATTTATTGTATAACGAATTTATAAATGGAGTTTTTGCGTTGTATATAGCCGATACTTTTGGGTCTTGGGTAATCCCCCATCCATCCAAAATCATTAAAATTACTTTCTTGTTCATGTTACAAATTTACTTCTTTGTATTAAAAGTAAAATCTTTTGGGTTAATAATTATGTCAAAAGAGGTAAAATTGAAAAAGTTATTGAGGTAGTTTTGCTACGTAACTAAAAAAACAATAATATGAATAAAATAATTTTATTAGTAATAGCGATAACGAGTTTTTCAGTTGCGAATGCTCAAGTGGGAGAAGGTACAAATTGGTTGAAATTAGGAATCCATGGAGGTGCTCCTGTTGGTGATGCTTCTGATGTTTCTTCTTTTGTTTTGGGGGTTGATTTGAAATATCAGTTTTTAAATGCAGAAAGTTTTGCTATAGGAGCTTCGACAGGGTATACTCATTATTTTGGGAAAGAAGAAGGTATTATTGAATTCTCTGATTCAGGACTAATCCCTGTAGCAGGATTGTTTAGGTTTTACCCAACAAAAAACTTCTTTTTAGGAACGGATTTAGGGTATGCTTTTTTTACTGAAGGAAGTGAAACTGGTGGATTTTATTACAGGCCAGAAATAGGGTATCACAACGACGAGTGGAATATTTTCGGGTATTACCAAGGGGTTTCGTCTGATGGTATTTCTCCTTCTTCTGTAGGTGTTGGAATAAATTACAATATTATTCAAGGTAAGTAACAAGAAGATAGGGGATCTGTTATTAACACAAGGTTGGATTTTTTATAAAATTCAACCTTTTTATATTGATTAAACTAATGAGATAATATAAAGTAATGTTAAAAAGGTGGCTATCAAAGCCAGAATGTTTTTTATAAAATTAACTTGTTGTTGTCTTTTTATCTTTAAACGAATGTTTTTAAGCTGCTTTTCATTAGCAGTTTTTTTAAAAAATAATTTGTCGTTTTTTTCTTTTTGAAAACGTTCTAACTTTTCAAAAGCGCTAGTTCTTTTTCTTTTATTGTTTTTTAAACTCGTAATCATTGATGATACTGACCCACTGAAACTCATAGCAACTAATTTAAATATATAATTATTAGTGTACTCGATTAATTAAATGTTACAGTAACAACATTACTTTTTATATTTACGTATAGCTTCTTTAATTTTTTCAATTCTATTTTCAGGGTCAGGGTGGGTGCTTTGAAATTCAGGAACTCTATTTGGACCAGCTGCAGCCTTTAAAATTTCCATTACGCCAATCAAGTTTTCAGGGTTATAACCTGCATCAATCATTAATTTAACACCTAACTCATCACTTTCTAATTCATCACCACGACCGTTTTTTAATAAAGTTTGTTGTCCAATACTATTCGCCAGTTCTCCTAAATCAGCGCCGACAGAAGCTCCCATGGTTAAAAGTTTCCAAAAATTAGCATCGGTAATTCGTTCGTTAGAATGTTTTCCTAAGACATGTCCTATTTCATGACCTAGTACACCTGCTAGTTGATCTTCGTTTTTTAATTGAGTGAATAAAGCATGAGTTATAAAAATTTGCCCTCCAGGTAAGGCAAAAGCATTGATTGTTTTTTCATCTCTTAATAAATGAAAATCGAATTGGTAACCTGATTTTTTAGCTACCGTGTTGTTTACGAGCTTTGCACCTACTTTATCTACAAGTACTTGAGCATTTTCATTAGGATACAAGCCTCCGTGTTGCTGAGTCATCATAGGAGCTTGTTGTAGTCCAATAGCAATTTCTTGTTCTGGAGATAAACTAACTGCTTGTGTTTTCCCTGTATAAGGGTTTACCTCTTGTTGACTGCATTTGCGTAGATAAGCAAAAGCAACAATAGCTATACCTACAAGCAAACGAGTTTTTAAACCTCCTTTAATTTTCATCAATAAGTTGTTTTATTAGTCCCGAAAGTAAAAGTACAAAATATATAATTTAACGGATATCAATTTTTTGTGAACTATAAAAAACTTAAATTTACACAGCAAAACAAACAACATTATGGAGCCTCACTTTGAGTTAAACGAAGTTACTAAGAAGTTACCCAAGCATTTACATAAGTTCGTGGTAAAACAACCGTATGATGAATATACGGCTCAAAACCAAGCTGTATGGCGTTATGTAATGCGTATGAATGTAGATTATTTAGGGAAAGTAGCGCATGCTTCGTACTTAGATGGATTGAAAAAGACAGGCATTTCCGTTGAGAAAATTCCTCACATGCAAGGAATGAATCGTATTTTAAAAGAAATAGGTTGGGCGGCAGTATCTGTTGATGGATTTATACCACCGAATGCTTTTATGGAATTTCAAGCGTACAATGTGTTAGTGATTGCGTCTGACATGCGTACGATAGATCATATTGAATACACGCCAGCTCCTGATATTATTCATGAAGCCGCAGGACATGCACCAATTATAGCAAATCCAGAGTATGCTGAATATTTACGCCGTTTTGGTGAAATTGGCGCAAAAGCGATTTCTTCAGCAAAAGATTACGAAATGTATGAAGCTATTCGCTTGTTGTCTATTTTAAAAGAAGATCCTAATTCTACTCAAAAAGATATTGATGAAGCACAAGAACAAGTTGAGTGGTTGCAAAATAACATGGGAGAGCTTTCAGAAATGGCTCAAATTAGAAATTTACACTGGTGGACAGTGGAGTATGGATTGATAGGGACCCTAGAAAATCCAAAAATTTATGGAGCAGGGTTATTGTCTTCTATTGGAGAGAGTAAATGGTGTATGAAAGATGAGGTCGAAAAAGTTTCATATACATTAGATGCTGCGAATGTAAGTTTTGATATTACAAAACCTCAACCTCAGTTGTTTGTTACTCCAGATTTTGCTCATTTAAGTTTAGTGTTGGAGCAGTTTGCTAATAAAATGGCAATACGAACTGGTGGATTAAAAGGAATAGAAAAATTGATAGATTCTAAAAATTTAGGAACTATCGAGTTGAGTACAGGTATTCAAGTGTCAGGGATTTTTACCAATGTAATAACTGATGAGAATAATAAAGCCATTTATGTACAAACAACTGGTCCTACTGCGTTAGCAAATAGAGATAAAGAATTAATAGGTCACGGAACAAATTATCATGCAGAAGGTTTTGGAAGTCCAATAGGTAAGTTAAAAGGGATTAATATTCCAATAGAGAATATGAGTCCGCGAGATTTGAAAGCTTATGGTATTTATGAAGGAGAGCAGGTTACCTTAGAGTTTGAAGGTGGAGTAAAAGTAGTAGGAGAAGTAATTACAGGAACAAGGGATTTAAGAGGTAGGATTTTACTAATTTCTTTTAAAGGCTGTACAGTAACTCATGGAGACACGTTGTTATTTCACTCAGATTGGGGAGTATACGATATGGCTGTGGGTGTAGAGGTGGTATCTGCTTTTGCAGGTCCTGCAGATGTGGCTTCATTTGGGGATGTAGGAAAAGTATCGGAAACCAAAACGCACAAAATTCAATATTCTGATTCAGATAGAAAGTTATATAGTTTATATGACAGAGTAAGAGAACTAAGGGAAGGTGGCACGGTTTCTGAGGAAGACATTGAGGAAATTTTTACAGAAGTAAAATCAAATTATAAAAATGATTGGTTGTTGTCGTTAGAGCTGTTAGAATTGGCAACACTAAACAATTTTTCAATAAAAGGAGCGTTACGTGAATATCTTGAAGAAATGAAAAGTAACAAGAGTTACACTACGTTAATAGAAAACGGTTTACTTTTGTTGGAAAATTACCAAGAAGTATAAAATGGGATTATTTAATTTATTTAGAAAGAAGAATATGAGTAACGAAATACAGGAATATTTAGCTAAAGGAGCAGTTGTTTTAGATGTAAGGACTTTAGCGGAATGGAATGAAGGGCATAGTGAAGGAGCTAAGCATATTGTTTTAGCTACGATTCCTACAAATGTAGAGGAAATTAAATCGTGGGATAAGCCAGTAATTGCAGTATGTAGAAGTGGTGGTAGAAGCGGGCAAGCAGCAGAGTTTTTACAAAACCATGGGATTGATGTAATTAACGGAGGGCCTTGGCAAAATGTTGATCAATATTTAGTGAAATAAAATAAGAAGATTAAAAATTCATAAAAGGAAATGCTTGTAAAAGTGTTTCCTTTTTTTGTTGTAGTTTTTTCAAAAATAACTGATGAGCTTCAGATTCTGAGTTAAAAGGTTTGTGGTTTATTCCTCTTTGAATGGTTTCGACTTGCTGCATCGTTTTGCATGAATCTTCTGTAATCCAAACCTGTTTAAATTTTTCCCATATGTAATTCACAGCAGTTTTATTTGGGTGAATCATATCCTCATTATAAAAACGATAATCACGTAATTCATCCATCATAATTTCATATGAAGGAAAATAGTAAATAGCATTTCTCGGTTCCACTACTTCATGAATAGCTGAAAGTAAGTGTGCTTTACTACGTTGGTTTTCTGTAAAACCATCTTTTAAATGTCGTACAGGAGATAACGTATAAATAACTGAAATGTTTTTATTTACTGACTTAACAAGAGAGTTAATAGCTTCTAAGCTTTCAGAAATTTCATGAACGCTTAATAATTCCTTTAAAAATTTTTTCTGAGGAACTTTGTGGCAATTGGCTACAAAATTATCCGAGGCAATTTCTCTATATACCCATGCTGTACCTAGTGTAATGATAAGATGTGTGGTGTTTTGTAGTTGCTCAAAAGTTTGTTGTATGGATAAATTTAAGCTGTTTAATAATCCATTTTTATTTATAGCGCTTAAACTTGAATGTGCTTCAAAAGAGTGCCATCGTTCATTGTGAAAAAAAACATCTTTGTCGGTATATTCTTCTTTGTTTGATGCTTTTGTAATTAAGTTTTCAATAGCCTTAGGGTGGAATAAAATACCAAAAGGGTTTTGTTTTGATTGAAACTTGTAGTAGTTAAGTTTGTCGCCAATATTTTCAGAAAAACAAGAACCAAGTAAAAGTAGTTTTGACTGATAATTAATTTGATTATGCTTTTGCTTCGTAAGTGGTATTCGCGTTTGAAGATTCATAAATTTAAAGAAAAATAACAATCAAAAATAAGTATAAAATCTTCATAAGAAGTGGTGTAGGTTTGTAATTCGTTAAAATTCGTATCTTTGTTCAAAAGAATTAAGAATACATTGAACAATATAAAATCAGTTTTTACAATTAAAGATCTTGAAAATATTTCAGGAATAAAAGCTCATACAATTAGAATTTGGGAAAAACGCTACAATCTGTTATCGCCAGAGAGAACCGATACCAATATTCGTTATTACTCTTCAGAAAATTTACAGAAATTACTAAATGTTGTCTTGTTGAATAAAAATAGTATAAAGATTTCTAAAATAGCAGAAATGTCTGATGATACTATTGTTTTAAAAGCAAGAGAGTTAGCTTTTAAAATGGCAGTAAACGATGAAGCTGTTAATTCTTTTAAGTTAGCAATGTTTCAATTCGATAAAATATTATTTAACAATGCTTACAATAGATTGTTGAAAACAAAGACTTTTAGAGAGGTTTTTAAAGATGTTTTTATTCCTTTTTTAAATCATGTAGGGTTATTATGGCAAACAGATACCTTATTGCCAGCACATGAACACTTCATATCTAATTTAATCATACAAAAAATTCAGATTAACATAGAGAAGTTAGAGTACGTTAGTAATAACTCAGATACAAGTTATGTGTTGTTTCTTCCAGAAAATGAAATTCATGAATTAGGGCTTATGTATTTAAATTATGAGCTTATATTAAGGGGGTATAATACTATTTATCTAGGGCAAAGTTTACCCTTAGATAACTTAAACTACTTTTTTAAAAATGAAACAAAAATTTGTTTTATTACTTCCATGACTGTTCAGCCATATGAAGATAAAGTAGAAGAATATTTTTTTGAAATAGACAAAATGTTAGAAAATACTAATCATGAGCTAATAGCAATAGGAAATAAAGCGATGACGGTTAGTCATATTGATTTTAAAGCGAAAATAACCATGTATCCTTCTTTGGTGGCGTTATTAGAACGGTTTTAATATTGTGTTTAACTTTTTTTTGTTTTTGTTAAACAAAATAAGTAACTTTGAAGTGTGTTTTGAAATTAAAGCACATTTTTTTGGCAAAAACTTATTTTGTTTAATGTTTTTAGTTTAAAAATAAACAAAGTCTATCGAGGCTGAAAAATAGACTATAAAAATAAAAAGAGTAAGCATTAATTTTAAAGTGTAGAATTATGAAAGTAAAGAATTTAACCTCTGTGTTTTTTTTGGGGCTGTTTTTAAGTTTTGGTTTGTTAACATCGTGTAGCGATGATAATGATCCAGTGATAGAAAAGCCCAAAACTATAGTTGATGTAGCAGTTGCAGATTCCAATTTAAGTATTCTTGTGTCTGCTTTACAAAAAGCTGATTTAGTATCGGCGTTACAAGCCGAAGGATCTTTTACGGTTTTTGCGCCTACAAACGCGGCATTTCAAGCGTTGTTAGATAGTAATGACTCATGGAACTCATTAGATGATATTCCGGTAGAAACATTAAAATCAGTGTTGTTGTTTCATGTGATAAGTGGAGAAGTAAAGGCAGCTAATTTATCCAATACCTACGTAAATACATTGTCAACAGGTCCAAACGATGAAATGTTGTCATTGCAAGTGGAAGTTGATGGAGCAGTAGAGTTTAATGGAGATTCAAAGCCAATTGCTACAGACATTATGGCTTCAAATGGAGTTATACACACAATTGATAAGGTAATGTTGCCAGCTAATGTAGTAACCTTAGCGTTGAATAATAGTAGTTTTACCTCTTTGGTTGCAGCTTTAACAGATAGCCGTCATACTACTGATTTTGTTTCTTTGTTAAGTCAAGAAGGACCTTATACAATATTCGCTCCAACAAATGATGCATTTCAAGCGTTATTAGATAGTAACGATTCTTGGAATTCGTTAGCAGATATTCCAATCGCAACATTAGAGGCAGTGTTAAAATATCATGTATTTGCTGGAGGAAATGTGCAATCAGATGAATTAAGTGATAATCAAGAAATCACAATGTTTGATGGAAGTATAGTGACTGTTGATTTATCAAATGGAGCAAAATTAGAAACAAGTTCAGGACAATCTGTTGTAATTTCATTGACAGATGTACAAGGAACAAATGGTGTAGTTCATGTAGTAGATAGTGTTCTTTTACCATAAACTTAATTTAATGTATTGATTGCGAGCGATTTTTTTGTTCGCAATTAATTTTAATTATCTTTATAAGAAATAATTTGAAAAAAAAGGTATATATAATAGGCTCAGGTTTCTCTTCTTTATCAGCTTCTTGCTATTTAGCAAAAGCTGGATATAAAGTGGTAATCTTGGAAAAAAATGCCACAATTGGTGGTAGAGCAAGGCAGTTATTAAGAGAAGGTTTTACTTTTGATATAGGGCCTACATGGTATTGGATGCCAGATGTTTTTAAAAAGTTTTTTGCAGACTTTGAAAAGAAACCTTCAGATTACTATGAGTTAGAAAGATTAAACCCTGCTTATGAAGTATACTTTGGAGAAAAAGATTCAATAGTAATTCCAGGAACATTAGAGGAGATTTATGAGGTTTTTGAAAAAGAAGAAAAAGGAAGTTCAAAACACCTGAAGTCTTTTTTAAAATCAGCAAAATATAATTATGATGTTTCTATAAATGATTTAGTTTATAAGCCAGGAGTTTCTCCCTTAGAGTTGGTAACTCCAGTTACTATGGGAAAGATATTTCAGTTTTTTTCTACTATCAGACATGAGGTAAGAAAGAAAATTAAAAGTAAAAAACTAATTCAAATTTTAGAATTTCCAGTGTTGTTTCTGGGGGCAAAACCAAGTAATACCCCAGCGTTTTATAATTTTATGAATTATGCCGATTTTGGCTTAGGTACATGGCACCCAAAAGGAGGAATGTATAAAGTAATTGAGGCTATGACTACACTAGCATCGAGCTTAGGTGTGAAATTTCAAACCAATGTAAATGTTGAAGAAATTGTAGTAAACGATAAAGGTGAAGCAGTTGGGGTTGCGGTAGATGGAAAATTAATGAAATCTGATGTAGTGTTAAGTGGAGCAGATTATCATCATACTGAAACTTTACTGCCTAAATATTTAAGGCAATATTCAGAAAGTTATTGGGATAAAAAAACATTTGCGCCTTCATCTTTGCTTTTTTATGTAGGGTTTGACAAGAAGTTAAAAAATGTATGTCATCATACCTTGTTTTTTGATACAGATTTTGATGCGCATGCGAAAACAATATATGATGTTCCTTGTTGGCCAAAAGAACCATTGTTTTATGCTAGCTTTCCCTCAATTACAGATGGTTCTTTTGCGCCTAAAGGAAAAGAGGCTGCTACTTTTTTAATTCCATTGGCGCCTGGTATAGAAGATACTCCGGAGCTAAGAGAACGTTATTTTAATATTATAATAGAGAGGTTAGAAAGACTAACAAATCAATCAGTAAAAAAACATGTGTTGTTTAAAGAAAGCTTTTGTGTAAATGATTTTATTAAGGAATATAATTCGTATAAAGGAAATGCCTACGGTTTGGCAAATATTTTAACACAAACAGCATTTTTAAGACCAAAAATAAAAAGTAAAAAAGTAGAGAATTTATTTTTTACAGGACAATTAACGGTACCAGGACCAGGAGTTCCTCCGTCTTTAATTTCAGGAAAAATAGCTTCAGATTTAATTTTAAAAACGTATAAAGATGAAACAATTATTTGATGAGGTTTCTTATGCATGTAGTAAGTTAGTAACTCAAAAATACAGCACCTCATTTTCGTTAGCTACGAAGATGTTATCACCAAAAATACGTACAGATATTTATAATATTTATGGTTTTGTACGCTTTGCGGATGAAATAGTAGATTCTTTTCATCAGTACGATAAGAAACAATTATTATTAAAGTTCGAAAGAGATTATTACGAATCTAAAAATAGAGGAATTAGTTTAAACCCTATTTTAAACTCGTTTATACATACTGTAAATAAGTACAAAATTTCTGATAAGCAGGTTCAGGCTTTTTTAAAAAGTATGAAAGCAGATTTGTATAAAACAGCATATACAACTACAGAAGAGTATAATGAATATATATATGGTTCTGCTGATGTTGTAGGGTTAATGTGTTTAAAGGTTTTTGTAAATGGGAATCAGCAAAAATATGAGGAGCTAAAAGAGCCTGCAATGCGTTTAGGGTCAGCGTTTCAAAAAGTAAATTTTTTAAGAGACTTAAAAGAAGATTTTAACGAATTGAATAGGTCTTACTTTCCAAATATCAATTTTGGAGATTTAAGTACAGAAGGAAAAAATGCAATTATTAAAGAAATAGAAGATGATTTTGATGTTGCTTATAAAAACGGAATTTTAAAGCTGCCTGTTGAAGCAAAATTTGGAGTATATATGGCATATAGGTATTACAAAAAACTATTAAAAAAGCTAAAAAACACACCTTCAACAAAAATCATGGACACAAGGATTCGAATTTCAAACCCGATGAAAATTAATCTTCTAGCAAGAAGTTATGTAAGGTATAAATTAAACTTTTTATGATAAAAAGTGGTATCTTAGGAGTACTGTTATTTATGTCGATAATAAGCTTCAATAATGCACCTAATCATGTTAAAAAATACCATGAATTAGTTACAAAAGAAGCTGAGTTAGCCTATATAGCCAATTATAAAAATAGTAAAGAAGTGAGTATTCAAGGCTATATAATTTCTCTTGAAATGAAACAGGCAAAATATAAAATAATGCCTTGGAGTAAACTAAAAGTTTTTAACACAAATAAAAACAAATTAGAAGAGTTGATTTTAAAGAATCCTAATAATGTTCACCTAAGGTATCTAAGGTTAATAATACAAGAAAATACACCAAGTGTTTTAGGATATACATCTTCTATTAAAAAAGACAAGCAGTTTTTAAAAGAAGTGCTTCAAAAAAAAGACAGTGTAAGTTATTTACATACATATATAATTAACAATACATCATTATGAATATAGTAATTTACATAGCAGTAACTACACTAACGTTTATTGTTATGGAGGGGGTTACTTGGTGCACGCATAAATATGTGATGCATGGGTTTGGTTGGTACTTACATGAAGATCATCATCAACCAGGATATCCGCATGTTTTTGAAAAAAACGATGCTTTTTTTGTTGTCTTTGCAATACCTAGTATGTTATTATTTTACTTCGGAATTCGACCAGAGTTAAACTTTTTGTTTTTCATAGGTCTGGGAATATTATTTTATGGTATTGCTTATTTCTTGGTGCATGATGTGTTAATTCACAGAAGGTTCAAGTGGTTCGACAAAACAAACAATCAATACTTAAAAGGATTGCGAAAAGCACATAAAATTCATCATAAACATTTGGGGAAACACGACGGAGAATGTTTCGGTATGTTGTTTGTGCCCTTTAAATATTTTAATAAAAGACAGTGAGTCAGTATTTATATCTAATATTAAATCTAGGCAGTTTAAGTATTCCGCTATTATATAGTGTTTTTGAAAAAAAACTACACTTTATACAATATTTCAAACAGGCAGCGCTTAGTATTTTGTTAGTCGCCTTGTTTTTTTTAATCTGGGACAGTTGGTTTACGCAAATGGGAGTATGGGGATTTAATCCAGACTATCATTTATCGCTAAAACTGCTGAATATGCCAATAGAAGAATGGATGTTTTTTTTCTGTATACCCTATGCATGTTTGTTTACACATGAAGCGTTGAAGTTTTTATTTCCAAAATTTAAAATGTCAAAACCTGGGACAGTAATTGTAAGCTTTTTCCTCATTGTTTTAGTTAGCTTATTGTTGATCTTTAACTTCGGAAAGTGGTACACCACAGTAAATTTTGTGCTGTTTTTACTTTTGTTAGGTTATGCGCTAAAAAATCATTTAAATACATTGCAAGAATACTACCCTAGCTTCTTGGTAATATTAATTCCTTTTCTACTAGTCAATGGAATTTTAACAGGAAGCTTTATAGAAGAACCGGTAGTTTGGTACAATAACGCAGAGAATTTAGATTTTAGAATTTTTACGATACCTGTAGAAGATGCTTTTTATGCATTTACAATGTTATTTTCAGTACAGTTAATTTTTAATTTCTTAAAAAACAGAAAACTTGAAAGAAAATAAATACATACGTTTTTTAATATTCTTAATAGCTAACCTTTCAGCCTTAGGTATTGGTGTTTGGTTAATGAATGAAGGACCAAGAACAGATTGGTACTTGTCTTTAAATAAAGCTCCATGGACACCAGCAGGCTGGGTTTTTGGAGTAGCTTGGACAATCATTATGGTATTGTTTTCTGTATACATGACAAAAGTGAGTTTTCAGCATGAATTTTTAAACAAAAAGGTACTCATTTTATATGTAGATCAGTGGATTTTAAACGTAAGCTGGAACTATATTTTCTTTAATCAACATTTAACAAAATTAGGCTTGGTTGTAATCGCTTTATTATGGCTACTTATTGGGTATTTCACTTTTGAGTATTTAAAAAAAGTAAGGTGGTATACTCTATTTATACTTCCATATTTAATATGGATGACGATTGCAACTAGTCTCAACGCATATATTGTATTAAATAATTAAACTATGGCCAAAAAAAAGAACATAACACAAGAAAAAATAATAGAATGGTATATGAATACGGTACTATTATCAGGTCAACCGAATTCAATATTTTCTTTTGCGAAAGAAAATAACTTTGAAGAAGCGGAATTTTATAAACACTTTTCAAGCTTTGAAAGCTTAGAAAAAGCTGTTTTCGGAATTTTCGCTAAAGAAACCATTCATTTACTACACAAAACAGAAGCTTATAAAGACTATTTGCCAAAAGATAAACTATTAAGTTTCTATTTTACCTTTTTTGAATTATTAACAATAAATAGGTCGTATGTATTGGCGCAGTTAAAAAGGGTAAAAACAGATTTTTCGAAATTAAAAGTATTGCAGGAACTGCGTACTGAGTTTATTCATTTTGTAAATGAAATAAGCCTTGAAAAAATTGATTTTAAAAATGATAAAATCAACAAAATTCAAGATAAAACTATTGTAGAGGGGTATTGGATGCAGCTATTGCTTATTTTAAAGTTTTGGATAGAAGATGAGTCATCAAACTTTGAGAAAACAGATTTATTTATAGAAAAATCAGTAAAGGCAAGTTTTGATATTCAACAAATAGCACCTGTAAAAAGTGTGATTGATTTAGCGAAATTTTTGTGGAAGGAAAAATCACCAATGACATGAAAACCTTAAACAGAATACCTACGTCAAAAATAGAACGAGCTACCAAGTTGGTTTCAACAGGAGTGAAAGTTGGTGTAAATTATGCCAAGTACTACGGCAATAAAATCACTAAATCAGAAGAGGAAGCTAAAAAGCAACTTAATGAAGATAATGCTGCTGATATTTACGATGGATTAAAAGAACTAAAAGGGTCAGCATTAAAAGTAGCACAAATGCTAAGCATGGAAAAAAATATTTTGCCCAATGCTTATGTAGAAAAATTTTCATTATCACAATTTTCAGTTCCACCATTATC
Organism: Tenacibaculum sp. TB-53; assembly: GCF_059716285.2. Classification (NCBI taxonomy): domain Bacteria; kingdom Pseudomonadati; phylum Bacteroidota; class Flavobacteriia; order Flavobacteriales; family Flavobacteriaceae; genus Tenacibaculum; species Tenacibaculum sp. TB-53. The sequence continues at coordinate 2,246,501 of NZ_CM202790.1, read as the reverse complement.
AGGACCTTTAGTAATCAAAACGTTTAAAAAATACTTCAGTAAAACACCAAACGAAGTTTTTGATACGTTTACAGCAGAATCAGTAAATGCAGCAAGTATAGGACAAGTTCATAAAGCCACTAAAGATGGAAAAGAACTAGCTGTAAAAATTCAATATCCAGGGGTTGCTGATAGTATTTCAACCGATTTAGCATTGGTGAAACCTATTGCGATGAAAATGTTTAACATTAAAGGAGAAGGTTCAGATGAATATTTTAAAGAAGTTGAAGAAAAGCTCTTGGAAGAAACTAATTACGAATTAGAACTTGCGCAGAGTAATGAAATTGCTCATGCCTGTAAACATATTCCAAACTTAAAATTTCCAAAATACTATCCAGATTTGTCATCAGATAGAATTTTAACGATGGATTGGATGGATGGAGTTCACCTGTCAGAGTTTACTAAAAATGAGCAACCAGAAGATGTTGCAAATAAACTAGGGCAAGCTTTGTGGGACTTTTACATGTATCAAATGCACAAGCTAAAAAAGGTACATGCAGATCCGCATCCAGGGAATTTTTTAGTGTCTAAATCAAATGAATTGATTGTTATCGATTTTGGATGTATGAAAGAAGTTCCTGAAAGTTTTTATGTGCCTTATTTCGAACTAGCAAAAAGAGAAAATATAGATAATCCAGCTTTTTTTGAAAGTAAACTCTATGAGTTAGAAATCTTGAGAAAAGATGATACACCAGAAGAAATAACCTTTTTTAAAGCATTGTTTTATGAAATGTTATCACTCTTTACACAACCTTTTCAGCAAGAAGAATTTGATTTTTCAGATGAGGAGTTCTTCGGGAAAATAGCAGATTTAGGTCAGAAATATGCCAAGAGTACCGAGCTTAAAAAGATGAACGGAAATAGAGGATCAAAACACTTCATTTACATTAATCGAACATTTTTTGGTTTATATAACCTAATGCACGATTTAAAAGCAAACAAGGTAAAAATTAATAATTTTAATACGATATAATGCATATTACACGTCAGCAAATAGACGAGTTTCCTCATCTGTATAAAATAAACTTGATGAACAGTATTTCTGGTTATAAACCAGCAAACCTTATTGCAACAAAATCAACTGATAATATAACCAATGTTGCAGTTTTTAGTTCGGTGGTGCATTATGGTTCAAGTCCAGCAATTTTAGGGTTTGTATTACGTCCCACAACCGTTGTTAGGAATACGTATAACAATATAAAAGAAACAGGGTATTATACTATTAATGCTATTAATGAAGTAATGATTGAGGAGGCACATCATACTTCTGCTAAATACCCGTCAGAGATTTCAGAATTTGATAAAACAACATTGTCAGAAGAGTTTAAGAATGGTTTTTATGCTCCTTTTGTTGCGGAATCACCCTTACAAATAGGAATGAAGTTTTTAGAAGAGCATTATATAAAAGTTAATGGAACTATTTTAGTGTTAGGAGAAGTTACTGATTTGTATTTTAAGGACTCTATGCTTTCAGAAGATGGTTTTTTAAACTTATCAAAAGAAAAAGTAGCTGCAATTAATGGGTTGGATACCTATATGGTAGCAGAGAATTATAAAAGACTGTCTTATCAAAGACCAAAATAATAATGAGGATTCTAATCACAGGAACAACGGGTTATATAGGTAAAAGATTAATACCTATGCTGTTATCAGAACAGCATGAACTTGTATGCTGTGTTAGAGATGTACGTAGAATTCCATTAGAATTTAAAGATAATACACAAATATCTTTTCTAGAAATAGATTTCTTAAAGCCTAAAAAAGAGCTGCCTAAAAATATTGATGCAGCTTATTATTTGATACACTCTATGTCTACAAGTAGTAGTGACTTCTCTAAGTTAGAATCGGATTGTGCAAATAATTTTAAGAGTCTATTAGAAAAAACTATGTGTAAGCAGGTTGTGTATTTGAGTGGTATTGTAAACGATAATTCATTGTCAAAGCATTTAAAATCGAGATATGAGGTAGAAAAAATACTACAATCAAAAACGTATGCAGTAACAACTTTTAGAGCAGGAATAATAGTAGGAAGTGGTAGTGCGTCATTTGAAATTATAAGAGACCTTGTAGAAAAACTTCCTGTAATGGTAACTCCAAAATGGTTGTATACAAAAACACAGCCTATTGCAATAAGAGATGTTTTAACATACTTAACAAAATCGTTATTAGAAGAGAGAGTGTACGATAAATCATTTGATATCTATGGTCCAGAAATTCTCACATATAAAGAAATGTTATTACAGTTTGCTGAGGTAAGAAAGTTAAATAGAATTATATTCACAGTGCCATTTTTATCACCAAAGCTATCATCTTATTGGTTGTACTTTGTTACCTCAACTTCGTTTAATTTGGCAAAATCACTCGTAGATAGTATGACCGTTGAGGTTATAGGGAGTAAAAGCAATATTAATGAAATAATTGAAGTAACACCTATTACTTATAAACAGGCGGTAAAAAAAGCTTTTGTTAAAATAGCGCAAAATTCCGTTATATCAAGTTGGAAAGATGCTAAGGTAAGTGGTGTTTTTAGAAAAGAATATTTTCAATACATAAACCTTCCCAAGTATGGGTGCTTTATTGATGAAAGAATCAGAAAAGTTTCAGATGAAAACATAACACTTAAGAAAATATGGGAAATAGGAGGTAAGCGAGGTTGGTATAAATTTACTTTTTTATGGAAAGTAAGAGGTTTTATAGATCAAGTTTTTGGAGGTGTTGGGCTGCGTAGAGGTAGAAGAGATCCGACTGAGTTAGAGCCAGGAGATGCGCTTGACTTTTGGCGTGTGTTATTAGCGGATAAAGATAATAAACGTTTATTGCTCTTTGCAGAAATGAAACTACCAGGAGAGGCATGGTTAGAGTATGTTATTAAAGACGGCTTACTTTATCAAAAAGCAGTATTCAGACCTAAAGGAATATGGGGTAGAGTTTATTGGTTTGCTGTTTTACCGTTTCATGGACTTATATTTAAGCAACTCATTAATTTTTTGTCAAAATAATTTGTTTAAAATTGAAAAAACAGCACTTACCAACCAAAATTTGTAAAGTTTGTGGGCTTTCTTTTTCATGGAGGAAGAAATGGGAAGCTAGTTGGAGTGAAGTAAAATACTGTAGTAAAAAATGCAGGAAAAACAAAAACAAGAATGCACCTTAATTTGGTTTAGAAATGATTTAAGAGTTTTTGATAACAAACTGTTAAAAGAAGCAATAGCGACTAAACGTTATTTGGTGGCTTTTTATGCGTTTGATCCTGTGTTTTTTAAACGTCAATATTCTTTTGAGAGAACAGGAAAATTCCGTCTTTGTTTTTTAATTGAAACATTAAAAGAATTAAAGGAGAGTTTAGCTAAATATAATATACCTTTTTATGTAGGGTTAAAAAAAACAGAAACCGTTGTTAGAGAGATTCAAAACGATTTCTTAATTACTACGCTAGTTTATCAAGAAGATGAAACTAGTGATGAAAAAGATATAGAAAAGAGAGTAAGAAAAGTAGTTGGTAGTAAGGTAAAAAAGATAAGGGTAACAAATCAATATTTGTATGAGCCACATCAAATAGATACGTTATTTAACAAAAAATACCCGTTGTCTTTTTCATCTTTTAGAAATAAAGTTGAAAAAAAATTAGATATAGACACAGAGTTAAATTATCATTTACCCTATCAGGATATATATTCTCAGGCATTTTTTGAAATACCAAACTGTTCTCGTGCAGAAAAATTTTTAGGAAATTCTTTTCCTTTTAAAGGAGGAGAAAAGCAAGCATTAGTAAGGTTGAAAAGTTATTTTTTTGAAACAAAAAAAGTGATTGACTACAAGAAAACACGAAATAATTTATTAGGAATAAATTGTAGTACAAAATTTTCACCTTGGTTATCTAATGGATCTATTAGTGTAAAAACAATTTATAAAGAACTAAAGAGATTTGAAGACGAATATGAGGCAAATTCATCAACATATTGGGTGTATTTTGAGTTGTTATGGAGAGAGTTCTTTAAACATGCAGTTCGTTATCACAAAAATAACTTCTTCAAATTAGGGGGTATTCAGAAAAAAACGATACTAAGTATTCATGATAATAAGGTGATAAAAAATTGGGTTTTAGGTAATACTACATCCGATTTTGTAAACGCTAATATGATAGAGTTAAGAAAAACAGGTTGGATGAGTAATAGAGGAAGGCAAAACGTAGCATCTTATTTTGTACATAACTTACAGCAAGATTGGAGGATTGGGGCAGCCTACTTTGAATCTTTGTTAGTAGATTATGATCCGCACAGTAATTATGGTAACTGGATGTATATAGCAGGAGTAGGAAATAGTTCTGAGAGTAAAAAGTTTGATATAGAATGGCAAGCTAATACATATGATAAGTATGGGGAATTTAGAGCTAAATGGATTGATAAGTAATGGACGTAATACTTAGAGTGCTTTTAGGTGATCAGTTAAACGAATCTCATAGCTGGTTTAAGCAAAAAAACAAAAAAGTAGTGTATGCTATGTTTGAAATGAAGCAAGAAACGGAGTATGTAAAACATCATATACAAAAAGTTGTAGGTTTTTTCTTAGCAATGAGGAGTTTTGCTAAAAAACTAGAAGAGAAAGGTCACGCAGTAGAGTATTTTAAAATATCAGATTCGCATAACACGCACAATCTTATAAAAAATATTAAAGTATTACAAAAAAAATACTCAATTACAAAAATTGAATATCAGTTGCCTGACGAGTTTCGTTTAGATGTGCAATTTAAAAATGAACTCAAGAGCTTACAGATACCAGTTAAATCGTATGATACAGAACATTTTTACACTACAAGGAATGAGTTAAAAGAGTTTTCTGAAGGTAGAAAGAAAACAGTTATGGAAGATTTTTATCGCTATATGAGGAAAAAGCATAAGATACTTGTAGAAAATAATGAACCAGTTGGCGGTAAATGGAATTATGATGCATCTAACAGAAAAAAATGGAATCAAGATGAATTAGTTCCTTTGCCTTATGAGACTAATATTGACTGTAAAGCATTATTAAAAGAGCTTAATGAAGCAGAAGTGGTTACATTTGGAGAAGAAACATTAACTTTTACTTATCCAATAAATAGAGAACAAGCAATAAAGCAACTAGATTTTTTTTGTGACAATTTGTTAGAGTTTTTTGGAGATTATCAAGATGCAATGCATTCATCACAAGATTTTCTGTTTCATTCTCGATTATCATTTGCTCTTAATTTAAAATTAGTAACCCCGAGAGAAGTTGTAGAGAAGGTTGTTGATGTGTTTTATAAGAAACCTTCAATAGCCGTTTCTCAGGCAGAGGGCTTTATTCGTCAAGTATTAGGATGGAGAGAGTATATGAGAGGTGTTTATTGGCAATTAGGAGAAGATTTTAAAAAAAAGAATTTTTTTAATAATAAAGTTTCATTACCAGATTTTTTTTGGACAGGAAAAACAAAAATGAATTGTGTGAAGCAATCGTTAAAAAACTCGTTAAATAATGCATACGCGCATCATATACAGCGTCTTATGATTTTAGGTAACCTAGCGTTATTGTTAGAGGTTCATCCAGATGAGGTAGATGCTTGGTATTTAGGAGTATATATAGATGCTGTAGAGTGGGTGCAATTACCAAATACAAGAGGGATGAGTCAGTACGCGGATGGTGGGATAGTGGCCACAAAACCTTATGTATCTAGCGCAAGTTATATTAATAAAATGAGTAATTATTGCAAAGAATGCTTTTATAATTACAAAACAAAAACAGAAGAAGATTCGTGTCCGTATAATACTTTGTATTGGGATTTTCTTTATAAAAATAAAGAGAAGTTGAAAAATAACCACCGAATGCGTATGATGTATACTTTAATGCAAAAAATGGAAATATCAAAAGACTTCTCAGAAATTCTAGAAAAAGCAAAAACAATTAAACAAAAAATTAATAGTTATTGATTTTTTTGTTTAATTATTTCTTTTATTAATTAAACAAAAATTGTATTTTTGATTCAAAGCGCACATTGGATTGAAAATAACAGGAGAAATAGCAGTAGTTTGGTTTAAAAGAGATCTTCGGTTGCAGGATAACGAGGCTGTTTTTAATGCAATAACTTCAGGTAAGAAAATATTATTTGTTTATATTTTTGAAGAAAGCATTATACAAGATGAACATTATTCTAAAAGACATTGGGATTTTGTTAAAGAATCTATACGAGATATAAACCAAGAGTTGTTGCTGTATAATACACAGGTTTTAACAGTAAACTCAGAGGTACTTTCTTTTTTTAGGTATTTAATGTCGGTGTCAAATGTTACTAATGTCTACTCTCATATAGAAACAGGTATTCTTGCAACTTATAATAGAGATAAAACCTTTAAAAGGTTTTGTAAGAATAATGTAATAGAATGGAAAGAAAATATTCATAATGGAGTATTTAGGGGGCGAGAAAACAGAGAAGGTTGGAAAGAGGATTGGGAAAACTACATGAAATCAAGTCAGATAATATTTGATTCAACAAATGTTTCTTTTGTAACAATAACAGAAATAAAAGAAATAGCAAAAAACTTGATAATTGTAAATTTAGATACAGAAGAAGAAAAGCTATTTCAAAAAGGAGGACGAGCTACGGCTCTTAAGTATTTACATAGTTTTTTTAACAAAAGGTATGAGGGGTATGCAAAAAATATTTCAAAGCCAACAGAAGCAAGAGAGAGCTGTAGCAGACTGTCACCTTATATTGCTTGGGGGAATGTTTCAGTAAGAGAGGTATATCAGTTAGCAATAAGTATTCGTTCTAGTTCAAGAAATAAAAGAGCAATAGATGCTTTCATTTCAAGACTTAAATGGCAGGCACATTTCATCCAGAAATTCGAAATGGAATGTATAATGGAGCAAGAAAGTATCAATAAAGGGTTTCATAAGTTAAAGAAAAATATTACTAAAAAATACATATATGCATGGAGAAACGGAAAAACAGGTATTCCATTTATTGATGCGTGTATGCGTTGTTTAATTCATACAGGATATTTGAATTTTAGAATGCGAGCTATGTTAGTGTCTTTTTTTACACACAATCTTTGGCAACCATGGCAAGAAGCATCAAAATATTTATCAAAATTGTTTTTAGATTTTGAACCAGGAATTCACTTTCCTCAGTTGCAAATGCAGGCAGGAGAAACTGGAATTAATACGATTAGAATTTATAACCCAGTAAAAAATGGTTTAGAGCACGATCCTGAAGCAGTTTTTATTTCAAAATGGATACCAGAACTTAAAGGATTACCATTAGCGTTTAAGCACGAACCATACAAAATGACAGCTTTAGAACAAAAAATGTATGGGTTTACTCTTGGTAATGATTACCCAAAACCAATAGTAGATATAGGTGTAACTAGAAAAAATGCCTCAGATACTATTTGGAAAATGCGTAAAGATCCAGAGGTGATAAAAGAAAGCTATAGAATTTTAAACAAACATGTAGTTAAATAAAAAAATGTTGTTTGATATAACATACAATAATAAAGAAAGTGTATTAAAAATCAATAAATTAGTAGGAGAACCTATGTCTTTTTTACAATCTTTAAAAATTAAAGGAGTTGGTTCAAGTAGAATGATTGTTGAAGGAGTAAGTGAAAGCTTTAAAAGTATTTTAACAACAATTAGCGATTTAAATTATGGAAGTATAGAAATACGTCCTAAAGGAATTATAGTTTACATAACTAATAAATTACAACGCTTTTGCTGGGTAATACCTTTTTATAAAATAGTGGTTTTTAATCATGAATTCTTTAGTATTCATTCCGATAACCACTTTATTAGCTTTAGAAAAGATAATAAATATAATCAGAATAAAAAATTTATAAAAAAAATGATGGATTTGAAAATGACATCAACACAAAGTTATTTTTTATGACATTAAGAGAGATAGATAGAGTTATTGAAATGGCTTGGGAAGATCGAACAACTTTTGACGCTATAAAACTTCAATTTGACTTAAAAGAACAAGAAGTAATTAATTTAATGCGAAGAGAATTAAAACCATCAAGTTTTAAATTATGGAGGAAAAGAGTACAGGGTAGAAGAACAAAACATCAAGCAAAAAGAATATTTAATAAAGGAAGGTTTAAATGTACGAGACAAAGAAGTATAAGTAATAATAAAATAGCAAAACGATAAATGAAGCAAGCAAAAGTGGCTATTACGAGAAAAGAACATTTTAATGCAGCCCACAGGTTGCATAATACGAAATGGTCTGAAGCAAAAAACAAAGAAGTTTTTGGCAAATGTAATAATCCAAATTTTCATGGCCATAATTATGAGTTAGAAGTAACTGTTGTAGGAGAAGTAGATGAAAACACAGGATATGTAATTGATACAAAAGTTTTATCTAACCATATACAAAAAGAAATAATAGATTGTTTAGATCATAAAAACTTAAATAAAGAAGTAGAAGAATTTAAAACACTCAATCCAACAGTAGAAAATATAGCAATTGTAATTTATAACAAACTAAGGTTAGTGATAAATAATCATTTAGAAATTAAAATAAAACTTTATGAAACACCTAGAAACTTTGTTGAATACCCCTGTTAGCGATAATATAAAGAACTTATCGGTTGAAGAAATTGGAGATGATCATATTTATACAGGAATTGAAACGCCTATGGTAGAAGATGCTTTTTTAATTTCTGATGAGGAAAAAAAAGAAAAAATAGCACAATTATTTTCAGAAATAATGCAAACTATTGGGCTTGATTTAAATAATGACTCTCTTAAAGGTACTCCACAAAGAGTAGCTAAAATGTATATAGATGAAATTTTTTCAGGTTTAAATCCAGCCAATAAGCCTAAAATAGCATTGTTTGAAAATAGGTACCAATATAACCAAATGTTGGTAGAAAAAGACATACAGTTTTATTCTAATTGCGAACATCATTTTGTACCAATAATAGGAAAAGCACATGTGGCTTATGTTTCATCAGGAAAAGTTATAGGCTTATCAAAATTAAACAGAATTGTTCAGTTTTATGCTAAAAGACCCCAAGTACAAGAACGCTTAACTAATCAAATAGCCAGAGATTTACAAGAGATATTACAAACAGAAGACGTAGCTGTAATTATAGATGCAAAGCATTTATGTGTTTCTTCTAGAGGAGTTAAAGATGATTCGTCATCAACAGTTACCTGTTTTTATGGAGGCATTTTTAATACCTCAGAAAAAATTGTTGAACTTCAAAATTATTTAAAATGAGTACAATAAACTTACTTCAAGAAGCTTTAGAATTTGAGAAAAATTACAAATCTTTTAAAACAAGAAATGAAAAAATTTTAGCATCAAGGAAAGCGAAAGAAATTATTTTATCAATTAATGAAGTGTATAAAAAGAGTAAAGATAAAAAGTTGATGGATGTTATGAAACGCATAACAACTGTTAAACAAAAAGTAGAAAAACGATTAAAAGGACGATTATGAAAACAATTGTTGTAGTTGGTGGTAGTAGTGGTATTGGTAAGGCGATAATAACCAAATTAAAACACACACATAAAATAATTAACATTAGTAGAACAGCACCGTCTAATATTGAAAATATAAAACATTATGCATGCGATGTAACCAAAGACGAACTTCCAGAATTAGAAAAAGTTCATGGATTAGTTTATTGTCCCGGAAGCATTAATCTAAAATCCTTTTCGAGATTAAAAATAGCAGATTTTAAAACTGATTTTGAAATAAACGTAATAGGAGCAATTAAAACGCTAAAATCTTATGAAAGTTTGCTAACTCAAAACAATGGAAGTGTAGTGTTATTTAGTACGGTAGCGTCATTTTTAGGAATGCCTTATCATGCAAGCATAGCAACTAGTAAATCAGCAGTAGAAGGGTTAACCAAATCGTTGGCAGCAGAATACGCTACGAAAGTTAGATTCAATGCAATTGCTCCTACGGTTACTGATACACCTTTAGCAGCTCGCTTATTACGAAATGAAAAACAACAAGAGAGTATGCAGAACAGACACCCATTAAAAAAATACCTAAAAGCAGAAGAAGTAGCTAGTTTAGCTACCTATTTATTGTCTGACGAAGCATCAGCAATTACTGGACAAGTAATTCCTGTAGATGCAGGAATTGTAAGTATAAAAATTTAAAAAGTAAATAATGAAATGGCTTTTAATTTTAAGTTTTCTTATGTGTTTAAATGATGAAATTATAATTTTTGATAAAGATAATAACACCCAAAATTGGTATGTTGTTAATGATACTGTGATGGGAGGAATTTCTACATCAGCTGTAAAAATTAATGATAAGGGAAACTTAATCTTTTCGGGGAAAGTATCTACTGAAAATAATGGTGGATTTTCGATGACGAGAATGCCAATAGCCATAGGTTTAAACAAACAACATTCAAAAATTGTATTAAAAGTAAAAGGAGATGGTAAACAATATCAACTACGATTAAAATCAAATGAGTCTCAACGTTACTCATACGTACAAGCATTTAGAACAAATACACAAGAACAAGAAATTACATTACCATTAACAGGATTTTATCCTACCTTTAGGGGTAGAAAGTTAAATTTTGGTAATTTCTCTGATAATCAAATAGAAGAGGTAGCAATTTTAATAGGAAATAAAAAAGACGAAGATTTTTCGTTAGAAATCATAAAAATAGCAATTCAATAAAATGAACACAGTAAAAATATTCTTAATCATGGCACTATTTAGTTTATCAGGTAAAGCGCAAACAGTAACTCCTAAAGAATCGTTATACGACATAAATATTGAAGGTATTAATGGAGAAAACTTAGACCTCAACAAGTTTAAAGGGAAAAAAATATTATTTGTAAATGTAGCATCGAAATGTGGTTTTACCAATCAGTATGAAGGTTTGCAAGAACTGTATTCAAAACACAAAGATAAATTAGTAATCATAGGATTACCTTGTAATCAATTTGGAGGCCAAGAACCAGGAACAATAAAAGAAATTCAATCGTTTTGTAGTGTAACCTATGGAGTAGATTTTCCTATGACAGAAAAAATTGAAGTTAAAGGAGAAAATCAACACCCGTTATATCAATGGTTAACACAAAAAGATAAAAATGGAAAAATGAGTTCTTCAGTAAAATGGAATTTTCAAAAATACTTGGTAGATGAAGAAGGAAAGTTAATTGATGTTTTTTACTCAATAACCAAACCAATGAGTAAGAAAATTACCAAATTAATATAAAAATGAAGAAAAAACCAGATAATGTAGTTTTTAATGAGGAAACAAATGAATATGATGCGTATTTAAAACCATATGCAACTAATTTTACAGCACCAGTTATTAAAGAAAGTAATTCAATAAGCTGGAAAAAACAAAACATTTACCAGGCAAATACTCAATTTTTAGCGTCTTTTGAAGAAATAAAACAACAATACAACAATCTTGTAAAAGAGTATCAATATAATGAGCTTATTTATAGTGCTAAGTTTAACTTTGAGCCAATTGTAGGTAAGGTCTATCATTTGTATAGAAAAGAAAAAAACACGTTATTTTTATCAATATTAAGCCCCAATGAATGTGGTTTCAATTTTGTTGGTAGTTTTCAACTTAACTCAGACAAAGTCTGGAAAAAAGTAAAATAAATAATGGTACTATTTAAAAAGCATTCGGGTATTTATACCTTATCTACTGAACAAATATTAAACGTTCGGTTAGAAAAAGCATGGGAATTTTTCAGTGCTCCAGGAAATTTGCAAAAAATAACCCCTTCACATATGGGGTTTCAAATTACTTCAGAGGTTGATAAAAAAGCCTATGCAGGACAAATAATTACCTACAAAGTAGGAATTTTACCAGGTATTAAGTCTAGTTGGGTTACCGAAATTACACAAGTAAAAGAACAACAATTTTTTATAGATGAACAGCGATTTGGTCCTTATAGCATGTGGCATCACGAACACTGGTTTGAAGAGTTGTCAAATGGAAAAACGTTAATGAAAGACAAAATTTCATACAAGATACCTTTTGGTTTTTTAGGACATATCGCCCAATCAATCTTTATAAAAAGGCAGTTAAAAAAAATTTTTAAACATCGCTATAGTACGTTAGAAAAATTATTTAATGGAAGATAAAGTATCTATTTTTTGGTTTCGTCGAGACTTACGTTTAGAAGATAATAAAGGTTTGTATGAAGCGCTACAATCAGGTAATAAAGTAGTTCCGTTATTTATTTTTGATGAAGATATTTTAGAAAGCCTTCCTAAAAATGATGCTCGAGTAACTTTTATTTACGAAACCTTGCAAAACTTAGATGAAGAGCTGAAAAAGCATCAATCTTCTCTGGTAGTTAAAAAAGGAAAACCATTAGCAATTTGGAAAAAACTAACTGAAGAATTTATAATTGAAGCAGTTTACACAAATAAAGATTACGAACCTTACGCGACTAAAAGAGATAAGGAAGTAGAAGACTTTTTAGTATCAAAAGGAATAATATTTAATGCTTTTAAAGATCAAGTAATTTTTGAAGAAAACGAAGTTTTAAAGAATGATGGAACTCCGTATACAGTTTTTACTCCGTATAAGAATAAATGGTTACAAAACTTCTCAGAAAAGAAAGATACGCAAGACTTTACGATAGACTTTGCTAATTTTTATCAGTTTTTATCTGAATTTCCATCATTAGCTTTTATAGGTTTTGAAGAAAGTACGATTAAAGTAAAACCATACAACCTATCTAGTTTGGATTCGTATGATGAGGTGAGAGACTTTCCCTCGCAAGATAAAACGTCGTATTTATCACCTTATTTACGTTTTGGATTGGTAAGTACTCGAAAAATGATCCGTTTTGCTTTGAAAACCAACCAAACTTTTTTAAGTGAGTTAATTTGGCGTGAGTTTTTTATGCAAATTTTATATCATTTTCCGAAAGTAGTTACTGAGAATTTTCGAGAAAAATATAATGCTGTTCCTTGGAGAAATAACGAAGAAGAATTTAAAAAATGGTGTGAAGGTAAAACTGGGTACCCTATGGTTGATGCGGGCATGCGAGAGTTAAATGAAACTGGATACATGCATAACAGAGTTCGTATGATTACTGCTGGGTTTTTATGCAAACATTTATTAATAGATTGGCGTTGGGGAGAAGCGTACTTTGCAGAAAAGCTGTTGGATTATGACCTGTCAGCAAATAACGGAAATTGGCAATGGGCAGCAGGTACGGGTTGCGATGCAGCTCCGTATTTTAGAGTGTTTAACCCAGAATCTCAATTAAAAAAGTTTGATAAAGATTTACAGTATGTTAGAAAATGGGTAAAAGACTTTGATGAATTAACTTACCCACAACCTATGGTAGAACACAAGTTTGCGAGAGAACGAGCGATCAATACCTATAAAAAAGCACTACAATAAAAAAAGGTTCAGAATTTTCTGAACCTTTTTTAGTATGTATTAAGCGATATAATCTTTTGCTCTCTCTAATGCCTTTGGAATTCCTCCAGGGTTTTTACCACCAGCGGTTGCGAAGAAATTTTGTCCACCACCACCACCGTGGATTAGCTTTCCTAATTCTCTAACTACCTTTCCAGCATCATAGCCTTTTTCATTAGCCAAATCTTTAGAAATATAACACGTTAACATTGCTTTTTCAGCAGAAGGAGCGGTAGCAAATACCACAAATAAATTGTTAACTTCTCCTCCTAACTCAAATAATAAGTTTTTAATGCTGTTAGGATCTAAATCTACTTTAGTTGCTAAAAACTGAACTCCATTTACTTCTTGTAATTGGTTTTTAAGTTCGCCTTTCATGTTTTTAGCTTTATCTTTTAATAGTTGCTCAACTTGCTTTTTTAAAGCAGCATTTTCATCTTGTAAACTACTTACCGATTTAGCAACATCTTTAGGGTTTTTCAATAATTGCTTTACTGCATCATAGTTGCGCTCAACATCTTCAAAATAATCACCCACAGCTACATTAGTAATTGCTTCGATTCTTCTAATTCCTGCAGCGACAGCACCTTCCGATTTTATTTTGAAATACCAAATATCACCAGTTTGTTGTACGTGCGTACCTCCACATAATTCCATTGATTGTCCAAAACGAATGGTACGAACACTATCACCATATTTTTCACCAAATAAAGCTACAGCACCTTCGTCAATAGCTTGTTGCATTGGGATATTTCTTTGCTCTTGTAATGGAAGATTTTCACGAATACGAGCATTTACGAATTCCTCAACAGCCTCTAATTGATCATTGTCTACTTTAGAGAAGTGAGAAAAGTCAAAACGTAAATAATCAGGACTCACCAATGAACCTTTTTGTTCTACATGGTCTCCTAAAATAGTACGTAACGCTTGGTGTAATAAGTGAGTAGCTGAGTGATTACTAGCCGCTAAACTTCTATGTTCTTTATTTACAACAGCTTTAAAAGTTTCGTGTAAGTTTTTAGGTAAATTCTTTGTGAAATGAATGATAACATTGTTCTCTTTTTTGGTATCAAGCACATAAATAATATCACCATTAGGAGATTCAATATATCCTTTGTCACCAACCTGTCCACCACCTTCTGGATAAAAAGGAGTCATGTTGAATACCAGTTGATATTGGTCACCTCCTTTTTTGGTACTAACTTTTCTGTAGCGAGTTAGTTTTACATTAGTGGTTAATATGTCGTAACCGATAAACTCTTCAACATCATCATCTAATAAAGTAACCCAATCACCCGTTTCACTAGCAGAAGCTGCACGAGAACGCTCTTTTTGAGCTTTCATACCAGCATTAAATTCCTCTTCATTAATTTCATACCCCTTTTCACGAGCGATTAACTGCGTTAAATCAAGAGGGAATCCGTAAGTATCATATAATTCAAAAGCACGTTTACCAGATACAGTTTTACCATTAGTAGTTGCAATAACTTGATCTAATAATAATAATCCTTGGTCTAGTGTACGTAAGAAAGAAGTTTCTTCTTCCTTAATAACATTGTGTACTAAAGTATTTTGTTTTCTAATTTCAGGGAATGCACTTCCCATTTGATGTGCTAAGGTTTCTACTAACTTATAAATAAAAGGCTCTTTTTGGTTTAAGAAAGTAAATCCGTAACGAATAGCACGACGTAAAATTCTACGTATTACATAACCTGCACCGTTATTACTAGGTAACTGACCATCTGCAATCGCAAAAGCAACAGCACGAACGTGGTCGGCAACTACACGAATAGCAATATCAATTTTTTCATCTTTTCCGTACTTAGTACCAGTAATTGTTTCTATCTCACGAATTAAAGGAGTAAATACATCAGTATCGTAGTTCGATTGAACACCTTGTAACACCATACATAAACGTTCAAATCCCATACCAGTATCGATATGTTTCGCTGGAAGTTCTACTAGAGAACCATCAGCTTTACGATTGTATTGCATGAATACCAAGTTCCAGATTTCAACAACCTGAGGATGATCTTCGTTTACTAACGATTTTCCATCAACCTTAGCTTTTTCTTCAGCGGAACGAATATCAACATGAATCTCAGAACACGGACCACAAGGACCTTGTTCACCCATTTCCCAGAAGTTATCTTTTTTGTTACCCATTAAGATGCGATCTTCAGCAATGTATTGTTTCCAAATATCGTATGCTTCTTGATCCATTTTTGTACCGTCCTTTTCATCACCTTCAAAAACAGTTACATACAAAATGTCTTTATCTACTTTGTAAACTTCAGTTAATAATTCCCAAGCCCAAGCAATAGCTTCTTTCTTAAAATAATCACCAAAACTCCAGTTACCTAGCATCTCAAACATGGTGTGGTGGTAAGTATCGTAACCAACCTCTTCCAAATCGTTGTGTTTACCAGAAACACGTAAACATTTTTGGCTATCAGAAATTCTACCATTTTTAGGAGTTGAGTTTCCTAAGAAAAACTCTTTAAATGGCACCATACCAGCGTTGGTAAACATTAAAGTAGGATCGTTCTTTAACACCATAGGTGCTGAAGGAACTATTTCGTGTTGTTTTGATTTAAAAAAATCTAAAAATTTAGCTCTAATATCTTGAGATTTCATACAACTCTGGGTATCTGTGTTTTGTTAAAATATATTTAAAAAACCTCTTGTAAAAAGAAGTTTTAAAAGATTTTGTAAATTTGCGAGTTTTCAAATTGTACATCCCCTTAGGATGCTTCATTTAAAAAGCACAAAAATAGTACATTTAGCATTATGGCAAAAGTAAAATATTATTATGACCCAGACACTTTATCATATAGAAAGATAGAGGTTAAAAGAAGTGAAAAATATAAGAAAACTATCTTGGGACTACTTAGTTTTTTATTAATTGCTTTTTTCGGTTTTATAGGTTTTAGCCAGTTTTTAATGTCTCCAAAAGAGCGTGCTCAAAAGAGAGAATTAGAAAACTTAAAATTACATTACGAGTTGCTTTCTAAAAAAATGGAAGAAAGTGCTCAAATCTTAACCGATTTACAAGAAAGAGATAACAATATTTACAGAACATACTTTGAGGCAAGTCCAATACCAGAAGAGCAACGAAAAGCAGGTTTTGGTGGTGTAAATAGGTATAAACACTTAGATGGTTTTGATAATAGCTCAATGGTAAAAAAGGTAACAAAAGAGTTAGATATTTTATCAAAGCAAATGGTAGTACAATCTAAATCGTTAGATGAAATTGTTGAGCTAGCTAAAGAAAAAGAAAAAATGTTGGCATCAATACCTGCTATTCAGCCAGTAAAAAATCAAGATTTAAAAAGAATGGCATCAGGTTATGGTATGCGTTTGCACCCTATATTAAAGTCGTGGCGTATGCATAATGGAATGGATTTTACAGCACCTACGGGTACACCAATTTTTGCATCAGGAAACGGTATTGTAAAAAAAGCACATAGAAGCTCTACTTTTGGTAAAGTAGTTTACATAAACCATGGATATGGTTACGAAACTGTCTATGCTCACATGAGTAAAATACTTGCCAAGAAAGGACAAAAAGTAAAACGTGGTGATTTAATAGGGTATGTAGGAAATACAGGACGTTCTGCAGCACCACATTTACACTACGAAGTACATAAAAATGGTAGACCTGTAAATCCTATTTACTATTACTACGGAGATTTAACTCCAGAAGAATTTGTAGCCATGCAAAAAGCTTCGCAACAAAAAGGTCAGTCGTATGACTAAACACGTAACAAGCTGTGAAAAATGTATGTAGACTTACCCGATAAACGGTATTATAAAATAGGAGAAGTTGCTAAAGCTTTTGGGGTGAATAGTTCACTTATACGATTTTGGGATAAAGAGTTTGAAATTATCAATCCTAAAAAAAATGCCAAAGGCGATCGATTGTTTACACAAGAAGACGTAAAAAACTTTAAAATTATTTACAACCTTGTAAAAGAAAGAGGTTTTACCTTAGATGGCGCAAAACAAAAACTAAAGAAAAACCCAGAGGGAGTCTTAAATAATCAGGAAATTATTAGTAGATTAGAAACTGTAAAAGCAGAATTAATTAAAATTAAAAATCAATTATAATTAAAAAAAATCAAGAATTATGAAAAAATGGTTAGTGCCTTTAATTATTATAGGAGTTCTAGTATTTGGAATTTATTCATGGGCAAAAGGATTTTATAATACAGCAGTAACATACCAAGAAGACGCCAAAACTACATGGTCTAATGTAGAGAGTTCTTACCAACGAAGAAACGACTTAATCGGCAACTTAGTAAAAACGGTACAAGGAGCTGCCGATTTTGAGAAAAGCACGTTAACAGACGTAATTAACGCAAGAGCAAAAGCAACCTCAGTAAATATAAATGCAGGAGATTTAACGCCAGAGAAAATGGCACAATTTCAACAAGCACAAACAGGGTTAAGCGGAGCTTTATCTAAGTTATTAGTATCTGTAGAGCGTTATCCAGATATCAAAGCAAATAAAAACTTTTTAGAATTACAAAGTCAGTTAGAAGGAACAGAAAACAGAATTAACGTAGCACGTGATCGTTATAACGAAAGCGTTAATAAATATAACAAGCATATTAAAATGTTTCCTGGTAACTTGCTAGCGGGGATGTTTAACTTAACTGAAATGGCACGTTACAAGGCTGATGCAGGTTCAGAGAATGCGCCTGATGTAGATTTTAAATTCTAACAATATGTCTAACGTAGAAGATTTTCTTACTGCCAAAGAAGAAGAGGAAATCGTTCAGGCTATTCGACAAGCAGAGCGAAATACTTCTGGTGAAATTCGTGTACATATAGAGAGAACTACGGAAGGTTCTCACTACGACCGAGCACTAGAAGTATTTCAAATGCTAAAAATGTTTAATACCCAACAACGAAATGGTGTGTTATTGTACATCGCTGTTGACGATCATAAATTTGTAATTTTTGGCGATGAAGGTATTAACAACGTAGTTCCCGATAACTTTTGGGAAACAACCAAAGAAGCCATCCAAAACCAATTTAAACAAGGAAACTTTAAACAAGGAATTATAGATGGTGTGCTAAAAGCAGGAAAAGAATTACAAGCTCACTTTCCATGGACTACCGATGATGAAGATGAGTTAAGTAACGAAATATCAAAAGGCTAAAACCTTCATAGAAGGAAGAAATATGATAAAAAATATAACGTCATTATATAAAAGAACAAGTAAGTTACAAAACGTAAAAGTTGTTCTTTTTTTTATTGCATTTTTATGCGGACACACTCTTTTCTCACAAGGGTTTCAAATTCCTGAGACACCTAAAGAGCAAACGAGTGTTTACGATTATGTAAATCTTTTATCACCCAGTCAAAAAGCTAGCTTAGAAAATAAGTTAATTAAATATGCCGACACTACTTCAACACAAGTAGTGGTAGCAATTATAAGCTCAACCCAAGGAGAAGAAATAGGATATTTAGCTACCAATTGGGCACACAAATGGGGAATAGGAGGAAGTAAAGAGCAGGATAATGGAGTGTTCATGTTACTGGCAAAAGACGATCGCAAAATAACCATCCGAACAGGTTATGGAACCGAACATTTATTAACAGATTATGTTTCTCGACAAATTATAGAGTACGACATTATTCCTTACTTTAAACAAGGTGACTATTACGCTGGGTTAAACAGTGGTGTAGATGCTGTTTTTAAAGTAATGAGTGGTGAATACAAAGGTGCTAGAAAACAATCTAAAAAAACAGACTTTAGCTTTATTATCTTTATCATCATTCTGGTAGTATTCTTTATCATTATTTCAAGCGGAAGTAGAGGAAACCGTGGAGGAGGAAGAGGTTATAGAAAATCGGATGTAGCAAGAGGTATTTTAGAAACCATTATTTTAAGCAACGCAGGTAGAGGCGGTTTTGGCGGAGGAAACTTCGGTGGAGGATCTTCAGGAGGCTTTGGAGGCGGAGGCGGCTTCGGCGGAGGTTTCGGCGGCGGAGGCTTTGGTGGTGGTGGAGCCACAGGAGGCTGGTAGTAACTTCATTTATTTGGTAAAGGTTAGTTAACGTTAAAGCAACGTTGAAATAGTACTTATGCAGGGAAATTAAAAGACCCCTATGTATGAAGACTAACATTAAAAGAAGAAGCTTTTTAAAAAACTCATTATTAGCAACTGGAGGACTACTTTTAGTCCCTAACTTTATTAGTTGTAAAGATGATGATATTGATGAGCTACCTATTCCAGATAACTTAGCAGAGAAAAACTTTGAGCAAGGAGTTGCTAGTTTTGACCCCACAAACTCGCAAGTTATTATCTGGACTCGTTACACCACGCAAAACGCTTCAGCAACCTTAATTTGGCAACTCGCAAAAGATAAAAACTTTAAAGAGGTTGTTCGTCAAGCAGAAGTAACTACCGATGCTTCAAGAGACTTTACCATAGCTGTTGAAATTAAAGACTTAGATGCAGGACAAAAACTATACTACCGTTTTGTAAGTGTTGACGATAAAGCAACATCACCAGTAGGAGAAACCCTAACATTTAGCGAATCAATTAGTGAAGTAAAACTAGCAGTAGCATCTTGTGCAAACTTTGCCTACGGTTACTTTAACGTATATGAAGAAATAAAAAAATCGGATGCAGATGTTGTCATCCACCTAGGAGATTATATATACGAATACGGAGAGAACACTTACGGTTCGTTTAGAACACCAGAACCAAAAGGAGAAATTATTTCGTTAGACGATTATCGTATCCGCTACCGCCAATACCGTTCAGATGAGCAATTAAAAGAATTGCACAGAACCAAACCTTTTATTTGTGTTTGGGATGACCATGAGGTAACTAACGATGCGTATAAAGACGGAGCGGAAAACCATCAAGAAAATGAAGGAAGCTATACTTCAAGAAAACAAAGTGCCTTAAAAGCATATAGCGAATACTTACCTAACATGACGAATTTGGTAGATAATTCAATTATTTACAGAAACTTGAAAATTGGAAGTTTGATAGATTTAATTATGTTAGATACGCGTATTGTTGGTAGAGATAAGCAACTAGAGTATTCAGCGTATTATGATGAAAAAGGAGCGTTTGATGCAGCGGCTTTTCAGCAAGCATGGTTAAACCCACAACGCACCCTTTTAGGAACTACCCAATTAGGATGGTTAGAAAGTGAATTAGCAGCAAGCAATAGTACATGGCAACTAATAGGACAGCAAGTTTTAATGGGAAAAATGTTAGTTCCTGCTGAATTATTAACATTGTTAGCAACAGTGGTGGCAGAAGCATCAGCAACAGGTGGGGCAAGTGAAGCAACTTTTAATCAATTTAAAAAAACGATAACAGAATTAGTAACGATTAAAACAAGAGTTTTACAAAACGACCCTACGTTAACAGCAGAAGAAAAAGCAAGAGTACAAACCGTATTACCATATAACTTAGATGCTTGGGATGGTTATTTTATGGAGAGAGAACGCATTTTAGCGAGCTTTAAAAGTAAAAATGTAGTAGTGCTGGCAGGAGACACTCACAATGCGTGGTATAGTGATTTAAAAGATAATTCTGGAGAAAAAGTAGCCGTAGAGGTAGCTACAAGTTCAGTATCATCACCAGGATTAGAAACTTACTTAGGAGCATCTGCAACAGAATTAGAAGGCGCTTTAGGCTTGTTAATAGACGATTTACAATACAGTAATTTCTCTCAAAGAGGCTATATGAAACTTACAGTAACAGCAGCAGGTATACAAACAGACTGGAACTTTGTTGATACTGTTACCAACAAAACCTATTCAAATAGTATAGGAAAAACAGTAACCTTATAATTACATAACCTGTTGTGCATTTTTGAAGTTTTTAGCCGAAAGAATGTCTGTTCGAGTGATTTTCGATAGAAAATCGTATCGAGAACAACAATCTAAGTTGTAAAGTTTTATTCTCGATACTAATTTTACGGGTTTTTACCCGCAAAATTCACTCGAATTGACAAATTTTACTCAAAATGTACAACGTTTACATAGCATTACCAATATATTAAAAGGCTCCTGAGTTATTCAGGAGCCTTTTGTATGCTATAAAAGAAATACAAAATCAACTAATGTTATACTTCTTCGGTAGTTGGAGTACTAGATTTAGACCTGTTATCTACTACCAAATTATATTGCTTAGCCAACACATCAATCTCATTAAGTAAGGTTGGGTAGGCTTCATTTTCTGAAAGTGTTGCATGCGCTTCAATATGTAATACAAGTTTTCTGTAAGTAAGCGAAGCTTCAGTACGCAACTCTTGAATATTGTTTTCTGGTGAAGCCGCTGTTTCACCTACACGCTCAATATACTTGGTAGAAAACTCGGTATTGGCATTTTTTAATTCAGCAACCCAAGTAGCTATATCAAGTAAAGAAATGGCTTGAATAAGCTCAGGTTCAGTTTCAAAATCTTTACAAATACTATCTAAAATAGCGGTTTGTTCTTGGTAGCTTTTACGAATAATATTAGTACCATGTGCATTTATAGTAGCAAGTAGTGCTTTGGCGGCACTTACTATAGCTTCATTAAAATGGTTCTCATAACCATTTAAAATCATTTTAATTCCAGAAATAGCTTTATCCCTTCTAGTGTCAAGAGTTATAATTTCTTGTGTTAGGGTGCTTCCCTGCACTTGTTGGTATAAAGAATCAATACGATTAACAATGGTTGTTAATTCGTTAGTGGGGTTTGTCAATGCTAACGCATCAACGTCTTGTAAGTTTACAAGTTGTAAAATATCTTTCATGTACTGTAGATATTCACCATTACGGTACCGGTTTAAATACGGACTGTTCATAAGCTAATTTTTTAAATTAATATTAAATATTTGTAGAAAGTGATTTGGTAACTTTCATAGCATCAGCAATTTAAGAGTATAAAAGTTTTTAAAAAAGTTAACAATTGTTAAAATTTACTCACTAAGCGAGGTTTACATAGGTTACTATAGTTAACAGGGTGCACTGTAAGGAAACTTGTGGAGAATTTTGTTATTTAAAGGAACACTCAGCGAGTTTCGCTGATGGTTTCGTTGTGTTGAGGAACGTTCAGCGCGTCACGCTGATGGTTTCGTTGTGTTGAGGAACGTTCAGCGCGTCACGCTGACGGTTCCGTTGTGTTGAGGAATGCTCAGCGCATCACGCTGATGGTTCCGTTGTGTTGAGGAACGTTCAGCGCGTCACGCTGACGGTTCCGTTGTGTTGAGGAATGTTCAGCGCATCACGCTGATGGTTTCTATGAAAAATGTACAAAAAAGCCTTTTTTTGAGAGTTAAAATACTGATAATCGTACAATTGACGTACTGAAAAAGTAAGTCAGTGACTTACTTTTAGTAAGTCACTGACTTACCTGTTTCTAATTTTTTATGTTTTACTTTGGAGTCAAGTAGCAGTATATTAGGTTTTTATGCTAAAAATGTTAAAGAAAACTCAGGGGTATCCCTGAGAAGAAGTTAAAACAACAAGGGAAACCCCTTATTGTGTAAAAAACCATGAGCAACTACTTTTAAATAAAAAATTGTAACTAATTTTAAAACTATAAATAGTATGGAACAAAGAAACAAACAAATTGCTAATCTTTTAAAACTAGGCGTTTTCCTGTTTGGGATTTCACTGTTGCTGTGGAATTGTGAGAAAGATGAAATTATACCTAATACCCACACAGATAATACAACAAAACCATATACACTAGCAACATTAAATTATAAAGAACTTACTCACGATGCCGAATTTTCAAAATCCTTAAAGAAAATTGAAAAAAACCTGAGTACTAAAAATGTAAGTAGTAAAGGAAGTACAGGTAAAAAAAGACTCTCTATTTTAACCAATCAAATTGCTAAAATAAAAACCAAAACAACAATTTCTTGGACGTTTAAACTTGAAAACACATTAAAAGAAGCTTCTGTTTTTGAGAACTTACTAGTAAGAAAGTATAATAATGAGTTTAGCTATTTTTTGGTTTCGTACCAAGGAGAAAATAATACTAATAACGGAAAGAATACAGAAAAGTCGTTATTGTATAGCCTATCAAAAGAAGATTTTGATTTTAGTGAACTAGATATACAAGCAAGGAGCGACTCTTTTGATACACCAGGAGAGGACGATGGTGATTATGGAGGTGGTGGAGGAAGTACACCATGTAATGGAGTATGGATACCTGAATATAAAAGCTGTGATGCAGGAGGAAATGCAGATGGTCATTCTCCACAAAAACAATGGGATGGATCATATTGTAGCAGAAGTCAATTAACAGGTTATGTTATAGACTTTTCACACTGTACAAACTATACCCCACCAGGTGGCCCTTCAAACGATATACCAACAGATGATACTTCATCAGGAGGTGGAGGTTCAGGAACAGGAAGTTCTACAGGAGGAGACCCTATAATAACAACCCCTGTAGAAGATGCTGATGGAAATACTTATACAGAAGCACAAATTAGAACCAATAATATTAATAGAACTTTAGATAATAGCTTATCACTATCGGAGCTCAACTTTTTATCAGACAGTAATAATTTAGCCACGACTAAAGAGGTAGAGGCTTTCTTATTTAAAAACACGACCTCAGAAGCCAAAACATTTGCTAAACAAGCCATTAAAGCGTTAACAAATGGTGGTGAAGTAGATTTTGATGATAGAATTATTAATAACACCAATAACCCGTGTGTAAGTGCTATTATAAAAGCCTTACAAGAAAAAGATATGAAAGGTGCTTTAGTACCTGATTTAGAAGGTATGGGACATTTGTCGCAAATGATTTTAGATTTGTTTGACCACTCTAGAAAGTATAATTTAACTTTTAAGATAGGGCAATTAAATAACATAGGTTCTGGTGTAAATGGAAATACCAGTGGTTTTGATATTACGCTAGACACCGACTTAGTAAAAGATGCTACAAAGTTATTTATAGCCAAAACTGTTATACACGAAAGTTTCCACGCATATATTCATTACGTTGTGAGGGAAAACCCAGGGTCTACAATGACAACTATTTTAAAAGCATATCAAAACTTTTATACTAAATCAAACCCAACAAATGCAGGAAATTTAACAGAACACAAATTTATAAGTCAATATGTAGAAGCTTTAGCGTACTCTCTTTCTTCTTACGACAACCATCAACAGCCTATGGATTATTATAAAGCCTTATCTTGGGCTGGTTTGGAGTCGTCTAGTGCCTATCAAAGTTTAAGTAATACAGATAAAACAAAAATTCAAAATATAATACAAAATGAAAGATTTAATAAAAGTGGTGCGAAAAGCACTAAGTGTTAGTTTACTACTGACCTTTTATTGTTGTGTAATATCATGCAAAACATCTAAAGAAGTTTATAATACAGACAATAAAAACTACAAAATAGAAAGATATAAATCTAAAGGCCTTTTTACTGGTGTAACAGTAAAAACGTATGATAATATTAAAAAAGATCTATTATTACCATCAACCAAAGTAATTAATAATGTATATCTAGAAGGTAAAGTATTTAGTTTGGGGTTAGGAAAACATAATTTGTCAATACTTTATCCAAGTAAACAAAACATAGATATAAAACTTCTTATTAAAGAAAAAGACTCCATAGTTATCAAAGCTCATTTGCCAGACGAAAATATTGTAGATTAATTTATGGGGTTATAAGAAAAAGGAAATGAAAAACATATTAAAAATACTAAGTGTTAGTTTATTACTAAGCTTTTATTATTGTAAAGCTTCAAAAAATGTTTTAGTTAATGATGAACTCTTCAGTATAAAAAGATTAAAATCTAATATGAGTACTACGTTAACTTTACAAGCTTATGATTATAATTCTAAAGAAAAGATTGGAGGTTTTGTGGAGATAAACAATGTGTATGTTGATTTTAAATATGAGAATAACGACTTTTCTCCAATAGTACTTGATGTAAAGCCAGAGAATGAATTTGACATTTCATTTCATTTTGTTGGTAGTAAAAGCAATAGAATAAATAAATTAAAAGTTGTGAAAAAAGATTCAATTATAATTAAGGCGTATTTAAAAAATGATGACATAATAGATTAAGAATATAACTTGTTAATAATAATTCGAAAAGTACCAAGTGTCCTTAAAATAATAATTATTGTAATTTTTATGAGTAGTTGCTCTTCTTACAGAGAAGTAGTTAACAATATGAATACTGAATATGAAGTTTTGAGTTCTGTCTTAAAAGAATCAAGTGGAAATATTTATTATAAGACAATTATAGAAGAAGGAAATATACCTATAGAATTGTATATAGAAAATAAATATTTAGAATTTTATTTATGTAGCAATGGTGTTGACTCTCCAGTTAAAATACCTAAAGAAGAAGTGGCTTTTTTAAAACAAAAGGTCAAAAGTGTTTCTGTTCAGAGAATAGATAAATTGTTTCCTAATCTTAAAGATAAAACGACTGAAAAAAAGATACGCTTTAAAACCTCATTTATTTCCATGCCTATTTTATTTAGAAATAATACTATGGCTATCTATTATTCCACTCAAACATATGGGGGAGAATTTAAATTACTACAAAAAGTAAATGGTGAATGGGAAACTATTTGTGCAAATTCGGTTTGGATAGAGTAAAAAAATGGAAAACTCAATAAAAGTGGTGCTAAAAGCACTAAATGTAAATAAATTGATATGCGTATATATATGTTTATTAATATTTGGATGCAGTAGTTCAAAAGAAAGTTTCAATAAAAACTTTTCTAATTATACTGTAAATAAATTCAAATCTGATCGTAGATCTATTAAAATAAATGCTTTGGATAAAGGGGTTTCTTATGACACAATACCAAGCCCTCTTATAATTATAAATAACCTTTATTTTGGTGAAACGAGTTTTTTTAGACCAAAAGTTGGTAAGCATAATATAGAAATAGCGTCACCAGGGAAAGTCAGTGTTATAATAAAAGATTTAGTTGTAAAAAAAGGAGATTCTATAGTGATTAATGCCTACTTAAAAGATGACCCTACACCAATAGTTGATTAAGCATAAGAAAAGGAGTGGATTTCCACTCCTTTTTTAACCTATTCTTTTTATTCCGCTTACGACAATCATCAACAGCCTATGGAGTATTATACTGCTATGAGTTGGGGAGGGTTGGAAAGTTCAGATGCATATAAAGCATTAAGTAGCACAAAAAAAACAGCAATACAAAAAATAATTAAAAATGAAAGATATGCAAAAAGCGATGCGAAAAGTACTAAATGTCCGTAATTTCATCTGTTCTATAAAACTTATCGTTAGCTTCTTTAATAACATATTTTCTACTAGGATATACCCTTTCTACATTTACCAAAGTAGGTTGAGTTAAGATTTTAAAAGGTTGGTGGTGTTTACTCATTTTTTACAACTATTTACCATCCTGCAATGCGTCTGCGCTCCGCTTGTTGCTCTTTCGTAAATTCAGGTGTTGGTATGGTACTTTTATACAAAGGTCTTGGAAAGCCTAATGCTTTTCTGCGCTCAAAGTCTTGTTGTCTGTATGGGTCAAAAGCAGTACCCGGTGGCAAGGGGCGGTTTTTATCCATATACCAGACATACAAGCTCCATTCTTGGTAAGGGTCATCGTAACTAATAGTACGTAAAATATCTATTTTTCGAGGTCTAAAGGTATTTACAAACTTTAGTTTTTCATCACCTGGAGCACCATCAATATCTCCACTAATAGAGATTGCCGCTTTTAGTTCTGAAAACTTACCTTGTAAAGGTTTGCTATAAAAAAAATCAGGATAACTAACCGTACCATTTAACCTGTCTAATACCAGTTCTTTATGTTTGCTTTTAACTGTAAGACGATAAATAAATAAAAATGAACCTAAAATTATAAGAAAAACGGAAAGACTATCTTCTTTCCAATTAAATTTTCCATCTAAAAACCAAATGCCACAAAATATACCAAGTAACCCAAAAAAACCATATACTTTTGGTAACGTCATTTCATCTGTTCTATAAAACTTATCGTTAGCTTCTTTAACTAACACTCCTTTTTTTGGGTAAACATCTTCTACATTTACCAAAGTAGGTTGAGTTAAAATTTTAAAAGGTTGGTGGTGTTTACTCATTTTTTACAACTATTTACCATCCCGCCATACGCCTACGCATAGCTTGTTGTTCTGGTGTGTGTTCATCGGTTGGTACAAAGCTAGGGTATAAAGGTTTTGGAAAGCCTTCTTTTAATCTACGGTCAAAATCGGCTTGTCTATATGGATCGAAAACCTCTCCAAGGGGTAAGGGCCTGTTTTTATCCATATACCACACCATAAAACTCCAAAAACGTTCTGGATTATTATGTGCTAATGTCCAAGCGAAATCTTGTTTACGGTCACGTAATACCAAACTATATCCCATAGGAGTAAAATCTCCTCCAGCATCTAAACTTTTATATACAGTAACCAACCTAAAAGGTACAGTTTCTTGTTTTTTGCTAAAAAATAAACGGGGGTAACTTATGGTACCATTTATTCTGTCTAACACCAATTCTTTATGTGGGTTGTAATAATACACTGCTAAATGAAATAATCCTAAGGTAATAAAAGGAGCTGTAAACAAAAGGTAGTCAATCCAAGTAATACCTCCCCCATTTTTACTTATTAATTGTAATAAAAATATTATCAATATAACAAATCCTCCAAAGAATAAAGTGTAGTCTTTAAATGCTGATAACCCTCTTGACATATTTAACACAAAGTATTCATCATTGGCTTCTTGAATTTTTTCAGGTCTACCAGGTTGTAGTTTACTTTGTATTTGTACTGAACCATATTCAACTATTTCATGTGGTAGGGGTTTGGCTTTTAAAAAACTCATAGTGTCTTAATTAGTTTTACCATCCCGCCATACGCCTACGCATAGCTTGTTGTTCTGGTGTGTGTTCATCGGTTGGTACAAAGCTAGGGTATAAAGGTTTTGGAAAGCCTTCTTTTAATCTACGGTCAAAATCGGCTTGTCTATATGGATCGAAAACCTCTCCAAGGGGTAAGGGTCTGTTTTTATCCATATACCATACCATAAAACTCCAATAACGTTCACATCTATTATATGCAAGAGTCCAAGTAAAATCTTGCTTACGGTCACGTAATATTAAATTATACCCCATAGGTGTAAAGTCCCCACCTGTTTGTAAGTTCTTATATACTGTAACTAACCAAAAAGGTACAGTTTCTTGTTTTTTGCTAAAAAATAAACGGGGGTAACTTATGGTACCATTCATTCTATCTAACACCAATTCTTTATGTGGGTTATAATAATACACCGCTAAATGAAATAAACCTAGTATAATAAAAGGTAAAGGAATTAAATAAATGTGTAGTGGCGTAGGTTTCTTTATTATAAACTGAATTAAGAAAAATAACAATAGTATTCCTCCTCCAAAATAAAAAGTAAACATTCTAAATAAAAATAAGCCTTTTGCCATGTTTAGGACAAAGTATTCGTCGTTGGCTTCTTGTATTTTTTCAGCTTTATTGGGTTGTAAATTAAATTTGAATTGGGTAATAGGGTAGTCAACTATTTCATGTGGTAGGGGTTTGGCTTTTAAAAAACTCATGCTGTCTTAATTAGTTTTTACCACCCCGCCATACGTCTTCGCATAGCCTGTTGTTCTGGTGTGTGTTCATCGGTTGGTACAAAGCTTGGATACAAAGGTTTTGGAAAGCCTTCTTTTAATCTACGGTCAAAATCGGCTTGCCTATATGGATGGAAAACATCGCCAAAAGGTAGGGGTCTGTTTTTATCCATATACCATACCATAAAACTCCAATAACGTTCACATCTATTATGTGCTAGTGTCCAAGAAAAATTTTGTTTACGGTCACGTAATATTAAATTATACCCCATAGGTGTAAAGTCCCCGCCTGTTTGTAAGTTTTTATAGACCGTAACCAACCAAAAAGGTACAGTTTCTTGTTTTTTGCTAAAAAATAAACGGGGGTAACTTATGGTACCGTTCATTCTATCTAACACTAATTCTTTATGTGGATTGTAATAATATACCGCTAAATGAAATAAACCTACAATAATAAAAGGAGATGGATATATACAATAATCTACCCAAGTAATCCCCCCTCCATTTTTTCCTATTAATTGTAATAAAAGAATTACTAGCATTACTCCTCCGCCAGTACAAGCAAACATTTTAAATAAATATAGACCTTTTGCCATGTTTATGACAAAGTATTCGTCGTTGGCTTCTTGTATTTTTTCAGCTTTATTGGGTTGTAAATTAAATTTGAATTGGGTAATAGGGTAGTCAACTATTTCATGTGGTAGGGGTTTGGCTTTTAAAAAACTCATAGTATTATTTTAATGTTGTAAGGGAAATTTATTAAAAAACAAGGATGCATCTTCGATGATGGTTGCTTTGCCTGCTTTAACGTTTCTAAAGGTAATATATTCCTCTTCTTTTTTACTGTCTTTTACCAAAGGCATAATATTCCATAAATAACCTTGCTTATCTTTTGGGTGTAAAGGTAATTGTATTTGTGCATCGGTGTATTTACATAATACAGCAATATGCGAGTACTTGTTTAGGTACACTTTATTTCCTTCGTATTCTTGCTTAACAATATTATTGGCAGCTAGTAGGTGTTTTACTTGTAAGTATTTAGGAACTCGCACCCAAATGTGAAATTGTTTAAACGAAGCGTCCATGTTTCCGTTACGTAACGATTGTTCTTTAAACTCTGGTTTGTCATCAACTGTAGAGGGTGCTGTTACTATAGTATCGTAACAATGTTTCGGTAACTTGTAGCTCTTATTACCTAGTAAAGGGTCATTGCATTGTACCAAATAAAGTTCGTAGGTTAGTCCGCTTGGATTGTTAAAAAACGCCCCAAACGAAATGTCAATGGCTAGGTTACTCCAAAGGGTAGCACTGTTGTCAACCCAATTTTTATGCAAGTCTTGATTAGCGGCACGAAAAGTTGGAGTGCTACTTTTGGGAGAAGCATACCGTGTACTACTTGCCTTTATAGTAATGGCACTTCCTACGATTAAATTTAGTAAGCGTACATATACACTTTTATAGCTTTCATCAAAACTTGAGGATAAGTACTCTTTTTTATAGGGGTTAATTAATTTTTCTTTGCCTCGATACATTAAGCGTGCATTGTAGTATGGATTGTAATAACTTGGATTTTTCATATAGGTTTTGTTACTAAACGGAAAAAACTTAAAAAAAGTTTCTAACTCATCATCGGTTAAATAATACGCTAATCCGTAAAAAGCTAATCCTAGGCCTCCCACAATTAAACCAGGGACTCCTGTTAACGAAATTAATCCGAAGGTTTCTAGTAAAGATACTGCTGAAAGCACCGCGGCACCACTATACGCTAAGGCGGCATCGTTGTCAGCTTTTGCTAAACTTTTATTTACATCTTCAATGGTGGCAATTAGAGTATAAGCAGATGCTAAACCTCCAAAAAATTTAATAGCTTTTGTACCTTTTGTAGCAAAAGACTTTTCTTTAATATTATCTATTACATCTTTCACTTCTGTAGCAGTAGCTCTTGACTGTGTGGTAACAAAACTTTTAATTTTTTGTTGGGCAATATCTTTAGAAATACTTTCGGTTACATTTAATCCTGCTGAAATCACTTTTATACCAACACCAACAGTCTTCATAATATCTGTTGCCGAAAAATTTTCTTTATTAGTCATTTTGTTAACTTGTTGAGCTAACGAAAACATTTCAAAAACTAATACGGTACTCCTAAATTGTTGGCTTTGTATAATACTTTCTAACTTGTGGGCATAGGGGAGTTTTTTACCATTTCTAATATATATGGCTAGTTTTTCAGGGTTTGTTTTGGCAGTCGCCATTTTAGCGTCTATTTCTCCTTTAAACTGTTCTTCTACTAATAACCAATAGGTAACGGGTACTTTGGCGTGTTTTATAGCATCAATACGTTTATGTTGCGGGTGTTTAGAAGCTATGTTTTTCTTAACTTTTTCAAAGTCGTTTAAAAACTCTTTATAAATTAAATTTTTACCTGCTGTAACTAAGTGGGTTTCTTTAACTCCGTTGTTAGTACGAGTTATTAAATCAAATTGGTTTCTTAGTAATTCAACTTTTATTGCTTTACCAAAACCAATGTAAGCCTTAGTTACTTTTTTGAAATGACTAAATAATTTTTTTTCAAACTTAACTATGTATTTCCAGTCTTTGGTGTCTTGTTTTTCTAAATCGGTAACTTCAATTGGGCAGAAGAGTACATCGTTTATATGTTTTAAAGAACTTTCACCTTTACTGGTTTTTATAATTTCTTTTACCCAAGTATCTTCATACGGTTTGTACTCACTTTCGGGTAGTAATTGCCTGTCTATCATTTCGGGGTAATGCGCCAAACACAATAAGTGGTCTGAAATTATATTTTTACCCTCTATACTAGCTAATGGGGTAGGGTTATTTTCATAACAAACGTCAATAGCGGTTTTGTAGTACTCGCTTTTTAAGAGGTTTCCTAAATCGTTTCTAAATCCGTTTATTACTTTACGAATACGTTTGCGTTCTTCAATAGCGAGTATGTGGTCTAATTTATCGTGCGATATACCATGGTTTAAATACCACTCTCCTCTTTTACGTGTATAGTCTTCTTTTAATTCAGGGTTGTTGTAAACAAACTTATAGGTAGTTAAGGCAATTGAGAAGATGTATTTTAGTTCTTCTGCCTCCTCTTTAGAAATTTCATCACTTTGTATTTCTCCATAGTCTATAAGCCCTAATTTGTACTTGTATAAATCCATATGGTGTACAGAGGTAGCTAAACACTCTACCATAGAACGTAAATAATCTAGTTTATAAAAAATGATATCTACGAGGTCATAGGCACAGCCAACAGGGTCTGGAAGTGTAATAAACATATCCTCTAATAATGTGTTTTCATTATTAGGGTCGTCGGCATTTTCAATAGCATGAATGGTTTTTAGCTTTTCTTCTAGTCTAGTTGCTTCTGGAAAGTGTTTGTAATCAAATACTGCAATAAAAGAATGATAGGGACGGTCGTGTATAACTTCTGCTTTTTTTAACTCTTTCCCTTTTTCGTAGCCTTTGCACTCAACTTTTATCATTCGTTCGTTTTCTTCTGGCGAAGAAGCAATTTGTTCCAATTGTTGCATAGACCATTGCACATGAGAATAGGCTACCCAAATTACAGAATCTGGTGCTACAATGTAAGTTTCTTTACCTGAGGTGTTTGTAGCGTCTCGTATATCGTTATATTCTCCATTTTCTTTGTTGTCTTTCCAATAAATAGGATTTAAAAGACCACTTGTATCTATTTCGTATTCAAGCCATTTTTTAGGTTCCTCGTCATGCAAAATATATAAATATCCATGTCTTAAACCTGTTCTTTCGTAACGACTATGGGTTAGTTTTGGAGCTAAATTAGAAGGATTGGCACTTTTTCGTTTTGCAGATACAACAACTTCACTAAGCTTATAATCAATTGTTTTTTTATCATTCTTATCGTGTGGCTCAACTTCAACTTCAATATCAGGGGCTCTAACAAACTTGTTGTCTTGTATATGATAGGGAAATGGATTAAAAATCCCGTATCTTAAAAAGTGTAATTCAATTCCTTGTTTCTTAGCTTGTAAGTCAGAACTAATGTTGGTTTTTCCGTCCGGTCCTTTTATTTCAAATTTATAAGTACCTATATTATCATTATAGGCGTCTTCTTGAAATTTTTCTAATGCAATGTTTTCTTTCATAATTTATTATTTTCTTTTTTTTCATGTTTTTTGCATAGCAAAAACATGACCATAGCAATAATAGCTACAGCATAGCACAGGGGGAGAATATTTTTTGGATTACAATTTTTCAAAAAAGCACGCTAGCAATTTTTTAAATAAGTACTCTTTTGATGTTTCAAATGTATAGATAGAAAGTTTATTAATCAAAAAAAGTTTGTTTTTTTATAAATAATGTTGTTTTTGTTAAAGGAATTCATGTGTTATAAAGAGATGAGGTGTTTAGGACGGAAGAAAGAATCTTAACATAAATCTTTTTATTTTTACAGCTACAAAACTTATGATATGAAAAAGCTATTATTACCATTGTTAACCATTTTATTAATTACTAGTTGTACCAATTATGGGCAACTGAAGCTAGTGTCGTACTTATCGGAAGATTTAAAAGAAGTTTCTGGAGTAGAGAAAAGTAACGACTTAAATGTACTATGGATGCATAACGACAGTGGTAATGCAGCGGAATTATTTAAAGTTAGTACCCAGGGAAAAATTTTACAAAAAAGAGTATTAGCAGTAAAAAATCATGATTGGGAAGACATAACTTCTGATACCAATGGAAACATATACATCGCCGATTTTGGTAACAATAATAACAAAAGAAAGAACTTAGTAATTCTAAAAATTAAGGAAGAAGAATTGCTAAAAGGAGACAATGTTGAGGTAGAAAAAATACAATTTTCATACCCCAATCAAACCAAGTTTCCGCCCAAAAAGAAAGACCGTTTTTTTGATGCAGAATCGTTAATTTATAAAGATGGGTTTCTGTATATTTTTACCAAAAGTAGGGTTAAAAATAAGCAAGGTAAAACAATGTTGTATAAAGTTCCGGCAACAAAAGGAGAGTATACTGCTAAATATATTTCCGAGTACACAAACTGCGATGCTTTACATTGTGCAATTACAGCAGCAGCAATATCTCCTGATAAACAAAAAGTAGTTTTGTTAACACATCAATCCGTATTAGTATATGCCAATTTTAAAGAAGATGATTTTTTTAGCGGAGATGTAAAAGAGTATTCATTTAACCATGTTTCTCAAAAAGAAGGGGTTACTTTTAAAAATAATACAACGCTTTACATAACTGATGAAGCCGCTAAAGGAGGAAACAGCAAGCTATATGAATTTATAATAAAAGATTAAAAAAAACAGTTACCAAAGCTATGTGCAATGATAACTGAAAAAGGGGAGGGGAATTGTATTTTTTTAAATACTTACACGTAATCTATTTGCCTAGAATAACCCGCATTTATAGCCAATAAAATGGAGTCTTCTCGACTAAAACTAAACGGAATAACAGAGCTTAAAGGTTCTTCAAGCTTCTCTTCTATTGTTTGTTTAGATAACATCAAAGCCTGCTCTACCAATTTATGATATTCGGTTATAAAGTATTTTTTAGGTAAGTTTTCAAACTTAGCAACATCAAAATCATAAAATTTAGTTCTTGTAATAGCTTTGTATTCTTGGTTGTTATGTATAAACAAATAAGTAAGATCAACGTGAATAGTAGTATTAGCACCACTAGGATCATCTGGCCAATTATAAATTAATAAGTAGGCTCCATCAATACTAACTTTAGGTTTAGAAATCTCTTCAATCTTTTCAAAACTTGTTAAATCACAAGATCCTGTTTTAATAACTTCTTCTATAGTTTCAACTGTACTCATTTTTATCATTTTATTTTAGTCAAATATCTTAGAAAATAGATTTTTGTTTTATAAATGTTTTGTATGCGTAGATGTTAATTTTATAAGTGCTTTGTTAAAGTGAATGAGATGAAGGCAGAATAAAAATATATAACTACTTTAGTTGCTTAATTTTTTACAGAAAATGTTTTTGGTAACCAGAACCAACTTTTTATACGCTATTAGTATTTGTGTTTTTTTTGCAGCTTGTACGAAAAATAAAGTAGATAAAAAACTACAAGAATATTTATATACTATTGATAGCATTTCTCAGCAAAAACCCAATGAAGGGTTAAGAAAAATTGATAGTTTATTAGAAAAGAAACAAAATTCTAAAAACGAAGCGCTATTATTATTTAGTAAAGGAGAATTATTTTACTTAAACGATAAATTAGTAGAGGCTAAAAATATTCATTTAGAAACGTATAGGTTATTTACAAAACTAAAAGACGATTATAATAAAGGTAGGAGCTTAATAACATTAAGTGCTACTTGTATGAAATTAAATGAGCTAGAGGAGGCTCAGAAGTACGCATTAGAAGCTTTAGAAATAGGGAAAAAAATAAAAAATACAAGGTTACAAGCCAAGGCAAATAATCAGCTATTCAATCTTCATTTTATATTAAAAGACTACGAACAGGCATTGTTTTACATAAAAAGGTCTGAAGAATTATTTACCGATCCAAATGATCCTAATTCAATTATAGCAATTAAAAGTAATATTGCAGGTGTCTATTTAATGTTAAAGCAATATAACAAAGCCCTAGAACAATTTTCAGAGGCATTGGCTTTGGGTGAGTCTGCAAAAGACCCTAAGACGATTGTAAGTGTTCTTAATAATATTGGATATACGTATTTGGAAGCAAAACGTTTTGAAGAATCGGAGAAGTTCTTACGAGGAGCAGTAAAACTTAACCAAAAAATTAAAACAATTAACGGAGCTCCGTATAAAGGATTAGGAACCCTTTTTTTGGTAACGAATAGGTTAGATTCGGCAGCAGTAAATTATAATAAGGCAATGTCAATCTACAAAAGTAAAAACAACCTTTCAGAAGAAGTAGAAATACGAGATAAATTAATATCAATAGCCATACTTAAAAAACAGTATGAAGTAGCACTTAACCATCAAATTATACGAGATAGTATTGAGGTGGTAAAAAATAAAAAACAAAATAAAAAACTACTTCATTTTGCCAATGTAAACTATAAAATAAAAGAAAAAGAAATAGCGTTAACACATCAAAAAGAAATAAATAAACAAAATTGGTGGTTAGGAATTAGTGTAATTGTTTCGTTGGTACTTATTTTAATTATAGCATTGTTTATTGGATATAATAATAAATTAAGAGCAGCCAATAAAGCATCTAAATTAGAACAGCGATTGCTTAGAGCCCAAATGAATCCACACTTTATATTCAACACCTTAGCGGCGATACAAAACATAACGTTAGAAGGAAACCCAGTAAAATCTTCAAACTATATAGCTAAGTTTTCAAAACTCATTCGACAAAATTTTGATTATGTTCGAAAAGAAGAAATTAGTTTAGAAGAAGAACTAGCTATGATTTCTAACTATATAGATACACAGCAATTACGCTTTAACAATAGTTTTAGTTATCACATACATATTTCTGAAAACTGTGATACAAAACAAGTAAAAGTACCTCCAATGCTATTACAACCTTTTGTAGAAAATGCTATTGAATATGGTTTGAAAGAAAAGAAATCAGGAGGAATATTGAGTCTCAATATTCGAAAAACAGCACAAGAGCTGTTTTTTGAAATAGAAGATAACGGAGTAGGAAGAGAACAAAAAAAGAGTCAAGAAAAAATAGCAAAAGATTTACACGCTACCGATATTTTTATTGAAAGACTACAGATAAGAAATAAAGGGGAAGAAAAATCTTTTACAATAGAAGATTTACACGATAATGATGGAAACCCATCAGGAACAAAAGTTGTATTTAAATTAAAGTTATAAAATGATAAAGGCTGCTATAATAGAAGATGAGTTTAATGCGCTAAACACTTTAACAAAGCTGTTGCAATACACGCAAAAAGATATAGAAATTGTCGCTAAAATTGATAATGTAGATGAAGCTATAGATTTTTTAAGTAACAACAATCTAGACTTGGTTTTTATAGATATTGAGTTGATTGGTGGAAATGCTTTTCAAATATTAGAAGCTTTAGAAACCATAAACTTTAAAATGATTTTTACCACAGCTTACGATGAGTTTGCGATAAAAGCAATTAAGTTTGATACGGTAGATTATTTATTAAAGCCTATAGATTCTGATGAGTTAAATGCTTGTATAGGTCGTTTTAGAACTGAATTTGAAAAAGATAAAAAATATACACAAGCACTACATAAAATAAGTGAATTAGATAAAAAAGAAGCTCAAAAAACATTGCTTATTAAAACTACTGAAGAGCAACATTTTTTGCATGTAGATGATATTGTACGTTGCCAATCTGATGGAAGTTATACCGTTTTTTATACTACAGATAAAAAAATAATGAGTGCTAGAAACTTAAAGTATTATGAAAATATTTTAAGCACGCACGCCTTTGCTAGGGTACACCAATCTCACTTAATCAATATAAAATATTTAGCTTCGGTAAGTGCCAATACAGTTAAATTATCAAGTGGTGAAAACGTTCCTTTATCATCAAGAAAGAAGACGTATTTAAAGCAGTTTTTAGAGAACTTTAATACGAATACAAAATAGAAAGTAACACATATAAAACTCATTAAAAGAGTACTAAAGTTCCCTGTAATTTTGAGGTAAATAATAGAAAGTAACCTTAAAAAAACAATCATATGGGACTTAAAGAAAAAAGATTTACAAAAGCTTTTCAAGAAGAAAAATATCCTGCATTAAAAGAACAAATAAACAATGCAGCAGGTTTTGATGTAACAATAGATGTAGAGTGGGACACTATGTTTGAAGATAAGTTTTTACACTTATATGATGATAGTTACCCTAAAATTTACTTCCAACCACTTATCAATGCTTTTTCAGCCATAGCAACTGATGATATGGGAAAAGAAGCATTAGCAGAATCGTTAAAGAAAGTGGTTATTACCAACAAAGACGATCACCACAACCCAACGCATGCTTATACTTTTGAAGAAGGAGTTTTACAAGTAAACCATAGCCCAATTTTAAACGCAGATAAAGTTCAAGACAGAACAGATGCACTTGTTGATTTATTAGAAAACAACTTATAGTCTAATAAGATATAACAAAAAATAAAAATTGCTATGGAAACAGATTATATCAATCAATTTAAAGCGCAATCGCCAGCGGCTATAATTCAAGATATGTTTAATGAAAAGAAACAACTAAAAGTTGCTTTGTCATTAAAAAATGGAGTTTATATAGAAGGTTTTGTGGTTGATGTTGCTAAGGAAGAATACCAAACATTTGTGTGTATGAAAACCGAAGAACAAGAAGTATTGTTTTTCGACCTCCAAGAAGTATCCGTTTTACGAATTAAACACCCTAAAAAAATAGCTGTTTCTTTATCTAAAGGAAATATCAGTCGCCCGTTAGGAGAGGAGCCCATAAGTACTTTACAATTAAGAAGATGGATTGTAGATCAAGAATCGTTGCTAGATGCAACAATCAACTTATCGTTAGAAAAATCAGTATTGCAAGAAGCAAACGCTCGATTAAATAGTAAAGATGTTATTACTAGTTTGTTAAAAGCAAAACAATTAATAATAGAGGATGAAATGGGATTAGCTGCATGGAAAGAAATAAAAACTGTAGCTATTACTAATACAGAAAAATTGCAGGTAAGTAAAGAAGGAAATGTATTAAAAATTGGTATTGAAATTACCAAAGCTCTACCAAAAGAGTTAGAGCATCTTTTTGTTGAAAAGATAGAAGAAATATTGTAGAATACTAAAATTATTAAAAAATGGGTCTTAAAGAAAAAAGAGCAGTTCAAACATTTAAAAACGAATCATTTCCAGCATTAGAAGCGGAAATAAACAATAAAGCAGGATTTAATGTATCATTAAACATAGCATGGGATACGTTGGTAGAAGATAAGTTTTCTCACCTTTACAATGATACGTTTCCAAAAATATATTTTCAACCGTTAATTGAAGCAATCAAAGCTGTAAACATTGATGAAATTGGGGGAGAATTGCTAAAAAATGGATTAAAAGAAGTAAAAATTGTTAATGAAAATAACGAGCACAATTTAGAAAGAGCAATCACTTTTGTAGATGGGGTGTTAACTATTAATCACAGCCCAATTATGAATGCAGATAAGGTGGAAGAAAAAACAGAAAGAATTGTACACCTTTTAGAAACTCATTTAGAAGAATTTGCAGGAAGTGAAGCTAGTGTTGAAAGTACAGAAAACCCAAATAATATTGTAGGAGGGAAGGTAGATAATACTATAAAGTTGAGCTTACCTCAGTTGCACAACCAATATGTAGCTTTAGCTTTTGAAAAGCAAGATAACTTAGCAGATATTGTTGAGGATTTACCTTGGACTTGTGATATGCTTCAAGGAACGGTAACCTACGGTGATTTAACTTTTAAAATGCAGGTATTAGGAACCTACTCTCACAATGAAAAATCATGGTTATGGGCTTGGGCAAATAAACAAAGCGGTATTCCAGAACAATTTTTAGAAGCTTCATTACAAATGAAAGCTCTAGGAGAACGCCATGGAATAGAAGACTTACTTTCCTCAAAAATAGAAACAGAACACGATCCAGGACATTATTTCTCATTCGTAGCAACAGGAGTAAATCAGGCAAGTTGTTATGCACCATTACCTTTTAAAGGGCTTACTGTGTATGTATTATTATATACGGATATAGTTGATGAAAAAGAGATAAACATTCCTGCTTTAATTTGTTCACACTTCTCAAAAACAACTACTCGTATGGATTTTGAACACAAGCATGCATTGTTTTGCTATTTAGTTCAAAAAGGATATGAAGTTGAGGTATCAGGAAATAATATCGTTGCTAAAAAAGGAGAAGATCAAATTTTAGGAATTTTTGACCTAAAAGGAAGATTATTAAAGTTGTCTAACTCAACAGTTCCTGTAGGAGCTTAAAAAAAGAAAAAGTATGTATCAATCTACCACACTATCAGAATTAGAAAAAGAGCATCAAGACGCATTAACTCAGGCGCAAAATAAGATGATGGAAGATTTGAATCTTGCACAACAGAACGGTGATAACGATTTAATTCACCAAGCAAGTGTTCATTTTCAAAACGTAGCTAAAGAATTAGCAGAACAATACACTAAACGTATTGAAGAAATTAACGAGTTAAACCTTAAAAATGTAACAGAAAACATTCAAGAGGTGTATGATAATTCTAGAGCAGATATTGACTTAAACGCATTGGTATATGACGGTGATCGTGATTACGTTTTAGAGTTTCAAGAAGATGAGTTAATTCAAAAAACCTTAGAAAGAATAAAAGAAAACAATCCAGTTTTTAAATCGAGAAGACATTTGTTGAAATCAAGTTTACGATTAACAAAAATGTTAGCTCCAGTGCTTCACGAAATTGGAGAACATTGTAAAGAGGTTTTAAAATTGAAAGCTGATATTGAGTTTTTTGTGTATCAGAACGATAAATTCAATGCGTCATGTTATCCGCCAGATGAAGATAAACTGTATATTATTTTAACTTCAGGAATTTTAGAACGTTTTACAAAAGACGAATTAGCTTTTGTTATTGGTCATGAAATAGGGCATGTATTATTCGAACACTTTAATTATCCAGTAAAACATATTTTAGACGAAGGTGCAAACGACTTAGCGCCAATTCATGCAATGAAGTTATATGCGTGGAATCGTAACGCTGAAATTAGTGCCGATAGAGCTGGTTTATTATGTTGTAAGAGTTTTGAGGCAGCAGCAAGAACATTCTTTAAGCTATCGTCTGGAGTAACTTCTGATTCTTTAGATTTTAAACTAAACGAGTATATCAATCAGTTTTCAGATTTAGAAGAAGTTTTAAATGATGACACACACGATCCGTCAGATTGGTATAGCAGTCACCCGTTTAGTCCACTTCGTATTAAAGCTTTAGAGCTGTTTAATAAGAGTAAAACGTATGAGTTATTCAATCCTGAAGTTAATGGAGAAATAACAGAGGAAGCTATGGAGCTAGAAATACAACGAATTATGTCGTTAATGGAACCAGAAGACTTAGGAAATGAAACTGAACATTCAGAAAAAATTCAACGTTTTATGTTCTTAGGTGGTTATATGATTTCAAAGGCAGATGGCGTTGTGGATGATTCTGAAATACAGGCGTTGAGTAGTGTGGTGTCTCCATCGGTTTTTGCTCAGTGTATGTTAACTATTAAAGGATTAACAGAGCAAGATATTATTGATGAAATTATAGCTTTGGCTAAAGAATTAGATATCGTAATTTCTGTGATGCAAAAACTAAATATTCTAAGAGATTTATCTATTATTTCTTATGCTGATGGAAGCATAGATGCTTCAGAAGTTGAGGTGCTATATAACTTAGCAAAGCAACTATATATAAAAACTGAATTTATTGATAGAATTATCAGTGACGCACAAGGCGTTGATTAATAACATAATTTTTGTTTACCATGCTAGCCAAACTATATATATTTAACTGTGTATGGTTTGGCTTATGTTATATATTAAAAGAACCCATCCAACAATAAGTAGTAGACCTCCTAAAGGAGTAATAGGACCTAAAAAGGTCATTTTTTTACCTTTAGCGTCAGATAATACTAAACCATAAATGCTAAAGGAAAACAGTATAATTCCAATTAGAAAAGCGTAATATACTGCTGAGCTAGGTGCGTCAAAATAACTTCCAACGAATAATAAAACGAGTGCATGATACATTTGATATTTTACACCTGTTTCAAATGATTTTAATTGCTCTTCATTTAAAATTTTCTTTAAAGCATGTGCTCCAAAAGCTCCAAATATTACAGCAAGCATACCAAATAAAGCTCCTGTAATTAATACAATTTGTTGTGTCATGTTTTTTAACAATTAAAAAGAAAAACCAATACTAAAAGCTACCCTGTCTTCTTGAGAAGTTCCTCTAAAGTATGAAATATTAGCTGTGAATAAGTCGATTCCGCTTAGCCAAAAAGAACCACCATAACTAGTATGCCATTTCTTTGAATTAGGTGAATAAGGAGACCATACTCGACCGTAATCAAAACCACCAGTAATACCAACTTTTATAGGAATAACTCCTGTATGAATACGTCCAAAACGTAAACGTAAATCGTTACTATGATAAAAACTTTCGGTTCCAGAAAAACGTTCTCTGTTAAAACCACGTAAATTACGGTCACCGCCTAAAGTAGCCGCTTGGTAAATTTCAAAACGATTCCCTACATTAATTTGAGTTCCAACTTCAGAAGCAAAAACTAATGAGCGGTTGAATACTAGGTTTTGATACATAGCCAAAGAACTTTTAATGTAACCAAAGCGTCTGTCGAAATCGTCTAAGTTGGCTTTAGCCCCAACAGCTAAATCGAAGTTCATACCTTTGGTAGGAAAACTACTATTGTCTACTCGGTTGTGATTAAAGTTTAATTCACCTCCCCAAAAAT
The DNA here is from genome assembly GCF_059716285.2 of Tenacibaculum sp. TB-53. Taxonomy (NCBI): domain Bacteria; kingdom Pseudomonadati; phylum Bacteroidota; class Flavobacteriia; order Flavobacteriales; family Flavobacteriaceae; genus Tenacibaculum; species Tenacibaculum sp. TB-53. The sequence goes on along the minus strand of NZ_CM202790.1, from coordinate 2,203,998 downwards.
AATTAGTATCAAAAATAGCTGTAGGTTGATTGTCAAAATTATTAATAAATCTACCAGGTGTATCTTCAATCTCAATAGCCTCAAAAAGGCCTGAAATTTTAAAGATACTTCCACCTCGTAAGCGCTTTAATAAAGAAGGAGAAAAACTAATTTCTTCTTTTTTAACACGATAATGATCCAAATTGAAACTTTGGTCGTAAATACTTTCATTTCCCCATCCAAAGAAATTAAAGGAATAGTTATCGCTAGTGGCTTTGGCACGTAAGTGTAAGCTCCAATTGCCAATTAACTCTGTAAATTCACCATTGTATTCTAAATCGTAGCCACTAGTTGAAGAATAATAGTTTGCCGCTAATGTGTGTTGGCTAGCGAAGGGTTGTTTTTTAAAGCCTTGTTGTGTATGTGTAACCGAAGTACCAAAAAAGAAACCGTCATCTGGATTGCTACCTAAGCTCGGATAAACAACAGTAGTGTTGTTGTTAATATCATGCGCATCATAGGTGTTTTTAAAGTAACTATTTGAACGTAAATCCGCAGTTTCAGAACTAGGGTTTATTGTATTTTTCTTTGATTTAAAATCGTAGATTTTAGTCTTCTTTCCCCAACCTGCAACAGATGATTTATCAGTGTATACATCGTGATTCTGTCCCCCTATAATTCGTAGTAAAATACCATCATGTACATCACCAGAAATTAAAAACTCATCATCTCCATTTAAACCATAAAGTTGTATTTCTTTGGTTTCTTTTGTTTTGAAAACACGGTTATAAATTTCATTATCTTTTCTTAAAACAACAACGCTAGTTTCTTCATCATTTAAACGTTTAATAATGAATTTATCGTCTTTATCTGTACCAACTACATGTACAACTTTGTTTAGTTTGGTATAATAACGTTTAGCAATTTTTTTTAATTTATCTCTTCGAGCTTTAATTTTAGCAATGGTTTCTTTTCCATCAATATCATAAATAACCTTTGGTAATTGTTGGATTGATTTTTCAATTACTTCATCAGTTAAATGTTGTTGAATGTACTCAGCTTGTTTATTCCATTCATCGAGTGTTAATTCATTTAAAAAAGCAGTATCAAAAAAGCGAGCATAATTGTTGTACCATTTCATGTTTTTGATATCGTTGTCAAAAGTTTGCATATTTCTTACTAAGGGTGCAAACTGTTGAAAAAGCGGAATCATAACTCCATCAAACTTAGAAAAAGGTTGGTCTCTATCTCTTGGAATTGGGCGATAATACTTTTTACCATCTTTGGTTTTAAAAGAAGCCCATCGCCATTGATCTTCATGTCTATCCCAGTCACCAATAACCATATCAAATAAGCGAGAGCGAATTACCCATTCTTGGTCGATAGAGTGCTTACCGTTTTTTCTAATTTTTTCTAACACATCAAATGTGCTAATAATATCGTCTGAATTTCCAAAGTTGTCTAATTCACTACGGTCATCAGCAGGTCGTTCTTCTAACAAGTATAACTGTCCGCCAAAGATGTCGTTATGCTTACCTAAAGCGGGTTGCTTAGGCATGTAGTATAATTTGGGGTTGGTATGGTAAATATTTACGGATTCTGCCATACCAGGAAGAACAAAAGCAGCATATGGGTGCGACATGGTAAAAATATCTTGAACTACATCAACTAAAAAAGTACCTTTTAAAATACCTCCCATAATACGACTTCCATCTTTAACCATTGAGCGTAACACGTATTGTTTACCATCAGGGTTTTCTAATCGTAACGAATTGGTTTGGTTACCACCACCTCTTCTAATAGGGGTTAAGCCTCCAAAAACATTCTCTAACTCCAAAACAGGAACTTTTACTGTTTTTCCGTACTTATCTCTGTTTAAATCTCCCCACATAAATTTATGAAAACCACTAACCTCTGTGGATTCTGGAGGATAAATTGAGGTTTCTACAAATTTCTTATGCTCTTCGTATTCAGGAAAGCTAGTATATTTTTTTGTTTGTTTTGGTTTTACAATTTCTTTACTGAATAAAAGTTTGTGACCATCTGTGGTATTGGCAGCATAGTATTCAATAACAGCTGAACCATCTTTGTAGTAATTTAATTTAGCATATCCATGATTACCATAGGTAAATTGAGCTCCATAACCAACCAAAGCAGCTGATTGCTTTGAACCCGAGCCACTAATTACTTGTTTAAACCCGTCTTGTTCTATATATTGTAAGTTGTGATCGTGACCAGAAACAAATACAACATTGTCTGTGAAATCATTAGATACTGTTTGTATTTGAGTAACAAAGTCACTATAACTTTTATTAAAAATATCGGTTTGTATACCTACGTGTGAACGTAACGCATTTTTTAAAGTACCTAGAACAGGTAGTGGACTCATGTGATCTTTTACAGAAAAACTTCCTCCATGTGGACCATTACTATATAAAGGATGGTGTACAGCTACTACAACATTTTTATATCTATTTTTTTTAAATAAACTAGAAAGCTCTTGAATAAAGTGTTCACGAGTTTTAATGTCGCAGTTATCGTTCATTTTTGGCTCTTTGTCCCAGTTCATAATAAACCAACGACTATCAATAAGAATTAAAGTGAGGTCATCGTTAATTTTTACTTTGTCTAGTCCACAACCACCTTCAGGTAAAAAGGAGTTTTTACCTAAAGCTTTTTCAACCAATCGCTCCTGCTCTTTTAAGCCATCAACACCATTATACCAGTCGTGATTTCCAGGAATAAAAATTGTATTTCCTTTAAAGTCTTTCAGAGCGTCAATTTGTGTTTGTAAACGATGCTCTGCCAAGGCTCTATCTTTGTGTTCTTTACTTGGTATTCCGTAAGGGTAAATGTTATCTCCTAAAAATAACGTAGTTGATTTTTTAGGAGCTTTGGTTAATTCTTTTTGAAAATAAGTTAAGGTAGGAGTTGTTTGTCCCATTTCGGCATTACCAGCGTCTCCAATTAAATAAAAGGAGTGTAACAATTCTTTATTTATTTGAATTGTTTTTGGTGAAGTCTTATCTGCGTACTTAGCTTTATAGGATGCACAAGCACTAACTACAACAATTATAGTTAGATACATGCAAAACTTGGTAAAGTTCATGTCTTATTTTTTAGTTATGTAAAAATAAGGCTTTTTAGAGTAAAATTACTGTTTTAATAAATACTGATAATCTTCAGGAGTATCAATATCTAGTAAGTTTAAAGAGGAGTTTACTTTGAAAATATTATCGTCATGTTGTAATAGAAAATTTTTAGCTCCTTTATCACCTTTTAAGTTTAGTAACTTATTAAAATATTCTTTTGGAAATACGGCAGGAACTCCAACACTTCCTTGATAATTGGAAGTAATTATTTTAGAAGGATTTTTTTTTGAAACTTTAATTAAGGAGTTCAAATATTCAGATGTAACATGAGGCTGATCTGCTAACATTATTAGAGCATTGTCAAAACAGTGTTTTTGTAAAAGATTAATTCCTTCTACTATGCTAGTACTTAATCCGTTTTTATAATTAGGGTTGTAAATGACTTCAACAGTTTTTGTTGAAAGTTGCTTTTCAATCACATTTTTATTAGCTCCCAATACACAAAAAACATCTTTTATGGTCGATTTTTGAGCTTGTTCAATAGTCCATTCCAGTAACGTAGTGTTTTTATAAGGAAGCAGTTGCTTTATTTTTCCCATTCGAGAAGCACTTCCAGCAGCTAATATGAGAATTGCTGTTTTTTGCATCTAATTATTCATGGATTCGTCCAGTAATCTTTTTTAGAGAAAAAACTTCTTTGTTACGAATTACGGATAGTATTTCTGCTAAGATTGATAAAGCAATTTCTTCTGGGGTTTCTGCTCCAATATTTAATCCAGCGGGAGTATGAATTTTATCTAAAAATTCATCAGTAATATCGGGTGAAAATTCAAACAGTTCGTTAAATAGTTTTTCTCGTCGTTTAGCAGCACCTAAAATACCTATATAAATAGGATTTTGTTCTTGTAATTTAATAAGCCAACGTAAATCGTAAGTGAAATTATGATTCATAATAACAATAGCAGTATTGTTATTTACTTGAGAAAGTTGAATTAATTCTGGAGTTTGTGCAACTACCGATTTAGCTCCGGGAAAATCGATTAATTCTTTTGGATCTTTTATAGAGGTAATTACATCAACTTCCCAGCCTAACTGAGTGGCTAGTGTACATAGTTTTACAGCATCGTGCTCTCCGCCAATAATAAGCAAACGAAATAGTGGTTGTAAAGTTTGTTTAAAATTAGCTAACTGACCTGTTTTTTCAGTATCAAACTCTTTGTTGAAAGTAAATATTTGTTGATTGTTAAACTGAATTATGGAACCGAAATCTCCGTGTGCTTCATCTTCTTTTTGAAAAAAAGATATAATATCATATGGTCTTCTTTCTTTACTATTTTTAGAAAAAGCATCAATAAATTCAGTTGAAAGATAAAAGGGTTCTAAAAGAACATACAATATTCCCTCACAACCTAAACGGTAACGACCATCATAGGTCACTATTTTTGGTTTGTTGTTTTCAAAAACAGATTGTGCTCTACGTTGTATTTCTTTTTCAACACAACCACCGCTAATAGCACCGATTATTCTTCCATTAGAAGAGAGTAACATTCTAACTCCTGGTTTTCTGTAAGAAGAGCCATCTAAATCTACAACCGTTGCTAAAATATTTTGTATGCCTTGTTGTTGATTTATAGAGGCTTGTTGTATTATTTCTTTAAATTCGTGTGTCATTTCGTGTAAAAATACTCTTTTAAAAGTACGCTTTTTTATCACTTTATTAAAAATTAATACTGGTTAATAATTTATTATTTTAGCAAAAACCTTTTTCATGAACAGTTTGATACAAGAAACAGAGCAATTTGTAATTGATTTATTAAATGAAAATTTAGATAAAAACTTTGTATATCACAATATTGCCCATACTCAACGAGTGGTTGAGAAGTCACTCGAATTAATTGAAGGAGAAAATTTCTCAGAAGAGCAGCAACAAATTTTAACATTAGCAGCATGGTTTCATGATGTTGGATATACAGTTAATCCTGAAAATCATGAAGAGGAAGGTATAAAAATAGCAACAGAGTTTTTAAAGAGTAAAAAAGTATTAGGAAGTGTTATAGATGAAGTATCTAAATTAATAGCTTCAACTAAAATGGGAGCAAAACCTAAAAGACAATTAGAGAAGGTTTTAAGAGATGCAGATTGTTCTCATGTTGGAAGTAAAAATTATACAGACTTTAATGAATTATTACGAAAGGAAAGAGAACTAGTATGTAAGAGAAAAATTAAAACTGTTGAATGGGATGACGCTAATCTTGAGTTTTTAACAAAACATCGTTTTTATACAAGCAAAGCTTCTAAGCTTTGGGAAAAACAAAAAAGTAAAAATATAGCTCAACTTTTAAAGAGAAAACAAAAAGAGTTGCAAGAAGCCGCTAAACTTAAACAGAAAAAAGAAGAGTTAGCATATAAAAAAAATAAGATTGAATTACCAGAGAGGGGTATTGAAACTATGTTTCGTGTAGCACTCCGTAATCATATTACGTTAAGTGATATTGCAGATACAAAGGCAAATATTTTACTATCCGTAAATGCAATTATTATTTCGATGACATTGTCAACGTTAATCCCTAAATTAGATAATCCATCTAATTACTACCTAATAATACCTACGTTAATTTTTTCAATTTTTACGGTAATATCTATTGTGTTATCGGTTTTAGCAACAAGACCCAATGTTACTGAAGGGAAATTCACAAAAGAAGATGTAGCTAATAAAAAAGTAAATCTTTTGTTTTTTGGGAATTTTCATCAAATGCAATTGCCTGATTTTGATTGGGCAATGAGCGAAATGATGAAGGATCGTGATTATTTATATGGATCACTTACTAAAGACTTATACTTCTTAGGATTAGTGTTAAATAGAAAGTATAAGTTGTTGCGTATTACATACACAGTTTTTATGATTGGTATTTTGGTAAGTGTTGTTGCTTTTGTATTTGCTTTTTATCAACAAGAACAAGCAACAAAGTTAGGAGAAACTGTTTCTGTAATGTGTGCTATTTAAACTCCTGAATAAGTTCGTCAATAGTCATTGTTTTTTGAGTATCAAAGTCTTTGTTGTAAATAACCTCTACACGTAAGGCTTTTAATCCAGAAACACCTTGCAAATCTTCAATATCTAATTTTTCTATATTACCTAATAGTTTCTTAGATTGTAAGTACTTGATATATTTGTAATACTCATCTGCATCTTTGTCTTGAGAGTACACAATTGCTATCTTACCAGGGACTGTTAATCGTTCTTCAGTTCCTTTAATGTGAGCCTTATCAATACGTTTCTTAATAATTTCGTAACGAATATTATAAGCACCATCAACGTCAAACTGTTTTTCATCCATTCTAAATTTTATAGCTAAAGGATTGCTGTGAACTAAAATTAAAGAAGCTACTCTAAGTTTATGTTCCATTTTTTCAGCAGCTTTTAAAGCTATATTTTCCATTTCACACATCACCTGTAGTTGCCATAACCTAAGGTTGTATAAATATAAGTCGTCATATTTTTTTTCTTTTGTTAAAGATTGTCCTATGTACATATTATACTCAACACCATCTGTTTTATAGCGTTCAAAATAATGAGGAAACATCTTTTGCGCTTCTTCTTGCCTAATATCTATAAAAGAAGCTAGTTTATCGTTTAATAAAGTAACACTATCTTCATAAGATTTTCTTTTCTCATATACAACCTGCAAATCAGGATCTAAACGATTGATATAAGATTTTACTAATATGCTTAAATCATTGTTTACTTCCTTTATGTGGTTAAAAACAGGATAAATTTCACGTTTTAAAAAATCTAAAATAGCAATTTCATCACCAGCTTTTAAACCTTCTTTTACATCTGATAAATATTCTTGAACTCTAAATTGTAACTCTTTGTAAATAGGGAGGCTCTCAACTTTACAGGCTTCTAATAATACTGAAATAGCTAGGGAAAGTTGGGTTATTAAGTCTTCTTTAATAGCAGCGTTTCTAGCTACCGATGAACCTTTAATATCAGACTGTCCATATAAAGGGTGTACGTCAGGAAAAATAATATCCTCAATTTTAACTTTTTCCTTTGCTTCATATGATTCTCTATGAAACCTTTCAGCAGCTTCATAAAAACGCCATTTTACAGTAGGATGAATAGATGTATAATTTTCTTGAATTGTAGCCTCTAAGATATTTTTATGTTCTTCAGAGAAACGATCAACCGCAATTTTAAACAGTGGAATTAAGTCTTGTAATTTATTTTGATTAATAGAGTTTAGTTCAAAAGGTCTAGGAGAAGCAAACTCAATAATAGCTATACTGTTTTTTGTTGATGCTTGTATAGGAACCAAAATTATACTGCCAATATTTTTGTCTTTTAAACGTTGATAAAGGTTTTTATTTTCAGCTTGATTTCCATACTTTTCTACATCAGAAATAGCAAGAGTTTCATTGTTTATGAAAAGTTTTTCTAAAGTGTAATTACAAAAAATGCAATCACAAGAAACATCTTTATCGTAATTTAATACTAAACTTTCTTCTTTATTTATATGTGAAGAGGAAAAGTTATTAGAATCTGTTTCAAAAATAGAAAACCCTAAAGAGAGGTCTGGAATTCCAAAAAACCTTTGAAAGATGCCTTCTAAGGTATGAACTAAATTATCGTCTTTTTTTATAAGGCTAGTTCTTATTTCTGAAATAATTTCATCTGTTGTAACGTCAAACAAGTTCATAATCCCAAAACCTTTAAAAATATAAGATTTAGGAGGGAATTTTTCTTTCCAAATATTTATATCTTCAAAATTATCAAGTAATATTTTTATATCCTCTTCAGTGATTTTAGGAGTGCCTTCTGCGGGGAAAATTTCCATAAAATCAGCATTAAAAGCTGCGCGATATTTTTTTATAGTATTAATTGTTTTATCAGGGATATCAAAGAAAAAAGGTCGTTTTAAATCAATAGGATAATCGTAAACACTGGCTAAAATTAAACTACATGCATAAATATACATTAAATCACTTTCAAAGTTTCGAACTTTTAATTCATAATCATTTCCAGCATTTTGTAAAATTTTTTCAAATCGAGTAGTAAACTTGAAAGAAGTAAATGTAAATGGAATGCTTACTGCTTTAATTTCATTTTCTAATAATAATTCAGGAAACAAAGGTTCAAGCAATAAATCAATAGCTTCTTTATGTTTTTCTAATATTGATTCATCAGAAAACCCATTAATCAATTCAGGAGCTTTTTTTGCCTCTCGAACTATGTTTATTGATGATTGATGATAAGGATGTTTTTCATACTCTTTAGAAGCATATTTTTGAAATAAAGCGACTACCTTTTCAAAACTTATTTTTAGTTTAAAAGGAAGTTCTAGATTTTGAATGTCTTTTGTTCGTCTTATGTTCATAGAGTAATAAAAAAATAATCAATACAAATTTACAAAATTGTAAGTAATCAGTCGTTTTTATTACTACTCCCTTTCAAAAACAATAACTTTAAAAGCTTTAAAATTATTTTTCATACAATTATGTTTTAGAGTAGAAGTAATGTTTTTACAAATAGGATTATAAATTCAAATAAAATTTATTTTTAATAAATCTAAATAAGTAATGATTGTTATATTTGCTGAGTTAATTTAACTGAAGTTTTCCCATTAAAAGAATAAAAACATATAGGCTTACAAAAGAGAAAAGTTTTGAAAAACTTTATAGAACTCATTGGAAGAGCTTATACCTCTTATGTTATTCTAAAACCAATAGTAAAGAGGCAGCAGAAGAGATTGTTCAAGATGTATTTATTTCTTTATGGAAAAGGGTTGATAAAATAGAATTTACTAGTCAAACTCAAAATTACTTATTAAAATCTGCTCGCAATAAAATTGTAGACTACTATCGCTCTAAAAATTCTTATAAGAATAAAAAAAAATTGGAGGAAATAACATCAGATCGTGTTTTAAAAGAAACAAAGTCAATAGAGCATAATCTGGCAGTGACCAATTTTTTAGAGAATGATTTACAATTAGTTGTTAATCGATTACCAAATAGATGCCAAGAAGTATATCGATTAAGTAGAGAGCAACAACTTTCTACAGCAGAGATAGCTATTCAGTTAGAGATATCACCAAAAACGGTAAAGAATCACCTCACTAAAGCTTTGGCTTTTATTCATGAAAACTTAAAAATTATTTAAAATTTGATTATCGTTTAGGACTCTGTCAAACTATATCCGTTCCTATATATAAACCAAAGTAGTTTATATGGAAATAACACCTGAACTTTTAACACGATATGCAGAAGGAAAGTGTACAGAAACTGAAAGAAAAAGAATAGAGGAATGGGTGAATACCACTGAAAACGAGATCAAATTTCCTGAAACCAATATTGAGACATCACCACATATTGAAGAGAAACTTTGGAATACCATTGCAAAAGATACAATAAAGTCAACAAAAAGAAACTTCTTTTTTAGATGGAGTGTAGCAGCAACATTTACTATTTTTTTATTAGTGTCAGCCTTTTTTGTTGTTAACAAACCAATAATATATACAACACAGGCAGGTGAAGTAAGAACAATAGTACTTAAAGACAGTACTAGAATCACCTTAAATGCATTATCATCTCTTGAAGTATCAAGAGAGTATGGAAAAACACATAGAAATGTAATATTGAAAGGAGAAGGTTACTTCAAAGTAGAAAAGAACGCTCAACTTCCATTTGTAATTAAAACAGAAAAAACAGTAACAAAAGTTTTAGGAACTAAATTTAATTTATCTGCTTATACAGGAGAGAATAACGTTATATTTTTAGATGAAGGAAAAGTGTTTTTTTTCTCAAAAAAAGAAGGAAAAGAAAAAGGAATGACACTAAATCCAAAAGAGAAAGCAATACTTGTTAAAGAAAGGTTGGTAAAGAAGGTTTTTAAAGAAAATGACCATACGGCATGGATGCAACAAAAATTAATTTTTAAAGATGAAACCTTAAGTAGTGTAATAAAAGTGTTAGAACGATTTTATAATTGTAGCATAGAGATAAAAAAAGAAGAGTTAAAAAGGAGAAAATATAACGGAATTCATACAAAAGAATCAATAGACACAGTAATGAAAGATATTGGTTTTGTGTTGAATTTTAATTTCAAAAAGACAGGGGATAGAATAATAATTTTTTAAAAAAAAATAAATACAAATGACATAGAAAACAAAATAAAAAAACCAGTATTCTGTCGGCAAAACTTCATACTGGTTAAAAGTAATTCAACCAAAAACACGATTAAATCACAAACTATAAATATATGAATAAAATAAATTATACAGCTATTCATAGAACTGTAAAAAGTATACTAATAATAGTTTTTTGCATTACAGTTCAAAGTTCATTTGCACAAGAATCTATATTAGATAAAAAAATTTCAATAAACTTTATAAATAATACGATACCAACTGCTTTAAGAAAAATAGAAGAAAAAGCAAGTTGTAAATTCGCTTTTGAGTCTATCGATGAAAAGAAGAAAAACGTTATTACCAAAGAGTATAAAAAAGTAACATTACGAGAAATACTTAATGAAGTATTAGTTAAATATCACATTTATTATAAGGTAAGAGGAAACACTATTTTAATACAAAATCAAGCAGAAAAAGGTGTAATAACAGGAACTATTTTAGATGATAAAGGACTTCCTTTACCTTATGCATCAATAGTATTAAAAGGAACTAGTTTTGGGGCATCTTCTGATAAAGATGGGAGGTATAGTTTTTATGCACCAGAAGGAAATTACATTGCTATAGCGTCTTCAGTAGGATTTGGTAATAAACAAAAAACAGTAACAATTTTAGCAAATCAAAAGAATATATTAGATTTTTCTTTAACTGAAACTGCTGAAAGTTTAAATGAAATTGTGATAACAGGAACAAGAAATCAAGGGTATATTGTTCCGTTAACTAATGCATTAAAAACACCAATAAAAACACTAAAAGCTCCAGCTTCAATAGCTGTTTTAAGTGACAATTTTTTAGAGGATATTGGAGCTAGAAATTTAAGCACAATTATAACATTTGTGCCAGGTGTTAGTAATGCCGATAATGGTGGAGGACAAGTAGAAAATGTGATAATTAGAGGTTTTCCACAATCAGAATCTTATATAAATGGTATTCGACAACAAAGAGCTCCAGAAGGAGTTAGAGCTATAGAAACGATAGAAAGAGTTCAAATATTAAAGGGACCCTCTGGTGTTGAAGCGTCATTAACTTCTTCAGGAGGTTTTATGAATATTATCACAAAAAAACCAAAAGACACTTTTGCTGCTGAAGTAATTTTAGGAGGAGGAGATCATAATTTTATGCGTGTAGTTGGAGATGTTACAGGCCCTTTAGTTGAAGGAAAATTAAATGGTCGTTTAATTGCAGGTTATCAAAAAAGGCAATTTTGGAGAAATGGACAGGATGATAGGCCGTATGTAACTATTGCCCCATCGTTTGATTGGAAAATAACAGATAAAACAAACCTTATTGTAGAATATGAATATAATTGGGCTAATGATCCTTTAGATAGAGGAACTATTTATATTGAAGGAGCTGGATTGAAAAATAATTTTTTACCTAGAAATTTTACTTTTCATGGAGAAAAGGACGATTATAAAATAGGCTCTAATAGGTTTGATATAACGTTAAATCATAAATTCAACGATAAAATTTCAGCAACGGTACAATATCATAATTTTTCTCAAAAATCAGAAGAACATTCATTTAGAAATGCTGATGCAGAAGGTGGTTGGGGGCCTCTTTTTAAAGAAGATGGAGTCACTTTTTCAGGAAATTCAGTAGTACCAATATTTTTTGCTGAAGTTGGAGCTGACATTGGTACAGAAACGGTACAGGTAAATTTTAACGGAGACTTTACAAATGAAGAAGGTGTTGGACATGCTTTTAATTTTGGAGGAAGCACTGCAGTTAGTGATGCTACTTATACTGATGCTGATAGAGACTTTGTGTATAGAAGTTTTGAAAATACTTTAGATGTTTTTAATCCAGATAATAATCAAGAGCCTAATGTTGTTGGAGAAAGTATACGTCCAAACTTTAGAGTTGGAGATAAAATTAATGCAGTTTTTGGGCAATGGCTGGGTAAATGGACACCTAAGTTTAGAACAGTTGTAGGTATGAGGTATGATGATGTAAAAAAGATAACAGAACAAAACTTAAATGGTATTAGCCCAGAAGTATTAGCAAAATTAGAAGCACAATCTGCACCTAATCCAATTAACTTAATTAACCGTAATTATAATGATGATTTATTTTCATTTAGGTTAGGATCATCATATGACGTAACATCAACATTAACAGGTTTTGTAGGTTATTCTTCATCAGCACAACCACAAAATGGAGTAACTCGTAAAGGAAATGGAATTAAACCTATTAGAGCAAACTCTTTTGAAGGAGGTTTAAAATGGCAACTGTTTAACGGAAAAGCTTTAGCAACAGCATCTGCTTACTTTTTAGAAAGAAAAAACATAGCTATTTCAGATCCAAGCAATACGCCTGAAGAACGTTTTATGTTACCGTTAGGAAGCGCAGAAATAAAAGGAATAGAGTTTGAATTAACAGGAAAGCTAACTAGAGATTTATCTTTTATGGGAGGTATGAGTTTCCAAAATTCTGAAATAACAGAAAGTGATCAAGATATTATAGGAAACAAGTTTGCAAACATTCCAGAGTTTCAATTTAGTGGGTTTTCTAATTATAATGGAAAAAGTATAGGTTTATCAGGGTTAGATATTGGTTTGGGTGTAGTACATCAAGGAAAACGTGAAGCTAACAGTGGAAATCAATATCAACTACCAGGGTATACTCGTATGGATTTTGCTTTAGGTTACACATTTAAAAACAATTTACAAATACGTTATAATGTGTTTAATGTTTTTGATACAACTTATTATACCTCGGCACAAGACAATATTTTAAGAGGATCCGATCAAATTGGAGTAGGAGATAGGCGTCTTTTTCAAATTACATTAACTAAAAAATGGCTTTAAAAATTAAGCAAAAAACTTTTTTTACTATTCATTCTTGGATAGGTATTACTGCCGGACTTTTACTATTTGTTATATGTTGGTCTGGCAGTATTGCCGTTTTTTCTCATGAAATAGATTGGTTACTAAATTCTAAACTTCAAAGTGATTACATAAAAAACGATAAAAAAGAAGTTAATTGGCAAAAAGCATATAATTCTTTTCATATAAAATATCCAAAATCTGAATTAGGAGAATTAGCTGAAGCTGAAAGAAGTGGTTATACATTGCATGGGTGGGGAAGGAAGCAAAGTGGTGAACTTTTTCGTTTTCATATGAACCCTTCATCTTATAATATACAAGAAGAAACAACATATTTTAATGTACAACGCTTTTTTAGAAGTTTCCATATGTCTCTTTTTGATCCAGATGTATCACGTATTTTTGGAGTAAATTTTGGGTACTTCATAGTGGGATGTTTAGGGTTTGTTTTAGTTCTTTCAACTCTCACAGGTTTTTTATTTTATAAAAAATGGAGATCAGGTTTTTTTAAGTTAAATATTAAAAAAGGAGCTAGAAGGCTTTGGTCAGATACTCATAAGTTAATCGGATTATGGTCACTATGGTTTGGTTTATTAATAGGACTTACTGGAACTTGGTATTTGTTGGAATGGTGGCTTCCAGAGCCGCCACATATTGATACTTCACAAATTACACAAAAAAATAAGGAAAAGTATTTAAGTATTAATGAACTGGTAGAAAAAGCAGAAAAAGAGTTTCCTGAATTGGAAATTCAGCGTTTGTTTTTTTACAATTACAATAAAGGACTTTTATCATTTGAAGGTGATAATGGAGCATTACTTGTAAGAAAAAGAACAGCACATATTACTCTGAATACTTTAACAGGAGATGTAATTAAGATTCAAAAACCTGAGGAGTTAACCATGTATCATAGATGGTGGGAAACTGTAGATGTCTTACATTTTGGCAATTTTGCAGGATTGTGGTCTAAATGGTTGTATTTTATTTTCGGACTTTCATTGTCTGTGCTGTGTTTAACAGGAGCGTATTTACAAGCAAAGCGGCAAAAGCTGAAGTCAGGGGTGAAAAAATATAGAATATCAATAATTGTAGCATACAGTATTACTGTGATAATTTTAGGGTTGTCTTTTTGGGGAGGAGTTGAAGAAATAACTCGCTATGGAGTTAACGGTAGTTTACCTAAAACACCCGCTCCCATAGTTTGTTTTATTGTTTTATGGGGAGTAACAACAATAGGTATACTTATTTTTTGGATGAAAAAAGTAAAATAATTTTTAAACAAAGCAATAAAAAACACGCTGTATTTTCTTATACAGCGTGTTTTTTTATGAGGTGCATTTTGTAAAATTATAATGATAAATTACATTTTTTACCTAAAATATCATTTATACTGGGGTTATACGCATTGTTATAAATAAAGTTGTTTTCATCAAAATCTTTATGCTTAATTTCGGTTAGTAGCTTTTTTAATCCACAAAAATTAACAAGTTTTTTATTATTTGAAATGTCTATAACACCTCTTTCGAAAGTATAGTTTGAAAGAGCATCTAAGGTTGTAATTTTAGGATTGTTTTGAATAAAAAGTTCCTTATTTGTGGGGCTGTTATCGTAAACTATATTTTGTACTCCATTAAGAGAAGTTAAATTAGAATTATCTTTTACTTCTATTAAATAACTAACAGACGTTAAAGATGATAAGTTAGAAATACTTGCTAAAGAAGCATTGTTAATAATTTTAATAGCGCCAACACTCTTTAAACTAGAAAGACCATTTAACTTAGTAAGTTTAGTATTGTTTTCAATAGTAAAGTAAAGTTCACAAGATGTTAAGTTCTGTAAACCTTCCATAGTTTTTAAAGAAGTATTATTTTTAATTACAACAGCGTTGACTTCTGTTATTTGTTCTAAACCGTTTAAGTTTTCTAAAGAATCATTTCCAATAATATTAACTTTATGAAGCTTACTAAGATTCTGTAAAGCAGTTAGATTATTTATAGAATGATTCAAACTGATTGATAACTCTTGTCGAATAGTTTTTAGTTTATGAAATCCGTTCAAGTTTTGTAACAACTTATTGTTTAAAATGCGAAGAGAACCTAAAGCTGTAATTTTTGATAAAGCTTCAACATTGGTAAGTTCATCGTTATTAATAATAACGAGTCTAGCTTCATTAGAAGTTAATGTTACACCTTCAAAACCACTTAAGTTTTTAAGAGAGGTATTTATAATAAACAAGTCTCCATGTATTTGACTAAGGTCATTAAAATTAGAAAGATTTTTTACAGAGGAAGTTTTACCGTTTATAATTAGATTTCCTTTGATAGCATTGTACCCTTTAGAGGTAAAGTTATCAATATCTTCTTGACTTTTTAACTCTATATTACCTTCAAATTGTTTTTTATTAGTAAAAAATTTGTATTCAGTAGAAGTAATAGTTTTGTTATTTATGTCCTTGGCGATTACTTTACCTTGGTATTCAGTTAAGCCTTTAAGCTCTTCAAATTCGAAAGTGTTACCGTCAATATATTCAGCTATTAGTTCATCTCCTAAGTAAAGGTCGTAATAGGTGGTTTTGTTTTGTGAATTATCAGTATTAGTCCATTCTATTTTGCTGTTTAACGGATTAGTTGAGCTAATTTTTACAGTTAGTTGTGTAGAAGGAGGTAGTTGGTTTTCTTCTGATTTAGAGCAAGATGTAAAGAGTAGGATTATAACTATTAATTTATATAAATTGTATTTGGGCATTGTATAGCTAATTTTTAATTTTATTTAAGTAAATATTGGGATAAATTAACAAAAAAAGGAAACGATATAAATGGCGTGAAAAGTTAAATTATATGTTAAATATAATGCTTAGGTATTGGAGTAAAAAATAAAAAATCCCTGACCAGTTTTTGATAAGGGATTTATAGTTCTTTTGAATGGAGATTTAAAAACGGAAATCGTAGTTTTGTATTTTACCTTTTTTACCTAAACTATTAAATTTCCAACTAAACCCAAGCATAAAATATTGTTGCAATACGGTGCTTTCGGAATCTTCTATGTAGTTTGAGGTTGCTCTACGTTGAGCGTTGGTGTTTTGATTTAATAAATCATATGCTTTTAAGCTAATAGTACCTTGATCTTTTAAAATAGAATAAGCTAATGTAGCATTCCAAAACCAAGCAGCTTTATTAAATCCAATTACGTTAGGGTTGTATGTGTAACGAATGTCATTTAACCATTCTAACTTTTTTGGGATGTTTGTTTTTGTTCTTATATTAACAGAATGTCTAGTGAAGTCTTGATTTTGATCAGTGTTAACGTCGTATTTAGTATTTGAAAAAGAAATACGATACTGTGTTTCTATAGAAGCCAGTTTGTCCCACTCTAATGTGATTCCAAAATTAGGGGTTAACGAAGTTGTTTTAGCTCCTTCTTTTATGTTATTTAAGATATTAAAGTTTTTATTGGAGCCAATGTTTCCACCAGCTCTAAATTTAATACTAGAAATGGAGTCTAGTTTTATTTTTTTTGTATAGCTACCACCACCCCATAAATCATAACCCCCATCATTGTTTTCATAAGAGGTTTTTCTGACTAAATTATCGTCAATAGAGGTGTTTGTTATTACTTGATTTTCATAAAGAGTACCACTTATATAAAACCAAAAACCAGTACGAGCTTGCCAGTTAAACTTGTTAAAATTAATATATGCTCTGTGATTTTGAGCTGGTTTTAAATTTGGATTACCGGTAACAATATTGGAAGGGTTGGTCACATCAGAAAAAGGTTGAACTTGATTAATGCTGGGAGCATTATTGTTTAAACGATAATCAAAGTAAATAGAGGCTTTGGAGTCAAATCTATATCTGAAACTAGCATCTAAATCTAAATTATTGTATTCTTTTTTTAAGCTTAATTCAGGGCGCAATTTATCATTGTTTTCTAAGGTTCTGTTAACAAAACCAGTACCAAAATTTAAACGCCACTTTTTAGATCTATACACTAAATCTACTGAAGGGGTTTTAGTAATATCATTATATGTAAAGTCAGAACTCAATTCAGTATTAAAGTCACTGTACTGTTGCGTTGTTGAGTTAAAATCAAAAGTGTTTTCTTGGTTTTTTCGTTCATCACGTTGATAACTATACTTAGTATCTAAAAATAATTTCTTAGCAATTAGAGGAAAACGATAGGTTAGACGTGAGGAAAGTCCTGTTAAGTTATTTTCAATAATGCTTTTTTGGTCTCTATTTTCTGTGCTAGCATTATTTCCAAAAGTTTCAATTATAGACTTGTTAAATTCTTCGGTATCTGTTTTATCAATACTGTTAGTTATAGAGGCTTTAATAAAGGAACCTTTAGCTCCAATTTTTTTGGTAATATCTAATCTGTTTTGAAAATTGTTTGCTGTTGCTTTAGAATAGGCTGAACTCACGTAGCTATTCGTAAGTGTATTATTTTCATTTAAAGATTCTTCTTGTCTACGGCTATTACTTTCACGTTTGTTAAAAATGAACGTAGGTCTAACATTAATTAAAAGAGTAGAATCTATTTCAATGTCAAACTCTGTATCAAAACTATGATTGTGATTTTCATCATCAGAAGTAGTAGTAGAGTTGGAGAAATACTTTCTATCAGGAAGTGTGTACTCTCTATTACTTTTCGATTCGTTGTTTGAATTACTTCCTGAGTAAAAATAGTTTGCGTTTACATCTAAACCTTTACCAAATTCATCAGCATAGGTTGCACCAGCAGTTTTTGATTTTATAATACCGCTACCGCCTCCAAAACTTCTTCCATTAACATTAAAACTACCATTTCCACCTATCCAAATATTACCACCTCCTCCAAACATTTTTTGAATTTCTCCAAAGCTAAAACCTGGAGAATTGATATTGTTTGTGCTGGCTAATATGCTAAATCGTTGATTGTTATCAAAACGGTTTACCATGGCAGCTCCTTCAAAGCGTTTGTCGGTTCCAGCGCCACCAGATACTCTACCAAACCAACCTTTATTATTTTCTTTTTTTATGGTAAGGTTTATAGTTTTGTTATTTGCATCTCCTTTTTCACCAGTAAAAGCTTCTGATTTAGATTTAGTATCTGTTATTTGAACTTTTTCAATAATATCTTTTGTTAAATTTTTAGTGGTAATACTAGGATCATTTCCAAAGAAAGGTTTACCATTAACCAAAATTTTATTGACTTCTTTCCCGTTTACAGTAATTTTTCCATTTTCATCGACTTCAACACCAGGAAGTTTCTTTAAAAGATCTTCAACATTGGCATCTTTTTTAGTTTTAAAAGATTTAACATTAAATTCTAAAGTGTCTTTTTTCACAGTAATTGGAGCTCGTGATTGTATAACTACTTCACTAAGTACATTACTTTCTTCTTTTAAAAAAATTGTACCTAAATTGAGATTAGAGGTTTTGTCTAGCTCTATAAGTTTAGAGAAACTATCCATGCCAACATAAGAAATAAAGAGTTTTACGTCTTTACTAAAAGATTTTCCTTCTAAAGAAAACTTTCCTTTGTCGTTAGAAATAGTGTAAGTAACAATCGAGCTGTCTTTAGCTTTTTCTACATGAATTGTTGCTGCTTCAATAGCAGTTTTGTCTTTTTCAGAGTTAATTGTACCAGTAATTTTAAACGGATAGGATTGAGCAAAAATTGAACTAGTAAGTAATAAGGTAAAAATAAAAAGTAGTTTTTTCATTGTTTATAGCAAAATGATTTTCAAAGAGCTACAAATAAAAAGAAAAAACTACTTTCTAAGAGTTAAATATTGTTAAACTTATTTCTGCCTGAAATAAATACTAATAGGTACTCCATTAAAGTTGTAATGTTCGCGTAACTGATTTTCAATATAACGCTTGTAAGGATCTCTAATATACTGAGGTAAATTAGCAAAGAAAGCAAACTGTGGTGTATGCGTCGGTAATTGCATACAGTACTTTATTTTTATGAATTTACCTTTTGTTGCTGGAGGAGGATTATGCTCCATAATTTCTAACATCGTTTCGTTTAACTTACTTGTTTGAATACGACGTTTTCTATTTTCAAAAACTTCAACAGCAGTTTCAATAGCTTTAAAAATACGTTGTTTTGTTAATGCTGAAATAAATACGATAGGAACATCGGTAAAAGGAGCAATTGCTTGACGAATTTTAGCTTCAAAATCACGCATAGTATTGGTTTCTTTTTCAACTAAATCCCATTTGTTTACTAAAATGACAATACCTTTTCTGTTTTTCTCAGCTAACCAAAATATCTTTTCATCTTGTCCTTCAAATCCACGAGTTGCATCAATAACTAATACGGCAACATCACAATGTTCAACAGCACGTACAGCACGCATTACTGAATAGAACTCTAAATCTTCTTTTACTTTTGATTTTTTTCTAATTCCAGCGGTATCAACTAGGTTGAATTCAAAACCAAAACGATTATATTTTGTATCGATAGAATCTCGTGTAGTACCTGCAATATTGGTTACAATATTTCTGTCTTCTCCAATTAAAGCATTAATAAACGATGATTTTCCTGCGTTTGGACGTCCAACTACAGCAAAACGAGGCAATTCGTCTTGTTTTTCTTCATCTTCTTCAGGTTCAGGAATTTCTTCTGCAATAGCGTCCAATAACTCTCCTGTTCCGCTTCCGTTAATGGAAGAAATAGTGTAATAGTCTCCTAATCCAAGGTTGTAAAACTCAACAGCATCAGCATCACGCATTGCATTGTCAACTTTGTTTACAGCCATAAATAATGGTTTTTCAACCTGACGTAAAATTTTGGCAACCTCAGCATCCATAGGGGTAATACCTTGTTCAACATCAACTACAAAAACAATAATATCAGCTTCATCAATAGCTAACTGAACTTGTTTACGTATTTCTCCTTCAAAAATATCATCAGATCCAACAATATAACCACCAGTATCAATTACAGAAAATTCTTTTCCGTTCCATTCAGATTTTCCGTAGTGACGATCTCTTGTAACTCCACTAACAGAATCAACAATAGCTTCACGACGTTTTACTAATCGGTTAAATAAAGTGGATTTACCTACATTTGGTCTTCCTACAATCGCAATAATACTCATTTTGCAAAAAATTTGTGCAAAGATACAATTTAGTATATGATTTGTAATGTTTTTTAGATAGTATATAGTTTTTGCTATATTGTTGGCACCTAATATTTTATTTAATGGATGATAAATTATACAACCAGATTTTTTTAAAACCTCGTTTTCAATTAGAGTATGAAATAAATTCTCAGGTTTTGTTAGAAGAAATAAAGAAGCATTTAAACGATGTTTCTAAGTACAAAATGAAGGTTGTAGATAATCATGTGGTTATTGATGTACCTGAGAAGGAATCACATTTATGGTCACCGCAATTGCATATTGAAATAGAAGAGGTTTCAGAAACTTCATCAAATATAAAAGGTTTGTTTGGTCCCAAACCTCAAGTGTGGACTTTTTTCATGTTTTTACACTTTTTGGTGGGAACAGCTTTTGTGATTTTTGCCATTATAGCTTACAGCAATTGGACGTTAAAAAAAATAACGATGCTGCCTATAGTAATGCTGGTTGTTTTACCTATTGTATGGGTTGCTTTATACTTGTTAGGAAGCCTAGGGAAATCAACAGGAAAAAAACAAATGGATGAATTGAAAGAGTATACGAAACAGTTATTACGAACAATAAAAAGAGGCTAGTCTTTGTATCCAAATCGTTTTAATTGACGTTCGTTAGAGCGCCAGTTTTTATTGATTTTTACATGTAAATCTAAGAAAACCTTTTTATCAAAAAATTGCTGAAGGTCTTTGCGGGCTTCAGTTCCAACACGTTTGATTGCACTTCCTTTGTGTCCGATAATAATTCCTTTTTGTGTTTCACGTTCTACCATAATAACAGAACGGATCTTTATAATATTATCTTCTTCAACAAAGCTTTCAGTTTCAACTTCTACAGAATAAGGGATTTCCTTTTTATAATGTTGAAGAATTTTTTCACGAATTTTTTCATTCACAAAAAAGCGTTCAGGTTTATCGGTTAACTGATCTTTTGGGTAAAAAGGAGGAGAGTCTGGTAAAAGCTCAATAATTTTATAAAAAACGGTATCTACATTAAAGTTTTCAAGAGCAGAAATTACATACACAAAAGAATTTGGAACCTTCTTTTTCCAGTATTCAATTTTAGCTTCAACCTCTTCTTGAGTTGATTTATCAACTTTGTTTAACAGCAAAATTACTGGAATTTTGCTATTAATTATTTTGTTGAAAAAAGCTTCGTTTTTAAGAGCTGTTTCACCAACTTCTACCATGTAAATAAGAACATCGGCATCTTCAAAGGCAGATTTTACAAAATCCATCATAGATTCTTGCAACTCATAAGCTGGTTTTATGATTCCTGGAGTATCCGAAAAAACAATTTGATAATCGTCTCCATTAACAATCCCCAAAATACGATGTCTAGTAGTTTGCGCTTTTGAAGTGATGATAGATAGTTTTTCACCAACTAGTGCGTTCATCAAGGTAGATTTCCCAACATTTGGGTTTCCAATAATATTTACAAATCCTGCTTTATGTGTCATGATGCAAAGATAGGTTGTTTTGTGTAAGAAGTATTTATTTTTTACATGCTTGTTATTTAAAGGGATATATTTATATGAAAAATAAATGCTTTTTTATTTGGGCAGAACAAGAAAAAGGATGTATATTTGCAACCGCAAATCGCGGGATAGAGCAGTAGGTAGCTCGTCGGGCTCATAACCCGAAGGTCACAGGTTCGAGTCCTGTTCCCGCTACTAAGCAAAGGTTTTCAATTAAATTGAAAACCTTTTTTTTATGGTTAAAAATTCATGTTGGCATGTTTTATTTTAATATTTAAACACAATTCTTAGTAAGCCTAAACCCATCTCAATTTGTTCTCATTTGATTATGTTTTACTGAATTGTATTGATAATAGTGTTGATTTTTTTGTTTTATGATTTGAGTGTAACCAAGTAATAACCATCTTTTATTATATTTTATTAAGAGAAATGTTGATTTTCTGTTTAGTTTGTTAGGATGTAGTTCCATCTTTAGAATGAAAGTAAGGATTATTTGCTTTTTATTTGGATAGTACAAAGAAAAAGATGTATATTTGCAACCGCAAATCGCGGGATAGAGCAGTAGGTAGCTCGTCGGGCTCATAACCCGAAGGTCACAGGTTCGAGTCCTGTTCCCGCTACTAAGCAAAGGTTTTCAATTTAATTGAAAACCTTTTTTGTTTTGTGCTTAGTTGTTAATGTTAAACTTTTTTTAATCTTTTGTTTTTTAGCAAATAAAGGCGTTACATTTACAAGTTTAAGATAATGCAACTAAAATAAAACAATGAAAAAATTATTTTTAATTCTATTATTGGCTGTTTGTACTACTACATTTGCCCAAGTGCACGATCCAGTAAAGTGGAGTACTTCAGTAAAAAAGATATCAGATAAAGAAGCAGAGTTAGTAGCTACCGCAACAATTCAAAAAGATTGGCATTTGTATTCACAAGAGATTCCAAAAGGAGGGCCAATTCCAACCTTATTTACTTTTGAGGGAGATACTAAATACTTGAAAAAAGGAAATACTAAAGAAGAAGCAGGACATGTAGTGGACGATCCAATCTTTGAAATGAAAATTAAATATTTCGATACTAAAGCTACTTTTACTCAGAGAATCCGTTTAAAAACTACAGAAAAGTTTACAGTTAAAGGAGTGGTAGAGTATATGGTGTGTACAGGAATGAACTGTTTACCTCCAAAAGAAGTAGAATTAACTTTTAATGTAAATTAATCCTTTTTCCCCAAAGATGATGAAAAAAATACTAGCATTTTTGCTTTGTTTTACTGTTGGGTTTTCGGCAATGAGCCAAATTCACAATCCAATAGAATGGAAAACGAGTGTAGAGAAAATTTCTGAAACAACATATGACTTAGTAAGTACTGCGACAATACAAGGAAGTTGGCATTTGTATGCACAACAAGTTCCTAGTGGAGGGCCTATTCCAACAACTTTTACGTATGATGATGATGGAGGGAAAATTAAAATTGTAGGAAATACTACAGAACCAGAAGGAGAAATTAAGTTTACCACACTTTTTGGTGAAGAAGGAATGAATATTAAATCCTTTGCAGACAAAGCAGTTTTTAAGCAGAAAGTAGAGTTGATTGATGCTAGTTTAACTCAAATAAACGCATTTGTAGAGTTTATTGCCTGTACAGATGAGATGTGCTTGCCTCCAAAAGAGGTAGATTTAGTGTTTGATTTAACTAAAGCGACAGCAGTTAAAGTTTCTTCAGATAACGTTAAAGAAACAAAAACAACAGATAAAGAAGCTTCAAAAGAAAGTGAAAAGGAAGAAAAGAAAGGTTTATGGGGAATTTTCTTCATTGCTTTTTTATCTGGGTTTGCAGCATTGTTAACTCCGTGTGTATTTCCTATGATACCGATGACAGTAAGCTTTTTCACAAAACAAAGCAAAAGTAAATCAGCAGGAATTCGAAATGCAATTATCTACGGAATATCTATTATAGGGATTTATGTATTATTAGGGTCGGTAGTAACTGCTGTTTTTGGAGCTGATGCTTTGAACGCATTATCAACGAACGTATGGTTTAATATAGTTTTCTTCTTAATCTTAGTGATTTTTGCTGTGTCTTTCTTAGGAGCTTTTGAAATTACTTTACCAAGTTCATGGGCAACTAAGGTAGATTCTCAAGCTGATAGAGGAGGGTTAATTGGAATTTTTTTTATGGCGTTAGCCTTGGCAATTGTATCCTTTTCGTGTACAGGACCAATCGTAGGTACTTTGTTAGTAGAAGCAGCTTCTAAAGGAGGAATAGCTCCTATTGTTGGAATGTTAGGGTTCTCTTCAGCTATTGCACTACCATTTGCCTTATTTGCAGCTTTTCCAGGATGGTTAAATTCATTGCCAAAATCAGGAGGATGGTTAAATACGGTGAAAGTAGTTTTAGGGTTCTTGGAATTAGCTTTAGCGTTTAAATTCTTATCAAACGCGGATTTGGTATTACAGTTACACTTATTAGAAAGAGAAGTATTCATCGCAATTTGGATAGCTATTTTTGGAGCTTTAGCTTTTTATCTATTTGGAAAAATACAATTACCACACGATAGTCCAATCAGTCATATTTCTGTAGGAAGATTAAGTTTAGGGTTGATTGTATTATCTTTTACCATTTATATGGTTCCAGGGTTATGGGGAGCACCGTTGAATTTAATCAGTGCATTTCCACCGCCACAACATTATAGTGAGTCACCTTACGGAGTAGGGTTTACAAAACAAGCAGTAGTAAGTTCAGGTAATCAGGAAAATGGACATGAGCGTTTGCCAGAAGGAGCACATTTAATGCCACCACATGATATTATGTCGTTTCATGATTATGATAAAGGATTAGCTTATGCTAAAAAAGTAGGAAAGCCAGTAATGTTAGATTTTACAGGACATGCTTGTGTAAATTGTAGAAAAATGGAACAAAACGTTTGGGTGAAACCAAAGGTTTTAGACGTGTTGAAAAACAAATTAGTTTTAATTTCTTTGTATGTAGATGATAAAAGACCATTAGAAGAAGACGAGGTGGTAGAATCAAAGTTAAACCCAGGAAAAAAACTAAAATATATTGGTCAAAAATGGAGTGAAATGCAAACTATTAAGTATAAAGCAAACTCACAACCATTTTATGTATTAATGAATCATGATGAATCAAATATAATAGACCCTATAGCATACACACCAGATGTAGATGAATATTATAACTGGCTTGAAAATGGGATTACTAATTTCAAAAAGTAATTAGAAATTATATCATAATTAAAAGGCACTTCAGAAAAATCTGAAGTGTTTTTTTGTTTAATTATATTGTGCTATAAACCTAGAAAACATTGTAAAGGGTTCTTTTACAGTAGCTGTTTTGAAATTATCTATAAAATTCGTACCTTTGTACGATATGGTAGATACTACACACGAGAAAAAAAATCAACGAGTTTTTACATTCAACTACCTTGTGTTCCGTAATCAATCGGACAAGTTTATCCCACCAGGGTTCTAATTTAAGTTTACAATAACTCCTCCTTTGTGAGAAGTTTCTCTAATATATTTAAAAACACTTTGTAGAACTATTTACCAGTTAAAAAATAGATTTATAAAATGTTTTTTTTGACCTTACGAGTATCCGTTTATAGATAATCGTACACTTTTCTAAAAAGTATTCCGCATTAAAAGACAAATACCAAAATAAATAGGTTTTGTATTTATTGCTATTTAAGTTTCAGTAGAAAAAACTAAAGAAACTTACAGTTATTACATACCTATTCTTTTTTATAAAAATCAAATTATGACAATAAAAACTTACGATGCATTTAATCGTATAACCCCTTTAGAAATAGAAAGAGTAACTAACTTTTTATACAAACACCTTGAAAAATATGGAGATGAAAAATCAGCAATTCGTAAAGCAATAGACTATGCAGCAAAAGAACGAACAGGATTAGGAGGATATGTTTTTACGATAGAAGATAAAGGTGAAATTATAGGTGCAGTGGTAATAAATAAAACTGGAATGGATGAGTATATCCCAGAAAACATTTTAGTCTACATAGCCACTCATAATGAATATAGAGGGAAAGGAGTAGGAAGAAAAATAATGACACATGCTATAGAAAACTGTAAAGGAGATATTGCTTTACATGTAGAAAAAGATAATCCAGCAAAGTTTTTGTACGAAAAGCTAGGATTTACCACTCCGTATTTAGAAATGAGACTAAAGAGATAATATGAGACAGTTAAAAATAACAAAACAAGTTACCAATAGAGAATCAAAATCTATTGAGAAGTACTTACAAGAAATTGGTAAGATTGATTTGATTACTGCAGATGAAGAGGTTGAGTTAGCTCAAAAAATCAAAACAGGTGACCAAAGAGCATTAGAAACTTTGGTAAATGCTAACTTACGTTTTGTAGTGTCGGTGGCAAAACAATATCAAAATCAAGGATTACGCCTTTCTGACTTAATTAATGAAGGAAATATAGGTTTGGTTAAAGCAGCAAGACGTTTTGATGAAACGCGTGGATTTAAGTTTATATCGTATGCCGTTTGGTGGATACGCCAGTCTATTTTACAGGCCTTAGCAGAACAATCTCGTGTGGTTCGTTTACCGTTAAATAAAATAGGAAGCATTAGTAAAATTAATAAAGCAGTTTCTAAGCTTGAACAAAGTAATGAACGAATGCCAACTCCAGAAGAAATAGCTAAAGTTTTAGATATGACTGTTTCAGATGTAAAACAGTCAATGAAAAACTCTGGAAGACATATTTCCATGGATGCACCTTTAAAAGAAGGAGAAACATCAAATTTATACGATGTAATGAAAGCTTCAGAAGCTCCTAAACCAGATAAAGATTTAATACAAGAATCTTTACAGTTGGAAATTAGTAGAAGTTTAGAAACATTATCTCCAAGAGAATCTGATATCATAAAGCTATTTTATGGTTTAGAAGATTACCGCCCTATGAGTTTAACTGAAATAGGAGAAACTTTTGACTTAACAAGGGAGCGCGTACGCCAAATTAAAGAAAAAGGACTTAGAAGACTCAAACAAAGATCGAGAACTAAAGTGTTACAAACTTATTTAGGCTAGTTTCGACTTTGTTTAATCCATAAAAAACAGAAATAATAATTTTAAAAAGATCTAAATATGTTAATAATACAAGTAAAAGAAGGTGAAAATATCGATAGAGCGATTAAACGCTACAGAAGAAAATATAGAAATACAAAAGTTTTACAAGAAATAAGAGATAGAAAAGAGTACACAAAACCATCTGTAAGCAGAAGGGAGCAATTAAAAAAGGCTCAGTATAAAGAGCAGTTTTTATTAGAGCAGGAAAAATAAGATATGGATATACATTTTATTGATCTATTAATATTTGTGTTATATCTAGTTTTTATGCTTGGAGTAGGAGTATACTTCATGAATAAAAACAAATCAAAAGACGATTACTATGTAGGGGGAAGAAACATGTCAGCAGGTCATATAGGACTCTCTGTTGTTGCAACGGATGTTGGAGGAGGTTTTTCTATTGGCTTAGGAGGTCTTGGTTTTTTAATGGGACTCTCCGGTAGCTGGATGCTTTTTACAGGGTTACTAGGTGCTTGGATAAGCGCCGTTTTTTTAATCCCTAAAGTATATCCAATAGCAAAAAAACATCATTTTCTAACGTTTCCAGAGTCATTAGCTTTTCACTACAATGCAAAAGTCGCTCTAATGGCAGGAATTATTTCGTTAATAGGGTACATAGGTTTTACAAGCTCACAAATTTTAGCAGGAGCAAAACTAGCATCCGCTACATTTCCTTCTATATCTATTACTAATGCAGTTTTAATTATGGGAGTCATTGCAGTGGTGTATACAGTTATTGGAGGAATAAAAGCTGTGATTTATACAGATACCATTCAGTGGATAATTCTAATGATAGGGCTAATAGGAATTGGAATTCCTATCGGTTATGCTGAAATAGGAGGATGGAATGGAATTAAAGAAATATTACCAGCCAGTTTTTTATCACTAACCAATGTTTCGTTTATTGATATGTTTAACTGGATAATCACAATAGTACCTATTTGGTTTGTTGGAATGACCTTATACCAACGAATTTATGCATGTAAAGATGAAAAAACTGCAAAAAAAGCATGGAAAATAGCGGGACTTTTTGAATATCCAATAATGGCATTTATGGGGGTTGCCTTAGGGTTATTTTCAAGAGTAGCCTATGAGCAAGGAATGTTCGCTAGTATAGGATATGCCCCAGGAGTAGAATTGGATGCAGAATTGGGACTTCCATTGTTGCTAAGAAGTATTTTACCAGTGGGTTTAATGGGATTAATGATGTCGGCTTATTTTTCGGCAATCATGTCTACAGCCGATAGTTGTTTAATGGCAGCTTCAGGAAACTTAACAACAGATATTTTTGGGTATTTCAAGAAAAGTATCAGTATAAAAAACTCACAATTAATAACTTTTTTAATAGGTGGCTTAGCTATTGTATTGGCAACAAAAATGCAAAATGTATTAGAGTTAATGCTGTATTCGTATGCCTTTATGGTATCAGGGTTGTTAGTTCCTGTTTTAGGAACATTATTACTGAGAAAACCATCACCAATTGCTGCTTTTTATGCAATGATTTCAGGAGGATTGATCACTTTACTATTAATTATTTTAGAGGTAAAATTACCTTTTGGTTTGGATGCAAATTTCTTCGGAATTACATTATCAGCTATTGTATTTTCAATAATTCAGTTAATTAATAATCCAAAATCATGGAAAGCCTAAAGGATACTTTAGAGAAGGTAAGAAAAGAATTACATAAGTTTCCTGAAGTTTCTGAAGAAGAATATGAAACTAAAAAAAGAATACAAACTTTTTTAGAGGAACACACATTTTGTGAGATACAACCAGTGGCTAAAACAGGTTTGTTAGCAATCTTCAATGGAAAAAAAGAGGGGAAAACAGTTATGCTAAGGACTGATATTGATGCGTTGCCTATTCAAGAAATAAATAGTTTCGAACATAAATCTGTAAATGAAGGAGTCTCTCATAAATGTGGACATGATGGGCATACAACTATTTTACTTGGAGTAGCAAAGCTTCTTACGGAAAAACCGTTGTCTAAAGGAAAAGTAGTATTACTTTTTCAACCTTCAGAAGAAAATGGAAGAGGAGCGCAGTCTATTTTAGAAGATACTTATTTTAAACAACTTAATATAGATTATGTTTTTGCACTACATAATTTACCAGGTTTTACCAAACAAGAAATAATTGTAAAAGAACATGAGTTTACTAGCAATGTAAAAAGTGTTATAATTACTTTGGAAGGAAAAACAGCACATGCAGCAGAGCCAGAAAAAGGCTACAACCCAGCTAATGCAATTGCTGAAATTCTTCATTTTGTAAGACAAGAAACAAAAAATATACCAGAAGATTCTGATTTCTTTTTAGCTACTCCCATATACGTAACAATGGGAGAAAAAGCCTATGGAGTATCAGCAGGATATGGAGAAGTACATCTTACATTAAGAAGTTGGAGTACGCGTTTAATGAAAGAAAAACAGAATAACCTAGAACAACTACTTCAAAAGCTTCAAGAAAAAGAAAAGTTAAGTATTAATACTTCTTGGTTTGAAGAGTTTTACGCAAATAAAAATAACAAAGAAGCTGTTGAGTATATAAAAAAGGTAGCGGAACAACTAAATTTATCAATTAACGAAATAAATACCCCATTTAAATGGGGCGAAGATTTCGGGTTGTTTACACAACAATATAAAGGAGCTATGTTTGGACTAGGAGCTGGGAAAAACACTCCTGCACTACATAATCCAGATTATGATTTTCCTGATGATATAACATTAACAGGAGCACAATTATTTTATAATATTTTAAAAGAAGTTCAACAATAATGACTCATACATCTTATTTAGAATTATCTGAATCAGCAATAAAAAATAACATCAATTTTATACGTGAAATAATAGGAGATACTACTATTTTTTCATCTGTAGTAAAAGGAAATGCTTACGGTCATGGAATTAAAACCTATTGTATGTTGGCATACAAATACGGAGTAAGACATTTTAGCGTTTCTGATGCGAATGAGGCTTTTGATATAAAAAAAACACTACCTTATGAAGATGTAACCATTATGATAATGGGAATGATTGAAAATAGCCAGTTACCATGGGCAATTGAAAATGAGATAGAGTTTTTTGTTTTTGAAGAAAATAGACTACAAAAAGCGATAGAAGCGGCAAAAAAAGTAAAAAGAAGAGCTAAAATTCATTTAGAAATCGAAACAGGAATGAACAGAACAGGCTTTGTTCCAAAAGAAACAACAAGAGTTCTTAAATATATTGAGACACATAAAGAGTTTGTTGATGTTAAAGGAATTTGTTCTCATTTAGCAGGAGCAGAAAGTATATCAAATTACAAGAGAATAACCGATCAAAAGAAAAAATTTAAAAATGTAAGAAAGAGAGTAAAAGAACTTGATTTATTCAATCCAAATTACCATTTAGCAAGCTCAGCAGCTACAATTCGATACCCAACAACAAGGTTAGATTTGGTAAGAGTTGGTATCTTACAGTTTGGATTTTTTCCAACAAAAGAGATATTGGTTCATTATTTAACCAAAGAAAAAATTGTAGAAAATCCGTTAAAAAGAATCATATCTTGGAAAACAGAAGTTATGGATGTTAAAACGATAAAGGCTGGTCAGTTTATTGGCTATGGTACATCATACTTTACAAACCAAGAAACCAAAATAGCAATTATACCAGTTGGATATTCTTCAGGATATAGCCGTTCTCTTAGTAATAAAGGAAAAGTTTTAATAAGAGGACAACGACATAAAATAGTAGGAACCATTAATATGAATATGATGGCAGTAGATATAACACATGCCGATACTATTGAAAAAGGAGATGAAGTTGTATTAATTGGAAGTCAAGGTGATGTTGAAATAACTGTTTCATCATTCAATGATTCAATACAAATAATTAATTATGAATTATTAACACGACTTCCTGAGAATTTACCAAGAATAATAACAAAATAATTATGGCAGAATTAATTATATATTCTGAAAGAATAAAAGATAACATAAAAAAACTAAGTAATTTCTTTGAAAAAAATCATATCGAATGGAGCTTGGTAACAAAAGTTTTCTCGGGAGATAAAACATTTTTAAAAGCAATTTTAACTCCGGATGTAACTGAAAAAATAAACTCGATTGGAGATTCTAGATTAACAAGTTTAAGAAACTTAAGAGAGGTGAATCCAGATTTACGTACTATTTACATAAAACCCCCAGCAAATATTTATGCAGATGATGTGGTAGAGTACGCAGATATTTCTTTAAACAGCTCTTTATCTACTATAGAGTCACTTAATGAAGCAGCGAAGAAGAAAAATAAAATTCATAAAATTATTATCATGATTGAAATGGGTGAGTTAAGAGAAGGAGTAAAAAGAGATGATATTTTAGGGTTTTATGAAAAAGTATTCAATCTACCGAATATTGAAGTAATAGGTATAGGTTCAAATTTAGGATGTATGTACGGAGTAGAGCCTACTTATGATAAGCTATTGCAATTATCGTTATATAAAGAATTAATATCGGCTAAATTTAATAAGGATTTAAAATATGTGTCAGGCGGTACATCAATTACGTTACCATTGGTGGAAAATGGAGTCGCTCCTAAAGATATAAACCATTTTAGAATTGGAGAAGCTGCATTCTTTGGAGTAAGTCCGTTAGAGAATAAGCAGTTTAAAGATTTGCATACAGAAACATTTGAGTTTTATGCTAATGTAATAGAGTTGGAAAAGAAAAAAATAGTTCCCGATGGCATTATAAGTGAAGCAAGTATTGGACATACATCTACTTATGATGAAAACGATGTACAAGAAACATCGTACAAGGCAATTTTAGATTTTGGTTTATTAGATGTAGATAAAAATGATATTGAAGTTGAGGATAAAAGTATATCTTTTGTGGGAATTACTTCTGATATGTTAGTAATTGATGTTGGGTTGAATAAAAATGAAGCAGGAGATACAAAATATAAAGTAGGTGATAAAGTAAAGTTTACACTTAGCTATATGGGGGTAGCAAGATTGTTAAGTTCTAAATTTATAGATAAAGTTTATGTATAAAATAAAGATATCTACCCTCTACTTTTTTAGGGGGTAGATAGTAATGGTATTACCTAACCATGCTTGTAATTTATCATACATGATTTTTTGTTTTTCGTCAGAAAAATGTCTTATTCTAGTAGCATGATTTGCATTAGGTAATACCATTTTTAAGGCATCAACCTCTTTTTTAGGTATAGGAGCACAAGCGTACCAAGGATCATTTTCGCCGTAAATGTATAAAATTCGATTCCCTTTATTTTCTACATAATTGCGCACTTTTTTTATATAATTTGGGTTGTAGCTTATATCAATATTTTTAGGAGCGAAACGCTTATTAGAACTACTGGTAACCACTTGAAGCAAATCTTTAACAGGTGTTAAGTCATATCCATAATACCCTAATTCTGTCATATGTTGATAAAAGGAAGGAAGGTAATAGTTATATCCCCAATCACTATAAACAGTAATATCAGAGTTCTTTATTAAAAAGTTAAATAATACGTTGATATCATCATTGTTCTCAGGTATTTTATCACACTTGCCATCTCCCCATTGCCAAAAAGAAAAAGGAAATTCTAATACAGCATATTCTAAAACTTCATTAAAAGGAACTTCATTAAAAGTAATCTCATTAGTCGTAGCATATTCTTTTAGTAATGGAATTATATCGCTTCTTTTATGTAAAATAGCACGTTGAAATGTTTTAATTCTATCTCTACAAGTTTCATTCTTAATAGTATTTATGAAATCGTTAGTTCTAATATCTTCTGTACCGTTTATTAAAGGAGCTACGTAAGGCACAGTTACATCAATATCATTAGGAAAATTATATTTATAAATTAATGCAGTTTCTCCTCCTTTACTAATACCCGTAGAAATCCATTTATTCTTGTACAAAGATTTTAACTTCTCAACAATAAAGTGATAATCGTTTGTGGCATTATCATTTGTTAGATATTTCCAAGGAATTTCATCAGGTCTAGATTTTCCGTACATTCTGTATTCTACAATAACTTGATTACCCTTAAAAATCTTGCTTAATTCGGTAGTTCTATTATGGGAAGCATACCCATCTGTAACCAAAATAGTAGGGTTATTATAGTCACTATGTGATATGTAAATATATTGCTTAAAAGTACCTTCTTCCGGATGTTTATGATCCAAAAATTGATTTAAAATAACTTGATAAGACTCTATAAAATGATCTTCAGTTTTTATAGTATTAATTTTAGCATTAGGAAAAACTTCTTGTAGTTTACTTTTAAAAGATTTATTATTATTTGTGTTACATGAAAGTAAAACAGTAATAATAAAAGTAAAAAGAAAAGTAGGAATTAACTTCATAAAATAATTTTGTATAAAATTATAGGCTTTCATTTTTTTAAATTGATACTATTTTATCTAACAGTGTGCAAATATTAAGTAGTTTAAGGGTAGATTCTATCGCAAGATTTTAAAAAACGTACATTTAGCTATGGAACAAATTGTACAAATTAATAATCAGTTTATAGAAAGTAATACATCTTTTCAAGAGTTAATAAATGAACTTAAAAAAGCATTTTCGGACAACAAGGTACAAGTACCTTTAAGGCACCATCATGATTTTACAAATCCTAAAGCAACTCAAGATTCAACCTTACTTTTAATGCCTGCTTGGAACCCAGGAAAAACAGCAGGAATAAAAATAGTTACCGTTAGTCCAGAGAATCATCAATTTAACTTACCAGCTATTCATGGAACATATATTTTGTTAAATTCTGTAAACGGAACTATTAAAGCAATTTTAGATGCTAAAAGCTTAACAGCAAAAAGAACCGCGGCTGCTTCTGCTTTAGCATCTTCTTTTTTATCAAGAAAGAACGCAGATTCATTATTAATGATAGGTACAGGAGCTTTAGCTACTAATTTAATAAAAGCGCATTGCACAGTTAGACCAATAAAAAAGGTATATGTTTGGGGAAGAAACTATGAAAAAGCGAAAAAAATAGCAAAGCAGTGTAATAGTAATATTGTAAAAGTAGTACCAGTAGAGACAATAGAATAAAAAATAAAGGAAGTAGCGATTATATCTTCAGCAACATTATCTAAAATGCCATTAATTAATGGTGATTTATTACAAAAAGGGCAACATATAGATCTTGTAGGAGCTTACAAAAAAGACATGAGAGAAGCTGACAACTCAGCTATACTTAAATCAACAGTTTTTGTGGATACTTTTCAAGGAGGGCTTAAAGAGAGTGGAGATATTGTAATTCCATTAAACCAAGGGATAATAGAAGAAAAAGATATTAAAGCAGATTTATTTAGGCTGTGTGCTAATAACATTTTAGCTAGGACATCAGAAGAAGAAATTACACTTTTTAAATCAGTAGGTCATGCTTTAGAAGATTTAATAGCGGCAAATTATTATTATAAACAATACATATAATGAATAGGAGTAAAACATATAAAAATATTATACAAAAAACAACATTTACTATTCCCAAAGATTGGATACAGATAGAAACTATCGACATGCATACTGGGGGAGAACCGTTACGAGTAATAATAAAAGGATTTCCAGACTTAGAAGGGAAATCAGTTTTAGATTATAGACGATTTTGTAAAGAAAATTATGATTATTTACGAACAGCTTTAATGTTTGAACCAAGAGGACATGCAGATATGTATGGATGTATTTTATTGCCTCCAAATGATGATGAAGGAGATTTTGGTATTATTTTTTTGCATAATGAAGGGTACTCAACTATGTGTGGTCATGCCATTATTGCAGTCTCTACTCTTGCAATACACATGAAATGGATAGAGGTTGTAGAAGGAGAGAATATATTGAAAATAGATGCCCCTTGTGGTAGAATTGTTTCTTATACAGAGGTGAAAAACAATGAAGTAATAGGTGTAAAATTTCATTGTGTACCTAGTTTTGTTGTTGGCTTAGACCGTACAGTAAATGTAAAAGGGCTAGGAGAAGTTACATATGATTTAGCTTATGGTGGAGCTTTTTATGCATATGTAGACATGTGTAAAAATAACTTTGATTTTGATTTATCTGCAAAAAACTATAGAAATTTAATAAACGCAGGAATGGCTATTAAAAATGAAGTAATGTTGCAAGACAAAGAAATTTTACACCCTTTTGAGGATGATTTAAGCTTTTTATACGGAACTATATTTATTGATAATACTAAACAAATGTCTGGTAATGATAGTAAAAATGTATGTGTTTTTGCAGAAGGAGAAGTAGATAGGTGCCCTACAGGATCAGGTGTTTCAGGGCGAATGGCAATTCACAAAGCAAGAAAAGAAATAGATTTTAATCAAGTAATGAGTATTGAAAGTATTACAGGTTCTACTTTCAAAGGTTCTGTAATCTCCGAAGAAAATTATGGAGCATTTAAAGCTGTAATTCCTCAAGTTGAGGGAACCGCATATATAACAGCCGTACAAACTTTTATAATAGACCCAAAAGATCCAATGAAAAAAGGGTTTATACTTCGATAAACCCCAAAATATTAATTAATTTTTGTGCATTTTTTAGCTAGCCAAATATTTTCTTCTTTAGTTAAGAAAGGAGAAAGTGTTTGGTAAACTTTACTATGGTAAGCATTTAACCAGTTTTTTTCATCAATAGTAAGTAAGTTTGCATTAATTAATGTGGTATCAATATAGCATAGTGTTAGTGGTTCAAACTCTAAAAAAATACCAAAACTAGAAGTTTTTTGTATTTTTGAAAGAACTATATTTTCTATCCTAATACCGAATTCTCCAGAAATATATAATCCTGGTTCAATAGTTGTTAGTTGGTTTTCAAAATGTGAACTTGTACCTCTTTCAGTTACTGTAGTGCTAGCAAATCCTTGGTCAGGTTCGTGTACCATACCAAAACTACCAATACCATGTCCTGTTCCATGTGGGTAATCTAATCCATTTTTCCATAATGGAGCTCTAGCAAAAGCATCTAATTGTACTCCTGTTGTTCCTCTAGGAAAAACAAGTTGTTCAAGTCCAATATAACCTTTTAGAACAGCTGTGTATGCTGTTGTTATTTTTTTACAAGGTGTGCCTCCAAGCCAAATAGTTCTGGTAATATCAGTAGTTCCATCTTCATATTGGGCACCACTATCTAACAATAAAATATTTTCATTTTTTACAAGCAAACAATTGTCTTTAGTAGCAGTGTAGTGAATGATGGCTCCATTTTTTTTATAGCCTACAATTGTAGCAAATGACTCACCTTTATATAAATCTTGTTGTTGCCTAAAATAATTAAGTTTTTGTCCTATTTCATATTCAGAAACAACATTTTTACAGAGTTTTTTTTCAAGCCAAATAAAAAACTTAGTTAAAGCAACTCCATCTTTAATCATACACTTTTTGGAACCTTCAATCTCAGTAATATTTTTAACTGATTTAAGAGTTTTAGCATAAGATTTTTCAGAAATAAGGGTTCCTTTTAAATTAACAAAAGACTCATAATTTAAAGTAGAAAAGTCAACAATGGTTTTTTTATTATAAGTTATTTCAGACAGATAAGTTATGACTTCATCATAGTTTTTTATAAAAACATTATTAGCGTCAAAATCATTAATAACTGGGGGTGTAAATCTCTTTTTATCACAAAAAAAATAAATATCTTGTTTACCTATAAGAGCATAAGCTGTAACCAAAGGGGTATAGTCGACATCACTAGAACGAATGTTAAATAACCAGGCAATCTCATCTAATGATGAGAAGAAATAAAAATCTACATTTTTATCTTTTAACCTTTCCTGAATTTTTCTAATTTTAGATAAAGTTGAAGCTCCA
Source organism: Tenacibaculum sp. TB-53 (assembly GCF_059716285.2). Classification (NCBI taxonomy): domain Bacteria; kingdom Pseudomonadati; phylum Bacteroidota; class Flavobacteriia; order Flavobacteriales; family Flavobacteriaceae; genus Tenacibaculum; species Tenacibaculum sp. TB-53. The sequence continues at coordinate 2,167,383 of NZ_CM202790.1, read as the reverse complement.
CTGTATTTAATTGAATGATGGTAAATAGGTGTATTAGGTAAACTAGGCCTATTTATCCATATATTTTTTGCAAAATTAGGTTGATTTTTAAGTTGTATGTTTTTTAAAGTTGTATGTGATGTTAAATAATTTATTTGTGATATGGAAAACAACCTAAAGTCTAAGCCAATACAAGTTTCTGTATTCAGTAAATTACATAACCAAGCTACATGTTCTGGAGCATGAGGAATAGATTGTTTATGTAGTTGTACTTCAGAAGTGTTACACTCTTCTTCAAACTGTAAAAAATATCGAGAATCAGTCCATAAAGCAGCTCTATCTTTTGTGACAATTAGAGTTCCAGCAGACCCTGTGAAACCAGAAAAGTATTCACGAAGTTTCCAATGATCAGCCACATATTCCGATTGATGAGGGTCAGTTGATGGAATTATAAAGGCATCAATCTTTTGAATAGACATGAAGTCACGTAAAGCTTTTAATCTTTCATTAATCATAATAGCTTTTTTAAGAAAAACGTTCAATGTTAAACGGTTTTATATCTAAACTTGTTTTTTTATTACTTATGATTTCAGAAACTAATTTACCCGTTGCTGGACCTAGACTCCATCCCATCATCGCATGACCAGTAGCTACTGTCACATTTTTAATTTTTGAGAGTTTACCAATATATGGTAACCCATCTGGAGAGCAAGGTCTGAGTCCACTTTCTACATTATCAATGTCTTTTTTTGTAATTTGTAAATTGTCATAATATTGTTTAGCGGCTTGAGTAATTGTATGTACTCTTTTTAGGTTTATTTTATTGTTAATACCAGCAATTTCCATGGTGCCACCAAAACGAGTAAAACCATTCATAGGTGTTACAGCTACTTTTGCCTCAGTTAATATAGCAGGAATTGTAATACCCGTATTCTCTTTTACATTAACCCGATAGCCTTTACCTGCTTGAATAGGAATATTAATACCAAGTTTTTTAGCTATTCTTTGTGTCCATGAGCCAGTTGCTAATATAAATTCATCTGCAGTAATTGTATCATTAAGAGTATTGATATATTGTATTTTATTGTTTTTGATATGAAAATCAGTAACCTGTTCGTTAGCTAAAAAAGTTACATTATTTTGTGTTAAATATAGCTTTAACTGGTTCATGTACTCATTAGGTGTCATGTGAGCATCTGAATGATAGTAGATAGAACCTTTAATATTTAGTTTAATATTAGGCTCTAATTTTTGAGTTTGTTCTTTAGTTAAATGTTCTACTTTTAACCCTTCTTTTATGCCTAATTTTCCTATATTCCACTCTTCTTCCCCCATTTTATCAGTTTTATAATGCATTAATAAACCTTTATGTTGATAATGAAAATCAAAATCATTAGAAGTTTTAATTTCCTCATAAAGCTCTTTACTAAATACATTAATATTTTTGATAATAGGAATAGAAGTTGCAACTTTTTTATGTGTAGCAGATTTTTTAAATAACCATGCCCATTGAAAAAAGTCATAATCTAACTGAGGTTTAATAGAAAAAGGACTTGTAGAGCTAAACATCCATTTAATACCTTTATTAATAATGCCTGGTGCGGCTAGTGAAATAATATGACTAGGTGTTATAATACCTGCATTAACATAGGAAGCACCCGAAGAAAAGTTAGATTTATCTATAACAGTTACCTTATGACCTTCTTTTTGAAGGAAATACGCAGTAGATAAACCTATAATTCCTCCACCAATTATAATACAATCTTTCAATAATGTAACGTTTTAATTGTTTATTAATTGTTTTTTACCAATAACCTAAAATTAATGATTTAAATAACTTGAAAACCATAAGCATATGGGTCATCTTTATCATCTATTATAATGTTATTATACCCATATACTTTTGCCCATCCTTGTATACTGGGAATAATAGCTGGTTTACCGTTTAAAGTTGTTTCTTTTTCTACACGACCAATAAACTTACTACCTATAAAGCTCTCATGTATAAAGTCTTCTTCAATTTGTAATTTTCCCTTTGTAAATAATTGAGCTAATCTAGCAGATGTACCAGTACCACAAGGGCTTCTGTCAATTGCTTTATCACCATAAAATACAGCATTTCTTCCTGATGAGCTTGGGTTTATTGGATCACCTGTCCATAGCATATGTGTAACGTCTCTAATAGTTTTATTCTCTGGATGAATAAACATGTCAGGATATTTTTCATTTATTCGATTTCGAACAACTTGAGAGTATTGAATAATTTTAGATGCTGTAAAATTGTGTACACCCGAAAAGTTTTTTTGAGGATCTACAATTGCATAATAATTTCCACCATAAGCTACATCGAAAGTAATTTCTCCTAAATCTGGACAATCTACTGTGAGTTCTTCAGCTGCTAAATAACTTTTTACATTTGTCAAACGAACCCAATCTACTTTTTTTCCGGTTTGCTGATATTCAATTTCAACTAAGCCAGCAGGAGCTTCCATTCTAATCTTTCCTGGAACTTTAGGTGTAACTAAGCCTTCTTCAATTGCTATAGTGATTGTTCCAATTGTTCCGTGACCACACATGGGTAAACATCCAGAAGTTTCAATAAATAAAATAGCAAAATCATTTTTTGGGTTGTGAGGAGGAAACAAGATAGAGCCACTCATCATATCATGACCACGAGGTTCAAACATTAAACCTTTACGAATCCAATCATACTCTCTAAGGAAGTGTTGACGTTTTTCGCTCATGTTGGCTCCTATTAAGTTAGGACCACCTCCTGCAACAACTCTCACAGGATTACCACAAGTGTGTGCATCTACACAAAAAAAAGTTTTTTTCATCTTAAATTGAATTGCCAGCTTGTATTCTGTAGTAGAAAAAACCCTTCAAATTTTTCTATTTTGGAAAGACGAAGCTGGCTTTATTTCAATTTCTTTAGATGCTCCAAAAGTAAGGTTTTGAACTTACAGGTTTTCTAAAGAAATTATTAAATTTTATTATACTATTTTCTCTTTTGTTAGTGTACCGTTAACAGAACGTAAAATATATAAAGGGTTTTCGTTTTTTAGTTCTTGAGGAAGCAGATAATTAGGCCAGTCTTGATAGCTAAATGGACGTACCCAACGTTTAATAGAGTTTATTCCTACTGCTGTGAATCTGCTGTCTGTTGATGCTGGGTATGGACCTCCATGAACCATTGATGGACAAACTTCTACACCAGTAGGAACACCGTTAAAAATAATTCTTCCAACCCTGTTTTGTAAAGCTGAAACTATAGTAGGGTAGTCAGCTACTTCATTATCATCTGAAATAACTGTTCCTGTAAGTTGCCCTTCTAAGCTCGAAATTATTTCTTCTAACTGTTTTTCGTTTTTACATTGAACCACAATAGAATATGGGCCAAATACTTCTTGGTGTAAAGTAGGATTGTCTAAAAATGTTTTTCCTTTAACAGTTGTAACTATTTGAGAAGCATAGTTGGCTTGTGTTTCCTCTTTATAGTTAGTAACTACAGTTAATCCTTCTTGAGCAATAGCTTTAGATTTGTTACTCTCGTATGCTCTAACAATGTTTGGATGTAGCATACAAGTTGGATTGATTTCTACAATTTTTTTAGCTAAAGAATTAATAAAATGATCTAAACCATCGCTTTCTATTCCTAAGATCAATCCAGGATTCGTACAAAATTGTCCTGTACCTAACGTAATAGAATTAGCATAAGTACTTGCTATGCTTTTACTTCTATTTTGTAATGCTTTTGGAAGCATAATAACTGGGTTAATACTTCCCATTTCAGCAAATACAGGAATCGGCTCCTCTCGTTTTGCAGCTAAATCTAATAAAGCTCTTCCTCCGCGGATACTACCTGTAAAGCCAACAGCTTTTACTTTAGGGTGAGCTACTAATTGCTGACCTACTTCAATACCACTAGAGTTTAAGTTAGAAAAAACACCATTAGGCATTTCAGTTTTTTCAGCAGCTTTAATAATTGCTGAAGCTATAAGTTCACCCGTACCTGCATGCATTGGGTGCGACTTAACTATCACAGGACAACCAGCGGCTAAAGCAGCTGCAGTATCTCCACCTGCTGTAGAATAGGCAAGAGGAAAATTACTTGCGCCAAAAACAACTACAGGACCTAAAGGAATATTCATTTTACGTAAATCTGATTTAGGACTTGGTTCTCTATCAGGAATTGCAGTGTCGATGGTAGCCTCTACCCATGAGCCCTCTTCAACTAAATCAGCGAAAGAGCGTAATTGAAATACAGTTCTTCCTCGTTCTCCTTTTGCACGACCTTCTGGTAATCCAGATTCAGCACAATATGTTTGTATCAATTTAGTACCTAAGGCTAAAATTTCATCAGCAATAGCATTTAAAAATTCAGCTTTTCTTTTACCAGAAATAGTTTGGTATTCTTTAAACGCTGTTGTAGCTAAATCGACAGCATTATTAATCTCTTCTGGAGTCGCTTCGGTAAAAATATATTCATTTTCCTGGTTTAGTTCAGGGTTAAATGTTTTGTAAGTTGTACTTCCTAGATTCGATAACTGATTTCCTATATAGTTTTTTCCTGTAATCATATTTAAATTGACAAAGAGTTAATTAGTGAGTAGCTAAAGTTTTATAATTGGGTAAAGTTGGTCTGTTTTTTAAGCCTGTTTCTATTACGCTTAAAACGTGTTTACGCTCTTCACCAATTAATGGTAGCCTTGGTGCTCTTACGTTTTCAGTACCGATACCTGTAGCTACTTCTGCTAGTTTAATGTTTTGCACTAATTTAGGGTTTATATCTAATTCCAACAACGGTAAAAACCAACGATAAATTTCTAAAGCTTCTTGTATACGCCCCGCTTTTTGTAGTTCATAAATAGCTACTGTTTCTTTAGGAAAAGCACAAACAAGACCAGCAATCCAACCATCTGCACCCATTAATAAACTTTCCAAAGCTATTGTGTCTACACCAGTCATTATCTTTAATCGATTACCAAAACGGTTCTTAATTCTAGTTACATTAGAAATGTCTCTTGTAGACTCTTTTACAGCTTCAATATTATCATGTTTTAATAATTCTTCAAACATATCTAGTGTAACCTCAATCTTATAATCAACAGGATTGTTATAAACCATAATTGGAAGTGAAGTGTTTTTTGCTACAGCTTTAAAGTATTCTACTGTTTCTCTGTCCCCAGACTTGTATCTCATGGGAGGAAGCATCATTAAACCCTTTGCCCCATCTTCTTCAGCTTTTTGAGCTGCTTCTATGGCTGCTTTTGTAGTTTGTTCAGCTATGTTAATTAATACAGGCACTTTATTATTAACAAGCTTTACGGTAGTTTGGGTTAATATCCTTTTTTCATCATCAGATAAAGTACTAGCTTCTCCTAGCGTACCGCCTAATACTATGCCGTGTACACCAGCATCTAATTGTGCTTTTATGTTCACTTCAAACATGTTTAAGTCTAGGGCATCATCATTTGTAAACTTTGTAGTTACTGCTGGCATTACACCGTTCCAATTTATACTCATTTTAGTATTGTTTTTTTGGCAAAGTTATAAGTGAAGATGTGACTGTCTTAGCTTCAAATTACCTAATACTGGTATAATATTACCTTATTAATTATTTTGATTAGTATTTGTTAGTAGTATTTGCATATTTTTGAATACTAATAGTAGTTTTATTAATGAAAGTTTTACCCTTTAAAATACCAAAAACTCATAATATTGGTTTGATCTATCAGGAGGATAAAGAACAATTCTTTTATGATAAATTCCATCAGCATGAGGAAATACAATTATGTGTAATAGTGAAGGGAGAGGGAACTTTAATTGTTGGTGATACTGTTAATAAATATTCATCTGGAGATGTATTAGTTATAGGAGGTAATTTACCACATGTTTTTAAAAGTGATGCTTCCGTTATTAAAGAGTCTTTTATGATTTCCCTTTTTTTTACAAAAGAATCTTTTGGGAAGAGTTTCTTCCAGTTAGATGACTTTAAAGAATTAATTCCTTTTTTTGAAAAATCTATATCAGGATTTAAACTCTTAAATAACAAAAAAAAAGTTATAAGAATTTTATTAAGTTTACAAAAATCAAGTAATCTTAATCGTTTCATAGGTTTACTAAGAGTTTTAAAAATTTTAGTTGATTCTGATACAATAGAGCTTGCTAGCTTTATCTACCCTAAAAGATATACAGATAATGAAGGAAAAAGAATGCGTGATGTAATGGATTTTACAATAAATAATTTTGAAAAAAATATAGATTTATATGAAATAGCAGAAAAAGCAAATATGACTCCCAATGCTTTCTGCAGATATTTCAAACAAAGAACAAATAAAACGTACTTTACTTTTTTAAATGAATTGCGTGTAGAGAATGCTTGTAAATTATTAGTGTCAGACAAAAGCCTTCCAATTAGCTCAATAGCATATAAATCAGGATTCAATAATTTATCTAATTTTAATAGAAAATTTAAAGAAGTTAAAGGAATAAGCCCTTCAATTTTTAGACATAAAAATATATAAATAGTTTTTTGAATAATAGTTATTTTGTTTCTTAAAATTTAACATAAAAAGCAATATTTCTTAGTTATATTTGTTTTTTATTTTCAAAAAATTATGAAGAGGGTAATTGTTTCTGTTTTTTTTTTATTATTAAGTTTAGTTTACAATGTTTCAGCACAGGAAACATTACCAATTTATGCTGATTATTTGTCAGATAATGTATATTTATTACATCCTGCAGCTGCAGGTATAGGAGATTGTGGGAAAATAAGATTAACAGCACGTCAACAGTGGTTAGGGGTTGATGATGCTCCTGCTTTACAAACAGCAAGTTTTCATACAAAGCTAGGAGAATACTCTAACACAGGAGTTGGAGTAATTCTTTTTAATGATAAAAATGGATATCATTCACAAAAGGGAGTTCAAGGTACCTATGCTTATCATATAGATATGGGAAATGAAAACCTTTTTAATCAGTTATCTTTTGGATTGTCTTTTTCTGTGGTTCAGAATGAAAGAGATCAAAGGGCTTTTATAAACGATCCTACAGTAAGTCAGGTTATAGAAAGTGATTTTTATTTTAATGCTGATTTCGGAATGGCATATCATAAAAATGGGCTGTCATCTTATTTTACTATAAAAAATATTTTCTTATCAGCAAAAAACAATTTAAACCCAGATTTTGAATCATATAATCTTAGAAATTATATTCTTGGAGGAGGATACTTTTTTGGTGATAAAGAAAAGTTACAATTTGAGCCCTCATTAATGTTTCAATACAAAGAACAGACTAAAGAAAAAATAGCAGACATAAATTTTAAAGTATACAAAACACTAAATACAACTCAAATATGGGCTGCCTTATCTTATAGAAAGAGCTTTGGAGGAAATGTCTTTGGAGATTCACAATACGTAACTCCAATAGTTGGAGTTAATTATAAAAAATGGATGTTTGCTTATACTTATACACAGCAAACAGGTGATGTAGTATTTTCAAATGGAGGTTTTCATCAATTATTATTAGGTGTAAATCTATTCTGTACTAAAAGAAGAGCAGCTGCGTGTCCTAATATTAATGGAAGTTTTACGTATTAAAAATTTAAGAATTTTATTGTACTATTTTTATAGTCTTTCAACATTGATTTTAAAACATCAGCCTCTTTGTTAATATAAAATGTGTTTTCGGTAACTTCATTACTATTATTTAGTAAATTTTGTTGAAGTAAAACATTTTTAACTTGTCTGGCTACAGCTTCGCCAGAGTCAATAATCTTTACATTTTCACCCGTAATTTTTTGTATTTGAGGTAATAAATAAGGATAGTGAGTACAGCCTAAAACAATATAGTCACATTTTTTATCTAGCATTGGTGTTAGGTACTTTTTTAATAATAAAGTCATCTTATTAGAATAGATGTTTCCATTTTCTATAAGTTCAACTAATCCTTCTCCTACTTGTTCAATAATATTAATTTGATCATTTAAACTTGAGGTTGTTTTTTCAAACAAAGCACTATTTAAGGTTCCCTTAGTAGCCAATATACCAATAGTACCCGTTTGAGTTTGTAATGAAGCTGGTTTTATAGCAGGTTCTATACCAATAAAAGGTATTTTATAATTAGCTCTTAGATATTCAATGGCATTAGTAGTAGCTGTATTACAAGCAACAACTATAATTTTGGCTCCTTTATCAATTAAAAATTCAGTATTTTTTATTGATAAATTAACTATTTCTTGTGTTGATTTTTGACCATATGGAGCATTTTTACTATCTGATAAATAAATAGTGTTTTCTTTTGGCAGTAGCTGATGGATTTCTTTCCAAATAGATGTACCTCCAATACCAGAATCAAAAATACCAATAGGTTGTTGTGTAATCATTTTCATACGTATAACAAAAATAAAAATCCTGCTGTTTAAACAGCAGGATTTTTATATAAATATATGTATTCTTTTTAGAATCCTAATTTAGCTCTTACAGCATCATAAATATCTTCTCCTTTGTCGTAAACGATTAAACCTTTACCTGGTGCAGCATCGAAAACGTATATAATTCCTTTTTCAGAAGCAACAGCTTTAATAGCATCTTCAGCTTTCTTTAAAATAGGAATAGTTTTTTCTTGATATTTCTTTTGCATTTCTTTACCAGCAGCTTGTTCAGCTTGGCTAATTCTTAATCTTTCTTGTTGAACTTCAACAGCTCTTTTTTGGTTTACCTCTTGTGTTTGACTTTTACCTTCAGCTTCATATTTCTTCATTTTAGCCTCAAGTTTCTTATACATTGTTTCAATGTCATCACGGTATGTTTTGTTTAGCTTTTCTAGTTCTGCTTTCATAGCTTTTGTAGCAGGCATTTCAGCTAATAATTTATCAGTGTTAATATGTGCAGTTTTCTGTGCATTCGCCACACCACCTAATCCAACCGTAAAAATTGCAACTAATAATAACGTTTTTAAATGTTTCATCTTTGTTTAATTTAATTAATGTTATTTTATTCTTGATTTATTTGTTCTGTTTTGTTTCCTCTTCTTTTTTCTTTCTAGCTTCTTCTTGTGCTTTTAATAAGGCTTTCCTCTTTTCTTGTAAAAGTTTTCTTTTATTAGCTCTTTCTTCTAAACGTTGTTTTCTTTTTTCTTCTATTTGTTTAATTTTAGCAAGTCTATCAGCTTCTTTTTTCTTTTTTAATTCTTCTCTTTTAGCTATTTTTTCTTTTTGTTCGTCACTTAAATTATCATTTTTAAGTAATGACTTTTTAGCTTCAATTTTATCCTTTTTAGCTTGCCTTCTTTGATCGATATTAATCATTTGTACAACAAGGTCGCTAATATCGTGTTTTTTGTTGGAATATAGCATAACTAAATCGCTAGATTTATCAAAAACAAAATCGTATTTTTTTCTAGAAGCAATCGTTTGTACAGCATTGTATACTTGGTCTTGCACGGGTTTTACTAATTGCTTTCTTAAATTGTACATGTCACCGTTTGGACCAAAATATAAAGACTCTAACCTTCTTAAAGATTCTTGTTTAATGGTGATGTCTTCTTCACGCTCTTCAATTAAATCTTTAGTTAAAATGGCTTTTTCGTTAGTTAAATCAACTTTCAAAACTTCAATAGCACGAGCCTCTTTATCTAGTTTAGATTTCCATTTTTCTACTTTAGCATCTAAAGAGTTTTGTGCTTCTAAATATGCTGGGATACTTTGAAGAATATACTCCATATCAATGTAAGCTATACGTTGATTTTTTTGGGCAGCGGTTATACTTGCTATAAGTAAAAGAACGATTGATAAAATACTTTTTTTCATCTTTGATATAATGTGTTTAGAAAAAACCGTGCCAAAACCTAGACGCATTATGAATGCATGATTTTAGAACTGTCTTCCAATTATAAAATGGGTTTGCCAACCAGATTTTTCGGTTAAGCCAGGTAAAGGATCAAAACCATGAGCGAAATCAATACCTAATAATCCAAATGCAGGCATAAATATACGAACACCTACTCCAGCTGAACGCTTTAACTTAAACGGATTAAATTCGCTAAAATTGTCATAAGAATTACCTGCTTCTAAAAAGCCTACAGTGTAAATCGATGCAGTAGGCTTATCTGTAATAGAATAACGCAGTTCTAATTGAAATTTGTTATAAATAGCCCCACCATCAATAGAAGAGATACGGTTGTTCTCATATCCTCTTAATCCAATTGTTTCACGACCATCTAATTGACCTTGTGCAATACCGTCTCCTCCCACAAAGTATCTTTCAACTGGCGTTAAGCCTAATTCATCATTGTAAGAACCTAAATAACCTACTTCGAAATTAGACATTAATACTAATTTGTTAGCTAAGGCTGTATACCACTTACCTTTAGCAGAGATTTTATAGTATTCTAACCATCTGTATTTATCAGCTAAATAAGCTTGTCTTTCATCAGAAGTTGGGTTCGTAGGCTCAGTGTAGTCTTTTCCATTAACTAATGAATAAGGGAAAGTAGCTTTAGCTTTTAAAGTAAATTCAGAACCGTAAGTAGGGAAAATTAAACTAGGACCTGCAGAATTACGGCTAAGTGCTACTGTATATGCTAAGTTGTTTAAATCTCCTTGGCTAAGAATATTATTAGAAGAACCTACACGATAACCATAGTTTTGTAATTCTATTCTTTGATAACTAATGTTTTGAGAAAGAGTAAAATAATCATCAGGCCATTTTAAACGTTTACCTAAACCTATAGATGCACCAATTATACTAAGACTTTCATCTTTATTTACATCGTTCGTAGTAAAATCATAACGATATTGATTTGAAAAATATACAGAGAAAGATAAAGATTGAGGTGTTTTACCGCCTAACCATGGCTCTGTAAAAGAAAAACTATATGTATTGTAAGTTCTACTTGCTTGTAAACGAAGAGAAAGTTTTTGACCATCTCCCATAGGTAGTGGCTTATAAGCATCTTTATTAAAGATGTTTCTAACTGAGAAATTGTTAAAAGAAAGACCTAAAGTACCTATAAAGGAACCACCACCATAACCTCCTTGTAACTCAATTTGACTTCCTCCTTTTTCAACAACAGAAAAATCAATATCAGCAGTTTTATTCTGATAATCAGGTTTAACATCTGGTGTTACATTAGTGTCGAAGAAACCTAATTGCCCAATTTCACGAATAGACCTAATAATATTTTCACGGCTAAATAAATCTCCCGGCTTAACACGTAATTCTCTATAAATTACATGGTCGTTTGTTTTATCGTTACCCGTTACTGTTACCTTTTTTATTGTTGCAGGTTCATCTTCTCTAATACGAACTTCAACGGTAATGGAGTCATTTTCTACTTTAGTTTCTACAGCGTTTACTTGAGAGAATAAGAAACCATTATTATGATAGAGAGTTTGTATGTCTTGAGAAGTAGGTGTACCATCTCCAGAGATACGCTCTTTTAAAACCTTTCCATTGTAAATATCTCCTTTGTCTATTCGGAGGATGTTACTTAACTGTTCATCTGTATATTGTTTATTACCAATAAAAACAATTTCATCAAAACGGTATTGACGGCCTTCTTCAACTTCAATTTCAAGATTAATGGTATTGTCATCATTCCAAACAACTTTGTCAGATAAAATCCTAGCATCACGATATCCGTTTTCGCTGTATTTTTCAAGAATATTTTTTAAATCTTCTTTATAATCATCTAAAATATATTTAGAAGCTTTCCAAAAACGACCAAAAACTTTACGTTTGGTGTTTTTCATGGCACCGCGCAAAGTAGCGTTAGACATGGCTTTATTGCCAGTAAAATTAATTTCTTTAATCTTTATACGATTACCCCTATCGATAAAAATAGACATGCTAACAGTGTTAACATCAGAAGTGTCTTTTTTAGTATCTAATGAAACCTTTGTTTTTAAGAAACCTTTATCTGTATATTTCTTTTTAATAAAGTTGCGAGTGGTAACAATAAGGTTATCTGTGACCATTACCCCTTTTTTTAATTCTGTTTCTTTTTTTATCTCTTTAATTTGTGATTTTTTTATCCCAGAAATGGTAACTCCAGTTAATTGAGGTAACTCAGTTACATCAAATTGAAGATATACTGTTTCACCATCGCGTTTAGATAAATAAACATCTACTTCACTAAATTGTTTACTTTCATATAGCTTTTTAATGGCACTTGTAAGTTTGTCTCCTGGTAATTTAATTGGTTGTCCTTCAACTAAACCAGTATATACTCTTACTGTTTGTTCGCTAAATTTTTGTAAGCCAGTTACAGTTATACCTCCTAAAATATACTCTTTTCCTTTTTCGTAGGAAATAATATTTGTGACAGTACTGTCTTTAGGAGTTGTGTCTTGCGCTTGAGTACTCACCACAAATAGGGTGATAAAAAATACTAGTAAATACGAATATTTATTCATTTGTTTCAATCTGTTCACTGGTTTTTCCAAATCTTCTTTCTCTATTTTGATAATCAATTATTGCGTTATAAAGATGTTGTTTTCTGTAATCAGGCCATAGTACATCAGTAAAATATAACTCAGCATAAGCCATTTGCCACAGTAAATAATTGCTTATTCTTTGTTCCCCACTTGTACGTATCATTAAATCAACATCGGGCAAATTAAACGTATATAAATGATTATTTATAATTTTCTCGTTAATTTTTTCAATTTCTATCTCGTTATTAACAACTTTTTTTGATATGTTTTTGATAGCATTAACAATTTCCTCTCTTGAACCGTAGCTTAAAGCAAAGGTTAAAGTAATTTTAGTATTGTTTTTAGTTGCATCAATAACCTTACTCAATACTTTTTGGGCATTGCTTGGTAAATTTGTTAAGTTACCAATAGCATTGACTTTTACATTTTTACGTTGAAATTCGGGGAGTTCTTTTTTTAGAGTAGTTACCAATAAACTCATTAAAGCATCTACTTCTAGTTTTGGGCGATTCCAGTTCTCGGTTGAAAAGGCATACAGGGTTAAAAATTTAACACCAAGCTCAGAAGCAGTATCAGCTGTTTCTCTAATAGCTGTTAAAGCATTTCTATGTCCAAAAACACGTTGCATACCTTTACCTTTTGCCCATCTACCGTTACCATCCATAATAATGGCTATATGGTTTGGTACTTTTTGTAAATTAATACGCTGTAGTTTTTCTTCCATAATTATTGTGCTATTCCACCAAAGCAAGGTGGTCTTCCAAAGGTATATACAATAGAAACTCCTGAGAATACATACCAGTCATTTCCATTACCCCCAAAATCTAGTGAGTTTATTTTATCTGTTGTAAAGTCTAAATCGTCTACGAATGTGAATCGTATACCTGTTTCAAAAGCAATGGCAAAATTATCGGTTAATCTTCCTTTTAATCCAATACCTACAGGAATAGTATATGAAAATTTGTTTTTTAAGAGAACTGTATTACTTGATGAAGTTGGTTCTGGACTTTTGTAATTAAAAGCAGCAATTTCAGCTAATATATAAGGTGTAAATGAAGTTCTGTAATCGCTGATGTTATAATCAAAGAAATTAAATTCTACTCCAGCTGCAAATTCATGAATGGTGTTTGAAAAGCTAATACCTCTGTTTTGGCGAAAAGCATTATCAGCATTGTTATCATTACCAGAAATAGGCATGTAAGTATATGTTCCTCTTAAGGCAATTCTTGGGTTTAGGTTATACTTGTATATAAGACCACCAGCAAACTCATTAGGGTGTATGTAATTGGTACTACCAATATCACCAACATAGTTAGAACCACCGGCAAAGAAACCAATTTCGTGTGTTTGTGATTGTAAAGGTGTTACTACACAAGCCAATAATATTAATAAAATAAGTCCTCTCATTGTAAAATAGCGTGCAAATATAGGGAATTGAATTTGCTTTAAAAAGTTAATAATCTGTCTTTTTGATTAACTTTTTTTTTATGGTTTTATTGTAATCATTATCGTTATAACGATTCATTTCGTATGTCTTCTCCCCATAAAAGTTTTCCGCGCAAGGTATTTAAATAAGATTGATTCTTTGGTAAAATACTTTTTATGGTAAATGGTGCTTTTTGTATTTTTATTTCAGTTCCTAAGGAAACAGTGGTAATGCGTGAATCTAGAGAGATTAAAAAATCTTTTTCTCTAGCACTTACTTCTAAAAGAATATCAGTATCATCTGGAATAACCATTGGACGCGCATTTAAATTATGTGGTGCAATGGGAGTAATAACAAAGCTTTTTGAATTAGGTAAAATAACAGGACCATCACAACTAAGTGAATATCCTGTAGAACCTGTTGGTGTTGCTATAATTAATCCATCAGCCCAATAATTTGTTAAATATTCTTCGTTCAATGAGGTTTTAATTCCAATCATAGAAGTTGTGTTTCTTCTAGCAATAGTAACCTCATTAAGAGCAAAGTTAAGTTCAGAAAAATCTTCTGTTGTAGGAGAAGTTTCTATTTGTAATAAAGATCGTTCTTGAAGTGTATATTCTTTTTTAAGCATTAAGTTAATTGCTTCTTCAATTTGATCTTTTTGTATGGTGGCCAAAAAACCTAAACGCCCCGTATTAATACCCATAATAGGAATATCTAAATCTCTAATGTAGGTTACAGCTCTCAAAATAGTACCATCTCCACCTATGGTAAACATTACATCAAAAGTGTTTGATAAGTCATTAAAATGTGCGTAGGTAGGATACTTTTTATTTAGTGAATTCTTTTCAAGAAATAAATTATAGAATTGTTGTTCAAAAAAAACAACAATATTATGTTTTTCTAAGATAGTTAAAAGAATTTTAACCTCTTTATCTGCAAGTGTAGTATATGCTTGACCGTAAATAGCGACTTTTTTCACTGTTAAAATTTTGTGTTGGTTATTGAAAAAATTACATATCCAAGTACTTTCTTAAATAAGCAGCTCTATCTTTAAGTTCTTCTAAATAAAAATCATCTTCGTGTTGTGTAATAACGTTGTAACCGTACCTACGAAATGTTTGAATAATTTCATTTATTTCTTCTGAAACAACTTTAAGGGTTACTTCAATGCTATTTATGTTTTCTGAAGAAATATATGCACCTAATAATTTACCGTTATTGGCTTCAACTATTTGAGCTACTTGCCCCATAGAATAATCTGTTTTATTCTTGTCAATAATTAAAGTATCACTTTCATTATGTAAAAAAGGGCTGTTAGCAAAAGCATCTAAAATATCACTCAATTCATAATAGCCTACATAATGCAGGTTTTTATCTATAACAGGAATTAAATTCGAGTCGTTATCAGCAAATAAAGTAATTAAATCGAGTAGTGTAGCATTTTCATTTGTGTAAAAATGATCTAGTAAATAAGAGTATTCACTCAGTGTACGATTTTTATTTTCAATAGTTTGAATATCACTTTCAGGTAAACAACCTATTAATCTGTCGTTTTCAACAACAGGAATATGAGTTATAGGTAAATCATTACACAGCTTTTGAGCACTTTTCACTGTGTCGTTTAGCGTAAGTGCTTTAATTTCTTTTAATATAAAATCATTGATTTTCATTACTACGAATATAGTTTAAAATGTTTGAATGCGTTACCTTTGTCCTATAATTTTACAACATGACAAAGTTAAGTGTTAATATTAATAAAATAGCTACACTTCGTAATTCTAGAGGTGGTAACGTGCCTAATTTACTAAAAGTAGCAACTGACATACAAAGTTTTGGGGCCGAAGGAATCACAATTCATCCAAGGCCAGATGAACGTCATATTCGTTACCAAGATGCTTATGATTTAAAATCAATTGTAACAACTGAATATAATATTGAAGGAAATCCAATTGATAAATTTAAACAAATGGTGTTAGAAATTAAACCAACACAAGTAACGTTGGTGCCTGATAGCGTTGATCAACTTACATCTAACGCTGGTTGGGATACTATAACACATCAATCGTATTTAAAAGATGTGATTGCTGAGTTTAAAGAAGCAGGAATTAGAGCATCAATTTTTATTGATACAAATTTAAAGTTAATTGAAGCTGCGGCTAAAACAGGAGCCGATAGAGTTGAGTTGTATACAGAGGAGTTTGCCACGCAGTACGAAAAAGGAAACAAAGAAGCGGTAAAACCATACGCGGAAGCTGCAATTTTAGCAAATGAATTAGGTTTAGGAGTTAATGCAGGTCATGATTTAAGCTTAGATAATATTCAATTTTTTAAACAAAATATTCCTCATTTGGCTGAAGTGTCTATAGGGCATGCGTTAATATCTGAAAGTTTATATTTAGGCTTAGAAAATGTTGTGAATATGTATTTACATCGTTTGCAATAATTATGGAAGTATTACATTCAAAAATCATTGGAGAAGGATCCCCGTTACTTATTTTGCATGGATACTTTGGTATGGGAGACAATTGGAAGTCGCATGCCAATAAATTTGCAGAAGATGGTTTTGAGGTGCACTTAATAGATCAGCGTAATCATGGACGAAGTTTTCATTCGGACGCTTTTGATTATGAGTTAATGGTAGGAGATTTGTATAATTACATTCAATATCATAATCTTAAAAAAGTAGATTTGTTAGGGCATTCTATGGGAGGAAAAACAGTAATGTTATTTGCAACCGAATACCCTGAGTTAGTAAATAAACTAATTGTAGCCGATATTTCTCCAAGAATGTATCCGCCACATCATCACGAAATTTTAGCGGCGTTAAACTCCGTAGATTTTTCGGTGCAAACTTCACGTAAGTTAGTAGATGAAAAATTAGCTGAGTTAATTCCAGAAAAAGGAATCCGTCAATTTTTAGCCAAGAATGTGTATAGAAAAACGAAAGACGAATTAGGGTTTCGTTTTAATTTAAAGTCGTTAACAGAAAATAATAGTGAAGTAGGTGTTGCGTTGCCGTCTTTTACAGTTTTTGAAGGAAAAACGTTGTTTTTGCGTGGATCGAATTCAGGATATATATCAAAAGAAGATGAGCCATTAATTCAGGCACATTTTCCAAAAGCAGTGATAAAAACAATACCCAATGCTGGACACTGGCTGCATGCTGAAAATCCAGAATATTTTTATAAAGAAGCTGTAACTTTTTTAAAATAAAAAGCGAGGAGGAATTTATTAATCCCTAGTCCCTCGCTTAAAATAATCGCCCCCCGGCGAAAAACAAAAAAATTATTAAGGGAAATCACTGTTTATCTCGTCAATTAAATAGTTGATATTGTCATCAATTATTTGTTGGTTTTTCATGTAGTTGTAAAAAACATTTACTATAGCTTTTTCAACAATTAAGTTTTTCCTTTTACCTGAGTATACTTTTTGTATGGTTTCTAAAGAGAAATCATGACCGTTTTTACTCAAGTAGTTTTTTACCTTGTCGCGGTATTTAGGTGGCTTAATTTTTTCTAATTCTTTTCGTTGTGTAGCAGTTATCATAAAAACTCAAGTTGTTTTTTAGAAGTTGATAGCACTTTTTAATTTATATTTGTACGTATTGTGTACTTATTACGAAGTAAAAATACAAACAAAAATCTAAACACGAAAACAAAATTAAATAAATTTTAGAAAAAAGTTATTTTTAATGAGCGACTTTGTAGATGAAACATATAAAAGGGTAGAGGAGGTGATTAACTATAAAAGGTTAAATATAAGGTCTTTTGAAGAAATCATTGATGTTTCTAACAACTCTATTGGAACGGCAATACGAAGAAAATCATCATTTAAAAGTAATGTTTTAAACAAAATTCTACATTCTTTTCCTGAAATAAACCCAACTTGGTTATTAACAGGTAAAGAAGAAATGCTTTTGTCAGTAACAAACGAACCTTCTTCAATATATAAAATCAAAGATATTAATAGTCGTTTAAAAGATAGTTTGTTGTATTTGTTACAAGAAGATAAAGAAGTTAAAGAGGCAATAGCCAGTCAAGTAGCGAAGGTGTTAAAAGAATAACTAGCTAATCTAATTACTTGTTTTGGTTAAACTTTCTAAGGCGTAATATAATCTATTTTGAGCATTATCTTGCGACCCAAAAATAGATCGATATACTTCACCTTTTGCGGTTAGTAACACCCATTGAGGCGTTCCTTCCGAATTAAAGAAATCGTACATTTTGTGATCTTTATCAATGTAAATTGGGAATGGAAGTTCGTTGATGGTGAAAATGCTTAGAATATCTTCTTTAGAAACATTGTTGCTTGTAAAATTACTATGGATGCCTATAACTTCAATATCCTTGTAATCTTGCTTAAATTGATAAGCAAGTGGTATAGCTCTACCCGTACATCCTAAACAAGCATTGTTGTAAAACAACAATAATAGAATTTTGTTAGCATACTTTTCAAGTAAGTTAACTTCGTTTTGATTAAAATCGGTTACTTTTATTGAGGTTACAGGTTTAATAGGGTTATTTTTTAATAGCTCAAAAGTACAAAAAGTTAATTATTTAAATTGTAAGCATTTTTAACCATTCTCTTAACAACTAACCTATGAAAAGGTTTTATAAGCTTCATGTATGCTTCACCTTTTTTATTATTGTATTCAACCAACGTAATAACTTTGATGTTGTGAAAAGGATCGTGATTGTTGTGTACGATTGCTCTAAAATTTAAATGAGTGTCATTAGCACCTAATACAACTTCATTGCTAGATATAGAAAAAATTTTAAAGAAACTTACATATCCGACAACATCAAACCGCTCGTTATAATCACCAGGGTAGTTGTTTTTTAAATTAAAAAAAGCAGCAATTTTATTACGTAATTTAAATAAAAAGTCTACCCAAACTGGAGGTTTATTAAAGATTAAATTTACAATTTCTTCTATTGTGTTTGTATGATTGGTGGTAGAGAATGTATCATAAAAATTTATTTTAGGAAGTAGTTTTTTAATGTCTTTATTCAAAAGAGTTTTATCTTCTTTAACTTTTTTCATATTACTAATCTTATAAAGATATGTATGTAAATATATAAATAGTAATTGTAGGATTTTAGCATATAGCTATTTAAATTTTAACATAAACTAGTATTTTTTTAACCAAAAAAAAGTTAAGTTACTGTTGGTTTTTACCTAAGGTATGTACTTTCTCTAACCACTTATTTCGTTGTTTAGGGCTTGAATTTTTAATTGTTGATAAGAAAGTAGTTTTAACAGGTTTAATGCCACAGAACTCTAGTGTTCCTTTTTTAAATTGTCTAATGGCAGGTCTTTTCATAAACAGATAATCATACCAACTTGGAGTGTCAGAAGTTATGATAAGTCGAGCAGTTTTACCTTTTAAAAGCTTTTCAGGAAAAGGTTTTCCTTCAATAGGTTGGAATGTAATTCCGGGTAAAAAAGTCCTGTCAATAAAACCTTTCATTATTGCAGGGTAACCAGCCCACCAAACAGGAAAGAACCATACAATATGATCTGATTTTTTAATTTTAGTTAAAGCTTCTTGTAAATCAGGTTCAAGTTCCGTTCTTTTTCGGTAACCAAATTTAAGATTCGGATTGAAGTTTAAGTCAGTGATAGTTATTTCTTCAATAACAGCTTCGGTTTCTAAAGCTCCTCTTTTGTAGGAAGCTGCTAGTGCATGGTTAAAACTTTCTTTATCTGGGTGTCCGTTTATTAATAAAATATGCTTCATACTATAGTTAAGATTATGAAGCAAAGTACGGTTGGTTTTACAAGCTTAAAAAGGACAATTGTCTAATAAAAAACTGATTTTCTAATTCTGCTTAAATGTCGTTGTGTTATGCCTAAATATGAAGCTAGGTACTGTAACGGGATAGTTTTTAAGTAGTTTGGATGCGTTTTTAACAGTTTTTTGTAACGGTTTTCAGCGCTTTCATTTTGCAAAACAAATATTCTGTTTTCAAGATTTATATATTCTTGTTCTGCAAATATTTTAAAAAGACGTAACCAATTGGAGCTTGAGTTTTCTAGCGCTACAAATTGTTCTTTGGTAATGCTATATAGCTCAGCATCGGTTAATGCTTGAATATTTTCGTTAGTTTTTGTTTGAGAAATAAACGATGAATACGCAGTAACAAAAGAGTTTTCTGATAGTAAACAATACGTAGCTTCTTTTTCGTCTGAGGAATGATAAAAAGACCTGAAAATACCCGAGGCAATAAAAGCTACTTCTTTGCAAGTGCTTCCTTCTTGAATAAAAAAATCACCTTTGTTAAGTTTTTTATAACTGACTAAACTTATAAAATTGTCTATTTCTTCTTCAGTAAGAATATTATATGAAGTTAGGTGTTTTTTGAGCATTTTATTGTCTTGGTTAAGAATAAAGCGAAGTTAAATTAAAATCCCAAAAACTAAAACAAAGTTTTTAAACCTGCCAAAACAGCAGGTTTCTGTTTTTGGTATGGTTGTGGTAAAGTATAATGGAGTGTTATGAGTTAATAGTTTCAGTGAAAAAGAGTAAATTTATAATTCATAACTAACTTAAATAAAAAAGAAAAATGAAAACGTTTTTAAAAGTATTGTTAACAGCATTAGTGGTAATTGTATTGGCAAATATTTTACCAGGAGTAACCGTGGCAAGTTATACAACTGCAGTAATTGTGGCAGTGGTTATAGCCTTGTTAAACTTATTTGTGCGTCCATTACTAGTGTTTTTTACACTACCAGCAACCATTGTTACACTAGGGTTGTTCCTATTTGTAATTAATGCGGTAATTATTTTATTGGCAGATAAATTAGTGTCAGGATTTGCAGTTAGCGGATTTTTTACAGCACTCTTGTTCAGTGTGTTGTTGTCAATTTTTAGATCGTTACTATTTTCGCTATTAAAAGAAGGAGACGAATAAGTAACCTAACACAGTAAAAACTAGAAAATAAGGGTGATAAAAAAGTAGATATTTTTATGTTTAAAAGTATTGGTTATCAATAAATAAAGTAGTAATTTTGCACCCGATTTTTTAAGAAACAGATTTTTAAGATGAATATAACAAAAGAAAACGTAGATGCATTAAATGCAGTTGTAAAAGTTGATATTGTTGCAGAAGATTATCAAGATAAAGTAACAAAAGTATTAAACGATTACCGTAAAACAGCGAACATTCCAGGTTTTAGAAAAGGTCACGTACCAATGGGAATGGTTAAGAAGCAATACGGAAAATCAGTAATGATTGATGAGGTAAACAAGCTTTTACAAGAGTCGTTAAACAAATTCTTAGTTGAAGAGAAGTTAGATATCTTAGGTAACCCATTACCAAGAGTTCAAGAAGATTTCAATTGGGATGCTGATAAATTCTCTTTTGAGTTTGAATTAGGATTAGCTCCTGAGTTCGACGTAAACTTACAACCAAAAAACAAAGTAACTCAATATAACATCGTTGCTACAGACGAGTTAATCGAGAAAGAAGTTGAAAACATTCAATCTCGTTACGGAAAAATGTCTGCTAAAGACGAAGCTACAGAAGAAACTAACGTTACTGGTACTTTCGTAAACGAAGAGAAAGAAATCAACAAAAAGTCTACAATTTCTGTAAAAGATATTAAAGGAAAAACAAACTTAAAGAAGTTTGTTGGTGCTAAAGTAGGAGATGTTTTAGAGTTAAAAACTAAAAACTTATTCGAAGACGAGCACAAGTTACAAGGAGCTTTAGGCGTATCTCACGATGAGGTTCACGACTTAGACATTCCTGTAACATTTACTATTGAAGAAATTACTGAGATAGAACCAGCAGAATTAGATCAAGAATTATTTGACAAGTTATTTGCTGACGGAAGCGTAAAAACTGTAACTGATTTAAAAGATAAAATTAAAGAAGACGCAGAAAAGCAATTTCAACAACAAGCAGATCAACAATTGTTAAACGCAATTACTGAGAACTTAGTAGAGAATACTAAATTTGATTTACCAGTTGAATTCTTACAAAAGTGGTTACAAACTGCAGGAGAAAAAGAATTAACTGCTGAAGAAGCTGTTGAAGAGTACAACAAGTCTGAAAAAGGATTACGTTACCAATTAATTGAAGGAAAGATTATGAAAGATAACGATATCAAATTAGACTATGCAGAGTTAGTAGACTACGCTAAAGGATTTATTAGAGCTCAAATGGCTCAGTTTGGTAACATGAATCCAGAAGAAAAAGAGTTAGAAGATATCGCAGGAAGAATCTTACAAAATCAAGATGAAGCTCGTCGTTTACAAGAGCAATTAATTTCTCAGAAATTATTAGCTTTCTATAAAGAAAACATGAGTTTTGATACTAAAGAAGTTTCTTTTGAAGATTTCATTAAAGAAGTATACAAATAACAGTTTATAACTGATGTAATAAGAAAAACCTGAATCTACATTCAGGTTTTTTTAGCCATTAACTGTAACAAAATACTAACGAAATAGTTCTTATATTTACATCATTATAACCTAAAAACATTTTAAATGGATTACGGAAAAGAGTTCGAAAAATACGCAACTAAGCACCACGGAATAAATAGCAACTACTACGGAAAAATAACAAGTAGCTTAACTCCATACATTATGGAAGAACGCCAAATGAATATTACTCAAATGGATGTTTTTTCTCGTTTAATGATGGATAGAATTATCTTTTTAGGTACAGGTATTAACGATCAAGTAGCTAACATAATTCAAGCACAATTATTATTCTTAGAAAGTGTAGATGCTAATAAAGATATTTCAATTTATATCAACTCACCAGGAGGAGGAGTGTATGCTGGTTTAGGTATTTACGATACCATGCAATTTATTAAGCCAGATGTAGCAACTATTTGTACTGGTATGGCAGCTTCTATGGGAGCAGTATTAATGTGTGCAGGAGAAAAAGGAAAGCGTTCAGCGTTACCACATTCTCGTATCATGATTCACCAACCGTTAGGAGGTGCTCAAGGACAAGCATCTGATATCGAAATTACAGCTCGTGAAATTTTAAAATTAAAAGATGAGTTGTATGAAATTATCGCAAAACACTCAGGTCAAACTATAGAAAAAGTAAACAAAGATTCTGATAGAGATTATTGGATGAAAGCCGATGAAGCGAAAGCTTACGGAATGGTTGACGAAATTTTAACTAGAAAATAATTTTTGCATTAAGCACTAAGCAATATGCGACACGCTAAAAATAGTATTTGCATAAAGCCTTAAAGCCTAATGCCTAAAGCATAAGATAATGTCGAAAGAAGAAAATTTACAATGTTCCTTTTGTGGTCGTAAAAAACCTGAAACCGATTTATTAATTGCAGGTTTAGATGCTCATATATGTGATAAATGTATAGAGCAGGCTCATGGAATTGTAGAGGAGGAAATAGCGGAACTTAAAACAAGTGATTTATCAAAAGACCTAACTTTAAAAAAGCCGAAAGAAATCAAAGCTTTTTTAGATGAGTATATTATTGGTCAAGATGAAACCAAAAAAGCAATGTCTGTAGCAGTATATAATCACTACAAAAGATTATTGCAAACTAGAGGAGATGAAGACGAAGTAGAAATTGAAAAATCTAACATTGTTTTAGTTGGTGAAACAGGAACAGGAAAAACCTTAGTAGCGCGTACTATTGCAAAAATGTTAAACGTGCCGTTTTCTATTGTTGATGCTACTGTTTTAACCCAAGCAGGTTATGTAGGAGAAGATGTTGAGAGCATCCTTAGTCGTTTGTTACAAGCAGCTGATTATGATGTTGAAAAAGCAGAAAGAGGTATTGTATTTATTGATGAAATAGATAAGATTGCTCGTAAAGGTGATAATCCGTCTATTACACGTGATGTTTCTGGTGAAGGAGTGCAACAAGCGTTGTTAAAACTATTAGAAGGAGCTGTGGTAAATGTAGCGCCTAAAGGAGGAAGAAAGCACCCAGAACAAAAATTTATCGAAGTAAATACCAAAGATATTTTATTTATCGCTGGAGGAGCTTTTTCTGGAATTGATAGAATTATCAGCAAGCGTTTAAACATGCAAGCTGTAGGATATAGCGCTTCGGTTGAAGAGGATAAAATAGATCAAGATAACTTGTTACAATACATTACACCATTAGATTTAAAATCTTTCGGATTAATACCAGAAATTATTGGTCGTTTACCGGTGTTGAGTTATATGAATCCACTAGATGCAGAAACATTACGAGCTATTTTAACAGAACCTAAAAATTCAATAGTAAAGCAATACACTAAATTGTTTGCTATGGATGATGTTGAGTTCACAATGACGGAAGAAGCATTACAGTTTATTGTTGATAAGGCGGTAGAATACAAGTTAGGTGCTCGTGGTTTACGTTCTTTATGCGAAGCAATTTTAACTGATGCAATGTTCGATATGCCAAGTTCTGATGAAAAAGAATTTAAGGTAACAAAAGAATATGCTGAATCTAAACTAACAAAATCGGCATTAAAAAAATTAAGAGCAGCATCTTAAAAATATTAACTGAAAGAAATAAAAAAAGCCATCAAATTTGATGGCTTTTTTAGTACGTTTGAAACTAAATATGTTATTCTGTTTTATGAAGCTTACTATATTGCTGTATCCATTTAGTAATCTCTTCGTCTTTAATATCATATTTGTACATAAGATCTTCTCTTATCTGCTTTAAATATGTTTCGTTTAATACACTTTTTTCATATTCAGAAACAACCAATTTTATAAAGCTTTCGGCATACTTTTGTACAGGTTTTTTTATTTCCTTAGGTTTGTTTTCAGTAGATTCTACTTTATTTTCTTCCTGTTCTACAACAATCTCTTCTTTTGCTACATTGTTATCAGAAACAGTACCATTACTGGTTGTATATGTAGTTTTTTCGTCTTTATACCATCCTTGAGGAATGTTAGCTAATTGCTTTTCACTAACAATTATAGTTTTAATTTTATTACCAGTAACATCCATACTTTCTAAGTTAGGGCAGTTTGAAACGTCTAACGTAGTAAGTTGATTGTAACTAGCGTATAAACTTTGAATGTTTGGGTTTTCACCAAGTATTAAAGATGTTAATTTGTTATAATCACAACTTATATAAGTTAAATTATGATTTTTGCTAACATCCAAACGTTCAATTTTATTTTCACTACAGTTTAAAAAACTAATAGAAGAGCTTTGTGATAAATCAATTTTAGTAATTTCATTGCCAAAACAATCTAAACGTCTTAAATTAGGAAAACTTTCTAAGCCTGTTAAGTCTTTAATTTTAGAATATACATTAGGTAAATCTTTATTAGTAACAGGATCATTAACATTTAAGTTGGTAACATACTCAGCATCACTAATTGTAATACTACCGTTCAAACCATTCGAGTCAATTTTTAAGTTAATTAAACATTCTTCTAAGCCAATATCAGGAATACGAATTGTTTCTTGTGAATATATGTTAAATGCAAAAAAAGTTGCAAAACAAGCTGAAGTAATTATTTTCATTAATTTGTATTTGGGGAAATTTTTGTCAAAATTATGTAATTATATGTTTTTAGCAAATTAAATTTGCCTAGAGTTTTGTAACAATAAAATAACTTTTAAAACTAGTAGTATATTTGTTTGCTGTATTTCTGTAGTATATGATAACCCAACAAACCATTGATAAAGTTTTTGAGAACGCTCGAGTAGAAGAGGTGATAGGAGAATTCGTTCAGTTAAAAAAATCAGGAAGTAACTTTAAAGGGTTAAGTCCGTTTACAGACGAACGTACTCCTTCGTTTATGGTATCGCCTGTAAAACAAATATGGAAAGATTTTAGTACGGGAAAAGGAGGGAATGCAATTTCATTTTTAATGGAACACGAGCATTATACCTACCCAGAAGCAATAAGGTGGTTAGCTAAAAAATACAATATTGAAATTGAAGAAACCGAGCAGTCTGATGAACAAAAACAGCAGATGAATGAGCGAGAAAGTATGTTCCTGGTTTCAAAATTTGCCAAAGACTACTTTCATGATGTATTAATGAATACACAAAACGGAAGAGCAATTGGGCTGTCTTATTTCAAAGAGAGAGGGTTTAGAGAAGATACTATTGAAAAGTTTGATTTAGGGTATTGTAAAGACGAATGGGATAATTTTACCAAAGCAGCGTTGGACAAAGGGTATGATTTAAAATATCTAAAATCTACTGGTTTAACAATTGTAAAAGAAGGAGGAGCAGAAGATAGGAAGTTCGACCGATTCAAAGGGCGTGTGATGTTTCCTATTCACAGTATGTCTGGTCGTATTTTAGGTTTTGGAGGTAGAATACTTACTAACGATAAAAAGGCCGCAAAATACCTCAATTCTCCTGAGAGTGATATCTATCATAAAAGTAAAATTCTTTACGGTCTATACCAAGCTAAAAAAGAAATAGCGAAAGAAGATAACTGCTTTTTAGTAGAAGGATATACTGATGTAATTTCATTTCATCAATCAGGAATTGAAAATGTCGTAGCCTCTTCTGGTACAGCATTAACACCCGATCAAATTCGTTTGGTAAATCGATTAACACAGAATATAACTGTGCTTTTTGATGGTGATGCAGCTGGAATTAGAGCCTCAATTCGTGGAATAGATTTAATTCTTGAGCAAGGAATGAACGTTAGGGTAGTAGCTTTTCCAGAAGGTGAAGACCCTGATAGTTTTGCTAAAGCGCATTCGAATGCTGAATTAAAACAATATTTAGAAGAAAAATCACAAGACTTTATAGAGTTCAAAGTTTCTTTATTAATGAAAGAAGCAGCGAATGATCCTGTAAAAAAAGCAGGTTTAATTCGAGATATAGTTACAAGTATTTCTAAAATTCCTGATGGTATTCAACGGGAAGTGTATGTGCAAGAGTGTGCACGTATTATGGACATTTCCGAGAGAGTATTATTTAGTGAGTTAGCCCAGTTGTTAAAAAAAGGAGCAACAGCAACGAGAAAGAGTAGTGCAGGGCAAGACCCTAACCAACCACCTTCAGAATACTTTCAAGAGCAAGGACAAGCTTCAATGGAAGCAATAAAAGGAGGAAAAGGGAAGTTGCAACACAATATCAACCAATTAAATATTCTTGAAAAAGAGGTTATTAGAATATTGTTGTTATACGGAAATGAAGTTGTTGATTTTGTAAACTGGGTAGATGCAGTTGATGAAAGAGGGCGTCCATTTTTAGAAAAAGAAGAATATCAAAATACGGTTTCAAATGAGTTGTACTTGAACTTACAAGAAGATGAAATAGAGTTTACCAACGAAATATTTCGATTAACCTACTATGAGTTAATTCATCAATTAAATCAAGATGAAAAAATTAAAGTAGATCATTTGGTAATGCACGAAAATCCACAAATATCTAGTTTAGTAACTAATATTTTGATGGATGAAGAAAAATATAACCTAAGTGATTGGGAACGCAAAGAGGTTTTTGTAACAGAAACCGTTAAAATTCTTCCAAAGTTGGTAACTGATGCTATTTTAAACTTGCGTAGAGTCTTAATTGAAGAAAAAATTAAAGAAATCCTACAAGAAAGCCAAGAGCAAAAAGCAGTGCCTAATCTAGAAGAAATAGGTAATTATACAGGGTTGAAAAAACGTCTTTTTGAAAAATTAAACCGTGTAATCTAAATATCACTTACTAAGAATAAAATTAATAGAAAAGTAAAATTATTTTATTATTTAAATTCTTTAGGAATTTCACAAATAGGAATAGGTATCATTTTATGCTGATTAATTCGGTTAAGACGCGTGTATATTTTATATACCTCTAGTTCTCTACCAGAAAAGTCATCCACAGTTTTACCAGCATCTTGCATTTCCATTGCCCATTCTAACTCGTCGTATGAAGCTCCTATTTGGTCTTCGTCTGTTCTACTATCACCAAATAAACCATCAGTAGGTTGTGCTTTTTGAATAGAAGAAGGAACATCTAAATATGCGGCCAATTCATATACTTCTGATTTTACTAAGTCAGCAATAGGACTTAAATCTACACCGCCATCACCGTATTTGGTATAAAACCCAACACCAAAATCCTCCACTTTGTTTCCAGTTCCTGCAACTAATAAACCGTGCAACCCAGCAAAATAGTATAAGGTTGTCATACGTAAACGAGCACGAGTGTTTGCTAAAGCTAAATCAACTTTAGGAGAAGACTCTATTGGAGGAACCACCGTTTTAAAATCTTCAAAAGTAGAGGTTAAGTTTACCTCTGCTTCACTCACATTGCTAAAACGTTCTTTTAATTGTTTTATGTGTTCATTAGCTCTGTTTACCTGACTTTTAGCTTGATGAATAGGTAACTCAACACACAACGTAGGTAAACCAGTTTTAGCACACAAAGTAGAGGTAACTGCACTATCAATACCACCAGAAATTCCTACAACAAAACCATTCACTTTTGCATTAGTAGCGTAATCTTTTAACCAATTTATAATGTGTTCAGCAACCTTAGGAGTATTCATTTTTGTGATATTTTAAGAGTTTACAGTTAAGAGGTAAAAACTAATTTAGTAATTTCGACGTTGTAATTTAGAATGTAAATATACTAAAGTTCATGAGAAAAATTTTAGCACTAGTTGCCTTAGTTTTTATAAGTTTTTCATGTAAAAACGAAGAAAGTAATAAGTTAGATGTTGATGTATCTAATATTAGTGTAAATGTCAATTTAGAACGTTTTGATGTTGACTTTTATACAACTAAAACAAACGAGCTTACTAAGACAAAAGAAAAGTACCCGATGCTTTTCCCTCCACAACCTGATAGTGTTTGGATAAATAAGATTAATAATAAAGATGAGCAAGAATTATTTGCTGAAACTCAAAAGGTTTTTTCTGATATCGAAGAAGAAAAGGAGCAATTAATATCATTGTTTAAGCATGTAAAATATTATAACCCAAGGTTTGTTAGTCCGAAAGTGATTACCATGCTAACAAATATTGATTATAATAACAGAATTGTATATACAGATAGTTTGTTGTTGGTTTCTTTAGATGCTTATTTAGGTGAAAAACATGAATTTTATAATGATTATCCAGCTTATGTAAAACAAAATAATACTAAAAAGCACATCGTAGTTGACGTTGCCAAGGCTATAGTAGGTAAACAAATGCTACCTAGTATGGCAAGGAGTTTCATAGATAAAATGATTTATCGAGGAAAAAAAATGTATTTGCTAGATGCTTATTTACCTAACGTAGCCGATGCTGTAAAAATAGGGTATTCACAAAAAAAACTAGAGTGGGCAGAGAGTAATGAAGAACAAATATGGATGTATTTTATAGAAAAAGATTTGTTGTACAGTACTAGTAAAGATGTAGATAAACGCTTTTTAGATTTAGCTCCTTTTTCTAAGTTTTATATGGAAGAAGATAGTCAATCTCCAGGAAGAATAGGAGAGTGGATTGGTTGGCAAATCGTACGTTCGTACATGCAAAAGAATGATGTATCTTTGCATCAATTATTACAAACGAGTGAAGAGGAGATTTTCAAAAACTCAAGATATAAACCAAAAAGATAATGGCGATAGAACATACATCAAAAATAACATTTAAAGTAGGGTTAGACGAAAATAGAATTCCAGAAGAAATTACTTGGAATGCAGAAGACGGAGGTATAAAAGATGAAGCTTCAAAAGCAATTATGCTATCTGTTTGGGATCATAAACAAAAAGATACGTTACGTATGGATTTATGGACTAAAGATATGCCTGTAGATGAAATGAAGCAATTTTTCCATCAAACTTTAGTGTCTATGGCAAACTCTTTTGAAAGAGCTACAAACGACGAAAAAATGAGTGCTACCATGCGTGATTTTTGCGATTACTTTGCTGAAAAGCTAGAGTTAATTCAGAAATAAAAAAAGCAGCTTTAAAAGCTGCTTTTTTTATGCATTGTAATTTTTTATCTTATTAATAATTGTTTCATAATCATTAGAATTGTTTACAAAATCTAAATCAGAAACATCAACAATTAGGATGTTTAAATCAGGTTGTGTTTTAATGAAATTACTGTAACCATCATGGATTTTTTGTAAATAACTTGCTTCTATATTTTGTTCGTAATCGCGCCCGCGTTTTTTAATGTTTTCTAACAAACGCTCTGTATTTTGATATAAATACACATATAAATCAGGCTTTGTGATTTCTTTGTACATTAAATCAAACATTTTTCTGTACAATTTATACTCATCACTATGTAAAGTAATTTGAGCAAAAATAAGTGATTTAAAAATGTAGTAATCTGAAACAATAAAATTTTTAAATAAATCGAACTGTGCTAAATCATCAGAAAGCTGTTGGTAACGATCTGCTAAAAAACTCATTTCTAAAGGAAAAGCATAGCGTTCATTGTCGTTATAAAACTTTGGTAAAAACGGATTGTCCGCAAAACGTTCTAAGACAATTTTTGCATTAAATTCATCAGACATCATATTGGCTAATGATGTTTTTCCGGCACCAATATTACCTTCAATAGCTATATAATTATACTTTTCGGTAATAGGAATTGGCCTTTCTAATTTTACATCTAACTTGATAATTTCAGAAGTGTCTGGGCAATTTTCTAAACAAATATATAAATGTTTTTTTTCTATTGGATGAATAACATTACGGGCAATATCAACCAAAGGAACTAAAGCGAATTTACGTTCTAACATTCTTGGATGTGGCACGATTAAGGTTTTAGAGAAGATAATCTCATCATCAAATAATAAAATATCTAAATCTATTAACCTATCAGAATATCCTTCGGTATTTTTTCGAGTTCTTCCAAGCTCTTTTTCTATAGAAAGTAATCTAAGTATTAACTGTTCTGGAGGTAAATACGTTGAAACTTTAATACAAGTATTGTAAAAATTATTACTGTCAAATCCCCATGAAGCCGTTTCGTATACAGATGCTACTTTTAATACAGCACCTACTTTATCTGCAATTAAGTTAATTGCTTTCTGAATGTTAGCCAGCTTATCTCCTTGGTTGGTTCCTATAGAAATGTATGTAATTCGTTGTATTTTCATGAATGGGATGCAAAGAAAACTAAAACTAAAAAAAGAAAGGCTAAAAAAAGATTTTTTATTTAAATAAATTTTTCAAAAAAAAGGTAGGGTATTTTATTAGTCACTTGTTATAGTAGTGGATTTCTTTATAGAGTAAGATTTTTATATGATTATTGGGGAATGATCTGAAATAACTCTAAAGTTAAAGGCTGCTAATTTTAGCAGCCTTTCTTTATTTAAAGAGGTGTATAAAAACAAAAAGCAACCTTATAAGGTTGCTTTTTTATATCTAAAGAATTTTTATGATTCTTTTTTATCTTGTCTAGGTTTTCTATCGTCACGACGATTATCGCGATTACGATTATCTCTTCCTTTGTTGTTATCTCTAGGTGGTCTTGCTACATAACCTTCTGGTTTAGGTAATAAGGCTTTACGAGATACTTTTTCTTTACGTGTTTTTGGGTCAATTCCGAAGTATTTTACATCTAAAATATCTCCTAAATTAACAACGTCAGTTACGTTGTTTGTACGTTCCCAAGCTAATTCGCTAACGTGTAGTAAAACTTCATTTCCTGGAGCTTCAGTATATTCTACAACAGCACCAAAATCTAATAACTTCACTACTTTTACTTCATATACAGAACCTTTTTCAGGTTTAAACATCATTGAATCGATGCGAGCGATAACCTTATCAATTCCTTCTTGGTTTGTTCCTAAAATCTCAACGATACCTTCTTCAGTAACAGGGTCTTCGTTAATAACAATCGTAGTTTCTGTTTCTTTTTGTAACTCTTGGATATGTTTTCCACCCGGACCAATAAATGCTCCAATTAAGTCGTTAGGAATTACTCTATTTACCATTTTAGGTGCATGAGATTTAACATCGTCATTTGGAGTAGCGATAGTATCCGTTAATTTTTCTAAGATATGTAAACGACCATCACGAGCTTGTTTTAAAGCTTTTACTAAGATTTCATATGATAATCCTTTAATCTTAATATCCATTTGACAAGCTGTAATACCATCAGCAGTACCAGTTACTTTAAAGTCCATGTCTCCTAAGTGATCTTCATCTCCTAAAATATCAGATAAAACTGCATAACGATCACCATCAGAAATTAACCCCATTGCAATACCAGAAACTGGTTTTTTCATTTGAACCCCTGCGTCCATCAGTGCCATTGTACCCGAACAAACAGTAGCCATTGAAGAAGAACCATTAGATTCTAATACTTCAGATACTATACGAACTGTATAAGGGCAATCTTCAGGAATCATTCCTTTTAAAGCTCTTTGAGCTAGGTTACCATGACCAATTTCACGGCGAGAAGTTCCTCTTAAAGGGCGTGCTTCTCCAGTTGAAAAAGGAGGGAAGTTATAGTGTAAGTAGAATTTCTCTTCTCCTTGCATTGTTGGAGAATCTACCATGTTTGCATCTCTAGAAGTACCTAAAGTTACTGTAGCTAATGCTTGAGTTTCTCCACGTGTAAAGATTGATGAACCATGAGTTCTTGGTAAGTAATCTACCTCACACCAAATAGGTCTAATATCAGTAGTGGTACGTCCGTCTAAACGTAAACCTTCATTTAAAGTTAAATCTCTAACAGCAGCTTTGTGTGCTTTACTAAAATATTTTCCTACTAAATCACCGTATTCTTCTAATTCTTCTTCGGTGAACATTGCAATAACCTCTTCTTTAACTTCAGAAAAAGCTAATCCTCTTTCTTGTTTAGAAGTTCCTTTTTTAGCAATGTCATAACATTTTTGGTAAGCTGCATCATGAATTTTTTGTGCCAACTCTTCGTCTTCAGCTTCTCCTTCATACTCACGAGTTTCTTTTTTACCAAAAGCTTCTGCCAATGCTACTTGAGCATCACATTGTACTTTAATAGCTTCGTGTGCCACACGGATTGCTTCTGCCATTTCTTCTTCAGAAACTTCATCCATTTCTCCTTCAACCATTGCAACAAAGTCATTAGAAGCTCCAACCATTAAGTCGATATCCGCTTCAGCTAATTGAGTAGCACTAGGGTTGATAATGAATTCACCATTAATACGCGCAACACGTACTTCTGAAATCGGTGCTTCAAATGGGATGTCTGATAATTGAATTGCAGCAGAGGCGGCTAAACCAGCTAAGGCATCTGGCATTACCTCTTCGTCATGAGACATTAATTGAATCATTACCTGAGTTTCTGCGTGGTAATCTTTTGGGAATAGTGGACGCAATACACGGTCTACTAAACGCATTGTTAAAATTTCTTCGTTTGAAGGGCGTGCTTCACGCTTCATAAATCCACCAGGGTAACGACCTGCAGCTGCAAATTTTTCACGGTAATCTACCGTTAATGGTAAAAAGTCAATACCTGGATTTGCAGTTCTTGCTGATACAACTGTTGCTAATAACATTGTATCTCCCATTCTTACAACAACAGAACCATCTGCTTGTTTTGCTAATTTTCCTGTTTCTAATGTGATGGTTCTTCCATCTCCAAGTTCTATTACTTGGTTAAATACTTTTGGAATCATAAATTAATTCTTCTAAATTTTAATTCGTTTTTGTTTGTTGTTGTGTTGTTGTTGCTCCAATGGAAAATCAAAATTGTTGTTAGTAATTTTGAGCTTTTTATATATAAATTTCTGTTTGTTAGTCAGAAATAAACTTCATGTAAAAATAAAAAAGAGGCACGTTTATAGAGCCTCTTTTCTTGTAGAATTATTTTCTAATTCCTAATTCTTTAATAATCGCACGATATCTATTAATCTCTTTTTTCTTTAGATAATCTAATAAGCTTCTACGCTTACCTACCATACGTACTAACGAGCGTTCTGTGTTAAAATCTTTACGATTTTTCTTTAAATGCTCAGTTAAGTGGTTAATTCTGTGCGTAAATAACGCGATTTGACCTTCTGCAGTACCAGTATCATTTGCTCCTTTACCGTGTTTTGCGAAGATTTGTTCTTTAACTTCTTTTGTTAAATACATGCCAATATTATTTAAATGATTATTATGTACTCAATGCATTTACATTGAAGATGCAAATGTACGATTATTTTTTTGAATGGTAACGAAAAAGTTAGAAAGCAAAAAAGCTAGCAATCGCTAGCTTTTTTGTTATGCTCTTACAGGTTGATTTTGTATTAAATCTAAATACAAGTTTACCTGTTTTTTTAAGTCTTTTCGTTCGTAAATACCATCTAAGAAACCGTGTTCTAATAAAAATTCTGAACGTTGGAAGCCTTCTGGTAAATCTTTACCAGTAGTATCTTTTACTACACGAGGTCCTGCAAATCCAATTAAAGCATTTGGTTCAGCAATGTTTATATCTCCTAACATGGCAAATGAAGCTGTAGTTCCTCCAGTAGTTGGATCGGTACATAAAGATATATATGGAATTTTAGCCTCTGCTAATTGCGCTAGCTTTGCAGAAGTTTTAGCTAATTGCATTAAAGAAAGTAAAGCCTCTTGCATACGAGCTCCTCCTGATTTAGAAATCATTAAGAAAGGAATATTGTTTTTGATAGAATAATCAATAGCTCTTGCTATTTTTTCACCAACAACACTTCCCATAGATCCACCAATAAAAGCAAAATCCATTGAAGCAATTACTAAATCTTTTCCCATTGATTTACCAACAGCAGCACGAGCAGCATCTTTTAATCCTGTTTTCTTCTGAGCAGCTTTTAGTTTTTCAGGGTACTTTTTAGTATCCTCAAATTTTAATGGGTCTTTAGCAGATAATTTTGGATCAAGTTCTGTGAACTTATTATCGTCAAAAAATATTTCAAAATATTCTTTACTCCCTATACGCACATGATATCCATCTTCTGGACTTACGTATAAATTTTTTTTAAGTTCGTCTGTGTCAATTATCTTTCCGCTTGGGGTTTTATACCACAAGCCTTTTGGTGTGTCTTTTTTTTCTTCTGTTGGGGTTTGAATCCCTTTGTCTGTACGTTTAAACCAAGCCATAATTTAGTTTTTTAATCTTTAGTTGTTTGGTTTTTCTTTTTTCAAAGAATTTTATAATGTGTTTACATTATTTAGGTCTTCAAAAGCTTTCTTTAATCTAGCTTTAAAAGTTTGTTCTCCTTCACGTAACCATTTACGAGGGTCATAATGTTTTTTGTTAGGAATATCATCTCCTTCAGGGTTACCGATTTGAGATTGCAAATATGCAGATTTTTCTTTCATATAATCACGAACACCTTCGGTAAATGCATATTGCAAATCAGTATCGATATTCATTTTTATAACTCCGTAACTAATTGCTTCACGAATTTCTTCTAAAGTAGAACCAGATCCTCCGTGGAAAACAAAGTCGATTGTGTTATGAGGAACGTTATATTTTTCTGAAATATGTTCTTGTGAGTTCTTTAAAATTTTTGGAGTTAATTTTACGTTTCCTGGTTTATATACTCCGTGAACATTTCCGAAGGCAGCAGCAATAGTAAATTGTGGACTAACTTTCATTAATTCTTCATAAGCATAGGCTACTTCTTCTGGCTGTGTGTATAATTTAGAGCTATCAACATCTGTATTATCAACACCGTCTTCTTCACCTCCAGTAATTCCTAATTCAATTTCTAAAGTCATTCCCATTTTACTCATACGAGCAAGGTATTCTTTACAAATTTCAATATTTTCTTCTATTGGTTCTTCACTTAAGTCAATCATGTGAGAACTGTATAGAGGTTTTCCTGTTTCTTTATAAAATTGCTCACTAGCATCTAATAAACCATCAATCCAAGGTAATAATTTTTTTGCAGCATGGTCGGTGTGTAAAATAACAGGAATACCATATGCTTCAGCTAATAAGTGTATATGCTTAGCGCCAGCTACTGCACCAGCAATAGCAGCTTTTTCATTATCGTTTGATAAGCCTTTACCTGCATTGAATTGAGCACCTCCATTAGAGAACTGGATTATTACAGGCGAGTTAAGTTCTTTAGCTGTTTCTAAAACCGTATTAATTGTGTTTGATCCTACAACATTAACAGCAGGTAAAGCAAAACCTTTTTGTTTTGCTAATTTAAAAATTGCTTGAACTTCTTTTCCGGTGGCAACTCCAGGTTTAATCATTTTTTATTTTGTTTAGTAGTGTGTTACTTAGTTTAAGGAACAAATCTACACTTTTTTATACAAGTTGCGATAAATTTTTATTAGAAAGTACTTTGTTAAAAGGGGTAATTAATACCTATATTTAGCACAGAGTTAGAGAAATTGAAGTTTTGGAACCACTTATTATTAGTTAAATATGGTTCATGAGCTTTGAATCCTAAATCCAATCTTGCAATTAAAAATTTAAAGTCGTAACGAAGCCCGAAACCAGCACCAACAGCCATATCTTTTAACGATTTAAAACCGTTAAATTTAGCTGGATCATCAACAAATTCTGTGTTGGTTATATCCCAAATGTTTCCTGCATCTACAAATAAAGCAGACTTTAAAGAACCAAAAACGTTAAAACGGTATTCAAAGCTAGTTAAAAATTTTAAGCTACCAATGTTGTATTCAAGAAGAGGTGCTCTAGTACCAGGACCCAAATCGTAGGTTCTCCATGCACGTATGTCGTTAGAACCTCCTGCAAAATAACTACGAGAAAAAGGAACGCCAGAATTATCATAAGTAAAAATAGCTCCAAGAAAAGTTCTGTGCGCTAAAACATTGTTATCACCTAAATCCCAATATTTTTTATACTCAATATCTGTTTTAAAATATTGAGCAATAGGAATTTTAAAAACAGTTTTTTGTCCAGAACTATTGGTCTTATTTGATAAAAGTCCCATAATATTTCCTGAGTTAGCAACTCTAAACTTAAAAAAAGAAAAGCTAGCATCTTTAATACTTTCTTGATTATTATAGGTATAACTATAGGCTATTTCTGGAATTAAAAAGTCGGATGTTACAATATTATATCTGTTAGCAAGGTTTAAGACGTTTTGAAACTCAATTGGGTTTGATGCTGCAAAATTAGCATCGGTAAGAACGCCTGAAATGAAATTAATTATTTCACCTGAGTTACTAGGGATATTGTCTGGAAACGTATATGAAGGATCATAAATTTCAGCGACTTCAGATAATTTTCGATATTCAGAATTATATATAGAAAAATAATTATCAACATTTAGATTTCTAATATATTGAGTATTTAATAGTTCTAATTGAATGGATTTTCTTTTGTTATAGTCCCATTTGTAATCTATACCAATAGATATATTTTGTTTATCCAATCCTATGTTTTTTTGAATTCCTATTCCTGAGTAAAACTTAGTTCTAGGAAACATTCTTTTTGGAACCAATTTATGCAATCCGAAAGGAGCCATAAATCGAGGAACTTCTAGTGAAATATCCGAACCAATTTCCCAACCGGGTCCATTATTGGAGTTAAAATAAGAACCAAAAGTAGAGAGTTTAAAAAGCTCAGCACCTTTAAATGTATTTCTATTAGTTAATGAAAACTTTAAAGAAACATCAAAGTTACGAATGTTGGAACGTGATAATTCTGTTTCAAAACCTAAAGTGTATTTTTCTATAGGGGTTAAATATACATTGGCTTCCAGTTCGTTTTCGCTTAATTCATTATATCGAATAGAGGTTGCTTTGAAGTTTTTTAATCCTCTTAAATGTGTGCGTGTTAAATTTCTTAGTGAGTCACTATAAACGGTATTTGGTTTTATGAATAAAGATTGAGATAAGTACTTAGGATTGTATTTTAGTTTTCGAAGTGCGTAAAAATTAATTCCATTATAACTTACACTGTCTTTATGCTTAGAGTTTCTAGTGCTATAATTATAGTCGGTATAAACGTTTACTTTTCTTAATTTCTGAATTTGAAAAGGAATAGTTTTATCAGAAATATTGATATCTACATCGGTTTTTTCATAATTTTTTAAAGTGTCATTTTCAAAGGAGATATAATTTTCATTAAATTGATATATTCCTTTATTCCTAAAAAGTTTTACAAGTCGATTCGCTTCCTTTATAAAGTTGTCATTCTTATAATGATCTCCAGGTTTTAGATAGCTTTTCTTTTTTGTAAGTTGATATAAAGAATCAAGAACTGGAGATGTAATAAAAGTTTTAATACTATCTAAATAAGAAGGATTCCCTTTGGTAATATGGTAGCTAATTTCTCCTTTTTTCTTACCAATAGTATCTTTTTTAGAGAAAACTTTAGCTCTAAAATATCCTTCAGTTTGAAAGTAAGCTTTTAAGTTATCTACAGTTTTATCTGTTTTTTTATCGTCAATAATAATTGGGGGTTCCCCACTAGTTAAAAACCAATTATTAAAACCAATAAGTGTTTTAGCTACAGCTATACTTTGCTTTTCTGAAAATACATCTTTGTAAAAATTATAGGTTTTTGGATTTTTTTTAGCCCATTCACTAGGTGTTTTTGGAGCTTCGGGATTTCCTAAATTATAAAAATGTAATGATAATGGTATACCCAAAGCCTTAGCGTTAGGGCGTTGTAATAATAATTCAGCAATATTATCACTAGAGTTTTTTACACTATCAATATATACTGTGTTTTTAGCTAGTAATAACTCATTTTTTTTAACATATTTAATTGTGCTACATGAGCTGAATAAGCCTACTAATAAAAAGAAGAAAGAAAGTTTTTTCATTAACTTTACGCCTCGTATTAAGAATCAAAAATACTATTTTTTAGTGGTTTTAGAGTGTTAAAAATAATTTAATGAATTTATCTAAAAACAACATAAAGTTAATAACTAGTTTACAGCAAAAAAAGTATAGACAAAAGCATCAATTATTTGTAGCAGAAGGTGTAAAGGTGGTTAATGAATTACTAGCGTCTTCTTTGGTAGTAGAACAATTATATACTACAGAAGAGTCTTTTATTTCTTCAAAAAATGTAGAGGTTATTTTGATTTCTGAAAATGAGTTAAAAAAGATTAGTACTTTAAAAACACCAAACAAAGTTTTAGGAATTTTTAAAATTCCAAACAAAAAAGAGGTTAATAAGGGCAATTTTATAGTTGCTTTAGATGGTATTAATGACCCAGGAAATCTAGGAACAATTATTCGTTTGTGTGATTGGTTTGGGATTTCTGAGTTGGTATGTTCTCAAAATACGGTTGATTGTTATAATCAAAAAGTGGTACAGTCTACCATGGGATCGTTAACTAGAGTTCAGGTTTCATATGTTGATTTGCCTAAGTTTTTAAAGAGTACTCCATTGCCTGTTTATACAGCAGATATGTATGGTGATAATGTTTATACTACTCCATTACCTCAAAAAGCAGTTTTAGTAATGGGAAATGAGGCAAATGGAATTTCTCTTGAAGTTGCTGATATTGTAAAAAACACTGTAACCATCCCAAGGTTTGGCGATTTACAAAAAACGGAGAGTTTAAATGTTGCCACTGCTACAGCTATATTATTAAGTGAGTTTAAAAGAAACTTGATTTAATATGATTGATTAGCTAATGCTTTATTTTTCTTAGAGAAAGCTTCCAATTCTTTTTTGTAAGGAGTGTAAGTGCTTTGAGCAAAAGTTGAAAGATAATTTGTAATTTCTATAGGTTTTATTGGTTGGATGTTCTCTTTTTTATGTAGCTCTGGATAACATGATATAAAGAACTTTTGTATGTGAGCAATAAGCTTAATTAAATCATTACAGTAAACAGAAGGGTTATTGAAACCATTTTTTTTGCTATAACGATGAACCAATCTACCTCCTTTACAAATTTCATTTAATGGACATTCTAAGCATTGTGTACAAAGCTTTGTGTTAAAATCATTAAAATATAATTTACCTAAAGAGGTATGTTGTATGTCTTGAAAATTGTTCTTTTTAATATTAAGACCTGTTTTAGTAAAACCGTGACCGCAAGCTTTAAGAGAATCAATAGCCTCGATTTCTCCATTTGTTTCGATAACTAAAACGCTTGATTCATTTTTTGCTTTTTCGTTAACTCTCATTAGAGAATTTAACAAGCCTAAAAATAATGGGATTTTAAATCGCTTTGTATCTTTAATCCAAATATCAAATAAATTAATTAACCAATCGGCCATTAAGGTTTTGTCTTTATCGAAGGGAAAATTGTCATGTGTGTAATCAGGAATTAAAAAGTTTACATAACTAACATTCATTTTTTTAAAACTATCGTAAATTTCTTTTGGGCTTTCTTCAATATTAATAACACAAGCTATGTCAGCAAAATTCATTTCATTTTTTAATAACTTGACACTTTCAAAAACTGTGTCGTAGCTGCCATTTCCTTTATGGTCTACTCTATACATATCGTGTGCCTTTTTAGTTCCGTCAACGCTTACACTAGGGTAAATGTTCAAGCTTTTGAATAGCTGTATCCAACTTTTATCTAAAAGAACACCGTTTGTTTGCAAGTCAAAAGAAAAAGATACATCGGTTAGTTCTTGTTGTACTTTGTGCACTTTATTTATAAAATTAATATAAAAATCTTTAGAAGCGAGTAGAGGTTCGCCTCCATGGAAAATAAAGGAAAATTCTTTTTTATTATACTTTTTTATATAATTTTTAGTCTTTTCAATAATATTATCAACAACTTCTGAAGACATGAATTTAGGTTGGTTTTTATAGGTAGTGTCTCCAAGATTATACATAAAACAGTATGAACAATTAAGATTACATCTACTAGCAATTTTTATAGCTAAAGAATTAAAATTCATAATTAGAAAAAGTGTTGGTTAAAACAAGGAAACTATACAGTGTACAATTTCCTTGAGAAGATTTTAAAATTCTGTGTTATAATCTGAAGTGCTCTTTTTCAGCTTCAACTTCTATTAATTTCACACATTTTCGTAGCTTGTTACTCCAAACTAATCCGTCAGGACATACTCTTCCTCCTCCACTAGTAGGGTAATAAATTTCTTCTTCCACATAAATAGCTCCTCCTTTAACAAGGTCTAGATTGTCAGTTTGTAAGTTTGTGAACTTTTCTAATCCCTTTGGTAAAAAAAATGTTTTCTTCATAATTATTAATTTTAAGTTAATTGCTTACTCTATTTCTTTTTAAGTTTAAAAGATTACATTTTCAGCTACCTGTAAATCATTAAACTAATAGAAGTTAATAGGCTTGTTTTTAAACAAGTTTCTTAAATGAATTGCAACAAATATTAATGATTTGAGATGAAAAAGTAAGGTGATTAGGTGACTATTTATAAAAAATGGATGCATAATTTAAAAATTATAACACCCTTTTAGAGGGGTAATTAACTTGTTTTTGAAGAGAAGAGATTTGAGAGTAAGATTTCTGTTTGAAGCTAGATTTTTATTTTTTAGGATAGCGAATACGCTATAAAGATATAGATTGATAAAAGAAAACCTCTTTGTTTTTACTAAAAAACAAAGAGGTTGTTATTGTAGGCTTAAATTCTTTAAAACTTAAAATAATCCATTTATTTGAGCATCTATTCTATCGATAATAAAACCTAAGTCTTCTTGGTTATCAACAAAATCTAAATTATCAACATCTATAATTAATAATTTACCTTTATTGTATTGACTAATCCAAGCTTCATAGCGTTCATTTAACCTACTTAAATAATCAATACTAATAGAGTTTTCATATTCTCTACCACGTTTATGAATTTGACCTACGAGTGTAGAAATATCAGCACGTAAATAAATTAATAAATCAGGAGGGGTTACTAAGTTTTCCATTAATTCAAATAATGAAGAATAGTTACTATAATCTCTATTGGTCATAAGCCCCATTGCATGTAGGTTTGGAGCAAAAATATGAGCATCTTCATAAATAGTTCTATCTTGAATTATTTTTTTACCAGATTTACGAAGTTCTAAAACTTGACGAAAACGGCTATTTAAAAAGTATACTTGCAAATTAAAAGACCAACGCTCCATTTCTCCATAAAAATCATCTAAGTATGGATTTTCATCAACCGATTCAAAATGAGCTTCCCAATCGTAGTGTTTTGCTAATAATTTAGTTAAAGTGGTTTTTCCCGCGCCTATGTTTCCGGCAATTGCTACGTGCATAATTGTTTGTGTAAAAATGTTTTTAATATTGCTGGCACAGCCAGATTAGGGGATGGTAAAATTACATAAAAAAAGGAATTAAGAAACAAGTTTAATAAATGAATATTAGATAAAAATAAAAAGCAAGCCAATTAGCTTGCTTTTTACTTTTCAGACATAGTTTATAACCTACTTAACAACTATTTTTCTTGTCACTTGTTTACCCGCATTTTCAACTTGTAATAAATAAAGTCCGCTTGCAGCTTTGGTTAATTGTATTTCTTTATTAAACTGACTAGAAATAGTTGAAAATTTTTGTGTTTCAAGTAATCTTCCCCTAAAATCAAAAAGTCTAATAATTGTTGATTTTTTATCTTTTACCTTGAAGTTTATTGTTAGCTTTTTATTTAATAGCGTGGGTGTTGGGCCTATTTTTAAATCATTAAACAACGTATTGTCTGTAGCAAAGCTTTCTTCAACGGTAATAGTATAGTCTTCTACCTCACCATTAAAATTTAATCCACAAGAATTAGGATTACTATTTACTTTTGTAGAAATTCTCATAGTTGTAGAACCTAATAAAGCATCTTCAGGAACGATAATAGAAAGAGTATTAGAAGTTAAGTCATAAGTTTCATTAGTATCAAATGCACAGTTTTGGTTCCAGTCTATCCAAGCAAATGTGTTTGTATTACTATTTCCTGCTGTATTGATAGTGGTTGTTAAATCATAAGTTTCACCTCTAACTACTTGGGTTGTTACTGATTTAAAATCTGAATACCCATTTGCTTTATCAGAATTATTGTTGATACCATTAAAAGTAACATTAGTAATACTTAATTGAGACTCAGTGTTACCTGAAGAGTTACAAAGGCTGTTGTTTACGTTTAAAAGGATATTTACTGATTTAGCCATTGAACCTGATGCTGCAGTAACAGTAATTGTGTAATCTCCTGTATCTACTTCTTTGGCGGTTAAATTACTTATTGTTAAGGTAAATTTTCCACTAGCATTCATACTAGTAGGGTTTAATGTTACATTTAGGTTAGTTGGTGATACTGAATAAGAAAGATTAACAGTTTCATTAAACCCATACAAAGCTGTATAATCAAAATCAAAGGTTACTTCATTTGTAGCTTGTTTACATACAGATAGGTCTCCTGTACTATTAGAAATAGAAAAAGTAGGTTCTAAAACTGTAATAGTATAATCTTCAACTTCACCATTAAAGCCCAAGTTACAAGAATTTGGGTCAGCGTCTGACCTTGTAGAAACTCTCATAATAGTTTCTCCTGTTGGAATGCCTTCAGGAACCGTGATTAAAATAGCGCTAGTAGAGGTTAAGTCGTAAGTTTCATTAGTATCAAAAACACAATTTTGGTTCCAGTCAATCCAAGCAAATGTTTTTACATTATCATTTCCAGCTGTATTAATAGTAGTTGTTAAATTATAGTTGTTACCTCTAACTACCTCAGTGTTTTGACTGGTGAAGTTAGAATAACCAGTTGTTTTAGTAGAGTTATTGTTAATGCTATTAAAGGTAACATTCGTAATGCTCAATTGCGATGCAATATTTCCAGAAGAATTACAAAGATTGTCATTTACGTTTAAAAGTATATCAACAGATTTAGTTATTGAACCTGACGTAGCTGTAACAGTAATTGTATAATCTCCTTTTGAAATATTTGTAAGGTTAGTTACGGTTAAGGTAAACTTACCGCTACTACTTATTGAAGAATTACTTAACGTAACAGTAGAGTTAGCAGGAGCTCCTGAGTAAGACAAATTTACTGTTTCATTAAATCCGTATAAAGCATTGTAGTCAAAATCAAAAACAAGCTCATTTGTAGCTATATTACATACAGATAAATCTCCTGTATTATTAGCTATTGAATACGTTGGAGCTGTAGGGAAAATGGTTAAATTGCTATTGTTTATGTTATAAAAAATATTATCTGAAGCTTCTACTAATATTCGTGCATTTGTAGTAGGGGTATCAGGTATAATAATATCTTCTGAACCGTCATTTGGTGTATTGTTTTTTAGAGTGATAGGGTAAGTAAGGCCTCCATCTGTTGAAAGTTTTATGTTTACATTAGCACAGTTAATAGGTGATTGGTCTGTAGTTCCTTTATTCCATATAATGGTTTGGGTTGAACCAACTCCCCAAGATACCGCAGAATTAGGAGATGTTACAGTAAAAGCTTCAGCGTTTGTAACAGTTATTTTTATATCATCTCTAGCTGAGCTACCTCCTCCTATATGATTATCTCTAACTGTAAAGGCGAAATCTAATTCTCTTGCCACAGAAGGTAAAACTTCCCATTCAGTAGAATTGTTACCACTTAATACGGTAGATAGTGCAGGTATGTATCTATCAGCTGATGAAGAAGGAAGTAATGATCTGAACATAGGACCTCCTGTATTTGTAGA
Source organism: Tenacibaculum sp. TB-53 (assembly GCF_059716285.2). Taxonomy (NCBI): domain Bacteria; kingdom Pseudomonadati; phylum Bacteroidota; class Flavobacteriia; order Flavobacteriales; family Flavobacteriaceae; genus Tenacibaculum; species Tenacibaculum sp. TB-53. The sequence continues at coordinate 2,123,130 of NZ_CM202790.1, read as the reverse complement.
TAATGGAGACATGGTTGCTACTTCATTATCAATTTGTTCCCAAGTATAAGATAAAGATTCTGTTCCATCAACATCTGTAGCGGTTCCTTTTAAAACAAATGGTGTCGATTTAGGAATACTAACATTATTTCCCGCATTAGCTGTAGGAGCAGTATTACCTGTGTTTGAAGTGCTGGCACAATTCCCTGAACCTTGAATATGATTCCACATTTGAGCAATGCTAACCGCATGAAAATAGTCATCACTTACATTTTGTACATTTGGACCGCAAATACCAGCATATCCCATAATTGTTGAACCACTACCTGGTTCAACAGCAGTACTAGAGCTTCTATTCCCCTCACATGAATTATTAAATGTATGAGTAGCTCCGAATTGGTGTCCAATTTCATGAGCAACATAATCTATATCGTAAGTATCTCCTATAGGTCGGCTTCTTCCTGTAACTCCTTGAGCCTTATAGTTTGTAGCACAAACAGAGTTTAGCTGAGCTAGTCCTCCTGCTCCAGTACTAAACGTATGTCCAATATCATAATTAGCATCACCAATAATTTCATCACATTTTTCTTGACTTTCATCAATCAAGGTTCTGGCACTATCATTTGTTAAGCCATCTGTATCAGCATCTAAAAAGATTAAAGCATCATTATTGTCTACGATAACCATTCTTACAGCTAAATCTCTTTCATAAACCTCATTAACACGAGTAATTGTAGTATTCATAGCAGATAGTACAGCTGCTTTTTTTTCTGCATCACTAGCTGTAGATGGTACTCTTTGGTTGTTTATGTGAAACTGAGCATATTCACCTGTACAAGCAATGGCCATTCTATAGGTTCTTAAATTGCCATCATCAGCATTTCTTCGTTGATGTGGTGATATGTTATTTTTTTGTACAGTGTCTTCTACCTTACACGAAAATTCATCTTTGCTTGGAGGTAGACTACTTTTCTTATAAACAATATATTCTTTATAGTCTTTGGTGTATGGATTTATGTAGGAAGTACCTTCATTTGCTGAAGAAATAATTACGTGAACTCCATCTTTTCCAATACTTATCTTAGCCGAAGAAGAAGGATTGTCAATTCCTTGAGCTGAAAAAGATTTAATCATAGGGTATTTTTCAGCTAGGGAAGGAGCTAAATAAGAAGTTTCTTTTATAGAAAATCTTTCTAGTTGTCCGTTAGCATTAGGAAGCTGGATAATTTTTGAATTAGGTGTATTTTTAGATAATGAGTTAGGCAATGTATTTTTAAAGCCTTCTAAGTTTAAACTCATTAAAATGTATTCTTTAGGTAAAGTATTATTTGTATTAAAAATTTCTTTCTTTTGTTGAGTAATGGCGTCTTTATGACTCCTTGTCCATAGTTGTTGTGAAAACAAGCTAGCTATTGATAAATAGAAAGCAAATAAAAAAGGAAGGGTACTTTTTTTAAACATGATTTTTGTTATTGATATGCGTTTAGTTTATAACAGTAAAACTCTAAATTTCCCTACCTTTGTAGGGTAGTTTAGCGCCACAATTTATGAATAAAAAAATAAGAATTAGTGATCTAGGAAGAAAAGATTACAAGGAAACATGGGATTATCAAACGAATCTTTTAGATGAAATAGTATCATTAAAAAGAGAAAGAAGAAATGGAGATAGTGAAATAGAAACTCCTAATTACTTTTTGTTTGTAGAGCACCCGCATGTGTACACCTTAGGAAAATCAGGAGATATAAAAAATCTTTTGTTGAATGAAGAAAAATTAAAAGAGAAAGAAGCAACTTTTTATAAGATTAATAGAGGAGGGGATATAACTTATCATGGACCAGGACAAATTGTTGGTTATCCAATTTTAGATTTAGAAAATTTTTTTACAGACATCCATAAATATTTACGTTTGTTGGAGGAGTCAATCATTTTAACAATAGCAGAGTATGGGTTGGAAGGAGAAAGAAGTGAAGGAGAAACAGGTGTATGGCTTGGAGTAGGTACGCCGTTTGCTAGAAAAATTTGTGCCATGGGAATTAGAGCCAGTAGATGGGTAACTATGCACGGTTTTGCTTTAAATGTGAATGCTAACTTAGGCTATTTTGATAATATTATTCCTTGTGGAATACGTGGAAAAGCTGTTACTTCAATGGAAGTTGAATTAGGTAGAAAGGTCTCGGAAGAAGAGGTAAAAGAGAAAATTATAAAACATTTTAAAGAACTGTTTGAAGTGGAAGAGTTTATAAAAGCATAAAAAAAGGTTGACAATTGTCAACCTTTTTTTATGCTTTAGAACTAAAAATTATTTTTTAGCTTTGATTTCAAAAGAAATTTCCATTAAATCATTGATGAATTTGTCTTTTAAAGCAGCGTCAATTTTTTTAGACTTGTAAGTAACACCAAAGTCAGTTCTGTCAATACTAAAAGTATCACTTTTAAAAGTTACCATATCATCAGCTTCTGTAATAGTAGCAGGTATAGTAATACTTTTAGTAACGTCTTTAAGAGTTAAGTTCCCTGTAACGTGTACTTTTCCACCTTTTACTTCAGAGCTAGCTACTTGAAATTTAGCAGTAGGGAATTTTTCAACATCAAAGAAATCAGCATTTTTTAAGTGTCCCTCTAAATCTTCTTTACCGTCTCCAGCTTTTAAATCTTCACAAGAAATAGTAGTCATGTCAATAATGAACTCACCAGATTTTACGTTTCCGTTTTCGATTTCTAACGTTCCTTTACTTAAACTTACGACACCATTATGAGAACCAGTAGGTTTGCTACCTTTCCAAGCAACAGAAGATTCAGCGATGTTAGCCTTATAAGTATTAATAACATTCTCTGTTTTTGCAACTTCTTTAATTTCGTCACTAACAGTAGCCTTGTTTTTATCTGTTTTACAAGAAACAGCTCCAATTGCAACAAATGCAATAGCTAAAATTGTTTTTTTCATTTTTGTGTTTTTAATAATGATACTTAATCAGATACAAATATAATTAAAAATAATTCCCATGGAAATTATTTTTTATCTTTGGAATCAATAATGATAGTTATAGGTCCATCATTTAGCAACTCTACCTTCATATCCGCACCAAACTGACCTGTTTGTACTTTTTTACCTAAATCAACCTCAATTTGTTGAACAAACTTTTCATATAAAGGAATAGCAACATCAGGTTTGGCAGCTTTAATATAACTAGGACGATTTCCTTTTTTGGTAGAAGCGTGTAAAGTAAATTGACTTACTATAATAGCATCTCCATTTATATCTTTAATCGATTTATTCATAACACCTTCTTCGTCATTAAAAATACGAAGGTTTGTTATTTTGTTTGAGAGCCATTTAATATCATCAGGTGTATCTTCAGTAACAATTCCAAGTAAAATTAAAAGCCCCTGTTGTATTTTAGCTACTCTTTCACCTTCAATAGTAACGCTAGCTTTTGAAACACGTTGAATGACAATTTTCATTTTATATAAATTGTTGAATTTTTAAATATTTGAATGTTTTGAACCTTAGTGGAGATTAGACTAAAAAATTATATTACTCCCAAATGTCGGTTCTGTAGTGTTCTTCTTCGCCTTCTAAAATTTGTAGATAACTTTTATAACGAGACCAAGCTATTTCTTCATTTTCTAGGGCTTCTTTAACTGCGCACTGTGGTTCGTTAATATGAATGCAATTGTTGAATTTGCAGTTTTGTTTTAAAGCAAAAAACTCAGGAAAATAATCACCTAATTCATCTTTGTCCATATCAACTACACCAAAACCTTTAATACCTGGAGTGTCTATAATGCGAGCATTAAAACTTAAATCAAACATTTCGGCAAATGTAGTAGTATGTTGCCCTTGTTTGTGTTGTTCAGAAATTTCTTTCGTTTTTAAGTCTAAAGATGGTTCAATAGCGTTAACTAAGGTTGTTTTTCCAACTCCTGAATGACCTGCAAACATACTTACTTTGTCTGTCATCATCTCTTTTATTTTATCAATATTGATGTTTTTAGTCGCGGAAACTTCAATGCATTCGTAACCGATGGCTTCATAAATATCTTTTAAATACAAAATTTCGGCACGCTGCTCAATTTCGTAAGAATCAATTTTATTGAAAACTAATATAGTTTTAATTGAATAGGCTTCGGAAGTAACTAAAAAGCGATCAATGAAAGTCGTAAATGTAGGAGGGTTGTCAATAGTAATCAATAAAAACACCTGATCAATATTAGAAGCAATAACATGAGTTTGTTTTGAAAGATTAACAGACTTGCGAACGATATAGTTTTCTCGTTCATGAATATTAGTAATCAATCCTGTTTCTTCATCATTTTTAGTTTCTAACGAAAAATCAACAATATCACCTACAGAGATGGGATTGGTACTTTTAATTCCTTTGATACGAAACTTTCCTTTAATACGACACTTATATAGCTCGCCTTCAGATTTTACCCAATACCAACTTCCTGTAGATTTGTAAACTGTTCCTATCATAAAACAAAGATGAGAATAAATTAGAAAACTCAATGTAAAAATCCCGCTTTTGCGGGATTTAATATTTAGTTGTTGATAATTTTTTCTTGATGATTAATACTTTCTTGATGTATTGCTTTGAACATTTTAAGTACAAACTCTTCACTTAAACCACGTTCATCACCTTCTAAAATCATTTTGCCTAGTATCTCATTCCACCGTTTAGTTTGTAAAATAGCGACGTTTTTCTCTTTTTTTAACTGACCAATTGAGTCTGCTATTTTCATACGCTTTCCTAACATTTCAATGAGTTGATGATCTACTACGTCAATTTGAGTACGTAGCGTATTTAAAGCATTTCTGTACTCAGTTTCTGTATCCGTGGCTTTTCTAACTTTTAAATCAATCATCATTTGAATTAATGATTTAGGAGTAATTTGCTGAGCTGCATCGCTCCATGCATTATCTGGATCGTAATGAGTTTCAACCATTAAACCATCAAAGTTTAAATCTAAGGCAGTTTGACAAACATCGAAAATAATATCACGACGACCAGCGATGTGTGACGGATCACAAATCAGTGGTAAATCAGGAAAACGGTTTTGCAATTCAATAGGAATTTGCCATTCAGGGTTGTTACGGTACCTTGTTTTTTCATAAGTAGAGAATCCTCTATGGATAACCCCTAGTTTTTTAATGTTTTTAGCGTACAAGCGTTCTATGGCACCTAACCACAATGGTAAATCGGGGTTTACAGGGTTTTTTACTAAAACAATTTTATCTGTACCCTCTAAAGCATCTGCTATTTCTTGAACAATAAAAGGACTTACGGTAGTGCGAGCACCAATCCATAAGATGTCTACGTCGTGCTCAATTGCAAGTTTTACGTGATCTTTGTTGGCTACTTCAGTAGCAATTAACATTCCTGTTTCTTGCTTTGCTTTTTGTAACCATTTTAGCCCTAAAGCACCCACACCTTCAAAATTACCTGGTCTTGTACGAGGTTTCCAAATTCCAGCTCTTAAAACAGTAGCATCTGTATCTTTTAATTCGTGTGCAATTTGTAGTACTTGTTCTTCTGTTTCGGCGCTACAAGGTCCTGCAATTACTAGTGGATGCCCTAACCCGAAAGCATCTAACCATTTTTTTAACTCTTTTGTATTCTCCATTTTTGATATTCTTATTGTTGAGGTATTCCCTCTAAAATTCCATTTAATATTTGTTTTATATGATTGGTGTTTTCCATTTCTATATAGATTTCTGGAAAATCGTTGTTTTCTAATAAAGTTTTGAATTGTTGTAAGTTATGAATATATTCATTCAGAGACTCAATAACATTTTCTTTATTTTGCTCAAAAATAGGTGTCCACATTGCTGGTGAGCTTTTTGCTAAACGCACAGTAGAAGCAAATCCACTACCAGCCATATCAAAAATATCACGCTCGTTTTTCTCTTTTTCAATAACTGTTTTACCTAACATGAAAGAGCTGATATGTGATAAATGTGATACATAGGCTATATGCTTATCGTGCGATTTTGGATCCATGTATCGAATACGCATTCCTAATTTTGAAAATATATCTAATGCTTTTTCCTGTAATTTGAAAGCTGTTTTTTCTACCTCACAAATAATATTAGTTTTATTTCTAAATAAATTTGTCAATGCTGCATTTGGTCCTGAAAACTCAGTTCCAGCAATAGGGTGTGTTGCTAAAAAATTTCTTCTTTTCGGATGGTTTTTAACGGCATCACAAATTAGTTCTTTAGTCGAACCTACATCGAAAACCAAACAAGTATCAGAGATATTATCCAATGTTTTCAAAATAATCTCTCGTGAAACATCAACAGGAATAGCAATAATGACTATATCTGCATTTTTCAACTCTGAAAAAGTTGCTTTTTGATGGATAATCCTTTTCTCTAAAGCAAGGTCTCCATGCTCTTCGTTGGAATCTATTCCGTAGATAGTAGCATTTTTAAATCCTAGCTGAATATCTAAGGCAAAACTTCCGCCGATTAATCCTAGTCCTATGATAAATACGTTCATTATATTCTGTTGATTGCTTCGTTAATTTTTTTTTCTGGAACGCATAATGAGAAACGAATATAGCCTTCTCCTTGATTACCAAAAATGGTTCCTGGAGCAGCGAAGATGTGTTTATTATATAGTAAATCATCAATCATTTCTTCAGATGTTTTTCCATCAGGAAGTTTGCACCAAACAAACATTCCAGATGCGTTTTTATCGTAGGTACATCCTAATTTTTCTGCTAACTCAAACACTAGTTTTTGCCTTTTTTTATAGGTGTTGTTTAGTTGAGTAAACCAATCCTTATCTAGTTCTAATGCTTTGGTAGCTCCTTTCTGAATTCCATAAAACATACCTGAATCCATTTGAGTTTTTACTTTTAAAATTTCAGTTAAGAATTCAGGTTTGCCTAATAACATTCCAACACGCCATCCAGCCATGTTAAAAGATTTACTTACTGAGTTTAATTCTAAAGCAACATCTTTTGAGCCTTCAATTTGTAAAATACTTTGAGGGTGTTCATTCAATATAAAGCTATACGGATTGTCATTTACAATAACTATGTTATGTTTTTTTCCAAAGTCAATCAATTTTTGAAAGGTTTCTTTGGTAGCATCAGCACCTGTTGGCATGTGTGGATAATTTACCCACATCAACTTTATTTTTGAAGTATCGAGTTTTTCCAAAGCTTCAAAGTTAGGTTGCCAGTTAGTTGCTTCTTCTAACTCGTAAAAAATAGGTTCTCCTCCTAATAAATTGGTCACAGAACTATAGGTCGGATACCCTGGATTAGGAATTAATACCTGATCTCCTTCATTTAAAAAAGTTAATGAAATATGCATAATTCCTTCTTTACTTCCCATTAAAGGTAGTACTTCGTTAGCAGGATTAATGCTAACTTGATAGTTATTCTGATAAAAATTTGAAACAGCTTGTCTAAATTCAGGTAAACCTTGATAACTCTGATAACTATGTGCTCCGTTATCTTGTAAGCTATCTTGAATAGCTTTTAATACTGATGTTGGAGGCTGTAAATCAGGACTACCGATTCCAATATTTATAATTGGTTTACCTTCTGAAATTAATTGACGTACTTCTTGTAATTTTTTAGAGAAGTAGTATTCTTGCACGGTTTGTAATCGATTGGCAAACTGTATCATAATCTTCCGCTTTTGTATTCGCCTAATATTTTAAATTCTTCTGCCATAATTTGTATGATGGCTTTTGCTTTTTCGTAATCTTCATATTTTTCAAAAGTTACATCTACGAAAAAAGAGTACTTCCAAGGTGTCTCGATTTTGGGTAACGATTGTATTTTAGTAAGGTTTAATTTACAGTCGCTCATTACATTTAGCACTGTAGCTAAACTTCCTCTTTTGTGATCTAGTTCAAACTTTAATGAAGCTTTATTGATTTCACTTTTACCATTTTTTGGAAGACTTGTTTGAAGAAATACAAATCGAGTAGCATTATTTTTAATCGTTTGAATTTCATCTTCAATAACTGATAATTTAAAAATATCAGCAGCCATTTTAGGTGCAATTGCTGCAACTCCTTTTAATTGTTGATCCGCGATTCTTTTTGCAACAGCGGAAGTGTCAACATCTTCAACTAACTTGATGTGCTTATGTTGTTTGAAAAATTCTTTACATTGTAGTAATGCCATTGGATGCGAACAAACCTCAGTGATGTCTTCAATTCGTTGGTCAGGTAACGCCATTAAATGATGATGTATAGACAAGTAATACTCACCAGAAATATGCAAATTGTACTTGTCAATTAGGGCATAGTTGGGTATGATTGAGCCTGCTATGGTGTTTTCTAAAGCCATAATTGCTTGCTCACTTCTTGAATTAATAAGGCTATCAACCAATACGTCAAAAGATAAGCACTCGTGTAAGTCGATGTTTTCTCCGTAGTAGTTGTTTGCAACAATATGGTGGTTGCTTCCTTGTATTCCTTGAATGGCTATTTTTTTCATTTTACATCAAAAAAAAAGCCTCGATAAATTCGAGACTTTGATTGGGTATATATTTTTTGTTAGGTTAACAATATGATACAAAGTCTCGTCTCTTACTAAAAAAGTAAAAGTAAAAATAGAAACCTTGCCATACGTTTTGTAACATCATTGTATTTGTGTTTTTTGTACGGAACAAATCTTAGAAATAAATTTAACTAAACCAAATTTTTTTAAAAAAAAGTGTAAAAAATAAAAAAGCTTCTCATTTTGAGAAGCTTTTTGCGGTCTGGACGGGACTCGAACCCGCGACCCCATGCGTGACAGGCATGTATTCTAACCAGCTGAACTACCAGACCGTTGCTTTAAGCAATATGTTATATGTTTTTAGAGAAACTTTAGCGGTCTGGACGGGACTCGAACCCGCGACCCCATGCGTGACAGGCATGTATTCTAACCAGCTGAACTACCAGACCGTTGCTCTAAGCGGATGCAAATATATAATCTTTTTTTAAATAAAAAAGAGTTATTTATAAAAAATTCTGTCTAGTGATAAGATAAGCTATAAGCACTTTATCATAACCTTCACTAATATCTACAGGAATGTAATCTATTTTGTATTGTAAGCATTTGTTTTTTAGGTTCTTGAAAAAAAAGGAGCTCAATTCTTGATATTTTTGCTGTACATTTTCTGCGTATAAATTTATTTCTTCTCCAGTTTCAACATCCACAAATTTTTTTGGTGAGTTGTCAAAATCAAACAAAAATTCTGTTTTTTTATCATATGTATGAAACAATACTACTTCATGTTTATTAAATTTTAGATGTCTTAAAGCATTAAAAAGTTCTTCTTCATTCTTTGAAGTTTGAAACATATCGGTAAATAAGAAAATTAAAGACCTTCTATGAATCTTCTCTGCTATTTCATGTAAGTATTGATAGGTTTTTGTATTTGAAGTAGAATTAGATGATAATAAATGCTCTAATTGATGTAATAACATTTTACGATGACGTTCACTACCTTTTTCTGGAGCATAGTATTCATAAGTGTCAGAGTAAATACTTAAACCAACAGCATCACGTTGTCGCTTTAAGATATCCATTAAAGAGGCAGCTGCTACTGCAGAGAAACCAATCTTATTTAAATCATTTATTGATTCATTATTGCTTGGAGGATAATGCATCGACGCAGAATTATCAATGATTATATGACATCTAAGATTCGTTTCTTCTTCGTACTTTTTAGTGTACAATTTTTCAGTTTTGGCAAATAGCTTCCAATCTATATGTCGAGTACTTTCTCCTTTGTTGTAGAGTTTGTGTTCAGAAAATTCAACTGAAAATCCGTGAAATGGACTTTTATGCATTCCTGTAATAAAGCCTTCTACCACTTGTTTAGCAAGTAGCTCAAGGTTGTTAATTTTTGAAGCAGTACTGTTTAAATCAATCATAGATTACCGAAAATAACAAAAGGTTTGGCGATAGCCAAACCTTTTTTATAATATCAAATAATATCTTTACTTATAAAGCAGCATCAATTTTATCTGTATATGCTTTTTTTGGAGCAGCACCAACTTGTTTGTCTACAACTTCTCCGTTTTTGAAGATTAATACAGTTGGTATGTTTCTTACACCATACTTAGCGGCAAATTCTTGGTTTGCATCTACATCTACTTTTCCAACTACAGCCTTACCATCGTATTCATTACTAATTTCATCAACGATAGGAGATACCATTCTACAAGGTCCACACCAAGCTGCCCAAAAATCTACTAATACTGGTTTGTCAGATTTTAATACTACTTCTTCGAAAGAAGCATCTGTAATTTCTAATGCCATTTTATTTATGTTTTATCTAAAGTTATTTTCTTATTTATTTACGTACAAATGTAAACAAATATTTTACCAATACAATTTTACAAAAATTACTTTTTATTATCATAATATCAATACTTTCTATTTATTTACGTGTAAGTTTGTTTTTGTGTATGTAAAATAATCTATAACTTTGTCAAATATATTTTGAGGAAAAATTTGACTGATTGCAACCTCATTGAACAATGATTCAAAATAAAAATGCTAAAGCAGTAATTTCTACTCCTTTTAGCGACTTAGCAATTCAGATTTTTTCTTTTAGTTAAATTAAAAAAAAAAGTATTTATGTCATATTTTTTTACTTCAGAAAGTGTTTCTGAAGGACATCCAGATAAAGTAGCAGATCAAATATCTGATGCTCTAATAGATAATTTTTTAGCTTTTGATTCAAATTCAAAAGTAGCATGTGAAACATTAGTAACAACTGGTCAAGTAGTATTAGCAGGAGAAGTTAAGTCTTCTACTTACTTAGATGTTCAAAAAATTGCTCGTGAGGTAATTAATAAAATTGGATATACCAAAGGTGAGTATATGTTTGACGGTAATTCTTGTGGAGTGTTATCAGCAATTCATGAACAGTCAGATGATATTAACCGTGGAGTAGATAGAGCTTCAAAAGAAGAGCAAGGAGCAGGTGATCAAGGAATGATGTTTGGTTATGCGACAAACGAAACTGAGCATTATATGCCGTTAGCGTTAGATTTATCACATATAATTTTAAAGGAATTAGCAGCAATCCGTAGAGAGAATAAGGAAATTACTTATTTACGTCCAGATGCTAAAAGTCAGGTAACTATTGAGTATTCTGACGATAACGTACCGCAACGCATTGAGGCAATTGTAGTTTCTACTCAACATGATGATTTTGCTGATGATGAAACAATGTTAGCTAAAATTAGAAAAGATATTGTTGAGATTTTAATTCCTAGAGTAAAAGCACAGTTAACTCCAGAAATTCAAGCGCTATTTAATGATGATATTAAATATCATATTAATCCAACAGGAAAGTTTGTAATTGGTGGACCTCATGGAGATACAGGGTTAACAGGCCGTAAGATTATTGTTGATACTTATGGAGGAAAAGGAGCGCATGGTGGTGGAGCATTTTCTGGAAAAGATCCAAGTAAAGTAGATCGCTCTGCAGCGTATGCAACACGTCATATAGCTAAGAATTTAGTAGCTGCTGGAGTGGCTGATGAGGTTTTAGTACAAGTATCGTATGCTATTGGAGTAGTAGAACCGATGGGTATTTTTGTAGATACTTATGGAACTTCAAGAGTGGATTTAACTGATGGAGAAATTGCTCAAAAAGTTTCTGAAATTTTTGACATGCGTCCACACGCTATTGAAGATCGTTTAAAGTTACGTAATCCAATGTATAGTGAAACAGCAGCTTACGGGCATATGGGAAGAAAAAATGAAGTAGTTTCTAAAACATTTACACAACCTAATGGAGAAAGTAAAACAATGGAAGTTGAATTGTTTACTTGGGAAAAATTAGATTATGTGTCTAAAGTAAAAGAGAGTTTCGGTTTGTAATAAACGAAATAAAAACATAGTGAAAAATACCTGTAATTTTATTGCAGGTATTTTTTTATACAGCTATTTTTGTATGAAATTTAAAAACAATATAAACCGAACTTGTTTTTTATATTTTTCAAATTGCTAAAAATTGCTGTTATCTTCTTTTACTCATTTCTATTAATTGTCTTAAAGATTTTATGTAGAGGGAAATACTTAGTTTTTGCTTGAACAATAAAAATGAGTTCATTAAAAATCACAAAAAATGAAAAAATTAAAGTATGTTTTTGCTATTGGATTAGGAGTAGCATTATTAACCTCATGTAGTAGCTCTGCTTCAGACGATTTTGATGAAGTTAACGGAGAAGCTAAAAAGAAAAGATTAAAAACTGTTGCAGCGACAAATCAAGAAAATGAAACAATTACTACACAGTTTATTTATAATGCTGAAAAAGAATTGGTAAGTGTTTCTGGAACAAATGGAACAGACGCTACTTTAATAAACTATAGCAATGACGGGAGTACTATTAAGGTGACAGAAGACAGCGATCTTTCAGAAAGCCTTTCAATAGAAGAGTTGTATCAATCACCATATAATATTTATGAAACAGGAATGGCATTAGAATATGATTCTAACAAAAATCCTAGTAAAGTTTTATTTCAAGTTGAGGTTTATGATTGGGAAACTGAAATGAATGTTGTTGAAAATTATACAGCAGAAATATTTTATGACAATAAGCCAAATATGTATTTTTCTACTTTAGAATCTGCTGGGCTTATTGAAATTTTAGATGGAGTTGATGTTAGTTTTGGTGTAAGTCCTCAAGCATCAGAAGCAATTAAAGCTAGAAGATTATTGCCGTTAAATAACGTAACGAAAATTATCTATAAAGATGCAGATGATAGTGTTATAGGTACTTTAACGGTAGATTATACTTATGATTCGGATGGGTACCCTTTAATAGGAAAAGGAGTAGCTGTTGCTGGTGAAGAATCAATTGCTATAAATACTACTTATAGTTACGAATAAACTAAATTATTAAAACTAAAAAAAGCCTCGACATTGTCGAGGCTTTTCTTTTTTATTTCACTTGTAATACAAAGGGTATTCTAGCTTGAATTCCTTTTAGGTTTTTCATTTTGTGAATATTATGGTATAATTGGTAATTTTCATCACCTAAAGTTTCTTTAAGTATTTCTTCTTTTGAAGCTTTCATGAATGGAGAGAATTTTAGAGCCTCTTTTAAGTCAGTTTTGTAATTAGGGTAATTACGAACTCTAAAATTTTGAACTTCTGCTAATTCAGCGGCAACTTTAATGGCGTCATTTAATCCTCCTAATTGATCTACTAAGCCATTTTCAATAGCTTCTTTACCAGTCCAAACCCTACCTTGAGCTATTTCATTAACTTGCTCAAAAGTCATGTTACGCCCTGCAGAAACACGGTTAACAAAAGTAGTGTAGATTTGTTCAACACCTTCTTTAGTTACATCGTAGAATTTCTGGTTCATTGGCTCAAAAACACTATAAGAAGCGCTGTTGTTAGTAGATACTTGTTCTGCATTGATACCAATATTATCGGTAAATTGACTAAAGTTAGGAATGGCTCCAAAAACCCCAATAGATCCTGTAATTGTAGTAGGTTCTGCAATAATTTTGTTAGCATTACAAGCAATATAGTAACCTCCAGAAGCTGCATAGTTACCCATAGAAACTACTAAAGGTTTTTCTTTTTTTGTTAATTCTAGTTCACGCCAAATTAATTCAGAGGCTAAAGCACTACCTCCAGGTGAATTTACGCGAAGTACGATAGCTTTTACATTATCATCTTTTCGGGCTTTTCTGATAGCTTTGTTTATAATTCCTTGTCCTATATAGTCTTCGCTTCCTTCTCCATACACAATATCACCTTGTGCATAAATCACGGCGATTTTATCTTTAGCAGTAGAAGAAATTCTTCCTTTTCCAGAGTTTATGTAGTCTTCAATAGAAATAGTATTTACTTTCTTATCAGAACCCATAGCTAACTTCTTTTCGTATTCATCTTCGTAAATAGAAGCATCTATTAAATTATTTTCTTTTGCTACAGTAATATTTCTTCCATTAGAATTATCAGCAATAAGGTTTAGTTTTTCAATAGAAATGTTTCTACTCTTACTAATATCATCTGTGATTTCTGACCAAATTGATTTTAAAAATGAAGTGGTTTGTTCGCGGTTAGCTTCGCTCATTTCATTTTCCAAGAAAGGTTCAACTGCACTTTTATATTTTCCGTGACGAATAACCTCCATTTTAATACCATATTTGTCTTCAAAGTCTTTGAAATATAAAATTTCGGTAGATAAACCTCTAAAGTCAATAGCTCCTACTGGGTTTAAGAATAAACTGTCAGCAACAGAGCTTAGGTAGTAATTTTTTTGAGTATAAATGTCATTATATGCATATACAAACTTACCACTTTCTTTAAACTCTTCAATTTTGTTTCGTATGGCTTGTGTTTGGGCAATACCAGCATTAACAAAAGGTGTTTTAATACTTATTCCTTTTATTTTATCATCAGTTTTTGCATTTTCAATAGCGTTGATAATTTTGTTTAAAGCCAATTTTTCATCTGTTAGTTCTAGAGCTTCAGCAATAGGATTGTCTTCTTTTGGAGCATAATCTTTAATAGGGGTTGATAAGTCTAATTCTAAAACTGAGTTTGATTTTACAACAATTTTTTCTTCAGCTCCTACAATAGCAGCTATAGCAAAAAAGAATACAAACAGTAAAAATAAGGCAATGAAAAAGCCTAGAACAGAGGCAAGTAAATTTCTTAAAAACTTCATGTTATATGATTAATTTTTTGAGCAAATATACAGTTTTTAGAAAGATGCCTTATACTAAGATATTGCTAGTTCCAGCGATTTATTCCTACCCCCAAGTTCATGCGGTATTTTCGTTGAGCGAACTCAAAATAATTAAAAAGTTTATAATTTACTTCATAGCCATAATCAACGTGTGGACTATAATCAATTACATTTTCATAAATGTTTGAATTAAATTGTAAAGGATTCCTAGCTCGATAATTCCATGTGTTTACATACAAACGGTTTTTATTTTCGAGGTATTGTTGTGAATAAAATCCTTCGGGTTTAGCAATGCTGTTTAAATAGGTAGTAAAACCAGGGTCTATAATTATAATTTCATATTCTAAACTATCATTAGCAATTACAACTGGTTCCTCTTTAGGAGTGTTAGAAGTATTTTTTATAGGCGAGGAACTGCAAGCCCATATCATAATTCCAATAATGCTAAGAAAAAGAATGCGTTGTAAGGTTTTCATAATCAGTATGATTTATAATTATAAAGTTGCAAAAATTATTCCATTTTTCATTGATTTTTAATTTGTTTAACAGTAATTTTCAGCATTAAATAATAGAAAATGAAGAAAAGATGTTTTTGGGTTAGTGATGACCCACTATATATTGAGTATCACGATAATGAATGGGGAGTGCCTGTATATGATGACGATAAGCTGTTTGAGTTTTTAATATTAGAAACTTTTCAAGCAGGTTTGAGTTGGATTACAGTTTTGAAGAAAAGAGAAAACTTTAGAAAGGCGTTTGATAATTTCGACTATAAAAAAATAGCAAAATACTCTGAAGACAAATATGAAGAATTGCTTCAAGATGCTGGAATTATAAGAAATAAATTAAAGATAAAAGCGACTATAACCAATGCTCAGGCTTTTATGAAAGTACAAGAAGAGTTTGGTACGTTTTCAAAATATATTTGGGCTTTTACTAATGGACAACCGATAGTGAATAAGTTTGAAAAGAGAGAAGAAGTACCGGCAACAACAGAGCTTTCCGATGCAATTTCAAAAGATTTAAAAAAACGAGGATTTAAGTTTGTAGGTTCAACAGTAATTTATGCACATATGCAGGCGACAGGAATGGTTAACGACCATACAACCGACTGTTTCCGATATCATGAAGTTTAAATTTCGTAATTTTAGCGTTCAAAAAATAAATTTAAAAATATATAAATGAAACTAAAACAAATGCTTTTTGTGTTTGCAGCAGCAGGAGTGTTAACTTCTTGTGGTGTAGACGCAAAAAAAGAGCCTAAAGTAGTAGAAAAAAAGGCAAAAGAATTTGAATATGTTGTTGAGCAATTTGCTGATATAAAAGTGTTACGTTATCAAATTCCTGGGTTTGATGAGTTAACACTAAAAGAAAAAAAATTAGTGTACTATTTAACACAAGCTGGTTTATCTGGACGTGATATTATGTGGGATCAAAACTACCGTCATAATCTAGAAATTAGAGCTGCTTTAGAAAATATTAACAATAGCTTCAAAGGAGATAAAGAAAGTGAAGATTTTAAAGGATTCACTACCTATTTGAAAAGAGTGTGGTTTTCTAACGGAATCCATCATCATTACTCTAACGATAAGTTAAAACCTACATTTTCTAAAGAGTATTTAGAAACGTTGTTAAAAGAAACTAATACTGAGTTATCTACGGAAGCATTAGAAGTTATTTTTAATGATAAAGATGCTAAAAAAGTAAACAAGAAAGCTGGAGTGGATAATGTATTAGCATCAGCAGTAAATTTTTACGGAGCAGATATTACAAGTAAAGATGTAGAAGACTTTTATGCGAAAGCTGATAAAGGACCAGAAGGGCAACCAATTGAGGCAGGATTAAACTCGAAGCTAGTTCGTGAGAATGGAAAACTAGTGGAGAAAGTTTGGAAGTCTGGTGGAATGTACGGACAAGCAATCGATAAAATTATTTATTGGTTAGAAAAAGCTAAAGAAGTAGCAGAAAATGAAAAGCAAGCAAAAACCTTAGAGTTATTAATCGAATACTATAAAACAGGAGATTTACATACTTGGGATGAATATGCAATTGCTTGGGTTGAATCTACAGAAGGAAATATTGATTGGATTAATGGTTTTATTGAAGTTTATAATGATCCTAAAGGGTATAGAGGTTCGTACGAAACAATTGTACAAATCAAAGACTTTGATATGTCTAAAAAGATGAAAGTATTATCAGACAATGCACAATGGTTTGAAGATAATTCTCCGTTAGATCCAAGTCACAAAAAGAAAGATGTTGTAGGGGTTTCGTATAAAACAGTAAATGTTGCTGGTGAAGCAGGAGATGCATCTCCAAGTACTCCAATTGGAGTGAATTTGCCAAACAATAACTGGATTCGTCAACAACACGGTTCTAAATCGGTATCGTTAGGAAATATCATAGGATCTTATAATAATGCTGGAGGAACTGGACGTTTAACAGAGTTTGCTAACGATCAAGAAGAAATTGATTTAGAGATTAAATATGGGAAGTTAGCAGATAAATTACACACGGCATTACACGAGGTAATTGGGCATGCTTCAGGTGTAATTAACGACGGAGTTGGTCAACCAAAAGAAACTTTGAAAAACTACGCTTCTACAATGGAAGAGGGTAGAGCTGATTTAGTTGGACTTTATTACTTAATGGATCCTAAATTACAAGAATTAGGATTAGTTGATGATTGGCAAAAAGTAGGAAAAGCTGCTTATGACGGGTATATCAGAAATGGATTAATGACACAGTTAATTAGAATTAATTTAGGAGACGATATTGAAGAAGATCACATGGTAAACCGTCAATGGGTTTCAGCTTGGGCTTTTGAGCAAGGAGCGAAAGATAATGTAATTGAAAAAGTTACCAGAGATGGAAAAACTTTTTATAATATTAACGATTATGAGAAGCTTCGTGAAATTTTCGGACGTTTATTAAAAGAAACACAAAGAATTAAATCTGAAGGAGATTTTGAAGCGGCAAAAGCATTAGTGGAAGGTTATGGAGTAAAAGTAGATCAAGATATTCATAAAGAAGTTTTAGATCGTAATGCTCAATTTACATCAGCTCCTTATAGCGGATTTGTAAATCCAGTATTAGAGCCAGTAACTGATACTGAAGGAAATATTACTGATATTAAGATTAAGCAACCAGAAACGTTTGAAGAGCAAATGAAGTTCTACGCTAAAAACTATAACTTCTTACCAATAAAAAATTAAAAAGTTATAAGCTTGAATAAAAAAACCGATTCTGAAAAGAATCGGTTTTTTGCTTTTATAAGAAACTCTTAAGAGTTTTATTATTTAGTTAATAATTTTGATAAAAACAATAACGCAATTACTACCGCTATTGCTATGGCAACGTATAAAGCTCCATTTTGATAATGCTTTTTATTGTTTTTAGCATCTTTTTTATAACTAAAATACATTAAAAGAATAAAAGCTATAACAAATAAACTCGCAAAAATAATTCTACCTGTAGTAAACATTTTTGCAGCAATAAGTATAAACATAAAATTGTATTTTTAGCAAAGTTAAAGAATGATTTTAGAATGAAAAAAACTAAAACAGCAATTATTTTTGGAGGCACTTCTGGTATTGGAAAAGGACTTGTAGAAAAACTAATACAAGAAAATTATATCGTAGCGGTAACCGGGAGAAGGCTCGAAAAATTGGAAGAGTTAAAGAAGAGGTATTCTAACCAAATACTTATTAAGCAAAATGATATCCAACAAGTAGATGAGGTAGAAAAAGTGTTTAATGAGTTAGTAAATGAATTAGGAGAAGTTCATTTGGTGATACAATCTTCAGGAGTTGGATTTGTAAACCCAAAGTTAGACTGGGATAAACAAGAGCAAACTATAAACACGAATGTTTTAGGTGTAACAAAATTATATGCATTAGCTTATAAATTGTTTAAAAAACAAGGTTTTGGTCATTTAGTTGGTATTTCTTCTATCGCTTCACTACGTGGAAATAGAGCAGCACCAGATTATTTCTCTTCTAAAGCATATCAAAAAGCGTATTTAGAGAGTTTGTATATCAAAACAAAATCTATTAAAACAAAAAAAGTTTTTATTACAGATATCCGTCCGGGGTTTGTTGATACAGCAATGGCTTTAGGTGATGGTATTTTTTGGATGGTTCCTCTAGAAAAAGCAGTTAATCAAATTTATGTAGCAATAAAACGAAAAAAACGAGTAGCTTATATCTCAAAAAGATGGAGGTTAATAGCTTGGGTACTAAAAATAGTACCAGCAAGAATTTTAAAAATGGCAACATAATACTTTAGATAAGTTAAAGTGTAAACAAAAAAGCGAAACAAGTCCGCTTTTCTATTAATTCTAACAGTAACTAGAGCCTATCTCGTATTGTTCACCACATAAGTAACAATATCCATTGTAATAAGTTGGGGCAGAGCTACAGGGTAAAGGTCGACCTGTACCACCGTTTATTAATTTTTGTTCAGTTTTATTTAGGGTTGAACCTAATTTAGAGATCTCTTTTACATAATTTATTTTTTTTGAGTTTCTTAAAGTTAAATAACTTAAAATATATAAAGGAATAAAAAAAACTAAAAAAGTATGGTAAAACCATAAAATGTGTCAAATGATGATATAAATAAAAACATTATTGACTAATAATTATTGAATTAAAATCATAACTATAATGAAAAAAAGAATAGCAGCAGTACACGAATTTCATTCAGCTTTCGGGTTAGGAATAAAAAATGAACCAACAGCAAACATTGGAGAAGAACGAAACTTACTTCGCTATAATTTAATGAAAGAAGAAAATGAAGAGTATTTAGAAGCTGCACAAAATAACGATTTGGTTGAGGTAGCAGACGCTTTAGGCGATATGTTGTATATTTTATGTGGAACTATAATAGAACACGGTATGCAACATAAAATAGAAGAAGTATTCAATGAAATACAACGAAGCAACATGAGTAAGTTAGGAGAAGACGGTAAGCCTATTTATCGTGAAGATGGTAAAGTACTGAAAGGACCAAATTACTTTAAACCAAACATTAAAGAAATTTTAGATAAATAAAAAAGCTCCTTAATAAGGAGCTTTTTTACATTTTGTTTTTCTATTTATTTACCCATAATTCTTTCTAATTCTGATGTTAATGTTTTTACATTATTAACCATTTTAATAATAATACCATTAGCATCTACAATTAAATGTGTAGGATATTGTTTAACCTTTAGTTTCTTAGCCATATAATCCTTTTGTTCAGGAATAGTAGGGTATTTAAATTCTTTAGTTTCTAAAAATTTAATCAATTCATCTTTTTTATCAAAAGCCAAACTAACAAATTCTATTTTATCATCCTTGTATTTATCAACCAGTTCATTTAATTCAGGAAACTCTTCTACACATACCTTACATGTAATAAACCAGCATTTTAGTACTAATAATTTTCCTTTTGTATCCGATTTATTGTGAGCGTTACCATTTAAATCAACAAAATTGTAATCAGGAAGTTTTTTGCCTTCCATCTTAAAATATTGATGTGCTATTGAAGCCTTACTAACGATTGATTTTTTTATTTTTTCATCAGAAGAAGCATCAATACCAGTAAGCTGGTATTGTACTTTACCTTTTTTTTCCGATTTAATCGGAATATAAGCGCCTGTGCGTAGTAAGGTTAAAAAGATACCTTTTTCCATAGCTGCACCTTCATCATCTAGAGGAATAAAGGTAGACATTAAATCAATGTTTTCCTTTGCATAAGCTTCCCAGTTATCAAAGTTCTTTTGAATGTCTTCAATGTCAACGGAAAAAGAACCTGTTGAGGAATTATCAACAGATAAGGGCTCTTCAGGAGTGTCTTCTTTAGAAGAAGTAATTTTATTACTTTGGGCTATGATATTATTTTCATTTTCTAATGAATTAGAATAGAAATCCAATCCAAAAAATGAAATAACAAAACCAACTCCTATTGATAATAAAGCAGGTATAATATTTCTCATTTCTTTAGAATTTTTTATTAAAATAACTTAATTCCGTTTACTAATATAGCTTTTTTAAATGAAATGATTAAATTTTAACTCTCCAGTTGTGCTTGTCTTCTAATTTGTTATACTGAATGTTGAGTAGTTTTTCTTTAAAGAAAGAAGCATAAGAATCATTTGTTTCAGGTAATTCAAAAGTTTCGTTTTGGTGTTTAAATCCTTTTATAGGATTTATAACAGCAGCAGTACCAGAACCAAAAATTTCCAACAGTTCACCTTGCCTAGCAGCTTCTTTAATTTCAGCAACTGAAACTCTTTTAACTTCAATATCTATATTATAATCTTTTGCAAGTTGAATAATTGATTTACGAGTAACACCATCTAAAATTCTATCATTAGTAGGAGCAGTTATAAGTTTATTACCTATTCTAAAAAAGATATTCATTGTACCTGCTTCTTCAAGGTATTCGTGGGTGTTTGCATCAGTCCAAATAATTTGTTGATACCCTTCCTTATGTGCTAAACTAGTAGGGTAAAATTGCGCAGCATAGTTACCAGCCGCTTTAGCAAAACCAACACCACCGTCAGCAGAACGACTGTATTCTTCAGCAAATAGTACTCTAACTTCACCAGCATAATATGATTGAGCAGGTGAGCAAATAATTATGAATTTATATTCTTCAGCAGGTGAAGCAGCAATAGCTCCTTCTGAAGCAATAATAAACGGACGAATATATAACGAGTTTCCTATTCCTTTCTTAATCCATGCATCATCTATCTCAAGAAGTTTTTTTAACCCTTCAAAAAATACATTTTCAGGAACTGGAGGCATTGCTAAACGAGCCCCAGATTTATTAATTCTATGAAAATTTTCATCTGGACGGAATAAAAAGACATCATTATTTTCATCTTTATAAGCCTTCATTCCTTCAAAAACAGCTTGCCCGTAATGAAAAACCCTAGCAGAAGGCTCAAAAGTTAAAGGTCCATAAGGTAAAATTTTAGGTGTTTTCCATTCTCCATTAGCAAAGTCACAAACTAGCATATGGTCAGTAAAAGTGCGACCGAACGCTAAGTTGTTAAAATCTACCGTATTTATTTTAGACTCTTGTATAAGCTCAATATCAATATTCATTATGTGATTGTTTTAGAAGTGCTACGAAGATACGAAATCTAGTGGTATGTTTTGAGGTTAACTACCAGCTTGAAGAAATATGAGTATATTTGTTGATATGTTAATTTTAATTTTTTGAAAATGAAAAGACTACTAGTTTTTGCTACGCTTTTAAGCGTAATGTTTAGTGCTTGTAAAACTGAAAAGAAAGATGCAGCTCCTGCTGCGAATGGTATTAAAGAACAAAAGATTGCCTATGCGTCTTTTGGAGATGAGATTACAGATAGCAATGCTATTTCTGCTGAAGAAATGCGAATAAAATTCAAAAACTTAAAAAAAGGGGATACTCTAAACATAAAATTTACTTCAACAATAAACGAAGTATGTAAGAAAAAAGGGTGTTGGATGAAGCTAGATTTAGGTGAAGAACAAGAATCAATGGTACGTTTTAAAGATTATGGTTTTTTCATGCCTTTAAATGCAGATAATAAAGAAGTGGTAGTAAACGGTAAAGCTTTTGTTACTGAGATTTCTGTTGATGAATTAAAACATTATGCTAAAGATGCAGGAAAATCAGAAGAAGAAATAGCAAAAATTATAGAACCAAAATACACCTATGCTTTTGAAGCAGATGGAGTGTTAATGAAAAAATAATGAAACAATTAATTATTGTTTTATTGATGTCTTTGGTGCTTTTTTCTTGCAAAGAGGAAAAGAAACAACCAAAAGAGGAACTTATAATGTATCAGTCTTCTGAAATGGCAGCTTTAATGAATGCTATGTACGAAGGGAATATGACCGTTAAAAATAAGATTTTAGAAGGAGAGCCAATAGGTGACTTTCCTGAGACTTACTTGAATATTCATAATGCTGTTTTAACAGACCCAGCAGATAGAAATGCAAGTTTTGAAGCTTTTTCTAAACTGTATATTCAAAATATGCAATTAGTATATTCTGGTTCTAAAGATTCTTTAAAGCAAAATTTCAACAAAGCTGTAAATAGTTGTATTGCCTGTCATAAAACAACTTGCACTGGACCAATACCTAGGATTAAAAAATTACTAATTAAATAGTTTAGTTATAAAACGAGAAATTATCATAACGTCAGATGGTTCTACAACCATTCATTTACCAGAATGGAATGAACAATATCATTCTAAACACGGAGCAATACAAGAAGCATATCATGTATTCATTAGAAATGGACTGAAGTATGTAGACACTAAAAGTGTTTCTATTCTAGAAATAGGCTTTGGTACAGGACTTAATTCTTTTATCACGTTATTGGAAGCTAAAAAGGAGATTGATTATGTTGGAGTAGAGGCATATCCTGTAGCTAAAGAAGAAGTAGCAAAATTAAATTATGTTGCGGAGTTGGACGCCGATGATAAAAGAGAATTTTTTGAAAAAATTCACGAAGTTTCTTGGGAAGAAAAACACAACATTACTCCCAATTTTTCATTAACTAAACGCAAACAATTTTTTGCTGAAATTACCGATGAGAATAGTTTTGATTTGATTTATTTTGATGCTTTTGGAGCAAGAGTACAACCCGATTTGTGGACTGAGGATATTTTTAGAATTATGTTTGCTGCGTTAAAACCAGAGGGTGTTTTAGTAACTTATTCAGCAAAGGGAAGTGTACGACGAGCAATGCAAGCAGTAGGTTTTGATGTTGAGCGTTTACCCGGGCCTCCAGGTAAAAGAGAAATGTTACGAGGAACAAAAATTATAACGTGATATTTTACGTGATTAATGTAGAAATTAGAAAATAAAGAAATGGAGTTTAAAAGACGTTTCGGTAATCGAAAAAGAGGGAATCCTAAAAGAGGGTTGTTTTTAGTAGTTTTATTAATTGTTGTGTTGTACTTATTTTTCAACGCAGAAAAAATTCTTGGAAAATTTTTATAAATGAAACCATTTCAGTTTAAAGAATTTACAGTGCATCAAGATAAAACAGCGATGAAAATAGGTACTGATGCTGTATTATTAGGAACATGGTGTAATTTAGGAGAGTTTCCAGACACAATATTAGATGTTGGCTCTGGTACAGGAATCATTTCGTTAATGTTAGCACAACGAAGTGATGCGATGACTATTGATGCAGTTGAGATTGATACAAACGCTTATGAGCAAACGGTTGAGAATTTTGAGCAGTCTGATTGGGGAGATAGACTCTTTTGTTACAATGCTTCTTTTGTGGAATTTGCAGAAGAAATGTCTGAAGATGAAGAAGAGTATGATATAATTGTATCCAATCCACCATTTTATACTGATAACTACGAAACAGAAGATGTATCGCGAAACAAAGCGCGCTTTACGAGTTCATTATCTTTTGAAGAGTTATTGAAAGGAGTGAGTGAAATATTGTCGGAGTATGGAAAGTTTTCAACTATTATACCGTTTAAAGAAGAAGAAAACTTTATAGAACTAGCTAAAAATCATAATTTATACCTACACAGAGTTTGTCGAGTAAAAGGAGCTCCTACTACTGAAATCAAACGTAGTTTATTAGAAATGTCCTTTGTAGAGACTACAATCCAAGAAGAAGAGTTGATAATAGAAACAAAAAGGCACCAGTACACTGATGCCTATATTAACCTTACGAAAGATTTTTATTTGAAGATGTAATCTTTTATGAGGTTGTATTTTCAAAATTTCTGTTTAGTTTTAGTTATGTTCTTGTGAGTAATGTAGTTCTTCAGTGCCAGTTTTTATGACAGCAATAGGGGTTTTATTTTCATCAATAGCAACAAAGGTGAATTCACCTTCAATGGCTTTTTCTCTATGTTGAGAGTACATCTGTTCAGTAAAAATTTTAACAGTAACTTTTAAACTTTTGTTACCTATATAACTTACTTTTCCTACTAATTCAATAATAGTTCCAGCAGGGATAGGCTTTTTAAAATCAATTTTATCACTACTTACGGTTACAACTTTTTGCCTGCAGAATCGTGTTGCTGTAATAAAAGCAACTTCATCCATTAGTTGCATAGCGGTTCCTCCAAAAAGGGTGTCATAATGATTGGTTGTATTTGGAAATACGGCTTTGAAAATACGTGTTTCCGACTTTGCTATTTTTTCTTCTGTGGTCATTTTATATATGTTAGTATAATCAGTGCCTGAAAAGAATATTTCAGGCACTTTATTATTAATTTACAGTTTCTAAGGTGTTAGCATTATAGCTTAAATAGGCTTCTTTTGCAGCTGAAACCATAGCTATTAAAGCTTTTTCAGTTTCATCCCAATGTCTAGTTTTAAGACCACAATCAGGATTTACCCAAAGACGAGAAGCTGGAATAACTTTTTGTGCTTTTTGTAGTAATTCAACCATTTCTTCTTTTGAAGGAACTCTTGGTGAGTGGATGTCATAAACCCCAGGCCCAATTTCATTCGGATATTTGAAATCTGCAAAAGCGTTTAACAACTCCATTTGAGAGCGAGAACATTCAATAGTAATTACATCGGCATCCATATCAGCAATGCTTTGAATAATGTCATTAAATTCAGAATAGCACATATGTGTATGTATTTGTGTAGCGTCATTTACACCACAAGATGAAATTTTAAAAGCTTCAACAGCCCACTTTAGATAATCATTCCACCCTGATTTTCGTAACGGTAAACCTTCTCTTATAGCAGGCTCATCAATTTGAATAATTCTAATACCAGCATTTTCTAGGTCTCTAACTTCATCACGTATAGCCAGTGCAATTTGTTGGCAAGTAATGCTACGAGGTTGATCGTCACGAACAAATGACCATTGTAAAATAGTAACAGGGCCTGTAAGCATTCCTTTAACCCATTTGTCAGTTAAAGATTGTGCGTATTGTGACCAATAAACAGTCATTGGGTGTGGTCTGTATACATCCCCATAAATAATAGGAGGTTTTACACAACGACTACCATAACTTTGAACCCAACCTTTTTTAGTAAATGTAACTCCAGCAAGTTGTTCACCAAAATACTCTACCATATCGTTTCGCTCATACTCACCATGAACTAATACATCTAACCCTATTTTTTCTTGCCATTGAATGGTTTTTTGGGTTTCTTTTTTTAGTAGGAATTTGTACTCCTCACTACTTAAGATACCTTTTTTAAATTGAGCTCTCCAGCTTCTTACTTCTTTAGTTTGAGGGAAGGAACCAATGGTTGTAGTAGGGAATAGCGGTAAATTCAATACTTTTTCTTGTGCTTCTTTACGAATTAAAAAACTATTTTTTCTTCTAGAATCTGTTTCGTTAATGGAATCAACACGTAGTTTTACATCGTTATGATGGATTAATGCTGAAGATTTTCTATTGGCAATAGCTTTTTTATTTTCTTCAAAAGCATTTAAAATATTTTCATCACTAGTGTTTTCAGATAACTCTTTTAATAAGCTTACTTCGGTAAGTTTTTGTTTAGCAAAAGAAAGCCATTGTTTAATGTCAGTGTCAAGAGAGATCTCTAAATCTAAATCACAAGGAGAATGCAACAAAGAACAAGAAGAAGCAATAAAGGTTTTTTCAGAACCTAACTTATCAGTGACTTTTTTTATTAGCTGTAATGACTTTTTAAAGTCATTTTTCCAAATGTTTCTTCCATCTACAACACCTAACGATAAGATTCTATTTTTAGGAAGAGTATTCAATACATCATCTAGCTGTTCTTCGCAGCGAACTAAGTCGATATGCAATGCGTCTAAAGGAAGTATGTTAGCTAATGAAAGATTGTCTTTTAAACCTTCAAAATAAGTAGTAACTATAAACTTTAGTTTAGGAAACTTTTTTCTAATCTCATTATAGATAAATTGATAGGTTTCTTTGGCTTTTTCACTCAAATCTAATGCTAAAAAAGGTTCGTCAAACTGAATCCATTCAGCACCTTGTGTTTGAAGTTCTTGTAGAATTTCAATATATACAGGGAGTAGTTTTGGGGCTAAATCTAATTTATCAAAACCTTCTTCTTTTTCTTTACCTAAAAGAAGGTAGCTAACCAAACCAATAATTACAGGCTTAGCATTAATCCCTGCTTGTTTAGCTCCGACAAACTCATTAACAATTTTGTTAGAAAATAGTTTGAATTCCTGATTTTTATAAAATTCAGGAACGATATAATGGTAATTGGTGTCAAACCATTTAGTCATTTCCATAGCAGTGATATCAAGATCATCTTTTTGATATCCTCTTGCCATAGCAAAGTAAAGGTCAAGTTCAGAATTTGAAGTTTTTAACATTACTTCATTGTAACGTTTAGGAATAGCTCCAACAGTAAGCGTCATGTCTAACACCTGATCATAATAAGAAAAATCATTACAAGGAATAAGGTCTATGCCTGCTTCTTGTTGTGTTTTCCAATTTTGTTGACAGATATTTCTTCCTGTTTCAAGAAGTTCCTGTAAACTAGTTTTGCCTGACCAATATTGCTCGCAGGCTTTTTTGAGTTCTCTGTTGCTACCAATACGCGGATAGCCAAGAATGTGCGTTTGCATTTTCTTTTAAACTTTTATAATTAAACATTAATTTTAAAAGCTCTTTTAGATGCTTCGAAATGCTAAAAACGATAAGATGTTTGAGGAAAAATAATGACATACCAAAAAAGCACAGCATTTCATAAAGAAAGTGTGCGTTAAAAATATATCATCGGTATGACCCAAAAGCTTCAAATCGCGAAAGCATTGTCAATATCCGAATAGGCAGGTCTCCTGACTTATAACAGCTTTTATCATCCTTCCCGCTTTTGGCAGTGGATATACTAGGATAAAAACTTTTGGTGTGTTACTTACAGTTGCGCGACAGTTCGTGATTTGCACACGATTCCCTATTAATCTACAGTTAAGTAAAACCTTTTCGGTTGATGAAGTATGTAAAGAACTTATCGGGGTAAATGTATGTATTATTTTTTTAGAACTGGTAATAAAAAAAGCACCAATAAATTGATGCTTATGTTTGAAAAAGAAAATTTATAACTAATGTTTATTTTTTCCAGTTTTTAAGTTGGTCCAAGTATAGATAGCTTTCAACAAATTTTCTATGTTCAGTATTTGTCATAATTTCGAGAAGTTCTAATGCTGAAATATAGCTTGCTAAATTTCCGTTTGAAGATAAAAACTTACCATCCTTAACAAAAGTCACTAAGCTGTCGTTTTGCACTTTTAAATTTGGATAGTCTTTTTGTAGTTGTTCACCACCACCAATCCATGTTACAATTTTATGACCATCTGCTATACCAGATTTACCAATTAAATTAGCTCCAGCACAATTACTAACAGTGTATTGGGTTTCTTGATTTTTTGTCTTTATAAAATCTACAACTTTATTATTATGTACTTGTGCGTACATGTCGTAAGCGCTTGGTACAAACAAGGCTGTTAGTTTAGGGCAGTTTTCAAAAGTATAGTCGGGAACAAAATGCATTCCTTCTTCAGTAGTAATGGGTTTAGCTGTTTCAGCAATAGCTACTACATTAAAAAGTTGTTTGCCATCTTTATCTGCTTTTCCAAATACATCTGACGTTGCTATAACTTCTCCTTGTAAAACCCCATTAAACATTAAAAGTCCAATAGTTGGTAAATTAGGATTAAATGGTTTTAGGTGTTTAGTTAGTGTGTCAGATGGAGATACAACTTGTTCAACTTCTTCTGTTTTTTTATTGGTTTTCGATTTTTCTGAATTACAACCAACAGTAATAATTGTAAAAAGTAGTATTACTACAATGCTTAAATTTTTCATGCGTATTTTATTTAGTATCTCTTTGAGTAGGTTTAATAATCATTCTAAAATATTGGTCTTTGTATATGTAATAGCCTAACCAGTTGTATAGAGTTCTTACTTTGTTTTTGAAGTTTACAAGCCCCATAATATGTACAAAAATCCAAATTAACCATGCAACAAAACCTTTTAATGATTGTTTTTGTCCTGGGAAATCTAATACAGCCTTATTTCTTCCAATAATAGCTAATGAACCTTTATCATTATATTGAAAAGTTTTCCAGTTTGTATCTTTTCTAGAAAGGTTTTTAGCTAAGTTTCTAGCTTGTTGTAATGCAGGTTGTGCTAATTGAGGATGTCCTTTAGGATAGCTTTCATCTCCTAAAATCAAAGCACAGTCACCTAAAGCATAAATATTATCATATGAATGTACTAGGTTGAACTGATTTGTTTTTAACCTTCTACCAGCACCAAAGCTTTCTTTTGAAAAACCATCAAATGTTTTAGCAGATACACCGGCAGCCCATATAAGGTTTTTAGTATGTATTTCTTCTCCGTTTGATAAATATACAGTTTCACCATCAAAATCATTAACCATGGTGTTCATCGTTAATGTTACTCCGAGTTCACTTAACTTTTTAGAGGTATATTCTTGTGCTCTTTTAGACATTGGAGCTAATACAGAGCTTTGACCATCAATAAGATGAATTTCTCCAAAATCATTTTTATCTAACTCTGGATAATCTTTTATGATAATTGAAGTTTTAATTTCAGATAAAATACCAGAAAGTTCAACCCCAGTAGGACCAGCACCAGCGATAACAAAAGTTAAACACTTCTTTCTTTCTTCAGGATTGTGAATTCTAGTAGCACGGTCAAATCGAGTTAAAATAACATTTCTAAGTGACAAGGCGTCACTAATAGTTTTCATTGGTAAACTGTACTTTTCAATGTTTTTGTTTCCGAAAAAATTACTTTCTGTACCAGTAGCCATTACTAAGATATCATATGCTATTTCTCCATTACTTACCACTATTTTATTTTCTTCTGGAACAACTTTTTCAAGTGTACCCAGACGAAAACGAGCATTTTTAAATTTTCTTAAAATTTTTCTGAATGGATAACTAATTGCAGAAGGTTCCATAAAACCTGTGGATACTTGGTAGATTAAAGGAGGAAAGAAATTATAGTTATTACTATCTACTAAAATAATTTGATAATTTTCAGAATTTCCTAACCCTTTTATAAGTTCTAACCCAGCAAAACCGCCGCCAACAACGACAATTTTTTTCATGTTTTTCATAATGCTATTATGCCCTTAAATTAATATAAATGCAAAGGTAGTTAAGTATGTTTTAGTAAAAAATAAACTAACTTAAGAATAGCTATTTTCTTTTAATTTCACTTAAATATTCAGGAGTTAATCCTAAAAAACTAGCTAATAAATATTGGGGTACTCGTTGTACAAAATCAGGGAAGTCTTTTCTAAATCTAAAAAAGATATCTTCTTTAGAGTAACTGTTAATGTATTTTAAACGCAT
The DNA here is from genome assembly GCF_059716285.2 of Tenacibaculum sp. TB-53. Lineage (NCBI taxonomy): Bacteria > Pseudomonadati > Bacteroidota > Flavobacteriia > Flavobacteriales > Flavobacteriaceae > Tenacibaculum > Tenacibaculum sp. TB-53. Next base: position 2,093,154 of record NZ_CM202790.1, on the reverse strand, counting down.
TAAAGCAGCTCCGTATGCGGTTTCATATATACTTCTAAAATATTTTTCTAATAAGGGAAACTTATTTAATAACTCGTTATATTTTGAAAAGGAGATTGACAAAATTTCAGAGTTTTCAACTGTTTCTATGGTAAAGTTAGCATGTTTTTGGTTCTGAAAAGCTAAAAAGTCAGTTAACCACCAATTTTCTAGAGCAAACTGTGTAGTTTTTTTGTAGCCCAAACTATCAATAAAATATAAATGTAAGCAACCTTTGGTAACAAAAAATAGTTTATTACAACGTTTATTTGTGAGTAATAAAATTTCTTTTTTTTTATAGGATTGACAATCAAAAAAAGAAAGTATTTCCGTTAATTTTTCTTCAGAAAGATTTGTGTAATTTTTAATATGATTTTTTAAAATGCTTTTACCCATATCTTAGTTTAGTATTTAAAGGTAAAAATACCAACTTTATAGAGATTCCTTTTATTTTTAAAAGAAAAAGGCACCAAATAAATTGATGCCTTGTGTTCGTTTTGGAAGACTTTATCCTTTTATACTCTCAGGGTTATAGCCTAAATACGGAACTTCTTTTTCAACAAAAGTAATTCCGTAATCTTCTAATTCTTTTAAAATTGGTTCGTACACCTCTTTGTTAATCGGTAATTGAACTCCAGGAGTTGTGATGTCACCGTTTAAAATACGTACCGTAGCCATAGCTACAGGTAAGCCAACAGTTTTTGCCATAGCAGTATAGGTTTGATCATCACCTTTAATAACCATGCTACTTTCTATTTGATGATTTTCCTCCTTGTATTGATACCCAAAAATATGATGCATTACAATCATATCTTTATCCTCAGCTTCAAGAGTCCAAGAATCCATCAATATTTTTTGTAAAATTTCAGCAGGGGTAGCGTTTTTCAAGCCTACTTTTTTGTTCGGATTGAAGATGTCTAACTCTACAAATTTATCCCACATCAAATCATCTTGATCAATCTTTGCATACGAACGGAATTTTAATTCAACAGAATCTGAAGGAGAATAGGCTAGGAAAAGATTTGTAAAATCACGATAGCTCATGTTTTCAGAATCTTCAATAGTGTATGTATCATCAGTCATTCCTAACTGGACAAAAACATTCCAAGCACGAGAAAAACCAACTTTACGAATAGTTCCACGATACATGGTTTTAATATCTTCTAAACCATAAATACTTCTATACTTTAAAGAATCACGGTTTGCATACGCTTCAAATCTTCCACTGCCATTAATAGTTAAAAATTCAGTTCTTCTAAATAATTTTTGATATGGAATATACTTATAGGTTCCTTCTTGAATAAACATTGAAGCTCCACCTTGACCAGCTAATACTACATTTCTTGGGTTCCAAGTAAATTTATAATTCCATAAGTTGGTATCGCTTTCAGGAGCTACTAATCCACCACAAAAAGATTCAAATAATAGCATTTTTCCTCCTTGTTCTTTTATACGATCAATAACTTGCATAGCACTCATGTGGTCAATTCCTGGATCCAGACCAATTTCGTTCATAAATACTAAACCTTTAGCTTTAGCTTCTTCATCTAAAGCTTTCATTTCATCAGAAATATAAGACGCAGTAACCATGTGTTTTCCATAAGTAATACAATCTTTAGCTACTTCAATATGAAAACGAGCAGGTAACATTGAAATAACAATGTCAGCTTTTTGAATTGCATTTGAGCGCTCTTCAGCATTAAAAACATCTAGCTGTATTGCTGTAGCACTTGAATGATTGTGAATTTTAGATTGAGCGCTTTCTAACGAAACATCACCAATAGTTATATGTAGGTTTTCTTGTGAAGATTTATCTAATAAATATTTTATAAGTGAAGAGCTCGATCTACCAGCACCAATAATCAATATATTTCTCATTTATAATTATTTTTGTTGTGTATAAAATTTGAGGCGACAATATCGCTAAAAAAGTTTAAATTTAAACAAAAATTAAAATAATGTATAAAAATTTAACAATAGCTGCGGTCTTGGGAATGATTGCTGTGATTTTAGGTGCCTTCGGAGCTCATGCTTTAAAAACAAAATTAACACTAGAAGCCCTCGAGAGTTTTGAAACTGCTGTACGTTATCAGTTTTTTCATGTGTTTTTATTACTTTTTGTAAATATGTTTACTGAGCTTACTAACAAAGAAAAAAACAGAATTAGTTATTTTTTAATAGCTGGGATTTTATTGTTTTCTGGGTCTATATATTTAATTTACTTAGCGAATGTTCCTGCAAAAGCAATTTGGTTTGTAACGCCGTTAGGAGGAGTGTTATTAATCGTTGGTTGGAGCCTTTTAGCATATAGCTTTTTTAAAAAAGTTATTAAAGGTTAAAGTTGATAAAATCATTTAATGATATAGCTGTTTAATCAAAAAGAACTATTTTTGTCCAAAATTAAACACAACTAAAATCTTTTAAGATGACAAATCTTGATACGAAAACGATATCGTTAGATAACTTAGGCATAAAAGACGCTACGGTTCGTTATCAATTAACTTCAGACGAGTTACACGACATCACTATTGAAAAAGAACAAGGAGTAGAAACCAGTTTTGGAGCATTAGCTGTTAAAACAGGTGAGTTCACAGGACGTTCTCCAATGGATCGTTTTATTGTTAAAGACGATATAACTAAAGACCAAGTTTGGTGGGGAGATATTAATATTCCTTTCGATTCAGAAAAATTTGACAAGCTATACGATAAAGTAACTAATTATTTATCTAACAAAGAAGTATTTGTACGTGATAGTTATGCATGTGCAGACGAAGATTATAAATTAAATATTCGTGTTGTAAATGAATACCCTTGGAGTAACATGTTTGCGCACAATATGTTTTTACGTCCTACCGCAGAGGAGTTAAAAAACTTTTCTCCAGAGTGGACAGTAGTAAACGCTCCAGGTTTTATGGCAGATCCTGAAGTGGATGGAACACGCCAACACAACTTTGCTATTTTAAACTTTACTAGAAAAGTAGCGTTAATTGGTGGTACAGGATACACAGGGGAAATTAAAAAAGGAATTTTCTCTGCATTAAACTTTATTTTACCTGTATTCAAAAACACGTTACCAATGCATTGTTCTGCAAACGTTGGTAAAGATGGTGATACAGCTATTTTCTTTGGATTATCAGGAACAGGTAAAACTACATTATCTACCGATCCAAATCGTAGTTTAATTGGTGATGACGAGCATGGTTGGACTGCTGAAAACACAATCTTTAACTTTGAAGGAGGATGTTATGCAAAAGTAATTGACTTATCTCAAGAGAAAGAGCCAGAAATTTACGGAGCAATTAAAAGAGGAGCGATCCTTGAAAATATTGTGATGGATGATAAAGGAAATGTAGATTTTCATGATACATCAATTACACAAAATACTCGTGTAAGTTATCCTATTTATCACATTGAAAATATTCAAAAACCATCTAAAGGTGCAAACCCAAAGAATATTTTCTTCTTAACAGCAGATGCTTTTGGAGTACTGCCTCCAATCTCTAAATTAACACCAGGGCAGGCAGCATATCACTTTATTTCTGGGTACACAGCAAAAGTAGCAGGTACAGAGGCTGGAATTAACGAACCATTACCAAGTTTCTCAGCTTGTTTTGGAGCTCCATTTATGCCATTACACCCAACGCGTTACGCTGAAATGTTAAGTAAGAAAATGCAAGAAGCAGGTGTAAACGTTTGGTTAATTAATACTGGATGGACAGGAGGTGCTTACGGTACTGGTAGCAGAATGAAATTAAAGTACACTCGTGCTATGATTACAGAAGCTTTAGAAGGTAATTTAGAAAATGTTGAATTTGTACAACACCCAATTTTTGGATTATCAATGCCAACTACTTGTGAAAATGTTCCTGATGAAGTATTAAATCCAAAGCAAACATGGGCAGACAAAGATGCCTATGATGCAAAAGCTATGGAATTAGCGAATTCATTTAGAAAGAACTTTGCTCAGTTTGAAGAAATGGCAAGCGAGGAAATTATTAAAGGAGGACCAATAGCGTAACCTTAAAAAAAATATACTTATCAAAAAAGCATCCGTTACGGGTGCTTTTTTTGTGAAAAATACTCAGTATTTTAGCAATAAATAAATTTTAGCATGATTGTACAGGGAAATATAGTCGATATTCAAAACAAACGAATATTTAAAGGAGAAGTTGAGGTTAAAGAAGGAAAGATTACACAAATTAGAGCAGTAGAACATACTGTAGAAAACTATATTTTACCCGGATTTATAGATGCGCATATTCATATAGAAAGTTCTATGTTAGTGCCATCAGAGTTTGCAAAAATAGCCGTAACACACGGTACGGTAGCAACAGTATCCGATCCACATGAAATAGCCAATGTGTTAGGTGTAAAAGGAGTAAATTTTATGATTGAAAACGGAAAAAAAGTTCCGTTAAAATTTAATTTCGGAGCGCCATCATGCGTACCAGCGACTTCTTTTGAAAGTGCCGGAGCGGTAATTGATTCAGAAGACATAAAAAAAATGATGGAGAATCCTGATATCAAATATTTAGCAGAAATGATGAATTATCCGGGGGTTATTTATCAAGATGAAGAAGTGTTGCAAAAAATAGCTTGGGCAAAACATTACAACAAACCTGTAGATGGTCATGCACCTGGACTACGTGGAGAAGATTTAGATAAATACATAGCGGCAGGAATTTATACCGACCACGAATGCTTTACCTATGAAGAAGGATTGGAGAAGTTAGAAAAAGGGATGAAAGTCATTATCCGTGAAGGAAGTGCTGCAAAAAACTTTGAAGCATTAATTGATTTGCTACCTGAGTATTATGAGAACATGATGTTCTGTTCTGATGATAAGCATCCAGATGATTTGTTATTAGGACATATTAACCAATTATGTGAGCGCGCAGTAGCGAAAGAAATAGATGTTTTTAAAGTATTGCAAGTAGCCTGTATAAACCCAGTAGAGCATTACAATTTGGATGTTGGGATTTTAAACGAAGGAGATGATGCTGATTTTATTGTGGTGAAAGATTTACAAAAGTTTGAAATACTACAAACGTATATTAATGGTGAATTAGTAGCTGATAAAGGAAAATCATTTGTAGAGCATGTAGATTTTGAAGTGTTGAATAATTTTGACACTGATGCAAAAAACGTTTCCGATTTTGAGTTCCATTCAGCATCTGAAAAGATTCGAGTTATTGAGGCTTTGGACGGAGAATTAGTGACAAATGAAATAGAAGCAGATTCGTTGATAAAAGATGGAAGTTTAGTTTCTGATGTAGCAAACGATGTGTTAAAAATGACCGTAGTAAACCGTTATCAAAATGCAGAACCTTCTATTGCGTTTATTAAGAACTTCGGGTTAAAAGAAGGGGCAATAGCGAGTTCTGTAGGACATGATTCTCATAATATTATCGCTGTCGGTGTATCGGATGAATTAATTTGTAAGGCGGTAAACTTATTGATTGAAAATAAAGGAGGCGTTTGCGCTGTAACATCTTCTGAAGAAAAAGTTGTTCCGCTCCCTGTGGCTGGAATCATGTCAGATAAACCAGCAGTTGAAATAGGAAAAGCCTATGCCGAATTGGATGCGATGGTAAAACAACTAGGTAGCAAATTACGAGCTCCGTACATGACCTTATCTTTTATGGCGTTGTTGGTAATTCCATCCTTAAAACTATCAGACAAAGGCTTGTTTGATGGGAACACATTTAAATTTACTTCTTTAGAAGTTAAATAAACGAGAGTTTGAAGACAGAAAAAATTATATTAGGGATTGACCCAGGAACTTCCATTATGGGATTTGGAATTATAAAGATAGTAGGGAAAAAGATGGAATTTGTTCAAATGAATGAATTGCTCTTAAAAAAATATGACGATCATTATTTAAAACTCAAAATTATTTTTGAACGTACCATTGAATTGATTGATACTTATCATCCAGATGAAATAGCGTTGGAAGCTCCTTTTTATGGGAAGAATGTACAATCCATGTTGAAATTAGGGCGTGCTCAGGGAGTAGCCATGGCAGCAGGATTGTCAAGACAAATACCAGTAACCGAGTATGCGCCCAAGAAAATAAAAATGGCCATTACAGGAAAAGGAACTTCAAGTAAAGAACAGGTAGCCTTAATGTTAAAATCGTTATTGAATTTAAAAGTGCTACCTAAAAACTTAGATGCAACGGATGGTTTAGCAGCTGCGGTGTGCCATTTTTATAATTCAGGAACAAAAGTAGGAGGTAAGAACTATACAGGTTGGGCAGCGTTTGTAAAACAAAATCCGAAAAAAATTAAAAATTGATTTTTTCAATGATCAATGAACAGTAAACAATAGTCAAATATTATAGCTATGAAACTAGAAAAGAACCCACTTCAAAATAAATCATACGATTTTGCTCTTTTGATTATTAAACTAAGTAAAAAATTGATGAAGGAAAACAAGGAGTTTATTTTATCTAAGCAGATAGTAAGAAGTGGTACATCGGTAGGAGCAAATATAGTAGAGGCTAATGGAGCTATTTCTAAGGCAGATTTCTCAGCAAAAATTTCAATAGCTTATAAAGAATGTTTAGAAACTAAATATTGGCTGTCTTTATTAAAAGATAGTGAAGAAATAAGAATAGAGGAGTATGAGGAGTTGTTTGAAAAAGCCGATGAAATAGCAAAAATTCTTTTTTCAATATTAAAAACGACAAGGATTTATAAGTAATCTTGATAACTGATAACTGATAACTGATAACTGATAACTGATAACTGATTTGGCAGGAATTTATCTACATATCCCATTTTGTAAGCAAGCATGTTATTATTGCGATTTTCACTTTTCTACTTCATTAAAAAAGAAAGAGGAGTTAGTTTCTTGCTTGGTGAAAGAGCTAGAATTGCGAAAGGAAGAGTTACAAAATGAAGAAATAGAAACGATTTATTTTGGAGGAGGAACCCCAAGTTTGTTGTCACATGAAGAATTGAGGTTGTTAATAGATACTATTTATCAAAACTATGTAGTAATAGCCAACCCAGAAATCACCTTAGAAGCGAACCCAGATGATTTATCAGAAGAAAAAATAATTGAATTATCTAAAACCCCTGTTAATCGCTTAAGCATAGGAATACAATCTTTTTTTGAAGAAGATTTACAATTGATGAATCGAGTTCATAATGCACAAGAAGCAAAAAACTGCTTGTCTGTCGCGACACGCTACTTTGATAATATTACTATTGATTTGATTTACGGAGTTCCGAATATGAGTAATGAACGTTGGAGAGAAAATTTGCAAATAGCTTTTGATTTCGAGATCAATCATATTTCATCATATGCGTTAACGGTAGAACCTAAAACAGCATTAGATTCATTTATCAAGCAAGGAAAATATCCTGATGTTGACGAAACAGTAGCCAAAGAACATTTTGATGTTTTGGTAGCAGAAACCACTAAAAACGGATTTGTACATTACGAAATTTCCAATTTTGGAAAACCAAATTATTTTTCAAAACACAATACAAGTTACTGGCTAGGGAAAAAATATATAGGCATTGGTCCATCAGCACACTCGTTTAATAAAACACACCGTAGTTGGAATGTAGCTAACAATGCAAAATATATAAAAGCAATTCAAGAAGGAAAACTCCCTTTAGAAGAAGAAAAACTCACTAAGAAAGATCAGTTTAATGAATATTTGATGACAGGATTAAGAACCATTTGGGGAGTGTCGGTAGAGAAAATTGAGGAGGATTTCGGGGAAGAGTTTAGAAAAAAACTCCTTAAAAATGCTGAGAAATTTATCCAGCAAGAGCTACTAGTCATTACAAATGAAGTTTTGAAGACTACAGAAAAGGGAAAGTTCTTAGCAGATGGATTGGCTTCCGAATTATTTATTATTTAAGTATATTTGAGTATGATTGCAACAATTGAATACAACTCAAGAAAATACAAAATAGATTTATCAAAACCACTAGACATTTCAATAGCAATTGATACCTCAAAAGAAAATATAAATGCATGGTATCTTGATGATCCTAAAATTTTTCCTGTTTCAGATGGGAATTGGATTGGAAGTGTACAACAAGGAGCTGATGTAAATTTTAATAACATACAGTTTAATCCGCACTCACATATTACGCATACCGAATGTGTGGGGCATATAACAGAAGAAGTTTATTCAGTAAACAAAGAACTATCAAAATTTTTCTTCTTAGCAGAAGTAGTGACTATTGCTCCAGAGCAGTTAAAAAATAAGGATTTTGTAATTTCAAAAAAACAATTACAAAATGTTTTAGGAAACAAAAAGCGCGATGCAATTGTAATCAGAACCTTACCAAACCTTTCAGACAAAAAATCGATGCGGTATTCAAACACAAATCCAACCTATTTGTTAGAAGAAGGTGCTATATACTTAAAAGAAAAAGGAATAGAACATTTACTAATTGATTTACCATCGGTAGACAAAGAAAAAGACGAAGGAAAATTGTTAGCACATAATGCTTTTTGGGATACACAAGGAGAAATTAGAATGCAGGCAACAATAACAGAATTTATATATGTACCTAATAGAATAGAGGATGGAACTTACTTTTTGAACCTTATGATAGCACCATTTGAAAATGATGCTACTCCAAGTAAGCCAATTCTTTATAAATTGTGTTAATTGTTATGATAAAAACAAACTACTGAAAAGTTTTAGATAAGCATGCTTTTCTGAATATTTAAAATAGAATAGTTTATTGATGTTACTTAGTAAATGTTTCTTTTTAGGGATCTCTATCTGTTCGGCGAGATTTACTTTATGTTTCACTTACACTTCAAAGATAATGTAGATATTAAAGTGAAAATAAAAAATAAGATTAAAAGAGTGTTACTGTAGACGAATGGTTAAAAGTAAACTTTTAAGCGTGTAAAAACTATTAAAAAAAATAAAAAATAAAATTTTTGTAGAAACAATTTGTTTTTTTATAAATTTACAGTCGTAGAATTAAAGTAATGACAATTTTTAATACATATAAGCAATGTAAATCGACTGTGGTAAGACACAAAGACGATCGGGCAATGTATGTATTATAATTATGTTCACATAAAATATAACGATAATAAAAAGTCCGACTTCATAGTCGGACTTTTTATTTTTATATCAACATCAACACTAAAACCAAACCACATGAAAAAACTCTATTTTAATTATTTAGATACCTTTAAAGGTTTATCAATCGAAGTATGGTGGCTCGCTTTAATAACTCTAATAAACAGGGCAGGTACAATGGTAATTCCGTTTATGTCTTTGTATTTAAGAGAAAGTTTACAGTTTACTTTAAAAGATGTAGGTTGGATTATGACTTGCTTTGGATTAGGTTCTGTTGTAGGCTCTTGGTTGGGAGGAAAATTAGCAGATAAAATAGGTTTTTACAAGGTAATGAAAACCAGTTTGTTTTTAACAGGATTACTCTTTGTATCCTTACAATTTGTAGAAACTTTCTGGGGGTTTTGTATTGGTATCTTTTTGGTGATGCTAGTAGCAGATACTTTTAGACCCGCTATGTTTGTAGCCTTAAATACTTATAGTAAACCAGAAAATAAAACACGTTCAGTAACCTTAATCCGTCTGGCAATTAACTTGGGGTTTTCTGCAGGTCCAGCAGTTGGAGGATTAATAATTACCTCAATGGGGTATAGCGGGCTGTTTTGGGTAGATGGAGTTACTTGTGTTTTAGCAACTTTATTATTGATAAATGTATTACATCCTAAAAAAGCAAGAGTGTTAGATCAAGTAAAGGTAGAAAATCCAAAGTCGATTTTTTCAGATAAGGCTTTTTGGATATTTTTTGTAGGAATGTTTGTGTTCGGGTTTATTTTTTTACAATATTTCTCTACCATGCCATTATATTATAAAGATATACATCATTTAACAGAGTTAGAAATAGGACTGTTAATGGGCATGAACGGTTTTTTCATTTTCCTATTAGAAATGCCCCTGATTACTTGGTTAGAAAAAAGTAAGTATACTAAAGAATTCTTAATGTTTTTTGGTTTATCACTTACAGGATTAAGTTTTGTAGTAATCAATTTAACAGGTTGGGCTGGAATTTTAATTGTAGGAATGTTGTTAATGACTATTGGAGAAATGATAGCTTTCCCTTTTTCAAACGCCTTTGTAATGGAACGAGCCAAAAGAGGAAATCAAGGAGAATATATGGCGTATTATAGTATTGCATTTTCTATGTCGCATATTTTCGGACACAATTCTGGAATGCAATTAATTGATAATATTGGATTTGATAATACATGGAATTTTATGATTGTATTATCGGGAATAGGAGTATTATTTTTATTAATGTTAGTACGAATTGTAAAAAGAGAGAAAGTAATCGCATGGACTTAAATCAAGTAACAATTCCGTCTATAGATGTAAATGAATCTGTAATATTTTATAAAAAACTAGGCTTGCTTCTCATTGTAGATGCAAGCCCTAGATATGTCCGATTTGAAGTGCCAGATGGTAATACAACTTTCTCAATTCATCAAGTAGAGAAGCTGCCTAAAAGAGAGGGTGTTACATTGTATTTTGAAGATGAAAATTTAGATGAATTAGTAGAGAAACTACAAGAAAAGGGAGTTCAATTCACCCAATTACCCAAAGATCAAACATGGTTATGGAGAGAAGCCCACTTGTTAGATCCAGATGGTAATAAATTAATTCTGTTTAAAGCAGGAGAACACAGAAAAAATCCGCCTTGGCGAATCGATTAAGAAATAGAAGTTTTTATCTTTGAATGTTTAATAAGAAAGCAGAAAATATGAATATACAAGACGCACAAAAACAGGTAGATGATTGGATTAAAAATCACGGAGTACGTTACTTTAACGAGTTAACAAATATGGCGCAACTAACAGAAGAAGTTGGAGAGGTTGCTCGAATTATTGCGCGTCGTTATGGAGAGCAAAGTGAAAAAGAAAGTGATAAAAACAAAGATTTAGGAGAAGAATTGGCCGATGTAATGTTTGTAGTGTTGTGTTTAGCAAATCAAACAGGCGTAAATTTGCAAGAAGCCTTTGATAAGAAGTTGGATATTAAAACTAAAAGAGATCACGATCGTCATCACAATAACAAAAAACTACAATAAATGAGTCTCATTAATAATATACAAAAAGGAAGTTTTTGGATTAATGTTTTAAAAGTAGGAACTCCTTTTTTAATAATCGTAGCGGTATTTTCTTTATTATTTAAAACAGGAGGGGCTATTTTTTCAGGAGACTTTGAAACTGTGTACAATGTACATTTCGCAAATAAACAGTGGATTCGTTTTTGGTTGAGCAAAATAGTAATCGCACTTATTTATAGTGTATACATTGTAAATAAAAAAACGAAATAGTTTTTTATGGATTTAAGATTAAAAACTGAAGAATTTAATTCAGGTACTCACATAACCATTTCAGGTTCAAAAAGTGAATCGAATAGATTGTTGATTTTACAACAGTTATATCCAGATTTACAGATAGAAAATTTATCAGATTCTGACGATACACACCATTTACAAGGAGCGTTAACTTCTGATAATACGATTGCAGACATTGGACATGCAGGAACTGCGATGCGCTTTTTAACTGCTTTTTTTGCAACCCAAGAAGGTGTTACAAAAATATTGCAAGGATCAGACCGCATGCATAATCGACCGATTGAAATTTTGGTTAATGCGCTCCGTGATTTAGGAGCAACTATAGAGTACGTTGAAAAAGAAGGATACCCGCCACTTAAAATATCAGGGAAAAAACTAGCAAAGGATAAGGTTTCGATTAATGGAAATGTAAGTAGTCAATATATTTCAGCATTAATGTTAATTGCTCCAGGTTTACAAAACGGATTAGAGATTGAGTTAATAGGTGAAATAACGTCTGTCCCTTACATCAATATGACCTTACAGCTATTACATCAATTGAAGGTTGAAGCTGAGTTTAAAGGACAGGTTATTAAAATAAAACCTAAATTAACTTTAGAGAAACAAACAGTTGTAGTTGAGTCTGATTGGAGTTCAGCGTCTTATTTTTATTCGATTATAGCGTTGAGTAAAGTAGGTTCCTTTGTGAAATTATCAGCGTATAAAAAAGATAGTTTGCAAGGAGATAGTTGTTTGGAAAAAATTTATAAACACTTTGGAGTAACGACTACTTTTAAAGACAACTCAATTCTTTTAACCAAAGAAAAAGAACATAGTTCAGCTGTATTGAAAGAAAATTTAAAAAATGCACCAGATATAGCCCAAACTATTGCAGTTACATGTTTCGGATTAGGTGTTGCTTGTGATTTAACAGGGCTACATACCTTAAAAATTAAAGAGACTGATCGTTTAGAAGCATTACGTGAAGAGTTAACAAAATTAGGAGCAGATATTTCTGTTACTAATGAAAGTTTACACTTAAAATCATCTATAAAAATTAAAGAGAATATTCAAATAGCCACTTATAATGATCACCGTATGGCAATGGCATTTGCTCCGTTAGCATTAAAAGTTTCCATAGAAATTTTAGAAGCAGAAGTAGTAACTAAATCGTATAGAAGTTTTTGGAAAGATATGCTGAGTGTAGGAATTCAGAATGTTACCATAAAATAATAGGGCAATAGCTTGACAACCCCTATGTTGAAATTGTATATTTGCCACCGTTAAGAAAATTTTACAAATGAAATTATCAAATTTTAATTTTGAATTGCCAAAAGAATTATTGGCAGAATATCCTTCAGAGCATAGAGATGAAGCACGATTAATGGTATTGCACCGTGACACACAAAAAATCGAGCATAAACTATTTAAAGATTTAATCGATTATTTTGATGAAGGAGATGTAATGATGTTGAACAATACGAAAGTTTTTCCAGCTCGTATGTACGGGAACAAGGAAAAAACAGGAGCCCGTATTGAAGTATTTTTATTACGTGAATTAAATGCTGAAAATCGTTTGTGGGATGTATTAGTAGATCCAGCAAGAAAAATAAGAATAGGTAATAAATTATTCTTTGGAGACGATGAAAGTTTAGTAGCTGAAGTTATTGACAATACTACTTCACGAGGTAGAACATTACGTTTCTTATTTGATGGACCTTACGATGAATTTAGAAAAAAATTAATTGAGTTAGGAGAAACTCCATTACCAAAATACATAAAACGTGAGGTAGAGCCAGAAGATGAAGATCGTTACCAAACTATTTTTGCTAAGCACGAAGGAGCAGTAGCAGCACCAACAGCAGGATTACACTTCTCTAAGCACTTAATGAAACGATTAGAAATTAAGGGAGTAGATTTTGCTGAAACAACATTGCATGTAGGTTTAGGTACATTTAATCCAGTTGAGGTTGAAGATTTATCTAAGCACAAAATGGATTCTGAGCAAATTATTATCCCACAAGCTAGTGCAGATATTGTAAATAATGCTATAGCTAATAAAAAAAGAGTATGTGCAATTGGAACTACTGTAATGAGAACTATAGAATCATCTGTTTCTTCAAGCAATCAATTAAACGCTTTTGAAGGATGGACGAATAAGTTTATTTTTCCTCCTTATGATTTTAGTATAGCTAACTCTATGGTAACGAATTTTCATACGCCTAAATCTACATTGTTAATGATGGTTTCTGCATTTGCAGGGCACGATTTTATTATGGAAGCATACCATGAAGCAATTAAAGAAAAATATAAATTTTACTCGTACGGAGATGCGATGTTAATTTTATAAAACAGTTTTTAAACCATTTACAAAACCTCACAAGTTACTTGTGAGGTTTTGTGTATTTTTGTACCTGATGATGATAGTAAAGAAAAAAGACATACGTGCATTAACCAAAGAACAACTCCGTGACTTTTTTATTGAAAACGGAGATAAAGCCTTTCGAGGTAACCAAGTATATGAATGGTTATGGCATAAAGCAGCACATTCGTTTGATGATATGACAAGTTTATCTAAAGTAACAAGAAGAATGCTTGATGAAAACTTTGTAATCAATCATATTGAAGTTGATACAATGCAGCGTAGTAATGATGGTACTATAAAAAATGCAATTAAACTTCATGACGGATTAATTGTAGAGTCAGTTTTAATTCCTACTGAAAAACGTACTACAGCTTGTGTATCTAGTCAAGTAGGATGTAGTTTAGATTGTAAATTTTGTGCAACAGCTCGTTTAAAACGTATGCGTAATTTAAATGCGGATGAAATTTACGATCAAGTTGTAGCAATTGATAAACAAAGTAGGTTATACCATAATCATAAATTGTCAAATATTGTTTTTATGGGAATGGGAGAACCTTTAATGAATTACAACAACGTAATTAAAGCTATTGATAAAATAACTTCAGAAGAAGGCTTGGGAATGGCAGCTCGACGAATTACCGTATCAACTTCTGGTGTGCCTAAAATGATTAAAAAAATGGCAGATGATGAAGTACGTTTTAATTTAGCAGTTTCATTACACTCCGCTATTGATGAGGTTCGAACATCTATTATGCCATTTAATGCTACTTTTCCATTAAAAGATCTAAGGGAATCTTTGGAGTATTGGTATGAAAAGACTAAACGAAAAATAACGTATGAGTACGTTGTTTGGAATGGAATTAACGATCGAAAAGAAGATATTGATGCCTTGGTGCAATTCTGCAAATATGTTCCGTGTAAGGTTAATTTAATTGAGTACAACCCAATAGATGACGGAGAGTTTCAACAAGCATCAGATAGAGCTTTAAACAATTATATTTCTAATCTTGAAATGAACGATATTGTGGTAAATGTGCGTCGTTCTAGAGGAAAAGATATTGATGCTGCTTGTGGGCAATTAGCTAATAAATCTTAGTACTCTATAAATAGAAAAGCAATGAGAAAAGAAACTAGAATTAAACTTAAGTTAATAATAATTTTATAAAGTCTTAGTTTCTTTAAAAAAGTTAAAACGATAATATCCAGTATACCTAACAAAAATACAAAAGGGAGACCTAAAAAAATGTATGGTAAAATAACTGGATTACCTAAACAAGAGCGTTGATTACCGTCAGAAATGTAGCTTCCTAATAATATTAAACAGGTGCAGGTTATAAGAAAAACAATCGCTCTTATCTTTAAGTGTTTCATATTTTGTTTTTAATCAAAAGTAAACATTTTTTATTCTTATTTTTGTTCACTATATGAAGCCAGTTGAGCAAATAAAACTTCCGATTGCTAAAGAAATGGAACTCTTTGAAACAAAGTTCAAAGATTCGATGTTGTCTAAAGTTCCATTATTAAACAGAATTACCTATTATATCGTCCGCAGAAAAGGAAAGCAAATGCGACCAATGTTTGTGTTTTTGGTAGCAAAAATGGTTTCTAATGGTGGTTTTGATGAACGTACATATCGAGGAGCTTCAGTAGTAGAATTAATCCACACAGCAACATTAGTACATGATGATGTAGTTGACGATAGTAATAGACGTAGAGGTTTTTTCTCAATTAATGCACTTTGGAAGAATAAAATAGCTGTTTTAGTAGGTGATTATTTACTATCCAAAGGATTATTACTCTCTATAGATAATGAAGATTTTGATTTGTTAAAACTGATTTCTATTGCGGTTAGAGAAATGAGTGAAGGGGAGTTATTACAAATTGAAAAAGCTCGCAAACTAGATATTACTGAAGAAGTTTATTTTGAAATTATCCGTCAAAAGACAGCTACGCTAATAGCTGCTTGTTGTGGTATTGGTGCTGCCTCGGTAGGAGCAAATAATAAAACAGTGCAACAGATGCGTAAGTTTGGAGAGTATATTGGTATTGCTTTTCAAATTAAAGATGATTTATTTGATTACACTGAAGACAAAATAGGTAAACCAACAGGAATAGATATCAAAGAACAAAAGATGACACTTCCGTTAATTTATACCTTGAATACTTGTTCTCCAAAAGAAAAATCGTGGTTAATAAATTCCGTTAAGAAGCATAACAAAAACAAAAAACGGGTAAAAGAAGTTATTGCTTTTGTCAAAGAAAATGGGGGATTGGAGTATACTACTGCTAAAATGCACGACTATAAAAATAAGGCATTAGCCATTTTAGACAATTATCCAGACTCAGATTATAAAAATTCCCTACTGCAAATGATTGATTATGTAGTAGAGCGAAAGATTTAAAAAAAAGTACTAGAAATAAAAAACCTCGAGAATTTCTCGAGATTTTTGTTACGGATTAGTTTTTTTTGAAATAATATATTTTTTAGATATTAGTTTTCCAGACTCAGAAACCCCTTCAATATAAACAATGACTTTTTCTTGTAAATTCTGTGGGATTTTGAAATCAAATTTAGAGTTTGCTTTTATTTCTATATTTGGTTCCCAAAAGATATCACCATAATATTTATAAGTATTGTCTACGTAAGAGTTATATTCAGGAGTGTAATATTCTTTTTCGATAGAGAATCCTTTTTCTACTTTATACTCACTAAAGAAAGAAGTATTATTCTTGCTATATTCTCTTGGAGATAAAGTGTAAATATAAATATGTTCATTAGACCTAACATCATGAACTCTACCATAATAAATCTCTTTTACTGTATTAAGATAAATACTCTCAAGCATCCATAAGTCATAACTTATTTCGTTTTCATCCAAAAAAACTCGTACGTCTAATTTAAGACGATCTCTAGAATTTACTGGACTAATGGAAGTATCACCTCCTTCAGTGTTTTTTCTTAATTGTGATAGGTTAGAAGTAGATTTTCCTAACCCCCTAGATCTTATATATAGGTAGCCATCTTTTGTTGTTGTTTTGTAGTTTTTGCTTTTTAAATAATCTAAAATTGTTTCACCTGAAGCTATAGTTGTATTATCGATGACTTTTCTAGTTAGCATTGTAGCTGCACCATAGGGGTTATTTTCAGATTTAATATCTTTCTTTTTGTTGATTATAACTTCATCTAAAGTTTCAAATTTCTTTAATTGAAACATAGAGTTAGGTAATTCAGTGCTTGAATTTTCAAAGCTATTAGAAAGCAAATTATTTTTATTGATTGAATCAATTAAAATAGTATTGGAAAACTGTAGATAAGGAGATACTTTTTGAATATTATTTTTAGTCTTTATCCCAAAATTTATGTAAGTGTTTTTTTTAATAGATGTGTTTTTTAATATGAATTGATTTTTTTCTTTAATCTCCCTAATAATATTATTATTAGAAGAATATATTAAAAGTGACTGTTTCTGATTTAAAGAACTAGAAAGAGTTCCAACAATATTGATACCATTTTCAAATGAATAATTAGTTTTAGGAGGATTATTAAATATATCAAACCAATTATATTTACTCCAGCCTTGTGTTATCAACAATAGGTCAAGTTCTCTAAGTTTTTTCTTGTTAATGTTATTGAAGTAATAACTAGGGTTCTCTATGTTTCCCTTAATATAGGGTTTTAATAAAAAAGATGTATTTGTGTTATTTTCAGGGGAATAGCTTTTTGTTTTTATAGGAAGAAAAGAAGAACTTAAGAAAACCTTTTCATTTGTGTTGTTTTTTAAGTGAATAGAGGTGGAATCACTTAAGTTATCAGGAGTGTTTTTTATATTTATATCAGTAAAAAGGGAAGGAGAATTAATAAAAATAAGTCGCTCTAAGATAGGAGTATTTTTATAATCAAAAACTGTGATTATATTAACTCCTTTATCAATATCATTTTTGTTAATAAACAAAGAGTATTTAGTGTCTTTAGAGTTAAAATTAAAATTATAAGATATAAACTTCCTTGTGTTGTGAATTAGAACTTTAAAAGAGCGGTTTTTTAGTTGATTTAAAGAGTTTTTATTAGTAAGTATATTAATTAAGAAAAAATTTGGATTTGAATTAATAACTCTGAGAGTTACTCCTTTATTTTTAGGTAACGGGGTTGATGATTTTATAGTTTGTCCATTCTCTAATACAGCTTCAAATTCGTAAGTTTCACCTCCTCTAATTAATAAATTTGTATTACCCAACCCAAAAGAGTTAGTAGAGAAGTTTTTGACTATTTCGTTTAAGTTATTCTTTATTACTCCTTTGTTAATTTTAATTCCTTCTCCGTTTTTATTTTTTATTAGAATACCAAAGTTGTTAATTGTATTGGAAAGAATATGGCCTCCTTCTGGAAACAGTTTAAATTCATATGAAGCACTCTCTTTTATTATTTTACTATCATTATCATTATCATTATTATTATTATTATTATTATTATTACTGTTTATGATGGAAATTTTTTGAATAAAAGAATTGTCTTCTTTGAAGTTTTTCATCCAATTTGTAGAGGCTTTTATGTAATAAGAATTATCTACAAAAGTAGAGTCTAATAAAATATTACCTGTACCAAGCCCGTTTTTAATATGTATTAATTTTTGAGTTTTTAACTTTCCTTCTAAATCAAAAATAGATACGTATAGGTTCGATGTTGTTGGGTGTAGCTTTTGTGAATTTTGCTCAAGTATATAAGCTTTAAACCAAAGCTCTTGTCCTGTTAAAAATGTAGTTTTATTTATATGTAAGAAAGGTATTTCTCTGGTGTTTTCAAAATAAGAAGAATAGCTTTGAGTAATAAGAGGTCCTTGAGAGAAAGTAAATATGTTAGAGAAAAGAACTAGATAGAGTATTATTTTTTGCATAAATTTTTCTTAAAACTAAGAAAATTTATGTAAATAAAAAACTCGAGAAGCTCTCGAGTTTCTTATGGATTTATTTTTTATAACATATGAATATGAATTTCTTGATCAAAACTAGGATTAGATCTAGTTATTTTATTTATATTTTTCATCCTTACTTGATCTAAAAGATAAAGTCTGTTAATACCGTCTCCTAAAATAACTTCATTATCAACAATAATTGTAGTAACCGTTGGACTTGGCTTACCAAACTTTTTTAATTTCCTTGTATTTGCGTTTTCGAAGTTGCTTGTGTTGTTTTTTCTCTGGTAATCAATTAATTTACTTATCTGCATGTCTTTAAGTCTAGAATCTCTTTGTAAAAAGTCTAAAAGCAGTTGGTTTGATTTGATTTCGTTGTTATTGATTATAATATCAAATGATTCTTTCTTTGTTTTTTTCTCTTCTTGAGCAGATAAGTTTAAAGAAATAAAAGCAACAATTAGTAGTAAATATTTTTTTGTTTTCATACTATTAAGTTTTTAATTTAAAAAAAAGCAAAAATCAAGCCAAACAAAAACCTCGAGAATTTTTCTCGAGGTTTTTTACTATTTAGGTGTCGAGCTTCTCGACTTACATCATTCCTGGCATTCCACCACCCATTGGAGGCATTCCACCACCTGCAGGAGCATCTTCTTTAATGTCAACCAAAGCACACTCAGTAGTTAAGATCATTCCAGCAACAGAAGCAGCGTTTTCTAAAGCTACACGAGTTACTTTCTTAGGATCGATAATACCAGCCTCTAACATATCTACATATTGTTCAGATTTAGCATCATATCCAAAGTCTTTTTTACCTTCTAATACCTTGTTAATTACAACAGAACCTTCACCACCAGCATTTTCAACAATCGTACGTAATGGAGATTCAATAGCTCTATTCACAATTTGAATACCTGTAGTTTCGTCTAAATTTTCTGTAGTAATAGTTTCTAATACCTTTTTAGAACGTACTAAAGCAACACCACCACCGGCAACAATTCCTTCTTCTACAGCGGCTCTTGTAGCATGTAAAGCATCATCAACACGGTCTTTCTTTTCTTTCATTTCTACTTCAGAAGCAGCACCAACATATAATACAGCAACACCACCAGCTAACTTCGCTAAACGTTCTTGTAATTTCTCACGATCGTAGTCAGAAGTAGTAGTTTCAATTTGTGTTTTAATTTGGTTTACGCGAGCCTTAATTTGTTCTTCATCACCAGATCCGTTTACGATAGTTGTATTGTCTTTATCAATAGTTACTGTCTCAGCAGTTCCTAATAAATCTAAAGTAGCATTCTCTAAAGAGAAACCTCTTTCTTCAGAAATTACAGTACCACCAGTTAAAATAGCGATGTCTTCTAACATTGCTTTTCTTCTGTCTCCGAATCCTGGAGCCTTAACAGCAGCAATTTTTAATCCACCACGTAACTTGTTTACTACTAAAGTAGCCAATGCTTGTCCATCAACATCTTCAGCAATGATTAATAAAGGTCTTCCTGATTGAGCAACTGGCTCTAAAATAGGTAAGATTTCTTGTAAGTTAGAAATCTTTTTATCAAATAATAAAATATATGGATTTTCTAAATCAGCAATCATTTTATCAGCATCTGTAACGAAGTATGGAGATAAGTATCCACGGTCAAACTGCATTCCTTCAACAACATCAACATAAGTGTCAGTCCCTTTAGCTTCTTCTACAGTAATTACTCCTTCTTTACCAACTTTTTCAAAAGCTTCAGCAATTAAGTTACCAATTATAGCATCGTTGTTAGAAGAGATTGCAGCTACTTGCTTGATTTTCTCTGATGAATCACCAACCTCTTTAGATTGTTTAGCTAAATCTTCAGTAATAGCAGCTACAGCTTTATCAATACCACGTTTTAAATCCATGGGATTAGCACCCGCAGCTACGTTTTTTAAACCTTCTTTTACGATAGCTTGTGCTAATACTGTAGCAGTAGTAGTACCATCACCTGCTAAATCGTTAGTTTTAGAAGCTACTTCTTTTACCATTTGGGCTCCCATGTTTTCTAACTGATCTTCTAGTTCTACTTCTTTAGCTACAGAAACTCCATCTTTAGTTACATGAGGAGCTCCGAAAGATTTAGAAATAATAACGTTACGTCCTTTAGGTCCTAAAGTTACTTTTACTGCATTCGCTAATGCATCTACCCCGCGTTTTAATCCATCGCGAGCGTCTACATCAAATTTTATATCTTTTGCCATGTTTGTTTAAGTTTTTTGCCGTTAGCATATAGCTGTTGGCTTGGTTTTAAATTTTTTGTTTAATAGGCTAATAGCGAAAAGCTAATAGCAAAGAAATTTTAGATAATAGCGAAAATGTCGCTTTCTCTCATAATTAAATAATCTTTTCCTTCTAATTTAAGCTCTGTACCAGCGTACTTTCCGTATAAAACAGTATCACCAACTTTTACAGTTAAAGGCTCATCTTTTGTTCCGTTCCCTACGGCTACGACAGTACCTTTTTGTGGTTTTTCCTTTGCGTTGTCAGGGATGATGATTCCTGATGCTGTAGTAGTTTCTGCTGCAGCTGGTTCAACAAGAACTCTGTCTGCTAAAGGTTTAATGTTTAATCCCATTTTATATATTTTGATTGATTAAATTAATTTTACTGGTAGTATTTTGTCAGAAATTATGCCATTAGATTTTTGCTGACAATTTTTCTAATACATTAGATTAATAAATAAAAAAAATGCCAACGTGTCATTTACGTTGGCATTTTATATTCTATTTTTTGAAAAACTACTGAGCGCTGTCTTTAGCTGTATCTGTTGCTGCTGGTGTAGCAGGAGTTGTTGTAGTTTCAATATTGTTTAAGGTTTCATTTAATTGAGGAGCGTCAGCTGCATTTCCTCTTGGAATAGCGAAGTTTGCTAATAAAATTAAAGCAAACATAGTAATAGCTAATGTCCAAGTAGTTCTGTCTAAAAAGCTATTTGTATTTTGTACACCTCCAATATTTTGAGCTCCACCGCCTCCAAATGATGAAGATAATCCTCCACCTTTAGGATTTTGAACCATTACAATTAAGATTAATGCTATTGCAACAATCAATATTAAAACTAAAAGTAAAGTATACGTTGTCATCTATTTATTGTTTTGTAAAATTTGTATTCTTTTAATTTGGTCTGCAAAGAAACCACTTTTTTCTGGATATTTCAAACTTAATATTTTATATGCTTGAATAGCACTGTCATATTTCTTTTGTTCTAAATATACTTTAGCCAAAGTTTCGGTAGCTAATTGATTATTTTGTTGATTTTCGGATATTTTTATATCCGAAGTATTTGTTTTATTAGGACGAGAAATTTTTGGAGCAGTTTCAATAAAACGATCAATAATAGCTTCATGTTCAGACTTAACAGGCATTTCTTTAGCTTGTTTTTCTGAAGGATGATTATCTAAAGTCCTAACTATAGTTTTTTTAGATGATAGTTGTAACCATTGATTGAAAGAAAAAGTTTCGTTTTGTGTAAAAGAAAGTGGTTTACCAATAGCTAAATCTTTCTCTATAGTTGAAATTTTTGTTTGTTTTCTTTTAGAAAGAATTTTGTCTTTTAAACTAATTTTTTCTTCTTTTATTGAGGCTTCCTTAAAAGCTTTAGAAGTAACAAAATCAAATAAAACAGATCTATCACTGGTGTGAGCTGCCGTTATTTTTAACTCGTTGTTGTATTTATAACTTTCTTGGTTTTTTAAAATTTTTAAACGAAGCGCTCTAGCTGATTGAAAAAAAGGATATTCTTGAATAATATCAGTAATGTCTGAAAGATGTTCTTGCGAAATTAATTCAGGCTTTTCTAATAACTGTATGTATAAATCCTTATTCAAAAAATTACCATTTTGCCACTGAGGCATTAAAAATATCTTGCGTAATACGTTCTATGATTTCATTTAAAGCTGTTTCTAAAACTCCTCCAGTTAATTGTTGATTAGCTCCATAATCGTAGTAAAAAGAAAAACGTTTTTCAAAATTATCTTTCTCTTCTAAAGCATTAACAAAGTTTACATTTACAGTAATTGTTAATCGGTTTTGAGCAGCTGTTTGTTGAGCTGTGGCACTCATTGGTGTAATGCGATAATCAACAATTTCACCATAAAAATGTAAATCACCACTAGTGCTAACCAAGGTTAAATTAGTTTGACGTGTAAATAAGTCTTGTAAATCTTGTGTGAATTTTTGACTAAGTATTGGTTCAACTAAAGGTGCTTGGTTAGGAAAAAAATCAACCTGAATTGTTTTTGCATTTCCTGTGTTTCCACCAGTAAAAGAGTATGCTCCACAACCAATAATGGTTGTAAAAGTAATAAGTAACGATACTATATAAAGAGTTTTTTTCATTTAAAGTTGAATAATTTTTAAAAGTAAACAATATAACTATTATAAGTCGTATTGTTTTATTTTTCTGTATAAGGTTCTCTCAGATATTCCTAATTCTTTGGCAGCTAATTTACGCTTACCATTGTTTTTTTCGAGAGACTTTTTTATCATTTCTATTTCTTTTTCTTGTAACGATAAACTTTCATCTTCCTCAATGGTTTCCGCATAATCATAATCATTTTGATGAGAAGTTGATTTTGGAATTTGTACTACCTCAATGTTTGAAGCTTCTGATAAATCTTGGTCTTGATAAATACGTTCAATTAAACGATGATTGTCTTCTTGTACCTGTTCAGAGTCTCCGTTTTGCATTAAATCTAGCGTTAGCTTTTTTAGATCATTAATGTCATTACGCATATCAAACAAGATTTTATACATGATGTCTCGTTCATTAGCAAAATCTGATTGACTTGTAGTTCTGTCACCTACAACAGCAGGTAGATTACTACGGTTTTCAGGCAAATATTGAATTAGTTTTTCAGGGGTAATTAGCCTATCTTCCTCAACTATTGATACTTGTTCGGCAATGTTTTTTAATTGACGAATATTACCAGGGAAATGATAGTTCAATAAAACCTTTACAGCATTCTCATTTAACCTGATGGTAGGCATTCGGTATTTTTGTGCAAAATCGGCAGCAAACTTTCTAAATAATAAATGAATGTCTTCACCACGTTCTCTCAAAGGAGGTAGTGAAATTTCTATAGTACTTAAACGGTAATATAAATCTTCACGAAATTTCTCTTTAGAAATGGCTTCGTGCATATTAACGTTGGTTGCAGCTACAATACGAACATTTGTTTTTTGTACTTGTGAAGATCCTACTTTTATAAATTCTCCATTTTCTAAAACACGTAATAAACGTACTTGCGTGGTTAACGGCAGTTCACCAACTTCATCTAAAAAAATAGTTCCGCCATCAGCCACTTCAAAATAGCCTTTTCGGGTTTGTGTAGCTCCTGTAAAAGCTCCTTTTTCATGTCCAAATAATTCGCTGTCAATTGTTCCTTCAGGAATCGCTCCACAGTTAACTGCAATGTATTTTGCATGTTTTCTGTGTGATAATTGATGAATTATTTTTGGTATACTTTCTTTTCCAACACCACTTTCACCAGTAACTAATACCGAAATATCAGTGGGAGCAACACGAATCGATTTTTCAATAGCACGATTTAGTTGCATATCGTTACCGATAATGCCAAAGCGTTGTTTTATAGCTTGTAAATTTTCCATTTCTTTTTTAGAATAAAGAAAAAAGAGCAGAGAGAAAAGCTTATACCTTTTTCTTTTCTCTTTACACTCTTTTCTATAAATTAATTATTGTCAGAATATCCAACAGCCGTACCTTTTAAGGTAGTAGAAGTACAATCTTCAATTTTTACATTTACAAAATCACCCATTTTGTAGTTTTCTTTAGGGAAAACAACAACAGTGTTTTGTGTATTACGACCTTTCCATTCGTTTTCATTTCTTTTAGAAGTTCCCTCGATTAAAACTTCCTGAATTTTACCCACATGCTCTTTAGCTCTGTATAAACTATGTTCTTGTTGTAGATTAATTATTTCTTGTAAACGACGTTTTTTAATAGTCAAAGGAACATTGTCTTCCATTTTCTTAGCAGCCAAGGTTCCTGGTCTTTCTGAATAAGCAAACATAAACCCGAAGCTATATTTTACATAGTTCATCATGTCTAAAGTATCAAGATGGTCTTCTTCGGTTTCTCCACAGAACCCCGCAATCATATCTTGACTTAAAGCCATTTCAGGAACAATTTTATAAATATTATCAACTAACTCCATGTACTCTTCACGAGTGTGTTGACGATTCATAGCTTTTAACATATTGTTACTCCCGCTTTGAACAGGTAAGTGAATGTACTTACAAATATTTTGGTGTTTAGCCATAACATGAATTACATCCAGTGTCATATCCTGTGGGTTAGACGTAGAAAAACGGAAACGCATTTTTGGGAACTCAGTAGCACACATGTCTAATAATTGAGCAAAATCTACTGCAGAAGCTTGTGCCAATTCAGATGCTTTTTTGAAATCTTTTTTCAATCCACCGCCATACCATAAATAAGAATCAACATTTTGACCTAATAAAGTAATTTCTTTGAAGTTCTTTTCTTGCATACTGCGAATTTCTTCAATAATACTCTTAGGGTCACGACTACGTTCACGACCACGAGTAAAAGGAACTACGCAGAATGTACACATATTATCACAACCACGAGTAATTGATACAAATGCAGAAACTCCGTTAGAGTTTAAACGAACAGGAGAAACATCAGCGTACGTTTCTTCCTTTGACAATATTACATTTACAGCATCACGACCTGCATCAACTTCTTCAATTAAATTAGGTAAGTCACGATAAGCATCAGGACCAACAACTAAATCAACGATTTTTTCTTCCTCTAAAAACTTTTCTTTCAATCGTTCTGCCATACAACCCAGTACACCAACTTTCATCGTTGGATTTACCTTTTTAACAGCATTGTATTTTTGGAGTCTGTTACGAACAGTGGTTTCTGCTTTTTCACGAATAGAGCATGTATTTACCAATACTAAATCAGCATCTTCTAAATTTTGAGTGGTATTAAAACCCTGCTCTGCTAAAATTGACGCCACAATTTCGCTATCGTTCATATTCATTTGGCAACCATAACTTTCTATAAAAAGTTTTTTGTTGTTTCCTTCTTTGTGTTCTGTAACAAGGGCTTTTCCTTGTTTTTTTTCATCAATTACTTTCTCTACGTGTTCCATAAATCCTTAAATCGTACTAAAATAGGCTGCAAAGATACAACCAAAAAGTGTAATTTGTGACAAATTGACATGGATTGTTTTTTTAAGAAAAAGTAAAATTTTGTTAAAAAAGACCCATTAAAAAAAAACTATATACTTTTGCAAACTGAATTACACTTATATTACAAAAGTGTAAAATGAGATAAGAGATATAAGACGTATGGCAAAAAATTTAGTAATAGTTGAGTCACCTGCTAAGGCGAAAACGATAGAAAAGTTTTTAGGAAAGGACTTTCAGGTTGAATCGAGTTTTGGACACATTGCAGACTTACCATCTAAGGAGTTGGGAGTAAATGTAGAAGGAGATTTCAAACCGAAGTATATAGTTTCTACCGATAAAAAAGCGGTAGTAAAAAAACTGAAAGACTTAGCAAAGAAAGCAGAAACTGTTTGGTTAGCATCCGATGAAGACCGCGAGGGAGAAGCTATAGCATGGCACTTAGCGGAACAATTGAAGTTGAAAAATGAAAACACTAAGCGTATTGTTTTTAACTCTATTACTAAAAATGCAATTTTAAAAGCAATTGAAAACCCACGCACAATTAATTACAATCTTGTTGATGCTCAACAAGCAAGACGTGTGTTAGATAGAATTGTAGGATATGAATTATCTCCTGTATTATGGAGAAAAGTAAAACCAGGATTGTCAGCAGGTAGGGTGCAATCGGTTGCAGTACGTTTAATTGTAGAACGTGAAAGAGAAATAGAAGGTTTTACACCAGTAGCTTCTTATCGTGTTGATGCAGAGTTTGTAAATGCAGAAGGAAAAAAGTTTAAAGCAAAATTAGCAAAGAACTTTTCAACAAAAAAAGAAGCTGAAAATTTCTTAAATTCTTGTTTAGGAGCAGAATTTTCTGTTGCTGATTTACAAAAAAAACCAGCAAAAAAATCTCCAGCACCGCCATTTACTACATCGACGTTGCAACAGGAAGCGTCAAGAAAATTAGGTTTTCCAGTTGCCAAAACTATGATGGTAGCACAACGTTTGTATGAAGCAGGGTTAATAACCTACATGAGAACAGACAGTGTAAACTTATCTGATGATGCAAAAAAAGCAGCTCAAGCAGAAATTATAGCTTCTTATGGTGAAGAATATAGCAAGCCACGTAATTATGCAACTAAGTCTAAAGGAGCACAAGAAGCGCATGAGGCAATTCGTCCGACTAACATGGAGAATCATGAAATTACAGGTGAGTATGATCAAACAAGGTTGTATAGCTTAATTTGGAAACGCACATTAGCTTCACAAATGAGTGAAGCTAAGCTAGAACGTACCGTCGTAAAAATAGATAACAATAAGAATAAAAAGCAGTTTACTGCAAATGGAGAGGTAATTACTTTTGAAGGATTTTTAAAAGTATATTTAGAAGGGACAGACAACGAAGAGGAAGAACAGGCAGGAATGTTACCTAAAATGGAAGTAAATGAAGAATTAATAAACGAGTTGATAACAGCAACTGAGCGTTACACACGTCCGCCAGCAAGGTTTTCTGAAGCATCTTTGGTAAAACAATTAGAAGAGTTAGGTATTGGTCGCCCTTCTACGTATGCACCAACCATTTCAACTATTCAAAGAAGGGAGTATATTGAAAAAGGAACTGTAGAAGGAAAAGAAAGAAATTACACTCAATTAAGTTTAGCCAATCAAGAAGTGTCAGAGCAAATTTTAACTGAAAGAGTAGGTTCAGATAAAGGAAAGCTCGTGCCAACAGATATAGGAAATATAGTAAATGATTTCTTAGTAGAAAATTTTGATGCAATTTTAGATTATGGTTTTACAGCTAAAGTAGAAAATGAATTTGATGAAATTGCAGAAGGAAAAGAAGATTGGATAGCAATGATTAAAGACTTTTATAAAAACTTTCATGTTGTTGTAGAAGATGTTGCTGCAAATGCAGAAAGAGCAAAAGGGGAACGTTTATTAGGTGTAGATCCTGAAAGTGGAAAGAATGTGTATGTGCGTTTAGGACGTTACGGAGCAATGGTGCAGATAGGAGAGGCAACTGATGAAGAGAAACCTCGTTTTGCAAGTTTACAAGGTGACCAAACAATGAATTCAATTACCTATGAAGAGGCAATGGATTTATTTAAGTTGCCAAAAACATTGGGAGACTATGAAGAGAAAGAAGTAGTTGTAGCTAATGGAAGATTTGGTCCTTATATTAAATTTGATGGTAAATATGTATCGTTAGATAAAGGAGAAAATCCAATGTCTGTAGATATGGATAGAGCTATTGAATTGATTGAAGCAAAAAGAAAAGCAGATGCTCCTATTGGAGAATATGAAGGAATGCCAATTCAAAAGGGAGTAGGGCGTTTTGGTCCTTTTATTAAATGGAATTCTATTTTTATCAACGTAAATAAAAAATACGACTTTGATAATTTAAGTCAAGCAGATTTAGAAGAATTAATAGAAGATAAAAAAAGAAAAGAGCGTGAAAAGCTAATCCACAATTTTGAAGAGGTTGGTATTCGTGTAGAAAAAGCACGCTGGGGACGTTTTAATGTAATAAAAGGAAAGATAAAGGTAGAACTTCCAAAGACAACAGAGATAGAAAAACTAACACAAGAAGAGGCTGTTAAAATGATTGAAGCAAAAACACCTAAGAAAAAAACAGCTAAAAAGAAAGCAGCCAAAAAAAAATAAAGAAGCTTTCAGAAAAAAAATAGTTTAGTATATTGCGACTCCAAAAATTCCCCTAATAAATGAATATAGACTTCTTTTCCCCTATTGAAGATTCTGTAGCTACTCGTGTAGTTTTACAGCCTTCTTCTGTATTAGGAAGAACTATTCAACTACATACTGTTCAAGATGGTTTTCCAGATTTAACAGAAGTAACTATCGCAATTTTAGGGGTTAAAGAAGATAGAGGAGCAGCAGGTAATTTAGGGAGTGGTAAAGAATTACACGAAATTCGTAAACATTTGTATCAATTATTTCCTGGTAACTGGCATACTCGTATAGCAGATCTCGGAAACATAGAGAAAGGAAATACATTAGAAGATACCTACTTTGCTGTTAAATCATCAGTAGCATTTTTACTAAAAAAAAATATACTTCCTGTAATAATTGGAGGAGGACAAGATTTAACTTACGCAAATTATAGAGCTTACGACGAACTAGAGCAAACAGTTAACTTAGTAGTTGTTGATAGTCGGTTTGATCTAGGCTCATTAGAAGAAGAATTAAGCTCTCAATCTTATTTAAGTAGAATTGTAATGGAGGAGCCTAATAATCTGTTTAACTTCAGTAATATAGGGTACCAAACCTACTTTAATTCTCAAGAAGAAATAAATCTATTAGATAAATTATATTTTGAAGCCTACAGATTAGGAGAAGTTAAAAACATAACATTGGTAGAACCAATAATGCGTGACGCAGATGTTGTAAGCGTAGATATAGGCAGTGTACGTCAAAGCGATGCTCCTGCAAATAAAAATGCTTCGCCAAATGGATTTTATGGGGAAGAGTTATGTGCTGTTGCACGTTATGCAGGGATAAGTGATAAGGTAACATCTTTTGGAATATACGAGTACAATAGCCTTTTAGATTTAAATCATCAAACAGCAAAATTAATAGCTCAAGTAATTTGGTATTTCATAGAAGGAGTAAATTCAAGAGCTAAAGATTACCCATTTGTAACCAAAGAAAGTTACCAAAAGTTTACGGTACTTTTAAATGATGATGATCCAATAAACTTTTATAAGAGTGATAAAAGCGGTCGTTGGTGGATGGAAATAAATTTAATATCAAATAATAAACACAAAAGACATGCGTTAATACCATGTAACTATCGAGATTATGAACAAGCATTACAACAAAAAATACCAGAAAGGTGGTATAAGGCTTTGCAAAAGCTTGTTTAAAAGAAAGTTGTATGTTCTGTAAAAAAAAATAATTCGTAATTGTTTTTTAATAAAAAAAATAATAGGTTTACGCCTCTTTTATAAGAAAGATTTAATATGAAAAAAATAACAGTACTTGCATTGTTAGCATCTATCATTTACTCTTGTGGTTCAAGTGGTGATAGGGGAGAGTTAGTAGGAGTGAAATCTAAAAGGAAATGGTTTGCTGAAAAACCATATGGTATGGCTAAAATCCCAGGAGGATCTTTCACTATGGGAAAACAAGATGAAGACCCTATGGGGGCTATGAATGCTCCAACTAAAACAGTTACGGTACAACCATTTTACATGGATGAGACTGAAATAACAAACAGTGAGTATAAAGCTTTTGTTCATTGGGTAAGAGATTCCATAACAAGAACTAAATTAGCTTATCAAGCAGAATTTGCTTCTTTAGGAGGAGAGGATGCAGCTAATACAGGTAAAAATGCACAAGGAATACAATTATATGCTTTTGCATCAAAAGATACTGTTAATGAAACTCCGTATGATAAGTACATGCGTGAAAATTATTACGAATTAGGAGAAGGATTAGATTCACTAAAACCATTAAACTGGGAAGAAGAGTTAATTTGGGATTCACAAGAATATCCTGATGCTGATTATGTAGAGGTGATGGACTCTTTATATATTAGAAAAGATGAGGCTTTAAATGGAATTAGAACATTTAATACAAAATTATTAAACTATAGGTATTATTGGTTTGATAATGAAGCTGCAGCAAGAACAGGTAAGAATAGAAGAGATTTCTTAAAAGACGAAGTTATAAATGTGTATCCAGATACAACAGTATGGATAAAAGACTTTAATTATTCATACAATGATCCAATGCATCAAGAGTATTTCGGACACAAAGCGTATGAGAATTACCCAGTAGTAGGGGTAACATGGAATCAAGCAAAAGCATTCTGTCATTGGAGAACCCAAACAAAAAATAATTTTCAAAGATCTAGAAAGAAGTTAGGTTTAGTGCCTGCTTTCAGATTGCCTACAGAAGCAGAGTGGGAATATGCAGCACGTGGAGGATTAGATTATGGTAAATATCCTTGGGGAGGACCTAGTACAACGAGTGATAGAGGATGTTTTTTAGCAAACTTTAAACCAGTTCGTGGAGATTATGCAGCTGATGGAGCCCTTTACACAGTTGAAGCAATGTCTTATAATCCTAATGAGTATGGATTGTTTAATATGGCAGGTAATGTTTCAGAATGGACAAATACAGCTTACAATCAAATGTCTTATTATATGGGGTCTACCATGAACCCTAATGTTGAAATAAAAGAAAATAGAAGAAAGATAATACGTGGAGGATCTTGGAAAGATGTAGCATATTTCTTAGAGGTAAGTTCTCGTGATTGGGAATACGCTGACACCGCAAGAAGTTATATCGGATTTAGAACCGTACAAGATTATTTAGGTACCAATAAAAGTAATTAAACAAGAAAACAAGAATAAATATTAATCCCCAAATTTTAAAAATCAAGAATTATGGCACAATCAAAATCAACTAAAAAAATGTTCAACATGGCTTACGGTTTAGGAGCCGCAGTAGTTATTATTGGAGCATTATTTAAAATTTTACACTGGCCTTTTGGAAATGAAGTATTAATGGTAGGTATGATTGTTGAAGCAGCAGTTTTCGCATTGTCAGCGTTTGAAGCAGTTGAAGACGATTTAGATTGGACAAAAGTATACCCAGAGTTAGCAGATGGACAATCATCAGGTAACAAAAGAGATAAAAAAGTTTCTGCTTCACCAGAAGAAGCACAAAGCATGTTATCTCAAAAATTAGACAATATACTAAGTGAAGCTAAATTAGATGCTCAATTAGTATCTCGTTTAGGAGACAGTATTAAAAGCTTCCAAGGAGCAGTAGAGCCATTAGCTTCAGCTTCTCAATCAATTTCAGCTACTAATAGTTACAATGAACAAATGTCTAGAGCAGCAGCTCAAATGGAATCATTAAATAGTTTATACCAAACTCAAGTAGAAAATGCTAGTAAACAAGCCGATTTAAACTCAGCTATGGTAGAAAACTCTCAACGTTTACAAGAGCAAATGCAATCGTTAGCAACAAACCTATCTTCATTAAATGGAGTATATGGAGGAATGTTAACTGCAATGTCTAACAAATAATTAATTAGTTTAATCTAATTTATTAACTAAACAAACTAATTAATATGGCAGGAGGACAACTATCACCAAGGCAGAAGATGATTAACCTTATGTACTTAGTGTTTATTGCAATGTTAGCAATGAACATGAGTAAGGAAGTATTATCTGCCTTTGGATTAATGAATGAAAAGTTAACAGTAGCTAACCAAAAAGCAACAGAGAAAAATAAAACAGCTTACGAAACGTTAGCTCAAAAGGCAGCAGAACAAGCTAAGCAATACGGTGAAGCTAAGGAGAAAACAGATAAGTTAAAAGTAGCAGCTGATGAATTATATGCTTACGTAGGAGATTTAAAGAGCCAAATGACTGGTGATTTAGAAGATAAAAAAGCATATGAAACAATGGATAAGTCTAAATTTTTAGATGAATTGTTCTTTAAAGGAGGTAAAATATCAAAAAAAGGAAAAGAATTTGTTGCTAAGATAGATGCTTTCAGAAATGATGCTGTTGCTGCTTTAGAAGGTACAGAAGTAGCAGATGTAATAGCCGCTCGTTTTAATACAAGTAAAGTAGAAAATAAAGACGGTAAAAAAATTGACTGGTTGAAATATCATTTTGAAGGTTTCCCTTTAATTGCGTCTTTAACTAAGTTAACTCAAATCCAAGCAGATATTAAAGCTACAGAATCTGATGCTTTAACAGCTTTATTACAAGGAGAATTACAAAGTGCTGTATCTATGACCAAATATGAAGCAATGGTTGTTTTTGATAAGAGTGCTTATTATCCTGGAGAAAACTTATCAGGTAGAATTGTATTAGGAAAAAAAGATCCTAATTTAACTGCAGAGAAAGTTATTATTAATGATAAAGAAGTTGAGCAAGAAAAAATTCAAGCAGGACAAGTTATTCTAGACGGTCCAGCAGGTAATGTAGGAGACAAGGAATTAAAAGGAGAGTTCCAATTTAAAGAAGGAGATTCTATTGTAAAAATAGATATTAAAGGAGCTTATGCTGTTATTCCTAGACCAAATGAAGCTCTAGTTTCTGCAGATAAAATGAATGTAGTATACCGTGGTTTAGCTAACCCGTTAACTATTTCTATTCCAGGAGTACCAGGAAATAAAGTTTCTGCAAAAGCTCCAGGATTGAAAAGAGTTAGAGGAGACAAGTATACTATGTATCCAGGAAAAGGCAGTGAGGTAAACATCGTAGTTACAGGAACTCCAACGGGTGCATCAAAAGGTGTACGTTCTGTTAAGAAATTTAGAATTAAAGACATACCACCAGCAGTAGGTATGGTTAGAGGTCAATATGGTACCGTAAAAATGCCAAAAGCTAGTTTAGGAAGAATAAGCGTAGCTGCAGGATTACCAGACTTCTTATTTGATTTAAAACTAAACGTATCTAGCTTTAAGATTAAAGTACCAGGACAAGTAGCGATACCTGTAAGTGGTAGAGGTTTAAACTCTAGAGCTAAAGCAGCTATTAATAAAGCTAGAAGAAATGATGTAATCACGATTTTTGATATCAAAGCATCAGTATCAGGTTCTAACTATAAAATTAAAAAAGTATTACCTGTTAGCGTAGAAATTACAAATTAATAAGTAAAAAATAAGAAAGTATGAATTGGAAGCGTTTTTATATGGTTTTATTCGCATTTGCTGCGACAAGCTATGCAAGTGCACAAGCTAACCTTTTAAATGCTAAAAAGGTAGATGAAATTGGATTTAAATCTGAAGCTCAAATAGCTTCAGAAGATGACAAACCACTTCCTTATGGCTACATTAGTGATAGAGATGTGTTATGGTCTAAGGTGGTGTGGGAATATGTAGATTTAAACCAGAAAATAAATCTACCTTATTATTACCCAATTGATACTATGAATGCAGGTCTTACAAGACGTTCTTTATTTCATACTCTTTTAAAAGGGATTAAGAATGGTGAAATAACAGAGATTTATAATGACTCTTATTTTACGACTAAAATAGGAATGGAAGAAGTTAACATGATGACGTTTAATGAACGTCAAAATGGAGACTACATAGATGAGTATTATGTGAAAGCAGAGGATATAAAAGGATATATGCTTAAAGGTATTTGGTATTTTGACAAACGCCAGGGTGAGTTAAAATATCGTTTATTAGCCTTAGCACCTATGGGACCAGATGTACAGGTAATGGGAGTTGAAGAAATTGATGATAGTGAAAGTGTGTATGAGCTATTTTGGGTGTTTTTCCCATCTGCTCGTGAAACATTACATGAATCAAAAGTATTTAACCCAGAGAACTCAGCCCAACCACTTTCTTATGATAACCTGTTAAACGCAAGGCGTTTTAACTCAACCATTTTGAGAGAAGAAAACATTTATGGAGACAGAGCTATAAAAGATTATGTTCGTGGTAACTCTTTATTTCAATTGTTAGAAGCAAATAGAATTAAAGAAGGTATCCGTAATAGAGAAATGGATATGTGGAATTATTAGAAATATTTATTTCATCATCTTAAAAAGAGAGTTTGTATTACAAACTCTCTTTTTTATTAATCATATATTACATGATGTTAATTGAAAAACTAGTGTAATTGTTTTTTTTTTAAAATAAAATAGATTATATTAGCATATAATTAAAATATCACATATTATGATAGCAAAAATTCTAGAACTAGAAGGAGTGACTAAGCTTTCAAAATCAAACTTGAATGCGGTTAAAGGAAAAGGGTGTTCATGTACAGATCCAAATGGTGGAGCAGATTATCATCCACCATTACATCATCCATCACATGAAAGTGTAAGAGCATGTTGGAATTACTGTGATGAATGGAGGGCTAGTTAACCCAATAGTAAAAAGACAAAAGAGCTTGCATTGCAAGCTCTTTTTTATTACAATAGTAGTACTTTTGAATTATGAATAAAGAGGTAGATTATATCATCGTTGGCTTAGGGTTATCAGGAATAGCCTTTACAGAACAATTAATTAAAAACAATAAAAGTTTTATTGTTTTTGAAAATACTTCACAAGTATCTTCAGTAGTTGCTGGTGGAGTATACAATCCTGTAATCTTAAAACGATTTACGCCAGTTTGGAATGGACATGAACAACTAGAAAAGGCAATCCTTTTTTATGAAGAACTAGAAGAAAAGTTACAACTTACCTTAGATTATAAATTTACTACTAAAAAAGTATTTTCAAGTGTAGGAGATGAAAACAATTGGTTCATTGCATCAGATAAACCAATGTTGTCTTACTATATGAATCCAAAAATATCAAAAAAAAAAATAAAAGGAATTATAGGTAATTATGGATTTGGAGAATTAAAAGGAACAGGAAGAATTGATACCCCTTTATTAGTAAAGTCTTATAAAGAGTATATAAAATCATTAAAAAGTATCCTAGAACAAGCCTTTGACTATTCAAAAGTTACTATTCAAGAAGATAAAGTAAGTTATGATAATATTACAGCAAAAAGAATTGTGTTTAGTGAAGGATTTGGTTTAAAGAAAAATCCATTTTTTAATTATTTGCCTTTAAATGGAACGAAAGGAGAAACGATAACAATTCATGCTCCCGAACTAAAAATAGATTTTTTATTAAAAGGCAGCGTATTTATAATGCCGTTAGGTGACGATACATACAAAGTAGGCGCTACTTTTAATTGGACAGATAAAACATCAGTTCCAACAGAAGAAGGAAGAAAAGAGTTGGAAGAAAAATTACAAAAGATAATATCAGTTCCATATACAGTAATTGAACAATCAGCAGGAATACGCCCTACAGTAAAAGATAGAAGACCTTTAGTAGGAAAACATCCAGAATATCAAAAATTAGCTATTTTAAACGGCTTAGGAACACGTGGTGTAATGATTGCCCCAACTGTTGCAGAAAACTTATATAATCATCTCGAAAAGGGTGAAGAGTTGGATAAAGAAATAAATATAAAAAGGTTCGTTGAATAACGAACCTTTTATATTGTTATATTTTAAGAAACAATAAACTTATTTACTACTAGTAGAATTACTTTTCTGATTGTAATTCTTTGGCGTTCTTTTTATAACCCACAAATAGGTTAATCCAAATAATTCTTGAAAGTCTTAATGTAATAGGTGTTAATATTAAAGAAACAGCTATTATAGCTATGAAACTATGTAAAATAGATAAGCCAATAAAAACTTTAGCAATAATAAAAATAGCGACAAAAAGAGCTACTGCAAGCGCGTAATTTACATACATCGCACCAAAGAAAAAAGAAGGCTCCATCATGTACTTAAAATTACATTGGGGACAATTTTCATGTAAAGTAGTTACTTTTTTAGGGTTGAAGTTAAGTTTGTATTTAAAGAAGTCTCCTTCATGACATCGAGGACATTTACTATTAAAAATACTATACAATTTACTTCCTTTTCCAAACATTTCTTATGGGTATTAAGTTCGATTAACTATTTGCTTTTTGTAAGTTTGTACAAATTTCAACAAAAATAAAACTATCGTTTGTAACTCTAGTTACAAAACTAAAGTAATTTGCTAAAAATATGTTAAACGTACACGATGTATCAGTTTCATTTATGGGAACAGATTTGTTCTCTGGAATCACTTTTAAATTAATAAAAGGAGACAGAATTGGATTGATTGGAAAAAATGGAGCAGGAAAATCTACCTTATTAAAAGTTTTATCAAAAGATATTGAAAGTAGTGGCGGAACACTGGCATTTGATAAAGATGTACGTATAGGGTTTTTACGACAGGATATTGATTTTGTACATGGAAGAACTATTTTAGAAGAAGCATACCAAGCATTTACTGAAATTAAAGAAATTGAACTAGAGCTTGATGAAATTAATCGTCAACTAGCAGAAAGAACTGATTATGAAAGTGAAGCGTATAATCAATTAATTATTGATTTAAACGAGAAAACTGAACGTTACGAGTTACTTGGTGGATATAACTACCAAGGAGAAACCGAAAAGATTTTACAAGGGTTAGGTTTTCAACGAGAAGATTTTGATAAGTTAACCGATACTTTTTCTGGAGGTTGGCGTATGCGTATTGAACTTGCAAAACTCCTTCTTCAGAATAATGATATTTTATTACTCGATGAGCCCACAAACCACTTAGATATTGAGTCGATTATTTGGTTAGAAAACTTTTTAAAAAACTATGCAGGAGCTATCGTTTTAGTATCGCACGATAAGATGTTTTTAGATAATGTAACCAATCGTACTATAGAAATTTCGTTAGGTCAAATCTACGATTATAAAAAACCGTACTCTGAGTTCCTAAAACTGCGAGCAGAGATTAAAGAAAAGCAGCTGCAAACACAGAAAAATCAACAGAAGGAAATAGAACATACCGAAAAATTAATAGAGAAATTCCGTGCAAAAGCTAGCAAAGCTTCCATGGCACAATCGTTAATTAAAAAGTTAGAAAAAGTAGAACGTATTGAAGTAGACCAAGATGATAATGCGGTAATGAATGTGCGTTTTGCTATATCAAAAGAACCAGGCAAAATTATTGTAGAGGCTGAAAATTTAGCAAAAAGCTATGGAGAAAAAGAGGTGTTAAAAGATGTAAACTTATTAATTGAACGTAATAGTAGAATTGCCTTTGTAGGACAAAACGGACAGGGAAAATCTACCTTAGCCAAAATGATGGTAGGGGAAATTCCGTTTGAAGGAAACTTAAAACTAGGACACAATGTAGAAATAGGTTACTTTGCACAAAATCAGTCAGAAGAATTACCACCAGAGAAAACAGTGCTAGAAATTATGGAAGACGCTGCTACCGATAGTAATAGAATGCGTGTGCGAGATATGTTAGGTTCGTTTTTATTTGGAGGAGAGGCAGTAGATAAAAAAGCAAAAGTACTATCAGGAGGTGAGCGAAATCGTTTGGCATTATGTAAGTTGTTGCTATCGCCATTTAATGTTTTAATAATGGATGAGCCTACCAACCACTTAGATATTGCTTCTAAAAATGTATTAAAAAAAGCACTACAAAACTTTGATGGTACGCTAATTGTCGTATCTCACGACCGTGATTTTTTACAAGGATTAACCACAACGGTTTACGGATTTAAAGACCGTGAAATAAAAGAATATTTAGGAGATATTGATTATTTCTTAGAGCAACATAAAATGGAAAGTTTGCGCGATGCTGAGAAAAGAACCGTAGTAACTAAAGAAAAAGATACTTCTAAAAAAGAAGCCTATCAATTATCAAGAGAGCAAGAAAAAGAATTAAAAAAGTTAAAAAATAAGCTAAATAAAATTGAAACACAAATAGCAAATTTAGAGGCTGAAATAGAAAAAATAGATTTAGAATTAGCACAGAACTACGATGAAGTATCTTCACGTCCTAACTTCTTCGAAAACTACAAAGCAAAAAAGGCGAAAGTTGATGCACTAATGGAAGAATGGGAACAAGTTGAGGAGCAGTTAGTTGATTTTTAATATTAAGAATAAAAGTAAAAACTTGTTTTAATAACGATGTACAAAAGTTACTAAAACAAGTTTTTACAATAATAAAAAGTAGTAAGTATAAAAGCACTTTAGTTTAAAAAAATATGAAATATACTTGTCTTGAGTTCAAACCATCTTAAATTAGCAGTCAATTATTTTATTTCATTAAGTAAAGTTTTCCAAATTGTAGCTTTAAACTTATTTTTAAACACTCCAAAATGGCCAATTTTCTCAACTTCAAAATCACTAGGTTTTAAAATAGTTGATTTAATATTTGAGTTTTGATACTGACTAGTCATCCATTCTACTGCTTTTTGAGGGGCAAAATCATCATCTTCAATACAAAAAGCACTTATATCAAATTTAATTTTATCATAGTATTTTAAAACTATCGATTTATCACCTTGCATATAATCTGATTTTTTACCCCAATTTTTCCATTGGTTAGCTACATTCTTAGGTAGGTTTTCCATACCGCTTAGCTTTTTAGATTTGAGGTATCCAAATAAATTTAGGATGGAGGGAAATAAAATGTACCAATTAAACCACATTTTAAATTTGTTAATTCCTTCCCAAAATCTCCAATAACCAGACTGCGCAGCAAGGAGTATTATTTTATCAAATTTAGGAGAGGATTTAGCCAACCCTATAAGTTGCCCACCAATACTATGTCCAAGAATTACTTTTTTTGAGTTCGGATAATTTTTTAAAACATATTGGAGAACAGATTCTATATCATTTTTTCCCCAATCAGCAGCATTATTACTTAACTCTAAAATAGGTTTTCTTAAGGAGCGACCAATTCCGCAGTAATCAAAAGTAAGAACTGAAATTCCGTTTTCAGACAGATATTTTGAAAAGTTTTGATAATACTCTTGTTTCACTCCTGTTGCAGAAGCAATAATAAGTACAGTTTCATTTTTTTCGTCTTCATAAAGAGTGGCTGATAGTACTTCGCAATTTGATAATATTTCTATTTGTTTCATTTACTCTTTTTAGTTACCTCTTACGACTTGTATATAATGCGTTGCCGTCCCGTAGGGCGGCTATGCATTATATACCTTGTTGTACGCAGGTTTTATTCGTTTAACTTTAATTCAAATATTTTAGAGTTTCTGTCAGGAAACGTGTAGTCAGATGGGATTTGAGACCTGTCCAAATCCAAAAAAACATTCTTTTCGTAAAAACGATGCGATGCTTTGGCAACTGATGGTGTGTCCAGTAGAATACTTTTAAATGCGAGTTTTTGGGATTCAGACTTTAATTTATCGAACAGCTTTTGAGCAATTTTTAAGTCCGTTCCGCGTAGTTCTTTTTTAACGAACATCTTTCTTGAAACCCCGATATTCTCATTTAATTTTTGAAGTCCGATACATCCAACAATTTCACCTTCCAACTCAGCAACCCAAAACCCGCCACCTTTATAAAATTCTGCCGTATTAATTAAGTCCAATTGTTCATTTTTCTTAAATCCGAGTCCAAATTCTCCGTTTTGAACTCCAAGAACAAAATTGTTCAATTCGATTTGGTGTTGAGAAGTAAAATTATTTATCGTCATATTTTGATCAATTTACGTATTATCGGTCTAGCCCGTTACGGCATTAAAGTTAGTATTTTTCTGTTAAGCAAAGGTTTTAGCAATTACGAATGGATTCAGGCATAGTCGAATGCACCGTAATTGTGGTTATACATCTTAAGTAAGTCGTTTTTTAATTCAGTTTTTATACATCACAACTTATTATTATCCCAATAGTAATAATTATGTTCATCATCTAAAACAAAGTCAGTTGCTGGATACAATTTATTTCCGATAGAATTACTTTTTTCTGTTTCTAATGTTAATAAACTAGCCTTTGTTTCAATTACAAGTTTTTTTGCTCTTTCAATAAGTGCTTTAGAAAATCCTAAACCTCTATAATTTATACTAACATACAAATCATTTAACAACCATAATCGTTTCATATTTGTAGGGAAAAAAGAGGAAATAATTGAACGAATCCAGTCATTACATTTTTATTGTTAAATGAAATATAAATCACAGATTCATTGTTTTGCATACGTGCTGTTAAAAAGACAATGCTTGTTCAATAT
This sequence comes from Tenacibaculum sp. TB-53, assembly GCF_059716285.2. Lineage (NCBI taxonomy): Bacteria > Pseudomonadati > Bacteroidota > Flavobacteriia > Flavobacteriales > Flavobacteriaceae > Tenacibaculum > Tenacibaculum sp. TB-53. Next base: position 2,052,726 of record NZ_CM202790.1, on the reverse strand, counting down.
CACTTTCTTTTCTATAAAATACTTTGTACTCATTAAAAAGCTGAGCCAAACCTCTTAAATCTGATATTTGTGCTTTTTTTATTATCATTATTCCGTTGTATTTATCTTATTTAGTGATTTATTATTTCTGCAAAATCATTGATATTATTTTATCATTTGTCTAAATGTTAGATTTACTCTTGGTGTGTGGATTTTCTTTGTAGTTGGAATATTGTGAATCCAATGCGATTGTGTTTGATCTTTCATTTCTAATAAATCGCCACTTTCGAGCTCAAATATTTGTTTGTGCTTGGTCTGTTTATGTTTTATAGCAAATTTTCTTTTTGCTCCAAAATTTAGAGAAGCTATAGAACCATTAGTTTTTAAATCTCTTTCGTCATCACTATGCCAAGCCATTCCTTCTGCTCCTGTATGGTACAGATTTAATAAAACTGAATTATATTCTTGTTGTGTTTTTTTTTTGCACAATTTCTTTTAATTCAAGCAATAAAGGAGTCCATAAAAGTGCAGTTCTAATAATTTTTGAATAGGTGTATTCATACGGCTTATCAGCATACCACGCTACTTTACGTTTAGTAATTATGTGCTTTCCAAAAATAATAGCTTCGTCATTTTTCCAAGCTACTTGTTCCATTAAGCTCTTATAATATGCATCACTTTGTTTTTGACTAAATATTTTACCCCAGTAATGTACGGTGCCATCATAAGGTAACCAGTTTTTTGTTGAATCTACTTGTTCTTGAAATAATTCCATCTTTTACTTTCTTAAAAAACAATCTAAGGTGTGGTCGTTAATCATACCAATAGATTGCATATAAGAATATATAATTATTGGACCAATGAAACTCATTCCTTTCTTTTTTAATTCTTTAGAAATCTGTTCTGCTAAAGAAGATGTAACCGGCAATACTGTTGCATCTTTGTAATGATTAATTATGGGTCTATCATTTATTTTACTCCAAATATATTTACTAAAAGAACCAAATTCTTTTTGAATTTCAATAAACACTTTTGCATTTTTAATAGCAGAGTTTATTTTTAATTTATTGCGTATAATTCCTTTATCATTAACCAGTCTGTCAATATCTTTTTCTGAATATTTGGCTACTTTATTAACATCAAAATTATCGAATGCTTTCCTGTAATTTTCTCTTCTTTTTAAAATAGTAATCCACGATAAACCTGCTTGAGCACCTTCCAAAATTAACATTTCAAATAAGGTTTTATCATCATATTTTGGTACTCCCCATTCGTTATCGTGATATTCTTGATAAACAAGGTCGTTGTTACACCATTTACACCTTGTTAGTTCTGCTTTGCCTTCCATAATTTATATTTATCAGTCATACAATGACCACAAGGTCTATAGTCATTTTCTATAGCTTCTTTTTCGCTTTTAAAAAACACTCGATTTTGGGTTTTCATTCGCTTGCCTGATTTACATTGAAGTGTGCCGTATATTTTCAATCGTCTATTTCCACCAAGAGTAATTTCTTTATTTTTAATTTTAAGAAACAGCTCTTTTTTATTTATGTCTGAATGTTTAATCATTAGCAGTTTTTACAGCTTCCCAACCTAAAATAGCCTTCTTTCTAATTGGATTCCAACGATAGCCACCCGTTTTTCCAGAAGATTGAATTACTCTATGACAAGGAATTAAATAAGCAATAGGATTACTTCCAATTGCTGTTCCTACAGCTCTTGAAGCTTTTGGTTTTTCAATTTTTTTTGCAATTTCTCCATAGGTAGCCAATTTTCCTTTAGGAATAGTCAATAAAGCCTCCCAAACTTTTAATTGAAAATCAGTGCCTTTTAAATGTAATTTTATTTTACTAAGTTTATTCCAATCATTTAAGAATACCATCAATATTTCTTGTTGAATTTTATCAACCTTTTGTTGGTAATTTGCATTTGGAAAACTATTTATCAAAACCTGTAAAGCCTCTTCTTTATTATCTACAAAAGCAATATGACATATTCCTTTTTTAGTAGTGGCAATCAAAATATCACCAAACGGAGTTTCGGCATAGCTATAGTTTATATTTAAGCTTTTACCTCCATTTTTATATTCTCCTGGTGTCATTCCTTCTATGTTTATAAATAAATCGTGTAAACGACTAGTACCTGAAAGCCCTGTATCTAAAGCAGTATCAAACAATGTATTTTTATCTTTTTTAAGTTTGCTTTTAGCATAATTTACACTCAAAAATTGAATGTATTTTTTTGGTGTAACACCAACCCAATCTTTAAACAATCTTTGAAAATGAAAAGAACTCATATTTAAATGTTCAGCAATATCATCTAGAGTAGGTTGCTCTTTGAAATGTTCATCTAAATATTCAATAGCTTCTGCTATTTTATCATAATGATATGTGTTTGTATTATTTGACATAATTAATCTTGATATGCTTTTCTTTCCTTATTTAATTCTTCAATTAATTCGTCTATTTCTGTTTCGGTTGTATTGTAATTTGTAATACAAGCTCTAAATGTTGGAACGTTTTTTATAGGGTAAACCGATATCCAAGAATTTCCTTTAGCCAAAATGTTGTCTAAAATGGTTTTTGTGAAATTAGCATCCGATTCAAATTTTTGGTATGTAAAACAGATTACTGGTAATTCGGTACTGTTCTTAATAATCCAATTATTTTCTGTTAGTTTAGTTCTTAAATATTCTCCCATTTTAGCTTGATGATTGATTACTTTTTCATAACCATTCCAACCGTAAAATAATAAAGATGAATAGACTTTTAAACCTGTAAATCGTCTTGACCATTGAATGGAATGTGAGAATGGTTCAACAATTTCTAATTCATTTGCCTCTTTAGGCATATATTCTGTGGTAATTCTAAATGTTTTGTTTAGAATTTCTTGATGAGAAGTCAAGAATACGCTTGTTCCCATAGGAACAGACATCCATTTATGTGCGTCAAAAGTTATTGAATCCGAAGCAGAAATACCTTTCAGTATATGTTTTAGATTTGAACTTAAAACAGCTCCTCCACCATAAGCGGCATCAACGTGAAACCAAATATTATGTGTTTTGCATATTTTTGAAATTTCTTCTAAGTCGTCTATTGTTCCTGTTCCTGTTGTTCCTGCTGTACCAATAACCATTAATGGGCTATGTGTTGAATTATTTAGGTTTTTGATTTCTTTTTCTAATAAATCAGTGTCTATTTTTAAATCTTTAGTCGTTGGAATTGTTTTTAAAAATTCATATCCTAAGCCTACAATTTTCGCTGCTTTTTGCACAGAATGATGTGCTTCTTGAGAACAAAAAATAACAGGTTTTTTATCTAAACCAAACATTCCGTTTTTAGCGAAATCAGGATATTTATTATTTAATGCAGATAATACAGCAGTTAAATTTGCTTCAGCTCCGCCAGTTGTAAAAACTCCGTCTGATTTTTTTGGATTTAAGCCAAATTTTTCAATAAACTGATTAATTATGTGAGCTTCTACTTCAACGGCAAAAGGAGCGTGACTCCAAGCTGCTAATTGAGGATTATAAGAAGCAGTTATAAAATCTGCAATAATTCCCGCAAAATTTGCTCGAGGATTAAATAAACCAAAATATTTTGGATGTGGTGTGTGAACAGAGTAATTTTCAAGTCCGTTTATTATATGCTCTATAGCTTTGTTTGGTTCGGTTCCAGAAACTAAATTTTCAGATTCTATAATATTTCTAATGTCTTGTAAGTTAAGTTCTGGTGTAGTACTGTAATCTTTAGTATTAGTGTAAAAATGCTCTATTTTTTGTGAAACAGTATTTAGTATCTCTTTGCGTTGTTTTTCGTCAAAATCAAAATTCATTTTAAGTATCGTTTTATTTTTAGACAAAATTCTAAAATGTTTTTTTGCTATAAAACCCGATTCTTGCGGTTTTCTTCTAAATGACTTACAACGGTCTTGTGTATGGTTAGTTGCGGTAAAATCAGCAGGATTTTTCCGCTGACGGTTAAAGTTAGTAAATAGGCGAGAATTTTCCAGTGGAAAATTCAGCCGCAATTAATTATACACCTCTTAAGTTAGCAATTGTTTAAATTTAGTAATAAAAACCAGAAAGAAAAAAGCGTAGAGTAAGGTTATGATATACGTTGAAACCTAGATTTCGTCAACATTGATAATCCCTACGCTTTTACTACTTCGAATTCGTTCAGTTCTGTGAGACCAAGATCTCGATTTCAAGTTGTTTAATTGATAGTAGTTATTTTCTTTCCAATCCTTTTTTCTTATGAGTAAAAATAAACAATTTTTAGGAATCGATGTAAGTAAAGACGTTTTAGATGTATATGATTATCAAGGAAATTGGTATCAGTTTAAAAATGATGCATCAGGTTTTAAAGAGCTGTTGTTAATCACAACTGATTTAACACATTGTATAATGGAAGCTACAGGATATTATCATGTACGGTTAGCTTATTTTTTAACAGAAAAAGGAGTTTTGTTATCGGTAGAAAATCCGTTGAAGGTTAAGCGTTTTATTCAGATGAATTTATCAAAAGTAAAGACGGATAAGAGTGATGCAAAGCAGTTATATAATTATGGCGTAAGTCAATCTCCTTCTATATGGAAAGGAGATAGTAAGGAACAACAAGAATGTTTACAAATAGTACGTTTGTTGAGTGTTTATACGAAACAATCTACTCAATTAAAGAACAAGCTTCATGGCGAATCAGTATTAGGAACTCCCTCAAAATTGGTAGTTAATTCCTTAAAAAGGCAGCTGAAAAACATACAAAAAGAGATAGTTAAATTAGAAGACTTGTTGCTAGAGAATGTAAAAAAGAGTTATCAAGAAGAAATAACTTTATTAAAGTCTATTCCAGGAATAGGGGATAAAACAGCATTAATGTTATTAGTTTTTACCGATGGATTTAAGCGTTTTACTTCAGCAAAAGAGTTGTGTAGTTACGCAGGTATTACACCCACTATTAGAGAATCAGGCAGTAGTATAAAAGGACGCCCTCGAATAAGTAAAATGGGGAATCCAAAGCTTAGAAATTTATTATTTATGTGTAGCTTTAATGCTTGTAAATACAACAAAGCATGTAGAGAGCTTTATGACCGAATAGTTGCTAAAGGTAAGAGTAAAAAACTAGCTTTAATAGCGGTATGTAATAAGCTACTAAAACAAGCTTTAGCTATTGTAAAAAGTGGTTTGCCTTATGACGCAAATTATAAAAGTACGTTGGTTTAAAAAAGTATAAAGTTAACTTGTTTTTTACCTCAGTTCTTTGTTACCCAACGTTTTTTCTTTCCGTTCAATATGGTGAAATTCTTGAGTTTCTTCCTTTTCCGATTTATATTCTTTTTCGTCCGTTAGTATCCAAGACTTTAAATTCAGATATAGTTCTGTAATTCCTTTCGTTCGAGACTTCATTTTTCCAGTAGTGAATTCAACTTTAAATTCGGCTTTTACTTTTGCTTCTTTAATAAATTCCGTTTCGATATTGTGCTTTTTTAAATCGTCCGCAAACCATTCCGAAATTTCATAAAACATATTAAAGTCAGTTTTCGATTCCGCATTGTTGAGTTTTTGAGTTCTATTCAGGAAATCAAATTCAATAATTCCACTTTCCAATTGAACCAAAGATCTCATATCGTTCACTAGTTTCCAACCTGCGAACATATCGCAAAAAATATCTGTATGATGTTGAAGTCTTTTCCTTCTCATTGTTGATTGGTCAAATGTTGGGTAACGTATTTGTGTATGATTTTTTGCGGGAAAAAGACGCGAGTTCTTTTCCGTTGTTGCGGAAAGATAATTAATAAGATTGAATTTCCAGCGAGGAAATTCAGCCGCAATTAATTATACACCTTGTTGGCTAATCGTTTTTATACCGTTTCAATTTTCCAGTTTTCAGTATTCAAAACTCCCTCTATAACTTCATAATCTGGTAGTTTCTCAAAATTAATTCTCAATTTCGTTCCAATGTAATTTCTAAACACAATGTTGTCAATTGCGAAATCGAGAGTTATATACTCTGTTTTAAAATCTTTGTCAATTATTCCGATTTGGTCATAATCTGCAATAATGAATTGGTCTTTTGTTGGTGATTCAGCTAATTCTCTAAATTCAGTTTGTTGGTCAAAAAAGAGAGTTTCTCTTTTATCAATATCCAATATATAAAGTCCATCACTTGTCAAAATTGCAACTTGATTTATTTTTTCAGCTATTGCAGTTTTTTTGGGTTCTCCACGAAAAGCTCCAATCCATTCAATTCCACTTTTTGTTGTGAATTTAGTCCAACTCCAAATTTGACTTTTCCAAACTGTATTTAAGTCAAAAGTTTTCTCCTCATACTCTCCAGAAGTAGGTTGGTAAATAAATTCAGCTTTCAATTTTTCTTTAAGGTTTTGGTTTGTTCAAATGTTTGCCAACGTTTTAGAGCTATGGTTTGTTACGGAAAAGAGCGCAGCTACTTTTCCGCCATAGCGATTTGTTAGTAAATATACGAGGATTTTCCGAGAGTGAAAATCCGCCGTAATAAATTATAGGTTTTGTTAGTTTTTATAAGGTGCCATCAGTTAGAATTTAAAGATAATCCCTGGCAAGATTATCGAGTATAAAAACGGCGTCCATTCCCAAGTAGCAGAGAGAGCTAGGTTTTCATATAGATGAACACAGACACAAACCAAAGAGTTAGCGATATACTTGGCAAAAAGTCCGCACGTAAAGAAAGGTTGTTTTAGGATTAAAGACTAACAATAGTAAAGCTTCTTTCAAGAAAAAAAGTAAAGAAATTACCTTATTGAAACTAACTAGTTTATATACGTAATAAAATTACTTATATATTCCTTTTACGGTAAGATATGCGGAACTTTTAGCAATTTTATTAACACTTTCAAATATAAAGAAATAAGATAAAAAAGTGCAACTTTTTTATCGGGACTACAAACGAAGCCTAATCGGTTGTCTTCCTTCTTCAGTAATAGGAGCAACTTTAAACAAGTTGACACACTTTATTGAATACTCCCCGTTAATCGGGCGCTAATATCACGGCATGCTCCGCAGACACCACGGCACGGGTCGCTAATATCACGGCATGCTCCGTTGACACCGCGGCACGGGTCGCTGATATCACGGCATGCTCCGAAGATACTACGGCACGGGTCGCTAATATCACGGCATGCTCCGAAGACACCGCGGCATGGGTCGCTGATATCACGGCGTGCTCCGCAGACACCACGGCATGGGTCGCTGATATCACGGCGTGCTCCGAAGACATCGCGGCACGATTAGTTAATATTTTTCACTACTATGTTGTTATTTTTTTTAATAATTACTATTGGTATAGTAGGGGATAAGCTAAAAATAGATTAAAGGCTTATTTTTGCATTGATAACTTTTTAAAATGCTGTTTAAACTAGAAATTCCCATACCAGAAAACCAACAAATTTACTTACCTATTTTAACAACAAAAGAGGTTGAACTTTTTATAAAAAGAGAAGATACTATTCATCCATTCGTTTCAGGCAATAAATTCAGAAAACTGAAGTATAATATTGCAGAAGCAAAACAACAAAAAAAAGAAACCTTATTAACTTTTGGAGGCGCTTTTTCAAACCATATTGCAGCTACTGCTGCTGCAGGAAAAATGGCAGGTTTTAAAACAATAGGAATTATTAGAGGTGATGAACTTGGAAAGGATGTAGCCAAAACACTTTTACAAAACGAAACCTTGAGAAAAGCTTACGAAAGTGGTATGCAATTTAAGTTTATTACTAGAGAAGCCTACCGAAGTAAAACATCTGAAGAATTTATTAATCAGTTAAAAAAAGAATTTGGTAATTTTTACCTAATTCCAGAAGGAGGAACAAATGCTTTAGCTGTAAAAGGTTGCGAGGAGATTTTAACAAATGAAGATGAAAAATTCAATTATATTTGCTGCGCAGTAGGTACTGGAGGAACGATTTCTGGATTGATAAATTCGGCCAAAAAGAATCAAAAGGTAATTGGGTTTCCTGCACTAAAAGGTGATTTCTTAGCAGAAGAAATAACACCTTATGCAAAAGAAAGTAAAAATTGGAACTTGCAAACCAACTATCATTTTGGAGGCTACGGAAAATATACTGAAGAGTTAATCCGTTTTATAAATGAATTTAAAGGGCAAACAGGTATTTTATTAGATCCAGTTTATACAGCGAAAATGTTATTTGGAATACTAGATTTAGTAGCAAAAGATATGTTTTCGAAAAACAGTAAAATACTAGTAATTCATACAGGAGGTTTACAAGGAATAGCAGGAGTAAACCAGAAATTAAAGGATAAAAATAAAGAGTTAATAAAGGTTTAATGAAAATAAAGGTAGTTTTTTTAGTAGTTTGTGCGGCAATATTTACAAGTTGCGGGTCGGGTAAAAATGTGGTAAAAAATACACCAAAAGAGGTGGTTTTAGAACCTAGAGAAGAAAAAATGCCTGAGTTACCACAGTTAGAGCAAATACAAAAGCCAATATCAACAACTACAAACCATACCGAGGCCTATATTCAAAAATTTGCACCAATTGCAGTGAAGAAAATGCACGAACATGGTATTCCTGCTAGTATTACCTTAGCGCAAGGAGTATTAGAATCGGGGAGTGGAAGAAGCCCTTTAGCTCGAAGATCAAACAATCATTTTGGCATTAAATGTCATAGAGGTTGGCAAGGTAATAGTGTAACTCATGATGATGATGAAAAAGGAGAATGTTTTAGAAAATATAAATACCCTGAAACTTCGTATGAAGATCACTCACAGTTTTTACTAACTCGTAAACGATATGCAAGTTTATTTAGATTAAGGCATACAGATTATAAAGGTTGGGCATACGGGTTAAAAAGAGCAGGATATGCAACGGATAGAAAATATCCTCAAAAATTAATTTCTATTATTACAAAGTATAACTTAGATAAATACGATCGAGTTAGAAGAGATGGTTCTTTAGTAGTAAAAACGCCAACGTATAAAACGACTTCACATAAAGTTCAAAAAGGAGATACGCTATACTCTATATCAAGAAGATATAATGTTTCGGTACAACGATTAAAAGAAGTAAATGGTTTAAGTGATAATAACATTAGCATTGGGCAAGATTTGCTAGTAAAATAAAAAAAGCGGAGTTTTACTCCGCTTTAACTAACCAAACCCCAATTAAAACTACCAAGAGTAATTTTTCTTTTCTGCTTGTTTTTTAATAGCTTTTATCATAACACTTTCTAATTCATTTTTTTTAGAGCTTTCCCTTTGTTTTTTAGCTACATACGTTTTTCTTTTTTTATTTAACTCTTGAATTTTTTGCTGAATTTCAGCACGCTCTTTACGTTTTTTCTCCACGTACATTTTAATTTCTTTGGCAGATTTATTCTGTAATTGTTTCGGTAGCTGTTTCTTTTTTAAAGAGCTATAATCAATTTCTTTTTCTTCTGAAGCATCCACCAAATCCCATTCAGCATTTTTATATAGTTTAGAGCTTTTAGTTACGGCACGTTTTACTACTACAGCTTCATCTAAACTCTCAGCATTCATATCTTGCTTTGCTTGGTTACTGTATTTAGAATATCCATACGAACCATAGTGAATGTAAGTGTTATTTAAACGTTTATTTAAAATAATAATATCGTTGTCATAAGGTGTTACAATATGTACAATGTGTTTGTTTTGATTAATAGTCATATAATCACCATCTCCATAAATAGCTCCGTCTTGCCATCTTCCAGTAATCCCTTGGTTATAATCACCGCAGAATATTGTGTTAACTATAATATCTTTTTCTTTAGCATTAGTAATAGCATCTTTATAGTTTACTTTTCCTTGAGTAAAAGGCTCGTTTCCGGCGATAAAAATCATTTTTAAATCACGTTTATTAGTTCCCCAATCCAATTCGTTTAAAGAAGTTTGTATTACTTGACCACAATATTCACTTCCGCCATTAGTGCTTAAAGAAAAAAGATGTTCAGAAATCTCATCTAAATCACTCGTAAATTGTAAAACCTGTTGGATATATCCTTCTTTAGAAGATAAACTTGAATTTCCGTATTCGTATAAAGCAATTTCTAAATTAGGAGTAATACCGTTGTATTTAGCATACGATAATTCATTAACAATTTCCCATAGTTGTGCTTTTGCTTGGTTAATGAGTCCGTCCATACTATTACTGGTATCCAGTAACAAAGCAACTTTAACAGTTTGTTTTTTTACCTTTCTTATAGGGGTGTTTTTGTTGGCAAACGTAGTTGTTGTTAGTAGTATTAAGCAAAAGAAAAATACTTTTAATGTGTACGTTTTCATAATTTTTATTTTTAGTTATTAATTGGGTATAAGTTTGATTGGTGTTAATTTCTATTCAAAATTACTTCCAACTTTCTTCTTAAAAAATACAGAATGAGTGAACAGGTTGTTTCATTTAGGGAAATAACGAGTTAAATGAGCAACATCTATTTTTTGACTGTTTTTTGTGGAGTTTTAATGGTTTAGGTGTTTTTTTGTATGGCTTTTTGTGAGTATGTTTACACAAATAAAAAATTAATAAACATGAGAAAAGAAGTAATTTTAATATTCCTTTTTTTAGGAATTATATGTTTGAGTTGTGAGCCGAAAACCAGAAATGAAACTAATGAAATAACTGTTTTAGATAAAACTAAAAAAGAAATTAAAGTCGATACTTCTTTAATTAAAATAGCTGATTTACCTATACATATTGATAGTACAAATTATCTTATACACCCTGTAGGATATGGAAATAATAAGGAAGTAAATAAAAGCTATTTTTCATTAAGTAAAGGAGGAAAAACATATCATTTGACAGATTTCTTTGATAATGAAATTAATGGAATGATGATTAACCTTAAATTTCAAAAATTAGGGTCAGATAAGTTTACATCATTAACGAAAGAAAATATCCATATATCTTCTGTAAGCTTTTTAAGAGAGATATTTAATGTTACAAAACAGCAAATATTAATGTATAAAGTTATTGATAGCGATACTAATGATGATAAAAAACTCGGTTATGAGGATGATATAAGTTTGTACTTAAGTAAAATTGATGGTACAAATTTTATTAAAATTTCACCTCAAAAACAAAAAGTAATAAATGTTAAGGAGTTAGTTGAAAATAAAAGACTGTATTTTAAAACAACAGAAAAAATAAAATCAGAAGAAGATAAATTACAAATACATTATTTTTATGTTGATTTAACTAATGAAAATTTTAATGTGGTTGAATATTTTCCAGTAAATGATTAAAAAAATATACATAGTATTTCTTTTCCTTTCATTCGCTGCTTTTTCTCAAACAAAGGAAAATACAGCTAAAGATTTTTTAGTAAAAGTTCAAGTAGTTAGTAAAGAGACGCGTCAGCCTATAAAAGATGCGAGTGTAGAAGTAAATGGAAGAACATATCGATTTTCTGAAATAACGGGAAGCTATACAGTAAAAGCCACAGTAGGAAGCCAATTAGAAGTTTCACATCCTAGTTTTAATCGTGTTTTCTATACAATTAGAGATGATGAAGATATAAAGGTGGAAGTAGAAGATTTTACGCCCCAAAAAAAATCAAAACTAAGCTCTTATAGTACAAGAAAACAAACAGGTTTATATTCGCAATATTTAGATTCAGTTGAGTTTTATAAAAAGAAAGATATTGATAAAAGTTTGTCTTTTGTTGAAAAGACGTTGTTGATAAACCCAAATAAAAGCCAAAGAGCTACTGTGTTTAAAGAATTAGCTGAGGTGTACTTTTATTGGAAACAGTACGATTTAGCGGTTGAGAATTATCAAATTTCCTTACAAGAAGTAAACTCGCCTAGGGTTCGTTTGAAACTGGCAAAAGCAGCATTTTTATCGGAAGATTATAACAGTAGTGAACAAAACTATATACAAAGCCTACAAAGCGGGGTGCTTAATAATTACTTACGTTTAACTGCATACCAAGGATTGGGAGATGTGTACTTAGCTCAAAAAAACTATAACAAGGCTAAAGCAAACTACGAAAAAGGATTAGAAATTGCGAAAAAGAATTTAATCACACCTAAAATAACAGACTTAAACTCTAAGCTAGCAGAAGTTTTTGCAGCCCAAGGAAACACACAAAAAGCAGATGGCTATTTTAAAAACTCATTAAAATTAGCATCCGAAGAAAACAAAAAGCGCTCGTTAAAAGAACAGCAAAAAGTAGCCGATTTTTATAATAAATCTCAACGATACGACGAAGAAATTCAGTTGCGAAAAGAAAGCCTAAAAGAAGCAGATAATATAGTTGTAGAAGCGGAAAGTAACGAATCTTTGGTAGATTCAATTACCTCACAAAAAATCAACTATAAAATAGGAAATGCCTACATGCAAAAATCTGAATATGAAGAGGCAATCCCGTATTTAAAAAAGAGTATTGCAGATGCGGATAAAAACAAAGATTTAATTATTCAAAAAGACGCGACTAAGCGTTTATCGGAAGTATATGCTACGGTTGGAGATTACACAGAAGCTCTAAAAACGTATCAAGATTATGTAAAATTGGTAGATACTTTATATTCACGAAAAGAACAGGAAATTCAACAAGTAAAACGTTTTAGTAAACGAATTTCAGATAACCAAAACAGAATAGTAAGTTTAGAAAAAGACAAAGAATTAACAGATAGTAAAATAAGTTTAGCATACAAAGACCAGCAATTGGTAGAGGAGAGTAATAGACGTCAAAAATGGATTATTTATTCATTAATTGGAGGTTTTTTATTAATGGTTTTGTTGGTGTATTTTATGTTTAGAACGAATAAACAACAAAAGTTAGCCAATAATTTACTGGCTTTAAAATCGATGCGGTCACAGATGAATCCGCACTTTATTTTCAATGCATTGAATTCAGTTAACAGTTTTATTGCAGTAAGTGACGAGCGAAGCGCAAATAGATATTTGTCAGAGTTTTCGGTATTAATGCGTTCGGTATTAGAAAATTCAGATGAAGATTTCATACCGTTAACCAAAGAAATTGAGTTGTTAGAATTGTATGTGAAGTTAGAGCACAACCGGTTTAAAGATAAGTTTGATTATACTATTAATATAGACAAAAGTATACCTTTAGATGAATATTCGATTCCACCAATGTTATTGCAACCGTATATAGAAAATGCAATTTGGCATGGACTTCGATACAAAAAAGAAAAGGGAAAACTTCAAATTTCAATGCTTCCAAAAAACAATGATTCTATTACTATTTTAATTGAAGATGATGGGGTTGGAAGAGAGAAATCAATAGAAATGAAGACGAAGAACCAACTCAAACAAAAATCAAAAGGAATGAGTACAATAAAAAATAGAATTGCTATTTTAAATAATATGTATCAGGATAAAATATCTGTGGTGGTTTTAAATGCTTTTGAAGATGGAAGCGGAACTAAAGTAGCATTGATACTAAAAAAGGATAAAAATTAGCAATGAAAATAAAAGCAATTATAGTTGAAGATGAGCAAATAAGTAGAGATATTTTACGAAACTATATTACTAAATACTGTCCTAATGTAACCTTGTTAGGAGAAGCAAGTAATATTGAAGAAGCACTAAAACTAATTGAAAAACACGAATTGGACTTGGTGTTTTTAGATGTAGAAATGCCTTTTGGAAATGCTTTTGACTTGTTAGAAAAAGTTGAAAATCAAACTTTTGAAACAGTTTTTGTAACTGCTTACGATCATTACGCGATTGAGGCATTAAATAATCAAGCAACTTATTATTTGTTAAAACCAATTTCAATCGACGAGTTGATTAAAGCAGTAGGTATTGTAACTGAAATTAAAGAGAAAGAAAATGAGTTAGAAACTAATGTGTTAACTCCCAAAATGACTCATCAAGTAAATGGGAAAATTACGATTCCGCAACAAGATGGATTTGAAGTAGTAGCTGTTGAGGAAATTTTATTTTGCAAAGCAGATGATAACTACACGGAAATCTATTTTGATAATTCTAAAAAAGTGGTAAGTAAAACACTTAAATATTTTGAAGAAGCTTTAAAAGACAGTTCTTTTGTTAGGGTACATAAATCGTATTTAGTCAACGTTAATGAAATAGTAAAGTATAAAAAAGGAAAAGGAGGAAGTGTTGTGCTATCAAACGAGAAAGAAATTATGGTTTCAGCATCAAAAAAAGCAAATTTATTATCATATTTTAAATAAAAATTTATGCCAATTATAAAACCAGTAAGAGGAAAACACCCACAAATTCCAAATGATTGTTACATTGCAGAAAACGCAACTATTGTAGGCGATGTGCAAATGGGGGAGTCGTGTAGTGTATGGTTTAATGCGGTGATTCGCGGAGATGTACACTATATAAAAATGGGAGATAAAGTAAATGTACAAGATGGTGCAGTAATACATGCAACATATCAAAAATCACCAACAACTATTGGAAATAATGTGTCTATTGGTCATAATGCCTTAGTACATGGGTGCACTATTCATGATAATGTGTTGGTAGGTATGGGAAGTATTATCATGGATGATTGTGTAGTAGAGTCAAATTCTATTATTGCAGCAGGTGCTGTAGTAACTAAAAATACACATATTGAAAGTGGAAGTGTGTACGCTGGGGTTCCTGCAAAAAAAGTAAAAGATATTTCCAAAGAACTTATTTCAGATGAAATTGATCGAATTGCCAATAATTATGTGAAATATTCAAGTTGGTTTAAAGAATAATGAAAAAATAAAAAAGCCTGGTTCTGTTTCCAAAACCGAGCTTTTTTTTCAATCAAAAACTAATCTACTATAAATCGATATTACTTATCGCTTTTATTTTCTTTATGATGCTTTCTTTTTTTGTGTATTTTGCGATCACCTTTCTTGCTATGTCTCTTTATTTTTCGAGCAGCCATTTTTTCATAACGTTCATATTGTTGCTCATTTAAAATACGTTTCATTTCAGTTTTGTAAGCAATTTGTTTGTCAAGCATTTTACTTTTCATAGCATATTTTTGATCAGCAGTAGGTTTAGTACCACTTTTTTTCATAGCTTTTCTTTTAGCCCACATTTCCTGTCTTTCAGAAATTTGCTCTGCTACTAAAGGCTTCACTTGTTTTTGTTGAGACTCTGTTAAATCAAGCTGTAAGGTCATTTTTTTTACAGCTAATTCTGTTTTTTGCTCTACAGTTAATTTTTCATGTTTAGTTTTATCTCTCTTTTGAGCTTGAGTAGTAACAGTAAAACCAACTGCTAAAATCAAGAGTGTTAGTGCTTTCTTCATGTTGTTAAATTTTAAGGTTTATTAATTATTTACGCTTCTAAGACCGTTGCAGATTAAAAAAGTTTAAATTTGAAACTACATTTAACATTTTTTTATTTTTTATGAAGTTAATTTTCAGAATTGCTGTAAGGTTTTTATTGGTGGTTATAGGAGTGTTTGTAATCTTCTTTTTTTGGGCGTCTTCACCAACAATTGATGAAGCAGAATATGCAAAAATTATTACGCATGAGTATGCGAGTACAACTGATAATGATTCAATCTATAGCATAGTAACCTACAATATTGGGTACTTAAGTGGGATGACAAATAACCGAGCAGTAGCAAAACCTAAGCAATTGTTTGAAGGAAATATGAAAAAGGTATTAACTGAAATAAAAAAAGTAAATCCAGATATTATAGCGCTTCAAGAAGTTGATTACAATGCAGCTAGATCTTATAAAGTAAACCAAGAAGAAAAATTAGCAGAACTAGGTTATAATTATGTAGCAAGAGGTGTAAACTGGGATGAGAATTATGTGCCTTTTCCATACTGGCCACCAAGTATGCACTTTGGTAAAATAGTTTCAGGTCAATCAATTTTAAGTAAATATGAGTTAAAAGACTATGAGCGTATCGTTTTAGAACGAGTAGCTGATAACCCTTTTTATAGAGACGCTTTGTATTTAGACAGGTTGGTACAAGTGGTAAAAGTTAAGGTAGAAGGAAAAGAAGTGGTAGTAATAAATTTACATTTAGAAGCATTTGATAAAGCAACGAGAGTAAGACAGTTTGAGTACGTATTGAATCTTTTTAATAAGTATAAGAGTCAATACCCTACAATTTTATTAGGAGATTTTAACTCAAAAGCTAGAGATAGTGAAGCCGTTATTCAAAAAATGTTTGCAATGGATGGAGTAGGAAATGCTGCTTTTTCAACTGAAAATCCTGAGAATACTTTTGATACAAAAAATCCAGAAGAACGTATTGATTATATTTTTTACACCAAGGATTTTATAGAGTATGTAGAGGGAAGTGTATTAAAAAAGTTCGGACAGGCATCAGATCATTTGCCTATTGAAATGAAGTTTAAATTAAAAAAATAAAGAAGCTTGGTAAAGCTCCAAGCTTCTTTATTTAAATATAGAGTTGTTTTCAAAGCTATCTTACAATAAGATACTGTCTATAGTGGTATGTAGTTATACATATTTTTGTATTGAATTTAAACATTTTTTCTTTTCTTGGACTGATTTTCTCTTTTTACATAATCATTACCTAGAGCAATTTCTTTCATTTTTACTGCACCTGCTTCTTCTGCTTTATCCACAACAATAGATAAATTTTGGCTTTCTAAAATAGTTTTAATATCGTAAAATTCATCACACCAAATTTCTTCCTGATTTTTGTCTAGATTTGGACTGCGTTCATTATTTCTATTTTTATCGGCAACAACTCGTGCTTGAATGCGGCTTAGGTTTTTGGGACTCATAAACTCTACACCATATAACGAATTTTTAGCTTTTTTTACCACTAAGCTCCCATTTTCAACCCATGCAGTTTCCATTGTGTCATTAACTTCATAACCTGCATTTTGTAATGCCTTTTTAATAGCCTTTCGTCGAGTTTCAATAATGATTTTCTCCGAAACTTCAGTATACAAGTATTTGGCTTTTTCTAAGGCATCTTTTACATCATTTAGATTATCTGAATTAAGTAAGGCTATCCATTTATCAATAAAACTCAGATTCAATTCTAAAGATTCTAATTGGTCAATGGCTGTTTTGAGCTTTTCTTTAGCTTCCCGTAATGCCAATTGATTTTTACTGAACTCGGCTACCTGAATAGTTAATGAATCCAATAACAAATCGTAATTAGGAGCTTCTTCTTCTAATTCGGCACAACGATTCATAAATTCGTGTATTTTGTTCTGAGGAATTTCAGAAATATACATTTCCTTTAACGCGTTTTCCAACTTTTTTAGTCTGGAAATTACTTTAGGACG
Source organism: Tenacibaculum sp. TB-53 (assembly GCF_059716285.2). Taxonomy (NCBI): domain Bacteria; kingdom Pseudomonadati; phylum Bacteroidota; class Flavobacteriia; order Flavobacteriales; family Flavobacteriaceae; genus Tenacibaculum; species Tenacibaculum sp. TB-53. Next base: position 2,035,529 of record NZ_CM202790.1, on the reverse strand, counting down.
ATTGGAACGCCATTTTTGTACAGACAGCAAACTGTCACCAGAAGATAATCGTTCTTGAATTGCTTTTTGTTCATTTGTCAGTGTTTGAGAATTAAAAGAAGCTTCTTTTAAAAGGCTGTACAAATAATCTACTTTTTCACGATATTCTTCTATTTCATTTATATTTGAAGGAGTGTCGAAATCTTGGAAATCAATGCTTTTGTTTTTAAGTAAAAAGCGTAATTCGTTATGTGTACTCTTTAGGTTCTTAAAAGATTCCCATTTAGAAGTCCTAATTTTAACTACTTTTTTTACCAAATTCTTTTTTTCCTTATCTAGAAACTCGATTTGTCCCGAAACTTCTCGCTCTATTTTTCTATAATCATCTTCTGAGATATTTTGGTAATACTCCAATGTTTCATCCAAAGCATCTTGAAGTTCTTCTGTAAACATATTATGTTTGATGGCATAAGCCTTCACGTGTTCTATTTTGTTTTTTAATCGAGTTAACCACCTTTTCTTTATCAATTTTCGCTCAGCTGGGGTAACGATTCGTACAACTTTTGGTCCGCTCATGGTGTGTTGTTTAAAGCATTTTGTATGGCGTGTTTCAGCCTTAATTTTTCATTATCTGTATCTTGTAACCACTTATAAGAGGTAGTTCTATGTATATGAGGAATCGATTTTTTTAAAATCAATGGGCGCCATATTTCACGATGTCTTGCATCTTTAAGTAATGAGTTTTGAGGTACATCACATTCAATTCCAATAACAAATCGTCCTGTGTTTTTATCTTCAATGGCTAAATCTAAATAAAAAACATTGTTATCATTATTTTCCACGGTTTCATAACCCAAGCTGTGAATGTAATTTCTAACAGTATTTTTAAAACCATCGTTATTTAGTGTTTTACTTTCTTCTATTTTTCTTGATGAAAGCCTTTTTAACGATTGATTAGCAACCTCTATTTGATTACTAAAATGTGTTTCGGTATATTTCAAATAGCCCTGAATATAATCTCTTGGTTTTGATGGAGATCGTCCTGTAGAAAGCATATCAGAAATATCTTTGATGGGCATTGAGGTGGCAATAACTACTTTATGTCTTGCTCTTGTAATAGCTACATTGAGTCTTCTTTCTCCACCACGATGCCCTAAAGCTCCAAAATTGCGGCGGAAAACTCCTTGTTTATTAAAACCAAATGTAGTGCTAAATAAAATCATATCACGTTCATCTCCTTGAACATTCTCTACATTCTTAACAAAAAAGCCCATGGCTTCTCCTTCTTGTTGTTTGTTACGTTCACGATTTAAAACTTCCATAAAAGCATCATCTGAAAGCGCTTTTTCTTCAATTTTATCTTCAATAAGATCTGCTTGTTTTTTATTGAAGGTTACAATACCTGTACTTAAAATTTCATTTTCAGGTAATTGCCAGTGGTTATATAAGTATTCAATTAGTACTTCAGCTTCAGTTTCGTTGGTTTGTTCATTATAAACACCATTTACTCGAATGACTTCTAGAGGTTTTACTTTTTTAATTTCGTTTTTAGGATGATAAGCAGGAATATGTAATTGACCAGCATAAAAGGCATGGTTAGAAAAGTTGATAAGTGCTTTGTATTGAGAACGGTAATGAATTTGAAGTGTTGTGGTGGGAAGAACCGTTTTGGCTAATGTTAATAAATCTGGACAATCTTTGACTTCTTTTTTATTCCAAGCCTCTTCATATAGAGTTAATTCTTCTTCGGAATTATCCTCACTGAGTTCGATATTTATGCCTTCACTTTCGTCATCATCCATTTTATGACCAAAGAAGTTTGCCGGAGGCATTTGCTTTTCATCACCACTTACAATTACACGTTTTGCACGATAAAGTGAAGGGATTGAATGATCAATTAACATTTGAGAAGCTTCATCAAAAATTACTACATCAAACAATCCCGCTTGTAAAGGTAAAGCTTGTGAAACGACCTCTGGGCTCATCAACCAAATTGGACGAATATTCATTAAGCCTAAATTGTTGCCTAAATGAATAAATTCTCGTAGTTTTTTATAGTTCTGCCCTCGTAGACGTGTAATACCATGCCATTGTGACTTTGAGCCAATTTTTTCAAAGTCATAGTTTAAGTTAAGTAGTTCTTTGTTTAATGTTTTTATTTCAGCTAAACTATTTTCTAACAATCGTACATTTTGGTCAATTTCACTATCAGCCATTAGTAAGGCTGGTGTTTCTTTTTCAATACGTTGTTTCCAACCCAATAAACCTTCTCGTCGTATTGTTTTTTGGATAATTTTAGGCCAACGTTCAGAGGTATATTGAGTAATTTTATTTTCGTAATTCCTAAAAATTGCTAAAAGTTGTAATGTTTTGTCTTCTTGAAGTTTATCTCCTAGTCTTATCCTAAATTTTTGATATGGAATAAAGTGGTTTATGTCTTGGGACATTTTTTGAATGACAGATAAATCGGTATTGTTATTTTTTATGTTTGAATGGAAAAAATTAAAACTAGAATCTATTAACCATTGTTTTAAGTCAGTTAGTTTTTTGTAGGATTCTTGTCTTTTTTCAAAACGATTACTAGCACTGCTTAATTCTTTTATGAAATTTTGAAATTCAGATTCTTTTCCGGATTTTAAAACTTTTTTAGCTTCATCTTTTAAAGGGCATTTTTTTAATGCTTTTACTAAAACAATCGTGTCTAATAGTTCGCTGATTTTATCACTAATTTTCACAGCAAGAAACTTAGGGTTTGTAATGGTTTCTACTGTGTTGTTTAACTTTATTAATACATTATTAAAGTGATTTCGGTAAGATCTAAAAGTAATTTCGTACTCAGAATTTGTTTTTAATAGTTTTATATTTTCTTTATTGGAATGAAGTTCAAGTTCTTTTAAGACTTTCTTCAATAGAAATTGATGTTTCCATGTTAAAGGATTAAGAAACTTAAAAATGGATGTATTTAGATAGCTGTCACAAGCTCGAATTACTTCTTCTAGGATTTCATTATCAGTTTGTATTAACCAACTCGAAAAATAGATTTTTTTGTATTTGAAAATCAGTGTTTTGAGGTCTGATAGTAATTGTTTTAGTTCATCAAGAATATCGTCACCAATGGACTTTTCATTGAATTCATCCCAAATAAAATCAAGCCAAATTTTAGTATTTTTAGCTTCTGTATCAGTAATATTTAGGAGTTTTTGTTCGTTTTTATACAGCCATGCTTTATAAAATTGAGCGTGTTCATTATCATAGACTCCTGTGGTTTGTTTTATACAATCTACTCTTTTTTCTTCAATCTCATTAAAAAGCTCTATATCTTGCTTAATTGCTTTTTTTGTTGCGTTATCATATTGTGTTATTTTTAAATTGGAAAGCGCATTGTTTTCATATTTTGAAGGCACCCATTCACGCATTAACGTACTGATTTCCGTTTCAAGAATGTTCAAATCATCTGCTGAAATATTTTCTAGAAAATTTCGGGCTTCAGGAATATCAATATAATCACTATGTTGAATTTCAATAAGTTCAGATAAAATGTTTCGATAACTTGCGCCTGCTTGATCGTCCAGTACATGAATCTCTTTAGAAATTATATTCAATTTCGATTCGATTCTATCAATTTGTTTTGCCAGGTTATTTCGCTTGAATGTGATTTTTTCAAGAATATTTTGTTGCTCAGATTTGTTTAAATCGAAAGAAACCTGTTCACGAATACTTCGAATAATTTCTTGTCTATCTTTAGCAATATCAGTGATAGAAAGAGCTCTTTTTTCTAGACCTACAGCCTCTAGCCGTTTCATAATTACCTGAATTGCTGCTCTTTTTTGAGAGACTACTAATACTTTTTCCTTTCTACCAATACAATCGGAAATAATATTAACAATCGTCTGGCTTTTCCCTGTTCCAGGTGGACCTTCAATAACAATACCTGGTTTTAATCGACTATGCATTACTGCGTGTTCTTGTGAAGGATCTACATTAACGACAGTAAATCGATTATTTTCTGATTGTATGGGCTTATATTCGGGTGTTTGTGGCGTGCTTATTTTTAAAATTGGTTCCATAGCTGTTCCCGAATGTGGTAATTTTTGAAGTAAACGCAAATCTTCACTAATTGATTGACCTGTAAAATTGGCATTAAAAATTACTCCAGAGCTATGTAGTTCAAGACCTATATCTTCCATCATGTAAGTAACTTCAGGATGAGTAACAAGTTTTGAAGTTTTGTGTTTTACAAATGAACCGAAGGCATCGATAACCTCAGAAACACTTAGAGATTGCCTACTTAAAACCTCATTATAAATTTGTGTTATTCTTTTGTAATTTTCAGGTTCTAAGGAGCTTGAAAGAGCTGGGTTTAGTCGAATTTCTTCACGAACTTTGTCGAAACCAATTTTTAGTGTAGGGTTTGATCGGTATTTAAATTCCAGTGTAATTGGCCATAAAATAATAGGTAATATTCGGGGACGATTATTTTTTTTGAACTGACTAATTAGGAATGGAAACCCTAAATACAAAGAGTCTAAACCGGTATCGCGTTTAAAGTTTGCTGTTCTTAAAACTAACCTCCTTGTTCGGTAACTAAGTAATGGGTTTTGGCTGAAACTTAATGGATCTATTTTTTCCGTACTAGATGAGCGATTAATAATACTATTGAGTATTTTTTCTGAAGGTTTTAATGAGGTTCCTAATGTCTTTAAATCTAAACGAGGTGAATGTTTAGAAATAACTAATCTAACTAAAGGACCTCTAGAGGAAGTATGAATAATCTTTTTTTCAAAAAAGTTTAATAAACTAGAAGCATATTCATGCTTTGGTGGTGTAATCCATTTGTCTTTGGGAATAGATAAACATAAAATTGATTGCAATATGGGTAATCGTCTTTCTATCCTGAAACGATCTGCCCAACGATTTAAGTTATTGTTATTACTTAGTGAAAACCCTTCTAAAAGCTCGTGTAGAGATTCGTAAATTTCTAGTCTGGATTTTATTAGAGTTTCTCTAAAAAAACTTTCATTAGATTCAATTTTTATTTCTCTTGCCAAATTAGTAGCTTCTTTTACTAATTGATTTAAGGAGATAAATTGATCTTGTTGAGCGCTTAAAATAAGTATCAAATCTTCTTCACTAAGTCGGATGTCTCCCATTAAATCAGATAAACTGATGTTTTTGGCATCAGGATAAATTTGACGTAAAAGATTCAATTCAGATTTTAATCGTACCCTAGAAGTACTTAGTGTATTAATCTTGAGCTTGTCATTATCCAATTCAATACCTAAACTCTTTGCTTTTTGCAAAACATTTTGTTTTCTACTCTTGAGGTTAACCAACCATTTTTCACGTGAAAGTGTGTTTAAATAATCAGGAATGTTTCCTTCTATAAGCTCTGAAGCGAGTGTTGGGTTGCCAAGTAACCATGCAGGAATAATAATTTGTCCTCGCCAAGTAAGTGGTAAAGCTTCATTGAGGTGCATTAAAGCTAAGGAAAACCTCCACTCCAAATCGATATCTTCTTTAGAGCGTAAGTTTCTAATAGTAGCAGCTATTTTTCCTTCTCCAAGGATTTCTTTTACCCAATTTGAAATTTCACCAGAAGTAAATAAGGTCAAACCTTTTTTCCAATTATTTTCCTCTGCTGCCGCAAGTGCAAAATAGCTTACATTGGTGTAAGTTGTATCTCCAAGTTGGATGGTTTTTTCTTTTTTTTGATCAGTCCCCGAAGTAGCTTCTATAGGAGGAGCAACATATTCTTTGTTCAGCCATTTTTCTACTTGTTCCCAGCGCCAACGTTTAAGAGGATCTCTACATAACAAGCCTTTTAGCAATAAAAGTATACGTTCATCAATACCTTCTGGAATTTGAACGCCTCTGGTTACCAAATGGATCATGAACGCTTTGTCATTAATGTTTTCAAAGAACGCTCCTTTGGTAATTTGCTCTAAAACTATCATTCCTAAACTCCACCAATCCGAGGCAGGACTTACTCCGCCAATGATAGCTTCCGGAGCTGTATACCGAGTTAATTGTATAGGGGTATCGGTATCAAGATCATAATCTGATAACCTTGCAGAACTGTAATCGATAATTACCAAATCGAAGGTTTCATTATCACGGATTAGAATGTTTTTAGGACATAAATTACGATGTCTAAAACCAGCTTCTGAGAAATCTCGTAGTGCTCGACCGATTTCGTTTACTAAAGTTTCGAGTCTGTTTTCTTTTATATATCCTAAATCATTGAGTGATCCTCCTTGGATATGCTCAGAAACTTCAAAAAATCGATTGTTCCAATAACCTGTTTTTACTAATCTAGCAATATGATCAACATCTGCTCGGTGCAGTACATCATAAATTGTTTTATCAGGCTCAGAATTTTCATGATAATAAGTTAAAAAAAAGTGTTTTTCATTAGTGTCTTTAACTAAAAAACATTCTTTGGTAGCTCCTGAAATCTCGATAGGTTCAATAATGGTGTATGCATCAATTTTCTTGAGGGCTTCTTCTTTAATTGTTAATTCTTGAATGTCAGCACCACATTCCATGCACATAAAATCGTCTTTTCCAACTTCATGCCCGTTTTCACAAAGGCGTTTGATTGATTCTTCAGCTTCAGGATGAATTTCGATTCGACCGCCTACTGGAGTTTGGGGTACATTCATTAATAACCAACTACATGTTGAATTACTGATTATGTTTTGGCAATACATTTCGGTTACTGGTCGTTCAGTATTACATGCAGGACAAAGTCGTATGTGTTTCATTTCTTATGTTGCTTTATCACCGCTTGAGTATTGGTTATTTCAACGTTGTTTTGTCGAAAACTTTCAGTTATTTTATTCATTCCATTAATAGGTATGCCTGCCATCCAAAGAGTCTCATTATTAAACTGAATGTCTAATTTACTTTCGGGTTTTTTGTTTAAATATTTAGCAAAACTTTGCGCTCCTAAATTAGTAAGAAAATGAATTTGTTGATTGTCACTTCCTAATAAAGCTCGGGTTTGGGCTTTTGTATAGTCATAAGGTTCAGAAATTAACACATCGATTAATTTCTCCTGAACAACTTTTTTATATTTTAATTCTTGGAAAGAGTATCCACTGTAAACTAACAAGGAAAGTTTATAAGGCTTAAGAAATTTTAGCAAATTTTGTAAAGCAGGTTCTTGATCAAAGGGTTCTCCGCCGGAAATAGTAATTCCATCGCATGTTGGAAGCCACTTTTTTAATAGATTTTTTACTTCTTCTATATTTATTGAATTGGTTTTGAATTGCCAGGTATCTGCTGAGATGCATCCTTCACAATGTAGAGAGCAGCCTTGAAACCAAATGCCAACTCTTTGTCCTGGACCAAGTGTAGTTACTGGAAAGTGTAAACGAGAGATTCCTATTTTCATTCAATTATTTTTTAGTTAGATGAATGGTAGTACTTCGGTTTTCAAAAGAAATAGAAGTTGCTTCTACCGTTTCTCCCTTGTCTGGATTTAAAGAGAACAAAGCTCTAGAGAAAGGTGAGATAAAATGGTACTCAATTTTATTTCTAATGCCTCTACCACCATTGTTTAAATCAGCAACAGATAATTCTTTTAATGTTTGCATCACTGTGGGGTGAATATTTAGTGTAATATTTAATTGTTTTTGAATCCCTTTGATATTATTTTTCATCATCATATTAAAAATCATTTCACCAACATCTTTACGTATATAATCAAAAATAATAATGTTGTCTCCAATTCTATTGAGGAGTTCAGGTCGATTGAGTTCAAACTTAAAATAGCGCTCAATTTCATGTCGTACTTTCTTTTCAACAGTTTCAAAACTATCTTTATAAGTCACATTTGGTAATCGTTCACCAGTAGTTGAATTTTTATAAATTCCAAGGTTTGATGTGAAAATTATTAGTGTCTCAGAGAAATAAACGGTGTCTCCTCGTCCACTCGTAAGAACCCCATCATCTAGAATCTGAAGAAATTTATCTAATATTCTAGGGTGTGCCTTTTCAATTTCGTCAAATAAGACTACACTAAATGGTTTTTCTCTTATAGCATTGGTGAGTTCGCCACCAACATCGTAACCCACATATCCTGGAGGAGCACCGATTAAGCGTTGATCGGAATGTTCAGCGCTGAACTCAGACATATCAAACCGAATATAGGCACTTTCATCACCAAATAATAAACTGGTTAAGGTTTTAGCTAATTCAGTTTTTCCAACACCAGTAGGCCCTGCTAAGAAAACTACACCTCTTGGGCGATTATTTCTTTTAGAATTCCCCACTCCAGTGATGGCTCGCTTTACAATATCCATGATATGTTGTACAGAATGATCTTGTCCAATAACACGTTCTTTGATAAAAGCTTCTCCGTTTTCAATTTTGCTACGTTGAATTTTCATCCAAGGGTCTTCAGTTACACCTACTTTGTATCGCCGTACTGCATCTGCTATCATAGATATTGGTATGTTTTCTGACCTTGCTAGTTCTATAATCGCCACTAAGTCTAACAATAAAAGACCTTCAGTTTCTTCCACAAATTCAGTAACTATAGTATCTACATTAGTTTTATCTTTACTTAGGCTCTCCACAATCGGGTGAATCAATCTTCTACGAGCAATGTGATTAGGTTTTCCAATAGGTATGTGTCTTATTTTTGGGTTGTTAACCACCATCCAGTCAGGTAAGTCTCCTTCTTTATCAACTAACCATATTACAATGTTGTAATACGGATTAGGAGGGGTACCGTAAGGTTTAGTTTCTGTAGTTTGAGATAAGATATGAGCTATACTAAAAGAATCGTGTTCTGCTTTTACCAAATTTTCAGGGTTTATTAAAAACTGAGAAGCGAAATCGACAATTAACCCAATGGGTTCATCAGGATAGTGAATAATCTTTTGTAATACCGTATTAAAGGTTTGTAAATCGTTATAGACACCTTCTTGCTGAAGAGGAATTTGAAGTTTTTGAAAAAACACTTTTTTTTCATCTGAATTTCCTGTAAAAAAGGGAATGTCAAAACCACTTAACGGGTTATAGTAAACCACATGTGTATACCCTATGTTTTTTAATTCAGAATCTATTACATTTTCTAATCGATGCCAACTGTAGCTGCCAAAATCGTTCTCCAGTAACTGAAAATCCTTAATATTACCCGAAAGAAAAAATTGACTTTTTAAAGGAACAAACCTTCTAAAGTCTTGTAGCCATCGAGGTTTGGTGTTATTCATTCTTGTTTTTGTTTTAACTCATTTATTACAATTTCTAAAGCGTTTAATACTTAATCTAAATTAACTGTTATATATCGCTTAATTTGTTAATTAAAGTATCATAGCGTTTACTGTATTTAGATTGGAAACTAAATGAGTTGATTAATATTTTTATGTCTTGCAATTTTTTCTTCTTCCTTAACCTTACTCATTAACACACTTTCAATACTCTACTACCTGAGAAGTATCTCAAGAGTATGACTCATTGTTCTTTTCATACGATAAGGTTCCTAAGTATTTATTGGTCTTGTTTTAACATGACCAATTTAAAAATAAACAAATATATAATTACAAAAACGATTAAAGAAAATTAAAGAATATATAAGTTTTTTAAAAAAGTAAGTATTTATAAATCATGTTTAGTGAGGTGTTCAGCGGTAGATGCATAGTCTTACTTATATATCCTGATTTTTTGAAACTGAAATAAACCTTAATGCCTCTTAGATGATAGAATTTTGCAAGAATTTGTATTAAAAATAAAAATGTATGAGAAGATTTTGATTTATTGTTAAAACTAAAAAACCCGAACAATTTTGTTCGGGTTTTTATCGTGGTGCCTCCAGGAATCGAACCAGGGACACAAGGATTTTCAGTCCTTTGCTCTACCAACTGAGCTAAGGCACCAGTCATAACTTAAAAAGTAACATCTTTAAAATAAAACTCGCAACTAATTTTACTAGTTTTATTGTGGTGCCTCCAGGAATCGAACCAGGGACACAAGGATTTTCAGTCCTTTGCTCTACCAACTGAGCTAAGGCACCAGTTGCTACTTTCGTTAAGCGGATGCAAATATACAATCGTTTTTTAATTATACAAAGTAAAAACTTTAAAAAAATGTAACGTAAATTTACAAGCTCTAAGAAATGAAATATGTACCTAATTATAGATGTAGGAAATACAAGAGTTAAAGTAGCTGTTTTTGAAATAGATACTATTAAAGAAGTCTTTACTTTTGAAAAAACAAATATAATTTCAGAGCTAAAAAAAATAATTTCAAATTTTTCAATTTCGAATAGTATTATATCGTCTGTAGCTAATTTTACAGATGAGGAAACGAAAAAAATAGCTGAACTTTTGAATCCGGTTTTTTTAGACTCAAATACCAAAGTTCCATTTAAGAACTTATATAAAACGCCAAAAACATTAGGAGTAGACAGGGTAGCATTGGCATCAGCAGCGATAAAAAAATATCCAAATAAAAATGTATTGGTACTAGATGCTGGTACTTGTATAACATATGAGTTTATCACAGATGAAGGAAATTATCTTGGAGGGGCTATTTCACCGGGGATAACTATGAGGTATAAGGCACTACATACTTTTACTTCTAAATTACCGTTATTAAAAGCAAAAGAATTAGAAAACTTTATTGGTACAGATACAGAAAGTTCAATTCATTCAGGGATTATCAATGGAGTTTGTAATGAAATAGACGGGATTATAGTACAATATCAAAAAAAATATCCACATTTAACAGTAGTTTTAACAGGAGGAGATACATATTTTTTGTCAAAACAATTAAAAAGTGTCATATTTGCCCATCCAAATTTTGTTTTGGAGGGGTTACATACTATTTTGATACACAATTTAGCGAATGATTAAGAGATTTATATTAGGAGTTTTTGTACTTACTTCATCAGTAATAATAGCACAAAGAAATAGTGCATCACCTTATTCTTATTTTGGTATTGGTGAGAGTTTTGAGGCAGTAACAGTAGAACAAGCTTCTATGGGAGGTATAGGTGTTGCAATGAAAGATTATCATCACCTAAATTTTACAAACCCAGCTTCAAATGCTGATTTAAAAGCAGCAACCTACGCAATAGGTGGTAGTTTGACTTTTTTAACAGTTAAAGAACAAAATGCTTCTCAAACAGGTAACTCAACAAACTTAAGATATATATCGTTAGGTTTTCCTGTAGGAAAAAATGCAGGTTTATCTATTGGTTTGCAACCTTTTTCATCTGTAGGCTACTCTTTGCTAAATGATGAAAATGCTGATAATGTTACTTTATTCACAGGTGAAGGAGGAGCCAATAAGATATATGCTAGTTATGGTATGTATGTTTATAAAGGCTTGTCTATTGGTGCTGAAGCGGGATTTATTTTTGGAAGCATAGATAATAGCGTTTTAAATCAAAGAGCAGATGTAGCATTAGCAACTAAACATGAAGAGTCTTTCAATTTAAGAGGAGGACAGTTTAAGTTAGGTATACAATATAAAACAGAACTTAAAAATAAACTACAACTATCTACAGGAGCATCATTTATTTTGTCTACAGATTTATCTGCTAAAGGATCTGAGAAAATGTATTCATTGTCATTTAATGGATCAGGGCAAGAAGTTCCTAGAAATGAACTATTCAATAGAACTTTAAATGGTAATATCAACATGCCTTTAAAAAGTATTTATGGTTTTGGTTTAGGAAAAGAAAATAAATGGTATGTAGGAATTAATCAAGAATTTCAAACAGCTTTAGAAAGTAATAGTGTTTTTATAGCAGATGGATCATCTCATAAATATGAAGATTCAAATAAATTTGCAATAGGAGGATATTTTATACCGAAAATAAATTCTATTTCAAGTTATTGGGATAGAGTTACTTATAGGGCTGGTTTGCGTTTTGAAGATACAGGATTGCTAGTTAAAACTACCGATAATTTTACTTCTGTGAAAGACTTTGGCATAAATGTTGGATTAGGATTACCGTTGCCAAGACAACTATCAAACGTTAATATAGGGTTTGAGTATGGGCAAAGAGGTACTACTAACAATAACTTAATAAAAGAAGACTACTTTAATGTAAGATTAAGTTTATCTTTAAATAGTATTAAGTGGTTCCAAAAAACACGAATAGATTAACATAAACTGAGAACGATGAAAAAAATTACGTATTTACTAACAGGATTATTTTTGTTTGTAGCCGTAAGTGGAGCGAAAGCGCAAGCAAGTCAAGAGTGTCATATTAAATACAATCTTTTTAAAGGAGATGCTACAACTAAAAAATATGACCAAGCAAAACCTAATTTAGAATACTTATTAGATAACTGTGCTACATTGTCTATTAACATATACAAGTATGGAGCAAAAGTTGCAGAGAACTTAAAAGATCCTGTTTTAGCTAAAAAAGTATATGAAACAAGATTAGCTAATTATCCAAAGAAAGGGGCAGCAAAAGCGCATAGTGATTACGCTGAGTTTTTAATAGATAATAAATTAGCTTCTGATGATGAAGTTTTTGAAATCTTAAAAAAGGCTTATGATATTTCTCCTAAAGATATGGGGGTAAAAAATATCTTTAGATACTTCCAAATGATAGCTGATAAGTATCAAGATACAAATCCACAAAAAGTATTTGATACTTATGATGATGTAATGGAATCGGTTGATGAAAAGCTGGAAGATTACAGTAAGAAGATAGCAAAGTTACAAGAGAAAGATTCTGTGGGTACTATTACATCAAGAGAAAAGAGTCTTTTAAGAGCATATACTATTAACTCTTCTTCATTAGGTCAAGTAGAAGGTGGTTTAGACGCTAAAATATCTAAGATAGCAACTTGCGAGAGATTAATACCTATTTATTCTAGAGATTTTGAAGAAAATAAAACTGATGGTGTTTGGTTAAAAAGAGCAGTATCAAGAATGTATAACAAAGAGTGTCAAACAGATCCTTTATTTGAAAAATTAGCAAACGAGTATGCTAAAGTAACACAGTCTGCAGATGCATATAACTTCTTAGCAGGAGTTTTAGCTAAAAATGGAGATAAAGGTGGAGCTGCTGAGATGAGAAAAAAAGCATTCGACTTAGAAACAGATCCATTTAAAAAAGCTAAGTATAAATTAAGAGAAGCCCAAAATGCTGGTGGAAGTAGAGGAAGAGCTTTAGCTTACGAAGCTTTGAAATACAATCCTAATATGGGTAAAGCATATTTGTTTATTGCAAGTTTATACCAAAGAAGCGCAAATTCATGTGGTAGCGACGAGTTTGAAAAAAGAATGGTATATGTAGCAGCCTTAAATAAAGCTTTAAAAGCACAAAAAGTTGATCCAGGATGTGGAGCAGGAAGATACATTTCTAGTTACAAAAAAAATGTACCATCTAAAAAGTTAATTTTCCAAAAAGGAATGTCTTCAGGTGCAAGTTATAGAGTAGGATGTTGGATTGGAGAAACTGTTCGTGTACCTTAATAGAAGTTAATGCTTAAAAGAGCAAAACATATATACAATAGCATTGCTACCATTTATTTGGTGGCAATGTTTTTTTCTTGTACTAATTCTAAAAAGGAGGTGCGAGATTTTCTTGCTGATAAAAATTTACCAGTAGGTTCGGCAGTAAATATTTATCATGTTCACAAAGATTCTGGAAGAATAAGTTCAAAAACAAAAGCACCTATTTTTTATGACTATTCAAATAGAAAAGAACACCCTTACAGTGAGTTTCCAAAAGGAATAGAAATTGTAACAATAGAAAAAAAAGGAGCAGATTCAACAACAATTTCAGGTAATTATGCATTAACCTATAATAAAACAAAAATATCTGAAATTAGAGGTAATGTTGTTATCACTAACCATAGCAATCAAACAAAATTAGAAACTAACCAGTTGTTTTGGGATCAAAAGGAGCATTATTTTTTTACAGAAGACGGTTTTCGATTTACAACACCTGAATCTGTAATTAATGGTTTTGGATTTGAGTCGAGCGAAGACTTAACTAAATGGATAGCTAAAGATATTACTGGAGATGTAGAAACTACACAAAAAGATATATAATGAACATACTTTGGAAATATTTACAATACGGATACTTGATTATAGGAATAATCTTTTTTGTTGAAGGAATCTTTAAATGGAATTCAGACAGACAAGAAGCATTTATTATGTTTGGATTTGCTATCTTTATCATATTAATTTTCTTCTTCAAACGACACTTTAGAAGAAAAGTAGAAAAAAGAAACAAAGAACGTTAATGCAACCCGAACTCTTAATAATTCTTACTTCTATTTTATTTTCAGCCTTTTTTTCTGGGATGGAAATAGCCTTCATATCTGCAAATAAACTTCACATAGAGTTAGAAAAAAAGGGAGACGGTTTGCTCTCTAAAATTCTAACTAAGCTAACTGAAAAATCCTCAAAGTTTATTACCACTATGTTAGTAGGTAATAATGTAGCTTTAGTTATTTATAGTTACTTTATGGGAGAGCTGTTAATGAGATGGTTTCAATCTTTTTTACCTTCTGATTATACGGTTGTAAATTATGTATTGTCAGATATAAGCTTACTAACACAAACACTTATTTCAACAGTAATTATCTTGGTAACAGCAGAATTTTTACCAAAAGCTATCTTTAGAATTTATGCAAATGAAATGCTAAAGTTTTTTGCTATACCTGCTTATGTTTTTTATGTTATTTTTTATGGAGTTACATGGGTAATTACCAGGATATCAGATTTTTTTCTACATGTATTTTTTAGAACAAAAGAAGATGAAATTCAGACCGAATTTAGTAAAGAAGAATTAGGAAATTATATTTTAGAACAATTAGATTCAGGAAACGATGAAGAAGAAGTTGATTCAGAAATTCAAATATTTCAAAATGCATTAGAGTTTCATAAGGTTAAATCTCGTGAAATTATGGTGCCTAGGACAGAAATTGTTGCGGTTGATTTACACGAAACGGTAAGTAATCTCAAAAAAATGTTCATTACAACTGGGTTATCGAAAATCTTGGTTTATAAAAATTCATTAGATGATATTTTAGGGTATGTAAATGCCTTTGAGCTTTTTAAAAAACCACGTACTATTAAGTCGATTTTGTTACCAGTAGAGTTTGTTCCTGAGTCAATGATTATTAATGATGTACTTAATAATTTAATAAAAAAGCGTAAAAGTATTGCAGTTGTAGTTGACGAGTATGGAGGAACTTCAGGTATTATTACAGTTGAAGATATTGTAGAGGAGTTATTTGGAGAAATAGAAGATGAACATGATACGCAACAATTATTAGAAGAACGAATTAGTGAGTATGAATTTAATTTTTCAGCTCGTTTAGAGGTAGATTATTTAAATGAAGAATATGGTTTAGGAATTCCTAAAGAAGAAGCTTATGAAACCTTAGGAGGTTTTATTTTAAACCATACAGAAACAATACCATTACAAGATGAGGTATTAGATATAGAAAACTTCCAAATCAAAATTTTAAAAGTAAGTGCAACTAAGATTGATGAAATTTATTTTAAAGTAATTTACAAAGAAGATTAAGCTAGCCTCTTTTACTTAGAACTCCCTCAAAAACAGCGTAAAAAAACATTGCATTATTTAATGTGAAATTGTATTTTCGCACACTGTTAATAAAATAAATTACGTATGGCAATTTTATCGAAAATTAGAGAACGTTCAATGTTCTTAATTCTTGTAATTGGTTTAGCACTTTTTGCTTTTGTATTAGACCCTTCTACAATATCAGATTTTTTCAGCGCAAGTAAAGTAAACGAAATAGGTGAAGTAAATGGAGAAGCCATTTCTCGTCAAGAGTTTGCTGAAGCACTAGAAGCTTACAAAGCGCAAACAGGAAATAGTATGTCTGAGATGCAAGCAGCAAAGGCAGTATGGAATAATTTAATCCGTCAAAAAATATACAAAAAACAATTAGAAGAAGCTGGAATTACTGTAGGAGATGTAGATATTTTAAATGCCTTATATGAAACTCCTGTAGTTCAAAATGATGCTAGATTCCAAACTTCAGGTATTTTCGATAAAAACAAGTTAAAAGAACATTTAGCTACTATAAAAGAAGAAAATGGACAAGAATGGGCTGCATGGCAAAATTACATGGCTTCTATTAAAAGTAACATAGAAAAAACAACATACGACAACTTAGTCGCTGCTGGTTTAGGAGCTTCTTTAAAAGAAGGGGAGTCTAGATATTTAACTGAAAACACAAAAGTATCTGGTAGGTATGTATATGTACCTTATACAACAATTGCAGATAGCTTAGTAACTTTAAAGAAAAGCGATATTCAAAATTATATAAACCAACATCAAGATGCTTTTCAAGTAGAAGCTTCAAGAGACATTAACTTTGTAAAATTTAATATCGAACCTTCAACAAAAGATGAAGAAGCTATTAAAGCTAATGTGGCCAAATTAATTGATGATTCTGTAGTAAATAACACTCCAGTTAAAGGGTTAAAAAATACTACTAACTACAATGAATTTTTAGAAGAAAATGATTCTGATTTAAGATTAGATAATAGTTATAAATTTAAAATACAAGTTCCTCAAGTAATTGCAGAAGAGGTTTTCAATGGAAATGAAGGTGATGTATTCGGACCATACAAAGATGCAGGATTCTTTAAGTTATCTAAAATTACTGAGGTAAAACAATTACCAGACTCTGCGAAAGCAAGTCATATTTTAATTCCTTTTGTTGGTTCTGCTAGTGCTGATGCTACTGTTGTTCAAACGGAAGAGGAAGCTAAGAAAACAGCAGATAGCTTATTAGCTGTTGTTAAAGCAGATAAATCTAAGTTTGCAGATTTAGCTAAAAAAATGTCATCTGATCAAGGTTCTGCTGAAAAAGGAGGATTTTACGATTGGTTTGCTTACAATAGAATGGTACCATCATTCAGAGATTTCGTTTTTGAAGGCAAAGAAGGAGATATGGGAGTTGTAAAGACTCAATTTGGGTTCCATGTAATTAAAATTGATGGGCAAAAGAATTTTCAACCAGTAGTGAAGTTAGCTACTTTTGGACGTAAGATAGAAGCTTCAGAAGAAACGGAGAATGCAGTATTCCAAAATGCAGAAACATTTGCTTTAGAATTAGCTAATGGAAAAGCTTTTGAAGAAGCTGTAAAAGAAAAAAACTTAACTTCACTACCAGCAGTAGGATTAAAATCTTTAGATGAAAACGTACCAGGAGTTGGTAACGAAAGACAAATTATTACTTGGGCTTTTGAACCAGAGACTGAAGAAGGAAGTTACAAGCGTTTTGATGTTGAAGGAGGATATATTGTAGCGGTACTAACAGCAAAAACAGCTAAAGGTTTAATGCCTGTTGATAAGGCAATTACTTCTGTTCGTCCTATATTAACAAACGAAAGAAAAGCCAAAATGATTGAAGATAAGATGAGCGGAGCTACTTTAGAAGAAATCGCAAAATCTGTGAATCAGTCAGTGAGAGCAGCAACCGATGTAAACTTACAATCACCAACAATTTCTGGTGTAGGATTTGAGCCTAAAGTAGTAGGAGCAATGATGAACGCTAAAGAGAACAAGGTGGTTAAAAATGTTGCAGGAGACAAAGGTGTATTTGCTTTTGTAGTAGAAAAGAGAGAAGATCCAACAGCATTACCTAACTACGACACATATAGAAAGCGTATTGTTGCTGAAAGACAGAATAAGACATTTCAAATGTATGAGGCGGTTAAAAAAGCGTCTGAAATTAAAGATAACATGAGTTCTTTTTACGGAATTCAATAAGAAATAACGTCATACCAATAAAAAAATCCCGAACTATTTAGTTCGGGATTTTTATTTGTTATTTTATCTTTAATTTCAAACTTAAATTTAAAACATCATTTTTCAACTTTTTGAGACTTTCTGTTCTACTTTTTTGAGTGTTGTAGTATGATATATTCGTTGGAGATTCATCGTTTAATAACAAGTCATTTTTTAAATTTTTAATCCAGCTTTTTCGAATACTTTTATTGTCAGTCTCAAATGAAAGTTCATTGATTAGAGATTTAGTTTCTTTTGAAAGTTCACTTTCGTTTACCATATTAATAAATCTTTCTAGCTCAATACTCAATTGATTGATTTCATCGTAATTAACCTCTTTATCTCTTAGATGTCTGTCACATTCGTTAGAAATATATTTTAAATATTTATGAATAGTTTCTAATATCAAATTTATTATAACTTTTAAAAGAATGATTCTTGTTTTTATATTAACGAAGTTAATTTAAGTAAAGTAAAAAAGCAACCTCATACGAGATTGCTTTTTAAAGTATGTTTAAAGCTTTTTTATTAAGCGTTTAATGGTTTACCATCCCAAGCTGCTTTCGCTGCTTCTTTTACAGCTTCAGAGTAGGTTGGATGTCCATGACAAATACGAGCTAAATCTTCCGCAGAAGCTCTGTATTCCATTGCTACAGCTGCTTCCATAATCAAGTCAGCAACACGAGCACCTACCATGTGAACTCCTAATACTTCATCAGTGTTTTTATCAGCCAATACTTTTACAAATCCGTCTAAATCTCCACTTGCACGAGAACGCCCTAATGCACGCATTGAGAATTTTCCAGACTTATAATCAACACCAGCATCTTTTAATTCTTGTTCAGTTTTACCAACAGCCGCTACTTCTGGCCAAGTGTAAACAATACCAGGAATTAAGTTATAGTCAATATGAGGTTTTTGTCCAGCTAAATATTCAGCAACCACAACACCTTCTTCTTCTGCTTTATGCGCTAACATAGCTCCACGAACTACATCTCCAATTGCATAAATGTTAGAAACATTAGTTTGTAAATGACCATTTACTTCAACCATTCCTCTTTCAGTAACTTTTACACCCGCTTTTTCTAAAGCTAATCCTTCAGTATACGGACGACGACCTACAGAAACTAAACAGTAATCTCCGGTGAAAGTAACCTCTTCACCTTTTTTATTAGTAGCTTTTACTACAACCTCGTCACCATTTCTTTCAACAGAAGTAACTCCATGGCTAGCATTAATTTTCATTCCTTGTTTCTTTAAAACTTTAGTCAGTTCTTTAGAAACATCTTTATCCATGGTTGGAGTAATTGTTGGAGCGTACTCGATAACAGTTACCTCAGCACCTAAACGCTTGTAAACAGAACCTAACTCTAAACCTATAACACCACCACCAATAACTAATAAGTGCTTAGGAACTTCAGGAAGTTTTAAAGCTTCTGTAGAAGTAATTACACGCTCTTTATCAATAGTAATAAATGGTAAAGAAGATGGTTTAGAACCAGTAGCTATAATAATGTTAGTACCTTCAATTACTTCTTCAGTACCATCATTTTTAGTGATTTTTACGTGCGTAGCATCTTCAAAAGATCCTAAACCTTCGTAAACTTCAATATTATTTTTATCCATTAAATATTTGATACCTCCAGTTGTAGTTTCTACTACATTTGCTTTACGAGCTACCATTTTTTCGAAGTCAAAAGAAGGTTTCTCTACAGAGATACCGTGCTCTTCGAAATGATTTACTGCATCATAGTAATGGTGCGAAGAATCTAATAAAGCTTTTGAAGGAATACATCCAACATTTAAACAAGTTCCACCTAAAGTTGAGTATTTTTCAATGATAGCAACTTTAGAACCTAATTGAGCGGCTCTGATAGCAGCGATATATCCTCCTGGACCAGAACCAATAACGATTAAATCGTATTTCATGAGTTGTGTTTTATAATTTCATCTATTTATATTGCACAATGTCCATTACTAATAGTTCAACTATTTGTGTTTATGTTAACCATTGTTTGCAATTGCCCATTTTGGGCTTTCGTAAAAATGAAGTACAAAAGTACAATTATTTGTCGATAAAATTAGTTTTCATATCTTTAAAACTTAAACGCATTGTATGAAAATTTTTAAAAAAATAATCATAGTTTTATTACTATTGTTAGTAATAGTACAATTTTTTCAACCAGAAAAAAATGAAGGAGAAATTACTTCTGTTCAGTGTTTTATAGAAGAAACCAAGCCAAATGATGCAGTGCATAAAATTTTAAAAACGGCTTGCTTTGATTGTCATAGTAACTCAACACGTTATCCTTGGTATAGCAGTATTACGCCTGTGAATTATTGGTTGGCAGATCATGTAAATCACGGAAAAGAAGAATTGAATTTTTCTGAATGGGCTACCTATTCTTTAAAAAGAAAGGAACACAAAATGAAAGAGGTTTGGGAAGAAGTTGAAAAAGGAAAAATGCCATTAGATTCATATACTTGGATGCATGCCGATGCTCGTTTGTCTAAAGAAGAAGTACAACAAATCACTGAGTGGGCAAAAAGCGTTCAAAATAACTACCAAACGCAATTAGCGAACTAAATTAATGCAACAACTTTTAATTATTGGGTATGTTTGGGTAGAAAAAACAACAGGAGCTGGTAACCGAATGCTACAGCTAATCAATGTTTTTAAAAACCATAATTATACCATTACTTTTGCCACACCAGCTCAAAAAACTGAAAACTCTTTAAACTTAGCTGAATTAGGAATTGAAGAAAAATCTATCGAATTGAATTCAAGTTCTTTTGATAATTTTATTACGGAACTTCAACCTGATGTTGTGTTGTTCGATCGTTTTATGATGGAAGAGCAATTCGGTTGGCGTGTTGCAGAATATTGCCCGAAAGCTTTACGAATTTTAGATACAGAAGATTTACACTTTTTACGTAAAACACGTCATCAACAATTAAAAAAAGGAAAACAATTTTCAACAGAAGCTTTGTTGAAATCGAATGAAGCAAAACGAGAAATAGCTGCTATTTTACGTTGCGATATGAGCCTGATTATTTCAGCTTATGAAATCCAGCTTTTGAAGGAAGTTTTTAAGATTGATAAAGCTTTGTTATATCATTTACCTTTTTTGTTGGATACAATAGATGCTGAAACTACTCAGAAATGGAAATCTTTTGAAGAACGAAAACATTTTGTGTTTATAGGTAACTTTTTTCATGCTCCAAATGTTGATGCTGTTTTGCAATTAAAAACAATATGGAAGCAGATCAGAAAACAACTACCCAAAGCAGAAGTACATATTTACGGAGCCTATGTTACGCAACAAATTCAACAATTGCATAAACCAAAAGAAGGATTTATAATTAAAGGTTTTGCAGAAGATGCGCTCGAAGTAGTTAAAAATGCTAGAGTCGTGTTAGCTCCCATTCGTTTTGGTGCGGGAATTAAAGGAAAGTTAACCGAAGCAATGGAATGTGGAACTCCAAGTGTTACTACTTCGATAGGAGCAGAAGGAATGTATGACAACTTACCTTGGAACGGATTTATAGAAGATAATTTTGAGAAGTTTGCTAACAAAGCTATAGAGTTATATACTTATGATATTCTTTGGAAAAAGTCTCAACAAAAAGGTATAGAAATAATTAATTCACTATATGATAAAGACAAGTTAGGTGTTTCTTTTATTAGGGGGATTAAAAAAATCCAAGAAAATTTTGAAATACATCGTACACAAAATTTTCTTGGAAGTTTGTTGCAACATCAAACCTTACAGACTACTAAGTTTATGAGCAAGTGGATTGAAGAGAAGAATAAAAAATAGAACTTATTCAATTTTAATATCTACAGAGGTTCTACTTTGCCATCCAGTAACATCAATTACAGAAATTTGACAATGGTAATCACCAGAATCAATATCAGTAGGAATTGTAATGTTTTGTGCTATTTCATATTCTTTACGATTATTATCAATTGTGTAATTTTCCATAAAAATTAAAGGAGAAACAGGATCTTTTATAGGAGATAATTCACAATTAGAACCTTGGTCATCGTGCGTGTGATGATCAAAATTATGGTGGATATCAATAGCATAAGTGGCCAAAGCTATGTTGTCAGACACTTTTACACGTATTGTGTACTCTTTTCCTTTTTCTAATACAGCACACGATTTAGGAAACCCTTCGTTGTAATTTATGGTAATAGTTGGTTTTTCAGTATCTGGCTCTTCAGAATCACTACTACAACTAAAGTTTACCAAAGTTAAGAAGAGTAAAGCGCTTGTTATTTTTAATAATTTCATGGTAGTTTATTATTTATAAAAGACTACTTGAGAAAATCAAGTAGTCTTTAATTAGTTATAATTATTTTATTTCAAGAGGAATAGACAGCTTTACTGTTTCACTTTCACCACTTTCTTTAGCGTAAATGTTTAACCAGTAGTTTCCTACAGGAGCTCCAGGAATTAAATCGTAGTGATAATGTATGTGTGGGTTTTTAACTCCTTCATATAAATTTTTAGGTAAAACAGTAATTACTTTGTCCCACTTTCCAACTTCAACATTCTGTCCTTCTCTCCATTCTTCGAACCAAAACTCATATTTAATTTCAGTAACAGTATTATTACCAGAAACATATTCAAACTCTGTGTGTAACTCATCTTTTCCAAAAGCGATTGAGTTGTTCTCACCAATTTCTAAGTCTTTAAATTTTTGAATGATATGTAACTTTTTAGTAATAGCACTTTTAGTTCCGTCTTCATGTTCAACAGTAATTTTGAATTTATAAATCCCTTCAGCAGGTGTAAAAGAAGGAGTGTACTTGTTCTCTTCATCAAAATATACATGGTAATGTATGTGAGGGTTTAATTGGCCTTCATATCGGTCAACAGGTACTAAATGGTTTTTTAACTCCCAAATTAGTTCACCGTTTTTAACTTTTGGAACATCGTAAGCTTCTACGTCAAAATAAATTTTAGAAACTTTGCTAGTACCCTCATAGCCAAATTCAATATGAACATCTATGTTCGATTGTGGTAAAACAAAATCAGAATTACCTAACTCCAAGCCTTTGAAATTTTCTGTATTAATATTTTCATCAAAAGTATCTGGGATGTTATCTTCATCACTACAAGAAATGATTAAAAGACTTACGAAAAATAAGATTGCTGATTTAAATGTGTTTTTCATGATTAAAAAAATTAAATAATTAAAATGTTTGTATAATTGTTATTGAAAAGTTTCTTCCAGGTTCAGGAACCTCTATCAGTCTGTAGAAGCTTGTATGGTCGAATACTTTGTTATTTAAAATATTATTGAGCCTACCTTGAATTTTAAGAGGCTGCTTTTTTGAGAAAAGATCTATACTAGTATGTAAACCGATGTTAAATAAAGAATACCCTCCTGTAGTTTTTTCAGGAGGAACAATATTGTTTTGATCCGAAACTAATCGTATACTAGAGAATATTTTAGTTTCTCCAAAAGTAGACCAAGGATTCAATGTGTATTCAAGCGAAACAACTCCTGTTAATGGAGGGGAAAAAGGAAGTGTGAAGTTTTTCTTTTTTCCACTTAACTGTCTTGCTTTTACATATTCTAAAGAACCTGTAATAGATAATTTATCAATAGGTTCATACTGCGCCATAATTTCGCCACCATATCTAAAAACACGACTTTGATTGTATTGATACTTCTGAAGTGTTTCGTAATACTCTGACGTTGGACTTAAATAAATATAATTATCAAAATAATTGACAAATGGCGTGATTTGAATAGATCCTCTACTAAAGTTAGCTTTAAACTCTCCATCTATTTGATAAGAACTTTCAGGTTCTAAGTCAAGACTTCCTTCTTCGTATCGATACATGTGATAGTTTACTCCGTCTGAAGCCAATTCGTTTGCCAGTGGAATTCTAAAACTCTTGCCTATATTTATTTTATATGATGTATTTTTAAGTCCATAACTTAATCCAGCTGAAGCACTAAAACTTCCAAAAGTTAAGCTCTTTCTTTTTGAACGCTGTAGTTGTTGCTGAGTAGTGTTTCCGTTTTCGTCAGTAACAGGAGATAAAAACCACTCGTAATATGGCTGTGTTTTTATTATACCATAATCGTAACGTACACCACCATCTAAATATAATTTGTCGTTGAGTTTTATTTGATCGTACACAAAAGCCCCAGCTGTAAAACGAGTATATTCAGGAATAAGAAATCCCCAGCCATCAATAGTATTATCTTGATACTCTAAGTTTATACCAGCGGTAACTTTATGTTCTTCAAAATAGTGTAATTGACTTTTTGCATTAAGACTGTAAGTGTTCTTCTTAAACAAGCGTTCCATTGTAGATGACGGCTTGGGCATATAACCATGCGGAACAGGTTCTGAGTGTTCTTCGCGATGATTATTTTGAAGCCCAAGCTCAACATCTAATGTGTAATTTGGAAACAGAAAACTGGTATTATTTGTTATTTTAAAATGATTGACCTTGTGGTGAGGTAAGTCAATATCTCTATGGTCAGCATCGTAATCTATTTTTGAGGTTCTCACCTCCAGACCATGTGCATTAGCGAAAAAACCATTTTTAGAATTTACATTACTAAATGAAGTTATAGAACTAATATTATCTGATACATAACCTATAGAAATCCCAACATTATGATTAAATCCTGCTGTGTTACGTAAGTAATTTTTATGCAAGTCAAAAATGTAATTATCGTAGGTAATCTTTTTGGTAGGAACTTTATAGTCGCCATAATCTTCATGAGTAATTCTAGCTTTATAATACCAATGATTATAACGTTGTTTAACTCCCAAAGAAACTCCATAAAAATCGTTGTTACTTCTGTTGGTGAGGTTTAGTTCACCTGAAAAAGAATTAACATCAGGTAGTAAGTTATTTTTCAAGCTAATTACCCCAGATATTGCATCAGAACCATAGAGTAGAGAAGCGGCTCCTTTAGTAACTTCTATATTGTCAATATTATATTGGTCTATTTCTAAACCATGATCGGCTCCCCATTGTTGAGCTTCGTGTTTTATACCGTTTTCAACAACAACAACTCTATTAAAACCTAAACCTCTAATGGTAGGTTTGGATTGACCAGAACCTATAGTTATTGTACTAACTCCTGGTATGTCTTTAAGAGTTTGCATTAAACTATTATCCCTGTTTTTCTCTAAAAAGTCAACATCAATCCTTTGTGTGTTGCTAGAGAACTTTGTTAGTGTTTTTTTAGGGTTTTGTGCAATAACCACCTCATTTAATACTGAATTGTCTTGTATTAGAGGAATAACTATTACTGAATTAGTAGGAGAAATACTTTCTTTATAAGTAACATACCCAACATGAGTAACAGTTAAGAGGTATTCTTTGTTTAAAAGTTTAAAAAAAGTACTACTTCCTCTAGTGTTTGTGTATGCGTGCTTTGAACCGATACTCACGTGAGCATTGGGTAACTCACTTTGTGTTGTTGCATCAATAACCTTAATAGTAACAGAATTAGTGTTCTGACCAAAAAGAATAGTATGAAACAATACACAAAATAAAGCACCTAAGCTTTGTTTTGTCATTGTAAATAGAATTAAACGAATTGTAGTAGTTGAACTGTAAGCGCTCAACTATTGATTAAATAATATAGAACAGATAGTTAACTAATAGAAAAAGTAAGTGGTAAATACAGTACAGACTTAGTAGGTTTATATGCATATATATTTACAACAATTCTTAATACAAGAAAGTTAAGTATGTTCTAAATTTAGTATGTTATGAGTAAGTTGGAGGTCCTCTAAGCTTTCTATTCAGACATTGGTAAGAAGGTAAGATAATTGACTTGTAATTATCTACTATCGTCTTGCTAGGAAGAATAGCTAAAGCTGGTGAGAAATTTTGTGTAGGTACATCAAAAGAAGCAAAAGAAAAATAACAAATATCACAATGGTCGTTTACCGATTCGTGTAAGTGAGTAGATTTTTCTTTACAGTTATGGTGGTGTGCTTCATTATCATGATGATGAGTAGCTTTTATAAGAATAGGAAGCATAAGAAGAACCACCAATGATAAAGAGGTGATTTTACGAAATATGCTATTTTTATATAAGCTCATTTTTTATAACTGATAAATGGCAAAAATAAATGCTTGTTGTATTTTTTTATATTAAATTATGTTAATTTTTATTAAAAAAAACAGCTTCTTCTTTCTAATAAGAGGAAGCTGTTTTTGTTAGATAAAGTAATAAAGAGATTTAGCTCATTAATCCAGCACGTCTTAATAAAGCATCAGGTTTTGGTTCTCTACCTCTAAAACGTTTGTATAACTCCATAGGCTCTTCTGTTCCGCCTTTAGATAATACATTGTTTTTAAATTTATCTGCAACTTCTTTATTAAAAATACCTTCCTCTTTAAAATATTCAAAAGCATCGGCATCTAAAACCTCTGCCCATTTATATGAATAATATCCAGCTGAGTATCCGCCTTGAAAAATATGAGAAAAGGAAGTACTCATACAATTTTCTGCTACATCAGGATATAATTTAGTCTCAGCAAAAGCATTCGTTTCAAACTCTTTTACATCAGTAATGGTTTCAGGAGAATCTCCAGAGTGCCAAGACATATCTAATAATCCGAAGCTTAATTGACGCAGGGTTTGCATTCCTTCATGGAAACTCGCAGATTCTTTGATTTTCTCAACGTATTCCATAGGAATAATTGCTCCAGTTTCGTAATGTTTTGCAAACAATTCCAAGGCTTCTTTTTCGTAACACCAGTTTTCTAAAACTTGACTTGGTAATTCCACAAAATCCCAAGAAACAGAAGTTCCTGATAAGCTTTTATAAGTAGTATTTGCCAACATTCCGTGTAAGGCGTGACCAAACTCGTGGAATAAGGTAGTAACCTCGTTAAAAGTTAATAAAGAAGGCTTGGTTTGTGTAGGTTTGGTAAAGTTACAAACGATAGAGACTTGTGGTCTTTCGTTTGTACCATTACTCCTATATTGTGATTTGTAAGAAGTCATCCACGCACCATTACGTTTTCCCGGTCTTGGATGAAAATCAGCATAAAAATAAGAAACAAAATTACCATCAGTATCTGTTACAGCATACGTCTTAACATCTTCATGATACTTATCAATAGTGTCAATTTCTTCAAACTGTAAGTTGTACAATTTGTTAGCCACAGTAAACACACCGTCAATTACATTTTCTAACTTAAAGTAAGGCTTTAATAACTCTTGATCTAAGTTAAACAACTCCTTTTTTAGTTTTTCAGAATAGTAAGCACCATCCCATTTTTGTAACTGGTCTATTCCGTCTAGTTTTTTAGCATAGGCCTCTAAATTATCAAATTCACGTTGTGCGGCAGGTTTCGCTTTTTCTAACAATTCATTTAAAAACTCCATAACCTTTTCAGGAGTTTCAGCCATACGCTCTTCTAATACAAAATGAGCGTGGGTTTTATACCCTAATAGGTTTGCACGTTTGTGGCGTAGGGTTACAATATCTTTTACAATTTGCTCATTGTTGTATTCATTTTGTTGAAATCCTTTTTTACCAAAAGCTATGGCTAACTTTTTTCTCAATTCTCTATTATCAGCATAGGTCATAAAAGGAATATAGCTTGGATAATCTAAGGTAATCATCCAACCCTCTTTACCTTTTGAGTTCGCAAGTTCTTTAGCAGCTTCTTTAGCGCTTTCAGGTAAGCCAGCTAAATCATCTTCATGGGTAATTAATAATTTAAAAGCATTGGTTTCAGCCAATACATGCTCCCCAAACTGTAACGATAATTTTGCTAACTCAGCATCAATTTTGCGAAGCTCAGCTTTGTCAGTTTCATTTAAATTCGCTCCATTACGTGCAAAACTTTTGTATTGTTTATCTAACAACATTTCTTGTTCAGGAGTCAAGTTTAAATCAGGTAATTGATCGTATACAGTTTTTACACGTTTAAACAACCCCTCATTTAAAATCATATCGTTTCTAAACTCACTTAACCAAGGAGAAATATCTTTCGCTATTTTTTGAATTTCTTCATTTGTTTCAGCAGAGTTTAAGTTGAAAAAGATAGAAGTAGCTCTATCTAACTTATTACCTGTATTGTCTAAAGCGACTGTAGTGTTTTCAAAAGTTGGAACTTCAGAGTTTTCTACAATAGCATCAATTTCGTCTTTAGCTATTTGTATAGCTTCTTTTATAGCGGGCTTATAATCTTCTTCTTTAATTTGAGAAAAAGGGGGCGTATTAAAATCTTGTAAAAGTGGATTTTTAGTCATGAAAATTTAGTTTAAAAAATTGAAGAAACCTCACAAATAAAAAATCTGTGAGGCCTTCAAGTTAATATTGTACTAAGGTACTTATTTTTTTACGCTTTCAGAAGCTTTTTCAACTTTCAGTTTTAAACCTTCTTTATAAGCGATAATTTTGTCTAACACACATTTGTCTGAAGCTCCAATAATTTGAGCAGCTAAGATTCCTGCATTTTTTGCTCCATCTAAAGCAACTGTAGCCACAGGGACCCCCCCTGGCATTTGAAGAATAGATAACACAGAATCCCAACCATCAATAGAGTTTCTACTTTTTACAGGAACTCCAATTACTGGTAGCGGACTCATACTGGCTACCATTCCAGGTAAATGAGCAGCACCTCCAGCACCAGCAACAATAACTTGTATACCACGCTTGTGTGCATTGTTAGCGTAATCGAATAATTTTTCAGGAGTTCTGTGTGCAGATACGATATCTACTTCTACTTGAATATCAAAACTCTCTAAAATATCAATTGCTTCTTGCATAATTGGAAGATCTGAATCGCTTCCCATGATAATTCCTACCATAATTTTATGTTTTTGTCATCTCGAGCATAGTCGAGAGGTTATTTTGCTATTACCTTAATGGTTTCTTTTACTTGTTGAGCGATTTTTCTCGCTTCATTTACATCTTCATTCACAATAGTTACGTGTCCCATTTTACGGAAAGGTTTGGTTGTCTTTTTTCCGTAGATGTGAGGAGTAACTCCGTCAATCTTTAAAATCTCTTCAATGTTTTCATATACGACATCACCAGTATAGCCTTCTGCACCTACTAAATTCACCATAATTCCAGCAACTTTACTTTCGGTATTTCCTAACGGAAGGTTTAAGATGCTACGTAAGTGTTGTTCAAATTGGCTAGTATAACTTGCTTCAATAGAATAATGCCCTGAATTGTGAGTTCTTGGAGCAGCTTCATTAACTAAAATTTCGTCATTTTCAGTTTGGAACATTTCCACAGCTAACAATCCAACGAAATCAAATGCATCTGCAACTTTTAAAGCAACCTCGCGCGCTTTTTTAGCAACTGCATCTTCAATTCTTGCAGGACAAATTACATATTCTACCTGATTTGCTTCTGGGTGAAATTCCATTTCAACTACAGGATAAGTTTTGGTTTCTCCGCTTGCATTTCTTGCAACAATAACAGCTAATTCATTTTTAAAAGGAACTAGTTTTTCAGAAATACACTCACCAGTAGGTAGGTTTTCTAAATCGCTGATGGCACGAACTATTTTTACTCCGTTACCATCGTATCCAAATCGAGCTGATTTCCATACAAAAGGATATGTAACAGCTTCATTACTTATAGCATGTTTTAATTCTTCTAAAGAAGTAAATCTAGAAAAATCAGCAGTAGGGATGTTATTATCGTGATAAAACACCTTTTGATGTGCTTTGTTTTGAATAGTTCTTAAGTTTTTAGGCTTTGGAAAAATGGTTAGTCCCTCAGCTTCTAAAGCATCTAAAGCATCAATATTTACGTTTTCAATTTCTATGGTTAACAAATCTACTTGCTTTCCAAAATTGTAAACAGTATCATAATCTAATAAATCTCCTTGATGGAATTCGTTACATATCTGAGCGCAAGGAGCATCAGCGTTTCCGTCTAAAATAACAGTATAAATGTCGAATTTTTGCGTTTCGGTAAGCAACATTCTTCCCAATTGGCCGCCTCCTAGAACACCCAATTTAAAGTCTGAAGAAAAGTAGTTTTTCACGATAAATGTGTTAATTGTGTTGTTGTTGCTGCAAAAATAAGAATCTAATTGTTAGTACAAATAGTATTAACGAGATATTCTTAACTGATTGTTACTAATAGGAGTAACAAAATACATTAATGCATTACAGCCCTCACCATCTAAAGGAGCTCCACCAGAAAGGTAGTTGTATTTTTTATCATCGCAAGGGCAGATAATCTCTACTCCGTTAAAAGTCATTAAAGAGTTACAGTTTTGTTCAGGACATTGTTGATCAAAAGCTCTGTAACCAGAAGTTCCTGTTCTAAAAATAAAAACATTTCGCCCTTGTATCACGTTTTGCGATTCTCCTCCAGGAACTAATAAACCACTAAACTCAGGAAGAGATAAATCAATAATAGCATTCATTTTTATTCCAGAAAAACAGTTGTTAATAGGAGTGTTATCACTACAGCTAAAACAAATTATAACAAGAAATAAATAAAATATTTTTTTCATTTTTTAGTATAGAAGTTGTTATTGTAACGCAACGAAGTTACAAATATTTTGTACATTTGTAAGACAATCTCATTCCTAACGGCGTGAGATTTTTAAATTTAACCCACAGGGTTATAGGAAGAAAAGTTATATGCTTCTTACAAAACGTTAAAGAAAGCGTATAAAAGTTTGTTGATTTTAAAAAGAGAGAAGAGATGAGTAATGTATCATATTATACGGAAGAAGGATTAAAGAAACTTAAAGAAGAATTAGCGCATTTAGAGCAAGTAGAAAGACCACGTGTTTCTCAAGAAATTGCAGATGCTCGTGATAAAGGAGATTTGAGTGAGAATGCAGAATACCACGCTGCAAAAGAAGAGCAATCGTTGTTAGAAACAAAAATTGCAAAATTAAAAAACGTAGTAGCTAACGCTCGTATTATTGATGAAAGTCAGTTGGATACCTCAAAAATTTTAATCCATTCAATAGTGAAGATTAAAAATACAGTTAATGGAATGGAGTTTACGTATACGCTGGTAGCAGATAGCGAAAGTGATGTTAGAAACGGAAAATTATCTGTTAACTCACCAATAGGTAAAGGATTGTTAGGTAAAAAAGTAGGTGATGTTGCCGAAATACAAGTGCCTAACGGAATTATGAAGTTTGAAGTAATGGAGATTTCTCGATAAGAGAAAAAACAAATACAAAAAGAGTAAAGATTTATTCGGGTTTTAGCTTCGCTAGAACCCGATTTCTTTTTTACTTTTACTGTAAAATTAAATTAATAAAGACATGGCAAGTATTTTTACAAAGATTATAAACGGAGAAATTCCATCGTATAAAATAGCTGAAGATGATAACTACTTTGCTTTTTTAGACATCAACCCAAATGCAAAAGGACATACGTTAGTAATTCCTAAACGTGAAGAAAATAAATTATTTGACTTATCGAAAGAAGAGTACGACGGATTAATGTCTTTCTCTTACAGAGTAGCCAAAGCGATTGAGAAAACTATTCCGTGTGAACGTGTAGGGATGAGCGTAATTGGTTTAGAAGTGCCTCATGTACATGTACACTTAATTCCGTTGCAAACGATGGAGGATATCCGATTTGTAAAGAAAGAAAAATTAACAAATGAAGAGTTTGTAGCAGTAGCAGAAGATATTGCTAAGAATTTTGAATAAATAAAAAAGAGCTATGAAAAAGTGGATAAAAGAGGGGATAGCCTGGGGAGTAATTATGTTTATAATAATGGTAATATTCTTTCCGTGGTATGATGGAGAAGAAATTACATTAAAAAGAATGCTTGTAGGAGCGCTTATATGGGGAGCAGGAGGCTTCTTTTACGGTTTTTTAATGAACAAACTAAAGAGAGACAGTTAAACCTTATTCAATAAGATTTCAAAAGTAGTTCCTTTTCCTAGTTCAGATTTTAACACATGTATTCTTCCGTTATGGTAATCTTCGATAATACGCTTAGAGAGCGATAAACCCAGACCCCAGCCACGTTTTTTTGTGGTAAATCCTGGGTTGAATATTTGTGAAAATTGTGTTTTAGGAATCCCTTTACCAGTATCTGAAATTAAGATTTTTACATTTTTAGAACTTTCACTAATGCTAACAGATAGACTTCCTTTGCCTTGCATAGCATCAATAGCGTTTTTAATTAAGTTCTCTATTACCCAACCATATAATTCGGTATTTATATTGATTCGGATTTCTTCAGTTTCGGTAGTAAAAGAAAAAGAAATTTGTTTAGAACTTCTATTTTCTAAGTAGTCATAAGCAGTTTTAGTAATCGATACAACGTTATTGGGTTTTAACTCAGGAAGAGACCCTATTTTAGAAAAACGATTTGCGATGGTATTTAAGCGTCGCACATCTTTTTCAATTTCATCAACATAATCGTTACTTACATTTTCAGCACGTAAAATAGTTATCCAGCCTAATAATGAAGAAAGTGGCGTTCCTATTTGGTGTGCCGTTTCTTTAGCCATTCCTGTCCACAACTTATTTTGTTCAGCTACTTTGTTAGACTTGTACACCATGTAAATGATGGTAAGAAACAACCCTAAAATTAGTACTAAGGCAAGTGGATAGTATTTGAGCTTGTATAAAAGGTCAGAATTTCTATAGTAGATATGTTCTTTAATTCCTAAGTATTCTATCGCAATTGGCTCATTTTGCTTTTTCATGATGCTCAATTGCTTTTGAAGGTATTTAGGATCCGTAGACTTTATAGAGTCTAAGTTATGAAACTGTTTTATTTCGCCATCTTTACCAACCAAAATAGAAGGAATGTTCTCTATGGTTTCATAAACTTTGTTTACTAAATTAAAGTTGCCATCAGAGTCAGGGTTTGAAGCTACCTCCTTAATTGCAGTAGCATAAATCTCCATTTTAGCGCGTTCATCTTTTTTAAATTTTTGAAAAAACACATAGGTATTCCATAAAATAAATAAAACGATAAGTAAGGAAATACTAATTGCAATTCGCTTTACCCAATAAGTGTTTGTAAAAAAAGCCATCAATCAAATATAAACTATTCTCTAGAATAACTAAATTTATAAATAGGTAGTATATTTACACTAAAATTATATAGAATGTTATCAATAAATCCTAAAGATATACCAACTTCTAAACTGCATGGATATTTATTAGGAGCTGTAGCTCCAAGACCTATTGCTTTTGCAAGTACTGTAGATGCAGATGGAAATCCAAATTTATCACCATTTAGTTTTTTTAATGTATTTGGGGCAAACCCACCAATTATGATTTTTTCTCCAGCACGTAGTGTAAGAGGAAATAAAACCAAACATACGTTAGACAATGCTGAAGCAACCAGAGAAGTGGTTATTAATATTGTAAATTACGATATTGTTCAGCAAATGTCGTTGAGTAGTACGATGTATCCTAAAGGAGTTAATGAATTTATAAAAGCTGGTTTTACAATGTTACCTTCAGATGAGGTAAAGCCGTTTAGAGTAGCAGAATCTCCTGTACAATTTGAGTGTAAAGTAAAAGACATTATTTATACAGGTGAAGAAGGCGGAGCAGGAAACTTAATTGTGTGTGAAGTAGTAAAACTACACGTAAACGAAAATGTGTTAGCAGAAGATGGTAGTATAGATCAACATAAAATAGATTTAGTAGCCAGAGCAGGAGGAAATTATTACAGTAGAGCCAGAGATGGCTTTTTTGAAATACCAAAACCACTAACTACCTTAGGAATTGGAGTAGACCAAATACCTGCTGAAATAAGAAACAGTAGTATATTAACAGGAAATAATTTAGGGATGTTAGGTAATGTAGAACAGCTACCTACAGAAGAAGCTGTTAATAACTTTGCAAAAGAACATTCACAATTTGTGGGTATTTCAACTGAAAAAAAACATACTTTTGCACAAGAGTATTTACAAAACAATGATGTAGAAAGTGCTTGGAAGGTACTTTTAATTAAATAGATAAGAAATGGAAGTAATAGGGAAAATCAAATTAATTAACGAAACGCAAACATTTGGATCTAACGGATTTAGAAAGCGTGAAATGGTTGTAACTACTGATGAGCAGTACCCACAAATGATAATGATTGAGTTTATTCAAGATAAATGTGATTTATTAAATAATTATCAAGTAGGGCAAGATGTAAAGGTTTCTATTAATTTAAGAGGAAGAGAATGGATTAACCCACAAGGAGAAGCAAAATACTTTAATTCTGTTCAAGGATGGAGAATTGAAAACTTAGCACAAGCAGCTCCTCAAAACATTCCACCTGCTGATCAATTTGAACCAGCTCCAGATTTATCTGCAAACGAACCAGATGACCTACCTTTCTAAGAATACTTAGAAAAAATATGAATACAACAAAAAAGAGCGCAAAATTTGCGCTCTTTTTATGTTTTTGCGGAAAACTACATATTTACTTACGGTTATCCCTTTTAATAAGTTGAAAATCAGTTATATATTTGTAGTATAATCATTCAATAAATAATTATTGATTGAAAAATTTAAGGGGAAATAAAAACCTTCTGATATTAAATCAGAAGGTTTTTTAATTATATAAGTGTTAGTGGTGTGGTTACTTTTTTGTTGGCTTTTTCTCAGGCATCGGACCTCTTAAATGAATAATTAATCCGTTTAAAAAGTTACGTAAAAACTGATCACCGCATTCCATATACTTAGGGTGATCTTCTTTTCTAAAAATAGCGTTGATTTCCGATTTAGAAACTTTAAAATCTACCAAAGAGCAGATGTCAATAATATCAGTATCTCTTAATTTATGTGCTACTCGTAGCTTTTTAAAAATATCGTTGTTAGTTAGTCCCATAATTATTTTAAGTTAATTTACTACTGAAAAAATAGCCCATGCATAAATAGCAAAACGAGCAAAACGAAATAAGCCTACAAAAACTACATTTTTAAAAGGATATTTAATCATACCAGCAGTTAAACAGCTAATGGCAAAGGGTAGTGGTAATAGTGCACCTACCAAAATTAAAAAACCTCCCCATTTACTTGTGTTTTTAAGGTTTTTAGCCATTTTAACCTCTAAATAATTTCTTACAGAGTCAATCTTTAAAGAAGCTCTTCCTATAAAATAAGCACACAAACCTCCTAAATAAGATAAGGTAGCTAACAAAGAAATATTTACAATAGGATCTTCAGTTTTCTTAGACCATGCGATGAAAATTTCTGGCGGAATTAATCCTAAAATTGTTTCAGAGATAAAAAAAGTAATTAAAACTCCTGTTCTAGAAAAGGTTTCGGTCATGGTTTGTAAACCATCGTTAATATTATAAACATACTTGTTAAATAATAATAACCCTACAATAACGCCTACAATTGGCCAGAAAGCTTTTTTTAAGCTTACCCATATAAACATATAAAAACCAGTGCGATTATAATAGTTGTGTAAACGTTTATAATGCGGTTTATCTATTTTCTTTTTGTTATTTTTTTTATTCTTTTTACTCATCGCTAAAAAAAGCATCTAATTTTTAGGAATAGCAAAAGTACGAGGTAATTAGAAATTACACTAACAAATAGTTGTTAATTATTACAGGTTTGTAATAGCAGCCTCAGCACAACGTTCACCGTCCATAGCAGCTGAAATAATACCACCGGCATAACCACCACCTTCACCACAAGGAAAGAGCCCATCAATTTGTGGATGTTCAAGGTTTTCTTTTCTAGGAATATTTACAGGCGATGAGGTTCTAGATTCCACCCCAACAATGTTTGCTTCCGCAGTATAATACCCGTGCATCTTTTGTCCGAAAGCCGCAAAACCTTTACGCAATCTGCTTCCAATTAATTTAGGAAGTAACGAATGTAGCGGAGAAGAATTTAATCCGGGTTGATACGAACAGTCATTTAAAGAAGAAGACAATCTACCTTCCACAAAATCGGTTAAACGTTGCGCTGGAGCAACTTGACTTCTTCCGCCTGCGTTAAACGCTAACTTTTCTAAATCTTTTTGATATTGTAAGCCTTTTAAAACTCCGTATTTTTCATACTTAGGTAAATCTTTATCAACATTAATTTCAACGACAATACCCGAGTTGGCAAACTTGTTATTACGACGCGAAGGCGACATTCCGTTTACCACCACTTCACCATTAGCAGTTGCCGCAGGAACAATGAATCCACCAGGACACATACAGAAAGAATACACTCCACGGTTTCCTACTTGGTGTACTAAACTATATGCAGCAGCAGGTAATAACTCATCACGTTTACCTGAACAACTATATTGAATTTGATCGATAATTTCTTGCGGATGTTCTACACGAACTCCCATCGCAAACGATTTCGCTTTTAGCAAAATGTCTTTTTTATGCAATAGTTCGTATATATCTCTTGCAGAATGCCCAGTAGCCAAAACAACAGCATTTACAGCCATTTCAGTCCCGTTTTGTAACTGTATAGCTTGTAGTTTATTGTTTTTAACGATAAAATCGGTCACACGGGTTTCAAAATGAACTTCACCCCCATGTTTTAAAATCGTTTCGCGGATATTTTGAATAATCTTCGGAAGTTTGTTCGTTCCTATGTGCGGATGTGCATCGACTAAAATTTGATCGGTAGCACCGTGATATACTAAATTTTCAAATATTTTACGAACATCACCACGCTTTAAACTACGGGTGTATAATTTTCCGTCAGAATACGTTCCTGCACCACCTTCACCAAAACAATAGTTAGAATCTGGGTTTACTTCATGAAATTGGTTAATAGCACGTAAATCTCTACGACGATCTTGTACATTTTTACCACGTTCAAGTACAATAGGTTTATAGCCTAACTCAATACAACGAAGTGCTGCATACATTCCCGCAGGACCAAAACCTACAATATGAATTTCTTTCGCATTCGATACGTCTTGATATTCAAAAATATAATCAGGAGTATCAGGTTGCGGTTCGTTAACGTATACCGCTACCTTATAGTTAAAAATAACTTCTTTTTTACGTGCATCAATCGATTTACGTAACACCTTTACGCTAGTAATATCAGCTATATTAATACCTAGCTTCTTAGCAGCTTTTAGCTGTAAAATATTGTCTTTGCGTTCTTCTACTAAATTAACACGTAATTGAAGTTCTTTTACCATATTGCAAAACTAGGTAAAAAACTATTTATTCTATTTGATTATTTTTAGCAAATCAAACTTTAAACAATGAAGATTACGCAGGTTATAGAAAATGTTTTTAAAAAATATTTACCCTCACCTTTTACCATCGCTATATTATTAACACTGGTAACTCTTTTATTAGCACTGTTTTTTACAAAACCAGCAGAAAGTTCAGTAGTAAACTATTCTTTAGAGGTGTTACAATTTTGGGAAAACGGAATTTGGTCTAACGGATTACTCGTTTTTGCCTATCAAATGATGTTGATTTTGGTATTAGGGCATGTGTTGGTGTTGAGTAAGCCTGTGAGTAATTTAATTTTAAAAGTAACAAAATTCTGTACCAACACAGCAAACAGTGCAGCTATTGTAAGTTGTACTACTATGTTGGTAGCTTTCTTTAATTGGGGGCTAGGACTCATTTTTGGTGCTTTGTTGGCACGTAAAGTAGCAGAACATGCTCAACAACACAATATCAAACTAAATTACCCAATTATTGGAGCGGCGGGTTATATGGGATTGATGGTTTGGCATGGTGGAATTTCTGGATCGGCACCGATAAAAATTAACGAAAGCGGACATATTAAAAGTATTATGCAATCGGTTTCTTCGGATGAGGTTTTAGCTCAAATACCTGATGTGATTGATTATTCTCAAACCATTTTTAGTTGGTGGAATTTGCTGATTTTTTCCGTGGTAGTAGCTGTGGTGTCGGCAACCTTTTATTTTTTAGGAAAGAAAGCAGCTCCAACGGCGATTAATTTACCAGAATATAAAATGCATACTGATGAAAAGGTTAGCACACAAGCAGAAAGATTGGATAGTTCTCAATGGTTAGCAATTGTTTTTGGTGTGCTGATTTTAGTAGCGTTTGGTTATCGTTATTGGGCAGATATTCAACAGTTAAAAATTACACCGAATCTCATAAACTTTTTTATGTTAGGGTTAGGAATTATCCTTCACGGAAGTTTTAAAAAGTTTACGAACGCTGTGGGAGAATCGATTAGTGATGTTTCCGGAATTTTAATTCAGTTTCCATTGTATTTTGGTATTATGGGGGTGATGAAAAGCACGGGAATGGTTACTTTAATTTCTGACTTTTTCGTGTCGATAGCAACTGCAACGACCTTACCCATATTTACGTTTTTTAGTGCAGGTTTGGTTAATGTTTTTGTGCCGAGTGGGGGAGGACAGTGGATTGTACAAGGACCTATTGTGGTAGAAAGTGCGTTAAAATTAGGGGTTCCGTTGCCTAAAGCAATTATGGCACTAGCATACGGAGACCAAATAACTAACATGTTACAGCCTTTTTGGGCATTACCTTTATTAGGAATTACAAAACTAAAAGCAAAAGAAATTTTACCCTACACGTTAATTGCAATGGTGGTAGGTAGCGTAATTTATTTGTTAGGACTTACCTTGTTTTAAGAGTTTATTGAGGAAACCTCAGCGCGTCACGCTAATGGTTCCGTTGTGTTGAGGAAACGTCAGCGCGTCACGCTGAAGGTTTCGTTGTGTTGAGGAAACGCCAGCGCGTCACGCTGATGGTTTCGTTGTGTTGAGGAAACGCCAGCGCGTCACGCTGATGATTCCGTTGTGTTGAGGAAACGCCAGCGCGTCACGCTGATGGCTCCGTTATGTTGAGGAAACGTCAGCGAGCTTCGCTGATGGTGACTATACTTTGTTTTATTGAATAGTCTCTTTTATTGATAAAACGTTGATGTTGAATTGGCGGATATAGTATTTTTGTAAAAAAGAATATAACGAATGATTTGGCTTTCTGAAAAAATAGAGTTTCCTCCGTATGAGTTGGCTACTGATGATGGTTTACTGGCTTTGGGCGGTGATTTATCGGCTGAACGATTGGTGTATGCCTACCAACATGGAATTTTTCCGTGGTTTAATGAAGGGGAGCCGATTGTTTGGTATTCTCCATGGGAGCGTATGGTGTTATTTCCTGAGGAAGTGAAGATTTCCAAATCAATGAAACAGGTATTACGAAAAGGTGGTTTTATGATAACGGAAAACAAGGCTTTTGACGAGGTGATTTTTAATTGCCGACACATCAATCGTTTTGATCAATTAGGTACTTGGATTACCGATGAAATGGAAGATGCTTATATTAATTTACACGATAAAGGCTATGCAAAATCTATTGAAGTATGGATAGATGACAAACTAGTTGCAGGTTTGTACGGAGTAGATTTAGGAAATGGGGTGTTTTGTGGCGAAAGTATGTTTAGCAAAGTAAGTAATATGAGTAAAGTAGCTTTTATCCATTTAGCACAAAAGGGAGGTTACAAACTCATCGATTGCCAAGTATATAACGACCATTTAGCAAGTTTAGGCGCGAGAGAAATTCCTAGAGAGGAGTTTTTGAGGTGGTTGTGAACGTGTTTGAAGTAACTAATTTAGTAAATACAAACCGAATAGAAAATCCGCTAGGATATTCGAAAGTGAGCCTTTAGTAGTAATGGATTATACACAGTGTTAGCTACTGGTTTTTTCGTTAAATGTATATTTTCCAAGCCTTAAAATACAGAAAAAAACTAATGTTACAGCCTGTAAATTATAATCTGAGAATTGTAGAAATGAATGAGCAATATTATTTCTCAAGTTCTTTCCTTTTTGAGTAAATGTAAATTTAAAAAGCTCTATGTCCTTTTCCGTAAAATATTTTTTCGTTGTATCGTTTTCCAAAAGTTCTTCAAGTAGTTGTTCCTTTATTTCTCCTCTTTTTGATGTTGATGTATTTCCTCCAGATAGTCTAATAAAATCTCTTAGCGCTCCTTCAAATTTTAATGTCAAAGAATCCATTGCTAAAATGAAGTTGTTGATTTTATTGGT
Organism: Tenacibaculum sp. TB-53; assembly: GCF_059716285.2. Lineage (NCBI taxonomy): Bacteria > Pseudomonadati > Bacteroidota > Flavobacteriia > Flavobacteriales > Flavobacteriaceae > Tenacibaculum > Tenacibaculum sp. TB-53. The sequence goes on along the minus strand of NZ_CM202790.1, from coordinate 1,995,834 downwards.
GTTCATTAATACCGAAAGTTCAAATTGGGCTATAAGATTATGAATTCCAGGTGCAAGCATTGTTAACCAATTTGAATTTTGGTCAATTTCATTATCGGTCATACCTCTTTTGAATTTAGTGCCGTACCAAGTTTGTGATTCAAAAAAGTCGTAGATTTTATAATAGTTCAGTTTACCAGTTAAAATTCCATCAACGAAAACTTTCAGAAAAAGACTAAAGCATTTAACCCCATGAGAAATGGTATAGCTCTGAATAACTTCTTTATCAATTTTTTCTGAATCTTCTAAGTTCTTGAAGTTGCTATTTATATCAAAGACACTTGTGCTAAATAGACTACGTATAGAGTTTTTAATCGTTTTCTCAGCGTTTTTTAGATTTTCTTCAGGGTCAACAAGAATATCTTCGTTAATAGAGAAGAATGCAAGTACTCCTTCTGTTGGCATATCTAATATGACTTTTGATTTCATATCAAGATACTTGTTGAACATTTCAGTTTCCTTTTCCCCAAGTTGCCAACTTACTTTTCCAAGTTTTACGGTTTGCTTCAGTCTATTATACTCTTTAAGATTATCTTCAGCTTCCTCCAATTTGCCTGCCAGTCTTAAATATTTAGCTTTTGTTCCAATTGTTGTATACTTGACAAAGTCTGTGTCCTCCTGATGTTGTTCTAGAATTAAATCTTCATTTTTTGCTAGTAGTTCATATAGTTGATTAAGTGGAAGTTCTAGTAACTTATAAAGTTGTATTCCTGCTTCTAATTTTTGCTTATTTGCAAAATATGAAACTGGGTTTTCATCTTCAACCCAGCTTGGTACTTTTAAAGCAATATCATTTAATTCTTCTTTTGAAAAAATGTTATTTTCTAAGATAGAGTTTAAAATATTTGGCTTAAACCAATTTGGTAAATCATTAATGAGGGTAATAGCTACTTCTTTTGCGACCTCTAACTTCTTCTTTGTTTTCTTTGAAATAAACAAAATTGCTGAAAGAATAATTGGTAATTCTCGAGATTCTTCTGCCTTAATTCTATTAATTGTAGCAATATAATTATCAATGGCAACTTCAGCATATTTATTATGCCTTATTTCTTGCCAGAGTAAATGAGAATATCTTGATTTTAGCCAAGAATTTTGAGTGAAGTCTAGTCGCTCTTTCAGATATTCAATGTCTTCCTTTTCTAAACCAATACTTGTTATTTGTCCTTGTGAATCTGTGACTTGCACATTCGTAAGTAACTCTCCTTTATTTAGATTGTAATTCAGAGACTTTCTTTCTACAATAACTTTCTTTTTCCAATCTCCTTCTATTTTAGCTGTTACTTTCAGTTCTCGATGAATATTCCATATGGTCAATGAATTCAGGTTTTCAATTGAGTCATAAAAGTCTTTTAATTTATCTGGAATTTGATTCATAGGTTTAGGTTAAACTTGCAGCTAACAGTTTTCTATAAGTACTTTTCATCCAAATATAAAAAAATAAAAAGAGTACTAAGAGTTTAATTTAATAGGGTTAGTTAAATAAGCGTCTTTAAAACAGACGCTTATTTAATAGTATATATTTTAAACCCCACTAACAGCACTAGCAAGTGGAGTTTGAGCAGGTTTGGCAATTCCGTAAATCACTACAACACCAGAGCCTCCACCCCAAGTAGAATAAGCAGGGTCAGGTTTTGCTTCCATTACCGTTTGAGGTAGGTTCCAGTTATACATCGGTCAGCATTTGTATACTACCAGAATGAATGGTGTGAATCACCTCTCCTGTAGTAGCGTTAAAAAGTTCTAATAGGAGGGATTATCACCTAGTATTTTAAATTAAACTCAAAGATCAATTTTTGTGTCTAGATTTATATAAGATTGTTTTATCGTTTAAAAGTCTTCAACTTTAATTTCAATTTTTTTATTGGTATTGTAGTCTTTTCCGTAAAGAATAACCGATTTTATTTCAGTACTTAAACCAGTTCCATTAATATTTAAGAACATTCTGTCTAGGTATATTTTTGTTGTATTATGGTTTACAAAAATTTTGTAACGATTGTTTTTTTTCTCTAAATTAAAAACAAGTTTTGAAGAAGCAGCTAGCCTAAATTTAAAAGAATTATCATCTGCATTAAGCAATACCATACCATAAGCAAGCCTTTTTTGTGTTGGAGTTAGAGGCTTAACTTCAGCATTTTTGGTATATAGTATTCTGTATTCTTTGATAGGCTTTTTGGTGTTTAACTTAGAGTTTTTAAGATTAACATCGTATACATATGTGTTAAAATTATTGCTGTGTTGTATGTAAAAAAGGCTATTAGAGTTTTTAGGAGGAACAGGGTAATTCTCTTGTCCGTATGTTATAAAATGAAAGTTTAAAAAAAGAAGGAAAAAATATTTTTTAGGCACAGTTAGTTTTTTTGAGAATAAAATAATAATTTAATTGGCTAGTTTTAGTCCTACTATTCCAAATACAATTAATGATGCAGAAATAAGACGCCAAATGTTGGCTGAGTCTCCTAAAAATATAATACCAACAAGTAAAGTGCCTACAGCGCCTATACCTGTCCAAACAGCATAAGCTGTTCCCATAGGAATTGTTTTTTGAGCTAACCATAAAAAATATCCACTGGTAGCCATACAAATAATAGCCATACAAATGCCTAAGAATTTATATTGAACGTTTTGAGAAAGCTTTAAGCCTAAAGGCCATCCTATTTCAAAAATACCAGCTATAATTAAATAAATCCAGTTCATAAAATACATTATTATTTAAAGATAAAGGTACGTATTGTTATTTAGAGTTATAAATTCTAAAATAAAAAAACTCACAATACTTAAGTGTTGTGAGTTTTTAAATAGAAAAAAGTTTGTTGTTATTTTAACACTGTAAATTCTATACTAGAATCGGTAAATACTGAGTGTGTTTGTGTTTTAAAATCTTTTTCGTCTGCTTTGTAAATATTATCTACATAGGTTTGCGGATTCAAATCAATTAAAGGAAACCAAGTACTTTGTACTTGTATTTGCACTTTATGTCCTTTTTTAAACGTATGGAAAACATCTTGTAGTTTAATATTTACGGCTGTTTTCTTATTTGGTGTAAAAGGTTCTGGATTTGAAAAACTATTTCTAAAACGTCCACGCATTACTTCACTACGTACCATTAAGTGGTAGTTGCTTAGTTTTAAATGTGATTGCATTTCTTTGTTGTCGTTTTTTAAATCAGCAGGATGCACATCAACAACCTTCACAATCCAATCGGCTGCTGAACCTGTAGTAGCTACTTGTAGCTTTGCTAAAATATCACCAGCAAGGGTAAAATCTTCTGTTAATACCTCTGTTTCAAATACCAATACATCAGGTCTTCGAGCAGCAAAACGCTGATCATCTGTCATATATTTACGCGGAGTAAATACCGTTTTGATATCTTCTGAATAAGGCACAGGACGTTTAATATCACTTATAAAATTGACAGGCTTTATGTATTTTTTATGAGCTGGGGGAATGATTGATAAGTTTTGGTTTTCTGAAAGGAAAAATGTTTGTTTTTGAGCATTTTTTGGTGGCCATACATCGTATGATTTCCACGTTTTTTTACCTGTATCAAAAACATAGGCTTCTGGTAATCCTGAGTTTTTAGTACCATCACCTTTTAAGAAGTGATTAAAGAATTTTGTTTCTACTTCTTTTTGGAATTTTAAAGAGATGGAATCTCCAAAGTAGTAGTTACCAACTTTGTTAGCTACTTTATTTCTAGACCATCCGCCATGATCCCAAGGTCCAAAAACAATTGTATTATAGTTGTTTGGTTGATTTTTTTCAATGTTTTTGTAAGTTTCTAAAGGCCCGTATAAGTCCTCTGCATCAAATTCACCTCCAACAATCATTGTTGCTACTGTAGAAGGAACTTTATCTAAATGTTGAATGATTCCTTTGCTTTGCCATACCGAGTCGTAATTAGGGTGTTCTACAATTTCCTTCCAAAAGAAATCATCAATACGCTCTTTGTTATCGGCAACTTTGGTATCTAGCTTATCGTATTGAAAATATTCGTTTAAGTTTTTTAATGGCCCTTTATCTAAGAAAAACTGATATTGGTCTTGAGTTTTCATGTCAGGAAACGAGTACCAAGCAGAATCAGTTGGTTGATCTTTGTAAGTTCCGAATAAAGAAATAGCTTTGAAATAGCTTAATAAAAAAGCTCCGTTATGATGAAAATCGTCAAAAAAGAAATCACCAATACACGCTTGTGGTGAAGCAGCTTTTAAAGCAGGGTGTGCATCAATGGTTGAAACAGTAGCATAATGACCAGGGTATGAAATTCCCCATGTACCTACCTTACCATTATTGTTAGCTACATTGTTCACTAGCCAATCGATAGTGTCATAGGTATCGGTAGTTTCATCGGTTTGTTTTTCTGTTTTATTAGGAATGTAAGCACGCATATTGTCATACACTCCTTCACTCATCCAACGTCCGCGAACATCTTGATATACTATGATGTTTCCTTCTTTCATTAAAACTGGGTTTGGACCAATTTTCCTTCTAAATTTATCTTCTCCATAAGGTTGGCAACTATACGGAGTACGTTGTAGTAAAATAGGGTAGGTTTTACTAGTGTCTTTTGGTGAATAGATAGTGGCGTGTAGTTTTACACCATCTCTCATTGTAATTTTCACCTCTTTTTTAGTGTAATGGTCTTTAACGTAAGTGTTTTCTTTCTTTTCAGCTTTCTTTACTGTTGTTTTTTTAGTACAACTAGCAAATGAAATTGCAACTATAAAGAATAGAATTAAGTTTTTTTTCATTTGGTTTTGTTGATGTATAATAAAAGTATAAAAATAACAGCAATCTACTAGATTGCTGTTATGTAAGAAAAATTAGTTGTTTGGGTTTAGAATAGTGTCTATTCTATCTGCTGCATCTTGTAAGTGGTAACGGGTTATTGTGTTACGAGTAGAAGGAATACTACGTTTAATATCTTTTTGTAAACGTTTTAGCTCTCCTCTTACCACAGGTTTAATATCTGATTGATTAATAGTAACCGCTGTTTGTTTAAAATAGCCTCTATCACTTCTTGGTGCTTTTTGGTCTTTTGCTTTGTTTAGTAAAAAGTCCAATCTGTCTAAATGTGCACGTTGTAAATTTCTACGATACGGATCAATGGTTTTGTTAGCGTATACTTCACTCCAAATACCTTTACGTAAATCTCCCATCATTTCAATAAGAGAATATGCTTTAGTTCCGTTTAAAGTTTCATTCTCAATCATACGTGTTAATCTTCCAGTTTTTAAAACCCTATTTAAGGTTTGTACTTGTAAACCTCTAATACGCTCAATAATTCCTGAGTGTTGTGTTTTACTGATGATGTTTTCATCAATTAACCAAGTAGGAGTTTTAAACAATTCGTTATTTACAAATTGTAAAGCTCTTTTTTGATGCTCTTTTGGAACATGAATGTATACAGCACCGTCTTGATCGGCAGTTTTAAAGTATTCATATACACCACCAATATTAGAACTTACGTGTCCCATATATCTGTTAAACTGTCCAACTACTTGTCCGTACATAGTTTTTAACTCTTCGTAAGTTTCACCATCTTCAGTAGTCCACTCTTCTAAACGAGGTAAAATACGTTGTAAGTTTTTAATACCATAAGCACTTGCTTTCATGGCATCGTCACCTAAATCTTCTGTTTGAGAACTAGGGTCAATGATATTACGAACTTGTTGGTGTCCGAATCTATACACAGGATTTCCTGCTTTTTCTTTAATCCACTGATTTAAGATTGTTTTTTCATCTTCAGCTGATTTATCTAAGATTGGTCTGTATCCCCAGTTGATAGCATATTTATCGTAAGGTCCAATATTAGGCATTAAAGCAACTCCTTTGTCTTCTGGTTGTGCTACATAGTTAAAACGAGCATAATCCATGATTGAAGGAGCTGTTCCGTTCTTTTTAGTAAATTCAGCAGAACGTAAAGAATCTACAGGATATGCAACAGAACTTCCCATGTTATGAGGGAGTCCTAATGTATGTCCAACTTCATGAGAAGAAACAAAACGGATTAAACGCCCCATAACTTCATCTTTAAATTGATTTCCTCTTGCATCTGGATTGATTGCAGCTGTTTGTACAAAAAACCAGTTGTGTAATAAGGTCATTACATTATGATACCAGTTAATGTCAGATTCTAAAATTTCTCCTGAACGAGGGTCACTAACGTGAGGTCCATTCGCATTAGGAATTGGAGAAGCTAAATAACGAACTACAGAGTAACGTACATCTTCGGGGCTCCAATCAGGGTCTTCTTCTTTAGTAGGAGCATCTTTAGCGATGATGGCATTTTTAAATCCAGCTGCTTCAAAAGCAATTTGCCAATCTTCAATACCTTGTTTGATGTACTTACGCCATTTTTTTGGTGTAGCCCTGTCAATGTAGTATACGATTTGTTTCTTAGGCTCTACTAATTCACCTCTTTTAAACTTTTCTAAATCTTCGTCTTTTACTTCTAAACGCCATCTGTCTAAATAGGTAACTGATTTACTTTTTTGAACATCTAAACCATAATCTGTTTGAGAACTCGTAAACCATCCTACACGTTCGTCAAAATAACGTCTTTTCATAGGTGTTTTAGGAAGTAAAATCATAGAGTTACTCAATTCCATAGTTACAGAACCTACACTTGAGTTTGATGGAGGATTCCCAGCAATGTAAGTTTTTACATTTCTAACTTCTATGTTTTGAGGATAACTACTAATTCTGTCAATATAAGATCTTGTTTTATCCATTTTAGAAATCTTATAACGTTTTCTGCTTCTTTGTGGAAAAGTAATTGCTTTTACATCAGCTTCAAAAAGTGGACTAGCATCAATTACAGTAGCTGTTGAGTCTTTGCTAAATGCTTTGATTGGAAAAGCAAATAGGATAGGTTCAAAATTAGAGTTTACAACGGCTTCGTGTACCGGTAAAATGGTGTCTGCTACAACATTGTGAGAAACTACTTTTAGTAAAATTTGTTTCTTGTTTTTTACCCAACGCAACACTTGTGTATTTTGTTTTCCACCACCAAAACCAATACCGCTAGCTGTTTTGGCAATTCTAGTCACCATAAGCATTTCACGATTAAGAAGAGAATCTGGAATTTCAAATAAATAGTTAGCGTCTTTTGAGTGCACCTTAAACAAACCTTCGTCTGTTTTGTGTTTTTTGGTAACTACCTTTTCATAAGGTTGTATACCGCCTTTTTTAGGTTTGTCTTTTTTAGCGGGAGTCTCTTTTTTTGTGTTTTTTTTCTTCTTTCGTTGTGCTTCTGCATTCAAAGAAACTCCTAAAGCAAGAAATACCACTAAAATAGTTGAAAGTATTTTTTTAGTCATTGTAAAAATTAATTGAATAAATAAGTGCGGAATTTAGCAAAACTACTACCAGAATTATCTTAATTAATTGTTAAAGAGATGTTTTGATGTATAGTTTTTTCTTTATTTATGGCTAGTTTTCAGTTTTTTACTGTATTGTAGTGTAAATAAAACCCCGTACCTTTGCAGCGGCATGAGAATTAGACGACTTTCAGATTGGTTACCGACTACGAAAAAGGAGGTGAAGTTAAGAGGATGGGATGAATTAGACGTAATCCTATTCAGTGGAGATGCATATGTAGATCATCCATCATTTGGTCCTGCAGTAATTGGACGTATTTTAGAGAGTTATGGCTTGCGTGTGGCAATTGTTCCGCAACCAAGTGTACACGATAATTTACAAGATTTTGAAAAGCTAGGAACTCCAAGATTATTTTTTGCAGTTACCGGTGGTTGTATGGATCCCATGGTTAGTAATTACACGGCTAGTAAGCGCCGTCGTGATAAAGATGCTTACACTCCTAATGGAGATAAAGGATTTAGACCTGATTATGCGACTTCAGTATATTCTAAAATTTTAAAAGAAAAGTTCCCAGATGTTCCTGTATTAATTGGAGGAATTGAGGCTTCGTTACGTCGTGTTACGCATTACGATTATTGGTCTGATAAATTATTACCAACGATTTTAGAAACTTCTAAAGCCGATATGTTGGTCTACGGAATGGGAGAGCAGCCACTAAGAGAAATTGTTGAGTTGTTGCAAAAAGGTGTACCATTTTCGAGCTTAAAAACAATTAAGCAGACAGCAGTTTTATTAGATGGCAATGAAAAAACTCCGAAAAATAAGAACTGGGATGATGTAGAAATTAGCTCGCATGAAACTTGTTTGAAGGATAAGAAAGCCTATGCTTCTAATTTTAAAGTGATAGAGCAGGAGTCGAACAAACTATATGCACGTCGTATTTTTCAAAAGGTTGGGAATAAAAAGTTGATGATTAATCCGCCGTTTCCAACAATGACAGAGGAAGAAATTGATGCTTCGTTTGATTTGCCTTTTACACGATTACCGCATCCAAAGTATAACAAACGCGGACCTATTCCTGCGTTTGAAATGATTAAGTTTTCTATTAATATTCACCGTGGATGTTTTGGAGGGTGTAGTTTTTGTACTATTTCAGCACACCAAGGAAAGTTTATTGCGAGTAGGAGTCAAGAATCTGTTTTAAAAGAAGTAGATCAAGTTGCCCAAATGGATGATTTTAAAGGGTATTTATCTGATATTGGTGGGCCTTCTGCGAATATGTATAAAATGAAAGGTAAAGTACAATCGATTTGCGACAAATGTGTTGCTCCGTCGTGTATTTCACCCGTAATTTGTAGTAATTTAGATACCTCACACAAACCATTAACTGAATTATATCAAGCTGTTGATGCACATCCGAAGGTGAAAAAATCATTTATTGGTAGTGGTATTCGACACGATATGTTAGTGCCTGAGTTCAATAAAAATGCGGACCCTAAAGAGTTAGATGCGTATACAGAAGAGGTGATGACAAAACACGTTTCTGGGCGATTAAAAGTAGCACCAGAACACACTTCTGATCCTGTACTAAAGTTAATGCGTAAACCGTCGTTTAAGTATTTTCATTTATTTAAAGATAGGTTTGATCGTATTAATATTAAAAAGAAATTAAAACTTCAATTAATACCATATTTTATTTCGAGTCACCCAGCTTGTGAGGCAGAAGACATGGCAAACTTAGCTGCGGAGACTAAAGATATGGGCTTTCAGCTAGAACAGGTACAAGGATTTACGCCAACACCTATGACTGTGGCTACGGTAATTTATTACAGTGGATATCATCCGTATACTTTAAAAGAGGTAAAAACTCCGAAAACTAAAAAGGAGAAGGAAGATCAGCACAAGTTTTTCTTTTGGTATAAAAAGGAAAATAAGCAATGGATTAAAGATACGTTAAACAAAGTTGGACGTACAGATTTATTGAAAAAGTTACTTCCAGAAGACACTTCTTGGCGAAAAAATAAAGCAGGAAAAGCTAAAAATACCTTTGATGATACTGTAACGTATAAACCATCAAAGCCTTCTAGAAGAAAGAATAAAGGTTTTAAAAAGAAGAGACGATAAAAATAAAAATCCGCTGTTAGGCGGATTTTTTATTTATGCTTCGTTTTCTAAACGGTTTCGTTTCATTTCAAAAGCTTCGGTAGCTTGTTTTATAATATTTAAGGTGTCAGAAGCTCTTACCATTACTTTTTCGAGTTCTTTGTCTAAGTCTTTTGACTGGATATCGAATAGTTGAACTTCAACCACACCAATTTTTTCAATTAAACTTTTTTGCGTGTTTTTAATGTCTTCCATTTTAACTAAAACAGAGTTCATTGTATCGAGTCTTTTCTGTTCTTGATCTGTCATAAGTTTCTTTTTTAGTTGCAATTAAGATATGAAAAAATCAAGAATTAAGCAAATTAAGTAGTTTGTAAGGTGTTGGTATTTAGTGTTTTTAGTAGGTTTTTAAATAGCAAAAAAGCAGGAGTAAAATTCCTGCTTTTTGTTATTCTGAAAATTCTAATACGCTGTTTTTAGTACGGAGTCTTATTTCACTTAGTTTTTCATCAACTAACAATTTTCCGTCTTTAAAAACTTCTCGTAATTCGCCTTTTTGTTCTTCTTCCCAACTTATTTGATCGTGTAATTTATATTTTCCATCTTCTAGCGTTATTTTTAATAATCCTTTAGCAGATTTTTTAGTTCCGTCATCGGTAATTGGGTCTTTAAAAATTTCTCTTCCTTCTCCATCTACTTCTCCGTAAGTAGCTTTCATGGCAAATCCAAAGGTATCTCTGGTGTTGTATTGATAGGTAAAAGAACCAATTCCTAAGACTACGTTGGTAGAGGCAAACCCTTTTTGTTTTAAACGTTCACAAATTTGTGTGGCTCTTTCAAGGGTAATGCTATCGCCATAGATAGCTCCAATATGACTATCTAGTTCTTTATATCCTTTTGTGTTGGTTGTTCCTCCAAAAACTTCCCAAAGCAGTTGTATGACTCCTTTTTGTTCTTCTACTGTTTTACCGTTTTGATTTCCGCAAATAATATCTACTGGATCCCCGCTGTCTGGTCTTATGACTACTTTTCCATCTCTGGCTAAGACTTCTTCTTTTAGATTAGGTAAGTATTCGGTAAGAACTTTCCATAAATCCCACGTATCAGAAACAATAGAAACGATACCGTTTGGATATACCTCAGTAATTAATCTTTTAAAAGTATCTTCTTCACCACTATTGGTTCCCATACACATTACAGAGTGTTCAGTTGCTGCAACAGAACCACCAATCAATTCATTATCAGAATTTGCATTGTAATATTTTTCTAAAAAGTCTACAGCAGGAATTGTATCTGTACCAGTAAAACTTAATAAGTGACCAGCAGCACTCATTTCAGCAGCTTCTAAACCAGCCATTCCTCTCATAGAAAAGTCGTGTCCTTGCCAATCTACCATTTCAGGAACAGATGAGGTTTCTTGTGCGTATTTGTCTAATATTTTTCTGTACTGTTTTGCAATGGTTGCAGAATTACATGGTAACCAAACAGTGGTAGATAATAAAGTTTCAAAGTAATTGGTTAACCAAAAGAATTCTGGCAATGTATTATACATGGTAAACATGGGTACTCTGATTGGAACCTCAACACCCTCTGGTAATGCTTTAAAAACCATAGGAATGTATCCTAAATCGTGTAATGCAGCAATATGTTCTATACCTACAGAGTTTTCACCTAAATAATTATTGATTCTTCTACTGTATTGTTTGCAAATTTCTTCTTTTGGTTTGTTAAAGAAGTTGGTTTGAAATTCTTCAATAATATATTTTTTAATGAAGTATTGTAGTCCGAAAAAGACTACCTTTTCAACTCCTTGAATCCTACTTTTTCTTGGTGTCCAGTTTGAATATACTAAGGTAGTATTGTTAGGGTATTGTCTTCTGTGGTCTACTTTGTAACCGTCTGTATATAATAATGGATTCATAGTATGTTATTTTGTTTGTGTCAAAATTACGCAAATTAAAATTAACTGACAATTAAATCTTTTGAAATTTTAGTTTATTTCCTCTAAATATTGATTAAAACGAGAAGATATTTCTTTTATATATTGTTTCTCTTCAACATTCTCAATCATAAAGTCAGGAAGGCTTCCAATTCCATACAATCCTGAGTTAATTCCTGTTGTTATAGATGCTACAGAGTCAACATCACCTCCAAGAAAAATAGATTTCTTAAGAGCATCAAAAGCACTTGTACTATTTTTTAAGATATATAGAACACTGCCTGTGGTATATTTTGAATCTGATGGCATACCGTTAATCCCATTTAAAAAATATGGTTTTCTTATCGGTTGATGTCCGCACAATGTTTCGTAATTACCCTTAGTTAATATCTCATTTGATTTTATCTTATTAACGGAGGTAAGGTAATTTTTATATTCATCATTTAGATTTACTTTTTCTATACAGTATTTTATGAGGTTTTCTTTATTTCCTTTTTTTACAAGTAAGTACTCAGTAGCTCTTGCAATACATTGACTACTAAGTATGGCATTTATATTAGGATGTGTTGCGTTAGCATTAATCTTTGCATATTTATTAATGAGATTCGAAGGAATGAAACCTAATGGGACTGATCTCATGGCTGGAGCATTTCCAGGAGTTGACCTATTTCTTTGAAAGTTTTTAATTTCTTCAATTGTCATTTCTCCAGAGAAAAACCATCTCATTGACCCATGGCCATTTCTGCCGTGGCCTTTTTCATGTTTCCCTTTGTTGTATTCATCTTCCCATTTTTCTACTAATAAACTCTCATTAAACTCTTCTTTTGAATAGAGAGCTTTTATAAGTCCAATAGTCATTTCTGTATCATCTGTGTATTGCCAATCGTAATAATTTTCTGTAAAAGCACTTAACTTATCAGTTGAGACCTTAATTAAGTGGCGTACGTTGATGAACTTGGTAAAATCTACATTTTTTTGAATCCAATTTCTATCTTGAAATTCTAAACCGGCACCAAAAGCGTCTCCTATAGCTATACCCAATAAAACATTGTATAAATTCACAATTTTATGTTTAATTATATCCAAAATTTTATAATCAAATGCTTATGAATTTTTGTTTAATAAATCTCTAACTTCCATTAAGACATACCCTAATAAATTGTGCCCTTTCCATAACTCTGGATTAGTAACATTAGGGTTGTCAGCAGCCATTCCAATTCCCCATATAGAATCAACAGGGCTTGCTTCTACTATAATTCTATCTTTTGTATTTAATAAAAATTCTTTTAAGTCTTTATTTTGAGAAAATTTAGCATGATTGGCTTTTACGACGATTTCGAATTTGTGTTGATCCCATGCTTTTGGAGAAAAGTTCTTAACCTTCCTCCCTAGTTTTTTTACTTGATGAGGTGTACTAACAGAAAGGATTTCTTGTAAAGTTTCTTCATCATTAAACACTTTCGCTTTACTAGCCATCATATAATGCTCAGCAGTAGGGTAGGTAATACCATCGATTTCAAAAGAAGCTTTCCACCACTGGCTGAAACAGCTTTTACCGACGCTTCCATCCTTGTTGGGTTGATGCCCCCAAAAAAATAAGAAACTTAAGTTTTCATTATTGTTGTAACGTGCTATTATTGTTTTATTATTATATTTCAAAGTATTATTATTTAGATGAGTTTATAGAGAATTTTAATTTCTCCCTTTTTCATTTGGATACAAATTTTTTACTTGGTCACTTTGCCAAAACTCTTTGTTGTTGATATCCATAATTGTTAAACATCCTGTAAATGCAGCTCCTGTATCAATGTTCCATAAGTTTAAGGCGTTTATAGGTATTGATGAACTATAGCGTATAGTTGGGGTGTGACCAATGTATATTTCTGAGTAGTGTGTAAACCTTTCAGGATATAGTTCAGATTTTTCAGATAAGTTTTTATCAGTAGCCAACGCTGTTTCCCATAAGGTTCTATCAAAATGATAATTTAATTTAAATGTCTCTTTTTCAACTCCGTGCATAGAGGTAAATCCAGCATGAATAAACAAACGATTTTTACTATCGATATGGTAAGGTTTCATTTGTTGAAAAAATGCTAGATGTTCATTTTTTTGTTCTTCTGAATAAGATTCGTAACTCTTTTTGGTTTCTTCTCCACCATGTGCTAACCAAATGGTTTCACCTTCACCAGTTCTCAACCAATCTTCACACCACAAATCATGATTTCCTTTAATGAAAATACATTCATGCTTTTTGTTTAACTCTATTAAAAAATCAATGACTTGTGCAGATTCACTCCAGCCATCTACATAATCACCAAGAAAAATTAAGGTATCTTCTATAGTGATTTTGGCTTTTTTAAAAACTTGGGGTAAGGCTTTTAAGCCTCCATGAATATCACCAATGACAAATGTTTTCATACTATTATAAATCTAAAAAATCAATAAATTCAGCCGGGACAAGGTTAGTTAACCAAACTCCATTTTCAGATAAAAAGAACTCATAATTTTTTTTATGCATAGCACCTGACTGAACAGTCAAAATTATAGGTTTACCTCTTCTACTGCCTACTTTTTTAGCAGTTTCTACATCGGAACTCAAATGAACATGTTGCCTACTCATTTTTTGTAATCCGTTTTCTTTTATGGAAGGAATAAATTTAGCTACTGTTCCATGATATAAAAAGGGAGGAGGAGTCTTTGTTTCAGTTACTATGGTTACATTTTTTAAAGAGTGTCCTTGATTGGCTCTTATTTTTGTTTGATTTTCATTTAATGAAAATCGTTGTTTGTCATTGTTTTTTACGATAAACTCCAATTCATCTTTTGTAAAAGTAACTCCGTTGTTACTTGATTTGTTCAAAAGTTCTTCTATTGAAGCCCATCCGTTGATGTCTAATTTTAGCCCAATTTTTTCAGGCTGATGCCTTAATATCAGGCTTAAAAACTTACTTATTCTTTTTGTATTTCTCTCATTCATTTTTTTCAATTTTATTCAAAGTCATATACTGTAGTAGAAACAGAATTTTCAATGAGTTCTTTTATAATTAAGGGTTTTATTTTACCCCATTTTCCCCCAGCCAATCCACAGCCAATTCTTGGCATATGAACGGATGCGTTCAACTCTTTTGCTTTTTCATGTACTTTTTGTAATCCTTGTTGAATAGCTTTATAACGAATTGGAGGATTACCATTTTCATCTTTTCTAATTTTGTGTTGCCCTATAAGATTTGTTACCCATAAATCTTCTTCAACTTGTATAAATTGAACTTCTCCTAAACTAAAATTTTCTTTAGTTTTATACCAGTTACGATATTCTTTTTCAGGAGCTTTCCACCTTTTAGAAATTGCCATTACAAAACCCTTTCCCCAACCACCAATATCATTGCAAACATGAACAATAATTTTACTACCTTCTTGTTTTGGTAGGGTTGCGTCTCCTTTTATATAGTTGATATTACTCATCATTTAATATTTTTTTATATATCATGTAGCTTTCATTATCAAAACATACAAAAATTACTTCATCTAATATTGGAGTACTTTTTATTGTTGAAAGAGCTACTTCAGCTGCTACTTGTTTAGGAAAGCGATAAATCCCTGTACTAATGCAAGGAAAAGCGATGGAATGCAAATTGTTTTCTTTAGCAAGTAACAGGCTGTTTTTATAACAGTTGGCTAATAATTCTTTCTCGTTATTTTTTCCTTCTTGGTACACAGGGCCAACAGTATGTATAACTTTTTTAGCAGGAAGATTTCCTGCAGTTGTAATTACAGCTTCCCCAGTTTTACATTTACCTTGTTTGTTCCTAATTTGTTGGCATTCTTCTAAAATAGAAGAGCCGCCCGCTCTGTGTATAGCTCCATCGACACCACTTCCTCCTAATAAACTTGAATTAGCAGCATTAACTATAATGTCAACTCTTACTTTTGTAATATCTCCTTTTATAATTTTAATTGTCATAGTTGTATTTTTTAGCAAATTGTAGACTTAATTGAAGAATATCATCTTTTCTTACTAATGAATCTACCCATTCTTGAGATATATTATCTATTCCATAGTACATACCAGCAATAGCTCCAACTATAGTAGCTGTAGTATCAGTATCATCCCCTAAATTTACAGCTTTTAAAACTGCTTCACTATAATTAGAAGTGATAAGTAAACACCAAAGTGAAGCTTCTAATGTATGTAGAACATAGCCACTGGAATTTATATCTTCTTCTTTTAAACTAGATATATCTTGCTTTAAAATTCTAGAGAAATAATTTTGCTCGTAAGAAGAAATATTTCTTTCTGAAAAAAAGACAGTAATTTCCTTTTGCATCTTTTTATATGAATCTACAGTTGAAAATCCATTTAAAATATGTTCAGCTAATTTTAAATATATTAAACAAGAAATTGCCGATCTTATGTGGGGATGTGTTAGTGATGAAACATGCCAAATAATATTAAACTGGTCATTTATTTTTTTATCCTTTATGTAAAAGAGTAAAGGAACAATTCTCATTAATGAACCATTACCATTTGTATATTCATCATCAGAATATTTTAAAATTTCTAGTTCTTTATAGTCTTTTTTATTTATGATTTTTGAAAGTTGTTCAATCGCTTTTCGCGTTTGGATTCCGATATCAAAAACATTACCGTGTGGAGTCCATATCTCAGCATTCATCCATTGGATAAATTTATATGAAATATCCACTAAATCGTATCCTTGACATAAACTTTCAGCTAAACAAAATGTAAGAGAACTATCATCTGACCAAGTTCCTTTGGGTTGATGATGTGTTCCAAACTCTCTCATGTTTATTACAGGGTTTTGTTTTAACTCTTGCCTGTTTTTAAACTCCACAGGTACCCCTAGAGCATCAGCTACAGCCAATCCAATAAATGTTGACTTTATAATGTTATTTTTCATAGTAGTTTTTTATGATTTTTATAGCAATTTTCCCAATTCAATCTGTATGCAATTATCGTTTTCTATAGTTTTAAAACTATCTGTTGTAAAAATTTTGGTGAAGTGTTTTTCAAGTTCATCAAAACCTTTACTAAATATTCCGTGACTTATCGCTAAGTATAAGTTTCCTGCATTCTTAGCTTTTAGTTCTTTAGCTAGCCCTAGAAAAGTACCTCCACCATCACAAATATCATCTACTATCAAACAATCTTTTCCTTGTAAGTCATCAGTATATACTTTAAAACCTGTCAACTGACCTGTTTTTACGTTTCTGCTTTTTGAGCATTCAACTACTTCATAGTTTTGAAGGTAAGCAGCAACTTTGTATATCTTTTTTAAAGCACCACCATCAGGAGAGATTAATGTCAAATCTTCTGAAAGCTGTTGTGTAACTAGCTCTATAAATTTGTGATTATCGATAACCTTACAGTTATTCAATAGGGCAGGAGTTACCTCAGAATGTGGATCGAAAACAGTTACTGACTTAAAGTTTTGCGCATTTATAATATCTGCATATACTTTTACCGATAATGGTTCGCCTGATACCATTAATCTGTCTTGACGAGCGGCTGGAAAATAGGGAAGGACAACGTGTAACTTTGTAATCCCCGTGTTTTTTAATGCATTAGTAGCCAATAAAAGCGTACCGATATCATTAAAAGACTGAATGCGATGTGTAATGGTAACTTCTGACACATTTTCAAGTTCAGAAATGATTTTAATATGTGGTTCCCCTCCTGAAAAAGTAAAGAAATTATAGTCTACATTGTTTTCTGTTCCGTAAGGAGTAAAGCTTTTATCTAAGTTTAAAATCATATTGCGTAATTTTTACACAAATATAATGCGGTTTTTTAAAATAAAAAATGTTTTAGTGTTTTTTTTACGCAAACTTAATTTCGAAGTGGAATCCTTTCTTTTCTAGTTCTTTATACTTCTTAGCATTAAACTTAAAAAGTTTTGCAGGTCTACCACTAGAAGGCTGGTGTATTTTGTCGGTTTCGGTAAGTATTCCAAAGCTCATAATTTTTTTTCTGAAATTACGTCTATCAATTTTTTGATTAAGGATTGTTTGATATAAATTTTCTAAATCAGAAAAAGGAAATTCTTTTTTTAGTAATTCAAAACCAATAGGTTGGTAGTTTATTTTGTTTTGAAGTCTTTGTAAAGCTGTGGTTAAAATACGATTGTGATCAAATGCTAGTTTGGGGAGTTCATGAATAGGAAACCATTGTACTTCAGCGGCATCAGTATCAGCACTAATTTTAAAATGATTGGGACTTACCAAACCAAAATAGGTAACAGAAATAACTCTGTTTCTTGGGTCTCTTTTGGGAGTTCCGAATGTATATAGTTGTTCAAGATAATCGATAGTAACTCCTGTTTCTTCTAATAATTCTCTTTCAACTGCATGTTCTAGTGATTCGTTTTCTAAAACCAATCCACCAGGCAATGCCCAAGCTCCTTTAAAAGGCTCGATGCCTCTTTTTATTAATAAGACAGAAAGTTCTTTTTGTTGGTAGCCAAAAACAACAGCATCTACAGCAACTTTTATATTTTGTGATATCTTCATTTAGTGTTGAATTTACACAAAGTTACGAAAGTTTTAAAAATTATAGATTCATATTTTAAACAAGGTACTTTTTAATTGTTTTTTTAATGTAGCTTGTGCAATTTGAATAATAAAATCTACTTACAAACTTTACAATCTTCTTTGTCTTGAATTTCACCTACTAATTTTCCTTCTTCGTTAAGTGAAAATCCACAGCAATCCATAAAACCTTGAGCAATTAATTTACGAGCACGTTGAATTTGAGATTTAGTGGTTGGTAAATTTTGTTTTAAAATGTCAGCAACTTCTTGCTGTTTTAAGCCTTTTATATCTGATAAAAATAGTGGATCTCTATACTTTTTAGGCAAGCTTTGTAAGATTCCACGTAAGCAATCTTTCTCGGTATGCTCTTGTTCTTTTATGTCTGTTTGAACTTCAAAATTTTTAAATTCAATTGTTTGATTAGTATTCTTGAAGTAATCCATCATCGTATTCCGAGCAATCGTAAAAATCCAAGGTTTTAGTTTGGTGATATCGTTTAATGTATGAAGTTTAGTGTGAACTTTTATAAATGTTTCTTGTAAGAGGTCATCAGTCACAGTAGTGTCTTTCACCTTACTTAAAATAAAGTGTTTTATATCATCTGCGTATTTTTTCCAAACTTGTTGCGTTGTCATTCTATAAATTTACGAAAAATGCCACGTTGAATAAATAAACATTTGTTTTTCATTTTATTCAGCGTGACAAAACATTTAAAAATTGATTTAATTAACAGTTACAGTTGTTGCATGTGCAGTTTTCACATGTACAATTTGAGCAGTCATTTGTTTTACATCCTTCGCAAGTGCAGGTACATTGATTATTATTTTTCATGATATTATATGTTTTGTGTGTTTATATAATAGACTAGGAAAAGGGTAAAAAGATGCATTTATTTTTAAAAATATTTTTGAAGTTCTTTTCTAACAGGAATAGGTTTAATTGCAGATATGTTAGAGCCACCTGTGTTTCCTGTAGGTACCCAAATTAAAGTAAATAAAATAGAGGCTATAATTCTAAAAAGTTGGCCAATAATTTCTTTACTGCTGTTTGTTTTTATTCCGTAAACTAACATGTAATAATGAGATATAGAGTGTCTATAAACATGTTTTTGTCCTAATACATGAGCGTTTTCTAAATGATAAAAAGACACCTGAAAGCTTTTGCTTTTAAGTGCCTTTTTAGCTAAAGTTAACTGCTTGTAAAACTCCTGTTTTCGTTGTAGTTGTGTCATGATTTATTGATTTTGTAAATCAGACTATAACGAATAGAAAAAGATGCATTTTTAATTTACTTTTTCACCATTAATATAGGTTGCTAAAACTTTTGTATTCGGAATTTCTTTTCCGTCGATTTTCACGATGTCTTTGTCTAAAATGATAAAATCAGCTACTTTACCAACTTCTATACTTCCTTTTTCTTTTTCTTCAAAGTTTGCATAAGCATTCCAAATAGTCATTCCTTTTAAGGCATTTTTTCTAGATAAAGAGTTTTCCATTTGATAACCTTTTTCGGGATATCCTTTTAAATCTTTTCTGATGGTTGCTGCGTAAAATGTATATAATGGACTAACATGTTCAATAGGAAAGTCCGTTCCTAAGGCAACTTTTCCGTATTCTTTTAATAAATCATTATAAGCATAAGCGCCTTTAATTCTTTCAGTACCTACACGATTTTCAGCCCAATACATATCAGAAGTGGCATGTGTTGGTTGTATAGATGGAAGTACATTTTTGAATAGATTAAAATCCTTTACATCTACTATTTGAGCGTGCTCAATACGCCAACGTCTGTCAGTTTTGTTTTTTAATACTTCGTTATAGGTTTTTAACATCACATAATTGGCAGAGTCACCAATTGCATGGGTATTCATTTGATAGTTGGAGGCAGCAATTCTCTTAGCTAATTTTTGTAAGTTCTCATAAGAGTTTACCAAAGCACCATAATGTCCTTTTTTATCAGAATACTCGTCTTTAAGAGCAGCTCCTCGAGAACCTAGAGCTCCGTCAGAATAAACTTTTACTGAACGAACGTTTAATCTATCCGTTTTAATGATGCCATTGTTGAGGTAGTAATCAAGGTTTTTTTGATTGTTAGAAATCATAGCGTATATACGCATTTTTAAATCCCCCGATTTTTGTAAACTATCAATTAACTCAATAACTTCTTTATCTAAACCAGCATCGTCAACGGTAGTTAATCCTAAATCAAAACAGATTTTTTCAGCATCTTTTAAAGCTTGAATTTGCTCCTTTTTTGATGGTTTTGGATTATTAATAAAATTCATCGCATTGTCAATAAGCACTCCTGTTAGCTTGCCGTCTTTTTTTATAAATTCTCCTCCGTTAATTTTTGAGTCAAGAGTTATTCCAGCTAAATCAATAGCAGCTTGATTGACTAACATTGCATGACCATCAATTCTACGAATAGCAACAGGTGTGTTTGGAAATATACTATCCAATTTTTCTTTGGTAGGAAACTCTTTTACTTCCCAATCATTTTGATCCCAACCACGACCTGTGATGTAGGTTGTATTCTTTTCTTTTTGAAAATCAATTAATCGTTGTAATACTTCATCATAACTTTCAGTTCCTACCAAATCTACTTTTTGCTGTTGTAAACCTAATCCGAAAAAATGACAGTGTGCATCGATAAATCCGGGGTAAACAGGTTTATTTTTAGCATCGATAAGATTAGTTGCTGTGTATTTTTCTTGTATTTCTTTATTGTTTCCTATGGCTATAAATTTTCCATCTTTAATAGCAAAACTTTCAGCGGTGTCAAAATTAGAGTTTACCGTGTATGTATAGGAATTAATAACAATAGTATCTACTTTTTCTTTTTGTTTACAAGAAAGTAGGAAACTAAAAACAAGTAGAGGGAGTAGTGTTTTTTTCATTAGTGTGTGTAAATTAAATAGGCAATATATAATAACAAAAACTGAAGAGGCACTCTTATAATGGCTATTTTCCTAGATCCAATTGCAGGTTTTTCTCTAAAAACATCCCAAATGTGAATAGGTAAGAAAATTAACATTAATAAAAACATTGCTAAGGCTGCTTGTTTGGTAGTTTGATTAATTAGTAATCCAATACCAATAAGCAGTTCTAATAAACCAGCTATGTAGTTTACAACTAATTTGGGAAGGAAATCAGGAATAAAGCGATTGAAAATCTTAGGTTTTACAATGTGCATAATACCCGCAAAGGCGAAAAATATTCCGAAAATAATTTTTAATACTACGGTAAAAGTATCCATGAATTAAGGTTTTAAAGCTTCTTCATTATATAAATATTTATCCATTAAATATACAATACTAGCCATAGAAGCACTTCCTAACTCAAGTTCACGTTTATTTACTTTATCAAATGTATCTGTAGCTGCATGATGATAATCAAAATAGCGTTGTGAATCTGGTCGGTAGCCTACTAAGGTAACATGGTCGTCTTTTAAAGGTCCGATGTCAGCACCGCCACCTCCAGCAGTAATATCATGTAATCCGTAAGGTGCTAAAAGCTTTTTCCAGCTTTGAACTAATTGCAAGTTTCTTTCATTAGCATCGATAGAGAAACCTCTTGGAGTATGCCCACCGGCATCAGATTCTAAAGCTCCAATATGTAATTCGTTATTTTCCTTTGCTAAACGAGCATATTCAGTAGCGCCACGTAAACCATTTTCCTCATTCATAAAAAATACAATACGGATTGTGTTTTTAGGTTTAATATTGTTCTTTTTAAACAAATAAGCAACTTCTAACGATTGTACAATTCCGGTTCCGTCATCATGTGCGCCTTCCCCTAAATCCCAAGAATCTAAATGTCCGCCAACAACCATAATTTTATTAGGGTATTCACTTCCTTTAATTTCTCCTACGACATTGTGTGAAGGGGCATCAGGTAAGTTTTCGCAACTTTGTTTAAAATAAAACTGTAAGTTAGGGTTTTCTTTTAAATGCTTGCTTAAGTTTTCAGCAGCACGAGAACTAATAGCAGCTGCAGGAATGTATTCTTCTTTTGGAATATCACCGTACCCCATAGAACCTGTGTGTGGATAATCATCAATTCCATTAGTCATAGAGCGAACAATGACTGCTTTTGCTCCAAATTTTCCAACTATGGCAGCTCCTCCATAGCGTTGTCCTACACAACCTCCATAAGCTTGAAAGGTATTAATAAGAGTGTTGTCAAAAGCACCATTGAAAAATACAATTTTACCATTGGCTTTATCACCTAAGTTTTTAGCTTCTTCAATATTTTTTACTTCGATAACTTTTGCTATAATTCCGTTAGAAGGTGTTGCAATTGAGCCTCCTAAAGCACAAATAGGGACATTTATTTTTTCTCCGTTAAATTCATAATTAGCAACTTCTTTTTCTCCACGAACCCAATGAGGCACCATAATGGGTTGTAGCCAAACAGAATCTAAACCAACTTCTTTCATGAGTTTTTCTCCCCAAACAACTGATTTAGCTGCACCTTCTGAACCAGATAAACGGCTTCCAATATTTTGTGTTAAATCATGTAGCCATTCATATGATTTACCTTGGGTAAGTGCAGTGTTGAATAGTTTTTTTACTTGTGTTGAATCTTGTTTGTAGTTTGCTTCTGTGTAGGTGTTTGAAGCTGTTGTAGGTTGTTTTTGTTCTGTTTTACAAGCAAAAAAAGTAATACTTGTAAGTAATAAAAAAGTTAGTTTTTTCATTTAGGGTATTAGTTTTAACACCCTAAATGTAAGTTATATATTTTAATTTTTAGAACAGTGTATCAAACTTCCAGGTTAAGCCGCCCATTGCTTGAAATCCTTGTACATTAAAGTTGTTGAATCGTTGATAGCTGTTGTTTAAAACATTGTTTAAGTTTAAGAAAACAGAGAACGAATCATCAAAATGATACCCACCATTAAAGTTTACATCAAAATAACTTTTTAAGTCTACTGAAGTAAAGGTCTCAGCAGGTAAAGTGTCATAAATTCTTCCTTTACGATTTCCTACGAAGTATAAGTTAGCACCAGCAAACCATTTATTGGTTTTGTAGGTTCCAAAAACTTCTCCTTTTATTTTAGGCGTGTTCCAAGCTTCTTCTTCATTGGTTAAGGTAAATTTATTGAACTGAGCATTCGCTCCAATAGTAAGATTTTTAATGCCATCAAAGGCAACTTCACCAAAGAAGGTCATTAACTTAATATCATCATAAATTACTTTAAAAGAGTTCCCATATTCATATCCATAGAATGTAAATCCATTAGTTCCAGCAATGTTATCACCCTCCGATTTTGATTGATTCAGTACAAAAAATGGATTATTTTCTATGTCAGCATAACTTACTTTTGCATTATAACTGAATTGATGATTTAGTTTACCTCTAATTCCTCCGAAAGCATCAAACTTTTTATTAGTTTGTCTCATGTCAAGAGTAGGAGATAAATATGGGTTATCATCTGTAAAAGATTGATACATATTTGTGGTTAAATCACCAGATGCGCCAACAAATACATTTGCTAGTTCTTTAACGATAGGATATGAAATTTCTACATCAGGATAGATGAAAAAGTTGTTTTCACTATTTTCTGTATCCATTGAAAAGTAACTTTTTGCTCCTAATTGAATTGCTAAATCTTGTACATTGAATTTGTAAGTAGGATGTACTCCAAGTGTAATGAAGTTATAATCTATCGGAGTAATTGCATCGTATGCGTAAGCATAAGAACCTCCTAAGTAATTAATAGTGGTATTTATATACAAATCGTTTAATTGGCGATGAAAATTATCTAAAGGAAAACGAAATTGTGCATTACCATCAACTAAAAATTCAGCACTTTCAAACGAGTCAGAGAAAAAAGCGATTGACCCATTAGCTTCATCTAAAAAAGAGTCATCTGGTTTTATTTGACCAAATATTTTTATGTGATTGTAACTTTGTGCTTCTTCAATAGCACTTAAAGTAGTTTCTGTAAACGTAATATTTGTAGGTAAACCGTACCAGTTGTATTTGTCTTTTTCAGCACTGATACCTGCTGACCATTGAAAATAACGTTCTTGTTGGGTGTAGTTTATGTTTAGGTCAATATTATAAAAAGTACTGCTTAATTCTGTGTTAGCTACAGGGTCAGATGATAATAGGAACTTTAGATGTGCTGTTAATTCACTATTATAACTTTCATTTCGTCTTACATATGCTTCTAAAAAAGGTGAAAGGACGTTTCCGAAACCAACCGATACATAGTTAGGATATAACTTTTCTCTTTTACCCAAGTCAACTTTTTTCATTGTTCCACTTTTGGGGATAAAAGTAGAGGCAACAGGAACCGAATATATTTGATATTCTAAAGCTTTTTTCTGAGTTTCTTTTGTGTGTTCAATCACAGGTTTTTGCTTTATTTTAAAAGCATCAGTAATTTTAGGAACATATGAAGTTACAACATTTACAACTTCGGTTTTTATAATAGTGTCTTTAGCTTTATTAGTGGTGTTTTTTTCTTGTGCATTTGTGTATGCTACTACAAATAAAACAAGTAAACTTAAGTGCTTTTTCATCGATCTAGTCATTTAACTTTCGTTTGTTATTAACAAATTTTAGTTTTGGGTAGTTACTGATTCGTTTGTTTTTGCTTCTTTATTTTTAATGGTACGAAGCTCGTTTTTTGCTTCTTCAATTACATCTTTATACTGTGTAAAGTTTTTGATGATGTTCTCCAGGATGTATGTTGCTTGATATGCATCTTTCAAAGCATAATAGTTTTTAGCCATTATTATATAACTTTTAACTCCCCAGTACTTATATGATGAGTAGTTGGCAATTAAATCTTGTACAGCTTTGGTAGATGCTTCATATTCTTTATTCTCATGCAAAAAGAAAGCATTGTAGTATAAACATTCGGCTTTCAGTTCACCAGTAGCTTTTTTACTAGCTTCGTTAAAATATTCTTCAGCAGTTAAAAAGTCATTGTTTTTGAAAGAGGAGCGTGCTAAAATTATTTTAGCATCCTCAGCAATATTAGTATCTACCTTTCCTTTGAGTAACACTTTTTCAGCATAAGTAATAGCATTGGTGTAATCATCTTTTTTATAGTACCCTTTCATTAAATTACTTTGAGCAAAAATGATGTTTTGTGGGTAGTTAGCTTCCTTTTCTAGTTGTTGGAGTACTACAATACCGTTGCTCCAATCTTCTTTTTGTAAATAAATATTAGCTAACTTCGTTAAAGATTCTTCTGTAAACTCGCTTTTTGTTTGTTTGTTTACATAGGTGTAGTGAGGGATAGCTTTATCAAATAACTTTGTGTTGTTATACGCTTGAGCTAAGTAAAAATGAGCTTTTAAGACATTAATCCCGTTAGGAAATTGTTGTAAGTATTTATTGAATCCTTCAATAGCCTTAGTGTTGTCGTTCTCTAGGAATTTATTTTCAGCAGATTGATAGGTTGCGTTATCTAATTCTGCATTGCTAACATTAGCAAAAGATATGTTTTTAACCCAAGTAGCATATTCATCTACTTTACCTATATCGATATATACATTTTTAACGTTGGTTACTGCTTGTTTTGCTTCGTTTGAATTAGGATGCTTCGCAACAACTTCTTTATATTTTTCGATAGCTTTTCTGTTGTTGTTGTTGCTATAATATAATAATCCTTGGCGTAATAATACATTTGGAACGTAGTTGCTTTTTGGATGATTCTTTAATAAACGTTCGTAAGTTTTTTGCGCTTTTGAAACGTTATTCATGGTTGTGTAAGTGGTTGCTAATTGAAATAAAGCATCATCTTTTAATTGAGAACCATCGTAATCACTAATTAAAGTTTCTAGATCTTGGACTTTAGCATCATTTTTTCCCAAAAAGCCATTACTCATAGCGGTTTGATATTGTGCATAATCAGATCCTACACCGCCTTCTTGAATTACCTTATTATATGCCTTAATAGCATTTGTGTAGCTTTTTGAAGCATAAAAAGAATCTCCTAGGCGATTGGAAGCATCATCGTTTAAATCGTTATCATCAAGATTCTGTTCTAAAAATTGCTGAAAGTATTTTGCAGCATTTGGATAACTTTTTAATTTGAAGTTTGTGTACCCAATTTGGTAATTAAGCATCTTAGCCTCGTTAATATCCTTATCAGTAACAGATAAGAAGTGTTTAAGGGCACTTTGATAATTTCCTAAAGAATATTCGGTTTCAGCCAACCAGTAAGCTGCTTTGTTACTCACAGTAGGGTTCTCTGACTGAGTTGCATTTACAAAGTATGGTTTGGCTTCTGTTATTTTAGTTTCGTTATATAATTGAATTCCCCTGTATAAAGAAACTTCATTAATAATACTTTTACTTTCTGGAGTCTCTGAAGTATTTAAAAAGTCCAAAGCACCTTGATAATCTTGTTGATGCAAGTATGAAGTCACTAACAAATTGCTAATTTCAGCAGCGTATGGAGATGTTGGGTATTTAGCTAAAAAGCCTTTTAAAACATCAGGAACACTTTCATACGGGTTTCCTTCCTCGTAACTTAACTTCGCATAATTTAAAGAAGAACTTTGAGTAATTTGAGCATCAAAATCCATTTCACTTGCATTTTTAAATGCGTTTAAAGCTTCCGTTTTTTTATCTAATTCTAAATAACACTCTCCTAAATGATAGTAAGCATTTTGCGCTACTTTGTTATTTCCACCAATAATTTTATTAAAATTACTAACAGCAGTTTCATAATCTTTTTGTTGATAATAAGCATAGCCTAAATAATAGTAATCGGTATTTGTCCAACGACCATTTTTTCCTTTGTAGGCTTTTAAAAACGGAATAGCTTTTTCGTATTTTTTAAGGTTGAAATAACTTTCACCAACAATTTTAGAAATTTCAGAAATCTCTTTTTGATCTTTCGTAGTTTTTAGTAATTGTTCTCCAATTTGAATTGATTTATCGAACCTTCCAGCTTTAAAACTGATGTCTAATATATAGTAATTTGCTTTTGCTTGGTAAGTAGCATCATTAGCTAGTTGACTTAAATTGTCTTCTGCTTCTCCAAAGTTTTCTTCTTTATAGGCTATGTATCCGTAATAGTAACGAGCGTCGTTACCATAAATAGGATTTCCTAACAGAGTTTGAAAACGAGATTTAGCATCTTTTAAATAGTTAGAAACTAATAATGCATAGCCCATTTTATAATTGAGTTCATTTTTTTCTTCTGGACTCAATAGTTTTTCATTTACTTTTTGATACCATTTTAGGGCGTGAGCAGCTTTTCTGTTGGCGAAATAATAATTACCAACATTTAAAAATGCTTTTTCTTTTTTATTGTTGTAAGGGTAGTTTTCAACAAACTGATTAACTCTATAGTCAGCATCATCTTGTTGTAATTTTATTGCACACATAGCATCATAATAGTCAGCATCAGCTTTTAAGTTATGATGTTTTTCAGAATTTAGTGAAACTTCACGAAAAACTTCTTGAGAAGCAGCGTATGCTTTATTATTATACAAGCGCATTGCTTTATGAAAATTGGCATTTACATCAGTATTTATAGCTGATTCTTGCGCTATTACCGCTGTTGTAATGGTTAAAAAAACAAATAAGTAGCAGCTTTTTTTGAAACAGTTAAATCTCATATTTTTTAGTTATCTAGAAACTATAACGTTAGTTTTTTATTTTTGTTGGGAGACTTTTTATCAAAAGTAAGAAATGTTAGAGAATTACGTTATAAAATTTTAGATTTGTAAAAAACTACACTCCATGGAAAATCCTGTTTTACACCTAGAAAACGCAGATATTTATCAACAAGACAATTTAGTGTTATCAAAAGTAAACTTTACTTTAAATAAAGGTGATTTTTATTATTTAATTGGTAAAACTGGAAGTGGGAAAAGTAGTTTGTTAAAAACCTTGTATGGTGATTTACGTTTGCAACGTGGTTTAGGAAGCATCGTTGATTTTGATTTAAAGAAAATGAAAGAAAAAGATATTCCTTTTTTAAGAAGAAAATTAGGTATCGTTTTTCAGGATTTTAAACTATTAAACGATAGAAACGTATTTGAAAATTTAGAGTTTGTATTAAAGGCAACTGGGTGGAAAGATAAAACTGAAATGAAAGATAAAATTCATGAAGTTTTAGATAAGGTAGGAATGAAGGAAAAGTACTATAAAAAAACTTTTGAATTGTCTGGAGGAGAGCAACAACGCGTAGCAATTGCAAGAGCATTATTAAATAATCCTGAATTAATTTTAGCAGACGAACCTACGGGGAACTTAGATCCAAAAACTTCACTAGAGGTGATGGAGTTATTGAATGAAATTCACCAAAGTGGAAAAACGATTCTTATGGCTACGCACGATTATCAATTGATTGTAAAGTTTAAACAAAAAGTAATTAAATGCGAAGGTGGAGAATTGTTTGAAGTAGTACAGCAAGCAGTTTAATTTTTTATAAAAAAAAACAAACCCACTTCAAGAATGAAGTGGGAAAATTGCTATGAAAAACTATGAAAAGAAACACTACTAATGCTTCTCCATAATAAAGACGTTCAGATTAGCAGAATCTTACACCACTATTTGAATTTTAACAAAAAATTATAAAAAAAAGTCCTGAGTAAATTCATTACTCAGGACTTTTAGATTCTACGTTTTTAACTTCCTAGAAAGTTAAAGTAGTGTTGTTGTTTTTAACAGCTTCAGCAGAAGAAGTTAAAGCAGCTTTTTCTTCTTCGCTTAAGTTAATTTCAACGATTTTTTCAATTCCGTTTTTACCTAATACTACTGGTACACCAATACATAAATCAGATAAACCATATTCTCCCTCTAATAAAGCAGAACAAGGGAATATTTTCTTTTGGTCACAAGCAATTGCTTGTACTAAACCAGATACAGCAGCACCTGGAGCATACCAAGCAGAAGTACCTAATAAACCAGTTAGGGTAGCACCACCAACTTTAGTATCTTGTTTTACTTGCTCTAATCTTTCTTCTGATAAGAATTCAGATACAGGAACAGAGTTACGAGTAGCTAAACGAGTTAACGGTACCATTCCTTTGTCAGAGTGTCCACCAATAACCATTCCGTCAACATCAGAAATAGGAGCTTCTAAAGCTTCAGCTAAACGATATTTAAAACGAGCAGAGTCTAATGCTCCACCCATACCAATGATTCTATTTTTAGGTAATCCAGTCGCTTTGTGTACTAAATATGTCATAGTATCCATTGGGTTAGATACTACGATAATGATTGTATTAGGAGATTGCTCAACTAAACTAGCAGCTACTGATTTTACGATACCAGCATTGATTCCTAATAACTCATCGCGAGACATTCCTGGTTTACGAGCAATACCTGAAGTAATTACACAGATGTCTGATCCAGCAGTTTTGCTATAATCTCCTGTTGTTCCTGTAATTTTAGTATCAAAACCATTTAAAGAAGCAGTTTGCATTAAATCCATTGCTTTACCTTCAGCAAAACCTTCTTTAATATCAACTAAAACAACTTCAGAAGCGAAATTCTTAATAGCAATGTACTCAGCACAACTAGCACCTACAGCACCTGCTCCTACAACCGTTACTTTCATTTTATATATGTTTTTTGTAATTAATTATGTTTATAAGTGCGGAATCCGCACAAGATGCACAAAAATAGCGATTTGGCTATGGATATAAAAGAAAAACCCGTTGATATTTCAACGGGTTTTATATTGTTAGTTGTAGCTAAATATTTTTAAGTCTTTTCCTTTAGAAAAATAAATCTTTTTAGCGGGCTTGTCAATTTTGTATTTTGGTTTATCTACACCAAACTCATATGTTTCAACAGTGTCACCAGAATCTTTGTTAACTTGCACTAAAACTTTTTTACCTCCTTTGTTTGCATAGAAGAAGGCATTATTTTTAGTGGCTTTAAAAGCATTGTGACGGTCTCCATCCCATAATAACTCTCCTATTTCAGAAATCGTTGTTCCGTCGTTAAATTGAGATACGCCTTTGTTAGCATGTTTTATACCGCGATTTATTGTGTTTTGTTTACCTACAAAAGCTCCTGATCCAACTAGTGCTGATCCATATGTGGCGTTAGCGTATCCAAGTCCTTGCATTCCAAAACCAGTAAAACCTAATGCATAAGAACCAAAATTCTTTAAATGTCTAAACCCTTCGCCAGGTTGTTTAAAGTATTCATTCTTTATTACATTACCTTTGAAGTCTGTAATTACATATTCCCAGTTGCTGTTGATGAAATAACCATTGTCTCTTATTTCAACAGAGGTTATTTTACTAGCATCATTAAAATCAATCTTTTTTACTTGGTCTTTTCCAAGTTCTTTGTCAGGGTTTAAAATGTATAGTTTTTTACCACTTAATAAAATTAAAGAGTTGTTTTTCTCATGATAGGTTAGTTTATCATTTTTTTCATCTAATTTAATTTTGTATACTCTTTTCTCTTCTCCGTTTTGGAAATATTCTATTCTGTATGGGGTTACAAAAATAGTACCTTTATCATAAGAGAAAGTAGTGAATTCTTCTTCGTCGTCTACTTCAAAATCTACATTTTTAATAACCTTTTGAGGTTTTTTCCAAACTTTTTTACCAGTATTATCTACCAAATGCTTTTTGTTTTTGTAATAAACAATATAACCTTCTGAAGTTTTTTCAACACCTTTAACTTTTTTTCTTTTGAATTCTTTTTTCCAAGCATCTTCACCAGTATGATAGTCAAATAATTTAGCTCCGTCTTCGTGGATTAAAAATAATTTTCCATCCTCAAATTGATAGTCTACAAACCCCTCATCTAGTTTAATAGGTTTTTTCCAAGTTTCTTTACCTGAATTTACATCAAAAGCAATAAGCTCTTTACCAATTACTTTTTTCCCTATTAGGGATAATCCCATGGTAAAACCAGCTTTAATAGCTCCCCCAACTAAAGAACTACTTTTGTTTTCAACAGCGATTAAAGACTTATTATCTTCTGTAAAAAACAATTTACCAGCATCGTATTTTTCTGATAATATAACTTTACCATCAGATTTGTTGATTAAAAAAACAGTTTTACCAGCTGTAAAAGCAATTTTATCTTCGTTTTGGATAAAGTTATAAGCACCTGCACCTCCTAATAATAAGCTTCCTAATTTCTTATTGGTTTTTATAGAGCTTTCCCAAATGATGTTATCATTTTCAATGCTAGTTAAAAATAGTTTAGCTTCAGTTTTATCAGTTTTTGCAAAAAATAAAATAGCATTTTTACCAAAAACAAACTTGTCATCAAAAATTCCTTTGTATCCATTGGTCTTTTCGTCTAAAATTTTATGACCTGTTTTGATGTTGAAAATTGTTTGATTAAATTTTCCGAATGGAGATAATGCTACTTCACTAAAAGAAGAGCCTCCATCTTGACCAAGAGCATTAAGATTTTTAATAAACCCACTTTCTTTGAACTCCCATATTTTTTGACCTGTTTCACCATTAACTCCATATACGGCACCGTCTGTTGTAATCACGGGAATCCCTGTTAGGTTGTGTAGGTAAACGTCACTAATTTTACTATCGAGAGTAAGTGTGTGATCAGGGGCCTTTTGGGCAGATACTAATATAGAGATTAATAGAAGTAATAAGAATAATTTTGTTTTCATAACACTTAAAAATTAAGAGGTTAAAATTTTGTTAAAGTAAAAAAATTAGTTGCGAATATAGAGAATAAAAAAAACCTATTTTTACAAAATAGGTTTTTTTTATTATTGGTTTATAAAGTGAGTTTTATCTAAAACTAAAAGCAATACCTGCATTAACAGAGTTATACTCTTGTAAGGTATAACTTCCGAAGATTTTAAAGAAACCTAAACTTAAACGAGCACCTAATGTGGTGTTAAAGCTACCCGTATTAGTCTTTAAAGATAAAGGGTCAGTAACTCTTTCTTCATCTACTGGAATATTATTGAATTCGTATCTAAGAATGTAGGTTCCAAGCATATTTAGTCTGGTATTACCTCCATTATATCCTACACCTCCGTAAATATTAATAACAGGAAAGTTTAAAGATGCGATTGCTTGTACAGTATATGAATTTAGTTTAAATTCTGCAGAAGCATTTTCGGTTGATACATCACCAGAAACATCACCTATTGTATAATCAACATTCATATTGGTGTAGGCAGCTAGTAAAGAAACATGCAATGGTGTTTTATCCATAGGACCAAACCAATTGGTAATTTCTTTTTTTACTCCTATTCCAAACAATCCTCCTTTTACATCATCAGAGCCTACTTTTGGTACATATCTAACCATTGCTTCAAATTTATAAGGAAGTCCTAATCCAATTTGAACAGAAGGAGCTGGTACGGCATTAGCAGGTAGATCATCTTTAACGCCTTCAGGCATTGTAAAGTTAGCTTCAACTTCTTGTCCATTAACGGTTGTTCTATATGTTAATTCTGCAGGAGTTAGGGAATTGCTTCCAGTAACTGTTGGTGTAGTATTTTGGTTATAGGTAGTATTACTAGATAATCCTATTTTTGTTAGATTAAATATTTCATCTTCAGAAGGTACAAAAGAAGCATTAGCACCAATAGTGATATCAAAGCCAAATTTTTTGTGAACTTTAGCAGTATGATACCAGCCATTGTTCATGCTATAAATAAAACCTTTCATAGCAGGATCTAAATAAGCATTTGTTAGTTTGCTAGCGTCTTCTTTTGCTAATAAAATAGTTTCTAATTCCTGAGCTTTAACACTAAAGCTTACCATTAAAGTTAAAAGTGGTAAAAGAATTTTTTTCATAATTATGAGGATGTTGTTTTAAGCGGTAAAAATATAAAATAAAAAAAGCTCAATAATTTTATTGAGCTTTTTTGTCGTTAAGAAATTGTTTTATGCATCAATATTCGCATATTTTGCATTCTTTTCTATGAAATCTCTACGTGGAGGAACTTCATCACCCATTAGCATAGAGAATATTCTATCAGCTTCAGTTAAGTTGTCAATAGTAACTTGTCGTAGTGTTCTAAACTCAGGATTCATGGTAGTGTCCCATAATTGTTCTGCGTTCATCTCTCCAAGACCTTTATAACGTTGAATTGTTACTGATCCACCCATTTTTTGAGCAATTAAATCACGTTGATTGTCATCCCATGCATACTCGCGTTTTTGCCCTTTTTTAACTAAATATAAAGGAGGAGTAGCAATGTAAATATATCCTTGTTCAACCATTTCACGCATGTAACGGAAGAAGAATGTTAAGATTAAAGTAGCAATGTGAGAACCATCCACATCGGCATCACACATAATAACTACTTTATGGTAACGTAATTTGGTTAAGTTTAATTCACGAGGGTCGTCTTCTGTTCCAATAGTAACTCCTAATGCAGTAAACATGTTTTTGATTTCTTCATTTTCAAAAACTTTATGTTGCATAGCTTTTTCTACATTTAAGATTTTACCTCTTAAAGGAAGAATGGCTTGGAAGTTACGATCACGACCTTGTTTTGCAGTACCACCTGCCGAGTCTCCCTCAACAAGGAATATTTCACATTGAGCAGGGTCAGTTTCAGAACAGTCTGATAATTTACCAGGTAAACCACCAATACTCATTACTGTTTTACGCTGTACCATTTCACGAGCTTTGCGTGCTGCGTGACGTGCTTGTGCAGCTAAAATAACCTTTTGAACAATGGTTTTAGCGTCGTTTGGATTTTCTTCTAAGTAATCTGTTAACATTTCAGATACCGCTTGTGATACAGCAGCGCTTACTTCACGGTTACCTAATTTTGTTTTTGTTTGACCCTCAAATTGAGGTTCTGCTACTTTTACAGATACAATTGCTGTCAATCCTTCACGGAAGTCATCACCAGCAATTTCGAATTTTACATTTTTAAGTAAACCAGACTCATCAGCATACTTTTTTAATGTGTGCGTTAAACCACGACGGAAACCTGATAGGTGTGTACCTCCTTCGTGTGTATTAATGTTATTTACGTATGAGTGTAAATTCTCAGCATACGAATCATTGTACACCATAGCAACTTCTACAGGAATTCCATTCTTTTCACCTTCCATAGAAATTACATCTTGAATAATCTGTGTTCTTGTCCCGTCTAAGAATTTCACAAATTCAGATAAACCTTCCTCAGAATGAAATGTTTCAGAAATATTATTTCCTTCATCATCCTGATTACGTTTGTCAGTTAACGTAATGGTGATACCTTTATTTAAGTATGCCAATTCGCGCATACGTGTAGCTAAGGTATCGTAGTTGTATTCTGTTGTTTGTTGAAAGATTGATTTATCTGGCAAGAAGCTAACAATAGTTCCAGTAAAATCTGTATCTCCAATAGTTTTTACAGGGTATAAAGTTTTACCTCTTTCATATTCTTGTTGCCAAATTTTACCTTCTTTATGTACAGTTGCAGTTAAATGATCAGAAAGTGCATTCACACAAGAGACTCCAACACCATGTAGTCCACCAGATACCTTGTATGAATCTTTATCAAATTTACCACCAGCACCAATCTTGGTCATTACAACCTGTAGGGCAGAAACTCCTTCTTTTTTATGAATTCCAACAGGAATACCACGACCATTATCTTTTACTGTAATAGAGTTATCTTCATTAATATCTACTGATATTTCATCACAGTGACCAGCTAAGGCTTCGTCAATAGAGTTATCTACAACCTCATATACTAAATGGTGTAATCCTCGTACTCCAACATCTCCAATATACATGGAAGGACGCATGCGTACGTGCTCCATTCCTTCTAGCGCCTGGATACTATCGGCAGAATAATTATGTTTTTTTTCTTCGCTCATTATAAAGAGAATTAAATTAAAGTCTTTATCATAAAAAAATCGCTCGGGAGCGATTATTGTTACATTACAAATTTACGATTTTATAAACTTTAAATAAAGTTTTTAAGAGGTTTTTGTGATGTTTTATCAACAATTGCTTAAGAAATAAAGAAGCCCTTAAAACGGCTAAAAACACTTTTAAATTAGAATTTGAAGATAAATGGATAGTTTGGTTTAATCTTTTTTTATAAAAATAGCTTATTTGGCTTTAAAAATGTTTTATAAAAGTAAAGTTATAAAATTGTTTGTTTGGTGTTAAATAAATGAATTTAAATTAGTGTTTAATGGTTTTTTGTTTGTGCTTTTGTAAAAAATTAACATTTTTTAAGGTTTTTGTTGTGTTTTTTGTTAATATTGAAGCTAGTATTAATAAATTAAATTTTTTTTAAAATGAAAACCCCCCGAATTTTATTAGGAGCTTTATTGGCTTCTATGTTGTTTATTGGCTGTAACAATTCTGAAGAATTAGTTACTGGTTCAGAAAGTTTGACAGAAGAGCAAATTTCTAGTTTAACAAATAAGAAAGAAGCTACTTTTCAATTTATTGATTTGATGAAGAATCAAAGCTTTAAAGAAAAGACTCTTGAGTTATTGAATAATCAGCAACCAAGTGTAGCGATGTCTAAAATTTTAAACCAAACTTCTGAGTTTGTAAGTGATGAAGAGTCATATAAAATGTTAATGTCTAAAACCACTATGTTAGAAAGTAAGGCGTCTAAAGAAGCCGCTCCTGAAAAGATAGAGATTTTGGAAGTTTGGATGCACAATGGAGAGAGAATAGAAGATTTTTCTAATGTATTATTTTCTTTTGCTCCTGAAGGAGATGAGAAAACTTGGGAGAGAGTTGAAGCGTATACAATAGATAAAGAAGTTGTTTATCTTGATCCTAAAGAAGCACCAAGTCAAACAGTTATTGTTATTGAAACTGATGGTTTTGAAGCCTTGAAGAGAGAGGTAATTTATATGAATGAGTATCTTCAAGAAAATGGAGTTCAAAACAACAGGTTTTTAAAGTCTTCATTAGATTTAAGTACTAAATCTGCAAGAAACACTGGATTAGAAACTACGAAGTTAGATAAAATAAGATTAAATGACGATGAAGAGCCTTGGATAAGTGGTGCTGCTGAGGTATATGCAATAACATCTGGTATTAAAGATGATAAAAATAACCCTGAAATTAAGATAATACCTATGTATTATTTAGATCATGACGATACTGATTATTACCCGAATCAAATATTATTGTTTTGGGATGATTATCAATATCAAGCAGCAAATATTCAGTTATTTGAAAAAGATGACAATACAAATTATAAAGACTTAGTTTCTGCTATTGTAAATGGAGTTTTTCAAATTATAGGAACAGTTTCAACACAACCTTGGGTTAATGTTTTGGGTCAGGTTGCTGGAGCAATAATTCAAGCGATGCCTGATAGCTGGTATGCCAATAATGATGATTATGTAGATTCGTTTTATACAATTGAAAAAAATAAGAGTTACTATAATTATTATGGAGCTAGAAGAAATGCAAAGGTGAACTTATCTCCTTTTTATGTAGCTCCAAATTAAAAAATAAATTTAAAGGAATAACAAAAACCTCGCCAATAAGCGAGGTTTTCTTTACAACTAAAATTTGAAAAAAAAACTAAGAATTTTTCTTAGTAAGCGTCTTCATGTACAGCTTTGATAGCTCTACCAGAAGGTTCGTTTTGGTTTTGAAAACTTTTATCCCAAGCCAGTGCGGTAGGGGTGCTACAAGCAATTGAAGGCACAGACGGAACTGTTAAAGCAGCAGTTTCACTTGGAAAATGCTCTTCAAATATTGAACGATAATAGTATTCTTCTTTAGCTCTTGGTGTTTGTGTAGGAAAGCGATGTGGAGCATTTGCCATCATTTCGTCAGTAATAGCAGCTTCTACAACTTCCTTTAAGGTGTCAATCCAGTTGTAGCCAACTCCGTCAGAAAATTGTTCTTTTTGTCTCCAAGCTACTTCTTTTGGTAAATAGCTCTCAAAAGCTTTACGTAACACCCATTTTTCCATACGTTCACCATTAATCATTTTGTCTTCTGGGTTAATACGCATTGCTACATCCATAAATTCTTTATCTAAAAATGGTACACGACCTTCAATTCCCCAAGCCATTAAGCTTTTATTGGCGCGTAAACAATCGTATTGATACAATTTATCTAATTTTCGTACAGTTTCTTTATGGAATTCTTCTGCATTAGGGGCTTTATGGAAGTATAAATATCCTCCAAAAAGTTCATCAGCACCTTCGCCAGATAAGACCATTTTTATTCCCATAGATTTAATAACACGTGCCATTAAATACATTGGAGTAGAGGCACGAACTGTTGTAATATCGTAAGTTTCCAGGTTGTAAATAACATCTTTTATTGCGTCTAAGCCTTCTTGAATAGTAAAGGTTATTTCATGATGAATAGTATCAATATATTCCGATACTTTTTTAGCTGCAGCTAAATCAGGTGAACCTTCTAAACCAATAGAAAATGAATGTAATTGCGGATACCAAGCAGCATCTTTATCACCAGATTCTACGCGTTTAGCAGCATATTTTTTTGCAATAGCAGAGGTGATGGAAGAATCCAATCCACCTGAAAGTAATACTCCATAAGGTACATCACTCATTAGTTGCCTATGAACAGCGGCTTCTAAAGCATCGCGAACTTCATCTATGGAGGTCTTATTGTCTTTCACAGCTTCGTATTCCATCCAATCACGAGAATACCATTTTTGTAATCCGTCTTCACGCGTATAATAGTGTCCTGGAGGAAAAATTTCGATTTTGTTACAAACTCCTTCTAGCGCTTTTAACTCAGAGGCCACATAAAAAGTTCCGTGTTTATCCCATCCCATGTATAAAGGAATAATTCCCATATGGTCACGAGCTACTAAATATTCATCTGTAATTGAATCGTACACAGCAAAACCAAAAATCCCGTTTAAATCATCTAAAAACTCAACTCCCTTTTCTTTGTATAAAGCTAAGATAACCTCACAATCAGATTTAGTTAAAAACTCATGTTTTTCCTTAAGTTGTTTTCTTATTTCTTTATGATTATATATTTCTCCATTAGCAGCTAAGACAAATCTACGGTCATGGCTAAATAGAGGTTGTTGTCCAGAGGCAGGATCAACAATTGCTAGTCGCTCATGTGCCATAATTGTTTTTTCATCGCTATAAATTCCACTCCAGTCTGGACCTCTATGGCGAACTTTCTTAGCCATTTCTAATAATTGAGGTCTTAATTTATCTGAAGATTGTTTTAAATCAAACGCACATACAATTCCACACATAATTTTAATTTTATTGTTTATTATAATGCAAATAACTGAATGATGTTTTTGTTTTTAAACAATTATGCTTTTTTTGGTTATATATTGTAACTTTAAAAGTTGAAAAACATATTTTAATTAACTTTAATTTGCGTTTTAAGCTATTATTATTCTACTTTTTAATTATTCTTATAACAATTATGAGAGTTTACTTTTATCGAAAAAGAAGGAAGTATAATTTTAACAGTAAAATTAGTGTTTCTTTCCTACGACTAAAATATATTTGCCGCGGTTTTTCTTTATTGTAAAGAAAATTAAAAGGGAATTAGGTGAGAATCCTAAACTGTACCCGCAACTGTAAACTTAGTCTATTAAAATTATAGATACTTGTTATTTCTTACGCCACTGTTTTTACGGGAAGGTAGTAGCAAGATGTTAGTCAGGAGACCTGCCAAAATTTAATTCATTGCTTTTCTTTCGGGTTAAAAGAAGAAGCAGTAAAGAACATTTGAAATATAATGTTTGTATTTTTTTGTTTTCAGAAACTTTAAATTTAATTATAATAATGATACGTAATTATAGTATTGTATTGGTATGTTTAATATCAGTTTTTTTTTCATGTTCAAGTGATTCAACGAAACAAGAACCAACTCCAATTTATGATAATTCTTTTATACTAAGTTATGAGGGGGACAAAACAGTGGTAGGGCATTTAGATGAAAGTCAAGTTTTTACCCTAAATGTATATGAGTCTCTAAATAAAAATTCAATATCTTTTACAAACTTTGAAAATAGTTTATTCATAGTGTCTCAAGACGGACCTAATTTTGTTACAAAATTAAACTTAAAAGATCTTGCAGAAGAAGTAACAGTGACTACATCTAAGGTAAGTAGCCCTTCGTACTTGGCCATGTACTCAGAAACTGATGGAGTAATCATTTCTACTGGTGGAAGAGGAAGACGAAGAACATATGATTTATCGTTTTTTAATGTAAGTGAAGGAGTTAAAGATAAAATTGATGGAGTTTCTTCAAAAGTATTGTTTTCAAAATCAGGAGTATTGGTAGATGGAGAAAACATATTGATTGCTGACGATAAAGAGTTGAAAGTATTAAATATCAAAGATAAGTCAATAAAAACCACAGTAATATTTGATGATGTAATTTCAGGAATCTTAAAAGATAAAAACAATAAAATTTGGATAGGAACTGAGAAAAGAATTGGAGATGCTAAGTTTGTAAGTTTGACAACTGATTATGGTATTGATGAAATGGTTACATTAACAGGAGTGAATTTATATAAGAATAGTATGCTTTCTGTAAGTGAGTCAGGTAGTAATGTTTATTGGTCAGAAGTGTCAACAGGAGTGATTCACCGTTTTAACACAGAAACAAAAAAAGCAGAAGAATTTATTAATCCAACTACAGAAGGAATAATGCTTACAACTGTTATAAGAGAGCATCCTATTACAGAAAAAGTATATGTTTTAGGCGCAGAAGATTTTTTTGATACGGAAAAAAGTATACTTACTATATATAATGAAGATAAATCTGTTTTTAAAACTGTAAAAGGAATAGGTAACTCGCCAATAGATATTTTCTTCTCTAAAGAAGATTTTTCTGTAAATTAAGTATTGTTTATTTATTTTTAATACAAAAAAGTTTGTAAAATCAAAATCACTTTATACATTTGTAGCATAATGATAAAACAACAATTAAATAACTGGTGGTGGAAAACTCATAACTTACGTTAGTGAGACCATCTTGTTATATCTATAATACAACGAAAAGGCTTATCTCATGATAAGCCTTTTTTGTTTTTTACATATTAAATAAAATGAAAAAAATTACCTTTAAAACAATAGCAAAAAAACAATTGGCAGATATGATAACGCCAGTTAGCTTGTATTTAAGAACAAGAGACAAGTATGCGAATAGTTTGCTGTTAGAAAGTTCAGATTATCATAGTAAAGAAAATAGTTATTCGTTTTTGTGTATAGAACCTTTGATAACCATCAAGGCAGAAAATGATGAATTGTTATTGTCGTATCGAAAAGAAGAATTAGAAAGAGAGCCTATTCAAAGAAATTTTTATAAGAAGTTTGATGCGTATAGCAATGTTATTTCGATAAATTGTTCAGAGGAAATAAAATCATTTAATGGATTGTATGGTTATACAACTTTTGATGCGGTTCAATACTTTGAAACAATTCAGTTAAAATCAGATAAAGCACCTTCTGAAATTCCAGTATTACAGTATAGCTTTTTCCGATTTATTGTAGCAATCAATCATTTTAAAAATGAAATGATTTTGATAGAAAATATACCAGAAGGAGAAGAATCTCGATTATCAGAAATAGAAAACTTAGTAAACTCTCAATCTTTTGCTAAATATGACTTCGTTTTTGAAGGAGAAGAAACTTCGAATATCACGGATGAGGAATTTAAGCAAAGTGTAACAAAAGCAAAGGAACACTGTAAAAGAGGAGATGTTTTTCAGTTGGTTTTATCACGTCAATTTCAACAAAAATTTAAAGGAGATGAATTTAATGTGTACAGAGCATTACGCTCTATAAACCCTTCTCCATATTTATTTTATTTTGACTACGGAAGCTTTAAATTGATGGGGTCTTCGCCAGAAGCACAAATTAAGATAAAT
This sequence comes from Tenacibaculum sp. TB-53, assembly GCF_059716285.2. Taxonomy (NCBI): domain Bacteria; kingdom Pseudomonadati; phylum Bacteroidota; class Flavobacteriia; order Flavobacteriales; family Flavobacteriaceae; genus Tenacibaculum; species Tenacibaculum sp. TB-53. The sequence goes on along the minus strand of NZ_CM202790.1, from coordinate 1,955,132 downwards.
GAAGGTCAGGCTATTATTAATCCAATTGCAGGAACCTTTAGAAGAACAGGTGATGATGAAAAAGATAGGGAGTTGGCGAAAGAGTTAGCAAATGACCCGAAAGAAAATGCAGAACATGTAATGTTGGTTGATTTAGCGAGAAATGATTTAAGTAAACATGCAACCAATGTAACAGTTGAAACCTACAAAGAGGTTCAATATTTTAGTCATGTAATTCACTTGGTATCAACAGTAACAGGTAAAATTACAGGAAACCCAATAGAAATTGTTGGAGATACATTTCCAGCAGGAACATTAAGTGGAGCACCAAAATACAAAGCCATGGAATTGATAGATACATACGAAAATCAAACTCGTGGATTTTATGGAGGATGTGTTGGTTTTATTGGACTGAACGGAAATGTAAATCAAGCCATAGCAATTCGTTCTTTTGTAAGTAAAAATAATACTTTGTTTTACCAAGCAGGTGCAGGAATTGTAATTAATTCTAAAGAAGAAAACGAACTACAAGAAGTAAATAATAAGTTAGCAGCACTTAAAAAAGCATTGGTGTTAGCAGAAGAAATATAAAATTAGAATTGAGATGTTTGTATTTACATGTAGGATATACATGTTTTATTATTACTCAAACCTCAATACTCAATACTATAAATATGAAGATATTAATATTAGATAATTACGACTCATTTACCTATAATTTGGTACATTATGTGGAGGATATAACAGGAAAGTTGCCAGATGTGTATCGTAACGATGAAATTTCAGTAGATGAAATTAAAAAATACGATGCTATTATTCTGTCACCAGGACCAGGTATTCCTGATGAAGCAGGTATTTTAAAGGAAACTATAAAAACCTATGCAGGTAAAATTCCAATTTTTGGAGTGTGTTTGGGTTTGCAAGCAATAACGGAAGTTTTTGGAGGTAAGTTAGAAAACTTGAACGATGTATTTCATGGAGTAGCTACTGAAATGAAAGTGACTAAAAATAATGCAATTACCTTTAAAGATATTTCAGAAACTTTTGAAGCTGCACGTTATCACTCTTGGATTGCTTCACACAACAACTTTCCTGAGGAACTAGAAATAACAGCAGTTGATGAAGAAGGAAGCATTATGGCATTACGCCATAAAGAATTTGCTATTGAAGCAGTACAGTTTCACCCAGAAAGTATTTTAACTCCAGACGGAAAAAAAATGATTCAGAATTTTATTGCTTTTGCCGAAAGCCAAAAGCCAAAAGCTTAAAGCTATTGATATGAAAAAAATACTAAACACCCTATTTGAACAAAAACGATTGACCAAGGAACAATCGAAAGAAGTTTTGATAAATATTGCACAAGAAAAATACAATGCTTCACAAATAGCTGCATTCATTACCGTGTTTTTAATGCGACCAGTTTCGGTTGATGAATTATCAGGGTTTAGAGAAGCTTTATTAGAATTAGCGATAAAGGTAGATTTATCAGATTTTAATACGATTGATTTATGCGGAACAGGGGGAGATGGAAAAAATACGTTCAACATTTCAACATTAACCTCATTTATTGTGGCGGGAACAGGACATAAAGTTGCAAAACATGGAAATTATGGTGTGTCTTCTGCATCAGGTTCTTCTAATATGTTAGAGTTTTTAGGATACAATTTCACAAATGATGAGACTACGTTAAAGCGTCAGTTAGAAGAAGCAAATATTTGTTTTTTACACGCACCGTTATTTCATCCGGCGATGAAAGTTGTAGCACCTATTCGAAGAGAATTAGGAGTAAAAACATTTTTTAACATGTTGGGGCCATTGGTAAATCCAAGTCGTCCACAAAATCAATTGGTGGGCGTATTTAATTTAGAGGTTGCCAGAGTGTACAATTATATGTTGCAACAATCTGAAGTAAATTATGGTGTGGTACATGCATTAGATGGGTACGACGAAATATCGCTAACAGGAGATTTTAAATTATTTACAAAAGAGGCAGAGCAACAAGTTTCTCCATCTGATTTAGGACAAAAACAAATTGCTCCATCGGCTATTTTTGGAGGCAATACCGTTAAAGAGGCTGCAGATATATTTGTAGATATTATTAATGGAAAAGGAACAGAAGCTCAAAATAATGTGGTATTAACCAACGCGGCATTTGCCTTAAAAACTTTTAATAAAAATAAGCGTTTTGAAACCGCATTTGAAGAAGCAAAAGATTCGTTATTAGGGTTAAAAGCAAAACAATCGTTAGAAAAATTAGTAAATTAAAATAAAAAAACGTCATTCCGAACGGACACTGAGCGTAGTCGAAGTGGTAGTGAAGGAATCTTTCTGTAAAGAAAATAATTTAGATTACTTCATTTTGTTCGCAATAACAAAAAGAATATAAGATGACTATTTTAGATAAAATAATAGCCTTTAAAAAACAGGAAGTAGCAAAAATAAAAGCTGAAGTAGCTGTTAAAAAATTGGTAGAAAGCCCGAATTTTAAAAGACAACCAATTTCTTTGAAAAAATCATTATTGGAGCCTTATTCAACAGGAATTATAGCAGAGTTTAAACGTCAATCGCCTTCTAAAGGAATTATCAATGACAAAGCAACGATTACTGAAGTAACGAATGGATATTTAGATGCTAATGTAGCAGCACAATCAATCTTAACCGATACTTCTTTTTTTGGAGGTACCATGGCAGATTTGATGGAAGCACGAGTAATTAATCAACAAAAACCCATTTTAAGAAAAGATTTTATTGTTGATGGGTTTCAAATAGTAGAAGCTAAAGCAATTGGTGCTGATGTGGTGTTGTTAATAGCTACTTGTTTGACAGCTGAACAATTGAAGAATTACGGTCAATTAGCAACAGATTTAGGATTAGAAGTCTTATATGAAATCCATACCCAAGAAGACTTAGATAAAATTGGAGATTTGGATAATAAAATTATAGGAATTAACAACAGAAACTTAAAGACGTTTGAAGTTGATTTAGAACACTCAATAAATTTAGCAAGTCAAATTCCAGATACAGTTGTAAAAGTTTCAGAAAGTGGAATTTCAGATCCAAGGATTATAACAGGATTAAAAGAACATGGTTTTCATGGTTTTTTAATAGGGGAAAACTTTATGAAAACAGAAAATCCAGGTCAAGCATGTCAAGAGTTTATCGATCAAATTAGATAATGTCAGTTCGAGTGAATTTATGAGGAACGAATAAATTAGTATCGAGAACAAGTACTTCTCGATACAATTTTCTCACAAAGTCGAAAATTACTCGAAGTGACGAAATATAAATAATATGAAACTAAAAGTTTGTGGAATGAAGTTTATAGAAAATATTCAGCAAGTAGCTGAATTACAACCTGATTATTTAGGGTTTATTTTCTATGAAAAATCATCAAGAAATTTTGAAGGCATCATTCCGAAACTACCTAAAGGAATCAAAAAAGTAGGTGTTTTTGTAAATGAGTATTTGGAGATTGTAGTTTCTTTAGTTGAAGAATATCAGCTGGATTCGGTTCAGTTGCATGGAGATGAACCTGTTGAATATATTCAAAAATTAAAGGAACATTTACCAAAACTAGAAATTATTAAGGTGTTTGGAATCAAAGACAAATTTAATTTTGAGATATTAAAACCTTATGAAGAGGTAATAGATTATTTTTTGTTTGATACCAAAGGTAAAGAGCGCGGAGGAAACGGAGTAACTTTTAACTGGCAGGTTTTGAGAGATTACAATTCAACCAAACCTTACTTTTTAAGCGGAGGAATAGGCTTAGAAGAGGTAGGAGAATTACAATCCTTTCTTAAAAGAAAAGAATCACAATACTGCTTTGCCATTGATGTGAATAGCAAGTTTGAAACCAAGCCAGGAGTAAAATCAGTAGAAAAAATAAAAAAGTTTAAAAAGCTAACGGCTAACAGCTAAAACAAATTATATGAAATTTCAACCAGACAATAACGGATATTACGGACAATTTGGAGGAGCATTTATACCAGAATTGTTATACCCAAACGTAAAAGAATTAGAAGATAATTATATAAAAATTATAGAATCTGAAGAATTTCAAGAGGAATATAAAGATTTATTAAAACACTATGTTGGTCGTCCAAGTCCACTGTATTTAGCAAAAAGGTTATCAGAAAAGTATGGAGCAGCTATTTATTTAAAAAGAGAAGATTTAAATCATACAGGCGCGCATAAAGTAAACAATACCATTGGTCAAATTCTAATCGCAAAACATTTAGGAAAAACTAAAATTTTAGCAGAAACAGGTGCAGGGCAACATGGAGTGGCTACAGCTACAGTATGTGCCTTAATGGGATTAGAATGCGTTGTTTTCATGGGAGAAACTGATATTCAACGTCAAGCGCCGAATGTAGCCCGTATGAAAATGTTGGGGGCTAAAGTAATGCCAGCAACTAGTGGAAGCAAAACCTTGAAAGATGCTACGAATGAAGCCATCCGTTATTGGATTCAGCATCCAGATACCTATTATTTAATAGGCTCTGTGGTAGGTCCGCATCCGTATCCAGATATGGTAGCGCGATTACAAGCAGTGATTTCAGAAGAAATGAAAATACAGCTAAAAGAACAAACAGGGAAAGAAAATCCTGATACTATTATAGCTTGTGTAGGTGGAGGAAGTAATGCAGCAGGTGCTTTTTATCATTATTTAGAAGATAAAGAAGTGGAACTAATCGCAGTTGAAGCGGCAGGATTAGGAGTGAGTTCTGGAGAAAGTGCAGCAACGTCACAATTAGGAGAAGTAGGAGTTATTCATGGGAGTAAAACCATTTTAATGCAAGATGAATACGGACAAATTGTAGAACCATATTCTATTTCGGCAGGGTTAGATTATCCAGGAGTGGGACCGTTACATGCTTATTTGCATGAAACAAAACGAGCAACATTTATGAATGCTACGGATAAAGAAGCATTAGAAGCTGCTTACGAACTAACAAAAATAGAAGGAATTATTCCGGCATTAGAAAGTGCACACGCATTAGCAGTATTACCAAAAATGGATTTACAAAAAGATCAGGTGATTGTGGTGAATTTATCAGGTAGAGGTGATAAAGATTTAGAAACGTATATAAAACATTTAAGCTAATAGTTAAAAAGAATGTCACATCGAGTGAATTTGAGGGGAACGAATAAATTTGTATCGAGATGTAATAAGTTCTCGATACGATTTTCTCCTAAAGTCGAAAATCACTCGAACTGACAAAACCATAGAAAATGAACTCAATTCAACATATATTCAATAAAAAGGAAAACAATTTATTATCAATTTTTTTTACCGCAGGTTTTCCAAAACTAGAAGATACTACAAAAGTTATTGCTAAGTTAAGTAATAGTGGAGTAGATTTTATAGAAGTAGGTTTGCCATATTCTGACCCACTTGCAGATGGACCAACTATTCAGCATAGTAGTGATGTAGCGTTGAGAAACGGTATGAATCTCGACGTGGTTTTTGAACAGTTGTCTTCTATAAAAAAAACGAATAAAACGCCATTAGTAGTGATGGGATACTTGAATCAGATTATTAAATATGGAGAAGATAAATTCTGTCAAAAAGTAAAGGACTGTGGCATTGATACGGTAATTATTCCAGATTTACCAATGGTTGAATACGAAAATCACTATCAGCAGTTATTTGAAAAATACGGAATTACAAACGTGTTTTTAATCACTCCACATACTTCAGATGAACGTATTCGTAAGATAGACTCTTTAACAAATGCTTTTATTTATGTAGTTGCTTCGGCATCTATTACGGGAGCCAAAGGTGAAGTTTCATCAGCACAAATAAATTACTTTAAAAGAATTCAAGCGATGAATTTGCAAAGTAAGTTAATTGTTGGTTTTGGTATTTCAGATAACAAAACTTTTACTACAGCTTGCGAGTACATGAATGGAGCTATTATAGGTTCAGCTTTTATTAAAGAATTAGAAAAAAATGGGATTGAAGAGATAAGTAATTTTGTGAGAACTGTTAAGAACTGTTAATATATTCCTAATTTTAAGAGAATTTTAGTCATAATAAAGTAATTTGGTGATTTAAAATCAAATAACATGACTAAAAAGATATTCTTAGGGGTGGCCTTATTAGCAAGTAATCTTTTATTTGCACAGCATACGTTAATTCGTAAGCCTATGATAAGCCCTGATGCTTCTCAAATGGCATTTAGTTATTATGGCGATATTTGGCTATATAACTTTAACAATCAGCAAACAAAAAGATTGACCATTCATAAAGGTTACGAAAGTAACCCTGTTTGGAGCACAGATGGAACTGAAATTGCATTTTCATCCAATAGAAAAGGAAATGATAATGTATTTGTAACTTCTATAAAAGGAGGAGTTCCTAAACAGTTAACATACTACCCTACAGCCAATATTCCTACAGATTGGACAAAAGAAGGAGATATTGTTTTTACGACTGGTCGTGTGTTAAGAGGTCCAGAGTGGGATAAACAAATGTATGTAGTTAATGAAAAGGGAGAAACACCTCGTCGATTATTAACTGCTTATGGTGAAATGGCTTCGGTATCTCCTAACGGAAAATTAATTGCTTTTACCAAAGGAGCATGCCGTATTGCTCGTGAAGATTACTCAGGTTCTGCGCAACGTGATATTTGGGTTTATAATACTGAAACAAATGAGTATCATCAAATAACGACGAGCAACAAGAATGATCACTCTCCTGTTTGGGATGCCGTAGGGAATTTATACTACATCGGAGCAAAAAGTGGACGTTATAATATTTATAAACAAGCAATTTCTGCAAATGGAACTGCTAATGGTATAGCTACTCAATTAACAAATCAAACAAAAGACGGTGTACAAACATTTTCAGTAAGTAATAATGGAACGATTGTATATACTAGTGGAGCAGATACTTTCAAGTTAGAAAATGGAAAAACTCAAAAAATTAACTTAGATATTGTTTCAGATAATCGTTTTGAAGAAGAAGAAACTAAAACAGTTTCAGGAGACATTGGTAATTATGCAGTTTCACCTAATGGAAAAAACGTAGCATTAGAAATTAATGGAGAAATCTTTGTAAAGGAGAATAATAAAGAAAAGAAGCGCTCAAACAATGTGAGCAAGCATCCGTATAGAGATATTAATCCACAGTGGTTAGATGATAAAACGGTTGTTTTTTCTTCAGATAGAGACGGAGTTTATCAATTGTACAGTGCAGTTTCTACAGATACTTTAGTGGGGCTACACCGTAGTTTAAAAACAAAAGTTTCTAAACTAACAAATAGCAAAGAAGATATTGAATATTCCTTAGTTTCTCCTGATGGAAAGAAGATAGCTTATCAGGTGGGAAGAGGAATTTTAATGATTGCTGATATTAAAAAAGGAAAAATAACAAATGCTAAAGAGTACTCTAATTCTTGGGCAGCAGCTGAAGGAGTTTCGTGGAGTCCAGACAGTAAGTATATAGCGTATTCTCAAGAGGACTTAAATTTTGATAGCGAAATTTTTATTCAATCTGTAGAGAATCCTTCTACTAAAATGAATGTATCGATGCATCCTAGAAGTGACCGCAATCCAGTTTGGAGTGCTGACGGAAAAAAGTTAGCATTTTTATCAAACAGAAGCGGAATCAATTACGATGTTTGGATGGTTTGGTTGGAAAAATCTGATTGGGAAAAGTCAAAACTAGATCACGAAGAAGGAGCTTATTATCCTGAGAAGAAAGAAGAGCCTTCTAAAGATAAAGACGCAAAAAAAGGCAAAAAAAAGAAGAAAAAGGTAGTTGTAAAAATAGATGAAGATAAAATTTACGACCGTTTAGTACAGGTTACTTCTTTACAAGATGATGAGTATAGTCCTGTGTTTAGTGCAGGTAGTGATTTCATTTATTTTTCAGCAACCAACCCTGCTACAGAAAAAAGAAGTACATATAAAGTTAAATGGGATGGTAGCAAGCCAAAATTAGTAAAAGGAGTTGCTAATGCACGAAACTTTACTGAAAACAAAGGGAAAATTTATTTTACTTCAAGAGGAAAATTAGCTGAATTAAATACAAAATCAGATAAAGTAACAAGATTGCCTCACAGTGCGACGTACACAACAAATAGAAAAGAAGTGTATCAACAGGTTTTTGAAGAAGGAATTCGTGCATTAACAGCTGGTTTTTACGATCCAGAATTTCATGGGTATGATTGGAATGCTTTAGTAAAGAAGTACAAGCCTTGGATATTGTCAGCAACCACACACGAAGATTACACTTATATGTTTAACTTACTTTTAGGACAGTTAAATGCGAGTCATATGGGCTACCGAGGAAGTGCTCCTAGAAATGCAAGCGATAAAGTTGGCGTATTAGGTTTAGAAGTAGAAAATACTAAAAAAGGTGTAAAAGTTTCTTATGTATTACCAAATTCAGTAGCAGATAAATCAACGAGTAAGTTAAAAGTGGGGGATATTATTACTGCTGTTAACGGACAAGAAATTAAAAAGAATACGAATTTTTATAGTTTACTAAAGAATACTCAAACTAAGGAGATTTTGTTGAGTTTAGGTAACGGTAAAGAGGTAGTATTACGCCCAGAAAGGTCGTTAAGAAGTTTACAATATGAGGAATGGGTAAACTCTAGAAAGAAATTGGTAGATGAATATTCTAACGGTCAGTTAGGGTATATTCATATTCAAGGAATGAACATGCCAAGTTTCGAGCGTTTTGAACGTGAACTAAAAGCAAGTGGTTATGGTAAAAAAGGAATCGTAATTGATGTTCGTTACAATGGTGGTGGATGGACTACTGATAGATTAATGGCAGTTTTAAATGTAGATCAACATGCATATACAATTCCAAGAGGAGCAGCAAAGAGTTTAAAAAATCATCAAAAATTTGCAGATAACTATCCGTTTAATGAACGTGCTATTTTATCGGTAAACACAAAACCAGTGGTAGCATTATGTAATGAAAATAGTTATTCAAATGCTGAAATTTTCTCACATGCCTTCAAGAGCTTAGGGTTAGGGAAGTTAGTTGGTCAGCCAACTTTTGGAGCTGTTGTATCTACAGGAGGTAAACGATTAGCTAACGGAATGATTCGTATGCCTTTTAGAGCATGGTTTGTAAAGAAAACAGGAGAGAACATGGAGAACGAAGCACCGGCAGTACCAGATTATTTAGTGAAAAATGCACCAGGATGGAAAGATAGAGGAGAAGATGCTCAGTTAAAAAAAGCAGTGGAGGTGCTGTTACAAGATATTAAGTAACATGGATAAGTTAAAACAAAACCTGAGTTTTTATTCAGGTTTTGTTTAATAGTTTACAGTAGTAATGAGTTTAATGTCTAATAACTTCAATAACTCCATGGGCACCTCTAGAGCCGTATTTTGCTGCTTCAGGTCCTTTGAGGATTCTTATTGATATTATATTTGAAGGTACAATGTCTGAAAAAACAGATTGGTCAACAGCATTATTATTTATTACAAATAAAGGAGTAGAGTTTCCGTTAACTGTATTGTAGCCTCTTATTAAAATCGTATTGTCAGCACCAACAAGAACACCAGGAACCTTTCCCCTTATATAATCGTAAATATTTCTATATTGAGAAGTACTTATGTTTTTTACATTTGTATTTCCTACTAAGGTTAAGTCATTTTTTTCATCTATAGTTATTGTAATTTCCTTTTCATTATTATACTTAATCTTTTTTATTCCTACTTTAGGAGAGAAAGCACTTATTTCTTTAGGAGCTTCAGAGATTTTTATTTTGAAAACTCCTTTAGAGTTTGTCCAGCTTTTTTGTCTCACATTATCAAAAAGAATAATGGCTCCAGGTATAGGCTGACTTTTGTTGTTTACAACATTGATTGTTAGTTTTTTTGTTTGTGAACTAATAGAAAAACAAAAAACGAGAGAAGTAATAAGTAAGAGTATTTTTGTATACATGTAATCTATTTTTATTATCACAATATAAAAAAATAAATTACTTGTTTCTAATGTTTTATTGTGTCTTTTTCAAGAGGTAGTCAGTGGTCGAGTATAATCTTGATGCTTTTTTATTCCTATTTTTGCCAAATGATGCAGATTACAGAACAAGAATTGTTAGAAAAATTAAAGGTAAATTTTGGATACGATAGTTTTCGTTTAGAGCAACAAGCTATTATCGAAAATATTTTAGCAAAAAAAGATACGTTGGTTATTATGCCAACAGGAGGAGGAAAGTCTATTTGTTACCAATTACCGGCATTATTTTTTGAAGGTGTTACGTTGGTGATTTCTCCATTAATTGCTTTGATGAAAGATCAAGTAGATAGCTTAAAAGCAAACGGAATTCCTGCTACTTTTTTTAACAGTAGTCAATCAACTGAAGAGCAGCAACAAGTATTTGATGCAATGGCTTCAAAAAGTATAAAATTATTGTACGTCGCACCAGAAAGTTTATCATTGCTTCAAAATGTATTGAACCAATCTTATATAAGTTGCATAGCGGTTGATGAGGCGCACTGTATTTCTGCATGGGGGCACGATTTTCGTCCTTCTTATAAACAACTAGCATTTTTAAAAAAATCGTTACCAGATGTTCCTATTGTAGCGTTAACGGCTACGGCTGACAAAGCAACGCAACAGGATATTTTAGAGCAATTAACAATACCTAATGCTACACAATTTATAAGTTCTTTTAACAGAGAAAATATTGCTTTAGAAGTGCGTCCTGCAAATGATAGAGTGCAACAAATTATTAAGTTTATCCAAAGAAGGCCTAATGAAGCAGGAATTATTTATTGTTTAAGTAGAAAAGCTACAGAACAATTAGCTAGTAAACTGCAACAAAACAATATTGATGCAAAGGCATATCACGCAGGATTATCTTTTGAAGAAAGAGCTAAGACTCAAGAGGCTTTTATTAAAGATGATTGTGAAGTAATTTGCGCAACTATTGCTTTTGGAATGGGAATTGACAAATCGAACGTTCGTTGGGTAATACACTACAATATGCCTAAAAACATTGAAGGCTATTATCAAGAAATTGGACGTTCTGGTCGTGATGGATTACCAGCAAATGCTTTACTTTTTCATAGTTATGCGGATGTTATTCAGTTGCGTCAGTTTATAGAAAACACAGGAAATAAAGAAGTTCAAGAGGCAAAATTAGAACGTATGAAGCAATTTGCGGAAGCTACGGTTTGCCGAAGAAAAATATTACTCAGTTATTTTGGAGAACTAATTGAAGAAAACTGCGGAAATTGTGATGTGTGTAAGAATCCTCCACAATTTTTTGATGGAACTGTTATTGCGCAAAAAGGACTCTCAGCTATTTATCGATTACAAGGAAAAGAAGCTATGGGAACTGTAATTGATGTACTTAGAGGAGCCAAAAATGCCACGGTTTTAGATAAAAGCTACGATAGATTGAAAACCTACGGTGTTGGTAACGATATTTCTTGGAGAGATTGGCAACATTATTTAATTCAGTTAACCAATCAAGGATATTGTCAAATAGCTTTTCATTTAAACAACAGTTTACAGCTTACCGAGTTTTCGAATAAAGTGCTTTTTGAAGGAGAAAAAGTACAATTAACAACTCCAGTAGCGTTTACAAAGGAAGTAAAAACGGTAACAAAAGAGAAAAAGAAAAAAGCAGTTAAAGACACGTTATTTGAGCGTTTGAGAAAACTGCGTTATCGCATTGCCCAAGAAGAAGATATTGCAGCATATTTAGTTTTTAATGATGCTACACTTAAAGAAATAGAGAATGAAAGACCACAATCTGACGAAGAATTTCTAGCAATAAGTGGAGTGGGACAGCGAAAATTAGAAGTGTATGGAGCTGAGTTTATGGAAGAAATCAAAACTTTTTTAAACGAAAAGAAGAAAACTAAAAAAGATACCACTTTAGAAACGTTTAAGTTATATAAAGAAGGATTTACGGTTGAAGAAATAGCAGAGAGCCGAGGGTTAAAACCTACCACTATTTTTTCTCATTTATCTAAGTTATACCTAGAAGGAAAAGATGTGAGCTTGGATGAGTTTATAGAGGCAGATACATTAGCTTTGGTAGCTAATGCAAAAAAAGTATTGAAAAATGAGACAGCTTTAAAACCTTATTTTGAGTTTTTAGGAGAGAAAGTTCCGTATGAAAAAATACGAGTAGGATTGACCATTTTACAAAGGAAAGAATAGTGTATTATGAACGAGAACTGTTTTCCTGTCGATGCTAATTCAGACGCTATTTTAAACTTAGAAGAGAGAATTAAAGCGTTAAAAGGTAAGATTGAAGCAATTGAAACCAAGCTGTTTCCTTTTGAACAATCGTTACGAAATTCAATTGCTGATTTGTTAATAGAAGAACGAGAGTTAACCATTTTATACAAAGCACAAAAGAAAGCTAAAAAGGAAAAAAGGTTAGTACAAAAGCGAAAAGGTAAAAATTACAAAGAATCTACAGGTATTGTGCCTGTTTCGAAAAAAGAAGAAGTAGAGAAAGTCAATCAAAAAGAGAAGAAGAGATTATATAAAGAAGCAATGTTGTATGTGCATCCTGATAAATTTTCGATGCAAGAAAATGAGCAACAAAAAGCATTAGAAACAACAACAAAGCTGATTGAAATATATCAAAACGGAAGCTTGGAAGAGTTAGAGGCTTTTCACGCATATATTTTTGGAGGTAATACAGCGTTGAATTTTAATAAAGACATAACATTAGTTAAAAAAACAACTAGCAACACTACTTATTTAACAAATGAGGTGGAACGTTTAGAAAAGCAATTAACCATTTTGTTAGATAGTTATACCTACAAAGTTTTAACAACTTATAAAAATCCTATGTCATTTGTAGCCGAATTGAAATCCTATTACGATGATAGAATTTTTAAACTTCGTAAACGAACAAGAACAAAAAAATAACCCAGAATTATAAAAGAATAATTCTGGGTTATGATTAATTAAGAGGTTTTTAATTCTTCCATTTCTTTAATAATATCGTCTAGTTTTGATATAAGACTGTGGTATAAAATTCGAGTAGAGATGTTGTATACCACGAAACCAATAACTCCAGTCACAATTGCTACGATGAGTCCAACTCCTATAATGTCTAAGAATGAAGAGTCACTAGAAATATAGTTAGATAAAAAACTTTTCTCTTTCACACCGTAAGCCAGAGCAAAAATTGATACAATAGCTAGTGGAATTACAAAAACAAATAACTTTTTTGTGGCTATAGATACCGAGTTAATTACACTTCTGTAGTTCTTTAAATATGTTAAGTTGTCAGATTTAACATCAATAGTCTTAAATCTTTTTAATAATCTTGTATTAAAGAAGTACAAGCTTAGGATTAAAAAAGCACCGTATGCACCAATAATAGTTTCAGATAAAAGAATCCCACCGATAACTACAATTCCTGCCATAGGAAGTAATCCTTTATTGTCAAACTCGTAGGTTCTTCTAATTTTATTAATAACCGATTTAGATTTCTGGTTGTATATATCGTTAATTTTTGGAGCTATTAATGATTGTTCATTTATGAAAGCTTCATTCCATCTTTTTTCAATTGATTTTTCCATCTAATATTATTTTTAATTGTTTTTTAATTCTGTTAATACGTACTGCAATATTGTTAGCGCTAGTTCCAATAATTGCAGCAATTTCTTTGTAAGGATTTTCTTCTAAATGCAGTAAAATTATCGCTCTGTCGACTTCAGATAATTTTTTAATAGCATCATATAACAAGTTTAAATCTTCGTTTTGAAAAGCTTTATTATCCTCCGATAAATTGGGAGTTTTCTCTAAAGAATATTCTTTTTTAGCATTTCTCTTCGCTAAGGTTAAACAAACATTTAGCGTAATTCTGTATATCCAAGTAGACCATTTCGATTTGTTTTGGAAAGCATCTCTGCTTTTCCATATTTGTAAACAAGCTTCTTGATAAAAGTCTTCAAAGTCTTCCTGAGAGTCCGTATAAGCTCTACATATTTTAATAATAATACCAGCATGTGGTAAAATGGATGTTATATAAAAATCGTTACTCAAAATTTGGTTTTCTTGATAGGTATTCTGAAAAGTAAAATTATTACAAGAAAGTTTCATTTTTTTGAAAATAAAAAACCTTACAAAATTAATTGTAAGGATAATAAAATGTTTTTTGTGTAATAATAGAGTTTAAAAATTGGTAATAGGAAATCTTTTTATACGAAGTGGATTGCCTATTGGACCTTTAACTCCCGATTGAAAATTATCGTTAAGTACAATTTGGTTGTTCATTTTTAATTGAATTTGGGCAGTACCGAACCATCCCCAATCATCACAATCAATAGATACAGTTAACTGTCCCATTGAAGGATTTAGGTCTATCAATTCTATAATCCCCCAATCAGTAAAGTTATTTGGGTTATTAGAAACTAATTCTAGACTATGTTGTTTCGTTCCGAAATGTTTTATGTTTTTTACAGGATCTTTTAAATGTTTACCAAAGGCCATTCCGTTTAATTGGATAGTCATTTTACCAGATGTAATAAAATACAATTGTGTACTCATATTTATGTTGTTTGATTAGAAAATAGTAAAGTATGCTATGTTTATTATTCGTTTTCAAGGAAAAAGACCGTTTTTAGTTAGGTTAAAACCTTTGTTTTTTTATTTTCAATAATTATTGAAAATTTAATAAAATGTTGTATGTTTGTAGTATGAAATTAGAAGATGCAAAATTAAAATACATTCATACTTGGGGTAGTTTAGCCACTAATTGGGGAATTAATAAAACCATGGCGCAAGTACATGCTTTATTATTGGTTTCAACCAAACCACTTTCAGCCGATGAAATTATGGAAACTCTAAAAATTTCTAGAGGTAATGTAAACATGAATGTTCGTGCTTTGATTGATTGGGGAATTGTAAGTAAAGAGTTTGTAGTTGGAGAACGAAAAGAATTTTTTGTGGCGGACAAGGATATCTGGGAACTATTTAAACAGGTAACGAAAGAGCGTAAGAAAAGGGAAATTGAACCTGTTTTAAAAGTGTTAGATGAGTTACAAGAGGATGTTAAAGAGAACTCTGAAGAAGCAGAAGCCTTTAAAAAAGTAATGAATGATTTATCATCTGTTACCAAAACTGTAAATGGAATTTTAGAAAAAGCAATCAAGGCTGATGAACATTGGTTGTTATCTAACTTTACCAAAATGATAAAAAAGTAAAAAAATTTAAATAGTAACTTTCAAAAATTTCTGAAAATACAAAATGAATGAAAATTACTTACACACAATATTGATATATCTAATTGCTTGCGTTTGGTTGATTAATGGACTCTTTTGTAAAATTTTTAATCTAGTTCCAAGGCATCAGCAAATAGTAGGAGAAATTGTAAGTAATGACTATTCAAGAGAATTAACCTTTATAATAGGGATGTTAGAAATTGCAATGGTTGTGTGGATCCTATCAAATTATAAGTCAAAGTTAAATGCAATAACACAGATTGTAATTGTTTCAATAATGAATGTAATTGAATTTATGATTACTTCAGACATATTACTCTGGGGTAAGCTTAATATAGTTTTTGCTACTTTGTTTGTATTTATAGTTTATGTAAATGAATTTAAGTTAAGTCCTAAAAATATTGTAGCATGAAGGAGATACTAAAAAATCATCCATTTGCTGTTGAAGCATTTTTTGAAACTTCAATTGTTACAACTTTTGCAGTACCAAAGGAACATTTAGAAGACTTTATTCCTGAATGTTTGAATTTAGATACTTTTAATAATCAGTGGGCTTTTTTAGCAGTAGCTATGGTGCAAACTAAAAATTTGAGACCAAAAGGGTTTCCGAAAATTTTAGGGAATGACTTCTTTTTAATTGGCTATCGCATTTTTGTGAGATATACCAATTCAAAAGGAAGAAAATTAAGAGGGCTTTATATTTTAAAATCGGAAACGAGTAGTAAAAGAATGGAGATAGCTGGCAATTTATTTACTCATTATAACTACACAACTTCTGATATTAAGCAGACTAAACTAGATAGTAAAATAAGTATTAGCTCAAAAGAATCAGATTTTAAAATAGTGTTTAAGGATAAAGGGAGTGATGTGTCATTACCGAAACTTTCGCCTTTTTCTGATTGGAAAGAAGCAAGACGCTTTGCGGGGCCTTTACCATTTACTTTTACGTATAATAAACCTAAAAAAGAAGTATTAATTATTGAGGGTGTAAGAAATAATTGGAAACCCGAGCCTATTGAAATTGTCGATTATAAATTTTCATTTATAAAAGACCTTGGATTAAAAAATGTGAGAGTTGCTAACTCATTTATTATTAAAAATGTTCCATACTACTGGAAAAAAGGGAAAATTGAATTATGGAAATAAGAAGAAGAAAGTTTCAAGGAGTATTAAATATACTTAGCTTCAATAGGCATTTTTATTACATTGGCTTAATAGCTTTGTTAGTGGTTGTTTTGGGGCATTATTTATTTAGCTACAATAATTACTTAAAGTGGTTTTTAGTTGTAATTATTATATACGGATTGTTAACTCCTTTGCTAGTCTCTGCTTATGTATATGATTTTTCGAAATACTATGATTTTAAGTGGGTAGATAATATTAACTTAAAAGTTAGTAATAACCTCGTGAATATTAATGCAGGTTTTGATGAGACAAGTTTCATTCTAAAAAACAAGTTTCAATCATCAAATTTACAAGTTTTTGATTTTTACGATCAAACAAGGCATACTGAAGAGGCTATAAAAAGAGCAAGAAAAGTGAGTAGGGTGTATCCAGGTACTAAATCAATTAGTACGGGTAAAATACCGCTAAAAGATTCATCTATTGACATTTTATTTTTACTCTCGGCGGCTCATGAAGTGAGGTCTAGTGAGGAGAAAGAGCTTCTTTTTAATGAGTGTTCTAGAGTTTTAAAAAAACAAGGAAAGGTTTTGGTTGTAGAGCACTTGAGAGATTTACCTAATTTTTTAGCTTTTTCAATAGGATTTATGCATTTCTTTTCAAAAAAAACTTGGAAAAGTGTATTTGATAAAGCTAATTTGAAACTAGAAGAAGAGATAAAATTTACACCGTTTATGTCGGTTTTTGTTCTTGAAAAATTTAATAAAAATTAGAAATAGTTATGGAGGTTCACTTAAAGATTATAGGGTGTTTGTTAATGCTTTTGGCTTTAATACATGTTATTTTTCCAAAATATTTTAATTGGAAAGATGAGTTAAAAGGTCTTAGTTTAATGAATAGGCAAATGATGATGGTTCATACTTTTTTTATAGCACTAACAGTGTTTTTAATGGGAAGTATTTTAGTGTTAGAAAGTAAAGAATTGATAGAAACAAACCTTGGAAGAAAAATTATATTAGGCTTTGCTATTTTTTGGTCTATTAGATTGTTTATGCAGTTATTTGTGTATTCACCTAAATTGTGGAGAGGAAAAAAGGTCGAAACAGTTATTCACGTTTTTTTTACATGTTTTTGGATATATATCAGTATAGTAACTTGGAGTATATATATTAACTAAAAATAAAATTATATGAGTTTTTTAAAAGCAGAATGGCGAAAATTGGTCATGGTAAATTATGAGGTGAATCCAGAAGTGCTAAAAGAGTATATACCTAAAGGTACTAAGTTAGATTTTTATGAAAATAAATGCTATACAAGTGTTGTAGGATTTATGTTCTTAAATACAAACTTATTAGGTGTAAGAGTTCCTTTTCATGTAAATTTTGAAGAAGTAAATCTTCGATTTTATGTAAAAAGAAAAGATAAGAGAGGGGTAGTTTTTATAAAAGAAATAGTACTCAAGCCAGCTATAACCTTTGTAGCGAATACTATTTATAAAGAAAACTATCAAACATTACCCATGAAACATAGTTGGGTAGAGAAAGATAATAAGTTAAAAATATCGTATCAATGGAAAATAAATAAGAAATGGAATTCAATATCAGTTGAAAGCTTATCAAAATCAATAGCTATTGAACCGAATACAGAAATTGAATTTATAGCAGAGCATTATTGGGGATATGCTAAGAGTGAAAGTAAAACTACTGAATACGAAGTGAAGCACCCTACTTGGAGTTATTATCTAGTGACAGATTATAAAATAGATGTTGATTTTACTGCTACTTATGGAGCGCATTTTTCTTTTTTACAGAGTCAAAAACCTAGCTCTGTATTTTTGCTAGAAGGTTCTGAAATAAGTGTTGAAAACAAAACAGTTTTACGTACTGAAAGAGTTTTATAAAAAATAAGTAGAGATAAAACTATTTCTACTTATTTACTTAGTTAAAATTTTTAATAGTAAGTTATCTATTTATCACATCAGAGGTAATTAGTGTTTTTCTTCTTTCTGCATGTTCAAGTACATATCTCATTCGTTTAATTTGTCCTTTAGTGAATACATTCATACATCTATCATCAGTAAGATTCATATAGTTGTTTACAGGAGCAGGTTGTCCGTCACAGGCTTTTGGAATTGTCCCATCACAACTATTAATAGAACCACTTACAGGTGGTGTGTCTTCAATAAAATCGTCATGATCATAACAGGGTTTTCCTTCAAGAGCAGCTCCCCAAATATGCAATAAACCTAAGAAATGTCCCATTTCGTGGGTTAATGTTTTACCAAGATTGAGACCTCCAGAAACATCGGATTTTCCAAAGTGATGAACATTAATTAAAATACCATCACCTATGGTTTTTAACTCATCTTTTATTCCAGGTAAGTTAGTAGTAGGAAAAGAAGCTGCACCAGCAAATGTATTAGGGGCATATCCGCCATATACCCAAATGTTGATATATTTATTAGGGTTCCAATATTCAAACTCAGGAAGCCAATCAAATCTGTCTTTATCACCTCTTACGGGAGTGTTGTCGTAATAATTAATACGGTTAATTCCGTTAGTTGGGTTCCCGTTAGGGTCTATTTCTGCAAGTTTAAATTGAATAAAAGAGTCACTACTAAGCGGGGAATTGTTTTCTCCTAAAGTGCCTGCTACTCTTCTAAAGTCGTGATTTAAAGATTGAATTTGTTCTTTAATACGTTCGGTAGCTAGGTTAAAGCCTTCGCCTATACTTTCTCCGCCATGTATTATGTGTACGACTACGGGTAAGGTGTAGACTTCTAAGTTATCTAAAGGAGGTTCTGGATTTTCTGGTAAATCAATTTTAGTTTCGCTACTGCAAGCAAATAGTAAAGAGAAAAGAGTAGTTATTAAAAAGGTTTTTTTCATAGAATTAATGGAGTTGTATCAAATTATTATTGATTAGACGCTACAGAAATAGAAAGGTTGCGTGTAATTTTTTTATTTAACATTTTATTATTTTAAAACAAAAGTTTAAGGAATAGAAACTCTTTAATAAAGAAGATATTTAAAAGTATAAAAAGCCTCACTTAAATTTAAGTGAGGCTTTAAATATTTATTTAAAGGCATTGCCTTTTACATGTTTCGTCTGTATTGACCACCAACTTCAAATAAAGCAGAAGTAATTTGACCTAACGAACAAACTTTAGTAGCATCCATTAATTTTTCAAAAAGATTTTGATTGTTAATAGCAGCCGATTGCATTTCAGATAAAAGCTGTTCTATTTTATCTTCATGTGCTTTGTTTAAGTTTTCTTTCGTTTTGATTTGGAATTGTTTTTCCTCCTCCGTAGCACGAATCACCTCTTGTGGAGTAACCGTTGGAGAACCTTTAGAACTTAAGAAGGTGTTTACTCCAATAATTGGGAATTCACCTGTATGTTTTAAGGTTTCGTAGTATAAACTCTCTTCTTGAATTTTAGAACGTTGGTACATCGTTTCCATTGCTCCTAAAACACCACCACGCTCCGTAATTCTATCGAATTCAGTTAACACAGCTTCCTCTACTAAATCAGTCAACTCTTCAATAATAAATGAGCCTTGAATTGGATTTTCATTCTTAGCTAATCCTAATTCTTTATTGATGATTAACTGAATTGCCATCGCACGACGTACAGATTCTTCTGTAGGCGTTGTAATTGCCTCATCATAAGCATTTGTATGTAACGAGTTACAGTTGTCGTAAATCGCATATAACGCTTGTAGTGTTGTACGAATATCATTAAAATCAATTTCTTGAGCGTGTAATGAACGTCCAGAAGTTTGAATATGATATTTTAGCATTTGAGCTCTAGGGTTCGCTCCGTATTTATGTTTTAAAGCTTTTGCCCATATTTTACGTGCCACACGACCAATCACGGCATATTCAGGATCAATACCATTAGAGAAGAAGAACGATAAGTTTGGTCCAAACTTATTGATATCCATTCCTCTTGATAAGTAGTATTCTACGTAAGTGAATCCATTCGCTAAGGTTAAGGCTAACTGTGTAATTGGATTCGCACCAGCTTCTGCAATATGATATCCAGAGATAGATACTGAGTAGAAATTACGGACATTTTTCTCAATAAAATATTCTTGTACATCACCCATTAAACGTAATGCAAATTCCGTAGAGAAAATACACGTGTTTTGTGCTTGGTCTTCTTTTAAAATATCTGCCTGAACCGTACCACGTACTTGTGCTAAGGTATTTGCTTTAATTTCAGCGTATACATCCGCAGGTAAAATTTGATCACCAGTAACACCTAAAAGTAGTAATCCTAATCCGTCATTACCTTCTGGTAAATCACCATTATATTTAGGACGTTCTATACCTTTATCGTCATATAATTCTTTAAGTTTTGCTTCAACCTTTTTCTCTAGTTTGTGCTCCTTGATGTATTTTTCACAATTCTGATCGATTGCAGCATTCATAAAGAATCCTAATAACATTGGTGCAGGACCATTAATGGTCATAGAAACCGAAGTCATAGCATGACTTAAATCGAAACCAGAGTATAATTTTTTAGCATCGTCTAAACAACAAATAGATACCCCAGCATTTCCAATTTTACCGTAAATATCAGGTCTGTGTCCTGGGTCGTTACCATATAGTGTAACCGAGTCAAATGCAGTAGATAAACGCTTTGCAGGCATTCCCAAACTTACATAGTGGAAACGACGATTGGTACGTTCTGGTCCACCTTCACCAGCAAACATACGTGTAGGATCTTCTCCAGTACGTTTAAATGGGTATAATCCTGAAGCATAAGGAAATTCTCCTGGAACATTTTCTTGTAAATTCCAACGTAATAAATCACCCCAAGCTTGGTATTTTGGTAACGCTACTTTCGGAATTTGGGTGTGTGAAAGTGATTCTGTGTGTGTTTCTATTTTAATTTCCTTATCACGTACTTTAAACGAGTAAATAGGATCTTTATATTTTTTTACTTTGTCTTGCCAGTTTAAAATAATTTCCCAGTTATGTGGGTCAAGATTTAGTTTTACTTTATCGAATTGAGCAAATAATAACTTTACAAATGGTTGCTCTTCCTCCTGAACTTGTTTCTGAATAGCATCTTGGTCAATTCCGTTTTTAGTAAGGAAAGATTCCGTCACTTCGTTTGGAATGACAGATAAGATGGTTTGATAGATTCCGTATAATTTCTGAGCTACTTTTTCTTGCTCATCAACTTTTTTGTCGTAAGCGCGGTTGTTTTCTGAAATCTCAGATAAATAACGCGTTCTACTTGGTGGAATTACAAATATCTTTTCAGACATTTCTTTCGTAATTTCAAAAGTAGATTGTAAATCGGCTCCAGTTTTTTCAACCAATTTATCCATAATCGCTTTATACAACGAATTCATTCCTGGATCGTTAAATTGAGAAGCAATCGTTCCAAATACAGGCATGTCATCCATGTGAACATCCCATAAATTGTTGTTACGCATGTATTGTTTTTTCACATCGCGTAAAGCATCTAAAGCGCCTCTTTTATCAAATTTATTGATGGCTACTAAATCAGCAAAATCAAGCATGTCGATTTTTTCTAGCTGAGTTGCAGCACCAAATTCAGGAGTCATTACATACAAAGAAGTATCAGAATGTTCGATAATCTCTGTATCTGATTGTCCAATACCTGAAGTTTCTAAAATAATTAAATCAAACTCAGCAGCTTTTAAAACTTCTACCGCTTCGTTTACATATTTAGATAAGGCTAAGTTGGATTGACGTGTTGCTAACGAACGCATGTATACTCGTTCGTTGTTAATAGCATTCATACGAATACGGTCACCTAATAAAGCACCGCCCGTTTTTCTTTTCGATGGATCTACAGAGATTAATCCGATAGTTTTGTTTGGAAAATCAATTAAGAAACGACGAACTAATTCGTCAACTAAACTCGATTTACCAGCACCACCCGTACCCGTGATACCTAATACTGGAGTTTTGGAGTTTTTATTTTTTTTATGAATGGTTTCTAAAGCTTCTTTAGCAACTTCGGGGAAGTTCTCTGCAGCAGAAATTACACGAGCAATACTGCCAACTTCTTTATCGGCTAATTTATCTACTTCTCCATTTAATGCATCTCCAATGGCAAAGTCTGATTGTTGAACTAAATCATTAATCATTCCTTGTAATCCCAATTCACGACCATCATCAGGAGAGTAAATACGAGTAATTCCATAGTCCATCAATTCTTTGATTTCCTCTGGTAGAATTACTCCGCCACCACCTCCGAATATTTTAATATGTCCAGCTCCTTTTTCTTGCAATAAATCGTACATGTACTTAAAGTACTCGTTGTGTCCACCTTGGTACGAAGTCATAGCAATTGCATTTGCGTCTTCTTGAATAGCACAGTTTACTACTTCTTCAACGCTTCTATCATGTCCTAAGTGAATTACTTCAACCCCAGTAGATTGAATAATTCGGCGCATAATATTAATGGCAGCGTCGTGTCCATCAAATAAAGAAGCCGCAGTTACAATTCGTACTTTGTGTTTAGGTTTATAGGGAGTTATTTGTTCCATTCGTAAATTGTCTTAATTTTCGGGTACGCAATTTACGGAAATCTTAAAAAATAGACGGATGTTTTAACAATTATAAATAAGAAAGGAATGCCCATCTCTTTCGAGTAGAGATATATTCTAAATTATGTTCATTTTGATAGGCCTCTCGTTCAAAACTTAGGTTTTTATAAGCTAATGATGTTTTTCGATAAATTAATAGCTTAATAAGCCATTCTAAAAAATAGAAAAGATAAAAGAAGACAATTAGTAACTCTAATTGCTGTTTTAAGTGTATTTTTTCATGATTTATTAAAACAGGATCACCTTTTAAATCTTCTCTTTTTAAGAATATAAAAGGGTATAATGTCATTCCAGAAAATCCTTTTGGTATTATATGTTTTGAAATAAATATCATAAACTTGTTCATGCAATAAACTTACCAAAGGTACAATTTATTGTTAGGACAAGAGTAAAAATACAAGAAGAAGAAAAAATTATACTTTTTAAAGATGCTGTTTTTAACTGTATAGACTTATATTTGTGCAAACTTCAAAGAAATGGATTTTTTAACTCTAAAATATAAAAAGAGGATTGAAGCTCAGTATCACAGAGCCGATATCCGTTATCCATAGTTTCTTCATTTTTACGATTATAAACAGATTTAAAATTAATAAGTTTTCATTTTTTAATTGGAAACGATAAACCGTATAAAATGACTTTTAAAGAACAAATAAAACAAGGAATACCTACTACATTACCTCCAAAAAAGGAGTATGACACCACCATAAATCACGCACCAAAACGTAAAGAAATTTTAACTGATGAAGAGAAGAAATTGGCTTTACGTAATGCATTGCGTTATTTTGATAAAAAACATCATTCAGCATTATTACCAGAATTTGCTGAAGAATTAGAGAGGTACGGACGAATTTATATGTATCGTTTCCGTCCTGATTATAAGATGTATGCGCGTCCTATTGAAGAGTATCCAGGGAAATCAGAGCAAGCAAAAGCGATTATGGTAATGATTCAAAATAATTTGGATTATGCAGTAGCACAGCATCCTCACGAATTAATTACTTATGGTGGTAATGGAGCAGTATTTTCTAATTGGGCACAGTATTTATTAACCATGAAGTACTTATCTGAAATGACCAATAAACAAACTTTGGTAATGTATTCAGGACACCCAATGGGATTATTCCCATCACATAAAGATGCACCAAGAGTAGTGGTTACCAATGGTATGATGATTCCGAATTATTCAAAACCAGATGATTGGGAAAAGTTTAATGCGTTAGGAGTAACTCAATATGGGCAAATGACAGCAGGAAGTTACATGTATATAGGTCCACAAGGAATTGTACATGGAACAACAATTACTGTGTTAAACGGATTCAGAAAAATAGGAAAGTCTCCAAAAGGTAATTTATTTGTTACTGCTGGTTTAGGAGGAATGAGTGGTGCGCAACCAAAAGCAGGAAATATAGCAGGTTGTATTACAGTGTGTGCTGAGGTGAATCCGAAAATAACGCAGGTTCGTTTAGATCAAGGTTGGATTGATGAAAAAATCACCGATTTAGATGAATTGGTAGTACGTGTTCGTAAAGCAAAGGAAAACGAAGAAGTTGTTTCGTTAGCATATTTAGGAAACATCGTGGATGTTTGGGAAAAGTTTGCTGAAGAAAATGTGTATATTGATTTAGGTTCAGATCAAACATCGTTGCACAATCCATGGGCAGGAGGTTATTATCCAGTAGATATGTCGTTTGAAGAATCAAATGAAATGATGGCGAATAATCCAGAGTTGTTTAAAGAAAAAGTACAAGAAACCTTACGTCGTCACGCAAAAGCGATTAATAAACATACAGAAAAAGGAACGTATTTCTTTGATTACGGGAATGCCTTTTTATTGGAAGCGAGTAGAGCAGGAGCTGATGTAATGAACCCAAATCCGACGTTGGGAAGAGAGTTCAAGTATCCTAGTTATGTACAAGATATTATGGGGCCTATGTGTTTTGATTATGGTTTTGGGCCTTTCCGTTGGGTATGTACTTCAGGAAAACCAGAAGATTTAGCCAAAACGGATGCGATTGCTTGTAAGGTATTGGAGAAAATTATGAAAAAATCTCCAGAAGAAATCCAACAACAAATGGCAGATAATATTCAGTGGATTAAAGGAGCGCAAGAAAATAAGTTAGTTGTAGGTTCACAAGCACGTATTTTATATGCAGACGCTGAAGGACGTATGAAAATAGCAGAAGCGTTTAACAAAGCAATTAAGAAAGGAAAAATTGGTCCAGTAGTCTTAGGTCGTGATCATCATGATGTATCTGGAACTGATTCACCTTACCGTGAAACTTCTAATATTTATGATGGTTCGCGCTTTACAGCAGATATGGCAATTCATAATGTAATAGGAGATAGTTTTAGAGGAGCTACTTGGGTTTCTATTCACAATGGAGGTGGAGTAGGTTGGGGAGAAGTAATTAATGGAGGGTTTGGCATGCTTCTTGATGGTTCTAAAGATGCATCAAGGCGCTTAAAATCAATGCTTTTCTGGGATGTGAATAACGGAATAGCAAGACGTAGTTGGGCACGAAATAATGAAGCTGTTTTTGCTATTAAACGTGCCATGGAAGTTGAAAAGAAACTAAAAGTTACACTTCCAAACTTAGTGGACGATGCGTTATTAGAAAACATGTAAACTCTTAGAAAATGAAAAATTTAAAATTACTTTTTTTGCCAATTGTAGCTTTACTAATTACTTCATGTAGTTCAGTAAGAGTAGTAACGGATTATGATACACAAACAGATTTTAATAAATACAAAACGTTTGCGTTTTACAAAACAGGTATAGACAAAGCTCCAATCTCTGATTTAGATAAAAAACGTATTATGCGTGCTATTGAAGCAGAGTTGACGGCGAAAGGGATGACAAAATCAGCTACCCCAGATGTTTTAGTGAGTTTGTTTACAAAGTCTCGTGAGCGTATTAATGTGAATGATAATTTCTATGGAGGATTTTACTATCCATGGTATTATGGACCAAGTCCAGTAACTGTTTCTCAATATACCGAAGGTACGTTGTTTATTGATTTGTTAGATGCTGACAAAAAAGAGTTAGTATGGCAAGGAATAGGAACGGGAGCTTTGAGTACAAGTAGTGTAGAAAGAAAGGAAGCTCGTATTAAAGAATTTGTGGCTGAGATTATGGCGGAGTATCCACCTAACGCTAAAAAGTAAGATTTAAATTTTTTAAGATATACAAATACGTTAAGCAGAATTATAAAGTCTGTTTAACGTATTTTTTTATGATATTTGTAGTATGAGAAATAAGATATTAAAACCCACTCCTGATGAGTATTATACTAATGAGCAAGGGTATAGGGTTTTTAAAGAAGCGTATCATTTACGACGAGGATATTGTTGTAAAAGTGGTTGTAAACACTGTCCGTATGGATATGATAAAAATACCGATAGTTTCAAATAAATGTGACAATAATTAGTTTATTGTTTCTAATAGATAAAATCAAACAAGTAAACATGAAAAAAATTACAGTATTCTTTATTGCACTTACTTTTATGGGATGTGCAGAATTACAAAAAGTAGTAAATCAATTACCACAAGGAGGGGTGTTAACACAAGAACAGATTGGTAATGGTTTGCGTCAAGCTTTAGATAACGGAATTCAGCATCAAGTAACTAAATTAACTTCAAAAGATGGTTTTTATAGAAATGACTTGGTAAAAATTTTATTACCAGAGGAATTACAAGTAGTAGACAAGGGTTTGAGAAAGATAGGTTTAGGTAATTTAGCTGATGAAGGATTAAAAGCAATTAATAGAACTGCTGAGGATGCTGTAAAAACAGCAACTCCAATTTTTGTGAACGCCGTTAAGGAAATTACGTTTACAGATGCAAAAAATATTTTATTAGGAGCTGATAACGCAGCGACTTCTTATTTAGAAGGAAAAACAACTTCTGCGTTATATGCTGAGTTTAATCCAGTAATTAAAAACTCATTTTCGAAAGTAGGAGCTGATAAAATTTGGTCAAACTTAATCACGAAATACAATAGTATTCCGTTTGTTAAAAAAGTGAATCCAGACTTAACAGACTATGTAACAACTGAAGCGTTAGATGGTGTGTTTACTATGATTGCGGTTGAAGAAAAAGGTATACGTAATAAAGTAGGATTACGTAATACAGCATTATTACGTCAGGTATTTGCGTTACAGGATAGTAAATAGAATTAAAAAGCTCTTGAGAAATCAAGAGCTTTTTTGTTATTAGTAATATTAAAAATAGGGGTTTTCCCCATTTTATATTTAATTGTTTTTTTATATTGTTGTAAATCAAATAAATATGTATATTTATAATCCGTGTTAACCCAATTATAAATGTCAAGAATTAATCAATTACGTAGATACAGAAAACATCTTGAAGAGAGATATCTAAGGTTGGTTGAGACAGCTAATGATTATAAATATGAAGATGAGTGCAAAAGTGATCGCTCAGCATTCAAAGCGATGAAGATATTGGAAAAACTAAATAGAATAAAATATTTAGATGAAGATATGTCAAGCCCTGTTGTGTAACTCCTTAAAGTAATCAAAAGCTTTTAACAGTCTACTACCGTACCAAGAAAAGTATTCACCGTCAACCAATATAGGAGTCAGGTTGTTAGTGTGTTCTATAATCTCAAGAATGTGTTTTTCTTTGAAAGGAAAAGGTTCAGAAGAAAGTAAAATTAATTCTGGTTTTTTCTTATTGATATTTTTTATGTCAACTTCTGGATACCTTTTTTCGTTAGCATAAACATTTTCAAATTTGTTTAATTCTAGTAGGTGATTTATAAACGTATTACTTGCTGCAACCATCCAAGGATTTCTCCAAATAAAATAAGCAACTTTTCTACTTTTTTTATTTTTAATAAACTTTTTAAAATCAATTATTTTTGACTCTAATTTATTAGTTATTTTTTTAGCTTCAATTTGCTTCTCAAAAAAACTTCCGTACAAAGAAATTAACTCTATAGAGTCTGTAAGTGTAAAAACATCAGAAACATGGGTAAACGCTACTTGCTGGCAGGCTTCTACTATTTCTTTGGTGTTTTCTTCTCTGTTACAAAGAATAATGTCTGGTTGAAGCTCTTTAATTTTATCTATTTTTATGTTTTTGGTGCCACCAACAATAGTTTTTGTTTTAGTTAAATGTGTTGGGTGAACGCAAAATTTTGTTATTCCTAATATATTGTCTTCGAGACCTAAATCAACTAAAAGTTCTGTTTGACTAGGAACTAAAGAAATAATTCTTTTATATTTTTTGTTAGTGTTCATTAAACAAAATTAATGATTCAAAAGAAAGGATTTTTATTTAACCCCCATAAGTTCTTGAAAATCTTTTTTATAGCTTTTACTTACTCTAAAAGTTTTGTTATCGTTAATTTTTACATCTGTCTCACCATAATTGGAAGTGATGATCTCATCAATAAAATTAGAGTTGATTATAGTAGATCTGTGAATTCTAACAAAAAAATTAGAGTTTAACCTTTTAATTATGCTTGATAAAGATTCACGTAGTAGATACTTTTTATTATCAGTAGTGAAAATTTCTACATAATAACCTGAAGCGGATATATACTTAATAGCGTTTCGTTCTAAGAAAATTATTTTGTTTCCCGATTTAATATTAATCTTGGTTCCTTTTACAGGCATTTCAATAGGAGTCTTCTCTTTTACTAGATCTATGATGTTATCTAAATCAGAAAGTTTTTCTATTTTCTTATAATCAATAACCTTTTTAATAGAAGCATAAAAACGATCTTCTTTTAATGGTTTTAAAAGATAATCAAAAGCAAAGTAGTCAAAAGCTTTCACAGCATGTTCGTTAGAAGAAGCTGTGAAAATAAAAATAGGCTTTTTAGGTAGAGTTATTTTTTCGATAATATCAAACCCAGTCATATCGTTTATTTTGGTGTCAAGATATACAACATCTGGGTTTAAAGTGTTGATTTTCTTTATAGCGTCTAAGCCATTAGAAGATTCATCAACAGTTTCTATAAAACTGTAATCGCTCACTAAGTTTTTAAACCGAAGTCTAGCAGAATTTTCTTCGTCAACGATTAGAATTGATATTTTCATTTTCATTTTATTTTCTAGGAGCTGTAACAGTTGAAGTTATAGAATACCCTAATTTCATAGTTGTTTAACAATTGTTGAAATTTAATAATTATACTTCCAAATTAGTAATTAAAGGAACTTACTATTTGAATACAATTTGTGGCAAAAATAAAGAAGAACTCCTTTAAAAGCTAGTAAAAATAGTAGGCTTTTAATATTTTAACATTAATTAACAGGTGGCTTTTTTTAATGAGCATGTTGTTAACTTCTTAAAATTGTTTTTTCACATCAAATTAAAAGGTGTTAACTTCAAAAAGGTGTTAACAAAAACTTATAGCCTTTAGATTTACAACTGTTAATTAATAAAAATTTAATAATTTATGAATCTACATTTGAAAAATGTAATCTGTGTATTTTTATTCTTCAGTTTTTTACTGAATATGAGCGCACAGGAGAAAAAAATCACTGGAGTGGTATCTGATAGTGCAGGACCTTTACCTGGTGTGAATGTAATTTTAAAAGGTACGACCATGGGTACTGAAACAGACTTTGATGGTAAGTATTCATTAAACGCAAAAACAGGAGATGTTTTAGTTTTTAGTTTCGTTGGAATGCAAGTAACTGAGAGAACAGTGGGAGCAGGATCAGAACTAAATGTTTTAATGAAAGAAGATGCTAACATATTAGATGAAATAGTAGTTGTTGGTTATGGAACAACAACTAAACAATCTTTTACAGGTACAGCAAAAGTTGTTAAAACAGAAAATTTAGAAGCAAAAAGTGTTTCTAATGTGTCTCAGGCTTTAGCAGGAGAAATAGCAGGGGTTAATGTAATTAATACATCAGGACAACCAGGAACAGCTGCTACTATTCGTATTCGTGGTTTTGGTTCTGTTAATGGAAACAGAGATCCTTTATATGTAGTAGATGGTGTGCCTTTTTCTGGTTCTATTAACTCAATAAACCCATCAGATATTGAATCTACAACTGTTTTAAAGGATGCGTCAGCAACAGCTATTTACGGTTCTAGAGGAGCAAATGGTGTGATTATGATTACTACTAAAACTGGAAAATCAGGAAAAACGTCAGTTGAAGTTGATTTAAAAACAGGGGTTAACTTTCAGTTATTACCAAGATATGATGTAATAAAATCACCAGATGAGTATATAGAGTTGTCATGGCACGCAATGGCTAACCAAGGTTTGTTTGATGGAAAAACAAATGATGGAGCAGCTTATGCAAACCAAAATTTGTTTTCAAGAGGAGGTATAAGAGATGTTTTTAATTATTTCTCAACAAATGATGTTTCTCAAATAATTGACCCAGTAACAGGAAAAGTAAGACCTGGGGTGTCTAGAAAGTACACTCCAGAAGAATGGTCAGATTATGCTTTTCAATCATCAATCAGAACTGAAGCAAATGTTAAGATGAGTGGAGGGAGTGAAAATACTAAATATTTTAGTTCTTTTGGATATCTAGACGATAAAGGATATTCGATTAACTCAGGTTATAAAAGGTATGCATCAAGATTAAATATTACACATAAACCAGCAGAATGGTTAACAGCTAAGGCTAATGTTGGATATACATTAGGAAGAACAACACAAAATGGGCAGTCGGAAGATTCAGGTAGTGTTTTCTGGTTTGTAGATAATATCCCTTCGATTTATCCTTTATTCGAACGTGACGCAGAAGGTAATCCTATAAAAGATACAAAATATGGAGGAAATAAATACGATTATAGAGACCGAGGTTTTGGTGGAGGTACAAATGCTTTAGGTAATGCTCAACATAATTTTATTGGTTCTGATCGTCACTCATTAAATGGTAATTTTTCATTTAAAGTATCTCTTTTAGAAGGGTTAGAATTTGAAACACAATATGGGGCTCAATATTATAGTAGAATCTATAATGAAGTTCAAAACCCATTTTATGGTTTTGCTGTTCAGCAAAGAGGAACTTTATTTAAAAGAAACTCTAGTGCTCTAACACAAAACTTTTTAAATATTTTTAGATTTAATAAAAAATTTGGAAACCATAGTTTTTCTGCTTTAGCAGCACACGAAACAAACCAAAGTGAGTATGAAACAAGTACTTTGAGTAAAAATAAGGTAGTTAATTTACAAAATGGATTAAAAGATCCTCATAACTATGTGGTAGTGTCAGCTCCTCCAACAGGGTATAGAACTAAGTCAGCTTTAGAAAGTTATTTCGGGCAAGTATCATATAACTACAAAAGAAAGTATTATTTCTCAGGAGCTATAAGACGTGATGGTTCTTCAAGGTTTGCAAAAGATAAATGGGGTACTTTTGGTTCAGTAGGTGCTTCATGGGTTTTATCTGAAGAAAATTTCATTTCAAATATAGATTTTATTGATTTTTTAAAGTTTAAAGCAAGTTATGGTATTTTAGGTGATCAAGCCGGAGTTGATATATACTCAGGGAGAAATACATATACTATTGGTAACTTAGGAGGTGAAATTTCATTAAGACCAAATGATTTACAAAACCCGTATTTAACTTGGGAAACTTCTAAGATGTTTCAAACTGGTTTAGAGTTTACTATTTTTAATAATAAGTTAGAAGGTGCTTTTGATTATTATGTTAAGAACACAGAGGACTTAATCTTTGAAAGAGGTGTAGCTCCATCTACAGGTAATGAAATTTTAGACGTAAATGATGGTACGCTAAGAAACTCTGGATTTGAATTTGATTTAACTGCACATTTATTAGATAAAGAAAATTATAAATTAGATTTTGGTATTAATGGAGAGATGTTTAACAGTAAGTTAACAGAAATGCCTATTGATCCATCTACAGGAGAAAGAAAGGTTTTAGATATTTCAGGAGGTTATGGTAGAGCTAAAGATAAAGGAATTTATGATTATTATTTAAGAGAATGGGCTGGGGTAGATACACAAACAGGGAACCCTCTTTGGAATCAATACTACCATGATGCTAATAATAATGGAACAGTAGATGCTGGTGAAGGTATTAAAAGTTTAACTGAATATAAAAGACAATTTCCAAATAACGCAATTAGCAAAACTACAACAAATGAGTACAGTGATGCTACTCAAAAGTTTATAGGAAAATCTATTATTCCTAAAGTTAGAGGAGCGTTCAGATTGAATGCTAAAATACATGACTTTACAATAAACACTTTATTCGGTTATAGTTTAGGAGGATACTCATATGATAATGTATATGCAGGTTTAATGGATAATAGTCAAGTAGGGTCAGATAACTGGCATACTGATATTCGAAATAGCTGGAAAAACCCAGGAGATGTTACTAACGTACCAAGATTAATAAGTGATAGAAATTTACAAGTAAACTCTGTATCGTCTCGCTTTATAACGTCAACAGACTATTTAGCTTTAAGTAATGTAAGATTAGGATATACAGTTCCTAGTAGTTTTATTGAAAACTCAGGAGTAAAATCTTTAAATCTATGGATAGCGGGTGATAACTTATTTTTATTAAGTGCAAGAGAAGGTTTTAATCCTATGACTTCTGAGACAGGTTCATCAAGTGTATATCGCTATCAGCCATTATCTACAATAACTTTTGGTGTAAGAGCTAAATTTTAAATTTTAAAAACATATGAAAAAATATATAAAACCAATATTATTAGGAGCAATTACAGCTTTTTCAGTAAGCTGTAGTGATGATTTTCTTGAAGAAAGCCCTACAGAAAATGTGACTGTTAACGATGTGGCTGAAACAGGAAAGATTTACCCAGATATTTTAGATGGAACTTTAAGAGGTATATATGAAACTATGTTTCAGGTAGAAACAGGAGGGACTGAAGACCATGAAGATTATGGACAAAAAGGCTACGACCTTATAAGTGATATTTTGTCTGGTGACATTGCATTAGCTCAAAATATCTATAATAGATATAGTAATGTAGCCCAATTAACTTCTACTAATGATTTCACGTTTACGACTCCAAATTTTATAGCTTGGAGATATTATTATAGAATAATTAATTCTAGTAATTTAGTAATAAAATCATTAGGAGGTAATGATGCTGCAATTACTGATGCTAATAGAGAGCAAATGGGACAAGCTAAAGCTTTAAGAGCCTATGGTTATTTTTACCTAACTCAGTTATATATTCCAGAATACACACCTACATCTAAGGTTTTACCTATATATACTGAAGCTAATTCTGAAGCTCAACCACAAAGTACAACAGAAGAAGTGTATAAGTTAATGATAAAAGATTTAGAGGAGTCAATTTCTCTTCTAGATTCATACAGTAGAAGTAATTTATACCAAATAAATAAACATGTAGCAAAAGGTCTCTTAGCTTATGTTTATGCGTCAAGAGGTTTAAATGATGACAATGTCAAAGCTAAAGAATTAGCAGAAGAGGTTATAACTGAAGGAGGTTTTCCTTTGACTTCTAAAAAGAAAGTTACAGGAGGTTTTAATAATGTAGCTGAAAATCCAAGTTGGATGTGGGGAGTTGATCTTACTATTGACAACGGACTAGATTTAGTGTCTTGGTGGGGACAAATGGATTACTATACATTCAGTTACCAGTCGTTTGGAGATTTAAAACAAATAGATTTAGGTTTATATAACTCTATAAAAGATAAGGATGTTAGAAAAACTCAGTTTGATGGTGATACAGACTCAGGAAGTTATTTAATGCCAATTAATAAGTTTTATCACCCAGCAAAAAAGTTTAGAGGTCAACGAAATGTAGATACTGATTATATTTATATGAGAGTTGATGAAATGTATTTATTATCTGCTGAAATGTCTGCCAAAGAAGGTTTAGAGGGAGATGCTAAAAATCGTTTAAAAGATTTATTAGCAGAAAGATACGATGACGTAGCTGATTATGCATACGTTGATGGTTTATCAGGACAAGCTTTGCAAGATGAAATTTATTTACAAACAAGAATTGAGTTTTGGGGTGAAGGAAAAAGTTACTTAGCACTAAAAAGAAATAAAGCAACTTTAACTAGAGGTTCAAATCATTTATATTTAGCAGGTGATTCTATGAATTATAATGATGATAGATTAGTTCTTGAAATTCCACAAGCAGAAGTTCAGAATAATCCATTTATAAATTAATTTTTTTAGTAAATTGGTTTACTAAAAAATAAGCATTCCCCTAAAAAAAATGGGCAGAGAATTAATTCTCTGCCCATTTTATAGTATAGTAATAGTTTTTCAATTCAAATAAAAGGTAATTCAAATCAAAGTTATAATAATGAAAAGTTAAGCTTAATACATTTGCTGTAACTTATACCAACTTTGTTTTCATTGGTGTAATTATTTGAATTAATTATTATAAAGCTAAGGAGTCATTAACCTTAGCTTTTTCTTTTCCAGTTGTTCTACAAGCTTCTTTTCTTTGTTTAATATTATTGTTGTTTAATCCCTTTAAGTATTTTTTGCTCTATACTAGTAGTTTTAGAGCTTTTAAGTTTCTAATTTGTGTTTGAGTAATGTAATCAAGCTCCAAGTCAGAAAATGTGTAGCTGTAACACAAGAGTTTAAGTTGACAAATGAGCAGCAAAAAGAATTTGAACGAGCAATGGAAGTTATTTGCAAGATATCAATTAAGACTATGGAATATTTTGAAATTCCAAACTTTATTGAAGCTAAGTTTAATATCAGTAAAGACAGGTGTTTTTTTAAATGTGAACAATTAAAACAGTAGTATGAAAAAGACAATGAATAAAAAAAGCGGATTGAAGTCCGCTCTTTTACTTAACAATCGTGAATTTCCCAATGACAATTTAGATCAGGTTCAGTACTTGTTGGATTATCTTCTGAAGTAACTACACCGTCACATACACGTACTTTCTTATAGCATGAACTCCCCCCATTAATAGATTGTTGTTCTGAATTGTTTAAGACTGTTCCTAATTTTGAAATGTTCTTTAACATAATTTAAATTTTAAAAGTTTCTCAAACTTATGCAAATAAAAATAAAAAAATAAAAGAAAAAACGTAAAAAAAGTAAGGTAAGTTCATATTTAACTAAAATTAACAAGCCATAAAAACAGTAAAATTTTAAGACAAGATGAACAAAATAAAAGAATATGACTGAAAAAATGTGAAGTTTTTTAAACGGTAAAGAATTAGATTCGAATTTTGAAACTGAAGAGCTGCAACAGATTGTGTAAGCTTCCCCAGATTAGAACTGCTTAGTTTTCCAAAATTATATTTTTATTTTGTTTTTTAACACCTCTTGTGCTAGCACAAGAGGTGTTAAGTCTTGCATATTTTACTGGCGGGATTTTACCTAGACTATCGTGTGGTCTTTTATGGTTGTAATCGTCCATCCATATTTTAGTTTGCTCTCGAACTTGATTTAAGTTTTCAAAAATATACTTGTTTAAAACTCCACGCCTGTAAGAACCATTGAAACGTTCAATAAAAGCATTTTGAGTTGGTTTTCCAGGTTGTATATATTTAAATTCTATATGATGCATCTCACTCCATTCTTTTGTGATATTTGCAATAAACTCAGGACCGTTGTCCATTCGTATCTTTTGCGGTTTCCCTTTTTTATTAATTAAATGATTGAGCACCCAAACAATACGATTACTCGTTAATGAATAGTCTATTTCGATATGTAATACCTCTCTATTAAAATCATCAATTACATTAAATGCTCTAAAGCGTTTTTTGTTTTCTATGACGTCGGTTACAAAATCCATACTCCAAGTATGGTTTAATATATTTGGAACTTCTAGAGGTTCTTTAATTCTTGCAGGCAGGCGTTTCTTCACCTTCCTTCTTAAGGGAAGTCCTAAGGCTACATAAACACGATGTACATGCTTGTGATTCCAAGGCTTTCCTTCTTCACGTAAGCGATCAAAAGCTTTCCAAAATCCTCTTCTGAATGGTTTTTAGCTTTTTGTTGTAATGCTTTTTCTATAACCTTATCATCTTTAGGCTGTG
Source organism: Tenacibaculum sp. TB-53 (assembly GCF_059716285.2). Taxonomy (NCBI): domain Bacteria; kingdom Pseudomonadati; phylum Bacteroidota; class Flavobacteriia; order Flavobacteriales; family Flavobacteriaceae; genus Tenacibaculum; species Tenacibaculum sp. TB-53. The sequence continues at coordinate 1,919,274 of NZ_CM202790.1, read as the reverse complement.
ACTCATAGTAATACACACTTTTACTCATATTTAACACACGGCACGCCCTATTGATGCCGTAATGAATAAGTTCTTTAGTAATACTTCGTTTACGACAGGGCTTTAGAGCTTTTTTTCTATAATCTCTTTAGCCAGCTGGTGATCTAGAGCTAAACTAGCATACATTTGTTTTAACCTATAATTTTCTTGTTCTAGTTCTTTGAGTCGTTTTAATTCTTTAGAATTCATCCCAGCATATTTTGAACGCCATTTGTAAAATGCAGCAGCACTTACGCCGTGATCACGGCTTATCTGGTCAACACTCTTGCCCTTGTCGAACTCTTTTAAAATCTTTGCAATCTGTTGCGGTGAAAATTTACTTTTTCTCATACATACTGTCTAAAGTTAAGATTATTATTCTAATTTTAAACAGTTCGGTTTTTGGGGAAGCTTACAATTGAGGTTGTAATTTCAGATTACAAGAAACCCCTTACGGAATTAAACCTAATACCAGAATAGCATTATCTAACTAATTTTAATAAAAACGCTACAAAATGAGAACACAAGAAGAAAAACAGCTAGCAATTAATACACTTGAAACTCAAAAGAAAAGTTTGTCGCCATTCTCAATGTTTGGTGACCCTAACCAGCAAACTATAGAAGCTCAAATAAAGGTAATTAATGAGGGAATGGATGAAGAGGGTATAGTAGAATTATGGGGAGAAGGTTTTGGATATACAGATAAAATTCGTTGGGATGAAGGGATAGACCATGGAGCCAATGGAGGTTCGGGAGCTTCAGCAGTACTTTACCAAGGAGCTTATCAAATAGAAAAACCTTCTTTAAATGATGACTGGATTTTTAAAATTCCTCAAGCAGAGATAAATGCCAATCCAAACATATCACCAAGTGATCAAAACTAAAAGAGTTGTGAATAGAATAAGAAGCTAATTACATTAAATTTTTGTTTTCATTTAATGTAGTTATTTGAATTAATTTTAAGCCAAGGAGTCATTAACCTTGGCTTTCTTTTATTTTAAAATATTTTCCATTTGTTGTTGTAACTCTTTAGCTTTAGCAGCAGCAGCCTCAGCAAAATCACTCTCGTTAGAAGCATAAATAACTCCACGAGAAGAATTAATTAATAAGCCTACAGTGTTCTTAGTCATCCCGTATTTACAAACTTTTTCTAAACTACCTCCTTGGGCACCAACCCCAGGAACTAATAAAAAGCTTTCAGGAATAATTTTTCTGATATCAGCTAAATATTCAGCCTTCGTAGCGCCAACTACGTACATTAAATTCTGTGAGTTTTTCCAAGATTTAGAAGTTTCAATTACTTGTTTGTATAACTCTTTACCATCAACAGTTTTTGTTTGGAAGTCAAAAGCGCCTTGGTTAGAAGTTAAAGCCAACATAATAGTATGTTTATCTTCAAAAGCTAAAAAAGGTTCAACAGAATCTTTTCCCATGTATGGAGCAACCGTTACCGAGTCAAAAGCTAAGTCTTCAAAAAAAGCTTTTGCATACATGGTACTAGTATTACCAATATCACCACGCTTAGCATCAGCAATGGTAAAAATTTCAGGGTGTTTTTCGTTTAAGTAATTAATCGTTCTTTCAAGAGATTTCCAGCCTTTAATTCCATAAGCTTCATAAAAAGCAGTATTAGGTTTGTAAGCTACACAAAGATGGTGAGTAGCATCAATAATAGCTTTATTAAAGGCAAAAATAGGATCTTCCTCTTGAAGTAAATGTGCTGGAATTTTGTTTAAATCAACATCTAATCCAATACATAAAAATGATTTCTTTTTTTGAATTTCAGATACAAGTTGTTGTGTTGTCATGTGTTGTTGTAAAAGTTAGGCAAAAGTACATAAATTTAGCAGTTTCTGTTATCTTTGTTATATATGTTTCAATATATCGTTAACAAAATTTTTTACGGATTCTTAACACTGTTTGGGGTAGTTACTGTAATATTCTTACTGTTTAATATCTTACCTGGTGATCCAGCTCGTATGATGTTAGATCAGAGAGAAGACACCGAACAACTACAAAATATTCGAAAAAAATACGGATTTGATAAACCTGTATTCACACAATATTTGTATTATTTGAATGATGTTTCTCCGTTGTCGTTTCATAGTAAAAACACAGATGATTATACCTTTTTATTAGAAGAAAAATACAATGCGCAACACTTATTTTCTATAGGAAATACAGAGGCGGTTGTAAAAACGCCGTATTTACGTCAATCATTTCAAAAAAACGGAAAAAATGTTTCCGAAGTAATTAAAGAAACGTTACCCAATACAGCAATTCTAGCGGTGGTAGCCATAACCATTGCTTTAATTTTAGGAATTATTTTAGGAGTCTTTTCGGCCTTATTTAAAGATACATTTTTTGATAGAATCATAGCAGTCATTAGTACTTTAGGAATGAGTGTTCCTTCTTTCTTTTCGGCAATTTTATTTGCTTGGTTATTCGGTTTTGTATTACATAAGTACACAAGTTTAGAAATGACTGGAAGTTTGTACGAAGTAGATGATTTTGGAGAAGGAATGCATATTCAATGGAAAAATTTAATGCTACCAGCAATAGTGTTAGGTATTCGCCCGTTAGCAGTGGTAATTCAGTTAATGCGAAACTCGTTGTTAGAAACGCTGAGTCAAGATTACATACGAACTGCAAAATCAAAAGGGTTAACGATGTATCAAGTAATAAAAAAGCACGCCTTAAAAAACTCATTAAACCCAGTAATAACAGCAATTTCTGGATGGTTTTCATCTATGTTAGCAGGCGCGGTTTTTGTAGAGTATATTTTTAACTGGAACGGATTAGGAAAAGAAATAGTAAACTCGCTAAATACTCTTGATTTACCCGTAATTATGGGAGCTGTTTTAGTAGTGGCTACGTTATTTATAATCATAAATATTATAGTAGATATTTTATATAGCTGGTTAGACCCTCGAATAAGATTACAATAAATGAGAACATTTTTTTTATTAACAATCATAGTTTTTTTATCAAGTTGCGCTGTTTTTCAGCCAAAACATTTTACTGAAACATCTTTGAATGAAGAATTACTAACTTTAGAAAGAGAGTCAATTTCATTTAAGGAAGTCTTAAAGCGAAATAAAGGCAAAAAGATATTTGTACAAATATTTGCAACCTATTGTCCCTATAGTCAAAAGAGCTTTAAAGATGTGCTTTCATTTCAAAAGAAAAACTCACAATTTGAATATGTGTTTTTATCGGTAGACCATTCGTACCATGATTGGAAAAGAGGTTTAGAAAGTATTCCTGTTAAAGGACAGCACTATTACATTCAGAAGAAAGGTAAAGGTGAACTTGGAAAGTTTTTAAAACTAAAAACAATTCCACGATTTTTAATTGTTGATGAAGAAGGAAGTATTGAGATATTTAAATCGTCAAAGGTGTCGGATAAATTAATTCGTTAAAGCCTAGAAAAAATGTAATTTTGCAAACATAAAATCAATAACCAGAAAAAATAACACACGTGAGACAAAAAATAGTTGCAGGTAACTGGAAGATGAATAAAAACCTTGATGAAGCAAAAGAATTAATTGAGGGAATAAAGGAAGAAGTAAAAACTGGTTTAGAAGAAGGTACTAGAGTGATAGTTGCTCCTAGTTTTGTAAACCTAGAGTCAGCAGTAAAAAACACTGAAGAATCACTTGTAGAAGTTGCCGCACAAAACATGCATCAATCTAAAAGTGGAGCGTTCACAGGAGAGGTTTCAGCAGATATGCTAACAAATTTAGGTGTTAGCATAGTAATTTTGGGGCATTCTGAACGTAGAGAATACTTTGGTGAAACGGATGAGTTATTAGCTCAAAAGGTAGATGCTGCTTTGGTGAACGGATTAGAAGTAATTTTTTGTTTTGGAGAATTATTAGAAGATAGAAAGTCAGGAAATCATTTTGGGGTGGTTGAAAGTCAGGTTAAAAAAGCATTGTTCCACTTAAAAGAAGAAGCTTTTAAGAATATTATTTTAGCCTATGAGCCAGTTTGGGCTATTGGAACAGGAGAAACAGCTTCACCAGAGCAAGCACAAGAAATGCATGCTTTTGTAAGAGAAATTTTTGCTAAAGAGTATGGAAAAGAAATAGCAGATACCATTTCAATTTTGTATGGAGGAAGTGTAAAACCAGCCAATGCTAAAGAAATTTTTTCTAAGCCAGATGTTGATGGAGGTTTAATAGGTGGAGCGGCATTAAAAGTTGAAGATTTTGCAGCAATAATTAAATCAATTTAATGGACAATATTTATATAGAATATACTTTTGAAGTAACACCAAAAGAACCAACTACAGAAATTCTAATCGCTGAGTTAGGTGCCTTAGGGTTTGAAAGTTTTGTTGAAAATGAAAATGGAGTTATAGCATATATCCAAAAAGAAGATTGGAATAAAGATATTTTAAATGATGTTTTTGTTTTAAACTCAGAAGAGTTTTCAATTGACTATAAACACAAAGAGATAGAACAAACGAATTGGAATGAAGAATGGGAAAAGAATTTTAATCCTATTCAAGTAGACGATTTGGTTAGTATCCGAGCTCCATTTCATGAAAACCCTAACTTGAAGTACGATATCGTTATTGAGCCAAAAATGAGTTTTGGTACAGGACATCATGAAACTACATACATGATGGTACAACATTTGATTAATTTAGATGTAACGAGTAAAAAAGTACTAGATATGGGGTGTGGTACAGGGATTTTAGCAATTTTTGCAGAAATGAAAGGAGCACAACCTATTGATGCTATAGATATTGACGTTTGGTGTTATGAGAATTCATTAGAGAATGTAGAAAGAAATAACTGTAAACATATTTCGGTTTATGAAGGAGATGCATCTTTATTAAAAGGGAAAAAATATGATGTTATTATAGCGAATATCAACCGAAATATTTTGTTAAATGATATGGAAACCTACACGAGTTGCTTAACTGAAAAAGGAGTTTTATTATTAAGTGGATTTTATAGTGAAGATATTCCAGTGATTGATAATGAGGTTTCTAAGTACAGTTTAACATTAAAAGATACCATAAAAAGAAATAATTGGGTAGCTTTGCAGTATCAAAAATAAAACAAATGAGTACGATAGAAAAAATTCAAGAAGAGCTTGATGTTTTATTAAATGAAACAAGAAAGCATGAAATTGTTTTGCATAACGATGATGTAAATACTTTTGATTTTGTAATTGATAGCCTTGTAACTGTATGTGATCATACATTAGAGCAGGCAGAACAATGTACTATCTTAGTACATTATAAAGGTAAGTGTTCGGTTAAAACAGGAGAGTATAAAGATTTAGAACCAAGATGCTCTAAATTATTAGAATTAGGTTTATCAGCAGAGATAATATAAGAATGGAGAACATTTTTAGGTATTACGAATTTTCAGGTTTTTTAAAAGATAACTCAGGAACGTTTCAAGAAAACGAAATAAGTTTTTCGGAACTGAACAAAGAACATTTTTTAATTTTTGAAAAAAAAGATTCACAATATAACTTGTACGTATCAAAATACAGCTCAAAAAAGAGTATAGGGAAGGAGCCACCAGAAATACTGGAGCTATTGATAGAAAATTACGATAAGTCTATACCAGAGCACAGAATAGTACTTAGAAAATATTTATATTAAAAACTCAAAATTTATTTTGAGTTTTTTTTATGTTTTAGGTGACCAAATTAAAAATATAGTGTCATAATAATGTAAGCAAAATAAAAGAATATAATTTTTTAAAAGATATTACCTCTTAAATGCATAACTTCTCTTTTTTGCCTAAAGCTTGTAAAGGGAAGTTATTTAATTTTTAAAAATAGTAGTAGTTAGTTTTTATACTAAGTTTGGTTAGACGAAGAGGCCTTAAACTATAAGTTTAAGGTCTTTTTATTATTGTTTTTTTAACTAAAAAAAATAAAGATAAAGTAAAAAAGAATGAAAAATAATGTATCTTTATATAGATAAATAAACGCTTATGTAATATCATTTTCTTTAACACCACGAGCAAAGCTAAAGAGTAGCTTTTGCTAAAAGAAGCTTGGACTTGTTGTGGTTAATATCCAAGGAAAAAGTTTAATAACTATAATTTTAAAGAAAATGAGAAATATTATAATAAAAACAGTTTTTATTTTATTTGTGGGAGCAAGTTTATCTTTTACTACAAAACAATATAAATTTACAAACCCTATTAAAACTTTAGCAACTTTTCAAGGCTATGATGAATATGGTTTTACTTTTTCGTTTATAAACGAAGAAGGAGATGAAGATGTAGTAACTTTTGAAACTATATCAGATAAAATATTAAAAATGTATAATTTAAAAGATAATAAGTTTTTAGAGGAAGAATTTGAAATCATATATGAGTATAAAAAATCAGATGATGATATTGAAGAACCTATATTACAATCAATAAAAAAAGTAAAATAATTATGAGTATTGTAGATTTATATGAATCAAGCAAACATAGAAATAATGTAGCGCATTTTAATGCTATTTTTAATTTAGCCATTGTTGATGGAGATTTAAATGAAGATGAAGAAAAATTAATAAATCGTTTTGCTAGGAAACTAGATATAACAGAAGATGAGTATAATGAAATAATAAAAAACTCACAAAAACACCCTGTAATGCCCCAAGCAAAAACTGATGATAGGTTAGAACGTTTGTTAGATTTATTTAAAATAATTTACTCAGACCATCAAATTGATGAAGCAGAATTAAAATTAATTTTAAGATATGCTATTCAACTCGGTTTTTCACAAGAAAAAGCAGAAGAAATTATTTCTAAAACTATAAAAATTTTTAGTGGTAAAATTGATTTAGATCAGTATAAATTGATATTAAACATTCTATAAAAAGTAAAATCCCATTCTAAACAGAATGGGATTTGTTTTTTAAAGTAACTGTAATTTTTCTAACTTAAAAATTACAAGATCTTCATCGTCTACATCATCAAAAATTTCTTTGTACGTAATTTCAAAACTTTTGTTTTTATAATTAGATGATTTCAAGTCTAAATGTTCAAGATTCTTTTTGTTGATTTGTTCAAAATCAATAATATCTCCATTTTCTAATTCAAAAACATAATAGCCGTTTGTATATCCTTGATAAACGCCGACTAATGTAACTGTTTGTTGTGAGTTATAATAAGCCATGGTTTAAATACAGTTTACTATTTATTCATTATCAAAGTCATCAGCTATTTCAATTTCATCAAAGGTATCGTCATTTTCTTCATCGTCGGTTTCATGGTCTTCCATTGACTGTTGTAACTGAGAACTTATTTTTACTAAAAAAAGAGTATCTTCGGTATTTACTTCTACCGCTTTTATTGTTTCTCCTTTACTATTTTTAAAGGAAATAATATCTGAATGATCATATCCATCAGGATATCTTTCTACCAATAAATCTAGAATATCAGTAGTTAACTTGGCATAGTCTACAATAACTCTCTTCATAAGGCTACATTTTTAATAAATAGGCAAATATTAATGGAGCAACGATAGTTGCATCACTTTCTATAATAAACTTAGGTGTATCGATGTCTAATTTCCCCCAAGTAATCTTTTCGTTAGGAACAGCTCCTGAGTAAGAACCATAGCTAGTCGTTGAATCTGAAATTTGACAGAAATAACTCCAGAAAGGGGTGTCTTCTCTTTCTAAATCTTGATATAGCATTGGTACTACACAAATAGGGAAATCTCCAGCGATTCCACCACCAATTTGGAAAAACCCGATACCGTTTTCTGAGTTTTCAGTATACCAATCAGCTAAGAAGGTCATATATTCAATACCAGACTTCATAGTTGATGCTTTTAGCTCTCCTTTTACTACATAAGAGGCAAAAATATTTCCCATAGTACTGTCTTCCCATCCAGGAACAACAATTGGTAAGTTCTTTTCTGCTGCTGCATACATCCACGAATCTTTTAAATCGATTTCATAATATTCCTCTAAAACTCCAGATAATAATAGTTTATACATATATTCATGAGGAAGATAACGTTCGCCAGCTTCTTCTGCATCTTTCCAAATTTTAAAAATATGTTTTTGTAGGCGTCTAAAAGCTTCTTCTTCAGGAATACAAGTGTCTGTAACACGATTTAATCCTTTTAATAATAAATCCCACTCATCTTGTGGAGTTAAATCACGGTAGTTAGGAACTCTTTTATAATGAGAGTGCGCTACTAAATTCATGATGTCTTCTTCAAGGTTGGCTCCTGTACAAGAAATGATGTGTACTTTGTCTTGACGAATCATTTCTGCAAAAATTTTTCCTAATTCTGCAGTACTCATGGCTCCTGCTAGAGATACTAACATTTTAGAGCCTTGTTCTAATTGTGCTTCGTACCCTTTGGCAGCATCTACCAGTGCAGCTGCATTAAAGTGTAAAAAGTATTTTTCTATAAAATTTGTTATAGGTTTGTTCATTTTATTATTTTTTTAAGCTTATAAAATTGCTTCTTTAATGCTAGAAGTGATAACTTTATAAGCCCTTGTGTTTTTTAAATTAGCTTTTCAATAATTACCTGTACTACTTCAAAAAGAATTAGAAGAATGATAATCCATTCTAGCATGCTACTGTACTTATGTTGTAGTATATCGTTGAATAAATCTAAATTTTCTTTAATTACGTTTAAACTATTTTCTATTCCTTGATGACGTTTTAAAATATCTAATTCATCTTTTAGTTTATAATCTAAATCAGACAAGTCTTTGTTATTCCAAGCAACATCTGGTGAGTCAAAAACAAATAAATTTTCAGCAATGTTGTTTTTTAAATTTAAGGTTTTACCAATAAATTTTCGCATTTGAATTTTAGAAAGTTTAAAACTTCCTGTCTTTTCTAATTGCTTTGAATACACTAATGTTTTATCGTGCAAATCAGATGTTTTGTTTACATAGTTCATCAATGCTACCGATTGTGCTAGGTTAAGCATAATGATATGTGCTACATCATCATTTAATTCTTTAATTTGAATAGTTCCGAAATCAACTTCTATAGTATCAGAAAAAGTGATGTTGTATTTTTCTGAGGGCAAGTTGTTGATATTTGAATTTTCTTTATTAATTAAAAAACTAACAATTTGATTAATTAAATCATTTGTACAGTTCATAAAAACAACACTTCCATAATCTTTTATATAGATGTATGAATTGTTTGTGATTTTATATAGTAAAAAAGAATGTTCTCTTTTTACTAACTCATACGATTCAAACTGAGAGCGAATAGCACTAAGTGCTATTCGTCTTTCAAGATGATATGCAATTGTTTGTAAGTGCATTTTAGTAATCGTCGTCGTCGTTTTTAAACTTCGCTAATTTGTTAAATGGAGAGCTTTCGTCATCATCGTAATCTTCTTCATCTTCCATAGTAGAAGAAAACTTATAGCTCAGCATTTTATAATATAACTTAGCCGCTAAAAAGTCTGATGATTTTTCATTTTCGTTAGGGCATAACTCCACAATATCAAAGCCAACAACGTTTCTTTCAGTAAACACTCTTTTTAAAAACTCTAAGGTTTCATAGTAAAATAATCCTCCTGGTTCTGGTGTTCCTGTACTTGGTAATAGCGACGGATCAATAGCATCTAAATCAAAAGTGATAAAAACATTACCTGTTAATTGATCAATAACTTCATCCATCCAGTATTCATTTACAGCCATATCGTGTGCAAAAAAGACTTTATCCATATTCATAGATGACTTTTCTGATATGTCCATACTGCGAATACCTACTTGTACTAAGTTAGTTGTTTGACTCGCTTCGTATACAGCGCAAGCGTGATTACAAGAACTACCTTCATATTCCTTACGTAAATCGGCATGTGCATCAATATGTAAAACGGTAAGATTGTTAAAACATTCGTTAAAAGCACGGATTGTTCCTATAGAAATTGAATGTTCTCCACCAAAAAGTGTTACAAACTTATTTTTATTAATAAATTTTTTAGTCGTTGCATGCACAGCTTCCACCATAGCTTCTGGAGAAGAATTTTCTGTAACAGCATCCGCTAAATAAACACCTTCTTTATATACTTCACTATCAGTTTCTATATCGTATAATTCCATGTTTTCTGAAGCATCTAAAAAAGCTTCAGGACCTTTGTCAGCTCCTTTTTGCCAAGTACTAGTTCCGTCATAAGGAACAGGGATAAGTACAACCTTAGCGTTCTCCAATTTTGCGTATTGATCAGGTATTCCTGCGTAATTTCTTTTTTTCATCTTAATATTTTTACTAGTATCCTAAAATTGATAATAGTTCTTCACTCTTTTGTTGTTCTTTAAATAGTTTGGTGGTTAAATCACCGTTTTCGTTTCTATTAATTAATATATGTTTTGGAGTTGGGATTAAACAGTGTTGTAATCCTCCAAAACCACCAATAGTTTCTTGGTATGCTCCCGTATTGAAAAAGCCTACGTACAGAGGACTTTCTTTTTCATATACAGGTAGGTATATTCCGTTTACGTGTTGTTCAGAGTTGTAATAATCATCGCTGTCACAAGTTAAACCACCTAATAAAACACGTTCGTATCTATGATTCCATTTATTTAAGGGAAGCATGATAAACCGTTTATTAATGGCCCAAGAATCTGGTAAAGTAGTAATGAAAGATGAGTTAATCATATTCCATTTTTCACGATCGTTTTGTTTCTTTTGGTATAATACTTCGTAAATAGCACCTCCAGCTTCTCCAACAGTAAAACTTCCAAATTCTGTAAAAATATTAGGAACATTTACACCTGCCTCTTTACAAGCGACATTAATTTGGTTTATAATTTCGTCTACCATATACTCATAGTCGTAATCAAAAGCCAATGAGTTTTTTATAGGGAAACCTCCACCTATATTTAAACTGTCTAAGGTTGGGCAAACTTTTTTAAGCTTGATGTACACATTTAAACATTTCATTAATTCGTTCCAATAGTATGCGTTGTCTCTAATACCTGTGTTGATAAAGAAGTGTAACATCTTTAATTCAACTTGAGGGTTATTAGCGATTTCACGCTCGTAAAAAGATACGATATTTTTGTATCCAATACCTAAACGGCTAGTATAAAATTCAAACTTGGGTTCTTCTTCAGAAGCTATACGAATTCCTACTTTAAATTTACTTTTAGTTTCTTCTAAAAGTAAATTTAGCTCTTCATAGTTATCTATGATTGGAATACAGTTTGTATGCCCTCCATCAATTAGACTAACAATATTAGCGATGTATTGATCGCGTTTAAAACCATTACACAACACAAAAGCATCATCACTTAGCTTTCCTTCTTTTTTTAGTGACTTTACAATGTCAATATCAAAAGCAGATGATGTTTCGATGTGAATATCATTTTTTAAAGCTTCATCTAATACGTATTTAAAATGAGAACTCTTAGTACAGTAGCTGTAATTGTAGTTTCCTTTGTAATTGTGTTTTTCAATAGCATTATGAAACCAAGCTTTAGCTTTATTTATATTTTCTGATATTTTTGGTAAATAAGTGAACTTTAAGGGCGCACCATATTGCTTGACTAATTGCATTAAGTCAATGTCATGAAAAAATAAGTTGTTGTTTTCTGTGTGAAACTCCTCTTGAGGAAAATCAAACGTTTGTTCTATTAAGTCTTTATATTTAGTATTCATTATTATTTTTAGTTGTATCTGTTTTTTGAGTACAGATAGATAATTCAAAAAGCAGTTAAGGCATGCGCCAAAACTTTTTTAAATAAATTGTATAACAAGTATCATTGTTGTTGTTATAACAAACAAGATTGTTAAACTAAAATAATATGAATAGTTAGATTCTTAAAGCTAAGCAATCACCGCACTGTTTATAAAAATTCAGTGGTAGAGAGTATTCAGGAATGGAAGAATCCTTAATTTTTTCGTTGTGTTTCCAAAACACTAAATAACCCTTAATCTTCCCGTAAAAGTTATTACCGAAATAAGTAAAACGTAACATTCGACTTATATAATAAGATGCCGTAAATGTAAACTATTTTTTAATACAACAAACTTTTTTTTATTTTTTTTAAATATTTGTTGTGTAGTGTGTTAAGTGTTGTTTTGCCTTTTTATTAACTCAATTCCTTTGTAAAGAATAATAGTATTAGGGATAGTTATTTCTCTCTTTTCTTCTGGCATGTATAAAAGAACGTAAAAACCTGTAATGTTTTTTACCACACCTTGTAAATCGAAGTCTTTATCAATAATTTTTATAGTATCACCTATACGCATTGGATGATAAAAAAATAAGATGATACTAGCTGTTAGGTTTGATAAGATAGACCATTGGGCAAAGAAACCAACCCCAAGTACAGCAAGTATTGAAGATGCAAAAACAATTACTTCTTTAAAATTAATACCAAAAATAATTAAAGAAATAAAGAGAGCTAATGTGTAATATAAAAAGTAACTTAGGTTTAGTATCAGTTTTCTCCTATGAGGTTCAATAGCATTTTTTACAATGTAAGATCTAGTTAACTTTTTTGTTACATGAATTAAAAAAAATAATGAAGCTGTCAAAAGCAAGAATTGTAAAAAAGGATTGTATATAGATAACTCTAGAAAGCGATTTTTCATTATTATATTTTTATACAAATATACTTCTGGTTTTTTAAATATAATCTCAAAATAAAAAATTATATTTGATTGAAAACCATAATTATATATCGTTATGAAGAATGTTTTAATACCCTATAATTTTTCAGAAGCAGCTATTAATGCTTTAAATTACACAAAACAACTGTTTAAAGATGTTGAGGTAACTATTTATTTATTAGATGTGTATGTAAGTCAACCGTCAGAATTATTGAGCGACGAAGAAAATGAAAAATGGTTTAATGAAATGGATAATGAAATTGAAGATGAATTAAAATACCTAATTGAAGTCTTAAGAAGAGAGAATACCAGTTTTAATTATGAGTATGTTGTAGCATCAAACTCATTAACAAAAGCGGTTACTAAAACAATTGAAGAGAGGAATATTGATGTAGTAATTACGGGTACAAAAGGAGCAAAAAGTTTAGCAGAAACATTTATTGGTACAAATACCATGAAAATGATTAATGTAGTTAACAAATGTCCAATACTTGTGGTTCCTATGAATTATAAGTATAAACCATTACATCAAATTGTATTTTCAACAAACTACAAAAGGTTGTTTACAGTGAAAGAATTACAATTTTTAATTAATTTAATCACAATTAAAAAATGTATGTTAGAAGTTGTGAATCTTTCAGAGGAAAGTTTTTTATCAGAAAATCAGCAAAGGAATAAAGTGAAATTGAGAGAATTATTCCATGAATTAAATGTTGAATATAAAAAAATAGATTGGAAAGACTCTGAGACATTAACTTTAGAAAATCATATAGAAGAAACAGAAAGCGAGTTATTGGTTTTAATAAACCATAAGTATAATTTTTTTAACCGATTGTTAGAAGAAAATGTAATAAAAAAATCAGCATTCAATAGTAAAATTCCTATATTAATACTACCAGAAATAACTTAATTATGAAATTTACGGAAGAGTTTTATAAATGTATAGCTAACCTGTTCTATGCAGTTTCTATGGCCGATAAGAATATGACTGTAGAAGAAAAAAGAAGCATTGTTAAAAGAGTAGAAATAAATTGGTCTACTTCAGAAAATAAATCCGATAGCGAACTAATTTATGAGACTATAAGAGGATTAATTAAAGAAAAAATAACTTCTGAAGAAGCCTATGAAAACTTTAAGGCTTACTATTTGGCACATAAAAAAGAATTTTCAAAAAAAGTAATTCATGATCTTTTAGCGGCGTCACACGAAATTTCTGATGCCTATGCTGGAAAAAATAAGTCAGAACTCATAATTTTGGCAAAGTTGCATAAACTATTAAAACTTGCTTAAAAATAAATTATGACTCGATTTATAATAAAACAAAAAAACACAAAACATGTAATTCCTGGAAGTCCAGTTTTTGTAGGCAGTCAAAAAGAAGAAAATACAAGAATACGATTAATAGGGTATGATGAAACTGAGTTTATAGAAGTTGAGTTAAAAACAATAAATGAATTAGAAAATTATATAAATAAATACAAGAGACTTTGGATTAATATAGATGGCTTACATGACGTGGATTTAATAGGAGAGGTTGGGGAGTTGTTTGACATCCATACACTTGTTTTGGAAGATGTAGTAAATACCGATCAAAGACCAAGAGTAGATATAGAGGATTATTATATTTTTACGAGCATCAAAATGATGTTTTTGAATAAAGAGAAGCATCAGTTAGAGGCAGAACAGGTTTCTATGTATTTATTGAAAAATATACTTATTACTTTTCAAGAGCGAAAGGGAGATGTTTTTGAGCCGGTAAGAGAAAGGTTGCGTAATAAAAAAGGAAGAGTTAGAAGTTATAACGTAACATATTTAAAGTATTGTTTATTAGATGTAATTGTAGATAATTATAATTTCTTAATGGAAACCTTTGGAGAAAAAGTAGAAGATTTAGAAGATAAAATCTTACTTCAACCTAATAAAAATATATTACAAGAAATTAATAAATATAAAATAGAACTTAATTACTTTAGAAAAGCAATAAGACCAGCCCGAGAAGCAATAAATAACTTTAAAGCTTTAAAAACAGAATTAATTACTAAAAAGGAACAACCTTTTTTTAATGACTTACATGATTTAGTACAACGAAGTTATGACTCAGTTGAAAATTATAAAAACATGTTAAGTGAGCAATTAACGGTATATTCAACGAATGTAAATAATCGTTTGAATGATATTATGAAAATACTAACCATATTTTCAGTAATATTTATTCCTATTACTTTTATAGCGGGTATATATGGGACAAACTTTGAGTATATACCAGAACTTAGGTACCGTAGTGGGTATTTTGTAATGTGGGGAGTTATCCTACTTACAGTGTTGATTATGTTAGGGTATTTTAAATACAAAAAGTGGTTTTAAGGATTGTTTAAGTTTTTGAAATTTAATTTTTTGTACTTTTGTGTTGTAAAATGAAAAAAGTATTTCATAAAATAGCATCTATTGTAATGGCTTTTGTAGTGTTGTTATCTACAATGTCATTTACCGTTAATAGTCACTTTTGTGGAGACATGTTAGTGGGTACAAGCTATTTTGTAAAAGCTGAATCTTGTGGAATGGATATGAAGCAAGAAACAAAATCTGAAGACTGTTCAGTGATGAAAAAGAATTGTTGTCAAGATGTGGCTTCAGTAGTTGAAGGTCAAGATACTTTAAAGATTACATCTTTGGATCAACTATCTTTTGATCAACAAGTCTTTATAGCTTCATTTTACTATAGCTATATTAATTTATTTGAAGGAATTCACAATAAAGTAATTCCTTTTAAAGATTATACACCTCCACTGGTCATCAAGGACATTCATGTACTTGATGAAGTATATTTAATATGATTTTTAAACAATAACTAGTTATCCTTTTGAGAAACTCATTAGGATGATTTGTCGTATTCGATGTTTTTTAACATCAATGTTTAATTGTTTAAAATCATTTTTTATGCTAAATAAAAGCATTAAATTTTTAATAGAAAATAAACTGGTAGCAGTTATATTACTCGTTTTATTTGTAGGATGGGGAACTGTAAATGCACCATTTAATTTAGATACAGACTTTTTACCAAGTAATCCTGTAGCGGTTGATGCCATTCCAGATATTGGGGAAAATCAACAAATTGTTTTCACAAAGTGGGATGGACAATCACCACAAGATATAGAAGACCAAATAACCTATCCATTAACAACATCTTTGTTAGGGATTTCAGGAGTAAAAACCATTCGAAGTTCTTCTATGTTTGGATTATCTAGTATTTATGTCATTTTCGACGAAGATGTTGATTTTTACTGGAGTCGCTCAAGAATTCTAGAAAAACTAAATTCATTACCAAGTAATTTATTGCCAGAAGGAGTAAGTCCGTCTTTAGGACCAGATGCAACAGGATTAGGTCAAATTTTTTGGTATACATTAGAAGGACGAGATGAAGATGGAAATGTAACTGGAGGTTGGGATTTGCATGAATTACGTAGTGTACAAGATTACTATGTAAAATATGCGCTTTCATCGGCTAGTGGAGTGTCTGAAGTAAGTTCAATAGGAGGTTATGTTCAAGAATATCAAATAGATGTAAAACCAGAGTTGATGCGTCAATACAATATCAGTTTACAACAAATTGTAGCGGCAGTAAAACAAAGTAACCAAGATATTGGAGCGCAAACGATAGAAATAAATCAAGCAGAATATTTAGTTCGTGGTTTAGGATATGTAAAGTCTATAGCAGATATTGAAAATGCTGTAGTAACTGCTAAAGATTATACTTCAATACGAATAAAAGACATCGCAAAAGTATCGTTAGGAGCTGAACCCCGTAGAGGGATTTTAGATAAAGAAGGTGCTGAGGTAGTAGGAGGTGTAGTGGTAGCTCGTTACGGAGCAAATCCTTTAGAAGTAATTACAAATGTAAAGGCAAAGATTAAAGAGTTAAGTGCAGGTTTACCAAGTAAAGAGTTAACAGATGGTAGAACTTCTCAATTAACTATTGTTCCGTTTTATGATCGTACAGAATTGATTCATGAAACGTTAGATACGTTGAATGAAGCACTTACGTTGGAAATATTAATAACTATTTTGGTAATTGTTGTAATGGTCTTCAATTTAAGAGCCTCTGTATTAATATCAGGATTATTACCTGTGGCAGTGTTGATGGTTTTTATTGCAATGAAAGCCTTTGGAGTAGATGCAAACATTGTAGCCTTATCAGGAATTGCTATTGCCATTGGAACCATGGTTGATGTCGGGGTTATACTCTCCGAAAATATTATAAGTCATTTAGAAAAGGACGAGAATAAATTACCGATAAATACATTAGTTTACAATGCAACAGCAGAAGTTTCAGGAGCAATTGTAACTGCAGTAATGACAACTATTATTAGTTTTATTCCAGTATTTACCATGATTGGTGCTGAGGGAAAATTATTCCGCCCACTAGCATTTACCAAAACTTTCGCTTTAATAGCAGCTATTATAGTAGCATTGTTTTTAATACCACCATTTGCAGCTGTCTTATTCAAGAAAAAAGAGTTGACAAAAAACTTTAAGTATTTTATAAATGGAGTTTTAATAGTATTAGGTATTACAGCTGTTTTTTACGGAAGTTGGCTAGGAGTTGTATTAGTAGCTTTTGGAGCTGTACAATTTTGGAGTAACTATTTAGGAAAAACAAAGGTTAGTTTTTCACTTTTCACTTTTCACTTTTCATTTTCAGTAAATACCATCAATATCGTTATATCTGCATTAGCAATTGTAGGTTTGTTAGCAGAATACTGGAGACCTTTAGGAGTAGATAAAAGTATTGTAACCAACCTTTTATTTGTAGCGCTTATTTGTTTCGGATTGTTAGGCTTTTTCAGTTTACTTCAAAAATATTACAATCAGATATTACAATGGGCATTGAATAATAAGCTACTGTTTTTAACCATCCCGCTAACAGTATTAACTAGTGGATTCTTAATTTTTAAAAATACAGGAAAAGAGTTTATGCCTTCGTTAAATGAAGGATCATTTTTATTGATGCCAACTTCAATGCCACATTCGGGAACAGAAGAAAATAAGCGAGTATTACAACAGTTAGATATGGTAGTTGCCAATATTCCAGAAATAGCAACAGTCGTAGGGAAAGCAGGAAGAACAGATTCAGCACTAGATCCAGCACCTTTATCGATGTATGAAAATGTGATTAACTATAAGCCTGAGTATGCATTAAATTCTGATGGAGAACGCCAGCGATTTAAGGTTGATGAAAATGGTGATTTTATACTGAAAGAAGGAATGTCATTGCGAGCGAAGTATGATGAAGCGTGGCAATCTATTGATGCAAATACGGAACTTATTCCCGATGAAGATGGAGAGTTTTATCGTAACTGGCGTCCGCATATCAAATCACCTAATGATATTTGGAATGAGATAGTAAAAGTAACCAAGTTGCCAGGAGTAACATCAGCACCTAAATTACAACCTATTGAAACTCGATTGGTAATGTTACAAACAGGAATGCGAGCTCCAATGGGGATCAAAGTAAAAGGACAAGATTTAAAACAAATTGAAGCTTTTGGAGTAGAACTTGAAGGAGTTTTAAAAGAGGTTGAAGGTGTTAAAAAAGAAGCTGTTTTTGCTGATAGAATTGTAGGAAAACCTTATTTGTTAATTGATATTGATAGAGAAAAATTAGCTCGCTACGGAGTTGCTATTCAAACGGTACAAGATGTGTTGAAAGTAGCGGTAGGAGGTATGCAATTATCACAAACGGTAGAAGGAAGAGAGCGTTACGGAATTCGAGTTCGTTATCCAAGAGAATTACGTTCCGATCCAACGGATTTAGAAAATATTTATGTGCCAGTAGCCAAAGGAGCTCCAATTCCGTTAAGTGAATTAGCAACGATTCGTTATGAGCAAGGACCGCAGATGATTAAGAGTGAAGATACTTTTTTAATAGGGTATGTGTTGTTTGATAAGTTAGATGGTTTTGCTGAGGTAAACGTGGTAGAAGCTGCTCAAAAAGCAATTCAACAAAAAATAGATTTAGGAGAGCTAGTTGTTCCTAAAGGAATCTCTTATCAGTTTACAGGAACTTATGAAAATCAATTAAGAGCAGAAAAAACATTATCGGTAGTAGTACCATTAGCATTGATGATTATCTTTTTAATACTGTATTTCCAGTTCCGTTCAGTAGCTACTTCATTAATGGTATTTACAGGGATCACAGTAGCTTTTGCAGGAGGATTT
Source organism: Tenacibaculum sp. TB-53 (assembly GCF_059716285.2). Classification (NCBI taxonomy): domain Bacteria; kingdom Pseudomonadati; phylum Bacteroidota; class Flavobacteriia; order Flavobacteriales; family Flavobacteriaceae; genus Tenacibaculum; species Tenacibaculum sp. TB-53. Next base: position 1,900,462 of record NZ_CM202790.1, on the reverse strand, counting down.
ATCATGATGTGGTTATACGGACAAGACTGGTTCTTGAATTTTAGCGTCTTTGGAGAGAACTTACGAGAGCTGTTTCAAATGCATCCAATTAACTTGAGTGTTGCAGTTTGGGTAGGGTTTATTGCGTTGTTCGGAATAGCAACCGATGATGGTGTGGTAATGGCAACTTATTTAACGCAAACTTTTAAAAGAGATAAACCTCAAACAATTGAAGCTATTCGAGCATCTGCATTACACGGAGGAAACAAACGTATCAGAGCATGCTTAATGACAACAGCAACTACTATTTTAGCCTTGTTGCCAGTATTAACTTCAACAGGAAGAGGTAGTGATATTATGATTCCAATGGCAATTCCTGCTTTTGGAGGAATGATTATAGATGTGACTTCATACTTTATAGTACCAGTACTGTACAGTTGGAGGGAAGAATTTTTATTAAAACGAAAAACGAAAAGAGATGAGTTTTAAAATGAAAAATAAAAAAGTAGTCTTGTTTCTTGTTTCGATAATCTTTGCATTTAAAATGCAAGGACAAGATCTACAGGAATATATAAACATTGCCTTAGAAAATAATCCAGAAGTACAGCAGTTCGATACAAAGTACAAGCGTATTTCAGAAAAGAAGGAGGAAGTAAATACACTACCCAATACTGAATTTGGAGCGGGTTATTTCGTAAGTACACCAGAAACACGTACAGGTCCGCAGCAATTTAAACTTTCTGTAAAGCAAATGATTCCTTTTTTCGGAACCATAACAGCACGAGAAAACTATGTGTCTTCATTAGCTGATGCAGCTTATCAGGATATCGTAGTTGTAAAACGTAAACTAGCAACATCAGTAGCACAGTCGTATTACAGGCTTTATGAGGTTAAAGCAAAACAAAAAGTATTAGACGAAAATATTGCGTTACTTGAAACGTATGAAAAGTTAGCGTTAACTTCTGTTGAAGTGGGAAAAGCTTCCGCAGTAGATGTGTTAAGGTTACAAATAAGACAAAACGAGTTAGCACAACAAAAAGAAGTGTTACAAGAAACTTTTTTAGGAATGCAAAAAGCATTTAATAAACTACTGAATCAAGATGTTAATACATCAATTTCAGTGGTTGATAGTTTGCATATTCCGAAAGAAACGGATAAAATACAACCAAGTACTTTAAAGTTGCATCCAGAGTTGGTGAAGTTTGACAAGTTGTATACTTCTGTAGAAAAGTCTGAATTCTTAAACCAAAAAGATAAACAACCAATGATTGGTTTTGGACTTGATTATGTGAATGTTGGTAAACGTACAGATATGAACGTGGTAGATAATGGAAAAGATATTGTAATGCCTATGGTGTCGTTATCAATTCCCATTTTTAATAAGAAAAATAAATCTATAAGCAAGCAAAATAAGTTACAGCAAGAGGAAATTTTATCGCAAAAGGAACAGCGATATAATATGCTGGAGTCTGTATTATACAGAGCAGTTTCAGATAGAAAAGCATCTGTAATAAATTATCAAACACAACTTAAAAATTTAGAGCAAGCTAAAAATGCAGAGCAAATTTTGGTAAAAAGTTACGAGACAGGAACCATAGATTTTAACGATGTGTTAGATATTCAAGAATTACAAATGAAGTTTCAAACGAATATGATAATGTCAGAAGTAGCTTATTATACACAAAGTGCCACTATTAATTATTTAATAAAGTAAACAGATGAAAAAATATATAGTATATATAGTAATTTTAATTGCCGGGGTATTCTTAGGATGGCTACTTTTTGGTGGAGGTTCTTCAAAAAGTGAGGCAGCTCATGATCATACTGCAGCAGAAAAAGGTAAAATGTGGACATGCTCTATGCACCCACAAATTATGCAACCAGAACCAGGAGACTGTCCTATTTGTGGAATGGATTTAATCCCTGCGGAAGCAGGAGCTGAAGGACTAGCTGCAAATCAGTTTAAATTGACTAAAAATGCATTGGCACTAGCAAATGTACAAACTACTGTGATTGGTAATGTTATGAGTGCAGATAATACAATTACACTATCAGGAAAAATAGCAGAAAACGAAAAGTCGAATGCAGTACAAGTGAGTTATTTTGCAGGAAGGATAGAACGTTTAAACGTGAACTTTACAGGAGAAAAAATAAGTAAAGGTCAGTTGTTGGCAACAGTATATTCTCCTGAATTGGTAAAAGCACAGCAAGAATTATTAACAGCAGCGTCAGTAAAAGAAAATCAGCCAGCATTGTATAAAGCAGTTAGAAATAAGCTAAAATTGTGGAAGCTGTCTGAAAACCAAATTAATCAAATTGAAAAAACAGGGAAAGTCAAAGAAAACTTTCCTGTGTATGCTACAGTTTCTGGTACAGTATCAGAAAAATTAGTAGAACAAGGAGATTATGTAAGTCAAGGACAGGCCTTATTGAAAATAGCTAATTTGAATTCAGTATGGGCAAACTTTGACGTATATGAGAATCAAATCAGTAATTTTAAAGTAGGTCAAAATATATCAATTACAACAAATGCATATCCTAACGAAACTTTTAAAGCAAAAGTTTCGTTTATCGACCCTGTGTTAAATCAAGAAACTCGTACGGTAACTATGCGTGCTGTTCTTAACAATAGCAAAGGAAGGTTTAAGCCAGCTATGTTTGTTACAGGAAAGGTGGAGGCTACAGAAAAGCAAACAGAACAACAATTGAGTATTCCAGCTACAGCAGTTTTATGGACAGGAAAACGTTCAGTTGTATACATAAAGCCTGACGCAAGTAAACCAGTTTTTGAAATGCGAGAAGTGGTATTAGGAAGAAGAGCAGGAGAGAGTTATTTAGTAGAGAAAGGGTTGAAGTCAGGAGAAGAGATTGTTACGAATGGAGTGTTCACAATTGATGCATCGGCACAATTACAAGGGAAGAAGTCAATGATGAATCATACAAAAGAGATTATGGAATCTTTTAGTACATCAAAAAAGTTTAAAGAGCAATTGCAAAAAGCTTATGAAGCCTACATTGTCTTAAAAGATGCTTTGGTAAAAACTGATGCAAATGCAGCAAAAATAAGTGCAGGCAACCTACAAAAAGCCTTAACATCGGTTGATATGAAGTTGTTAACGAATGAAGAAGCTCATAAACAGTGGATGCAATTAGTTCCTGCATTAAAATCAAGTAATGAAGAAATTACAAAGACAACTGATGTTGCTATACAACGAAAATATTTTAAAGTATTATCAGAGCATTTTATTATGGCAGTTCAATCTTTCGGGATAAGTGAGGTTACCTATAAGCAATACTGTCCTATGGCAGATAGTGATAAAGGAGCTTATTGGTTAAGTAAAGAGAAACAAGTGTTAAATCCATATTTTGGTGAGGGTATGCTAAAATGTGGTGAAGTAAAAGAAATAATTAATAATTAAATATCAATTCAAAATGAAAAAAGTAATCTTAGGAGTAGCTATGTTGGCTACAATTGGTTTAGTAAGTTGTAAAAATGAAGCTAAAAACGAAGCCGAAACAAAAGAAGCACAAACAGAGCAAACAACAACTCAAGAAGTAGCGATGACTACTACAACTTTTGGAGTAAGAGGTAATTGTGGAATGTGTAAAAATACAATTGAAAAGGCAGTAAATGGTATTGATGGAGTAGCGTCAGCAGATTGGGATAAAGTAAGAAAACAAGTTAATGTATCGTTTGATGGTTCTAAAACAAATGTAGATGCAATTCATAATGCTATTGCAGCTTCAGGATATGATACTGATAAGGTAGCAGGAAATGAAGAAGCTTATGGAAACTTACCAGGATGTTGTCAATATGATCATGGAATGGAAATGAGCTTAAAAGGTGAAGTAAAAGCAGACGAAACGTCTAACCACTAATTGGAAAAAAGTGTAACGAAAGTTTAAAATCGTTACACTTTTTTTAAGTTATACTTAAAAAATCAATAACTTTAAGCAAAGTTTCTGTTGAAGCTGCATATTTAAAAAGAACACAAAAAGTTGTAATGGAGAAAGTAGATAAATACATAGAAAAAATAAAAAACTGGAAAGAAGAAACAAAGCTGTTACGACAAATTTGCTTGGACTGTGGTCTTGAAGAAGATTTTAAATGGATGCATCCTTGTTATACCTTTCAAGGAAAAAATATTGTATTGATTCATGGTTTTAAAGATTATTGTGCACTACTTTTTCATAAAGGCGCATTGTTAAAAGATACAAACGAGGTTTTAATTCAACAAACAGAAAATGTACAATCTGCTCGTCAAATTAGGTTTACAAAGCTAGAAGAAATAGTTGTTATAGCAAAAACGATTAAAGAATATATTTTTGAAGCGATAGCAGTTGAAAAAGCAGGTTTAAAGGTGGAAACTAAGAAAACTTCAGAATTTGAAATGGTAAGTGAGTTTAAAGAAACCCTAAAAGAAAACTCAGATTTACAAAAAGCTTTCGAAGGCTTAACACCAGGAAGACAAAGAAGTTACTTACTGTATTTTTCTAAAGCTAAACAATCAAAAACACGTTTGTCAAGAATAGAAAAGTCCATACCTAAAATGTTCCAAGCTAAAGGACATAATGAAAGGTAATAAAGCTACTCAAAAAGAATAGCTTTATTGAAAATTTAGATAAGACTTTATTTATTAATCTTATAACAAACCATTATGATGATTGATGAAACATTAGTGTAGATACTGCAATACGATTCCAAATATTAATTTCTCCTATTTGTATAATAATTTGTGCTATTTCATTATCGGTAAAGTGTTCCTTAAGTTCCTGAAAGGTGTTTTCTGATAATCCATTATTACTTACTTGTGTTATTTCATCAGTAGCAGCTAACAAGGCTTTTTCTTTTTTAGAAAATAAAGGAGATTCTTTCCAAGCGCTTAAAGCAAAAATTCTGTTTTGTTTTTCTCCATTTTTTAGAGCCTCCGAAGTATGCATTTCTATACAATAAGCACAAGAATTAATTTGAGAGCTTCTTATTTTTATAAGATTTTTAATGTCTTTTGAGAGGGATGTTGTTTCAAGATATTTAAAAATTTCTAAAATAGCTTTGTAAGAATTTGGCTCTAATTTTTGAATGTTTAGTCTTTGTTTCATGATTTTTATTTTATAAAATCAAAGGTATTATTATGACTATTGTTACAACTTAAGCTGGTTTAAGAAAGAATAATACTTTTCTATTAGAAGTAATTTAAAAAAATCAATTTGATTTTTATGTAGTATGTTTTGAGTAGGAAATATTATAAAAAATAAAACCCTGTTAGATTTCTAACAGGGTTTTTGTGACCTCGGCAGGATTCAAACCTGCAACCTCTTGAGCCGTAATCAAGTGCACTATTCAGTTATGCTACGAGGCCGTTTTGCGGGTGCAAATATAAGAATGTTTTTTAAATTGTAAAGCAAAAAAATAATATTTTTTCACCTTTTTTAATTTATTTTTCTTCTGCTATTTCTTCTTTAAAACTATCAATAGTGTCTTGAGCTTTTTCAAGGTCTGATTCATAGATAAATACGTCAATAGAATTGCCTAAAGTTCCAAAACCAGCAACTCTTCCAGCTTCTTTATTATCTTTTACTAAATATGGAACTTCAATTTCGTTAAGTAGCTGACTTAATCTGTTCACAAAGATTTGAGAGCCTGAGAAAACTTTAATATGCTTGTTCATAATGGTAAATTTTAATCCAACGAATTTATTGTAATATAAGCACGCCATCCAATAATAGCCAATTGAAATTTTGATGCTTTCGAAATATCCAATTCCTTTTTAGTAAAGGAAGGTAGTAGCGCCTTGTTTAGTTTGGCTAAAAACTTAAAAAAACTTTTTTTCATTAGTAGTTGATTCTACTATCAAAAATAACGAAAAATAATTTGTTCTGATAAGAAAAACTAAACTTAACTTAGTTTAAAACGAAAAGTATAGGTTTAGGTTAATCAATCTCTTAAAAGATCAATTCCAGTAATAAATAAGCAATTTTAATAGTTATTAGAATTAGTTTTAAAGCAAGTATAATCATGTTAGGTTCATGTGTTTTTAGTTAGTAAATAATGATGAATTCCGGAATTGTTTTTTCAATATAGGAGAAAGGAAATATTACAACCAAACTTTGGAATCTAATTTAATTAGATTGAGTTTAGATTTAAATCTATAAAAACACTATTAGTTTTAATTTATAACCTTATAATCTATGTTTAAATTATTAAATGAAACTTAAAAGTGTTCTATTAGTCATGTTTAATAAGCTTTTAAAGAGGCTTTTTTTACGGAATTTGAAAAGTAAAGGAAAAAGTATCTTTAAAATAAGCAGTTTTTAGGTGTTTCATTTCTTCAGAAAGAAAAAAATAAGTTTTTTGTAATAAATGTTTGCTACTATTTTGAGAGGAGATATATTCGCGATTTAAAATAAATCTAAATAAATATAATGAAATTTTACATAGCAGCAGTGGCTTTATTTTTAACCTTAGGAGTATCAGCTCAGTCTAGTTTAAAGGGAAAAATAAAGGATGAACAAGGTCAACCAATTTATGGGGTTAATATTCATATTTCAGAACTTCAAAAAGGTACTACCTCTGATGAAAATGGAGGCTTTATATTAAAAAATATAAAAGAAGGAGTTTTTAAGGTAACTTTTAGTATGGTAGGTTTCAAAACAGAAATAAGAAAAATAGCATTTACTCAAAACAACACTGTGGAGATTTTACAAATATTAAAAGAAGATTCGGAGAGTTTAAGCGAGGTTGTTGTCTCTGCTAGTAGACGTTCAGAATACCTTTCCGAGATACCAGCATCAATTACTGTTGTCAACCAAAAACAATTGGCAGACTTATCAAACTCAACAACTAATATCAATGAAATTTTAGAATTTACTGTTCCAGGTTTAGCTGTGTCTACAGGAACCTTTTCTAACTGGGGACAAACATTACGTGGTCGTTCTTTATTAGTTATGATTGATGGTGTTCCTCAATCTACTCCTTTACGCAACGGTCAATTAGGAATAAAATCTGTGAGTCCTAACGATATTAGTCGTGTAGAAGTAATAAAAGGAGCAACCTCTATTTTTGGAAATGGAGGAAATGGAGGTTTTATTAACTACATAACAAAAAAGCCAAATGCAAATGAAAAGATAGAAGGAACTACTAATATTTGGGGAACTTCTAACTTAACAAAAACGAAAGATGCTTTTGGATTCGGAGCTTATCAGTCATTACGAGGAAAAATAGATAAGTTTAATTACTACGTAAGTGGTAGTTATGAGGAAACAGGAAATAAATACGATGCAGATGGTAAAGTTATACTTCCTACTTATGGATTAGATAATACAAGAATTTATACAGCTTTAGCTAAGTTAGAGTATGAAATATCTGATAGACAAAAAATAAGTATTGGAGGAAACTTGTATAATTCTTTACAAGACACTCCATTTGTACCTGTTCTTGGATCTTTTGAAGTGTATAATGAGAATGGAGATTATACTTTAACACCTGGTTATGGTGTTGAAGGCTCTATTGAAGGACAAGAACCTACAGGATCTAAACTGTATAATGGTAACTTGAAATATGATTTAAATAATATTTTTGATGGAACAACAGATTTTACAGCTGATGTGTATTATCAAAAAACAAAAAACATATTCTTTTATTCAGATAAATTTGAAAACGGAGGTCAATCAGTAATTAATGCAGAAAAGTATGGTTTAAGACCAAATTTTAACACTACACTTACTCCAAATGAATCAACAGAGATTTCATTAACCTATGGTTTAGATTTGTTAAAAGATAAAACCAATCAAGGATTGTTAGATGGTAGATTATGGGTGCCAAATATTGATATGTTTAGTTGGGCACAATACATACAATCTACAGTAAAATTTAATGACGAATGGGTTTTAAAAGCAGGGTTAAGATATGATGATATGAATCTTACAATAGATGATTATAATACGTTACCATACTCACCTTTAGGAGATGGTAATTTTAATCCATCAGTAGCGGTAACAGGAGGTGAAATAGGGTTTGATAATTTAGCGTTTAATGCGGGTGTAAGGTATATTAAGCATCAAGAGTTTATCCCTTATGTAAGTTATTCACAAGGTTTTTCAATTGCCGATTTAGGTTCTGTTTTACGTTCTGCAACTGCCGATAATATTGAAGATATTCAATTAGAACCAGCAGTAACCAAAAATTATGAGTTCGGATTTTTATCAAAGTTTAAAAATTTTAGGTTAGAAGCAGTAGGGTATTATAGTGTTTCTAATTTAGGTACAGGGGTTGCATTTGATGAAAATATAAATTCTTTTGTGCCATCTAAAAAGCCGCAGAATATTTATGGTGGAGAAATAGCAATAGATTATACTGCTTTTGATAGTAAGCTAAAAGTAGGAACATCATATTCTTATGTTGAAGGTTTAACTCACAATGTGGGAGATGAAAATAACTTAACTTATTTAGGAGGTGATGTAATTGCTGCTCCAAAATTAACAGCTTATGTGACTTGGGTTCCAACAAAAAAAATAAGTACTTCTTTACGTATGACTAATTTAGGAGATAGAAATCGTTTTAATCCGTATTTAGATGCAAACGATAATTATACGTTTAGACATACACAATTTCCTGTAGAAGGATACACTTTACTTAACTGGTCTATGAACTATAAATTACAAGAAAATATATCGGTTTCATTAGCTGTAAATAATTTGTTAAACGAATATTATTTACCAGCAAGATCACAATGGGCAGCACCTTTAAGAACTTTTACAGGTACAGGTGAAGGAACAAATGCTAAATTAAGTGTGTTGTATAACTTCTAAAATAATAAACAACATCTTACATTTGCAAAAGTATAAACCTAGTGTCTATTTTATTTTAGACTCTGGGTTTTAAAAATAAAGAGATATCAATTGCAGCAGATACATAAAATAATTTGGAAGATACACTTATGGCTAGGACTTAGTTGTGGGGTTATTGCATCATTTTCAGGTTTAACAGGAGCATTGTATGTTTGGCAACCAGAAATAACTGCATTACTAAATCCGAAATTGTTAAAAGTTGAAGATTTTTCTAAAATAAACGAAAAGACAATTTTAAGTTCTGCTTATTTTTTAGCTATACAGAATAAGGGAGAAGTAAATAAAGTTTTTTTGCCTTATAGAGAGCAGCAAACGATTTCAATAAATTATAAAAACGGTAAAACATTGTATTATCACCCGAAAACCAGAGTTTTGTTAGGTGAAAAATCGGTGTCAATACAGTTTTTTGAAACCCTCCTGAAGTTACACCGTACGTTAGGAATGCCTACAATTGGCAAGTATGTTATAGGTACAAGTGCTTTATTGTTTTGTTTCTTCTTATTAACAACAGGGTTTTATATGTGGTGGAAAATATATAAAAACAACCTGTCAAAAGGATTTACGATGAAGTGGAAACCCAAAAAGAAACGATTTTACTTCAATCTACATAAAGTATTCGGAATTTATTTTTTGTTGCCTTTATTGATAATAGCATTTACGGGAGGTTACTTCACGTATCATAAAACCTATAAATCTACTTTATCTATATTTAATAGTTCAGATAAAACTGTATTGGATGAAGAAGCAAAGCAAGAAAAGATATTTTCATTAGAAGAAGCAGTTTTACAAACTGATGGAAAATATGCTTTAAGAGCTATTTATTACCCGAAAGACAGTTTAGGAGTATATAGACTTCGGTACATAAAAGATCGATTTATTAAAGCAGGGTTTAGAAAGACAAAAGAAATGGAGTTAAATCAGCAAGGTAAATTACGAACACTATCAAGTTTTGATTTTGATGCAAATAATAATCGAATAGCGGCTCAGTTTTACCCAGTACATATAGGAGAAATAGGAGGAATATTGGGTAGAGTTTTAGTATTTGTATCTGGTTTAGTGCCTTTGGTGTTATTGATAACAGGCTTTAAAGTTTATAGTTCAAAACGTAAGAAACTAAAGAGGCAACTTAATTAAGGTTTTATTGGTTCAGGAGCTTGAATTTGTTTTCATTTTTGCTGGGTAAAAACCTTATCTTCGCCTAAAAAATATTTTATGAGCATTCTATATATTATTATTGGTTTAACATTGTTGGTTTTAGGAGGAAATTGGCTGTTAAAAGCAGCGGTAGGCTTATCACTTAAACTACATATACCAAAAATAGTAATAGGTATGACAGTAGTGTCGTTTGCAACATCAGCACCAGAATTAATTGTAAGCATAAAGTCTGCTTTGAATGGAGCTACCGGGTTAGCGGTAGGAAATGTTATTGGGTCTAATATTGCAAACTTAGGTCTGGTTTTAGGAATAACAGTTATATTATCGTCAATTGATGTAGAAAAAAGTTTTTATAAAACAGATTGGCCAGTAATGATGATTGCTTCAGTACTACTGTATTTTTTTATAGCGAATGACAAGACCATTCAATTTTATGAAGGAGCTATATTATTTGGAATGTTGGTAGTATTTTTAATTTATTTATTACGTTTTCAAAAACAAGCAGTTGTTGATGAGATGCCTGAAGACGATGAAGAGTTACCCTTATATAAAATAGCCTTGTTTCTAGCTGTTGGAGGAGTTGGTTTATGGGGCGGTTCAGAACTATTGATTAATGGTTCGGTAGCTATGGCTCAACATTTTGGAGTAAGTGACGCGATTATTGGAGTAACTGTAGTGTCAGTAGGGACAAGTGTTCCAGAATTGGCTGCCTCAATTATTGCAGTGTTAAAGAAAGAAAAAGCCATCTCATTAGGAAACCTTGTAGGATCTAATGTGTTTAATATTTTAGCCGTTTTAGGTATTACAGCAATGATTACGCCTGTTCAGGTAAAACCAGATGCCTATAGTTTGATTAATAATGATATTTATTGGATGTTAGGAATTTCGTTTGCCATATTACCTTTAGTATTTATTCCAAAAGGATTACGTTTAGGTTGGAGAGACGGAGTGCTGTTGTTGGTTTCTTACATTACTTTTGTGTATTTAACGATCTCTTAAAAGTGAGGGAGAAAGAAAGTATAAAAAAAGCCGCTATTAGCGGCTTTTTAGTTGTGTTGTTGTTGTGTTAATTATATATTGGCACCTTTTACGGTTTCTATAATTCTTCCAGCTACTTTGTAAGGATCAGCGTTTGAAGCAGGTCTTCTGTCTTCTAGCCAACCTTTCCATCCTTTTTCTACAGTGATGATAGGAATTCGGATTGAAGCACCTCTATCTGAAACTCCATAACTGAAATCAGATACGTGAGCAGTTTCATGTAAACCAGTTAAACGCTCGTCATTATTTGCTCCATATACATCAATATGTTCTTCTGTAACAGGTCTAAAAGCTTCACAAATTTTCTCGTAAGTTTCTTGAGAACCACAAGTTCTTAATGTAGTATTAGAAAAGTTTGCATGCATACCAGAACCATTCCAATCTCCTTTTACTGGTTTTGGATGGTATTCAATGTAGTAACCATATTTTTCAGTTAAACGGTCTAATAAGTAACGGGCAACCCAAATTTCATCACCAGCTTTTTTTGCTCCTTTAGCAAATAATTGGAATTCCCATTGTCCTGGAGCAACTTCTTGGTTAATCCCTTCAAAGTTTAAACCTGCTTCAATACATAAATCGGCATGTTCTTCAACAAAATCTCTTCCCCAAGTGTATCTTCCTCCTACAGAACAGTAGTATTTTCCCTGAGGTCCAGGGAATCCGCCACGAGGGAATCCTAAAGGTAAATCAGTTTTAGTATCCATTAAAAAATACTCTTGCTCAAAACCAAACCAAAAGTCATTATTATCATCATCAATCTTAGCACGTGCATTTGAAGCATGTGGAGTTCCATCAGCATTTAAAACTTCAGACATTACTAAGAATCCATTTTTTCTAGTCGGGTCAGGATAAATAGCAACAGGCTTTAATAAACAATCAGAAGCACCACCAGATGCTTGCTCAGTAGAACTTCCGTCAAAAGACCACATAGAACAGTCTTCTAATTTACCGCTAAAGTTTTCTTCAACTTTAGTTTTACTACGCATGTTTTGAGTTGGCTCATGACCATCTAACCAAATGTATTCTAATTTTGATTTACTCATGATTTTTGTTTTTGTGTTGTTTTGAGTTAATTATGAAGCAAAATTCAGTATTTTTTGTTAAAGGGCAAAATTTTTAAGGGTCTTTTTGTTTAAAGTTAACTTTAAATTAATTTAACCCCTATTTTTTTAGGGGTGTTTAGTTTAAAGTTTGTATTTTTGAGTATCTAATTTAATATTTTATTATATGTCAACTTTAAGATTCAGTGCATTACAAGAGGTTTTACATAGAAAAACTGTTGTAGTAGAAGAAAACGAACGTCGTTCAGAATTGTTTGGTAAAAACGTATTTAATGAGCAAGCAATGCGTCAATATATGACCAAAGAGGCATATCAAAGTGTAATGGATGCTATTGAATTTGGGACTAAGATTGATAGGAAAACCGCTGATCAGATTGCGGTAAGCATGAAAGATTGGGCATTATCTAAAGGAGCAACGCATTATACACACTGGTTTCAGCCTTTAACGGGATCTACAGCAGAAAAGCACGATGCGTTTTTTGAAACTGTTGACGGAGGAGGAGCAATGGAGAAGTTTGATGGAGGTCAGTTAGTACAACAAGAGCCAGATGCATCAAGTTTTCCTAATGGAGGAATTAGAAATACTTTTGAAGCACGTGGTTATACGGCATGGGATCCAACATCACCAGCGTTTATTTATGGTACGACCTTATGTATTCCAACTGTTTTTGTGGCATATACAGGTGAAGCGTTAGATAATAAAGCACCCTTATTAAGAGCATTACAAGCGGTTGATACTGCGGCGACAGCAGTTTGTAAATATTTTGACAAAAATGTAACAAAAGTAAACGCAACCTTAGGTTGGGAACAAGAATACTTTTTAATTGATACAGCATTAGCAGCAGCACGTCCTGATATAATGATGACAGGAAGAGCATTGTTAGGACATGCACCAGCAAAAGGACAACAGTTAGACGATCATTATTTTGGATCAATACCTACTAGAGTATTGAACTTTATGCGTGATTTGGAAAATGAATGTATGCTCTTAGGAGTGCCTGTTAAAACACGACATAATGAAGTAGCACCAAATCAGTTTGAGTTAGCGCCAATTTTTGAAGAAGCAAACTTAGCAGTAGATCACAATTCATTATTAATGGATGTGATGGAGAAAGTGTCTCAACGTCATAAATTCAAAGTGTTATTCCATGAAAAGCCATTTGCAGGGATTAATGGTTCAGGAAAACATAATAACTGGAGTTTATCTACCAATACAGGAGTTAATTTACTGAGTCCAGGGAAAACCCCGATGAAAAACTTACAATTCTTAACCTTTTTTGTAAATACCATCAAAGCAGTTCACGATTACGAAGAATTAATTAGAGCGTCGATAGCAAGTGCTAGTAACGATCATCGTTTAGGAGCTAATGAAGCACCACCAGCAATTATATCAGTTTTTATAGGTTCACAATTATCATCGGTATTAGATGAGCTAGAAAATGTAACGAAAGGAAAACTATCACCTGAAGAAAAAACAGATTTAAAATTAAACATTGTAGGGAAAATTCCAGAAATTTTATTAGATAACACAGATAGAAACAGAACTTCACCTTTTGCTTTTACAGGAAATAAATTTGAGCTACGTGCAGTAGGTTCATGGTCTAACTGCGCAGGGCCTATGACTGTATTGAATACAATTATAGCAAGACAACTGAATGAATTTAAAGAAGAAGTTGATAAGTTAATTGATACCAAAAAACTTAAAAAAGATGAAGCCATATTTAATGTATTGAGAGAATATATTAAAGCATCAAAGAATATTCGATTTGAAGGAGATGGTTATGGAGAAGCATGGGAAAAGGAGGCTAAGAAAAGAGGGTTGTCGAATAACAAAACAACTCCAGAAGCATTAAAAGCAAAAGTTTCTGAAAAAGCAATTTCTCTTTTTGAAGAAATGAAAGTGATGAATAAGGTTGAGGTAGAAGCTCGTCATGAAATCGAGTTAGAAGAATATTCAAAGAAAATACAAATAGAAAGTAGAGTGCTAGGTGATATTGCAAGAAACCATATTATACCTATTGCTATTCAATACCAAAATACGTTGATAGAAAATGTAAGAGGACTGAAAGAGATTTTTGGAAATAATTTTGAGAAATACGCTAACGAACAAATCGATTTAATTCAGAAAATATCTAATCATATCGCTGAAATTAACTCTAAAGTAGAAGATATGATTGAAGAACGTAAAAAGGCAAATAAACTAGAAGGACAAAAAAATGCAGATGCTTACTGTAACAAAGTGAAACCTTATTTTGACGAAATTCGTTATCACTGTGATAAATTAGAATTAATGGTAGATGATAATTTATGGCCTTTAACTAAGTACAGGGAGCTTTTATTTACTAGATAAAGTAACCTGTTTTGAATGAGAAAAAACATTTGTTAAAAAAGGGGGAAAACCCCTTTTTTTAATAAAAATTAAAATAAAAAAAACAAAGCCAAAGACTACGTTTATAGCGTGTTTTTGGCTTTTTCTTATTTTATTTTTTTAAGTAAAGAAATCTTGATTGGTTTTTGAAGCTAAAAAAAATTGTATATTAGCTATGTTTAAACAAACAGTCTATATATAGATTCTTACAGTTTTATTTTAAACTGATGGATGTAATTACAGTTACCAAACTAATCTTACATTTTACCCCATAATTTTATCTTACCCTTATTTACTTAGCATTCTCCTATAATAAGCATTATTAGTATTTGTATGCTTATATCATACATAGAGTATGCTAAAAATCAATTAACGTATTTTAAAATTATCTATTATGAAAAATTTTTTATTAGCAGCTATTTTTTTAGCTTCAGGAACCGTTTTCGCACAGTTCGCAAACCCATTACCAACACCAAAAGCTAACTGTTTAGGGTGTTCAGTAGCACAAGTAGGACCTTCTTATGGAGATAGAGGAGCAGCAATAAACACGAGTTACGTAGATCAAACAGGACACATGAATGATGCAAGTGTAGTTCAAACTGGAGTAGGTAACTTATCAAATATCGATCAAGATGGTCAAAACCAAGGATTTTCTGGAGGTTTAGGAAACGAAGCGACTGTATACCAAAGAGGAAGAAAGAACGAAACCGACATTAAACAACATGGAGATTACAATTCTGGTTTTGTAAATCAAGTAGGATATAAAAACTACGCACAACAAGATGTAGGTGTAGGTTGGGCAGAAAATAACAGAGCATATGCTTACCAAACAGGACGTCAAAATACTTCTATTCAAAAACAACGTTATGATAATAATGTAGCTATTGTAGCACAATCTGGTAGAAGAAATTTAGCTCACCAAGATCAAAGTACAGGAACTAATGGTGCACCAGGTAGTGTAGCAGGTATTTTACAAGTCGGTAACTACAATAAGGCTAAACAAGTACAAAGAGGTAGTTTTAATATAGATGGAATAGCTCAATTTGGAAACGGAAATATGGCTTCTACTACGCAAACATCAACAGGGGGAATAAATATTTCTGGTATTGGACAGACAGGTTCGGGGAATGAAGCTTGTGTTGATCAAAACGCTGATGCTGGTATTAACTTAAGTTTAATTAGTCAGTTTGGTGTAGAAAATCATGCGTCTGTTATTCAAGACGCACAAGGTTCAGGTAATGCTAGCTTTATCGGTCAAGCAGGTTATATGAATAAGGCTTGTGTTGAACAAACAGGACTATAATTTATTTATTAATAAAACTTTAAGAGAAGGGAGAAACTCTTCTCTCTTCTCTTAACTTATTAAAATGAAGGTAATGAAAGATATGAAAACAATATTATTTATAATGCTGGTTACTTTTAATCTGACTATTATGTCACAGCAAAAAACATCTACATATTTTGTATCTGTACCTCAAATAGGAAATGATGTTTCTTTTGTAATACTAGAGAAAAATATTAATTCATTAAATAATTCACAAGATTTTACCTATTCAGCAGCTAATCAAAATTACCTAACAATAAATCAAGTAGGAATAAATAATGTAGCAGAATTAAAAAGTGGAGTTAGAGATGTACAGTTAGTGGGGCAAAAGGGAAAAAACAACTATTATAGCTTTATAGATTATTACAATGCTTCTCCTACAAAAATGAATATTCTTCAACAGGGGAATGCAAATTCATTACAGGTGTACGGAACAAACTCTTTAATGGAAAATGTAAAAATCATTCAAAAATCTAATTATAAAACAATTATAGTTAGGAACTATTAAAATGATGCTAAGGTTTAATTTCTTTAAAAGAAAAATAAAATATATTACTCTGTTTTTACTTTGTATAACAACAAGTTATGCTCAAGAAATAAATGAGGTAAAAGCCAAAATTCTAGTTCTTAAAAAAGACAATTTTATAGCAGTAAAAGCACAAGCTGAAAATGAAGGAGTATTGTTTAAAGATGAGTTTAATTACAACTTATTGGTGTTAAAAAAGAGTAAAGATGGAAGCTACTCTAACAATAAACAATCAGGAGAATTTTCTTTAAAACCTAATGAAAAAAAAGAGCTATCATTAATAAGGTTAAGCTTAAACCCTGATGAAGAGCTAAGAGCTTATTTATTTATAAAGCACAAGGAAACTTTAATAGATAAAGATACTTTATTAATAGTACCTAAAAAGGTAGGTATAATAAAAAAAGAAAAAATAGACGAATCTAATTTTGTGTTAAAAGGATTGGTTATTGAAGAAGCAATAACAAAAATAGGGAAAGACTTTTATGATTTTTTTTACCAAGAATACCTGCTTTCAGGCTTAAAGTATCCTTTCATTATAAAAATAAAAGAGAAACCAGGATTAAGAAGAACTACAGTTTTAATTATTGAAGCTGATGATAAAAAGGTTTTTGAGTTCATGACAATGCCAGGAGAAGATTTTCTTAAACGAGCTGTTAAAGCATCTTTGGTAAGATTAAGTAGTTACTCAAAACAGAGAAATACATTATTAAGTTATAAAATTTAAACAAAGTAAGTTATGAAAATAGCAACCAAACTTATAACAATTGTTTTATTTTTAATAAGTTCATTTACTTTTTCACAAGAACTAGTTTATAAACCAGTTAATCCATTTTTTGGAGGAAATAATCCATTCGGGTATCAGCAAATTTTGGCATCAGCAAATGCACAAAACGATTTTCAAGAAGAAACACAAGATCCTTTTCAACAACCATCAGACTTAGAAAACTTTACTAATAGTTTAAACAGGCAACTACTAAACTCATTATCTCAAGATTTATTTCAAGAACAATTTGGAGATCAAGGATTAACTGTTGGAACTTATGTGTTTGGATCTTTAGTAGTAGAAGTAACACCTACCAGTGGAGGTTTATCTGTAAATATTTTAAATACCCAAACAGGTGAACAAACACAAATTATAATACCAAACAATTAACAACAAAACGACTAACCATAACTTAAATTTTATGAGAAAATTATTATTCAAATTACTATTCTCTTTAAGTTTTATTTTGTTTTCTAGTTGTGGAGCATACCTAAATCAGCCATTCCAAACAACGAATGCTAGAATAGGGGAAAACACCTCTTTACAAAACGATTTAATTAAGAATATTCTACCTGTCGAAAAAGTAATCGTAGGAGTTTATAAATTTAGAGATCAAACAGGACAATACAAGCCGACTGAAAACGGTTCTACATTTAGTACCGCGGTAACGCAAGGAGGTACATCAATTCTATTAAAATCACTAGAAGAGTCAAAATGGTTTACTCCAATAGAAAGAGAAAATATCGCTAATTTATTAAATGAACGACAAATAATAAGGTCAACAAGGCAAGAATATCAAGGAGTTAATTCCACAAAAATGCCACCATTACTTTTTGCTGGAATTATTTTAGAAGGAGGCGTGGTTTCTTATGATTCTAATATTATTACAGGAGGTTCAGGAGTTAGATATTTTGGAGCAGGAGCATCTAATCAATATAGACAAGATAGAATAACCGTTTATTTAAGAGCCGTATCTACATCAAATGGACAAATTTTAAAAAATATTTACGTATCAAAAACAGTACTCTCTCAAGGAATTTCAGCAAACTTGTATAGATATGTTTCTTTAAGAAGATTGTTGGAAGTTGAAACAGGAGTAACCAAAAATGAGCCTATGCAATTAGCTGTAAAAGAAGCGATAGATAAAGCAGTCGAACAGTTGATTATAGAAGGTGTTGTAGATGGTTTATGGACTCCTCAAGGAGGTGATAAGGTTGTTAACCTCTTTAAAGAAGAGTATTTAAAAGAAAAAAATGAAGCAGACAATACATTACTTTTTAATAGAAAGCAGGAAACAAGAAGAGCAAAAAATTCAATGAGTGTAATGGGAGGAGCTTCAATAATTTCAGGAGATTATTCAAAACCCGTAGCAAGATTTGGTTTTGACCTAAAATACAGATATTTTTTTAAGAACCCTCGATTTAGTTTTGGAGGAAGCATAGGAAGGTTTGAGTTAGAAAACGAACAATCTTTTAAAAATACTTTTTTAACATCTAGTATTTTTCTAGAATACAATATGATGCCTTACGATAGGTTAACACCGTATGCATACATAGGTGTAGGTTCAGTTTTAGAGAAAAACCTAGACAATCCTATGTTTAAATTTCAATATGGTTTAGGGTTAGAGTATTTAGTAACAAATAAAATAGGATTAACTCTTTATGGAGAAAATTATCTTTTAGGTTCAGACAACTTAGATAAGCTAGTTAGAGGAAAGAGAAATGATTTTATTTGGAGAGTAGGAGCAGGTATAAATGTTTATTTTTAAGAAAAGAAATAATGAAAAAAATAATAAAAATAACAATACTCTTAATTTGTGTAACCTTATTTAATTGTAGTGAAGATACTGTAGATTATGTAGAGTTCGGAACAATTAAAGGTCGTGTAGTTAAAAAGAAAAGTTTCGAACCTATTACAAATGCAAAAATAGCATTATCACCTACCAATAACACAAGTTTTACCGATGAAGATGGTTACTTCTTAATGGAAGATGTACCAGCACAAGAATATTCAGTAAGTGCCACTAAAGAGGGGTATTTAACAGGTTTTCAACCTGTAGGTTTAGATGCAGGGACAGAAATTAATATAGTATTTGAATTAGATATAGAAACAGCATTAAATGACCCACCAACAGCACCAGAGCTTAGAGCTCCAGCTAATGGCATAGAAGATTTAAATAATACAGTAGAATTAAGTTTTAAATCAAATGATCCTGATGAAGATGAAATAACATACAGGATAGAAATTAAAAACGACTTAAATAATGATGTTATATCTTTTGAAAATGTAAAAGACACTTTATACACAGTTTCCGATTTAAAATTCGGAGTAAAATATTTTTGGCAAATAGGAGCATCAGATGGTATTAATGCCGAAGTATTAAGTACAGTGAGTACATTTAAAATTACATCAACACCCAATAACAGATATTTTTATACACGACAAGAGGGAGGAAATAATGTAATATACTCTGGAGATTTTATCAATGAAGCCTCTGTAAATGAATTACTGTTAACATTACCAACAACAAACTCTTGGAGACCAAGAAAAAACTCAGCGGCAAATTTGGTAGCCTTCTTACGAACAGATAATAACGAAACTCATATTTATACAATGAAAACAGATGGTTCAGATGTTAAAAAAGTTACATCTAATGTTCCTGTAGTTGCATTTGACTTAAACGAAGTTGATTTCTCCTGGTCTTCAAACGGAGATCGAATTATATATCCGCATTACGATAAATTATACTTGATAAATAAAGATGGAAGTGGTTTACAGCAAATTTATCAAACAACAGACGGTAGTTACATTACTGAATGTGACTGGAATAATGATGAATCTAAAATAGCACTGAAAACCAATAACACAAGTGGCTATAATGCACAAATCTATACGATTGATATGGCAGGAAATATAATTGATACTGTTTTAACAGGAATGCAAGGAGCTGCAGGTGGAATTAATTTTACAATAGATGGAAGCTCACTGTTGTATACCAGAGATGTTTCTGGATATGAATCAAGTAATTATAGGCAACTAAACAGTCATCTATTTTTATATGAATTTGCTACGGCAGAAGTTACTGATTTATCAGAAGGAAAAGCAGATGGAACAAATGA
Source organism: Tenacibaculum sp. TB-53 (assembly GCF_059716285.2). Taxonomy (NCBI): domain Bacteria; kingdom Pseudomonadati; phylum Bacteroidota; class Flavobacteriia; order Flavobacteriales; family Flavobacteriaceae; genus Tenacibaculum; species Tenacibaculum sp. TB-53. The sequence continues at coordinate 1,880,282 of NZ_CM202790.1, read as the reverse complement.
TTTAGACCCACGTTTATCACCTAATGAGGCTGAAGTTATCTTTGTGAATACATCCAATGATGGTATTTCTACAAAAACAATTTATAAAGTACCTTTTAGTGAAGGATCTACAACTAGAACAGCATTGTTTGAAAATGCGACAATGCCAGATTGGGAATAAAAGAAAACAAACTATTACTTAGAGAGCGAACGTATAAAAAACGTTCGCTTTTTTCTTGATAAAAGCGTAATAAAACCTAAATTTGCAGGTAACAACAACACAACAAATGAGTAACGAAGTATCTAAACGCTACGCACAACGCGGAGTATCGGCATCTAAAGAAGATGTACACAATGCTATAAAAAATATTGATAAAGGATTATTTCCAAAAGCTTTCTGTAAAATAGTTCCAGATTATTTAACAAATGATGATGATTACTGTTTAATAATGCATGCAGATGGAGCAGGAACAAAATCGTCTTTAGCATACATGTACTGGAAAGAAACAGGAGATATTTCGGTATGGAAAGGCATTGCTCAAGATGCTTTAATCATGAATATTGATGATTTATTGTGTGTGGGTGCTACCGATAACATTATGTTATCTTCTACTATTGGACGTAACAAAAATAATATTCCAGGAGAAGTTTTATCGGCAATTATTAATGGAACAGAAGAGTTAATTAATGAGTTGAAAGAATTCGGAGTTACGATTCATTCAACAGGAGGTGAAACTGCTGATGTTGGTGATTTAGTACGTACTATTATTGTAGATTCTACGGTAACCGCTCGTATGAAGCGTACCGATGTAATTGATAATGCAAATATTAAAGCAGGAGATGTAATTGTTGGTTTAGAGTCATTCGGACAAGCAACGTATGAAAAAGAATACAACGGAGGTATGGGAAGTAACGGATTAACTTCTGCACGTCACGATGTGTTCCATAATTATTTAGCAGAAAAATATCCAGAAAGTTTTGATGCTTCAGTACCGTCAGATTTAGTGTATTCAGGAAATACAAAATTAACAGATGAAGTAGAAAATTCTCCAATTGACGCTGGTAAACTAGTGTTATCGCCAACAAGAACCTATGCGCCAATTATCAAGGAAATTTTATCGAAATTTTCTTCGGAAGAAGTGCACGGAATGATTCACTGTTCAGGAGGAGCTCAAACAAAAATTTTACATTTTGTAGATAATTTACACATCGTAAAAGATAATATGTTTCCAATTCCACCATTGTTTAAATTGATACAGGAGCAATCAAAAACAGATTGGAAAGAAATGTATCAAGTGTTTAACTGTGGACACAGAATGGAGTTATATGTATCTCCAGAAATAGCAGATGAGATTATTACTATTTCAAAAACGTTTAACGTAAATGCACAGATTGTTGGTAGAGTTGAAACTTCTGATAAAAAGAAATTAACAATCAAAAGTCAATATGGAACTTTTGAATATTAATACTGTAAAATAAAAGTATAATCCTCAGATTTCTCTGAGGATTTTTTTATTTCATTTTTTCAAATACAAAATCAATTGAAAACTCATCGTTACTAACGTTAGCTTTCAGTAGATTGTTTTCTTTCCAGTATTGTATTGTTTTAGGGAATTCGTTTAGTTTGTTTTCCGCAGTAAAAGAAGTATCAGTTTGTTGTGTAAAAGCAAATAATGTCGAGGTTTCATTCACGCCTGTAACCTGTAAAAACAAAGAATCATTTTTAGTAATGATGTGTAAGACTTCTTTAAATACAGTATCGTTTTTTTGTAAGGAAAAACCAATTCCAGAAAAATCATTTTCCCAAAACTCGTAAGTTCTTTTACCAGCTTCGTTATAAATACGTTTCCATTTACCAAACAGCCAAGTAGGTTTTTTAATTTTCTTTTCTTGTAGACAAGAAAAAAGTAGTGTACAAGTAAAAAATAAGATTAAAATTCGCATAACAAAAGCCTTAATGAATTAAAGATATGAATAAAATTCGATAAAAAATCGTAAATTCGCACCCCAAGAAAAGATACTATGCTAGATAAATTACAGATAGTTAAGCAACGTTATGATGAGGTATCAGATTTAATCATCCAACCAGATGTTATCTCTGATCAAAAACGTTATGTGCAATTAAATAAAGAGTATAAAGACTTAGGAAAGGTTGTAAAAAAGGCAAACGAGTACGAAACTTTATTAAATAATATAGAAGAAGCTAAGGAGATTATTGCTGACGGATCGGATGCAGAAATGGTAGAAATGGCTAAAATGGAAATGGATGAAGCAAAAACTCGTATTCCAGAATTGGAAGAGGAGATTAAGTTTTTACTAATTCCTAAAGACCCAGAAGATGCTAAAAACGCGGTAGTAGAATTGCGTGCAGGTACGGGTGGAGATGAAGCAAGTATTTTTGCTGGTGATTTATTTAGAATGTACACCAAGTACTGTGAAAGCAAGGGATGGAAAGTATCTACGGTAGATTTTTCTGAAGGAACCAATGGTGGATTTAAAGAAATTCAGTTTGAAGTTTCTGGTGAAGATGTATACGGAACTTTAAAGTTTGAAGCTGGTGTACATCGTGTACAACGTGTACCGCAAACCGAAACCCAAGGACGTGTTCATACATCGGCAGCAACATGTATGGTGTTTCCAGAAGCAGAAGAGTTTGATGTAGAAATCAACCCAAAAGATGTACGTATTGATTATTTCTGTTCGTCAGGACCAGGAGGTCAATCGGTAAACACTACCTATTCAGCAGTACGTTTAACGCATATTCCTACAGGGTTAGTGGCGCAATGTCAGGATCAAAAATCACAGCATAAAAACAAAGAAAAAGCATTTAAGGTATTACGTTCTCGTTTATACGATTTAGAGTTAGCTAAAAAGCAAGAGGAAGACGCTGCAAAACGTGGATCGATGGTAACCTCAGGAGATCGTTCCGCGAAAATTAGAACGTATAACTATCCGCAAGGACGTGTAACTGATCACAGAATAGGGTTAACCTTATACGATTTATCAAATATTGTAAATGGAGATATTCAAAAAATTATAGACGAGTTAATGCTTGCGGAAAATACTTCTAAACTAAAAGAATTAGGAGAAACTATTTAGTAAAAAGCGTTACCATATTGGTAACGCTTTTTTTTATAGAAAAGAATTAGAACTATGAATACTTGTAGAGCCAATAAAGAAACCCTACCTTTGTCATAATATTAATGTTCTATCCTTTTTTTAGGAGAAAATCTACAAGTCTCTACACTATTTTTCTGTTATACATCAGTTTTTTAGTCTTCAGTTTCTTTATAAATTTATTTTCAATAGAATTTTTAATCAAAAAAATAATATCATATAAAAATCATAGAACTTATTATGAAGTGCTGTGAAGTTACTTTCATGTTGTAAGATTTAATAATTAAAAAACCATATCATATGTTAAGAATAGTAGTAAAAGAAGGCGAAAATATTGATAGAGCTTTGAAACGTTATAAACGAAAATTTAGAGACGTAAAAGTTTTACAAGAATTAAGAGAAAGAAAGCAATATGTAAAACCATCAGTAACAAGAAGAGCTCAAATTCAAAAAGCAGCTTATAAAGAGCAATTATTTAACGAAGAATAATTTTGATACAACACAAAATATAAAACGCAATCCGAAGGGGTTGCGTTTTTTTGTAGAATAGCTTTTAACATTTAATAGTTTTTTTTATTAGCTAAATAAGCAAAAGATTAAATTTTGGTCATTCCTGCAAAAATTTTGGTTAAAAAAGACATTAACATCTAAATTAATTTTGCCCTTCAAATAATAAATGATTAATTTAAGATGAAAAAAAAGAATACTTCACAAAAAAATAAAGTATTAACTTACACAATTATAGGCTTATTTATAGTTATAGTTTCTAGTTATGCATTTAGTTCTTCAGAAGTAAAAAAAACAGAATTAGTTTCTCAAAAGTTACCTGTAAAAGTTACAACACCTATATACAAAACTATTACGGAATGGGATGAGTATACAGGACGTTTCGAAGCAAGTAATAAAGTAGAAGTTCGTGCACGTGTAAGTGGTTTTTTAGAGCGTGTAAATTTTAAAGCTGGACAAATTGTAAAAAAGGGACAGACGCTCTTTATTATTGATGACAGACCTTTTAAAATAGCCTTAAATAAAGCTAATGCCAATTTAGCTCAAGCCAAAGCAAATTTAGAAATTGCACAAGACAATTTTAAGCGTGTCGAAGATTTAAAGGAAACAGGTGCAGTATCTATTGAAGAATTCAATCGTAGAAAACAAGCTCTAGAGTATGCTAAAGCTAGTATTCAGGTGTCGGAAACACACGTGGCTGATGCTAAATTAAATTTAGAGTTTACACGTGTTAAAGCTCCAATTTCAGGTTTAGTGAGTAGAGATCGTGTGAACGAAGGAAACCTTATAGATGGAGGTTCTTCAAACTCTACATTATTAACCACTATTGTAGCTACAAACCCTATTCACTTTTATTTTACAAGCAGCGAGTCTGATTACTTGCGTTATGTACGATTGGCAAATAATGGGGAAAGAAAAGCGGTTCGCACAGACGGACTTCCGGTACATATTAAACTTCAAGATGAAGATGAGTTTTTACACAAAGCAAAAATAGACTTCGTAGATAATCAAATTGATAATAGTACAGGTACAATAGAAAACAGAGCCATTTTACCAAATAAAGACTTACTGTTAGAGCCAGGAATGTTTGGTAAAGCTAGAATAAGTGAAAGCACAGCACATAAAGCGATTATGATACCAGAGGATATTATTGGTACCAACCAGTCACTACGATATGTTTATGTTTTAGGAGAAAACAATATTGTAACCAGTAAAAACATCATTTTAGGACCATTACATTCTAACGGATTTCGTATTGTTAGAGAAGGATTATTAGAAACAGATAAGTTGATAATTAATAATATTCAAAAAATTAGGCCAGGTACAGTAGTTACCCCCGTTGAAACTAATTTAGAAATCCCAAAAAGCTAACTGTAAATCAATAACAAGTTAGTAGTAAAACCATATTAAAAAATAAACTCATTTATAGTTTTATGTCTTTAAATAAGGATATGAAAATCTTAGAGTTATGTTCAAATTTTAACAAAATACAATGAAATTTAGTCACATATTTATCAAAAGACCAATATTTGCTGCAGTACTAAGTGTACTCATACTTATTGTTGGTGGTTTATCCTATTTTTCATTACCCGTTTCACAGTTTCCAGATGTAGCCCCACCAACGGTAGAAGTAGTTGCTATGTACCCTGGTGCGAGTGCCAAGACACTGTCAGAAACTGTAGCAGCGCCTTTAGAAAAAGAAATTAATGGTGTTGAAGGTATGATTTATATGACCTCCCAATCATCAGCTGATGGTAGAGTAACAGTACAAATTGCCTTTGAACTGGGTACAGATTTAGATCGCGCCCAAGTACAAGTACAAAACCGAGTTGCTATCGCAGAACCACGTTTACCAGAATCGGTAAGACGTTTAGGAATCACTACAAAGAAAATATCACCAGATATTTTACTGTTGGTTAACTTAATTTCACCTAATGAGACCTATGACCAGATTTATATGGGTAATTACGCTACGTTACAGCTTAAAGATGAGTTGGCACGATTAAAAGGTATTGGTGATATCCAAATTTTTGGAGCGGCAGAATACGCCATGCGTATTTGGTTAGACCCAGATAAAATTGCTAATTTAGATATGACAGCTGGTGAAGTAGTTGCAGCCTTACGTGCTCAAAACGTACAAATAGCTAGTGGTACATTAAACACCTTACCATCAGGCACGCAATCAGCATTCGAGGTAAATATTCAGACGCAAGGAAAACTAATTACACCTGAAGAATTTGAAAATGTGATCGTTAAATCAGCAGAAGATAACAGAATAGTAAAACTTAAAGATGTTGGTCGTGTTGAATTAGGTGCACAAAATTACGCTACAAAAGGCTATTTAGGCAAGAAGCCAGCAATTGCTATGCCTATTTTTCAACAACCAGGAGGTAATGCGTTAGAAACCGCTAGAAGTATTAAAGAAACTATGGAAAGGTTATCCAAAAGCTTTCCAGAAGATTTGGAGTACAAGATAGAATATAACCCCACTGAATTTATTCAAAAATCGGTAGATCAAGTATACAGTACAATTTTAGAAGCCGTAATCCTTGTGATTTTAGTAATTTTATTATTCCTACAATCATGGCGTGCAGCTATTATTCCAATTTTAGCAATTCCGGTATCATTGGTAGGTACATTTGCTATTATGCAAGGTATTGGTTTTTCTCTTAACAACTTAACCTTATTTGGGTTGGTGTTAGCCATTGGTATTGTGGTAGATGATGCAATTGTAGTAGTAGAAAATATGGAACGTTATCTCGAAGAAGGCTATTCACCAAAAGAAGCAGCTTTTAAAACTATGGACGAAGTTGGAGGTGCTTTAATAGCAATTGGATTGGTGTTAATAGCTGTTTTTATTCCTACTGCTTTTTTAGACGGATTTTCAGGTCAGTTTTATAAACAATTTGGAGTAACCATTGCTGTGGCAACAGCTATTTCGGTATTTGTATCGTTAACTTTAAGTCCAGCTATGGCAGCTTTATTAATGCGACACGAAGATAAAATTAAAAAGAAAAATACACCATTGGTATTAAAGCCGTTTGTGTTTTTGGGGAATACCTTCAATCGTTTTATGGATACGATTTCTGAAAAGTATGGTAGTAGTGTTCAAAAATTAATACGTACAAGTACTATGGTTATGCTAATTTATGGTGGATTAATAGCTTTAACAGGATTTGAGTTCAGTCGTGTTTCGCAAGGGTTTGTACCAGCAATGGATCAGCAGTACTTTGTAACGGTAGTACAGTTACCCCCTGGTTCTTCAATAAGTAGAACTGATGAGGTGGTAAAAAACATTTTAGATTTAACCTTAGATACTGATGGTGTAAAAACAGCTGTATCTTTTACAGGATTTGATGCACCTTCATTTACCAATTCATCAAATGCAGCAGCTATTTTTATAACATTAGAAGATTTTGATGAAAGAACAAAAAAAGGAATTGATTACCACAATTTATTAAATACATTGCGTGGTAAAGTAGCTGTTGTAGACGATGCGGTTGTATTTATTATTCCACCTCCATCGGTTGCAGGAATAGGTAATGCTGGTGGATTTAGAATGATGCTGCAAGATCGTGCTAACTTGGGTACAGCAGCGTTAATAGAAGCTACAAATAATTTAGCATTGGCTGCCAATCAAGACTCTGTTTTAAGTAATGTGTTTACTTTTTTTAACGATAAAACACCTCAGTTGTATTTAGATATCGATAGAAACAAAGCGCAACAATTAGGAGTTAATATCAATGAAATATTTCAATCATTGGAAATCTATATGGGGTCTGCATTTGTAAACGATTTTAATTATTTAGGTAGAACCTTTCAAGTAACAGCACAGGCAGATTCACCAAACCGTTTAACACCAGACGATATTACTCGTATTAAAGTACGTAACAATAAAGGAGAAATGGTGCCATTAGGAACCATAGCTACACAGAAAGATATTTCTGGTCCAGCTAGAATACCACGTTTTAACTTGTATCCTTCAGCATCTTTAAATGGAGATGTCGCTGCAGGATTCAGTTCAGGTCAGGCATTAGAGCGTATGGAACAATTAGCAAAAGAAATTTTGCCACAGGGAATTTCATATCAATGGACAGAAATGGCCTACCAAGAAAAACAAACGGGTAACACAGCAGGTATCGCTTTTTTATTAGCTGTGGTGTTTGTATTCTTATTATTAGCTGCTCAATTTGAAAGTTTAGTTTTACCATTAGTGGTTATTTTTATTGTGCCTATGGTATTACTGTCGGCAATTGTTGGTATTGATTTAGCAGGATTAGACAACAATATTATGGTACAAATTGGTTTAATTGTATTAGTTGGTTTAGCAAGTAAAAACGCGATTCTTATTGTTGAGTTTGCAAAACAATTAGAAGACCAGGGAACAGATTTAAAAACAGCCGTTATACAAGCATCAAAATTGCGCTTACGTCCTATTTTAATGACAGCAATGGCTTTTATTCTTGGAGTAGTACCATTAGCAATTTCAACCGGTGCTGGTGCAGAATTACGTGTATCTTTAGGTATCGCAGTATTTAGTGGAATGCTAGGAGTTACCATCTTCGGTATTTTTTTAACACCTGTATTTTATTATTTAGGTAGAAAATGGACAACCCCAAAAAAAACAGTATAATAATGAAAAAAATAAACTATATAAATCTTGTCGTACTAACTATAATACTAACATCTTGTGGTATTACAAAGCGCGATTTTAATGTGCAGTCTGGTGTGAATGTATCTAACTATTTTTTAAAAGATAATGTAAAGGAGGGTATTTTTGTAAGTAAAGAAACTGCTCAAAAATGGTGGACAGAATTTAATGACCCTATTTTAGATACATTAATTAATAAAGTTATGCAGCATAATTTAGATATTAATGTTGCTGTAGCTAATTTTGAAGCATCTCGTGCCTTTTTAAAAAACACAAAATTAGACCGTTTTCCAACGGTAACGTTAAACGGTAATTACACCAGAACACGATTAGGAGAAAATGTTTTTGTACCCGGTGCAAACCCAACGTACAATAACTTTAATGGTAGTTTTGATGCATTTTGGGAAGCCGATGTTTTTGGTCGTGTGTCTAACCGTATTAAAGGCGCTTATGCTAACAGTCAATTAGCTTTAGCAGATATGCAAAGCGTATACATTAGCATGTTTGCAGAAACTGCTAGAAACTATATGGAGTTACGAGGTACACAACACATGTTAGGTATTGCTGAACGTAATTTAAAAGGTCAACAAAATACTTACGATTTAACAGTAAAATTATTAGAAGCTGGTACAAGTAGTAATTTAGATGTTTCAAGAGCATTGGCACAATTAGAAAATACCAGAGCTACAATTCATCCTTTAAAAGCACGTATTGAAGCCTTAAAAAATAGTTTAAATGTGTTAATTGGCGAAATACCAGGAGAGATAGATGATACCTTATTAACAGAACAGCCATTACCAAGCTTACCTGAATCGGTTGCATTAGATGATAATATTAACGAGTTGTTACGTCGCAGACCAGATGTTAGAAGTGCCGAAGCAACCTTGCAAATCCAGATTGCAAAATACAATATCTCGGTAGCTGATTTATATCCTAAAGTACAATTTGGTGGTTCTATTGGGTTTTCGGCAGTAGATTTTTCTAACTTTGCACAAAAAGAGTCTTTTACATGGAGTATTTTACCTAGTATATCTTGGGAAGCCTTTAATTTAGGTCGTGTAAAACAACGAATTAAAGAAAATGATGCATTAACGCTTGCAGCTTTAAATAAGTACGAAAAAACAGTTTTAAAAGCTCTAGAAGAAACCAAAACTGCATTAACAAATTATGTTAACGAGTTACAGCGACGAGAAAATTTACGCGCGTCATCAGCAGCCAGTGCTAAAGCAGCTACCATAGCTAAACAACGTTACGAGGCAGGTTTAGATAATTTTATAGATTATTTAAGTGCTGAAAATACCATGTTGGTTTCAGAAAATTCATTAGCAACAAGCGAAATTGCAGCAACTACATATCTAATTGCTATATATAAAACCTTAGGTGGTGGATGGGATATTATAACAGAAGAAGATATAGATGTGAAAATGATGCAATTAAAGCAAAAAGAAACTACAATAAATTAAGTAATGAAATGCAAAACGGAACGACCGATATAGGGTCGTTTCGTTACCAAAAAAGTATTTAATCAACAGAACAATATGTCTAAAACACAAGTTCCTGTTTTTAAAAATAGTAATGATTTATATAAAGCTATTGGTTTTCCTCATAGAAGTCATATACCTAATTTTGATGTTCACGCAATTGATGAGTTAGAGCCTGCTTCTAGTCGATGCATGCCTCCGTATAGACAAGATTTTTTTCAAATAGCTTTGTTAACCTATGTTGGTAACAGCCGATTAAACATTAATACAGATTGGTTAGACTTAGGAAATCACCCTTTGTGGTTTACAGTTCCAGGGCAAGTGGTGTCTTGGATTAGAGATGAAGATATTGCAGGGTATAACATAATGTTTAAAAAGGAGTTTTTAATAAATGGAATACCTAAGTTAACAGATGATTTTCCGTTTTTAAAAATGACTGAAAATCAAGTGTTGATGATGACAGAAGATGAAATGAATTCTTTGCTTTTTGATGTAAAACGTATGGTTTCAGTATTTGAAAACCCACACCCTTATCAAGAAAAAATGTTGGAAGGTATGTTGGTGTCGATACTCTACTATTGTAAGGCTATTTATGAACGACATAAATCTACTCAAAACAATTTATCTAGAGAGCAAATTATTACACAGAAGTTTGAAAATTTGGTAGAAAAAATGTATGTCGATACTAAAAATGTAAGCGATTATGCTAGAGCATTAAATATTACACCAAGTTATCTAACCACTATGATAAAAAAACAAACAGGCAAAAGCGCTAAAGATATTATACAAAACCGTTTATTGTTAGAAAGCAAGAGTTTACTGAAGTTTTCAGATTTAGATATTGCAGAGATTGGCTATCGTTTAAATTTTCAAGAGCCAACGCATTTTACCAGATTTTTTAAAAAATTAAGCGGCACTACACCAAACCGTTTTAGACAAGAGGGCATGTAAATTATTATTTAACCACTTACCAAAAGTTTAAAAATAGAGCTTTTAATTTTAAATGCCTTAGTAAAGAAAGTGGTTATTTTTTAAGTTAATTTATATTTAAATTTGATTATTAAAATTAGAATGTATGAATGTAAAAAGAACAGCAGTAGTTACAGATTCTGGCAATGGGTTAGGAAGAACTTTTGCCAATACTTTACTTAAAAATGAGTACAACGTTATTCTAGCTGCAACCCAAGATAGTTTTGATAACCTGTCTATAGAGACAGATGATTTGCATAAATACAAATTAGTTAGAACAGATTTTACATCTGACGAAAGTGTTTTTGAGTTAAAAAACACAATTATTAATACATTTGGTCATTTAGATTTATTGTTTAACAATGTTGAAAAAGCTAATGGTTTTGGTCAGAAAATAGAACAAATAAATATTGAAGAGGTAAAATCTCTTTATGAGATGAATGTTTTTGCTGTAATGCGTACTGTAAAAATATTAAAGTCTTTGTTTGAGAAAAGTGAAGACCCTAGAATTATTAATGTTACAAGCGCTATGGGAGACCTTAATAAAATGTCGGATGAGTCATTTTGTTATTCTAATTATTGTATGACTGCTTATGCTAGTTCCAAAGCAGCCTTAAATATGTATACACATTTACAGAGTAAAGAATTTAGTCCTTCAAGAATAAGTGTAAAAGGTTTTGACCCAATTGCTCTAAAAAATTGTACTCATAATTCAGTTGTAATTTGTAATGACGTTATGGATGAATTACTAGAGCTTATTAGTTATGAAAAAAGAGTTAAATAAAATTTATACTTTTAAGTAAGTATAAAGTATAAAAGCCTTCGTTTCAAAAAACGAAGGCTTTTATATTCTAAGTTAAATATGATAAATTTAACTTTATATGCACACAAAATAAAGCACTCAGAAATTAAGAGTTTTTACTTTTTTTATTTTTACTTAATATATTTCGAATATGTTCTCCATCCCAATGTTTATCAAAGGTAACAATTCCTCTTTTAAAATCATCTTCCAATAATTGTTCTTGTTGTTCTAGTTCTTTTCTAGCTTTAAAAATATAATTTTCATTTCTATTAGGGTCTGCTGCTAATCTTTTTAAACTAGCTTCATCATATTTAATAAAGTTCTGTACCTGACGATTTAAGGTGTATTTTCTGAAACCTAATTTATTAAGAGCATCACTTGCTAATGCTAAAGAGGTATCTAATGATTCTCTGTAAATATTATTAACATTTAAATTAAGTAATTCATAAGCATCAAATCTACTTTTAGTTCTAACCATTAACTCTATATGTGGATACTTTCTTTTTACAATTTTTGAAATTGCTTTAGAAACAGAAACTTCATTAGTAGCGCAAATTAAAATTTTAGCCTCAGCTATTCCAGCAGACTCTAATAAATCTTCTCTTGTTGCATCTCCATAATATACTTCAAACCCCATTTTTCGTAGAAAATCAACACGATTAGAATCAAAATCTAAAATAGTTGTTTCAACACCATGTGAACGTAAAAAACGTCCAACAGTACTACCAAACTGACCAAAGCCTACTAATATGACTTTTTGAGATTTAGCTATATGATCCATAGGTCGTTTAATAAATTCTTTGGTGCCAATTCTTGGAAGAATTAAACGTTCGTTTACTACTGTTAAAATAGGTGTTAAGGACATTGAAACTGCGGTAACCACTAACATTATGTCCATTTGTTCTTGTTCTAAAATATTAAGCTGAAAGGCGAAAGACAATAAAACAAAAGCGAATTCACCAACCTGAGCTAAACTAAAAGTAAGCAGTATATTTTGGTCTATTTTTAAATTAAAAATACGACCTGTAATAAATAAAACCAATGCTTTTATAATAATAATAACGAGCAAAATACCACTAATAGTTAACGGGCTATTCGCAATAACTACAAAGTTAATAGACGCACCAACTGCCATAAAAAAGAGTCCTAGTAAAAGGTTTTTAAATGGTTCTAGTGTGCTTTCTAGCTCGTGTTTAAACTCACTAGTAGATAAAACAACACCACCTAAAAAAGCACCTAATGCAGGGCTTAAACCAACAAATTCCATTAAGTATGAAATTCCAAAAACGATTAAAAAAGCAGAAGCTATTAATAACTCTCTAACGCCAGTTTTAGCTACTTTGCGTAACATTGGTACCACTATAAAACGACCAGCTAAAATAATAATCACAACAGAAAGTATAATTGCCAATGTTTGTAAACCAATAGGTAAACTTTGAATTAAAGTTGATGCTGAATGAGAAGCTTCATTACTTGTGTGTTCCGACGAATTACTTAATAGTGGTAAAGCACCAATCATAAATATTACAATGATATCTTGAAATAATAGTATGGAAAAGGAGCTAGAGCCAAAAGTAGTATTCATTAGGCCTTTTTCTTTAATGGTCTGCAAAGCTATTGCGGTGGATGATAAAGCAACAGCCATACTAATGGCCAATGCTACTTGCCATTCGTAACCTATAAATGTAAACAATATATAAGTTAAGCCAATTGTTAAAGCGACTTGTATTCCTCCCATACCGAGAATAGTTTTTCGCATATTCCAAAAATTTTTAGGTTCAATTTCTAATCCTATTAAAAATAGCATTACAACTACTCCAAACTCAGCAAAATGTAGAATATCTTCACCTTCTTCACCAATAAAGCCAAGTACATATGGACCAATAAGTACACCAGCTAGTAGATAACCTATAACAGAACTTAACCCTAATCGTTTTGCTATAGAAACGCAAATAATAGCACCAGCAAGAAATACAATAGCTTCAAATAATAAATTTCCAGACATACCTTAGGTTGTTAAAATTTCTAAATCGTTAAGAAAAGAACAATTTGATAATTGCGTTGTATTAAAATCACCTTGTAATAAATCTATTAATTGTTCGTACTGGTTGGTATAATCCAGTAAATCTTCATCAGATAAATTATGTGTACCCATTACTGCAAATGGAGATAAATAATTCATTCCACATAATTTAGCAGTTTGTTCATATGGTCTTAAAAACTCGTTAATTGTATAGGTATTATAACCCTCGGTACAATACACCTCTCGAGAACCGCCCGTGGTTATAACATTAAAAATAGTTTTGTTATGAAGTACTTTTCCTTCAGGACCATAAGCCCAATTAAACTCTAACACCAAATCTTTCCATTGTTTTAAAATAGCAGGGCTACTGTACCAATATAAAGGGTGATGCCAAATAATAATATCATGTTGGAGTAATAATTCTTGTTCACGCTGTATATTAATATGAAAATTAGGATAGTTTTCGTATAAATCATGAAAAGTTACATGCACTTTATTTTTTAAACGATTAACTAGAGTTGAATTAACTCTTGATTGTTCAAACTTTGGGTGGGCAAAAAGAATAAGTACTTTTTTCATGAGTTTATTTAGTTTTATGTTGGAAAATATGTTTTTTATGATTGTATTTTGATAAAGTTAATAATTTAAAATCATTGTTGTTTATGCTAAAAGCGCAAGAGTAATTTTTTTTAGTAATTATTAAGCTAGTTTATAAATTATAAAAATAAAAGCCACACAGAATGTTTTACATTTGGTGGCTCTTATATTTTTTTATTATGAAAATAAATTTATAACACTGTTATTTAGTGTTTTAGGTTTTTGTTAGTGAATTTTAAAGTCTCCGTTGCTTCTTATGTAGAGAATAGACTCTTTGTTGTTTTTTACAGCTATTGTATGTTTAGTTCCTTTTTTAGAACTAAAGTAGTTCCCTGCTTCAAGCACATTTATAACCTTATTATTTTCTATTTGATGCACTATTTTACCCTTTATTATTATAGCTCTAAAATTCTCGCTTAGGTTTTTAATATTACCTTTAAAACCAGCAGGTAATTTAACTAAAATAGCCTGAAGTTTATTGTTTTTATGTGTTTCCCATAAAAATGCAGTTTTAATATCACTTTTATTTGTAACCCAAGTAATATCGTTTGCATTTAACCATACGAGGTTGTGTTGGTCTACATTTATTGGTCGTTCACCATTATCAAAAGCTTCATCTGTAGGTTTTACTAAATATGGACCTTCTTGAATTTCAATATATGCTAAATTGTCTTCAGCATTGGCAGCAGTAATATGCGTTTCGCCTGCAGGCTGCATCCAAAAAGATCCTGTAGGTAACCATTGTTTTTTTGCGTTTTCATCATCGTTATGCAATAACCCTTTAATAACTACACCTCGATAAGTGACATTATGAATGTGTGGTGGAGATGAAAAACCTTTTTTAAATTTTACTAAAAAACCTGAAGGTTCGTTTTTGGTACGATCACCCCAAAGTTTTCCCGCAGCTGGACTTTTGTCTCCACGTAACGGATTAAGCCAGCTCCATTCTATTTGTTCAGTGGTTACTACTTCGTTTTTAGTCTTTGTGTGATCTATAGTTGAAGTCTGAGCATTGATTTTAACTGTAAACATTAAAAAAAATGAAGCTAACAGGACAGTTTTAATCATTTTAATATTTTTAGATTTCTGTAAAAACTTCAGATTGTGACAATCTTGATTTAGGAGTTTTATCAGTAGAATTAAAGTCGGATTTTGCCCTGTATCCAATAGAAACAGCAACTAATGAGGTATAACCTTTTTCTCTTAAACCAAATTCTTCATCTAATGCTTTTACATCTATACCTTCCATTGGTGTGGCATCTATACCTAAACTTGCAACACCTAGCAAAAAACTTCCTACGTTAAGGTATACTTGCTTTTCCATCCAATGTTGAAGATCTTTTAAGTCATATTTATGAATATCTGCAAAGGTTTTAACGGCGCCTATAAATCCATTTTTAACATCTTGATTAGGAAATCGTCCATTTTTATCATCTACCTCCGCTATATATTTATAATAATCTTCATCAGCATTAGTCTTTACACAAAATAAAATAACAGCTGAAGCATTAGTTACTTTAGGTTCATTAAAGTGGAAAAAACCTTGAGTGCCTTTTGCAATACGTGCTTTACCCTCTCTAGTTTCAGCGATAATAAAGTGCCAAGGTTGAAGATTAACACTTGAAGGACTCATTTGTAGTAAATGTTTTACTTGCTCCATATTTTCTTTAGAAATTGATTTAGATGGATCAAATTCTTTTGTGGTATATCTCCAATTTAATATGTCTTTTAAATTCATTTTAATTGTTTTTTATTTGTTTAATTCAAACTATCAAAAGTATAGTGTCAAAAGTATTGATAGTTTAAGGTTTTTGCAATAACGGTCAAAAATGATAGTATGTTTTTTATGTTAAAAAACACTGTTAGCTACTATTTTTAATAGCTTTATAGGTAATGTTAAATTTACTATAAAAAGTAAAGTTTTATAATTAATGATAGTATAATGTTTTTGGAACATTAAATTATAGTAGCATTTGGAGCAGGCAAAATAAAAGATTAATTAAGTATAATTATAGAGAGCTTTAGAGTTCTACAAGTATTACTATTTAATTGATAGGAGGTAAAAGGAAAAGTATAATCTTTTATTTATTTTTGAACGAAAAAAGTGCTGTAACAAATTATACGAGTTAACTTCCATCATTATATAACATACATTAAGTCTTCAATTAAAACAGTTAGAGAAAGACGGCTTAATAACTAGAAAAGGGTATACAAAAAACATGTCTTTAAAAGTAAAGTACGAATAAACTCCGTTTGAAGAAGTCGTAAGAATTTTGTTGGCTACTATAGTTAAGTAGAGAGAAGTTGTTGTTAAAAAGGGAAGAGTATTAGGGTAATTTTACTGGTATTTTATAAAGTTACTATTCTACAGGCTTCAAACTCAATGTCCTTAAAACTATCTTGGGTCCATTCACTCAAACTTTTAAGAATTGGCAGTAAAGCTTCACCTTTTTTAGATAGTGAATATTCAACTCGTGGTGGTATTTCAGCATATTTTTTTCTAATTATGATACCATCTTCCTCAAGCTCTCTTAATTGCTCTGTTAACACTTTTTTTGATATAGTAGGAGTAAATATTAAGAGTTTTCCAAAGCGTAAACTTCCGTTTGCTAATAAGTAAATTAAAATAGGCTTCCACTTATTTCCAATTACGTTCATCGCGTGAACTAACGAACACACATTTGGATTATCAATTACTTTTCTTCCCATTAGTTACCATTTTGTAACCACTATTTAATGTGGTTATATTATTTTGGTTTCAAAAATAAACTATTATTAGTTTCTTTGTAATACTAATTTAAAGTTTTATAAAAATGAAAAACATTTTAATCATTAATGGTCATCAATATTATCCATTTGCAGAAGGAAAATTAAATCAATCTTTTATTGAAAAACTATCAGCTCAATTAAAAGAAGCTAACTTAAATATAAAGATTACCGTAACTCAAAATGACTATAATGTAGATGAGGAAGTAGAAAAGTTCCTTTGGGCAGATGTTGTATTTTTACAAACGCCTTTAAACTGGATGGGAATTACTTGGTCGTTTAAAAAATATATGGATGATGTATTCACTGCAGGTATGATGGGGAAACTATCGCAAGGTGATGGTCGTACTTCTGAAGCACCAAAAAAGAATTATGGTTTAGGTGGTTTGTTAAACGGAAAATACATGATGTCAGTAACTGCAAATGCGCCTAAAGAGGCTTTTAACAATCCTGATGAGCCTTTTTTTGCTGGTAAAAGTGAAGACGACTTGTTATTACCAATGCATCTCAACTTTAAATGGTTTGGTTTAGAACCTTTAAAAACATTTTTTGCTTACGACGTGATGAAAAATCCGGAGATTGAAAATGACTTTGCAAGATTTGAAAAACATATAAATGAAGAGTTACTTCAAAAACTATAATCTATTAAGAGTTTTCACGTTTAATAAATCATAACTAATACATATATAAAATGAATAGACCAACACCAGAGCACACAGCACCAAATTTAACTTTTCCAGTATTAGATGGTAACGAATGGCAGATTAACAATCAGCAACCAGAAAATTTCACTTTAGTGGTTTTTTATAGAGGTTTACATTGCCCATTGTGCAAAAAATATTTACAACAATTAGAAGAGTTATTACCAGAATTTAAAGAAAGAGGCGTTAACGTTATTGCTGTAAGTATGGATTCTGAGTCTAGAGCACGCTTATCACGTCAAAAATGGGAACTATCAGAATTAAAATTAGGGTATAACTTAGATTTAGAAACTGCTAAAAACTGGGGGTTATATTTAAGCAAAGGTATAAAAGATGGTGAACCAAACACATTTAGTGAACCAGGACTTTTTTTAATAGACAATAACAATCAAATCTATTATTCTGCTATGAATAGTAATCCTTGGGGAAGACCTTATTTACCTTCATTTGTAAAAGCTGTAGATTATATTGTGTCTTCAGATTATCCTGCAAGAGGCGAAATGTTATAAATTTGTAATATGAAATACACCGAAAAAACCTATTATTTCGATTATAATAGTTCAGTTATTGAAGATGTTATAAAAGACGTTAAGCATTTTACCTCTCAACAAGATATTATAGAGCAATTATATCTAAAGGTTAGAGATGGTTGGCGTTATTTACCTTTTAATATTGGTTTAACTAAAGAGCACTTTAAAGCTAGTAATATAGCAAAAAAGCCAGATGGACATTGTATTGATAAAGCTATTTTATACATTGCTTGTTTACGTGCCTTCAATATTCCAGCAAGATTACATTTAGCCAAAGTATCCAACCATATTGCTACAGAACGCTTAGAAAAAGTGATTGGAACTAATGAATTAGCTCCTCATGGTTTGGTAGATGTATTTTATAATGATAAATGGGTTAAATGTTCGCCTGCGTTTAATAAAGAACTGTGTGCCATTTACAATGTTGATGTTTTAGATTTTAATGGTGTCGAAGATGCAGTGTTGCAAGAATACAATAAAGACGACCATAAATTTATGACCTATATAGAAGATTATGGTCATTTTGATGATGTACCTTTGGAATTTATAAAGGAAACATTTAAATCAAATTATCCTAGTCTTTATGAAAAATTTAAAGATCAGGATCATATCAAAATATAAGAATGATTTGCAATCAGAACTAAGTCAAATACAAGCATTTTTTAACACCGAATACCCTCTGAATCAAGAAGGTTTAAAAGAATTATTCGGTTTATTTAAAGTTGAAAAAGTAGCTAAAGGCGAAATGCTTCTTGCTGCAAATACCACTGAAAATTATTTAAGGTTTCTTAATTCTGGTGTGGTGCGAGAGTATTATGCTACACCAGACAAGGAGACCAACATTAATTTTTACGCCGAACCACAATTTATCACAGACTTAAGTTCGTTTATTAATAATATCTCTACTAACAAAAACCAAGAATGCATAACAGAAGTAGAACTATTATCTGTTGAAAAAAGTGCCTTTAGAAAGCTGTTGGATAATTACGAATGCGGAAAATCGTTTATAGAAATTTCGTTTCAACGATTATTGAAACAAAAAGAACTTTTTGAATATAATCGTATTACTAAAACAGCAGATGAACTATACAAAGAGCTAATTATTTATAGACCTAACTGGCTAGACAATATTCCACAATACCACATTGCATCTTACCTAAATGTTACACCAGAAACTTTAAGTCGTATTCGAAAACGCATTTCTTGATTTGAATCAATGCTTAAGTGTAATACGTTTGTAACCTTTGCAAAAACATTTAAGCATTATGAAAATTCATCACTTTAGAAATGCCACAATGGTTATTGAAGCTAATAGTCATTTTATTTTAATAGATCCTATGTTAGGCTCAAAAGGATCTTTGCCTCCATTTACATTTTTTAGGTTCAAACCTGTTAAAAATCCTATTGTAGAATTACCAGAAATTAGTAAAACCTTTTTAGATAAAATTACGCATTGTGTTATAACGCACAACCATCCAGATCATATTGACAAACCTGCAGAAGATTTCTTAAAAGAGAAGAATATCCCTGTGTTTTGTAGTGTAAAAGATGAAAAAACATTTTCAAAGAAAGGTTTAAACATTGTAAAAACTATTGAATATTGGACTAAATCTGAATTTTTAGATGGTAGTATAGAAGGAATTCCGGCAAAACATGGTTATGGTTTTGTAGCCAAACCAGCAGGTAACGTTACGGGATTTTTTATACAATTACCTCATCAGCCATCAATTTATTTAAGTAGTGATACTATTTATACAGATGCAGTAGATAAAGTATTTAGAGACTATAAACCAGAGATTAGTGTTGTTGCAGCAGGATCGGCTCAGTTTGATATTTTTAAACCTTTATTAATGACTATGGATGATATTTTAAAATTTGCTAAAAATGCACCAGGTAAAGTCATCGCCAATCATATGGAGGCAGTAAATCATTGCCCTACAAGGCGTGAAGAATTGAGAGCAGAAGTTTTAAATTTAGATTTGTCTAAAAAAGTATATGTACCTGATGATGGAGAAACTATAAGTTTTTAAGGTTAGTTATATTAATTAGTAAATATTTTAAATATGATTTTTTTATAAAACGTTTATTAAAAGAAATATCTTATGTGTAAAAAAAATCATGAATTATCTAAAAAAGAAAAACGTAGCTAAAGAAGTAGCTACGTTTTTTTAGTTCGTGTCAGTGTTATACTTTATTTCACAATAGTAAGTTCATCTACAATACGTTTAGCACCAGCATACTTATCAATTAACCAAAGTACATATCTAATGTCTACATTAATAGTTCGTTGTAGGTTTTTGTCAAAAATAACATCACCAGCCATCGCTTCAATATTACCATCAAATGCTAGCCCGATTAATTCACCTTTTCCGTTTAATACTGGAGAACCAGAGTTTCCACCGGTAATATCATTATCAGATAAGAAGTTTACAGGTAATTCACCTTTACTGTTAGCATATCTTCCGTAATCTTTTTTCTCATAGATATCTAACATATCTTTAGATAAATCAAACTCGCTATCGTTTGGCTTATATTTTTTAACCATTCCTTTTAACGTTGTGTAGTTGTTAATGCTAGCGTCGTTTCTAGAATCTTTAGGTAAAGCTCTTACTTTTCCGTAAGTTAAACGTAAAGTAGAGTTAGCATCTGGATATTTAATGTTGCTTAGACCAGACTTACGTAAACCATCTACTAATAGTCTAAATGATTTTTGATAATCGTTTAATGGTTGTACTAAGTTTTCAGGTTGCTCTCTATACTTATCTAGTAATTGAGAAGATAAGATATATAAAGGATCGTTAGCTAACAATTCTTTATTAGGATATTTTAAGAAAGCCGTAGCACGCTCTTTAGATGTAAAAATACTTAATTCAAAAATAGAATTTACGTAGTCGTTAAAATTACCATCCTTAGCAATTTTAGCTACAATCTCTGGTAATTCGTAATTTGCTTTAGCTGAATATAACTTTAGTTGCTCAGTTAAAATTTCTTTTTCTAAAGGTAAATGATAATTTGTGTAGTTACTTTCTATAAAAGCATTCAATCGAGGCATTAAATTCTTACGAGCAGCTTCATTAGCATTAATATAAGACTCAAATCCTTTACCTATTTGATATGGTAAAACTGCAAATTTACTAGAACGTAATAATAACATTAAGTAATTGTCATGCTTTGCTTTGTTGTTGGTTAAGTTGTAGTAATTATTGATGTTAGTAACAACATCTCCGTAAATTACTTTGTTAGACTTTTTGTTAGCCCATTTGTCAAATTTCTTTTCTACGTTACGTTTAGCCTCGGCAGTTTTATGAGCTGTTAAAGCATCAATCATACCTTGTCTGTTTTTCCAATAGTTGGCAATTCTAGCATATTGAGATGCATACATTAAATTGATAGATGCATCTTTATCCATGTATTTTTTCATTACATCCATGCTAAGTTTAGATCCTTCTACCCAAGCAGGATATGCGTAATTTACGTTTTGTTCGATTCCTTCTGCAGGCATCCAACGGTTTGTTCTACCAGGGTATCCTAAAATCATAGCAAAATCATTTTCTTTTACCCCTTTAATGTTAACAGGTAAGTGATATTTTGCTTTCAATGGCACGTTGTTTTCAGAATACTCTGCAGGGTTTCCTTCTGCATCTGCATATACTCTAAATAAAGAAAAGTCTCCTGTGTGACGTGGCCATTCCCAGTTATCAGTGTCTCCACCGTATTTACCAACTTTATCAGAAGGTGTACCTACTAATCGTACATCTTTATAATCTTCGTATACAAAATAGTAATATTCATTACCTTGGAAAAAAGAACGTACAGAAACAGTGTATTTACCACCTTCGTTGTTTTCTTGTTCTATTTTTGCAATTTCTTTGTTAATAGCAGCTTCACGTTCTTTTTCTGTCATAGAATCGTTTACTTTAGATAAAATACGTTTAGAAACGTCATCCATTCTCACAAAGAATCTTACAAAAAGACTTTCTGGTTTAAGCTCGTCTTTTAATGTTTTAGCCCAGTACCCATTTTTAAGGTGATTTTGCTCTTCAGAAGATAATTCTGCAATGGCGTCATAACCACAGTGGTGATTTGTAAGTACTAATCCATTATCAGAAATAATACTAGCTGTACAACCACCGTTGAATTGAACGATAGCGTCTTTGAGACTTTGATTATTGATACTGTAAATTTCTTCAGCGGTTAGTTGAAGTCCCATTTTTTGCATATCACGTTCGTTTAAACGCTTAATATGCATTAAAAACCACATTCCTTCATTAGCGAACAATGAAGCAGGTAGTAAGATTAAAAAAGCAATTAAAAAAAGACTTGTTTTTTTCATAATATAATTTGAATAATAAAAATTAGGTTGATTTTGTTTTTTAGTTTTAGAATATCTTCTTTTAAAAAACATTAAGTTCTTTAATCAATTAAAGAATCAGTTCGTAAAAATACTCAATAATTTATTTTGTATAAGGAAGTAAACGTTAAAAAAATATAAGGATACGCATGTTAATTTAGCGTAGAAATGAGCTTTAATAATAAAAAAATCCCTTACAAAACCAGACTTGTAAGGTTTTTTTTGTGGAGACGCCGAGAATAGACCTTTTTTTGCCTTAGTATATCTCATCCCTTGCTGTATCTGCTGAAAACGTTGGGTTTGTTAAATTTTTATAATTATTTTTATGGTGGTTTATATAGAGAATATTACCTTTATTGACACCTAAATTGACACCCATTCGCTATGACATGTACATTTAACCTTAAGGATAAAAATAAAGATGGACTAACCTTAATTTATCTAAAAGCCTATTTTAAAAAAGAGGGAAAAAGGTTTGTTTATTCAACAGGAGAATCTATTCATCCCAAGGAATGGGATTTTAAAAATAGATTACCTAATAATTTAACAGGAAGAACTTCGCAAGCAGATAGTCATAGAACTATAAAAAGACAATTAGATAGATATTCTAATTTGTTTTTGCTCATTACTGAAACTTATAAGAATACAAATCAAGAGTTAACAGTAGAAAAAATTAGGCAAGAATTCGATAAAGAATTTAAAAGAGTTACTGCTGGAAAAAATAAATTTTATGAAGCCTATGATGAGTTCATGTCTTTTAAGCAAAAAAATCAAGAATGGTCTAAAGCAACGATAAAAAGATATAATAACATAAAAGCTTTACTAGAAGATTTTGAAAAAACAAAAAAGTACAAAATTACATTTGATACTATTAACCAAAAATTTTATACTGAGTTTACCGATTTTTGTATGGTAAACAGAGGGCATATAAATAATACGTTTACTAGAAATGTAGGGTTGGTTAAAACTTTTCTTTTTTGGGCTTTGAAAAACGGTCATACCTATAAAGCAGATTTTATAAATTTTAAGAAAAAACCTAAAGTTATTACAAACCAAATAGCTCTTAGAAAAGAAGATTTAGAGATTCTGTTAAAATCTGAAATGCCTTCTAAGAAATTAGAACGAGTGAAAGATGTTTTTATCTTTTCTTGTGTCACTGGTATGAGGTTCGGTGAATTAAAGTTTGTTTCTAAAAACATTATTGAAGGAAAAACTTTATTACTTAAAGAAGAAAAAGGTTCAGGCAAAAAAAGTAGAGAGATTCCTTTGAGTAGTATTGCCTTACATGTTTTAGATAAGTACGATTATACTTTACCAATAATTGCTAATCAGAAATACAATGATTACATAAAAGATGTTTTTGAAGAAGCAGGTTATACTCATGATGTTGTGAAAACCTCTACTAGAGGTAAAGAAGTAATACGAGAAACGATACCTTTTAACAAAAGAATAAGTTCTCACACAGCTAGAAGAACATTTATTACCATGATGAAAAGAAATGGAAAAAGTGATAAACTTATTGCTGAAATATCAGGTCATAATGATATGAAAACACTAAATCAATATTACCAAGTATCAAATGAAGATGTAAAAGATGCTGTAAATGAAACTTTTGATATAGAATTTTAAAAAATAGCTTAATAATGAATTACGGAGAAAAATTTGTTGACTCATTTAATGAAAAATTTGAAGAGATATGTAGTCATGCTAAAGAAAAGTTTGAAAGTTGTTATGATACAAACTACTCATTTAGAAAAGTAGAATTAATGATTGTTAATTCTCTAGGGGATGAAAAAAGCAAAATAGAAAAATCAATAGACCTTAATCAAGAAGTATTTGATAAATGTCATAATCATCTAAATTGGTTTACTGCAAATTATACTTCTAATGTTTCAGTTTCTTTGATTAATGATGAAGTAAGAGAAGAGTTTTTAAGGCAAATAAAAAAAGAAAGCGAATCGGTTAATTACTCTAAGTTTATAGACTTATTTTCAAAATGGGAAGCTATTCGTCGTTATACCATTTTTGTAAAAGAAAATAATAGTGAATTAGCAAAAAAATTTAAGTCAAAAAAGATTGGAGATTTTTTAAGTGTTGTGAAAACAAAAAGAGAATTACATAGTCTACAAAATCTTAAAAAACCTAAAAAAGAAATTGAAGGGGCAAGTTATGATTTAACACAAAATGAAAAAATGATTCTTTTACATGTTTTAATGCATCGATTTGTTAAAGAAGATTGTGAAAATAAAAGTACTCAATACTTTAGAATACTGTCCTTAACATCGGGATGTTTGATTGAAGATGATGTTAATAATGCGAAAACCAATAATACTAAGTATAATTATTTTCTAAGTGGAGTACTTACTTCTAATAAATCAGATAATGATAAAGGTAAAATGATTGATGATATTTTAACGAAAATAAAAGATGTGAAAAATATTAATGACTTTAAAAGAAGTCTTAAAATGTATAAAATGCGTTATAATAACCATTAAAATACTGTTTATTTTACGGTATTTTTTATTTTATGTTGTTGTAGATCAGTTTTTTAAGTTTTTTTTAATGGCACTAAACTACCATTGAGTTAATATGTTTTATAATTAAACCACTAATCTTTGCGGTAATAAAACATAAATATTCATCCATGGATATTAGTAATTACTGAATATGATGTGTTTTTAAATATTAATTAAAATAAAAAAAGCATATTATGAAAAGTAGTATAATAGTAACAACACCAGAAGAACTTATAGGTATAATTGATACAGCAGTATCATCAAGAATTAACCCACTAGAAGAGTTAATCAACAGTAAGTTAAATCCTAAAAAAGAAAATGTAACAGTAAAAGAAGCTGCAAAAAGGTTGAACGTTACAGAGCTTACAATAAGAAACTATATTAAAAAAGGTGTGATTGATGCTTCAAAAATTGGAAGAAGGATTGTTATAAATCTTGAAGCTTTAGAAGGTACATTAAAGGAAGTTAAATCTTTAAAGTATCGCAGATAAGATGGAAGATTTAAACACACAAAGCGAAGTTTTTAAAAACAACTTGATTTTTATTGCGGATAACCTCCAATCTGAAATGTATAAATTAAAAATTAATAGAGCGACTGATTTTCTTTTAAACAAACATTTAGATTTTTATACCAATGAGCTGGATAGGATTAAAGAATTAACAACTAATAATCCAAGGTTTAAATGGCAACTTTTAGAACAAGAAATTGATTCTAATTTTAAAAAAGATAAGTCATTAACAGGAGCAACTATTTTTTTTGACTGGAAACATGATGTAAGTCCTAATAGGGTAGTGTTAAACTTTAAACTATAGGTTGTTATGGATTATGTTAGAATAGGTACAGATTATTACAAGATTTGTAGTGTACCGCTTTATAGTGGAGACGCAACTAGAACATTGCTTAAATGGTCGAAAGGAGAAATAATTACTGATAAAGGCAAAGACTTTTTACAATCAATCAAGAAGTATGATGGCTTTATTACTATACCAGATCATCAGAACTATAAGCAAGAAATAAATTCTTTTTACAATCAATATGAAAAGTTAGAACATAAATTGGTTGAAGGTAAGTTTGATAAAACAAAGGAGTTTTTGAAACATATTTTTGGAGAACAATATGAGTTAGGTTTAGATTACCTTACAATATTATGGCAAATTCCAACGCAAATTTTACCTATACTATGTTTGGTTAGTAATTCTCGGAACACAGGAAAAACTTCTTTCTTAAAATGGTTGAAACTTATATTTCAAGGAAACATGACTATTAATAAAAATGAGGATTTTAGAAGTCGATTTAATAGCGACTGGGCATCTAAATTAATTATTTCGGTCGATGAAGTTCTTTTAGATAGAAGAGAAGATAGTGAACGGATTAAAAACCTTTCTACTGCGGGTACATATAAGATAGAATCTAAAGGAAAAGACAAAGTAGAAACTAATTTCTTTGGTAAGTTTATATTGTGTTCTAATAATGAAGAAAATTTTATTCAAATAGATGAAAACGAAATTCGTTATTGGGTAATTAAAGTAAACTCTTTTCAAGTTGAAGATGTAGATATGTTGGAGAAGTTAAAAAGTGAAATTCCGTATTTTCTATACTTTTTAAATAGTAGAAAAATAGTTTCTGAAAGAATGACTCGAATGTGGTTTACAAAACAGCAGATTTATACACCTGCGTTAGATAAACTTGTAAAAGGAAACAAAACATATTTAAGTCAAGAAATCAAAGAAATTATAACAGATGACTTCATTGCGTTTGAAGTTGATGTTTTGTGTTACGCCGCAAAAGATTTAGTTGAAAAGTTAAGTAAAGGATTAAGAACCACTAGCTTTAAAGTTTCAAAAAGTTTGAAAGACGATTATAAATTAAAACCTTTTAATGGAAGTTATAAAAAATACTATTTCTCCCTTAGCACTTCACAAAAAACAATTGTCGATTTTGAAACAATAAAAGGAAGACACTATAAGTTTTTAAAAAATGATTTCATAGATAGCTCGTTGACTGTTGACGAAGCGACCCATTCGTGAGTAAGATAGCAACATTCAGAGGGTAACAAGAGTTCAACAGTTAGTCAACACAAAATGTAAAAAGCGCATGTTGACTAACTGTTGATTTTTTGTTGAGCTTATAAGCCCTTATTTTACGGTGGTTTATTGGAGTTGTTCAACACAACAACGAAAATTTAACTGTTTGTTTCTTTTTTTTAAGTGTATTGTTGCGTTTTGCGTTATTTATGCAAAAACCAACTATCAAATTCATAGTTGGTTTCTTTGTGCCGTATTGTAAGCTTTTAGTTATACTTCTTTGCTAATTGCGTTTTGCTCTTTCAAAAAAAATTAAGGGTTTTATTCTGTGTAAGAAAGCAATGCTACATCAGGATTACTAAATATTAATAATAATTGCATATTATTTTTTTTAAAGTAATTTTATAGCTAATAAAAAAAATAGCTATTAATGGCATTATATCAACCGTCAGTACTTAAACACTATTTAAAATTACAAGATAGTGATGCACTAAATAAAGCCTATAAAAAATATACAAAGTACTTTCTTAATCCTACTATTCAAGATAATATACGTAGTTCTAAAGAAGAAGAATATCAAGGTCTTTTTTTAACTGAATTATTCGTAAATGTATTAGACTACACATTAAAGCCTAATGCAAATTATAATTTGGTTGCAGAGTATAAAAATCAAAACAATGCACGTAAAGCAGATGGAGCTATTTTAAGCAATGAAACTGCAATTGGAGTTATAGAACTAAAAGGTACAAATACAAAAGATTTAGAAAGTATTCGTAAACAAGCTTTTGATTATAAAACCAATCAAAAAGGATGCGTTTATGTAATAACTTCAAACTTTGAAAAATTACGTTTCTATATAAATGACGTAACCGAGTTTGAAGAGTTTAACTTGTTTGCACTAACGCAAGACCAATTTGCGTTGTTGTATTTATGCTTGCAAAAAGATAATATTCTTAATAACGTACCACTAGCAATAAAAGAAGCATCGGTAGTTGAAGAAGAAAAAATTACCAAACAATTTTACAAAGACTACTCGCTATTTAAACGAGAGTTATATAGAGATTTAGTAAAACGTAATGCAAGGCAATTAAAAAACGAAGCGCAATTGCGTATAACTGCAACGCAAACGCAAGAAGCAACAGAAGAAGAGCAAAAAGAATTACTACGTTTAGAGAAAAATGTAAAACTTACGTTGTTTAAGAAGTCGCAAAAATTAATAGATAGGTATTTATTTATCTTTTTTGCGGAAGATCGTGCGTTATTACCTCCTAATAGTACACAGCAAATCCTAGGCAAGTGGAAAAATGATGTAGATTTTGGAGATGAAAGACCGTTGTATGATTTGTTTAAGCAATATTTTAATTTTTTAGATCAAGGTAGGGTAGGAACTAAAAGTAGGGCAGAAATATATGCCTATAATGGAGGGTTGTTTAAACCTGATACAATACTTGATGCACTTGAAATAGATAATGAACTCTTATATAAGCATACCTGCAAATTAGCATCCTACGATTTTGAAAGTCAGGTAGATGTTAATATTCTAGGGCATATTTTTGAAAATTCGTTAAATGAGATTGAAAGTGTTAATGCTGAAATTGAAGGAGGAGATTTTGACAAACAAAAAAGTAAACGTAAAAAAGATGGTGTTTTTTACACTCCAAAATACATTACCAAATACATAGTAGAAAATACAGTAGGTAAACTGTGTGAAGAAAAGAAAACCGAATTAGGTTTTAAAGAAGAAGAATATTTTAAAGGACGTAAAAAGCGACAAAAAGCAACGATTGAAAAGTTAGTTGGTATTTTAGACGCCTACCGAGATTGGTTATTGCAACTTACTATTTGCGACCCTGCTTGTGGTTCAGGTGCGTTTTTAAACCAAGCTTTAAACTTTTTAATTGCTGAGCATAATTATATA
Source organism: Tenacibaculum sp. TB-53 (assembly GCF_059716285.2). Classification (NCBI taxonomy): domain Bacteria; kingdom Pseudomonadati; phylum Bacteroidota; class Flavobacteriia; order Flavobacteriales; family Flavobacteriaceae; genus Tenacibaculum; species Tenacibaculum sp. TB-53. Next base: position 1,851,349 of record NZ_CM202790.1, on the reverse strand, counting down.
GATGAGCTTAAAACAAAAGTGTTAGGTGGAGGGTTTCAGTTTCCTGATATTGAAAATACCATTTTAGAAAACAATATTTACGGGGTTGACTTGAATGAAGAATCTGTAGAAATTGCGAAACTATCCTTGTGGTTGCGTACCGCACAACCACGACGCAAGTTAAACGATTTAAGTAGCAATATTAAGTGCGGTAACTCTTTAATAGATAGTAAAACTGTTTCGGGTGACAAAGCTTTTAATTGGCAAGAGCAATTTCCGCAAGTTTTCGCAAAAGGAGGTTTTGATGTCATTATTGGAAATCCACCTTATGTTACTAATAAACTAGGAAAGAAAACAAATTCTACCAATCAAGAGGAAATGAAGTTTTATGAAAATAAGTTTGGTGATTTGGTTGAATATAAAGGAAATCTTTTCTCTCTATTCATAGGTCAATCATTTTCTCTTCTTAAGGAAAAAGCTTCTTTTTCTTTTATTATACCTAACTCTATAATGTTTAACTCTACATTTAAAAATATTAGGGAATTTATTAGAGACAAATTTAGTATCATTGAATTTGTAAATTTAACTTACGAGCCATTTGAGGATGCTAATACAGGAGGGTGCTTAGTTTTTACTCTGAAAAAAGAAAAAGAAAATAGGTTGTCTAGAGTTATTGAAGTCAACTCGGAAGAGGAGTTTTTATTAGATGACTACAGTGTTAGAACAATAGATTACAACAATGATATTGAAATATCACAAGGGAAATTTTTAACAAATGTAGATAGTATTTCTATTATAAAAAAGTGTTATAAAAAATCTGAATTATTAGGTGATTTGGTAAAGTTTTATCAAGGGATAATAACAGGCGATAATAAAAAGTATATTTCTAGTACAAAGGTTGATGAACGATACAAAAAGATTATTAGAGGAGCTGATGTACAAAAATATAGTTATAATTTTAATGATAATTATGTTTTATTTGATAAGGATTTATTGTGGAGTAATACTAATGAAGAGATTTTTGAGACATCCCCTAAATTAATTAATAGACAGACCAGTAGTAGTTTGATTGTAGCTTATGATGAAAGTCAAATTTATTCCTTAGATTCTACACATTGTCAAACATTAATTTCTGATAAATGCAGTTTAAGATTTCTTTTATGTATAGAAAATTCCAAATTGATGAATTTTATATACAATTTCTTAGTTAATGAAGGGGGAAGAACTTTTGCACAAGTTAAAACTGTTAATTTGAAAAAGTTACCTGTGAGAATAGGTAATACTGAGGAGCAAAAAAACTTTGATTTAAAATCTGAAATCATTATAGCTTTATCAAGTGAATTAGGAAGTTTTAATATAAAATTTATTAAATATCTAAAGCAAACTTTTCAATTAGAAAAACTCTCTAAAAAACTGCAAAATTGGTATGAATTAGAATTTGGAGACTTTATAAAAGAATTAAACAAAGCCATAAAAGCCAATAACAAACTACGTGTTAAAGATGGTTTAGAAGAAGTGCCAACCTTAACCAAAAAAGATGAGTTTGAATGGTTAGACCTATTTGAAGAGAACAAACAAAAAGCGCAAGAGCTACAAACGCAAATAACGCAAACCGACGCAGCAATTGATGCTATGGTGTATGAGTTGTACGGTTTAACTGAAGAAGAAATAAAAATTGTAGAGAATAGTTAACCTGATTGCTATAAGGCAACTTAATAATTTTTTGAAAGAAGAAATGTCTATTAAAAAATAAAAAAATGGAAAAAGAAATTGAGTCATTAAGTACAAAATTGCGTTTAAAGTCTGAAAGTCAGTTTACAATAAAAATATACCAGCTAGATTTATGGCATCATAAATTAAGAAACTTATCATCTGTTAATGATAAAATTCAAACAATAATTAAGCTTCATAGAGAAAAAATAGGAGAAGAAGTAATTAACATTAAACCGATAAGTATTGAAGGTGTAAATTATTACAGATATCTGTATAGAGAAGATGAAAAGGAATCTTTTTGGTTTGATTTTTTACCTAAAGAACTAAAAGAAAACTTAGACTTTAAAGTAGATAAAATTTCATTTGTACTTTTTGCACATGTTGATAATAGTGTTTTTGCTATTATTGGGGGAGGAGGAACAAGAGTAGTGAAACCATACTTAAATGATAGGTTTGGGATTGAATTATTTGAACGATTAACGGAAGAGAATAGCGAGGAAATTATTTCTATAACTTATAGAGGTATATCAGGTACATTAAATCAAAGTAACTTAATTTATAAGGAAGGTCAAAGGTTAAGTGATACGTTAGAGTTTGATAGCGTTCCAACAAACATTGTTTTAAGCTTAACAGACTATATTAAGGATAGTTTTTTTGAATTTATAGACTTTGATGATAGAAATGTTAAACTAGAAATAAGTTCTTCTTTCTTTATAAAACAAAGAATTAATTTTTATGAGTTACATAAGCTGTTTATTAGAATTGATGAGATCTTAAAAGAAAGAGAGAGGCTTTATTTAACTTCATTTGTTCAAGTAACTGATAAAAAGTTTGAAGATGATGAATACCCTAAGGTTTTAATGAAAGAATTAAGGGATGTAATGGTTTATGAATTTGGTTCAGATAGAAAAAGAGTGAAAAAATTTGACATAGATTTTGTGCATCCATCTAAAATAAAAGACTTTTATGAAAGTGATAAATATGTGATTAAATGGAAGGGAGATCATAAAGGAATTGAAGTTAATGATAGGAGTGAAATTTTTAAAACTGGATTGAAGTATATTTATGATGATTTAGGAGAACAAGTAGGTCAAGAAGATTTTAATAATTCGATGTGGAGGTTATTAGTATTGTGTTATAAGTCAGGTAGAGTTATTAAAGCACCTTTTTTTAAGTATATCACATGTGAATTAGAATTCAATAAGCAGCCAATTTTTCAGATAGATGCTAATTGGTATAAAGTAAAAAGTGATTTTAAAGAAAGAGTTAATGAATTATGTGAAAATTACTTAGACGAATATTGTTTAGAAAAGAATTTTTTAGAAGAAACTTGGAATGAAGATGTCTCCGAGGGAAAATACAATTTACAATATTCCAATCGCCTTAATTATTGGGTTTTTGATAAATGTTTGGGAGATAATATTGAATTATGTGATGTGATGATTGAAGCTGATGAGAAAATTTACTTAGTACATGTAAAGTCAGGTTTTGATGCTAAAATGAGGGATTTGTCAAATCAAATAATAATTTCAGCAAAAAGATTAAAAAATTCTTTAGACTCAGGTGATTTTAAATTTATAAATCAAGTTATTGATAGTTATAATCAAAAAGAAGAAACAAGACCAAAAATTGAAAGTAAACAAAGTTTTTTTTCAAAATTTAAAGAGAAGGATATAGTATATGTTTTGGCTTTTAAAAGTACTTGGAAGTCGGGAGAAAAGGTTAAAGATAACATTGATAAAGCAAATTCAAATATTGCAAAATATTCATTAATACAATGTGTAAAAGAAATGAAAAGTTCAAGTTTTCAAATTTCAATAGCAGAGATTGATAATGGTTTTAAAATAGAGAAGAATTTATAGTTAAACCCTGAAAAGATAAAAGAAAAATGAGTAAATTTTTAACAGGAAAAGAATTAGAAGATAAACTAACAGATATAATCTGGAACGCAAAAAAGTACATTGTTATAATATCGCCATTTATTAAGTTAGATGATTATGTAAAAAACATACTAGAAAAAGTAAAAACGCATCACGATATAAAATTTTACCTATTATTTGGTAAAAATGAGAATAGTCGTAATCGTAGTATAAGTAAAGAAGACTTTAAGTACTTTACTGAATTTAAAAATATAACTATTCTTTATAATAAAGACTTACACGCAAAACATTATTGCAATGAAAATGAGGGATTAATAACCTCTTTAAATTTATATGATTATTCTATGATAAATAACGTAGAATATGGAGTACATTTTACAGATAGTCTTATAAGTACAGATAAGCTTTTTCGAGAAACAGAAGCATTTACAGATGAATTGATGTATGTAAAGTCAGATGTTATTTATCTGAAAAAACCGCAATATTCTAAGGGGCTTTTAGGTTTAGGTAAAAAGTATCAAGATTCTAAAATTATATATGATATTTCAGAAGATTTCTTTGCAAACAACGAAAATTATGAAAAAAGAATTCTCGATAGTTTTGATTTAGAGGTTGAATCTGTTATAGAAAAGAAGTTTAACATTAAACCTACTAGAGAAGTTAAAAAAGAAAAGGTCTCAGAAGAAAATATAAACTCTAATGAGAATTTAAAAGAAACAATTGAAGTTGATAAAGAGTTACAATTTTCAAAAACAACAAATGATTATAAAGAAGAAGTAGGTTACTGTATAAGAACAGGTAGAGAAATACCTTTTAATCCAGATAAGCCATTTTCTTTAAGTGCTTACCGTATGTGGGATGTTTATGGTAATTATGATTACCCAGAAAATTATTGCCATAAAACAGGGAAAGAATCGTACGGTAAAACTAGTATGGCAAGCCCAATATTAAAAGGGATTTATAAATAAAATAATTATTCCTGAAATATTTAATAAATATATTGAGCATATTGTGAGGCTTTTAGGTGTTGTTTAATCAAAATGGATGTATAAAAAAAGAGAATAAATAAGAGCTGTTTCTAAGGAAAAGCTAAGTGATAAACAGAAAACAAAAAGTATAAGTAATGAAATTTATTAAAATGAACACTAAACCATTAATAATGTTTATTGTGCTAATGTGTCTTGTATTAGTCTTTTTTAATCAAATAGGTGTTTTATTAATAAGTATAGGTAACAGTATAGATTATAAATCTAATACGTTTATTACGGGTTATTTTATCTTTTCTATTTTATTAATAGCCATTTACGTAGTGTTAATTTCTAAACGTTATATTCACAATAAGTGGTTAACATTTTTAATCTCATTTATTACAGTTTCTTTTATCTTATACAGATTTGTTTTTGATCAAGATGTCTTTTTTTACAAAGTTTTTAGTCCAATTGCTTTTGCTGATATTATTATAGTTATAATAATATTACATTACTTAAACTTCTTGTTAGTATGGAAGAAAGAAGCAAGAATTAACAAGCAAAAAAATGTTGTAAAAGATAACTTTTTTATAGAAGACAATGTTTTTAATGATGGAGAAATAGATAATGAAATACATCTTCAAAAATTATTAAAAGAAATAAAAGGATTTAAGCCAAAGGAAGCTTTTAGTATTGGACTAAATGCTGTTTGGGGCTATGGTAAAACAAGTTTTTTACATAGATTTAAAAAAAAATATGAAGAAGAAAACCCAGACGAAATTATTTTTTGGTATCGTATTTGGAAAAATAAAGGGTCTGATTCCGTTATTGAAAACTTTTTTGAGGAACTCAAAAAACATTTAACCGCTTTCTCTGGTGAGATTTCTGGCACTATAGATAAGTATGTGTCTTCTATTTTAAGTTTATCAGGGTCTGATTTAGAAAAAATAGCTGATATAGGTAAAAGCATCTTGTTTGATGATAAAAGTTTAGAAGGATTCTATGAAAATATTAATAATGAAATTAAAAGAATAGATAAACAAATAATAATCTTATTAGATGATTTAGATCGATTAGAAACTGAAGAGATTTTAAATACATTAAAATTAATTAGAACCCTATCAGATTTTAATAATGTTATTTTTATAAGTGGATACGATAGGGAGTATGTGATTGAAAAAATAAATGCCACAAAAAATAATTATTTAGACAAGGTTTTTAATGTTGAAATTAATTTGCTTCCTTTTGATTCAAGGTTAATAGATGACGAATTACTTAGAATAGTTGATAAAACTTTTCCAAATACAGAAGAGCAAAGAGATGTAAATATTTTCAATTATACTTTTAAAAACTTATTTCAACAATTAAAGGAACAACTTTCAATAGAAAATGATACAGTCCAAGGAGAAATTACCATAGAGCCAATTGTATCTTCATCTTCTAATGAGGGCGACGAGATCAACACCAATAATTGTGAAGAAAGTTATAATTTTAATTATCAATCTTTTTTACCAACGTATAGGGATGTTAAACGGTTTATAAATGAATTTAAATTTTATGCTTCATTCATAGAAGATAAAAATTTAGAAGGAAAAGCGGATGTTATTATTAGTGAATATATACTATTAAGACTTCTTACCTATAAGTATAGGGATGTAAATACGAAAGTTTTATATAAAATAAATGATTTCCTGTCGAGGGAATACATAGATTTTGCAAATGAAAGAACTATTGTTTTAAGTGATGTCAATTTACATAATGTTTATATTTATAATAAGAGTTTTGATGAGTTAAAAATAATTTTCAGCTATTACAACAACGAAGATGTTAAAATAATACATGGTGTTTTGTGTAGGCTTTTTGGAAAAAAGCCCGTAGGTTATTATAAGAAATACTATAACACTATCTCGAAAATATATTACACAAGTATATATATACAAAACAATGTATTAAATAATATTATATCTATCTCAGATCTTCAAGAATCATTAAGTGAAAATAGGTTGCATTCTTTTGTTAAAGAATTGTCAGAAAAAATATCTTTAGATGGAAGGTATCATTTAGTTAGTGAAATTAAATATTTCATTTTTGATGTGTTTATGACTATTGATTCGAAGGAAAAGTTCAGAGATATACTGAAGACACTACAAACTATATTAGAAAGAATAGATTTTAAAGATGCTCAAAAAATCATCCAATTTATAAATAAAGTATTTAATGAACTTTATGAAGGAAATAAAACTAATATTAAAGAGGATGTAATTGAAGTTATAAAGCAATCTAATTTTAAAGGGGGGTTAGATTATTTATTTAGTGATATAAACTTGAATAAAAAAAGAAAAGATAGTGGCTTATATAATAATCTAGTTACTTATGAAGACTTGCCTTTTGAAAAAGATTTAAAAGAATTATATTTAAATAAGTTATCTCTTTTAGTAGAAACAAAAGAGGAATGTAATAGTATATATTCAGTCTATGTATTATACATTGAGGCTATAATTTTTGATAAAAAAATACTTTTTAGTCCTGAAGCCAATAAATTAATAAGAAAGGATATTGAAAATAGGTTCTCAGATTATTTTAATTCTAGCCTTTTTGATTCTTTAAGAACTATTAAAACAAATGATGAACTTGATGTCTTTAATGGTTTTGAACCCTTATTTAGTATTGCTCAAATTTTTTCTAGTTCAGAAACTTTAGAACAGTTAAAAGAGAATCCAGAAAATAAAGACCTGTTTAATATATTTTATAAAGAAGGATGGAAAAATTTATTTGCTTTTTTTGAATCTTTCGAAATTACAAACAGTGATTTAAGAGATGAAGGAGCTTTTAACAGAGCAAAAAAAATATTAAAAATATATATAATTAATAATTGTAAAGCATTGGATAGGAGACAATATAAAGAGGCTACTGAAGGAGATTTACCATTTTAAAAGAAGAGGCTTCAATTAAATGAATAATTATAATAAATATGGTTCAGTAGCAAAACAAGCTTCAGAAATAGATGAAAATCCTGTTGACTCTTGGGAACAAGTGGTGTCTAAATATTTTTCATCTGAAAGCTCAAGACAAAAAGCTTGCCCTAGAAATGCTTTTTTAGGATTATGTGAAGCAGGTTTAGTTAAAGGAATAAAGGCAGGAGTTTACCTTAAAAGTAAAAATGAAAACCTTAATAAAAAATATGCGATAGCAGCTATTGAAATACTAAAAGAAAATCCAAACTTATTTAAAAAAGAACTATGGAATAAAGTAAGAGAAAGATTAGCTTTAGGTAAAAAAAAACACAATTCCCAAATGGATGTCGTGCTAGCACTTTGGGAAAATAATTTAATTAAATGAAAAGCTTGTGACTTAGAAACAAAACTAACTTAAAAAATTATATGAACATGAAAAAACATCCTCCGTTTGAAATTGGTAGTACTTTAAAACATATACCAACAGGAACAATTATAATATTAGAAAAGTATGATACTCAACTTGTGAAAAGTTTAGGCTTGTCTATTGGTGGGGGTAGCACTAAAAGTGCTCCGAATTATAACTTTTTGTATGGAAAAGTAAGTGATTCCAATACTTCTTTTAAGGGGTTAACAGAAGAGTTTATAATAGTAAAATAGTAAGGTGTGAGTGGATTTAAGTTGTTAGGAATTAGAACTAAGAAAAACCTGAGTAAAGAATTTCATGGTAAGGATTATATTAACTTTTTTAAAGTTTTAGAAAAAAATAGTTTTTATAAGTTTTATTCTGAATACGACTATTATAATAATAAAAGGAATAAAGTTAAAGATAGTAACGAAGAAGTAGCTTTTATAAAATATACTCCATCTATACCTCAAGAATTTTACAACAGAAAAAATATAGATATTAACATATCAGCAGTAGTAGGTAAAAATGGAAGTGGTAAAAGTACTCTTTTAGAATTGTTTTATATATCTGTTTATCTTTTGTCAGTTGGAAAAGAATTATTGGAGTATAACTTTAATTCAATAAATGAAAAATTAGTAGAATTAAAAAAAAAATCAATTAGACATGGTGAAAAGTTAAATAATTTACTAACAAAATTTGATAATTTCACAGAAATAGAAGAGTTAATTGACAGAATTAAAGAACATTTGGATGCATTTGATGCAAATAACTTGGAATTTTTACCTCAATATGATTTTTTAAAAAAACAGATAGAAAAATATAAAGAAATTAGTGATTCTGCTTATGAACAAAATTATTATTGGGAACAATATGATGAATATATAGAATGGATTGAAAACACTAAAAGAATTATAAATTCTTTAGATCTTGAAATTTTTTATCAGTTAGATAATAAGTTTTATATGTTTAAGGTAGGTATTCATGAAGAGGAGGATAAATTTGTTTCGATAAGAATTATTCCTGAATTTCCGATTGAAAAGAAGAAAGAAGAACATTTTGAAATAAAAAACGTTGAAAACCTCTCTGAACACTTTTTTTATACTGTTGCTGTATCCTATTCTCATTATGGTTTAAATTCTCTAGAAGAAGGAGTGTGGTTAAATGATTTATTTCATAAAAATGATAGTTACCAAACTCCTATTGTTATAAATCCTATGAGAACAAATGGGAATATTGATGTTAATAAAGAAAAAAGTTTAGTTAAACAAAGATTACTTTCAAACTTATTAGAACCAGTTGACGATAGCTCTAAGGAGACTTTAAGGAATTTAACACCAGAAAAGAAAGCGGTTACACTAAGGTTAAAATTTAATGATGACAAATTTGAAAGATATAGAAAGAATCATGAATTAAACTCAATAACTGATATAGAAGATATAGCTAAAAAGTTATATGAGAAATATACAGGAGATAGCCTACCAAAACTCAATAAACGTGTTTTTGTAGCGATGCATTACTATATCCAAAATAAAATTATTAGGATATGTAAAGTTTACAAACGTTATAAGGTTTTTATAAAAGGAGATAAAGTTGTTGATAGAGATAAATTGATAGAAGAGTTAATTAAAGATAAAAGTCATATTACATTTAAATTAAAACAAGCTATAAACTTTATAAGACATGATCACATAAAATGGTATTCTGAAATTGAGTTTGATGAAGAGATAAGTAGTTTATCAAAAAGAATAAATGATATTATCCACTCTGAAAATGAAAAAGGTAAAAAATTTACAGTAATAGAGTTTTTACCTCCTTCAATATTTGATGTTAAAATAGAATTGGAAAATGGTAGTTTGTTTGAAAAAATGAGCTCAGGAGAAAAGCAGAAAATTTATACCATTAGTTCTATAGTTTATCATTTAATTAACTTGAATTCTGTTTTTAACAATAACGATAATGATTCTAAAGGAAAGTTATTAAAATACAAGTATGTCAATATACTTTTTGATGAAATAGAGCAATATTTTCACCCAGAAATGCAAAGAGCTTTTATAAATGATATGCTAGATTATATAGAAAAAATGAATGAACTTAATAGAAATTATATTAAAGGAATTAATATTCTTTTTGCAACACATTCTCCTTTTATATTATCTGACATACCACATCAAAATGTTTTAAAATTAGATGGTGGAAAGATCATAGAAAATGAACAATTAACTTTTGGAGCGAATATTCATGAACTCTTAGCGGATAGTTTTTTTATGAAAACTTTAGTTGGAAAGTTTGCAGAAAAGAAAATACTAGAATTAATTGGCGACATTAATGATGGTTTAAATGATAAAAGCCATAATAAACTTATTGAGTTGATAGGTGATTCTTTTTTAAAAGAAAGTATATTACAATATATAAAGCAAAAAAATGATCAAAATTGAAATTTCAAATAAAGAAAAAATAAAAGGTGATTATTTTAAGTTGTTAAAAGATCTTATTCAAGAAAGAGCAAGATTACTGCGTATTTCCTTAAAACATTTGAATGGTAGTTCTATAAACATAACCATTAGTGATCATAAAAAATATAAATATATCACCAAAGGTATTGTTAATAAACTTTCTCCAAGTATAAAAAATAAAATTAAAAAGTTTGAAGAGCGTAATTACTTAAATACAGTCCAAAATTATCTTAAAACCAATAGCTCTGATCTAACTAACGTAAGTTTTACAGGTCTTTTTTTATTTTTAAACGATATATTATCTAATAAAAATGATTTACTAAAAGATATATTAGTTTGTGAAGCGTCAGACTTGAGTAAAACCAATACTGATATATTAACCTACTATAATATTAGCACTACTGAAGACTTACAAATTCTAAAGTATGTTTTTGATTATGAGAATAATAGTATTAATTCCGAAATTAAATCTTTTTTTAGAAGTAATAATTTTGTTGACTATTGCCCATATTGTAACTTAACTGAAGTTAAATTTAGATCAACTCAAGAAGGCACTCAAATTGCCACTTCTCATGAATTAGATCATTTCTTTAGTAAAAGTGAACATCCTTTGTTAGCTTGTTCTTTCTTTAATCTCATACCAAGTGATAGTATGTGTAATGGCCCAGGAAATAAAGGAAAAATACAATTCACAGATGAATATCACTTGAACCCATATATAAGAGGTTTTAATAGAGATTTAACTTTTATTCCTATTTTAAAAGGTAGTTATGTGTCCAATATAGATATGCAAATTAATGTTGCAAAGGGATCCAAAATTAGAAAACAAATGTTGGGGTCATTACAGGAAATACATGAAGATATACACAGCCAAAAAAAACATCAAGAGGGTAATGTAAATGTGTTTAAACTCCATAGTAAATATGAAGATAGAAAAAAAGAAGCTCAAAATGTTCTCGATTGTATTAGAGCCAAAGATAATGGTATGAGTGCATTGAAGAATTTTTTTAAAAAAATGAAAAGTTTAGATCAACAAGAAGTCTATTTGAGTTGGTATGAGAAAAAAACACAGACTTCATTTAATCCTAAAGAATTTAATAAAGAACGTTTTTCTAAACTTAAAAGAGATATTCATGATTATTATTATGAACTAAACTCTAAAAAGAGAAATAACTTTATTAAGGAGCTTATAGATAAGTATGTTTAAAAGGAAAAAGAATATGACAAACCGCCCACAAACAATACAAATATTTTTACCAGATGGTTCACCAACTAGCATAAGGGAAGCAGAAATTACTAGTAGACTCGTAAAAGCTATTTTATTTCCTAGAAACAAAATACAAGAAGTAAGTCAGCGGGAAATGGTTCGTTACACAGGAGTGTACTTTTTATTTGGTATTTTAGAAGATGAAGCAAAACCTATGGTTTACATCGGTGAAGGAGAAGATTGTTTAACAAGAATACAATCACATAACCGAGAAAAAGACTTTTGGACACATTGCGTCATTGTCGTTTCAAAAACGAATGACTACAACAAAGCTGATAGTAAATTTTTAGAACATTACTGTATAAAAAAAGCAGAAGAAATAGGAAGATATAAATTATACAATGGTACAGGTTCTAATAAACTATCAATTTCAGAAAGTAGAGAACATGATTTATTAGATAGTTTTGAAACAGCAAAAATTTTACTTGCAACTTTAGGTTACCCCATTTTTGAAGAAAAACGAAAGGCAAAAACTAACAAAGAATTATTCTATTGTAAAGGTAAAGAGGCTTCTGCAATTGGAGAACTAACAGATGATGGTTTTCTTGTTTATAAAGGGTCTAAAAGTAATTTTAAAGAAACTAAATCAATTGGTTCTTGGGTGTCTAGAATTAGAAAACAACTTATAGAAGACTCTACTTTAAAAGAAGAGGAGGGACTGTATATTTTTCAATCAGATTATGTTTTCAATTCACCAAGTGCAGCTGCTGCAATTGTCTTAGCGAGAGCTGCTAATGGTTGGACAGAATGGAAAGATAAGAATGGTAAAACCTTAGATGAGTTAAAAAGAAAGATCAAAAATCTAGATAATTAAAAAACAATTCAAGCCCCAGTAATCAACTGGGCTTTTTTATACATGAAAAACACATACCATCCACTCGTTCAAAAAACAAAAATAGAATTATTAAAACTAGATAAGCTAAAACGTATTAGTTGGGAAGTTCAACAAGATTATAATTCACAATTTTTACCTATTTCGGTAGAACCCAAACTAAGAAAAAGAGCATTAGATTTCATGGATGCTCTAATCAAGTTACTAGAAGAAAACAACCATGCGATTAAGTTTGAACATAAACGATGTCATGTCGAAATGTATGGGCAACTAACAGGAATCCATTTAAGACAAAAACACTATCGTAAAAGAGTTAAAAATGAAGGAGGATATACACATGAGTACTATGAAAAAAGTAATAAACTAGAGTTTCGAGTGGGGTCTTGTTATCGTAAAGGCTGGATTGATAGGAAAACAAAAAAGTTGGAAGATTATCTACAAATAATTTATAATTATATTGAAGAGGATAGTAAAGGGTGGGCTGATTTAAGAAAGAAGCAAAAATTACAAGAAGAGGAAAGAAAAATCGAGCTTAAGAGAGAAGAAGAGGAGGCTAGGAGTATAGAAATTGAAAATAAAAAGCTAGATCAACTGATCACTGATTCAGAAAGCTTCATAAAAGCAAGAAACATTCGAGATTACCTAAAAAAAATGGAGGATGAATGTTTACAAACTGGTAATTTAACAAATGAAGTGAAAGAATATATTAAATGGGGTTATATGAAAGCTAATATTTTAGATCCGACTAAATAATTTTAGTGGTTTTTGGCTTTCTAATGTAATATGATGTAATTATTTTTTTGACACCTAAATTGACACCTTAAAAATAAAAACCCTGTAAATATAGTGTTTACAGGGCTTTTTGGTGGAGACGCCGAGAATCGAACTCGGGTCCAAACAAGTAGCTCAAAGGCTTTCTACATACTTAGTTTTTGTTTAATTTTCGATTAAGACCTGACCAAAAACCGTCCAATCTTAACTTATCTTCTTTAGTTTCGAAAACCTATCGAAGCCCTAAGTTTTCTATGTTTACTTTTACGATGCCCAAAAGTGAAACGCCGTAAACCAAGGCTTTTCGTGGACATTTAGCTTGCGCACCTTGTGCGCCGAGGCTCTATCTTACTATTAATTCAGATTAAGCAGCTAAAGCGTAGTTATCTTCGCCGTTTAAATGTTTGAAATAAGTTTAACGAGTTGTCATTTCACTCCTCGGTATGCTTACATTTTTACTAATCTTGCTGTCAAAACCAGTCGTCCCCAATATGTCAAAGATGCTATATGTACCCGTGCAAAAAATATACCAGATAATCTTTTTGATTCTATGCAATTTCGTTTAACAGCAATATAAAACAATACTGTTGAAACAAGAGGATGCAAATATAAAAAAATACTACTTGTACAATCATTTTAAAACAAGTATTTTCGCTGCAATTGTTATAAACTATAACATTATATGTAAAATTGTTTAATTTTAATACAAAGGTCAATTATGAAATTCGGAATTATTAAAGAACGTAAAAATCCACCAGATAGAAGAGTTGTGTTTTCTCCAGAAAAATTGCAAGAGTTTAAAGAACAGTTTCCTCAAGCAGAAATAGTCGTGGAAAGTTCCGATATCCGAGTTTTTTCTGATGAGGCTTACACAAAAGCAGGTTTTGAAGTAACAAATGATATTTCTGATTGTGATGTGTTATTAGGAGTAAAAGAAGTTCCTGTAGACAATTTAATTCCAAATAAAAAATATTTTTTCTTTAGTCATACGATTAAAAAGCAACCATATAATCGTAAGTTGTTAAAAGCAATGCTTGATAGAAATATAGAAATGTTTGATCATGAAACCATTATTGAAGAAAATGGAGCTCGTTTAATTGGTTTTGGTCGTTATGCAGGTTTGGTAGGTGCTTATAATGGTTTTAGAGCCTTAGGCATACGTGAAGGATTGTTCAAATTACCCAAAGTAGAAACGTTACCAGATTTAGATGCTGTAAAAGTTGAATTAGATAAAATAACTTTACCAAACATCAAAATTTTACTAACAGGAACAGGAAAAGTAGCTAAAGGAGCACAAGAAATTTTAGATCATTTGCAAATTAAGCAAGTAAGCGATGCTTTATATTTAACAAGTGAGTTTACTGAACCAGTATATTGTATAGCCGATGTTATGGAGTATGCCAAACGAAAAGATGGTAAAGTAGGAGATAAGTTTGAGTTTTATAAAGATCCAACAGGATACGAAAGTAATTTTATGGCGTATGCGAAACAAACTGATTTCTTTATAGCAGGGCATTTTTATGGAGACGGAGCTCCGTATTTATTTACACGTGAAGATGTAAAACATCCTGAGTTTAGAATAAAGTATGTAGCAGATATTTCATGTGATATTGATGGACCAGTAGCAACAACACTTCGTGCGTCAACAATTGCAGACCCTATTTACGGCTATAACCCAGAAACGGAATCAGAAATTGATTTTAAAGACGAAAAAGCCATCACGGTAATGGCAGTAGACAATTTACCTTGTGAGTTACCAAAAGATGCAAGTGAAGGTTTTGGAGAAATGTTTTTGGAGCATGTAATTCCGGCATTTTATAATGATGATAAAGACGGAATTTTAGCTCGATCAAAAATGACAACAAATACTGGTAAATTAACCGAACGTTATGCATATTTGCAGGATTACGTAGACGGAAAAGAATAACACTTAATAACTCCCGCTTCAGCGGGATTTTTATTTAATATGATACCAGACAAACAGTTCTTAATTGATACAGCAAACATGAGAATGCCTTTTGGTAAATACAAAGGAACGTATTTAATTGACATTCCTGAGTATTATATTGTTTGGTATAAGAATAAAGGATTTCCACAAGGGAAACTAGGCACAATGCTAGAGCTAGTTTACGAATTGAAGTTAAACGGACTAGAAGACATTTTACGAAAGATTAGAAGATAATTTGCGAGTTAAAAATTTTTCTAAAAGTAAAACAGTGACAATTCCTAAGGTATAAGCTACTAAATCACCAATACTAAAAGTAGTACCAAATACGATTACTGCCAATCGGTTATTTTCTAAACCGAGAAATTCTAGAAGAGGAGTTAACTGTAAAAATTCTACTAAATAAGCAAAAATAAGTACTGAAACTCCAGTGTTTTTATCAGAGAAGTTAAAGAAAGCTTTCACCAAATAAAAAAGTAAGATAACGACTAAAAAGTCACCAAAAGTATGTCTTATAAACCCTGAAGTTTGAGCTATTATAATTTCTAACAAAAGAAGAAATATAAAGGCAAGGAAGTATTTTATATTGAATTTCATAATCATATATTAAGCAAACTATTACATAATATAATAGTTTGCTTATTTATTGTTGTTAATTAACCGTTTTGCCAATCTATTTTTCTTGAAGCATACATCACTGAAGCAAGAATTATAAACAGTCCTACACTACCTACCAAAAGAGCATAATTTTCTAGTTGAATAATTACAAAAATAAAGGCATATAATGTGGTAAGAGAAGCTCCAACAAATAAAGGAAATTTATTACTTTTTAAAATGGATTTAGAATACAAAGAAATTAGCAATACAACAGCTATCGAAGCTATTAAGTAAGCTTTTAAAAAGCTACTATGTTCAGAAATTGATATTAGTAAGGTATAAAACATAGTTAAGGCAACGCCAATCATTAAATATTGAAAGGGATGAATGGATATTTTACTCATTGTTTGAATTAGAAAGAAAATTAAGAATGTAAGTCCAATAACCATAAAGCCATATTTAGCAGATCGTTCACTTTTTTGGTATTCGTCTACAGGAATCATAAAGTTTACACCAAAAGCATATTCTTTTAAGTTAGGAATTCCGTTAAAAGATTGTTGAGAGAAAGGTCTATTTATATCCAGTATTTTCCATTTAGCATTAAAGCCATTTTCAGAGATTTTGTCGGAGTTAAAAGGAAGGTATTCTCCAATAAAATTAGCGGTTTTCCAGTCAGAATTTATATGAACAGTTGTTTCTTTTCCGATAGGAATAAAACGAATTTGTTTGCTACCATTGATGCTTAGTGATAGATTAAAGTTCGTGTCTGATTTTTTAGGAAGGTCTTCTTCATTTAAAAATTTACTTTCTAATTTATGAAGGTTTAAATAGTTGTAGTAGGCTTTTTCATTACTAGCATCATCTTCATATTTAGAAGTAAAAGCGTAGTTGTTTTTATTCAGTTTTATTTCAACTAAATTGTTTACCCCCTTTAAATTAGAAGTTTTAATAATTAAACGAGCTTTGTTCCAAAGTATGTCTTTTTCATTAATATCTTTTTCACTAAAATCAGGTGTTGTAAAACTGCCATCAATATCTATTTTACTATTATATACAGCTGTTTTATAAATACCACGCTTTTTCTCTTCAGGGTTTATAGAAGATTTGACATTTAGTTTCTTCGGAAAAAAGTAAGCATATTTAATCTTTTCTTCAATCTCAGTTTGAGTTTCTTTTGTCTTTTGATTTCGAACAAATTTCTCTTTATAAGTTTTGTAGGGAATTTTTAAAATAGGTCCATATAGCAAGACCTCTTTACCCCATTTTTGATTGATTTCTTGTACAACTTCTTGCTGTCGATTCATTCGCTCAACAATTAAACTTTTAATAAAAGATAAAGGAATTAAAAGTATGAGAATTAAAAATCCAATCATTAACATTCTAGCTGTGATTGATGTTTTTACCCACTTTCCGAATTTTCCGTTTTGTTTGTTTGATATTTCCATAGTTTATTGTCTTAAAAGAACTTTGAATTTCAAAGTTTAATAATAAAAAAATTAGTTTTTATTTATTTTTAATTAGTTTTTCTAAAGCGTCAATATGTTTTTTAAATTCTTGCTTACCAAGCTCTGTAGCATAGTATCTTGTATTGGGTTTTCTACCAATAAATTGTTTTTCTATCCTAATAAATTCAACTTTTTCTAAGGCTTTGGTATGGCTTGCCAAATTACCATCTGTAGCACCTAATAATTCTTTTAATGTAGTAAATTCAGCATATTCATTAACCATAAGAACAGACATAATTCCGAGTCTGATTCTATGATCAAAAGCTTTATTTATATTTAGAATAATGTTTTTCAAAAAAGATAAATTTTAAAGTACGAAAATAGTGCTTATTTTCTATCGTGTTTAAAATACATGACAGTACCATAAACAATATGCATAACTCCAAACCCTAGAACCCAAAACCAAAAACCATAACCGGGAAGCATAGCAGCAATAAGTCCTAAAACAACTTCAGTATACCCTAAATACTTAATATCACCTACAGTATATTTTGAAGCATTAATCAATGCTAAGCCATAAAAAAGTAACATCAAAGCTCCAGTTTGTCCATATTTCTGATGTCCTAAAATAATAATGATATAGATGGCTCCAGAAACCAGAGGAATAAGGAAATTCAATAATAACCTTCTTGTGGTGGCATCCCAAATTCTTTCACCGTTTTTTTTAGCTTTTCTCGTAGTTAAAAAAATGGCGGTAGTAATGCTCAAAAAGCCAACTAACAATAAATCAAGGATGACCATTTGGAAAGTTTTTCCATCTAGTATCAAATAACCACTAGAATTAATATTGACTAACCAATATGCATAAGCTGCACCAATTAGAGCATAAATTCCTGCTAAAATACCAGACAAGCCGCTTAATGATATAAATCTTGATGATTTATTCATTAAGTTTTTAATTTCTGATATGTCTTTTAAATAATCTTCTGAACTCATTTTTAAAGAACTTTGAAAAACAAAGTAAGCTTAATTTTATGAAACATACAAATAAAAATTTGATGTATTTTTGAAAGAATGAAACCAGCCGAAGAATACATACTTAAACAGCCAGAACCATTCAAGTCTATTTTACTGCATTTACAAGTACTGATAGAAGGGAATTTTCAAAATTTAGAATTAAAATACAAATGGAAAATTCCAGTATATTATATTAATGGTAAGCAATTATGTTATATAAATGCATCCCATAAAAAAGGATTTGTTGACGTTGGATTTTGGGCAAAAGGTATTTTACAGGACTTTGATACTTTTTTAGTTTCAGAAGGTAGAGCAGTTGTAAAATCACTTCGTTATTCATCAATAGAAGAAATTAATGAAGAAATACTACTACAAGTTATAGGAGAAGTAGCAAAACACAATCATAAAGGTTTTTGGAGGAAAGATTAACTAATTGAATTTATAACGTCACTAATCTTGTTAAAGCATATCTATAAAAAAGAGCTTTTTTTAAAAGCTCTTTTTTTTATCTAATTGTGTTTGATTATAGGACATTATATGTTAGGCTTACAGAGTAAGTAGAAGATTCACCAATATTTCTACCATCTATTACTTTACCGTAACCAACTCCAATTCCTAGTTTAGGAAGAATATTTTTATAAACAGTTATACCCACACTCTTATAATCTACATCAGTTTCAGGGAAATTACCTTTAAATGAAGGGCTTCCGATATCTACTCCTTCTTCTGAGTTATAATAATCTCCCCAAGCTTCTACATAAATAAAGCTACTAGCATAACCAATTTTACCAGTAGTGGTAAAGGCATTAGGAACACCAAAGTCACCACCAGGAGTTAAATTATTATCAGCATTTCCTCTTAAGTTGTAACCTGCAAAAATGGTAGAGAAAAAGCCAACGTTTGTGTTTAAGTGTAAACCAGCTTTTAAATCAAATCCGAAGCCTCCGTTACCAATAGATAATATTCCGTTTGGCTCATACCCTGTAGGAATAACGGTAGTAATACCTGTTATAATATTTAAATCTCCACTTTTAAACTGAAACTTATGCGCATTAAACTTTAAAGCTATTGAAATGTCTTGAACTTCAGAGATAGAGGTTAACCCGTTTACAGGGTCTGGTTGATTACTAGTATTTGTGGCATCAATAAAAGGAATGCTTACAATAGCTGAAAGTCGATCAGTGATACCATATTTTGCATAAAGAGAATAAATATTCTGATTAATCTTTTCATGAACAGGAGTAGCGTTTTGTTTAGTTTTACCTAGATAAAACTTTTCATACTCGCTTTTGGTAAAAGAAGTAGTAATAGATAAACTATTTTTCTTTGGAGTAAAGCCATCATATAGACCTTGACCGTAAGAGGTTATTGAAATTCCTAATAAAATAGAAAAGAATAGGAGGGTGTAAAATTTTTTCATGTAATGTTAATTTGTTTTCACCCTTTGTCGATTTTCTTTTAAATCATTACAGAGAAATTTACTTTAATAAATCAAAAGAAGAAAATATTGTTATTCAATTAAAAATTCAAGCATTACCTCTTTATCTACGATTAAAAATAGCTGTTTGCTATTATCAAGTGGAGTTGTTGTAACTGTAGTAATATTATTTTTAGTAGATATTTTATCTGGTTTAACAGCATATCGATATCCACTATAGCCTAAGAATATTGATTGATTAGGGTGTATGTTTTTAATTTTTAGTTCAATAGTAGCTTTTTTATCTAATATCCCTTTTAAAGGTGAAATTAGCTCTAAGTCAGATTTTAAAAAAGAAGCATCGTAAATAGGCTGATTGTAAAAGTCTTTTTTCCCCATTCTACCAACTCTTAACTGCCAAAGTGTTTTTTCTGGAAAATGTGTTTTAAAGTATTTTTCTTTAGGAATGTTATAGTAGTAAGCATTAAATAAAGGTTGCCATCTGTTATTATTTACAACTCCAGCTGCCCAGGTGGCATCAATATAAATCCACTTTCCATTCAATTTAACAGCGTTCCAAGCATGATTGGAATTGATTTTAGGATTAGCTATATCATTTGATGAATTTCTGATGTAACCTTTTATAACTTCGTTTTCAATTTGAAGTATAGTACATATTTTAGCAAAAGTTTGTGCATAGCCTTCACAAACTGCTTTACGAGTTAATAGAGTTTGGTTAACAATATCGTCTTTTATAGCCTGTAGCTTTGCTAATTTCTCTTGCTCATTCCTGTATCTAAAAGAAATTCGTTTGTTTTTAGGACGATAGTATGCATCTATCATACTGTATGTTATGGGCAAGCCAATAAAACGCAGCCTGTACTTGTTGTTCTTCAGTTTTAAAATCGCTTGCTATCTGTTGAGCCAGACGTTCTACTTCATTAATTTTAGAATACCCATTTACTTTCTCTTCAATTAAGGAAAAGTCTTGTGCACTTACGATAGTAGTAGCTAGAAAGAATAAAAAAAGAAGTTGTTTCATATATAAACTAAAAACAATTGTATGAAACAAAAACTGTGCCTATAAATTATTAATAGTTTTTCTAATGCTAACCAAGTTGGTTAACAAACTTTCTAAATAATCAAGGTGTAACATGTTAGCTCCATCACTTTTTGCATTTGCAGGATCAAAATGTGTTTCTATAAATAAACCATCTACATTATTTACTACACCAGCACGAGCAATGGTTTCAATCATATCAGGACGCCCACCAGTAACACCGCTTGATTGGTTTGGTTGTTGCAAGGAGTGGGTAACATCTAACACAGTAGGAGCGTATTGACGCATCGAAGGAATTCCGCGGAAATCAACAATCATATCTTGGTACCCAAACATCGTACCTCTATCAGTTATCCACGCTTTTTTATTTCCTGCATCATGAACTTTTTTTACAGCATGTTGCATAGCTTCAGGACTCATAAATTGTCCTTTTTTCAAATTCACAACTTTACCAGTTTTAGCAGCAGCAACTACTAAATCGGTTTGACGAACTAAGAAAGCAGGAATTTGTAATACATCTACATATTGAGCAGCTTTTTCAGCATCAGAAACTTCATGAATGTCGGTTACGGTAGGAACATTAAAAGTTTCAGAAACTTTACGTAAAATTTTTAATGCTTTTTCATCACCAATTCCTGTAAAACTATCTATTCTACTACGATTCGCTTTTTTAAAACTTCCTTTAAATACATAAGGAATTTCTAATTTGTCAGTAATGGTAATTGCCTTTTCAGCAATACGCATTGCCATATCTTCTCCTTCGATGGCACAAGGACCAGCAAGTAAGAAAAAGTTGTTTGAATCAGTATGTTTTATGTTTGGAATTTCAGTTAAAGCCATCCTTAAAAATTTTCAACAAAATTAAGAAATTAAATTGGCTATATTTAGGCTTTTAAATAAATAAAGAATGAAAAAAGTTTTATATCCATTAGCACTTGTAAGTGTATCAATTTTACTGTCGTGTAAGCAAGCTAAAAATACTAGTAGCGAGGTTGCTATGAATACTGTTGAGGTAACTCAGAAAAAAGAAAATAAAGAAGAGTTAATTGATTCTGTTTTAGTAAGAAAACACTTATATACACTTGCTTCAGATGAAATGGAAGGTAGAAAACCAGGCACTGAGGGAATGGAAAAAGCAACTCAGTATATAGAAAATGAATACAAAAGAATTGGTTTAAAAACTTTTGATACATTAACTACGTATCGCCAAAGTTTTGAGTATAAAGGAATTAAGATGAGTAATATTATAGGCTTGTTAGAAGGAAAGTCTAAAAAAGATGAGTTTGTTATTATATCAGCTCATCACGATCATTTAGGGGTAAAGAAAGATGGGGAAGGAGATCGAATTTTTAATGGTGCGAATGATGATGCTTCTGGTGTTACTGGTGTATTATCATTGGCTGAATATTATGCTAAAAAAGGAAACAATGAGCGTAGTATTTTGTTTGTATGTTTTACTGCTGAAGAAATGGGGTTGGTAGGCTCTGAGTACTTTGGAAAAGGAATTGATGCGAATAAGTTTGTAGCGGGAATTAATTTAGAGTTAATAGGGAAACAACCTAAAACAGGACCAAAAACAGCATGGTTAACTGGTTTTGATAAATCAGATTTTGGTAAAATAATTCAGAAGAACTTGGAAGGGTCAGGATATAAGTTATTTCCAGATCCATACCCTAAATTTCAATTATTCTTACGATCAGACAATGCTTCTCTAGCACGTTTAGGGGTGCCGTCTCATACATTTTCAACCACTCCGATTGATATCGATGCGGATTATCATAAAGTAACAGATGAAGCTGAAACCTTAAATATGACTGTATTAACAGAAACTGTTAAAGCAGTTGCTAGAGGAACTCAAAGTATTATTGAAGGAAAAGACACGCCTACTAGAGTAAAGATGGAGTAAACATATTGAAAACTTAAAGTAAAGAAGGAGCCATGAACTCCTTTTTTATTGGGGTTGGGTGTTTTGTTTTTAATAAAATGTTAACTTTGTATAGGTTAAATTGTTTAAAGTGTTAAAATTGTATTAAAATTTTACTATATTCGAAAAGTTTTAATTTAAATCCCTTCGAAAATGAAAAAAATACTTTTAAGCCTAACGGTTGTTTTAACTATGATCTCATGTTCTAATAATGATGAAGCATTAGACATAAAACAAGATCAAGATTTACTTACCAAAAAAGAAATTAATTCAAAAATCAAGGAATCTTTACAAAAAACTGGAGATTTCAAATGGATGTCACAAGATGCTCATACTATATGGAGTGCAGTAAATCATGGAGAAAATATCTTAACAATTGGTTATGGTACTTCAAAAAACAATTATGCTAGGAGTGAAGAAAGTACTAATATAAAAGATGAGTTAATAGCATTAGTAAAAAGCTTTGAATCAACTTCTGCTAAGGGAGAAACGGAATTATATGTAAATGAAAATATTAATGTATTAGATATTAAAGTTACTAACAAGGAAACAATAAATGTCTTATTAAAAGATAGTAGAGTTCGTTATATAGAACCGGGAGGTTATAGTTTTTTAGAGTCTACTGCACAAGCTAAGTCAAGTTCATCAGGTTCTTCAGGATGTGGCTATGGTACGGCTACTTTAAGCACCAATGACTATAGAACAGTAGCACCAGGAGCTAAATTACCATGGTCTTTTGATGCGCACAATATTTCACAAGCTTGGAATTACAGTACTGGGTCAGGAATTACTGTAGCAGTAGTTGATTCAGGTCTATCACCAGAACAAAAATGGATGAATCAATATTTTAACGATGGATATTCATCAGGAAGAACAGTTCAGAAATATGGAACGTTTGTAGATTCTTGGTGGGCGTGGTCTAATAATTATGATGGAGTAAATGATAAGTGTGGTCATGGAACCAAAATGGCTGCAGTAGCGACTGCTCCAAGAAATAATGACAACTTACCTGTAGGGGTTGCTTACAATGCAAACTTAGTAACGTATAGGGCTGTTGAAAATGTAGTAATTGATGATTATCATGAAAAAAGAGGTATTGTTGAGGCGTTAACAGCCTTGGCAAATAGAAGTGATGTAAAAGTTATTTCTATGTCATTAGGTTCTCCTTTTAGTATTGGTAATGTATCGGATGCAGTAAAGTATGCACATAGCAAAGGAAAAATGATTTTAGCAGCAGGAGGAACATCTACTTCGTTTACTACTTGGTATGGAGTAATTTTTCCAGCAAGTATGTCTGAAACTGTTGCGGTAACAGGTGTTAAAGAAGGACAATATAGTAAGTGTGATGTATGTCATACCGGATCACAAATAGATTTTACGGTACAAATGCAACGTACTAACGGAACGGATAATAAAATTCCTGTATTGAGTTATTATGATGGACAAGCAAATTATGTAGGAGGTTCATCTGTAGCAACAGCAACAACTGCTGGTATTGCAGCGTTAGTATGGGCAAAACATCCAAGTTGGTCAAGAGAACAAGTTTTACAAAAAATGAAAGAATCCGCTGATTTTTATCCGAACAAACATTCAGAGTTTGGATATGGAAATATTGATGCGTTAAAAGCAGTTCAATAAAAATCAACTAATTAACCTTAGAAAAAAGTCTCGTGTAAACGAGGCTTTTTTGTATTTTTATAAGGTATAGTTTTTGATTAATTATATGGTAAAGAATTTATATATGAAGTATTACAAATATTTTTTTCTGTTAGTTATTATTGGTTGTGCCTCTTCTAAAGTAGTATATGATTACGATAGCCAAACAGATTTTAGTCAGTATAAGACCTTCAATTTTTTTGAAGATGCAGGTAAAGGTTTAAATGAATTAGATGTAAAAAGAGTCACTTATGAAATAACGGCTGCTTTGGAAGCCAAAGGGATGCGATTAACTGAAACCCCTGATATGTATATTAATATTTTAGCTGAAGAAAGAGAGTCTCTTAATAGAAATACGATAGGTGTTGGCTTAGGAAGTGGAGGAAGAAATGTTGGATTTGGAATTTCAGGAGGTATTCCTATTGAAAGTAGAAAAATAAACCAGCAATTAACCATTGATTTTGTTGAGAGTAAAGACAACCAGTTAATATGGCAAGGAATTGCTACTAGTGAAATAAGAGAAAAAGCAACACCAGAACAAAAGAAATTACATTTTCAAAAAGTAATTGGTAAAGTGATTAATAATTATCCTCCAAAATAACAGCTACTTTTCTAACACTTAACAACCTATAAAAACAAAACACTAAGAAGACTTACAAAAAAGACCTTGATGTTTTCATCAAAACATCAAGGTGTTTTTTCAAGACTATATTTTAAGCTAATTTTATTAGCATTAAAAAAGCCTCTTGGTTTTACCAAAAGGCTTTTTTAATTACACAACAAACACACTAATTTGACGAATCTAAATGTAGGCTTTTAGAAATTTTTTGCCAGTCAATGATTTTAAAATTTTGATGCAAGCTGTCCTTACCTTGGGTATTAGCACCATCTTGCGCAATAAAGAACCCTTTAGGGTATTTTGTACCAAAATTAACAGAGGTTACATCAATTCCGTCCGTATCGTAGGTGCCGTCAATAGTACCGTCTTTTAATGAAAAGCTTCCTAGGTATTGATTGCTAACTCTATCAAAAACAGCATAACTGTTATTTCCTTGTGAGGATAAAATAATGTATCCTTTTCCATTTCCAGCGTCGTATAAGGTAACACCTTCAAAATCATCCTTCATATTCAAATCGTTGGTGCTGATAACCTTTACACGGTTGTTTTCAGCATTGGGTTCAGCATCATATTTCCATAAGGCCTTGTTCTCTTCTCCAATATATACCTTAGCGTGTACATCATCGGCAACAATACCTTCTCCTTGACTTCCTAATGAAAATTCACGAACTAACTTGGCATCAATTTGAGTGTTGTTTTCAAACAATTCCCATTGCTCAACACCACCTTTTTTACCAACCATAAAAACATAAAATTTGTTAGTTTTTGGGCTCTTGTACATTCCTAAACCATAAACCTCTTTTAAGTTAGAAGTTATTTTTCGTGCAGCAGCATCTTCTAATTCACCTGTAGGTTTTACAATCAATATAGAAATAGTATTGTAGGTTCTATTACTAGCGGTAACAATCGAAACTTCTTTTCCGTTTAGTGAAAAACCATCGCGAATATCAACATTGTTTACACGTCCTATTTTATAAGAGTACAAACGTTCTCCTTCTAAATTATAAACTTCTAAACCTTCTTTTTTGTTTGTACCAATTATGGTTGATTTTGTTACATCAGCGGGATTTATCCACACACACGGGTCATCAGCAGCGTCGTCAAAAGAAGTAACAGGTGCTGTTTCAGCATCAGCAACTAAAGCTACTACTGGTTTGGCTTGCGGGTTTTGATGGACTATTTTTTCAACTTTACAAGCGCTTAAAATAAGGCAAGTAAGTATTATTCTGTATACTTTATTCATTCTTAAAAATTGTATTTTAAACCAGCATTCCAGTTATAGTTATAAAACTCAGCTTGCATTGTTTGATGCTTTGCTCCTTGGTAAAAACGTAATTCTTGATTGGTTAAGTTTTTTGCTTCAGCAAAGACTTGTAAGTTTTTAGTAATACGGTAAGAAGCATTTAGGTCTACAAACAATTGTTCGTCATAAAATACATCCGTAAAAGCATCGTCTCCGTATTCAAAAATGTAATCATCAGCAAAGTTTAAAGAGGCTCTAATTGATAGTTTAGAACTTTCATAGGCCAACGATCCGTTAAACATGTTTTTAACAGCACCAGCCAAAGGCAAGCCATCTTCTCTGTCGGCAATACCATCTGTTTTAGAATCTGTATAGGTATAGTTACCATACACTGTTAAGTTTCTTAAGAAACCAGGTAAGAAGTTTAACTTACGTTGTAAAGCCACTTCAAAACCATAAATTTCGGCAGTACCTCCATTAAAAGGTCGTGTAACATCATAGGTTTCTGTTACACCTCCAATGGTAATTGGTTCTTCAGTAACTGAATTGTAAATAAATTTATCTAAATCTTTGTAAAAAACTCCTGCTGATATAATTCCGACATTACTAAAGTAGTGTTCAAACATTAAGTCAAAGTTCATTGCTTCAGTAGGATCTAAATTAGGGTTTCCATACTCAGCTTCCATATCATCACTATTAATGTTTCTATAAGGAACTAAATCGTAATAGTTAGGTCTCGCAATAGTATTTGTCCAAGCAGCTCTAACAATAGTATTTTTATCAATATTGTATTTAACTTGTAGGTTAGGTAACCAGTTGGTATAGTTTCGAGTTCCTGATGTTTTAGTTACATCACTTAAATCATCAGCTGTTTCAACATCAATGGCAAAACCGTTATAATCTATTGTTGTTTTTTCAACTCTTACACCAGCTATAAAAGAAAAGTTGTTACCTAAGTTTTGTTGTAACATTCCGTATGCAGCATAAATGTTTTCATTAGCATCGTAGTTTTCAGGAACAAATTCATCTAATACAAGTTCACCACCTGTTAGGTTTAAATTTCCTAAAAATTCTTTTGAAACGAAAAGACCTGATTTATAATCGTCACCTGCTAAATAACCATTAATAGTATAATCTTTAGTAGTGGTAGTATTCATGGTCGGAAATTGATCTTCTAAATCATACTCATAAAAGCTATTGTCTCTTACTTTTTCTTTGTACTTGTACTTAAAACCAAATTTTAAAGAGTTTTTGTAAGCTCCTGTAGCATTGATAGGAGCCAAGACATCAAAATTAGAACTGATTTTACGTTCTTGTGTAAATCCTTGTTGTTGGGTTACTTCTTTGTAATCAAAAGTTGAAGGATCGTTAAAGTCATTGTTTGTTGGTCGTAATACAGGGAAGTTTGTTCGCGAGAAGTCTTGCATAACTTCAATATCATCGTTTTCAAAACTAATATAACGTTCGTCTGGACGTTCTTCCTTGGCTTTGGCAGTTCCTGTTTTCCAGTTTAGTTTAATGTTTCCGAAAATAATGTGTTCTCCACCTACAGATATATTGTAAGTGCTTTGGCGCTCTAAACGTGTGTTGTCGTTTGTATCATTGTTGATACCTCCTTTAGTTTGACGACGTACTTCAGCTTTTGATAATCCTGTAGCATCTGGTTCGTCTATTTTTCTAAAGCGTACTCTATAACGGTTTTCATAATCGTTTCTTTGGTTGTACATTGATTTAAAGAAAAGCGTATTGTTGTTGTCAGGTGTCCAGTCTAAGTTGGCGGAAACACTCATTCTATTTCTTTTTACATCGTAACGTCTAATATCGTGTTCACCAATGTATGTTTTGTTATTTTCTTTTTCCCACTCAAACTCAACATTATCTGAACCATAATCGTTAGAGTTGTATGAAGCATTGATTACATAGCCTAGTTCGTTTTTAAAAGCCCTGTTGGCAACTAATGCAGAAACATTATAGTTAGGCGTATTTCTTACAGGATTTTGTCCGTAAGAACCAGCAACGAAAGCTCTAAAAGTAGTAGGAGCAGAACGTGTAACTAAATTAACAGAGCCACCAATAGCATCTCCTTCCATATCAGGAGTTACTGCTTTGTTAACCTCAATGGTTTGAATCATGTCTGAAGGAATTAAATCCATTTGAACTCTACGGTTATCTCCTTCAGCAGACGGAATTCTGTCACCGTTTAAGGTTACCGAGTTTAATTGAGGAGCTAATCCGCGAATAACAATATCTCTAGCTTCACCTTGGTCGTTTTGCATAGAAATACCAGGAACACGTTTTAAGGCATCACCAATATTGGCATCAGGGAACTTTCCTACTTGATCGGCAGAAATAATGTTGGTTATATTCTCTTTGTTTTTTTGTTGATTTAAGGCTTTAGCTTGCCCTTTCCCAATACTTCCTTTAATAACAACTTCATCCAACCTATCTATTTTAGGTGTTAGCGAAAAGTTTTTAGATTGAATATTGTTTGTAAGCGTAATGTTTTCTGTTAGGGTTTGATAACCTAAAAATGATATTTGAACCTCGTAATTTCCTACAGGAATATTTAAAAGTTCATAATTTCCATTAAAGTCGGTAGAAAACCCAACTTGTAAAGAAGGAATGCTAATAGTAGCTCCAGGTAAAGGTTGATTGGTTTCATCTAAAACTCTTCCTTTTAAACCGGATTTGCTTTGTGAGTATCCTAAAATACTTACCAAGCAAAGTGTAATTAGTATTATTTTTTTCATTTTGAAATCTTTAGTGAATTGTCCACGGCGAAATTATTTACGATAACTAGCAACAAGATTTCAAATTTGTTAGTAAAAAATTATTAAAACTTATACATAAGGTTGATTATATGTTAATTGGTTGAGGTTTTTATAATGTTTAAGTATTCTTTATTTAATATAAAAATTACCTTTTAAAAACATTTAACTTTTGAAGTTTTAAAATAAAAAAGCCTCCAAATTAATTTGGAGGCTTTTGTTATATGTAGTTTAACGTTTTTTTAGAATTGGTAACGGATACTTAAACCAAAGTCAGAGTTGAACCCGTCATAATAATCACCAAAACCAATTTCTGGTCTATAATCTAATGACAACATCAAAGGAATATCAAAATTATATTCAATACCAACAACACCAGCTGCGAAAATATAGGTTTCTGAGGCATCTACATTTTTTACATTCCAATGCCCAAGACCACCACCAGCACCAGCATACCAGTTAAAACGATTTTCTAATTGCCATACCCATTGATATAAACCAGTAGCTTTAAAGCCGTCATAATTACTACCGTTACGTAAACCTAAATCTATTTCCAAACGATTGGCATCACTTAATCTACGTTGGTAAGTTATTTCAGCTCCAAAACCATCATTATCACCTAAACGAAGACCTATTGCGTTATTTGAAATTTCTTGTGCATTTGCAGTGAAAAATGAAATGGTTAAAAAACCGATGAATAAAAAGATTTTCTTCATAATTTTTAATTTAGTGTTTTGTGAATGCTAAGATAAATTATTTTACTTAATTAGTAACCTTTCTCCTTTTGAATGACTACTAAACTCGGGAGCATACATACTTTGAATAGTTGTGATTCCGTTACTAAAGTTTCCTGCATTATTTACACGAACATCATACTCAAATACATATACTCCTTTAGGTAAACGATCGAAAAAGAAATTTGTTGCAGCATCTTTTGTACTTTCATAATACCCTAAACCATCTTGCCATTTGTATTGTGATAATACGTTAATAGGTTCAAATCCGCTTGCTCTCATATCTTTCATGTGTACAAATTCCATATCTCTATCAGAACGAAGTTCAATTCTAACAGTCATTAAATCTCCTACATTTAATTGTGTGTTTTCTGTAATTTCTTGAAGTTGTTTACCCACATTAGTATTTACTTTTTTAAATAGTTTTTTCTTTAACTGTAAAGGTGTTTTAGCAGAGGTAATTTTATCTAAATCTTCAAAATATTGCCAATACAATCCACCCCAAGCAGTACCTTTTCCTTTTTTAGTAATGCTAACTGTACTCATATTAGGAGTGATTTCAGAACCATTCCAAGAGGTTTTAAAATAACCAGTACCCGCTTCAACTTTTGTGTCTTCTAATTTAGAAGGATTGATTGTTTTCTCTCCAATTGTTACATCCACCATATCAGTTACCGAAATCCAATCACTACCTTGTAATAATAATGCATATACAGCTTCAGTAGTTGCTTTGGTAGTTTTCCAACGATTGGTTTGTTTATTTTTTAGTAACCATATTTTTAGATTATCAACAGTTTGAATATCATTTTCAATTTCTGAAAAAGCTTCAATTAACAACGATTGGGTTTCAATAGGGGCTTGATGCCAATACCAACTCGGTTGATTTTCTTTCCAATACATTCCTAATTCATCAGAAGTAATACTGTTTTCTCTTAAAGATTTTAAAACTTTATTAGCAACTAATATATTATCGTTTCTAAACTGTATTAGGGCAATTTGTCCTTTTCCGTATAAACTAAACTCTTTCCAGTAAGTTGCTGTTTGATTTTTGTAATATTCAAAAGCGGTTTTTGCCGTATCGTTAACTTCAATATTTGTATAAAAAGAACGCATGTATAAATACTGAATAATAAAGTAGTTTAGGTGGTTTTTTTCCAGATACTTAGTGTATTCTTTTTGTCCTTTTTCAGCTTTAATGCGTTCAGCACTTTCTAATAACTTCTTGTAGGTATGTTCAATTTCAGCATCTAAAAAGTGAATAGCATCCACAAGCATTTTCTGTAAAGAATCATCTTTATTATCAATACCTAATTTTTGTAAATGTCCAAAACCAGTAGCAATATGATTCGTTATATAAACATTAGGCTTATCATTCCCTTTAAACCAAGGGAATCCTCCATTGCTTAACTGCATTTGCAGTAGTTTATTAATAGCGTTTTGTTGTTCGTTTTTCATTTTGTTTAAATCAAATAACAAAGCAATACGCTTCTTTTGTTCTGTCTCTGATTGAGCATCACGTAACCAAGGAGTTTCCTGGATAATCAACGACTTTAACTCTTGATTTTTTTCTAAGTTACTCAATAAAGCGTCTGAAGATTTCCAAGCATTGAACACCTCTTGTATTCTTGGATTTGAATTTGCAATATGACTAGCGAGTGTGTTTGCATAATAACGAGCAAATGTTTGTTCACTACACTCGTACGGGTATTCCATTAAATAGGGTAAAGCCTGTACAGCGTACCAAGCAGGATTAGAAGTTACTTCTAACGTTAATTTAAGGTGGCTGAGCGTAGTCGAAGTTTGATTTTTTAGTTTATCTAATGTGAATGTTTTGGTTTGATTTGAACGAACCCACATAGGTAGCGTTTCTGTAACTAACATTCGGTTTGATAATACTGGTAACACATTTTGTTCTCCATCAGAAAAATCTCCTGCCTTGGCAATTACTTTATATTGAATTGCTTGATAAGTATCAGGAATTGATAAGTTCCAAGATACATTCGTGTTTCCGTTAGAATCAACACTGAAAGACTGATTTTTAGAAGAATTACTTAACAGGTTGATTTCTTTTCCGGTAATAGCATCAGTTAATATAAGTTGTGCTGTACCTTCTAAGTTTTTATCAGAAATGTTTGCAATTTTAGAGCTGAATGTAATTTGATCTCCTTCTCTTAAGAATCTAGGAGTATTAGGCATTACCATTAACTCTTTTTGAGTAACAGTAGTTAATGTTTTGGTAGCAGATTGCAATTCTTTTGTGTGTGCTAATAGCTGCAATTTCCATCGTGTTAAAGCCTCTGGAGTGGTGAAGCTAAATGTGATATTCCCTTCTTTATCGGTTTGTAAATGAGGATAGAAAAAAGCAGTTTCTTGAAGATTTTTACGAATTTGAACTCCATCTAAAGAAACGTTTTCTTGTTTAGATTCTTTTTTAGCGTATCCCGTCATAACTGAATCATTTGCCAAATCAGCTTCTTGAGCATCTAAAAGTTCTTTTTCTTCAACAATTATTTCTCTTTCTGGAGAAGGTTGCATTTTAGCACTCATAGCTAAGCCTCTTAAACGAATATTTCTATTTATTCCGAAGTAAAAACCAAACCAATTCAATTGGTCATATCGTTGAGTTTTAAAAGATGATGGATAAGTATTGTTAAAAACTCTGAAACGTTCATTACCAAAACTTTGATATGCATTAGCGTTACCGCTATAAGAGTAATATGTAGAAGTAGAGATAGGTGAAAACTCCCAGTTATGAGGTTTAAATTCATCTAAAGAAGCATCGTACATACTTGCAAGCATCTCTGCTGCTACTTTGTTGTTTTTATCGTTTTTAATGGTAAAACTCCACGTTTCTTGAGTTCCAGGTTGTAATTTATCTCTAAACGTATTGGTTTCTATAGTAATGTTATCTTGTTCATTTGGAACAGAAATAGGAATGACTCCACTTACAAAACTATTGTAATTCACAAAGTAATATTTGATAACAAACCCGCCAACATCTTGTTTCGTAACAGGAACTTCAATTGTTTTGATTTTGTTATTTAAATGAATAAGCTCTGTGTTTACGATGGTATGATTCTTTTCTATTTGAACTATAACCGTAACATCTTTTGAAGCAGAACCAATTTGTAACTTAGCAATGTCATTTGGCTTATAAGTTGTTTTATTTGTGTTATACGTGAACAACTGATTGTCGGTTACACTTTTTTCTTTGTTATCAATTATTGTAAAAAGAGCTTTGTCTGTAACATCTTGTCCAAACTTATCTTTAGAACTTAATACGGTTATGTATTTACCAGAAGCCCATTTTTTATAGTTATTAAGTATAATTTGTTTAGATTCTTCTGTATTGAAATTTTGCTCAAATACTAATTTTTCTTTTTTCCAATTATGAGGATTTTGTTCTTCCGAAGTGTAAGCTTCATGAGGAAATAAGTTTCTAAAATCACTTTCTGAAATGTCTTGATAATCTGGAGTATTCCAAGGTCTTTTACGTAACGGATTTTTAGGAGCTTGTAATTTGTATACTTTAATGCTTCCTTTAGCAGGAGCAAATTCCCCGTTTAAATTTTTACTTGATATTTCAATTGTTGTTTCCTTGTCCGATTTATGTATTGTAGAAGGAATTTGTAAAGTAGCAAGTAATGCATGATACCCAACTTTTACAATAGAGGTTGCTGAGCGAGTTTCTCCATTAACATCGGTAACATCAGCTGTGATTTCATATTCAAAAACAGGTAAGTTTTCTTTGTTTACACTTTCATCAGGTAAGGCTTTGAAAGTAATTGAAAAGTTACCTTGTGCATCAGTTGTTAATTCACCGTGTGTAATTTCTTGTGCTTCTGAAGTAAACTGAGGTTTACGCCAGTACCACCAAATAGGGTATTGTACTTTACGATGCACGCGATATACTACTTTAGCATCTGTGATAGTTGAACCAGCAAAAGCTTTTGCAAATCCGTTTACGGTAATGCTGTCATGTAACTTATAGGTTTTTGTTACAGGTTTAAATTCTGTTTTAAACTTAGGACGTTTATATTCTTCTACTGAAATACGAGTAATATAATCTTCTCTCTCAAAATCAAAATCTATAGTCTTATAAAACCTGCTTTCTTGTTTTTCACTTTTATCAATAGAAAACCAATATTCACCAGTTAATCCTGTATTTGGTAGTATAATTTCACCTGAAGCTGACCCATATTCGTTTAGCTTTAGGTCTAGTGTTTTTACTGCTTCACCGTTAACATTATTTAATGTTACTTGTACAAACTCATTGGTGAAAGGCGTTGATTTGTCTTCATTTTCTTGAATGAAAATAGTTTTGAAGTATACAGTTTGTCCTGGTCGATAAATGCTTCTATCAGTAAAAATAAAAGATTTAATATTTATACGATTATCATTTGTAGTTGGAGAGGCTTGTTTTTGATATTTATTCAGGTAATAGTTACCAAAAATTGCTGAATCGTTTTTGTGAGTTACAGTAACGTACACATTACCATAACTAGCATCACTTTTAAAAGAAGCAAATCCGTTTTTATCAGTTGTTAGTTTTTTATGAATCGATTTTCCATACCTATGTTGCTTGTTTTGTAATAATAATTCAGCGTCTTTAACAGGCTTTCCAGTATTTCTATCAACAACTTGGTAGGTTTTTACACCATCATTATTATTTTCAACCAAAACTAAATTGGTTGCTTGTAAATGAGCAGTAGCATATAAGTCTTCAGAGTTAAAAGTAGCATTTTGGTGAGCTACAATTAAATAATTTCCTTGAGTTAATTCGGGAACTACTACCTCAGTTGTATGTGACAAATAATCTTTTTCGTTACGTAAGTTACTATTCCATGAAGTAGCTTTTGTAAGCTTTTTTATAAAGTTAAAGCGTTCTTCTTCTTTGTGAATTTTTTGAAGCTCTTCTAATTGTTTATGATCAATTTTATAAGCAGAGAAGTACAGCTTGTCAATATTATTGTAAGTAACTAGTAACCTAGAGTGAGATAGGGTTGGTACAAATTTTTCAGAAAGAATACTGAGTGATGTAGCTGTGATTTGTTGTTGTAAAGTTTCACATTTTTCAGCAGCTAAACTCTTAGAAAATTGTTTAATAACCTTTTTACAGATAGCAAGTGCTTCTTTGTTTTTAAAACGAAAGTCTTCGTTTTTTTTAGTTTTATAAGATCCAGCTTGTTGATTATAATTTCTAGCTATTTCATAACTATACAATCCTGAAACTTCATTGTTCTTGTAATTATTAACTGATGTTTTTAGTGTTTGTAATAATAACTCTTGTTTGTTATTTAAAGTTATATGTTGCTTAACAAACTGTAATCGTTGAATGTCAGCATCCACAAGCGCATTAAGATTCTTGTTTTTTAAATGAAAGGTTATTAATTTTTGATAGATTTTTAAGGCATTAAACTGCAATGATAAATCATCTTTTGTAGTAAGGTTTAATGCAGAAAACTTATCAGCTTCACTTAAGTATAAAGCGTTATCAATTTTAAATTGATAAGTAGGTTTTGTAATATTAGTTTCTGTTGTTTTATAAAACTCTAAGGCATTATGCGCTAAAAAATCAAATAGAGTAGGGCGGTATTTTTTAGAGTCTTTTTCAGATTGAATAATATCTTTAAAGGTATAAATATCTGTTTTTTGTAGTACAGATTCATTTTCTAAAGAATTTTGATAGTGACAATGAATTTCTGCAAACAACGTATTTAAGTCCCATGTTCTAAAATCATTTCCATCTACTTTTTCTTGTGTTTGGGTACGATTGTAAAATTTCCATCTATTTTGATTAAAATACTGCCAGTATAAGTTAGCTAATACATTTTCTAATACATTTTTCGTCGGAAAATTATGTTGATTAATTTGTTGTTTAAACTCATCAATAATTTTTAATTGCGCATTTTCTTCTAAAGTTAGAGCATACTTGCTTTTATAAAACAATGATTTTATAATTTGAGGAGCATTGTTACTTTTTTCAGCTTTATCGTAAATAGTGTTTACTATTTTTAAAGCAGATTTAGGTAAGTTTTCAGCTTCAAGCTTGTGCACCTTTTCCCATAGGTTGGCATAGTTTTCTTGGGCGTGTGCTAAGGTTGAAAATAAAATCATTAGTAAAATAGGGGTTATTCTTTTCATTTATCTATATTTTTTGATGCTAATCGTAAGTTTATATGAACAAAACACTTAAAAACAATAGCTTTTTACAAGTTAAAGTTTGTAAAGATACTATTTGAGTGAGTTAACATAGCTATTTAATGAGTTTCGATTTAAAGATACTTAAAATTCTCGCTTGGTTTTGTATTTTTGACGCTTACATTACAGATAACAACACTATGAAAATTCATTTTATAGCTATCGGAGGTAGCGCAATGCATAACCTAGCAATCGCATTACAACAAAAAGGATACCAAATAACAGGAAGTGATGATACAATTCATGACCCGTCAAAAACTCGTTTAGCAAATAAAGGTTTATTACCGAATGAGTTTGGTTGGTTTTCAGAAAAAATAACCGCTGATTTAGATGCTGTAATTTTAGGAATGCATGCAAAAAAAGATAACCCAGAGTTATTAAAAGCGCAAGAACTTGGAGTGAAAATTTATTCATATCCAGAATTCTTATATGAGCAGTCTAAAGATAAAACTCGTGTGGTTATAGGTGGTTCTCATGGAAAAACAACGATTACTTCTATGATTTTACATGTGTTGAATTATCATGATAGGGAAGTAGATTACATGGTAGGGGCTCAGTTAGATGGTTTTGATACAATGGTACATTTAACCGAAGAAAATGAGTTTATTGTTCTGGAAGGTGATGAGTATTTAAGTTCTCCTATAGATATGCGTCCAAAGTTTCATTTGTACAAACCGAACATTGCATTGTTAAGTGGAATTGCTTGGGATCATATCAATGTGTTCCCAACGTTTGAAAACTATGTTGAACAGTTTTCAATTTTTACAGATTCTTTAACGAATGGTGGAATTATGGTGTATAATGAGGAAGATGCGATTTTAAAAGAAGTTGTAGAAAGTTCTAGTCATCCGATAAAAAAGTATCCTTATAAAACCCCAGATTATTTTATTGATAATGGAATTACTTATTTGGAAACTGAAGAAGGAGATTTGCCGTTAGAAATTTTTGGAGAACATAACTTACAAAATTTGGCAGGAGCAAAGTGGATTTGTCAACACATGGGAATTGATGAAGATGAGTTTTATGAAGCGATAGCAAGCTTTAAAGGTGCAAGTAAACGTTTGGAAAAGGTTGCTGAAAATTCTTCAACAGTTGTGTTTAAAGATTTTGCACATTCACCATCTAAAGTAGCAGCTACGACAGCAGCGGTTAAAAATCAATATTCAAATAGAACTTTGTTAGCATGTTTAGAGTTGCATACCTATTCCAGTTTAAATGCTGAGTTTTTATCAGAATACAAAGGAGCTTTAGATAAAGCAGACAAAGCAGTAGTGTTTTATTCTCCCCATGCTGTAAAAATTAAACAGTTAGAAGAAGTTTCAACAGTACAAATAGCGAAGGCTTTTGAACGAGATGATTTGATTATATATACAAACCCAAAAGAGTTTAAGGAGTTCCTATTTAGTCAAAACCTTGAAAATGCAGCCTTATTATTAATGAGTTCTGGTAATTATGGCGGTTTAGACTTTGATGAGGTTAGGAGTTTGGTTGATTAAAAAATTTATCAAACAGATATTTCCTATATTCTTTTACATAAAAAGACTTTAAAATAATAGAAAAACGGTGTTTGTATAAAAAGTATAATTCCCATTTTCTTTTATTATGAGTGCTTTTTTTAGGGGTATTCATAAAGAAAATCACTTTTTTGATGTATTTCTCAGATTTATGAGTTTTGTTATATTCTAATGATTGAGGAGAGTTAAATATGTAGTTAGTAGCTGCGAGAAAGTTTTTTAAATAACTGGACTCTGAATGATCAAAATTGTTTAAAACGGTTTTTACAGAGGTTTTTTTAGATAACCTATAAAGGTCATAAGAGTTTCTTAAAGAGATAGTTTTAGTCCATTGTCCCTTGTCGTTGACTTGCTTGTTAAAACTAGTTAAGAGAACTTGGTTCCCATAAGAAAGAACGGTGGTCTTATTAGCTAGTTTATTTACACTTTTTTCAATAAAATTAAAGTCAAACCCTTTCTCATTAGAAATCATTTTGTAATGAACTTCAATTGCAGCAATTTTACCTTTCTTAGTTATTTTTGGATAGTGTCTATTTAAGACTGTATTATCTATATAGTGGGGAGTTTTTTCTATATATCCGTTTTTTTTAAGAAGGTTGACAGTGGAGTGAAAGCTTTTAGGGTTTACCAAAAAATCAATATCTCCCACCATACGTTCAGCAATATCTTCATATAAACCTTCAAGTAAATTACCAGTTCCTTTTAAAAAAATAGGAGTGATATTATTTGAGAGCAAAAGCTCGTTGATTTCTTTAGCTTCAGCTATAATATGTTCATTTCGTTTTCTGTTTAGCTCAGTAATGTGTTGCATATACTCTACTAAATCAGTTGGTAAATAGTGTAAGAAGTCAGCTCGTTTTAAATTACAATATAAAGCAGGAAACACATATTGAGCTGTACTTACTTTAACTATAGTGTTCCAATCAACCGTATTGTTTTTTATTTTTTCTTCAACCAGTTTACAATTGTCTCTTTCATGAGTGATTGTTAAACATTTTGCAACAAATAAAAGGGTTTCTTTATAATTCATCAGCAAAGATATTTTTGACAGTAGTAATCATTTTTTGATTATCAGAATAGGTTAATTGATAGCATGGTAGCTTTTCAAACCAATCCAAGAAAAGCTCTGCATTTTGAGATATTGGGGACAACCAAGAATCAGGAACTAACTGTTCAAAAGCTGTAATGTTGGAAATTTTATCAATGATTAAACCACTGTTTTTTTGATACTTAATAAAAATTAAAGCTTTGCAAGGTAATTTTAAAGAATAATCATGATTATTTGTAGGCAGATAACGAACAATTTTATTTAGTCTTTTAAAATGATATTCGGCAGATGTTTTTAACTCAGGGTATATTGGAAGTAAGGTTTTTAGACTATTCTTCTTGATAGATATAGCAGAAGGAAAACTGTGTACATTTAAAGAGTTGTCAACAGGTACAAAATCATCGGCTAAACAAGTAAAACCATTGGCTTGTAATAATGCTAAAGATGTACTTTTTCCATTTCCAGAGTCTCCTAAAAATAAAATAGAATTATTGTTATTGCTAACTGCTGAAGCATGAAAAACACCTATCCATTCATCTTCATTTTTTTTATAGATTTTTTGTACTAATTCCATAGAAAATTTGCCCTGAAAATAATGTACTTCTCTCAAGCTCCAAGTATCAATAACAATATCATCTACGGAAAGAGAAATGCTATTGTCATTACTAAAGATTTCAAATTTATGATTGATATTTTTAGTTTCTTCAGTTTCTAAATGAGCAAACTTAGGATGAATTAGAGAAGTTTCTATGTCAGAAGCATATTTTACCTCTAAAATTATATCCTTTATTTTATAATATTTTATTGAAGCAAAAGATGTTGGTTTAACTACAGGATGAACTTTGCTTTTATTGTTAGTTTCTTTTGAAGAGATAAGTAAAGTCTCAATATCTATAACTAAACTGAGCGCTTCTTTATAAGTAATATCAACTTGCTTAGTAATCTGAGTAGTTATCTCTTGCTTATCAACGTTTTGATCTAAAAGAGAGAGTATTTCAGCCACAAGAGAATCTACAACAAGATATTCATTGTTATCTTGAAACCAAACAATACTTTTATTATCTGTGCTTCGTTTAATTATTTTATTTATCATGATTGACTAAAGATAAAAAACCTCGATAATTTTATCGAGGTTTTTTGGATGAAGTTTTTAAGATTAAAATCCACTACCAGGATCTTCTGGGGCGCTTTGTGCTTGT
The DNA here is from genome assembly GCF_059716285.2 of Tenacibaculum sp. TB-53. Lineage (NCBI taxonomy): Bacteria > Pseudomonadati > Bacteroidota > Flavobacteriia > Flavobacteriales > Flavobacteriaceae > Tenacibaculum > Tenacibaculum sp. TB-53. The sequence goes on along the minus strand of NZ_CM202790.1, from coordinate 1,811,736 downwards.
GCTTTTTGAGGATTTAAAATCATGTAAGTTCCTAAAGCCGTTAAAGCAGCATATTTACTATAACCGCCAATTTTTTTTAGAGCTTCTTTGCGAGTGATATTTTTAGAATCTGTATCAGTCTTTTTTATGTTTTTCTTCATAATTACTTGATTTTATAGCTAGCTTATTTTAAGATTATTTTTTTAGTGATTTCTCCTAATTCAGAATTTAACTTTACAATATATACACCACTAGATACCTCAGGAAGGCTTACTTTACTTACTCCGTTAGAGTTTATGTTTTGATTTAAAATTTCTTTCCCTAAGATTGAGTAAACAACTATATTGGCTTTAGTTTGCAATCCTACAATGGTAACTTCATTATTAGAAGAACTATATATACTAATATTATCTAATGAAGGGGTAACAGAAGGTGTTTCAAGTTTTTTAGAGCTAGTATGCAAATAGAATTGACCAATACCGTTTGTATCATTCGTAAGAGTTATAGTATAATTATCTTCAGATAAATTGGTAAAAACTCTATTTGTTCTATCTTCTAAGTATACTTTAAGATTAGCTGGTAGATTTTTAGAAATAGTTGAAAAAGTTATTTTTTCACCTGCTTTTCCTTTAATACCTACAGGAACAATCATATTTTCATGATTAGTGTTTGGTAATGTTTGAATAGCTAATTGTTTTCCTTGGTTATTAGTTATTAGCTCAGTAAAAACAGCTAAGTTAGAAGTATCTTCCCCAAACATTTTTGAGTCATAGCTTCTATCATATCCTGTAGTCTTTCCTGAAACATAAAAGATATCTGTAGATCTTTTAACATCGTTATTGTCAATAGATAATTCAATTGAAGGAATAGGTTCCTGTCTCATGAATGTATCTGAATTTTGATGACTTTGGTTGGCTGAACTAAAGATAACATTATTGTTTACCGCAGCTTCTACAAAGAAAGCTTGCCCTGGAGCAATTTCAATTGGATTGATAGCGTTTTTGGTTATGTATTGAGTTCCATTCCACAACCAAATAGTTTCGCTGGTAAGTACAGCAGAATTAGCAGCTGTAAAACTAGCAGAATTAATGTATGATGTATACGGATTTCCTACAAGGTTGTAATTAGTTCTACTACCTGTAGAAATAGCTTTAGTAATATTAGAAGTATTAGCTGTTCCACTGATTGAAACTTCTCCAGGAGTAGCTAATTTAATAGAAACACCTATTCCATTAGTAATGGTTCCTGTATTACCACTTTGAACATATAACCATGCAGGGCCAGTAATATTGCTATAAGGAGCAAGTCCTAAATTACCACCAGTACCAGAAGCCAAGGTATGATTAGCAATAATATCTTCTAAAGTTTCACCAGCAACAGGGGGTGATACTAAATACCAGTTTGTAGTTGGTAAATTTCTTTTATAAGTAACGGTACCAGTAACAGTACTTTGAGGTATAAAAGAAGCCCCATTACTAATTGTTAGAGAATTAAAAGTAATAGCAGATGAAGCTGTTGGATAATTTGTTAATCCAGATGGAATAATAATATCAGAATTTGTTGATGGAACACTATTAGAATCCCAGTTTGAAGCTGTATTCCAATCATTATCACTAGCTCCTGTCCAAGTAATAGTTTGTACTCCTACAAGAACACCAGCTGTATTTCCAACACTATTTAAAGTTAAGTTAGCGTCATTAGTGGCGGCGTCTTTTAAAGTACCACCGTTAGCAGTTAAAGTAGAAATCGTTATACCGTCAGTGTCTAAATCACCTGATTGTACTGTGTATCTAAAGACTATAGCACTTGTTCCACTACCACTGATGTAAGTTGCTTGACGTATAGTAGCCCCAATAGTAATAGCGACTTGAGGAATTCCTCCAGTAGTACTGATTGTAATATTTTCATTAAAATTAACAGTAAAATCCAGATTATTACCTGCTATATAAGTAGCATTTGAAGGCACATTAACACTTGTTACAATAGGAGCAATTGTATCTACTAATATAGCGGTTGTACTTCCAACACTATTTAAAGTTAAGTTAGCGTCATTAGTAGCGGTGTCTTTTAGAGTACCACCGTTAGCAGTTAAAGAAGAAACCATTATACCGTCAGTATCTAAATCACCTGACTGTACAGTATATCTAAACAGTAAAGCACTTGTTCCGCTTCCACTGATGTAAGTTGCTTGACGAGTAGTTGCTCCTACTGTAATACTTAATTGAGGAGTTCCTCCAGTAGTACTGATTATAATATTTTCATTAAAGTTAACGGTAAAATCTAGATTATTACCTGTAACATAAGTAGCGTTTGAAGGCACATTAACACTTGTTATAATGGGAGCAACTGTGTCCACTAATACAGCGGTTGTGTTTCCAACACTATTTAAAATTAGATTAGCATCATTAGTAGCGACGTCTTTTAAAGTACCACCATTTATAGCTAATGTACCAATAGCAATACCATCAGAATCTAAATCACCTGATTGTATAGTATATCTAAACAGTAAAGCACTTGTTCCGCTTCCACTTATGTAGGTTGCTTGACGAGTAGTTGCTCCTACTGTAATACTTAATTGAGGAGTTCCTCCAGTAGTGTTTACGATTACGTTTTCATTGAAGTTAATAGTAAAATCTAAGTTTTGACCTGATATGTAAGTGGCGTTTGCAGGTACATTAACATTTGTTACAGTAGGGGCGACTGCATCTACTAATACACCAGTAGTTGCCCCCACATTATTTAATGTTAGATTAGCATCTTTTCCTCCAGAATCTTTCAAAGTACTGCCATTAGCAGCTAAAGAGCCAACAGCAATACCATCAGTATCAAGATCCCCTGAAAGAACCGTATGTCTAAAAACCAAAGCACTTGTTCCACTACCGCTAATGTAGGTTGCTTGGCGTATGGTAGCTCCAATGGTAATAGCTATTTGCGGTATTCCTCCTGTAGTATTTACAGTTACATCCTCGTCAAAGTTTACGGTAAAATCTAAATTTTGTCCTGTTACGTAAGTTGCATTGGTAGGTACACTCACACTAGAAACAGCAGGTGCAACTGCACTTGAAATCACAGTTGTTGTGTTATCCGTATCATCAACAGTACCATCATTAATAACTACTGTAAAAGTGGTCGTTTCTGTTGTTGATGTTCTATTGTCTGTTGGATTAAACGATAAAGCTCTTAGTTTTGATTGTAGGTCTGCGGGAGTAGTACTTGAAATTGTATAAGGACCAGAACCAATAAGGCCGGTACCTGTTAATGTTCCTTTTGCATTATTATCTAATGTAATGGTAGCAGATAAGTTATCTCCATCTGCATCTGTAGTTGTGATACTTGAAAAAGGAGAAAGAGTACTATTATCATTTACACTTTGACCAGCGGTTGTTCCTCCAATTACAGGTGCTGTATTGGAAAAAGCAGATGTAACTACCATACCATCTATTGAAAATCCCCCAAAAATAGGAGTAGCAGGTGTTATAACTATTTCGTCAATATCTGAAAAAGAACCTGTAGTAGGTGAAGCTAAGTTTATATTTATAGCAGAGTTATGAGCAGGGTCTACTAAGACAAGTGTACCAACTGTTGCACCATCTTTTTTACCAATGAATGTGAAATCAAGTGTGCTACCACCTATAGCTTGTTGGTAAGCAAATTGCATTGATGTAATACCTATTTCCCCACCACTATCTGTTGATAGTGTTCCAGAACTAACAGAAAAAGTACCGTTTCCTGCCCAAGCTAATACAGCATCCGAGGCTCCACCAATTGCATCAGTACCTACTCCGTTCCCATTTGTGGCAAAGGCAAGAACAATGTTGCCACTAGATGTACTAGAGATATCAAAGCTATTTAATAGAGAATTAACTGATTGATCAGCACTAGGATTTGTACCAGTTGCTAAAACCACAGTTGATGAACCAAATTCCATAGTACTAGGGGTCTGAGCGTTCAATTGCTTATTAGAAAAAATAAGCACAAAATAAACAAGTATATTCAATAAGAATTTAAAGTAATGATGTTTCATTTTTATTTAGTATATGATTGGTTAAATAATTTTACAGATAAAACTCTAATGATTTTCACTAGAGTTTTATTTTATCAAATGAATTATAGCAAATAAGTTAATTTCTAGAAGGAAAAACACCTACCAAAGCAATAATATAATTAACAGCTAAGTAAGGTTGTACATTAGTATGTGGTAGGTTTCCACCTGTATTAAGTATATTCAAACCAGCATTAGCACTAATAGTTTGTCCATTAACAGTATTGTTAGCTGGTCCATAAGCATTTACAGGTGTGGCACTAATACCAGATCCAAAACTTGCTCCAGCAGGAACATCTCCTGCCTGAGGAGTACTACGAATACCAGCATCAGCACTTAATTGAATATGTTGGTCAGCAGCTGTATTGTTTTGAGTTGCATGATTATGACTTGGCATTTGAGTAATGTTTAAGGTAACCGTTTCTACCCCTCCTCTTTGACCCAATCTATAATCACTTAAGCCAGGGCCATTTCTAGGGCCTATTGGAGCTCTACCTCTTAAATCGGGTAAAGCAAAAGTTGTTCTTCCGTCTCCTCCGTACGTGGTTCCTAAAATTGAAAATAAAGCAGAGTTTTGTGAAATTGCCAGTAATTGTCCATCGCAAAATGCCCAACCTCTTGGAGCAAAGTTTCCTCCGAACATCGTAATTTGACCTAAAAATGGTTCCATAAATAAAAAGTTTAGTAGTTAATGTTAAGAACAACAATTTAGTAAAAAAAACAATATGCTTTGTGTAACTGTTTAATTATTTGTTGGTTATAGTTTTTTGTTACAAGTGTGTAAAATTGCTAAATGTTGAATATTTGTTTTCTATAAACCAAATATAAAAACAAACCGCACTAAACTTTAATTCTATTGTTTAAGCGTATTCGATTAATATGCAAACGTGTACTTTTAAGGTATATACGTATAAGTAGAGATGTTTTTTATAGGTAAGTTTATTACTTAAGTTAGTTTTTTCTCCAGAAAAAAGGAGTTAATAAAATTAACACAGTAAATAGCTCTAGACGACCAATTAACATTAGAAAAGAGCAAAACCATTTAGCACCTGCTGATAAATGGTTAAAATTGTCTACAGGACTAACACTTCCAATAGCAGGTCCGATATTACCCAATGAAGAAGCGCATGCTCCTAAAGCAGACTTTATATCTAAACCTAAAAGGGCTAGAACAACAGTACCAATTATAAAAATTAGCATGTAGAGTACAAAAAATGAAAGTATGTTGAATATAATTGTTTGATTAACTGCTTTTCCGTCATAACGAACAGGTATTATGGCATTTGGGTGTAATGATTTTTTAAATTCAAGAAAGCTATTCTTCAACAAGATAATGTGACGAACAATTTTCACTCCTCCAGATGTAGACCCTGCAGAACCTCCTAAAAAAAATAAAGAGAAAAATATTGCGGTAACAAAAAAGCTCCACATTGTAAAATCGGCAGTAACAAAACCAGTTGTGGTCACTACAGATATAACAGAGAATAAAGAATGTCTTATTGCACTTTCTACTTCACCCCATACTTTAGGATGTTCTATAGTAGTTTGTAGATTGGGATCTTGAAAAAAGATAATCATTAAAGCTACAATGGTAGCTATTCCAAGAATACCAAAAAGGTAGTATTTGAATTCTTCACTTTGTATAACTTTTCTAACTTTTCCTTTTAATGCAAAATAGGTGAGTACAAAATTAGTACCAGCAATAAACATGAAAAAGATGATAATGTACTGAATTAATGGAGCATTATTCCAATGAGCTACACTAGCATTTTTAGTAGAGAATCCACCCGTGCTTACGGTCGCCATAGCATGATTAATAGCATCAAACCAAGTCATTCCAGCTACTTTTAGTAGTAAAAATTCAATAGCAGTTAACAATACATAAATTAACCATAAGCGTTTTGCTGTATCAGTAATTCTTGGGTGTAGTTTATCAGCAGAAGGACCTGGGGCTTCAGCCATAAAAAGTTGCATACCTCCGATACCTAATAAAGGTAAAATAGCAATGGTAAGTACAATAATTCCCATGCCTCCAATCCAGTGTGTACAACTTCGCCAAAATAAAATACCCTTAGGCATAGATTCTATATCGGTTAAAATAGAGGAACCTGTGGTTGAGTAACCAGAAATTGTTTCAAAAAAAGCATTAGTTACGTTCGGTATACTTTCTGTGAGTAGATAGGGAAGCATTCCTGTGAACGATAAGGTAAGCCATCCTAAAGTAACAATAAGGTATCCCTCTTTTTTATGAATGTTTTTATTATCGGGTTTATTGAAAAAAAACAATAAAGAACCAATTGCTATCGTAATAATTCCGGCATTTAGAATTCCTAATTTAGCGGATTCGTTGTAATAAAAACTTATGGGTAAGGCAAGCCACATAAATAACCCATTCAGGATAGCTGTAACTCCTAAAAAACGATAGACTAATTTAAGATTAAGGTTTTCCATTACTTAAATAGGTCTTCTACGATATTTATAGCTTCAGGTAAGCAGAAAACAATGGCTCTATCACCGCTTTGCATTTGAAAATCACCAAAAGACATTAATGCTTCTCCATTTCTAATTACACCTCCAATAATGGCTTCTCTAGGAAAGCGTAATTCTCTAATGATTTTTTGAGTTACTTTAGCACCTGGATGTACTTCAAATTCAAAAACTTCAGCATCAACATTATGCAGATTAGCTAAGGCTACAATTTCCCCTTTTCTAATATGACGGAAAATATTACTTGCAGCAATTAATTTTTTATTAATTAACGTATCAATACCAATAGTTTGAGAAATGTTAATATAATCCATATTCTCTACTAAAGCTACTGTCTTTTTTACACCTTTGGATTTAGCTACTAAACAGGACATGATGTTGGTCTCAGAGTCTCCAGTAACAGCCACAAAAGCATCCATTTCTCTAATACTTTCTTCTTCCAGCAATTCTAAATCTCTACCATCACCGTAAATAACTAATGTATTACGTAAATCTTCTGCAAGTTGTAAGGCTTTGTCTTTATCTTTTTCAATTAGCTTTACTTTAAAATTATCTTTGCAGAGTTTTCTCGCTGTTTTTCTTCCAACACGGCTTCCTCCCAAGATCATTACATTTTTAATATCTATATATTCTTTTCCTATGATAGGGTATAGTTTATCAATACTATATTTTGGCACAGAAAAATATACTTGGTCGTTTATTTTATACTCAGTATCTCCACGAGGAATAATTGTTTGAGAGGTCCCTTCACGTTTTATAGCTATAGTAATGAAGTCTACTAAACAAAACTTCTCTTTAGTTTCTTTAACAGTAAGGTCTAAAATAGGAGATTTATAGCCAAGTGTAGTTCCCATGATATTAAAAACTCCATTTTCAAAGGCTACAGTATCGTTAAACGAAGATTGATTTAGTAGAGACTTAATTTCCTCCGCAGCTAATTCTTCTGGAGAGATCATAAAATCTACACCATAATCTTTAAAATTAATACAAGGGTTGTTTAAAAATTCAGGATTACTAATTCTAGCAATTGTTTTTTTAACACCTAATGCTTTACCTATTACAGAAATCGTAAAGTTTGTATTAGGACTTTCAGTAACTGCTAATAATAAATCGGCAGAGCTTACACCTATTTCTTTCAATAACTTTATAGAGGTAGCGTCTCCTTTTTTGGTGATAACATCTAAATGATTATTTAGATATTCTAATTTTTCACCATCAAAATCGACTACATATGTGTCTTGTGCTTCGTAAGAAAGGAGTTTAGCCAAATGAAAACCAACGTCTCCAGCCCCGGCTATAATAATCTTCATATTAAAAATTAAAAAAGATAGAATGCAAAGATACTGTGCTTCTTTTGGTTGTGCAAAAAATGAATTATATTTATAAATTTAAAAGAAAAAACAATTAAAGTTTTGTAATTAAACGACTACGTTTATTTACGTATTTATAAGACTGTGAAAAGAAAAAAAATAATATGAATAAGATTTCTATTAAATCGTGGGCATTAGATGATAGACCAAGAGAAAAGTTAATGTCTAAAGGAAAAACAGTATTGTCAGATGCCGAATTAGTAGCTATTTTGATTGGCTCTGGAAATAGAGATGAAAGTGCAGTTGCTTTAGCAAAAAGAATATTATTATCAGTAAACAACGACTTAAATGCTTTAGCAAAATTATCTATAGAGGAGTTAATGAAATTTAAAGGAATAGGGGAGGCAAAAGCAATATCTGTGGTAACTGCTTTAGAGTTTGGTAAAAGAAGACAGTTTGTAGGAAGAGCAAGTGTGCCTAAAATAAAAAGTTCTATTGATGTAGCAAAAATTATGCAACCACTTATAGGTGATTTACAATACGAAGAATTTTGGGTATTATATCTTAATAACTCAAATAAAGTATTAGCAAAACACCAATTAAGTAAAGGAGGATTTACCGCTACTTTGGTAGATGTAAGATTGTTGTATAAGAGAGCCTTAGAGCTTTCTGCAATTGGAGTAATTGTTTGTCATAACCACCCTTCAGAAAAATTATCACCAAGTAAATCAGATATTGATATCACTAAAAAAATAAAGCAAGCAGGTGTTACCTTAGATATTAAATTACTAGATCACTTAATAGTTACTGAAAAAGCTTATTTTAGCTTTGCAGATGAAGGAATTTTATAGTCGTTTTACGATTCTAGTTACTATTTATGATACTTATTTATACCCATAAAGTTACTCCTAGAGTACGTTATATTTTTAAACATATATTTACTCGTATTTTACAAGTTCAGATTGATTTTACAGGGAAAGTAGAGGAATTTGTAGCTTATAATGGACCTAAGTTTTCATATACAAATGTTCCTTTAGGAAAAGAGTTTTTTGTTGAAAGTAATGAGTTGTTGTTTCAACAAGGTGTAAAGGATGTAGAAATAATTATTCAAAAATGGGATGAAGCTCCTTGTTTTTTTTCAACGGCTGAAACTTCTGAGATCCCATTTGATATTTTTGCTGCTAGTTTTTATTTAATATCAAGATATGAAGAATATTTACCGCATATTAAAGACGAGCATGGCCGTTTTTCGGTAAAAGAAAGTATAGCATATCAAAATGGGTTTTTAGAAAAGCCACTTGTTGATATATGGGCATATAAGTTTCTCGATACTTTAAAGCAAAAATTTCCTGATTTTAAACATACTACAAGAAAATATAAGTATATATCTACAATAGATGTGGATAATGCTTATGCATATAAGTATAAAAGTTTTATTAGGATATTGGGAGGTTTTTTAAAAGACATTTCTCAGTTTAAGATTTTTACAGTTTGGGATAGATTTGCTGTCTTTTTTAATATTAAAAAAGACCCATTTGATACCTTTAAAGAAATAATAGATATAAAGAAAACATATAACATAAGAACTATATTTTTCTTTTTAATAGGTGATTATACTACATTCGATACTAATGTTTCTGCTTCTAAAAGAAAATTTAAATTGTTAATAAAAGATATGGTTGATTACGCTCGTGTAGGCTTACATCCTTCTTATTACACCGTTAATAATGCGGCTATGTTAAAAAAGGAAAAAGAGCGTTTAGAAAACATAACTAATATGCCTATTAAACGTTCAAGACAACACTATTTAAGAGTGTCTTTACCAGAAACATATCAACAGTTAATAGATTTAGAGATAGATGAAGACTATTCGATGGGATATACAACACATGTTGGTTTTCGAGCAACTACATGTACACCTTTTCACTTTTACGATTTAGATTTTGAAATTCAAACACCATTAAAAATATTCCCATTTGCTTTGATGGATACAACGTTAAACGATTACATGAAGTTAACACCAAAACAGTCATTAGGAAAAATTAGAGATTTAAAAAATGAAGTAAAGGCGGTAAATGGTACTTTTATAACAGTATTTCATAATGAAAGTTTAAGTAATTATTTAAGATGGAGAGGCTGGAATAGATTATACAATTCAATGATAAAAATAGTAAGAAATACATAGATAATATGGATATAAAACATTTGTTTTTTGATTTAGATCATACATTATGGGACTTTGATAAAAACTCTAAACTAACCTTTAATCAAATTTTTAAAGAACAAAATATAACTATTCCAGTAGGTGATTTTTTAAAAGTTTATATGCCTTTGAACTTTAAGTTTTGGAAACTATACAGAGAAGATAAAATAGAAAAATCAGCTTTAAGGTATTATCGATTAAAAGAAACATTTGATAATTTAAATTATGAAGTTTCTGATGATTTAATAAACCAAATATCTAAAGATTACATAGAATATTTACCAAACTTTAACCACCTATTTGATAATACTAAAGAGGTACTAGAGTACTTAGAAAAGAAGTATGATTTACACATCATTACTAATGGTTTTGAAGAGGTGCAGAAATTAAAATTAAAAAAGTCAGGAATTAGTAATTTTTTTAAACAAGTAATCACATCTGAATGTGTTGGAGCTAAAAAACCTAATTCAAAGGTTTTTAAGTTTGCATTGGAAAAAGCAGGAGCTAAAGCAAAAGAGTCTGTTATGATAGGTGACAATTATGAGGCTGATATTATTGGTGCTCTAAATTCAGAAATGAAAGTAATTCACTTTTCAGAAGAAATAAAAAGTAAAGATGTCCAACAAATAACTTCATTAATTGAATTAAAAAAATATTTATAAATGAATAATATTCTGAAAATAAATAAAAATAAGAAAGTAAAACACTTCTTTATATTATTTGTTTTAATAACACATATGTCATGTATAAAAGATATTGATTTTAGTCAAGCAGAAGATATAGAAATAACACCAGTTATTGTTGCATCATTAGTGTATGCCAATCTTGATCAAACTTCATTAGTTACACCAACAGGAATTGAAATAGCAAGAATAAGAGAGGTTTCAAGGTTAGAAGTTTTTAATAATGAAGGAGCTGAAGATTTAAATAAAATTGAACTTAATTTTGAAATAAATAATCCTTTTGATAGAAACTTTAAACTTAATTTTAATTTTCTTGACGAGAATAATGCAGTAACGTATAGAGTTACATCAATTAATATTCCAAAAAACACTCAGGCTTTTAACTTTCAAGAGGTTATTGATGTTTTGAGTAATTCAAGTATTTTAAATTCAACTAAAATTGAATTAATTCTTGAGCTATTACCAAGTTCAGACGGTACCGTGATTGATATCAACGAACCCAAAAAGTTTACTTTTAAATCAGCAGGAACCCTTTATTTTAAAATAAATTAATGAAACATTTATACATTTTATTGCTGTTGTTTATAATCGTAATACACGAAATAAACAGTCAAAATAAACAAGTTTTATATGGGTTCGATGAAATACCACAAACATTATTATTAAACCCAGGAGCAACCGTTAATTATAAATATCATGTAGGAATTCCCTTTTTATCAGGAGTGTCTTTTCAAGCCGGAGTAACAGGTGATGTTACAATAGCTGATGTTTTTAGAAATGATATGATTAATTTTAATGTTAAGTATAGGAATGCATTAAATAAATTATCAGTTAACGATTATGTACAGTTAAACACACAAATAGAAATACTAAATGCAGGCTATAAACTTAATGATAAGTATTATATATCTGGAGGTTTTTATACAGAAGTAGACGCATTTATGGCGGTGCCAAAAAATATATTACAACTAATTAATGATGGCAATGCTTCCAACTTAAATAAAGATTTTTTGGCATCAGAAGTTTCGGTAAAATCTGAAGTATTAAGTGTTCTCCATGTTGGTATTTCAAAAAAAGTAAATGATAAGTTAACAGTAGGGGGGAGGTTAAAAATTTATTCGGGAATAGCTAATGTTACTTCTACTGAAAATAAAGGAAGTTTTGCAACAAAATTAGGTCAAGATAATATTTACACACACCATTTAAATAATATTGATGCCGCGGTTTATAGCTCTGGTATTTATAATGAAAATAATAATGTTGAAATTTCTACAAAAGATATCATTAGTAGATCACTTTTGGGAGGAAACTTGGGCTTAGGTATAGATTTTGGAATTACCTATAAGATTAATAAACAAACTGAATTAACAGCTAGTTTGTTAGATGTAGGTTTTGTGAATTATTCAAAAGGAAATAGAAATGCATCTGTAAAAGGAAGTTATGATTTTTCTGGTATTGAGTTTAAATACGATGGAACAAATCGTAATTATTGGGAAGACTTAAAGAACGACATAGAAAGCCAAATACCTAATGAAGAAGATAAAAATTCATATACAGTAATGCGCCCTATAAAGTTTAATAGTTCAGTTAAACATAGTTGGGGAAAATCAAGAAGAGAAGAAACTTGCTACGATATGACGTATAATAAATTTTATAACAATGCTATTGGTGGTCAGTTGTTTGCTGTTTTTAGACCTACAGGACCTAAATTCGCATTTACAAGTTTTTATGAAAGAATTTTAATAAAAGGAGTGAGGAGTAAAATAACCTATACAATTGATGATTTTTCATACACTAATTTTGGATTAGGATTATCAGTAAAAACAGGAAAGTTAAACATATACGGTGTAGTGGACAATTTGTTTAAAATTGCCGATATTGCTGATGCCAATACAACCTCTTTTCAACTAGGAGTTAATTTAATATTTAAATAAATGAAAAAAATAGTTTACGTTTTATTATTAATCACAGCAACAAGTTTTGCGCAAAAATCTATTAATACTTACAAGTATGTTATTGTACCAACAAAGTTTGACTTTTTAAAAGGTAAAGATAAATACCAAACAAGTTCATTAACAAAATTCTTATTCAATAAGTATGGCTTTACAGCACTATTAGAAGATGAGAAGTTACCAGAAGAAGTTGTAAATAATAGGTGTTTAGCTTTAACAGGTACAGTAAGAGATGAATCAGGATTATTTACAACAAAGAGTATTGTAGAGTTAAAAGATTGTAATAACAAAGTGGTGTTTGCATCTAAAGAAGGAAGAAGTAAAGAGAAAGATTACAAAAAGGCCTATCATGAAGCTATTCGTAATGCTTTTAAATCAGTACAGGCATTAAAGTACAAGTATACACCATCAAAAGAAGTAACTACTGTAAAAGAAGAAGAAGTAGCTCCAGTGGTTTCAACTGTTGAGGTAGTAAAAAATAAAACAGTGCAGGCTAATGAAGAAAACACAACAAAGAATGTATTGTATGCACAATTAACAACTAACGGATTCCAGTTAGTAAACACAAAACCTGAAGTTGTTTTTCAAGTATTAAAAACAAATGTAAAAGACGTTTTTGTAATTAAAGATAAGAATGGAGTTTTATATAAAAATGGAAATTTTTGGTTTGCTGAGTATTATATGGATGGAACTAAAACAATAAAACAATATCAAATAAAGTTCTAATGCATATTTTTCACTACTCTTTAAGAAACAATAATAAAGAGTAGTGAAAAAACACTTATAAATATCCATAAAAGAGAAGCAACAATAACAGGCTTAATACCACTTTCTTTTAAATCCTTACCAGTTAAATTCATTCCTACTAAAAATAAGGTTACTACGAGAAGTCTTTTAGATAATTCTACGATGTTTATTGAAAAACTTTCAGGAACAACTTGATAACTGTTGAGTAGCATTGCTACAATGAATCCAATAATAAAATAAGGGATTTTAATTTTTCTATCACTAGACTTAAAAAGAAGCATAGCAAAAAAAGATAAAGGTATAATCCATAAAGTACGTGCAAGTTTCACAGTAGTTGCTATTTGCAAAGCTTCATCACCATACTCTAAAGCAGCCCCTACAACAGAACTGGTGTCGTGGATAGCTATGGCGCACCAAATTCCAAATTGTTGTTGAGTTAAACTAAAAAGATGTCCTAAAGGAGGAAATATAAATAAGGCAATAGCATTTAAAAAGAAAACAACTCCAATAGCGATACTTATAGTTTTATGATTAGCTTTAATTACAGGTGAAATAGCAGCGATAGCACTTCCGCCGCAAATAGAAGTCCCCGAAGTAATTAAAAAGCCTAACTTTTTCTCAATTGAGAAAAAATTAATAAAAAAGAGACCTAGAGTTACGGTTAAAATAATTGATAAAGTAGCTAAAATAAACCCTTCTTTGCTTGTTTGTATAGTTTCAGTTAAAGACATTCCAAAACCTAAACCAATAACAGACGTTTTTAAAAGAATTTGAGTTGCTTTTTTGGTTTTTTCTGGAAAAGGATTACCAAAAATAGATGTCAAAATAAAGCCAAATACTAAAGCAAAAGGGCTAGAAATGTAGCCAGCCAAGGCTAGTGTTAAAGAGAATATAAAAAAGATAATTAGATAGAATTGTTTCATTTTTTCTAAGAATTTGATGAAACAAAACTACGACTGAAATATAGCTAAAAAGGAAATTAAATAGTTATACAAGATAACTAAAAGTTATAGTTGGTTTTAATTAATTTATAAAGTAGGTCCATTTTTTTTGATTGATAGTTTGTCCTACAAACAAAATCAAACTCACGTTCAAAAGAAAGTCCTTTAATATCAACTATTTTTAATTTGTTTTGAATAAGTTTTTCCGTTACAGCGTGGATAGATAAGAGAGCATAAGAGTTAGAGTAGTGCAAATACTGTTCAATAGCCTCTGTGTTATTTAATGTTATTACTCTGTTTAGTGTAGTAATGTTGTTTTTCTTTAAAGTTTCTTCAATTACCTCACGTGTACCCGAACCAACTTCACGACTTACATAAGGTATTTCACTTAGTTCTTTTTTTGATATAGAGCTTTTACTATTGCTATTGTTAGTGCTTGTAACCAGCACAATCTCATCTTTTATAAATTTTGAGTATCGTAATAATTGATTAGAAGATTTTCCTTCTACAATACCAAACTCTAATTCTTGATTTAAAATCTTATGTTCAATATCTTTTGTATTACCACTAATTATATTGAACTTTATATTATTAGAGTTTTGTTTTATTTTAGCGAGTACTTTTGGTATCACATACGTAGCAATTGTGGTGCTCAATCCTATATTAAATTCAAGAGAAATGCTCTTTTCATTTAAAAGAAAAGAGTTCTTTAATTCTTCAAATAACTCAGTAATTTTATAAGCATAATCAAGAAAAATTTTTCCTTCATTTGTTAATGAAATAGAGTTTCGTGATCTATTAAAAAAAGTTGTATTGTATTCTTCTTCTAATTTTGAAATAGTTTTAGAAACGGCAGGTTGTGAAATATTCAACTCTTTAGAAGCAAGTGTAAAACTTGAATACTGAGCAACTTTGATAAAAGTTTTTAGTTTATAATTCATAACCTATTTGTATTGTAACTAATAATTGTATTTATCTTTCCAACGTTGCTTCAGTAGTTCTCTAAATTGATTTTCACGAGCATTGTTACCTGGTTCATACAATTTTGTGTTTTTTATCTCATCGGGTAAAAATTCTTGATTTACGAAATTACCAGCGTAGTTGTGAGAGTATTGATATTCCTTTCCGTAGTCTAGGTCTTTCATTAATTTAGTAGGAGCATTACGTAAATGCAACGGAACAGACAAATCACCAGTTGTTTTAACTAAATTTTGTGCTTCACCTATAGCCATATAAGAAGCATTACTTTTGGCAGAGTTTGCTAAATATACAGCGCACTGGCTTAAAATAATCCTAGACTCTGGATAGCCAATTACAGAAACAGCTTGAAAGGTATTGTTGGCTAAAATTAACGCAGTAGGGTTTGCGTTACCAATATCTTCAGAAGCAGCAATAAGCATTCTACGAGCAATAAACTTCACATCTTCCCCGCCTTCTATCATACGAGCTAACCAATACACAGCTGCGTTGGGATCACTTCCTCTGATAGATTTTATAAAAGCAGAAACAATATCGTAATGTTGTTCACCTGTTTTATCATAACGAACCGTATTTTTTTGAATTTTAGATAACACCAATTCATTAGTAACCTCAATTTCATCATCAGCAGAAACTAATAATTCAAAAATATTCAGAAGTTTTCTCGCATCACCACCAGAAACTTGAAGCAGTGCATCGGTTTCTTTTAAGTTGATTTTTTTTTGAGAAATGATTTCATCTTTTTCCATTGCGCGATGTAACAAAGCAACCAAATCATTTTTATCAAAAGAATTTAATATATACACTTGGCAGCGAGAGAGTAGGGCAGGTATAACCTCAAAGCTTGGATTTTCAGTGGTAGCGCCAACTAGAGTTACCCAACCTTTTTCAACAGCGCCTAATAAAGAATCTTGTTGAGATTTACTAAAACGATGAATCTCATCAATAAATAAAATAGGGTTTTTTTGCGTGAACAATCCGCCACTTTTCTTTGCTTTTTCAATTACTTCGCGAACATCTTTTACTCCAGAGCTAATAGCACTTAAGGTATAAAATGGACGTCCAGATTCATTTGCAATAATATTGGCTAAGGTAGTTTTTCCAATTCCTGGAGGCCCCCATAAAATTAGTGAAGGAATAATTCCTTGTTTTATATGATTGGTTAAAATTCCATTTTCGCCCACTAAATGTTGTTGACTAATATAGTCACTTAAACTTTGTGGACGGATTCTTTCTGCCAAAGGTTGATTCATAATGTAAAAATAGCAAAGATTTATGACAGAATTTCAGAAATACTGCTTTGGATTTATTTTTGTTATTTTAATGGCTATGAACACAGAACAGCAACTAAAATTTTCTCCAACAGTTTTTACTATTCCTTTCCTGTTTGTTTTTACAATTTGGCTTGTATACTGGATAGAAATTAAATTTGGATGGAATTTCAATAAATTTGGAGTTTTTCCGAGAAATTTTAGTGGTTTAAAAGGGGTTTTGTGCTCTCCTTTTATTCACAGTGACACCAAGCATCTTTTTAATAATTCAGTTCCTTTATTTGTGCTCTCAGCTTGTCTTTTTTATTTTTATAAGGAAGTAGCAATTAAAGTTTTGTTATTTGGAGGGATTATTACTGGATTACTAACTTGGTTAATTGCAAGAGAATCCTACCATATTGGAGCGAGTGGAATTGTGTATTTGCTTTTTAGTTTTGTTCTTTTTAGTGGGATTATAAAGAAAAACTACAGGTTAGTAGCTGTTTCTTTTATCACCATATTTTTATACGGAAGTATGGTTTGGTATGTATTACCGATTAAAGAAGGAATGTCTTGGGAAGGTCATTTATCAGGGTTAATTACAGGAATAGTATTAGCTTTGTTATACAAAAATAAAGGTATAATTAAGGAAAGGTTTGAGTTCTCTAAAACAGAATTTGATGATATGTTTGATGAAAATGGAAACTATATTCCACCAATTGTAGAAGAAGCCGAGTTAGAATTGAAGGAAATAAAATACCGTTATATCTACAAGGAAGAGGAATAAAAAAACCTGCACTAAGCAGGATTTAAAATATTATAAACGTTGTCTTACAGCTTCATATAAGAACGCACCACAAGCAACTGAAACATTTAAAGATTCAATTTCACCTAGAAGTGGTAATTTAGCCTTATAGTCCACCATTTTTAAAACAGAGTTACTTACTCCTTTGTGTTCAGAACCCATGATGATTGCCATAGGTTGATTAAAATTAACATCAAAAACTGAATTTTTAGTTTTTTCAGTAGCAGCAGCTAATTTAATATCTGCAGCTTTTAGTTGAAAAATGGCATCTTTAATATGATCTACTTTACAAATAGGTACTTTAAAAGCAGCTCCAGCTGAAGTTTTAATGGTTTCAGCATTTACAGGAGCACTACCACTTTTTTGAATGATGATTCCGTTTACACCAGTACATTCTGCTGTTCTAATAATAGCCCCAAAATTCCTTACATCAGAAACTTGATCTAATAATAAAAATAGGGGAGTTTTATCAGATTCTAATGCTTCTTCAATTAAGTTCTCTAAATCATAAAAGTCAATAGGTGAAATTTTAGCTACAGCACCTTGATGATTGTTATGTTTAGATAAACGATCTAACTTCTCAGTAGGAACTACACTAGTTGATACTTTATTCTTCTTTAGGAGCTTATCTAATTGAAAAAATAATTCTCCTCGTAAACCTTTTTGAAGATATACCTTGTTAATTGAAGCTCCACTTTCTATAGCTTCAATAATGGCTCTAATACCGAAAATATTTGTGTTTTGTTCCATGTTGCAAATGTAGTTGATTTTATGGTATAAAAAAACCACCTCGTTAGAGGTGGTTAAGACTATGAATAATTATGTCTTATTATAATTATTGATTTTGATCATTCAAGAAAGGATTGTTTTGAATTTCATCTTGAGGAATTTCAAAAGTCATTTTTTCTTCATTATAATCCATTGATTCATTAGCTAAGAAAATATGATTTGAACCTCTATTTACTGTAGCTTTAAAACGCTTCATTGCTAAATAACTCTTACCTTCTCCCCATAATTCAATACGAGTTTGCAAGTATATCTCATCTAATAATGATTGACCACTTAAAGCATCAATATAAGTAACATCTGGAACTCTATTTTGCATAACAGCTTTCAAACTATTTCTAGCAGCCCCTTCATTACCAGAGCGAGCATTTGCTTCAGCGTTTAATAAATAAACTTCTTCAATACGCATATAAACATAATCAGCACCAAGACCAGTTTGAGGTCCAGAACCTACATCTACATTAGGAGCCCAATAGAATTTAAATAAAGGTTGTAAATATCTAGTACTTGATGAGTTCGCAAAAAATTGAGCTTTTCTTGCATCATTAGCAGGGATTTGGTTATAAAGCCCTATATCAATGGCTTTATAATCACCAGCCCATCCGTAACTATAGGAAAAGGCATCGACTTGACCCCACCAAGAAACTAAACCTAATCCATTTTCAGGAACTATGTCAATACCCCACATCCAACTAGGGTCATTAACACTGTTGAAGCCATCGGTAACAGTATTAGCAGACTTAATAATAAACTTATTAGCATCAATAACATTTTGCGTTAGAGTTGCCATTTTAGGGAAGTCAGTACCCCTAGCACCTAAAACATATGCATATAAAGTTTGAGCAATATCTTTATTTACTTGGTTTTTAGAAGTTCTTTCAAAACCGTCTAATAAAGCTATAGCCTCTGTTAAATCTTTCTCCATCAAGTCATAAACTTCTTGAGCAGAAGATTTAGGAAGATTTGTACTAGTAGCCTCAATAGGCATAGGTAAAATTAACTCACTAGGATTATATTCTCTTTGATAATATTGAGTTAAATAAAAGTAAGCATAAGCCCTCATTGCTTTAGCTTGTCCCATTGCAAACTTGTTTTCATCAATAGTAGGAGTAAAGTCGTTACCACCTAAACTCTTAATAACTGTATTAGCTGATCTAACGATTCTATAATAATATCTCCAAATGATTCTATTTTCACCTCTTATGAAGTTTTGAGTAACATCAAGTTGAGATATTCTATTATACCAGCGGAAAGCAGAAGCAGTTAGAGCCATATCTCCAGATACAATATCAGCATAAATATCTTGCCCTTTTTGTCCAAAGTCAGTTTGAGAGTCAGAACCACCACTACCAACTTGAATCATTTGTGCGTAAATACCATTAGCAAAAGCAGCAGGTATATCTGGATTTGTGTTTGTGCCAAATTCAGCTTGAGCACTAGTAAGGTACTGGGTAGGTTGACTATCACCAGAAACTCCACTATTATCTAATAGTTCATCAGCACAGCTATATGAAAACCCTATAGTCATAATTGCTAATGATATTTTTATTATTTTTTTCATAATTATTATGTTAATAAAATTTAAAATTTAACTCTTACACCTAAAGTTAACGTAGTAGCAGGAGCGTATATTCTACGTGCAGAGCTTCCAGTTTCTGTAACAGCAGGGTTAAAACCTCTTCTAGTAGTTTCGTTAAAAAGATTATCTCCAGATATCCAAATATTTAATAAATCAATACCAGACTCTCCTAAGAACTTATTAGGTAAGGTATACCCAATTCTAGCATTGTTTAATGCTATAAAATCAGTACTAGTTATAAAGCGAGAAGACGCAGAAGAAATATTAGCAACAACATCAGAATCGTTAGCTAAAAGAGGCACATTAGTTTGGTCACCAGGATTTTGCCATCTATTTCTAATATCTACGTGAAAGTTGTTATTTCCAGACATAAGTTCTGCGTAAGTGTTGTCATATGCATATCCTCCTAAACTATAAGTAAACTGAGTAGAAAAATCAAAGTCACTTAATTTACCAGATAATCTAAAAGCACCTCTTACATCAGGAATTAGTGACTTATTAAGAAATACTTGAGTTGCATTAGAGTAGTTTTTGGTTGTAGTTTTTTTAATATTAGCATTTGATGCGCTTAATCTATATTCATAAAGAGAACCAGTAGTACTGTCATCTCCATTTTCTAAAGTGCTAAAATCATCTTCACCAGCATCTAATACATCATTGTTATTTGCATCATTATAGTATTGATTCCATAATGGCGCACCATCATTAGGGTCTACACCAGCCCACTCTTGCATATAAAAGTCAAAAATAGAACGTCCTTGAGCATAAGCGTAACCTCCATCCTCACTTGAATTTGAATCAAGAATTTTAGGTAAACCAGTTGAAGGATCCAAAGGCATAGTCTTCATTTCGTTACTTAAGACTTCTCCGTTCAAAGACAGGTCAAGTTTAAAGTTTTCTTTATTTATTATATGTGTAGTAACATCAAACTCGAATCCGTTATATTGAACTTCTCCATCATTTACCAAAATAGAAGAAAGTCCTGAAGAAGGTCCAAGTCTTCTGTTGAAAAATAAATTATCAGTATTTCTTATATAATAGTCAAAGTTAGCATCAACATAATTACCTAAACTCAATTCGACACCAGTTTGGAACATTCTAGTTGTTTCCCAAGTTAAATCAGGGTTACCAGCTAAACGTAAATCAATAGCAGCACCACCTCCAATAAAATTAACATTGAATATATCAAAACCAGAAGTATTTAAGGCACCGTCTTGATCTCCTGTTACACCCCAAGAAGCTTTTGCTTTTAAGTAAGAAATAAAACTGTCTTGCATAAAGTCTTCTTCACTAACAACCCATGAAGCACCAACTGAGCCAAATACACCCCACTTATCGTTTACAAATCTAGAAGAACCATCCGTTCTCAACGATCCTGTGAAATAATACTTTCCAGCATAGTTATAGTTTACTTGTCCAAAATAAGACTCAATTCCCGAGCCAACTTCATAGCCTGAGGCTGCAGCACTAGCTTCTAAATAATTATTTAAGTTATATAAGCCAGGAACAACTATATTTTGTTTAAAAGCTTGATCTTGTACAAATCTTCTCTCAAAAGTTTCATGAGCAGCCAAAGCCTCTAAATTATGATCTCCAAAAGAGGTTTTATAACGCAAAAGTTGTAAAAATGTTTGAGACCATCTAACTCTGTTTCTAACAGTAATGTTTCCATTAACTCCAGCAGCAGTACCGTAAGCGTGGTTACTAACATTATTTCTTTGTTCTATAGAGTATTGACCTCCAAATTTAGTTTCAAAAGATAATTTATCAGTTAATTTAAAATTAGCACTAAAACTACCATTTAAAGCATGAGTATCAAATGCATCTAAATCTAAAATAGCAGAACCGATAGGATTTAATAAGTTTGATATAGGTCTATCTCTATCAAAACCATTTGTAGTTCCTGTTGGAGCACCATAGTCAAATTGGTTGCCACCATAAATAGGATCAGGAATTAATTGGCCTGAGTTAGGGTATCTCGCATATACTGGATAAATAGGAGCCATCTTATCAGCAAATTCGAATACATTTTCAGCTCCTTCAATCTGACCATTATTTGTGCTTTCAGAATAAGCATAACCTATATTTACTCCTATATTTAACCAATCTTTAACATCAGAGTTTAAATTAAGTCTTGTAGTATATCTTCTATAATCTGAGTTTAAAGAATAACCACTGTCATCAAGATAACCAAATGAAGCAAAATATTTAGATTTTTCTGAACCGCCTGAAAAACGTACGTTAGCTTCTTGTCTTATCCCAGTACCAAAAGCTAAATCTGCATATTTTTCTGGAGTAAAAAGACGTTGAACACCAGGTCGAACAGTTTTTGTAGCAGGATCTATTAAAGCAGAAGCATCAGCAACATTCCACATATTATAACCGTTACCAGCTCCAACTGAAGTAAATAATCTTGCATTGGCATAAGCTACAGGGTCAGTACTACTATCGAGAACGCCCTCATTATAAATACCTTCCCATGTATAACCGATATATTCTTCAGGAGATGTTAGAACATCATATCTAGGTATAAGCTGTGTGTTGATACCTGTTTTAACATCAACCTCTATAGAGCTTCTTTCAGAGTTGTTGCTACCACTTTTTGTAGTTATAAGAATAACTCCATTTGCACCTCTAGAACCATAAATAGCTGTTGCTGTAGCGTCTTTTAGTACCGTAGTGTTTTTGATATCAGAAGGGTTGATTGAGTTCAAATCAAAATTTCCAGCAAAAGGGATTCCATCGACCACATATAATGGACTACGATTACCTAAAGGAGAACCATAACCACGAATACGTACAGTACCAATAGAACCTGGTTGCCCTGAAGTGTTAATTACTGTTACACCCGAAACCTCACCAGCTAATGCTTGAGATACGTTAGAAAAAGATTTAGCCTCAATGTTTTCAGCTTTAACCACAGATGCTGTACCAGCATAAGATTTTTTTGTAGTGGTACCATAACCTACAACAACTACTTCTTCTAATAAATTATCTGTTTCTAACACAACGCTAATTTGGTTAGAAGCTCCAACAGTTTTTTCAGTAGTTTTCATACCAACAAAACTGAAAACTAAAACATCTCCTGTTTTAGCTTGAATAGAGTAATTTCCATCAAAATCAGTTTCAGTACCTTGTGCAGTACCTTTTTTTAAGATCGTAACTCCCGGTAATGGACCAGATTCATCTGAAACAGTACCTGAAATCGTTCTTTCTTGTGCAAAGGATATTTGCACAATCAACGCTAGGAATAGCGTTAAAATTCCATTAAACTTTGTTCTCATTATGTAATTATTTGAATTAATTAATCGCTAAAATCATAAATATATCTTAAATAAACAATTTTTTAACATAAAAAAACGCCCTGATATCAGGGCGTTTTAATAAAAAGTGTTTGTTTTAGGTCGTAGTATATTAATTTACATCCCAAAACAATTTAGATATCATGGTGTCTCCATCAGAAAGACCTTGCCTAGCAGCATCCCAATTAGAATTATTCAATAATTGTTCTTTCTGTGGGTAGTTAACTCTGTTAGGTATCGTGTTTAATCCAGGTACTAAGGTAGTAAAGGTAGCAGAACCAAAAGTATCTCCAGGCACAGATAAAGTATTAGGGTATCCAGTTCTTCTATACTCAGTCCAAGCTTCCAGCCCGTCCATATATAAAGCAATATATTTTTGAGTCAAGACATTTTCTTCATTAGCAACAGGTAGCATTGCTACATAGTTATCAGCATCTGATGAAGGAACTCCCCATGACTGCATTGAAGCCTTAACGCCATTTTCATAATTTGTTTGGTTCCATCCGTTGAATTCAGATCTAATAAATTCCATTTCCGCGTAAGACAATAAAATCTGATTATAGTCTGGTTTGATTATTTCAGAGCTAGGTATGCTTTCATTTTCCACAGCTCGTGCAACAGCGTTACCAAACCCATAAGGAATACCAATAATTTCAGTTGTACCTAAAGGATCAAAATATTTAGTAACCCTAGGGTCTTCTTCTGTGATTGAAGAGAATGGTCCAACACGATTATATAGTAAGTCTGTAAAAGATAGGGCAGGACCAAAGTCTTTACGAGCTCCAACAGTAAAAGCGTTATGCCAAGGGCCTCCAGTTATATCATCAGTACCATATTCAAAAGTAGCATTATCCGCATTAGAAGTAAAAGCTTTGGTATTAGATTCATTATAAACTGTCATAGCCAATGCGTTATCATATTTATTAATATGAGTTGCTAGTCTAAGTCTTATAGAGTGAGCAAATTTAACCCATAAAGCAGGCTCTCCATTGTAAATATTATCTCCTGATGTGAATACAGTTTTAGAGGTATTCATTTTGTTAGCGGCATCAAGTAATTCAGCTAATAAGTCTTCATAAATAGTTTCAGCACTAGTATAAGCAGGACTATTAATACCTTCTTCTAGACGTAAAGCTTCAAAAGCAGTATTATCTCTTTGTCCATAACTCCAATAAGGAACATCTCCAAAAACATCAACTAATTTAGAAAAAGTGAATGCCATCATTATTCTTGAAGCTTGTATTTGATTGTTATTGTCGCCATAAGCAGACATTAAATTAGCAGTTTCAGGATTTTCATTTAATTCGATGACTTTTTTTAAGTCAGTTAAAATTAAATAAGGTTCCTGCCATAAATCATCTACTTGCGAAACTCTTAAGGCGTATCTATTTTCGTCAGTATAAAATTCATCAGCCCAGAATTGAGCAAATGCTAATGTTGCTCTCGCGCCAGTCCACTGATCATTTAATTCGTAAGCTAAATTAAATTGAGCACTAGTTACTAACTGAGTAGAAGGTGCTGTTTCAGGGTTGTCAGGGTCATTAATGTAATCTGTATCACATGCTAAAAAAGAACTTAGCAAAAGTGAAGCGAATATATATTTTATTTTTTTCATCTTATATTAGTTTTAGAAAGATAAGTTTAAGTTCATACCAAAAGATCTAACAGAAGGTTGTAAACCTCCTTCTAAACCTTGAATGTTACCTGAACCTGTTGATACTGTTTCAGGGTCAATTCCGTCGTAATCAAGCCCCCAGGTGTATAAATTTCTACCAAATAAACTAACTCTAGCGTTATCAAAAACTTTTAAAAATTCTCCTTTAAAAGTATATCCTAGAGAAACCTCTCTTATTTTGTAAAAGTCAGCATCAAATACATTTTGAGCATCTGGAGTTCCAAAACCACCGTAGTGTGAAGTACCGTAAGTTTGACCAGATATTTTAGTTGTGTTAGGAGCGGTATTAGTAACAGTGTAGCTTCCATCGTCATTATAAGTTACAGTACCAGTTACTCCAGGTAATACGATACCATCTTCTCTTATGTTATTGTTAACTGTTTCTTGCAGCATACCAGAGTACATTCCCCACATGTGTGATGTAGAAAAATACTTACCTCCTTTACTCATTTCTAGTAAAATTCCTAAGTCAAAGTTCTTGTATTTAAAACTATTTCTTAAACCAGCACTGAAGTCAGGGTTAGCAGAACCTAAAGCAACTAAATCATTAGTCGCTGCATATGTACCATCACTAGTAATTACTTTATTTCCTTGATCATCATAAATAAAGTCAGTACCCATGATTGAACCATAAGCTTTACCAACTGTTGCAGCTAGTTGAGCTTGGAAAGGAGCGTTTGTTAAAAGAATAGAGTTTAGCCCTTCTTTTAATTCAACCAATTCATTTTCGTTTTTAGCGAAATTCACATCAATGTTCCATGTGAAGTTTTCATTAACTATTGGTTTTAAGCCTAGTTGTATTTCTACCCCTTTATTAGTCATTTTACCCGCATTTATCCATTGAGAGCCATAACCTGTTCCATAAGAAAGGTCAACAGGTATGATTTGATCTGTTGTTTCGTTGCTGTAATATGTAACATCTAAATTTACTCTTCTATTTAAAAAGTTTAACTCTGTTCCAACTTCCCATGTAGTAGTTGTTTCGTTAACTAAGTTAGAGTTTAATAGGCTTGAAGGAGATGTAACTCTACCATCACCTTTAAAAGGAGTGTCTAAAGTTAAAGTGCTTATAACTCTGTATGGATCTGTATCATTTCCTACTTGTGCCCACCCAAATCTTAATTTACCATAGTTAAACCAGTTTGATTCAGGAAATAAAACATCGTTGAATACCCATGCAACAGAAGCAGAAGGATAGAAGTATGAGTTATTATCTTCTGGTAAAGTAGAAGACCAGTCATTTCTACCTGTTAAGTCAATGAATAATTGATTAGCAAAAGATAAGCTAACGCTTCCAAATAAACTATTCACTACTTTATCTATATTATCAACATTTTTCTCTAAAGGTCCCTTACCATTGTTAATGTTATAAATATTAGGTACTGATAAGCCACCAGTAGTTTGGTTGAAGCGATAATTTAAGGTGTGATTTCTTTTGTTAGCCCCAAACAAAGCGGATAGTTTAAAGTTTTCTGAAAAATCTTTTTTATAATTAGCAGTAAACTCATAGTTGTATTCCTTAAAATTGTAGGCTCTTTCTAAGAATTCAGATTGAGCTTGAGAACCTATAGCTTTTTGTTCTGTGTTTCTAAAGTTATATGTGTCAGCATATACACTACCTTTAATACTTAAGTCATCTGTTATTTGATAATTTAAACTAGCATTTCCGTATACACGAGTTCTTCTGTCGGTAGGTAGATTTTCGTTAATTGTCCAGTAAGGGTTGTCAGAGTATTTAGGTTTAGGATTGTTCCATGAATTTCTATTCCAGGTTCTTTGGGTTCCGTCATCATTTTTATACTTCTGTAACCTTTTATAGTCTAGTTGTCTTTGTCCCCATTGAAAAAACTTTTGGGTAACACTATTGTCGTCATAGCCAATAACAGGTCTAGAACCAGATGTTTGAACATAATTTATACTACTAACAGCGGTTAAATCATCAGATAGTTTTTGATTGATGCTAAACTTTGCAAAATGACGATTAACCTCTGTGTTTGGTACTATACCACTATTTTCTTGAATACCAGCAGAAAATAATACGCTACCTTTATCACTAGCTGAAGTTAGAGTTAAGGTGTTGTTTGTAGAAATACCTGTTTTGAAAAATGAGTCTACGTCGTTTTCAGGTGCTACCCAAGCTCTTGGTTTTAAATAATCATTAGGAAAACTAGCTTGATCAAAAGCATCCCAGTGTAATACTTTTAAATTAGGGTTGTATTTAGGTCCCCAACTTTCATCAGTGTTATATTGAACTAACATGTATTCAGCTCCACCAATGTTTTGTATAGCAAAACCATTACGACCTATTCTGTTACCTTTGTCATCAAAATCTGGAATTATAGAACCTCCACCATATTCTCTTTGAAGGTCAGGTAAGATAGCAACTTCAGAAAAAGTAATAGAAGAGTTAATACTTACACCTAGTTTTTTTGAATTTTTACCTGTCTTGGTAGTGATTAACACAACACCATTAGAGGCTCTAGACCCATACAAAGCTGCTGCTGCTCCTTTTAAAACAGTAACAGTTTCAATATTACTAGGGTCAATATCATTAATAGTACTACCAAAATCAACACCACCAGCACCTCTTTGGGCGTTAGAGCTGTTAAAATTTGAGTTATCCATAGGTATTCCATCGATAACGAATAAAGGTTGATTTTCACCAGTAACAGAATTAGATCCTCTAATTAGGATTCTTTGAGATCCCCCTATATTACCAGAAGGAGAATTGATTTTTAAACCAGCTACTTTTCCTGATAAAGCACTTATGGCATTGTCGTTCTGAGCAGCATTTAATTCAGCAGCTTTTACTTTAGGAGCTGCAAAGGCTAAAGCTCTTTCACTTCTTGATTGTCCAAGTGCGGTAACAACAACTTCATCAAGTACATTGTCAGTAGTCATTGTTAAATTAATTGTGTTAGAGCTTGTAACTGTTCTTTCGATAGTTTTCATACCAACAAAACTAAAAACAAGAACATCTCCAGTTTTAGCATTAATAGTGTATTTTCCGTCAAAATCAGTTTCTACACCTATCGTCGTACCTTTCTTTAATACATTAACTCCAGGCAGAGGTCCGGTTTCGTCAGAAACTGTTCCTGAAATTACTTTTTCTTGTGCAAAGGATATTTGCACAATTAACGCTAAGATTAGCGTTAAAATTCCATTAAACTTTGTTTTCATTATGTAATTATTTGAATTAATTGAGCCAAAAATCATAAATAAAACTTAAAAAAACAAGGTATTTGTTAAATAATTCTAAAATAAAGTGTTTGTTTTGGTGTGGAATGTAAGATTGTTGTTTGTTTTTTGAAATTGTTTGTTTTTTTTAACATATTGTTTGTTTTTTTTTATGTTTTAGAGAAGGTGTAAGAGGCGCTGTGAGTTTGAGTTTTTGAAGTTTTTTTTGAGGTTTGTTAAAAATAACTACTTGATATTTGAATAAATAGAAAATTGTCGTACATTTGCACACTCTTAAAATTAGAGTAATTTAAGTACAAATTAAAAACAAGTAATAATTTAGTATGCCAACTATTCAACAATTAGTTCGTAAAGGAAGAGCCAAAATAACTAAGAAGAGTAAATCGGCTGCTTTACAAGCATGTCCACAAAGACGTGGAGTTTGTACGCGTGTGTATACCACTACACCTAAGAAACCTAACTCAGCGATGCGTAAGGTTGCAAGGGTGCGTTTAACAAATGGTAATGAAATCAACGCGTATATTCCAGGTGAGGGACACAACTTGCAGGAGCACTCGATAGTATTAGTTAGAGGTGGAAGGGTAAAAGATTTACCAGGTGTTAAATATCACGTGGTACGTGGAGCATTAGATACTGCTGGAGTTGAGGGTAGAACCCAACGTAGATCTAAGTACGGTGCAAAACGCCCAAAAGACAAAAAGTAAAAATTAATTAGTAACTTTTTTAATGTAAAGACATGAGGAAAAGAAGAGCTAAAAAAAGAGTTTTGTTACCGGATCCAAGATTCAATGATCAATTAGTTACACGTTTTGTGAATAACTTAATGTGGGACGGTAAAAAATCTGTAGCGTTCAAAGTGTTTTACGATGCAATGGATATCGTAAACGAAAAGAAAACTGACGAAGAAAAGTCGGCTTTAGAAGTGTGGAAAGATGGTTTATCTAATGTGATGCCTCACGTAGAAGTTCGTTCTCGCCGTGTTGGTGGTGCAACTTTCCAAATTCCAATGCAAATTCGTCCAGACCGTAAGGTTTCTATGGCGATTAAATGGATGATTTCTTATGCGCGTAAGCGTAATGAAAAAACAATGGCACAACGTTTAGCTGCTGAGATTTTAGCTGCTGCTAAAGAAGAAGGTGCTGCTGTTAAGAAAAGAGTTGATACTCATAAGATGGCTGAAGCAAACAAAGCATTCTCACACTTTAGATTTTAATAAGAAATGGCAAGAGATTTAAAATATACAAGAAATATCGGTATTGCTGCTCATATTGATGCTGGTAAAACAACAACAACTGAGCGTATCCTTTTCTATACAGGGGTGTCTCACAAAATTGGAGAGGTTCACGATGGTGCTTCTACAATGGACTGGATGGAGCAAGAAGCTGAAAGAGGTATTACAATTACTTCTGCAGCTACTACTTGTACTTGGCAATTTCCAACCGAAAATGGACAGCCTACCGCTGATGCTAAGGGATACCATTTTAATATTATTGATACTCCAGGTCACGTTGATTTTACCGTAGAGGTAAACCGTTCGTTACGTGTATTAGATGGGTTAGTGTTCTTATTCTCTGCAGTAGACGGAGTTGAGCCACAATCTGAAACTAACTGGCGTTTAGCTGATAACTATAAAGTGCCACGTATCGGTTTCGTTAACAAAATGGACCGTCAAGGAGCAAACTTCTTAGCTGTATGTCAGCAAGTAAAAGACATGTTAAAGTCTAATGCAGTGCCAATCGTATTAAACATTGGTGATGAAGCAGATTTTAAAGGAATTGTTGATTTAGTTAAAAACCGTGCTATTGTATGGCATGATGACAACTACGGGTTAACTTTTGATGTTGTAGAAATTCCAGAAGAATTAAAAGAAGAAGCTCGTGAGTTACGTGGTAAGTTAATCGAAGAGGTTGCTGCTTATGACGAAAACTTATTAGAGAAGTACATGGAAGATGAGGATTCAATTACAGAAGAAGAAGTGCACGCTGCATTAAGAGCTGCTGTAATGGATATGTCTATTATTCCAATGGTATGTGGTTCATCATTCAAAAATAAAGGTGTTCAGTTTTTATTAGATGCTGTATGTCGTTATTTACCTTCGCCAGTAGATAGAGATAATATAGTAGGAACTAATCCTGATACTGGTGAGGAAGAAACACGTAAGCCAGATGCAAAAGCACCATTTTCAGCTTTAGCATTTAAAATTGCTACAGATCCTTTCGTAGGGCGTTTAGCATTCTTCCGTGCTTATTCTGGTCGTTTAGATGCAGGTTCTTATGTGTTGAACAACCGTTCAGGTAAAAAAGAACGTATTTCACGTATTTACCAAATGCATTCTAACAAGCAAAATGCTATCGACTTTATTGAAGCTGGAGATATTGGAGCTGCTGTAGGATTTAAAGATATTAAAACAGGAGATACCTTATCTGATGAAAAGAATCCAATTGTTTTAGAATCAATGGATTTCCCAGATCCAGTAATCGGTATTGCTGTTGAACCAAAAACTAAGGCTGACGTTGATAAGTTAGGTATGGCTTTAGGTAAATTAGCAGAGGAAGATCCAACATTTACTGTAAAAACAGATGATGCTTCAGGTCAAACTGTAATTTCTGGAATGGGTGAGTTACACTTAGATATTATTGTTGACCGTTTAAAGCGTGAGTTTAAGGTTGAAGTAAATCAAGGACAACCACAAGTAGAGTACAAAGAAGCTTTAACAGCTACTGCAGATCACAGAGAGGTTTATAAGAAACAATCTGGTGGACGTGGTAAGTTTGCTGATATTGTATTTACTATGGAGCCTGCTGATGAAGGTGTTACAGGGTTACAATTTGAGTCTATTATTAAAGGTGGTAACGTTCCTAAGGAATTTGTACCTTCAGTAGAGAAAGGATTCAAAGAGGCAATGAAGAATGGTCCTTTAGCTGGTTACGAAATGGATTCGATGAAGATTACTTTAAAGGATGGATCTTTCCACCCTGTAGATTCTGATCAATTATCATTCGAATTAGCTGCTAAGTTAGGTTATAAAGCTGCTGCAAAAGCTGCAAGAGCTGTAATCATGGAACCAATGATGAAATTAGAAGTGTTAACTCCAGAGGAGAACATGGGAGATATCGTTGGAGACTTAAACAGAAGAAGAGGACAAGTAAACGATATGAGCGATCGTGCTGGATCTAAAGTAGTAAAAGCAATCGTTCCTTTATCAGAAATGTTTGGATATGTTACTTCTTTAAGAACATTAT
Organism: Tenacibaculum sp. TB-53; assembly: GCF_059716285.2. NCBI lineage: Bacteria > Pseudomonadati > Bacteroidota > Flavobacteriia > Flavobacteriales > Flavobacteriaceae > Tenacibaculum > Tenacibaculum sp. TB-53. The sequence continues at coordinate 1,780,577 of NZ_CM202790.1, read as the reverse complement.
CTTCAGGTAGAGCAACTTCTACTATGGAATTCTCTCACTATGCAGAAACTCCAAGTAACATTTCAGAAGAAGTAATCGCAAACGCTAAAGGTTAATTAAGATGAGTCAAAAAATTAGAATAAAGTTAAAATCTTACGATTATAATTTAGTAGACAAGTCTGCTGAGAAAATCGTAAAAACAGTAAAGAGTACTGGTGCTGTAGTAAACGGACCAATTCCTTTACCAACAAATAAAAAGATTTTTACAGTGTTACGTTCACCACACGTAAACAAAAAATCAAGAGAACAATTTCAATTATCTGCTTACAAAAGATTATTAGACATTTATAGTTCTTCTTCAAAAACTATTGATGCACTAATGAAACTTGAGTTACCAAGTGGAGTTGAAGTTGAGATCAAAGTATAAGTAAATCAATAACTTTCGGTTTAATTTTGTTAAGCCGAAAGTTTTTTATACTTTTGCACACCGAAATTTTAGTTTTCGGAGTGTGGAAATTTCTGAAAAGTATTCAGAAATGACATGTCCTGAGGGTTTCGCGAAGGAAAAACGGTAAAACAAATTCAAAGAGTGAAGATGTTTTTCGCTCTTTTTTTTTGAGAAATTCGAAGGAAAACAAGAAACATTTGTTTCAAAAAATTATTTTATTAATAGACGCGCTGGATAAATTAAAATCTATCGTCTGAAAATTAACAAATATGTCTGGGTTAATAGGAAGAAAAGTAGGAATGACCAGCTTATTCGATGAAAACGGGAAAAATATTCCTTGTACTGTAATCGAAGCAGGTCCTTGCGTTGTTACCCAAGTCAGAACCGAAGAGGTTGACGGCTATAACGCGTTACAACTTGGTTTCGATGACAAAAAAGCAAAAAGCTCTAACAAGGCTTTAGATGGTCACTTTAAAAAAGCTGGTACATCTGCTAAAAGAAAGGTCGTTGAGTTCCAAGGATTCGAAGGTGAGTACAAATTAGGTGACTCAATTACTGTTGAACACTTTGCTGAAGGAGAATTCGTTGATGTATCAGGAGTTTCTAAAGGTAAAGGTTTTCAAGGTGTTGTTAAACGTCATGGTTTTGGCGGGGTTGGACAAGCAACTCACGGTCAACATAACCGTTTAAGAGCTCCAGGTTCAATTGGTGCAGCATCATACCCTGCAAGAGTATTCAAAGGAATGCGTATGGCAGGTCGTATGGGTGGAGACAAAGTAAAAGTTCAAAATTTAAGAGTTTTAAAAGTGGTTGCAGATAAGAATCTTATCGTTGTAAAAGGAGCAATTCCTGGTCACAAAAACTCTTATGTAACTATCGAGAAATAATGAAAGTAGCAGTATTAGATATTACAGGAAAAGATACTGGTAGAAAAGTTGAACTTTCTAACGAGGTATTCGGAATTGAGCCAAATGATCATGCAATTTATTTAGATGTAAAGCAGTATTTGGCTAATCAAAGACAAGGTACTCATAAATCGAAAGAAAGAGCTGAGATTGCTGGTAGTACAAGAAAGATAAAAAAACAAAAAGGAACTGGTACAGCTCGTGCGGGTAGTATCAAGTCTGGTGTTTTTAGAGGTGGTGGACGTATGTTTGGTCCAAGACCTAGAAACTATTCTTTTAAGTTAAATAAAAACTTAAAGCGTTTAGCACGTAAGTCAGCTTTAAGTATTCAAGCAAAAGAAAACAATTTAGTGGTTGTTGAAGATTTCAATTTTGAAGCTCCAAAAACTAAAGAGTTTATCAATGTATTAAAAGCTTTAGAATTAGACGCTAAAAAGTCTTTATTCGTATTAGGTGAAGAAAGTAAGAATGTTTACTTATCATCTCGTAACTTAAAAGGTTCTAAAGTAGTAGATGCTTCAGGTATTAACACGTATAGCGTTTTAAATGCTAATAAAGTGGTTATTTCAGAAAGCTCTCTAGAAGGAATTGAGTCTAATTTAAGTAAATAGGGAACAAGATGAGTATTTTAATTAAACCTATTATTACAGAAAAAGCTACAAATGATAGCGAGTTAAACAACCGTTATACATTTGTTGTAAATAAAAAAGCTAACAAATTAGAAATCAAAGGAGCTGTAGAAGCTGCTTATGGTGTAGCGATTGAGTCTGTAAAAACAATGAATTATCCAGTACAAAGAAAAACTAAATACACTAAAAAAGGTTTAGTTACTGGATTAACAGGTGGATACAAAAAGGCAATCGTTCAGTTAGCTGAAGGAGAAACTATTGATTTTTATAACAATCTTTAAGAAAAGACAGAATGTCAGTTAGAAAATTAAAACCAATAACACCAGGTCAGCGTTTTAGAGTTGTAAATGGGTTCGACACCATTACTACTGATAAGCCGGAGAAATCTTTATTAGCTCCGAAAAAACGATCTGGAGGTCGAAACAACCAGGGTAGAATGACTACACGTAACATCGGTGGAGGTCATAAACAAAAATACCGTATTATCGATTTTAAAAGAGATAAGCAAGGTATTCCTGCAACAGTAAAAACTATTGAGTACGATCCAAACCGTACTGCATTTATTGCATTAGTTAGTTATGCTGATGGTGAAAAACGTTATGTGATTGCACAAAACGGATTAAAAGTAGGTCAAACAATCATTTCAGGAAAGGAAGTAGCTCCAGAAGTAGGTAACGCTATGTATTTAAGTGAAATTCCTTTAGGAACTACAATTTCTTGTATTGAGTTACACCCAGGTCAAGGAGCTGTTATGGCTCGTTCTGCTGGAGCTTTTGCTCAGTTAGTTGCAAAAGAAGGTAAATATGCAACAGTTAAATTACCTTCTGGAGAAACAAGATTTATCTTATTAACTTGTATGGCTACAATTGGAGTAGTGTCTAACTCAGACCACCAATTATTAGTTTCAGGTAAAGCAGGTAGAAGTAGATGGTTAGGAAGAAGACCAAGAACAAATGCAGTAAGAATGAACCCAGTTGATCACCCAATGGGAGGTGGTGAAGGACGTTCTTCTGGAGGGCATCCAAGATCTAGAAACGGTATTCCTGCTAAAGGATTTAAGACTAGATCAAAGACCAAAGCTAGTAATAAGTATATCGTAGAACGTAGAAAGAAATAATAAACCATGGCAAGATCATTAAAAAAAGGACCTTACGTTCACTATAAGTTAGAGAAAAAAGTGTTAGCTAACGTAGAAGCAGGTAGTAAGTCAGTTATCAAAACTTGGTCTAGAGCAAGTATGATTACTCCTGATTTCGTAGGGCAAACAATTGCAGTTCACAACGGACGTCAGTTTGTACCAGTTTACGTTACTGAAAACATGGTAGGTCATAAATTAGGCGAATTTTCACCAACACGCTCATTTAGAGGACATGCTGGTGCAAAAAATAAAGGTAAAAAATAGTAGGAAATTATGGGAAGTCGTAAACATAACATGGCAACACAGTTAAAAGAAGCTAGAAAGTCTAGAGCTTTCGCTAAATTAACTAATTGTCCTACATCACCAAGAAAAATGCGCTTGGTAGCAGATTTAGTAAGAGGAGTAGAAGTTGAAAAAGCTTTACAAATCTTAAAGTTCAGTCCAAAAGAAGCATCACGTAACTTAGAAAAGTTATTATTATCAGCTATTGCTAACTGGCAAGCTAAAAATGAAGATGCAAGCATTGAAGATGCTGGATTATACGTAAAATCAATTTGTGTTGATAGCGCAGGTATGTTAAAAAGGTTAAGACCAGCTCCGCAAGGTCGTGCACATAGAATTCGTAAGCGTTCTAATCACGTAACTTTAGAGTTAGGAACTAAAAATAATAGTAATTAATCAAAGTAGAAATGGGACAAAAGACAAATCCAATAGGAAATCGTTTAGGAATTATCAGAGGATGGGAATCTAACTGGTATGGTGGAAATGACTACGGAGATAAGATTGCTGAAGATGATAAGATAAGAAAGTATTTATATGCTAGATTATCTAAAGCAAGTGTATCAAGAATTATTATTGAGCGTACCTTAAAACTTGTAACCGTTACTATCACTACTGCACGTCCAGGTATCATTATTGGTAAAGGAGGTCAAGAGGTAGACAAGTTAAAAGAAGAGCTTAAGAAAATTACTGGTAAAGAAGTTCAAATTAATATTTTCGAAATTAAGCGTCCAGAATTAGATGCAAAATTAGTTGCTGCTAGTATCGCACGTCAAATTGAAAATAGAATTTCTTACAAGCGAGCTACTAAAATGGCAATCGCTGCTGCAATGAGAATGAATGCAGAAGGAATTAAAGTTCAATTATCAGGTCGTTTAAACGGAGCTGAAATGGCACGTTCTGAGCATTACAAAGAAGGAAGAATTCCTCTTTCTACCTTCAGAGCAGACATCGATTATGCACTTGTTGAATCACATACTACATACGGAAGAATCGGTGTGAAAGTATGGATTATGAAAGGTGAGGTTTATGGAAAACGTGAATTATCTCCATTAGTTGGACTATCTAAGCAAAAAGGTAGTGGAAACAAAGGTGGTGGTAAACGTCAACCTCGCAGAAGAAAATAATTTTTAAAAGAAATTAACAATGTTACAGCCAAAAAGAGTAAAATACCGTAAGGTACAGAAGGCGAAAGGAAATATGAAAGGTAACTCTGGTAGAGGTACTCAACTTTCTAACGGAATGTTTGGTATCAAATCATTAGACCAGAACTTACTTACCTCTCGTCAAATTGAGGCAGCTCGTATTGCGGCAACTCGTTATATGAAAAGAGAGGGGCAACTTTGGATTAAGATTTTCCCAGATAAACCAATAACAAAGAAACCGTTAGAGGTACGTATGGGTAAAGGTAAAGGTGCACCAGATCACTTTGTAGCAGTTGTAAAACCAGGTAGAATTTTGTTCGAAATTGGTGGAGTACCAATGGAAGTAGCAAAAGAAGCTTTACGTTTAGCAGCGCAAAAACTTCCTGTAAAAACGAAGTTTGTAATAGCAAGAGATTTTGATTATAACGCTTAATTCTATTAGATCATGAAACAATCAGAAATTAAAGAATTATCAACAGCTGACTTACAAGAAAAGCTAGGGGCGTTGAAGAAAAATTATACTGATCTTAAGATGGCTCACGCCATAACTCCATTGGAAAACCCATTAGAGTTACGTAGCTTAAGAAAAACTGTAGCAAGAATTGCTACAGAGTTAACTAAAAGAGAATTACAATAATTCTAGTCAGTTTTAAAGATGGAAAAAAGAAATCTTAGAAAAGAGAGAATCGGTGTAGTATCTAGCAACAAAATGGAGAAATCTATCGTAGTTAGCGAGGTAAAAAGAGTAAAGCACCCAATGTACGGAAAGTTCGTATTGAAGACTAAGAAGTACGTTGCACATGACGAGAATAACGATTGCAACGAAGGTGATACTGTAAGGATCATGGAAACACGTCCTATGAGTAAATCTAAGCGTTGGAGATTAGTAGAAATCCTAGAAAGAGCTAAATAATATGTTACAGACAGAATCAAGATTAAAAGTCGCAGATAACACTGGAGCAAAAGAAGTTTTAGTGATTAGAGTTTTAGGAGGAACAAAAAAGCGTTACGCTAGCGTTGGAGATAAAATTGTAGTTTCAGTAAAATCTGCAACTCCAAACGGAACTGTAAAGAAAGGTCAAGTATCTCGTGCAGTTGTTGTTCGTACTAAGAAAGAAGTTAGACGTAAAGACGGATCATATATCAGATTTGATGATAATGCTTGTGTACTTTTAAATCCTTCAGAGGAAATGAGAGGTACTCGTGTATTCGGACCTGTGGCTCGTGAATTACGTGAGAAACAATTTATGAAAATAGTATCATTAGCACCTGAGGTGTTATAAAATCAGATTTTAAAATGAAAAAATTTAAAATTAAATCAGGAGATACTGTTAAAGTTATAGCAGGGGATCATAAAGGATCTGAAGGAAAAGTTTTACAAATCCTTAAAGATAAGGATAGAGTAGTAGTAGAAGGTGTAAATATGGTGTCTAAACACACTAAACCTAGTGCTGCTAACCCTCAAGGAGGAATTGTAAAAAAGGAAGCTCCATTACATATATCGAATGTAGCCTTAATCGAAAACGGTGAAGCTGTTAGAGTAGGGTATGATTTTGATAAGGAAAGTGGAAAAAAGTTCAGAGTTTCAAAAAAATCAGATAAAGCAATATAACAATGAGTTACGTACCAAGATTAAGAGAAGAGTACAAGAGCAGAGTTATCAAAGCTCTTACTGATGAATTTGGTTATAGCAATGTAATGCAAGTGCCTAAATTACAAAAGATAGTTGTAAGTAAAGGTGTTGGTGCAGCTATAGCAGATAAGAAATTAATAGAATACGCTATTGATGAGTTAACTACTATTACTGGTCAAAAAGCAGTACCTACAATTTCTAAGAAAGACGTTGCAAACTTCAAATTACGTAAAGGAATGCCTATTGGAGCAAAAGTTACGTTAAGAGGAGATAAAATGTACGAATTTTTAGATAGATTAGTTACAGCTTCTTTACCACGTGTAAGAGACTTTAACGGTATCAAAGCAAATGGTTTTGATGGTAGAGGTAATTACAATTTAGGAATTACTGAGCAAATCATCTACCCAGAGATTAATATTGATCAAGTGAAAAAAATTAGTGGTATGGATATTACTTTTGTAACATCAGCAAGCACTGATAAGGAAGCTAAATCATTATTAGGAGAATTAGGATTACCATTTAAAAAGAATTAATAAGATGGCTAAAGAATCAATGAAAGCGCGTGAGCGCAAAAGAGCTAAAATGGTTGCTAAATATGCAGAAAAGAGAAAAGCCTTAAAAGAAGCTGGAGACTATGAAGCATTACAAAAGTTGCCAAAAAACGCATCACCAATTAGAATGCACAATCGTTGTAAACTAACTGGACGTCCAAAAGGATATATGCGTCAGTTCGGAATTTCACGTGTTACTTTCCGTGAAATGGCTAACCAAGGATTAATTCCAGGAGTAAAGAAAGCAAGCTGGTAAGAAGCTCTTCCATACAAAATAAAGGTGTATAACTAAACAAAGTTGTACACCTTTTTGCTTAACAAAAGGGTGTAATTAATACATACTTTAATTTCATTTTAAAATAAAAATACTCTTACAAAAACGTAATATTTTGATACTAAAAATGATAATCATCAAAAAGGTTTGATTTTCAAAAAGTTTATGTATATTTGCACTCTGTTTTTATGGGGTAAATTACGCCTTGTAAGTAAATACCACTTAAATGGTATAATGCTTATGAGATTTTACTCAAAAAACAAATAAATAAGTATTAACTGGTTTCAGGTTTAGTATTTGCGTTGATAAGATAATAATGCTAAAAACCAAAACCGAAAATTAATTAACTATGTATACAGATCCAATCGCGGATTTTCTTACTCGAGTGAGAAATGCTATTGCAGCAAATCACAGAGTAGTTGAAGTTCCTGCTTCAAAGTTGAAGAAGGAAATGACGAAGATTTTGTTCGATCAAGGTTACATTTTAAGTTATCAGTTCAATGACGATAAGGTTCAAGGAACGATTAAGATAGCTTTAAAATACGATCGTGACACGAAAGAATCAGTAATCAGAAAGATTCAAAGAATTTCAACACCAGGTTTACGTAGATACGTTGGCGCTAAAGAAATGCCAAGAGTATTGAACGGATTAGGTATTGCTATTGTTTCTACATCAAAAGGTGTAATGACAAACAAAAAAGCAAGACAAGAGAACGTTGGTGGTGAAGTATTATGTTACGTTTACTAAAAAACATTTTGTAAGATGAGTAGAATAGGAAAGAATCCAATCGCATTGCCACAAGGTGTTGAAGTAAAAGTAGACGGAAATGTGGTTACAGTAAAAGGGAAATTAGGAGAGTTAACTCAAGAAATTAAGTCTGATATTACTGTAAAAGTTGAAGATGGTACCATTACTTTAGAAAGACCATCAGAAAGTAAAGATCATAGAGCAGCACATGGTTTATACCGTGCTTTAATCAATAACATGGTTGAAGGTGTTAGCAAAGGATTTACTAAAGAGTTAGAGTTAGTAGGTGTTGGTTATAGAGCATCTAACCAAGGACAAAAATTAGATTTAGCCTTAGGTTTCTCTCACAATATTGTAATAGATTTAGCTCCAGAAGTTAAGGTTGAAACAGTATCTGAAAAAGGTAAGAACCCAATCGTAAAATTAACTTCACATGACAAGCAATTAGTTGGTCAAGTTGCAGCAAAAATTCGTTCATTCCGTAAGCCAGAACCTTACAAAGGAAAAGGAATTAAGTTTGTAGGAGAAGTATTAAGAAGAAAAGCAGGTAAATCTGCATAATAAATAAGAGAAATTATTATGGCATTATCAAAGCTTGAAAGAAGACAACGAATTAAGCATAGAATTAGAAAGATTGTTACAGGTACAGCTGAAAAACCAAGGTTATCAGTTTTTAGAAGTAACAAAGAAATCTATGCTCAGTTAATTGATGACGTTGCTGGTGTTACATTAGCATCTGCATCATCAAGAGATAAAGAAATTACATCTAGTTCTAAAGCAGAAGCGGCTACAGCTGTAGGTAAAGCTATTGCTGAAAAAGCTGTAAAGGCTGGTGTTGATACTGTTGCTTTTGACCGTAACGGATATTTATACCACGGAAGAGTTAAAGTATTAGCAGACGCTGCAAGAGAAGCTGGTTTAAAATTTTAAGAAATTATATTATGTTAGGATATAAAAACGTAGAAAGAGTAAAACCAAGCGGATTAGAGCTTGTAGATAAATTAGTTGGTGTACAACGTGTTACCAAAGTAACTAAAGGAGGTAGAGCATTTGGTTTCTCTGCAATCGTAGTAGTTGGAGATGGTAATGGAGTTGTAGGTCACGGATTAGGGAAATCTAAAGATGTTTCTTCTGCAATTGCAAAAGCAGTTGAAGATGCAAAGAAAAATTTAGTACGTATTCCTATTTTAGATGGAACATTACCACACGAACAAAAAGGTAAATTTGGTGGTGCAAAAGTATTCATCAAGCCTGCTTCACACGGTACCGGGGTTATTGCCGGAGGTGCTGTACGTTTAGTATTAGAAGCTGTAGGTATTAAAGACGTATTATCAAAATCTCAAGGATCATCAAACCCTCACAACGTAGTAAAAGCAACTTTTGATGCTTTATTACAATTACGTAGTGCTGCTACAATTGCTAAGCAAAGAGGTATATCTTTAGAGAAAGTTTTTAACGGTTAAAATTTAAGACGATGAGTAAAATTAGAGTTACACAAGTAAAAAGTCAAATCGGTCGCCTTAAAAATCAAAAAAGAACGTTAGAGGCGTTAGGTTTACGTAAAATGAACCAAACTGTAGAGCATGAAGCATCAGCTACAATTTTGGGTATGGTAAGTAAAGTTTCACACTTAGTTTCTGTAGAAGAAATTAAATAAGACAATATAAAGATGAGTTTACACAACTTAAAACCAGCAGCAGGATCTACAAAAAGCGGTAAAAGAATCGCTCGTGGAGAAGGTTCTGGTCACGGAGGTACCTCTACAAGAGGACATAAAGGAGCTAAATCTCGTTCTGGTTATTCTCGTAAAATAGGATTTGAAGGAGGGCAAATGCCACTTCAAAGACGTGTACCTAAATTTGGTTTCACTAACATTAATCGTAAAGAATATGTTGGTGTAAATTTAGACAAGTTACAATCATTAGTAGATAACGGAAAGATAACAGATACAGTTAATTTAGACGTTTTAGTAGAAAACAGATTAGCTCGTAAAAACGACTTAGTTAAAATATTAGGTGGTGGAGAGTTAAAAGCTAAATTAAATATAACTGTACATAAATTTACAGCATCAGCTAAAGCAGCTATTGAAGCAGCAGGAGGTGAAGCAGTAACATTATAAGAATTGTAAATGATGAATTTTATAAATACTTTAAAAGACATTTGGAAGATTGAAGAGTTAAAAGAAAAATTACTTTTAACCTTAGGTTTAATCGCTGTTTACCGTTTTATGGCAGCAGTTCCATTACCAGGAATTGACCCTACTCAGTTATCAGCATTAAAAGACAGTACTGACGGTGGACTTTTAGGTTTATTAAACGCATTTACAGGTGGGGCATTTGCTAGAGCGTCAGTTATGGCACTTGGTATAATGCCTTATATTTCTGCATCAATCGTGGTTCAGTTAATGGGTATTGCAGTACCGTATTTACAGAAATTACAAAAAGATGGAGAAAGTGGACGTAAGAAGATTACGCAAATAACAAGATGGCTTACGATTGCTATTACGTTGTTTCAAGCACCAACCTACATTGGAGTAATCCAAAACCAAATGGGTTTACCGCAAGAAGCATTCTTAGTAACAGGAGCAACATTTTGGGTATCATCTATCATTCTTTTAAGTGCAGGAACAATTTTTGCAATGTGGCTAGGAGAGCGTATTACTGATAAAGGAGTTGGTAATGGAATTTCATTATTAATTACCGTTGGTATTATCGCAAATTTCCCAGCAGCATTTATTCAAGAATTAGTTTCTAAGCAAACTGCAGGTGCTGGAGGAATTATGATGATTTTAATCGAATTAATAGTTTGGTTTGTAGTAATCTTGTTAACCGTATTATTAGTTACAGCAGTACGTAAAGTAGCCGTTCAATACGCACGTCGTACAGCAGTTACAAACATTAAAGATGTTGATGGCGCAAGACAGTACATTCCTTTAAAATTGAATGCAGCTGGAGTAATGCCAATTATTTTTGCACAGGCTATTATGTTTTTACCAATAGCATTAGGTCAAAAATATCCAGCATTAAACAGTTTAACTGATATTAACGGTTTATGGTATAACGTTATATTTGCTTTATTAATTATTGTCTTTAGTTACTTTTATACTGCTATTACTATTCCAACGAATAAAATGGCAGAAGACTTAAAGAGAAGTAATGGTTTTGTTCCAGGTTATAAACCAGGTGAAGAAACAGCTAACTTTTTAGATTCAGTATTGTCGAAAATTACATTACCAGGATCTATCTTCTTAGCAGCTTTATCTATTTTACCAGCAATCATTGTAAAGTTTGGAGTTACTCAAAACTGGGCAATGTTTTATGGAGGAACATCATTAATCATTATGGTAGGAGTTGCAATAGACACTATTCAGCAAATAAACTCGTATTTATTAAACAGTCGTTATGATGGTTTAATGAAAACAGGTAACAGTAACAGAAAATCATTAAAATAATATGGCTAAACAACCAGCAATTCAACAAGACGGAACTATTACAGAAGCATTATCGAATGCAATGTTTCGAGTAGAATTAGAGAACGGACATATTGTTACGGCTCACATTTCAGGAAAAATGCGTATGCATTATATAAAACTATTACCAGGAGATAAGGTAAAGTTAGAAATGAGCCCGTATGATTTATCAAAGGCAAGAATTACTTACAGATATTAAAAACACACACTGATGAAAGTAAGAGCATCATTAAAGAAAAGAAGTGCCGACTGCAAAATTGTACGCAGAAAAGGCAGATTATATGTAATTAACAAAAAGAATCCTAGATTTAAACAAAGACAAGGGTAGTTATGGCAAGAATCGCAGGTATAGATATTCCAAAGAATAAAAGAGGTGTTATCGCTTTAACTTACATCTTTGGTATAGGAAGAAGCAGAGCTAAAGAAGTTTTAGCTGCTGCCAATATAGATGAAAGTATCAAAGTTCAAGATTGGACTGATGATCAAATTGCAGCAATTCGTGAGCAAGTTGGAACTTACACTATTGAAGGTGAGTTACGTTCTGAGGTTCAATTAAGCATTAAACGTTTAATGGATATCGGATGTCAAAGAGGTATTCGTCACAGACTTGGTTTACCATTACGTGGACAAAGAACAAAGAATAACTCTCGTACAAGAAAAGGTAAGAGAAAAACTGTAGCTAACAAGAAAAAATAATCATTGATTATTTTTTACTAATAGTAAAGAATTATGGCAAAGTCTAAAGTAACAAAAAAACGTAAAGTTGTAATAGAGTCAGTTGGTGAAGCTCACGTAACTGCATCTTTCAACAATATTATTATTTCTTTAACAAACAAAAAAGGTGACGTTATTTCTTGGTCATCTGCAGGGAAAATGGGCTTCAGAGGTTCTAAAAAGAACACTCCTTACGCAGCTCAGTTAGCAGCAGAAGATTGTGCAAACGTTGCTAAAGAAGCAGGTTTACGTAAAGTAAAAGTGTATGTTAAAGGACCAGGTAACGGTAGAGAATCTGCAATCAGATCTATTCACAATTCAGGTATTGAGGTAACAGAAATTATTGATGTTACTCCGATTCCTCACAACGGATGTCGTCCACCTAAAAGAAGAAGAGTATAAGTTGAATTAATTTTCAACTTATACTTTATTTAGCGTACTTTTGTGCGTGAAAAATTAAGTATTTTAACACAGTAGGATTAAAAAGATTATCGAAGGAGTACGCCTTAATTCATAATCCCTACTAAACTAATTAGAAATGGCAAGATATACAGGACCAAAAACTAAGATTGCTCGTAAGTTTGGCGAAGCAATTTTCGGAGACGATAAAAACTTCGAAAAAAGAAATTACCCTCCAGGACAACATGGAGTAGGTAAAAGAAGAGGTAAAAAATCTGAATATGCAATCCAGTTAATGGAAAAGCAAAAAGCTAAATATACCTATGGTATTTTAGAACGTCAGTTCCGTAACCTTTTCAAAAAAGCATCAGCTTCTCAAGGAGTAACAGGTGAAATCTTATTACAATTATGTGAATCTCGTTTAGATAACGTAGTATACCGTTTAGGTGTTGCAAATTCACGTAGAGCTGCACGTCAGTTAGTATCTCATCGTCACATTACAGTTAACGGAGATATCGTTAACATTCCATCTTATAGATTAAAAGAGGGAGATGTAGTAGCAGTAAGAGAAAAATCTAAGTCGTTAGAAGCTATTGAAAACGCTTTAGCAGCTAATAGCAATGTTTACGAGTGGTTAACTTGGAATGCAGATCAAAAATCAGGAACATTTGTAAAAGCTCCAGAAAGATTACAAATTCCTGAAAACATTAAAGAGCAATTAATCGTAGAATTATACTCTAAGTAATAAATTAATCATATTGGTATTTAGCCAAAGGGTTTATTCGTATTTCTTCACACTTATAAACCGCGCAACTAAATAACAATTAAAACGAAGAAAAATAATATGGCAATTTTAAATTTTCAAAAGCCTGATAAAGTAATAATGATTGAATCTACTGATTTTTCAGGAAGATTCGAATTTAGACCTCTTGAACCAGGTTTTGGATTAACAGTTGGTAATGCATTACGAAGAGTATTATTATCATCTCTTGAAGGATTCGCTATTACATCATTACGTATCGACGGAGTTGATCATGAGTTTTCAACTATTCAAGGTGTTGTAGAAGATGTAACAGAAATTATCTTAAACTTAAAGCAAGTACGTTTTAAGAAGCAGATTGAAGAATCAGATAGAGAAACAGTTTCTATTGCAATATCAGGGCAAGAGCAATTAACAGCTGGTGACTTACAAAAGTTCATTTCAGGTTTTCAAGTACTAAATCCAGATTTAGTAATTTGTAACATGGATAAATCAGTAACGTTAAATGCTGAAATTACCATTGAAAAAGGTAGAGGTTTTGTACCAGCAGAAGAAAATAAAAGAGCTGGTGCGCCTTTAGGAACAATTTTTACAGATTCTATTTACACTCCAATAAAGAATGTAAAATATGCTGTTGAAAATTTTCGTGTAGAGCAAAAGACCGATTACGAAAAATTAGTTTTCGATATCGATACTGATGGATCTATCAATCCTAAAGATGCCTTAACAGAAGCAGCTAAGATTTTAATCCACCACTTTATGTTATTCTCTGATGAGCGTATCACCTTAGAGGCAGATGAAATTGCACAAACTGAAACTTATGATGAAGAATCATTACATATGCGTCAGTTATTAAAGACGAAACTAGTTGATATGGATTTATCAGTTCGTGCTTTAAATTGTTTAAAAGCTGCAGAAGTAGATACTTTAGGAGACTTAGTATCATTTAACAAAAGCGATTTAATGAAGTTCAGAAACTTTGGTAAAAAATCATTAACAGAATTGGATGAGTTAGTGGCTAACAAAGGTTTAAATTTCGGAATGGATTTAAGCAAATACAAATTAGATAAAGATTAACCTTTCATATTTTGCTCCTCTAAATTAGAGTAGTAGCAAGATGAGAGCTAAAACCAAATGTCATGAGACACGGAAAGAAATTTAATCACTTAGGTAGAAAAACAGCGCATAGAAAAGCGATGTTATCTAATATGGCTTGTTCTTTAATAGAGCACAAGCGAATCAATACTACTGAAGCTAAAGCGAAAGCTTTACGTAAGTTTGTTGAGCCTTTAATTACAAAATCTAAAGACGATACAACGCACAACCGTCGTGTAGTATTTAGTTACTTGCGTAGCAAAGAAGCTGTTACAGAATTATTCAAAGAAATTTCTGTAAAAGTAGCAGACAGACCAGGAGGATACGTTCGTATAATCAAATTAGGAAACCGTCAAGGAGATAACGCTCCAATGGCGATGGTTGAATTAGTTGACTACAACGAGTTATACAATCCAAAAGGAAACAAAGCTAAAAAGAGTACTCGTCGTAGCCGTCGTGGTGGAGCGAAGAAAACTGAAGCTGCAGCTGTTGAAACTCAAACTTCACAAGAAGAAGAATAAAAATGAGAATTTTTATAAATTATATCAAAGGGATAAACATTTAATGTTTGTCCCTTTTTTTATATATTTTTGCAAACAAATTACACAACACCACTAAATGAAATATCAAACACGTAAAAAAGCATTAGTTCTATTAGCAGATGGGACTATTTTCTACGGTAAATCTATTGGGATAGAAGGAACCGCAACAGGAGAAATTTGTTTTAATACAGGTATGACAGGATACCAAGAAATTTTTACAGATCCTTCTTACTTCGGACAATTAATGGTAACGACCAATGCTCATATTGGTAATTATGGAGTTAATAATGAAGAAGTAGAATCAGAAGGAATTAAAATTTCAGGCTTAATTTGTCGTAACTTCAGTTTTACACACTCTCGTGTAGATTCAGATGGGAATCTATTCGATTGGTTCGAAAAGCACAATTTAGTAGCTATTTCAGATGTTGATACACGTGCGTTAGTATCTTACATTAGAGAAAATGGAGCTATGAACGCTGTTATTTCAACTGAAATAGATAAAATAGACGAATTAAAGAAGCAATTAGCTGAAATTCCTAACATGGAAGGATTAGAATTAGCTTCTAAGGTATCAACCAAAGAACCTTATTTCGTAGGTGATGAAAATGCCCCAATAAAAATATCAGCTTTAGATATAGGTATAAAGAAAAATATTTTAAGAAACTTAGCTAAAAGAGGCGCTTATATTAAAGTGTACCCTTACAATGCTAGTTTTGAACAAATGAGTGATTTTAATCCTGATGGATACTTTATTTCTAATGGACCTGGAGACCCAGAGCCTTTAGTAGAAGCTCAAAAGACTGCTAAAGAAATAATAGAAAAAGATTTGCCTTTATTTGGAATCTGTTTAGGGCACCAAGTAATTGCATTAGCTAATGGAATTTCTACTTATAAAATGCATAATGGTCATAGAGGTATTAATCATCCTGTTAAAAATTTATTGACAGGAAAAGGAGAAATTACTTCTCAAAATCATGGTTTTGCTATTAATAGAGAAGAAACAGAATCGCATCCAGATGTGGAAATAACACATGTACATTTAAACGATAATACTGTAGCAGGTATTAGAATGAAGTCTAAAAATGTATTTTCTGTACAATACCATCCAGAAGCTAGTCCTGGACCGCATGACGCTGAATACTTATTTGATCAGTTCATTGAGAACATTAAAAAAGTAAAAGCATAAATTTTTAAAAAGTATAATAAATAAATTCCCGTGAATTAACAATCACGGGAATCTATATTAAAAGTAAATAACTATGAGTATCATAATAAACATTCATGCACGTCAAATTTTTGATTCAAGAGGAAATCCAACAGTGGAAGTAGATGTAACTACAGAAAATGGAATCGTAGGTAGAGCAGCAGTACCATCTGGTGCTTCTACAGGAGAACACGAAGCTGTTGAATTACGTGATGGAGGTGACAATTATATGGGTAAAGGTGTTTTAAAAGCGGTTGAAAATGTTAACACAGTTATTGCCCAAGAGTTATTAGGAGTATCTGTATTTGAGCAAAACATGATCGATCAATTGATGATTGATTTAGATGGAACTCCTAACAAATCAGTTTTAGGAGCGAATGCTATTTTAGGTGTTTCTTTAGCAGCAGCAAAAGCAGCAGCCAATGAATTAGGATTACCATTATATCGTTATGTAGGCGGAGTTTCAGCAAATACTTTACCTGTTCCTATGATGAATATCATTAATGGAGGTTCACATTCAGATGCACCAATTGCATTCCAAGAATTTATGGTTATGCCAGTAAAAGCTCAAAACTTTACAGAAGCAATGCAAGTAGGGTCTGAAATATTTCACAACTTAAAGAAAGTATTGCATGATCGTAATTTATCTACAGCAGTAGGTGATGAAGGTGGATTTGCTCCAACGCTTGAAGGAACAGAAGACGCTATTGAAACAATTGCCTTAGCAACTAAGAATGCTGGATACAAATTTGGAGAAGAAGTGATGATTGCATTAGATTGTGCTTCAGCTGAGTTTTATATAGATGGACAGTATGATTATACTAAGTTTGAAGGAGATAAAGGTGCTGTAAGAACTTCAGAAGAACAAGCTACTTATTTAGCTGAATTATGTGAAAAATACCCTATTATATCTATTGAAGATGGAATGGATGAGAACGATTGGGATGGATGGAAGATGTTAACAGAAAAAGTAGGAGATAGAGTTCAGTTAGTTGGAGATGATTTATTTGTAACAAACGTTGAGCGTTTATCAAAAGGAATTGAGAATGGAATTGCAAATTCAATCTTAATTAAAGTAAATCAAATAGGTACATTAACAGAAACAATTGCAGCGGTAAACATGGCGCATAATGCAGGATATACTTCTGTAATGAGTCATCGTTCTGGAGAAACTGAAGATAATACGATTGCAGATTTAGCTGTAGCTTTAAACTGTGGACAAATCAAAACAGGTTCTGCTTCACGTTCTGATCGTATGGCAAAATACAATCAATTATTACGTATTGAAGAACAATTGGCAGATGTAGCTTATTATCCGAAAGAAAAAGCGTTTAAAATAAAATAATTTTTTAATAAACTTTAAAGCCCGTACTTAAGTACGGGCTTTTTTAGTTAAGTATAGTATTGTTTTTTGATAAATAGTTTAAATATAAGAAGTAAAAGTAGGGTAAAACACTTCTAACTTTTTATATAGTTGTTTATGAACTAAAAAAATAATTATGAAAAAATCATTCCTGCTTATTTGTAGCTTATTTGTTGCAACAGTATTTTCTCAAGAACAACTAACGCAGCGTGTTTGGAGAGTAAATTTTTTAAACCCAGGGATTGAATATGAAATGCCTATTGGAAATAACTCAACTCTTTCTATAGGGGTAGGAATAGGATATAGTGGAAGTTATCCACACTCTTCAGCTTCTGGTGTAGATACAGGGTTAGTATATGCCATAAACCCTTTTTTAGACCTGCAACAGAGATGGTTTTATAATTTTGATAAACGTAAAACTAAAGGTTTGAATATAACCAACAATTCAGCAAATTTTATATCAGCTCGTATTTTAACAAGAGGTAAAACTCTTTTTGGAGATGATGTAGTAACTGATAATTTAGATTTTGCTGTCGGGACCTACTTGGGGTATCCAACGTAAATATGGTAAAAACTTTCACTTTTTATTTGATATGGGACCTATTTATTATTTTGATGTAAATGGAGGTCATGGTTTTTTCCCCTTAATGTTACAACTAAATTTAGGGTTTGATTTATAGAAATATGAAATACTTATACATATTACTTGCTGTTATTGTAATTACGTCTTGTAATTTGGTAAAATACACTCATTCTGGAGATGTAAATTCACGATTAGATTTCAGAAAAGGAAAGTGGTTGTTAAATGATGTTACTTCTTTTAAAAACATTAGAAAAGATGGTTTAACTGAAATGGCAAATGAACGATTTTCTGAACTTATAGGTAATAGACTTTTGGTAGTTAGCAACATGAAAGGACTATTAATTCCTAGTAATATTTCACCTAGTCTTGATAAATCTATTTTAAAAGATATAAAATACGGCACAGGTTATGATTACTTTATTGATATTAGAACTAAAAATATATCCAATGAAGTAGGTGTTTTAGGGGCAAGTAATTCTCTAACTGATCCTTCAAAAAACATAGGTGAGGTGACACTTAGTATCTACGATTTAAACATATTTAAAATAATATACAGTCAAACAGTAGTTGGTAAATTAGTTGTTTCTGAAAAAGATAATGATTATGCGCTTTCAAAAAACTCAAACCTTATTATTCATAGTGCTTTGAAAAGAATTATGAAGAAGATAAAGAAAAACCAAATCAAGGCTAAATAGTATAAAAAACAAAGGCTGTTTTAAATTATAAAACAGCCTTTGAAATTCAATTCAATTCGTTTATTTTAGTCGATTATATTTTAATTTAAGTTTAAGAATTCTTCTTCAGAAATTTCTCCTGAAGCAATTTTTTGTAACTCTTCTAAGTGTGCTACAATATGCTCGTGCTGACTTTGTTCGATAGTAGCAGGCTTAACTAATTCTAACTTTAATCTACCATCTTTTACATAATAGTCATAGTAGTAAAAAAAGTTTGCATCAAAGTTTCTGTTAGAATAGGTACCGTTATCTCCTAATAAGTAACCTAACCTAAAAGCAGATCTTCTTTGTGCAGCTGTACCATGAGAACTTCCATTAGGACCAGCTAATGTTTGTGAGAAGTTGTAAGCACCCGCTGCAGTATTCCAATCACTAGTATAAGTTCTACGGATAAAATATCCTCCAAAACCATCAGCTTCTAATTCAGTAGCACTAACATGATTGCCGCTAGGAATGGTATTGTCTCTAAACTGTACTTGATGTGCCATTTCATGAGCAGCAACATAAGCAATAGCAACATTACCATAATTTAAAGCACTAGCTAGCAATTCTTCTCCCCATACTACATAACCATTAGAATAAGAAAGAGCATTGAAAGTTCCGTCTCCACCTGCTAAGTATAAAGGTACATTACCCATTCCAAAAAAACTAGCTGCTTCGTTGTGTTCAGCCTTTAAAAAATTGGTAGTAGATTGATTAACGATGACATCAGCCCAATAAGAGTTTGGTCCAAAACCGTCAACAGTGTAACACTCAGCATTGTTAATTTCTAGCATGCTTGGAGAGTTAATCCCCATAGGGGCGTTGTCGCTTGTTAAATTATTGTCTTCTTTGGTACATTGTACGGCAAGAATTGATATGCATAATAATGCAATAATAAATTTAATTTTTTTCATTGTGAAAGGGTTTTATGAATTGAATTAATTTTTTCTAAAAATATATGTTGTTTTGTTAACGGAGTTAAATAAAAGATATTGTGTATTTGATTTGTTATCAAGAAAAAAATACACACTCTAAAAGAATACGGAATTTGGTATGCTTAAATAAGTTTGTAAGGTCTGAAAAAATAAGAGAATTAAGATTAAATCAATTTTATAAGAGAAATTAATTATGTCTTTCTTCTAGGTAAGGCGTTGTATTATAAGTAAGATTAGATTTGTTTTTTTTAATAAAATAAACTGATTTTTACATATTAAAAATCTATCAATTCTAACTTTTAAAATAATTCAAAAAATGGTATCTTCGCAACTCACTTCAATCATAAAAAATTATAGTAAAAAATGTCAGATATAGCAAAATTACAAATTGGCGAAAATACGTATGAGTTTCCTTTAATAAAAGGAACAGAAAATGAAACTGCAATTGATATTAAAGCCTTAAGAGGAGCCACGGGTGGAGTTATAACTATTGACCCAGGATACAAGAATACAGGTTCATGCCAAAGTGCTATAACATTTTTAAACGGTGAAGAAGGTATCTTAAGATACCGTGGATATTCAATTGAAGAATTGGCAGAAAAAGCAGATTTCTTAGAAGTGGCTTATGCGTTAATTTTTGGAGAATTACCAACTAAAGAACAATTAGATAAATTTTATGGAGACATCTTAGATGAAGCTATTGTTGATGATGACATCAAAAAAATTATTGATGCCTTTCCAAAGAATGCACATCCAATGGGGGTATTATCGTCGTTAACGTCTGCATTAACAGCTTTTAATCCATCTTCTGTTAATGTTGACTCAGAAGAAGATATGTATAAAGCTATTGTTAAAATAATGGGGAAATTCCCAGTATTGGTAGCTTGGACTTTACGTAAGAAACAAGGATTGCCATTAAATTACGGTTCACGTAAGTTAGGTTATGTTGAGAATATTTTAACAATGATGTTTCAAAAACCTAATGACGAGTATGAATTAAATCCAATAGTTAAAGATGCCCTAGATAAGTTATTAATCTTACATGCAGACCATGAACAAAACTGTTCTACATCTACAGTACGTATTGTAGGTTCTTCTCATGCAGGATTATTTGCATCGCTATCAGCAGGAATTTCAGCTTTATGGGGACCTTTACATGGTGGAGCAAATCAAGCAGTACTTGAAATGTTAGAAGCAATTAAAGAAGATGGGGGAGATACTAAAAAGTACATGGCAAAAGCTAAAGATAAAAATGATCCTTTCCGTTTAATGGGATTCGGACATCGTGTATATAAAAACTTCGACCCGAGAGCAAGAATCATTAAAAAAGCTGCTGATGAAGTGTTAAACGACTTAGGAGTTGAAGATCCAATCTTAGATATCGCAAAAGGATTAGAACAAGAAGCTTTAAATGATCCATATTTTGTAGATAGAAAACTATATCCAAATGTAGATTTCTACTCAGGAATAATATATAGAGCTATGGGAATTCCTGTAGAAATGTTTACAGTAATGTTTGCTCTAGGGCGCTTGCCAGGATGGATTGCTCAATGGAGAGAAATGCGTTTAAACAAAGAACCAATTGGTCGTCCACGTCAAGTTTACGTTGGAGAGAACTTAAGGGAATTCGTAGAATTAGACAAGAGATAAACTATTTAAAAAGTGTCATTTAAAATAATTAAATGGCATTTTTTTATGTAAAATAACTCATGATGAAAGAAATTAAAATTATCAAAAACAGATCAGACATTGGAGCAGGAACTCGTGGGTCTGACATGGGAGTAGATGCGATTGAAATTGCAGCGATAAATAAAAAAAGTAATTATTTCGATTCTTTTGATTTTGAAGATGTAATCACTGAAAACGAATCTATTTATAACAAGGTAAATAATTCGTTTGCAAAACGAATTGATAGCGTTTTTAATCAATGTAAACGATTAAGTAACCACGTGAAAGTAAATTTACAAGAAGGGAAGTTTCCTATAGTTTTGTCTGGAGACCATTCTTCAGCGTTAGGAACTATCAGTGGAATAAAAGCAGCTAACCCTAATAAAAGAGTAGGAGTAGTTTGGATTGATGCTCATGGAGATTTACATTCTCCTTATACATCACCATCAGGAAATATTCACGGAATGCCTTTATCTGCCGCTATTTCAGATGATAATTTAGACTGCCAAATTAATGATGTAGACAGAGAAACATCAGAGTTGTGGGAACGTATGAAAAACATAGGTACTCCAGGGCAAAAAGTTTTACCTGAAGACATCATTTTCTTTGGTGTTCGTGATACAGAAGAACCAGAAGACAAACAAATGGAAAAATATGGTATTAAAAACTATATGGTTGCTGAAGTTCGTTACCGTGGATTAGATGTTTGTGTAAACGAAGCTTTAGATAAATTATCTGTTTGTGATGTAATATATGTGTCGTTTGATGTAGATTCAATGGATTGTGATATGATATCTTATGGTACAGGAACACCAGTACCTAAAGGATTTGATCAACATGAAATCATTGATATAATTAACGGATTGTTAGCAAGTAATAAAGTAGCTTGTTTGGAGTTTGTTGAAGTAAACCCATTACTAGACTTTAAAGGAAATAAAATGGCTGAAACGGCGTTTGAAGTTCTTGAAGAAGTAACTAAAAAGGTAAAGAGTTTATAGTATTATAATAATTTTTGTAAAAAGCGAACTTTTAAAAGTTCGCTTTTTTATTTTTATAGAGGTCGTTTTAGAAAAAATAAACGTTTATATTTGTTGCAGTAAACTTTAGGAGTAGCTAGTTCGCTAGTTTGAGAAAGATCCTTTGAACCTGATATGGTTAACACCAGCGTAGGGAAAAGTTATAAAATCTTATTTAGGTATTGTTCATAATAAAACAATTCTGAATTTCTTCTACAGTTTACTTTAAATATATGTTAGTATGATAACGATAAAAGTAAACAATAATCAACAAGAGTTTTTAAGCCCATTAGTATTGCAAGAATTAGTAGAT
Source organism: Tenacibaculum sp. TB-53 (assembly GCF_059716285.2). Taxonomy (NCBI): domain Bacteria; kingdom Pseudomonadati; phylum Bacteroidota; class Flavobacteriia; order Flavobacteriales; family Flavobacteriaceae; genus Tenacibaculum; species Tenacibaculum sp. TB-53. Next base: position 1,758,071 of record NZ_CM202790.1, on the reverse strand, counting down.
AAACTACAAATTAAAACCAATGGAATTGCTATTGCTGTTAACAGTAGTGTGGTAAAAAAAACAGATTGGTCTTCAAAACTACTCCAAAACAATGATGAAGTTTTAATCATTAAATCTACACAAGGAGGATAATATTTTCAGCAAACAAAATTCAAATTATAAACAAACAACCTTAAAATGAAGAAAAAAGATACAGCTCCAAAACAAGATGGTGTAACAAGACAACCATTTCCGAACTCCAAAAAAATATATGTTCAAGGAAAAATTCATCCACAGATAAAAGTAGCAATGCGCGAAATTGAATTGAGTGATACTGTGGATTCGATGACTAAAAAAAGAACACCTAATGAGCCAGTTACAGTATACGATACTTCAGGTCCTTATACAGACCCCAATAAAGAGATTAATATTCATAATGGATTAGAACGTATTCGAGAAGAATGGATTATAGAGAGAGGAGATGTAGAAGAATTAAATGAATTTACTTCGAATTATTGTAACGAACGTTTAAATGATAAAAGTTTAGACCATTTACGATTTAACTTAAAGCATAAACCTAAGAGAGCTAAAAAAGGACAAAATGTAACTCAGTTACATTATGCAAAAAAAGGAATTATTACCCCCGAGATGGAATATATTGCCATTCGTGAAAACCAGCGAATAGATGAAATGACACGTTTGTCTAAACAACATCCAGGGGAAGATTTCGGAGCAAGTATTCCTACAAAAATTACTCCTGAATTTGTTCGAGAGGAAGTAGCAAGAGGGCGCGCAGTTATTCCTTCAAACATCAACCATCCAGAAGCAGAACCTATGATTTTAGGTCGTAATTTCTTGGTGAAAATCAATGCGAATATTGGAAATTCAGCTACCACTTCTTCCATAGAAGAAGAAGTAGAAAAAGCAGTTTGGGCATGTCGTTGGGGTGCTGATAATATTATGGATTTATCTACAGGTAAAAACATCCATGAAACTCGTGAATGGATTATTCGTAATTCACCTGTACCTGTAGGAACCGTACCTATTTATCAAGCTTTAGAAAAAGTAAATGGAATTGCTGAAGACTTAACCTGGGAGATTTTTAAAGACACTCTAATTGAACAAGCTGAGCAAGGAGTAGATTACTTTACGATTCACGCTGGTGTTCGTTTACGTTATGTACCAATGACGGCAAAACGTATTACAGGGATTGTATCTAGAGGAGGTTCTATCATGGCAAAATGGTGTTTAGCCCATCATAAAGAGAGCTTTTTATACACACATTTTGAAGAGATTTGTGAAATCATGAAAGCTTATGATGTTGCCTTTTCCTTAGGAGATGGTTTACGTCCTGGTTGTATTGCCGACGCGAATGACGAAGCACAGTTTGCAGAATTAGAAACTTTAGGAGAGTTGACTAAAATAGCACGTAAGCATGAAGTACAATGTTTCATTGAAGGACCGGGTCATGTACCAATGCACATGATTAAAGCGAACATGGATAAGCAATTGGAAGCTTGTGATGAAGCTCCGTTTTATACTTTAGGACCTTTAACTACGGATATTGCTCCAGGATACGATCATATAACTTCAGGAATCGGAGCAGCGATGATTGGTTGGTATGGTTGTGCCATGTTGTGTTATGTAACTCCAAAAGAACATTTAGGGTTACCAAATAAAGAAGATGTTCGTACAGGGGTGGTTACCTATAAATTAGCAGCCCATGCAGCTGATTTAGCAAAAGGACATCCAGGTGCACAACACAGAGACGATGCTTTGAGTAAAGCACGTTTCGAGTTCCGTTGGGAAGATCAATTCAATTTAGGATTGGACCCAGAATTAGCTAGAGAATATCACGATGAGACCTTACCAGCAGAAGGAGCTAAAATTGCACATTTTTGCTCTATGTGTGGGCCAAAATTCTGTTCTATGAAAATATCGCAGGAAGTACGTGACTTTGCAGCAGAAAATAAAGTGGAAGGAGACGAAGTATTTGCAAAAGGAATGGAGGAAAAATCTAAAGAGTTTAAAGACAAAGGTTCAGAAGTTTATCTATAAAACCTAAACTTAGAATTATGAATTACGAGTTGACAATTTCTAAATTCGTAATTCATAATTTAAAATTCACTATATGATTGTTTTAATAGCTCCAGAAAAAGATATTCCAAATGAGATTGAAATCCTTCAACAATTATTTAAAGAAGGATTGGAATATTATCATTTCAGAAAACCTGATAAGAATTACGAGGAGCATGTAGCTTATTTGAATAAGATAGATGAAAAGTATCATGATAGAATAGTTACTCATTATTTTCATAAACTCATTAATGAATTCAACCTAAAAGGAATTCATTTTCAAGAGCAAAAAAGAATTGATGCTTTAGAGAATGGAAGCGAATATTTTATAGGATTAAACATGATAGGAAAAACGATGAGTAGCTCTTTTCATGAACCTTCAGTTCTAGCGAATTGCGACATCGAATTTGATTACCATTTATTAAGTCCTGTTTTCTCTTCTATTTCAAAGAAAGGATACGAAGGAAGAGGTTTTGATGTAAATCATATTGATAAAACCATTATAGGTATGGGCGGAATTAATACTGATACCATTCAAAAAACCTTAGAGTTAGGTTTTCAAGGAATAGGTGTGTTAGGAGGAGTTTGGAATACAGAAACCCCAGTTGAAAGCTTTAAAAATATCAAGCGTCATTACGAGAAGTATATGAAGAAGTAATCTTTTTATCAAAAGAAAGCATATTAATAAAAAATGAAACAACAAGCTTACATACTAACGATTGCAGGATTTGATCCGTCAAGTGGAGCAGGATTGACTTCGGATATTAAAACTTTTGAAGCACATGGGTTATATGGATTATCGGTATGTACAGCAGTTACAGTTCAAAATGACATCGATTTTAAAGACTGTGTTTGGGTTGATAAAGAAACCATCATCAATCAAGTAGAAACTTTATTTGAACGCTTTGAAATATCAGTAGCAAAAATAGGAATCATCCAATCTTGGAATGTATTATTGGAGGTTGTTCAAACACTAAAAAAATACAATTCATCCATAAAAATAGTATTGGATCCTATTTTAAAAGCCAGTGCTGGATTTGATTTTCATTCCGAAGAGAATATAAAGGTGTTTGAAGAAGTATTGCAACATTGTGATTTTATCACTCCAAATTATGATGAAATCAAAGTTTTGTTTTCTAATAAATCGATTGAAGAAACCATTGAATTCATTTCAGAAAAGACCAATATCTATTTAAAAGGAGGACATAGAGAAGATAAAAAAGGATGGGATGAAGTATATCACAGTAAGATAGTACAATTGAATATTCCACCGAAAGCTACATCCGTTTTTGAAAAGCATGGAAGCGGTTGTGTGTTGTCTTCAGCTTTAGCTTCAAACATAGCCAAACAACTTTCTTTAGAAGATGCATGTACAAATGCCAAATGGTATACAGAACAATTTTTAAACTCTAATAAAACGCTCTTAGGAGAGCACAACTATACATGATAAGTAAATTACACTATATAACTCAAGGGAAAACTCCAGAAGAACACTTAGAAAATGTTCAAAGAGCTTGTGCTTCTGGAGCAGAGTGGGTACAACTCCGATTAAAGAATCTGGATCCGAAAACTATTTTAAAAACAGCTCAAAAAGCGAGAGAAATTACGAGTCATTTTCAAACTCGTTTAATCATAAACGATTATTACAAAGTAGCTAAAGAAATCAAAGCAGATGGAGTTCATTTAGGAAAAACAGATACGTGTCCGTTAAAAGCAAAAGAGTATTTAGGTGATTTATATATCGTAGGAGGAACAGCAAATACTTTAGAAGATTGTAAAATGCTACTAGAGAAAAAAGTAGATTATATTGGTTTAGGTCCTTATCAGTTTACTGAAACTAAAAAGAATTTGAGTCCAGTTTTAGGGACTACTGGCTACCAGATGCTTTTAGAAGAGTTGAAAACAACCACTCCAATAATAGCCATTGGAGGAATTACTATAGAAGACGTATCTGAAGTTATAAACACAGGAGTATATGGAGTCGCTGTTTCAGGAGCAATTACACAAAATTTCAACTCGATTCCTACATTTCATAAAATTTTAAAAGCTCCAAGTACCAATGAACAAGTGTACAAAATAGGAGCGCAATAAATTAGCAATAATGAATACCAACTTAACAATAGCCGATAAAACATTTACCTCACGATTATTTACAGGAACAGGAAAATTCAGTTCCTCACAATTAATGAAAGAGGCTTTGCTAGCATCAGAAAGTGAATTGATAACAGTTGCTTTAAAAAGAGTAGATGTTCAAAATGAAGATGATGATATCTTATCACATTTAAGCCACTCAAGAATCAATTTATTACCAAACACTTCGGGAGTTCGTACAGCAAAAGAAGCAGTGTTTGCAGCTGAATTGTCTAGAGAAGCTTTGGAAACGAATTGGGTAAAATTAGAAATACATCCAGACCCAAGATATTTATTACCTGATCCTATCGAAACCTTAAAAGCTGCGGAAGAATTGGTGAAAAAAGGTTTTGTAGTGATGCCTTACATTCATGCAGATCCGGTTTTATGTAAGCGATTAGAAGAAGTAGGAACACAATGTGTAATGCCTTTAGGAGCGCCCATTGGAAGTAATAAAGGATTGAAGACGTTGGAGTTTTTAGAAATCATTATAGAACAATCTAATGTTCCAGTAGTTGTAGATGCTGGTATTGGAGCACCCTCGCATGCGGCATATGCTATGGAATTAGGAGCTGATGCTGTTTTAGTAAACACAGCTATTGCGGTATCACAAAATCCGGTAGCGATGGCACAAGCTTTTAAGATGGCAGTTGAAGCAGGAAGAATGGCATATGAAGCAAAATTAGCTCCCGTAAGAAAACAAGCAGAAGCAAGTAGCCCATTAACGAGTTTTTTAAGTTAGTATAACGTCATTACGAGGAGAAAAGGACGAAGTAATCTGTTTGCTGAGAACCTAAAAAAATAAAGATTTCTTCGCTTCGCTTACGATGACGAATAAAAATTAAAAGATGTGTAAAACATTTACAACCATATTTAATCAATACAATTGGGATGAAACTTTACAAAGCATTTTCAATAAAACATCCGTTGATGTTGAAAGTGTTTTATCTAAGGATAAACTCGATTTGGAAGATTTTAAAGCGCTCATTTCTCCTGCAGCAAAACCATTTTTAGAGCAAATGGCGCAAAGGAGTCGCATGCTTACTAAAAAGCGATTTGGAAATACCATTCAAATGTATGCTCCAATGTATTTGAGTAACGAGTGTCAGAATATATGTACGTATTGCGGATTCAGTTTTACAAACAAAATTCCGAGAAGAACATTAACCGACGATGAAATATTAAAAGAAGTTGCTTTTTTAAAGAAAAAAGGCTACGATCATATTTTGTTAGTTACTGGGGAAGCTAACAGAACAGTGGGAGTTGATTATATCAAAAACGCGATTCAGCTCATTCGTTCACAATTTTCAAATATTACTATTGAAGTTCAACCTTTAGATCAAGATGAATATGAATTGTTAATTGAGAATGGGTTGTATGCCGTATTGGTATATCAAGAAACCTATCATAAACAAGAGTATAAAAAACATCATCCGAAAGGGAAAAAATCAAACTTTGAGTATCGTTTAGAAACCCCTGATAGATTGGGGAAAGCAGGTGTTCATAAAATAGGATTAGGAGCTTTATTTGGACTGGAAGATTGGCGAGCTGATAGCTTTTTTACAGCATTACACTTAAAATATTTACAAAAAACCTACTGGAAAACGAAGTATTCTATTTCATTTCCACGCTTGAGACCACATTCAGGAGGATTAGAACCCAAAGTAGAAATGACGGATGCAGATTTGGTACAATTAATCTGTGCGTTTAGATTATTAGATGAAGATGTAGAACTGTCAATGTCTACCCGAGAAAGTGAAGTTTTTAGGAATAATATTGTTAATTTAGGGGCAACCTCAATAAGTGCAGAGTCAAAGACAAATCCTGGAGGATATAGTGTTGAACCACAATCGTTAGAGCAATTTGAAATTTCAGACGAACGAAGTACAGAAGAAATTGTACAGATGCTAAAAGGTCAAGGGTTAGAAGTGGTTTGGAAAGATTGGGAGCAGTTTGGAAAGATTGGCTTTTAGCTGTTAGCACTTGGTTTTTTGAGGTAATGATTAAGATTGAAAAACAAATAAAAAAGCTATGAGAAATTATCGAAAGTTTGAAGTGTGGAAAAAATCACATGAGCTAGCATTAAAAGTGTACGAGTTAACTAAAGGCTTTCCTAAAGAAGAAATATATGGAATAACCTCACAATTAAGAAGAGCTTCATTATCAGTTCCAACGAATATTGTTGAAGGAGTTAGTAGAAATACAGAAAAAGAATTTGCTTATTTTGTTAATATAGCATCAGGTTCATCAGCTGAGGTTGAGTACCTTCTAGAATTTGCAAGTGAATTGAATTATTTGTCGTACGAAGACAATGAAAATTTAAATAGAGAAATAATTTCAATAAGAAAAATGTTAAATGTATTATACTCAAGGTTAAGAAAATAAAGTTGTAAAATAAATACTAATAGCCAAAAGCGAATAGCTAATAACCAAATGCTAACAAAAGAAGAACAAAAACAATACAACCGTCATTTAATTCTCGATAAAATAGGGGAAGAAGGACAATTAAAACTAAAACAAGCCAAGATATTAGTTATAGGGGCTGGTGGATTAGGATGTCCTGTATTACAATATTTAACGGCAGCAGGTATTGGGACGATTGGAATTATTGATGATGATATAGTAGATCAAAGTAATTTACAGCGTCAAGTTTTATATACGATAGATGATATAGGAAAGTCTAAAGCGGAAACAGCAGCAAATCGTTTATCTAAATTGAACCCTTTTGTTCAATTTCATGTGTATAAAGAAAAATTAACAAATCAGAATGCTATTTCATTATTTGAGAAATATGATGTAATTGTAGATGGTAGCGATAATTTTGAAACACGCTATTTAACCAACGATGCAGCGGTATTAACACAAAAGCCATTGGTGTATGGGGCTATTTTTAAGTTTGAAGGACAAGTAAGTGTGTTTAATTATCAAGGAAGTGCTACTTACCGATGTTTATATCCAACACCACCCAAACCAGAAGAATCACCCAATTGTTCAGAAATTGGTGTAATAGGTGTGTTACCTGGAGTTATAGGAAGTTTACAAGCAAATGAAGTTATTAAGATTATTTGTGGAATAGGGGAGGTGTTAGCTAATAAATTATTGATGTATGATACATTAAGCATGCGTCAAATGATATTAAAGTTTGAAAGAACTGATAAAGCTGAGGTAACAGAGTTAGATAACGATTATGAATTCTTTTGTGGAATTAAAACAGCGACCCACGAAATAACTTTAGAGGAGTTACAAAATAATCTAACATTCTATAATTTATTAGATGTTCGTGAAGATTGGGAACGAGAGCACCACCATATTGGAGGACAACATATCCCTTTAGGAGAGCTTGCTCAACGATATGATGAAATAAATACCGAAAAACCTGTAATAGTGTACTGTAAATCAGGAGTACGTAGCCAACGTGCAATTGATTTTTTAGAACAGCAATTTGACACCGTTACTTTTATAAACTTAAAGGGAGGAGTATAAATTTTAGTGTGCATAGTTTATCACAATTAGCGGGCTTTTTTTAGAAGGATTTGTATTGCTATTGTATAAATGTTTTTGCTTGTCAAGCAAAGTTTATTATAGTATAGAGAATTCTTTTTTTAAGACTTAAAATTCTTTATACATAAATTTAATTTGTTAATAAAAATTAACAGTATTTTAAGTGGTTTTTATATAAAAAAGTATTATAAGGTAAAAAAGCTTTGTTGTGATTACATTTTTCACTTAATTTGCAGACTATTAAAGGGGAATAAAAGATTAAGTCTACTATATAAAAAACTATGTTAAAGAAAATTGCTATTTTCTTTCTTTTGTGGTTGTTTACTGTTCAGATAACGATTGCATCAGAAGGCTATAATGCTGTTAAAGAAACAATAAAAGATAGCTTAAAAGTTAAGCCAATAAACTCTTTTTCTAATTCTTTATTAAAAGAAACTTATGAAATAGAGACTTCACCAAAGGCAAAAGAATTTTCTTGGCCCAATATTAAAAAATGGTATCCAGCTTCTTCGCTTGTAGTTAATGATAGAGATAAAGCGCTAGCTTCATTTGAACAAATTGAAAAGCATGAGTCTTGGGTAGACAATTTTTCAAATGAAGATATAAAAGAACTTCCAGTTGGTGTTAAGCATACTAGAGAGAATATTCAATATGCCATAGGGATAACACAAGCTAACATTTACAAAGACTATACAGAGTTAACTGTTTTTGCAAGGGTACGTTTGCCGCAAACTAATGAAAACGGTTATCCTGTAGAGCTGTTTTTTGGAGCTAATAATGTTAAGTTATCGCATGATGGAGGTATTATCGGAGATGCTAACTTAGTATTGTTAGGAGATATGCATATACCTTTTAATGGAGGCAAATGGATGTTAACTTTAAAAGGAGGGTTTGATTATAGAACAGGTGTAACGCAAAATAAAACATATGTAACCATTAATTGTGATGGTGTTAAAGAGTTAGGGATAGAAGGAGAAGTTGAGTTTTCAAGAGAATTGATTGTACCTTTAGAAGAAAATGGAGAAGTAAATGAAGGAAAAACAAAAGTTCCTTATAAAGTAGAAACAGAAAACGGAACGCAAACGCTCCAAGTACCTTATCGTGTAAAAGGAGCTTTTAAAGCTATTGCTTCAGATTGGAACGATTTATTGGTCGGAATAAGTCTACAACCTTTTGTTTTAGCTAAAAAGAGAAATAAAAAAGATTATGATGGTAATTTTCAATTCTATTTAAATGAAGCTGTTCTAGATTTTAGTGACCTACGAAACTCTCCTAGTGTTAAATTCCCCGAACATTATCATAAAAACGGATTATTACTACCAAATCAAAATATTTGGAGAGGAGTTTATGTAAACACGTTAGATGTAAAACTACCTAAAGAGTTTAAAACTTCAAAAACTATTTCTAAAGGAGGTAAGAGAATAGCTTTCGGAGCTCATAACTTATTAATTGACGGTCATGGAGTTTCAGGTTCTTTTTATGCAGAAAACATTTTTCCATTAAATGAAGGGAGAACCAATAAAGAAAAAGCTTGGGCATATTCTTTAGATAAAATAGAAGTGTCATTAGCAGCAAATAAATTAATTGGGGCATCTTTTGATGGACGTATTCAGTTACCTATTTCAAAATCTGAAAAGAAAAATGAAAAACTAGGTTTAAGATATACAGGTATTATCTCAGAAGAAGAATATTTGTTGAATGTACGTAATGATTCTATTATTGATTTTAATATATGGAAAGCTAAAGGAGAACTATTGCCTAATAGTGCTATTGAATTAAAAGTTAAGGAAGGTAAATTCAAACCTAAAGCAACGTTACATGGTCGTTTGGCAATTAGTGCAAATCAAGTAAAAAGTTTAGAAAACGAAGGAGATTCGCTAGTAGATAATTCAGGTAAAAAGAAATTAGTTGAATTTAAAGGAATTGTTTTTCAAAACTTAGTTTTACAGACTGAAAGTCCAGTTTTTTCGGTTGATTATATGGGGTATCGTGATAAGGTAGCTCTAGCTGGATTTCCAGTTTCTATAGAAAATATAGGGATTACAGCAAATAAAACGAATGCAAATTTATATTTTGACTTAGGGATTAACCTAATGGGAGAAAATAATGGTTTTGCGGCAAAAACTAGTTTAGGTATTATAGGAGCTTATGAGGAAGAAAACTACAGGCAAAAGTGGAAGTTTCAGGAAATAGAGCTTAATGCTATAGCCTTAAAAGCTGACTTAGGAGGTTTTTCTATGGAGGGAAACTTAACATTAATGAATGACGATCCAGAGTATGGTAACGGTTTTGCAGCTAATTTGAAGGCTGAGTTTAAGTCAGGAAATGGAATTAAGGTAGAAGCTAAAGGGGTTTTCGGGAAAACTACTTTTAGGTATTGGCAATTTGAAGCTATGGTGGATAATTTACCTCCAGGAACAGGGTCAGGAATATTGAATTTAGAAGGTTTTTCGGGGGGGCTTCTTATCGAATGAAGCGTACAGATTTTTCATCTTCTTTTTCACCTTCAGGTATAGGCTATGTTCCAGATAGTAAGGTTGGGTTAGGAGTTAAAGCTATGGTAATGTTTAATGCTGTTAAGAAAGAATTAGTAAAAGGAGGAGCGGGATTCGAAATAGTTTTTAACAGTAAAGGAGGTGTTGACTTTTTAGGCTTTTATGGGCAAGCAACACTTATGGGGGTGGAAATTCCAGGAATGGGAAAAGTAAGTGAGTTAATGTCAAAACTGAAGGAAAATACTGTAGCCAAAGAAAAATTTTTAGGGGTAACTAAAGAGAATATAGATAATTCTTGGACAGGAAGAAACCTCTTAAATAAAGCTTCTGGAGATTTTCCACAAACACCAACAGGTAAGATGGCTATTAGTGCCAAAGTTGGAATTACCTATGACTTTCAAAATGATGTGCTTCACGGTGAGTTAGATGCTTATGTAAATGTAGCTGGTGGTTTTGTTGAAGGTAGAGGAACAGGAGGTAGAGCAGGTTGGGCGGTGTTGCACTTTTCACCAGAAGATTGGTATATATATATAGGTACACCAGAAGATCGTTTAGGGTTGCGTATAGGTGTTGGTCCTGTAAGTGTAGAATCAGGAGGGTATTTTATGGTAGGATCTAAACTACCGGGGTCACCACCACCTCCACCTATAGTTGCTGAAATTTTAGGAGTTGATGTCAATGAACTTGATTATATGCGAGATGAAAATAGTTTAAGTAATGGGGGAGGATTTGCTTTTGGAGCAGATATCTCTATCGATACAGGAGACTTACGTTTTTTAATTTTTTATGCTCGTTTTCAAGCAGGGGCTGGTTTTGATATTATGTTGAAAGATTATGGGGAGGCAAAATGTTCAAATACAGGAGATCAAGTAGGAATTAATGGATGGTATGCTAACGGACAGGCGTATGTGTACTTACAAGGGGAGTTAGGGATTCATGTTAAATTATTTTTTATAAGTAAAAAAATACCGATTATAAAAGCTGGCGCAGCAGTATTGTTGCAAGCAAAAGCTCCAAACCCTGTATGGATGAGAGGTTATGTTGGAGGGCATTTTAACGTTTTAGGAGGATTGATTAAAGGGAGATTTAGGTTTAAATTAACATTAGGAGAAGAATGTGTATTTGAAGATGCATCACCACTTGGAGGACTGAAAATAATAACAGACGTTACTCCAGATGATGGAGGTAAAGATGTAGATGTATTTGCTATACCTCAGGCTACTTTTAGTATGAAAGTAGGAGAACCTATTATAATACCGGAAGATGAAGGAGATAAAACATACAAGATTATTCTTGAAAAATATAGAATACTACATAAAGGGAAAGAAATAGAAGGAAATATTGAGTGGTCTAATTATAAAGATAGAGCCAACTTTATTTCTACTGATATTTTACCGCCGAATGAAGAATTAACCGTTGAGGTAGAAGTAAGTTTTAAAGAAAAAGTAAAAGGAGTCTTTAAAACAATAATGATAGATGGAAAAAAAGCTATTGAAAAAGAAGAAAGAACTTTTGTAACAGGAGGAGCACCAACAGTAATTCCATTACATAATATAACCTATGCATACCCTGTTTTAGATCAAAAATATTTTTTAGAGAAAGAATATGATAAGGGATATATTCAACTAAAAAGAGGGCAAGATTACCTATTCGATGATGCACAATGGAATAGTTATTTAATTTATGAAAAAGAAGGCGAGCTACCTTCTAAATATGAGTTTAATTACAATACATCAGATAATGTACTTGTGTATGATTTACCTAATGTAGTGCAATCATCTAATTATCATTTAAGTATTGTAAGTAAACCAAAAACAAAGAATAATGTAAGTAATGATAACAGTACTTATCAAAATGTGGATTTAGGAAATGATAGTGAAGATAACTCTGTGAAGGTACAGCAAAATAAAGCGGAGAATATTTCTAAAGATGGAGAAATAGAAAGGTTAGCTTACGATTTTAGTACTTCAAAATATAAAACCTTTAGAAATAAAATAAACTCAATAAAAACAACCAATTATAATTGGGGTAAAATTTATTCAGATGTTATTTATTTAAGCAATAGAATAGAGAATCATGAGCCGTTTGATATAGTAGAACTGTTAGGAACAAGCTACACAGATAATGTTCCTTTAGTAAATATAGAAGCAACTTTACAAGACGATTATTTTGAAAAAGATATAAATCCACCATTGTATGCAAAATATCCATTAGGAGGTTACCGAGTAAAAAGACGTGACGAAAATGAGTTGGGAGCACCTCCAAAATATGCACTTCCATTGTTAAATACTTATATAAGTAACGCAGAGTACGAAGTAAATAAAAATATGTTAGAAACGACATTCCCTTTCAGGTATAATTTAGGGTATGTATACAAACAAGATTGGATAGATATACAATCACAAATAGTAAATGATTATAGTGATGGAATTATCGATGATGGGAATCCAGTATTGGAGTTTTTAGATAAGAATTACTTATTTATGAGGTATGGGGATTATAAAACTGAATTGTTTTACACGTTACCAAGTGGAATAAAAGGAACCAGCGTTATATATAAATTTAAAAACCCTAATAAGTTTAGGTAGTAATTTAAAATATTAATTAGAGGTTTAAAAAAAGATAAAAGAACATGAAAAAACAGTTTATTGTCTGTAAGATATTGTTTTTCGTAGCTATGAGTTTTTTGCTTCCTATGAGTTCTTTAGCTCAAAGAAATGAAATTATAAATGACCCAAATATACAAATACTTGCTAGGGTACAAGAAGATAAAATTTTATTACGTTGGGCTGCAACTACAGCAAATGCTTGGAAAAAGACAAACAAAAGTGGTTTTACATTAGAAAAATACGTGCTTTCTCGTGATGGAAAACGATTACCAAGTTTAGAAAAAGTATGGGCAAAAAAGATACAAGCAGACCCTATTGAAACTTGGCAAGAAATTGTAGAGAAAGATAACAATGCAGCTATTATTGCACAAGCATTATTTGGTGAAAGTTTTTTTATAGAAGGAGGAAGCGAAGGGCAACTAGCAGATATTTATAATCTAGTGAATGAGAATGAACAACGTTTTTCATTCTCTTTATTAGCGGCTGATATGAGTTTTGAAGCAGCAAAAAAAGCAGGATGGGGTTTTGAAGATACAGATGTAAAACTCCATGAAAAGTATGTGTATAAAATTAAACCTACAATTATAGAGAATACTTCAGAAACTGTTAAAATAAAAGGAACTGCTACCATAGCTAGTATTAAAGAATACGAGCCATTACCGGCTCCGATAGATTTTCAAGGGATTTTTGGAGATAAAAATGTAATTCTAACATGGGAGTATCAATTGTTTAAAACAATATATACTTCTTATAATTTAGAACGTTCAGAGGATGGTATAAACTTTACATCGTTAAGCAAAGAGCCTTTGGTCAATTTGAACGATAAACCTGAAGCCCCAGCTAAACGTATGTTTTATATTGATTCCTTAGCGAACAATACGAAGACGTATTATTATAGAGTTAACGGAATCTCTCCATTTGGAGAAAAAGGGTTGTATTCTACAATAATTTCAGGAGTAGGAAAACCTATTTTACCTTATACACCAAGAGTTTACGATGTAGAACTTACCAAAAACACCAATGAAGCAATAATTACTTGGGAGTTTCCTAAAAAGGGAGAAACACTGTTAGAAAAATTTCAACTACTCATAGCTCCAGTTGATAAAGGCCCATATGTTGTGGCTGTAGATAACATTTCTCCGCAACAACGTAAGCTTACGTATTCCAAATTACAAGCATCAAATTATGTTAAAATTAAGGCTATAGGAAAAGACCCAAAACAAGAAAAAACATCGTTTTCAAAATTGATACAACCTTTAGATAGGATTCCTCCGGCTATACCTACAGAATTAAAGGGGGAAATAGATAGTTTAGGTGTAGTTCATATCACTTGGAAACAAAATATAGAACCTGATTTTTTAGGATATCGAGTTTTTAGAGGTTTTTTAAAAGATGAAGAACCTTCACAAATAACAGTATCACCTATAAGCCAAAATAGTTTTATAGATACCGTAACAGTAAAAAATTTAAATGCTGAGGTATTTTATAGTATAGTAGCTGTTGATAAGCGTCACAATCATTCCGAAAAATCAGAAGTGTTGGTATTAGAAAAACCAGATGTAATTCCTCCAACTGCTCCTGTTTTTTCAGGATATAAAATAAAAGAAGGAAAAATCATAATAGAATGGATACCTTCTTCAGAAGAAAATGCAACACATATTTTGTTACGAGAGAATCTTACCGAAAAGAAGGAGTTAGAAACTGTATTTAGTACTTATGATACAATACATCAATATATAGATACTCAATTAGAAACAAATAATAGGTATCGATATCATATCAAAGCGATTGATAAAAGTGGATTGACTTCGCTTCCTTCAACTCCCTTAACTATTGAGATGGTCAACTTAGCTCCAAAAGAATATATAAAGGGATTGGATTATGTGGTGAATAGAGAAACAAATCATATAGAACTTTTTTGGAGAGCGAATAAAGATGAAATAGCTGAGTATACTATTTACAAGCAACTGAAAGAAAAACAACCAAGTACTTGGCGTATTTTACCAGCTAACATAAGAACAGTTATAGATAAAGAAGTAAGCCCTAACGAAATATATATATATCATATACGTGCTACACTAAAAAAAGGAGGCTATGCTAAAGTAAAAACTATTGAAATAAAATTTTAGAAAATGAAAAAGATTATAGTTCTTTTTTTATTGATACTAACTACCAGTAGAATATTTTCTCAAATAAATCTTGGAGGAGAAGCTAAATACGAGTTAACAATTAGTGGATATGCACTGATAGATCGTAAAGCATGTGGAGATATTTTTGGATTACGAAGTATTAAAGTAAAGTATAAGGATGGAAGAATACAGACTGTATGGAGTGGAAGAAGATATAGAGATTCTTTTACCCATGTAGTAGAATACAGTAAAAGTAATGTTATAACAGAAGTGCTTTTTCATGAAATAAATAGATGGAAAACAACTTTTGGTTGTAATGGTGGCCCAAGAGATATAAACACATCCATCTCTATAAATAATACTTGTTTTAATGGTTTTGCAAATGATTTAGGGCATCAACTTAAAAGAGTTTCAATAAATTCAAGACCAATAACGGTTATTGAAGAAAAAGGAACTCCATTGTATTTAGATGAAACAAGTTTTTTAACAATTGACTTGCCAAACACATTGAATAATGAGCATTACAATTGGAAGTATAAAGTAGGGAATGGAGCTACTAAGTCGATTCCTAGCTCATTTAATAATACAAATATTTTAAACTTAAAAGGAGAAGACTTTTTAACAAATTCAGATTTTGGAAAAACGATATCAGTTTGGGCAGAAACAAAGTGTGATATAGGAGCACAGCTAGCAAGTCATATAGCAGCTAGAGATGCTTACTCTGAAGCTGCTAATATCTTCTATAGATGTTCTAGAAATTTTATTCTATGGAAAAAATGTTATAATCAATTAAATAAAAATGCAACTAAATTCTATGACAAATATTATACACAAGAATTGATTGATACATATGATAATAACACCTCAAATGTTATCCAATTTACATATTTAAAGGGGGCACCTCATATAATGTCAGTAGAACCTATGGATATCAGTTGTTATGAAGAGGAAGATGGTAGTGTAAAAATAAATTTTGACAGAGCTATATTACCTAATGAGCTTCTAAGTATTAATATTGTAGATTTAAATAACCAAATAGATGTAGATAAAGATGGTAACCCTATTTATGAAAATGTTGATTCATATTCCAACATAGGCGAAGGGGATTTAGAGACTGATAATTCGTTTACGTTTAGTTCTAAAATAGGGAAAGGGCTACCCAGTGGTAATTTTCGTGTAGAGTTGACAGGATATATTAATGGAGCTTCCACTTATACAGGAGGAAATACACATGAAAAAGATTTTGCCATAGATGAACCCAATCCCATAGAGTTCTCAGTCACTGCAACTGAAGCATGGTGTCATGGAGGTAGTGACGGTGCCATTACTATTAAAGTTAGTGGCGGGCAAGACAGAAAAAAGTATAAATATTTATTACGAGAGGAAGGAGATACAAGTCCTGTTTTAGATAGTGATTGGATTGAATTTAAAAACTTAGCAACTTATACAGGAACCTTTCCAAACGTAAAACGAGAAGCTACAGAAGTTATCACAGGAAAATCAGCTGGAGATTATATTGTTCAAATAAAAGATGCTAATAATTGTATCGCTAAAGTGCCCGTAAGAGATGGAGCAGGAAACATTATAGGCTTAGGAGAAGAAAAAAAAGCCCCTGTAATAGTTAATGAACCCAATTCACCTGTAAAAATAAATTTTGTACATGAAGAACAACCAACAGCTTTTGGGTTTTCAGATGGAAGAATCCGTGCCGAAATCACAGGAGGAACTCCATTACCTAATGGGAAGTACAATTATACGTGGAAACATGAAAATGGTACCACATGGAATACTTTTAGCGATATAGTAAATGCAGATGGTTGGTACCTAACGTTGGAAAATGCAATTGCAGGAAAATATAGACTAACTATAACAGATGCAAATTACAATAATGCTACAAATAAAGAAGGATGTACGATAGTTAATGCTGAATATATCTTACAGCAACCACCGAAATTAAAATTAAAAATAGAAGAAACGAATTCCATTTCTTGTAATAGTAGTAATACTTATGGAGATCCATCTAGTGATGGAGAACTTACAGCTATAGCTTCAGGAGGAGTTCCTTTTAGCCCACTTATACAAGGTGAGTATAAGTATAAATACACATGGAAAAAGAAAGATGCGTCTGGTGTTTATCAAATCATACCTGGAGAAACAGGAAATGTACTTGAAAATAGAGGAGCAGGAGAATATGCAGTTAATATTGAAGATGCTAATGGAATAATTATAGGAAGTTATAACAATAATACATTAGTGACTCCAACAGATAAAGAATACGAGCTACAACAGCCAGAATTATTAAAAATAACATACACTAAACAAGATGTATTTTGTCATCAAGGGACAGATGGAGCTATAAACACTACAATAACAGGAGGAACGGGGAACTACACCATCTCTTGGAGTACAGGAGAAACTACAGAAGATATATCAAACTTAGTAGCTGGTAATTATACTATTGAGGTAACCGACGAAAAAGGATGTCAAGCTCAAGAAACAATAACAATTGAAGAACCTCAGAATCCTATTAATATAAATTATAACTTTTTTGAACCAACATTCGCTGGTGCTACAAATGGGTGGATTAAAGCTACAATAACAGGAGGGACTCCTTTAAACGATGGTTCTTATACATATAAATGGCAAGATGCGAATGGAAATAATTTAAATACTCAGGTAACTTCAAGTTCTAATACGGGGAGTTATGAATTAACCTTAAATAGTATAGGAGAGGGAACATATAAGCTAACAATTCAAGATAAAAACTACCCTTTGGCAATTGATAAAAAGGGGTGTACTGTAATTGAAAGTGAATATTATATTGATGACCCCGAACCGTTAAAAGCAAGTATTGAATTAAGAAAACCAATTTCATGTAATAGTAGTAATAGTTACGGAGATCCTTTTTCTGATGGTGTTTTAGAAATAATAGCTGAAGGAGGGATAAAACTACAACCCAATGAAAATAATGGTTTACCTTATTACTATACTTGGAAAAAAGAAACAAGTCCAGGGGTTTGGACAATATTGACTACACAAACCTCAAATATAGCAAGTGGATTAGACGCAGGAAATTATGCAGTAAATATAGAAGATGCTAATGGTATTATTTTAGGTGTATATAAAAACAATGTATTAGAAACCCCAACAGATGTAATTTATAATTTTGAAGAACCACCATTGCTGGAATTAACTTTTGAAAAGCAAGATGTGTATTGTTACGAAGGTAGTGATGGTTGGGCAAAAGCAATTATTAAAGGAGGAATATCTCCATATAACATCGAGTGGGAAAGAGGAAACAAAGTAGCACAAATAAATTCCCTAACAAAAGGAGAGTATAGCGTTACGGTTACAGATGCAAGAGGCTGTCAAGTAACAGGAAGTATTTTAATAAATCAACCAAAAAACCCTATAAGTATAAATTATACTTCTTTTGCTACACCTTCTACAGGAGGAGCATCTGATGGTTGGATACAAGCCGAAATAGAAGGAGGAACCTCTTTTGCTGACGATAGTTATACTTATTATTGGCAGGATGAAAAGGGAACAATATTGAATGGGCAAACGGAAACAAGTATTGTAAATGGTAAATTTCAAATAAAAATAAACAATATCCCCAAAGGGTTATATCACTTAACGATTGAAGATGCAAATTATGTTTCAGCTACTACAAAACAAGGGTGTACCCATATAGAAGAAGAGTTTATTTTATACGATCCTATAGAAGCTACTATTAGCATTGAAAAGCCAATTTCATGTAATCAGAATAATACATTTAATAATCCTTATGCGGATGGTGCTTTAAAGGCGAGCGTAACTGGAGGGTTACCTTTTAGTACAGGGCAATCGTATATATATTATTGGAAAAAGAAAAACAGTAATGGAATATATGAGGATTTGAATCAAAACAACCCAATAGCCACTGATTTATCGACAGGGGAATATGCTTTAAATGTAGAAGATAGTAGGGGTGTTGTAATAGGTATTTATGAAAGTTTACAATTAATCAACCCAACTGATGTATTGTTTAACTTTGAAGAGCCAGAATTACTTACATTATCGTTATCCGCAACTGAAATTTCTTGCGATGCAGGAAATGATGGAACTGCAACTGTGGCTATTTCTGGAGGAATCCCACCATACAACATTCAGTGGTCTAATGGAGCAACCACTACCATGGCAGAAAACTTAATAGCGGGAAACTATTTGGTGTTTGTTACCGATGCTAGAGGGTGCGAAGCAACAGGGAATATTACAATCGGACAACCAGGAGGGTTAAAGATTGAAGTAAATAAAAAGAATCCTACTTGTTATGGTGCAAATGATGGAGCCATTTCTTTAGATATTTCAGGAGGAGAAGCACCTTATACTTATAAATGGGAAACAGGAGAAAAAGCTACAAGCTTACTGAATTTGGTAGAAGGAACTTATAAGTTTTCATTAATAGATGCTAATGGATGTAAAGCTTTTACAGAAGTAAAGTTAGAAAACCCTGAAAAATTAATTATAGACTTGGGAAGTGATAAAACCTTGTGTATAGATCAAACCTATGTTTTAGATGCTAGTATTGCTGATAAAAATGCAACATACAGTTGGGTATCAAATAAAGGATTTGGCTCAAAAGAAGCATCAATAACTATAACAGAAGGAGGGATATATACTGTAACAGCAACATCTTCATTAGGTTGTGTAGCTACTGACACTATAACAATTAATTACAGGAACCAAGAAATAAACGCTGAGTTTTTACTATCGTCCCAAGCATATATTAATGAAGAAGTAGTTGTATTCCACACAAGTAACCCTGCCCCTGAATCTTTTGAATGGGTGTTGCCCAAGGAAGCTGAATTAGTAGAAGAGAAAGAAAATACAGTAGTTCTTAGCTTTTCTAAAGCAGGAACCTACGAAGTTGGATTATTAACAAAAGTTGGTGACTGTGTACAAGAAGTATACAAAAAAGTAGTAGTTGAAGAAGAAAGTGGATTAGTCGACCCAGGAGATACAGAAACCCCATTTATTGAGGCGTTTAGTATTTCTCCAAATCCAAATAAAGGAAGCTTTGAGGTTAGTATAGATTTAGTAGAAGTAACCCCTATTTCTCTTCGTATTTTTAACGCACAAGGGCAATTTATAACAAAACATATACCCAATGAGACATTAGAAGAATATAGTATTCCGTTTACAGTGAATTTAGCTTCAGGAATGTATGTAGTAGTGCTAGAAACAGCAAAGCAAACACAGGTAAAAAGAATGATTGTAGATTAAAAAATGAAGAAAACTTATAACTATACATATATTTTACTAGCAGTAATTTTTGTGATGACTGCATGTTATAAAGAGACCCCAATGTTTATAAAAGCGGATTTTGAAACTTCTTTTGTTAATGATGATGAATCTGTACCTGTACAAATAAGTATTCGAAACAAAACAGAAGGGGCAGATACTTACGAATGGACTTTTGAAGGAGCCACAGTTACTTCATCAACAGATAAAAATCCAGGAGGTATTGAATATACGAAAGCAGGAACATATACAATAACATTAAAAGTCTCCAATGTTGATGGTTTGGAAGAGACCTTAACAAAAGAGATTACAGTTGTAGAAGGAATAGACATACAGTTCTCAACAGAAACAATTAAAAGTAATTACCCACCGGTAGAAGTTAAATTAACAAATAATACAGTTGGAGAAAACTTAACCTATCAATGGACTTTTGAAGGAGGAAAACCAGCAAAGTCAACAGATAAAAACCCTACAAATATAGTATTTGAAGAACCAGGAAAACACCGTATACAAGTTGCGGTGTCAAACGGTTTTGAAACAATAACCAAAGAAGAAATCATAACAGTTTTACCTGATATAGATATAGACTTTGATTGGGAAGTCGATTTTTTTGATGATGATTATCAAGCTCCAGTAACTATTACCTTACAAAATAAAACAACCGATGCTATAAGTTATCAATGGACTTTTGAAGGAGGAGCACCTAGTAAAAGTATAGAAGAGAATCCAGAGGTTACTTTTCAAAATATAGGGACATATACAATCAAGTTGATTGCTTCTAATGGGAAGACAGAAAAAGTAACAACAAAAACTATACAGGTAAAACCAAATACTAATTTAAGAACATTTACAGATGTTAAGTTAGGAATCAACTCTGCTCATAGTAACAATAATGTGGGAGCCTTTTTTTCAACAGAATTAAGAAAAATAGTTACTGCAAATGAAGTTACTACAGAAAATGGATATAAAATAGATCTCGTTTTTCTGGGACTTAGTAATGGTTTTACTTATAATAAATTTCTGTCACCAACTGAAGCAGGTTCCAATGGTTTTGTATCAATACCTAATGCACAACAAACTAAATTAATTAACTCTCAAGAAAGTTGTAGCTGTGGGGTAAGTTTTAGTGTTGCTCAATTTGATGCAATGAAGAATGACACTCCTTTACAAACTATAACAATTACGGAAACTTCAAACGGATTATTACATTTTGATAATACTATGAAACCAAGAATTGTACTGTTTCAAACTGTTGATGGAAGAAAAGGAGCTATAAAAATAAAGGAGTTTGTAGATAACGGAAGTAATTCATACATCCTTTGTGATATTAAAGTTCAAAAATTGCCTTAGAATGAATGTATCGAAATTAAAATATAGATTAAAACAATCATTGTTTTTTTATTGCTTATTGCTAGTTGTAGGAGTATATGCGCAACGTTATCCAGTACAAGTAACGCAAACCATTATTCCACCATATTCAACAAAATTAAGTGATTATGCAACGGCAAGCGATGTTAAGTTTCGTTTAAACTTGCTATTAACCGATGTGGTAGCTAATAACAAGCAAGTACGATTAAAGCTACATATCAAAGGGAATGGTTTTGATATTCAGTCAACAGATTTTGTTACGGGAGCTTCACAAGTGATTTTGAATGGGGGAGTGCTACAGCAGTTTACAAATATCGATTTAGCGGCTTATTTTCAACCTAATAATTTAATAGGCATTTCGCCTCAACAGTATAACAAACCTTTACCAGAAGGAATGTATTCTTTTTGTTGGGAAGTGTATGATGCGTATACAAATCAACAATTAAATCATCCTACAGCAGGTTGTTCCAATGTTTATTTATTGTTAAACGATCCACCGTTTTTAAATTTACCTTATAAAGGAGATCAAATTGTGGCGCAAGATCCTATGAATATTATTTTTCAATGGACGCCAAGACACACCAATGCTACCAATGTATCCTATGAGTTTGAATTACGAGAATTATGGGATACGCAAGTAGATCCGCAAGCAGCTTTTTTAGCGTCACCTAATTATTATTCAGAAACTACCTATACAACAACGCTGTTATATAATACAGGAAAACCTACCTTATTACCTAATAGAAGATATGGTTGGCGAGTAAAAGCTAAATCTACTACAGGAGTTAGTGAAAATTCCATTTTTAAAAACGATGGGTATAGTGAAATTTATTATTTTACCTATACCAATGCCTGTTATTCACCAACTTTTGTATTGTCGGAGGTAGTAGCCAAAGATCGTATTAAACTTACTTGGCAAGGACACCCAGACCATAAAAAGTACCATGTACAATATAAAAGGGCAGACATACCTGATGCCGAATGGTTTGAGATATATACTTATAATACACAAGCACAGATAAGTAATTTACGTACAGGGAAAACGTATATGTTCCGAGTAGGAGGAACTTGTAATGAATTGACAGATTTTGACCAAAACTATTCGTACAGTCATATGAGTCAGTTTACCATGCCTGCTAAAGATGAAATGGGGAGTAGTTATAACTGCGGAATTATTCCAGAAATACAAATAGATAATAACGATCCACTAAAAAATATAGGAATCAATGAAACCTTCACTGCAGGTGATTTCCCTGTAACTGTGAAACAGATACAAGGAGGAAACGGAACCTTTACAGGAGTAGGATACATTGTAGTTCCTTATTTGGGCGACACTAAAATAGCGGTAACCTTTGATGCTATAAGTATCAATACCGACTATCAATTGATAGAAGGTGTGGTAAAAACGACTTACGACCCAACTTGGGGAGATGTAGAAGATACCAATGACTGGACTCAAGGTGGAACTGGAAACTCAGAATCAACCGAGGTAGATTTTCCAGTTTCAGATGTCCAGATAGATCCGAATGGAGATATATTAGTTATAGGAGAAAACGGAGAAGTAGTAGAGCTACCGGGAGGTGAAGATATTGTAATAACTGATAGTAACGGACAAGTTTGGGCGGTTGATGAAGAAGGTAATGTAACTCCACAAGGAACACAAGCGGAAGGGGGAGCTAGCAATCCAGAAAATACCAATGGTGTTAATACCAATGGTCAAGCTACTGCGATATCAGCCAAAGGAGTAATAGTAACCTTTAAAAAAGCATCCAATAGTAAATATGGGTTTGATAGCTACGAAAGTAACTATAGTGCTACGAAAGATTTATACAAAAAATTAGGTAACAATTATTATGTTCCTTATAAAGCTGTTGCAAAAAACGATACAGAAACTATTGTAGCGAATTTAGCTATTACAGATAGCAAAATTAAACCTCAAGATATTGTTTTTAAAACAAAAGACGGAGTAGCTATTACAAAAATAGATAGTACAGCTACTTCTTATACCTTAGAATTAAAAGGTGTTTTTGACGATGCTGAAATAGAAACACAAGCCTTAGTAAAACAAGGAACTAAATATGAGGTTGCAGGTGCATTTATACAATACCAAGCAACTCCTAAAAACGTAAAAGTAGTAGTAGTAAACACCTCTAATACTAGTGCACGTACAATAAAAGAATCGTTACAAAACATATATCAACAAGCAATGGTAAACCTTACCATTACTGAAATTAACGATTTTAAAAACGATTTAGAAGCCTTAACTCCAGATGGAACCATACAAAGTGGAGAAAGTGGTTTTGCAGCACAATATACCGAACAACAACGTCAAATAAACAATAAGCTAAAACAACACTCACAATACCAGCAAGATGCTTATTATTTGATTGTAACAGATAAAACACCTTCTTTTGCTAGCGAAAAAGGTTTAATGCCTTTAGGTAGGCAGTTTGGGTATGTGTATACTACCAACTGTTCAACTGCAGACTGTGTAGCATTAACTGCTGCTCACGAATTAGGACATGGAGCTTTCCAATTAAAGCACCCGTTCTCTTCACAGAGTTATCAATATGCACAAAAAGCTACTAATTGGTTACTAGATTATAAAGACGGAACAAAACTTCCTTTTGTACATTGGCAAACCATACACAACCCTAAATTACGTATTGGGGTTTTTGATAGAGATAGTGAGGGGGAATATACAGATGCAGAATATTTTGAAAAATTGTTACAACAAATACGCTGTGCTTATATAGATGGCAAGAATTCTATTCCTCTTCCTAGTAAGTTTAAAAATAAAGCAAAAGATGGTGAAGTATTTAAATTTAGCTACGGAGCTTCAGTTGAAAAAGGAGTTATAAATGGAGATAAAATTTCACTAGCAAGTGTAAAAACAGAAAACAAAGAGATTATTTCTAACATAATTTCTCCTAAGTTTATCAATAATTCTCAAATAGAATTTGGAGGTATTACACTAAAATTTACTACACCTTCTTATGCAATAAATAATGGAATAACTCCTTGGGAGCATTTAACAAAATATTTATTTCCTAAAGATGAGCAAGTTGTAAAAGAAGAATATCAAGAAGTATTAAACCAGTTGTTAAATAAAACTACGTTTACTGATAATGATATTAAATCTCTTAAGAGAATTGCTAGTTGTGGAGCTAGGTATTTTTCAACGAAAAATAAATATCGTATTATAAAAAAGATTGTAGAGTTTAGCACTTTTGAATATTACGAAGATTTAGTACTAGATTTAATTGAAAATTATGATGGTGATGTAACTACTTATTCTAACGAACTATTATCTTATTTAGACAACGATTCATTTTTGTTAAAAGTTCTATTTAATAAAATAGATGATAAAAAGTTTTGGAAAGGAAACGAAGATAATTTTACACGATTTTTAGAGGTGTTACACGGGCTATGGGTAGGAAGTAAATATGCTAAAAAAGACAATTATTCTTATGTAGATATAGGAGATACTTTTGATGCAACCAAATTAAGTCCAGAATTTATTTCGTATGATGGTAGTTCTTGGTTTCCTAAGGTATCTTACTCAAATACATCTTTTCAAAAAGGAAAATTTACCATGTCAACCGAAACTATATATGGTAAGCATGGTCAATTAGAATATGAGTATTTTCAACCAGTATATTTAGGATTTATAAAGGGTAACAATATAAAACTAACAAAGGTTGAAGTACCCGCTATTTACTTTGCTGGTACAGTAAAGAAAGATAACCTTGAAAAAAGTCTTGATCAAATAGGACTAACATTAGATGTTGCCTTAACACTTTCTGCAATAGGGAATGTAGCAAAATTACGTCACCTAACTACCTTACAAAAAATAGGAAGAATTACCATAGCATCAGTAGAAGTTACTAGTGGTTTTGCCGATATTATGGTACGTTATTCAGACCTTTGCCAAGGTAACGAAGCATTTTGTAAAACCTTTCAAGAATACAATACTTATTTACAATTAGGGTTACTAGGTTCAGGGTTAATACGAGCTAAATTTAGTAGTGTTCGTAACAATGCAAAAGAGGAATATATAAAGCATAGAGAAACGCTTGTAGATAAATACGGAGAATCAGATGTTTCTATAAATGAATTAGATGGACATTTTGGATTGGTTAACGAGGGGGATGGGGTGTTAGCTAGTCTTAAAGGTAAATTAAAACTATCAGAAGCTCAATGGAAAAAGTTTGAAACTGATTTTAAAAACAATACAACTGCTCTTAAGAAATTTGAAGAAAACCCAAAACTAGCCAAATCTTGGGAGGTATTATTGACTAGCACACGAAGAAGTGATCTTAAATGGGTAGATCAAATGGATAAATGGTTAGATTTAGGAGTTCAATCTGAAGTAATTGATAATATAATTCATTTTACGGCTCCTAATGGGTTTAAGTTTGCTAAAATAAAAGGAAATAAATTATACTATAATTATGATGGGTTTGGAGGAGATATATTGGTGACCCCGGATAAAGTAACAACTGTTTTGGGTAAATTTTTCGATCCCCCTAAATTTGGAACATCAGTATATTTAGATAAAACAAAAACAGGTTTAGAAAATGGTATAATTAGTAGGGTGGTTAATAAACGTCCTCCAAATAATTCTATTGCATTTTTAGATTTACCAGAAGACCAATACAACTCATTATTAAATGGACATATAAAAGATAATATACTTTCAAGTCCATTATTTAAAGGAGATCAATCAAAATTAGATTTAATTGATGGTTTGGATCCTTGGAGTGATCAAGTTAAAGACATAATTAGTAATAAAATATTGCCAAATGCTTCTAAGGATGAATCGTTATCCATTTTGAAAAAAGGAATAAATGATGGTAATGAGGCATTTTGGCATACTTATAATAAAATTTTTTTAGAAAAAGCATTTCAACGAGGTGATGATATTAGATTAGTTTCTGATCCAAAAATTTATCAGCCTGATCCTGTTAAGGGAGGGTCTTATAAACGTGAATTAGACGCTATTACAGGATCAGAAGGTTTAGCAAAAAAGTATGGTTATTATTATGATAATGCTACTAAAACATACTATAAAAAATAATGAAGTATTTTGATTTAATTTACGATGAATGTTTGAGAATAAATAAAATTCTTGATTCAAGATATAAAACTTTCTCTTTTTTAGAGTCTTCTTTACATAAGATAGTTTATGAAAATGAAGGTCATATGTTAATTTTTGGATATTATCCTGAGCGATATGAATATGGGAAATCAATGTTTTTAAAAGGGTTAATGATTCAGACAATTAATATGAGTGTGGAATCTTCTTTGGTTCAGATAGTATCTTTTTTTAAAAATGATTGTAAATTTTTTGAAGAGGATAATAAAGAATATCCTTTAGACGAATTACTTAACTATTACGATTTTTATAGATTAAATTATAAAAAATATCCTAATTGGGAACACAAGTATCAAGAGTATTTAAAAGTAAAATACCCTTGGTAATCTGGTTTTTATAAGGAGTAATTGATGAAATAGGAGGTTCTCATAAAAGAGAATTAATTGAATTGAAAGATTAAAAGATTTATATGAATATAATCCTGTTACAAAAGTTTTTATAAAAATTAAGTAATGAATAAAGTTAAGGCTAAATTATGATTTGAAGAGCCGTGTTTTTGATTATGAAAAAGAACATAATTTGTTTAAAATCCATTTATAATGGAGATGGTGTTTCTAGAAACTTAACAATGACATTACCAGAATATTTTGTCAATGGGTTACTAGAATGTTATAAAATAACAAATGAAGAATTAAAAGAAGAGTGGTAACCATGGAATACTTTAGTAATAAAATTAACGAACAATGATATTCCTTATAATAGTAGGGAAAAGTATGTAACCTAATAGTTTAGAGAGATAGAAAACTATTGAAGAAGAAAAAAAGAGTATTGAAAAGGGGGAAGCAGTACATATTAGTAAGCTTACTATGTTTAGTAAGTAGCATAAGTTTAGCACAAAATTTAGATATAGAATCCATTACAAAATCTACCAAGGTTAAAGTAAGCGGTAATGTCAATGCCAATATGGTGTATTACAATGCAAATACCCGTAATGCACGTATTCCGTTTACGTATTTTTTACAAGGAACAGTGAATGTAAGTTGGTTAAGTTTTAATATCCCTTTTACCTATAGTTTTTCTAATCAAGGAGATAATTTTGACTACCAACTGCCTTTTAAGTTTAATAGGTTGAGCTTACACCCAAAATACAAATGGATACAAGCGCATATAGGAGATGTTACCATGAATTTTTCTCCTTATACCTTAAACGGACATCAATTTACAGGAGGAGGTATTGAATTAACTCCTAACAAACCAATAAAGTTCAGTGCCATGTATGGTCGTTTATTAAAAGCAACAGAAGACGATGGTAATCCACAAACCTTACCAGCATTTAAACGTACAGGATATGGAGCAAAGGTAGCTTGGGAAAAGCCAAATTATAAGTTAGGATTAATAGGTTTTTATGCAAAAGATGCAGAAAATTCTATTGCAGCAATACCAGAAGAAAGAAATATTAGACCTAAAGAAAATTTAGTAATAAGTCTTACGGGAGAAACCACTATAGCTAAAAAATACACTATAAGAGCAGAATACGCATCAACAGCCATTACACAAGATTTAAGAGCAGATAAAAGTAGTAATACCGCTAACAATTTAGCAGGTTTTTTGTTTAATAACCGTACATCAACAGAATATTATAATGCGATTAAAGCAGATTTAGATGTAAAATTAGGACAAATGAAAGTTGGTTTGGGCTATGAACGTATCGATCCTAATTATGAAACCTTAGGAGCCTATTATTTTAATAACGATTTTGAGAATATTACATTAAATATGACTCGATCATTATTTAAAAACAAGTTGAACTTATCGTTTAATATAGGATACCAAAGAGATAATTTAAATAATCAAAAAGCACAATCTACAGGGAGAAATATAGGGAGCGTTAATGCAACGTATCAGATGACAGATGCGATTACCTTATCAGGAATGTATTCTAACTTCACCACGTTTACGAACAAAAGTTTAAATCAGTTTGATGACATTAACGACAACGATTTAACTGATGAAGAACAAGAAGCATTAAATTTTAAGCAACTGTCACAAAATGCCAATATAAACTTGAATTGGATGTTGGTTAAAAAGAAAAATGTTACACAGAATGTTAATCTAAACTATTCATTAGCATCTTCAGCAAATAAAGAGAATGGTATTATTAGAATTGGTCAAGCAAATAATTTTCACAACGGAAATGTAGTTTATACATTAGGATTTCCTGAAAAAGCGCTAACAATTTCGCCTTCACTTAACTACAATTATAGCGATATCGGTAGAGATGATAGCAAAGCATACGGAGCGTCTTTAAATATGAATAAACTATTTTTTAAAAACATATTAAATACCACTCTAGGAGCTTCGTATAATAGTAATGTAAACAAAGAAATTATAAGTAATGTTTTAAATTTTAGGGCAAGTGCTTCTACAACTATTGCACAAAACCATAATTTAAATTTAAATGCAATACAGTTGTTTAGAGAAGCTACACAGCAAGAAAAACTAAGTGAATTAACTATAACTTTTGGTTATAGTTATAGCTTTGGCTTGAAAAAACCGAAATTCAAATTTGGAAAAAGAGAAAGAAATAAAAAAGTAAAAGAATTTTCATTCTCGTATAAAGAGCATACTTTTAGTGGAGAACACTCTAAAATTACCTTAGAGATTAAACAGTTATTAAATGATCCTGTTTTTGCAAGTATAAAAAGTATAGAAAAAGTAAGAAATGATTTAAATTTATTAGAAACAGATGTCGTAAATAATGAAAATGTAAGTAATAAACATTATAAGAAAGCAGCAGTAAATTATTTAGACTATTTATATAAACACAAAGACTTTATAAATACGTATCATAAGTTAGCGTTTAAAAGTTTAAAGAAGCTTTACGAACAAGCAGTCTTACTAGATGAAGAAGTAAAAGCAAGTTATAATCGTTTACTGCACTTGATGAAACAGGAAGCGAAAAGAGGAAACTTCATATCTAAAAGTGATAAAAAAGACTTACAGACTAGAAAAATAAAAATGGAGGCGCATCAATGGATGCAGTCAGAATTACAAAAGTTAACATATCAGGACGTTGTGGCTAATAATGGAATCCTCAATGAGTTTAAAAATAATCATATATCAACTATTTTTAAAATGATAGAAGAAAAGAAAACAGAAGAGCAAATTGAAGACTTTTTAGCTTTAGAATTTGCTAAATTCTATCATAAAAAAAGTATTAAGAAACCGCAAAGGTAATTTTTTATTTGGTGAGCTTAGTTAAGCTAGATATATGGTGATGCATTCTTTTAAGAAAAATAAGCTAATCAAAGAAAGAACTACCCCTGTTATACCAATGAATAATTTTGAGCTAGTATTTTTGGATTTTCCAATTATAAGTTCCTTAGTATTTTTATTGTACAAAAAATTTATTTTATGTCTTGTTAATTTAAGTTCTAATGTCCTTAAATCAGCTTCAGTTAAAATCATTTATAAGAATAATAAGTGAAATTTAGATATGCTACGCAATCTTTGTCCCGTTTTTAACAGCACGTTCAGTAGTTAACAAAGTAACCTCTTTATCATCACCTAAACCACCTAATACAAGGCATTCACTCATCATATTAGCAATTTGTTTTTTAGGAAAGTTTACCACAGCAACCACTTGTTTTCCTATCAAATCTTCAGGCTTATACAGTTTAGTGATTTGTGCTGAGGTTTTTTTAATTCCGTAATCACCAAAATCAACCTGCATTTTATAGGCAGGATTTTTAACCTCTTTAAAAACCTCGGCAGAAATGATCGTACCAATACGCATTTCTACCTTTGTAAAGTCGTTCCAAGTGAGGGTGTTATCTTCCATATGTCTGTAAATTATACCAGTTAGGTATTTATAGTTGTTTAAAAATAAAATTTTATTAAGTGCCCATTATGAGCTCCATAATTTAGTTGTTTTCTAGCAATCGTTTTGCTGCAGTAAACGGTGTCGTTTTCCCATTTTCTAGTTTTGCAATTTCCTGCTGCAATAATTCTTTAATTTTAGGATTGTTATAAAAATTGTTTTTTAATTGTTGATTGATGGTTTCTAACAACCAATAATTATTTTGTTCATCTCTTTTCTGTTGAAAGTAGCCTGATTTTTTCACTAAACCCATGTACTCTTCAATCATAGCATAGATAGCATCAATTCCTTGATGATGCAATGCACTAGCTAATAAAACTTTAGGTTGCCAATCACTTTCCTTAGCAGGATATAAGTGTAAAGCTCTGTTAAATTCTACTTTCGCTAGTTTAGCATTTTTTTCATTACCGCTATCTGCTTTGTTAATCACAATCGCATCCGCCATTTCAATAATTCCACGTTTAATACCTTGTAATTCGTCACCAGCACCTGCCAATTTCAATAATAAAAAGAAATCAGTCATAGAATGTACAGCCGTTTCTGATTGTCCAACACCTACCGTTTCAATAATGATTGTATCAAAACCAGCTGCTTCACATAAAATAATACTTTCACGTGTTTTTTGAGCAACACCACCTAACGAAGTTCCAGAAGGAGAAGGGCGGATAAAAGCATTTTCATCAGTTACTAATTCCTCCATACGTGTTTTATCACCTAAAATACTCCCTTTGTTAATAGAACTACTTGGATCTACCGCCAAAACAGCTACTTTTTTTCCTAAAGAAGTTAAATGCTTACCAAAAGCTTCAATAAACGTACTTTTTCCTACACCTGGAACACCTGTAATTCCAATTCTAACCGATTTATTGGCATGCGGTAAACAAGCTTCTAAAATTTCATTGGCTTGTTGTTGGTGTTTTGGATTCGTACTTTCCACTAACGTAATAGCTCTACTTAAAAAAGGAATATTACCAGCAACTATTTGAGTAACAAATTCTTCAGTTGAGGTAGTTTTTCTTCTGTTACGTTTTATTTTTTCTGCAGATGATTTACTGGTGGTTTCAGGCTGAGAAACCCCGTCTTTTTCAGAGAGTGCAGATGTGTCTTTGTCGGTCATTATGTAGGTAAAACAAAATAATAACGTAAATTTAGAAATAAAAATGCAGGAAAATGCAACGCGGTAGAAAAAGTCTCGTATTTAGGGTAAGAAATCAAGAATGAAATCAACTAAACAGTTACATCAATCGGTAATAGATGCCTGTAGAAGCAATGATGCAAAAGCACAAATGCAATTGTATGATTTGTATTGTGATGCCATGTATACAGTGGCGTTACGGTATGTAAAAGATTCTTTTATAGCGGAAGATGTAATGCAAGAAGCATTTGTAAAAGCATTTAAAAATATTGATTCATATAAAAAAGGAGTAGCGTTTGGTGCTTGGTTAAAAAGAATCGTTATCAATCAAAGTATTGATTATTTAAAGAAGAGAAAATTAGAACTGGTTTCTATTAACGAAGAAATTACCACAGTAGCAGATGATGATAATTGGAATGTAGCCGCTACGATATCGTATCAAGAAATTGTAAACTGCATTCAGCAATTAAAAGAAAAGTATAGAGTTGTGTTGACTCTGTTTTTATTAGAAGGGTATGATCATGGAGAGATTTCGCAAATATTAGGAATTTCGGAAGTGAGTTCGAGAACACATTTATTAAGAGGAAAAAGACAAGTGCAAGAACAATTAAAAGCAGTACACCATGTCTAAAGATATTAGAGAAATACTAAAAAACAATGTTGAAAACACCGAGAGGTTATCAACAAATCACAGACAGCGTTTTCAACAAAAGTTGATGGATGAATTGCATTCAACACCATCAACAAAAAAATCATATCAGTGGTTGTATATAGCAGCATCCATTGTGTTGTTGGTGAGTTTGGGAATTCAGTTTTACCCAACTAATACTGTAAATCCAATAATAACTGAGCTTCCAAAAGAAACTCAAAATCAAATTAGTTTAGGAACCATATCTCCTGAGTTAAAAACGGTGGAAGATTACTATGTAAATACCATTAATTACGAACTAAGTCAGTTAGAATTAACTGAAGATAATAAAGAACTTTTTGATGGTTATTTAATTAAAATAGGAGAATTAACCAAAGAATATAAATCGTTAACCGAAGAGCTCAATACAAAAGGAATTAACGATGATACTATCAATGCATTGATTGGAAACCTGCAATTACGTTTACAGCTGTTAAAACGTATGCAAAAACAATTACAAGAATTTAAAAATCCAACTCAAAATGACATTCAAACAATTTAAAATCAGTGTTTTTTTACTGTTAGTAACTGGCGTTGTATCTGCACAGAAATACGATAAAAAGTTTAGTGAAAATTTTAAAACAAGTAAAGACGTAGTAGTTAATATCAATGCATCTAATGCAGATGTAGATGTAACTACATGGAATAAAAATGAAGTTTCAGTAGAAGCAGTTGTAGAAGTTGAAGGGCTAGATAAAAAAGAAGCTCAAAAATATTTAGACAACTGGAAATTTGAAGTCTTAGGGAATAAAAGTAAGGTACAAATTAATGCCAATAGAAATAGTTTTAGAATAGGAAGAGACAATATTGTATTCTTCAATTCATCAGACAATAATTACCCAAGAGTATTTGAGTATGATACAGAAAGTGAGGTTGTAGTAATACCAGAAATACCAGAGGTAAGTATCCCGGAAATGCCAGAAATGCCTGAAATTGAAATTCCAGAAATTAATTTTGAAAAGTTATTTCAAGATGTGGATTTTGATGTAGAGGAAATGTTTGAAAATGAAGAGCTTGTCAGGTTTAAGTGGAAAGATG
Source organism: Tenacibaculum sp. TB-53 (assembly GCF_059716285.2). NCBI lineage: Bacteria > Pseudomonadati > Bacteroidota > Flavobacteriia > Flavobacteriales > Flavobacteriaceae > Tenacibaculum > Tenacibaculum sp. TB-53. The sequence continues at coordinate 1,724,662 of NZ_CM202790.1, read as the reverse complement.
GCAAGCATAATGTAAATATAACCTCAAAAGAAGAATGGGAGGAATTTAAGAAAACGGAAGCATATAAAGAATATCTTAAGAATAATAAAAATTCTAAAACAAAGATGTTTTTCTCAAAAAACCATCAAGTTCTCAATGAAAAAAAATTAAGAGACGAACTAAAAAGAGTTAAAAGTGAGCTTAAAAAAATTGACAGAGAAAAAATTCAAAAACAATTAGCAAAAGTGAAAGTGGAAATGCATAAGGTAAGAGAAGAAATGAAAAAAAATCACAGGAATTATTCTTTTTCTTCTGGCAGTAATAATCTTATGATTAATGGAAAAAAAGTAAAAATCACAAAGAAGATTACAATAAAAGTTCCAAAATCGGCAACGTTTGACTTGAATACACGACACTGTAAAGTAAAACTACCAAAAACTAAAGCTTCAGGAAAGGTTAGTTATGGAACTTTTAAAGCTGACGCACTTGACGGTGGAAAATTAAATATTTCATTTTCACCAGTAAACATAAATTCATTAAACGCTTGTACGTTGTTCTTAAATAATGTAACCGATGCTCAATTAGCATCGGTTACCAATACAACCGTAAACTCTAATTCATCAGGATTGGTAGTAAACAATGTTTATAGCAATGTTGAAGTAAATAATAAGTTTGGAAACTTAACCATAACCAAAGTACACCCTAGTCATGATACTTTAAAAGTACTTTTAAGTTATTCAGATGCTGGGGTTGATTTAGCAGGGATAAACAAAAAATTCGATATTCAGAGTAATAAGATTAAGAAACTAAAAGATGGAAGTGTAGAATATAATGGAGAGTTTATTTTGATTTCAAACGATAAGAAAATAGAAATAGACGGTAAATACAGCCAATTAAAAGTTAAAAACCAATAAGAAATACAAACAAAATTACTTTTTATTTCTACAAAATTGCTGCCAAATTCTTTTTCTATATTCTTTATAAAGTGCCTATATTAGCGATTGCAAATAGTCATTTTTACTATGGAATTATACAAAGAAAATCAACTTAAAATATATAACTCTTTAACCAAATCAAAAGAGCTTTTTAAACCAGTAACCGAAGGACGCGTAGGAATGTATGTATGTGGTCCTACAGTATATAGCAACGCCCATTTAGGAAACGTACGAACTTTTATGTTTTTTGATGTGGTGTATCGTTATTTATTACACCTTGGGTATAAAGTGCGTTATGTGCGTAATATTACCGATGCTGGTCACTTAGAAAACGATGCAGATGAAGGAGAAGATAGAATTGCAAAGAAAGCAAGACTAGAGGAGATTGAACCGATGGAAGTAGTGCAACGTTATACAGTTGATTTCCATAATGTATTAAACAACTATAATTTTTTACCACCAAGTATAGAGCCTACAGCAACAGGTCATATTGTAGAGCAGATTGAAATGATTAAAGAAATCATGGAAAAAGGTTTTGCTTATGAAGTAAACGGTTCGGTGTATTTTGATGTGTTAAAATATAATGAAACAGGTAACTACGGAATTCTCTCTGGTAGGAAATTTGAAGATGCTATTCATAACACAAGAGCGTTAGACGGACAGTCAGATAAAAGAAATCCGCAAGACTTTGCTCTTTGGAAAAAAGCCGATGATCGTCATATCATGCGTTGGCCTTCACCTTGGAGTGATGGTTTCCCAGGTTGGCATTTAGAATGTTCAGTAATGAGTACAAAGTACTTAGGAGAACAGTTTGATATTCATGGTGGAGGAATGGATTTAAAATTCCCGCATCATGAGTGTGAAATTGCACAATCGCAAACATGTAGTGGTGTTAAACCAGTAAATTACTGGATGCACACCAATATGTTATTGTTGAACAGTCAAAAAATGGCAAAATCAACAGGGAACTTTATTTTACCAAATGAAATTTTAACAGGAGAAAATAACATCTTAGGAAAACCGTTTTCTGCAAGTGTGGTTCGCTTTTTCAATATGCAAGCGAACTATAGAAGCATTTTAGACTTTTCTGGAGAAGCGTTAGAAGCTGCCGAAAAAGGACATGCGAAGTTAATGGAAGCTGTAGATTTCTTAAGTAAAATTGAAGCAGGTACTACTTCTACATTTGATGTGCAAAAATGGAAACAAGATTGCTACGATGCCATGAATGATGATTTTAATACACCAATATTAATATCACATTTATTTGAAGCAGTAAAAGTTATCAATCAAATAAAAGAAGGAAAGGCAAGTTTAACTACCGATGACTTAGAAGTGTTTAAAAATACAATCAATGCGTTTGTTTTTGATGTATTAGGATTAATGAATGAAACTTCAGAAGGAAATAATTCAGACAAACTAAGTGGTGTAGTTGAAATGTTAATTAGCATGCGTAAAGAAGCACGTGAAAATAAAGATTGGGCATTATCTGATGAAATTCGTGATAGATTACTGGAATTAGGTATTCAATTAAAAGACGGTAGAGAAGGAACAACGTTTACAGTTAACTAATTGAAAAAAATACTAACATATCCGTTTATATTACTAGTTCGATTTTATCAAACAGCCATATCTCCGTTTACACCAGCAACATGTAGATATTCACCAACGTGTTCAAGCTACACAATTGAAGCGTTACAAAAACACGGATTGTTTTACGGTGGTTGGTTGGCATTGAAAAGAATTTTCAGTTGTCACCCTTGGGGAGGAAGCGGTTACGATCCTGTTCCAGAGAAAAAAGAAAAATAATAATTGTCATTGAGGAGTTTATTAAGAAGTAATCTTAAGATTATTTCATTTTAACTTGTCTTAATTGACAGCCGAAAGGTTCACAATGAAACAAAAACTAAATTAAAGTAGATGAATTTTTTATCCATAGTGTGGGATTGGAACCCAGAAATAATAAATTTAGGAGGTTTTGGTATTCGTTGGTACAGTTTAATGTTTGTAGCAGCGTTTATTTTAGGACTTCGATTAATGAAAAAGATTTACATTAACGATAACATTGCTGTTGAAAAACTAGATCCGTTATTTATGTACGTATTCGTTTCTATGTTAATAGGAATGCGTTTAGGAGATGTATTCTTTTACAGTTGGGATTATTACCAAAACCATTTACTAGAAATCATATTACCATTTAAAAAACAAGAAGGAGCTTCGGCTTTATTCGGATTGTTAGATGGATGGAAATTTACAGGATTTACAGGGTTTGCAAGTCACGGAGCAGCAATAGCAATTCCAATAGCTATGTACTTTTACGCAAAGAAACACTTACAAAAACCATGGTTGTTTATTTTAGATAGATTAGGAATTATGGTAGCCTTAGCAGGATTTTTTATCCGTTTCGGAAACTTCTTTAATTCTGAAATTTACGGAAAACCAACAGGTAGCAGCTTTGGTGTAATCTTTAAAAGAGCAGGAGAGACGGTACCACGTCACCCAACCCAATTATACGAAGCACTAAGTTATTTAGTTTTGTTTTTTGCATTATGGCATTTCTATTGGAAAACAGACAAGAAAAACCAAATAGGATTTTTATTCGGACTGTTTATGGTTGTGTTATGGACGTTACGTTTTGTAATAGAGTTCTTAAAAGAGGCACAAGTAGAAGGAAGAGAAGATTGGGTATTCAATACATTAAACACAGGTCAGGTGTTAAGTATTCCACTAGTGTTAATCGGTTTTTGGTTAATGTTTAGAAAAACCAAAGCAACAACATAAAAACAATAAAAAAACTCCAAGGTTATTCTTGGAGTTTTTTGTTTATGAGAAAAAAGTTTTAAGCTTTTATTTTTGCTAACTCTTGCTTTTTAGCATTAATTTCATTTTCAATTTTTAACAAGCGATTTTCAATCTTACTGATAATAGCTTGTTTTCTTTCAATACTTTCTTTAGAAGTAGAAGCATCTTGCTTAGCCTCTTCTAATTTAGATTTCATTTTAGCTAAACCTTCCTTACCACTAATTAAAATTTCTTCGTTAATGCTAATATCATCTTCAAGGTCACTTATTAACGTGTTTTTCTCTTTACTAATGTTTTTCTCCTTAGCTTTAATTTGGTTACTTAATTGCTTCAATTTTTCTTCCTCTAAACGTAAAGCCTCTTGTTCTTTTAAATAAGCAAGCTCTTTGGCTTTTCTTTCTTCGTCTAACTTCTTACGGGCCTCTTCAAGTTTTTGTTTTTGTAAAAGAACTTCTTTCTGTTCGTCACTTATATTATCTTCATATACCACAAGACCAGTACTTACAGTAGTAGTTTTAGCTTCCTCTTTTTCCTCAGCTCTCTTAGCTTCTTCTTTTTTAAGTTTTCTAGCTAACTTTCTTTCAAGAGACGCTAAGTCTTTTTTATGTAAATCAATTTGATTATTTAACTTGCTTAACCTTTGTTGCATATTAGCAACAATTTTTTCTTTTCTTTCTACCTCTTGTTTTGTAGCTTTTTTACTTGTTTTAAAACGCTCTAAATTTCCTTTTACACGTTTTAAAGCACCAACGCCACTAACTAAAATTTCTTCATTAGCGCTAATTTGATTTTTCTTGTTTTTTACTTGAGCTTTTAAAGTTTTAATGTCATCTTGAGCATTTACTTGTTGGCAAGTAAGCGTTAAGAATAAAGTTAAAGAGACTAGGAATCTTAGTGTTTTCATTTTAATTTTATGGTATTAAGTTTTTGTTTTTTTCGGGGCGCAAAAGTATGGCTAAATGCGAAAAAAAAATAACTTTTCATCATGTTTTTTATCATGTTTTTCAGGATACTAAAAACATAATGTTTTGACTCACATAAAATTTGATATGAATAAATAGCTTAACAACACTTATTCGTGATGATAAGGCTCGTTACGAAGAATGGTAAACCCACGATAAATTTGTTCGACAATAAATAAACGAATCATTTGATGAGAAAACGTCATTTTAGAGAGTGATAACTTTCCTTGTGCTTTTTTATATACAGCCTCAGAAAAACCATACGGACCTCCAATTACCAGTACCAGTTGCTTAATACCAGAGTTCATTTTCTTTTGTAAGTATTGTGAAAACTCTACAGAAGTATACTGTTTTCCTTTATCGTCTAATAAAACTAATTGATCAGTAGGTTGTAGTTTAGACAGAATTAACTCTCCTTCTTTTTCTTTTTGTTGCGCCTCGCTTAGGTTTTTAACGTTTTTAATATCTGGAATAATCTCCAACTCAAACTTTACGTAATGTTTTAAGCGGTTTTGGTATTCGTCAATTAATTGCTGCAACTGTTTATTGTCAGTTTTGCCTATGGCGAGTAGTTTTATTTTCATATAGCAAAATTACGAATGTTTGACAAATTTTATAGAGATAGCTTTTAGGTTAAAAAACTAGCTTTAATAGCGGTATGTAATAAGCTACTAAAACAAGTTTTTGCCATCGTAAAAAGTGGTTTACCTTATGACGCAAATTATAAAAGTACGTTGGTTTAAAAAAGTATAAAATTTACTTGTTTTTTATCGTAGTTAGTTTTGTTTTACTTTTTATTAATATTTATACTATCACCTTCTTTATCATAAAGTGTTTTTTTTATGATTCTCCCTTCTTGATTGTATTCAATTTTTGATTTCAATTTTTCATTCTTATAATAAGTTCGCCAAACTCCAGCTTTTGTAAAATAATCAGTACCTAAATAGCTACCAGTTTCCATAATATTTCCATTAGGGTAAAAACTAGTATGTGTACCTATCTTATTTCCTCTTTCATCAAATTCCTTTTCTTGATATATAGTTCCGTTATCATAGTATATAATTAATTTGCCAACAAAATCACCTACATCATTATATTTAGCATCAAGTCGTAACTGACTATTTTTATAGTATTCAATATTCTTTTGAATTATGCCTTTTTCAGTATATTCTTCTTTTGATTTAATTTGACCATTGCTCCAATAATTTATCCAATTTCCAACGGGCTTATTTTCTTTGTAAACCCCAGTAGATTGTAACTGCCCGTTTTTATAGTAACTCTCGTAGTTTCCATCCATTTCGTAAAACCCTTTACCAGAGTAACTACATGTAGTTTGAATTTGTCCGTTTTTATAATAAAGAACAAAAGTACCTTTAGGGTTTCCATTTTTATCAAAATTAATTATAGAATTTATAGAGCCGTCTTTTCTGTAATATGTCCACTTACCATACGCTACTCCTTCACTATTTTTAAAACCTTCAGATTTTTTACTTCCATTGTCATAATAATCAATGTAATTTTGAGCACTTATAGAATTTATTGATACTAAAAAAAGTACTAAAAAAAAGGGTATATATTTTTTCTTGAGTTTCATTATTTAATTGATTATAATGGTTTTGTTTGTTTTGATGCTATTAAATTTAGCAAATGCACACAAAATTAAAAAACTGAAAGGATTTTAAGAAATAAGATAAAACAAGCAATTATTTATATTTGTTACACAGGTAGATATTCTATTTAAAATTCAAATACAAGAATAATATTATTGATACAGACTGAAATGATTCTTTGCTAACAGGAGATATATTTATTACGGTTTTTTCATTTTTAAAAGTTTCCTTACTCTTTAGAATTTTCAGTTACTCTTCATTTCCAGTAGTTTGCTGATCTCTATTTGTTTGTAACATGTTTTAAGCAAGTAAAAACCGAATAGAAAATCCGCGAGTTTTTTTGTTAATAGCTGATAAGTAGTAATTACTTATGGGAGTCGTTGTTGTACGTTTATAGTTTTTAAAAAAAAGGTTCTTCTAATACCATCTTATTACTTCCTTCTCGAAAGGTATTATCTTTGCTGTTTATCAGTTCAAAAGTAGGATATTGTACTCTTATTCTTTTTCTTTATGTGTAATAGTAGTTATTACTTTAGCTTCATGTTTTGGAGAAATACTAATAAAATACAAAGCAAAAAAATTGTTAGACATAATGAAAGTACATTAAACTTTAAGACTAAACCTTTATTAATTATAATAAATGCTGTAGATAGTTTTACTTCCAGAGTTCCCACCATTTTTTATTCTTTTCTTTAATGTTTTTGTCTGACGTTTTTTCCTTCAATTCAATTTCATCTTTAACCTTTTCTTCTTCTATCTTAACAAACTACTCTTTTATATACTTTACTGTAGAACTAGATGTATTTGGGTTGTTTATAATGTAATCTAAAAGATCTTCCATTTTTTCATTTCCTACATAAGTAACATTAGAGTTAAAAAGTGCATTTAGGTTCATAATCGTTATATCAGAAGCTTTTCTTTTTAAAGAATTTACATATTCTTGTTCAAAACCATCCATGTCTTCTAGTGAATACATGATATTCCAAAATACATTAGGCTCACTTACCTCACTGAATCTTTCTAATACCTTAAATAAGGTAACCATAGCTTTGTTTGATGTATGTTTTTTTAAAAAATTACCGTAAAGTTCATTAAAAAGATTTTCCAAAGGTGTAAAATCATCATTTTCTGGTCTAAAATTTTCTATTTTATATAAAAGTTCTTTTTCAGTATAATTTTTCATCTTTTTTATTTTTCTGATTATTTAATTTAATAGTGGTGTGTGATAAGCTACTAAAACAAGCTTTTGCTATTGTGAAAAGTGATTTATAGTGTGGTAGGTACAAACTATAAAAGTACTTTGGTTTAAAAAAGTATAAAATGCACTTGTTTTTTGCCTCAGTTCTTTGTTGGCGGTAGTTTTTTAATCACTACCAATTATTTGTAAAAATATAATTTTCGTATTATCAATTTCAAAAATTAAATCTATTCCAACTATTCTGTAAAAGCTAGCTTTGGTTAAACTTAGTTCATAAATATTATATGAATTTTCAGCAAATTCATTTTTCAATAAATTAATAAAATAATCGATAGAAGAGTTTATACTATGCTTCAAGTCCTTTACTAATTCACTTTCAGGTAAACTATTGTAGTTTCTTCTGTTAAAGTTTGATTTTAATTCGGATTCTAATTTTTCTTTCCAGTTTTTACATTCATTTATTTTAAATTCCCAGTCATTAGGATATACGCCGAAAAGCTCATATGAATTATCTTGAATTGCCTTATGAATATTTCCTGCTGAAAAATTAAAAGCAAAAAGTTTATAACTCATTCCAATTACAGAGTATGAATTTATTAATTCAAGAGCATCCAAATAGGCATTAAGATAAGTCAGTTTTGTTTGTAAAATTTGATCTTTCAGTTCTTCGTTTAACATTAATTTTAAATTTTATCAAAAATTTCCTATTTTACTTAAATTCAATCAAGTGATCATCCTCTTTTTTAATTACCGCCAACGGCTCGTATAACCGTCAGTTACGGGTTAGTATTCGTTAATTTTCGGTTTAGCACTGGCATTAGCAATTCCGAGTGGATTCGGATGTAGTCGAATCCATCGTAATTGCGGTTATACATCTTAAGTTAGCAATTGTTTAAATTTAGTAATAAAAACCAGAAAGAAAAAAGCGTAGAGTAAGGTTATGATATACGTTGAAACCTAGATTTCGTCAACATTGATAATCCCTACGCTTTTACTACTTCGAATTCGTTCAGTTCTGTGAGACCAAGATCTCGATTTCAAGTTGTTTAATTGATAGTAGTTATTTTCTTTCCAATCCTTTTTTCTTATGAGTAAAAATAAACAATTTTTAGGAATCGATGTAAGTAAAGACGTTTTAGATGTATATGATTATCAAGGAAATTGGTATCAGTTTAAAAATGATGCATCAGGTTTTAAAGAGCTGTTGTTAATCACAACTGATTTAACACATTGTATAATGGAAGCTACAGGATATTATCATGTACGGTTAGCTTATTTTTTAACAGAAAAAGGAGTTTTGTTATCGGTAGAAAATCCGTTGAAGGTTAAGCGTTTTATTCAGATGAATTTATCAAAAGTAAAGACGGATAAGAGTGATGCAAAGCAGTTATATAATTATGGCGTAAGTCAATCTCCTTCTATATGGAAAGGAGATAGTAAGGAACAACAAGAATGTTTACAAATAGTACGTTTGTTGAGTGTTTATACGAAACAATCTACTCAATTAAAGAACAAGCTTCATGGCGAATCAGTATTAGGAACTCCCTCAAAATTGGTAGTTAATTCCTTAAAAAGGCAGCTGAAAAACATACAAAAAGAGATAGTTAAATTAGAAGACTTGTTGCTAGAGAATGTAAAAAAGAGTTATCAAGAAGAAATAACTTTATTAAAGTCTATTCCAGGAATAGGGGATAAAACAGCATTAATGTTATTAGTTTTTACCGATGGATTTAAGCGTTTTACTTCAGCAAAAGAGTTGTGTAGTTACGCAGGTATTACACCCACTATTAGAGAATCAGGCAGTAGTATAAAAGGACGCCCTCGAATAAGTAAAATGGGGAATCCAAAGCTTAGAAATTTATTATTTATGTGTAGCTTTAATGCTTGTAAATACAACAAAGCATGTAGAGAGCTTTATGACCGAATAGTTGCTAAAGGTAAGAGTAAAAAACTAGCTTTAATAGCGGTATGTAATAAGCTACTAAAACAAGCTTTTGCTATTGTAAAAAGTGGTTTGCCTTATGACGCAAATTATAAAAGTACGTTGGTTTAAAAAAGTATAAAGTTAACTTGTTTTTTACCTCAGTTCTTTGTTGTAGGTAGTTTTTTCATTTTTCCATTACATCAAATTCGTCCACAATTCCATTTTCCTCAATCTCTTTTATTTCCTTTTCAGTCGGCTTTATTTTAGTTCCGTTTTTGTCATAGAATTTCCAATTTTCATTTAGAAATCCAATGTTAATTTCGTCTCCGCCTTCGCAAGTTGTTTCAATGTGTTTTTTGTCAATTTTGTAAATTCCTTTTGCTCTTAATTGTCCATTTTCGTGATAATAATTCCACTCGCCAATTTTGTAACTGTAAATTATGTCACAAGGTCCAGCAATACAACAATTCACATACGAGTCAGTTTTATATTCTCCAGTTTCTTTCAGTTTGCCATTCTCATAGAATTCACTCCATAATCCGATTCGAGCTGCTTTAGATAAAAGGTCTGAGTCAATTTGTCCTATGCTTTTTAAAAGTCCGTTTTCATAAAATTGCATTTCGGTTTTTTTAGAAATCGATTCCGATTCCGAAACTATTTTAGTCGATTTACAACTTAAAATGAAAACTAAAATTAGAATGTAAAACGGTATTTTCATATTTCGGTCAAATTACCTACAACTAGTTTATATACGTAATAAAATTACTTATATATTCCTTTTACGGTAGGGTATACGGAACTTTTAGCAATTTTATTAACACTCTCAAATATAAAAAAGTAAGATAAAAAAGTGTAACTTTTTTATCGGGTCGACACCCCAAGCCTAATCGGGTCGACACCCCAAGCCTAATCGGGTCGACACCCCAAGCCTAATCGGGTCGACACCCCAAGCCTAATCGGGTCGACACCCCAAGCCTAATCGGGTCGACACCCCAAGCCTAATCGGGTCGACACCCCAAGCCTAATCGGGTCGACACCCCAAGCCTAATCGGGTCGACACCCCAAGCCTAATCGGGTCGACACCCCAAGCCTAATCGGGTCGACACCCCAAGCCTAATCGGGTCGACACCCCAAGCCTAATCGGGTCGACACCCCAAGCCTAATCGGGTCGACACCCCAAGCCTAATCGGGTCGACACCCCAAGCCTAATCGGGTCGACACCCCAAGCCTAATCGGGTCAACACTCCTTGCCTAAGGGGAGTGACACTCCCTCGGTAAGGGGAACGATGCTCCCCGCCTAAGGGGAGTGTCATTCACTGCCTAAGGAGAGCAACTTCAAACAAGTAAAAAGGTAAAATATTCGTATTGTGTAGAAAAATGTTTGTTAGGTGCTGTGGTGTATAAAGAAACCATTTATAAAAAATAAATACACCCCAAAGAGAGGTGTATTAAAGTGTAAAGTTTTATAAACAGTTAATTTAACAGCTTACAAAAGCACAGGTGTTCTTGTTTGTTTCAATTTGTACCGTAAGTGAGAATTGTGTACTTGCTTTTATACTAAAGGTTCAGCTTTAAAACCTTTACTTTTTACAATAGCAATTACTTCATCCGCAGTAATTCCTTTAGAACTTACGGTAAGAACTTTATCATCAAAATTAGTATCTACATCCCAATGGCAAATACCTTCAGCATTGTCTAAATCAGTTTGTACTTTTGATACACATCCTCCGCAGTTAAGGTTTGTTTTGAATTTTAACTCTTTATTATTTTCCATTATATTAAAAAATTATTTGTTATTGAATACTGCAAATTTCAGGACAATACCGTTGTTTGTTGTTGTACAATTTTAAGATTGATTTGTGAGATTTACAGATTTACCTTTTAAGTCAGATTTAAAACGTTCCGACACTTGCTAGTGCCGAAACACTTGTTACTTTTTCCATTTTAATCGTAAGCTATTGCTAACCACACTAACACTACTCATAGCCATAGCTGCACCGGCAATCATAGGGTTTAATAAGAAACCATTAAATGGATATAAAATACCAGCTGCAATAGGAATACCAATAAGGTTGTAAATAAATGCCCAAAATAGGTTTTGTTTAATAGTAGCTACTGTTTGTTTTGATAGTTTTATGGCTTGCGGTATTTTACTTAGGTCAGATGATATAATGGTCATTTTAGCAACATCCATTGCAATATCACTACCTTTTCCCATGGCAATACTTACATCGGCAGTAGCTAGGGCAGTACTGTCGTTAATACCATCACCTACCATAGCAACGGTTTTTCCTTGTTGTTGTAATTCTTTTACAAAATCGGCTTTATGTTGTGGCAATACTTCAGCTTTGTAATATTGAATACCTGTTTCTTCAGCAATAGATTTTGCGGTAGCTTCGTTGTCACCCGTAAGCATATATAACTCAATATCCATAGCCTGTAACTCTTTAATAGCTTGTACCGAGGTTTCTTTTATTTTGTCTGAAATAGCAAGTACAGAAAGTGCTTCTTTATTATTAGCAAACCAAATAACTGTTTTAGCCTGTTTGCTCCATTCGTCCGCTTGTTTTAAAAGTTCTTCCGCTATGGTAACTTTATTTTCTGCTAATAGTTTTTTATTACCCACAAAAAAGGTTTCTCCGTTATAATCAGCCTTAGCACCCTTACCTGTAATACTGTCGAAATTTGTTAGTGGGGTAGTGGCGGTATCTCCTAAAAACTTTACAACTGCTTCTGCTAATGGGTGTTCAGATTTTTTTTCAATACTTAAAAGAATGTTCTTAGCAGTATCATTATTCTGTAACCAAGATATACCAGTAACTTCTGGTTTTCCTTCGGTAATAGTTCCTGTTTTATCCAAAATAATAGCATTTACTTTTTTAGCAGATTCAAGGCTTTCAGCATCTTTAATTAAAATACCTTTTTCGGCACCTTTACCAACACCCACCATAATAGCGGTAGGAGTAGCAAGACCTAAAGCACAAGGACATGCAATAACCAATACAGTGATAGCAGCTAATAATCCTTGAACTACTCCGTTATCACCCCCTAAAATAAACCATATAATAAATGTAATAACAGCAATACTCATAACCACAGGAACGAAAATACCTGCAATTTTGTCAACCAATTTCTGTACAGGAGCTTTACTACCTTGTGCATCTTGCACCATTTTAATAATTTGAGCTAGCATGGTTTCTTTTCCAACCTTAACTGCTTTGAATTGAAAACTTCCTTTTTGGTTGATGGTTCCTGCAAATACTTTTTCATTTTCTTCTTTTAGTACCGGAACAGGTTCACCACTTAACATGCTTTCATCTACATACGAACTTCCTGTGGTAACAATACCGTCTACAGCAATTTTTTCTCCTGGTTTAACAAGAATAGTATCATTTACATTCACATTTTCAATAGGGGTTTGTTTTTCCGTTCCGTCAGGTTGTATTACAACAACTGTTTTAGGTTGTAACCCTATCAATTTTTTAATGGCAGATGAGGTGTTTCCTTTGGCTTTTTCTTCCAGTAATTTTCCTAACAGAATAAATGCGATGATAACTGAAGCTGCCTCAAAATATACATGTGCTTCTAACCCTCTAGATTCCCAAAACTTAGGGAATAACATGTTGAATACACTAAAAATATACGCTATACCTGTACTTAAAGCGACCAAAGTGTCCATGTTAGCAGAACGATGTTTGGCTTGCTTCCATGCATTGATAAAAAAGTCTTTACCAAACCATAATAACACAGGGGTAGAGAAGGCCCACATAATAGGGTTGGCGTAAGGCATGTTCATAAAAAACATACCAATAACAACTACAGGCAACGAAAGTATTACCGACCACATGGTTTTGGTTTTTAGTTGCTTGAACTTCTTTTCATGAATAGCTTCGAGGGTTTCTTGTTGTTTGGTTTCGTCTTCAATTAGCAAATCATAACCCGCACCTTGTACTGCTTTTTGCAGTTTTGTAGCATTGGTCATGTTTGGAAGGTATTCTACCGTTAAATTTCCACTAGCAAAATTTACCGAAGCATTTACTACACCTGGTTCGTAGCTAACAATACTTTCAGCACTTCCTGCACAAGAGGCGCAAGTCATACCCAATACTGGAAATACTTTTTTAACAGTGGTTACACCATAGCCCAAATCTTTTATAGCGGTAACGGCGTTTGCAAGAACTTCTTCGTTAGTAACCGTAATAGCAGCTCTTTGGTTGTTTAGTTCTACTTTATGGGTTTCAATTCCCTCAACATGCGTTAGTCCTTTTTCAACGATTAAAGCACAGTGTTCACTTTCCACACCTTCTAGAGGTAGGTAAATGATATCTTTATTGTTATTTGTTGCCATTTTTTTACTGTATTAATTGTACAATACAAAGTTGGCATTAAGTTAGAGAAAATTTATTGTGGAATTTTGGAATTGATTTATAAGATTTACACCTCGTCTAATGGTTTTCTTCTGTCTTTACGGATTTTTTTAAAGTGACTTGGCGTTAATCCTGTAACTTTTTTAAACTGATTACTTAAATATGCTACGCTTGAATAGTGTAAACGAAAGGCGATTTCACTTAATGATAATTCATCGTAAACAAGTAATTCTTTTACCTTTTCTATTTTTTGAGCAATAAAATACTTTTCAATAGTAGTACCTTCTACTTCAGAAAAAAGATTGGATAAGTAATTATAATCGTGATGTAGTTCGTTGCTTAATAGTTCAGATAGATTGATTTTTGTTTCACTGTCTTGATGGTGTACCAAATTGATGATTAAGTTTTTTATCTTTTCAATAATGCGCCTTTTTTTATCATCAATAATCTCGAAGCCTAAATCAAGTAAAACCTTGTCCAGACTTTCTTTTTCATCTGAAGTAAGTTCTTTTTCTAGTATAACCTCACCTAATTTAATGCTTTTTACACCCAGACCTAATTTGTCTAATTCATTTTGAATGACAAGGATACAGCGATTGCAAACCATGTTTTTAATAGTGAGGGTCATAGTATTTTTATTATAGTTTGTTAGGTTTACAAAGATAAGGATAAGTGATTGCTATGAATCAAAAATTATTTCAATCTTATAACTATAAACACTACGATAGTATTGCTAAGGTAGGAGATAAAAAAATCCCGAGTATTTTTTACTCGGGATTTTTGTTTTATTAATCCTCGTCTATTTCAGTACGAGTTTCAGTAGGTTTTTCACCTTTTTCTATTTTAATAATGAGTTTTTGCTCAGGTTCATTTAAATCCATAAAGATAGCGTCACCTTCATCTAGTTTAGAGTTAACAATTTCTTCAGCTAGTGCATCTTCAATATACTTCTGAATGGCTCTTTTTAATGGACGAGCTCCGTATTGTTTATCAAAACCTTTATCAGCAATATAATCTTTAGCCTTATCGCTTAACGTAAGCTTATAACCTAAATCATCAATACGTTTTAGTAATTTATCTAATTCAATATCAATAATTTTATGAATGTTTTCACGTTCAAGAGAGTTAAAAATTACAATATCATCAATACGATTTAAAAATTCTGGAGCAAAAGATTTCTTTAAAGCACCTTCAATAATACTTTTGGCATGGGCGTCTTCTTGTTCTTTTTTAGAAGAAGTTCCGAAACCAACACCACCACCAAAATCTTTTAGTTTACGAACTCCAATATTTGAAGTCATGATAATAATGGTGTTTCTAAAATCTATTTTTCGACCTAAACTATCAGTTATATGCCCGTCATCTAGGACTTGTAGCAGCATATTAAATACATCAGGGTGTGCTTTCTCAATCTCATCTAATAAGATTACAGAATAAGGTTTACGACGTACTTTTTCAGTTAATTGTCCACCTTCTTCGTAACCAACATATCCTGGGGGCGCACCTATTAAACGAGAAATAGCAAACTTCTCCATGTACTCACTCATATCAATTCTAATTAAAGAATCGTCAGAGTCAAATAACTCACGAGCTAATACTTTTGCTAACTGTGTTTTACCTACACCCGTTGAACCTAGAAAGATAAAAGAACCAATTGGTTTGTTAGGGTCTTTTAACCCAACACGGTTACGCTGTATAGCTTTTACTACTTTGGTAACAGCTTCATCTTGACCAATTACTTTACCTTTTATTAATTGAGGTAATTCTGCTAAACGACTACTTTCTGCTTCGGCAACACGATTTACAGGAATTCCTGTCATCATCGATACTACTTCAGCTACATTATCTTCGGTAACAGTTTCTCTATGTAGTTTAGAATCTTCTTCCCATTGCTGTTGTGCAGACTCTAAAGCTGTTTCTATATTTTTTTCGTCATCACGAAGCTTTGCAGCTTCTTCGTACTTTTGTCCGCTTACCGCTTTAGTTTTGCGTCCTCTAATTTCTTCTAGTTTCGCTTCTAATTCTAAAATTTGTTGCGGAACTACAATGTTTGTAATATGAATTCTCGATCCAGCTTCATCTAAAGCATCAATAGCTTTATCTGGTAAAAAGCGATCAGTCATATAACGGTTGGTTAATTTTACACAGGCTTCAATAGCTTCATCAGTAAAAGAAACATGATGATGCGATTCGTATTTGCCTTTGATATTGTGTAAAATTTGTATGGTTTCTTCTACGGTAGTAGGATCTACAATTACTTTTTGAAAACGACGCTCTAAAGCACCGTCTTTTTCAATATTTGTTCTGTATTCATCTAAAGTAGTTGCACCAATACATTGAATTTCTCCTCTGGCTAAAGCAGGTTTTAACATATTAGAAGCATCTAACGAACCAGTAGCTCCACCAGCACCTACGATGGTGTGAATTTCATCAATAAAAAGAATAATATCATCGTTCTTTTCAAGCTCATTCATTAAAGCTTTCATGCGTTCTTCAAACTGACCTCTGTATTTTGTACCAGCAACTAAGCTAGCTAAGTCAAGAGAAACGATGCGTTTGTCGAATAGAATTCGTGATACTTTTCTATCTACAATACGTAAAGCTAATCCTTCTGCAATAGCAGATTTACCAACACCTGGCTCTCCAATAAGCATTGGGTTATTCTTTTTTCGTCTACTTAAAATCTGAGAAACACGCTCAATTTCTTTTAAACGACCTACAACAGGATCTAACTTTCCTGAAACAGCTAAGGCTGTTAAATCACGCCCAAAGTTATCTAAAACAGGAGTTTTAGATTTTTTAACTTGCTTTCCTTTTTGAGGTTGTTGCCCGTAAGGGTTTGATTTTTCGTCAGCAAATTCATCATCAGAAGGTGTTTCCCCTATAGGAGAAATAAACGAGTCATCATCTACGTGTAGTTCTTTGTACAAGTTTTTAGCCTGCTCATAGTCTACATCATACTTTTGAAGTAATTTAGTAGTAGGATCATTTTCGTTACGCAAAATACATAGTAACAAATGTGCAGTATCTATTGCATTGCTTTGGTATAGTTTAGCTTCTAAAAAGGTTGTTTTTATAGCTTTTTCTGCTTGTCTGGTAAGGTGTAAACTCTTTCTTTGAGGGCTTGAAAAAGATGGGGTTGTCGGATTTAGTTTTTCTAGTTTATTACGCACTAAATCTAAATCAACATCAAAAGTTGTTAATATTTCAATGGCTTTTCCATCACCTTTTCTAATCAAACCCAACAAAAGATGTTCTGTTCCAATAAAGTCATGACCTAGTCTTAAGGCTTCTTCTTTACTGAAAGTAATTACATCTCTAACCTGTGGTGAAAAATTATCGTCCATATATTTATTTTCTATCTCTGTAAAGTTAGTAAGTTTTTTTCTTAAAAATTACAAAAAAGATGCCAATAGTTTTTAACTGACATTCTGACGAGTAAATTAAGAAATTATTGTTTAATATAACATATAAAATTGTTAATAAATAAACGTAAAACAGTTAGTATATTTTTTGTGTAAAACTGAGGGTTGTAGTATCTTGCAATGTTTTAGAAAATGCGGAGAACTAGAAAGCATTTTAAAAAGTGGGTTTTATCAAGTGTAAAATTCACTTTTTTGACGAAAATAAATACTAATATTTTAAAAGAAAATATATGACAGATGGCGAAAAGTTGATTCCTATCAACATTGAAGAGCAAATGAAGTCAGCATACATCGATTATTCAATGTCGGTGATAGTATCGAGAGCGTTACCAGATGTAAGAGATGGTTTAAAACCAGTGCATAGAAGAGTTTTGTTTGGTATGCATGAATTAGGAATTAAATCCACAGGAGCATATAAAAAATCTGCAAGAGTTGTAGGAGAGGTATTAGGTAAATATCACCCACACGGAGACACCTCGGTTTACGATTCTATGGTACGTATGGCTCAAGATTGGAGTGTACGTTATATGATGGTTGATGGGCAAGGAAACTTCGGTTCTGTTGATGGAGATAGCCCTGCAGCGATGCGTTATACAGAGGTGCGCATGCAGAAAATATCAGAAGAGATGTTATCTGATATAGAAAAAGATACTGTAGATCATAAATTAAACTTTGATGATACGTTACAAGAACCAACAGTACTTCCTACACGTATTCCTAACTTATTAGTAAATGGAGCTTCTGGTATTGCAGTAGGAATGGCAACAAACATGGCACCGCATAACTTAACAGAAGTTATTAACGGTACTGTGGCATATATTGATAATCGCGACATTGAAATTGATGAGTTAATGCAACACATCAAAGCGCCAGATTTTCCAACAGGAGGGATTATTTATGGTTATGATGGAGTAAGAGACGCTTTCCATACAGGTCGTGGACGTATTGTAATGCGTGCTAAAGCAACTATTGAAGAAGTTAAGGGACGTGAATGTATAGTTGTTACTGAAATTCCTTACCAAGTTAACAAAGCAGAAATGATTAAGAAAACTGCTGATTTGGTTAATGAAAAGAAACTGGAAGGTATTGCAAGCATTCGTGATGAATCTGACCGTAAAGGAATGCGTATTGTTTATATATTAAAGCGAGATGCAATTCCTAATATCGTTTTAAATAAACTATTTAAATACACACAATTACAAACATCATTTAGTGTAAATAATATAGCTTTAGTTAAAGGGCGTCCTGAACAGTTAAACTTAAAAGAGTTAATCCATTATTTTGTAGAGCATAGACATGAAGTAATTGTTCGTAGAACTGAGTTTGAATTAAAGAAAGCAGAAGCACGTGCACATATTTTAGAAGGATTAATTATTGCTTCTGATAACATTGATGAGGTAATTTCTATTATTAGAGGTTCTTCTAACGCAGATGAAGCACGTGAAAAATTGATAGAGCGTTTTGAATTAACAGAAATTCAAGCACGTGCTATTGTTGAAATGCGTTTACGTCAGTTAACAGGACTAGAACAAGATAAGTTACGAGCAGAGTATGATGAAATTATTAAGACTATTGCCGATTTAAAAGATATTCTTGCAAATGAGCCGAGACGTTATCAAATAATCAAAGACGAACTATTATATATCAAAGAAAAATATGGTGATGATCGTCGTTCTGTAATTGAGTATGCAGGAGGAGATATGCGTATCGAAGATATGATTCCTAACTCTAAAGTTGTTGTTACTATTTCTCATGCAGGTTACGTAAAGCGTACAAATTTAGATGAATACAAGGTTCAGAATAGAGGAGGGCGTGGACAAAAAGGTGCAACTACTCGTAATGAAGATTTCTTAGAGCATTTATTCGTAGGTACTAACCATCAATATATGTTATTCTTTACTCAAAAAGGAAAAGTATTCTGGATGCGTGTATATGAAGTTCCAGAAGGAGGAAAGAATACCAAAGGTAGAGCAATTCAAAACTTAATAAATATCGAGCAAGACGATAAGGTAAAAGCGTTCTTAGTAACAGGTGATTTAAAAGATGAAGATTATATCAATAATCATTATGTTATTATGGCAACAAAACGAGGTCAGGTTAAGAAGACGCCTTTAGAACAATATTCTCGTCCAAGAGCTAATGGTATTAACGCAATAACTATTAAAGAAGGTGATGAGTTACTAGAGGCGAAGTTAACTACTGGAGATAGCCAAGTAATGCTAGCACTTAAATCGGGGAAAGCAATTCGTTTTGAAGAAGCTAAAACACGTCCAATGGGAAGAACAGCTTCGGGAGTTCGTGGTATTACATTATCGCATGAAAATGATGAGGTAATTGGTATGGTTGCTGTTAATGATATGGAAAGTAATATCTTAGTTGTTTCAGAAAAAGGATATGGAAAGCGTTCTAAATTAGAAGATTACCGTATAACGAATCGTGGAGGTAAAGGAGTTAAAACGTTGAATATATCAGAAAAAACTGGTAATTTAGTCGCTATCAAGAATGTAGATGATTCAAACGACTTAATGATTATCAACAAATCAGGACTAACAATTAGAATGGCAGTGGAAGATTTACGTGTTATGGGTAGAGCAACTCAAGGAGTTAAACTGATTAACATTAAAGATAATGATGATATTGCTGCTGTAGCAAAAGTAATGCATGAAAAAGATGAAGAAGAAGATGGCATGGAAATTGAAAATGAAACAAATGATAGTCAAGAACAACAATAAATAAATCATAACAAAAATGAAAAAACAAATCTTAGCCCTTTCTTTAGGATTAATGTCGTTAGGGGCATTTGCTCAAAAATCAGAACTTAAAGCTGCTGAGAAAGCTATAAAAAAACAAGATTTTACAACAGCATTAAATACTTTAAATGCTATTGAAGGATCTTTAATGATGAACGGAGAAGATAAATATAAATCTAAATTTTATTTCTTAAAAGGTAAAGCATTAGCAGCAAAAAAAGATTACAAGAATGCTGGTGAAGCTTTCAATGCTTTAATAGCAATGAAAGAAAACAAGTATACAGATGAAGCTAAGCCTATCTTAAATCAGATGATTCAAGAAGTTTCTAAAAAAGCGGTTGATTTATATAATAATAAAAAGGATTATAAAAATGCAGCTGAAGACTTCTATTTGACATATGTGTTAAGTCCTACAGATACATCTTTTGCTTATAATGCTGCAGTTGCTGCTACCCAAGCTAAAGATTATGATAAAGCGATTGAGTACTATAGAGAATTACAAAAAATAGGTTACACAGGTATTGAAAAGCAATATGTAGCTACAGATAAAACTACAGGAAAAGTTGAAAGTTTTGGAAATGACAAGGCAAGAAGAGACTTAATGGTAAAAACAGGAAACTATGTAAAACCAGACGTAAAATCTTCAGATTCAAAATCAGCAACAATTGTTAAAAATGTAGCTTTAATTTTAAAAGAGCAAGGAAAAACAGATGAGGCTATTGCAGCTTTTAAAGATGCTCGTGCTTCTAATCCAAAAGATTTAAATTTAATTTTAAACGAAGCTCAACTATATGTTGAAATGGGTAAAATGGATAAGTTTGGAGAATTGATGAATGAAGCTGTAGCTTTAGACCCTGAAAACCCAACATTATATTATAATTTAGGTGTTGTAAATTTCAATGAAGGTAGAATGGATGATGCGAAGAAGTATTACACGAAGGCAGTTGAGTTAAAACCTGATTATGCAGATGCTTATATGAATTTAGCAGTAGTAGTTTTAGATAAAGAAAAAGCTATTGTAGAAGAAATGAATAAAAACTTATCAAATTTTAAAAAATATGATGAGTTAGCAGCTAAACAAAAAGAAGTTTATAAGGAAGCAATCCCATTTTTAGAAAAAGCAGATAGTTTAAATAGAAATGTAGATACTGTAAAAACTTTAATGAATTTATATGAGGTGTTAGAAATGAGTAATAAAGCGGCTGAATATAGAGACTTATATAAATCAATGCAATAGTAGTAGATAAATTAGTTATAAAAAAAACCGAAATTTTAGAATTTCGGTTTTTTTTATAACTAATTTATAAGGTAATCTGTAAAACTATTTATTCAACTAAACGCTTAATTACTCTAAGTTTGTGTGTGTGTTGATGTGTATCAATATTATAAATACCGCTATGATCCAACTTGTCAATACGAACTTTTCCATGAGCGTGTATAATGTTGTAATCATTCATAATAATCCCAACATGGGTAATAATACCTTCTTCATTATCAAAAAAAGCTAAATCACCAGGCTCACTTTCCTCAATAAAACTCAAAACTTCACCTTGAGTTGCTTGTTCCTTTGCATCACGTAGAAGGTTGTATCCACATAATTTATATACTGTTTGAGTAAACCCAGAACAATCAATGCCAAAAGGCGATTTACCTCCCCATAAATAAGGAACATTTAAGAATAAGAAAGCGGTTTCTACAATTGCTGATTTTGCTAGTTTACTATTGCATACTTTGCCCTCATATAAAAATGAGGAATTATTAATGTTAATTTTATTGTCTTTAAATAAAGGAAGTCGAGCTCCCATAGGAATAGTAGTTAAATTACTATTATTATCAGTAATAAAATCAATTAATTCACCGGCATAGTGTTTTTTTTCTTTTAATAAAAGACTGTGTACCTCTACTGAAATTTCTTCATATTGTTTATTGTCAACATATCCTTGATAACCATCAAAAGCTAACCGTATTTTACTCCATTTTTTAGTTTTTTCTAAAACTTCAAAGTGCTCACCAAAAACAACTTGATTTACCATTTCTGAAGCATCAGAAGGCTCTGATCGAAGAGGTACAATACTTAAATTACAAATTCCGAAAGACATCTACTGGTTGGGGCTTTTAAAAAAATTATACTCTTTCAATAACCATTGCACTAGCACCACCACCACCGTTACAAATACCGGCAGCACCAATTTTAGCGTTATTTTGTTTTAATATTGAAGTTAAAGCAATAATAATTCTAGCTCCTGAAACGCCTAATGGGTGTCCTAATGAAACGGCACCACCATTAACATTTACTTTATCAGTAGATAATCCTAAGATTTTCATATTTGCTAAACCAACTACAGAAAAAGCTTCGTTTAACTCAAAATAATCAACATCATCAATAGAAACTCCAGCTTTAGCTAAAGCTTTAGGTAATGCTTTTGCAGGAGCAGTTGTAAACCATTTTGGTTCATGAGCAGCATCAGCATATCCTTTAATTTTAGCTAATGGAGTTAAGCCTAATTCAGCAGCTTTATCTGCAGACATTAATACTAAAGCAGCTCCTCCATCATTAATTGTGGAAGCATTAGCAGCAGTTACTGTACCTTCTTTTGTAAATGCAGGACGTAAAGCAGGTATTTTTTCCATTTTTACATTCTTGTATTCTTCATCTTCAGAAAAGATAATAGGCTCACCACGACGTTGAGGTATTTCAACAGGAACAACCTCATCTGCAAATTTTCCTTCGCTCCACGCTTTAGCAGAACGGTTATATGATTCAACTGCAAAAGCATCTTGATCCTCTCTTGAAAATTTATATTCAACAGCACATTCATCAGCACAAACTCCCATAGCTACTTGTTCGTAAGCATCCACTAATCCATCTTTCTGCATTCCATCTTCCATTTTAATAGGTCCAAATTTTGAACCTGTTCTGGCGTGTTGGTAATGAGGAATCATACTCATGTTTTCCATACCTCCAGCTACAACTATTTCGGCATCACCTAAAGCGATAGTTTGTGCAGCTAACATTATAGACTTCATTCCTGACGAACAAACTTTATTTACAGTAGTACAAGGCACAGTATCTGGTATTCCTGCAAAGATTGCCGCTTGACGAGCTGGAGCTTGTCCTAAACCTGCCGAAACAACATTACCCATAAAAACTTCTTCAACCATTTCTGGTTTTAGGTTAATTTTATCTAAAGCTCCTTTAATGGCTATAGCACCTAATTTAGGTGCAGGGGTAGTTGATAATGTTCCTAAAAAACTACCAATTGGAGTTCTTGCAACCGATACTATTACTACTTCTTTCATGTGCTACTATTTGTTAATTTTTTATTTATCCCAATAACCAAAAGTGACTAAAATAACAAAGCTGTTAAGCGCTTAATAATTATTTTCTGCTATTAATTTCATGTATTGGGTGAATTGTATTAAGATTTGTTTTGCGAAAATAACCATTTTATGCCAAGTACTCAAATAATAGAGAAAGGTTATATTTACATTTTATAAAGATCAAAAATGAACGACTTAATTAACAAACTGTACAAAAATAATACTGTAATTTACAAAGCATTATTGTTTTTGATCACGGTAATTGCTATAGTATATTTATTTCCTAAAGGTGGACAGTTTAAGTACGATTTTAGACAAGGAAAACCTTGGCAATATGACAATTTATATGCTCCTTTTGATTTTGCTATTCAAAAAACTACAGAAGAAATAGAAGAGGAAAAAAACGAACTTAAAAATAGTTCAAAAAAATATTTTGTAGTTGATACATCGATTAAAGAAGAGGTAACTCATTCATTTACGAACCAAGTTAAGAGTATTGACTCATTATCAACAAACGTAATTAGAGACATAATTAGAGAAGGAGAGAAGCTTATAAATAAAATTTACGTACATGGTTTTTTAGATGATGCAAGCATTGATAAAGCAGATAGAGAAGATGTGATAGTTTTACGTAAAGGAAACTCCATTGATGATGTTCTGTTTTCAAGGTTAGTACAATCAAAAGATATTTTAAGCTTTTTAAGAACAAATACAGAGGGACTTCAGTACTATAAACAACGCCTGTTAATAAACTATTTGTCAAATAATTTGCGCCCTAACGTAACCTATGATTATAAATACAGTGAAAAGGAGTTAAATGAACGTTTTCAAGGTATTTCTTATGCTAAAGGAAAGGTTTCAAAAGGAGAATTAATTATTTTAAAAGGAGACATTGTTGAAGGAAGGAAATATAATGTCTTAAAGTCGTATGAAGTAGCGTCAAGCTCTAGAATTTGGACAAAATCTAATTATTATTGGATTGTATTCGGATACACAATTTTAGTAGCCTTGGCATTGTTAATGTTATTATTATTTTTAGAAAGATATAGGTTTGAGACTTTTAATGATAACAATAAAGTAACTTTTATTTTCTTCAATATCTTTTTAATGATTTTTGTACAAACTATGGTGGTAAAATACAATTCTGGTTATTTGTACGTAGTTCCGTTAAGTATTTTACCAATTGTACTAAAAGCTTTTTTTGATGCCAGATTAGGTTTATTTACTCATGTACTTACCGTATTGTTGTTAGGATTTATTGTACCCAATAGTTTTGAGTTTATTTACTTACACATTATTGCAGGGATTGTAACTATATTAACGGTTTCTGAACTGTATAAAAGAGCAAGTTTATTTATGTCTATTGGACAAATTACGCTAATTTACATGGTTACTTATTTTGCCTTTTCTATTCTAAAAGAAGGGAATGCAGATAAGATAAATTGGATGTACTTTGGGTTATTTGCAGCAAATGGATTGTTGTCGTTCTTAGCAGTGTTTTTTATCTATTTTTATGAAAAGCTTTTCGGATTGGTTTCTGATGTAACATTATTAGAGCTTTCTAATACAAATTCAAAACTATTAAGAGATTTAAATGAAAAAGCTCCAGGAACGTTCCAACATTCAATGCAGGTGGCTAATTTAGCTGAAGCAGCAGCGAATGAAATAGGAGCGAACTCTATGTTAGTAAGAACAGGAGCTTTGTATCATGATATTGGTAAAATGGTAAAACCAATGTATTTTACCGAAAATCAATCCACAGGAGTTAATCCACATAATGATTTATTACCAGTAGATAGTGCACGTATTATTTTAGATCATGTAATTAACGGAATAGAAATAGCAAAAAAATATAAACTACCGGATAGAATTATAGACTTTATTCGTACACACCATGGAACAAGCGTTACCTATTACTTTTATAAACAAGAACAAGAAAATAATCCAGATGTTAATATTCAGAAGTTTCAATACCAAGGTCCAATTCCGTTTTCAAAAGAAACAGCTATTTTAATGATGTGTGATGCAGCAGAAGCTGCTTCTAAAAGTTTAAAAAATCCGACAGCACAATCGATAGATGTATTAATTGATAGGATTATAGACAAGCAAAAAAACGATAATCAGTTCATAAATTCAGATATTACTTTTAGAGAGATAGAAAAAATTAAAAAAATTATAAAGAATAAGTTAATGAATATCTATCACTTACGTGTTGAGTATCCAGAATAGGTAATTTTTTTAGTGAAAAAATTTGTAGAAACGTATATATAGTTATACATTTGCACTCGCAATTTTTAATTCACGTTTCGACAAGAATTAAGGAGAGGTGGCAGAGTGGTAATGCAGCAGCCTGCTAAGCTGTCATCCTTCGGGATGCCCGGGTTCGAATCCCGGTCTCTCCGCAAAAAGTTGTAGATGACACTAATCGGGGTGTAGCGTAGCCCGGTCATCGCGCCTGCTTTGGGAGCAGGAGGTCGCAGGTTCGAATCCTGCCACCCCGACAAAGAATGGTCGCGTAGCTCAGCTGGATAGAGCATCTGCCTTCTAAGCAGACGGTCACAGGTTCGAATCCTGTCGCGATCACAATAAGCCTTGCTAGAAATAGTAAGGTTTTTTTGTTTTTGTAGGTTTTGTAAGGGTTTCGGGTGGAATTAGGTGAAAATGCTGTTTGCTTAATTTGTAGAAAAACTACTAGAAATTATCAAAAAAAAGGGTGTAAAAAAGGTTGCAGCCTAAAATTAAAAAGGTTGCAGTTTTTCAGACTAATTTTTTAAGTTGTTGTGATAAAATTTTTACAATTATTTACCATAATTTTATGGTTTATGGTAAGAATATGTGTTTTGAAGTATTATTATAAAATTTATATCTTTGTACTTAAGATAAACAAGCACTATTCTACATAGTCAATTTTAACTTGTTTATCATGAAAAATACAAACTACAAAAAAGTAGCGCAAGAACTTTATAAAGAAGACTCACTTTTAAAGGCTTATACTTGTGCTTGGAAATTACAATTATCAGATTTTATACATTGGTATACCGATGTTCAAGGAAAAAGAAGGAAAAGTAAAACCCTGTCTTTTTTTAGTAATCCTTTTTTTTACAATACTTTTTTAATTACGCAATCTTCAGAATGGCTTTTAAACGAAGATGCTATTATGTTATGGGAATATTATTTGGAAAACCAAAAAGATATTCTACTTGAATTTGAACTATATGTAGCGCATAATAATCCATCACTTTTTATACAGGGTTATAAAAATAAATTAACTTTTATTGGAAATAGTATTCGACTAGATAAACTTAAAAAAGAGAACTTACCAATTTCAGTATTGAACGAACTTAATATTTGGTACAAGTTTGATGCTTTATTAACCCAAAAATGGAGTAAAGTTAAAAATGAGATTGAAAATTTACAGCTTCTTCCATATGAATTATGTATGGAAATTTGCGCGTCTTATGAAGCTTTTATCTATCAAAATCCAGATGATAAAATAAAATGGCATAATGCAGGTGAGACCCTGAGTTTACTTTTAGCATTTGTTCAAGATAAATATAGTTTATCAAAAATAGATATAAATAAAGAGAGGCTTTTGGGGGTATATATGAATAGTGTTCGAAAGTTTAGAACGCAAAATATTTTTAAAAAAGCTTATGAATATGTGCTCATAAAAGATAATACATTTAGATATGCTTATGAACCTGGACTTAAAGTTAATTTAGAGGATGATACGTTACGTTTTGAAGAAAGTAGTTCGTTTAATAGGCAATGGGAGTATGATACTCAAAGGTATACTCTTAATGAACAATTATACTATCAGTTAGGAGAAAGGTTGTTCAATCATTTAAATGCTCTTAATAAAATAAAGTATGTAAATGGTAATAAAAGCTTAAATAATCAATTAGGAAACACTAGGAAAAATGCTATTAGACAAGCAATTTATGATTTGGGTATTGTTGACAAAGATTTAAAAAATAATAAGCTACCTACTCTTGACTTCATGATTTCATTTCTTCATGGGATTGCATGGCGTAAAAAAGAAACTATAGAAGAGCCTCTTCATGAAACTGCTCGGGTTAGACGGAATTATTACTGTAATGGAGTTGCAGAGCTATTATTAACAAAAAGAGTTTTAGAATTTATAATAATTAGTGATAAGGACATATTGTACGATGCAGCCAAGTCTTCTGGTATAAACTCTACTCCTCAAGAGTTTCACCAATTAATTGATGCGTTTTGTTTTAACTGGAAAAGCAAAGAGTTTAATCCGTTCAAAATGCCAGTTAGTTTGTTTCAAAAGCCCTTTATAAAAATTGGAAAACATATTGTTTCACCAATTGGTATCATTACAAGTTTTACAGGTTTATTCACAATTTCTGAGTCCATATTAAAAAACTTCAGACCTAGAGATGGTAAAAGAATTGAAGAAATAATTAGAGAAACTTATGATAATAGTGTATGGAAAACATTCCTGTTAGAAGATAATCAGGAGTATGGTGATGTGGATGTTGTTATGGAAGATGATGAAAACATAATTTTTATGCAATTAAAACGTACAACACAAAAAACAAATGTGCTTGAATTGCATAATCAATTACCACAAGACAGAAAAGCTGAAAGACAACTTAAGTTAGCTAAGGAAGTTTATAATGGAGGTAAAAAGTTACACTTGTGGTATGTAACCACTGCATTAGAGAAGGTAGGAACATGGAATAATGAGGTTTATCGTGTTAGTTGTCAAGATTTAATTCATGCCAAACGATTATTAGATTTAGAAGGATTATGTTTTAATAATCTCAATGATTTTATTGAACTTATAGAGTCCGATACATTATATAAGAGTATTTTAGAATAATTTGAATTATAGTTTTTGAAGAGATAGAAGCTTAAATATAAGCTCAATTTTAAACTATCTTTTATGAAAACTAATGAATTTATTCCAAGTGTAAACTTCCACTTATGGGAACCATGTAACATGCGTTGTAAATTTTGCTTTGCAACTTTTCAAGACGTAAAACAAACTATTTTACCGAAAGGACATTTGCCAGAAGTTGACGCGATTAATGTTGTAAGAAAAATAGCAGCTTCAGGTTTTAAAAAAATAACATTTGCTGGAGGGGAACCATTGTTATGTCCTTGGTTGCCTGAGTTAATTAGAACAGCAAAACAATTAGGTATGACCACGATGATTGTAACAAACGGGAGTAGGTTAACAGAGAGCTTTTTAATACAAAATAAAGAATATCTTGATTGGATAGCTTTAAGTATTGATAGCCTTAATAAAGAAGCTAATTTAAAAATAGGTAGAGCAATTGTTGGAAAAAGAGCTTTAAGTGAGTCTTTTTATTATGAAAAAGTTAGTCTAGTTAAAAGTTATGATTATAACTTAAAAATAAACACTGTAGTCAATGCCTATAACTATCGAGACGATTTTAATGATTTTATTGATTTTGCGAAACCTAAAAGATGGAAGCTTTTGCAAGTGTTACCAATCAAAGGTCAAAATGACGCTAAAGTAGATGTTTATTTAATAGATAATAAAAAGTTTGCATCATTCCTCGAAAAACATAAAGCTATTAATTGCTTAGTTCCAGAAACAAATAATGATATAAAGGGGAGTTACGTTATGATAGACCCAGCTGGAAGATTTTTTAGCAATTCTGAGGGTAGGCATAATTACAGCAAACCAATTTTGAAGATAGGTGTTAAAAGAGCTTTAGGTGAAATGGACTACAGTTTTGAAAAGTTCTTGAAAAGAGGTGGTGATTATAATTGGCTATTAATCTAATACTAAAAAGTAGTTAAAAGTTTAGAGAAAATGAAATTTAAAATTATGAATAAACACATTATTAAGATATTATTTGTTGTTTCTTCTACAAGACTCAGAAAAGATGGTAAAACACCTCTATATTGTAGAATTACCTATAAAAAGAAAAGAAAACAATTTGCCACAGGATTATTTATATGTCCAGAATTATGGAATAGTAAAAAACAAAAGCTTTTAGATAAAGCAGAAAACTCTACAAATGTAAACATACAGTTAAGCCTTATTAGTCAGAAGATTAATGAGGCTTTTTTATTACTACAATTTCAACATAAAGATTTTGGTGTAGATGATATTTATAGTCAATACAAGGGAGAGAATATAAGAACTGAAAAAACACTCTTGGAACTATATGACTTACATAATGATGCTACAAAAGCTCTTATAGGAATTGATTTTAATGAAACATCTTGGGGTAGATATGTTGAAAATAAACGCAAAGTAGCAGAGTTTATAAAGTATAAATACAAAAGGTCTGATGTAAAGCTAAATCAGCTTGAATTGAAGTTTATAAAGGACTTGGAGTACTATTTTAAAACCGAGAAGAAATTAAGCCAAGCAACTATAAATAGGAGTTTACAGCGTTTAAAAAAAATTATTCAATTTGGTATAGCGGAGAATCATTTGGATAGAAACCCTTTTGTTTTGTACAAGCCAACTAAGTATAAATTAAAACTTGTTTACCTCACTAAAGAGGAACTAAATGATTTAGAAGAGTACACTTTTAAACAACCAAGATTACAGCAAGTAAAAGATTTGTTTGTGTTTTGTTGTTATACAGGTTTAGCTTATCAAGAAATGTCTATTTTGTCAGAAGAACATATTAAATTAGGTTTTGATGGTAATAAATGGATTGAAATGTATAGAAAAAAGACAGGTTCTAAAGTATTAGTTCCTATACTGCCTAAAGCACAACAGATTTTAGATAAATATGGAAATGAATTACCTAAGATTAGCAATCAAAGGTTTAATTCTTATTTAAAGGAAATATCAGGTGTATTAGGAATAGAGAAGAAACTAACGCATCATAATGCAAGAAAGACTTTTGCAACTACTGTTTTATTATCTAATGGTATTTCAATGGAGGTTGTAAGTGAGCTTCTAGGTCATTCTAGATTACAAGTTACCCAAGAACACTATGCTGAAGTTGTTAAGTTAAGGATAAGTAGTGAGGTGTTAAAATTGACTAAAAAACTAAAATAAACATGGGGATATGATTTGTGGAATTGTCAAGTTTTTTCATATATTTAAAACAAAAAAAATAATTATAGAAATAGATGGATAAAATCAATTTTAATCCCTATAGAGTTGTAGGTGTACTTTCTAATGCCACACAAAGAGAAATTGAAAAACAAAAAGGAAAAATAAAAGCCTATACAAAGGTTGGAAAAGAAATCAAATCCGATTTTGACTTTCAAATCCTTAACGGAATTTCCAGAACAGAAGAATCTGTAAGCAAAGCCTTCTCACAAATTGAGCAAAACCAAGACAAAGTAAACTTTTCTCTGTTTTGGTTTTTAAATGCAAGTCCGTTTGACAACACAGCTCTTGAATACTTAAAAAATGGTGATGAAGAAAAAGCAGTCGAGATTTGGGGAAAAGTAACAACTGACAAAGATGTTAATTCCAAAAACTTCTCTGCTTTCAACAATCTCGGAACTTATAAACTTTTAAGCAGGGATAAATCTGATATTAAAACAGGGATTGAAGCCAAAATAAAACTGATTGAATCTGATTATTTTGAAAATTTTGTTCATTCTGTTGCTGACGAAACCTATACCATTGACAAGCAAAAACAATCTGAAAAACTGATTGATGAATTGCTAACGCAATTCAAAAACCAGTATTCAAGTTCAGATACAATGCAATTGTTTAGTGGCTGCAACGGAATGACACAACAATATCTTTCTAAAAAATTCACAGAAGAGCCTTTACACAAAATTGAAAACCAAATTGAAAGTTGCAAAAAGAAACGAAAAGCAAGTAAAGGCAATGCTTATGAATATGGCTTAAGGCTTTTCACAAATACCAAAGAAGATTTATCACTACTTAAATCCTTGCTTGGTTCAAGCGACCTAAAATACAAATCGGTTGCCGACCAATTGGCAAATGAAATAATGCAATGCGGTATTGATTATTTCAACGAGTGTCAAGAAAATGATTCCAATGAAAATTATCTTGAATCAGCTCAAAAATTGACAAAATTGGCAGACTCTATTGCGGTTGGAAAATTAACCAAGGACAGAGCAAAAGACAGTCTTGAAACTCTTGCCGATATGAAAGACAGAGAGGTTAATCAAGCGATTGCAATATTAAATTCAATTAAAGAAGCTTACGAAAGAGCTTGTAGTCAAATTGATGCTGAAGTAGAAAAATTACAATACCACGAATTTAGTGGAATGCGTTTACCAAGAACTGACGTTTCAATTAATTGGAGCAAGGTTGAAAAGATGAAAAAGCAAGCTTTAGATTGGGATAAAGTTGTTGAAGTTGTAAGTAATGGGATAAGTATGAACAATGTTGAAACCATTCAGCGTTGCTCAAATCAAATCAAAGTTTCGGAATATAAAAGCCTTGTAGATTTCTTATTTGGTAAACTCGGTCCGATTCAAATAAATAAAGTAAAGCACCTTTGCTATTGGAAAGATGTTCGAGCTGCTCAAGCATCAGCTACAGCAAAAAAAGTTGGTTCAACTATTAGCAGTGCAGCAGACAAAGGAGGTTGTTACATTGCTACAATGGCTTATGGTGATTACGACCATCCACAAGTTTTGGAGTTACGAAAATTCAGAGATGACTTTTTGAGCAAAACAATTTTAGGAAGAAGATTTATCAGCTTCTACTACAAGTATTCTCCAACATTAGTTGAAAGACTAAAAAATAAACAAGCAATCAACTTGATAATCCGAAAAGGATTAGACCAGTTCATAAAAACAATCAGAAAATAATGAAGAAACTTATACTCGTAGTACTCTTTTTCGGAGTAACTAATCTTTTTGCACAGCAACAAGATTCAATTTTGGTTAAAGAAATACCGACTATCAAAAGCAATTTATCAAAGCAACAACAAGAAATTGATGCCTTAACCAAAAAGTTAAACAGTCAAAACTACACGATAGGAAAACAAGGTCAAACAATTTCAAGTTTGCAAACTGAAAATAAAAACTTGAACGTTTCTTATGATAGTTTAAGTGAACTCATTCAAACTAACAGTCAAAACATTACAACCATTTCAAATGAGCTAGGAACAAAAATCCAAGAAACAGGACAAAAGGCAGATTCGCAAATTGCAGAATTAGATAACAACGTAGAGAAAAACCGTTTGTATTGGATAATTGCCACTTTGGCAACGCTGTTATTAGGTGGTTTGATTTATTGGCTATTAGGTAAACGTATTTCTTCTAGTAAAACAGATGTGGAAACTCAAATCAGAAACACTAAAGCTTCTCTAGAAGAAGAAAGCGTAAAATTGGACAACAAATTGGTTGAAGTTTTAGAAACGCAATTGAAACTGCAACAAGAAACAAGCAAATCACAACCAATTGCTTCTAATGAAAAAGCAGACCATTCTTTGGCCTTAAAAGTTGCAGATGAAATTGTAAGAATGCAAAAAAACATTTCCAAAATGGGTAATGAAACCAAAGGTTTAAAACCTTTATTAAAAGGAATTGAACGTATTCAAAACAACTTTGCTGCAAATGGTTACGAAATGATAAACCACCTAAACAAAGCTTATGATGAAAGATTTAACATTGATGTTATCAACTTCATTACGGATGAAAATTTAGAAGAAGGAACTAGGATTATTACAGCAGTGATAAAACCACAAGTAAATTATAAAGGTGTACTCATTCAACGAGCACAAGTTGATGTTTCACAAAATTAAAATATTATCAAATGGCAAGAACTAAAATTGACTACGGAATTGATTTAGGAACCACCAATTCCGCTATTTCCAGAATGGAAAATGGAGAAGCAACCATAAAGAAACTACCTCAAAAAGACACAATGGCATCTTGTGTCGCATTTAATAAAAAGGGAATCCTTGTTGGAGATAAAGCATATGCCGCATATAGAAGTGAAAAGGAATCTGCCTTATCAAAAGATATAAGCCAAAACGCATTTATTGAATTCAAAAGAACAATGGGTACTGATAAGAAGTACTCATCAGAATATGGTGGTGATTTGAGTTCAGAAGAATTGTCTGCTGAAATACTTAAATCTTTGAAATCATTTATTACGGATGAGAACTTCTCTTCAATTGTAATAACAGTTCCTGCTGCTTTTAAAAACAATCAAAAAGAAGCTACAAGAGAGGCTGCTAAACTAGCAGGATTTAGTCATATAGAATTGTTACAAGAACCTGTGGCTGCTGCAATGGCATATGGTTTAGATACTGATAAAAAAGATGGTTTTTGGTTGGTATTTGATTTTGGAGGTGGAACTTTTGATGCTGCACTTCTAAAAGTAGAAGAGGGTATTATGAAGGTTATTGACACCGAAGGTGACAACTATCTTGGTGGTAAAAACCTAGATTATGCAATCGTAGATGAAATTTTAATTCCACACATCCAAGAAAACTTTTCGATAGACAGTTATTTGAATGATGAAGCAAAAAAGAGTAGTTACAGAGACGCCTTAAAATCATTTGCCGAAGAATTAAAGAATGAACTTTCATTTAAAGATTCGTATAATTTATATAAAGAAGACAGGTGTGGTGTTGATGATGAAGGTGAAGAAATTGAAATTGATGTAACTATAAGTCAATCAGAAATTGAAAAGGTTCTAAAGCCTGTTTTTCAAAAAGCTGTCAATTGTAGCTTAACCCTGTTAGAAAGAAATAACCTAAAAGGTTCTTCTTTAGATTCTTTAATACTTGTAGGAGGTCCTACTTTCTCTCCTGTTTTAAGAAAAATGTTAGAAGAACAAATCTGCAAACCTGATACGAGTGCAGACCCAATGACAGTAGTTTCAAAAGGTGCTGCTTTGTATGCGTCAACGGTTGATGTTTCGGAAGAAGTAAGAGAACAAACCAGAGATAAAACAAAGATTCAGTTGGAAATTGCAAACGAATCTTCAACTGTTGAAACCGAAGAGTTTGTACCTATTAAAATTTTGGCAGACAAAACAGAAGGAAATATTCCTGAAACCGTTTTTGCAGAAGTTACAAGAGGAGACAAAGCTTGGTCAAGTGGAAAAGTAGAAATTAACACTATTGGTGAAGTTGTTGAAATTCAACTAAACGAGGGTAAAACCAATATTTTTGAAGTAGTACTTTATGATGATAAAGGAAACATTTTAGAATGTGAACCATCATCTTTTAGTCTAATTCAAGGTTCAAAAATTGGTAGTGCTACCCTTCCTTACAATGTAGGTATTGAACTTAAAGATAAAGCAACAGGGAAGATTAGATTCAAAACCGTGAAAGGTTTAGAAAAAAACCAATCGATTCCAGCTGTCGGAATACGAAACGGGTTAAAAACACAAAAGCAAATTCGCCCAGGAATGGATTCTGACTTTATAAAAATTCCTGTTTATGAAGGTGAACACGGTTCAGAAGGTACAAGAGCTATTCATAATGAACACGTAAATACAATTAAGATATCAGGTGCAGATTTACCTTCTTTACTTCCTGCTGGTAGTGATGTTGATTTGACCGTAAACATAGATAGGTCAGAGAAAATCACCGTAACAGCCTACTTTCCGTATTTAGATTACACACACGAGGTAGAGGCTAAAAGTTTCAAAGAATCATTACAAACAGAATGGTTAGAAGAGGAAATAAGAAAAGCCAAAGGAAGTTTATTTGAATTAAAGCAGGATGGCAACTCTAATAGCGAGGTAATTGAACAAGTAGACAAGGAATTACAAGAAACTGAAAAGACATTTGTGTCAAATAAAAATGATATTGATACACAAAAACAGGTCGTATCTAATTTAAGAAAATCATTAAAAAAGATTGATGATTTGAATGAAGGGACAGAATGGCCAAAATTGGAAGAAACTTTGAAAGAAGAATTTTACCGATTGGAAAAAGCCAACAATGATTTAGGAAATGATAAAACGACACAAGTGGTTAATCAGTTCCGTTCGCAGTTGGATGAAGTTATTCGAGCAAAAGATGTAAAACTTGGAAATGTGCTTTTAGGAGAAATTGAGATGTTCTTTTTCAAAATGACAGAGATATATCAGTTTATTGGAATGTTAAGAAACTTCAATGATAATTTTGGCGACTACTCTTGGAATAACTCAACTAAAGCAAGACAATTGGTTAATTCAGGTATGGAGAAAATTGTAAATGGTCCTGATAAAGAAGAGTTAAGACAAATATTAATCTCTTTATATGATATGATTCCAGAGACGCAAATACCAAGTGATGACGGAGATATACTAGTAGGTTAAACTATTTCAATTATGAGATCAAAAACTATATTATTTCTATCTCTTTTTTGTTTCGCCATTTTTCTTTCTTCTTGCGAAAGTGAAGCAGAAAGAAAGCAACGATTAGCAAGGGAAGAACAGCAAAGAATTGAATTAGAAGAAAAACGCAAAGCGGAAGAAGCTGAACGTGCCTTTCAATTAGAACAAGAGCGAATAGAGCGAGAAAAACGTGAACAAGAAGAACGTATTGCAAGAGAAGCTCGTCTTGAAGAAGAAAGAAGAGAAAGAGCTATTTATGAAAAATACATAAACAATTCTCTTCACACGGGAGCAACGCCTTATTCACGCTATTATGGTGGTAATTCCTCTTGTAATGACTATGGGTGTTCACAGATTAAAGTGAGGACAAGTAATTCAGACGTGATTGTAACAATTAAAAAGAATGATAAAGTTGTTAGACACGCTTACATTAATTCAGGGAGCAGTTATACATTCTCATTCCCCAATGGTACTTACCAAACGTTCTTTTACTATGGCAAAGGCTGGAATCCTGAAAAACCTATGAAAAGTGGTGAGATGAAAGGAGGTTTCATATCAAATGAGAGTTTCGGTAAGGATGATCCACAATATTTAAGCAATAATATTTTAGAGTATGAACTGATTTTACAGCGAAATGGAAACTTTAGTACACATCCGAGTAATCAAGAGGAAGCATTTTAAATGAATAAACAAAGTCAAATATTATCCAAAGGTCAATCCATTAATGATAAGTACAAGGTAACTTTCTTTCTTAAAAAGGGAAGTTATGCCGAAACCTATCGAGTAAAAGACCAAGACGGAAAAACCAAATTATTGAAGCTGTTTGCGTATTCAAAATTGAATAGAACACAGTTTACCGAAAATGATGATGTTTTGGAAGTTGAGATTTTAAAGGAAATCAAACATCCTAATTTAGTTAAATTCTGTGATAGCGGTGAATTACTTCTTGACAATCAAAAATACGCTTATGCTATTCTTGACTTCATCAGTGGTGAAACTTTGGCTGATAAATTAAAACGTGAGCAATCACTAAATATTTACGAAACAAAAGACATCATTTTAGGAGTTTTAAACGGATTGAAGTATTTACATTCTTTAAACAACCCAATCATCCACAACGATATTACCAACTTAAATGTGATGTTGGATTTATCAGGTAAAATATCTATTCCTAAAATTATTGATTTTGGTTATGCACGTTTTTTAAGTCAATCCAATAAAGACTTTTTGAAAGAAGGATTAAATCCATTTTATCAAGCGAATGAAGCATTTAATAAAGTTTTTTCCGTTCAAAGTGATGTGTTTTCGGTTGGAGCTTTGTATTATCATTTGTTAGAAGGCTTACCACCTTGGTTTGTAGAAATTTCTAAATACAAGGCTGACAAAGTTAAATTAGAAGATGTTGTTATTGATGAACGAAAGAAGTCTTTAAGGTTTTTAAATATTACGGACCAACAAACTCAGAATATAATTAACAAGGCTTTACAACCAAATGCGGAACATCGTTTTAAAAATGTAAATGATTTTGTAAAAGCTATTAACGGTGAATTGGAAGTTCAATTGTCTTCACCACAACAGACTTCAAAACCTAAACTAAAACAAATAAAAAAAGGAAAAGGTTTTTCGGCTATTGCAGGAATGCAAAAATTAAAAGACACAATCCAACTTGACGTTATTGATGCCTTAAACGAAAAAGAACGTTATGCAGAATATGGTTTAACCATACCAAATGGAATGTTACTTTATGGTCCACCAGGTTGTGGAAAGACATTTTTTGCGGAGCGAATGGCAGAAGAAATAGGGTTTAGTTTTTATCAATTAAAGCCTTCCGACATTCAAAGTAAATACGTAAATCAAACACAGGAACAAATCAAAGATATTTTTGATGAAGCCCGTGAAAATGCACCAAGCATTATTTTTATTGATGAATTGGATGCAGTTGTTCCAAATCGTGATAATTCGAGTGTAAATCATATGAACACCAGTGCTGTTAATGAGTTTTTAGCACAAATGAATAATTGTGGTGAAGATGGAATATTTATAATTGGTGCAACCAATAGGCCAAATTCAATTGACCCAGCCATATTGAGAGCGGGAAGATTAGATAAAGTAATTTACTTGCCACCACCAGACTTTGAAGCTCGTGAATTGATGTTCAAGTTATACTTGGA
This sequence comes from Tenacibaculum sp. TB-53, assembly GCF_059716285.2. Taxonomy (NCBI): domain Bacteria; kingdom Pseudomonadati; phylum Bacteroidota; class Flavobacteriia; order Flavobacteriales; family Flavobacteriaceae; genus Tenacibaculum; species Tenacibaculum sp. TB-53. The sequence continues at coordinate 1,686,977 of NZ_CM202790.1, read as the reverse complement.
TAAAAGACCAAGAGAAATAGGTTTAGATTATTCAGTATTTGCAAAAGCAACAGAGAACTATGTTTCGAGCGACATTAAATTCCTTTGTGATGAAGCTTCAAGAACAGCATTAAAATTCAAGTCAAGAATTTCAAAAGAGATACTTCTTGAAACAATAAAGAAAAACAAACCTTCTATTTCACTAAAAGAATTGAATAGTTACATTTCTATCAAAGCAAAAATGGAAGGATTAGCAGAAAATACTAACGACCGACCAAGAATTGGTTTTAAAAACAATTAGATATGGAAGCATTACAATTCGACAAACTTTTGCTTAAAACAGCTTTTTCCTGTATGGCTTGTGATGGCGATATAGACAAACGAGAAATTAAACTGATTAAACGTTTGCATAAAGAGAAAAAGACTTTTGGGGATTTAGATGTCAATACAGAAATGGACAATCTTTTAATTGCCATCAATAAAGATGGACATCAATTTATGAGAGATTATTTTGATGAACTAACAAATTCTAAATTGACAGTATCCAATGAGCTTAATTTGATTGAAGTTGCAATTGACACAATAAAAGCAGACGAAAAAGTTGAATATAGCGAAATCAAGTTTTTCAAAGTAATACGTTCAAAGCTAAAAATAGATAACGAACTAATTCTTGAAAAGCATCCTGATTTTGAAGACTATTTGGAGCAAGATATTATCACTGATTCTTATTTAGCAAGACTTCAAGATGATTTCTTTGATACTCATATTTCAAATGAATTTGAGTTGATAAGTGAAATTGATGATGACATATTTGATAGTTTGAAAGAGAACAATGAAGAATAGTGAAGCATTAATAAAAATTGGTTTAGCAATTCTGTTTTTCCTATGCCTATTAGATATGCCTTATGGATTTTATCAAATCGTGAGGTTTGTGGCATTAATAGGGTTTGGAATTTTGGCATATCAAGCAAATCAAGATCAAAAGCAGACTGAAATGATTATTTACGGTGGACTTGCCTTACTCTTTCAGCCATTTTTTAAAATAGCACTTGGGAGGATGCTTTGGAATTTAGTAGATGTTATTGTTGGTTTAGGTTTAATTTTTAGTTTTTTTCTAAATAAAAAAATAAATTAGTCTAATGGATAAATACAAAATATCATCTTCAGGACAAGTAATTAAACAAATAAGACACGTTTGTCCAGAAAAAGGAAAAATTTATGCTAAAACTATTGTTTATTATAATGATGAAGGTGTGGCTTATAAAATAACCGAATGGGTACAAAATAAAGATAAATCTATTACCTATAGTAGTAGAGATATACCTCACTTTAACTGTTTTGGCGAGTTAAAATTGCAATAATTAAAGGAGTGTTTTACAGTAAAAACTTGGCAAGTTGCCTTAGGTCATTTTGCAAGGTTTTGTTAACAGAGTTCTCGTAAATATTTATATTTTTACTGTTCACACTTTTGTAAATTTCTTACAACATTTTAATTGCAATGCGTACAGACAAACTAGACCTAACCACACCAGACTTGGTGAACCAAAATATAGAAAAAATAGCCGCTTTATTTCCTAACTGTGTTACCGAAACTGCAGAAGGAAAAGCCATAGATTTCGACCTCTTAAAACAAGAACTTAACTACGAGGTAGTAGAAGGTGCAAAAGAACGCTACCGACTAGAATGGCCTGGTAAAAAAGAAGCTATTGTAAAGGCCAATTTACCTACCACCAAAACACTACGACCAGTACGTGAAGATTCTGTAGATTTTGACAATACAGAAAACATCTACATAGAAGGCGATAACCTAGAAGTACTCAAAATTTTACAAGAAAGCTACTTGGGTAAAATTAAAATGATATATATAGACCCACCATACAACACAGGTAAAGACTTTGTATACAAAGATAATTTTACACAAGACAGTAGTGAGTATAAAGAAGAAACCGACCAAACAGACGAGTACGGCAACCGCTTAGTAGCCAACCCAGAAACCGCAGGGCGTTACCATAGCGATTGGCTCTCTATGATGTACCCACGTTTAAAACTAGCACGTAACTTATTAACTGATGATGGGGTTATTTTTATGTCTATTGATGATAACGAGGTACACAACCTACGTAAAATTGCAGATGAAATTTTTGGGGAGAGTAATTTTGTTGCTGATGTCAGTAGATTAGCCAAGAAAGGAGGAGCTTCAGGAAGATTCTTTTCGCCTAACGTTGAATTTATTTTAGTTTATGCAAAGAAAATAGGTTCTCTTAATCCATTTAGAGATGAAATGGATGAAAATCTTATTAGAAAGGTTTACACGAATATTGAAAAAGAAGGTGAACGTAAAGGTGAGTTATATAGAACGATGGGGCTATATCAATCTTCTTTAACATTGGAAAGAAGCAGAAACGCTCGATATTATATAAAGTGTCCTGATAATGAAATGGTAATACCACCAAAAGGTAAAAGATGGAGAGTAGTTGAAGAATCTTATTTAAAAATGCTTGAAGAAGGTAATATAGAATTTAAAGAAACTAATTCTTCACCGCTTTTCGATGCTGAAGGTAATAAGTCTAAATGGAATATATATACTAAAATTTGGCTAAAAGATAGACAAGAAGAAGGTCAATTACCGAATGATTTTATTGATAAATATGAAAATAGATTGAGTTCAAAAGAATTGCAAAAATTAGATATACCATTTGACTTTGCAAAACCCTCTATTTTAATAAAATATCTAACCAAAATAATTAATGAAAAAAATAATGTTATTTTAGATTTTTTCTCAGGTTCTGCAACCACAGCTCACGCAGTAATGCAACTCAATGCAGAAGATGGTGGTAACCGTAAGTTTATTATGGCACAATTACCAGAAGCCACAGACGAGAAAAGTGAAGCTTACAAAGCTGGCTATAAAAATATTTGTGAGATAGGTAAAGAACGTATTCGTAGAGCTGCTACAAAAATTAAAGAAGAAACCAAGGCAGATATAGATTACGGTTTTAAAGTTTTTAAAGTAGATAGTAGCAATATGCAAGACGTGTATTACAAACCACAAGACTACAACCAAGGGCAATTAGACGTATTTGCAGATAACATAAAAGAAGATAGAACTTCAGAAGATTTACTCACGCAAATACTATTAGATTGGGGCTTACCATTAACCCTAAACACCCAAAAAGAAACCGTATTAGGTAAAGAAGTATTTGTGGTAGATACCAATTACTTACTCGCTTGTTTTGATAAAGACTTAGACGAGGCATTTGCCAAAGAAATTGCCAAACACCAACCGTTACGTTTTGTGTGTAAAGACAGTAGTTTTAAAAACGATACTGCCAAAGAAAACGTAAAGCAGTTGCTAAAGCAATTAAGCCCTAATACAGAAATGAAAGTGATATAACCTTTGTCACCTCGAGCGCAGTCGAGAGGTCTCAATCAAGTTTTTCTTTAAATGAGTTAAGCTTTAGGAAGAATTAAAAAGCGTTAAGGAACAAGAATTAGCATCTGTAAATTATTGATAAATAGGAGTTTTTGTAGGTTAAGGAACATTTAACCCAAAATAAGGAACAACGGTTATGAAAGATAAAATAATAACATATAATACTCAAGAAATTGAAAATAGAATTTTTTCAGTTCGTGGGCAACAAGTTATGATAGACCGTGATTTAGCCGAAATGTACCAAGTACAAACAAAAGTTCTCAATCAAGCGGTTAAAAGAAATAGCCAAAGATTTCCTGAAAAATTTCGTTTTCAATTAACAGAAAATGAAAAGGACGAACTGGTCACAAATTGTGACCGGTTTACAAACCTTAAACATTCTACAGCTTTACCTTATGCATTTACAGAACAAGGCATTGCTATGTTGTCTGCCGTATTAAGGTCAGACATTGCCATACAAGTAAGCATACAAATAATGGATGCTTTTGTAGAAATGCGCAAAGTACTAACTTCTCAAAGTAAAGTATTACAGCGTATAGATAGTTTAGAGCTTAAACAATTAGAAAACAACCAAAAATTCAATCAAATATTTAAAGCTCTAGAGGCTGGTAGCCCCCAGAAAAAGCAAGGCGTTTTTTTTAACGGTCAAACCTTTGATGCCTATACTTTTGTAGCAGATATTGTAAGGGAAGCCAAATCGTCTATTCAGTTAATAGATAATTATATAGATGATTCTGTTTTATTGTTATTTGCCAAAAGAAATAAAGACGTTTCGGTTACTTTATATACCAAAACCATTACCAAAGTATTACAACAAGATATTAAAAAGTACAACCAGCAATACCCAAACATTAACCTAAAAAAGTTTGATAAAGCGCACGATAGATTTTTAATTATTGACAATAAAACCGTGTATCATATTGGAGCTTCTTTAAAAGATTTGGGCAAAAAATGGTTTGCATTTTCTATAATAGATAAAGATGCAATAAACGTACTTCAAAAAATAAACGACATTTAATCAGATGAAATTACAGTTTAAAGAACAACAATTTCAAATAGAAGCAGTAAATGCAATTACCAATTGCTTTTTAGGGCAACAAAAAGGAGTGAATCATTTTACTTTAGAGCGCAGTAAAGCTTTATTACAAAAAGCACAACAAGCGGCTAATGGTGTTAATACGTTACAATTTGAAGAAGAAGTAAACGAAAATATAGGGTATCGTAATAAGTTAATTTCTATAACAGACAATCAATTGCTACAAAATATAAAAAATGTACAAAGTAGTAATGACATTAGAGAAAGTGAAATTTTAGAAAAACCAAAAGTTCAAAAAAAAGGTATCAACCTTACCATAGAAATGGAAACGGGTACAGGAAAAACCTATACCTACATTCGTACAATGTACGAGTTACACGAGCAATACGGTTGGTCTAAATTCATCATTATTGTACCTAGTGTAGCTATTCGTGAAGGTGTGTACAAGTCGTTTGAAGTTACACAAACCCACTTTCAAGAAAAGTATGGGCATAAAATAGCACCGTTTATTTACGATTCTAAAAAGCCTACAGATATAGAAACCTTTGCATCAGATAATCGTATTAGTGTGATGATTATCAACACACAAGCCTTTAATGCAAAAGGTAAAGATGCAAGACGTATTTATGGAGAAATAGATGGTTTCCAATCCAGAAGACCAATTGATATCATTGCACAAACCAATCCTATTTTAATTATTGATGAACCGCAATCGGTAGATGGTAAAAAGACCTTGGAGAGTATGCAAGATTTTAATCCGCTGTTTACCATTCGCTACTCTGCTACACATAAAGAAGAATATAATAAAGTATATCGTTTAGATGCCCTAGATGCTTACAGTAAAAAGTTAGTCAAAAAAATACACGTTAAAGGAATTAACCTTAAAGGGTCTACAGGAACTACAGGCTATGTATATTTAGAACAAATTGCTGTAAAAGCAGGCAAGCCACCAGTTGCTATTGTAGAATACGAAAAAAGACAAGGTACAGGTGTAAAACGTAAAAGAGAACGTTTAGAAGAAGGCACAAACCTTTATGAGTTATCGGGCGAAATGCCACAATATAAAAATTGCTTAATTACAGATATTAATGGGGCTTCTAATACAATTTCTGTAAATGGGACTACCTTACAAGCTGGTGAAGCTTTGGGTGATTTAGACGAACAAGCCTTTAGACGTATACAAATTCGTGAAACCATTTTATCACATCTACATAAAGAAAAAGAATTGTATGCACGAGGTATAAAAGTACTATCCTTATTTTTTATTGATACGGTAGATAAATACCGTAAATATGATGAAAATGGAGAGCAGGTATTAGGGGAGTATGCACAAATATTTGAAGAAGAATATAATAAGGTTAAAAGCGATTTCTTAGACTTATTTCAACAAGAATATAACGACTATTTAAAAGATACAGATCCTGGTTCTGCACGTAAAGCGTATTTTCCTAGTGCGTATGCAGAATTTTTAGACAGAGATAAAGCTAACGAAATTCATAACGGTTATTTTTCAATAGACAAAAAGAAAAAGTTTATAGACCCAAGCGTAAAGCGTGGAAAAGAAGATTCAGATGATATTTCGGCTTACGATTTAATAATGAAAGATAAAGAACGCTTGTTAAGTATGGATGAGCCAACACGTTTTATCTTTTCACATTCAGCATTAAAAGAAGGTTGGGACAACCCAAATGTATTTCAAATTTGTGCTTTAAAACATTCGGAGGCTACTATTAGAAGACGTCAAGAAGTTGGGCGTGGTATGCGTTTATGTGTCAATAAAGAAGGGATTCGTCAAGATTATGATACGGTGGGTGAAAATGTACACCATATCAATAAATTAACCATTATTGCTTCAGAGAGTTATGAGGATTTTGCTAAAGGCTTACAGTCAGAAATTGCAGCAACCTTAAAAGACAGACCGCAAAAAGCAGAAGTAGAATTTTTTGTGGGTAAACTGATAACCGATGCTATGGGTGTAGAAATGCGTATAGATAAAGACACAGCCAAAAAGCTAAATAAAATTTTATACAAGAATGATATTATTGATGAAGATGATAAAATTACAACCGAAGGAAAAGAAGCTATTGAGCAAAACAAAGTAACCTTACCAGAAAATCTAGAACCGTTTAGAGAGGCAATTACTAGGCTATTAAAATCTGTTTATACAGGCGAAATAATAAAGCCTGAAAATGATAGAGATAAAATAACAGTTACTTTAAATAAAAACTTCCATAAAAAAGAGTTTCAAGAATTATGGAATAAAATTAACATTAAAACGATTTATGAAGTAAAATTCAATTCTGACAAATTAATAACTGATAGTGTAACTAGAATAAATGCAGATTTACATATTTCTGATAGAGTCTACGAAATTAAAACAGGTTTTCTAAAAGATAGTAATAAAGAAGAATTAGAAAGTAAAGAAGGTTTTAAACAAACCAATAGGGAGTCTAAAAAACTGAATGCAGATTTGTATACAGATACAGTGTATGATATTGTAGGTGAAATTGTAAACAGTACCAACTTAACACGAAGAACAATAGTAGAAGTGTTAAAGAAAATAAGTCCGCAAAAGTTTGTGTTAATTCGTAAAAACCCAGAAGAGTTTATTGCTAAAACTGCCAATTTAATAAACGAGGTAAAGGCGAGCTTAATTTTAAATAACATTACCTTTCATAAAACAGAAGATCGTTTCGATTCTAAAACCGTATTTACTAACGATGTAACAGTAGATAGAAACGCACAACAAGTAAAAAATCATATTTACGACTTTGTAATAGGAGATTCAGATACAGAAAAAAGATTTGCTAAAGAATTAAGTAATAGTGTTGAGGTTTCTGTATTTGCTAAACTACCTAAAGACTTTTATATCACAATACCTACAGGCGATAAAACAGGAAGATACAGTCCAGATTGGGCAATAGTTTTTGATAAAGAAAAAGTACGTGAAATTTATTTTGTAGCAGAAACTAAAGGTTCTGATGATAATAGAGAGTTAAAAGCTATTGAAGCTTTAAAAATACATTGTGCTACAAAACATTTTGAAAGTATCGGTGAAGGTGAAGTAAAATTTAGCAAGGTAAGTTCTTATGAAAAAATGATGGAAATGGTAACCTTGAATTAAATCAATCAAAAAAATATGAATTTAGGAAAACCAAGATTAGAAGATTTATTTAACAAACAAATAAAATTTAGAATACCTGTATTTCAAAGGCATTATGTTTGGAATGAAACCGACCAATGGCAACCACTTTGGGATGATTTTATAAATAAATTTAATGAACGCTCTAATAAAAATAAAAACCATCCACATTATACAGGTTCTATTGTTTTGTTCCAAGAAGCTACAACTACTAGTTCTGTATCAACTTATAGTGTAATTGATGGTCAACAACGTTTAACAACGTTCCAATTATTTGTTACGGCATTTAGAGAAATCTGCAGAAAACACGTAGGGGATGAGGATTTATTAAATGATTTAGAAAAGCTATTATTCAATGATAAAGTGTATGGTCAAAAAGATTATGAAAATCAAAAGCATAAGTTAGAACCTACTAAATTCAACAATGAAGAGTTTAAAATAATACTAGATAATACATTTGATGAGGTACAAGAGTTATTGGTTAATCCAATTTTAGATGAGTATGGTTTCGGTTGGAAAACCTATAAAAATGAAGCTAAAAGAAGATACAGAATGCTTTCTGCTTATCTTTTCTTTTATGAAAAAATCGAGAATGTAATTCAAGAATCTTCAGAATCTTTAGAGGTAATCATACCTAAATTACTATTAACTTTAAAAAGAGATTTTCAATTCGTTGAAATAAATTTAGACCAAAATGATGATCCTCAAATGATATTTGAGACTATGAATGGGCGTGGTGCATCTTTAACGGAAACTGATTTAATACGTAATTATGTGTTTATGCGTGCTAATAAATACGATATTAACTTAGATGATGTTTATGATAAATACTGGGATGAATTCGATAATGCAAATTCAGAGTTTAAATGGCACGATAAAACAAGTAGAGGGCGTTATTTTGGAAATTTTTTACAGTTTTTTATAATAGATTATTTAACGTTAAAGCTGAATACAGATATTAGATACGATCAAGTATTTTACCAATATAAATTTTATATAGTTAACAAATCTTCTTTTCAAAATATAGAAGAAGAGTTAAAGGAGTTAAACAGATACAGTGCAATTTTCAAAAAAATTGTGAAACCAACTAATAATTCTGTATTTGGAAAGTTTGCTTCTAGGTTAAAAGATATGGGAATTACAACAATTTATCCTTTATTGTTAGCTATTGAAAGTGATAGTCAAATTAATACATTAGATAAGGAGAAAATATATTTAGCTTTAGATTCTTATGTTACAAGAAGGTTTTTGTGTGGTTATACAACCAAAAACTACAATAATGTTTTTCTAGATTTTATAAAATATATAAATCAAAATAAAACATCAGAAACTTTTATAGAGTATTTAAAATCAAAAACAGGCGATTCCAATTTATGGCCAACCGATGTAATTTTAAAAGAAAAGTTACTAGAAAGACCAATATATAGAGAGGAAAAAGGGAAATCTAAAAGCCTTTGTAATATTTTATTAGAAATTGAAAAATACCAAAGAGGTAAAAAGCAAGAAAAAATAGAATTTACAAACGAGGGGTTAACTGTGGAGCATTTGATGCCTCAAAAGTGGTATGAAAACTGGTCTTTAGAGAATAAGTTTGTTTCTAAAGATGAATTTGAAATAGCAATCCACGCTGTAATGACAGAAGAGGATAACAACGGAATTTATCATAAAATAGAAAATAGAAATAGAGCCTTACATAGTATTGGTAATTTAACAATTCTAACGGAAGCACTTAATCCATCAGTTAGTAATAATAGTTATAAAATTAAAAAGCAAGAGATAGCAAAACAGTCTACTTTAAAGCTAAATACATATTTTATAGATAAAGATAATTGGAGCGAAAATGAAATTAAAGAAAGAGCTGAGGTTTTAGTAGCTTCAATTCTTAATGTTTGGGCTTACTAAGTAGTTTATATGAAAATTATTGATAACATCACCAATCGTTTAAATGACGAATTAAAAACGGAAATAAAAAAAGGAAGTAATCTAGCAATTGCAGCTTCTTCATTTTCTATTTACGCATTTGAGGCTTTAAAGAGAGAATTAAAAGGTATTGATGAATTAAAGTTTATTTTTACTTCACCTACATTTATCAAAGAAAAGCTCAATAAAGAATCTAGAGAATTTTACATTCCTCATATCTTTAATGAAGCCGATTTATGTGGTGGTGAGTTTGAGTTGCGCTTAAAAAATGAGTTAAACCAAAGAGCTATAGCTAAAGAATGCTCGCAATGGGTAAAAGATAAAGTAACCTTTAAATCTAATAAGAACAGTGCTACACCATTAAATGGTGTAATTCATATTGACAATAACTTAGAAGGTGCAGCCTATGCCAATGTAAATGGTTTTACTACTTCAGATTTGGGAGTTAGTCATAAAAAAGGCTTTCCAACATTGATTCAAAAAGTAGATTTTCCACAAAGCAATGCTTACTTAGAGTGGTTCAATCAAATTTGGGAGAATCAAGAAAACTTGCAAGATGTTACCAATTTTGTACAAGAGTATTTTGAAAATGCGTTTAAGGAGAATAGTCCTGAATTTATCTACTTTATTACCTTGTACAACATCTTCAACGATTTTCTAGATGATATTGCAATGGAAAATTTACCCAATGATGAAATTGGTTTTAAAGATACCGTTGTTTGGTCTAAGCTATATAATTTTCAACGTGATGCTGTCATAGGTGCTATTAATAAATTAGAAAAATACAACGGTTGTATTATTGCAGATAGTGTAGGGTTAGGTAAAACCTTCTCTGCTTTAGGCGTTATTAAATATTATGAAAAACGAAACAAAGATGTATTAGTACTTTGTCCTAAAAAATTAGAAGCCAATTGGAATACCTATCGTCAAAACGATAAAGACAATATCCTATCTAAAGACAGATTTAGATATGATGTATTATTTCATACCGATTTATCTCGTGAAAAAGGAATGAGTAATGGTCGTAGACTAGAGAACGTGAACTGGGGAAATTATGGGTTAGTAGTGATAGATGAATCGCATAATTTCAGGAATAATAACACTTCAGTTGGTAAAGAAAATAGATACCAAAAGTTACTACGTAAAATAGTACAAGAAGGTATTGAAACAAAGGTATTAATGTTATCTGCAACGCCAGTAAACAATAGGTTTAATGATTTAAAGAATCAATTGGCTTTAGCTTATGAGGGTGCTTCTAAAAAAATAGATGAAAAGCTTGATACTGAAAGAGGAATTGATACCATTTTTAGAAGAGCACAGTTAGCATTTAATAGTTGGTCTAAGTTTGAAACTGAAAACAGAACAACGGAAAAGTTATTAGAAATGCTAGATTTTGATTTCTTTGAAATTTTAGATAGTCTAACAATTGCTCGTTCAAGAAAGCACATTACAACTTATTACGATACCTCAGATATTGGAGAATTTCCTAAACGAAATAAACCAATTTCAAAGCAAAGTCCGCTAACCAATACCAAAGGTACTAACTACATAGAAATTGCAGAAAAGTTAACCTTATTAAACCTTTCTGTGTATTCGCCTTTAAGTTATATTTTACCAAGTAAGGTACAATTGTACGCAGATTTGTATGATAAAAAAGTTAAAGCAGGTTCTAGTAAGTTCGCACAAATAGATAGAGAATCTAGTTTAAAGATTTTAATGCGTATGAACTTATTAAAACGTATTGAAAGTTCGGTATATGCTTTTAGATTAACGGTTGAAAATATTCTAGGACAAATCAATAACGCTATTAATGCAATTGAAAAAGGGGAAGAGAATACGTTTTCTGGTTTACAAGCAAATATTGCTAATGATATAGATTGGGATGCAGATTGGGGCGATGAAGAAAATGTAATTGGTAAAAAAGTAAAAGTTCATATTGCCGATATGGATGGTAGGCGATGGAAAGAAGATTTAAGTGCAGATGTAGCTATTTTAAATCAATTACTTTCAGAAATAAAACCAGTAAAAGATAATCTTGATTTTAAGTTAAAAGATTTAAAAGAGTTGCTTAAAAATAAAATTGAGAAACCTTCAAATGATAACAATAAAAAGGTAATCATATTTACAGCATTTGCCGATACAGCCAATTACTTATATGACAGTTTAAAGTCAGAATTTAAAAGTTTTTATGGCTTAAACACTGCTTTAATAACAGGTAGTAAACGTAAATGTACAACTAAAGAAATACCTACAGATTTAAATACGCTTTTAACGTGTTTTTCACCACGCTCTAAAAGTAAACAACAACTACATCCTAATATCAAAGAGGATATTGATATTCTAATTGCTACTGACTGTATTTCAGAAGGTCAAAACTTACAAGATTGCGATTTTTTGATTAACTATGATATACATTGGAATCCTGTACGTATCATTCAACGTTTTGGTCGTATTGATAGAATTGGTTCAACCAATGATAACATTACTATGGTTAATTTTTGGCCAGATATCACTTTAGATAATTACATCAATTTAAAATCTAGAGTAGAAAACAGAATGTTAATCAGTAATATGGCAAGTACTGGTGATGATAATATTCTAAATACAGAAGATAAAGATTTAGAATATCGTAAAATTCAATTAAAAAAATTGCAAGAAGAAGTAGTTGATTTAGAGGACTTACGAGAAGGTGTAAGCATTACAGATTTAGGATTAAATGATTTTAGAATCGATTTATCCAATTACATCAAAAAATTTGGTGAGTTAAAAAATATTCCAGAAGGTTTACATGCTATAACCGAAGCAAATGAGTTTTTTGAAAGTGGTGTAGTCTATGTATTAAAGAATGTGAATTCAGCAGTCAATATTGATAAAATGAATCGTTTGCATCCATATTACATGGTCTATATTAAAGAAAATGGAGAGGTTAAATTTGGGCATTTAGAAGGTAAAAAAACACTAGATGTTTTTAGAATGTTATGTAAAGACAAAAAAGAACCTTTACTAGAAGTTTGCAAATCTTTTGAAATAGAAACAAACGAGTATAAAGATATGTCTAGGTATTCAAGTTTACTAAAACAAAGTATTGCATCTATTGTGGATACAGAAGAAGAAAAGGAAGTGTTAAGTTTATTTAAAGCTGGTGGCACAGCATCTGGTAAAAGCCAAATTAAAGGAATAGAAGATTTTAAATTAATTTCATTTTTAGTTATAAAATAAATGAGTTTTTTTCAACTACCCATACAAACTAAAAAAGATAAAAGTATTCCAAAAAGTGCTTTTTATGAGTATGCAACAACTAAACAAAAACAGTTGTTTGTAGATGTGGTTGATAAAATTAGGTGGCAAAACAAATTAGCAGCGGATACAATTAACTTAACAGGTGTTGAAGTACAAGAAATTCAAATCTTTGAAATACAATTAAAACAAAAAAAGAATATTGAATCCGTATTGCCTATTATAGAAAAAGCAATCCCTTATCATATCATATTTATAATATCATATAATGATGAGGTAATGTTGTATACATCACAAAAGCATGCGCATCCAGTTAATGAAAATAATGCAGTAGTAGATTGGGTATTTAAGACAGATTGGTTTTTAGATAAAAAAGAAGAATACCAATTAAATTTAAAAGTTAGTTTAGATAAGATTTTTGAAGATTTTTGTTTCAAAATTTCAAATAATAGTAATATAGCATCAGAAGAAGATTTAAAATCTTTAATTGAAAAAGAACAGAAAATACAAGAGCTAAAAAATCAAATATCTAAAATAGAAACACAAATAAAAAGAACGAAACAATTCAATAAGAAACAACCTTTAAATAGTAGGCTCAATTTACTTAAAGAAAAACTCAGTTTTCTTTCATAGATATAAGTTTTTAAAAAAAAAACTTGACAACTTGACTAAAGTCAAAAAGCCAACTTTTAAAAAAAAATATTTTTTTCATTTTTTTTGACATTTTCTTTCTGGCAAAAGTACACGATAATTAAACAAACACTCCCCCCTTAGTTTGAGGGTGGCGGAATACCCCCACTATTGTTTAATTTAAAATTTAAAAAGATGGTTACTATTAAAGGACACAAACAAAGAGAAAACTCAGAAGGAGAAAAGTTTAATGTATTAGTTGTTCAAGGAGGTGTTACTCCTGTAAAAAGTAAAGATACAGGAAGAATGTATTTTACAGCTAAAACAGCAACAGTTTCATGTACTTTCGATGAAAGTATGTGTAAAGATTTAGTGGGAACAAAATTCCCTGGTGAGATTGTTAAAATAGAATGTGAACCTTTCGAGTATGTTATACCTGAATCAGGTGAAGTAATTACATTAACTCATCGTTGGGAATACCGAGATGAAATCTTAGAAGAAATCAACGAACAATTAATACCAGAAAGAGATGTGATATAATCACATTTTGATATTACTAATAATCAAAGAGCCATAATAGGCTCTTTTTTTTTGATATATACATTAATTAAAAATTCATTTTATGAAATTACAACAAGCAAAGAAAGAACAAGTTAAACTCCGTATTGGTTTGAGTGGAGCTTCTGGTTTTGGTAAAACCTATTCAGCACTTTTATTAGCCTATGGTATAACCAATGATTGGAGCAAAATAGCTGTTATTGATACAGAAAATGGTTCAGCCAATTTGTATGCGGAACTAGGCAATTACAACACAGTTGCATTGCATTCACCTTATGCACCAGAAAGGTATATTGAAGCTATTGAATTATGTGAAAAAGCTCAAATGGAAGTAATCATCGTTGATTCAATTACTCACGAGTGGAATGGTACTGGTGGTTGTTTACAAATTCATGAGCAACTTGGGGGTAGGTTTCAAGATTGGGCAAAAGTTACTCCAAGGCATCAAGCTTTTATTGATAAAATACTACAATCAAACTGTCATATTATTACTACTGTACGTAGAAAAATAGATTATTCTTTAGATGTTAATTCTAATGGAAAATCAAAAGTAATCAAGCATGGAACAAAGGAAGTTACTAGAGAAGGCTGGGAATATGAGCTTACTGTAAATTTCGAGTTAGTAAATGATAAGCATTTAGCAGTAGCAAGTAAAGATAGAACAGGCTTATTTATGAATAAACCTGAATTTATTATCTCTTCTGGAACTGGTAAACTACTTAAAAAATGGTGCGATACTGATACTACCATTGAGAATATTTTCAATGAAATCAATCAATGTTTAACAGTTGAAGGATTAAGACATATTTATACTAAATACCCTAATCTACAAGAAGCTATTAAAGAAAAGGTATTAGAGAGAAAACAAGAAATAGAATCTTCTAATTCTGAAGTTATAGATAATAAACAAATTGTTGAATCCATAAAACCAAGTAGTAATGGAGTTAGTTCTTAATAACGTAAATTCTCAATCGAATCTTACACCTCCAGAAAAGAGAGATAATTCAAAATTTAAAAATCCATTTATCGAAGCTAACACAAAAGAGGTTACTGTTAAGCATTTGATCGATGACACTATTTTACCTGTATTCTCAAAAGACAATGAAGTTACAATTAGCCATGCAGAGTTTATTAATACTACAATAGAAGCGTTGGAACAAGTATTCCCTACATATCAATTCAATGAACCTAATGTTAGAGTTTCACATATTGTAAAAGGAAGAATACCAAGTGCTATTGGTAAAACCGTTAAAGAGCTTGAAGAACATGAGAAAACTATTTATTATGAAAGAATGGCTTTCTGTATTGAAATACCAAGTATTAGACAAAACATAAATGGTAATGATTTATCACTTGTAGTTGGAGGTGTAAGAGCTTTTAATAATGAGAATTTATATAGTAAAAAATCATATGAAAAGTTTAAAGTTTTTATTGGTTTTGTGAATGCTGTATGTACAAATTTATGTGTTGCTACTGATGGTTTTAAAGATGATTTAAAAGTGCTAAATACTAATGATTTACAGCAAGGAATAATTAATCTTTTTAAAGCTTACAACCAAAAGAAACATTTAGGGAATATGGAAAGGTTAAGTAAGTTTTACTTATCAATGGAACAAGTGGCTCACTTAATTGGTAAGATGAAAATGTATCAATATTTAAACAATTCAGAAAAGAAGCATTTATTTCCTTTGGATTTTAATGATACTCAAATAAATACTATTGCTAAAAACTACTTCAAAGATGAAAATTTCAATGTTTCTCCTGAAGGAATGATAAACTTATGGGAACTATATAACTTATTTACAGGAGCAGTAAAAAGCACTTACATAGATACTTTTCTGCAACGTGAGTTACGAGCATACGAGTTTATCCAAGAACTAGCTAATTCACTACAAAATGAACAGCCTAATTTTTTTCTCCATTAATAATATTATAGCCAAAAGTGATAAAAGTAATGTATAGGATTTTGGAGAAAATGAAGTATGAGAAAAAATGAAATAGTATCGTTTAATAAATATTATGCACCCAATAGAATTTTAGTTGTTACTCCTTGGAATAAATTAATTAGTCTGCATTGTCCTTTCCCTGTACAGTTTTTGTACAATGTTGATAGGTTTAAGAAAAATCAAATAGTGATAGTAGAAGCTACAGCATTAGCTCAAAATGGAAAATATGTATTTAAAATAAAGGGTAAATGGTTTTTCTACTATCATTTTGAGATTTTATGCTATTTAATTTAGCAAGCTATGTATAGCTAAAAGTGTAATTTAGGAGTTATGCTGTATTAACTTTTGAGACGGTTTCTCCTTTATCAAAAAACCACTGAAAAGAACAACTAGTTTTGATTGCATTACTTACATTTACTACATTTGGAATTAACACTTTGTGCAATAAGTGCATGTAATGCAATTATTTTAATTATGAATAATAGTTTTTTTAGAATTAATGATTTCACATCAAAAAATAGGTTTGATAAATTAAGGAATAATTTTATAAGTCAAGATATTGATTTTTATAATCCTATTGTCAAAAATGACTTTGATAAAACAAACCCTAAGATAAATACTTATGAAATTATTAAAATAGATGAAGAAATAAGTGATACAATAATTATAGAGCAAGAGTTTATTAAAGATTTTCTTCTTTCCGGAATAGAAAGCATTGTTAAAAATGAGATATTTGATTTTGATAGGTATTGTCATGAAAAAGGAGTAGTAACCAAACAAGCTAAGAAAGAATTATTGAATCAAAATCAAAGTTTTAAAAAAGAGCTTAAGGCCATAAAAAATGCTAAATATTTAAATGAAGAAGTCAGATTGGCATTAACAAGCTCAATAGATAAATTAATCAGTCGATGCAAAGAACGTATTGATTCAAACTACCGTAAAATACCAAACAGATTAAAGTTTAATTGGAGAAAAAACAAAATACAAGCTTTGTTCTACCTTTTATGGAAAAATGACTACATAAGTGCAAGTAAAGTCTCTGATATAGGTAATATTCTTGATTTTAGTATAGAGTATTTAAAAGATGAAAATAACCAAGAAGGTATCTACGTAGAAATGAATGACTCTAGAAAAGAACTTTCAGATTTTACTAGAGCTAAAGGGGATAAAACTCCGATAAAAGAATTACAAGAAATTTTCTCTAAGGCAGATTTTTACAATCACTAAAAAATCAACCGCCATTTTATTTTGGCGGTTATTCAATTCTGTAAACCACCTCACCTTTGACACATTAAAAGTCAGAGGTGTTTTTTTATCATCTAATTATACCTGACGTAATTAATTGTTTAATACCGATTTGTATAATTAGAGGTTAAATAAAATAAATCATGGTAGACAAAGTTAAGAGAGCTATTATTTTTAGAGAAATGTTTAATAGATATAAAAAACGTCCACTAGACAAATTCCTTGTTAGAGGTATAAAAATAGGTTCATTTGGACTTGTATTTGGACCTAGTAAAAGTGCTAAAACCACTTATTGCGAGTACTTAGCATTATGTATTGCGTGTGGAAGAAATGATTTCTTAGGAGATAAGATTGATATTACAGCTCAAAAAGTTTTATTCCTTGGACTAGAAGAATTTTGGGCTAACCGAGTTAGTAGAAATCTCAAACAGTATAACTCATTGAGTGATGCAGAAAAGAAGTTGTATGAAAAAAACTTCCTTTATCAACCTCTTGATTTTTTAAGATTTATACAAAAAGATAAAGATTGGAAAGAACTAAAGAAGTTGATTGAAGATTCAAATGCAAAATTTGTCTTTATAGATAGTATAACTAGAATGAACCACGGAAACTTAGAAGATAGTAGTGTTGCACAAAAAATTATGCAAAAATTACGTGATATCTGTTATGACTTAAATATCACTTTGGTATGCATTCATCATACACCTAAAATGTACGGAAAATCAATTACAATGGATTCTATTAAAGGTAGCTCTGTATTTGCACAGGAAGCTGATTTTGCAATAGGAATTAACCATGTGAATAAGAGACGCTATCAAAAAGATGTATTCTTTCGTTATATATCTGATGATATTGAGACTGTAAAAGAATTTGAAATAGATAAAAATGTTTGTGTTAAATTTATTCAAGAGACTAGTGAATATAGTATTTTAAATGGAAATGACAGAAGGAAAACAGATGATAAGAGAGAAACGTTTGTAGAATATTTTAAAGAGACTCCGTGTAAGGAACATAAGACTTCGGATATAGTTAAACATTTTACTACAACTTTTTCTATCAAGGAAAGGCAAGTGAAAAATTATTTAAAAGAGTTTGTAGCTGATAAAAGTCTTGTAAACCCTAAAAAAGGGATTTATGTTTACTCTGGTTGCGATAGTTTAAGAAAGGAGGTTGATAATGACTAAAAATAAAAAAGGTAGCGGTATTATATATACCGTTACCAACAATAAAACAGATAAAGTAGTCTATGTTGGTATTACTACTAAATCTCTTTCTTCCAGAAAAAAAGACCATGAACAGAGAGCAAAAAGAGGTAAAACTAATTTGTTTCAAGAAACTATAGCTACACTAGGTGCTGAGAATTTTAAATGGGTTACAGATAATACTTTATATGAAAATGATGAGTTAGCTCAAAAAGAACAGGAGTTAATTGAAAACTATAAGAAACAAGGTGTTAGGTTGCTTAATGAAGATAGAGGTGGTGGGATTCAAAAAACTGTGTATCGTTATAATGTAAAGGATGGTAGTTTAATGAGTAAATATTTCTCACTTGAAGAAGCGTCTAATTCAGTCAATTCAACTAAACAACAAATTAGTAGAGCATGTATTAATAAAACTCAATATAGGAATAACTATTGGAGCTATAGATTACAAGTACCTTTTCAGCCTAAAAAAGATAATAGATTAAAGGGAGTAATTCAATGTTATCCATCTTCAGGAAAAACAATTAAGATTTTTAAATCCATAGCTGAAGCGAGTAGGGTAACGGAAGTAAATAAAAACAGTATAGCTAAATGTTGTAGAGGTGAGAGAAAATTAGCAGGGGGGTATTTTTGGAAATATAAATAGAGTTAAAAATGTAAGAAGTAAGTAAATAAGGTATGATTTAAGGTAGTCAAAAAAGAAGAGCAGGATGAAAGTACTATAAATACTAATGATATACTCACAGGTTCGAATCCTGTCGCGATCACAATAAGCCTTACTAGTTTTAGTAAGGCTTTTTTGTTTTTGTAGGTTTTATAGTAGATACAGATTGTTTTCTTAAAATAGTAAAGACTTACTCCTTTTAATAATTATACTTATATCTTGTGAATTTGGTGTGTAATTAGGTGTACCACTTTTTATTTTTGGTGTACCATTTTTTCAGCAAAAAAATTGTATTATCCCCCCCCCAAAAAAAAATATCAATGAACATAAAAGCCAAACTTTTTGTTTGTGATGAAGAAAGAGAATTACTTTCTACAAGTTTAAATTACAATAGACTTACTGATTGGAACGGTAAACCTACATCAGCCTTGATGGGAGGAGCTTTTACAGTTACCTATGAATCACAAATGTATGATGATACCTTTATTGAGTGGATTATAGCCGATAGAAAAGATAATAAAAGACCAGAAAAGAAGGGACAAATACTGTTAAAGTTAATGAAGAAGGAACTTCATTAATGTAAGTAAAACATGAGTTTGTTATGTGTTTAAATAGTTTATTAAGTGGTTTTTATGCGTTAATTTATCGCGCCTGGTTGTATTTTACTTTTTAAATTTAATACTTTGGAGTATAGCCATAGCTTCTTTAAGATTAATGTCATAAATATTTTTAAGAGAAGAATAATTGTAATTATAATATTCCTTATTATGTTCAAAATATACACTATATCTTTTATAGTTTTGTCCATTCCAATTTGATTCGGTAATAACAGTATAGATATCACCAAGTTGACTGTTTTTAACTAGTCTTACTTCAAGAGGTGTATTTGTTTCTTTTTTTTGAATTAAAGAAAATAATTCACTTAGTGTTGACGGCTTTTCTTTTAGTTGATATTGAAAAATAGAGACTAAATTATTAAAATGATTTTCTCCTTTTTTAAGAGGGGTATAACCTACATAACCATGATGTTTAATAGGTCTCCAATTGTTAGGTTTAACAATTGTAAAGTTCTGATTATTTATCCAATTCTGTGTTTCAATGTCAGTTTTAATTGTCTTGACTGAAGAGCAATTAAATAACGTTAAAATCAATAATAAAGAGATAATTTGTTTCATATAGTTTTGTCATATTAAGTGGTGTTTTTCTTTTCTTTGAAGCTATTAAATTAAGCAAGTATACGTCAAACTAAAAACAAAAAGTATAAAATTTATTGTTTTTATCTCGGCTCTTTGTTGTGAACAGTATTTTTATTTTTTAAGTTCAGTAAACCACCAAGTATAACACAAGACATACCAATTAAGTATGCTATGTAAAATGGCTCGTTAAAAAAGATTATTAAAAAAATTGATGATAAAACAGGTGTTAAAAAAACAAATGGCGCTATAAGAGAAGCTTCTCCAATTTTAAGAGCTTTAATCCAAAATATATACGAAAGACCATTTACTAAAAATCCATTAATTAGAATTGGTATAACAGTATTTAAATTAGGAATCTTAAATTCAGAATAAAAGTTCATTGATAGAAAAGAAGCGAAACTAGCTGTTAAAAAGTAAATGGTTAATAATAGTATATCATCCATTTTTATTTTTTTACTTAACACAGAAAACAATGCAAAAACAAATGCTCCTGTAAATACTATTAAGTCGATATTTATATTTTCAAATTTTAATTGTTCAAAATCCCCTTTTGTGAGAACTAAGAAAACACCTATAAACCCCAAGAGAATAGATATTGTTTTAAACATTGTTAGTTTTTCTTTCAAAAGAATGAGGGATAGTAAAACAATTAAAATAGGCCAAGAATATTGAACAATTAACACCTCCATTCCTGGTGCATTAGCATAACCAAAATATAATAATACATAATACAGATAGGTGCCTAAAAAACCTAAACAAATAGCTTGCAACCATTTGATTTTTGCAATATAATATAGTTTTTGAAGGCTTTTTTTATAAAGGGTAATACCAAAAAAAAACAGTAAAGAAGATAGACTTGACCAAAAAAGAAATTGATGGTTATCTAATTCATTTTGTCCTAATTTAGATACAACAGGTATCAATGCCCATAAAAATACACAGACTATAATATAGATGAAAGATTTATTCATAGAAGTTTACTTTTATTAGAGTGCACAAACTTCTATTTTCTAATTATAATCTAATAGGACTATTTAGGATTAGTATGGTACTATTTGGAATTCAAATTTAATTTAGAAAATTTTCTATAAGTTATAGGTGTTTTTTCAAAGTGTTTTTTAAACGCTTTTATAAAATAAGAGCTTTCAGAGTAACCAAGTTCTCCTACAATTTCTTTAACACTTAAGTTACTGTAACGTAACATTCTTGCTGCTTCATTTAATATATAGGTTTCTAGAAATTTAGCTGATGTTAGCCCAGTATTCTTTTTAAGTATTTGATTCAGTTTTTTTTGAGAAGTAGCCAATTGCCTAATATAGAAAGCCAATTTTTTTTGTTCTTTATATTGTGTTCTAACCAATTGTACAAATTGTTCTAATATTTTCACATCATTATCCAAGTCTTCTATTTCTGTAAAGCTTTTAAATCCCTTTATTTTAGTGAGTAGTATATGTAAATAATCCTGTAAAATTGTGATAGTACTGTTTTGGTTCTTATTAAAATAATGATTTAAAAGATTGAATTCATTATTAAATATTTTAATTTCTTCACTCGGTATTTTGACATAAGCTTGATTAATGTTGTGAAACAGTAGAGTAGATTTATTTTGAAAACGGTCTAATAAACTATCGCAAAAACTAACAACATAACCTTGAACATCTTTGTTATATGTTATTTTGTGTAAATAATAAGGTGCTAAAAGAAAAATAGTCCCACCTGTAAAAATATATTTTTTATCCTCTATTACATGAACTCCAGAACCACTTTCAATCCAGACAATTTGATAAAAAATATGTCGATGTAATGATGTTCCATCATTATTTAAGGTTTGGTATCTACCATCAATAATTTTGTCTATTATAATTTTTTTATCATACTTTTTAAGTAATTTTTCAAACTCTTTTTTTATCATTAAATAATCTTTTATAATTGTGCACAACGATCTCAGCTATGGTTAGTGCGGGATTGAAAAACGATTAATTTTTGATTAAGCACTTAGCCAAAACTTTTTACTTTTTTTTATTTTTAAAGCCAAATTTAAAAATTTTGGAGTCTTAGTAAATAAGCACAACCTTTTCGGTTTAGTACTTGTTAGGTATGTTTTATACACCCTGTTGTATACAGTAATTTTTAACAGCAATCCCAGTAAAAATAGGCTTTTGAAAAATTCTTTTTAATTAGATTCTCTTCGCTTATAAAAACATGTCCAAGTCCACTGTCTCCAAACATTATATGGTCATCGACATCTATTTGTAAAACTTGTATATCATTTTTTTGGTCAACATTGTAATCTCTTGGGTCAGACTGAGTAAATTCCGCATACCCTCCAATTTTATGTCCCATTGCATTAAAATATTCTCCAAATAATTTCTCTTGTTCCTCATTCAAACTTTCATTAAAATCCCAATAGTCACCTCCATCAAAAAGATAATCGAATTGAGAATCCTCTGAACCTCCTTTATCAATTCCTTTTTCAAATGACAGTTGATGAAGTTTATAAACAGGCATTTCATCATAATCCTTTTCATTAATGAACGAAAAATCGCTTATCGGTTCTTTACTTAGCTCTTCAAGTGAATGATAAATGATAGCATAATCTTCTTCATACCAATCCGTTGCTGATAAGAATAGTTGAAGAATTCCGTTTGCAGGGAAAGGTGTAATTTGTGGAATTTGTTCAAAATTCAGTTGAGCAACCATTACCATAGGTTTTCCATTTCCATCTTTTGGATATTCTTTATCTCTTGGAAAGAATGGACTTCCTAGAAATTTGCTGTCTTTCAAATCTAAATTATCTTCAAGAAGCTTTTCTTCTCTTGGCTTTGCATTTATGCGCACGAATTCTCGTTCGTACTTTTTTAAATCGAACTCAAATTTCTTTATAAAGTCAGGAATCATTGATGTTTCTTTTATTGTGCACAACGGTCTAGGCTAAGAAACGTAGGGCTTTCGAAGCGATTCACTTTCCACCGAAATCAAAGTTTGTTAAATGAGCGAACCTTTCTGTAAGCCTTATCTGCCCTATGTTTTCTTAGCCATTGTTGGCAATAGTGTTTTTATTTCATAATCTCAATGTTTCGTCTTTGACAGACGTCTATAAAGTCTCCAATATTGAAACTTAGCAGATAGTCGATTTTCAATTTATTGTCGTCTAGCATCGCCCTGATAACTGAGTCAACTAGGCTTATCGGTCTATTAAACAGTAAAGTGGTCTCAAACGAATGATTCAATGCGAAATCTTTGTACTCAGTATCATCGATTATTTGAACATTATTTAATCCTAAGAGTCTTTCAAACTCCTTCATCCAATCGCTTCTTTTTGTAAAGCGTGTGTTGATTGACTCATAGAGTGTTGGAAAAGGCATCACTATATTTCCCAATTCAAGATATTCAGCAAGTTCATTTGCTTCTACATGATATTGGTCGCGTTGGTCATATAGAGCGTACCAAAAACCCGAATCAACTATTATGTTATTCATCTCCGTCCGTTATATCAGTGTCTTTCTGTCCATAACCTTCCCAAGGTGAAGCTCGCCTGTTTCCAATTATAAACTTTCCGCTGATTTTGTGGATTCCTTTATCAAGTCTCGCTCGAACTACGTAGATTCTATCACCTGGTTTAAAAGCTACGTTTTTCTCTAGGTCCTTTTTTAATGTGCTTAAAAGCTTTGCGTCAGTTCCATTGAATTCATAATTCAAGAATGCAATGCTGTTTCCTGCTTCTTTTGCATCGTTATTGTCGAGCCAAGCATAAAGTCCCGGAAAATCTCCTTTGATCCCAAGGTCATATGATATCCAAATTGCTTTTTTTGCCATGTTATCTTCTTTACATTATTGCCAACGGTCTCGGCTATGAGTAGTTGCGTGGGTTAGCGATTAACTTTGCAAGTACACACCAAACTGAAAATCCGCGAGGATTTTCAGAAGTAGGCGAGAACAAGCAATTACTTATAGCCATTGTTGGCAACTGGCTTTTACTCGAATAGTTTATTAATTTCTTTAAATACTTTTTCAAAATTATCCAATGTCTCTTTTTCAAAAAAATCTTTATCCACACCTAATTTAGCCAATTCATTTGCAGGTCTGTAATGATTAAAACGGTCTTTTGAAATATGTTTGTTAATCTGAATAATAATTTGATTAATACTAGTATTTAGGTCTGTTTCTTTAATATCTGTATATTCTGAATGAGCTAAATTGAAAAGTTTTAAATAATCAGTTTTAACGAACAAATCTTCAAGGTCTGCTTTTGTATGACTGTCTAGGAACTCGTCAAAAAACCTTACTTTACTTTTATGAATTATTTTGTCTGCTATCATTTTATCCATTTTTGCTTTCCCTTTCGCATCAGTATAAGAATCCAATAAGCAAACCATTTCTAGATTGGAACCTCTTAATAAAGAAATAAAGGTTGCAACTTTCTCCAATCCTCCTGTTGGAACAATTGTAATATCATCTCTAATTCCTTCTCTTCCTGCTGATTCAAGAATTGCCGATAAAGCGGTTAAGATTATTAAATCCGAAACACCTTCCACAAGTAAATTTTTCTTACTTACGAATAAGTTTTGTGCGATGTCATAACCTAACGCTGCTTGTAAAGGAAACAAAGTGTTTGGGTCTTTTTCTTGAATACTATCCGAAATTATAGAGCCTTTGTCAGTTTCGAGTACGGTTCTAACTCTATCCAAATTTTGAGGTGAAATCATAAATGGCGAATGAGTTGTATAGATAATTTGATAGTCTTCTGACAAGTCTTGAAGAAATCTTAACAAATCCGCTTGAGCAGAAGCGTGAAGATTTAAACCTGGTTCATCGAGTAGAAGTATGTAGTTAGAAGTATTGTCTTCTTGTATTTTTTTAAACCAAACCAAAAATGAAAAAAACCAATTAAAACCTTTACTTCTATTTTTTAATGGTAATGATACTCCTTTGCTTTTCACACGAACATCTAAAATATGCTCAACAATTCGAGTATTATTTCTTTGGTCAGTTTCTTCTTTTTTGTCTAATTGAAAAGTTATATGAAGATTTGAATTTGACTTCCAATACTTGAAGAGTTCTGCTGAAATTATTGCTTCTGTTGCTTCAAGTTCAGCTATAAAGTCTTCAAAGTCATCCGCCTTTAAAAGTTCTGTAGTATTTATGTCGGCTAATTCAAATAATGCTTTTGCAGTTTTATATTCGTTTTCTTGAAGCTGATTGCTTTCAAGTTTTTCAATATTTATTCTAGAAGGTAAAGTGAAATATTCATCGTAGTACAAAAATTTCGGAAGGTTTACGTCCAAATAATTGCGAAAAATATATTCTTCAATTGGGTTGTCAAATGAAAGCTTAAATTCAAAGTATTTTTTTAATCCTTTGAAAGCACTTACATAGTTTTCATCCTTATAAGTTGCTGCTAATTCTTCAAACTCTTTAGCTGTTTTTACTTTTTCTAATTTTTCCGTAAGAGCATTGCTTGATACTCCGAGTTCTTTTGTTTTATGCTCAATAAACTTCTTTTTGTCTGCTGAAAGATTACCTATTGTTCTTCCCGAGGTTTTGTATTTTGTTGTAACAGAAAAGGTTGTCGATTTTAGTACATCTTTTCCAACATCATCACTAATTTCGTTTATTAACCAATCTTCAAGTTCATATGTGCAAGTTATTGCTTTTGGATTTTCTCCACTTTTATCAATCTTCTTTTTTTCCTTTCTAGGGTAGTCGTGAGTTAGATTAAATTCAAATTGTTCGTCTTTTTGAAAATAGTTGGTTTTAGCAATTGCCTCTAAAGCAGATGTTTTACCTGATTCGTTCATACCAACCAAAATCGTTATGTCTTTATTCAGGTCAAATTCTTGGTCTGATTCAAAAGATTTGTATTTGTGTATTATTGTTTTAATTAATTTCATAGTCTTTGTTTTTCAGCTTGTTGCCAACTAGTTTATATGCGTAATAAAATTACTTATATATTCCTTTTACGGTAGGATATGCGGAACTTTTAGCAATTTTATTAACACTTTCAAATATAAAGAAATAAGATAAAAAAGTGCAAATTTTTTATCGGGATTACAAACGAAGTCTAATAGGGGTGTCTTTCCTCTTGAGTAATAGGAGGAACTTTAACCAAGTTGACACACTTTATTGAATACTCCCATAACACGGGTCGCTAATATCACGGCACGGGTCGCTAATATCACGGCATGCTCCGCAGACACCGCGGCACGGTTCGCTAATATCACGGCATGCTCCGCAGACACCGCGGCACGGTTCGCTAATATCACGGCATGCTCCGAAGATACCGCGGCACGGTTCGCTGATATCACGGCATGCTCCGCAGACACCGCGGCATGGGTCGCTGATATCACGGCATGCTCCGAAGACACCACGGCAAGGGTCGCTAATATCACGGCATGCTCCGCAGACACTACGGCACGGGTCGCTAATATCACGGCATGCTCCGCAGACACCACGGCATGGGTCGCTAATATCACGGCATGCTCCGAAGACACCGCGGCATGGGTCGCTGATATCACGGCATGCTCCGAAGACACTACGGCACGGGTCGCTAATATCACGGCATGCTCCGTTAACACCACGGCACGGGTCGCTGATATCACGGCGTGCTCCGTTAACACTACGGCATGGAGAGCTAATACTACGGCAATAGATAAATTAATAGCACTCGTAAAAAAGCTGACAGCGGTGCTAGCCGTAGCCTTAAATCCCAACAGATTTCATAAAAGCTCTCGGAGAAAACATTAAAAGAGCTTAAGAAAAAGCTACCAACCAATGCTTAAAAGTAGAATTTTGTTAGTTGTAGTATGAGTAAGCAGGTGTAAACAGTATTGGTTTTTACTATTAAAGATTACTTGAAAGTATCATCTCGATTGAAAAGAGGAATCTTATTAAAGTGAGTAACTCCTATTGTTGAGATGTCTCATTACTCATACCTCATGCTATCGACACGAACCCTATTGATTTTAGTTAATTTATAAAACTCAGGTTATACCAAAATTTTATCAAAGGTATAGACCATTTTTGCTAATTTCGCCGCTTAAAATTATTTGTATGATTACGGTAGATCAATTAACGGTTGAGTTTAGTGGTAACACCTTGTTTAGCGACGTTTCGTTTGTAATAAACGAGAACGATAAAATTGCCTTAATGGGTAAAAATGGGGCAGGAAAATCCACCATGATGAAAATTATAGCAGGAGTTTCTAAACCTACTAAAGGAGGCGTTCGTAGTCCGAAAGATACCGTAATCGCTTACTTACCTCAGCATTTGTTAATGGAAGACAATTGCACGGTAAAAGAAGAAGCGTCGAAAGCATTTGCATCTATTTTTGCTATGAAAGCTGAAATGGACGACCTCAACAAACAATTAGAAACCCGTACCGATTACGAATCGGATGATTATATGAAAATCATCGAGCGCGTATCAGATTTAGGGGAGAAGTACTACGCGTTAGAAGAAATAAACTACGAAGCAGAAGTAGAAAAAGCTTTAAAAGGATTAGGATTTAAACAAGAAGATTTTGAAAGAGCGACCTCAGAGTTTAGTGGAGGTTGGCGTATGCGTATTGAGTTGGCGAAAATCTTATTACAAAAACCCGATTTAATTTTGTTAGATGAGCCTACCAACCACGTAGATATCGAATCGGTAATTTGGTTGGAAAATTTCTTATTAAACAAAGCCAAGGCGGTAGTAGTAATTTCGCACGATAAAGCATTTATCGATAACATTACCAACCGAACCATTGAAGTAACGATGGGGACTATTCACGATTACAAAGCGAACTACTCACACTATTTAGAGTTGCGTAAAGAGCGTCGTGCACATCAGTTAAAAGCTTACCAAGAACAACAAAAATTTATTGCAGATACCAAAGCATTTATCGAACGTTTTAAAGGAACCTATTCAAAAACGAATCAAGTAGCTTCGCGTGAACGAATGTTAGAAAAATTAGTTCCTGTAGAAATAGATGAGGTAGATACTTCAGCATTAAAACTGCGTTTTCCACCATCACCACGTTCAGGAGACTATCCTGTAAAAGTGGAAGGATTGACGAAGCAATACGGAGACTTAACCGTATTTAAAGACGCAAGTTTTTCCATAGCTCGTGGAGAAAAGGTGTCGTTTGTAGGAAGAAATGGAGAAGGAAAATCGACCATGATTAAAGCAATTATGGGAGAAATTGATTTTGAAGGTGAATGTGGTTTAGGACACAACGCCAAAGTAGGATATTTTGCTCAAAATCAAGCATCATTGTTAGATCCTGAATTAACAATTTTCCAAACCGTAGATGAGGTTGCCGAAGGAGACATTAGAACACAAATCAAAAATATATTAGGACGTTTTATGTTCTCGGGCGATGATTTAGAAAAGAAAGTAAAAGTACTTTCTGGAGGAGAGAAAACACGTTTGGCAATGGTGAAATTGTTACTAGAGCCTGTAAACGTGTTGATTTTAGATGAGCCTACAAACCACTTAGATTTAAAATCGAAAGAGGTAATCAAAGAAGCCTTATTGCACTTCGACGGAACGTTGATTTTAGTATCTCACGATCGTGATTTCTTACAAGGATTATCTCAAAAAGTATTTGAATTTAAAGACCAACGTGTTATAGAACATTTTGAAACGATTGATGCTTTCTTAGAACGTAACAACATCAAAGCGTTAAAGGAGATTGACCTGTAAAAAACGTCATTGCGAGTGGAACGAAGCAATCTGTATATCGTGTACCGAGTAAAAGATAGCCAAGTCGTTCATTTCGACTTCGCTCAATGAGCCTCCTTACTATGACGTCTCGATTACTGTCATTTCGAGTGATAACGAGAAATCTTATTCATGTGAGTAACTCCCATTGTTGAGATTTCTCGTCGCTCATAAAATCGCTCTGTCGAAATGACGTCTAAGTTATCGTCATTGCGAGTGGAACGAAGCAATCTGCTAGTCGATGGAGAGATTACTTCAGTCGTACCTCCTTCGTAATGACGAGTAGAGAAGACGGTTTAGTTCACTCCACAACACTTTTTATACTTCACTCCACTATCACAAGGACAAGGATCGTTTCTGGAAATATCAAGGCGTTTTAAATGCAGGTTCATGTCGTCCATATCTTGTTTAAAGATTTGCTCTAGCAACGCATAAAGCTCAGGATGTTTTCTAGCTAATAACTTCGGACGCTCAAAAAAGTATTCACTAGCTACTGAGAAAAATTCTGCTTTGTTAGTTCCGCCATACGGATTGATATCAGAAGCGTCGTTATATATTTCTTCAATCTTTTTGTTGATTAAGTCTACCCACGGAATACTGTATTGCTTTTCTAATAATACATGTGGTACTCCGTCAATATTACCATCTAGTTTATCAATTAAATGTACAAACTCATGGATAGCGGTATTCTTTTTATCGGTTTCATTCTCAAAACCTAGATGTAAAGCAGGTTTCGATAAAACCATTTTTCCTTCTAAATATCCGTTACCTACCATTCCTAAAATTCTTCGGTTGTCTCCTTCGGTTTCAAAATGCTCGTTGAACATAGCAGGGTATAAAATAATTTCTTTGATATTAGGATAACGCCATTCAGGAAAATTAAAAATAGGAATTACAGCACTAGAAGCTATCAGAAGTTTGTCCATAATCGTAACTGTAACATCAACACCAATAACTTCATGATTTAACATGAATTCAAAAACTTTGAATTCAAACAATTCTTTTTCATCAGGAGTGAGTGCGTTGTAAAAAGCGACTTTTTTAGTTAAAATAACTTTCCATTTGTTTGGAAAAGGAGTTGTAGGTTGTTTCCACTTTGGTGTTGAGGTGCTTTTTTTGAATACAAGAAAAATACCTACGAGTATAATTATAGATAAATAAGTCATTTAAAATAGCATTGAGACTACTAGTAATTTTTTTTTCAAATATATAAAAATAGGGTAGAGTACAAGCGTCATTGCGAATGGAATGAAGCAATCTGTATATCGTGTACCGAGTAAAAGATAGCCACGTTGTTCATTTCGACTTCGCTCAATGAGCCTCCTCGCTATGACGTTTAGGTATGGTCATTCTAATTAACTTAACGTCATTCCAAACGGATGTGAGGAATCTCATGAAGAGAGTAACTTCTATTCTTAAGATCTCTCACATTCCGCGTTGCTTCAGTTCGAGATGACGGTATGTTTCGTCATTGCGAGTAGAACGAAGCAATCTGCTAGTTGATGGAGAGATTACTTCAGTCGTACCTCCTTCGAAATGACATATTATTACAATTAACTTAACGTCATTCCAAACGGATGTGAGGAATCTCATGAAGAGAGTAACTTCTATTCTTAAGATCTCTCACATTCCGCGTTGCTTCAGTTCGAGATGACGGTATGTTTCGTCATTGCGAGTAGAACGAAGCAATCTGCTAGTTGATGGAGAGATTACTTCAGTCATAACCTCCTTCGTAATGACGTTTTATTTATAATTATTGTGAGGGAAACGAAACAATCTTCTTTAGTAATAATATTTAAGTTTCTGTTTTTGAGTGTTTTGTAGTTTAATATTGGTTTTATTGAGTGTTTGTTAAAAATCAACTCCTTATTTTGTGTAAATGTTAAATTTTATATTGTTTTGTTGTATTGTTTGTAAATGAAGTTCGAAATGTATACATTGGCAATGAGATTTTAGTTCTATAACTTAAATCTTAATTTTATAAAGTAGTAACCTTAAATTCCCCAATAATATGACTACAAAAACAGGTTTTATAACTGTAGCAAAAGAACAGATCAAGTTCTTGAAATTTCCAAAAGAAGAGGTGTTAAACAAAAAGAAAGCAATAGTAAATCGTATTTTAGATTTACAGCGGGCTTTGTCTTTAGGAAATTTAGAAAGAGAAAAGGTAAAAATATTTTTTATGGATGTGGATGGTTTAAAGAGAGTAGAAACAACCGTTTGGGGTATTACTGATGCCTCGGTAATTTTAAAAGAATCTACTATTATTCCATTAGAAAGAATTGTAAGAGTTGCATAAATAAAAAAGACCTCGAAATTTCGAGGTCTTTTTTATAGGTGTTATATTTATTAAGCTTCTGCTTCCATATAATCTTCAATAGGATTACAAGAACAAATTAAATTACGGTCACCAAAAGCATCGTCTACACGGCGTACTGAAGGCCAAAACTTATTGTCTGCAATATAATCTAAAGGAAATGCTGCTTGTTTACGAGAGTATGGTAAATCCCACTCATCAGCAGTTAACATTTCTTGCGTATGTGGTGCATTTTTAAGCGGGTTGTTAGGATTTTCTTTACTCGCTTCGGCAATCTCTTTTCTAATAGAGATTAACGCATCACAAAAACGGTCTAATTCAGCGACACCTTCCGATTCGGTTGGCTCTACCATAATTGTACCCGCTACAGGGAAAGATACCGTAGGCGCGTGGAATCCGTAGTCCATTAAACGTTTCGCAATGTCAGTAACTTCAATTCCGTTTTGTTTAAACTCACGACAGTCTAAAATCATTTCGTGAGCAGCACGGTTCATTTCACCAGTATATAAAGTGCTATAATGTCCGCTTAAACGCTCTTTAATATAGTTTGCGTTTAAAATAGCGTTCTTAGTAGAGTTTGTTAACCCGTCAGCACCTAACATGGTAATGTATCCGTAAGAGATTAAACATACCAATGCAGAACCCCAAGGAGCTGCTGAAATAGCCGTAATGGCATTGTTACCACCAGTTGCTATTACAGGGTTGGTAGGTAAAAATGGAACTAATTGAGGAGCCACACAAATTGGTCCAACACCTGGTCCACCACCACCGTGAGGAATCGCAAATGTTTTATGTAGGTTTAAGTGACAAACATCGGCACCAATAGTTGCAGGATTTGTTAATCCTACCTGTGCGTTCATGTTTGCACCGTCCATATATACTTGTCCACCATTATCGTGAATAATTTGCGTAATTTCTTTAATCGCCTTTTCAAATACTCCGTGAGTAGATGGGTAGGTTACCATTAAAGCAGCTAAATTATCAGCGTGTTTTTCAGCTTTAGCACGTAAATCTTCTACATCGATGTTTCCTCTTTCATCAGTTTTGGTAACCACCACTTTCATACCCGCCATAACAGCAGATGCAGGGTTCGTTCCGTGAGCTGATGCAGGAATTAAACAGATGTTTCTGTGGGTATCTCCATTTGCTTCGTGATAGGCTCTAATAGTCATTAATCCGGCAAATTCACCTTGCGCACCAGAGTTAGGTTGTAAAGAAGTACCTGCAAAACCAGTAATAACGTTTAATTGGTTTTCAAGGTTATCTAACATAATTTGGTATCCTTCTGCTTGGTTTAATGGAGCAAATGGGTGAATATTTCCCCATTGAGGATTACTCAATGGTAACATTTCAGAAGCAGCATTTAACTTCATGGTACAAGACCCTAAAGAAATCATTGAGTGATTTAATGCTAAATCTTTACGTTCTAATTTTTTGATATAACGCATCATGTCAGTTTCTGATTGATACGTGTTAAATATTTCGTTATCTAAGAAAGAAGTAGCTCTTTTTACGTCTGCAGGAATTACATCTGTTGAAGTAAATTCAGTAACTAAAATATCTTTGATATTGAATGCTTGTTCAAAACAATCAACAATTTCATTGATTTCCTTTAAACCTACTGTTTCGTTTACAGAGATTGAAATATGCTCTGCATCGATGTAGTTAAAGTTGATTCCGTTTGCTTCTGCTACTGGACGTAACTTGTCAGCTTCAACTTCCACTAAAATAGTATCGAAATAAGCACTATTCTTTTGTTTGAAACCTAAATCGTTTAACGCTTTTGCTAGAGTTGTAGTGCTCGTGTGTACACGATCTGCAATGTATTGTAAACCATTTTTACCGTGGTATACAGCATACATACCTGCCATAACCGCTAATAATACTTGTGCAGTACAAATGTTTGAAGTTGCTTTTTCACGTTTAATGTGTTGCTCACGCGTTTGTAATGCCATACGTAACGCACGACCACCATCAACATCTTTGGTAACTCCAATAATACGACCAGGTATACTACGCTTGTAAGCTTCTTTAGTAGCAAAATATCCAGCGTGAGGTCCTCCATATCCTAAAGGAATACCAAAACGTTGTGTAGTACCTACGACAACGTCAGCACCAAATTCAGCAGGAGCTTTTAACTTTACTAATGATAAAATATCAGCAGCAACCGCTACTTTAATGTTATTTGCGTTACAGTTAGCAACGAAGTCAGTATAATCATATACTTGTCCGTGCTTACTAGGATATTGTACGATAGCACCAAAGAACTCTTCTGAGAAGTTAAACTCTTCGTGGTTACCAACAACTAATTCAATTCCGATAGGAATAGCACGTGTTTGTAATACCGATAAGGTTTGTGGTAAAATTTCTTCTGAAACAAAGAACTTGTTTACGCTTGCTTTTTTTTGTGCTCTTTCACGAACATCAAATAATAAAGCCATGGCTTCTGCAGCTGCAGTACTTTCATCTAATAATGAAGCGTTAGCTAATTCCATTCCTGTTAAATCACAAATCATAGTTTGGTAATTTAACAAGGCTTCTAAACGTCCTTGTGCTATTTCAGCTTGGTAAGGGGTATACGCAGTATACCATCCTGGGTTTTCTAAAATATTACGTTGGATAACACTAGGTAAAATAGCTTCGTGATATCCTAAACCTATATAGCTTTTAAAAACTTTGTTTTTTGCACCTAATTCGTTAATGTGATTTAGGTATTCATATTCGCTCATTGCAGGGGCTAAATCAAGCTCTTTTTGTAAACGAATATCGTCGGGAATAGTTTCATAAATCAATTGGTCTAAACTCTCAATGCCAATTGTTTGAAGCATTTGGTCCTGATCTTTAACACGAGGACCTATATGCCTAAGTTGAAATGAATTTGTGTTCATTATTGTGTTGTTGTTTTTCGTGCCTCAAAAATAGTGAAATTGGTTGATTTGATACTACATATTTTTTTGTTAAAAACAATATTTTATTAACCAAAACAGCTGGTTATAAACAGAAAAGTTATTTTTGTTAGATGAACCTTTTTAAAAAAGTACTTGATTTTTATATAAATTCTAGTATCCATGTAGCCTTATCGGTGATTTCTTTGTTTATAATTACGGAATTATACTTTGGTTTTTCGTCTGATGAATCACTCGGTTTTTTTGTGTTTTTTGCCACAATTACTGGGTATAATTTCGTTAAATATGCAGGAGTAGCGAAACTCCATCATCGAAGTTTGACTAAAAACTTGCAAATCATTCAAATATTTTCGTTGATTTGTTTCTTGCTAATGTGTTATTATGCATGGTTACTACCTTTAAGAACTTTATTGTTTTTCGTGCCTTTAGGGGTTTTAACTTTTTTATATGCAGTGCCTTTTTTAAGTGGATTCCAAAAAAACTTACGAAGTATTGGCTATTTAAAAATAATAGTAGTGGCCTTGGTATGGGCAGTAACTACGGTGTTATTGCCAATATATGCTAGTGAAATTTCTTTCACAACTAAGGTGTACTTGTGTCTAATACAGCGTTTTTTGTTGGTAATAATATTAATCCTTCCTTTTGATATTAGAGATGTGCAATACGATGCTATTTCTTTACAAACAATTCCTAAAAAAATAGGTTTAGAAAATACTAAAAAGTTTGGGGTTGTTTTGCTTGGGGTGTGTTTGGTGTTGGAGTTTATGATTAGTCCGAATACTCAATATCGTACAGCTTTTTTATTGGTGTTTTCCATATTGTTAATTTTATTGATGAGAGCAAGAGTAAATCAGTCTAAATACTACAGTTCTTTTTGGGTTGAGGCAATTCCCATTTTTTGGTTGTTATTTTTGTTAGTTTAAGATTGAAGCTTTTAGCAGGTATTGAAACTTGAAAAGTAATAGCTTGTAAGCAGCGTGTTTTTTATAGTTAAAAACTGAAACTAAAGGGTTTTGTAATATGTGTTTTTAAGAAAACCTTTGTACATTCGTTGGCTTAACAACACAACAACAAAAATACAAATTAAGTAACATGAATTTAGTAAAACGAAATTTCGTTTTCGATTTCGATAGCACACTTACCAGTGTGGAAGCATTAGATGTTTTAGCCGAAATCACCTTAAATGGGAGTCCGAAAAAAGAAGAGGTTATTCAAGAAGTAACCCGCATTACCAATCAAGGAATTGATGGAGAAATGTCCTTTACGGAATCCTTAGAAAAACGTATTCGGTTATTAAGTGCTAAAAAATCTGATTTACCTTTATTAATAGAGGAGTTAAAACAGAAAGTATCTCCTTCCATAGAAAGAAATAAAGAGTTTTTTGAAAGCTTTTCTGATGATATTTATGTGATATCAGCTGGTTTTAAAGAATTTATAGACCCTATCGTTGCTGAGTATAACATTCCGTCGGAAAGAGTATTCGCAAATACTTTTGAGTTTGACAAAGATGGAGTTATTGTTGGATTTGATACCCAAAATCCATTATCTAAACATAATGGAAAGATAGATTGTTTAAAATCCTTAAATTTAGAAGGTGAAGTACAAGTAATTGGAGATGGTTATAGTGATGCTGTTACCAAAGAAGCAGGTGTTGCTGATACTTTTTTTGCTTATACAGAAAATGTGTCGAGAGATAAGACAATAGCAAATGCCGACCATATTACTCCAAATTTAGATGAATTTTTATACGTTAACAAATTGCCTAGAAACCTATCATACCCAAAGAACAGAATTAAAATATTATTATTAGAAAACGTGCACCCTGATGCTTTTACAAAGTTGACAGGTGATGGATTTTCTGTAGAAACTGTTTCAAGAAGTTTATCGGAAGATGAATTGATTGAAAAATTAAAAGATGTTCATGTGTTAGGAATCCGTTCTAAAACACAAGTAACTCGTAAAGTAATTGAAGCTGCTGAAAAATTAATGGTGGTTTCTGCTTTTTGTATTGGAACGAAGCAAATCGATTTAGAAGCATGTAAAGAAAATGGAGTAGTAGTTTTTAATGCACCATATAGTAACACTCGTTCGGTAGTAGAATTAGCAATTGGAGAAATCATTATGTTGATGCGTAGTGTGTTTCAAAGAAGTACAGAAATTCACAACGGTCAATGGAATAAAACAGCACAAGGTTCAAGAGAGGTGCGTGGTAAAAAGTTAGGAATTGTTGGATACGGAAACATAGGAAAACAATTATCTGTATTGGCAGAAGCTTTAGGAATGGACGTGTACTATTATGATGTTGAAGATAAATTAGCTTTAGGGAACGCAACAAGATTAGATACATTAAAAGAGTTGTTGAATATTTCTGATGTGGTAACCTTGCATGTAGATGATAATTCAGCAAACAAAAACTATATAGGAAAGGAAGAGTTAGCTGAAATGAAAGATGGAGCGCATTTGGTAAACCTTTCTCGCGGATTTGTAGTAGACATTGAAGCATTGGTGGATGCGTTGAAATCAGGTAAACTTGCAGGTGCTGCTGTAGATGTGTATCCTGAAGAGCCAAGAAAAAATGGTGAGTTTTATACTGAGTTAAAAGGATTAGATAATGTGATTTTAACTCCACATGTGGGAGGTAGTACAGAAGAAGCTCAAAGAGATATTGCTGATTTTGTTCCGAACAAAATTATGGCGTATATCAATTCAGGGAATACGGTTGATGCGGTTAATTTCCCAAATATTCGTTTACCTAAGCATAAAAATGCACATCGTTTTTTACATATTCATAAAAATGTACCTGGAATAATGGCAAAGATTAATAAGGTATTAGCAAAATATGAATTGAATATTACAGGACAATATCTTTCTACAGATGAAAAAGTAGGGTATGTAATTACTGATGTTGATAAAGAATATAATCAAGAAGTAATAACAAAGCTTAAAAAAGTTGAAGGAACAATTAAATTTAGAGTACTGTATTAAAAACGTATTCTATGTAATTTTTACTATTCGAGGTTTGCAGTAAAATGTAGACCTTGTTTTTGTTTGTAGTTATTTCTTTAAGGTGGAAAAGTAAACCCAAGCAATAAAAAAGAGTTGTAATGGGATTCTAAACCACAAATAAGAAAGTCCTTTTCCGTTATAAGTTCCCGTTTGATAATTCAAGTTTTCTAAACTAGCTTTTATGTTTGCAGGGAGCATAAGTAGTAAGAAAAAGATAAGAATCCAAGCAGTTGTTTTCTGGTAAACTGGTAATAATAAGCCTATAGCTAATATAATTTCTAAAATTCCTGTTGCTAATACTAAAGTTGGCTTTAAAGGAATAAAATTTGGAATCATTTTACTCATGCCATCAGTAAATAGAAAATGCCCTAATGCAGTAAACAATAGCATAGTGCACATGGCTATTCTGGCAGAAAGCAGGTAGTTAATGTTTTTAGAAATAAGTCTTTGTATTCCTATAGAAACTATAAAAGTTAGAAGTAAAATAAATAATGGTTTCATTGCCTAAAAAGTTTTATCCAAAATTGAAGAAACTTTAAGAAGGAGTCAATGAACTTGGGTTAATAAATTCGTTTTCTAATTCTACTCAGTGCTTGTGGAGTTATTCCAATATAAGATGCTATGTATTTTAATGGAATGTGTTGGATTAATTCAGGTCTTTCTTGAAAAAGGTTGAGGTATCTTTCTTCAGGTGTATTGTTTAAAAGAGAAAGTTCTCGTTTCGATTTTAGTAAAAATAAATTCTCCGCGTTTTTCCTTCCTACTTCATTGCCAATGGAGGTGTTTTGATAAATGTCTTCTAAATCATTAAAAGATAATCTCCATAAAATAGTAGGGGTTAACGTTTCAATACTATATTCAGAAGGAGTTTGTGCTAAAAAAGAGTCATAAGCACTGATAAAGCTGTTTTTAAAAACAAAACCAAATGTTACATCATTTTCAATTTTAGGAATGAATAACCTTAAAATTCCTGTTTCAACAAAAGAAAGATAGTTTTCAGTGGTTCCTTTGGTTAATACAATTTCTTTCTTCTGAAGTGTCACTTTTTGGAGTTTAGAGCAAAAATAGTTAGAATCCTTTTCAGAGATGTCAGCAAAAGATTGTAAGAGTGTTTTTATTTGTTTCATAATTTTATAAACTATCAAAGTCACTTAAATTCTGTTCTATGATATTGGCTCCTTTCTGTAAAATTTGAATATAACTTGTTACGTTCTCCATTTTAAACCTACTTAAAGGTCCAGAAGCACTGATTCCAGCAATCACTTTTCCTTTGTTATTATAAATTGGAATAGCAATACATACCAAGCCTAATTCTGATTCTTCTATGTCTAATGCAAATTTTTGTTGTTGAATTAGTAGTAATTCTTCTTTGAGTTTTGAAGTAGAGGTGATGGTGTTTTTGGTAAAAGGTCTTAGAGTAACCGAATCTAGAAAGTCTTCTTGTATTTCTGGTGAAGCAAAAGCTAGTAATAATTTTCCAATAGCACTTCCATTAATGGGAGCATAAGAACCTATAGAAGTACTTATTTTAAGTCCTTGTAAACTATCAGCTTTATTAATGTGTAGCACTTGCTGCTCTTTTAAAATACCCAATAAAACCGTTTCTTGAATTTCTAAAGCTACCTTTTGTGTAGGTTCATTAGTTAAATTTCTTAGTGATTTGTATATTGAAACTCGATTGCCTAATTCAAACAACTTACTGCCCAGTTGGTATTTCTCATTATCATTCTGTTGTACAACATTCAACGAAACTAAAGTACTTAGTAATCGGTATACGGTACTTTTGTTATGGCCTGTTTTAGCAGCTAGTTCTCTAACACCCCATTCTTTTTTATTACTGGTAAAAGCATCTAAAACCGTAAATGCTTTGATGATGGATTGATTTAAACTTTTGGAATCTAGCTTCATTTTTTTGGAAAATTATTGACTAATATAATAAAGTTATGTAGATTTATGAAACAACGTTTTATTATATGAAACACTTTAGTTTTTTATTTAGAATCAAAAATGAAGTATCTTTAGTGTTTTGAAATGGTTTTTAGAAATAAAGATAAGTATGTACAAACCAACACTTGATTACGCACAGCAACAAGATAAAGAAGATAAATTAGCACACTTAAGAGCACAGTTTCATATTCCTAAAGATGCAAAAGGGAATGATTGGTTGTATTTTACAGGAAACTCTCTTGGGTTGCAACCAAAACAAACACAACAATACATTCAACAAGAATTAGACGATTGGGCAAAATATGGAGTAGAAGGTCATTTTGAAGCTCGAAACCCATGGATGCCATATCATGAGTTTTTAACCAATTCAATGGCAAAAATAGTGGGAGCTAAACCAATTGAAGTAGTGGTGATGAACACGCTTACGACCAACTTACATTTGTTAATGGTGTCGTTCTATCAACCGAGTAAAACAAAGTATAAAATCGTTATAGAAAGTGATGCTTTTCCTTCGGATAGATATGCAGTACAATCGCAATTAAAATTCCATGGATTTGATACAGAAGAAGGACTGATAGAATGGAAACCTCGTGAAGGAGAAGAATTATTGCGTATTGAAGATTTAGAGAAAATAGTAGATGAGCAAGGTGATGAAATAGCCTTGTTGTTGATTGGAGGAGTAAATTATTATACAGGACAGTATTTAGATATCAAACGTATTGCAGAAATAGGACATGCTAAAAACTGTATGGTAGGGATTGACTTAGCACACGGTGCGGGAAACATTTCGCCAGAATTACATGATAGCGGAGTTGATTTTGCAGCTTGGTGTACCTATAAGTATTTAAATTCGGGTCCTGGAAGTTTAGCAGGATTGTTTGTACATGAAAAACATGCACATAATAAAGAGTTACCTCGTTTTGCAGGTTGGTGGAACCATAACAAAGAAACTCGTTTTAACATGCGTCAACCCTTTGATGTAATGCCAGGAGCAGAAGGTTGGCAGTTATCAAATCCTCCTATTTTATCGATGGCAGCAATTAGAGCTTCATTAGATATGTTTGAAGAGGTAGGAATGGAAGCGTTAAGAGCTAAATCGGAAAAATTAACGGGCTATTTTGAATATCTAATTAATCAGATTGATACCGATAGAATTAAAATAATTACGCCATCGAATCCGAAAGAAAGAGGCTGTCAATTATCTATCCAAGTAAGGAATGCAGATAAAAGTTTACACAAAAAACTAACCGAAAATAATATTATAACCGACTGGAGAGAACCTGATGTAATTCGTTGTGCACCAGTGCCAATGTATAACAGTTTTGAAGATGTATACAGAATGGTTGAAATTTTAAAAACATTGCTATAAATGAAAAAAGTAGTTGTTGTTGTTTTAGTTCTATGTAGTTTTAGTAGTATAGCTCAAACTAAGTATCAAAAAGATTTTGATTATTTGTGGAGTATGTTTGATGGATTCTACGCTTACTTTGATCAAAAACAAACAAATTGGGATGAGGTAAAAAAGATTTATCAAAAAGAGGTAGAAAATGTTTCGGATGATTCTCAGTTTATTAGGTTAATAGAGAGTATAACGTACGAACTATACGACCCTCATACGGGGATTAACCGAAATTTAAAATCTTCATTTCGACTAATTCCAACATCAACTGATGCATGGGTAAAAATAAAAGATGGAAAATATTACATAGCTGACATTAGGTCGGGTTTTGAAATTGAGGAAACAGGATTAAAAGTTGGAGGTGAATTACTTAGTATTAACAATCGTAAAATTGAAGATTTAGTAGAAGAAGTATTGCCAAAATCTTTTAAAAACCCAAAAGACGATGTAAAAGAGTTTTTTGCGAATTTGTGGTTTGCTGGAAAGCATAATGAAGAAAGAGTGATTCTAGTACTAGAAAATGGAAAAGAAAAACAATATAAACTAAACAAACCTACAGCTTCAAAAAAAGAAAACGGAACTTTAAGTTCAAGAATTATAAAAGGAAATATAGGGTATATAAAGCTAAATAATTCTTTAGGAAACAATGAGGTAATTAAAGCTTTTCCTAAAAAGGTAGATGAGTTTAGAGATACCAAAGCGATAATTGTAGATTTAAGAGATACACCAAGTGGAGGTAATGCCGAAGTAGCAAAAAGTATTATGGGAAAGTTTATATCGGAAACAATTCCATATCAAAAACATGAAAAAGTAAGTTTAGAAAGAGAGTTTGGTATAAAAAGAAGTTGGATTGAGTTATTAACACCTTTAAAAAATCCATATAAAAAACCAGTTATTGTATTAGCAGGAAGGTGGACAGGAAGTGTAGGAGAAGCAATAGCACAAGGTTTTGATAACATAAAATCGGCAACAGTAGTAGGGACTGAGATGGCAAAATTGTTAGGAGCTATTGAATGTGATAGGTTACCAAATACTAAGATCAATTTATGTTTTCCTGTTGAAAAACTGTTTCATGTAAATGGCACACCAAGAGAGGAATTTATACCTGAAGTTCACACTAAATCAAGTGAAGAAACATATAAAAAAGCGATTAAAATACTAAATGAGTAAAAAAGACAACATAGTAATCATAGGTGCTGGTTTATGCGGAAGTTTATTAGCACTTCGTTTAGCACAAAGAGGCTATAAGGTAGCAATGTATGAAAGTCGTCCAGATTTACGAGTTACCGATATTTCAGCAGGACGTTCTATCAACTTAGCATTATCTGATCGTGGTTTTAAAGCACTTCGTTTATGTGGTGTAGAAGAAAAAGCGCGTGAAATTTGTATTCCGATGTACGGACGTTTAATGCACGATAGAGAAGGGAATACGTTTGCTTCTAATTATTCAGGTAGAGAAGGAGAATATATCAACTCTATTTCGAGAGGAGACTTAAACGGAATCTTATTAAACGAAGCGGAAGCACACGAAAATGTAAGCATTCATTTTAATACAGAGTGTACTTCGGTTGATATTGAAAATACCGTGGCGCATTTTAAAAACTACAATACGAAGGAAGAGTTTTCAGTAGATGGAGATGTGATTTTTGGAACAGATGGTGCAGGATCTGCATTGAGGAAAAGCTACTATTTAGAAAGAAAATTCTTGTTTAGCTATTCGCAGAATTTCTTGACACATGGATACAAGGAATTAGAAATTCCTGCAGACAAGTCAGGGAAACACCAAATAAGTAAAGATCATTTACATATTTGGCCTCGTGGAGAGTACATGTTAATCGCATTGCCAAATTTAGATGGAAGTTTTACGGTAACCTTGTTTTTAAGTTACGACGAAGGAGAATACAATTTCAACAACTTAACTTCCGAAGAAAAGATAACTGAGTTTTTTGAAAAAGAATTTTCAGATGCCTTAGCGTTGATACCAAGTATTAAAGATGAGTTTATTAACAATCCGACTGGGGCTTTAGGAACAGTAAAATGCTCACCTTGGCATTATCAAAATAAAACCTTGTTAATGGGAGATGCAGCACATGCGATTGTTCCGTTTTATGGACAGGGGATGAATGCTTCGTTTGAAGATGTAACGGTATTTGATACGATTCTAGATACGCACGAAGGAGATTGGCAAGCTACTTTTAAAGCGTATGAAAAAGCACGTAAAGAAGATACTGATGCGATTGCTGATTTAGCTATCGATAATTTTTACGAAATGCGTGATCATGTAGCAAATCCATTATTTAAGCAAAAGAGGAAGTTAGAAATGGACTTAGAGAAGACGTTTCCAACAGAATATTTTTCAAAGTATTCTATGGTAACTTTTAATGAAGAGATTCCGTATGCAGAAGCGATGAAAAAAGGACGTGCGCAAGATAAAGCTCTGTTAAATATGGTGGCTCATCATGATTTAGATGCAATCACCGATTTGAATGAGGTATTAAAAAAGGTGCAAGAAGAAACCAACGAAATTTTAGAAGAAGATAAAATTGCTGGATTTAGATAGTTGTTTATTGTAGTTCTCTTTTTAGTTTCAAAAGTTCTTGTTCTAAAAAAGAAAGTTTGTTTTCTATAGAGGTGTTAAGGTCAGGAATTCTATTGAAAAATACATATTGTATTTTCCACAATTCTTTAATATCTGTAATAGAAAATGTTTTATCGGGGATGTTTTTATGGTTTGCACGTAGAGTTACAGAATCGTTTTCAATGTATAGTTTGCGTAGAATCAATTCATTTTTAACAAGAGTTAGTGTGAGTTCTCCATTTTTTAAGTTCTTTATAGTGTTGTTTGGTGTAAACTGGCCTATTACTATGTCGTTAGGGTATAATCCATTATTGTGATTAGCCATTTCTAAATTAGAAACGGTATAAGCTCTGAGTTTTTTTTGAGAGTTAATAGGGAGTTGAATTTTGGATAAATCATCAATAAAAGAAGTTTTGTTGTGGTGTTTTATGTATTCTGTAATTGTCTTTTCGGTTATGCAAGGTATAATGGTGAAGGTTTCTTTTGATAGTTTTTCAGTTTCTAGGGTTAAATCCTCTTTAAACTGAAGTAAATTATTAACTGTGAGCTCTGAAGTTAATAAATTGTCTATAGGAATGCTAAAATAATTAGCAATTTTTATAATGGTATCAATTTTTGGTTCGCTTCTGCCTTCTTCATAAGCGCCCAGTGTAGCTCTCTTAAGGTTGAAGAGTTCTGCAAAAGCTTGCTGGCTTAAACGTTTAACACTTCTGATTTTTTTTATGTTTTTACCAAAGAATGACATGTTTTTTGCTAATTTTATTTGCTGAATGTTTTTATTTTTGTATATTTGAGCAAACAATATTAGCTAATTATTTTTATTTTTGCTAATTTTTTTAGTTTAAAAATTAGTAGGGGGATGTTTAAAATTAATTTTTTTGA
This sequence comes from Tenacibaculum sp. TB-53, assembly GCF_059716285.2. NCBI lineage: Bacteria > Pseudomonadati > Bacteroidota > Flavobacteriia > Flavobacteriales > Flavobacteriaceae > Tenacibaculum > Tenacibaculum sp. TB-53. The sequence goes on along the minus strand of NZ_CM202790.1, from coordinate 1,643,054 downwards.
ATCTATATTGCTAATAATATTATGTTAAGTGTCTTTGATTTTAGAAACTTTTTGTAATATTATCGCTTAAAAAGAATGCTATATTAACTAATCAAACTGCTTAAAAATGAATACACATTTTAGTAAGGTAAAGGAGTTTTTACTTGGGTTAAATTTCAATATAATAAAAGAAAATCAAGAAGAAGGTATTTTTGTTGTTGAGAAAGAAAACGAAGGAATTAAAAACTTAATTATAGGAGTTGCAAATCCAATTATAATTTTTGAACAATATATCTTTAAAATTAAAGAGCCTAATCAAGAAGTTTTTAGGAGTTTACTGCAAAAGAATAGAGATATAATCCACGGGGCTTTTGTCTTAGATGAAAGTGGAGAGCGTGTTATTTTTAGAGATACACTTCAATTAGAGAATTTAGACGCTAATGAGTTTGAAGCGAGTTTAAACTCACTTAGCTTACTCTTAAGTGAATACTCAGATCACATTATTAATTTTTCAAAATATTAAAAAAAATAGATATGAATTTTTTTAAAAGACTTTTTAAAATAGGGCAATCAGAAGCAAATTCTGCGATAGATAAAATGGAGGATCCTATTAAAATGACAGAACAAGGAATTAGAGACTTAAAACTGAATTTAGAGAAGAGTTTAGAATCCTTAGCGCAAGTAAAGGCGTTGGCTATTAGAGCTAAAAATGATGTAGAAGAATTAACATATAAGGGTCAAGATTATGAGCAAAAAGCTGTGTTGATTTTAAAGAAAGGACAAAATGGTGATATAGAAGTATCTGAAGCAGATCGATTAGCAAAAGAAGCTCTAATGAAAAAAGAAGAGACAAACCATAAAATAGGAATGGTAAAAAAAGAAGAAGCTCAGTTTAATGACTCAGTAAGTAAATTAGAGTACAATATTCAAGAGATTAAACAGAATATTAGTAAATGGGAAAATGAATTAAAAACATTAAAAGCAAGAGTTAAAGTTTCTAAGGCAACTAAGAATTTGAATAAACAAATGGCTGATATTGATAGTGCTAGTACTGTTGCTATGTTAGAGCGTATGAAAGAGAAAGTGAAACAAGAAGAAGCTTTGGCTGAAGCTTATGGAGAAATAGCGAAATCATCTAAATCAATAGATCAGGAACTGTCAGAGGCAGCAGATGTAACTGAAACTTCGGCAGAAGAAAGTCTGTCAAAATTAAAAGAAAAATTAGGGTTAAATAGTAAAGAAGAATAAAATTGAACACTTTTACTGATATTATATTTTCATCTGTTAACTTACCACTTACAATACTGGTAATTATACTTTTGTTGTATTGGATAGTGACAATGATTTCAGGAGTTGATTTCGATTTAGATATAGACGTAGATATCGATGCAGATTTTGATATTGATACAGATTCAGGAATAGAAGGAGGAAATGCAGATTTTCATGATGTTTCAAATGCAGAAGTAAATAAAGAAGATGTACTAGGCAAGAGAAGAAAACCATTAAAATGGTGGCAAATTTTTCTGATTTACTTCAATTTTGTAGGGTTACCTTTTATGTTTACGTTTACCTGTTGGATTTTTATTTGGTGGATTTGTACGGCATTTTCTACTGTTTTAACAGGAAGTATAAACAATAGCTTTGGTTTTGCATTAATGTTAATAGGTTTTTTACCCTCGTTGTTTATCAATAAAATTTTTACAACACCTTTTAAAAGTTTTTTTAAGAGCTTAAATCAACACGGAGATTTACCGATAGATATAGTAGGTAGAGTAGGAGTTTCTTTATCGAACATCAAAGAAGAAAAATTAGGTTCAGCTGAAGTAAAAGCTGAAGGGACTCACTTATCAATAAATATTAAATCGTTAGATGGGAGTCCTATACAATTTAGAGAGCAAATCTTGATTATAAAACAAAGCCAAGATAAGTCTTTTTATTACGCACAATCATATATAAATTAAAAACAAATTATTTAAAAAAAGAACTATGACAAACAGTTTATTACAGGTTATTGGAGTAGGTGTAGGTTTAATTCTATTCCTTATTATTTTATACTTTGCTATAATAGCAATGTTTTACAAAAAAGTACCGCAAGGGCAAGCATTGATACGTACAGGTTTCGGAGGAACTAAAGTAGCAACAGATAAAGGAATGTATGTAATACCTGTATTTCACAGAGTAGAAATTATGGATATTTCTGTAAAGAAAATTCAAATAGAACGTTTAGGTAATGATGGATTGCTTTGTAAGGATAACATGCGAGCAGATATTAAAGTTGCCTTTTTTGTAAGAGTAAACAATGAAGTAGAATTTATTAAAAAAGTAGCACAAACTATAGGTTGCGATAGAGCATCAGACATTTCAACTCTAGAAGATTTATTTGAAGCTAAGTTTTCTGAAGCTTTAAAAACGGTAGGGAAAAAATTTGACTTCACAGAGTTGTATGAAGCTCGTAGAGAGTTTAGAGATGAAATTGTTGATATAATAGGAACTGACTTAAATGGATACACGCTGGAAGACTGTGCAATTGATTACTTAGAGCAAACATCAGTATCTTATTTAAAAGCAGATAATATTTTAGATGCAGAAGGAATTAAAAAAATTACTGAATTAACAGCTGCACAAAATATTAAAGCAAACTTGATAAAAAGAGATGAAGAGAAAACTATTCGAAAGCAAGATGTAGAAGCTCGTGAAGCTATTTTAGAATTAGATAAACAATTAGCGGAAAAAGAAGAACAACAAAAAAGAGAAATAGCCAACGTTAAAGCAAGAGAAGAAGCTGAAATCTTAAAAGTTAATCAAGAAGAGCTATTAAAATCAGAATCAGCAAGAATAGCAACAGAGGAAAAAGTACAAGTAGCAGAAGAAAACAAACAACGACAAGTTATTGTAGCGGCTAAGAATAAATTACGTACAGATGTTGTTGAAACTGAAAGAGTAGAAAAAGATAGAATGTTAGAAGCTACTGAACGTGAGCGAATAGTTACATTGGCTCAGATTGAAAAAGAAAAGGTAGTTGAAGTAGAGAAGAAAAACATACAAGATGTTATTCGTGATCGTGTTACTTTAGAAAAAGGAGTTGTTGAAGAACAAGAGAATATGAAAGATATTCAGGCGTTTAAAACAGCAGAAAGAGAAAAGCAAGTTACCATTACGTTAGCTGAAGCAAAAGCTCAAGAAGATTTAATTAAAACAATTAAAGAAGCTGAGGCTCAAAAAGAAGCTGCAAAACAAAAAGCAGAAGAAATAAACATTGAAGCGCAGGCACATAAAGAAGCAAGTGAAAAAGAAGCTGATGCTCGTAAGACATTAGCAGATGCAAAAGCAAAAGAAGAAGCTACTTTAGGAATGTCAGAAGCTCAAGTAATGCATGCCAAAGCAGATGCTAGTGAACGATTTGGTACAATGGAGGCACTTATTATTGAGAAGAAAGCAAAAGCAGAGGCTGTAGGTATTGAAGCAAAAGCTGAAGCACTAAGAAAAGAAGGAATGGCTGAAGCGGAAATTATAAGAGAAAAAGCCTTAGCAGATGCAGCTGGAATTGAAGAAAAAGCAGCAGCAATGAAAAAACTAGATGGTGTAGGTAAAGAACACGAAGAGTTTAAACTGCGTCTAGAAAAAGATTTAAAAGTAGATTTAGCGCACATCAACATACAAAAAGATATTGCAGATGCACAAGCTGATGTTATTGGACAAGCATTAAAATCTGCTAAAATTGATATAGTAGGAGGAGAGACTATGTTCTTTGAGCAAATAATGGGACAAATTACTAAGGCTAAAGGACTAGATAAGATGATTGAAAATAGTAGTAATTTACAAGAGGTAAAGGATGCTATTTTAAGTAGTGATGATGTGAAAGGAAACTTAATGGAACGCGTTAGAGATTTTGCTGTAAAATACGGAATTTCTTCTGATGATATTAAAAACCTAACAATTGCTAACTTATTAATGACTCTTAAAGAAAGAGCAACATCTGATGACGATCAAACGCTTTTAGGAAACCTTTTTAGCTTAGCAAAAGGTTTAGATATATCTAATAAAAAAATGAGTTAGAATAACACTTGCCCGGGTATTGATTTTTCAATACTCGGGATTTCTTTTAATAAGTGTTTTAAAATTAATTTTAACTCGTAATTTTATATGGATAATCAACAACTTGATGGCGGAACTTATGAGATTATTCAGAGCCGTCTTCAAAAACAAAAAAAAGAGCTACTAAATAGGTTACAAAGATTAAATGATGCTAGAAAGCATGTGTTTGGTACAATTGAAACAAAGCTTATAGCAAATGATAGAATTAACACAGAAAACAACTGTATAGCTAGAGATATTGTATCTCTAGGAAACACTTCAATCTTTGGATATAATGTTCATTTTGGACTAAGAACAGATATTAAGTTATCGGATGTTTTCAGCGCTTATGAGTTTAAAGACAATCGTTTTCAGCCAAAATCATTAGATTTTCTTCATAATGAAACTTTCATAACTGACTTTACTAACCTATACAAGTATTATCGAAATACTATTTTTGCAAAATTTGCAATTATAGATAATTACCTTCACATGGTTTTCCAGTTAAGTGAGAGTAAAACCGATGTGAAAACTTTTAAGTGGTTAATAAAGGAAAATGAATTAGTATATGTTGATAATAGAAGTGAGCATGAATACAGGTTTCCAAAGCAACATGAATTTAATTGGCAAGAAGTAACCCGAGATATGCACCGTTATGGTACTTACTCTCATATTTCTATTTTAGATAAAGTTTTTGTCGAAACTATCGGAGGTGATTTAACTATTAAGATAGAAGATAACACTGATGAAGGAAAAGGAATTCTTGAAGAGCCAGTAGAACATGTTGATCAAACATTAGATGATGGTCAGTTTCGTTATGCCGATTTAGGAAACCTTATTCTATTAGAGATAAAACCATTTCAGGAAGAAGCTCGTTATTTTATTTATAATCATAAGTTACAAGAAGTTCAAAAAGTAAATAGTGTTAAAGACTGTGCTGTATTATTACCAGACGATCAAGGTCTTATTTTTCCTGATGGATATTATTTACAAACAGGGCAGTATAAACTTTTTGAAAATAACGCTAAAGACGTTAAGTTCCAAGAGAAAATAGTTTCTCCCAACGGAGAAGACTTTTTATATGTGTTTTATGCTACAACAAGAGGGCTATATATATTAATGTCTTATAACATTATTGAGCAAGAGGTAAAAATACCTATTGTTTGCAATGGTTTTACAATTTTAGAGAATGGAGAATTGTGTTACTTCAAAACTGAAAATGAGCAAACAAAACACCATGTTGTTCAAATTTGGCAAACACCTTATGTAAAAACAGACAGTATTCCATCATTACATGAAGATACCTTACTTTATAAGATTGGTAATAAAGATATTGTAAAAGCAATGGCAGAGTGCCATGAATTAATAACACTTTTAAATAAAGAAGATAGTTATGCTGGTTTATATAGTGATATAGCTAAGAAATCTAATGATATTAATAGTAGTTATTACTGGATAAATGAGCCCGAAACAGAACAGTTAAGTGTACCTGTTGCAGAAATTAACGATGCAGCAAATGCTGCTATTGATGAATTTGAAAAGGTAACTCAATTAAAGCAACAAGCAGCTAAAGAAGGCAAGATTATTCAAGAAAAATCTAATGAACTTTTAAGTAAGATCAAAAGTACTTCTTTTAAGACCATAGAAGATTTTGTTGACTTATTAAATCAACTACGAGTATTAAGAGGGCAGGTCATAAGCTTGAAAGATGTTCGTTATATAGCAATTGACATATTAGAAGAAATTGAAAACTCAATTGAAGAACAAAACACAATAATATCAAAAAGATGTGTAGAATTTTTGTTGAATGATCAAGCTCTAAAACCCTACCATAAACGCGTTCAAGAAAGGCAAGATGATTTAACATCTATAAAAAAGGTAGTAGAAGCTAAAAAACTTGAAAAAGAAGTAGATCAAATAACAACAGATTTAGAACTTTTAATTGAAATTGTAACAAATTTAGAAATAGAAGATACTTCTCAATCGACTAGAATTATTGATAATATCTCTTTAATCTTTGCTACATTAAATCAATTAAAAGCAGGAATTAAAAATACAATTAAAACTTTAGGAAGTAAAGAAGCTAAGGCAGATTTTTCTGCTCAATTAAAACTTATAGATCAAAGTATTATTAATTACATTGATATGGCTACTACGCCAGAAAAATGTGATGAGTTCCTCACAAAAATAGCAATTCAGTTAGAGGAAATTGAAGGTAAGTTTGCCGATTTTGAAGAATTTATTTCCTTAATTATAGAGAAGAGAGAAGAAGTTCATAATGCTTTTGATGCCCGAAAGAGTACAATACTCGAAAAAAGAAATAAGAAAATAGAAGCATTAAGCGCTGCTTCTGAAAGAATTTTAAAAAGTATAGCAAAAAAGGCACAAAGTTACCCCTCAGTTGAAGATATTAACGGATATTTTGCTGCTGATTTAATGATTAACAAAGTTAGAGATATTGTTAATCAATTAAAAGATTTAGAGTCAGTTGGTAAAGCTGAAGCTATAGAAACACAACTTAAAGTAGCTAAAGAAGATGCATTAAGAAAATTAAAAGATAAACAAGAGTTATATGAAGATGGTGAGAATATAATTCGCTTAGGAAAACACAAGTTTGGAGTTAATAAACAACCGTTGGATTTATCAATAGTTTACAAAGATCAAACGTTACATTATCATTTAACAGGAACCAATTTCTATCAAGAAGTTGAAAATGAAATTTTACTTAAATCTGAAAAATATTGGAATCAAGAACTAGTTTCTGAGAACGATTTAGTGTATAGATCTTCTTATTTGGCGTATAAATTATTTACTTCGTATTCAACAGATGAATTATTAAAGCTAAACGAACAAGGTTTATTAGCGTTAGTTCAAAATGAAAGTGGAAGCTTGTTTGCAGAAGGATATGTAAAAGGCGTGCACGATATTGATGCTTTTAAAATATTGTATACACTAGTCCATAAACATCACGAATTAGGTTTGTTAACATACGCTTCAAACACTAGAGCATACGCTCAATATTTCTGGAACTCTTTGCCTAAAGAGCGTCAAGATTATTATAATTTTTCAATAAAAGCATCAGGAGATGTCTTACGATTCTTTCCTGAAAGTGAAGAATACGATTTTTTAATAAATAAATTACAAAAAGAAATAACTACTCTTTCAGAAGAAACTTTATTGTTTTCTAAAGAGGTAGGAAAAACAATAGCTAGTTACCTATTTAACCAATTAAAAAGCACTAATTCATTTATAATAAGTGCTATTGCGTTAGGAATAAAAGAAGACTTTATAAAGTATCTAACAAAACAAGATGCATTACATGTGTTTAAAAGTAATCTTGAAAAGACTACAGATTATAGCGCAAAAATTCAGCTGACTAAACAATGGGTAAGCTCATTTATATCATCTATTGATGGAAATGAAAATTACACAGATGAAGTAATTTCGTTATTATTATTTCACCATGAGCCTAATGCTGTTTTACATGCAAACCCTGAAGAAACCATTAAAGAGTTAAGAGGAGAACACGATACTATTATTGAAGGAAGTTTTGAATTTAATTATCATAGTTTCATTGAAAGATTAGAGTTTTTTTCAAAAGAAGACGTACCTAATTTTTTAGCATACAAAGAGGCGAAACACCTATTGGTAGAAAATTTAAAAGAGACATTAAAGTTAAATGAATTTAAGCCAAGAGTATTATCTTCCTTTGTTCGAAATAAGCTAATAGATGAAGTTTACTTTCCCTTGATAGGAGATAACTTATCTAAGCAGTTAGGAACGGTTGGAGATAATAAACGTACAGACAGAATGGGGATGTTACTTTTAATATCACCCCCAGGTTATGGAAAAACTACTTTGATGGAGTACCTAGCCAATAGGTTAGGATTAATCTTTATGAAAATTAATGGACCTGCCATTGGTCATGAGGTAACCTCAGTCGACCCGGAAGCAGCAACAAATTCAGCTTCTAGAGAAGAACTCAAAAAGTTAAATTTAGCTTTTGAAATGGGAGATAACGTAATGTTGTATTTAGATGATATTCAGCATTGTAATCCTGAGTTTTTACAAAAATTCATTTCTCTTTCAGATGGAACAAGAAAAATAGAAGGAGTATATAACGGAAAGCCAAAAACATATGATTTAAGAGGAAAGAAGTTTTGTGTAATTATGGCTGGAAATCCATATACTGAAAGTGGAGATAAGTTTCAAATACCTGATATGTTGGCTAACCGAGCTGATATATATAACTTAGGAGATATTATAGGAGATACAGATCATTTATTTAAACTTAGTTTAATAGAAAACTCATTAACATCAAATCCTATACTACACCAGTTAAGTAGTAAATATTTTGAAGATGTTTATGCTTTGATAAATAGAGTTGAAAATAATACTGAAGAAGGGGAGTTGAAAGGAAATCATACAAAGCAAGAGATTCAAGATTATATTTCGGTATTAGAAAAAGTAATAACTATAAGGAATACCATCTTAAAAGTAAATAAAGCATATATTGAGTCGGCTGCAAAGGAAGATGAATATAGAACAGAACCCTCTTTTAAGTTACAAGGTTCATATCGAGACATGAATAAGTTAGTAGCTAAAGTAGTACCAATAATGAATGATAATGAGTTAAAAAGACTGGTATTGTCTCATTATGAAAGTGAATCTCAAACATTAACATCTTCTGCTGAAGCAAATTTATTGAAGTATAAAGAATTAATAGGAGATATATCAGAAAACGAAGCAAACCGATGGAATGATATAAAAGAAATTTTTGTTAAGAATAATAAGCTAAAAGGTTTGGGGAATAAAAATGAAATGGCTCAAATATTAAACCAAATGATGTCATTTTCAGATAATTTAGAAGGTATTAAAGAGGTTTTAAGAAAAGGATTGCAAGGATAAAATGAACACAATAATTATTTTGTTAAGAGGGATTAATGTTTCAGGGAAAAATAAAATTCCGATGCAAGAATTAAAAACACTGTTAGAAGAACTGGGATATAATACTATAAAGACCTATATCCAAAGTGGCAATATTGTGTTAAAAACTAGAGAAGACTCAAAAGAGGTAGAAAAGAATATTCATACAAAAATTAAAGAAAAATATGATTATGATGTTCTTGTTCTAGCAAAAGAAGTAAAAGAAATAAAAGAGATTCTTCAAAACAACCCTTATAGTAATTTAAACGAAAAACAAATATATTTTACTTTCTTATTCAATGAAACTACAATAAAAGAGATAGAAGTAGATGCGAAAGAAGATGAATACACCATCTTAAAAGATGTGGTTTATGTAAATGCAGCTGGAGGGTATGGGAAAACAAAATTGACGAATAATTTTTTTGAAAGAAAGTTAAAAGTTTCAGCAACTACTCGTAACTTTAAAACCACGAATAAATTAATAGAGTTAACCAGTTCGTAAATGTCATTTCTATCAAAGGGAGAAATCTCATGAAAAATGCATTTGAAATTAAAAAATATAAAACATGGATAGTAAAGTAATCAAAGGAAAAGCAATACCAAGAGGAAAGTTTCCGCATGTAAAACAAGTAGGAGATTTTATTTATGTATCTGGAACAAGTTCTCGAAGACCTGATAATTCTTTTGAAGGTGTTGCCGTAGATGAGTTTGGAACGACCAACTTAGATATTAAAAAGCAAACCCGAGCGGTAATTGAAAACATTCGAGATATTTTACAAGAAGTAGGAGCAGACTTATCAGATATTGTAGATGTAACTTCATTTTTGGTGAATATGAATGATTTTGGAGGCTATAATGAAGTATATGCTGAATATTTTGATTATAACGGACCAACGAGAACTACCGTTGCTGTACATCAATTACCACATCCTCATTTATTGATTGAAATTAAAGTGGTAGCGTACAAAAAGCAAGAATAAAGAACAAAGAACCATTAGAAAAGAAAAGAGACTTTTTCCTCTCTTGGTTTCTTTAATCTGTGAATGAAATGACTATTAAAAATTATATAAACGGAGAATTCGTTATACCGGTAGCAAATAATTATATTGATAATTATAATCCATCTATTGGAGAAGTGTATGGTCAAATTCCTAATTCTACTAAAGAAGATGTAGCGTTAGCATATGAAGCAGCTAAGAAAGCTTTTCCGTCTTGGTCAAACACTACCTTAAACGAACGTAGGGATATTCTTTCTAAAATAGCACAGTTAATTCAGCAAAGGTTACCTGAATTGGCAAAAGCTGAGGCTAAGGATAATGGAAAGCCTTTAAGTTTAGCTACAGTGATTGATATTCCGAGAGCTTCATCTAATTTTCAATATTTTGCAGATGCAATTACACAATTTTCATCCGAAGCTCACGAAAGTGTAGGTTTAGGAGCGATGAACTTTACGTTACGTCAACCGATTGGTGTAGTTGCATGTATTTCTCCATGGAATTTGCCACTTTACCTATTTACGTGGAAAATAGCTCCAGCAATAGCTGCAGGAAATTGTGTTGTAGCAAAACCGAGTGAAGTTACACCTATGACAGCCTATTTGTTAGGGGAGATTTGTAATGAAGCAGGTTTACCTAAAGGGGTATTAAACATAGTTCACGGATTAGGAACCACCACAGGACAAGCCATTATTGAACATCCAGATATTAAAGCGATTTCATTTACAGGAGGAACAGCAACAGGTGCTCATATTGCACGTACTGCAGCGCCAATGTTTAAAAAGTTATCGTTGGAGTTAGGAGGAAAAAATCCAAACATCATTTTTGCTGATTGCGATTATGAGAATATGTTAGCGACTACAGTTCGCTCTTCATTTGCAAATCAAGGTCAGATTTGTTTGTGCGGAAGTAGAATTTTTGTAGAGGAAAGTATTTACGAGCAATTCAAAAAAGATTTTGTTCAAAAAGTATCGCAATTAAAAATAGGAAATCCTTTTGATGAAGATACAAATATTGGAGCCTTGGTATCGAAACCACATTTAGAAAAGGTAAAATCATACATAGATATTACGGAACAAGAAGGAGGGAAGATTTTATACGGAGGTGACAGAGTCACTGTTAAGAATTGTGAGAACGGTTACTATTTACAACCGACGATTATTGAAGTTTCAAGTAACAAGTGTAGGTTAAATCAAGAAGAGATTTTTGGGCCTGTAGTTACTTTAATGTCTTTTAAAACAGAAGAAGAAGCTTTACAGTTAGCTAATGACGTGGTGTATGGATTGTCATCAACACTATGGACAAACAATTTGACAAGAACCATGCGTATGTCTAAAGAATTACACACAGGAATTGTTTGGGTGAATACTTGGTTATTACGTGATTTAAGAACACCTTTTGGAGGTCAAAAAGCGAGTGGAGTAGGGCGTGAAGGAGGTTTTGAAGCATTACGCTTTTTTACAGAACCCAAAAATGTATGTATAAAATATGAATAAAGAAATAAAGGAAAAAATAATTGCTGTTTGTGAAGAGAAGATTGTTAAAAAAGGAGAAAATGTAGGGCTTTCGTTTTATGCATTTTTCAAAAATAAAAATGACAATCCGAAAGTACTGATGGAAGTGGCTACTTGGTGGATTCAAACACATCAATTAGATCATTTTGAGAAAGCGGTTAAGATTAAACAAATGATTCAGAATAACGAATAAAATGAATTTAGATATACAACATAAAAACGCCTTGGTATGTGGTAGTACACAAGGAATAGGAAAAGCAGCAGCAATACAATTAGCTCAAGAAGGAGTAAATGTAACGTTGGTAGCTCGTAGCGAAGATAAATTAAAAGCGGTGTTAGCTGAGTTACCAAATAATAACCAAAATCATGGATATTTAGTTGCTGATTTTACCAATCCTGCAGACTTAAAAGAGAAGTTAGAGGCAACAAATTTACAGTTTCATATTTTGGTGAATAATACAGGAGGTCCAGCAGGAGGTCCAGTGTTTGATGCTACCCTAGAAGAGTTTGAGCGTGCTTTTACCATGCACTTAAAATGTAACCATGTATTGGTACAAGCTTTAGTACCGTTTATGAAAGAACAAAATTATGGTAGAATTATAAATGTAATTTCTACTTCAGTAAAACAACCTCTAGATGGTTTAGGAGTTTCGAATACTATTCGTGGTGCGGTTGCTAATTGGAGTAAAACCTTAGCGAATGAATTAGGTCAATTCGGAATTACAGTGAATAATGTGTTACCAGGAGCTACAGCCACAGAGCGTTTGACAGAAATTATCAATAATAAAGCAGCAAAAACAGGTAAAACTATCGATGAAGTTGCAGAAATGATGAAAAATGCATCGCCAGCAAAACGTTTTGCAAAACCTGAAGAAGTAGCTAATGCTATTGTGTTTTTAGCAAGTGAAAGAGCAAGTTTTATCAACGGAATTAATGTCCCTGTTGATGGAGGAAGAACAAAATCTTTATAAAAGAGATCAAAAATAAAGACTTTTAGAAACAAGACTATTTAAGTATCTTTAAAACAATCTAAAAGCCTAAAAACCTAAATAAAATGAGCAAGTTAGTACAACCTTTGAATTTCAAAAAGTGGATTGATGAAAACCGTCATTTACTAAAGCCACCAGTAGGAAATAAACAGGTTTGGGATAATGGTGAGTATATCGTAATGGTTGTTGGAGGGCCTAACAATCGTAAGGATTATCACTACAATGAAACACCAGAGTTTTTCTATCAATTAGAAGGAGATATGGTGCTAAAAATCATTGACGACAAAGGGGAAATGATTGATGTTGAAATTAATGAAGGAGATATTTATTTGTTACCAGGGAAGGTGCCACACTCACCACAACGTAAAGCGAATACAGTAGGTTTAGTTATTGAATATCCACGTGATGAAGGAATGATGGATGCCTTGGAATGGTATTGTGAAAATTGTGGACATCAATTATACCGAGAAGAATTTGCTTTAGATAATATTGAAACTGATATGCCAATAATTTTTGATAAGTACTATTCTGACAAAGAGAAATGTACTTGTGATAAATGTGGTACTGTGATGGAAGCACCAAACAAAGCATAAATTTTGCAATAGAAACTAAAATGAAAAAACGCAAATTAAGAATAAACGGACATTCGCATTTATTGCCTTATCCAGAGCAAATTCCGCAGTTTATGAAAGACAAAGGGATTTTTTGGGTAGATAAGGATAGAAAATTCATGTTACAAAAAGACTGGAGTCGTCCCGTGACGGACTCTAGTTTCTTTTTAGATGAAAAACTAGCATGGATGGAACATTTTAAAATTGATCATGCAGTGGTTTTGAACCTATCTCAATTATATGGTAATGGACTTCGTTTAGAAGAAATGAAGCAAGCGTTACGTTTTCAAAACGATTTTAATGCACGTGTTCAACATGATAATCCGGGGAAGTTTACTTGTGGTTTTGTGGTGCATCCGGGGTTTGTTCGTGGAGCTTTATGGGAAATAGAGCGGTGTGTTGAGGTGTTAGGGATGCGTTTGTTGTGTTTGCCAACACACTATATGGACACTATTGGTACATGGCGTTGTATTTTTGACGAGGAAAATGAACCTATTTTTGAATTAGCAGATAAGTATAATTTAGCAGTTGAAATTCATCCGTATGACGGGGAGAAATTCATCAAACTACAAAATACAAGTTGGCGTTTTCACTTAATTTGGATGTTGGCACAATGCGCAGATGCCTATCACTTTTTAACGTTAAATGGATATTATGAAAAATATCCTAATATGCGAGTTTGTTTTGCGCATGGAGGTCAGTTAGCACAAATGAATTTAGGGCGTCGTATTCAAGGATTTGATGGAAGACCTGATTTGTTTGAAGGAAAACAACACCCTCGTAAAGCTGTAGGACATAAAAACATCTTCTTTGATACATTGGTTCATGATACTGGTTCTTTGGATTTGTTGATTAAAAATCAAGGATCTAAACAAGTATTAATAGGGCTGGATGATCCATATCCACTAGGAGAGATGGAGAGTGAAATTCAATCATCATATCCAGGGAAAATTTTAGATTTAGCTATTGATAGAAAGATTATTAATGAGCAAGAGAAAGACGAAATGTGGGAGGATAATGTATTACAGTGGTTGTTTGGAGATGATAAAAAAGCGAAAAAAGATTTAGTATCTAAAATTTTACAATAAATGGCTGAAGTAACACAGTTTCATAACCTATTACATACGTGTATTTCTTTTATTGGAGCTGTGTTATTATTAGCAATCTACTATAATATTACAAAGCGATTTAAAGAAGTTTTAGAAGAAGGAAATTCAATTAAAAGAGTTGATAAAGGCTTGTTGTATTTTAGCTTTGGAATGTTGGTTTGGGTGGTTTCTGGTATTTGGGCACTTTCTGCAAGTTATTTTACTTTTGAAAAAACAACAATTCATCAAGTAGGAATAAACATTCTGTCTACAATAAATAACTTATTTTGGTTAATGGCATTATATTATGTGCACGATGCCCCCCAATTTATTTATAGAAATGAAAAGAATGTAAAAATTATAGCGATTATAATTGTTATTGTGGCTTCCATAACTTTATCATTTTCTTTTTTATATGGTAATGATTTTTATTACGGAATAAAAATAGCAGCACTTCCAGATGTTTTACTAACAACTTTTTTATGTTTTTTAATGGGAGTTTCTTTTTACAAGACTTTTATGCATCGAGACTTAAAGTTGGTAGCTTTTATATCAGTTATAGTAATCTTTTTGTTGTTCGTTTCCCAATTGTCGGACATTTTTATTGGTTTTGATAATGAATTTGCAAATCAATTAATTAGGGTTGTAGCAAAAACATCGTTAGTATCGGTTTTTTTAGTATTGGCAACAAGTTGGGTAATACAACTGGCTCATACACCAAAACCTAATGAAATGAAAATTCAGTTTTTAGACTGGTCACTGATAAAGCTTACCATTCCATCTAAAGGAATAGTCAATGCTAAAGTAGATTTTGGCTCAAAAACAACACAGTATAAAAACCTACTAACATTTGCTTATAGAAGAAAGTTTTTAGAGGCGGAAAAACAATCAATTATAGTTAATTCAGGAGGTGATATAAAAAGTCAAACCTATGTTACACGAATTATAGATAATATAAATTCAATTTTAAACCTAGAAGAAGAAAAATTAGATCGTAAAGATCTAATTACGTTTGTAGGTGAAAGTAAATATCGTTTGCGAATTCTTCCTGAGCATATAATTATTGATGAAGCATTGTTAGAAGAGTACAAACAACAATTATAAATTATTTAGCTCTCCTAATAGCTTTATGAGTTTTCCTTTAGTTTTAGCGTATTCGTACTGGTTTTTAATTTCTTTCAATTTACTTTCTATTAATTTTACTTCTCTATAGTTAATTAAAAAAATAGAGCTTTCTCCTAAAGAAAATTTACGTTCTTCACTCTTTACAATTGTATGATAGTCTTTCACAAGGTTTTTTAAAATATCATTTTGCTTTTTGTATGATGTAATTTCTTGCTTGGTAGCCGTTATTTTGTTTTGTAAAGAAACTTTAGTTGATGCAATTTCAAAGTCGATATCTTGTAGTTTTAGCTTAGCAAGTTTTAAATCTCCTCTAGATTTACGTAAGAATAGAGGAATGCTAACTTGAAGAGAATTTTTATAATTAGCGGTGCTAAAAGCATCAAAATTATCCACTTTTGAAGCAAGGAAGTTATACTGAAAATCTACTTTAGGTAATAGGTTGTTTACTTTTAGTTGCTTATTTATTTCTAGGTTTCTTTTCTTTAACTCTAGTAACTTTAATTTAGGATGGTTTTCAAACTCATTATCAAATAAGGTGGTTACAGAAGTATTTAGAATAATATCAATATTAGAAAAAGTGCTACTATCAGGAATTATTTCCTCTTTTATTTCCATAGGAATATTATTGCCTATCCATAAATAATTAGAAAGCTCTAACTTAGATTTAATGTATTTAATATTTGCTTTTTCTAGGTCTAACTTTCTGTTTTTTAAATTGATGTTAGCTTCTAAAGTATCAATAGCTGGTTTATCACCTGCTGTAAAACTTTTTTTTATGTTCTTTAGTCTGATATCAGCATTGGCATAATAATCTTTATAAATATTATAACTTTGGTAGTACTGTAACCAGTTTAAATAGGTGTTGATGGCTTCAAATAAAATATCGTTAACGAGTAACTGTTGTTCTAGTTTACCTTGCTGTGTGTAGAGTTTAGCTTGTTTTAAAGTAGCCATTCTTTTATTAATGAATAAGTTTTTTGCTAAAGAAACCGATACACCAACATTATATAGTCCTTTTTCTGGAGTATTGTGTTCAGGGTTTAAATATTGACCAGAATTATTCTCATAACTACCTTTTAGCTCTATTCCATACCAAGTCGGAATTTTAAAGGTTGAGTTTAACTTTTTGTAATAGTCTTTACCTTTAAACTCTTTTCTATCGTAATCTACTTCTATTTTAGGGTCAAAACCACCTCTAGCTTTTAATAATTTAGCCTCATTGGTACTTGTAATAAGTTCCGCTTGTTTAATAACGGGATGGTGTTTCTTTACATAACCTAAATACTCTTCTAAACTAAGTTGAGTACTTAAATTATCCTGTGCTGTAGCTATAAAGCTTAGTAACAAAAAAAGGATGTATAGCCTTTTCATTTAGTTGTCTTTTTAATTATTAGTTAGAGTGATGTTTTAACTTGCTTTAATCTACTAAGAAGTTTATTATTCCTCTTTTTTAGCTTTTTTATCACCTCCTTTGTTATCTGGTTGATAAAAGTTGGGAGGAAAGCTATTAATTTGTCTCCATAACTCAAACCAAATAGGTACATTTTCTAATAAAGCAATAGTTTTTGCACCTGAACCTACTCTAATGGCTTTCGGCCAAGGTTCTTCTTTTTCATTAGGAACAATTAGAACACGGTATTTTCCATTACTACTAATAAAGTTTTCAATAGCTACAATTTTAGCACCATAAGTTCCGTATGATACATTAGGCCAGCCACTAAAAACCATTGCGGGCCAACCATCAAACTCAACACGTACCTCTTCACCAATATGAATTAGAGGTAAATCTATAGGTTGTATATACATTTCAACAGCTAAATCGTAATTTGCAGGCATAATGTTTACTAATTTTTCACCTTCTTTAAACGTTTCACCAATACCAGATTTTATAGCTTTATTAATGTAACCGTCTTGTGGAGCAGTAATAAATAATAAAGAGCTTCGCTTGTTGTAATTAGCTAAGCTAGTTTCAAGTTTTGAAACTTGAACATCAGCTTCATAAGCACCAGATTGTGCACTATACAAGCTGCTTTC
This sequence comes from Tenacibaculum sp. TB-53, assembly GCF_059716285.2. NCBI lineage: Bacteria > Pseudomonadati > Bacteroidota > Flavobacteriia > Flavobacteriales > Flavobacteriaceae > Tenacibaculum > Tenacibaculum sp. TB-53. The sequence continues at coordinate 1,625,719 of NZ_CM202790.1, read as the reverse complement.
TGTTTTAGATAATTTATCAGCATAAGAAGCTTGTGTACTACTAATAGCTAATTGTGCATTAATAATATTGTTTTTAGAAGTAAAGAATTTGTTTTCTTGAGAAATTAATTTAGCGGATAACTCTTGAAGTTTTGCTCTTTTTTCTTCAACATCCTTTACAGCTTTTAAACCTTCTTTTTCTAAGGTAACAGTTCTATCAAATTGAGTTTGAGCTATTTTTTGCTTAATTTTAATAGCTTCAAAATCAATACTATCACTTTTAGCTTTTAAGTAGGCTTGTTTTAATTTGTTTTTTGCTTGCTCTAGTTTTAATTTACGTTCTCTTTTAATAGCTATAATCTGATTTTGCAAGGCACTAATCTTATTGTTATATGCTTTAGCAGAAAGTGTTTTAGAGTTTAACTGTTTACCAGTTCTTTCGGCAAGCTTAGTATCAAAATAACCACTTTTTATCTCAGAAATTCTTAAAATAGTATCTCCTTTTTTAACAAAATCACCTTCTTGTACAAACCATTCTTCTATACGCCCAGGTATTTGAGATTGTAATGTTTGTGGTCTTTGGTTAGGTTTTAACGTAGTAACAAGCCCTTCGCTAGATACATTTTGTGTCCAGGGTAGAAATAAAATAATTATTAAAATTACAGAAAAAACTAATAAAAAGCTTTTAAATAACTTATGATACTCTTTGTTAAAAATTTCTTTTCCAGATTTGAATTTCGTAATATCTATTTGGTCCGAAACTGTATTTTTTGATATGTTTAACATGATTACTTACGATTTAAAGTTAGTAATACTGCCTTTTTCAAGGGTAATTTGTTTATTACATTTTTCTTTCCAATGTTCATTACGGCTAACGATAATTAAGCTCCATGGTTGAGAAACATTAGTAATAAAATCGATAATTTTCTTAGCTTCATTTTTTTCAAATTGGTCTAGAGGGTCTTCTAAAATAAGTAGTTTAGGTCTTTTAATAATAGCCCTTGAAAGGATGATTTTTTTTGCTACAGTATAGGCAATAAGTTTTCCTTCAGGTTTTAAATAAGTATCTAAACCTTTAGGTTGCTGCTTTAAAAATTCTGTTAATCCCACAACTTTAAAGATGCTATATATTTCTTCATCAGTTATTGAAGAGTCACCAAAAGTTATATTTTCTCTAATAGTTCCTTTAAAAGGAGTTTCTTCAGAAAGAGACAAGCCTAAGTTAGATCTGTAATTATTAATAAAAATGCCCTTTAAAGATAAATCATTTATAAATATATTACCAGAAGTAGGCTCTATTAAACCAGAGATAAGTTGAATTAAACTAGATTTTCCTGAGTTGCTACTTCCTTGAATTAAAATTCTATCTTGTGGATTAATTTCAAATGAAATTTTATTTATGACAGGTTTTTGTCTATTATTTACAATGTAGGAAACATCTTGAAGTTCAATTTTAAAAGGCTTATCTTTATTAATGTTACTGCCTTTTTGTGGCTCTATAGGTTTGTCAATAACTTCCCCAAGCTTTTCTATAGATGTAAGTACATCATAAAAAGATTCGAGTCCAAGTATTAGTTTCTCTACAGAGTTCATAATTAAAATTATAATAATTTCTGCAGCAACAAATTGACCAATATTCATTTGTTGAGTAAGAACCAAAAAACCACCTATAAGAAGTAACCCAGCAGTAATAATAACTTTAAAACTAATCATTTGAATATATTGCATAACAAGCACTTTAAAATGACTTTCTCTAGATTTTAAATAATTATCTACTAAAATATCGCTTTTTTCAAGGGCTAACCTTGTCTTTCCTGATAATTTGAAACTTATTATAGTTCTAGCTATTTCTTGTAACCAATGAGCAACTTTATACTTGTTTTTAGATTCTTTTAAACTAGTATCTAAACCTTTTTGTGCTGTATATTTAAATACAACATAAATTAGTAACATAACTAAAAATCCAAAAACAATAAAAAATGGATGATAAAAAGATAATAGTAATAAAGCAAAAACAATTTGTAATATGGCTGATGGAGCATCAATCAATATTTTAGAAATACCTTTTTGAATGGTTAGCGTATCAAAAAAACGATTGGCAAGTTCAGGTGGATAGTAGTTTCTTAATTCTATCATTTTAATTTTAGGAAAACGATAACTAAGCTCTATGGATGCTCTTGTAAAAATTCTTTGTTGTATGGTTTCAATAATTCTAAATTGCATTAGTTTTAATATTCCACTAAAAACAACGCCAGAAGTAACTAAGATGACTAAAACAATCCAGGAAGCTGATACTTGTGCCGCTTGTAACAAGTTTATAATGGCTTGTACTCCCAAGGGTAATGATAGTGCAACAATTCCTTCAAAAATGGCATAATATGCTATTTGTAAGGTGTCTTTTTTTTCTAGATTTATTAATCCTAGAAATCGCTGCCATGGAGTTAGTTTATTTTTCTCTTTCATTAGAAAGTACGTTTAAAGTTAGTTCAATAAAAAAGGAAGTGGTAGTTGTACTTTTATCACAATTAGTTAGTGATTTAAAATGAGATTTTACAAATTGCTGATGTAATATACCTTCAATTATAGTACTTGCAAGTGTTAATGGATGTTTATAATTATTGTTATAATTACTAATTATTTCAGCAAAACGTTTTACTACTTCTTTGTACAATTTAAAAAAACCTTCTTTATTTTCTGTATCTACTTCTTTAGTAGAGTATGATTTTGAGTTCTCGTTAATTACAATTAAGTTAAGTAATGCCTCATTAATATGTGAAAAATTATTGTCTTTCTCAGCTTTTCTAGCTAGAACTTCTATGGCCTTAATTAATTTCTCTTTTGGGTTACTAATACTGTAAGTTTCGATTACCAATAAATATTGAATCCACCCCCAATACCAAGAAGTTAAGTAAACTAAGAGTTTATGTTTACTTTCAAAGTAACGATAAATAGAACTTTCGTTAGAGCTTATTAACTTTCCTAGTTTTTTAAAATTAAAATTCTCAAAACCAATTTCTTCAATAAGTATAATACTGTTCTCTATTATTCTTTTACCCAAATCAGAGGTTTCAGGGTCTTTGATGTATATTCCTGAAGGGATCTCTATTTTTAAATTTGATAGTAAATTTTTCATAAATAAAAATTAATAGCGCAAATATAATAGTAAAACTATTAAATAAGCGTTTGTAGATATTAATAAGATGTTAATTTTTTGGTTACAAAAACTTACAAAAGCTTATTTTTTACTACAATTAACTACATACCTTTAGGTTTTAGATGTCGAAAAATATATTCGTATAAACTTAAAATTTATGGAATATATGAATTCAAGAACTGATGTTTTAGGGCATCCAAGGGGACTTTTATACTTATTTTTTGCTGAATTATGGGAACGCTTTTCTTTTTATGGAATGCGAGCTTTATTGGTGTTGTATATGACAAAACATTTACTTTTTTCTGATGAAATGTCTTTTGGTGTGTATGCAGCATATATGTCGTTAGTGTATGTGACTCCTATGATAGGAGGTATGCTTGCTGATAAAATATTAGGATTTAGAAAAGCAATTGTTTTAGGAGGTGTGTTAATGGCATTAGGACATTTCTTTTTGACATTTGAACATCCGATATTTTTTTATGGTTCGTTATCTTTAATTATCGTTGGAAACGGTTTTTTTAAACCCAATATATCTTCGTTTGTTGGAAAGTTATATGCTGATGGAGATAATAGGAGAGATGCAGGATTTACCATATTTTATATGGGAATTAATATTGGTGGAGCAGTAGCTCCATTATTATGTGCTTGGTTAGCTGAATTATATGGTTGGCATTATGGGTTTGTTTTGGCTGGAATAGGAATGTTGTTAGGCTTGTTAGTTTTTAAAGGTGGACTTGAGAAAAATGTTTTTGAAGATAAAGGCTTAGTACCAAATCAAGAATTATTTGATGAGAAACAATTTGGAGTAAAAAAAGGAAACTTAATAACAATTGCAGCACTTTTGTCTGTTCCTGTATTTGCATTGATAGTTTATTACCATGAGTTTGAGCATTACTTAGTTTGGATTGTTTCGTTATTTCTGATATTGTTTTTAATTAAGATTTTACGAACTGTAACTTCAAAAGAACGTAAAAAACTTTCTGTAGCTATATTTTTTACCGTTTTGTATACATTGTTTGCAGCAATTTTTGAACAAGCAGGTAGTTCACTGACTTTATTTGCAGATAGAAATGTCAACTTAGTAGGAATAAATGCAGCTCAAACAAATAGTATTAATTCTACTTTTATAATTCTAATGGCAGTCCCATTTTCAATGCTTTGGGGGTATTTGCATAAAATACATAAGAATCCAAACTCTGTTATAAAATTTGGATTAGGATTATTGTTTTTAGGGGTAGGTTTTATAACTTTTAGCTTGTCAGGTTATCAAGTTGATGAATTAGCTAAAACTCCAATGATGTATTTGATTTTAGGGTACTTTATACTAACAACAGGAGAACTGTTTTTATCTCCTATTGGATTATCTAAAATGACAGAGTTATCTCCAGTAAAGTACATTGCTTTTATAATGGGCGTATGGTTTTCAGCAAACTTTTATGGTCATTTTTTTGCAGGTAAAATAGCCAATTTAACAACAGTTGTTAACGGTAGTTTAGGAGTATTTTCTAAGGGCTTTTTTGGAAAAGTAACTGAATTATTAACCGGTTTATCATCCACAACCGTTATGGGGCAACCTGAGGTTTTTCACCAATTGTACTCATATGTTTCTGTGTATGCCAACCTAGGAGTAATATCAGTAATAATAGGTTTATTAGTCATTGCTTTTTATAAGCCTGTAAAAAAATGGATGTTTGAAGTACATTAAAACTAAAAAAGCCTCAGAAATTACTCTGAGGCTTTCAAATATATGTTTAATCGGTTTTTATTTAAAAACAGATGTAATGTTTAAAGCAACTTCATCCCAAGTTTTAGAAACACCATCAGCACCTTTATGTAAGTCTTTACATGCAGTATTTAAAGACTCTAATGCTTTATTAGCTTGCCAGTCTGTAATTTTCATAGTTGCATTTAAACTAAACTTTTTTCCGTTTAATGTGTAGTTAAAAGGAAGTTTTTTACTAACACCATTCATGGTAATATTAGCATAACCAATAGAGTCATTTTCTAGAACTAATTTTCCGGAAAGTAATTCAGTTTTATCCATTACTCCAAAGAAAAACTTTTTAATTTTAAAGTCTCTACTAGTGTCTTTTGTGAAAATACTACTTACAGGAATAGAAAATTCAGCATTATTTATAGCGTCTTTAGCTGTGTTAGCTTCACCACCAGCGGTAATGTTTACTTTTTTAAATTCTCCATTTACTGGTATTTTCTCAGTAGTTTTGTAAGCTGTCCAGTTTATAACATTGTCGGCATTTTGTAATACGAATGCAGCCTTGTTTTCTACTTTAATTTCCTTATTTGTAGTTTTTGTTTCTTTTTTTGCTTCAGATTTACAAGATGTCATTTGAAAAGCTGTAAAACAAATAACTAAAGAATAAACGATTTTTTTCATGAGGTTTATTTTATAATTGAGTTTACTAGTTTAATGTATTCTTTTTTTGCTTCTGACTCACTCATACCTCTAAGCTGCATCCAAGCATTAAATTTAAAGGCATTTCGTAAGTCACTATTATCATTAAATGTAAACCTGTCTCCTTTTACAGCTTGTTTATAGTAAGCATATAAACGTAGCATAACATCAGGAGGAAGCTTTTCCTCTAGTTTAGATGCTTTTTGATAAGCTTCTTTAAACTTTAAATCTAAATCATCTTTCATAATTGAGGTTTGTGCCTATAGATAGTTTACATTATGTAATGAATGTACAAATATACGAAGGGAGCAAGGAAAAACAAGCTGTCTAGCCTATCTAATAAGCCTCCATGACCTGGCATAATTGTACCACTATCTTTCACGTTAGCTTGTCTTTTAAACTTAGATTCTACTAAATCCCCTAAAGAACCAAAAATAGCAACTATGATAGCAATAACTATCCAGTTTAAGATAGAAAAAATTCCAGAGTATTGACCAATAGCAAAACCTGCAATTATTGAAAATAATAAACCGCCTATAAACCCTTCAATTGTTTTTTTAGGAGATACTTTTTCAAATAATTTTCGTTTTCCAAAATTTTTACCCACTAAAAAGGCAAAACTATCATTAGTCCAAATAATAAATATTATATAAATAACTATGTTTGGATGATAAGAACCATTAATGAAAGGAAGGTTCATTAAGAAGTAAAATGGTAATACTAAATATATAACTTGTAAAAAAAGTTTTTTAGCTAAAGTATCTGTTTTAATTAGTTTGGAGCTAATAAGTAAATAAATCAAAGCAGTAGATCCAACTATAGTAATGCCAAATAAAAAATCAGTGTACTTAAAAGTTGTATTCTTAAAAGTTAAATAAACAACACTAGCTAAAAGTATATATGGAATTATATTTTTTGTTTGTATAATTTTAGAAAGTTCCAAAATACAAACAGTAGCAAACAAAGCAAGTAATCCTATGTATGTTTCTGCAGAATAAAGAATAGCAGAAATAAATAGAATAGCATAAACAAGTGCGGAAAGACTTCTTACAAAAAGGTTAGACATATTTTAAAGGTCTTCAAAGAGCAGCAAATATAAATCTTTTGTGTTATTATTACCATAACTCAAAAAATTATCATCCTCAACTTCAAATTTATAATTCTTAACAGAACTAATATTTGTTGGAATATTACCGCTAAAATGTGTTTTAATACCTGTTAATCCTTCTCCAGTGTTTTTTACAAGCTGGCTCGTAGTTGCATAAACTATAAAATGTTTAGAAAGAGAAGCTATTTTATGACTGCCTAATTGATTGGATGAAAATAAAATTTCTCCTTTATCGGCAATTAAATGTTCACAAGAAGTAAAAAAAGGTACAGATTCTGAGGAATGGTTTTGTACAGAAATATCAATTTTTTCAGTAATCTTTAATAAATCAAAATCGGTACAAGTAATTTTGCGCCAATTGTTTTCTTGTAAGATGTTCTTTAAATTATTACTTACTTCGTTTATTGATGTACAGTATAAAAATTTTCCTCCTTTATTAATAAAATGATGAACAAAAGAATCATCTAAAGACAAATAAACTTCTTGTTCGTTGGCTTTTTTTTCTTTAGATGATTCTTGATATATTTTAAATATTTTTTTGAAAAAATTCATTAAAATAAAAACTATTCTTCTGTTGTAATTTGAGGTTTTTCTTCTTTTCCAAAAGGTCTGTCTCCAAATATTTTTACTAAATCGTCTTTAAATATAACTTCTTTTTCAAGTAATAAATCAGCTAATTCAGTTAATTTATCTCTGTTTTGATCTAGTATGTCAACAGCTCTTTTGTATTGATTCTCTATTATTTCAGAGATTTCTTCATCAATTTTTTGTGCAGTTGCTTCACTGTATGGTTTTACAAATGAATCATTACCTGAAGAATCATAGTAAGTAACGTTTCCTACTTTATCATTTAAGCCATAAACAGTAACCATAGCTCGAGCTTGTTTAGTAACCTTTTCTAAATCACTTAACGCTCCAGTTGAGATTTTATTAAAAATTAGTTTTTCAGCTGCTCTACCTCCCATAGTAGCACACATCTCATCAAGCATTTGTTCTGTTTGAACAATTTTTCTCTCTTCAGGAAGGTACCAAGCAGCTCCTAACGATTGACCACGAGGAACAATAGTTACTTTTACTAAAGGGGCAGCATGTTCTAACATCCAACTAACAGTTGCGTGACCAGCTTCATGAAAAGCAATTACTTTCTTTTCTTTAGGAGTAATAACCTTATTTTTCTTTTCTAATCCACCTACGATTCTATCAACAGCATCTAAAAAGTCTTGATGTTCAATAGCTTCTTTACCTTTTCTAGCAGCAATTAAAGCGGCTTCATTACACAAGTTAGCGATATCTGCACCTGAGAATCCAGGTGTTTGTTGTGCTAAAAATTCTAAATCGGCATTAGCAGCTAATTTCAAAGGTTTAATGTGAACCTCAAAAATTTCTCTACGTTCGTGTAGGTCTGGTAAGTCAACATAAATTTGACGATCAAAACGACCAGCACGCATCAAAGCTTTGTCTAATACATCAGCGCGGTTGGTAGCAGCTAATACAATTACATTAGTATCAGTACCAAAACCATCCATTTCAGTTAATAATTGGTTTAAGGTATTCTCACGTTCGTCATTACCACCAGTCATACTGTTCTTACCTCTAGCACGTCCAATAGCATCAATTTCATCAATAAAAATGATTGAAGGAGATTTTTGTTGTGCTTGTTTAAATAAGTCACGTACACGTGAGGCACCAACACCAACAAACATTTCAACAAAATCTGAACCAGATAAAGAGAAAAAAGGAACTCCAGCTTCACCAGCAACAGCTTTTGCTAATAAGGTTTTACCTGTACCAGGAGGTCCTACTAATAAAGCTCCTTTAGGAATTTTACCTCCTAATTTGGTGTATTTTTCAGGGCTCTTTAAGAAGTCTACAATTTCTTGAACTTCTTCTTTAGCACCTTCTAAGCCAGCTACATTTTTAAAGGTAGTTTTAACTTTAGTGTTTTCGTCAAAAAGCTTAGCTTTAGATTTACCAATGTTAAAAATTTGCCCTCCAGCACCACCGCCTCCAGCAGCACCAGACATTCTTCTCATAAAGAAAAGCCAAATAACAATCAATAAAATAAAAGGAAGGAAGCTAATAATGGTATCCATCATGCTAGTCCTTTCAACATTAACTTTATCGAAGTCAAGATTTTTATCCTCTTTTTCTTTGTTAATTTCATTTTCAAAATTTTGTAAATCACCAAAGTTGTAAGTGTAAAGAGGAGATCCTTTTCTGTAAAATGGAGAATCTGCTAGTTTTTTATGCTCTTCTTTTTTCTCAGCTTCAGGCTTTAAAAATATTTGAGCAACATTATTGTTTTCTACAACGATTTCTTTAATATCGTTTGCTTGAAGAATTTTAGTAAACTCGTTTTTTGTAATATTACGAGAACCTAAATTACCAGAATTAAAAAAGCTTAATCCTAGTAGGATAACTATTATTGGTATGTATAGCCAAAATGAATTAAAACTAAATTTTGGCGCATTTTTTTTATTATCACTCATAAAAAGGTGTATAAAATGTTAGCAATTATGCTGGGTTGATTTCTGTAATTTTTGCATCTCCCCAAAGGCTTTCAATATCGTAAAATTCACGAACTTGTTTTTGAAAGATGTGTACAACAACATTTACGTAATCCATAAGAACCCATTCAGAGTTTCCTTGCCCTTCAATGTGCCAAGGTTTATCTTTTAGTTCTTTACTTACTATTTTTTGTACAGAGCCGGAAATGGCATTAACTTGTGTGTTCGAATTAGCAGAACAAACTACAAAATAATCACAAACAGTGTTTTCTATCTCTCTTAGATCTAGTAATTGGATATCTTCTCCTTTTACATCATCAATCCCTTTAATAATCACAGCTAAAAGATCGTCTGTGTTTGTTTGTTTTATTGTCATTAAAAAAAATTAAGTTTTAGCAAAGTTATTATTTTTTTGCGAGTAATTTATGTAATATTGATACTTGTTTTACACGCTAAATTCATATGAAAATAATCAAACTTAATGCCATCGACTCTACCAACAGTTTTTTAAAGAATATGGTGTCAAAAGTGGTAGTTGATGATTTTACGGTGGTAGTTGCAAAAACACAAACTAAAGGTAGAGGTCAAATCAATTCTGAATGGGTTGTTGAAGAGGGGAAAAACCTTACTTTTAGTGTGTTTTCAAGGTTTGTAGGGTTAAATATTCGAGAGCACAAGTACTTAAATTTTAGTGTTTCATTAAGTGTTTTTCAAGCTTTAAAAGCATTAGGAATACCAAACTTGTCGGTAAAATGGCCAAACGACATTCTGTCAGGAAATAAAAAAATAGTGGGTATATTAATTGAAAATACTCTTAAAGGGAATGATTTAGTGTCTTCTGTAATTGGTATAGGGGTCAATGTAAATCAAGCATCATTTCCCGAAAATTTACCAAATGCGTCTTCTATAAAAATGATTCTAGGAAAAGAGTTTGATTTAGAAATGTTGCTAGAAAGCATTTTAATGAAGCTAAAAGATTATTTTAATCTCTTAGAAAAAAAAGAATATGACTTACTAGAAAAGGCTTACTTAAAAGTATTGTATAAAAAAAATGTTCCAACAATGTTTAAAAATAGTCAGAACACTTTATTTATGGGGAAAATTATTGGAGTTTCAAAAAGTGGAAACCTCCAAATAGAATTAGAAAACGAAACGATTCAAGAATTTGGTTTGAAAGAAGTTTCGTTTGCTACTTTATAACTTTTCTAAATTTTCAGTTAATGTACCTATAAACTTTGTTAAAGGAGCTTTAACCATCATAGCCATCATAGCATTAAATTCGCCATTAAACTTTAAAGTAACTTTACTTTCACTATCGTTAATTTCATTAATATCAGCAGCTAATGTAAAAGGTAGTTTACTGCTTGCAGCGCCTAAAGTAACATTAGAATATTCTGTTTTTTCTTTCATGATTAAGCGAATTTCTGGCATACCTTTTAAACCAAAAATAAAGCTGTCACCATCAACCTCAAATTTTTGAGTGTTTTCAGGCATTAGTTGTTCAAAGTTTTCTAATTTAGTTAGAAATTCAAATAAATCTTTAGATGATTTTTTTACAGTAACTGTATTTCCTTCTATATTCATTGTTGTGCTGTTATTTATTGTTTTGATTCCATTCACTAGGAGCAATTCTCCAATCTTCTAATGTTCGAAGTTCTTCACTAGTAATATATTTACTATCTAAGGCTTGTTCTAGTAAATGTTCATAATTACTCAAAGTAGTAAGTTCTACTTTATCATTTTTAAAATTCTCAGTGGCAATATTAAATCCGTAAGAAAAAATAGCTATCATTCCTTTTACATTGGTATGTGCTTCTTTAAGTGCTTTTACAGCATTTAAACTACTTTTTCCTGTACTAATTAAATCCTCAATCACTACAACGTTTTGACCACTTTCTATATGTCCTTCAATTTGATTTTGTCTACCATGTTTTTTGGGTTCTGGTCTAACGTACACAAAAGGTACTCCAAGTTCTTGAGCAACTAATATACCAATAGCAATAGCACCAGTAGCAACACCTGCAATAACATCAGGTTTACCGTGTTTTTCTTCTACCAGTTTAGCAATTTCTTGTTTTAAAAAGTTTCTAACAGGAGGGTATGATAGCGTGATTCTATTATCACAGTAAATGGGTGATTTCCAGCCAGAAGCCCATGTGAAAGGTTCTTGGGGACTTAATTTTATAGCCTTAATTTGCAAAAGAAGCTCGGCAGTTTTTTTTGCTGTATCTTTGTTAAAATCCATAGCGCAAATGTATAAAGTTTTTGTTAATGATAAACCAATAATCTTTACAACTTCATTTAAAAATGAAGAAGATTTTCCAGTTTATATTTACAAAAATACAATTATTCAAGAACTTATTTATAAGTTAAAAGTAGGTAAGTTAAACGGTTTTTATATCTATTCTAATAATTTAATTGAAGATTGGAAAGATTTTAAGGTTAAATTTAAAGTAATAATTGCTGCTGGAGGTTTGGTTTTAAACGGAAGTAAAAAAGTATTGTTTATTTACAGAGGAAATAAATGGGATTTACCCAAAGGACGTGTTGAGGAAGGAGAGAACTTAATGGAAGCAGCAATAAGAGAAGTGGAAGAAGAATGTGGTATTGAAAAACTAATTATTAATAAAGAACTCCTTATTACATACCATTTGTTTATACAACAAAATGAATATCGATTAAAAGAAACACACTGGTATTTAATGTTTTCTAATTATGAAGGAAGTTTAACCCCTCAATTAGAAGAAGGTATTACAAAAGCAGAGTTTAAAAATAAAAAAGAAACAATTGAAGCATTACAGAATACATTTGCTAATATAGTAATGGTCTATGAATCTTATCTAGATAACATCGATTAATGACACTCTGTCATAAAAAATGATTGGATTTGTGTCTTTTTCTGTCAAAATACAAATAAAAAACCAATGGCATACACTTTGACTAATACTACTCGTAAAATTGAATTTAAAACTTAAAAAAAGATAAATAAAGATTATGAGTAAAATTATAGGTATAGATTTAGGTACTACGAACTCATGTGTGTCTGTGATGGAAGGTAATGAGCCTGTAGTAATTCCAAATGCAGAAGGAAAAAGAACAACCCCTTCTATAGTTGCATTTGTAGAAGGAGGTGAACGTAAAGTAGGAGATCCTGCAAAGCGTCAAGCAGTAACAAACCCAACTAAAACAGTTTATTCTATTAAACGTTTTATGGGGAATAAATATTCTGAGTCTCAAAGAGAAGCAGAAAGAGTTCCTTATGAGGTAGCAAAAGGTGATAACGATACACCAAGAGTTAAAATTGATGATCGTATGTATACACCTCAGGAAATTTCTGCAATGATATTACAGAAAATGAAGAAAACTGCTGAAGACTATTTAGGTCAAGGAGTTTCTGAAGCTGTAATTACTGTACCAGCATATTTTAACGATGCTCAACGTCAGGCAACTAAAGAAGCAGGAGAGATTGCAGGATTAAAGGTTCGTCGTATTATTAACGAGCCTACAGCTGCAGCTTTAGCTTATGGATTAGATAAAGCAAATGATGATAAGAAAATTGTAGTATTTGACTTTGGTGGAGGTACACATGATGTTTCTATCTTAGAATTAGGAGATGGAGTATTTGAAGTATTAGCTACTGATGGAGATACGCACTTAGGAGGTGATGATGTAGATGAAAAAATCATTAACTGGTTAGCAGATGAGTTTAATGCTGAAGAAAATATGGATTTACGTAAAGATCCTATGGCATTACAACGTTTAAAAGAAGCTGCTGAAAAAGCGAAGATAGAATTATCAAGCACAACTTCTACAGAAATTAACTTACCATATATCACTGCTACAGCTAGTGGACCAAAGCACTTGGTAAGAACGTTAAGTAGAGCTAAGTTTGAGCAATTAATTGACGATTTAGTAAAAAGAACTATCGAGCCTTGTCAAACAGCGTTAAAAAATGCTGATTTATCAACTTCTGATATCGATGAGATTATCTTAGTAGGAGGTTCAACTCGTATTCCTGCAATTCAAGAAGCAGTTGAGAAGTTCTTCGGAAAAGCGCCAAGTAAAGGAGTAAATCCAGACGAAGTTGTATCGTTAGGAGCAGCAATTCAAGGAGGAGTGTTAACTGGTGATGTAAAAGACGTATTATTATTAGATGTAACACCATTATCATTAGGAATTGAAACAATGGGTAATGTATTTACAAAGTTAATCGATGCAAATACAACCATTCCAACTAAAAAGTCGCAAGTATTCTCTACAGCAGTAGATAACCAACCATCGGTAGATATTCACGTATTACAAGGTGAAAGAGCGATGGCAGCAGATAACAAAACAATTGGTCGTTTCCAATTAACAGATATTCCACCAGCACCAAGAGGAGTTCCTCAAATTGAAGTAACTTTTGATATTGATGCAAACGGAATCATCAACGTATCTGCAGCGGATAAAGCAACAGGTAAATCTCAAAACATCCGTATCGAAGCTTCTTCTGGATTAACAGATGAAGAAATTCAAAAGATGAAAGCAGATGCAGAAGCAAATGCAGATGCAGATGCAAAGGCTAAAGAAACTGCAGATAAAATTAACGGAGCAGATTCTATGATTTTCCAAACTGAAAAGCAATTAAAAGAGTTTGGTGATAAATTATCAGCAGATAAGAAAGAACCAATCGAGGCTGCTTTAGAAGAGTTAAAGAAAGCACACGAATCTAAAGACCTTGCTGCTATCGATGCTGCAATGGAAAAGATTAACGAAGCTTGGAAAGTTGCTTCTGAAGAGATGTATAAAGCACAACAAGATGCACAAGCAAATGGAGCTGGTGCGCAAGGAAGTGCAGATGCAGGAGCTTCAGCTGAAGGAGGAGATAATGTAGAAGATGTAGATTTTGAAGAAGTAAAATAAATTTGATTGTATTATCCTAAAAAGCATTACAAGTTTTATTAAGACTGTAGATGTAAAAAAGCTCGTCATTTGACGGGCTTTTTTGTTTTTAAATAGGTATTAGGTGTTTTAGAAAAAAAAAAAGTGTTTTAGAAAAAGATAAAATCACTTCAGCAGTTTTTTCACTGTAAGAGGTGTCCTGTGTGTAATTTTACTTCCAATATAAGGGAGAAGTGCTTTATAACTATAAGGAAGCACAAAAAATAAATCAGAAAAATAAACACACATGAGAAAAAAAATTAACATGTATGCAAGTGCTATTCTTTTTGTACTTGTAAGTATCACAAGTTGTGATAAGGATGAAGAAATTATTCCAGCAGAGTTTTCTATTACTGATATAGAAAAGGATTTTGGAGCAGTAGAAGTAGAACAAACTATTAACTATTCGTTTAAAGTAACAAATGAGGGAGGTTCAGATTTAGAAATAGATGAATTTGTATTAAAAGGAACAAATGCTGCTGATTTTTCAACTAGTGCAGTACCAAAAGTAATTAAAAAGGAAGAATCGTATACTTTTGAAATTACCTTTGCTCCTTTAACAGAAGGAGAAAAAAAGGCTATCTTAGAAATTACGACTAATATTGGGAAAAAAGAAGTAAAAGTAACAGGAATTGCAAAACCAAAACCATTACCAGGTGTTGATTTAAGTGAAACGGCTTTGGTTTTTGGAAACGTAGAGATTAATCAAACAAAAGACGCTACGTTTACTATAACTAATAGTGGAGATGCAGACTTAGAAATTACAGGCTTTGAAATAAAAGGGACCAATGCTGCTAACTTTTCAACTTCAGCAACAACAGAAACTTTAGCTGCAGGAGAAACTAAAACCATTACGGTAGTATTTGAGCCAACCAATGTAGGAGAAAAAACAGCAAGTTTAGAGGTGACAACTAATGCAGGTGTTAAAGCCATTGCCTTAAGCGGTAAAGCTACAGCAACACCTATGTCAGTTATAGAGTTTAGTGAATCACCTATAAGTTTTGGGAATGTTGAAGTAGGTGAAGACTTATCTAAAAATATTATAGTTTCTAATACAGGAAATACAGATTTAGAGATTACTAATGTGAATATTATAGGAGGTAGTTCATCATCATCTTTTACAGTAATAGGAGGAACAAGTTCATTAATAAGAACTATTGCTCCAGGTGATACATATACTTTTGAAGTTAAGTTCACGCCAAGTTCACAAGGATTTGCTTCAGCATCTATTAGATTTTTTAATAACTCTAGTGAAAATGAAGTGTTTTTACCAATGAATGGAACAGGAACAGCGCCAGCACAACCTGCAATTGCTTTTAGTGAAACAGGATTGAACTTTGGTGATGTTACTGTAGGGAACTCTGGAAATGATTTAACTTTTGCTATTCAGAATAATGGTCAAGGAAATTTAGAGGTAAGTAATATTAGAATGAGCGGAGCCAATGCTAATAACTTTACTTTGGTAAATGTATCTGCACCACAAACGATTGCTCCTAATAGCTTTTATGAGGTAACAGCACGTTTTACACCACAATCTGAAGGACAAAAGCAAGCAATGATAGTTGTAGAAAGTAATGATCCTACAAAACCGAGTTATGCTATTATTATTAGTGGAAAGGGGTTGCAAGCTGCTACAGGTAATATTGTAAACATACCAGATGCCAACTTTAAGTCAGCATTGGTAGGGAATTCATCGATAAATACAAATGGAGATGGTGAAATTCAGGTTTCAGAAGCACAAGCTTACACAGGTGTCATTCGTGTAGATGGTCTTAGTATTTCAGATGTTACTGGTTTAGAGGTTTTTGAAAATATTTCACAATTTCATGCAATGAACAACTCTTTAACAAGTATAGATTTAAGCCAAAACACAGCAATAACACATTTGTCGTTAAAAAACAATAACTTAACTTCATTAGATCTTTCAGCTAATACAGCTTTACAAACAATATTAATTCAGCAAAATAGTATTAGTACAATAGATTTAACAAATCATTCTAGCTTAGTGAATTTTCAATGTGGAGGTAACAATATTTCTACGTTAGTGTTACCTACTATTGCAAACGGTTTAAGAACTTTATATTTAGAACAGAATCAAATTAGTACGTTAGATGTTTCTATGTATCCAGATTTAAGAACACTTGTTGCTTATAATAACAACTTATCAAGCATGGATATTTCTAATAATTCAAGAGTAATTTCATTGCATTTAAGAAATAATAATTTAACAAGTTTAAACGTAGCAAATGGTAATAATGTAAATTTCATTTATATGATTGCAGATGGAAATGATAACTTAACATGTATTCAACATGATGCTGGTTTTGATCCTTTGAATCCACCAAATACACAAGCAAACCAATGGGTTAAGCCATCTGGAGCTTCTTGGAATACAGTCGCATGTCAATAAAAAACATTCCCTTTAAATAGTAATTCAAGAAAGAAAGTTACCTGTGTAAAAAGCAGGTAGCTTCTAATAGTATAAAAACAATAATAGAAATGAAAAAATATACAATATTAGTTTGTTTATTCTTAGCTAGTTTTTTGTTTCATCAAACAGCCAATGCTCAGTTTGGTAACATGTTAAAAAAAGCTAAGCAAAAAGTAACAAAAAAAATAGAAGAGAAAGCTTCTTCATCAATAGAAAAATCAACTACAAGTTCAGATACTAATTCAACGTCTAATACAAATGAGTATTCAGATGAAGAGTTTAAGAAAGAGTTAGCTAAAAAGTATCCCAACGATAAAGAAAAGCAAGATTTTTATTTTAAAAAGTATAAAGAATATCAACAAAAACAAGTAGCGGAAAAAGAAGCCTTATTAGCTAAAGAAAATAGTAAAGGAACAGTTGTGAGCGAAATTCCTTCACCTATAGAAAGTAGTGAAAATGATAAATTTAAAGACAATCAAATTTATGTATTAAACAGAACGAAATTTAAAAAAATGCCTGCTTATGATGGTGGTTTTTCTGATAAGATGGAACTGTCTGGTTACTACCATTTATCACAATACTTTGTTAGAAATCCTTCAAGTCATTTTGATAGCAATCCAGGTGATATTTACGAAGGCTTTTCTATTGAATATGATCCAACATCATATCAGTTAAATGCATATTTTTCACCAAACCAAAAACGTTATGGTGTGGTTCCTGAAAAATATAGAAAATCTGCCGATAAAGGTAATATTCAGTTCCAATTTGGAATGGGAGGCGGACCAGAATGGACTAATGCTAATGTTCTCTTATTGGAACCAGGAGTATTATTAATTGGAGCAGAGGTATATCATAAAAACGATAACGTTGGTCATAAGTGGATGAATAATGCTCAACCAAAGCAGTTTGTAATTGCTGCAAAAAATCCAGAAAAAATTAAGAAGTATTATAAAAATCCTGAATTAACATCTCAAACAACTTTTGCTAAGTTTGATAACTTACGTAAAGATTGGTTAGGAGCAAAGTTAAATAGTGTAACAATGCCAGCAAAAGGGAGTTTTGATAAAAACTCAGCAATTAAAAATGCAGCTGTAAGTGGATTGAATAAATATTATGGTAAAATGAGTATGAAAAATATATATCAATACATGACATCTGATAAATGGTCAACTGTAAAACATAAGGTAACAGGGGTACCTTTATATCAATGGGCTGTAGGAGCTGTTGTACAGAAAAATTCAGATGGGCAATGTATGTTGCAACAGTTTATAGTAAGAAAAGATTATATAGGTGGAGGAAAATATGGGAGTCCTTTTTTTAATGGAATTAACAGAGGAAGTATTAGAGCTCCTTATGGAGGGTATGTAAAATGTGATGCTAAACCTAAAAACTAAAATATAGACTTTAAGTTAAGAATAGTTCTAAAAGGTGGTGTTTTGCGTATTATTGCATAACCACCTTTTTTTGTAATAAAATTAAATTTGTGAAAAAAACTTTTTATATACTAATCTTTATTTCTTTTCTCTTTGAAAATGTATTTTCACAGGAGCCTTTTTATACACAATTTACATCTGATGATGGATTAGTATCTTTAGCAAATTATAATATTATACAAGATAAAAATAACCTAGTTTGGGTTGGAGGGGAGCAAGGTTTGTTTTATTACAATGGTAAAAGATTTAGGCAAGTTAAAAATACTATTTCTACCACAAAAAGTATTTTTAACTTACAAATAGATAAGGAAGGACAAATTTGGTGTTCGACCATTTCAGGACATATTTATAAAGTAGTAAATAAAGAACTACAATTATTTAAAGATTTTTCAAATGAATTGAAAGGAGCATTTGCAAGCTTAATTGTTTTTAATGATGATGTGTTCTTTATATCACAAAGAAAAAGTTACCAAATAGATAAAAAAACTGCGTCGATAAAAAAAGACCTAAATGCCAATATTTCTAAAATAGCAAAAACAAAAAATGGTTTTTTTTACTACAATTTAAAAGAAACTAATACTATAACTCAAGTTTATGAAGAAAGTGGGCAAGCAGTTTTTAAAAAAATAAATTTTGATATAGAAAAAAACTTTTTAAATGAAGGAAAGCTTCAAATGTTTGAATGGTTTGATGATGTTGTTGTTAAAGTAGAAAAGGAGAACTCAAAGATATTTTCAGTTAATATACATACGAGAAAAATAACTACCACAAAACTTCCTGAAGCTCTTAAAAAAGCACAAGTTTATAATACCAAAAAGTTTAAAGAAAACTGGTTGTTAACATCAAAAGGTATTTATATAACTTTAAACAAAAACAAAGTAAATAATACTAAACAAATTTTTAAAGATTATCATATAACTGATGTTCTAAAAGATAATGAGAATAATTATTGGCTTGCAACACTGCAAAATGGAATTTTCGTTGTGCCAAGTTTAGAAATAACGAAGAAAAGTTTTGTGGAAATAAAAGAAGATATTATCTCAATAGAAACCATTGGTAATAATAGATTATTATTAGGAACTCAAAATGGTAACTTAATAGATTACAATACAGAAGATAATTATTATAAAATTATCAGTTTATCTAATCAACGACCTGTTAATAGAATAAAATATAATAAAAACCTACAAAAAGCATATATAAGCACAAACGGAACCAGTAGCTATACATATGATATAAAAAAGTTGAAAATTACTAATGTAGGAAATCAGTTTACCACAGCTAAAGGTTTTACGAAAATAAATAAAGATTCATTGGTGTATCTATCATATCGACGTGCTATTATTTATACTCAACTTTCTAGAAATAAAGACTATATAGTTTTAGAAAACAAAAGACCTATTAGTACTCATTACGATTCAAAAAACAAACTTATTTACGTTACTTATATTGATGGAACAGTAGCCTATAACAATAAATTACAAACTATTCCAGTACATCATCAAAATAAACCTATTATTTTTTCTGAATACACTCAAACTACTAACGGTAAAATATGGGCAACTACAAGAGATAAAATTTTAGCTTTAGAGGGAGGAAAAGTAACTGATAGCATAACCTGTTTAAACGGATTGTTAAAATCTCAAATAAAAGGAATTTTAGGGAAGGACAATTTTCTATGGATTGTTACTGAAAAAGGAATACAGCGATACGATACAGATAAAAAAATAATAAATACAATAAACTTAACTGATAAAAGTGCTATAAAATTTAAAACTCCAGTAATACAAAATAATTATTTATGGATACCTGGTAACAATTTTTTATGTAGAATAAACACATCTGTTCCAGAGTTAATAGAACCAAAATTAGCTCCGTTAGCCTACATAAGTAATGTTAAAATTGGAGGAATAGAACAAGAAATAAAAACAAAATACAAACTGCCTTACAAAACTAACGACATTACATTTAACTTTAATGCTAATGGATTTAAATCTAGTAGTAAAAATGTTTTTCAATATAAACTTTTAGGTTTTAATACAGAATGGCAAACATCTGAGTTAAACGATGATGTAGTAAGATATATTGGAATTCCATCAGGAAGATATAAGTTTTTACTTAGAACTAAAAGTTTAGATGGAAGTATAGGAAAAGAAAGTAAAGGAGTTAAAATAATTGTACAAAAGCCTTTTTGGGAAAGTTGGTGGTTTATTGTGACAATATTTATAATATCTGTTTTAGGAATAATAATATATTACCGAATTAAATTAAAATGGAAAGAAGAGGAAGGAGAACGAGAACTAGAAAGGGTAATTTTAGATAGTAGAATAAGTAAGTTAAGGCTAGAAAACTTACGCTCACAAATGAACCCTCATTTTATTTTTAATTCCTTAGGAGCTATTCAAGATTATGTAATGAAGAATGAGAAATATTTAGCAAGTGATTACTTAGTTAAATTTTCTCGTTTAATAAGAATGTATTTAAATCATAGTAGAGTAAATGTAATACTACTCAAAGAAGAACTTAGTTCACTCGAGATTTATATATCATTAGAGCAATTACGATTTGAAAATAAATTTAAGGTTCACTTCTTAGTAGATAAAAACATAAATAAAGATCAAATTGAAGTTCCGCCGTTGTTTATACAACCTTTTGTAGAAAATGCTATAAAACACGGACTTGTTCATAAGAAAGACCAAGGGAATTTATGGATAACAATAGAAGAAAATATTAACAAGGTTTTAATTATAACGATAAAAGATGATGGTGTTGGACGAAAAAAATCTTCAGAAATTAATAAGAAAAGAAAAGGGCATAAGTCTTTTGCTGTAAACGCTACCCAAGAGCGAGTTTCGTTGTATAAGAAAGAAAAGTTATTTGATATTTCAGTAGATTTTACGGATAAAGTAGATGAAAACAATAATGCTACAGGAACGATAGTAACACTAAAAATAAAAAGAATTTAATAATGAAAGCTTTAATAATTGATGATGAGGCAAAAGCACGTAGTGTAATGAAAACGATGCTTACAGAGTTTTTTCCTGAAATAAAAAATGTTATTACAGCAGATAACTTAGTAGATGGAGTAAAGTCAATTAAAGAAAACAATCCAGACATTGTTTTTTTAGATATTGAAATGCCTGAGTACTCAGGTTTAGAAATATTAGATTTTATTTCAGAGCCTATAGAGTTTCAATTAATTTTTACAACAGCATATCAACAATACGCATTAGAAGCACTAAAATTATCTGCAATAGATTATTTGGTTAAACCAATTGACAGAGAAGAGTTACGAGTAGCTATAAATAAAGCAAAAGTTAATATTAACCAAAAAAAGGTAACAGCACAATTTTCAGAGTTAAAAAAAGCCATTCAATCATTATCATCACATAAAATCGCTTTAGAAGTACCAGGAGAAATTATTTTTGTTTCGCATGAAGATATTTTATACTTAGAAGCAGATGGAATGTATACAAAAGTACATTTAGCAAATAGAGAAAGAGAATTAATTTGTAAACCACTAGCATACTTTGAAAATCAACTTCAGGGAAACAACTTATTTTTTAGATGTCATAGGTCTTACTTAATAAACCTTCATTATTTAGAAAAATTTGTTAAAAAAGACGGAGATTTTTTATTAATGCAAAATCAAACAACAATTCCTATTTCAAAAACAAAAAAGCAAGAATTTCTAAAAATTATAAAAGAAGTATTTTAGATTTGTAAAATGCAATTTTACCAAAAAGAAATTCAATTACCAGCATTTAATAGAGGCTATCACTTAATTACAGATGTTTTGTTAGAAGCACTTCCTGAGCTTGAAAATATTCAAATAGGACATTTACAGGTATTTATAAAGCATACTTCTGCTAGTTTAACCATTAATGAAAATGCAGATCCTACCGTTCGAATAGATTTCGAATCGCATATCAATAAAATGGTTCCTGAAAATATGCCATACTATAAACACGATTATGAAGGTGCCGATGATATGCCAGCACATATTAAAAGTTCTATGTTAGGATGTCAGGTACAAATTCCAATTACCAATGGAAATCTCAACTTAGGAACTTGGCAAGGAATATACTTAGGTGAGCACAGAAATTATGGAGGTAAAAGAAAAATAGTACTAACAGCTTTTGGAAATTAAATGAAGTATCATAAATTCAATTTTTACAGAAGTACATACTGTGAGTTTGAAATGCAAAATGTCAATTTCTTTGATGATATGAAGGCACATTTTCAAAGTAAATCAGGTAGTTATTACTATTACACAGCCGAGGGTGTTTTTCGTTATTCAAATCACTGGGGTAGGGTTGCCAATTGTCGTTGGAAGATTCAGGGAATAGAAAACTATAAAAATCAAAATTATTATGTAGGGTACGCAAATTGGTCTGATTTTTATCCATTAAATAGTACTGATAAAGTATTCTATTTAGAAGTAGGTTATACAGTGCATAAAGTGAATATTAAAAGAGTTCAAAATAATTCAGAAGAAGCTCATTTTTTAATGACTTCAGAGTTTGCACATCAGCGTTTAAAACAAATTCAAACTCTGTTTAAAGAATACAAGTGGGCACGTTATTATGAAGAGGATATTGAAACTTTAAGAAGAAAAATAATTGACAAACTCATCACAACAAACAAAACCTTACAGCAAGTTAAATTAGAGTTATAAATCTTTATAATCTCTATTAACGCCAAGACTAAATCCAAAACGGGTGTCACTCTCTCTACCAAGTCTGTGAATAGCTACTTTACCTAATGGAATTTTACCAAACTCATTATTAGTAATTTCTTCATTATTTAAAAAAAGCTTTCCTTTAAACTGCTTTTGGGTGTTATACTCACTTCTATCTTTTTTATTTTGATAAACATTTATGGATAAAATATTATCTCTATCAGTATAACCGCAAAAAATACCATGTGTATCCCAAATAATATAATTATTACTTTTTTTTAATTCTCTACTAGGTTTGCCTAAAACATCAATTAAAGTATTATAATTAGTAGGAAATGTAAGAGGTTTATTATTAACATGTATAATGTTAGTATCACATATAATAGTTAAACTCGTTACTTTTTTCTTTTTAAAAAAATTAAACATGACAGTTATTGATTTGATTAACGGGGGCGAGCGTAAAACTAAAAAATAAATTTTAACTAACTCCTTTCTCTTTTAGTTAAATTTGCTAATTAGATTTAAAATCCTAATAAACAATGAACATACCTCAAACAAGTTTTCCTCGAATAATAATTATAGGAGGTGGGTTTGCAGGATTGGCAGTAACAAGAGCTCTAGAAAACCAAGATTTACAAGTAGTATTAATAGATAAACACAATTACCATACTTTTCAACCTTTACTATATCAAGTAGCCACAGGAGGATTGGAGCCTGACAGTATAGCGTTCCCTTTGAGAAAAAGATTTAATGATGTAGAAAACTTTTTCTTCAGATTAGCAAAAGTAACCCAAATACATGCCGAGAAAAACTATATAGAAACTACGATAGGAAATTTAGAGTATGATGAGTTGATTATAGCCACAGGTTCAACAACAAACTTTTTTGGAAATACTAATATTCAAAAGTATGCTATGGAAATGAAATCGGTTCCACAAGCATTAAATATTCGTAGTTTGGTTTTAGAGAATTTTGAAGAAGCATTATTGGTAACCGATTTAGAAAAGCGAAGAGCATTAATGAATTTTGTTATTGTAGGAGGTGGACCAACAGGAGTAGAGTTGGCAGGAGCTTTGGCAGAAATGAAAAAAGGAATTTTACCTAAAGACTACCCAGACTTAGATATTCGGCAGATGAAAATTAATCTCATTCAAAGCTCAGGAGAGCTATTAAAAGGAATGAGTAATGGAGCTTCTAAAAAAGCGGAAGATTTTTTAATAAAACTAGGAGTAGATGTGTGGAAAAATCTTCGTGTACTTGATTATGATGGAGAAACTGTTACTACAAACGGAGAAGATCATTTTAAAGCACAAACGGTTATTTGGGCAGCAGGAGTAAAAGGAGCTGCTGTTAATGGTTTAAATGAAGAATGTGTAGTTGAAAGAGCTAATCGATTTAAAGTAGATGAATACAACAAAGTAATAGGCTACGATAATATTTATGCTATTGGAGATGTAGCATGTATGGAAACTAAAACTTATAAAAGAGGGCATCCAATGATGGCGCAACCAGCGATTCAACAAGGACGATTATTGGGTAAAAATATCTTAGCCAAAATAAAAAGCAAAAAACAAAAACCATTTGTGTACAACAGCAAAGGATCTATGGCAACCATTGGAAGAAATAAAGCGGTAGTAGATTTATCTCATTGGAAATTTCAAGGAGTTTTTGCATGGTTTATATGGATGTTTGTACATCTATTTTCACTCATCGGATTTAGAAATAAAGCGGTAGTGTTTATGAATTGGGTATATAACTACATACGTTTTGATAGAGAAACAAGGTTAATTATTCGCCCTTATAAAAAGAAAAATAAGTATAGCTTTAAAGAACAAGAAAATGGCAATCACTAGAAATATTAAGTGCCCTAACTGTGGAGTTTTCAATAAAAATAGAGATTACTGTAAAAACTGTAATACATTAATTTCTTTTGAAAAAAAACAAGAAGAAAAAGTTACAGCTTATAAGCAAGAAGAACTCAAAAAAGCGAAGCATGAAATAGAAAATCCTAATTTAGCAGAACGGTTAAAAAAACATTCGTTTTGGCTGTACCGTATTGTTGGTTGGGTTTTATATTCAGCATATTTATTGGTGAGTGCTATTGGAGCTTTAATAGCATGGTTTATAGCAATGGTAGCAGCAGGGTAGGGTAGCGTGAAACAAAAGATACTTACATATTATTTTGCTATTTCAATACTAATAGGGAGTCTAATTTATATAGCACAAAAGTTAATTATAAAACTACCTACATTAGTTAATAATTATGTAAACGACTTTTTAATAATTCCTATAATATTAACTATATGCCTTTATATTTTAAGATGGAGTAAGAATAATAAACATTATCAAATACCATTAGGGGTAATGGTTTATATATGTGCATTATATTCATTTTTTTTTGAGTTTATAATACCGAAATATATGGAAAGATATACAGCGGACATATTTGATGTTATTTTATATTTTATTGGAGGTTTTGTATTTTTAATTTTGCAAGAAAAGGAAATTAATTCTTGATAAGTAGGTGTTTCTAAATAAGAAGTAGTTATGAGCTCAACTAAAAAAATACCCAATAAAACAGTAATCCGTATAAGTAATGCTATTGATTTTATTGAAAGAAATTTGGATAAAAAACTTGTTTTAGAAGAAATAGCAGAAAAGGCATACTTCTCTCCATACCATTTTCATAGGCTTTTTAAAGCCGTAACCAAAGAAACGGTTAATGATTTTATAACGAGAAAGAGAGTAGAAAAGTCAGCTTCTTTTTTACTAAATAAAAAAAATAAAACAGTTACAGAAGTATCCGAAATAGTAGGTTTTGTAACCTTGTCATCATTTTCAAGAGCTTTTAAAAAGTTTTACGGAATGAGTCCTGCTGAATTTAAAAAAGAAAGTCCATCTAAATATAGCAAGATTTGTAAAACAGAAAGCAAGAATGGAAAAATAGAAACACAGTTTGAGCAATACATTTGTAATATAAATACAAACTTAAAATGGATGCAAATGAAAGCTAAAACCGAAGTAAAAAAAATGCCAACCTTAAAAGTAGCCTATTTAACACATCAAGGAAAAATGGATGCAGTAGAAAATGCTTACCATAAGCTAATGGAGTGGGCTTATCCTAAAGGGTTAATGCAGCAGGAAAATTTAAGAATGTTAACGGTATATCACGACAGTCCTAAAATTACTGATGAAGACAAAATAAGAATGAGTGTTTGTTTAACTTTAAATTCAGAGGTAAAAACTGAAGGAGAAGTAAGTGTAAAAGAAATACCTGAATTAAAATGTATAGTATCTCGTTTAGAAATTACTCCGTCAGAATTTCAACAAGCATGGGAAAGTAGTTTTGTGTGGATGAGTGAACATGGTTTCAAGAAAGCTGACCAAGATCCATATGAAATTTTTTATAACAACCCTAATGAACACCCCGAAGGAAAATGTATTGTAGATATTTGTATACCTGTTGACTAAAATATTTTAAAACATAAAAGGCATGACATTCTTTAGAATGTTATGCCTTTTTATTATACTTTATTGTTAAGATAACTCCTTTACAGCATCAGGTTTAGAAGTCAATATGCTTCTTACAACAAAATAACTAGTTAAGCCACAAACTAGCCCTACCATTGCAGCAGGAAAAATAGTATCATCACCTATTCCAATTGTAGAGGCAAATATTACAATTCCCAAAATTTCTGCTCCAAACCAAGAGCCAATCATTATACCTCTCCATTTATTAGGGCTTTCTCCTTTTTCTCCTGCTAATTCAGCTATTTTCTTACCTAAAAAAACTAATGCTAATATTTCTATCATATTTTAATTTTTGATTAAATTTTTCTTTTCATTTTTATTCATAAAATACTTATGAGTTTAATAAAATTGCTAACAAATCTTACTGACAACTAAAAAATATAATGAAGAAATATATAGCAATTTTGAGAACACCAAATATAAAAAATATTTTAATCTATTCTATAATTTTAATTCGATCTGGGTAACGTTTTGGTGCTACAGGTTGTTCGTCAGGGTACCCCAAAGCAACATTAATAGCGACTTCAAAACCTTCAGGAATGTTTAGTAGTTCTAAAATGTCTTTATTTTCTTCTAGATTTAAAATTGGTACTAAAGTCCCTAATGGGCACGTGCCTAAATCTATAGCATGCGCACTTAATAAAATGTTTTGCAAAATAATACCACTATCTAAATAGCTAATATTACTACTTTTATTTCTAGCTATAACAATAAGCGTTGGGGCGCTATGAAAAATGCTAAAACCAGGTTCTCTATAACGTGCGGCACTACCTTGAAACTCTTTTCCTTGTGCGTAATTTAAAAAACGATTATTAATTTCGGTTAATAATTCTTGATTCTGAATAACGCGTACTTCCCAAGGTTGTTTATTCAATGCACTTGGCGCAAATAAAGCGCTTTTCATAACTGTATCTAATTGGGCTTTACTAACCTGTTGATCTGTATATTTTCTAATAGATCGGCGTGTTAAAATATTGTCTATAATGGCTTCGCGTTGTGACCCAGAATAGGTTGTTTTTTCTACGGGCTTTTCTTCACAAGAAAATAAAGCTATACTAAGAGCTAAAAACAAAAACTTCTTCATAATTACTACTGTATTGGATTGAATATTTTTTTACTAAATGAAAAATTAAATTTTAAAATAATATATATAATGTATAGATATACAACGTAAGCGGTTAAATGGTAATAGTTAAGGGTAATAACAGATAAAGTAACGCCTATAATAGCTAGCGTAAGAAAAAACAGCTGTTCTATTTGTGTTTTTCTATTTATGCTTTTACCCCAAACTTTAGGTTTAAATGCTTGTGAAATTAAGTATGAAAACCCATTAAGGATTAAAATTGAAAAAGACATATACTCGTAACTAACGTTGCCTAAAAGCAATAAAAAAGCTACAAGTCCAATCATAGCGCCGTAATACAGTTTACCATTGGTATTGGTAGGGCTAGAAGGCATATCGGTAGCCATAAAAATAGTACCTAATAATACGCCTGCTAAAGAAAAATGATAATTTTTACCACCATCTATTAACCAAAAACCAAGAAAAAATACAGATAATAACGCTAGCGGAATATGCCAAGATATTCTATTTTTAAATAATAAATATAGTCCACCTAAGCTAATAGCCAATATTGAATATTCTCCCATAGCTCCACTAGTATTATAAACTAGTTGGTTTAAATATTGAGACAAAAATGGATGTTCTAAACCCGAGAATAAGTTAATACTTGGTGTGTTAACAAAGCTTTTGGTTGCCCAAATACTTGCCGAGGTCATAATTACAGGATAGAAAGTAGTCATAAATTCTCGTCCTACTAATGCAGGATTAAATCTATTTTTTCCTAATCCGCCCCAAACTACTTTACCAAAAATAATCGCAGCAGCAGCACCAAAAGCAACGATATACCAAGGTGTTATTGGCGAAATTGTAAAACACATTAACAAAGCAGTTACAATAGCAGAGCCATCTAAAATACTTTTATAATTTTTTGTGTATAAGAACGCGCAAACAAGTTCTGTTAATAAAGCAGTTCCTATGGCCACTAACAGTAAGCTTAAAGCATGCATACCAAACGCAATGATACTAATAATGGATAAAGGTAACAATGCAATAATAACATCTAACATCACAGCAGAAGTACTACCAAATTTTGGTTTTATATACGGATTTAAACTCATGCTTGTTGTATTAAAGTTTTACCAGAAAAAATACTTTGCATTAAAGGCACATCACTAGGACATATATACGCACAAGCACCACATTCTATACAGTCCATTAAGTTAAAATCGTTTAACTTTTGAGTGTCTTTATTTGCAGCATGACGCGCAAACTCCATTGGCATTAAACGCTGCGGACAAACATCGGTACAATATCCGCATTGGATACAGTTATAACGTTTGTTCTTAGGGTTTGGCATAGTCAATAAGCCTCCACTACCTTTGTTTATAGGTGTTTCTGGATGGTGTACAGCCTTTCCCATCATGGGACCTCCCAAAATAACCGTTTGCATATCGTTATCCCATGGTTGACCTAATGTTTCTAAAATATGATTTAAAGGTGTACCAATAGCTACTCTATAATTACCATGGTTTACAGCCTTCTCGCCAGAAATTGTAACAATACGTTCGGTATAAGGTTGTTGTTTATAAAATGCTTGATACAATGCCCATAAAGTACCAACATTATTAACCATAATACCATGATTTGCAGGAATACTACCTTTTGGTATTTCTTTTTTAGTTAATGATTTTATAAGCTGTAATTCACCACCTTGAGGATAAGTGTTAGGTAATAATTTTACTTGAATTGTAATGCCTAATCTAGAGGCTACATTTTGCAAATGAGATTTTAATTCTTTGTGTTGTTTTTCAATACCAAAAATAATGTGTTTAGCTTTAATTACTTTTTGTACAACTTTAATGGCTTTAATTAATGCTTCTGCGTCTTGTTGCATAACCGCATAATCTGCACTCAAATAAGGTTCGCACTCGGCACCATTAATTAAAAAATACGATATAGATTGCGTATTGGTTTGATATTTTGTTGCAGAAGGAAAACGCGCGCCACCACTACCTTCAATACCATATTCTTTTATAAACGTAAGAATTTGTTCCTTTGTTAAAGCTTCAATATTAATTGGCTTTTTAGAAACTTTTTCTTCCCTAAAATTATTTTCAATTTTAATATAAGATGAACCATCATTGCTTATTATGTCTATCACAGTGCCTGATACTGGTGCATGTATTGATGACGCAAAAATACCTTCGGAACTAGCGATTTTTTGATGTTTCAAAATATTGTCACCTATACCTACCAACGGCTTCAAACTACCTCGGTAAGCTTGTAAAGGCATATATAAGTATTTTGGAGTAGCAAGTGTTTTTATTGTTTTTGATTTTGTTTTCGATTTTAATGATGGAATATGCATCATAAGCTTAAAAAGGGTTTAAAATATTGCGAATGTAGTTGCATTTGGTGGTCTATAATATAGACTTCAAAATCAAATACTTTTTGAAGTTGAGACACTATAGTTTTAAATTGAGATATGTCTGCCCCAAATAAGGCTGTAGAAATCATATCGCCTAAACATGCCGATTTTGAACATAAACCAACTTGTAAGTTTTGCGAGGGAAATCCGGTTTGTGCATTTATAATATGACTATATTTTTTACCATTAATTTCTAAAAACTGAGTTTGAGTAGATGATAATGAAAAGCAAGTATTTTGTATCGACAAGCGTTTAAAGTTATTATCTAAATTAGGATGTGGTATTTTAATATACCATTGTGGGTGTGTGTTATCTGATAAGCCATAAATAGTACTACCACCAGCATTTATAATAGCATCTGTAACACCTTTGTTTTTTAAAAAGGCTACAAGTTGATCTACAGCATAGGCTTTTATAAACGATCCCGTAATTAACTCTTGTTGTGGTGCTATTTTTACATGATTACCATGTATTTGAATGTTTTTATAATTTACTTGTTTTAAACATCTTACTATGGCTGTTTCTGTAGGGGGTTGAGTAGGTTTTTCCTTATAAAATCCCCATAAACGTATTAAGGGCATAGCAGAAATATCATAACTTCCATTTGTTATTTCTGCTATTTTTATGGTTTGCTTTAGTAAATTAATTGTAACATTATCAACCGTAACCCAATAACCTGCATTGGTATTAATTTGATTAAAATAAGAACCTTTTTGATACGAATTGTAGGTGCTATCTACTGTTTCTAATAAAGAGAAACAATCCTCTAACAAAGTTTCTGGATAATTTGCAGGTATTTTAATTTTAATATGACAATGAAATAGAAACCGGGTTTGTGTAATATAGGCTTTACTGGCTACTTGAGGCATTTTCATCTCCATCCAATTCTATAGTTGTTCGTCCTTTTTTTCGTAAAGCTTTGAAGTTTACATTTCCTAAATTTATTGTTTGAAAATAAAAATTAGAATTTTTCCATGTTTTTGTAATGGTGTCGTAGGTGATTTTTTGAGTTTCAAAACGTTTTTCAACATTGTCATTAACAGTAGCAAGTGCTTTTTCTCGTTTATATTTTTCTCGAGATTCTTGCCACTTATCCCATAAATTACGATTACCAAAAAGTAATAAACTAATGCCAAGAAGGTAAAGTATTATATGCTTAAAATTCATAGATTATATGTAAACTCCAAAGGTAACATCAATCGTGTTACAAATAAATAATATAGTAGTTAATGGTTCGTTAAAGAGTAAATAAACTTAATGACTTTTGTCTTAAGTTTATTTCTATTTTGCTTCAATAGCCTTAATTATTTCAGTATAGTTATAACGTTTCGCCAAATCTAAAGGCGTATCGCCTTCATAGGTTTTTAGATCTAACCGTGCTCCTGCATCTATTAGCACCTGTGCCGCTTTTGGATTGTTGTGCCAAATAGCATCATGCAAAGGTGTGTAGCCATTATTCAATCCTTGATCGTCTATATATTTTTGGGCGTCTTTGTGCGCTACCAATAACTCTAAAACTTCTGGATTGCCTTTATAACCACCTTTATGAAACGCAATTGCATTCATTGGGTAACCACGCTGACCAATGTTTGCACCAGCATTCAGTAATACATTAACAAGTTTAGGATAATTATTCCTAGAAGCTACTAATAGCGGAGAATGTTTATCGTTACCTGTTCCTGTTATATACGATTCAGTATTTACAGGCTCTCCTGCTGCTATTAAAGCAGTTACTTTTTCAAGCTTTTGGTCTTCGGTTAGCTGTTTGTTTATTACTACCTGATATATTTTTTGCTCAGCTATTTTTTCTTTCAAATCCACCTCATAATCATCAATTATCTTGCGAAGAGAATCATACCTCTTCTGGTCATTATCGTTTGGAGAGGAATCCCAGCCACCAATCATATCTCTAGCCATAATGCCACCGTTAGGGCTTTTTACATAAATATTAATATCTTTTGCTTTTAAAAGAGCTTTTATATTTTCACCTTTACTGTACCAAGCAGCAACCATTAAAGGTGAGTGCCCAGCACGTGGTGTAATTTGGTTTACAAAAGCACCGTTTTTAATTAAAATATCGATCATTTTTGGATTATCGGTCTGCGAAGCAATATGTAATGGAGCATTACCCATACGACTATCTAATTGATTAACATCGGCACCATTGGCAATTAGTTCGTGTACTTTAATTTCATCATTATCTATAATAGCTTGATGGAGCTGTGGTAAACCTGTAGCTGTTTGTTCCATGGTTTTAATTTCTTTTTTTTCTAAAGATTTTGTTTGATTTTGGGTGCAATTTAACAGCATTAAGGCTGTAAAAATTACCATTAAAAACTGTTTTTTTTTCATACTAATATGTTTATTGGTTTATGTGATAGATCATACCTGTTTTATCATCTTCTATGGCTTGTTTATACAATTTGGCAAACTCAATTGCTGGTACACCATAGGTAGAATCCATTCCCATTTGTTCCATAGTTTCTTTTGCAAAAGATGGACTTACCGCATTAATTTTAAATTCTTTGCTTTCTACGGTAGCTGCTTTTACAAACGCTTCTACACCTGCATTAATAACGCTTAAAGATAAACCACCAACCATTGGTTGTTGTGCTAAGATACCAGAAGATAATACAAAAGTCGCACCTGGATTGGCATACTTTCTACCCAGCATAACTAAGTTTATTTGCCCCATTAACTTACTTTGCAAACCATCGTGAAAATCTTGAATACTATGTTCTTCTATGTTTCCCCATTTACCATAACCGCTTGTTGCTATTAGTGCATCAAAACCACCAATGCTTTTAAGCGTAGTATCTACTGCTTCTGCATTTGCCATGTCTAATTTATAATTGCCACTTGTACGATTAATAGTAATAATTTCATAATCTTTACATAAAATATCTTGTACTTTTGAACCAATGATGCCTGTTGCACCGACTATAATTACTTTTTTCATTTTTATAATTCGTTTACTATATATTCTTTAATTTGTATTTGACCATTAGTTGTTAGGACTAGTTTCCAATGTTCTTTAACATTGAGCTGTAATAATTCACCAGATACTTTTTCTGCTTTTAGCTTAATAGTTAAATACACATCAAAAGCATTGTTTTCTTCTTGAATGATTATGGACTCAATACGATGTTCATTATTGGGTTTTAAGGTATTTTTAATGTTGGTGTACCAAGTTTCAAACCCTTTAATACCAGTAAATTCTCCCTCAACAAATTGAAATTGCGTATCGTTATTTATATAAGGCGTAAATGAAGATGCATCTGACAAAACATCAAATTTGGCAAACCAATCTTTTACAAAGCGCTCAATACGTACTTCTGCACTAGTATTGGTTATTCCCTCTAAAACAGCAGCTAATTTTTTAATATGATTATCGGCACGTTGCAAAACAACCTCTTTGGTATTATACACACCCGGAACATAAGTTAAACCATGTGTATAAACCGGTTTTAGATAATTCATTTGACTTAAATATGCCGTTTGTTGTAAGGGTTTGATTAGTTCTTCTATGGCAAAATGATTGTAACCTATTGGCGTGTATGCCTCTTCTGGTCCGCCAACGGTAATGCTTAACAAAAAGTTTTTACCTCTTAATTTATCACCCTTAGAACCATATGCAAAGTTGAAACTAAACACTTCATCAAACCATTGTTTTAAAATGGCTGGCATATTGTACCAAAAAAAAGGAAATTGAAAAATAATCGTATCTGCAGCAAGTAGTTTGGCTTGTTCGGCTTCTACATCTATTTTAAAATCGGGATATTGGTTGAAGATATCACTGATCTCAAAATGATTAAATTGTGCAGCAATTTCTGTTGATATATGTTTATTGGCTACCGAATCTTTAAGATTTGGATGCGCTAAAATCATTAATGTTTTCATTTTTGTTTAAAATTTGTGGCGTCAGTTACCAAATAGCGTTCTATAATAGGTAATGGTTCATTGGTATCTTCTCGCATTATCCATTGTTGATCTACACGGAGATCAGAGTAAGTGTTGTCTTTAAAAAGAGCCCGCCAGTGTACAATAAATTGAGCCATATACTTACCGTTATTAAGGTAACTTACATCTATTTTTTCGATGTCATGATCATCAGAAATGAGTAAATCATGTATCCATCTATGCCATTCCAAAAATTCAGATTTTGAATGTATATTTTTGTAAGCTGGAAAGTCTACGAAAATATCATCTGCAATTAATTTATTGAAAGCTTCTGCAGATACATGTTCGTTATTACAAGTAGCCCGTTCATACATAGAAAATATTTTGTAAACAAAGCTTTTAATATCATTTTTAGTAAATTTTCTATTTCGAAAAGTATGCATTAGTTGTTCATACTCTATAGTTTTTGTATTCATTAGTATTTAAATTAGTTGTACATACAATTTAATTTAGAGTCTTTCATTTATCAAAGTATTGATAGACTTTTATTCTACTTCGTTAAGTTTTGTATTAGCTAAATGCATGTCAGCAGTTAGTTTTACAGCAAATTCTTCTCCTAATAAATTACAGTAAGCTTTATATAAGTTACCCAGTGCTTCGTCTAATGAAGGTTTTAGGTTCTTACCTTTTTCAGTAGGAATAATAAGTGTGTTTCTACCTTCGTGAGTTCGTTCTACTAATTGCATCAGAACTAATTTATCTATAAAACGAGTCATTGTAGATGCTTTTACATTTATACGCTTACTTAATTCGTTTTGACTTAAATTAGGTTCATCAATTATTAATAACATTAAATGAGCATAAGATGGTGCTAGACTAGTAACTCTGAAGGCATCTTCTGCTAGTTTACCTATATACCTTGATAGAGTGTTTGTAGTAAAATACAAACAGCATTCCTGAAAAGACTTTAAAGGTGTACTCATTTTTTTATTAAAATTATGAGACAAAGTTATATGTAATTAGTTGTACATACAATTTTTTAACTTAAAATTATAATAGTGATTTAAATCACTATTATAACCTATTTCTTTTTTACATTTTATTAACAAACCAGTTACTTGCTTTACTTACCGCTGCGTTCACTTCGGTATCTTGGTCGTAATATGCGAATTGATGAAAGGGTGACTCTAATTCTGTATCCATCCAGTGTAATTCTTTGTCGGTTGCTGCAATGTCATTAAAATATTTTTTGGTGTATGCTGGTAATACCGCTCCGTCTGAATGTATCATTAATACAGGTTTGTGCAATTGCTTTGCAGTTGGCATTGGATCTACTGTTAACCAATCTTCCCAACTTGCTAGAGCAAATTTATCGTTACTCCATTGTTTTACAGCACCTCGATCTTTATTTAAATAATAATCGTATGGTCCGTACATTGCTGCAGTTGGGTCTGTTTCTGAAATCGTTGGGATATAAGCCACTTCTCCTGTTTCTCCGTACACTTTTTTTGCTTGTTGTGCTGCCTTAATTTTTGCCTGCACACCTTCTTCACCACCATAGAATAATTTTACAGCTTCTGCATCGTGTAACCAAGATGCTGTAGTGACTACAGATTTAATGCGGTTGTCTTCTGAAGATGCCATTAAGGTGTACATTGCACCTGCGCAAACACCAAAAGCACCGATTTTTGAATTATCTACGTCTTTTAGACTTTCTAAAAATGAGACGGCATTTTTAATATCTTCTTTCTTAAGATTAGGGCTTTCGTAAAAACGCGGTTCACCTTCACTTTCACCATAATTTCTAAAATCAAAAGCTAATGTAATTAACCCTTTTTCCGCTAGTTTTTCAGCATATAAACCAGCCATTTGTTCTTTAACGGTTGTCCAACTTCCTGAAACGACTACTGCAGGATACGTGTTTCCTTCTCTATAATTTGCTGGGTAATATAAATGGCCTACTAAGTTTAATCCATCGCTTTTAAATGTTACTTTTTTCATCTTTTTATGTGTTATTTCTTTTGTCTTTGTTAGTTTTTGTGGGCTGTTTTTTGTGATGGCTTTATAGCCAGTAATTGCTATAAATGCTGTAAGTGCTATTGTTAATATTTTCATGTTTATTTGATTTTATCGATTAAGCCAAAACCTCTTGCGGCTACTATTGGGTTGAAAATTTCGACATATTCGGTAATTTTACCTTCAGTATTGAATTTAAAAGTTGAATAATAGTTGTTACTGTATATGCCTGCATTATGTTTTAGTTTTATGTGTCCTGTGTATTTTGCATATACCATTGCAGTATTTTCCATTGCAAAAATGTCTTCAATGTTAAATGTCATTCCATCAAAATTTGGAAAAACAGGTTCCCAATAGGCTTTTATTCCTGCTTGTCCTTGCGCTCCTTTAGGAAAAAGGTCTGAATGGTATGGATTAATTTGCTTACCATCTTCTGCAAAAAGATTGGCTACAGTTCCTGCATTTTCATCTTCAAGTGCTTTAAAGAATGCTTTAACCGTACGGATGTTTTTTTCTGAAGTTGATAATTCTTTTACATGTCCTGTAACATTATTGATAGCTTTTTGCGGTAAGGAAAGGTTACCATCTTGATATTTAAAATTAAATATCATTTTAGTGATTTTCCATTGTTTATTTATTAGTTTTAAGTCTAAATTATAAGTGCCAACTACCGTCCAAACATGTCCTTTGTCGTCTTCTAAATAATGGGTTGCCGTGCCATAAGCAAACACTTTGGCAGTTTCCCCATTTATGGTTTCCGTAAGGTTGCTTATTTGATGATGAGTGTAGGTAAAACCTGGTAAAATGGTTTTCCAAGTGCTGGTAATTTCTGATGGTTTTAAGGTCGTTGCTGGACTTCCCATAGAGGAATAATCTAATACAACTTCGGTGTTAAAACAGTCTTCTACTTGAGACCAATCCCTTTCATCAGATGCTTTAAATAACTTTAAAACGATGTCTTTTGGTGATGTCATTGTTTTGCCTTGTATTGTAATTGCTGTTAAAAGCGTAGCAATTGTTAATAAATATTTCATAGTGCTTGTATTACAGTACAAAGATGCTACAGAACAGCGAAGAAAAATTTACAGAATCAAAGCAAGAGGTATAAAAATCAAAGATTAGCTATTTTACGATAACTAGCAGGTGTTTTTTGCGTGTGTTTTTTAAAGAAGCTGCTAAAACTGTTTGGCGAATCGAAATACAGATCATAAGCAATTTCTTTAATATTGGCTTCTGAATGTATTAAACGTGATTTTGCCAAATGCAAGACGTGTTTTTGTATAGTTTGTTTTGCAGTTTGACCAGTAATTAGTTTTACAACTGCATTTAGATGATTAGGATGAATATTTAATAATTCGGCATAAAAACGTGTGGTATGCGGATTGGTTGAGCTAGGAATAGTTGCATTAGGATAAAAGCTGGTTTCAATTTGTGATTGAAAACGAGATAGAATTTTTAAATCGGTTTTACGTATTTCGGCAGCAGCATTTGTATTGCTAATGTTTTTGTGAAAGTACCGTTTTACCACATTTAGTAATAGTAATAAATACGATTCGATAAGTTGAAACTTGTCAACGTTATCGCTGTGGTATTCATTGTAAATAGCATTATATACAGACAGTATTTTAGTCACATCATCTTTACTAACCTCAAAAGGCATGCTTTTTTCAATTTTTAAAAACGAAAAATGACTTAAAATATCTTGAAGAAAATTAGATTTAGCGATAAAATCTTTAGAAAACATCAAATAATAACCATTCCAATCTGGAATAATATCCCAGGAAATAAGTTGAAAAGGCGAGTTAAAAAAAATAACAGAACCGTCTGGAAAATCTTTAAAATGACCTGTAATAGCAATGCCACTACCTTCAACCTTTATAGCAATAGCATAAAACTCATGCCTAAAAGCGGGCATTTGACTAACTATTGTAGGCATATTGTCTTTAAAGCTTCTGATGTCAAAATCGGGATGCTTTGGTGGTGAAATATTAATTGCCTTACAATAAGCGGCTATATTTTTAAAGTGTTGCATACTATTTAAAGACGAAACTAAACAATAGACTTTACAAAACTATATAATTAAGACGTTGATTATTTTTATATTTTACAGTCATTTTATCTTGAAGTTTATCAACTAAATAACTATTATTTTCCATTTTTTTTCAATGTATTAATAAATATTAGAAGCGTTTGCTATCTAAAAGTCATTTATTTCAACTTTATTTTTTACTTATAAATATAGTTTACAATACTTTTTTATTTATTAAAAAAGTGTTTAGTGTATAGATGTCTCAAATGGACTTTGTAGTAATGTCTCAGTATAAAAAATCGGCTTAAAATTTCAAAAAACTTAAGCCGATTTTTTGTTTTAACGATTACAATGTTTGTCTATTTTCATAGGTGAATTATTTTTCATATTCACTTAGTAGACGATAATACTTTAATAAAGATGTATTGATATTACATTATTTTGGCAATGCAATTTTATTAATGGTAAAATTTAGGTTACTGATATCGCCTGAGGCTTCATTAATTCTAGAATTGGTATAATACAAATCTCCATCGTATATACTAAAAGTATCTGCCCATTTTACTTTTTCACCTTCTATTAAAGTTTTAATAGTACCATTTGGAGTAATATAATTAATTTTGTTGTGCTCTAAATCGCCATAATAAAGATTACCTTTTTGGTCAAAAATCATTCCATCTGGCGCAGACGTTTTAGCTTCAAATTTTACAGAAGCTTCTATTTTAGATTTGTCTTTTAAATTGAAACTATTTACTGGAATAGAGTACAAGCTATAACCTGAAAGTGCATGGTAAAATAAACGTTGATTTTTTTGGTCAAACGCAATTCCATCGGAATGCACAACGTTTTTCCAAACTGTGTTGTCAAACGTAAGTTCAGATACTTCAGCCATGGTACTTTTATGATTATCTAAAATACGGGTACTTTTTCCTGTGTTTAAATTTAAAGCGACTAGTCCTGCGTGGTTAGAATCTGTAAGATATAGTTTGTTATTGGTCTTATCTACACGTAAATCGTTAATGTAAGAATCGGTATGATAGCTGTCCTTTTCTAATTTATACGTTTGCTCTAAAATATTAGTATTCAAGTTGAACATAAACACTCTAGGAGCATCTACAACACCATTAAATTTTGGGTTTCTCGTGTCTAAAATGTATAGTTTATCTTCAAAAGCAACAACAGATTGTACAGCAAGAAATAGATCTTCTCTTGGGTGTTCCTCTAGTTGCCAAAGATTCCAAACCTCGTTTGGGTAAGGTTTATACGAACCATTTTTAAACACTTCGACTACTGAATACTTTACTGAATCTCGCCATCTAGGAAAATTAGCAAATACACGACCGTCTTGAGTTACAGTAACTCCTGTAACTTGCTGCCCTTTAAAGCTAGCAATCTCTGTAATGTTTGATTTGTTTTCTGAAATAGATTGTTTGTTTTCAGGTTTTTTAGTTTCTCTTTTAGTTTCGTTTTTACAAGTAATAAGAGAGAAAATAGATAGCGATAGTATGAGTATTTTTTTCATTTTAAAATATTTTACTTTTCTTCATTAGCATAAGCACCAGAAGAATATGTTAACTCGTAGCTGTGTGTGTAAATTTCGAAAACAATTCCAAAAGGGTCTTCTACATAACACATTTTATAGGGTTTGTCGTTTGGATAATATTCTCTAATAGGCATACGTTGTTTACCTCCAGCTGCAACTATTTTTTCAATTAAACCTTCAATATTAGGATCTTGGATGCAAAAATGAAACAACCCTGTATTGAATGGGTTAAATTTTGGAGCTTCTTTTTTGCCGTGAGGAAAACTAAAAAGCTCAACACCTATTCCGTCAGAGGTTGCTAAATGGGCAATTTCAAAGGTTTCCCAATCGTCACCAAATACATCAATACACATTTGCCCTATGGCTGTATCAGTTTCTTTTTTTACTAGAGATGGAGGCATAATAGTATACCAGCCCATTACTTCTGAATAAAACTTAGCAGCTTTATTAATATCAGGTACTGTAATTCCAATATGAGAAAATCGTTTAGGATATGTTTTCATTGTTTTATAATTTATAAAGTTAATTGCAAAGGACAAAATTATTTTCTTTTTAGTATAAATTATATTAAAGTTCTGTGAAAAGTTATTAAACACTTTGTTTATATAATTAATGTGTTGTTTTTTGTATATAAACTCTATTGAAATTATTATTTAAATTTGTCGAATGCAAGATAAATATGAATTACTGAGGAGGCATTTTGAAGAAATTGTTAAGGTTACAGATGAGGAATGGAATATTATAAAACCTCATTTTCAATTTAAAAAACTTAAAAAGCACCAGTTTTTAATACAAACAGGACAACCAGTAGATTGTGAGTTTTGGATTATTAAAGGGCTCATAAAATCATATATTATAGATGAAAAAGGGCACGAGCATATTCTTCAATTTGCTATGGAAGAGTATTGGGTTAGTGATTATTATGCATTTCAGCATAAAGAGTTAGCGACAACTATAGTAGATTGTATTGAAGATTCAGAATTTTTCTGTTTATCATTTGAATCAAGAGAAATTATCTGCGAAAAAATTCCTGCAATAGCAAACTTTTTTAGGGTTAAATCTAATTACGGTTTTATTAACCTACAGCAACGAATTTTATCTTTATTAACTCAAACAGCTGAAGAACGTTATGATGCTCTATTATTTAAATTACCTAAGCTAGTACAACGCGTACCCAAAAAATTAATAGCAGCTTACTTAGGAGTTTCTAGAGAAACTTTAAGTCGTTTTAAAGGTTAAAAAATGATATACATCACATTTTTATATTGCGATACATCACTTTAAAATTGTGACATACATCCTCGTATATGCTAAGGTTTTCATTGAATTTTGTCTAAGAAATTTAAACAAAAAACAAAACAATGAAAACAAGATTTTATACATTCATACTTGCTTTATTTTTTAGCACTGCATTAATAGCACAAAAAAAACAAAACAAACCAAGCGTGTTAATGGTACTATCTAGTCACCAAGAATTAGGTAAAACCGGAAAAGAAACTGGCTACTATTTAAGTGAAGTTACGCATGCTTATGAGGTTTTTGAAGCTAATAATTATGAGATAACACTAGTTAGTCCAAAAGGAGGAAACCCGCCAGTAGATGGTTTTGATCTTAAGGATGAAGTGAATAATAAATATTGGAATGATGCAACATTTCAGAACAAACTTCAAAACACATTAAAAGCTTCAAAAGTAAAAGCTAAAGATTACGACGCTATTTATTATGCTGGTGGACATGGAACAATGTGGGATTTCCCAAGCAATAAAAAACTAGCGAAAATTGCTGCAAAAATTTACGAAAATGATGGTATTGTAGCAGCTGTTTGTCATGGTCCTTCGGCTTTGGTAAATATTAAATTATCTAACGG
This sequence comes from Tenacibaculum sp. TB-53, assembly GCF_059716285.2. NCBI lineage: Bacteria > Pseudomonadati > Bacteroidota > Flavobacteriia > Flavobacteriales > Flavobacteriaceae > Tenacibaculum > Tenacibaculum sp. TB-53. The sequence continues at coordinate 1,584,716 of NZ_CM202790.1, read as the reverse complement.
TAACTATTTAGTTGATGGTAAAATAGTAAGCGTATTTACTAATGAAGAAGAAGCTAATGTGAAATTAGAAAATGTGGTACCATTTTTATTAGAAGATAAACTAATTGAACGTGGTGCGACTGTAGATAAAGCAGCTATGTGGCAGGAAAAAGTAAGCGTTGATGAACGTTTAGTAACAGGTCAAAATCCTGCTTCTGCAAAATTAGTAGCAGAAAAAATTGTAGAACTTTTAAAGGCTAAACACTAAAAATGGAAACGCAAATAGGAACTTTAAAAGCAAAATCAAAACGTAAAAGCCTACCAGCTGCATTATGGGCATTAACCATAAGTGCATTTGGTATCGGTACTACAGAATTTGTTATTGTTGGCTTACTGCCAACAGTAGCAAACGATTTAAACACCTCAATATCCTCTGCAGGTTTATTAGTAAGTCTGTACGCCGTTGGCGTTGCAATTGGTGCGCCAGTATTAACCGCATTAACAAGTCAAATTGCAAGAAAACGACTGCTAATAGCCATAATGCTATTATTTATAATTGGTAACGGATTGGCAGCTATTGCACCTAGTTTTATCTTACTAATTTTAGCTAGAATCTTAACAGGTTTTGCACATGGTGTGTTTTTTTCAATAGGCTCAACAATTGCAGCTAGTTTAGTGCCGGAAGATAAACGTGCTTCTGCCATTTCTATAATGTTTGCAGGTTTAACTGTAGCAATCGTTACTGGTGTACCATTAGGAACCTATATAGGACAAAACTTTGGATGGCGTGCCACCTTTATAGGTGTTGCTATCTTAGGAATTATTGGTGCGGTAGCAAGTTACTTTTTGGTACCAGCGTCGATTAAAACATCAAAACCACTTCGTATTGTAGATCAGTTAAAAGTACTTAAAAACCGTTCTATTTTGCTGGTACTTTCTATCACAGCTTTAGGTTATGGTGGTACTTTTGTAACCTTTACCTATTTAGCTCCTTTATTAGAAGAAGTTACTGGTTTTTCAGCAAATATGACGAGTATTTTATTACTAGTTTACGGTATTGCAATTGCATTAGGTAATGTAATAGGCGGTAAAGTATCTAATAAAAAACCAGGGAAAGCCTTAATGGTTATGTTTGCCTTACAAGCTATAGTATTGTTAATACTTTATTTTACAGCATCTAGCCAAATATGGTCAGTGGTTACACTATTTTTTATGGGCATATTAGCCTTTTCTAACGTGCCAGCATTACAATTGTATGTGGTAAAAATGTCTGAAAAGTACTTGCCAGGTACCGAAGATGTTTCATCAGCTTTAAATATAGCAGCCTTTAATGTAGGTATTGCAATTGGCGCCTATGTTGGCGGACTTATTATTGAATCTTCACTTGGTGTTGGCGCAACACCTTGGGTAGGTAGTATGTTAGTAATAGTAGGCTTTTTAATCACTTTGATTTTATACAAAAAAGAAAAACTTTAAAACAATGAAAACTTTACAATTTAGAAATAACGACGAAATGCCAATTTTAGGTCTTGGTACCTTTAGATCAGAACCTAACGAAGTGTACACGTCGGTATACGAAGCTATTAAAATAGGTTACCGACATATTGATTGTGCATCAGTATATGGTAACGAAAAAGAAGTAGGAAACGCTATCGCAGATGCCATTAAAGAAGGTATTGTTACACGTGAAGACCTATGGATTACTTCAAAATTATGGAGCGATTCTCATGGAAGAGAAAACGTTATTCCTGCGTTACAAAACACCTTAAACGATTTACAGTTAGAGTATTTAGATTTATACCTAATCCATTGGCCAATTGCCTTTAAAAAAGGTGTCGAGTTTCCTAAAACAGCAGAAGAATTTATTCCGCTTGAAGACCAACCACTTACAGACACTTGGAAAGGTATGGAAGATGCTTTAGAACAAGGCTTAGCTAAGCATATTGGGATGAGTAATTTCAACCAAAATGATTTAATAGATATTATTGATCATGCTAAACATTTACCAGAAATGCTTCAGGTAGAAGTGCATCCGTTTTTACAACAAAACGAACTGTTAGAATTCGCTAAAGCACATCGCATTCACATGACGGCTTATGCACCAATAGGTTCTGGTGCAAATGATGATGATGATTTAAATTTGTTGAAAAACAAGACTATTAACGATATTTCAACTGCTAATAACATGACTGCAGCACAGGTACTTTTAGCTTGGGATATACAACGTGGTGTTTCGGTCATACCAAAATCGGTTAACCCAAAACGCCTTCAAGAAAACTTTAATACTATTGCTTTTGAATTGAATGAAGACGATATGAAACGTATTGAAGCTTTAGATAAAAATCATCGTTTTATAGATGGTACTTTTTGGGAAGTTGAAAAAGGTCCGTATACAGCAGAGGGTATCTGGAATGACTAAGAACAAAACTACATCAGACATGTTTACTTATTTAAGTTTTAAACTGTTTGATGTAGTTCAATTTTTTTAATTTTATGAAAAATTTTGATAAACTATACAAACCAGGTAAAATGACGCTTGGTATTGAATTTCCTTTAGATAACGATTGGTCTTTAGAAGGCGATAAAAAACGAAAGGAAGATGGCAGACCATTTGGTGTGCCAGATATTAGTAAGCATTTACAGTACGTTAAACAAATTGATAAGGCTGGTTTTGCTGCAGTTTGGATTAGAGAAGTACCAGTTTACGATCCTAATTTTGGTGATGGCGCACAGTTATTTGACACCTTAAGTTATTTAGGGTATTTATCTGCCGCAACTAAAAATGTGTTGTTAGGTACAGCCGCAATAGTTTCTCCATTACATCAACCTATAAAACTAGCAAAAGCAACCGCTACGATAGAACATCTAAGTGACAGCCGACTTATTTTAGGCTTAGGTTTGGGTGATAGACCTGTTGAGTTTCCAATGTATGGTATCGATTATCAAGAGCGACCAAAATTGTTTAGAGATCATCTAAATATTATGCAAGAAGCTTGGAAAACCAACAGTGATTTATCGGCCATATATCCGTTTTTAAATAAAGGTGTTGCGGTATACCCGAAGCCAAAACATCAAATTCCGCTAGTCGTTGCTGGACATTCCGGACAAAGTCTTGAGTGGATTGCCAAAAATGCTAATGGTTGGTTTAATTATCCAAGAACACCTGAAGAAACCTATTTAAACCGTAAACGATGGTGCGAAGCATTATACGATACAGATCAAGCCTGCAAACCTTATATTTCGGCATTTCATTTAAATCTGTTACAAGATGATAATACTATGTTTAAACCACATCGTTTTGGTGGTTCAGTAGGTATTAATCATTTAACTGAATTACTAAAAGCTTACGAAGACGCCGGTGTAAACCACATGGCCTTACATTTACGAAAGTCAGACACATCTTTAGATGAGGCGATTTCAAAAATTGAAACAGTAGTTCTTCCTAATTTTTATTAATAATTTACATAATCAACAATTTCTAGCCCGTAACCAATCATACCTACACGTTTAGTTTGTTTAGTATTAGAAACCAAACGTAGTTTATGAATGTGTAAATCGTGTAAAATTTGTGCACCAATACCAAAGTCTTTGTTGTCCATGACTACATTAGGAGCTTTCATTTCACCTTTTGTTTGGTTCTCTTTTAAAATGCGAAGTCTATTTAAAAGGTTTAATGCTTGCATTTGTTGGTTAATAAATAATATAGCGCCTCTACCTTCATCATTAATAACTTTGAACATTTGATCTAATTTTTTGTCAGCATTATTGGTTAAGGTTCCTAAGATATCATTGTTAACTAAAGTAGAATTAACACGAGTTAAAATAGGCTCATTTTTACTCCAAGTACCTTTGGTTAGGGCAATGTGTACTTGGTTATTAGTAGTTTGTTTATATGCACGAAGGCGGAAATCACCAAAACGAGTTTGAATGTTAAAATCTTCTTTCTTTTCAATTAACGAGTCGTGCTCCATTCTATAAGCAACTAAATCTTCAATAGAAACAATTTTTAAATCAAATTTCTTAGCAACTTTCATTAGTTGAGGCAAGCGTGCCATGGTACCGTCTTCATTCATAATTTCAACGATAACACCAGCAGGCTCTAAACCGGCTAAACGAGCAAAATCTATAGCAGCTTCTGTATGACCGGTTCTACGTAATACACCTCCGTTTTTAGCTTTTAAAGGAAAAATATGCCCTGGTCTAGCTAAATTAAAAGGTTTTGTATCAGAATTAATTAAAGCTTGTACAGTTTTAGCTCTATCAGAAGCAGAAATACCTGTAGTAACACCATTTCCACGTAAGTCAACCGATACAGTAAAAGCAGTTTCCATAGGGTCGGTATTGTTACTAACCATCATTCCTAACTCTAATTCTTTACAACGAGTTTCAGTAAGAGGGGTACAAATTAACCCACGACCATGAGTTGCCATAAAGTTGATCATTTCTGGGGTGATTTTTTCTGCAGCTGCTAAAAAGTCACCTTCATTTTCACGATCTTCATCATCAACTACGATAATAACTTTACCGTTTTTTATATCTTCAATAGCTTCTTCAATTGTGTTTAATTGAATATTAGTTGGTGTTTGTGTTGTCATTATGTTGCGGTTTTCTCTTTTTAGAGAATAAGTTTTTTACAAAGTTTCGTATTGGAGCAAAAAAGCTATTAATATCAAAAAGACCTTTATCTTTGGTAGCTCTAACTGTTAAAATAATAGCCAAAGGTAGCATTAAAAATACACTTAGCCAAGAGCCAGTAATAGCTGTAAGTGAGCTTTCTTCTGCTAGGTTTCTTCCGAAGGTATTGGAGAAAAAATATAGTACATAAATGGCAATTGCCAAAATCATAGGTAAGCCCATTCCTCCTTTTCTAATAATAGAACCTAAGGGAGCACCAATAAAGAAAAGTAATAAACAAGAAAGAGAAAAGGCCATACGATTAAAAAACTCTATATCATATAAATTTAAATATTTTCGTTTGTTTTTTAAGATGTCTTTGTTGGATTTATTATTGTTGATTGTACGTTCTAATTTAGAGGTAGCTACCGAAAGAATATTTTGCTTTTCTTTTAATTCAAAGTTTTCAAGAATGTCTAGAGAAAGGTTTTTGTTTATTAATGAGTCAGGGTGTTGGTATAAATCTTCTACATCAATACTTAAAAACAAGTTTTTAGCTCTACTACTAACAAAAGCATCATAATTTTGTTTCATTGTTGGCAAAGTGTCTTTTAACTGAGCCAAACTTAACATATTGTAATTTGTTTTATACTTTTCATCTTCCAAACCATCATCATTAAATGAAGAGATATCAATGTTAATAGTATATTCTTTAAAAGTTGCGTAGGAAGCTGACATTTTTTCTCGCTCTTTATAAGAAGCTCCGTTTTTCAAATGATGTTCAAAATAATGTCCATTTTTTAAAACCAATGTCATATAACGACTACCTTCTTCTGAAAGAATTTCACCACGTTCTGCAGTAATTATTTTATTGTTTCCTTTTTTAGAAGATAAGTCGTAAATCATCACTTCTTTTAAAAGGTTATCATCTTTACCGTACTTTTCTTTAAATTTTATTTGAAAATTAGGGATTTCAGTGTTAAAACTTCCTGCAACTAATGCTATTGCAGGTTGTTTCTTTTTAATGTTTACCTTCATGTTTAATTGCTTAAGCATTGCGTATGGGTATACATAGTTAAGAAACAAAAAGTTAATACTACTTAAAAAAATAGCTAAGAAAACAATAGGGCGTACCATACGCTGTAAAGACACACCTGCAGATTTTGCTGCAGCAAATTCATAATTTTCAGATAAACTACCCAGTGTCATAATAGAAGATAATAAAACACCAATAGGTAAAGCTTGAGGGGTGACAATAAGAGTTGTGTACCACAAGAATTTTAAAATAATTCCTGCGCTAATACCTTTACCAGCAAAATTATCAAAAGCTAACCATAATACTTGCATTACTAATACAAACAAAATGATAAAGAAGGTTGCTAAAAAAGGAACTAAGAAGCTTTTTAATATATATCTGTCTAATGTTTTCACAGATGCAAAGGTAGTAGGTTAGTGGCATATAAACACAAAAGTTTTGTTAATGATTTTTGAGCAAATCAGTAACAAAACTTTTATGTAATTTTTTAGTCGATATAATATCCTTGCTTAGCATACTTAGTTCTATCAAAAGAAAAAAGTTGAGCAGATATAGGTTGGTTGCTTTTAAATTTAGTAATTGTAAAAGTAGTTTCAGCTCCGTTAGAGCCTATTTGGGTAAGTTTATAAATATGTTTTGTTTTAGCATCGATACCTAATTGAACTTTTACAATATCAGAGTTACTATCAATAGGAGTAAGGTCTATGTACTGAACTTTACGTCCATTACTGTTTTTTAATGCCCCCATTTGGTAATTATAACCTTCTTTGTAAAAAGTTAATAATTTAGAAGGGTAAATAAAGCCATCTTCTTCATCTAAATTACCATTGTTAATACTAACTTCCTTTTCATCTTGGTTAATAACAACTAATTTTTTTCCATCAAAAATAAAGGTGTTTCCAAGATAGTCTAGGTTATATTTTTCACCAGAGAGTGTAATTTCTCCTCTTATTGGAGGGTCATTTGTGATACCCGCTTCTTTGTTAATTAAAGAAGAATTAAAACCTATAACCATGTTTCTGTAGGTACCCATTTTATTTGAAACTTCATCTAACAGTTTTTTTGCTTCAGAAGAATCTGTTTGTCCCATAGCACTAATGCTAATACATAATCCAATAAATAATAATCCTATTTTTTTCATCGTCTTTCTTATTTCCACTTTCGGAATAGTTTATAATTATTAATTCTTTTCACTTTCTAATAATTGCTCTAAAGCAATTAAGTCTGGTACAAGTACTTGTCGTGCTTTGCTACCTTCGAAAGGACCTACAATACCAGCGGCTTCTAATTGATCTATTAATCTACCTGCTCGGTTGTAACCTAACTTCAATTTACGTTGCAATAACGATGCCGAACCTTGTTGTGCAGTAACAATAACTTCAGCTGCTTCTTTGAACAGTTTATCTCTGTCTGCAATATCAACATCAAGATTTGTGCCACCTTCTTCGCCAACATATTCTGGAAGTAAATAAGCTTCTGGGTACGCACGTTGGGAACCAATAAAATCGGTGATTTTTTCTACTTCAGGTGTATCTACGAAAGCACACTGAATTCGAGTAATATCATTTCCTCCAGAATACAATAAGTCACCTCTACCAATTAATTGGTCTGCTCCTGGGGCATCTAAAATAGTTCTCGAATCAATTTTTGAAGTTACTCTAAAAGCAATTCTAGAAGGGAAGTTTGCTTTTATAATACCTGTAATTACATTAACCGATGGACGCTGAGTTGCCACAATTAAATGAATACCGATGGCACGTGCTAATTGAGCTAAACGAGCAATAGGGGTTTCTACTTCTTTTCCAGCGGTCATAATCAAATCAGCAAATTCGTCAATTACTAATACAATATAAGGTAAAAAGCGATGTCCGTTTTCAGGATTTAGTTTACGAGCCTTAAACTTTGCGTTGTATTCTTTAATGTTACGAACCATGGCATTTTTAAGCAAGTCGTAACGATTATCCATTTCAATACATAAAGAGTTTAAAGTGTTAACTACTTTGGTAGTATCTGTAATAATAGCATCAGAATCATCTGGTAATTTCGCTAAGTAATGACGCTCTATTTTATTGAATAGTGTTAATTCTACTTTTTTAGGATCAACTAATACAAACTTTACTTCAGCTGGATGTTTTTTGTATAGAAGTGATGTTAAAATAGCATTCAATCCTACTGATTTACCTTGTCCTGTAGCACCTGCCATAAGTAAGTGAGGCATTTTAGCTAAATCGATAACAAAGGTTTCGTTTGAAATAGTTTTACCTAAAGCAATAGGAAGTTGCATAGGTGATTCTTGAAACTTTTTTGAAGCAATTACCGAATGCATAGACACGATAGTTGCTTTTTTATTAGGTACTTCAATACCAATAGTTCCTTTACCTGGAATAGGAGCAATAATACGTATTCCTAAAGCTGAAAGTGATAAAGCAATATCGTCTTCTAGGTTTTTAATTTTTGAAATACGAACTCCAGCTTCAGGTACAATTTCATATAAGGTAATTGTTGGACCAACAGTTGCTTTTATTTGTGCAATACCAATTTTGTAGTTTTTTAAAGTTTCTACGATTTGATTTTTCTTAGCTTCAAGTTCGGTAGGGTCAACAGAAATACTTTCGTTATATTCTTTTAGTAAGTTAAAAGAAGGGAATTTAAAATTTCCTAGCTCTAAGGTAGGGTCAAACTCACCAAAATCTTTGAGTAATTGATCTGATAAGTTTTCAGAGACACTTTTTTCTTCTGCAATTTTTTCAATAGCAACTTCTACTTCTTTTTTACTGTCTTCTAATATATCTATCGTAGGCTCGTTAGTTTGAGTAATATCTAAAGAAATTTCTTCTTTCTTTTCGTTATTTGAAGTTTCATCAACACCAGAATAGTTAGAAATGGTTGGTTGTAAATTTTCTAGAGATAGTTCAAAGTCTGATTTATCTTTCTTTGCTTCTTCAGTTTTAGCTTCTTCAGAATTGATGTTAACATCAGTATCATTTACAATTGTAGAGTCATCTCTGTTAACTTTAGGAGTATCTTTTATAGCGTTAGCTTTTTTCTCTTTATTAACTTTTACCTTTTCACTAATTGTTTCAGGAGTAATACTAAAGCGTATAATTAAATAAGCAACTAAAAAGAAAATAAGCAAAATAGCTAGCCCTGTTTTACCTATGAAAGTTTGTAAATATTCATTTAATTCAAAACCGATAACTCCTGATAAAAGGGCATGTTTTTTTTCAAAAAAACCCAGAGTTATTGCAAACCATAGCATAATAAGAATAGCCCAGTTCCAAGAGGTTATAATTCTTTTTAGATTGGTTTGAAGTAAAATTCTAGATCCTGTTAAAAACAATGTTATAGGTATAATAAAAGCCCCTAAACCAAAACCGTCGTATACAAGAAAATTACTGAGTTTAGCACCTATTTTTCCTAATAAATTTTTAGTAGGAATTGTTCTGTCTGCAAATTGACTAAGTGTGCTTTGATCTTCTTGCCAAGAGAAGAAAAAAGAAATAAAAGCAACGGTTAAAAATATAGAAAACAGTAATAGAAAAAAACCTAGAATAGTTTGGTTTTGTCTATTTGAAAAAAAGGTTTTAGCCTTTTTAATGATAGAAGTTTTTGGCTGTTTTTTTTGAACAGTTGTCTTTTTTTTTGCCATGTATTTTTGTTAGGAATAAATTGAACGCTACAATATAGCTATTATTTTAGGAAGGTAAATTACTCCAGCAATAATTAACGATACAAGAGCTGCAAATGCAGGAGCACCAGCAGCAATATCTTTAATGAAACCTATTTTTTTATGGTAATTTGGGTGTATAAAATCAGCTACTTTTTCTATGGCAGTATTTAGAGCTTCAGCAACTAAAACAACTCCTATAGCTAACACTTGAACTATCCATTCGGTTGCAGATATGTTAAAGTAAAAACCTAGGAAAACAGCAATTAAAGCAAATGTAAGTTGAGCCTTTATGCTATCTTCTGTAGTTATTAACAACCACATTCCTTTTACTGCAAATTTAATACTACGTATGCGTCCTTTTAAAAAGCCGTCATTCGGGTTCTTCATATATTCTTAAAGAGCTTTTAACGCAGCTTCATAATTAGGTTCGTCTACAGTTTCGTTTACTTGTTCTGTATAGGTTACAGTACCATTTTCATCAATAATAACAATAGAACGAGAATGTAAGCCTGCTAAAGGTCCTGTAACAATTTCCAATCCATAGTCTTTGCCAAATCTACCAGCAGCAAAATCAGATAACATTACTACATTTTCAATACCTTCAGCACCACAAAAACGATCTTGAGCAAAAGGTAAGTCTCTAGAAATACATAAAACTTTAGTGTTTTCTAAATTGGCTGCTTTTTTGTTGAATTCTCTAACAGAGGTAGCACAAGTACCTGTATCAACACTTGGGAAAATATTTAAAATTAATCTAGTACCATTAAAGTTATCTAATTTTTTAATAGATAAATCAGTTGCAACTAATGAAAAATCAATTGCTTTAGTTCCTATTTTAGGTAGGTTGCCTATTGTTTCAATAGGGCTCCCTTTTAGTGTTATTGATGCCATTTTATTCCAGTTTTAATAAAAATCAAAGGTAGTTAAATAAATTAAAAAATAAATAAGATAAAGTTGGAGCACCTTTAAAAAACTTATCTTCGCAGCTTGAAAAATGGATAGAAATTGAATTTACAACAATATACATCTGAGTTTAAATATAACTTAAAACTTGCAGCTCCTGTAATGTTAGGTATGTTGGGACATACTTTTGTGAGTTTTATAGATAATATAATGGTAGGGCAATTAGGAACTGCTGAGTTGGCAGCAGTTTCATTAGGAAATAGCTTTATGTTTATAGCTATGTCTTTAGGTATTGGTTTTTCTACCGCAATAACTCCTTTAATTGCTGAAGCAGATTCTTCAAATAATTTTACGCAAGCAAAATCTACTTTTAAGCATGGACTTTTTTTATGCACTATGATGGGGCTTGTACTGTTTTTAGCTGTTTTCTTTTCGAAGCCGTTAATGTATTTAATGAAACAACCTATAGAAGTAGTTGAGTTAGCGATTCCATATTTAGATTTGGTAGCCTTTTCATTAATTCCGATGATTATTTTTCAGGCATTTAAACAGTTTAGCGATGGAATGTCGATGACACGTTACCCTATGTATGCAACATTAATAGCTAATGTGTTAAACGTGCTACTTAATTACTTACTTATTTATGGAAAGTTTGGTTTTCCAGAGTTAGGAATAGTAGGAGCTGCTTATGGAACATTACTTTCAAGGTTTGTAATGGTAGTATATCTGTGGTGGTTGTTAAGTAAAAAGGAACGTTCAAAACGCTTGGTAACCAATATTAAGTTTTTTGTTTTAGATACTTTGATGATTCGAAAAATATTAAATTTAGGTACACCAAGTGCTATGCAAATGTTTTTTGAAGTAGCTATTTTTACGGCAGCAATTTGGTTAAGTGGATTGTTAGGTAAAAACCCTCAAGCAGCAAATCAAATAGCATTGAATTTATCTTCTATGACATTTATGGTAGCAACCGGGTTAAGTGTTGCTTCTATGATTAGAGTGGGGAATCAAAAAGGATTAAAAAATTATAAAGAATTACGAAGAATAGCGTTTTCAATCTTTTTTTTAGGAACAATATTAGCGGTTGTATTTGCTACTTTCTTCTTTGTTTTTCATAAATCATTACCAAATTTATATGTTGATTTAAGCGATGCTGAAAATTATGCAGATAATATGGAGGTAATGAGTATAGCAGCAAACTTATTAATTGCTGCCGCAATTTTTCAGATTAGTGATAGTATACAAGTTGTAATGTTAGGTGCTTTACGTGGTTTACAAGATGTTAAAATACCTACATTAATAACTTTTATATCGTATTGGATAGTTGGTTTTCCGATTAGCTTTTTCTTTGGAGCAAAAGATATGTATGGTAGCTTTGGTATTTGGTTAGGATTACTAGCAGGATTAACTACAGCGTCAATCTTATTATTTATACGATTTAACAAATTAACTATCAAACTTATTAAAACAAAACACCATGAACTTACCTAAATTTTTATTAGCAGATAATAGTAAACACCCAGAAGATATTTTCGTTTTGCATACTGAATATCCTCGTTTTTTAATTAATTTAAAAGACGATGAAGTTGAATGGTTTGAAGATTTATCAAATGAAAATGAACAAGATTTAGCTAATGAGTTAGAAAGCTTAATTGAAGCTGCAGGATTGTTTTATGATGCAGAAATGGAAGGGTTAGATTAAAAATTAAACTTCTAAAAATTCAATAGGGTTTAGATAAAACATTTTTTTCCACCCTTGTCTTTCTGAATCAATCTTCCATACATAAGGTATTATAGTAAGTATAGAGTAGTGTAAATGTGGAGCTTTTCCAGCGGCATTCCCACTAGTTCCGACAGTACCAATTACTGAGTTATTATTTACAAAAGTTAAAGAAGATGTTTTTACGTTTTCTAAATGTGCATAATAATGTAGCCTCCATTTTGGACCTAAAACTAGTACTGTATTTCCGCCCATACTTGTTTTTCCAGAAAATAAAACTATTCCAAGAGTAGAAGAAGTGATTTTAGTATTTTTCTTAGCAAAAATATCAACCCCTTTGTGAGTAATTGATTTTCCCCAAGGGTAATACCAAAATGATTTTGGGTTGTAATCTGATTTGGTAGCTCCCTTAACAGGCATTTTTAAGTTTTGAGGAATTAAAAAACCTGTTAATAGAAGCACTAAAATAATAAGAACTCTTCTTTTTATTTTAATAGCCTTTACCACCAAAGCTCTTTTTTTTCTTCTTTCCAAAGAATTAATCTGAAATCTTCATAATGATTTCCATTACCAATGGTATGTGTATCTCTGTGTCCCTTACCTAACTTTAATTTATGAAGAATTCCAGCATAGGTGCTTACCCATAAAGTTTGATTGTTGTCAGAAATTGTAATACCGCTTATGGTAGAGCCAAGATAATGTCGCCAAATACAGTTCCCGTTTTTATCAAAAGCTTTAATGTAACCGTAAGCATCACCTAAAATGTAATAGTCTTTAGTAGTTGTACCAACATACACTCTCATTTCATCATCAATAACCTTAAAATTATCTGCTTCATCTACATAAGATTCAACTTCTAATCCGTTTAAGTTCTTAGCATCAACCCCTATGGTAATTCCGTTATAAAAATGACAAGAGTTTGTAATAAGTTGTTTGTCGTCTTTAGAAAATAGGCAAAAATGAGGATAAGAAGATTGCGGACCAATTTCTCCAATTTGATTTCCTTCATTATCTAATACTCGATGATCAAAAGATTGATCACCAACTACAATATATTTATTGTCATTAGATAAAGCAGCGTTTTCCATGTCTATGTATGGTTCCCATTCTTCATCTTCTAAATCGGGCAAAGGATGTATCATGTGTGTCTTGTTTTTAGATATTAAAAATATTCCTTCTGAAGTAGTAATAAGTACTTTTTTCCCATCGTTGAAGGGTGTTATATTTGAAATACCTAATTCATTTATATCGCCTAACTCAAAAGTTTCAATAATTTCTCCATCCCATTCTTTACGTGTAATTAATGTTTTTGGAGTTTTAATTGCAAAAATGTTGTTTTGATGAGATTTTCCTATGGCATCAATGGTATTATCTAATTTAATAAGTGTTCTGTTGTTTAGAAGATAGGCTTGTCTTTTTTGATAGGCGCTACCTGTTACAAAAACGATTTTTTCATTTTCAATAAAGCATAGCTGTTCAATACTTTGTCCTTTTTCTTTAAAATATTTTATTAATGGAGTATGAGCAGGTGGGTATTGTTTTCTGAACTCTTCAATATGTCCAGTTTTATTGGCTTCTCTTAACTTTTGTACCACGACATCAGCTAAATGGTTACGGTTGTCTTCTGGTTCTTTACCTTTCCAATTTTCCCAACCATGTTCTTCACCAAAAGCAACCATTTTATTTATCTCAGAGGCATAAGTTTCGCCTATGTTATACCATTCTTGTTGTATTTCTTTGTCGTTTGCTTTACTAGTCTCCATTATATACTTTTACTTTTTAAATATGTTTTACTTTTTTAAAGCCAATCAGCTTCAATTCCTTTTTCTTGAAATTCTTCTAAAAGTGAATCATTTTCGCTGTAAAGAAGAGAAATGTTTTTTAAGTTAGGAAGTAGTTCAGCATCAACAGCAGAGTTTACACTAAATACATCATCTTCACCATCCCAAAAGGGAATAATTTGACCATAGATTTCGTCACCACCATCCATGTCTAGTTCTTCAATGTTTTCAACCATTTCTGAAGTAATTTTTAAGTTTTTAAAATGTTCTAATACTTCAGGAATAATTTCATAACCTTCTTCTTCAATAACATCATAAGCTTCTGAGCTAGATAAGTTTCGCTGTTTTTCTATAAACTCATAAACGTCTAATTTAGGCTCTAATACTTCTTGAACATACATTAATTCATTAATCACTGCTAGTTTAAAGTTTAATTCTTTAAAATTTAATTGATTACTCATAGTCTACTTTGTGTTTTAATTAGCAAGAGGTTAAGTGTAGAAAACACTTAATAGCTTTTTTGGGTGAAATTATTTATAAAAACAAAGGCAATCGACACGAAATTTGTTAAAAAAAATATAAGATTAGCTTGTGAATGATGATTAAAGTTTATGAAAGAAACGCAATAGCGTATTTCTATCACTATTGCGTTTTTAGGTCTATTTAGTTATTTGATGTGTCCAAAAAGCACCACTAATATCAGTTATTTTTAATGTATATGTTCCTTTAGAAAGATTAGAAAAAACTTGATTTTTGAAAATCATTTTAGCTTTAGCACCCAAAGGCACAACCAAGCTGTGTTTACCTGGTTTTATTTTAGCAACATAATAATTTAAGATGTTTTCATTAGTTAAAGAAGCTAAGTCTTTTTGAGAATACTGAATAACAGTATTATTTTGTTGGTTTGATAATTCAACAGAGATAACCCAAGAACCGTAAACATCAACACCCTCTGTTCTAAAAAGGTCAAAAGAAAGTATATCGTTGCTAATTTTAGCTTCTGTTATTTCTAATTTAGGTTTTACTGATTTGTTATGAAGTGTACCCCAAACTCCGCCATGAAATACTTGGTTTGTGAATAAAGTCATTCCTAAAATAGCCAAGGATCCTATTAAAACAAATTTTGGAAAAATATGGTTCTTAATTGGTATAACTCCTGACCCTAACCATGCAAACCATTTCTTTTTAGTAAAGGAAAAATTGTTTTTTATGAAGTAGTTGTCTATTGAATATTTACCGCTGCCTGTTAAAAAAAGTACATAACCTGTTGCAATTCCAAGTACACCAATTTGCCATTCGTCAAGACATGTTGTACCTATCCAACCAGAGCCAAGGAGAATTCCCATTGCCAACCCAAATACACCAATACTCATTATTCTGGTAAATAAACCAAATATGATGAATAAACCTACAATTCCTTCAATAATGGTAAATATTACCATGTTTAACCATAGGATGTCAGGATTTTCTACTAAATATTGAATAAGAGGTTTAATGCCTAAAGCGTTAGGGAGAAAGTGATTGAATTTTTCTCCAATGTACCCAGCTACTTCAGGATCAAGTTTATTAGCTAAAATTGTTCTTCTCCAAAAGGCAGAAAAATATGTCCAGCCAATAACTAAACGTATAGCAAGAACTAAAAGTCCAGAATCATTTTTTATATTGTTGTTAATCATTTTTTTTATTTAAGTTAAGTGAGGCTAGCTATTTAAACTTAAGGCATAGCCACGAGTTACATAAACATTGTTTATGTAGGTTGTTATTGTTTTACTTGATGTTGTTAAATTCTACTTTTTATTAAAGTAAACTATTAAGTGGAAAGTGGTATTAAAGATAAACCTTAAAGTTTTTAAATAAAATATAAAGAGGAACTGAAGTTGTTACATCTCTCTTTTTTTGATAATCAATCCTTGTTTTGTAATGAAAAATTTCACCAAAGCTAAAAGAAAGGTTAAAAGCTCTATTTATAAAAAAAGGATAAACCTTAATAGAAGAAGGTATTGTTTGTAGTAGAGAAATGTCTGTAACCTCACGACTATAACAACTAAGATTGCTCGTGGTGGTCTGACTTTTACTCGAAACCTCTGTAAGAGGAACACTAAGTTCTGCTTGTATAAAGTTTCTAACCTTACAGGGAGAAAATAGCAATAAAAATACTAGCCCTACTATTGGAAATAGGGATGATGTATTAGGTATTTTACTGTGTTTTCTCACATTGTAAACTTATAAAATAAACGGAGTGTTGTGTGTTATAGTTTTCTTAATAAAGTTACTGTATTTGTAAGTGCTCCATTTCTTTATCGGCTAATGTTTTTTGATCAATAACTTTAAAACCTAGCTTTAAATATAATTTTTTAGCGTTAGGGTTATCTTTATCAACCAAAAGACCTAATGTTTCACTCTTTTTATGAACATATTCATCAATTAAAAAGGTTAGTATTTTAGAACCAACACCTTTACCTTGGTAGCTAGGGTTTACACCAATACAATCAATATAATACTCACCAGGCTGGGTTTCGTATTCGTATGTTAGTTCTTTATTAAACATGGTTTTTATTAATGCAGCTACTGGTTTTCTAAGTTTTTTTAAATCTGCACCATCATATATGTTAGCTGCAGCAATAGTTTTATTGTCACTTTCTATAACCCAACAGTTTTCATAAGAGTATTGGTTGTTTTTTTGAATAATTAATGCCTCTAAAAAGGCAAGTGCTTTTTTTGTAGAACTTTCTCCTATAAATTTATAAACAATGTCTTCCATTGCTAATAACATATAAGAAGCAATTTCTTTAGTGTCTTTAGTAGTGGCTTTTCTTATAATCATAGTGAGTTCTTTAATTAATTTTATTTCTAACTATTTTAACATTCATACCGAAAGACTTTTTATATGTTATAATTTTTACTTTGTTTCTATCATATAGAATTCCCTTTTTTAAAACTACTATAACTAGTAATATTTTTATTAAGTATTGTAACGTTTCAAAAAGTATAAGCTTCACTTCCCCAGAAAGAAGTAGAGTCATTGTTTGTATTTTTACATGAACACAAGCTAAGTAGTAAAATTACTAGTATAAAGATTCTTATTTTCTTAAAAATTCAATTTTTACAAATTTATATAGTCTATGATTAACTTTTCCTTTATTTCTCAAGTTTATGTGCTGAGGTCGGTATCTTCCCATTCAGTACCGTTAGAAAGCATCCATGTTAACGAATGTCTACGTTCATGTATAACTCCTCCATTTCCAATAGGGTCGAAGCCATCAGGAGTAGTGTTTCCTCCTAGTTGAGCACTTCTTACAGCATTATGCAAACAGTAAAATAAATCTTCTTTTTCTGCTAATTTTTCTTTTTCTAGAGTGTGTTGCTGAGGAAGCCAATCATTAATTAAAGTATCAAGTGGACAAGTGTAATTTATAAAGATTTCCTGCATTTGCTCACCAGTCATCATTTGACCAGAAATTTCAGGCTCGTCATAACCAAAGTACCAAGCAAGTGGCCATGCGTTTTCAAACTTCCAACCAATAGAATTTCTTAACTCAATATCATTTCTAGAAGCATCAAGTATTTCTTTTTCCTCTAGGGTCATGTAACCAAAAAGTTTATTTTGATTAATGAAGTTAATTATTTTTTCGTCGGGTAAATTTTCTGAAGGCACCATAAGCCATAAAACAAGAGCTTTTATAGCGTGGAGTCTTCCTGCAATTTCATCAGCAGGTCTTAACTTTGTTTCTCTAATTGTAGGGAGAGAACTTGCAGGATGAAATCCGGCGTCTAGACAAGTAGTAATTGATTGAGATCTAACTATTGAAGAATCTTTTTGAGTTGTTTGAGTATTATTTGTTGAAGTTTTTTTTCTGTTAAACCATCCCATAGTTTGTTTTTTATGTTTGTAAGTTTATAGCTTATTTTTGGTGAAAATATTCATAATAGTAATAGGTGTTGTTATAGAATTTGTTAAAATATAGTAAAGATTGATAAGAAATTTATGTTACTACTTTTTTCATAGGTTTAAACTGTTTGGTAACATTATTATTATCTTAATAAATAAAGTTTAAGTAATTTTTATTTAATGTGTTATAAATAAGTGTTCAACGTTTTTTTAGTAGTAGACCTAGAATAGGTAAGATAAATTAACATAGTGTAACTAAAACTTAGTTGTTTTTGTGCTGTAATAAAAACTTAAAAATCTATTACCTTCGCAGTATGCAACAAACAACAAATACAATTTTAATGGTCCGTCCTGCAAACTTTAGGATGAATGAGCAAACAGCAGTAAATAATTATTACCAGCAAGAGTTGTCAGGAATGTTACCTGCATCAATCAATGTTAAGGCACAAGAAGAGTTTGATGCTTTTGTAGGAAAATTGCGAGCTGTAGGAGTTAGTGTAGTAGTTACTGAAGATACCAAAGAGCCTAATACACCAGATGCATTATTTCCAAATAACTGGATTTCTTTTCATGAAAACGGAGACGTAGCTATCTACCCGATGTTTGCAGAGAATAGACGTTTAGAACGTAGAGAAGACGTGTTGGAAAAACTAGAAGAGAAAGGTTTTGTAATTGAAAATGTTGTAGACTATTCAGAAGCAGAAGAGGAAGGGATTTTTTTAGAAGGAACAGGAAGTATGATTTTAGATAGATACAATAGAAAAGCCTATTGTGCTTTGTCTCCTCGTGCTGATGAAGAGTTATTTATTGAATTTTGTGAAGATTTTGAATACACACCTGTAATTTTTACAGCAAATCAAACAGTTAAAGGAAGGAGAGAAGCTATTTATCATACGAACGTAATGATGTGTGTTGCGGAAAGTTTTGCTGTAGTGTGTTTAGATTCGATAGATGATAAAAAAGAAAAGAAAAACGTATTAAAACACTTAAAGTCGGATGGAAAAGAAGTTATTGCCATCTCAGAGCAACAAGTAACACAATTTGCAGGAAATATGTTACAAGTTAAAGGAGTAAATGACGAGCGTTACTTAGTAATGAGTTCTTCTGCCTTTAATTCATTAAACCCAAATCAAATTAAAGCTATAGAAAAACACTGTAAAATACTGCACAGCTCTCTAGAAACTATAGAAATCTGTGGTGGAGGAAGTGCTCGTTGTATGATGGCTGAGGTTTTTTTGCCAAAAGCCTAAGCAACCATTGTATTTGAAATTTTATAGTTTTTATAATACTGCATTAAAATAAAAGAACAGATAACTGAAGAAGCAATCCCTTCAATAGCTAATGCAAATACAACTAGTGGTAAACTTAAATTTTGCCCCCAGAAAGAAGATTGTTCAAGTATTGTCATAAAACTAGCATCAATAAAGTCTACATATATAATTAGCCCAAAAACAGTTAAGGCTACAGCAATTATTGAGGTTCCAATTCCTAATAAAAAATTACTGAAATATAACGACTCATGGTTTTTAACAATGTTGGTTTTTATAGCCCTGTTAATACCATAAAGAACGAAAGTAAAGTTTAAAAAACGTAGTTCGGATATATCTTCTAATCCAAAAATTTTCATAACTAAAAAAAAGCAAACAATACCCGTAAAAATTAGCATTGCATTGTTAAAGATGATTTTATTGCTCGACATAATAATGCATTTTAAGAATTAAACGTCTTAAAAATACAAAATAAAGAAATGAAAATCAATTATTTATAACAAAGCTTCTTTTAAAATAGTTACAGGGTGTTTTGCTAAACGCTTTGTTCCGTCATAAATTTGATGACGACAACTGGTACCAGCAGCAACTATTTCTGTATCAACCGAACAGTTTCTAACCTTAGGAAACAACGTATCTTCCCCCACTTGCATACTTACTTTATAGTGTTCTTTTTCATACCCAAAAGATCCTGCCATACCACAACAACCAGTATTCATAATGGTCACCTTGTAGTTTTTAGGAATGTTTAAAATAGAAAAAGAAGCGTGTGTACTAGACAAAGCTTTTTGGTGACAATGTCCATGTATTTTAAGCTCTTTAGTTTCATTGCTAAATTTAGTGGTGTCTATAGAACCTTTAGTATGTTCTTTAGCTAAAAATTCTTCAATAGTGTAACAGTTTTCAGAAAGCTTTTTGGCTGTTGTTTTATCATCTGCTAAACGTAAGTACTCATCTCTAAAGGTTAAAATAGCCGAAGGTTCTAATCCAATTAATGGAGTTTCTTCAGAAATTAGTTCTTTAAAAGTGTTTACATTTTTATTAGCAATTTCTTTAGCTTCTTTTAAAAAACCTTTTGAGATATAGCTACGCCCACTTTCTTCGTGGTTCACGGTTTTTACTTCATATCCTAGTTTTTCCAATACAACAACTGCGTCTTTTCCAATTTCTGCATCATAATAGTTGGTAAACTCATCATTAAATAAATACACTGTTTTTTTAGAAGCTATTGGTTTATGGTTTTCTAACCAAGTACTTAAAGGTTGTTTTGCTAACTTAGGAACAGAACGTTCTGTGGCAACTCCCATAACCTTTTTAGCTAGAGTAGTATTGGTAAAGAAATTTGTTAGTACAGGGAACTTACTTCCTAATTTATTGTATTTAGCATTGTTAGCAAATAATTTACTGCGGAAAGAATATCCGTTTGTTTCTTGATATTGGTACAAGAATTCTGCTTTCATCGAAGCAATATCTACATTACTCGGACATTCGCTAGCACAAGCCTTACAGCTTAAACATAGGTCTAGGATATCTTTTAATTCTTTAGAATTGAACTTGTTTTTAGCGGTATTATTCGTTAAAACTTCACGAAGTGTATTGGCTCTAGCACGGGTAGTTTCTTTTTCGTTTCGAGTTGCTCGATAACTAGGGCATAAAGTCCCGCCAGCTTCGGGAGATTTACGGCAATCACCTGAACCGTTACACTTTTCAGCTAGTTTTAAAATACCTTCGCTATCTGAAAAATCTTGAATGGTTTCTATTTCAGGTTCATTTCTGTCAATTTCATAGCGCAAACTTTGATCCATTGGAAAAGCATCCGTAATTTTTCCTTTGTTGAACACATTGTTCGGATCAAATGCTTTTTTTATTCTTCGTAATAATTGGTAGTTTTTGTCACCTATCATCAACGGAATAAATTCCGCACGCACAATACCATCACCGTGCTCACCACTAAACGATCCTTGATATTTTTTAACTAACTCAGCAGTTTCAGTAGTTATTTTTCTAAATAATACTACGTCTTCCTTTTTCTTTAAATTCAAAATAGGACGTAAGTGTAGCTCACCAGCTCCTGCATGTGCATAATACACTGCTCTTTGCTGATATTTATCCATAATTTTGGTGAATTCCTCAATATAAGTAGGTAAATCCTCCAAGGCTACGGCAGTATCTTCAATACAAGCTACCGCTTTATCGTCTCCAACAATATTTCCTAATAATCCTAAACCTGCTTTTCGTAGTTGATGTACTTTAGCAATGTCTTCGCCATATACTTTAGGATAGTGGTACCCAAAATTGTTTGCTTTTAAATCTCCAATAAGTTTATCGGCTAATATTTCAGCTTCTTCTATAGTGTCTGCCGAAACTTCTAACATTAATACAGCTTCCGGATCTCCTTGTAAAAAGAAACGGTTTTTGGCTTGTTCACGGTTATTTTTAGTGCAATCTAAAATTACTTTATCCATTAATTCACAAGCATAGAGTGTGTGTTTCATGGTAGTAACAGTAGCTTTTAAGCTTTCGTTTACACTAGTAAAATGCGGACATACCATAATACTTTGCGTAGGAGGTAGGTCGTCTAGTTTAATTGTAATAGCCGTTGAAAATACTAAGGTTCCTTCACTTCCTGATAAAAATTTAGCAGGGTTGATAGTTGGTTCTGTCCCACCAAATAAATCGGAAGTTAAAAATTCATCAACAGCATATCCTGTATTTCTTCGGTGAATGCTTTCTTTTGGGAATTCTTTTTTTATTTCTTGCTGAACAGCTTCTTGAAAAAGCTCTGTATAAATAGCACGATAGATATTTCCTTCTAACGAATTTTCTATTTTCTTTTGATTGAATTCTGTCGAAGTAATTTCAGAAAAAGTAACTTCACTACCGTCACTTAACAAGCCTTGAATAGCAATTACTTTATCACGAGTTACTCCATAACGAATAGAAGTACTTCCTGAAGAGTTATTACCTACCATTCCGCCAATCATACAACGGTTAGAGGTTGAGGTATTCGGACCAAAAAACAACCCGAATGGTTTTAGGAAGCGGTTTAAATCGTCACGAATAATTCCTGGCTCTACCGTAATGGTTTTGTTAATCTCATCAAAAGCCAGTATGTTGGTAAAGTGTTTAGAAACGTCTACAACAATTCCATCTCCCACACACTGTCCTGCTAATGAAGTTCCTGCTGTACGCGGAATTAAGGTGATGTTATTTTTAGTAGCAAAATCAATTAATAGTTGAATATCCTGTATGTTTTTAGGGTAGGCAACTGCTAGTGGGATTTTACGATATACTGAAGCATCGGTTGTATAAATGTTTTTATGTAGGTCGTCAAAAAATAGTTCGCCAGTTAGTGATTTTTTGAACGTTTCTAGTTGTGTTGTTTGTACCATTATCTTAATTACCTAAAATGTGGGTAGTGTTGTTAATTATTCTATTGGAATGTGACGCTTAAAACAAGTATCGAAACATATAAAAGTATCGGTTCCTGCCACTCCTTTAATCAAATGTACGTTATCGTATAGTATTTTTTGTAAATGTTCGTTGTCTCTAGCAAATATTAAAATAAAAATAGCGTAGTAACCAGAAACAAAATTACATTCGGTTATTTCGGGTATTTTTTCCAACTCGTGCATTACTTCTTTAGCAAAGCGAGCTTCACGCAATCGAATACCTGTGTATGATTTGGTTTTATAGCCTAAGCTTTTTTCTTCTAAAACAAACTCTGCATTTTTAATCACACCTTCAGCGGTTAGTTTTTTAATGCGTTGATGAATTAAGGAATTGGAAACTTTTAATTCTTCCGCAATTTGCGAATAGGCTTTACGAGCATCTAAACGTAATTTTGAAAGTATTTGTTTGTCTATATAATCAAATTGATTTTCCAAAAGAATAATTTTGTTAGAATAAACTTAATATAAGCTACAAGATAAACAATCGTTTTTAACGAAAAAAAAGTGTAGCCGATAATGCAAATATACGGCTACACTTTTTCAATATTCTATTTTATGCTTAAGCATTTATTACTGCTAAGCAGTTTTGTATGCTTTCATCTTGCATGTCTTCATACCATTTTGTTAACTTATAAACAGGTTCACCTAAATCTTTTTCAAATAATGATTGATTTGAAGTGCCTTCATATTCGCGTTTAGCATCATCTGTTCCTAAGTTTGAAGCAAAAATTCCTGCTGCACTTACAGGTAAGAAATCTTCGTAAACCATAGGTTCTATGCTTAAATAGCCATCCTCTAATAATTGGTTTACATCTGCTTTTGTATACACTTTTTCTTTAGATAAAGTTTTTGCTTTATCGGTAGTGAAATAATGGAAATATGCCAACTCTTTTGAGTGTAGCTCTTCATAGTTATCAGGAAAAACTTTAAAATTTTCTGCTAATAATTTATTGTATTCTGAGGCATTTTCGGCAGTTGGTGATCCACCAATAGCTTTACGTGTTTTACCTAATAACTCGTGATACAAGTCAAGTCCTTTTTGAGTTAACGCTACACCACGTTGTTCAATCTCACCAAAGCGAGCTTTGTGTTCGCCTATTTCTTCTTTTTCAGCATTGTTTTTAAAAGTTACTTTTTCGGTCAATGCTTTAAAACTTGTTTGACGTAATAGAATAGGGCATTTTCTTGCAGGAGGTCCTTCTATATTATCTTTTGGTGGAATATTACGAGTTTTCATACTTGTTTGCACCTTGTCTATATCTAAAGTTCTAGGAGTTAAATGGTTGATGTGAGGCCCTTTGAAAGCAACTACATCAGCAATTAATCTGTGTTGATTTAGTAAAGCTTCGTACATTTTATAATCTACGGTAGCAGTATCGTGCCAACGAAAAGTTTCTAATGCTTCTTGAACAAAGGTTTCGGCATCTTCTTTATTTAACCCTCCTTCTTTTTCAGACTTATCAATGAGTTGTAAAACTTTTTCTGTAAAAATTTGACGTTTTTCTAAAATAGTTTCAACATTGTTACGAAGCTGAGTATCATCAATTAAATCTAAACGTAATAAAGAGGTAAAAACTCTGAATGGAGCTTGGTTAAGGGCGGTGCTTTCAATAGCTCTAAATGCTGTAGAATGAACAGGAACACCAGCTGGGGCTAAATCGTAGTAGCCAACAGAATACATTCCCATTACTTTAAACAGACGTCTCATCGTAAATAACTCATAGGGTTTGCCTAAACGAATTGCTCCGTGGCGTTCCATATTTAGTCGAGTTAATTCGCCAGTATGTGCTAACTGCTCTTCAATTTCTTTAGACTCAGAAAGAACATTATCATTGATATCATGAACCAAATCAAGTAACTCACCATAAAGTGGTACCTCATTTTTGTACATATCAGACATAATTTTAGAGAAGCGGTTACGAATGTACTCTGGAGAGACAAATTCTTCAGTTGTATTAGTAAAACTTTCTAGTTTATTTTTTGATGACATAGTTTATTGAGATTTACTACAAATTAAATGAATTTAATTTTTTTTAGCATATGTAAAAATGAATTTTGTTTTATTGATGTTTATTTTGAGTTTATTTGATTTTATAGGTGCGTTTTTTTAAACCAAAAAGACGATTTTTTACTAAAAAAGTGTTTCTTAAAAGTCAATTTGACTTTGTTTCAATAAGCCTTAATAAAATATTTCAGAGTTTTAATTCTATTAGATGTTGGTAACGATAAGTTTTGTTTTAATTTTTTTGTAAAAACTCTGACTACAAATGACTCATTATTAGTGGTTAATGTTTTTATCTTGAAAAAAATAAATTTTATGGTAGGGAGAGGAGATATATGGTTGTCTTAAGGTTATAAATGAAAAAAGTAAAATTATGAAAACATTACAAAAAACAGTATTATTATTAAGTGCAACTTCATTAATGTTATTAGGAACTTCTTGTACTAGTGAAGATGGAAACAATGAAAATTTAAGAATTAAGGCATCTTCAAATAATACATTTAATCAAAGCAAACGAGCTTCAAAAAATGTAAATAATGCAGAAGTAACCATTTCTGAATTTAAACTAAACATCACAGAAATAGAGTTAGAGTTTGATGATAAATACCAAGATGCTATGAATGACAGTATCATAAGTTCTGATGATGAAATTGAGTTAAGAGGACCATTTCAGTTAGATTTGTTAACTGGAACATCAAATATTACTACTTTAGAACTTCCAAAAGCTGATTATGAGGAGATTGAGTTTGAATTTGATAAAAATACAGACGAGTCTAGCGATATGTTTAATAAAACGGTTGTTGTTAAAGGTACTATAAATACTGTACCATTTATCTTTTGGCATGATTTTGAAGAAGAAATTGAAGTAGACTTTGAAAATGAAGCAACTGATATTATTGTTTCTGAAGGCTTAACTGAGGTTACTATAAACTTTGATCTAGATGCAATGCTAAGTCAAGTAGATTTATCTTCTGCTATTGATGGTAATGGAGATGGTACTATAGAAATTAGTCCAGAAGATGTAGATGGAAACAAAGATTTAGCTGATCAATTAAAAGAAAAGCTTAAACAAACAGCAGAGTTATTAGATGATTAATCTTCAGAATTAATTCTATGTAAAAACCCTGTGAAAATAATTTTTACAGGGTTTTTAGTTATAAATTCTCTTTTAAGGTCTCAATTTCATCTCGGAGTTGTGCTGCTACTAAAAAGTCTAAAGCTTTAGCAGCTTCTTCCATTTGTTTACGTTTGTTACGTATGCGTTTTTCTATTTCTTGTTTTGGTAGGTATTCTAAATCCTGCTCAGCAGCTTTTTGTGTAGCATTATCGTAATGATACGAAGTAATCGCGTTTTTAGATAAAGTATTGTCTATCCTTTTGTTGATTTGCTTTGGTGTAATTCCATGTGCTGTGTTGTAATTAATTTGTTTTTCGCGTCTACGAGTGGTCTCATCAATAGTGAGTTGCATGCTATTGGTAATTTTGTCCGCATACATAATGGCTTTACCATTTACGTTACGTGCTGCACGACCTACGGTTTGTGTTAACGAACGGTGTGAACGTAAAAAACCTTCTTTATCGGCATCTAAAATAGCAACCAACGATACTTCAGGAAGATCTAATCCTTCACGAAGTAAGTTTACTCCGATGAGTACATCAAACAAGCCTTTACGTAAATCTTGCATGATTTCTACACGTTCTAGGGTGTCGACATCGGAATGAATATAACGACAACGTACTTGAATACGTGTTAAATATTTCGCTAATTCTTCTGCCATTCGTTTGGTTAAGGTAGTAACCAAGGTACGTTCATCTTTTTCTACTCGAATTTGAATTTCTTCAATTAAATCATCTATTTGATTTAAACTAGGACGAACTTCAATTTCTGGATCTAATAGTCCTGTTGGTCGAATCACTTGTTCTACAAACAAACCTTCGGTTTTTTGTAATTCATAATCGGCTGGAGTTGCCGAAACATAAATCACTTGATTTTGTAGAGCTTCAAATTCTTCAAACTTTAACGGGCGGTTATCCATCGCAGCAGGTAAGCGGAAGCCGTATTCTACCAAGTTTTCTTTTCGGCTTCTATCTCCTCCGTACATTGCGTGAACTTGTGGAACGGTTACGTGACTTTCATCAATCACCATCAAATAATCATCAGGAAAATAATCTAACAAACAGAAAGGTCGTGTACCTGCTTCTCGACCGTCTAAATAACGAGAATAATTTTCAATTCCTGAACAATATCCCAGCTCGCGAATCATTTCTAAGTCGAATTCGGTACGTTCTTGTAAACGTTTCGCTTCTAAATGTTTCCCAATTTCCTTAAAATAATCTACTTGCTTTACCATATCTTCTTGAATTTGATGAATGGCATTTTGTAGTATATCTGGAGAAGTTACAAATAAATTGGCAGGGTAAATATTGAGTTTTTCTAAACGTGTAATAATTTCATTAGTTTCTATGTCGAAGGTCTCAATTTCTTCGATTTCATCACCAAAAAAATGAATTTTATAACCATTTTCACCGTAGGATGGATAAATGGTTACTACATCTCCTTTTACTTTAAATGTTCCGCTTTTTATCTCAACTTCTGTACGGGCATATAAACTGGTTACTAAGCGATGTAAAAATTTGGTGCGAGATATTTGCTGATCAACTTCAATAGTAATAACGTTTTTTTTGAATTCAGTTGGATTACCAATACCGTATAAACAAGAAACTGAGGCTACAACTAATACATCTCTACGTCCTGAAAGAAGGGAAGAGGAGGTGCTAATTCGCAAGCGTTCTATTTCATCATTTATAGACAGATCTTTCTCAATGTACGTTCCCGTAACAGGAATATAAGCTTCGGGTTGGTAGTAATCATAGTATGAAACAAAATACTCCACAGCATTATTGGGAAAGAACTGCTTGAACTCAGAGTATAATTGAGCAGCTAAGGTTTTGTTATGGGCTAAAACAAGTGTTGGTCGATTTACTTCTGCAACTACATTGGCAACAGAAAATGTTTTTCCTGAACCAGTAACACCTAAAAGTGTTTGGTACTTTTCATCAGCTAAAATACCATTTGAAAGTTGTTCAATAGCTAGAGGTTGATCTCCTGTAGGTTTAAATTCTGAGTTTAATTCAAAGTTCATTCAACAAAAATACGGATAGTTATTTATGTGATGAATTTTAATTTCTTTTGAGAGTAAAATGCCCTTTTTTGTCTATTTTATTGTCATTAATATCAGTTAATTTAGCATGAAACCAGTAGTCATTAGAAGGTAATTTTATATTATTGTAAGTTCCGTCCCAACCAAGCTCTATGTTTTTATCATTTATAACATATAAGATTTTACCAAAACGATTAAATATTTTGATATTAATTTCTTTAAAGAAATTAGTATTTGCTCCGTAAACTTTCCAGTAGTCATTAAATCCATCATCGTTTGGGGTTAAAAATTTAGGGTAACCAATTATACTTGCTGAGGTTTTAGTAGGGCTTTCACATTTATTAATATCTCTTATATAAATAGTGGCAATACCAGGTTGTACATTGTTAAAAGAGTGGGAGGTTCCATTTCCAACATAATTAGCATCATCTAGGGAAAACTCATAGCTACTATCTCCATCAATACTTATGTAAACACTGTTGTCGGTTTCGCTTTGAATATTTACTTCAATATTTAAAACATTAGGAGGAGGAGGGTACTTAACTGTAAAGTTTTTAGAGTTTGAACATTCTATACCATTTATTGTTTTGTAAACGGTTAAAGAAAACTCACCTTCTCTAGTTAAAGGAAAACTGTTACTGGTGCTAATGGTATTGTTATTTTCATCTTTCCATTCGAAACGATTATTAGAAGAGTCAGCTGTTAATGTAATAGGGGGATGATCAGAAGGGCTAACGCAAATAGTGTAGCTGTCTTTTAAGTTAATTTGAGGAGAATTTACGATTAAGTCAATTGGAGATATACCAAAGCAACCTTTTTCATTTTCTATTTTTACCCAAATGGTTGAGGATGGAGAAAGGAATTCAGGAGGTAGGGGGGTAATTGTTCTTTGAGCATCTTCTAATGAAGAGAAGAAAGAAATTTTATCAAGAGTGTTTAAACCAAAAGTATTTATGATTTCTGCTTTTTTGCTTTCTAGGTTAAAGATACCTTTATTGTTAGAATTTTCACAAACTGTTATAGAAGGAATAGTAAGGGTTGGTTTAAATAAAGTTCTAATAGAAAAATTTTCAATATCAGAACATCCATATATACTAGTTGCTTTCGTATAAATGGTTTGTGGATTACTTTCATTATAAAAGTTTTCAGGATCTAAAATTTCATTTACGTTATTTTCAGCATCAGATAAGTTTTTATAAAACTTATAGGTAAGGGTATTATCGGTTGAGATTTTATTAGCAATATTGTTCAAGTTAAATAAACTGATACCATCATTGTTGTCATCACACTGAATAATTTCTTGATTAGGAGATAAATTTGGTAGTGGATAAATAGTGATTTTTTTATAGAGAGGAATATCTTGGTTATTAATATTGATTACGGCAGTAACATTATATTCGCCTGCGGATGTATATGTGTGTTTAGGAGTTATATCATTACTTTTATTTCCATCTCCAAAATCCCAAACGACACTCTTTATAGGGGCATAAGAATCAAGAGAAAAAGTGAATGTATCAAAAACACATTGGTTTTCTGTCGTTATTCTGTTTCTAAAGTAAGATTGAATGAAATTAGGTAAGCCAAAATAAGACAAACCATCCTCTAAGTTAACTGCATCGTGTTCATAATTACATGCAACACCTAGTTTATTTGGATCGTTGATAACGCCCAAGGTATTGAAAGGGGTTAAATCAAAGCCAATAGGTTGTCCACCATAATCAAAAAGTCTTTCAGAGTTTATTTGAGCAATATAGATTTTTCCATCAGAGGCTAATTGGGCAGAGGCACTTGCTCTGTCTGGTGTAGTTGTAAAAATAGATTCACCAAAAAAGAATTGATCTGTATTGTCAAGATCTAATTGCATAATATTATAACTGTCGTTATTTCCTCTTTCATAGTAAAAAGAAGAATAATAAAGAATCTTAGAGTTTGAAGAGAAAGTTAGTCCATTACATGTATACCCATCAGTAAAGTTTAGTCGTAAATTTAATAATTTAAAACGTGAAAACACCCCTGTTTCATTATCAAAGTTATAAATGTATAAATTAGAGCCAGTTGAAAGAGCAACTTTACTTCCATCTGGAGAGGCTTTTATTTCTCCTTTGGATAAGGAGCTTTTTATTTCGTTTAGTTTAGTTTTTACAGGACGAAAATTAACACCTTTATCAGTTACTCTAAATGCAAAGAAAATTTCATCTGGACCATTGTAAGAATTACTTCCATATGTTATAACCCAAATATCTTTTCCGTTTTTATGATGTACTGCGGTAATTCTTTGAGCAGTAGAATTTTCAAGTCTTATATTCTTCTGAGTTACTTTACCTAAAGGGTATTTATTTGATATTTCAACTTCAGAAAAGTAAATACCAGGAAACAAAGAAGGGTTTTCTGTTTTAGTCTTTCTAGTGGTAAACACATAATAAATACTATTACTATTAGGTTTAGGTATGATTATTGAAGGTTGAGACGCTTCAGATTCCCCTATTAAACCCTCTCCGTTTTCCATTATTTTGTGGTTTCTATTCCAAATAGTTGCTCCGTTAGTATAGAATAATAAATTCCCTTGATTACTTGAAATAGAAGATGAACCAGTTTCGGTAACTATTTGCCCTTTATTAGAAATACTAAGATTACCATTGTTAAAAACTATTCCTGCTTTATCTCCAAAGAACCAATTATCAGTTTCTCTTTGAGAAAAACATGAAATAGAAAAAATAAATAAACAAACAAATATTAGCTTGGTCATAGCTAGTTAATTTTAGTAAGAAGCTAATTTACAAAAAAATAACTTTCCGTATTTATAATCATTTTATTGCTTATTTCCTCAGTAAAGAGAAATGCCCAGTTTTTTTTCTAACTTTCCCATTAGAGTCTATCAATTCAGCATTGTACCAATAATCATTTGAAGGAAGAATAGTACCGTTGTATATACCATCCCAACCCTGACTGTTTTTATCCGTAATTTCATTAATTAATTTTCCAAAGCGATTAAAAATTTGAACTTTAACAAGATCATAATAATCATTATCGACACCCAAAACTTTCCATGTGTCAAAGTGTCCGTCATTATTTGGGGTGAAATGACGTTGAAAATAGATAGTTGAAATTTTGTTAGATGTAGTAATTCCACATCCGTTACGATCTCTAATTGAAATAGAATTTAGCCCAGGAGGAATATTGGTAAATGTGTATGAGAGATTTTCATCTCCTTTAACAAAGTCACTAAGATTTGTACTATTTAAAGCAAATTCATAATCACCAATTCCGTCCACAGTAATTTCTATTTTATTATTATCTGGATTATCTTGATCGTCAATTGATTTAATATTTATGACTAAGGCTTGATTGGATTCTTTTACAAAGAATGTATTATATCCCATACAATTTTCCGAAATGTTAGGATGACTTCTATAAGCTTCAACTTTATATTCCCCTTCAGTGTTAGCGTTATGGATAGTAGATGTTTCTCCAGAGAGCAAACTACCATTTAAATACCACTTGTAAGTATCTGTTGGATTTCCAGTACCAGCATTTAAGGGAACTGTATAAGGTTGAGAGGGGAGCCTAGGGTTATCAACGCAAAGAATAATATTATCAGGGTTTCCTTGAGGAACAGGCAAATCTATAACATGTAGGGTAAACTTACCGACACTTTCGCAAGTGTTGTTATTTTTTGATATAATTCTTACAAATACTTCTGTGTTATTAGTAAATAAATCATCATCATATGGAGGTAGAATTTTGTTTGTTTGTAATGAGGCATCGTTTGCTGTTCTATAAAACTCAAAAGAATGGGTGTTACTTGTTAACGCGCCATTTGATTTTGTAATAATATCATTCTTTTTTATATCAAAATTAAAGAATGTGTTTTGACTACCTATACTTTGAGTAGCATTAGGGTTAGAAGCATTAATGTCTAGTTCACAAGAATACATGTCGTCAAAAGTATCTAGACCAGATGAGTTAACAACTAAATCTAAGCTTCCTGTATTGAAGCACTGTGTTGTATTATTTATAATTTTTACAAGTAGTGTTTGATTGAAAGGTGAAGTGTTAGTGTAATTTTGTGGTGATGTTATTGATATGTTATTGTCAAAATCAGTTTGATCGTTAAAAAAGAGAATAGTCACATTTGTATCGTTATTTGATAACTCTGCTTCTTTACTCTGTAAGTTAAATGTAGTAAAACCATCAGCAGGATTGTTGTCAAAATCACATTGCTGATAAGGAGGTAGCATAATAAATGAGGGAACAGGATTTATAATTAGATTAAAACTAGTTGAAGTATTTAAGCATCCAACATTATTCTCAACTCTAACAAAAACAGTTTGAGTATTTTTTGAAACATTAGTATAAAGAGAGTTTTTATTAATAGGGTTTAAGTTGTTTTGTGCATCTGAAAGACTATGATAGTAGTTTATGGTATGTGTATTTGGGTCTAACATACCTAAAATTTCATTATCTTTTGAAGATAGTAAAAAAGAACTATATAAACCATCGGTATTGCTTCCACTATCAGTATCATCACATACAATATAATCTGATGGAGGAGTAACATTAATATTGTTGTTTACAATAATATTATAATCGGTTACAGAGAAACATTCAGAGTTAATGTTTGTTAATCTTACAAATATTTTTTGAGGGTTACTCGTGTTTTTAAAAGTGTTTGGAGTTGCTATAGGGTTTTTGTTGGTTTGAGCATCATTATTACTTAGATGGTAACTAATTTTTACATCTGTTTGTCCATTTAGTATTGAATTACTGTTATTGGTTAGATCAAAGTGTGTACTATTATCAAAAACACCATCACTATCACATTCTTCTATATCGTACGACTGACCATAAGTTGGCGGATTAATTGCAGGAGGATTATTAAAAGTAGCAGTACCAGTCCAATCAATTTTAAAGCTACTATTACCTATAGGTCTATCAATAACAAGAAAATAAGAATCATTATCATTAACGTTTAAAGAACTTACAAAACTATTACCTAGTTCACCTGGACCTTCAGAGATATCTGTTTCAGATGCTCTAATACCTGTTAGGTTATTTCCTTCGTTACTTGCTGCTGGGTTTGTAGTAGAACAGCGTATGGCTTGACCGATGTTTCCACAATTTACATTTGGTCCAAAGATAAAAAAATCAAAATCGATATTGATGTCTGTATTATGACTACCATTTGAGTTGGTAGGAGTAAGTGTAAAACCTAATGTTCCTCCTTTATTAATTTTAATTTTAATCCATAAACTATTATTTTCTTGGCTTGAACATGTATTTGAACCTGAAAGCTCTTGAATACCTACACCGGTAGCATTTAAGTTTTGAAAACCACTATTACCACAAACTACGATTGCATCTGAGCAATCATTTTGAGCAAATACGTGTAAGCAAATAAAAAATAAACTAAAAAAAAATGTCTTTTTCATAAATGTGTAAATTATTTCCTCAGTAAAGAGAAATGCCCTGTCTTTTTTCGGGTTCTTCCACTTTTATCAATTAACTCAGCATTGTACCAATAATCATTTGAAGGAAGAATAGTACCGTTGTATATACCATCCCAACCCTGACTATTTTTATCAGTAATTTCATTAATTAATTTTCCAAAGCGATTAAAAATTTGAACTTTAACAACATCATAGTAATCATTATCGACACCTAAAACTTTCCATGTATCAAAATGTCCGTCATTATTTGGGGTGAAATGACGTTGAAAATAGATAGTTGAAACCTGATTAGATGTAGTAATTCCACATCCGTTACGATCTCTAATAAAAATAGAGTTAAGTCCGGGAGGAATATTAGTAAATGTATAAGTAAGGTTTTCGTCTCCTTTAGCAAAATCACTAAGATCTGTGCTATTTAAAGCAAACTCATAATTACCAATTCCATCTACAGTAATTTCTATTTTATTACTATCAGGATTGTCTTGATCGTCTACTGATTTAATATTTACTATTAATGCTAGGTTAGACTCTTTTACAAAAAATGTATTATATCCCATAAAAGGGGAAGTGATGTTTGGGTGAGTTCTATAGGCTTCAACTTTATATTCTCCTGAAGAATTAGCATTGTATATAGCAGATGTTTCTCCAGAGAGTAATTTACCATCTAGATACCATTTGTATGTGTCTGTAGCATTACCTGTATCGGCATTTAATTCAACTGTATGTGGTTGAGGGCTTAGCCTTGGGTTATCAACACATAGGATAATGTTATTTAAATTACCTTTAGGGATAGGGATTTTTTCTACAAAAATTTTAAAATTACCAACTGCTTCACAAGATGTAGCTCCTTTATTTGAAATTCTAATATATACATCAGAATTGTTGGTAAATAAGTCATCTTCGTATGGGGGGATAATTTGATTTATTTGTAAGGAAGCATCTTCTGCTGTTCTGTAGTATTGAAAATCGTGAGTATTTTCTGATAGCGATCCACCTGAATTATTAATTATTTGTTGCGTCTTCAAAGAGAAGTCAAGAAAACCGTTGTTAGTGCCAACGCTAAATTTGGCATCAGGATTGGATGCATTTTCATCTAATTCATGGATGTGTTCATCGCTATAATAAGTTAATCCCGTTGGGTTTACTTGTAAATTAATAATATCCGTTTGATAACATTGAGTAGTGTTATTTGTAACTTTTACTGTTATAGAGTGATTTATTGCTGTTAAATTAGTGTAATTATTTTTGTTAATTGGTGATGAAAAACTAGTATCAGATGTTTCAAAAAAATCAATTGTAACTTCAGTAAGGTTATTTACTAAAGCATTTTCTAATATTTCTAGGTTAAAAGTTGTAAAACCATCAATAGGATTACTGTCGAAATCACATTGTATATAAGGTTGAATTGGGTTAATTGTAGGTTTTGGTTCAAATGTTATTTGGACTTTACCAGTGAATGTTTTTTTACAGTAAGAATTAGATTCTATTTTTATTTCGTATAAACCACTTCCAAAATTAGTGTTATCAACAGTTAATATTCTTGTTTTGGCTATTTCTTTTCCATCTTTAAACCATGTATATGTATCGCTAGGGTTGTTTTTTTCTGGTTGAATTTGATAACTTTCTCCAATACAAAAAACTTGGTTGCTATTGTTTAAAACCTCATTATTAGCTAGATTGATTAATTTTACAGGTGCAAAAAACGACTGAATAAAAGGAGGTAATCCTTGTGAAGACATGGCGCCACCTAAGTTTACAGCGTTTGAAGTATATTGAATATCAGTAGCATTATCTTCTGGATTCTCTATAGCTCCCAAATAGGCTCTATCTGGAATGGAAGCATATATCTTTCCGTTTGGAGCTAATTGTAAAGCACCTCTATAACCTTGCTCTTGATGGATTTGAGTTTTAGTTTGTGCGATGTTAGCATCTAATAAATTATATTGAAAAACTCTGAAAGAGTTACTGTTTTCATGATATAAAGAAGAGTATAGTTTTGTAGATTCTTGAGAAAACTCAACACCATAAGGAGAACCATCAGTTGGACCACTTGTAAGAATTAGCCCGTTAGAAGCTACTTTACCTGTAGCGTTATCAAAATCGTATAAAACTAATCTTCCACTTCCGTCATTTGTAAAGTCAGCAAGTGCTACTTTACTTCCATCTGGAGATGTTTTTAAATATCCTCTTTTATCTCTTAAATAGTAAGATGAAGATGAGGTAATAGGGTTTGTAGAGTCCACTCCGTTTTTATCAATTTTATAGGCGTAAAAAGTATCTTGTACGATAGATAAAATCCATATTTCTCTACAGTCTTTTCCTTGAACGGCTGTAACTTTTTCAGACCATTCTCTATCTCGACCATTAGAAAGGTTAACAGGGCCAGAAATAATTTCTCCTCCATTTCCTTTAGAAATATCTATGGTGTAAAACCTAAACCCTGGATTGTCAGGGTAAGGAAGATTTCCAATAAAATCTGTCCCCACTGTAAAAATATAGTAAAGGTTTTTATCTTCTGGGTTTGGAATAATTAAACCAGACTGTGAACTTGAAGGGTTACCTTGCAGGTCATCAGCTAAATTACCGTTAGAGTAACGCAATAGTTCATGGTTTTTCGTCCAAATATTAATACCATCTGAATAAAATAAAAGGTTCCCGTTTTCGTCAGAAATAGATGAACAACCTTCATCAGTTTTCAATAATCCATCATTTAAAGCTATTGGACTTCCTGAGTTAAAATCGAGCCCTGCATTATTTCCAAAGTACCAAACATTTGCTTCTTTTTGGCTATAAAGGGATATAGAGACAATAATAAAAAATGCTAGAAGTAGTTGTTTTTTCATCAAAATGAATTTGATTATATAAATAAAACAACTAAACTACATAAAACCCTCTATAAATCTCGTTTTTTTAACAAAGCATATGATGAGTAAATAAAAATAGCAGTCCAAATTAATACAATAGCTATATTGAAAAGGCTAACAGAATAGTCTTTAGTGAAATTTTCTCCTATTTGATTAGCTACTGATTTTACTGCACCTAATCTTGTAAATGGTTCTTTAATTAAATTAGCCATAGACTCTAGCGGGAAAAATTGCATGATTGAATTTACAGCTTCATCAACCCCCGTTTTTACGTTTCTAAAAGTCCAGTATAAATATCCTTTAATTAAACTTTCTATAATTAGCCAAACAATCATGGCAGCAACAGCAAATGCAGAGCGTTTAATCAAGACACCTAAAAACAATCCAAAGGAGAAAAAACCTAATAATTTTACGAAGAAAGCGAATAAATAATCTAAGTCTGAAAATATGATGGCTATTTCATTAAAATCAGAATAGATAGCTCCAAGAATTAAAG
The DNA here is from genome assembly GCF_059716285.2 of Tenacibaculum sp. TB-53. Lineage (NCBI taxonomy): Bacteria > Pseudomonadati > Bacteroidota > Flavobacteriia > Flavobacteriales > Flavobacteriaceae > Tenacibaculum > Tenacibaculum sp. TB-53. The sequence goes on along the minus strand of NZ_CM202790.1, from coordinate 1,548,434 downwards.
AGACAATAAAAACAAAGATGGTTGAAATAAAAGCAAAAGCTATAACGGTATAAAATTTTGATAGAATAAATTCCTTTTTACTTAAACCGTCTATTAAGTTTTGTTTTAACGTTTTATAACTGTACTCGTTCGCCATCATGGAAACAATAACTAGTAGTAAAAAGAATTTAAATATGGCAGCCATATATGTGTTAAAGTGCCAGATATATGGAAAATTAAAAATTCCTTGTTCAGCTAAATGAAATTTAATGGGGCCAATATCAAACTTTATTGCTGCAATTAAAGCAATAGAGGTTAATAATGCGAAATAGATAATTGAAAGAACTTTACTAGCTCTGTTATATTTTAATTTATGAATTTCTATATTTAAAAGTCGTAACATGGTGTAAGTTTATTGGTTGTTGGTAAGGTCTAAGAATTGTTGCTCTAAACTAGGTTTACGTTTCACTAAGTGAGAAAGAGAAATTCCTTTGTCAAATAAAAATGTATTAATTTCTGAAGCAGATAATTCTGAAGCTAGACTAGCTATTAAAATTCCATTTTCTTCTTTGATGTTTCCTATTGCTGGATGATTTTCTAAAAGCTGAGTAAGTATTTCTTGATTATCTGCTTGAAGTTCAAAAAAACCATTGGAAGCAGTCATCTCATCAACTCTACCGCTATATAATTTTATACCATTTCTTATTACGACTACATGAGAACATACTTTTTCTACTTCATCGAGTAAGTGAGAGGCTAGTAAAATTGTAGTGCCATTTTTAGCAATTTCTTTAATTATTTGACGAATCTCGTGTATTCCTTGTGGGTCAAGTCCGTTTGTAGGTTCGTCCAAAATCAAAATTTCTGGATCATTTAATAGGGCAGAAGCGATAGCTAAGCGCTGTTTCATTCCTAAAGAGTAAGTTTTAAACTTACTATTTCTACGTTCAAAAAGATTAACAATCTTGAGTTTTTCTTCAATTTTATCGTACGAAACTCCTTTAATTTTACAAATTAACTGCAAGTTTTGAACGGCGCTCATGTAAGGGTAAAAATTAGGGCGTTCAATGATAGCTCCTACTTTTTTTAATGCTTCATGTGTAGATAAGTTTCCATTGAACCAGCTAAAACTCCCTGAGGTTTTGTTTACTACATTTAAAATAATACCTAAAGTAGTAGATTTACCACTTCCGTTAGGTCCTAAAATTCCGTACACTGTGCCTTTTTGTATATCGAAAGAAAGATTGTTTACGGCATGAACTTTTCCGTATTTTTTATCGAGGTTTCGAATAGATAAAATTGTTTCCAAGCTATTTTGGTTTTTGTTGATTATATGTATTTGACGATTGATGTAAATTATTGTTACAATGTATAAAAAAAGTAGTAGAAAATAGTTTAAAAGGAAAGTTTAGCTTTTTAGAAAAATGCATGATATATTCAGAAGTAAATTTAACTAGATGCTTTAAAACTAAGGTAGTTTTGCATGTCAAATTATACAATTATGAAAAAAATAGACTACTTATTAGCAATTATTTTAACAACTGTTTTTTATGTAAGCTGTTCATCTGATGATGTTCAAGAAACACCAAATCAATTTATAATTGAAGGTGAAAATTATTCGATAGAATCAATTTTGGTAGAGAAATTCATGAAAGGAGATACGCCTTCTGTATTCTTACACTTATTGAATGTTACTGAAGAAGATATAGAAGCTGCTCGAAACTCTGGTACAGCTTTAACTGAGGTGGATTTATTTACAATTACTGTTCGTGATAAAGGCTTAACTTCAAAAACTTATACAACAGACAGTTTATGGTATGAATTTATGACGGATGGAGAGTTTTTAGGAGAGTATGATAATGAGCAATTGTTAATGGAGTATGAAACAGGAGATGAAGTTACTTTAACTATAAATTCAATTAATGAAACTGATATTTCATTAGAATTCAAAGTTAAAAAGGCTAATGGAAGTGTAGTAACAGGAAGTTATAACGGAAAGTACAGTACTGTTGATAAATCATTAGAGCGTAGTTAGAAAACAAATAGGATAGATAATAAAAAAAGCTTAGGGTTTACCTAAGCTTTTCTTATTTAAAATGACATTATTTGTTATCAATTAACCTAAACCCTTCACCATGTATATTTAAAATTTCTACATTTTCATCATTCTTCAGGTATTTACGAAGTTTAGCAATGTATACATCCATACTACGAGAAGTAAAATAGTTGTCATCTCGCCAAATCTTTGTCAACGCCAATTCACGTGGCATTAAGTCATTTTTATGCACAGCTAACATTCGTAAAAGTTTACTTTCTTTAGGTGATAACTTTTGAGGTTCTCCACCTTTATATATTAAATGACGTAGTTTAGAGTTAAAATCAAAAGACCCAATTTTAAACTCAAATTCATCACTGTCGTTTGTCTTTTCTGTTTCTTTACGTTGTAAAATTGCTTTAATTTTATGTAATAAAACTTCAGAATCAAAAGGTTTATTTAAGTAATCGTCTGCACCAACTTGATACCCTTTTAAAACATCTTCTTTTAATGTTTTTGCAGTTAAGAAGATAATAGGAATTTCTTTGTTAGTTGAACGAATGTCTTCAGCTAAAGAAAAACCATCTTTACGTGGCATCATTACATCTAAAATACATAAGTCATATTCTGCATTTTTAAACATAATTAAACCATCTATTCCGTCTTTAGCATGTGTAACATTGTAATCATTTAATGCTAAATAATCTTTAAGAACTGTTCCAAAATTAGGATCGTCTTCTACTAATAATATTTTTTTACTCCCCATTTCTTAATATTTTATATTAATGGTAATTTAACTGTAAATGTGCTTCCTTTCCCTTTTTCACTTTCAACGTAAACGGTGCCTTGGTGACTGTCTATGATTTCTTTTACATAAGCTAAACCTAATCCATGACCTTTTACATTGTGTATATTCCCTTTATGTTCTCTATAAAATTTATCGAACACATACTTTTGAGCATTTCTGCTCATTCCTATACCTTCGTCTTTAATTTTAAAGATAAAGTATTTATTTGTGTTTTCAGAAAATACATCTATTTTAGGTGCACTTTCAGAATATTTTAAAGCATTTTCCAACATGTTAACAACTACATTTGTTAGATGAAATTGATTACCAAGTACTTCAGAAGAAATAGCTTTGAGGTGCGTTGTAACACTTCCTTTTTTATCATCAGTTAATAGTTGTATATGTTCAACAGCTTCTTCAATTATATCGTGCATGTCTACTGCATCCTTACTAATTTCTATTTGATTTTTTTCTAACCTTGAAATTCGTAATACATTTTCTACCTGCCCGTGCATTCGTTTGTTTTCATCACGAATCATTTGAACATACCGTTTCACCTTTTCTTCATCTGATATAATTCTTGGGTTTTTAATAGCATCTAAAGCCAAGTTTATGGTAGCAATAGGTGTTTTAAACTCATGTGTCATATTGTTAATGAAATCTGTTTTTATTTCAGAAATCTTTTTTTGGCGAATTAACTGATACAATGAGGTGGAAAAAGCAGCAATAATAATTCCTATAAAAAATAAAGATAGTATCAATATTTTCATCATACCTGATAACAGGTTCTTTTTTTCATTAGGAAACTTAACATATAGCTTATAATTGCTATTTCCGTCTTCATCTTCTAGTAAAGGGTAATTAATATCCTCTGGTTGTATATTAAAATACCCAGATTTTAATTGAGTAGCTAAACCATCTTCATAAACAACATATTTAAAATCTTGTGTAATATTCATTTTAGCAAACTCTTCCTCTAAAGTATTACTTAGCTCCTTATTACTTATTCTTTGATTAATAGGAAACACAGCTTTACTTCTTCTAAAAGCATGTTCCATAACTTCATCATTCCATGTGTTATATGTTCTGAAAGAAGAATAACGATTTTCGTCTAAAAAAGGTTTAAAATCTTTGTTTTCAGATTTTATTATTTGTGAAAAATAAATATCTTCTTTTCCTGAGTAACGTTTTATAATGATAGAATCATTATCAACAAACTCGTTAGGCATTTTAATACTTTCTTCTAAAATAGTACTACCAAATGAAAACTTTTTTTTACTTACAGTATCAACTTGTTGGAAAAGAAAAGTTGTTATTTCTGCGTCTGTTCTGAGTTTATTGTTTTCAAAATAATCTTTATAATTTTGCTTAAATTCTAAATACTCTCTTTCCTTAATATTTTCGGAGGTACGAGCTAAAGCAATTTTTACATTATTTTTAAATTGTTCCTTTTTATTTTTAATAGCATCATTTATCCAATATACTTGAATGGAGATGATACCTATTAGAGAAATACTCATTAAAACAACAATGAGAATAAAAATTTTCTTGCCCATTACTCAAAAATAAATTAATAAATTTTAGGCGTATAATCTTTTAACTTAGATTAACAAACTTACTATAAAATTAAGACAATTTTAACATAAAAGGTTATTGAAACGTAAATTATTTTCTACTTTTTGTTAAATAATTATGGATTTTTAATACTTCATCTTTTGTTTTTAATAGTGAAATATTGTTAATTAAATAATTAGATTGTAGTATTTTTTTTGTTTCACTCCATTGGTTTTTAATTCTATTTTTTACCTCTTGTATTGTAGTCCTATCTCTTTTGATAACGCGTTCAATTCTTATATGCTCTGGAGCGGTTACTGTAATTATTTTATCACAAAAAGAGTCACTTCCGTTTTCGAAAAGAATTGCATTTTCGTATAATATATAATCTTTAATACTATTTTTTTTTAAGAACTGTTGCAAATGTTTGTTAACAGCAGGGTGTACAATAGCATTAAGAATAGCTAACTTTTTCTTGTTATTAAAAACTATTGAGGCTAAATAAGGCCTATTTAGTTTGTGGTTTATATATACTTCCTCTCCAAATTCAGTGATTAATTGTTCTTTTATCCTTTTTGATGTGTTCATTAACTTTTTGGCTTCATCATCAGCAATATAAATAGCAATATTTTCAAATTCTGAAAAGATATTAATTACAGTAGATTTTCCACTACCAATTCCTCCTGTTAAACCTATTACCATGCTATTTGTATATTAAAAAATCAACTTTTTCTGGAACTATTCTCACTAAATCTACCGTTTTAGGGATGTCTTTTATTTTAGGAATAAGATAGTTTATTTCTTTTTTTTTAGATTGTAAATAATCACATTCAACTATAAATAAATCGGAGGTAATGTCATTAAAGTTTTGCAAGCCCACTTTGTATATAACCTTAACCTTTTTGGGGAATATATTAATTCCTTTGGGTGCATTTTTAACAAAAATAGGAACTTCAATTTCACCTTCTGTAAATTTATCAACAGCAATGTTAATTTGTGCAGTAGAATGACTCAATTTAAGCTTTAAGTCTTTCGGTAAAATAATAGAAGAGTTGATACTAGTATTTTTAGATAAGTTTTCTAATGTAATGTTTTTTAAATTTAAAAAATTAGTCTCAGTAACATAGGCTTCATCACCAGAGATTAAAACACTGTCAGGTACAATTGTTATGGGTTTAGAAAAGTCATATCCTAGCTGAAAAGAAATGTTTAAATTTGGTTTTAAGGGAACTTTTTTTGAGCTGAGAAAACCAATTTTTAAAGGAATGGTGTCTTTTTCTATTTTAATTAATTCAATATTTGATTTTAGTTGTTCTTGAATTTCATTAAAAAGGTTTTTCGATAAAAAATAGTAATTTGTACCCCTTTTTTTTGAAGCTTTTTTTAGGTCTAGTTTAATGGGGGTATGGTTAATACTAGTAATTAAAAGATTGTATCCACTACTTTTTAATTTTAAAGGAATTTTTTTTATTGGTGTTTCTATTAATGTTTTTTGTTGCGGAAGTTGTGTGTATTCAATATCATATACTATAGTTGTATTATACTCCTTTGATAAATTAATAAGCAACCAGAAAAATATAGATACGGTTAAAAAGCCAAAAAATGTTTTAGGTATGTTAAATTTTGTTTTCAAGAAATTGTTTATTAGTGCAATCTACTAAAAAAAGAAAAAAGTGGGCTCTTAAGCCCACTTTTTTTATAAAATAAATCTCTTTTATTTTTTAGCTTCTGAAGTATGTTTTTTACTCATTTCCATAGAAATGGCTGAACGTTCAAACTTTATTTTACCAGCTCCTGTTTCAATAGTAACGGTGTTATCGGTATCATTAATTTCTACAATTTTACCATGAATTCCACTGGTGGTAACTATTTTAGCTCCTTTTTTAATTTCTGCTTGAAATAGTTTTTCTTTTTTTTGACGTCTCATTTGTGGACGAATAATTAAAAAGTAAAAAACAGCAATCATTGCTACAAAAGGAAGCATATTCATTAAGCTTTCTTGAGAGCTAGCTTGTAAGAAGATAGTTTCGAACATTATGAGTTATTGTTTTTTGGGGTTACCATTCCAGAAATTTTAATAATTTCTCTTCCTTTTTCTGTGTTGGTAGTTAAAGTAATAGATTTAGATTGTTTGTTAACTCTACCATTGGTATTGAAGCTAACTTTAATATTTCCTGTTTTACCAGGAGCAATAGCTTCTTTTGGCCATTCAGGAACAGTACAACCACAAGATGCCTGCGCATTTGTAATAATTAAATCACTCTTACCAGTATTTGTTACTACGAAAGTGGTTTTAACAACTTCACCTTCGTTAACAGTACCAAAGTCAAATTCTTCTTTATCGAAAGAAATCACAGGAGCTCCTAAACCTATAGAGCTATCTCTTTTTTCTGCTTTTTCAAGATTTTCTTTTTTAACTTTTGATGAAGCATTCCCCTGTCCGCACGAAACTAACATTCCCGCAGAAACAACAAATGCTACCATTACTGCTATTTTCTTCATTTTAAAATATTTTTAGTTTGTTGTAAAAATACTAATTTATTATAATAAACCTCTACCTATTTTAACCATCTTATTTGAACTTAGATAGTCTTTGGCTAATTTATCTAAAACTCCATTAATAAAGTAACCACTTTTGTTTGTTGAATAATCTTTTGCTAACTCAATATATTCATTTATGGTAACTCTACTTGGAATTGAAGGGAAGTGTAAAAATTCTGTAATAGCCATTTTAATAATAATCATATCAATATCAGCAATCCTATCAGCTTCCCAGTTAGGAGTTTTCTCTTTAATGTCCTCTTCGTATTTGTGTTGATGTAACATTGTTTTTGTAAACAAATCAGAAACAAAAACTTTATCATCATTGTCTTTATACAAACTACCTAATATGAAAGGCTTATTTGCTTTTTGTTTGTTTAAAGATTTAAGAATCCAAGTATTTACAAAAGGAATATCATCAACCCAAGAAATCATTTGATCTTCAAAATAATCAGCTAACTTTTCATTAGGGGCTACTATATCTCTAAAAAAGTCAATGACAAAGGCTTTATCTATGTTGTAAGAGTTTTCAACAGTGTCCATGTACTTTTTGTAAAGGTCACTTCTTTGTAATTCATCTAATAAGATTTTTACATACTCATCATCAAGGTCCCAATAATTAAGCTTGTTAAGCTCAACATACCCTTCTAAACTTACACTTTCATTAAGTGAGTTTAAAAGTTTATTGTCTATAAATTTTGTATTTGGGTTGAGTTCCTCTTTTGTAGCTAGTATTTTCTTTTTAGAAAGCTCTATTCTCTTACGAGCTAATTTTTGTACTTCAACTAATAATTGAAGGTTTAAAACGTACAAATCGTACATTTTTTGAATGCTGTGTTTTAAGAATTTTTCTTCCTTAACTAAATCATCGCTATGCGATTGCTGCATCGCATAAACCGACTGCATTACTTTAACACGAATATGTCTTCTGTTAATCATTCTAAAGAACTTTAAAAAAAAGAGCGATAGAAACTATTTCTAACGCTCTGCAAAAGTAAAACTTTTTTATTTTTTATCTAGCTATTTTGCTCTTTTTTGCGAGCATCAATTCTTGCTTGTGCAATATTGAAAGCAGCTTGATGTGTAGTGATATTCTCTTTTTCTGATAAATTAAAAATTTCTAATGTAGTATTGTAAATGTTTTCAGTTCTTTTTAAGCTCTCAGCTTTATCGTAACCAACAACTTCAGCATATACATTAATAATTCCACCAGCGTTAATTAAGAAATCAGGAGCATAAGCAATTCCCTTTTCTTTTAACATTGTACCGTGTTTTAATTCATTTGCTAATTGGTTGTTAGCAGCACCTGCAATTACCTTAGCTTTTAATTGAGCGATACTTTCATCATTAATAGTAGCACCTAAAGCACATGGAGCGTAAATATCAACATCTAATCCAAAAATGTCATTTCCTAACACTACGTTTGCACCATATTTTTTACTTAATTCTTCTAAACGAGCCTCGTTAATATCGTTTAAAATAACTTGAGCTCCTTCGTCGGTAATGTGTTTAACTAAAGTTTCTCCAACATGACCAACACCTTGAACTAATACTTTTTTACCGTCTAAGTTATCAGTTCCAAACTTGTATTTAGCAGCAGCTTTCATTCCCATGTAAACACCATAAGCTGTTACAGGAGAAGGGTTTCCAGAGCCTCCAATACTTTCAGAAACACCTGTTACATGTGGAGTAACTTCACGGATTATATCCATGTCACGGGTTTCCATTCCTACATCTTCAGCAGTAATATATTTTCCACTTAAAGAATTAACAAACTCACCAAATTTACGCATTAAAGCGTCATTTTTTTGAGTTTTAGCATCACCAATAATAACTGCTTTACCACCTCCAAGGTTTAATCCAGTAACAGCAGATTTGTAAGTCATACCACGAGACAAACGTAACACATCGTTTAAAGCTTCCCATTCACTTCTATATTGCCACATTCTAGTACCTCCTAAAGCAGGCCCTAAAGTTGTATTGTGGATACCGATAATTGCTTTTAAACCTGTATCTTCGTCGTTGCAAAAAACGATTTGCTCGTGATTGTCAAAAGATAACTGACCGAACACTGGGTCATTCTTAAGATCTTTAGTATCAATGATTTCTGATGTCATTTGTTTTGTTTTTTTATTTGAGATGATTTGGGTAATCTCAAAAATTAGATGACAAAAGTAAGAAATCGTTAAAACATAAGCAAAAAAAGAGGTCTCAATTAAGGTATCTTTAACAAGACCCTTTTATAAAGTTTAATTTTTATAATAAAATAGAATTGAAAGCATTACAATACTTAAACAAGTACTTTGTTAAATACAAATGGAGGTTATTATTAGGAGTTTTTATAACTGTATTAGCTAAAATATTTACATTAAAAGTGCCTAATTATGTGTTAACTTCTTTAAATGTTGTGGAAGATTATCAATTAGGTAAAATAACTGAAATATCAGAAGTTAAAAGTATACTTTTTACAAATATTTTGCTTATAGTAGGGGTAACACTGTTAGGTGGTTTCTTTACATTCTTAATGCGTCAAACTATAATTGTAATGTCTCGATTAATAGAGTTTGATTTAAAAAATGAAATTTATCAGCAATATCAACGACTGTCACTTAATTTTTACAAACAAAATAGAACTGGTGATTTAATGAACCGTATTAGTGAAGATGTTTCTAAAGTTCGTATGTATTTTGGACCAGCCATCATGTATTCATTAAATATGTTAGTGTCTTTTGCAGTCGGTTTTACTCAAATGTATGCAATATCACCAAAGCTCACCTTGTATACAATGATACCTTTTCCTGTTTTATCAGTATCAGTATTTATTTTAAGCAAGCAAATTAATAAACGAAGTACAGTAGTTCAGCAATACCTTTCAAAATTAACAACGTTTAATCAGGAGTTTTTCTCTGGTATTAATGTAGTAAAATCATATGCAATAGAAAGCGCTGTGATTAATAACTTCGATACGTTGGCAGATGCTAGTAAAGATAAAAATATAAACCTATATAAAGTACAAGCGTTATTTTTTCCATTAATGATTTTATTAATAGGAATTAGTAATATCATTGTTTTGTATGTTGGTGGTACTTTATATATTAATGAAGAAATTAAAGTTGGAGCCATTGGTGCTTTTGTTATGTATGTAAATATTTTAACATGGCCAGTAGCTGTAGTTGGTTGGGTAACTTCAATGGTGCAGCAGGCTGAAGCTTCTCAAGAAAGAATTAATGAATTTTTAGAACAAGTTCCTGAAATTGAAAATGCAAATGAAGGAGAAACTATCATTGAAGGAGATATTGAGTTTAATCATGTTTCTTTAGCCTATGAAGACACAAATATCACAGCGTTAAAAGATGTAAGTTTTAAGGTAGAAAAAGGAGAAACACTAGCAATATTAGGAAAAACAGGAAGTGGTAAGTCATCTATAATCAACTTAGTTTCACGTTTGTATGATACTACAGGAGGGACTGTATTAATGGACGGAAAAGATATTAAAACCTGCAATTTATATGATATAAGAAATCAAATTGGTTTTGTGCCGCAAGAACCGTTCTTGTTTTCAGATACCATTGAAAACAATATAAAATTTGGAAAAGAAGACGCTACAGAAGAAGAAATTATAGAAGCAGCCAAAAACGCGGTTATACACGATAATATTATCGATTTTAAACAAGGCTATAAAACTATTTTAGGAGAGCGTGGTGTTACGCTTTCTGGAGGGCAAAAGCAACGAACTTCTATAGCAAGAGCCATTATAAAAGATCCTAAAATTTTAATTTTTGACGATTGTCTATCAGCTGTAGATACTGAGACTGAAGAGAAAATTTTATCAAATTTAGAAAGAGTTTCTAGTGATAAAACAACGATAATAATAAGCCATAGGGTATCATCTGCAAAAAATGCAGATAAAATAATAATATTAGATGAAGGAAAGATTATTCAGCAAGGTGTTCACAATCAATTAGTAAAAGAAAAAGGGTATTATAAAGATTTATACGAACAACAGCTTTTAGAAAAAGAAATATAGCATTTCGTATTGTCAAGTCAAATATTTTGTTAGATTTGTTGAGAAAATTTAAATAACCAACTATTATTTTAAGTAACGAATTATGAGCGAGAGAGTAGAACAAGAGGAAATCTTTTCACAGGTTTTAAGAGCAGGAAGAAGAACATATTTTTTTGATGTTAGATCTACAAAGGCAGATGATTATTATTTAACAGTGACTGAGAGTAAGAAGTTTACTCATGATGATGGTTCTTTTCATTATCAAAAACATAAAATTTACTTATATAAAGAGGATTTTAGTGATTTTAAAGAGATGTTGAACAAGGCAACAGACTTTATTGTAAACGAAAAAGGATCTGAAGTTATAAGTGAACGTCATCAAAAAGACTATAAAAAAGAAGAAAACGTAACTACAGAAGTAGCTTCTACAGAAAGCTTTACAGACGTTTCTTTCGACGATATTTAACAGAAGAAACTGTTATGCATAACTCTAAACACAAGTGATATTACTTGTGTTTAGAGATGATAATGTGCAGAAAAAAATCAATTCAAATTCAATTTACACTTAGAAAACTGCCAATTGTTGCACAGCAATTGGTGGTTTTATTTTTTACATAAGCGATTTTATTTTGTTTGGTAGTTTTGATGCGAATTCAACCAGCTGCTTATAAGTTAAAGTTCTACCCACTCTACTATTAAGTTTGTCTTCACGCTGGTTAATCCTAAGTAATTTTTGTTTCATAGGAAAGCGAGTTTTGAGTTTACCTAAATATAATAAAAAAAACTGAATTTCAGCAGGTTATGTTTGTTTTGGGGTAAAGTATTTTGTAGAGTAGGTGTTTTTCCTATAAAACTTTTTTCATAGTAGTAGTTTTTGCTACTGTTTCTTGCCATTCTTTTATAGTATTACTGTCGTTTGTAATTCCACCTCCAACATAAATATACACAGTATTGTTAGAAACCTCCATACAACGAAGATTAACAAATAAATGACTTTCCTTATTGTCGGTATTTAATTCTCCTAAAAAACCTGTATAAAAGCTTCTGTGATAGTTTTCATTATTTAAAATAAATTGTTTTGAAGCCTCTAAAGGCATTCCACAAACGGCAGGGGTAGGATGTAAGCTTTTGATTAAAGAAGCAGTATTCGTTTTTAACTTTCCATTAAGAATGGTTCTTAAATGGAGTAATTTACCCGCTTTTATAGTTTCAACACCAGATGTTGTAATGTTTAAGGAAATATCAGATAACCTATCAGTGATGTAGTCAGTTACAAATTGTTGTTCTTCTAATTCTTTTGGCTGCCAAGTAACATTAGTTGTGCCATTGTAAACTTGTGTTCCCGCTAAAGCCATAGTAGTAAAATTTTTATCTTTAATACTAACTAAAGTTTCTGGGGTAGCTCCTAACCATAACCCAATTTTAGGATGATACCAAACATATACAAAAGCTGTTGGGTAGTTATTCAGAAGTTTTTGAAAAGTATCAATAAGGCTGAAATCTGATAACTCAATTTTTTCTTTTCTGGAAAGAACTACTTTTTTAAACTGCTGATTTTTAATAGCGGCTATTCCTTTTTCAACCAGTTGAATATGGTTCTCTTCGGAAGCAGTATCAGGAGCATGATTATTATTGTTAGTTTGAGTATCTCCAACAGTAGTTTCTTCTTCTATATAAGTAGATTGGTTTCTAGGAATTAAGATAGCTTTTTCTCTGCTGTCAAACGGAGCAAAAATAAATCCACTCTCATTATAGTTTTCAGAGGTAATTAAGTCGTTGTTTTGTTGGAACCATCCTTTAATTATAGAACTGTTAGGTTTTCTGTAAGTAACAAAAGGTAATTCTTCGTTGAAGGCTTCTTTTATGTTTAAAAAAATACTCAATCTAATTGTTGTATTAAATGTTTTTTAATCGTGTCAAATTTACTCCAAATAAATCCATGACTAGCATCAGGAACGCTAATTAACTCAAACTGATTTTCAGGAAACTGTTCTTTTAAAAATAAAGAGTTTTCAAAAGGTACAATCCAATCATTAGTTCCATGAATACTTACTATGTTGTTAGGAGTAGATCTCCAATTGTTTTCGAAAAGTTGTAAATCTTGTTTATGAGATAATTTTTCTTTACTCGCTTCTTGCCATATTGAAGGAACAAGCCATTGAGTAACTTTCCATTTATATAAATTTAAGGACCATGGCATGGGTTCTACTTCACTATATACAGCAGGAGCCAGTAAAATTACGTTTCTAACTTTTTCTTTTATAGCTAAGGCAATAGGTCCTCCATAAGAATAACCTACAAGAATTGTTTTATTGGGGGTAATATCATGTAAAATATTCTTTAACATGTCACGCTCAAAAGCAATACTTTCTTGAACCGGATTTTTGTCTTGATAATTGTAACCAATTCTGTCATATGAAATCATATTAGCTTTATTAAGCAATGCGCTATCCTTCATATATTTTACAAAATCGGTAGAAGAACCTATCGTTCCGTGAACAAAAACAAGTGTAGGTAAAGTAGTATCCTTTATAATAGAAAGCTTTCTGTACTCAAACCCTTTAAAGTTTTCATAAGTAAGGACGGGAATAGCAGAGCTTCCTGAAAATTTTTCAAGTACTTTTATATCAGATTTAGGAGCAGAAAAATTCCAGAATAAATAATATAAAACAAGGAAAAGCACAAAGAGAGCAATTCCAACGGTTTTTAAGATTTTTTTTAGCAACTTCATGCTATTGTTTATCTAAAACAATATTGGTAATCTTACAAAGTGAAATCAAGTTATCATCCTCATCAACAATTCTCACTTCCCATAAATGTGTAGTTCTACCTTTATGAATCGCTTTAGCGGTAGCAAAAACATGTCCTTCTCGCTTACTTTTTACATGATTAATACTCAGTTCAATTCCTTTAATAATTTTATTAGAGTCTCTTAAAAAAAATGCAGAAGCACAACTACCAACCGATTCTGCCAAAGCAGCTGTAGCACCACCATGTAATATTCCATAGGGTTGATGTACTTTAGATGTCACAGGCATTTTTGCTGTAATAAAATCATCTCCTACATCAACAAACTCTATTTCTAAAGTTTCCATCAAGGTGTTTTTGTTGTAACTGTTTAAGACTGTAAGAGATGCTTGCTTATTCATGGTAACTAAAAATTATCACCCAAAAATACGTATTTTTGTACTGACAAAAAATGATAGAATGTATAAAGTACGCGTAATTTTAGATACGAAAGAAGATGTAATACGAACCCTGTTAGTAAACGAAAAAGCTTCATTAGAAAACCTACACTTTGATATTGCAAAAGCGTTTGGTTTTAACGGACAAGAGATGGCATCTTTTTACCGTACCGATGAAGATTGGAATCAAGGTGAAGAAATTCCTTTATTCAATATGTCAGAAGCAGGAGAAGGAATTTCAATGGCAACATGTATTTTGCATGAAGCCTTACCAAACCAACACGATAAGTTGATTTATGTGTACGATTTCTTACAAATGTGGACGTTTTATGTAGAGGTAATAGAACAGTCAAATGAAGAAGTTACTGAAACAAAAATGATCTTATCTGTAGGAGAAATCCCAGATCAAGCTCCAGAAAAAGAATTTAAGGCAGAAGATCTTTCAAAAAATATAGATGATGAAATTGATGATGAATTTAATAACTTTGAAAGCCTAGACGATTTTGACTTTGATAATTACTAAGCTATGGCACAATTTATAAAACTGTATAATGACAACCCCAATCCAAAAGAGATTGAAAAAATTGTAAAAGTTTTACAAAATGGAGGGTTAGTTATATATCCAACCGATACTGTTTATGGTTTAGGTTGTGATATTACCAATACTAAAGCACTAGAAAAAGTAGCAAGAATAAAAAAAGTAAAGCCAGAAAAAGCCAACTTCTCGTTTGTTTGTAACGACTTAAGCCATTTATCTGATTACGTAAAGCAAATAGATACTGCAACTTATAAAATTTTAAAAAGAGCTTTACCAGGTCCATATACTTTTGTATTACCTGGTAGTAATTCACTACCAAAAGCTTATAAAAAACGAAAAACAGTAGGTATTCGTGTACCCGATAATAATATAGCAAGAGCCATTGTAGCAGCTTTAGGAAACCCGATTGTATCTACATCTATTCATGATGAAGATGAAGTATTAGAATATACAACCGATCCTGAATTAATTTTCGAGAAATGGCAGAACATTGTTGATGTTGTGGTTGATGGAGGATACGGAGATAACCATGCATCTACTGTAATTGATTTAACAACTGATGAACCAGAAGTAATTCGTGAAGGAAAAGGAAGCTTAGATATTTTGTAATAATAAGTTTAGTTGAAATCTTACAAAACCACTTTTTAATTAAAAACACAATCCCTATCTTAGTACAGAATAGAAAAAGGATATATGTTTTTACTGGATAGATTCCCCAACGACAGCGGACCAATATATCAAGAAACCATAGGAGGCAGATTGCCTGTTGAGCCTTTCAATACTTTTAGCAACTTAATTTTTATTGTTCTACTGATTTACTTCGGAAGAAGAATTTATCAAAACCCTAAACAATACCCATTTTTTTTGTTTGCCATTCCAGTAATATTCATCAGTTGGATAGGTGGTACCATGTTTCACGGTACAAGAAGTCATGAATTTTGGTTGTTGTTAGATTGGGTTCCTATCATGATTGTATGTTTAGGAGCTATTATTTATTTCATAGGAAAAATTAAAAAGAAATGGTGGGAACGATTAGCGATAATTGTAGCTATACTTTTAGTGTCTATTTTTCCACGATTTTTACCAATACCTTCAGGGTATAGAACATCGTTTGGATATGCAGTAACAGCATTTGCTGTAATAACCCCGTTAATATGGTATGCTTATAAGACCCGTTGGAGAAATGTAAAATACATTGTATATGGAGGAGCAGTTTTTGGAATAGCTTTACTATTTAGGACATTAGATAATAAAGTAGTTGTATTACCCATGGGAACGCACTGGTTATGGCATACTTTTGGAGGAATTGCAGTTTTCTTTTTACTCTATTATATCTATAAAGATGAGCAAGAATTAACGTAACTCGGTAAACTTTTTCCTTCCTTTAGCGTAATACTGCCAAACCACAGATGTATGCTCGTAGTAATTTGATTTTTTGGGAGATTCTTTTCTCTTTTTTATGAATTTAGGAAGATGCATATAAAAACTAAAATGAGCTTTTAAAATAGCAAACAAGTGGTTAGGTTTCCCTTCCAATAAAAATTTAACGCTAGCTAATCCGTCTAAGATCAAACGAGAAAAAATAATTGGAAATAATTTAGCAGAGGGTAAGTTTTTAACTAGGTTGAGTAAACTATTCCTGAAGTTTAAAAAGGTTTTCTTCGGGTTTAACGTGTCTAATGTAGCTCCACCAACATGATATACAGTGGATGCTCCTACATATTTTATAGTATGCCCACTATTTTTAGCGCGCCAACACAAATCAATCTCTTCTTGATGAGCAAAAAAATCTTCATCAAAACCATTGAGTTGATGAAAAACTTCAGAGCGGATAAAAAAACAAGCTCCAGATGCCCAAAATATTTCAGTAGTATCGTTAAATTGTCCGTTATCAGTTTCTAAGTCACTAAACAAACGACCACGACAATACGGATATCCAAAAGCATCAATAAAACCACCACCAGCACCTGCATATTCAAACTTCGATTTATCTTTAAAATCTAAAATTTTAGGTTGAATAATAGCAGTATTAGGTTCCTTTTTAAAAGTATTAATAATGGGAGTTAACCAGTTCTTGGTAACTTCAATGTCAGAATTTACCAAACAATATACGTCGGCATCAATATGCTGTAAGGCATCGTTATAACCTTTTGCATAACCACCATTTTCTGAGTTCTGTACAATTTTTACAGTAGGAAAATGTTGCTTTACAAATGCAATAGAATCATCTGTAGAAGCATTGTCTGCAACATACACTTCAGCTTCTTCTGAACTAAAAGTTATGACAGAAGGTAAAAATTGCTCAAGCAACTTTTTTCCGTTCCAGTTTAATATGACGATAGCTATTTTCAAGACGGTAAATTTACAGTTTATAAATGAATTTTGTAGACCAAAAAGAATCATCTCGACCGAAGGGAGAAATTTACTAATAGAGAAATTCCAATCGTTAAGATTTAGTTATGCTGAATCTTTTTTGATTTCTCCCTACGGTTGAAATGACGTTTTGTAGTTCTTAGATACTTTTTACAAAATCAAGGAAAACTTTTTTATGAAGCGCTAAATCCATATTAGGAGAAAGTGCTACACGAGCAATATAATCTTTATCACCTTCTTTGGTAGTTCCTTGTGTTGAGGTTGCAGGAATTGTCCAGTAACAACCTTTTAACTGTCCGTAGCTTACACAATACTTACTTTCATTCGGAATTTCAGTAATCATTAAATTGATAAGCTTTAAGTTTAAGGCTCTTTTATAGGCTTCTTTTTCTTCCGCAGTATTCCCTTTGGTAGGAAGGTCTAACGAAAATACTGATGGTGTAAATCCTTGCGCAGCTAGTTCTTCTGAAACAAAATTGATTT
The DNA here is from genome assembly GCF_059716285.2 of Tenacibaculum sp. TB-53. Taxonomy (NCBI): domain Bacteria; kingdom Pseudomonadati; phylum Bacteroidota; class Flavobacteriia; order Flavobacteriales; family Flavobacteriaceae; genus Tenacibaculum; species Tenacibaculum sp. TB-53. The sequence continues at coordinate 1,530,953 of NZ_CM202790.1, read as the reverse complement.
TAGCACCAGGTAATACTTCATGAATAAAGTTTACAAATTCACGTGTATTTTTATAAGCATCACTAATTCGTTGCGTCATCGAAGGCATTTGTGCAGCTAATATTTTGTATTGAAGCGGTGTAGCCTCGTTATCGCAAATGTGTAAGTGCTTTTCTATTTTTTTGATTAACGCGTTGGTTGTTTTATTTCCAACACAGTATCCAGCAGTACATTTTCCACCACTAGGGAATTTAGATCCACTAGCAAACGAAATAGTTCTAATATTGGCTAACATGTCTGTATCTCCTAAAAAGTGAACATTCGGACAGAAAGTTTGGTCTAAAATAAACACAGGATCAACGGCTGTTTCACCCGTTGGAGTCGTACGTTTTTTACTTAAAACATCTCTTAAATCGGTAAGGTTAGGTACTTCTACTCTTGGGTTGGTCGGAATTTCAGCAATGATATACGGAACCGCATCTTGTGCTGCAATGTTGGCTAATACGGTATCAATGCTCTCTACCATGTCGTTGTCTCCATCAACAGGTAAATCAACAATGTCTACGTTGTTTAAACAAGCAGCAACACGTCTCGCTTGGTCGTTTGTACCACCATAACAGTTTGGAGGCACTACAATTTTAATCGTTTTTCCCTTATGGTTTTCAAGAGCATCGTCAATCAATCCCATTAAAATGGCGTATTGTATTGAAAGTCCACTTGAAGCTACTAACGCTTTTGTGCTGGTATTGGTAATCTCATTGATGAGTCTCTCAACCTTTGCTTTGTTTTGTGCTACGTCAGTTACTGTAACCTCATACGGCTCATCGATAAGGCTTTTCAACGCTTTTAATGAATTAGCAGGAGTCATGGCAATAGTTTCTCTTCTTCTTACATGTTGAATGTCTGAAATATAAGAATCGTTTTGCTCTCCGTTTACCAATAAAAAGCTTCCTAATTCTGTGTGTGTGTTGATGTAAAAATCAACGTTTGGTACAATCGTAAAGTTGCAAATAGCTTCTTGTTCAACAATCAATACGGTACTACCATCAAATTCAGGAATAGCTTCAACACTATCCACTTTTTTTAGTTCAAATTGATATCCGTATACATTTTTAATTACTTCAGCATCAAAAAAGCTAGGAATTTCATTGGTAAACACTATTTGCGTGTTTTTATTAGCAAATAAATTCGCTCTTAACACAGCCAAAACAGGAACCGTTTGTGATGAAAAACTAATTACTTGTGCTGCTTTAGTGTTGTATAGTTTGGCAATCGTCCACTCTAATACAGACGATAACGGATGCCCTAAACGAATATAATCGTATGCAGTTGGCAACTCGCTTAACGCTGAAGCAGTAGCATTGTTGTTTTTATACAAATCTTCAAACTGCTCTAAAAACTGGGTTTTGGCTAGTTTTTCTATATAAATATCCAGACGGTGCGTGGTTAGGTTTAACCAATCTGCTGGCATATTTTCTACAACATTTTTTATATAAGTATGTACGTTTTTGTCTTGCATTATAGGTGTCTTTTAATAAGATTGCAAGATACGTTAATTAGATTTTTTTAGAAAGGGGAGAGAATGGTTTTATAAAGGGAGTTTTACTTTTGTTTGATGTATGAGCTGTAGCTGACTTTATAAATTTATGGGTTGGTTTTCAAGACACTTTAATAAAAAGAAATAACGGTTTGAGTTAGTACCCAAGCCATTATTATTTCCCTTTATTGTTAGAAGTTTGTTTTTTTAATTTGGCGAATGAAGTCCAATTTTATTTCCTTCTGAGTCGAGAAAAATGGCAAAGTACCCGTTTTCGTCAGCGTGAGGTGTTTTAGGTATCATAACTTTACCACCATGTTCTTCTACTTTATCAATAATAGTTTGCAGATTGTCTCCACCATTAAGGTAAATAGTAACCCCACTTGCAGAAGGTTCATAACCTTCGCTTTGTATAATTACTCCTGTAACCATTTGACCTTCGTAAGGAAATACCCCCATTTCCATTTCTGGAAAATAGAATCTTTCAATTTCTATACCTAAAATTTCTTTGTAAAAATTAACGGCTCGTGTAATGTTGGTTGCAGGAATTTCAAAAATTGAGACATAACTTTTCATCTGTTGTATACTTTTAGTGATTGATTCTTTAGATTGTGTTGTTTTAGAGATTGAAGTGCCTTTGTTTTTGCAAGACACAAGGCAAAAAAATAGGGTAATAATGGTAATAAGTGTGTTATTTTTCATTTTCGGCTTAGTATTATTGATGCAAAACTAAGAGCAGAAAATTAGTTGAAATTGTAAAAATGCGACACCTTAGTTTATTTGTAAAAAAGGGTAGAAAGCTTCAAGCTTTCGTCAGTAAGAAACTCTTTTGGGTTTATTCCTGTAAATTCTCTAAAGTCTTTGATGAAGTGAGCTTGATCGAAATAGTCGCTTTTATAGGCAACATCAGTTAGGTTTTTAGACTTTTGGTTAAGCATCAATTTTAAAGCTGTTTGCAATCGAATTACTTTTCCTAACTGTTTGGGGCTTACTCCAATTTGTTTTTTAAAGTTTCTTTCAAGCTGTCTTCGTTTAGATAGGTTGTTTTCGAGGATTGAGTTTATAGAAACACTTCCGTTTGTAGAAAGGAGAGTATCCACAGTACTTTTTACTATTTTATGAATTGTTTTTTGGTTGTTGAACGTATCCAAAAGAAACTTTTCGATGATTTCTATACGTTGTATCGTATTTTTAGCGTTGATTATTTTTTGTTGCAAACCATCTGCGGTTTCCTTGTCAAAAAGGAGATTCAAGGGTGTTTCTGTGTTTGCTAAGTTGTTGATTGGTTCAGAGATAAAATTAGCAAATCCATAAGGATAAAACCTAATGGCAAAAGTATTGACATAACCTGTTGGTTCAATGTAGAAAGGTTCAATTATTTGCCCTAATACCATTGCCCGTGGTTGAAGTATAAAGTTATTTTCGGAAGTGTACCGTTTGATATCGTCTCCAAGAATAAATGCCATTTCTATACAACCATCTGGTACAATTCGTTGTTTTTGTGGTTCGGAATGTATAGGTACTTCCAACGTCCAATAACAACTAATAATTGACTTTAAATTTGTATGTGGTTCGTATGTTTGGTAGTCCATTTTGTCGTTTAATCTTTTTCAGCATGAGATATGGTTTACCAAAGATATAACTTCTATCAGAAATATAAATTGATAACTAAGTTCAATAAAAATAAATAACCAAACCAAAAATTAAGAAGTCTCTTCAGTATCCAGTTTATCTATTTCATAACTCATATACTCTTTATACAGTTTCGCGATAGATTTGGTTTCTCCAAGTATGGTGAGTACATCATCTGTTAGTAAAACAGTTGAACCGTTAGGGGTAAACGTTTTATCATTTCTTTCAACTAAAGCCACTAAAACGTCTTTTGGTAACTGAATATCCTTTAGCTGTTTTCCTATCATGGTGTTTTGCGGAGTTCCTTCGAGTAGTTTGATGCTTACAAATCGTTCGTTTTGTAGTAAAAACTCCTTAATTTCTCTGTGACTATTCATTTTAAGCAAGGTTTTTACGATTTGCTCTCGTTCTAAAATATCAAGAAGTCTCGATAGCATACGGAGTTGCTGTTTTGGGTTTTCATCAGAATTAATTAGAAAAGCACAGATTTGTAAGGGCTTTTTAAACTCATAGTCTTCAGAGGGAAGTGTTCCTTCAATTGGTTTTTTAGAAATCACAATTTTCATGGAAGGATGTGAAACACTCTTAAACTTGGCATGAAAAACTAAAATACCTGGTAAAGTGATGACAGATTCATCGGGTATCGACTGAAAGAACTTGTGTAGTACCCCTTCTTTGTTGAGGTCTAACTCTCTACAAAAGTAATCGGAAGCGATATTTAAGACTTTATCAAAGTTAGTGGTATCCTTAAGTATTTTTATTTTCGATGTAATTACGGTTTCATCAAACGGATCCCCTTCACGAAGTCCTTTTTCTTTTAAAATGGTCATTAATTCATTCTCCAATTCATCGTATTGGTGTCTTCCTAAAAGCGCAAACCAATGAAAAATAGCGCCTTCTCGTTTTACTTTTCCTTTAGAATAAAAGTGATACCAAAGTACCCCAATAACAATAATACCAGAAGTAAAAAGTACTGGCATCCATCCTAAATAAATAATAAGGATGAATGAAATGATAATTCCGACAACTTGCATAAACGGATATAATGGAGATAAATACCCTGGATCGTATGATTCTATTTTACTTTTTCTAAAAACAATAACAGAGAAATTAATAAAGATAAAAATCAATAATTGGAAGGTACTAGCAAGCTTTACAATACCTTCTTCTGATAGTAGTAGAATGAATACAATAATTAATGCTGTAGTTAAAAATATAGCGACTACAGGACTTCCTTTTTTACCAATTCTAGCCAGAATAGCAGGAAACAGTTTATCGCGTCCCATAGCAAACGGATATCGTGATGCAGATAATAGTCCTGCGTTCCCTGTAGAGGCAAAAGCGGCAAGTGCTGCTACCGACATTAACAGTACTCCCACATTATCGGGTAACCATTTAAAAAGTTGTTCAGCAGCTGTAGCAGCTGGTGCCAATTCGTTGGCAAAGGCGGTAGGCTCAATAAGAGTTACCATAATAAAAACACCCAAACCATAAATTAATCCTGTAACGACTAAAGAAAGTATCATACCTAAAGGAATATTTCTTTCAGGGTTTTTAATTTCTTCTGCAACGCTTACTATTTGAGTGAGCCCTAAATAGGAAACGAAAACAAAACCTATGGTAGTAAACATTCCTCCAAATCCGTTTGAAAAGAAAGGAGTAAATTGTTTGTTAATAGATTCATTGGTGATAGTATCTGAGGTGAAGATAGAAAAAAGACCATCTGCAATAAAACCAATTAAAATGACTAATAGGAATATGACAAACACCTTTTGAAAAGCGGAGGTTTTTTTAGCCCCCACTAAGTTTAATGCCATAAAAAAAAGAGTGGCTATGATAGCAACTACCTTGGTAGGAACTTCCCAAAATATAGCGGCGTAAGCACCAATACCAATAATAGCAAAGGCTGTTTTTAGCATTAAAGCAAAATATGTACCTAGTCCGCCAATAGTTCCCATAAGTGGACCTAAGCTTCTGTCTAAAAAAAAGTAAGCACCTCCTGATCGTGGTAAGGCTGTTGATATTTCAGCAATACTAAACATGGTAGGTAGTATTAATACACCTGCAAGTAAGTAGGCTAAAAATACAGAAGGGCCTGTATAATGTGAGGCGATTCCTGGTAGTAAAAAGAAACCAGAGCTAAACATGGCTCCAGTACTTATGGCAAAAACATCAAATAATCCTAAGTCTTTTTTTAGTTTATTCCTCATGGCTTTTGTGTTTAAGGTTTATTATTAAGTGGTTAGACCATGAGAAGATATGAAAAAAATTACACTTTTTAGGTTTGGAGGCTCTTTACTTGTTTTATATCTACTAACTAAAAATCAATATTTAGGAAAATAGAATTGAATTAGATTCAAAAGACCTATATTTAATATATAGAGGTTTTGTAAACAAATTAATTAGTTTTTTTAGAGTTGGTAGCTAGTTATTAATCTAACAGACTTTTTTTAAGATGTTTTAAACAGTATCTTTTTGGAGGTAAAAAAACCTGTGTAATTATTTTACACAGGTTTTTATAAAAATAAAGAGGGGTTACGATTTTTGTTTTATTGCATTAATCGTTGTTCTTACCACAAACCAGCAGAAAAATACAATACCTAAAGAGAATACAATATCTCCTATCATTCGCATCCATTTTAAAGTTTGTACTGTTGGATTGTATAATAATTCAGGATCTCTGGCAAAAGAATACCCTTTGGTAATAGAAGTGTAAGCTTGAATTATACCAACAGGTAGTAAGCTTAACACAACCATTAAAACTAACCCACCATTTAAAAACCAAAATGCATTTTTTACGAGCTTTTCGTTCCAAGCAATGTTTGAATACAAGCGTAGGCAGATTAAAATAAAGCCCATACCTAACATTCCATATACTCCAAATAGTGCGGTATGTGCGTGTACAGCAGTTGTGTTTAATCCTTGAATGTAATATAGAGCAATAGGAGGGTTGATTAAGAACCCGAAAACACCAGCACCTACCATGTTCCAAAAGGCAACAGCAATAAAGAAAAAGATAGGCCATTTGTAACGTTGAATCCAAGCATTCTTTTTCAATAAATTCCAGTTTTCTCTAATTTCAAAGCCCATTAAGGTTAATGGAACCACTTCTAAAGCACTAAACGTAGCTCCTAAGGCAATGGCTTGTACTGGAGTTCCTGAATAATATAAGTGATGTAAGGTACCAATGATACCACCTGCTAAGAAAATGGTAGCTGAGGCTATCGCTGTTTTTCCTGCTGTTTTGGTAGAAATAATTTTCATACGAGAGAAAATATAGGCAATAATCACCGTAGCAAATACCTCAAAGAATCCTTCTACCCATAGATGTACGAGCCACCATCTCCAATAATTAATTACAGGTAGTGAACTGTTTTCTCCATACATTAATCCTGAGAAAAAGAACATACCAATAGCAACTACAGCTATTAATAGGATAGAAAGCAAATGTTTTGAGTCGTCTTTTTTACGGATACCATACAGTACGTGTCTACCAACCATAACTACCCATAATATTAAACCAATACCTAAGAATATTTGCCAGAATCTACCTAAATCCATGTATTCATATCCTTGGTGACCAAAGAAGAAGTTAGTAGTTAAATCCAAAAATTGATGCACACCTAACCATTCTCCCAACATAGAACCCAAAACAATAATTAACAAGGCAATAAACAAGAAATTGATTCCGAAAACTTGGAACTTCATTTCTTTACCACTAATAATTGGAGCTAAGAATAATCCTGTTGCTAACCATGTAGCGGCAATCCAAAATACAGCAAGTTGTGTATGCCAGGTTCTAGAGATTGAATACGGAAGATATTCTGATAAATTAAAGCCAAAGAAAGCTTGACCCTCTACCGTATAATGTACAGTAACAATACCCAAAACAACTTGTAATACAATAAGAAGTGAGATGACTAAAAAGTACTTTAATACTGCTTTTTGAGATCTAACTAATTTTAAGTCTAATAAGGGATCATTGCTTGGGTTTGTTACCGCTTCTCCTTTTTCATGATTTCGAATATAGTAATAGGTTAATACTCCTATAAATAATAACAATAAAATTATTGAGAATCCTGACCATAGTTGAGAATCGGGAGTAATTGTGTTATTAATCAACGGTTCGTGAGGCCAGTTAGAAGTATAGGTATAGTCTTGATTGGGTCTTTCTGTACTGGCAGCCCAAGAAGTCCAGAATAAGAAAGCATTTAGTTTTCTTAGTTTTTCAACATCGGTTAAGGCGCCTTCTGGAATGGCATATTTTTCATGACCTTTTGAAAAAATGTTTGCATAATACGCTGAGTTTGCTTCAATGGCTTCTTTTCGCTCTTTAGAAATTGTTATTGATTGGTCTTTTTCATTAAAAGTGTTGGTTCTAATATCTTTTACCAAACGAGCTTTTAAGGCAGCTTTGTTTTCTTCATCTAAAGCATCATAGTTGGTGTTAAAGTCTTTTTTAGCCCAGTAGTTTAATAAGTAAACTGCTTCTTTATGAATCCAATCAGCTGTCCAGTCTGGAGCTACATAACTTCCGTGACCCCAAATAGAACCGACTTCCATTCCTCCGATAGATTCCCAAACATTTTGTCCATCTTGTATGTCTTTTTTAGTGTATATAGTTTCATTACTTCCGTTAACTTTTACTGTTTCAGGTATAGGGGGTTGGGTTTGATAAATTTCTGTACCTACCCATATTAATGCAATAAATGATAATACCACTACTGCAATAAATCCAGTCCAAATTTTTCTCATTATTAGTTATTTAATTTAATTGATTTTCTAATTTGATTGCTTTTTTAAATAGAATATTGTTTTCTAAATGAATGTGTTTGTGTAAGTCTTCTTCAAATTCTTGTAGCATTGCTAAAGCAACTTTATAAGTGTTACAAGCGTCTTCAGGTGGAGTGTAATTATTGGTAAGTTTTGCAATTATTCTAAATCTATTGCCTTCATTATCATGCTCTGTGTGCATCATGTTTATAGGATTTTCTACCGTACCAAATGGAGGAGGAGAAAAGGGAGTATTTGAGTTACTCGCTTCAACTAACTTTTTTATAAAAGGAAATAAAATAAGTTCCTCTTTTTTCATATGTGTAGTAAGTTCCCCAGCACTTTCTTTAAAGAGTTGCAAAACCTCGTGTAGCTCAGGATGGTTGTTACCATGTACTTTAGCTAGTTTGGTTAAATATTCTAAAATTTCAGGAATTTGTTTTTCCACATAGGTATGGTGATTTTGGTAGATATAATCACACAAAAAATCTAAGGACCAGCTTTGATAATCGTTAGTAGATTTATAACCTTTATCAATGCGAGTTAGTTTATTGATTAATATATCAGGAGCAATGTTCTTTTTTTTAGCAACCTCTTGAATAGTTCTGTTACCGTTGCAGCAAAAATCAATTCCGTATAGTTTAAAAATTGTAGCTGTTTTATAGTTATTTGCAACTATGTCTGCTACTATTGAGTTGTTATTTATCTTCATTTTGTTTTTATTTAATGTTTATAAATTATAAAAAGACCTTTTTATCTTTTATTATTCTAAATTTTTTTATTCTCGTTTTAGCCAAAAAGTATTTTTCTTGTCGTTGGTGTATAATACATCATGTAGGGTGTTTCCTTCTAACATTTTTCTTAAGTTATCTCTAATCTCTACAAATTTAAAGTGAAGAGGGCAAGGAGAGCTATCGTCGCATTGTTTTAAACCCAATCCGCAACCCGTATAAATACTATCACCATCTAATACACGAACCACATCGCTTAAGCGAATTTTTTTAAGGTCAGCTTTATTAATTACAAATCCACCATAAGGACCTTTAATAGAATCAATGATATTATTTTTTGTTAAAATTTGTAATATTTTCCCTGTGAAAGCTTCAGGAGAATCAATAGCGGCAGCAATAGTTTTTACACCAACTTTATTATCTAAGCTAGATTGTTCTGCAACAAAAATAGTTGCTCTTAAACCGTATTCACAAGATTTTGAAAACATATAAAATAATATGTTACAAAGATATTAGTTTTCTTTATAAAAGACACTAAAGTCTTTTATTTTTTTATAAAAAAAGCATCATAAAAAAATGATGCTTTTGAATGTTTTTAAGACTTAGTTTTTTCGGTACCAGTAAGCGGTTCTACCAAAGGCAGCAAAACCTATGTAGCCTCTAATCTTTAACTTGTTGTCGTTTTCAAGTTTAATATAACATTTATATTCTTTTCCGTTTTTAGGATCTAAAATTTTTCCACCACTCCATTCATCACCATCTTTTTTTAGACCTGTTAAAATATTCATTCCTAAAATAGGATTGTTTTTACGCTTTCCACTACACTTATCACAAACAGCTTCTTGACGATTTTTGTCTGTGATCTCAATAATTTTAGCGTAAGCTTTTCCATCTTTTTTATATACTTCTATTACAGAGTCAACTTTATTGGTTTCTTCGTCACGATTTTCCCATTTTCCGAAAATAGTTTGTGCGCTCATGGATAAGCTAACGGTTGTAAATAATAAAGCAAAAAGTATTTTTTTCATAATTTAAAAGTTTTAATAGTATTTTAATTCTCAAAAAGTATTCCAATTAATTAATCGTATTGTGCATCAAAGTTACTATCCCATTTTCCTTGTACACGTAATACTTGTTCTATAATATCTCTAGCACAACCATTACCTCCAGTTTTATCAGAAATGTATCTTGAAATTTGTTGTATTTCACGAGCAGCATCGTTAGGGCAAGAGGGCATACCAACGAGTTTCATTACAGGGTAATCAGGGATGTCATCTCCCATGTACACTATATTTTCTGGGTTTAGTTTGTATTTTTCAACCAATTCATTAAACTGTTGAATCTTATCATGAGCTCCTAAATAAATATCGGTAATACCTAAGCCTTCTAAACGTGTACGCACTCCTTCGTTTTTTCCACCAGAGATAATACAAACCTTATAACCAGCTTTTACAGCTGCTTTTAAGGCGTATCCATCTTTAATATTCATTTGACGTACAAGCTGTCCGTCAGGAAAAACGGTTACGATTCCGTTAGTTAATACTCCGTCTACATCAAAAATAAAGGTATCTATTTGAGGTAAGTATTCTTTATAACTCTTTTCCATTTTGTTGGATTGATTTTGTAATAAGTTTATAAATTTCTTGTTGTTCAGCATTTAATATTGCTAAATGGTTTTGAATAGTTTTTTGGTCATTTCTTTTGGCAGGACCTGTTTGTGCTGCCTTAGGACTCAATTCGGTTATTTTTTGAGCTGTCTCCTGAATTAGAGGTAGTAATACTTCAAAAGGAACTTGATATTCGTTGCAAATATCAGCGCCAATTTTATACATGTGATTAGTGAAATTGTTTACAAAAACGGCAGCAACATGTAATCGTTTACGTTGCTCTGAGTTGATTCGATATACCTTTTTTCCAATAGATTTAGCAAGGGTCTCTAATAACTGCAAATCTTCTTCGTTTTCAGCTTCTAAACAAAAAGGAATTTCATCAAAGTTTACATCTTTGTCTTTAGAAAAACTTTGTAATAGATAAAAAATACCCTTGCGTCCACTGTTTTGTAACGATTGCATAGCTACACTACCAGAAGTGTGTACAACTAAGCCGTTTTTTTGTTCAATTTTACGAGAAACATCACCAATAGCATCATCAGAAACCGCAATGATATACACATCGGCTTCTGTTAAAAGTTCTATACTATTTGTAATAGGAGTAACTTCTTTTAAATGCTCTATTTGCTCTATATTTCGAGCATACATTTGTACTAACGATACTTCGTTTGTTTTACTAAAAGCATTGGCTAAATGTGTAGCTACATTACCGCCTCCTATAATGGCAACCTTAATCATAGCACGAAGATATTGAAATTAATTAAAATTATTTTCGCATATTTGTACCATTATGATTGTATAAGTCACCTCAAATAGTTGTGTTGCTTGAGCAACAAATAGTTATGTCTTATTTCTTTTAAGACAATTTTATGTATTTATAAAACTTTATAATGACTGAAAACAATCAAACATCAAAACAAACTATATTCTCACTTTTTAAAGATGCTGTTTTAGGAAGACAGCAAGATTTTACGACAGGAAGTATTGGTAAAGCAATTTTTGTATTAGCAATTCCGATGATTTTGGAAATGCTGATGGAATCTATTTTTGCCTTGGTAGATATTATTTATGTATCTAGAGTAAGCGTAAATGCTGTAGCTACTGTAGGGTTAACAGAGTCTGTACTTACGTTAGTGTATGCTGTAGCCATAGGGTTAAGTATGGCAGCAACAGCTTTAGTCGCTAGAAGAACAGGGGAGAAGGATTTAGAAGGAGTAAATCAAACAGCAGTGCAAGTTATATTTTTAGGAGTTTTTATTTCTATCCTTATTAGTATTGTTGGAATTGTATATCCGAAGGAAATATTAGCACTTATGGGAGGCGAGCCTGATTTAATTGCTGAAGGTTACGGATATACTCGTGTATTATTGGGTGGAAACATAACAGTAATGTTATTGTTTTTAATCAATGCTGTTTTTAGAGGAGCGGGAAATGCATCCATTGCAATGTGGACGCTGATTTTATCAAACGGATTAAATATTATACTTGATCCTATTTTTATTTTTGGGTTAGGTCCAATACCTGCATATGGAGTAGAGGGAGCGGCTATTGCAACAACGATTGGAAGAGGGACGGCAGTTATAGCGCAATTAGGAGTATTGTTTTTTGGAGCAGGTAAAATAAAAATAGCGTTTAAAGATTTAGTGGTTAGAGTTTCTGTAATGATAAACTTAATAAAAGTATCATTAGGAGGAATAGGGCAGTTTATTATCGGAACTTCAAGTTGGGTATTTTTAATGCGAATTATGTCCGAATTTGGTAGTGAAGTGCTAGCAGGATATACAATTGCCATTCGAATAATGATGTTTACCTTGATGCCTGCTTGGGGAATGAGTAATGCAGCAGCAACATTGGTAGGTCAAAATTTAGGAGCAGAACAACCAGAGAGAGCAGAGAAGTCTGTTTGGATAACGAGTAAATATTGTGCAATTTTTATGGGAGCAGTCTCATTGATTTATATATTCTTTGCTCCAACTTTTTTAGGATGGTTTTCTGAAAAGACTGAAGTTGTTGAAAATGGAGCTTTGTGTTTGCAAATTATGGCAGCTGGATACATAGCATATGCTTATGGAATGGTTGTAATTCAATCTTTTAATGGTTCAGGAGATACCAAAACACCAACCTATATCAACTTTGTGTGCTTCTGGTTATTTCAATTACCGTTTGCATACATAATGGCTATTACGTTAGATTTTGGTCCTATAGGAGTCTTTTTAGCAATAACTTTAGCAGAAATTTTAATAGCTGTTGTTGGTATTTGGATGTTTAAAAAAGGAAAATGGAAAACAGTTAAAGTGTAAACTTCATTTAGTAAATTAGCTATAATTATTTTAAAGGAAGTACTATATAAAACAATACAATAAATGAAACTAGATATATTAGCTTTTGGAGCGCACCCTGACGATGTTGAATTAGGATGTGCAGCGACCTTATCTAAAGAAATTTCAGAAGGAAAAAAAGTTGGGATAGTTGATTTAACTCGTGGAGAGTTAGGAACAAGAGGTTCTGCCGAATTGCGTGATAAAGAAGCATCAATAGCCGCTGATATTTTAGGAGTATCAATACGAGAAAACCTAGGTTTTGCAGATGGTTTTTTTAAAAATGATAAAGAACATCAACTAGAGGTTATAAAAATGATACGTAAGTATCAACCAGAAATAGTGTTGTGTAATGCTATTGATGATCGCCATATTGATCATTCTAAAGGAAGTCAGTTAGTGTCTGATGCTTGTTTTTTAAGTGGTTTGCTTAAAATAGTAACTGAGTTAGATGGAGCTCAACAAGAAAAATGGAGACCGAAACAAGTTTATCACTATATACAATGGAAAAATATTGAACCTGACTTTGTGGTAGATGTTACTGGTTTTATGGACAAAAAAATAAGTTCAGTTATGGCGTATTCATCACAGTTTTTTGATCCGAAAAGTAATGAGCCAGAAACGCCTATAACTAGTAAAAACTTTACCGATAGTATAGAGTATAGGGCAAGAGATTTGGGTAGATTAATAGGAGTTGATTTTGCAGAAGGCTTTACATCAGAACGTTACGTGGCAGTAGAAAATTTAAGTAAATTAATTTAAAAAAAAGTTTTGCCACAATGTAAAAAGAATGTATATTTGCACCCGCAAGTTACATGGTGATTGTAGCTCAGCTGGTTAGAGCGCCGGATTGTGGTTCCGGAGGTCGCCGGTTCGAACCCGGTCTTTCACCCAAAAACCTTCTCAATTTGAGAAGGTTTTTTTGTGTTTTAAATTTACTTTTAAAATTAGTGTTGAATAAAAAAGCCTCTCAGTTTATTGAGAAGCTTTTCTGTTTTCTAGCCATTGCGCGTATTTGTCTTTATGTTTAAAGCGTTTGTGTGTCCATAAATAAAACTCTGGTTGTGCTTTGATATTTTTTTCGGTAATTTCTAAATACTTGTCTGTTATTTGATAGTTTTCGAAATCTTTTGGATTTTCTGTTATCAGTTCAAATTCAACTTCAAAATAACCTCTCTTAACTTTTTTTGCAACATAGTTGACTACAGCAAAGTTATATTTTTTTGAAAGTATTTCAGCTCCAGTATGTACTGGAACCTTAATACCTAAGAATTTAGCCCAATAATGAGTTTTGTGTATTTGAGGAGATTGATCGCTTAATAATATGTATATTCCTTGTGTGTTATTTTTGTAATTTTTGTGAATTCCTTTGACGGTTTCAGAAGTTTTTAAACCGATAATTCCGAATTTAGTTCTTGAAGTTTTTACAGCTTTTTCAAAGTATTTGTTGGCAAGCCTTGTATAGGCACCAAAAACTTCTCCGTTCAAAACTAAAGGAAGTCCAAAAGACCATTCCCAGTTAGCTTGATGTGCCCCTACTAAAGCAATGCTTTTACCTTCTTTAGTTAGTTTGTTTACTAGTTCAGGGTTTTTGTATTTGTAGCGTTTATGTATTTCTTTTTTACTAATGGTAAAAGACTTAATGCTTTCAAAAATTAAATCGACAAAGTGTTTGTAAAACTTTCTTGCAATGTTTTTTATTTCCTTGTCGCTTTTATCTGGAAAAGCTTTTTTTAGATTTTCTACAACCACTTTTTTACGGTATCCAATAAGGTTGAATATAATAAGACGGAAAAAGTCAGAAATTATATATAATAATCTCATGGGGAAAATTGATAGCATCCATATTAGTGGATAAACAATAATAAATAAGAATAGTTTCATTAAATGATATTTTTGACAAATATCGTATTAATTACTGAATGATTTGTTTTGTTAACTTTTGTTTATGTTTGTGGATATATATAAATTATGAGTCAAATTATTATTATACTAATTGTAGCTAATGTGTTGGTATCTTTAAAAGGATTTAGTGATGCAGCTTTTTTTGATCGTTATAAATTTCAAGTTCAAAGAATATTAGGGGGAGAGAAAATACGAATGTTAACTTCAGGTTTTTTGCATGTAGATTGGTTGCATTTAGGATTTAATATGTATGCTTTGTATTTATTTGGAAAAGTAGTTGACTCAAGTTTTGGTACATTCAATTTTATTTTAATCTATTTTGTAAGTTTAATATCGGGAAGTATGTATTCGTTGTATCAACATAAAAAAATGCCTTATTATAGTGCAGTTGGTGCATCAGGAGCTGTGTCTGGAGTAATATTTTCTTCTATAATGTTATATCCAAGTATGGAGTTGGTTATGTTGCCAATACCAATACCAATTCCAGGATATGTTTTTGGTGTAGGATATTTATTGTATTCTATTTACGGAATGAAAAACCAAGTAGGTAATATCGGTCATTCCGCTCATTTAGGAGGTGCTATTGGTGGATATTTGATAACATTAGTGTTGCGACCAGGTGTGATAACAAATCATACAATAATGGTTGGTATTATGGGAGTAATTATTCTAGGATTGTTTTTATTTGAAGATAAGCTAAATAAATAAAAAAAACCGAAACATTAGTTTCGGTTTTTTTTGAGCGGGAGACCAGGTTCGAACTGGCGACATTCAGCTTGGAAGGCTGACGCTCTACCAACTGAGCTACTCCCGCGGTAAAGACTTTTGTAATTTCTTACAATTATGTAAAATTTGAGCGGGAGACCAGGTTCGAACTGGCGACATTCAGCTTGGAAGGCTGACGCTCTACCAACTGAGCTACTCCCGCGGTAAAGACTTTTTGTAATTTCTTACAATTATGTAAAAATTTGAGCGGGAGACCAGGTTCGAACTGGCGACATTCAGCTTGGAAGGCTGACGCTCTACCAACTGAGCTACTCCCGCAGTAAAGCGGTTGCAAATATAATACTGCTTTTGTTATTTACAAAGACTTTTTTGTAAAAAAAAATGAAAAAAAAGCACACTTTTTATAAGTGTCAGATAATGAGTTAAGTATTTTTTTTAGAAGAACACTTATTTAAAAAAGAAGTTAATTCAATATTAGCACTTGGGCCATAAGCAGCTAAAATAGTGCCTTTTGTTCCGTCGTGCATTGTTAATATATAAAGAATACTTAAATCAGCAGGGTTAGAATAACCTTCATACCTATACTCTTCATCAATAGTAACGTCTTTAACGGTATATTCTTTTTTAGTATCTACGTCAATTAATTTATTATTAATAAGATGATAACTAGCAGTGTATCCTTTGTTTTTATAATATTCAATTTTATTTATTTCATGTTTAGAATTGTTATTCATAGTGTATGAGTATTAAAGTTACATTCAAAAGTATAGAATCAAAAAGAACAAGATTAACTTATATGAGTTAAATATTAATCTATTTAAGTTAATTTATAAAACCATATGAAACTAATTTTGTAATAAATTAATTAATAAACTAAATTAATGACTGTGTTAGCAAAACATAAAAGGCAATTATTATTTATTTACTCCTGTGAATCCAGTTTTAGTAAAGAAATGTTAGCTTATGCTTCTGCCGTAGATAAAAAGCTACAGATTATAAATATTTGTAAAGAAAAAATTTCAGATACAATATGGTTAGAAATAGCTGCTATGTTAAATGTAACATTAGGAGAGTTGTTTTCACCTAAGCACTCAAATGCTGAGAATGTAGGAGATGTAACGAGCTTTGATGAGACAGACTGGTTGAAATTAATAAATAGCAAACCTAGTTTGTTACAGGTTCCTATTGTTGTTAATGCAGATAAAGCTTTGAGAATTAAAGAAAAAACTGATATGATGAATGTGTTAGATAATTAGAAAATAATTTTAGGGAGTAAGCCGAAAACCCTTTAAGAGAGTAGGTATAAATTTAAACTGAATAATTATGAAAATATCAAAATTAATTTTAGCAACATTATTAACAGCAGTTGTAATGGTTTCTTGTGAAAACAAAAAAGAAAAAAAAGAACAGGTAAAAGAAAAAATGGATGAAGTGGAAGCGAGCGTAGAAGAAGGAATAGATGAAATTGAAGAGAGTTTTTCTGACCTAGGTGATTATACTTTTGAAAAGAAAAGTGAGGTAACAAAATCAATTAACAAAGGAATAGATAAATTAGATGCTGAGATTGATAAATTAGAGAAAAGTGTAAGTGATAGTTATAATGATGCAAGTGAAAGTGTAAAGAAAGAGCGTCAAGAATTGTTAGCTTCTTTAAAAAATAAAAGAACAAAACTCAAAGCAAGTATGGAAAAATTAAAGAATAGTTCTGAAGATACTTGGGATGATGTGAAAAAAGGGTTTGAGAAAGCTTATGATGATGTAGAGAATGCTTTTGATAAATTAGCTGATGAATTAAATAGTTAATATACATTTTACAAATAATCCATCCTAAAAAAGCAGTTCACAACGAACTGCTTTTTTTATTTGTGATAATTATAAAAACTTTTTAAATGGTTACAGATTTTTTCAAATTTATATCCCAGTAGTATGCATTGTTTATAATAACTTTAAGGATAGTAATGGTGTGAAGGTTATTATTTTTTAAGTCTTGTTGTGAGAGTAACTTATCTATAATTCCTTTTGATTCGTAATGAATGCCCTTACCTCTGATTGATAAATATTGTTTGTCTGTGTTATTAGTAAAAGTTAAGAGTAAGTCATTATCTTTTTCAATGTTTTTATAGTGTTCAGATTCTTTATCTGATAAAAACCACAAAGCTCCATCATTGTCAATTGTTTTAACAGTCATAGGGCAAACCGAAGGGTTTGGTTTACTTAACGAACTAATTAACATGCATGTTGGGGTGTTTATTAGGATAGACTGAATTCTTTCAATAGCATTTTTATCTACTAAATCATTTTTTTTCATCTGTCTAATCTTTATAAAATTATTACGTACAAAGTTGAGGAAAGTATAGTTTTTTTTTAACTCAAAAAGAAAAAAAAAGAGCTTATATAATATTATGTTAAGTGTTTTTTAGTAGATACTTTATTAATTTAAATTGTTTTTTAAGTTCATTTTAACTTTACATTAAAAAATAAAAGTAAAATAATCATTTAAGAGGCTTTGTAAAAGTTTAAAAAAAACTACTTTTGATTGTTTGGAGGGAAGAGTAGTATTTAATAATGTAAATTGACATGAAAATTTATTTAAAATTTGATGCTAACACAGCTTTAAAATCTTTTTTAACGTATCATTTAAAAGAGTTAAGCTTGCCCTTTTATGTAACAAGCTCTCAAGAAGTAGTTTTTGAAAAGGAACTTTCTTTAAATGAAAAAGAAAAAATAAAAGAATTATTAGCTCCTTTTAAAATAGATATTACTAACGATGAAAAGTTAGATGTTGTTCAGCGAATAAAAATAATTATTGATGAGATGTTGAAAGATGAAGCAGCAGCAAGGATGAATGCTTCTGATTATTTGTCTGATAAGTTAAATTATTCGTATGCTTATTTATCTAACTTGTTTTCTGAATCAAACCACACCTCAATAGAAAACTACATAATTTTAAGAAAAGTAGATGTAGTTAAAGAATTATTGTTAAATAGTAATTTAACATTAACTGAAATAGCCTATAGATTAAACTATAGTAGTGTCGCTCATTTGTCAGGGCAGTTTAAAAAAGTAACTGGACTTACCACTTCTACTTTTAAACGTATAGTGGAAAAACGTAACCAATAATCAGGTATTAGTTAATTATGGCTAAAGATAAATTAAAAATTATTTTAACAGACGATGATATAGATGATCGTATGTTTTTTGAAGATGCTATTGAGGAGATAAATATTGCCTCAGAGCTAAAAACATTTAACCATGGACAAGATTTAATGAGTTATTTGTGTAATGATTGTAAAGAGCTTCCTAATTTAATTTTTTTAGACTTGAATATGCCTATTAAAAATGGTATGGAATGCTTAATAGATATTCGTAAAACTCCAAAATTACAAAGTATAATAGTAGCTATATACTCAACATCTTCTTCAGAAGAAGATATTGAAGAGGCGTTTGTTAATGGAGCTAATATATACATAAACAAACCTACATCTTTTAAAGAATTAAAGAAAGTTATAAAAAAAGTGCTGCAAATTAATTGGCAGTACCAAACTTCAAATTTAAATAAAGATAACTTTTTATTAAGAATTTAGCTATGTTTGAAAATAGTTTTACTCAATCAAATAAAGCTTATGTTGTTACTTCATCTATAGCTATAGGTATGTTACTTGTAGTCTTTATAGTGTCTTATGTTTTTTTTCAAGACTTTCAAAATGCTACAGACTCTTCAAAAATTAATTATGATGAATATATAAAGCTAGAGGAGCTTTCAAAAAAATATAAATTAATGCAAACCGAGCATTTAGAAGCGGCTATTTTAAGAAGAAAATTAGACCCAGATAAATGGTATACTATAAATAACGATATATATATAAGTATTCAAGGTTTGTTATTTGATTTTAGAAATAAGCCTAAACAGTTAGAGCGTATTAATAAAATAGCGGAAGAACAAAATAAACTATTTGGTAATTTAGTAGAGTTAGATACTACCTTTAGTTCTTTAAGAAATAGTATAAAAAAGAAGAAAATTTTAGGAATAAACTCTTCTTTACATAAAATAGACTCTATAAAAAAACATATTTTAGAACAACAGAAAGAAGATATTTCTAAACTAGTAACTTATCGTGAAGAGAAGAATGAATCAGTTATTAGAATGATGGTTATATCGTCTGCTTTTGCATTGCTTTTATTATTATTTTCTTTATATAGATTGTTTGTGAGTCGTAAGTTGTACTTTAAAACAAACTCACTTTTAAAAAGTATTTTAAATGCTTCTACTGATATAGTTAGAGTTTATACTCCTGTTTATGATAATAATAAAGAGGTAATAGACTTTAAAATTGAATATGCAAGTAGTGCGAAAGAAATATATGGTTATAATAGTAAAGAACTGTTGGGTAGGCTGGTTACTGAAGTTTATCCTGAGTTAAAAGTATCAGGAGAATTACAAAAATTAATAGATTCCTTTTCCTTACAGAAATCAATAGAAGAAGTTTCTGAAATTGATGTAGATGAAGAAAAAACAACATATTTAAGACGTTTTTTCCCTTCTCAAGATGATATAAAAGTGATTATATCAGATATATCAAAATCAAGAAAATATGAGAAAGACTTATCTAAATTAAATCATGAATTAAAATTAAGTAATGATTTATTAAAAGAAGCAGAGAAAATAGCTGAGATGGGGAGTTATATATGGTTTATGAAAGTAGACCATACTATTTTGTCAGATAATGTTTATAGGATTTTAGGATATAAACCACAAGAGTTCGCTTCTTCTTCTGTAAAGTTTAGGGAGTTTGTACATCCAGATGATTTAGAGCTTTATGATAAGAATATAAACGAAGCTTATCAAAAAGAGCAGGCGGTTGAATTTATTTTTAGAGTAATAACGAAAGAAAATGTAATAAAACATTTGTATACAAACGGAGCATTTAATGAACATGACAATAAAATAACGATGATTGGGATAATTCAAGATGTAACTAAACAGGTAGAAACAGAATTGCAGTTGCAACAAAAAAATGCTGAATTAGTACATCAAAACGTAGAGTTAGAATCTTTTAATCGTATTGCAAGTCATGATTTACAAGAACCATTAAGAAAAGTACAAATGTACCTGTCAAGGCTCACAAATGATGATGAGTTATCAGAAAAAAACAAACAGTATATTGAAAGGGCTAATAGCGCTAGTTTAAGAATGCGTACATTAATAAATAATTTATTGTCTTTTTCTAGAATAAATAGAAAAGAAGACGATTTGTCATTAGTAAATTTAAATAATGTACTACAAGATGTAATAGATGACTTGTCATTAACTATAGAAGAAGCTAATGCTGTTTTAGAGTATACAGAATTGCCTGCTGTAAAAGGGATAGAATTTCAGTTAAATCAGTTATTTAACAATTTAATATCTAATGCAATTAAGTATCGTAATAAAGAAAAGGATCTAAAAGTAACCATAACTTCTAAAAAAATTGAAGCTATTGATATTGATGAGCCTTTCGTAAAAAATCATCAAGCATATTATTTAATTAAAGTAATAGATAATGGTATAGGTTTTGACAATAATATGAGAGATAAAATCTTTGAAATGTTCCAACGTTTACATCTAAAGCATGAATATTCTGGAACAGGTATAGGATTAGCTATTTGTAAAAAAATTGTATTAAAACATCAAGGGTATATTCAAGCTACAGGAATAAAGGGTAGTGGTGCTGTGTTTACAATATATTTACCAGCATAGTTTAAGTTTTTAATGAATTCTAAAGATTATATAACACAAAGTAAAAATTATATAACACACGGTTTTTAGATACACTGCATCTTTGTAGTATAATTTAAAAACAAGAAAAACATGAAGAATTTAATCAAATTATTAAGCATTTTAGGAGTAGTTTTATTAACAGTTACAGCATGTAGTGAAAGTGATGATCCAAAAGATAATGATTTATTTGTAGGTACATATGAAGGAAGTGTTTCTTATGATAATGGAGAAAACTCAATTTCGGCAGAAAATGGAAGTGTTACAGTAGCTAAAACAGGAGATACATACAATTTTATTTTTTCTGACGACATACCATCAATTAGTGGTTTAGAAATAGAAAAAGGTGAAAATAAGTTTGAGTTAGATTGGGATGAGGCTAGTCTTATTGTAATAGATGAAAGTTCTTTAAATATAAAGATGGCCAAAGATGGGAAGTCGTGGAGTGCAAACTGTAAACGATAATAAATTATAAATAATGATAAAAAAAGATCTCTACATAGAGATCTTTTTTTTGTTAAAAACAATCTTAACATCAATGATTACACGTGTTTTAATTGTTTCTAAAAATTATATAAAACAAAGCAAAAATTATGTAACGAAGAATGCGTGTATTGGTTGCATTTTTGTAATGTAATTAATAACGAAATATAATGAAGACTAGAGTATATGATAAGCAAGGGTTAAATGCTAAAGTAGGTAAGATAGTAGCTAAAACAGAATATTTACAAAACTTAGCTTCACAAGCAAAAACACCAAAAAAGAAAAAATGTTAGAATAAAGAAAAACTAATTTATTAACCTAAAAAGAGTAGACATGAAAACACTTCACATAAATAGCAGTTCAATAGTAAAAACGTTTGGTCAATTGAAAGAGCAATTATCAGCTTCATATAAAAAATGTTTCAAAGAGCATTGCTTAACCTTTGATAATGAAATTGGTTATGGTGAAGTGAGAGGTGTTTTACTAAAAAATAACATTTCATATTTAGAGTTTAATGTTACTTTTAATGAAGATATAGCCCTAAATATAAATACAAATATTAGTAAAGCAGTAAATATAGCTTATTGTAGTAAAGGTAAAATAGCGCATCAGTTTACTAAGAAAAACAAAAAAACAACATTAGAGCCGTTTCAGATAGGTTTTATGTCAAACATAACATCGTCTAAGAATACCATTTACTTTAAAAAAGAAACAAATGTAATTGTTACTCTTATAACAGCTTACGAATTAACAGCTTCAGTTAAAAAAAATACAGTTCATCAAGAGTTGTTTGAAACTTTTGTAAAAAATAAAAAAGAAAATAATATTTTTATTAGTTCTCATAATTTAAAAATAGCAGAAAAAATAGAGCAAGTAACGAAGATAAAAGAAGATGGGGTAATGCGTAGTTTACTAATTGAAGGTATAGTACATATGGTTTTAGCTCTAGAAATACAACAGTACAAAAGGGATTTGAAGAATTCTAAACAACCTACAGGGAGTTTAACGTTAAGAGAAATGCAAGAGATAAAAGAAATTTCTACGTACATAAAAAATTATCCAGAAAGAGCAACTACTATAGAAGATTTATGTAAAAAAACAGGAGTAACTTCCTCAAAGCTTCAAGAAGGATTTAAATTAATGCATAATACAACTGTGAATGATTTTATAAGGACAGAAAGAGTAAAAAAATCAGAAGAATTAATAAAAAATAGTGATTTAAACATATCACAAATAGTTTATTCTGTAGGATTTTCTAGTAGAAGTTACTTTTGTAAGATATTTAAACAAAAATACAATTGCACTCCTACAGAATACAAATCTAGAATTAAGTTAGCTGCAACAGCATAATATATTTCATTTTTTTTTGACAAAAAGAGGCTACATGTAGCCTCTTTTTGTTTTTATAATCAAACTTTTAAGTGAACTATCTTTTAAAATAAAAGATAGTTCATGTTGGGGGTTAATAAGTAATAAATAGAATATCGATTATACTGTGTTTAAAATTTATAGATTATTAAGAATAAAGAAACTTGACCCAAATAATAAAGATTAAAATAATAGTGCCCCATGAAAGGATATAGAAAAAGAATTGGAAAAAATTAAATAATTTGTCTTTACCAGCTAGAGTTGTTTTATATTTTTTATGGAAGTTTCTTGATCTATTTATAAGAAAACTTGAACCTTTTCTGATAAAAAAGAAAGAGAATATTAAGAATAATGTATCTATGAAAACTTTATACATGTGAGCAAAATTATTAAAAATAGAGAAAAATAAAATTGTAGTATAAATTATAAAAAAGAACCCACTCAAAATATTGAGTGGGAAAATTGCTATGAAAAAGAACTTAAGACGTCTCTTAAGTATTACAAAGATATTTAGAATTTAATGAATAATAGAATAAAAAGAATAATACTTTTAAAAAATAAGAAATTGTAATTTTTGTAGCTTTAATAAAAGTTTTTATCATCTCGTAAAACTTTTAAAAAATGGAAACCATAAATTTCAAAACCTTCGTTGTAATAAAATTTATGAGACTTCCTATTAGCAGTGTACGTGTTTAATTCAACTGCCTCGCACCCTTTAGATTTAGTGTAATTGTATATCCACTTGAAAAGCTGTTTTCCAACACTTTTACCTCTATAAGTTTCATGTATAACTACATGATCTGGCTCTACACTTTTACCAATATAGTGCCTAGTACTATACCAAAGCCCGCAAATACCTATAAGCTTGTTGTTGTCATAAACACCTATACATTCGTAGTTAGGGTATGCTACCATTTCTATCACTCTGTTTTTTAAAATATCATGTGGTGTTGTGGTGTTAACTTTATGTAAAAGAGGAAGGATAATAAGAATATCTTCTTTACTAATGAGGTTAAATTTTATATTCATTCTGTATTTTTGGATTAAAGAAATTTTAGATGATAAAAATAAAAAATATATCAGCTCAAGAAACTTATAATATTAGATTAACGGTTTTGCGTAATAATATAGATTTACCTTATAAGTTTAAAGAAGATGAGTATGGAAGTACATTTCATTTAGGAGCTTTTTACAAAACTAAGTTGGTAGGTGTAGCTTCTTTTATTCAAAATAAAACAGAAGCTATTAAAGGATTGCAATATCAATTAAGAGGAATGGCTACTTTGCCAGAAGTTAGAGGTATGGGGGCAGGAAAGTTACTACTAGAAGAGGCAAAAAGCATTTTAAAAACTAAAAGCATAGACGTTCTGTGGTGTAATGCAAGAGAAGAAGCAGTAGGGTTTTATGAAAATTTAGATTTCGTAATTATAGGTGAGAAGTTTAAGGTGCAAAAGGTAGGTGTTCATTTTAAAATGTACAGTAAAGTATAAATACAAAAAAACCCAAATCAAAAGATTTGGGTTTTGTAGCGAGGAGCAGATTTGAACTGCCGACCTCAGGGTTATGAATCCTGCGCTCTAACCAACTGAGCTACCTCGCCTGATTGCGGGTGCAAATATAATTACTTTTTGGTTTTAAGCAACAAACATTTAAATTTTTTTTTAAAAAATAATTATCTATATTGGCACTCAAACAAAAAAATAAATGAGCAAAGTTAAATTTGAATTAGAGTTTCCTATTCATGCATCTCCAAGTATGTTATATCAATACTTCGCGACACCAGCAGGATTAGAAGAGTGGTTTGCAGATAGAGTTAATTCACGAGGAAAACTGATTACCTTTATTTGGGATGATTCTGAAGAAGAAGCAAAAATAATAACAAAAAAAGCAGATGAACGTATTAAGTTTAAATGGACTGAAAGTGAGGGTGATGATAGTTATTTTGAATTCAGAATTCAAGTAGACCCATTAACAAAAGATGTTGCTGTAATTGTTACAGATTTTGCAGATGATGAAGATGATGTAGAGGAAGCAAAAATGCTTTGGCAAAACCAAATAGAAGAGTTAAAACATACAATAGGAGCCTAACATATTTATAATTAATAAGTATTTAAAAAAACTCGGCAATTTTGTCGAGTTTTTTATGGCTAATATTTACCTAAATTGTAAGTTTGCAATTAAAATTTTAGGAAATGGTAAACTTTAATGGAACTTTGGTTTCTGATAACGAAGTGCAAATTTCAACAAAGAATAGGGCTTTTAAGTATGGCGATGCTATTTTTGAAACAATTAAAGTATTAAATGGTAAAGTTGTTTTTGTAGAAGATCACTACTTTAGATTAATGGCATCAATGAGAATGCTTCGTATGAAGATACCTATGAGGTTTACCCTTGAGTTTTTACAAGAAGAAATCCTTAAAGTAACAAAACAATTACCTGAATTTTCTACTTATAGGGTACGATTAACTGTTTTTAGAAAAGATGGTGGCTTATATGCACCCGTTACAAATGAAATAGATTATATTATTGAAGGAGCTCCAATAGAAAATGTAGAGAAAGAGACTTATAGAATGGATGTTTTTAAAGATTTTTATAACTATTCAGGATTGCTTTCAACAATAAAAACAACAAATAGAATGTTAAATACATTAGCAGCCGTTTTTGCAGAAGAAAACGATTTAGATAACTGTATTTTACTAAATGAGCGTAAGGGAGTCGTTGAAACTATTAATGGAAACATCTTTGTAGTAAAAGGAAACACAATAAAAACTCCTGCCTTAACTGAAGGCTGTATCAAAGGAATTATTAGAAAAAAAGTAATTGAAATTATTGAGAAACACGGAGAATACACAATAGATGAAACAACTATTTCTCCTTTTGAGATTCAAAAAGCAGACGAGGTTTTTATAACCAATGCTATTGTAGGAATTCAGCCAGTTACCAATTATCGTAAAAAAGAGTTTTCAACAGTGATAACTAATAAAATTAAAAGTAGCTTAAAACTAGCGATAGTAACTAGCTAAGGTTAGTTCATTTGAATGTCGCTAGGAGCGTTAGCCCAAATTTTATATTTGCCTCCTCTTTGTAGTAACTTGTTTTTCCAAAAGTCTCTATCGTTCGCAGTTAAAATATTTTCATAGTCATTCTCTGCTATAAACCAAGAGTTCATTAATAGTTCCTCTTCCAATTGGTTTGCTCCCCAACCAGAATAACCTAAAAAGAAACGAATATCAGTAGATTTTAATTGTTTATTATTTAATAACTCTTTTAACAGGTCAAAATTTCCTCCCCAATAAATACCGTTTGCGACCTCAATACTGTTAGGTAGTAAATGTGGAGCTTTGTGGATAAAATATAAATTATCCTGTTCTACAGGTCCACCTTGGTACACTGTAAAGTCACAGTCTATTTCAGAAACTAAATCGCTAAGTACATAGTCTAAAGGTCTGTTTAAAATAAAACCCACAGAGCTTTTTTCATTATGTTCAGTAAGTAATACAATAGTTCTTTTAAAAGAGCTATCATTTAAAATTGCTGGTTCAGCAATTAATAACCTACCTTTTTTCGGCTTAAATGCAACCATATTTTTATAGTTTATAAACACTAAGGTAAATAAAATTTTAATAAAACTTTAACAAAAGTGTTAAAAAATCATAAAAAAATAAGGGCTACATTCTTTCTAAAACATTAATGACTTCATTTTTTTTACGAACTGAAACAGGAACAGTTGTTTTGTTTTTTAAAACTAAATATCCTCCATCAGATTTTATGAATTCCTTAATGAATTGAATATTAATTAGATGACTTTGGTGAACTCGTAAAAAATCGTATTCCTTCAACATGTCAGCAAAGTGCTTTAAGGTTTTTCCAACTAATATTTTTTGTCCATCATTCATAAAAAACTCTGTGTAATTATTATCGGACTGACAACGAACAATATCGTCTAAATTTACCACCATAATTTTGTCAGAAGTGTTTAATGAGATCTTTTTAGGACGTTGATTTGGTTTTGAAATGGATTGCTGTAGTACTGTTAGCTGTTCTTTATCGGGTTTAATTTGATTTTTTGCTTTATTAATTGCGCTTGCTAAATCTTCGTTTGAATATGGTTTTAATACATAATCAATAGCAGCAAATTTAAAAGCTTTAATGGCATACTCGTCGCTTGCAGTAACAAAAATAATTTTTGAGGATAGGTTTGGATGAATTTCTAAAACATCAAAACCAGTACCGTCTCCCAGCATAATATCTAAAAATAAAATATCTGGTTGTTGCTTTCGTAAAACTTTTGAAGCTTCAACCACACTTTTAGCAGTACCAATAATTTCAATTTCTGGATGAAATTGAATGAGATCGTTTTGTAACATTTCTAAAGCTGTTGACATATCGTCTACTAAAATTGCAGAAAGTTTTTTCATGTTTTAAAAATCAGTTTTTAAAGGAATTTCAAATAGTACCTTAGTTCCTGTTACTTTTCCTTCATTATATAATTCAATAATGGAAAAAGCTCCCTTTTTTGACAGGTTTCGAATTCGTTCTTGCGTAACTTTTAAAGCTACGGATTTATGTGAGCTAACTTTTTTAAGTTCTTTTGATTGATGAATACCAATACCGTTATCTATTATTTCACAATGTAAAAGATTATTTTTTATAGAAAAACTGATCCTAATTTTTCCTTTTTCAACAGAAGAGATTCCGTGTTTTATACTGTTTTCAACAAAAGGTTGTATTAGCATTGGTGGAATTAGAATTTCTTCAGGATCAATAGAAAGATTTGTAGTTATTGAATATTCAAAGGTATTTGAGTTTATTTGTTGTTCTAGTTCAACATAATTTTTTAGTGTGGTAATTTCTTCAGCTAAGCTAATTTCTTCTTGTCTAGAATTGTGTAAAACACCACGTAAAAGAGTAGCAAATTTACTAATGGTTGTATTTAATTCAACTGATTTCCCCGAGTTACCCAATGCTTTAATTCCATTTAAGACATTAAAAATAAAATGCGGATTCATTTGAAGTTGCAAGGCTTTTTGCTCTAGAGATATCAAATGATTTTCCAGTTCTAACTTTGTAACTTTAGCTTTGTTTTTAGCTTGAATTCTTCTGATATATGACCAAACAATGAGTGTTAAAATTATGCTGGCTACTCCAATGGTAGACCAAATAAACCAACTTTTTTTATAGATAGGAGTATCAATATAAAAATTAAACTCAATAGGAGTGCTTTCAATTTTTCCAATTCTTGATTGAGCTGAAAAAGTATAGTTTCCTGGAGAAAGATAAGCTAAATCAATAGCGCTTTTAGTACTCCAGGGACTGGTTTGATTGTTGAGCGTATAGCGATACTCCAACTTATTTGAGTTGCTAATATCTATTGTTTTGTAATAAAAAGAGATATGGTTTTTATCTGCAGGGAGTTTTAGAGTTTTGCTGTAGTTGTTTATGTTAATGCTATCTAAAGGAGTAAAAACTACCTCAATATTTTCAAAAGAAATGGTAGGCTTTTTTTGTATTGGTTTGTCACTTTTAATAAAATAAACTCCCTTATCTTTTGTAGAAACCCAAGTGTTATTTTCGCTGTCTTGAAAGGTACTGGTAATTTTATTGGTAGTTAAGCTGTTATATTTATTAATATTTTTAACGAAATTAAAATTAGCATCTAGTACTTCAATACCATTATCCTCAGAGATAACCCAAAATTGATTATTAATTTTTTTAATTTCAATAACATTTTGTGCAGTGATGCTTTGTGTTTCTACTTCGTTATTTTTAATGAATTTAAGCCCTTTGTTATAAGTGGTAGCAATTATCGTTTTTTCGTTAATTAAAAGAGAAGTGTAATTATTTACATCAATTCTTTTTAAAACTTTAGGATTGATAAGCTTATCAAGCTTCCACAAAGATTTATTAGTAGCTATCCAGTAAAATTTTCCATCAAATAACATATCGTTAATCTGATTTAAATCAATTTGAAAGTTGGTACGAAGAGGAGAGAGATAGTTTTCACGAACTCTAACAATCCCTTTATTAGTACCTAAAAAAGTACGGTTTTTAACGGTTAAAATGCAGTTAACATTGTTGCCTTCAAAATTAGTAAATCCATGATGTTTTTTTATACTTAAACCTTTGTCAGTACCTATAAAAAGAGTATTTCCTTTTGAAGAAATGATATTAACGTTGTTGGAAATAAGTCCGTTTTTTGTAGTAAAAGTAGTAAACTCATTTCCGTTAAATTGAATTAGTCCGTTGTTAGAAGCTAACCATACATAACCAGTTTTATCTTGAGCGCCACTATTTATATGTAGACTAGGTAACCCATTATTTTTTGTATAGGTTTTTAAAGGTTGGTTTTGTGCAGAAACATTTATCAGACCACAGATAAAACAGCAAAGTAGTAAAAAAACAAAATTTTGTACTGAGTGTTTTTGAGTACTCAATACAAAATTGTTTCTCATAGCTGTTTTTGTAATATGATATTGGGTTTTCATCATAACAAAAGTACTTAAATAAAACGTCATTACGAAGGGAAGGAGGTTGAAGTAATTACTTTTATTATGAGGTTTTCCTAGGTTCGTAATGACGTTTGTTCAACAATTATTAGTTATTTCATAGCGTATAAACGCTTATTATTAGTATCTGGTTTTACATGTTCTAACTCTCCATAAGGTTTCGTTAAAGGTTTTAAAACACATAGAGCAGAAGATTTCCCTTTTATAATTAACTGACTGTTTTTTACAGTATAGGTCCATCTAAATTTCTCTACAGGAATATTTGTTTTTTCAACTTCTTTCATTAAAGCTTCTTCGCTTGCAATAAAATCCATAATTTCTTCTTGCATTACAAAGTGAGGAATTTCGTTATCAGAGTTATGGTAATCTAACTCTAGATTTACAGGAATGGTATACTGAATAGTATAAGGCTCTCCCACATAACGCTCTCTTTCATTGTTTAAAGCGTCGTACCAAGCAATTTCTTTTTCTTCTGGATATTTTTTAGCGATTTCTTTTGATAAATCTACTTTACCAGGAGAGTTTGCTGTTGGATAAAATACATAGTACGGTTGAGCTAAATAATGGTTAGAAAACTCTCCTCCAAAAACATTGTAGTACGGTGATGCAACTACTTGAGGAATTTTATTTTCAGTTATAAAAGCACTTTTTAAAGTGTTTATTAAATCAGTGTTTTCTGCCAATTGATTGGTATGAAAAATAATTCTAGTGTCATCAGTAATAGCTTCACTTTTTACAGAAGGTAATGCACCTTTAGTAATTGTTTTTTGTAACGTTTCAGCAGTTACTTTATCTCCATTAACTACAGTTTCTAAGTTCATTGCTCTAAAAGGGTTGTTGTTATTTACGATATGAACTTCTCCGTAAGGATTTTCAGTAGTATTGTTGTTCATCCAAGAAATAATTTCTTCTACTGAATATTTGCCATTAATTATTTCGTAGTTTTTTTCTTTGAAATATACTCTGGCACTATCGTAAAAATGGCTGTTTCCTTTATCATTCCCTGTAATAAATACTATGGGTTTTCTGTATTCCACAGCTAGTTTTTCAATAGTTTCCTCTGTGGTAGCAATGTTTCCCTGTTCTTGATTTTTGTTGTCACTTTTTGTGTTATCACAACTAGAAAATACTCCGATTAGTAGTAGTAATCCCATTACTGTACCTACTTTTAAAATGTTTTGTTTCATAGTTTTTTGTTTTAAGGTTAATATAGTTACTGTTATTGTTGTAAAATGATGGTTACATCCTTTCCTAAATTTATACTAGTTGATAGTTTGTTTAAGATGTTAGGAAGGTTTCGGTCGTTAATCCACTGACCGTTTTCTTGTTTTTCAACAGAAGCGATTAATCCGCTTGTATTTATTTGTAATTTTAAACTTGTGTATTTTTCTAAATACATTTTTAATACTGATGAATAATTGTTGTTTGACCACATAATTGTTGTTTTTATATGATCAAAATTACCACAGAAGTACAGGTAGATTTGGAGTAAATTAGAATTCGTAGTAGATAAATTAGAATTCGTTGATTTTTATAGGAAAGGCAATTAAATGTAGAAAACATATACCCAATTATCCAGTAGTAACCTGATAATTGGGTAATCTAAATATCTTGATTGTATTCTAACAGAAAAGCTGTTTTTTTATCTATTAATAACAATCTGTTTTAATTTGATTCTTCTTTTTAAAGTAGTCCAAAGATGTGTTTAGTTTAGTTGAAGTTATTTGTTCTAATACCTTTTCAACACCTTTTAGCATTTTGATAGAACCACAAATCATGATGGTTCCTCCGTTTTGTAAAACAGTAGAAATTGTAGTTTCTTTTTTTAGTAACAAATCTTGTACATACTCTTTCTCTTTTTCTTGAGAATAGGCAATATGAATGTTCTTTTGTTCTATGTTTTTTAGCAAAGGAGCATACATTTTTAATGATTCTTTTGTTCTTCCTCCCCAGAATAAATGCGCTTTAGTACCATTTTTATGTTGTAACATTCCTAAAAAAGGAGCGATACCTGTTCCGTTAGCAATTAAGACTACTTCTTTCTTTTTCCTAGGAAAATAGAAGTCTTTATTCTGTTTGATGCTTGCTTTAAGTGGTTCATTTTGTTTTAACTGATAAAGTAGATTAGAACACACTCCGAGGTCATGTTTTTTAATACTTAGTATGATGTCATTATCTATTTTTCCAACAGAATATAAACGTTCAATATTGTCTTCTTCAGGAGTTATAGATAGTAAATCACCAGAGTTAAAACGAATTTTTTTAGTTGGCTGTAAGCGGACTAAAAAGGAATCATCATTATTTAAATCAGTTTTAGAAACTGTGGTAAAAGTTTGTTGTTTTTTAGTTTTTTTAACCTCTTGTATCAATTCAAAATTAATTTCAGTTTTTTTACTCCATGAATGTCCCCAAGTTTTAAAATCTTGAAAAGACTGGTTGTTAATTTTATAAACAGGTAACAGAGGTGTAAACTCTGGGAGTTGCTGTAGTTTGTTATCTATATCAATTGCAAATTGGCAAAAATGAGGATATGCTCTAGAGCCAAAACCAACTATTGAATAGTTAATCTTATTTTGAATCACTGTTTGTTGAACTAACTGTAAGAATTTAGAAGCGTTAGAAGGAGCTTCACCTTCTCCGTAAGTTGAAGTTAATATAATTAGATGTTTCGCATTTTTGTACGAAGTGTAATTGTTTAAGATATCGATAAAAACTGGGATGCTTTTTTTGATTAAAGCATTGTGTAAAGAGGAAGCAAAAAGGTAGGTGTTGTTTGTTTCTGAGCCTACTAAAATGATAATTTCTGCATTGTCTTTATTAGTTTTATTTTTAGGAAGTGAGTTTTTTTGCGCTCTTTTGACGGTCATTGCAAAGCCTGAATAGATAAAAAACAGGATAGATATTGAAGAAAGTAACAATATAATTGACCATACAATAGTTCCGTTTCCTGTATGTAATAACAAACTCCAATTTAAAAGTATGCTGGTTAACGAAAGATTTTCTTTACTAATGATGGTTCCTGTATATTGATGAATGATTAGTTCACTATCGGTTAGTTTCACAAAAAAGTAATCCTCCTCATCTTCAGAAAAAGGGAACTCAACACTTTTTACTTCATTCAAAGTAGTGTTTTTAAATACTGGAAATTCAAGAAGTGTTATTTTTTCTTTTGAAGAAGCTAAAGAAAAATCATAAGAGTGATTAATTTTTTCCACAGGTAAAACAGAAAACCTATCTAACGATAAATATACACCTGTTAATGTGATGATAATGATAGGGATAAGCGTGTA
This sequence comes from Tenacibaculum sp. TB-53, assembly GCF_059716285.2. Lineage (NCBI taxonomy): Bacteria > Pseudomonadati > Bacteroidota > Flavobacteriia > Flavobacteriales > Flavobacteriaceae > Tenacibaculum > Tenacibaculum sp. TB-53. Next base: position 1,498,340 of record NZ_CM202790.1, on the reverse strand, counting down.
ACGACCAATAATAATGTGGTAATACTGTTCAAAATTCTCCTTTACAATTTTAGAAAAAAGCTTTTTAAAGCCTCCTTGTCGTTTAGTAATTAGAATGAGTCCTGTGATAGCAATTAAGCAAAGTAAAAAAGAAATAAAGCCAACAATAAATCTTCCTGTAGACTTCAAAAATAAAGATCTGTGTAAGCTCGTGGCAAACTGAAAAATTGGTTTCTTTTTTTCGATATCACCTAATTTTTCACCTGTAGTTGGGTTTACATAAAATGTGTCACTTTTTCCTTCTTTGGTAACTACCGAAGCTGATACAAAATCATTCTCATCAATAGTGATAGAAATTACTTCGTCATATTGTTTTTGCAGTACAGAAATTGTTTGAGCAAGTGTAATTTCTTTTGCGTTAGAAATACTATAGTCTGAAAGCTGTTTTGAAATAGGTTCAAAAGCTAAAATAATACCTGTAAATGAAGCAACAAGTAAAAAAAGAAAAGAAGATATAGCCAATGTTAAGTGGCTATATCTCCATATAGAAGTGGTCATTTTTGTTAGCTATTTCTATTGATAAAGTTATTGAGGCATTAAACGGATGTAACGAATAAATCCATTTCCTTCAAATTTACCTTTAAGGTTGTTGGTAGTTAATTCAAACTCTACATCGTCTTTGTAGTACTCTTGATCTTCTACAGCCGATTCAAATCTGATTTTATATCCTTTATCAATTTTATCGTTGTCAATTTTTAATACGGTAATCGCTCTGTTACCTCCACTAATTGTTGCTCCTGTGATAGCGTCAATGTCAGTACGAACCTTACCTTGGAATTTCCACCACTCGGTAATGTCAGAGTACCACTCTTCATCATCACCTTGAACGTATAATGTTTGTTCGTATTTTCCATTAGGGTTTAATAATGAAATAGCAATATATGCACCTTCACCAGTATAATTTTTCATCTGAATCATACATTTATATGTGGCACTATCATTTATGTTAAAAGCCATTATTGTGAATACAGTAATAAAAAGAGCTATGATTTTTTTCATTTTTTATTGATTTATTTTAATACCAAATCGTGTGTAATTGTATTTACACACGACTTGGTACATAAGTTTATTTTAAAAAGTTAATATCTATATTTTTCCTGTTTAAAATTTCATTTTCCTTAGCTAAATCGTGTACCGTTTCATCAAAATCAGTAGTAATTGATTTTTTAGCTCCAATACTTAATAAATATTTAATTACATCAGTATTATTAGCTTGCATAACAGCTAAATGTAGTGGAGTTAAACCTTCATTGTTTTTTGCATTCACATCAATTTTTAAAGTGTTGATTTTTTTAAGTAAATCGATGTTGTTTTTTTCTACAGCAATATGAAACAATGTATTTTTATTGGCTTGAAGTTGTGTTAAGTTTAATCCGTTATTGGCTAAAAGACTCATTTTTTCATTAAAATCGTTCACTTTTTTAGGATGATAACTTTTAACTAAATAATAAGCTAAAGAGTTTCCTTTATCATCTTTTACTTGAATATCAGCCTCGTTTTTTACTAAATAATCTACCACAGCTTCTGAGTTGTATTCAACAGCATACGTAAGTGCTGAATGTCCTTTTTTATTAGTGTGATTAATATTCTTTGTTTTTTCTGATAATAACTGAACAATTTCTAAAGAGTTTCTACTAGCTGCGATAATTAAAGGAGTGTTACCGTTATCGTCAATTTGATTAGCATTTACACCTTTATCAAGGAAGTAGTTAAAGGTATTTAAATCTTTGTTACCACGAGCTAAATTATGAAGCGGTGTTTTTCCATCATTATTAGTTATGTTTGGTTTGATACCTAAACTTTCTAAATATTTAAAAAACTCCAAAGAATTATAACCGCTACGAGAACCTTGAGTAGCTAATAACATAGCATTACCTCCTTTTTTATTTAGGTTTTTATAAGGTAATCCTTTTTTTATTAAAAGAGTTAAAATTTCTTTATTACCTTTTTTAGCAGCGTAGTTAAAAGCACCATTACCATCTTTGTCAACATTATGTACGCTCAACCCTTTTGAAGTAAGGTAGTCCACAAACGATAAATCTTTTAAGCTTGGTAGTACTAATAATAAAGCATTAGCCCCGTGCTCGTCAACATCTGTTTTTATATCAATTCCGTTTTGAATACAAAGTTCATAAATTTCTTTATTTGTTTGCCCTGCATTCGCTGCAAAAGTTAACGGAGATAATTGATGAGAGTCTTTTAAATCCATACGAGCATTATTGGCTATCAAATGCTTCATAATTTCAACATTGTTTTTATAGGCAGCCCAAAAAACATAAGTTCTTTTATCGTGTGTTATCTTGTTAACATCATTTCCTTTTTTAGTAAGTAAATGTTTGATTACTTTATTTGGAGCACTGGCTAAGATAGCGTAGGTAACAGCATCAAACCCATTTGGGTTTAATGCTGTTGCGCTATTTCCTTCTTTTATTTTTTCTTCAACGAGTTGAATATTAGGTTTTTCTTGCCAAAAAGATCTTTCAAAAAATATATTTTTTGTTTGCGCTTGAATTGTACTCATAAAAAGTACAAAGGCAAATATTATATGTTGTTTTTTCATAATAAATTAAAATTTATAACGTAATGTTGAACCAAAACTAGCAGGCTCTATTCTGTTAATATAACTTGTACGGTAGGCGTTGTAGCCTATTTCGTCAAAGATATTATTTCCAAATACATCAATACTTAATTTCTCATTAAATTTATAAGAAGCCTGTACATTAACTGTAGTGTACGATTTTAAATCGAATGGTTTTGTATCAGGAGTAACCCCTGTATGCGTATAGTTTCTAGACCACACATTGTGCGGACGTTCTCCTAAGTAATAAGCCCCGGCACCGATAGATAAACCATTTAAAGATTTTTTAAATGCATAACGTGCCCAAAAATTTGCCGTATGTTTTGGAGTGTTAATAGGTCTTGAGTTATAGTAATATGATGCATGATCCTTGTATTTAGCATCTAAATAAGAATATCCTCCTATAACTTCTAAATTAGGAAGGATACGACCTATTAATTCTACTTCTACACCATTTCTCACATCATCACCTCCTTGTGTATAATAACCTAAACTATTACCAGCATTGTCATAAACAGGTAAGTTTAAATTTTTACTTGAGGTATAAAATGTAGTAACATTAAAACGTAAAGCATTATTAAACCAAGTAGATTTTATCCCTGTTTCTATTTGATCCCAACGTTCTGTACCTAATTCGTTACCGTCAACATCCGTATAAAAAGAAGTTCTAGGATCTGAGCTGCTAGCATATGAACCAAAAATGATAATATTTTCATTAGGCTTTAAATTAAACCCTAATAACGGATTAAAGGCATCATCACTTTTAGATTCATCTAAAGGTCTACCTATAAAGCTACCTCTAGTTCTTTTCATAGAAGTATAACGTAACCCTAAGAAAACATCAGCCCAATTAGTAAGGCTTATTTTATCTTGTATCGTAATTCCATATGACTCTGTTCTAGATCCTGAATCTCTTGCAGGGTTTCGTGTAATGTTAACTCCGTTAGGAAGTGTATTATCTATAGGTTGTAACACATCTATAATATCTGCGTATTTATTGTCAGAAGCATATTGTGTAGCATAGGCTATATTATCAAATTCAGAAGTTCTAAAGTCTGCACCAATTTGGAAAGTATGTTTTAAGAAGCCTGTTTCTATATCTTTTCCTACCAAATCTAATTGTAATACACTATTATTATCTTTTCTTCCAGAAGCATAATACTCTCTATAACGTTGGTTGTCTGGTAAAACAGGTAAACCATTTCTAGGGTCTCCTTGAAAAGCGTAAGAGGTTTCAGTATCTATATCTAAATCAGAAACAAAATATCCTGCTTTTATGCTTATTTTGTCAGTTAGTTTTCTATTTGCTCTTATGGCATAGGTTAGGTTTTTGGTAGTAACATTATCAGAATCATATCCCATAAAGTTATTGTTAGGTAATTTATAAATGTTGTTTACATCATAGGTTCCTAAGTTAAGAGTTCCTTGATCTGGAGTTCTACTATCATGCATGTAATCCATTTCTAATGTAATAGTAGTTTTCTCATCTGGTCTCCAAGCGTATGATGGGTTCACATAAAAACGTTCAGAACCAACATGGTCTCTAAAACTGTCTGCTTTGTCATAAGAACCAGCAATTCTAAAGGCATGTTTTTTATTGGCATCAATAGGTCCATAAACGTCAAAAGTAGGACGTAATTTCCCGAAACTACCTGCTCTAAAAGTAACTTCTCCACCTGTGTAAAATTTAGGAGTTTTAGTCACTACATTAATAACACCACCAGCAGAACCTAAATCACCACCTAAACCTTGGCTAATAGCAGATATTCCTTTCAATACTTGAATGTTGTCAACACCAGCCATATCGGTAATAATTCCAGTTCCTCTAAAATCTGAGTTTATACGAACTCCATTTTTTAATAAAGGAATTCCTCTAAAACCTCTTAAAGACATACTTTCTTTGGTGTTTCCGTAGGTGGCAAAGGTATATACACCGGCTACGTTTTTGGTAACATCGCTTAGAGTTAAAGCGTTTTGTTGATCGATAAGTTTATGTGATAAGACTGAAATACTTTGTAATTGCTCATTAGGAGCTAAAGGTAGTCTAGTAAGTGTTTCTAGTTTTTCAGCTCTTTTATCTCTTGCTCCAAAAAGTTCAACTTCATCAAGTTGAGTGTCTGATTTTAAAATAAAAACTAAATTTTTAATGTCTCCTTTTACCACTATTTTTTGTGATGATTGATTGAATCCTACAGCGCTTACAATAAGCTTATGATTAGAGTTTGGAACATTTGTTATAGTAAAACGACCATTTTCATTGGTTTCAGCTCCTAATTTAGTTCCTTTGATAAATACATTCGCATAAGGAATAGTTTCATTGTTTTCTGATTTTACAACTCCTTGTAGGGTTGCTTGACTATACATTGTTTGAATACAACTACATAAAAGTAGTACGGTTGCAATAATTCTCATTTTTTTTCCTCTTTGAGAGATTTGTTTTAAAATATTTAATTTTTCGTTTAGGTATAACTATAAAATGCTTTGAAACGTTTTTATTTTTTTACAAAAGATTCTATTGTTTCATTTATTTGTTGTTCTTCAGATACTTTTTCGGAGAATAAATGCTTGTATAAAGGTTTATTGTTTACTTTAGTTTCTAAAGAGAGGTTAGTGTTTCTTCCATAAACTTCATCCCATTTAGATCTAACTTTTTGCCATTTCGCACTGTTTTTTTTCCACCAGTCTTGAGCAGCTTTACATTTATTATCATCTACTTTTACGTAGGTGTTGTACCCTTTTTCATGAGCTATAACAATATCTTTTTTACCTTCTTCTCTTATGATTTTTTTGTTATCTTGATCGTGTAACCAACCGTAGCTTGTAATTTCGTGACGATTTCCTCTTTCGGTTACATTATAATCGCTTCTTTTGGTATATTCTCTTCTTGGTAAGGGTGCATCTGTAGTATTTTCCCAGTAACTTTTTCCGTCTACATGTACCCAAGTACCAGAGCCTTCGTATCGTGGACTATCGTCTACTTGATATACTTTTTGTGTCCACTGTTTTTTTACTTCTGATTTTGGTTTGTTTTTATAAAGCCAATTGTTATTTCCATTGAACATGTAAAAATCAGTGTTTTCGTACAACCAATCTTGTCTCCAATGTTTTACAATATGAGGATTTGCAGGATTTCCTACCTGTAGTAAGTGTTGAATTGAAATTTTATCATTTTCGTCAACAATTAAACCTGCCCACTCTAAAGCTTTATCTGTTTTTGTTTTGGAAGGTTTGTATAGAGAGTCTTTACTAAAGTTAAATGTTTCAGCAAAGTTGAAAGTAACTTCATAACAACCACACATTTTTTTTATAGCTGCTCTATCTTTTTTCTTCTTGTTTTGAGCGTTAATTGTAAGTGCAGATAGTATTAATAAACCACCTAAAAATATTTTTTTCATCGTGAGTTTTGTTTGAATTTATTTTTTGACAAAAATACAACTTTTATTTAGATTGGTTAAAAATAAAGAATATATTTGCAGAAAATTATTAAGAATGTTTCTAAATAACAAAGTGGTTTTTTTATTGATGCTTTTAGCATGTCAAGTCTTTTCTCAAGAAAAAGAAGAGGTAAGACGTGATAGTACTCATTATAATAAATTGGAAGAGGTTGTTGTAACAGGGCAGTATAATCCTAAATCGATAAAAAAATCGGTATATAATGTAACTATCATAGATAAAAAACAAATAGAAAGTCAAGCAGCTAATAATTTAGCGGATGTATTAAACTTTAAACTAAACTTAACAGTTATACCAAATTCTCAGTCAGGTAAATCAACTATTTCAATGTTTGGTTTAGATTCTCAATACTTTAATATTTTGATAGATAACGTTCCGTTAGTTAGTGATAACGGAATTGGAAATAACATTGATTTAACTCAAATAAATTTAGATGATGTTGAGCGTATAGAATTGGTTGAAGGAGCGATGGGAGTTGAGTACGGAGCTAATTCGGTATCGGGAGTAATTAATATTATAACAAAAAAATCATCTCAAAATAAATGGAACATTCAAGCAGCAATACAAGAAGAAACTGTAAGTAATGAGTATGCTTTATTTAATGAGGGTAAACATATACAGAGTGTTAATGTGGCTCATAATTTTTCTGAAAACTGGTTTGGTAGAGTGAGTTTTAATAGAACAGATTTTACAGGTTTTTTAGATGATAGAAAAGGAAGAGATTATTATAAGAATGATTTACTAAGGGGGTATAGTTGGTTGCCGAAAGAGCAGATAAATGCCACTGGTTTTTTGAATTATAAAAAAGATCAACTTAATTTGAGTTATAAATTTAATTATTACAATGATAATGTAAACTTTTACAATCCAAAAGTTGATGACAATATTGATGTAGACTCACAAACTAGCAATCCGTTTGCGTTAGATCGTGTTTTCAAAACAGAGAGATTTGTAAATAATATTAATTTGAATGGGGTTTTAGCATCGGGGAGCCCTTATTCCTTCTCAGCTTCTTATCAAACACAAAAACGACGTTTAAATAAGTTTACTTATTTTATTTTATCTGGAAATAAAACAAATGAGGAAGATAAAGTATATCAATCAAGCAATGTTTTCTTTTCAAAAGGTACTATTTCAAACTTTATAAAAAGTAATCGTCATAATTTTCAGTTAGGTTATGAAGCTCGTTATATAGAAGGATTCGATACGCAGGCCTCTGGTGAGGTTACTCAACAAGATAAAACACGTACTCAGGGTAACTATGCTTTATTTGGTTCTTCTGAAGTAAAATTTTCAGATGCCTTAATGGTTCGTCCTGGCTTAAGGTATGAATACAATTCTTTATTTCATTCTAAATTACAAAGCTCTTTAAGTGCTCGTTATTTATTTAAAAATGGATTTGAACTTAGAGGTAATATAGGTACTTCGTATAGAACTCCAAGTTTTCAAGAACTATATTATTATTTTGTTGACTCTAATCATGACGTAAGAGGAAATGAAAATTTAAATCCAGAAAGTGGATATTCTGCTTCCATTAATTTAAAGAAAAGAAGTTGGTTTGACGATTCTAATATAGCATTGTTAAATAGTTTAAAAATAGACTATTTAAATCTGGAAGATAAAATAGATTTAGCAATTGTTAATTCGTCACCTCTACAATATCAATACATAAACGTTGATGCTTATAAACTATGGGGGGTCTCTTCAAGAAATACAATAAAAGCAAATAACTGGTCTTTTAATTTAGGAGCTAATTTACAAGGAATAGCTCAGGTAGCTAACAATGAAATAAATGCACAAAATGACTTTTTGTATTCCTTTCAATTAACTACGAGTGCTAGCTATAAAATAAAAAAATGGGATACAATAATAACTTTATTATTAAAGCATAACGGAGAACAACAAAATTATATAGCTTCAGGTACAGATGAAAATAAAAACTCAACTTTCACAAAAACAACTACGCAAGCTTATAATTGGTTGGATGCTTCTGTGCAAAAATCATTTTTAAACAAAAAACTACAAGCTACAATAGGAGCCAGAAATTTATTTGATGTTACCAGTGTTAATGTAAGTAACGCAGCTACAACAGGCGCACATTCAACAAACAATAATTCTCTATTGTTAGGCTATGGTCGTTCATACTATTTAAAACTATTATATAATATTAAATTTTAAAATTAATAACAATGAAAAACAAATTTTTCACACTCATATTATTAACAACTATGTACTCTTTCATTAGTTGTGGAAGTGATAATGATTTACCATCTGAACCAATAAAAGTGGTAATAGAAGGAGCAGAAGTAAGTCCAGGAGTAGGTGGGCCTAATCAACCAAATCAAGTATATATTGACTTAAGTACGAATACAACAACAGAGATAAAGAGAGACTCTTGGGATTTAGGATTTTATTCTGGAAGTGAGTTTAGAGTTGTTATTAATGGTTCAATATCTATGGCGGCTGCTAAATTATCTACAACAGATATAGATGCTGTTAGCTCTTCAACCCAAGAAGTAAAAGATTTACAGCCTTTAGTAAGAACGAATACATATACTGATGAAAGTGCTCCTTTTGTTGATCATCCTAGTGGAGATATAACAAAAACGGCAATTGCTGAAATTGAAGTAACAGAGGCTAATAATAAAGTATATTTAGTAAACCTTGGTTATGAAGTAGCAACAGATAAACCAGCTACAGGTAGCTACTCTGCAAATGGAGATGAAAGAGGTTGGAAAAAAATTAGAGTTTTAAAAGAAGGAGATGCTTATGTTTTACAGTATGCAGATTTAGATGCTACTACGCATAAAGAAATTGTAATAACAAAAACAGAAGGGTATCACTTTACATTCTTTAGCTTTAATACAGAAGCTAAAGTTAATGTTGAGCCAATGAAAGAAAACTGGGACTTAAACTTTACAATTTTTACAAACTTATTACCTGGATATGGTCCGTATGTATTTCCAGATTTTGTAGTAAATAATATAAAATCAAATGTTAAAGGATATATGATAGATACAGAAGAAGAAAGTTATACATATAATGATTTTACCTTAACAGATGTAAAAGTAGAAAATTTTGGTAATACTCAAACAGCTATCGGTAGTAGTTGGAGAGCAGGAGGAGGTCCTAGTTCTTTACCTTCTCGTAAAGATAATGTTTTTTATGTAATAGAAGATACTGATGGAAATTTATATAAGTTAAAGTTTTTAGCATTAACAAATGATGCAGGAGAAAGAGGTTATCCTGAGTTTGTATATAGCTTATTAAAGTAAAGATTTATTTATTAAATTTTGTTAATTTTTGTTGTGAAAAGCTATCTAACCGAAAGGTTGGGTGGCTTTTCTAGTTAAAAAAAGGTTTAGTTAATGAGTTTTTCAGCCAAATACTTAGAGGTGTATGATTCTTTATTTTTAGCTAATTCTTCAGGGGTGCCTGCAAAGATTAAGTTTCCACCTTTTTTTCCACCCTCTAAACCAAGATCAATAATATAATCAGCGCATTTAATCAATTCAATATTGTGTTCAATAACAATAATTGAGTGTCCTCGCTCAATTAGCGCATTAAAAGAAGCTAATAATTTTTTAATATCATGAAAGTGTAATCCAGTAGTTGGTTCATCAAAAATAAACAAAGCTTTGTCTTTGGTATTTCCTTTTACTAAAAACGAAGCTAGTTTTATACGCTGTGCTTCACCACCAGAAAGGGTAGAAGATGACTGGCCTAATTGTACATACCCTAATCCAACATCTTGTAAAGGTTTTAATTTTTTAGCTATTTTGGTTTGTTTGTGTTCTGTAAAAAAAGCAACGGCATCATCAATAGTCATGTTTAAAATATCATCAATCGATTTTCCTTCAAAAGTTACTTCTAGTACTTCTTTTTTAAAGCGTTTACCACCACAGGTTTCACACTCTAAATGTACATCAGCCATAAATTGCATTTCTATAGTAACTTCTCCTTCACCTTTACAAACTTCACAACGACCACCATCTACATTAAAAGAAAAATGTTTAGGTTGGTAATTTCTTATTTTAGATAGTTTTTGAGACGAAAGTAGCTTGCGAATATCATCATAGGCTTTTATATACGTTACAGGGTTAGAGCGTGAAGAACGGCCAATAGGATTTTGATCGATAAACTCTACATGTTTTAACAAATCAAAACTCCCAGTGACATCCGTGTGTTGTCCTAATTTTTCACCATATCCAACCAGTTTCTTCTGCATAGCAGGATATAGGATTTTTTTAACTAAGGTACTTTTACCACTACCAGAAACTCCAGTAATAACGGTTAAGTTGTTAAGCGGAAAAGAAACATCAATGTTCTTTAAGTTATTTTCACGAGCCCCAATAATATCAATAGAATTTTTTGATGTTCTTCTACTTGTAGGAATCTCAATTTTTAACTCTTCTGATAAATATTTAGCTGTAAGCGATTCGGATTGTAGAATATCTTTAAAAGTTCCTTCGGCAACAACATTTCCACCATAAGTCCCTGCTTCTGGGCCAATATCAATAATATAATCGGCCTCTTTCATAATGTCTTCATCATGCTCAACTACAATTACGGTGTTACCTAAATCACGTAGGTTTTTTAACACGCCAATGAGCCTTTCCGTGTCCTTTGGGTGTAATCCAATACTTGGTTCATCTAAAATATACATAGAGCCTACTAATGAACTTCCTAGCGAAGTAGCTAAATTAATTCGTTGACTTTCTCCACCAGATAACGTATTAGATGTTCTGTTTAATGTTAGATAGCTTAAACCAACATTTGTTAAAAACTGGAGACGGTTGTTAATTTCGGTAAGTAAACGTTTACCAATTTTTTCTTCGTATTTGTTTAATTCAATATTATTGAAGAATACCGCTAATTCATCTAGAGGTAGGGTTACTAATTCATCAATAGTTTTACCGTATACCTGAACGTAGTTGGCTTCTTTGCGTAAACGTTTTCCGTTACATTCAGTACATTTTGTTTTTCCGCGGTAACGAGAAAGCATTACACGGTTTTGAATTTTGTAACTTTTCTCTTCTAATTTTTTGAATAAATGATTAATCCCTTTAAATTTTTTTGTTCCATTCCAAACCAAGTCTTTTTGTTCATCAGTAAGTTCAAACCATGGTTTATGAATAGAAATCCCGAATGCTGAAGCATTTAGAATTAAATCATTTTTATATTTTTTGTAACTATCTGTTTTAAAAGGGAAAATAGCATCTTCGTAGATAGATAATCCTGTGTTAGGAATTACTAAATCTTCATCAATACCAATTACATCTCCGTAACCTTCACAGGTTGGACAAGCTCCGTATGGGTTATTAAAACTAAATAAATGAGTGTTAGGCTCTAAGAATGAAATTCCGTCTAATTCAAATTTATTACTGAATTCAACAGTACTATTATCTGATAGGTTTTCGATATAGCAAATACCTTTTCCCTCAAAAAAAGCCGTTTGTACAGCATCTCCCAAACGGTTGTAAAAGTCTTCTTCGTCTTTTACAACAATTCTATCAACAACTAATTGTAATTCATTTCCCTTAAAATCTTTTACAGGAAACTCATCAATTCTGTATACGGTATCTTGATATTTTAAACGAGCATATCCTTGCTGTGTTAGTACTTGTAAAACAGTTTTTATATCTCTGTCTTTATTAATATGTATAGGAGCAAGTAATAATAACTTTGAACGTTCCTCAAAATTTTTTACATGATTGATAACATCAGAAACTGTATGTTTTTTTACTTCATTACCCGAAATAGGAGAGAAGGTTTTACCAATACGAGCAAATAATAATTTAATATAATCGTATATCTCTGTAGATGTACCAACTGTTGAACGTGGATTAGTAGCGTTAACTTTTTGCTCAATAGCAATGGCAGGAGCAATTCCTTTAATGTAATCAACTTTTGGTTTGTGTAGTTTTCCTAAAAACTGACGAGCATACGAACTTAAACTTTCTACATAACGGCGTTGTCCTTCAGCATACAAAGTATCAAAAGCTAGAGAAGATTTACCTGAACCAGAAAGTCCAGTAATAACTACTAATTTATTACGAGGAATAACTACATCAATGTTTTTCAAATTGTGCAGTTTAGCTCCTTTTATTATAATATTTTCTTTTGGATTAACAGTTGAAATATCAGTCTTCATATACTCGAAAAAATAAACTATAAAAGTACGGTTTTCTATTAACTCTACATTATAACCTCAATGTAAATATCAAGGACTTTTCTTTTACAAAACTTAGATTAAATATATAATGTTTAGAAAATAAGGTATCTATTTGTTGTTTTTTCGAAAATAGTAAAAAAATCCCCTTCATTAAGAAGGGGAGAAGTAGATTTATATTATTGTTTTTCTTGTTCTGAAATGATTATAAGGATCTTTCGAGTATTGTTCTTTAATCCTAATAAGTTCATTGTAGTTTTGGGCAAAATATGTTTTAGTAGGAATAGAACTATCCTTAAAGCTTATAAATGCGCCAGAGGTATTTGGGATATCAAAATCTCTACATACTTCAATCCAATCTAGCGCTCTATTGGTGTAATCATATAAAGTATTGTCTTGGAAGTTTTTTATTTTTTCTTCAATATACTTTTTAATTGCTGGATCCATATTTGCATCTAAAGCTTCCCACCAACATTGGTATTGTATGGTATATTGTTTGTCATTGTAAGGAAAAGCACTATTGGTCTCAGGGTGTTTTTTGTAAAATTCACCTGTAATAGCTCCTAAGGTAATATAAGATGTAATAGTATTTTTTCTGTTATGCTCATTTAATAGAGGAGAGCACAAGCTTTCAATTAGTTTTTGATGCCCTTCTTCTCCTAAACCTTTTTTATCAACAAGTCTTGAAGTTATTTTATGTGGTGCAGGTAGATCTAGATCTGGTTGTAGCGGTGTCCCCATTAATAACTCAGGAGGGAGCATGGATAATTTAATTTCATTAAAAGACTCCCTGTCCCATGAACTCATTAGGTGTTCACCGTAGTTGCTTTTATGTTCAAAATCTGCACCTGTGGCAGGTTCAATAGTTAACATATTATCTGTAACAGCAAGTACACCTTTAAAGTTATCTTTTATAAACTCCCTTAAGCTTATTTCATCTCCTTCCCAATACCCATTAAATTGGCAATTAAGATAGATAGTTTTATAAGGAATAGGTGTGTTTTCATCCCACGACCTTGCACTCACTTTTAAGTTGGTTCCAATAAGTTGAGGTGAGTTGTTAGGTTGAATAATTTCCTCCCATTTTTTTAGCACTTCAATAGTAGGAATATTTTCTTCAACTTTATCTGGATTTAAATCGGAATACGGATTCCAAACGACGTTGAAGCGATGTAATATTTTAGGTAGTTCAAAAGTTTTAATTCTAAGTTCGGTTACAATTCCGTAACTCATGCCTCCACCACCTCTTAATGCCCAAAGTAAATCAGGAATCTCACCATTTTTTTCATTGAGTTCTGCAAACTCTCCGTTTCCTAACAAAATGGTAGCGCCGACTAAACGTTCACAGCACATGCCATATTTACGAGTCCATGGTCCCCAGCCACCACCCATGGTGAAGCCAGCAATACCCACAGTAGCACAAGTACCGTGGGGAATCATAACGTCTTGGTCAGCGAGTCTTGAAGTTAGGTCTTTAAAACGAATACCTGGACGAATATGTGCGATTTTTTCTCCGTCAATATTTTTAATATAAACTTTTTCATTATCATGTTCGGGATAGTTCATTTTAGAAACATCTATTAACACAATATTAGTTCCAGTACATTCGCCTTCGTGATCATGACCTCCAGCTCTGACTTTGAAAGGGAGCTTGTTGTTATTTACAGCTTTGAATGTATTTTGTACGTCTTCAGGGCTTTCGCAATAAACAATTATAAAGGGATTGAATTGCAATCTTCTATTGAAAATATGGCTATTTTTATAATGTTCGTAAACATTATCTAGACTCCCCCAATTTGTAGATATTGTTACATTTGAAGGTAACGACTTTTGGATTTCTTTTAAAAAGTTGTCAATGTTTTCTCTAAGTAGTGTATTAATTTCTTCTTGAATGTCAGTTTTCATAGATATTGTAGTTTAAGGATTAAAACTCAAAAATAATTAGCACCTATGTGTATTTAAGAAAGAGTTCTTTTAAATATTTAATTTAAGTAATTGAAAAAGGGTATAAGCAGAAAGTGAGTTTGTTTGAATAAGGAAGAGCTTCTACCAAAAATAAATTCAATTAAATGTTTTTACTGTTACAAAAACAGTTGTAAAAATTACAACTGTTTAATATAAAGCTTTAAAAGAGTTTATTTATCCGCTAGTACAGCTGTCATAGCAAATGGATCAACAGTTTTTGTGAAATTTTCGTTTTGATATCCGTATAGTTCATGGTTTATAAATTCATGTTCATCGTTTTCAGAAACCACAATAAGTTTAGAAACAGCACTAGGGAAATCATTCATCTTATTCAAATCCATATAAATTTCTCCCATGGTTCTAGCATTACAAAAATAGTAGGTAAGGTTGTTGTGAGAAGCAACGCTTGTCCATAAAGTTTGTGCGATGTTTGGATATTTTTCTAAAGTTGATTTGAAATTAACAGGTACAGAAGCATTCATAACAACTGATTTTGATTGAGTTAAAGAATCAGAATTACTAGTAGTGTCATATAAATGATTTAGATAATAAGAAGCTCTGGCAAATCTATCAGAAGGAAAGGGACCGCCTGGTAAAGTATTACTAGGAAAGTTATTTTTATCATTCCACTGCCAACGCCAAAACTGATTTAGTTCAATTTGTTTGGCATAAGAAGGTTCGTTAGTCATTACTCTAAATTCAGGATCTTCATAAATGATGTAATTTCCATTATGAACTTCAATAATGGCAGATTTACCATGAAGGTCAGAAACAGCAAGATGTAAAGAAGCTTTTTTATTAGAACCAGGAACTTTTCCTCCAATTAACTGAATTTGAGTTTCAGCTTCTTTACTAAATTTTACAACCACTTCAGAAACTGAGCAACAAGTATCCAATACAAATTGTACCCACCTTAAAACATCTAAATTTTTACAAGAGCTACCATCTTCTCTATTGTAAGAAGCACCACTGTCGTATAATAGATTAGCGACGAGTCCTTGAGAGTTGATACCATCAGATGCGCCAAAAGGAGCTTTGGTACCCACCATAGTTACAATACTGCTATATTGTGCTTCCCATATTAACGAATGTTCATTTTCAATTTCTGTTCCGCATTTAAGCATTGGGTTTTGAGGAGTAACTCTAAAAGCAAAAATAGTGGTAGGCATTTGGGTAGCCCAATCCATATTTCTTGCTGTAGTTAGATAATTGTTTTCTGCACTAAAATTGTTAAATATTCTTGTACACATAGTTTTAAATTTTTCGGGGGTTAATATTGATTTTATAATTACAAAACTATAGGGAGAAAAGCTATGTATTTAAATGAAGGGCTTGACCATACTAATATTTGGTTATAAACGTAAGGTATTTGAGTATGTATAATTTGTTTTTTAAATGGGGACTCTATAGATTTTAAGACGGTATAAAATGACTTTTAATTCTATTCTTTTAAAGGATATAACAGATGAGGATGGAAAATATAATGAATGTTTCCTTTTGGGTTAACAGTTGAAATATCAGTCTTTATATACTTAATATAATCGAAAAAGATAAGTAATAAGAAATACCAATTTCAAGTGGTTTTATTGAAAAAACGATAGTGTTTTTCTCTTTTTTTATAGTTTTTTTTGTATTTATTAATAAAAAATTTAATATTTGTAACTCATTATTAATCAATAAATAATAGCTTATAGTAAAATAATTACTTTTATAACTTAATATCCCCTAACAAAAAGAGTACTAGTTAGTTGCTCTTTAAAAAAAGTAATTATTATGCAGCACATTGTAGATGATAGTGTATTAGTAAAGAACTATATAAATGGTAATGAATACGCCATAGAATTATTGATTAAACGCCACCAGCAACGTCTTTATAGCTTTATTTATAGTAAAGTACAAAATAGAGATACTACAGAAGATATTTTTCAAGACACCTTTATAAAGGTTATAAGAACGCTAAAAAAAGGAAATTATAACGAAGAAGGTAAATTTTTACCATGGGTAATGCGTATTGCTCATAATTTAATTATTGATTTTTTTAGAAAAAACAATCGCATGCCTACGTTTAATAATACAGAAGAGTTTGATATTTTTTCGGTATTAAGTGATGGAACTTTGAATGCAGAAGGAAAAATAATAAAAGAACAAATATTAAATGATGTTAAAGAATTAGTTGAAGAGTTGCCCGAAGAACAAAAAGAGGTTTTAAAAATGCGTATTTATAACGATATGAGTTTCAATGAAATATCAGAGAATACTGGCGTTAGTATAAATACAGCACTTGGTAGGATGCGTTATGCTTTAATTAATTTGAGAAAAATAATTGAAAAAAATAAAATTATCTTAGTTAGTTAAACAATATTTAAAAAAAAGCATCGTTAAATCATTGATAATAAGTATTAATAAGGGAATATATGATGCAAGTTTACTCTAAGAAGTCTCCTGACTTTAAAATGGAACCTAAACAAGAAACAGTTCAATATTTGATTAATTTTTCCAAATCGCTAACAGTAGTTAAAACAAAATCAAACTATCTCATTGAATTGAATTTGAATTAAGAGTGGGAAAAGCTTCAACAAGGTTGGGGCTTTTTTTATGCTTTCTTTTTATTATAATCGTCTATTACCGATTTTCTTCCAACTGTCTTAGTGATAATATCATTTTCTAGCTTCCAACCTCGAGCAGGAGAATATTCACGTCCATAATAAATAATTTGTAAGTGTAATTTATTCCATAATTCTTTAGGGAATAAACGTTTTGCATCTTTTTCAGTTTGTGCAACACTTTTTCCGTTAGATAAATTCCAACGATACATTAATCTATGAATATGGGTATCTACAGGAAAAGCAGGAATATCAAAAGCTTGCGACATTACCACACTAGCAGTTTTATGCCCTACTGCTGGTAATTCCTCCAAGGCATCCATATCAACAGGAACTTCACCATTATGTTTTTCAATTAAAATTTTTGATAAACCGTGGATTCCTTTTGATTTCATAGGAGACAAGCCAACTGGTTTGATAATTTCTCTAATTTCATCAACAGTAAGCTTTACCATGTCGTACGGATTATCAGCTCTTTCAAATAATAAAGGAGTAATGGTGTTTACACGTGCATCGGTGCTTTGAGCAGACATCAATACAGCAATCAACAAGGTGTATGGGTCTTTATGGTCTAAAGGGATGGGAGTTTCAGGATATAATTCTTCTAAAGTATCTATAACAAACTGGACTTTTTCTGCTTTCGTCATTGCTTTTATAAAATTTGAAAATATCAAAGGTACAAAGAAGCTTCGTATGTTTTATGGATAATCAAAATCAACTTTGTAACTTTGACGTAATAACTTTGAAGCAAAACAATATGACAACATTAAAAATAGGAGATAAGGCACCAAATTTTGAATCGGTAGACGAAAAAGGAAATGCTGTAAAACTTTCTGATTATGCGGGAAAAAAATTAGTATTGTTCTTTTACCCGAAAGCAAGTACACCTGGTTGTACAGCAGAAGCTTGTGACTTACGTGATAATTACAAAACGTTTTTAGCAAAAGGCTATGATGTTTTAGGGGTGAGTGCAGACTCAGCAAGACGTCAGCAAAACTTTATCAATAAAAATGAATTACCTTTTCCTTTATTAGCAGACGAAAGTAAAGATGTAATCAACGCTTTTGGTGTTTGGGGACCTAAAAAGTTTATGGGAAGAGAATATGATGGAATTCACCGTACTACTTTTGTAATTGATGAGAAAGGAGTAATTGAAGATGTAATTACGAAAGTAAAAACAAAGGAACACGCAAATCAGATATTAAAATAATAGTATATCTATTTAATAAAAGAAAAAAGTCGAGTATTTACTCGACTTTTATTTTTTGTGGACTTACCCTAAATTCTTCTGTAGGTTTTATTACTTCTGTAGCGGAGGCAAGTTCTTTTTGTAATTCTCTACTTGTTTTAGTGCTACCATCATGACTCCATCCTGGAGGCATAAACACGTATTTTAGTCGTGTTGTAAAAGGTAAATTCTTTTTTCGTTTAAAGAAGTCGTTAAAAATTTCTTTCCATTCATGGAAGATAATGTTAATAGGTCCCTTGTCTTCTAATGGTTTGGTCAAACCATAACGTAATTTTTCATATTCAGTTTCATCCTCTTCAGCTTGAAAAGTTCCAAAAATACGATCCCAAATAATTAACACCATACCCATATTTTTGTCTAAATACTTCGTGTTGGAAGCATGATGCACTCTATGGTGCGATGGAGTAACGAAAATATAACCCCACCAACCTAATTTACTTTTAATAAAATTGGTGTGGCATAAGGTTCCGTAGTTTTGATTCATGGCGTATGCAAACATAATGTGTAGTGGCATAACACCTAGAAAAGCTAACGGTAAAAAGAACATATACCTAAACAAAGGCTGTAAAACTGGAGATCTAAAACCAGTTGAAATGTTGTAAAATTCAGAGTTGTGATGTGTTACGTGTACAGCCCAGAAAAATCGTGAATGATGATCTACATAATGGTGTATGTAGTACAAAAAGTCTTGACCAATAAAAGCTAATAACCAATATGCCCATGACATGTTACCTTCCCAGTCGATAATTCTGTATTGGTAACAAAACCCCATAATGGCAAAAGAAACAACCTTCATTAGTAAATCTAAGCTAAAGTTAACTAAAGCAAAGTAAACATTAGTAGCTGTGTCTTTAAAATCATAGTTTTTAGCTTTAGCTCTATAACTAAAGTACATTTCAATTAAAATTACTGAAATAAAGAAAGGAGCACTCCAGTAGTATAATATATCTTGATTGAATATGTTGCTCATGCTATTTTTTTAGATTGCAAAAATATTTAATTTTAATCAATTTAACTGTTAAAATTTATAGTCTTTCCACGATCCAGTTTTTAAAACTATAGAAGTTTTGAGGAGCTACTCCGTGACCTACGGGGTATTCTGAATATTCATTTTTTAACTTTAAGTCTTTCAGTATAATAGGAGCTTTACGTGCCCAATCTATAGGAAGAACTTGATCTACAGTTCCGTGAGAAATATAATAATCTGTTGTAATAGAGTTGTCTATTTCAGTAGGTAATAACTCTTCGTTAATATAGCCGCTTAAAGCAACTACATGTTGTACTTTGTTAGGGTATTTAAAACTTAGCGCATAACTTAAAATAGCTCCTTGGCTAAATCCTAATAAAAATGTTTTATCAGGGTTGGTATTGTATTTCTGTTTGATTTCGTCTATAAAAGAAGCAATCTTATCAACTGATTCAGCTGCTTGTTTTAAATCAGAAAATTTACCGTTAACTGAATCAAAATTTATAGCGTACCATGCATAACCACCATAACTTATATCGTGAGGAGCTCTAGCACTTACAATTAATAAATCGTCTGGTAATTCTTCTGCAAATGAAAATAAATCTTGTTCGTTGCTACCATATCCGTGTAATAAAATTAATAAAGGAGGGTTAGCGTTAGAGGTTTTAGGCTCTCTTACAATATGTTGTAAACTCATGTATTAAATTCCTTTAAATAGGTTTTGAAATTGCTCTCCAACAACTGGTACAAGCTTTTTTTCTCCTTTTAAAACTGCTAAAAGGCTAATTAACCAAAGTACAAATAATAGTACTCCTACAGCCCAACCTATTGTATTTCCTAAATATTTATAAACAATCCACATATTCACCATATACAATATATTTAGCCCTAGCATTTGCCTAATGTAAAAACGAGCAAAAGCATTTTTTTTGTTCATGTTTAAAACGAAAGCTATGATAAGTCCTATAATTGTGAAGTGGCTAATAATTGCTTCAGTTTTTCCTTCGTTTACTGTTAGATTTTCCATGATTCTATGAGTTTAAAATTAGTTGACTATTATTGTAAATACCATAAACTTTTCCTTCTAGTTTTTTCCCTAGAAAGATACTGTTTTTTGAGGTAGAAACAATATTTTGCTCTGAGAAAGTATATGCTCCATCAGGGTTAAAAACAGACAAACTAGCTTTTTCATCTTCTTTTATGGAAGCTAATTCAACATTAAAACGTTTTCTAGGATTGTTAGATAAACAGTTGATGATAGTTTCTAAATCTAATACAGTATTTAGCGCTCCAAAAGCACTTTCTAAACCAATAGTACCGTCTTTTGCAGTAGAAAACTCTACTTTTTTATGTTCAATGTCTATAGGATTATGGTCTGATGTAATTATATCAATAACTCCTTCTTTTAAACCTTGTATTAGAGCTTTTTTATCTTCTTCTGTACGTAGGGGAGGATTTACTTTTTTATTAGCTTCAAAGCCATGTAGTTCGTCATCTGTCAAAACTAAATTATGTACAGCAACACTACACGTTACATCTAAGCCTTTTTCTTTTGCTTCTTTTATAAGTTGAACAGACTTAGCAGTTGAGATAGTAGGAATGTGTAATTTACCTCCTGTATATTCTAACAAAAATAAATCGCGAGAAATTTGAATTTCTTCTGCAAGTGCAGGAATTCCTTTCAATCCTAAAAGCGTACTATTTTTACCTTCGTTAGCAACACCTTCACCAGCAATTAAATTGTTTTTAGGAAAGCTTAGTACCAATCCGTCAAAATTTTGAGCATATAACAATGCTATCTTTAACAAATTATCATTGCTAACGGGTTTGTTATAATCACCAAAAGCAATAGCACCTGATTGTTGCATGTCGTACATTTCAGACATTTCAACACCTTTACTTTGCTGTGTTAAGGCTCCAATAGGATGAATGCTAGTTGCAGCTCCGTTTACTTTATTAATTAAAAACTCTATGGCTGATTTATTATCAACTATAGGGTGAGTGTTTGGATTGATAGCTACATGTGTAAAACCACTTTTAGCCGCTACTTGTACACCATGTTGCAAGGTTTCTCGCTCTTCATAACCCGGTTCTCCAAAAGAAACACTCGTATCAAACCAACCTGGAGATACATGAAGGTTATCAAGCTCTACAACTTGATAATTTTCTTCACTAGCAATGTTGTTGTCAATTTTGGTAATAATACCGTCGGTAATTAAAATATCTTTAGTTTGTTGGTGGTAAGGACTAGAAGCATCTATTATTGTTGCCGATTTAAGCAGCGTTGTCATGGTTTAAAGAATTTTAAAATCAAAATTTCTAAAAGCAAAGATACAATAGCTAAGCCCAAAAACCATTTCCAAAGCCATTGAATTTTGTTTTCATCATTAATATTTTCCAAGGTGTTTTTAACTGAAGTGGATATAGTCATATCATTAGCTTCAGAAAATATTAAAAAATCTAAGGCACTTTCACTTTTGTTATAATTAAAAGCAACATTTCTAAGCACATTATTTCCTTGTTGTATTTGATAAAAGCCGGCAACTAAAGGTTGATCTTTAGTTGTAATACGTGTTTTATTTTGAAAAGTTTGTTGCAAAGGAATAAAAGAACCTTTGCTACAAACAATACTTAAAACTTCATCTTTACCTAGCTGTTTATCAATATCAATAGTATTTTGTTTGTCTATGGTATAATACAATTCAGAAAGTTGTAAACTTTGTTTTCCGATGTTATAAAAAACAGGTACAATTAAAGGAGAGTTGGTAAAATTACTATTGTCTTTTAGTAGAGGAGCTGCTAGCCAATACATAGAAGCATTTGGTAGATTAATCTGTTTAATAAAGCCTTGTTTGTTTTCAAAAGAAATAATGTTACTAGCATTCTTAAATTCAGAATTAAAAGAAGTTTTCACAAACGGATATTGGAAGTTAGCTACCTTCTTTTCGAAAACATTTTTTAAAAGAGGATGATTATAATTAATCGAAGTAACCTTTAAACTATCATTCTTTTTAGAAAGTAATCTTCCTGTATTTAGCTTACTGAAAAAGTTGTTATAAGAAGAAAGTACTGACTCTTTATTGGGAATTATAACAAGATTTCCACCTTTTTTAGTATAATTTTCTAAACTATTCAGAAGTGTTTCAGGAATACTTTCCAACTCATTTAATACAATAAGATGTTGCTTATCTATCAAATTATAGTTGGCATTTTGTAGCGTAGAAGAAGTAAAGTTAAATTCTTCTTTGGTATAAATCCGTTGTAAGAAGTTATTTGATTCTCCAATTGCTAATACATTAATTTTTTCGTTAGCATTAATGGTAAAATAAAACGAATTATCAAACCCATAAGTGTCGTTAAAATTAATAGCAATTCTACCTAAAAACATTGGAGTTTTTACAACAGAAAAAGTAACTTCCGTAGTCTTGTTTTCCTCAATACTAAAGGTTTGTTTATTCAATAACTTGTCATTATTGTAAATGGCAATAGGAATGTCATTTTTAGCATTTCCTTGATTTCTAACAACAATATGTACGTTGAAATTAGAACCTCCATTATCATCTACAAAAACACTATCAATAGAAATGTTGCTTTTTTGTTCAGGTACTAACTTTACAAAAGAAGTATTTTCAGGAGCGTTGTCAATTTCCTCTTTTTTAATGTTTTGAAAATCAGAAATCACAATGTTTTTGGAAGAAGAAGTTATAGACTTATGCTCACTAGTCATTTTTAAAAAAACATCAGCAAGGTCTCTACTTTTAGCAGTATTAGTTGTTTTTAACAGCTCTTCTTTTAGTTCAGAAGCTGTTTTATTAGCATAAAAATGATCGTTTGTAAGTAAAGAATACTTAGTTTTTTCTGTTGAGTTTTCAATAATTTCTTGAGTAGCAATTTGCAGTAAATTACCTTTTTCTCCAACAGCGCTAGTACTTAAAGAATTATCAAGATACATAAAGAAATGTTGTTCTTCATTTGCTTTGTGGTTACTAAAATATGGCTGAGCAAAAGCAAAAATAAGGGCAGTGAGTAGCAGTAAACGAGTAGCTAAAATCAGCCATTTTTTTATACGAGAACTTTTACGTGTTTGTAACACTAACTTTTGTAAAAAAGCTACATTGGTAAACGGAACTTTTACAAATCGCTGTAGTTGGAACAAGTGTACCAAAATAGGAATGAGTAAAAAAGCTAAGAAATATAAAATCTCAGGATGTTTAAACTGCATAATTGTAATTTACTAACTGTAAAAATACCTAAATAGATGGTTTAAAAAAGAATGTAGTTAAAAATCTGTTAGAAGTGTGGTAAGTTTTCGACAAAGGATTAAATTTTCCTATTTTTGAACTATGACTACAAAAGAGAGTGAGTGTAACATTCCGGGAGAAATTAACTATAAAGAACACTGGAATGCAGCCTATGTAAAAAATCCAACTGAAAAACTAGGGTGGTTCGAAGAAAGTTCGAAAGAAACTATTAAATTATTAAAGGAATCTAACGTACCAAAAGACGCTAAAATCTTAAACGTTGGTGTTGGTTCGTCTATGTTAATTGATGAGCTAGTAGCCGATGGGTATTTAGGCTTAATAGCAAATGATTTATCTGAAAATGCACTAACCGATGTAAAAAATCGATTAGGAGAAAATGCATCAAAAGTTAACTTTATAGCCGATAATTTAGTGGCTCCAATCAAGTTACATGAGCTTGAAGAAGTTGATGTTTGGAACGATAGAGCGGTACTACATTTCTTTTTAAAAGAGGAAGAACAAAACGCTTATTTTAATCTACTAAAGAAGCTTGTAAAAGTAAACGGATTCGTAATTATTGCTGTTTTTGCTTTAGACGGAGCAGAAAAATGTTGTGGACTGCAATTACAACGTTACAATACGGAAATGCTACAAGAAAAATTAGGAAACGATTTTGTTTTAGTCAATAGTTTTAATCACACATTTGTAAATCCGTACGGAGGAGAACGTCCGTATGTTTACACATTATTTCAAAGAGCCAATAAGTAATGAACATAACCAATATCCCTTATAAAAACACAGGATTCTTTTCTAAAACAATGGAGGACTATTTAAAGGCTGATGAAAAGATTCAACCTTTTTATAACCGCTATCCGAGTTTACGAAACTTTGAAAAGCAACTAGAAGAAAAGAAAGAAAACCCTATTTCAAATACTCAAAGGAAAAGGTTAGTTGAAGTATTAAGAAAACAATACAAAGACATTGATTTATCTTTTGAAACACAAAAAAATATAGAAAGTTTACTAAAAGAGAATACGTTTACCATAACAACAGGGCATCAGCTGAATTTGTTTACGGGACCGTTATATTTTCTGTATAAAATTATATCAACCATAAACATGTGCGAGCATTTGTCAATGCAATTTCCTAATGAGAATTTTGTGCCTGTATATTGGATGGCAACAGAAGATCACGATTTTGAAGAAATTAACTTCTTTAACTTTAAAGGGAAAAAAGTACAGTGGAACTCTGACCAAAAAGGACCTGTAGGACGTTTTACAACCGAGGGGTTACAAGATGTATTTGAAGTATTTGCTGAACATTTAGGAGGTTCAAAAAATGCTATTCAAATAAAAGAACTTTTTGAAAAAGGATATTTACAGCACAAAACATTAGCAGGTGCAACCAGATATGTAGCCGATAAACTTTTTGGAAAATATGGTTTGGTAATTTTAGATGCTGACGAAAGAGAATTAAAAAGAGCGTTAATACCTTATGTAGAGTACGATTTGTTACACGAAACTTCTTATAATGAAGTATCGAAAACAATTACAGAACTAGAACAATCATATAAAATACAAGTAAATCCACGTGAGATAAACTTATTTTATATTACTGATAGGATTCGTGAACGTATTGTTCTTGAAAACGGAATTTACAAAGTAAATAATACAGATATTTCTTGGACAAAGGATGAAATCTTAGATCATTTACATAGTCAGCCAGAATGTTTTTCGCCAAACGTAATTATGCGCCCACTATATCAAGAGGTAATTTTACCCAACTTATGCTATATTGGTGGAGGTGGAGAGTTAGCTTACTGGTTAGAGCTAAAGGCATATTTTGATAAAGTAAATGTTCCGTTTCCTATTTTGTTATTAAGAAACTCAGTTCAAATACTTTCAGAAAAACAATTAGGTAAGTTAGAAAAACTAAACGTTTCAGAAGAAGAATTATTTTTAAAACAAGACGACTTACTAGCAAGAAAAGTTTTGGCTAACGGCGATACTAAGGTAGATTTTACCAAGCAAAAACAGTTTTTACAACAACAATTTGATGATTTACGTAAGCTAGCTAAAAAGACCGATGTTTCTTTTGTAGGAGCTGTTAATGCACAAGAAAGAAAGCAGGTGAAAGGATTAGAAAACCTTGAAAAAAGATGGTTGCGAGCAGAAAAACGACGTCAAAAAGAAATGGTTGAAAGAATTGTAGCTTTGCAAAACGAATTATTACCTAATCAAAGTTTAGAAGAGCGACAACGTAATTTTTCAGAGTTCTATTTAGAGTATGGAGCAGACTTCATTACAATTCTAAAAGAAAACTTACATCCGTTACAACTAGAGTTTACTGTTATTACACTTTAATGAGCACAAAAAAAGGATTACACCCTAAAAACATACACAACCAAGGATACGATTTCAAATTACTAGTAGAAAAGTATCCGAAACTTTCTGAATTTATCATTGAAAAGTTTGAGAAAGAGACTATTGATTTTTCTGATCCAATAGCTGTAAAAGAGTTTAATAAGGCATTATTAGCAGCTCATTATAATATTAAACATTGGGATTTTTCTGATGAGAATTTATGTCCGCCAATACCAGGAAGAGTAGACTATATTCATCATTTAGCTGATTTAGTTGCAGGTGAAGAAAACGTAACGGTGTTAGATATTGGTACAGGGGCAAGTTGTATTTATCCTTTGTTGGGAACTGTAGTATACGATTGGAATTTTGTAGCTACTGATATCGATTTAGATTCACTAGATTATGCTCAAGATATTATAGATGATAATGGTTTTACGGATAAGGTTGAGTTAAGACAACAGTTTAAAGAAGAACATATCTTAGAAGGAATTATAGAAGAGGGTGATGCATTTACGGTAACGATGTGTAATCCACCATTTTATAAATCGGCTGAAGAGGCGAGAGGAGCTAACCGAAGAAAATCGAGAAACTTAGGGAACAATGCGGTACGTAACTTTGCAGGAAACTCTAATGAATTATGGTATATAGGTGGAGAGAAAGCTTTTTTACATACCTATTTATATGAGAGTTCTAAATTTCCAAAAGTAAGTAAATGGTTTACAAGTTTAGTGTCTAAAAAAGAAAACGTAGAAAGTTTACAAAACTCAGGTAAAAAATTAGGAGTTAAAGAATTCAAAGTAATTCCTATGCATCAAGGAAACAAGGTAACACGTATTGTGTGTTGGAGGTTTATATAGTGAGTAATTGTTTAATAAAATAGGAAACCGTTATTAGAAGTGATGAAAAAAGGAGGAATTAACGAAGTTGAGTCTCACGAGGAGAGTTCTTCTTACTTTTCAATAATCAACTTATCCCAAGTATCTTTCCATCCTTTGTTTGTAACCCTATTACGATACGTTATCAAATCAAAATTAGGAGTAGGTCGTACAACAAGGTTGAATACATCATTTAAACCATACGGAGCAATATATTCAATTTGATTATCAGAGTTTAACTGAATAGCAATCGAAGTAGCTGTTTCAGGCCAGTAAGAAATGGCTTCGTAACAATTTTTATAAGGTGAATGACCGTTTCGAACATGCATTCTAGCTTGATTTTTTACCGACCAATTTATAGTGGGACTAATAGCCTTAAGCTGTTCTTCAAAAGCTAATTCACGAGCTTTGGAAGTATCGCTTTCATCAAAGTAAATAACATCAACATCGTTTAAAGAAGTTCTTTTATTATTGTGTTTATAGTCCCAAATTTTGTTTCTAACAAAACCGGCACCAATCCAACAGTCGGGAAGATGTAGGTTACGAACGATTTCAAGAATACGTAGCATCCAAGCGTCATTTTCAATAATGCTTATGAATTGAGGGGTAAAATCTGTTTTCATAAAACTTATTGGTATTGAGGAATATCTCTTAAAAACACATAAGTTTCGTTCTCTTTATCGAGCATGCAAAAAAAGTGTTGCAGTCCGTTGGTTACGATGAGGTAATCGGCATCGAGTTTTAAGTTATAACGTGCAATTTGATCAAATGTATCTTGGGTAATTTTTATATGTGGTGCTTTACATTCCACAATAATATTCGGATGACCGTCAGAAGCAAAAACCACAATATCGGTACGTTTTTTAAGGTTGTTGATAACCAATTGTTTTTCAATAGCAATCAATGAAACAGGATAGTTTCTCTCTTGAATCAACCATTGCACAAAATGCTGACGTACCCATTCCTCAGGAGTTAATACCATGTATTTTTTTCTCAAATTATCAAAAATAAGCGTCTTATTTTCGTTACTTTTGAGCTTGAATGTATAGCTAGGAAGGTTGAGCTTTTGCATAACCCAAAAGTAAGAAAATTATAAGTTATTTCTTCGTTGTTTACTGTGACGAAACATTATTGTCATCTCGAACTGAAGCAACGCGGAATGTGAGAGATCTTAAACACGTGAGTTACTCCGTTGAATCAGATTTCTCAGTCGTAACCTCTTTCGGAATGACATTATAGTAATCGTCATTGCGAGTGAAAGCGAAGTAATCTGTTAGTCGAAAAAAAGATAGCCACGTCGTTATCTCTTCTCGCTATGACGTTTCAGTTACCGTCATTGCAAACGATAGTGAAGCAATCTTTTTCTCGAAGAAAAGAAGCCACTCCTCGCTATAACATTTTAAATAACAACACCAAAAGAAGGCAGAAGAAAGGCACATGAACGAAATTAAATCTATCATATCAGATATAAAAGGAGGTAACATCAAACCCATTTATTTTTTAATGGGCGAAGAACCGTATTACATCGATAAAATTTCAGATTACATTGAAGATAATGTGTTAGATGAATCTGAAAAAGGATTCAATCAAGTAGTTATGTACGGTCGTGATGTGTCAATAGAGGAAATTGTGTCGTCGGCAAAGCGATTTCCGATGATGGCAGAAAAGCAAGTGATTATTATTAAAGAAGCGCAGGATTTAAGCCGTACGATTGATAAAATAGAGTCGTATGCTGCCAATCCGCAACCGAGTACCGTATTGGTGTTTAACTACAAATACAAAAAGCTCGATAAACGTAAAAAGGCGTATAAAGCCATAGCAAAAAGCGGACTCATTTATGAGAGTAAAAAACTGTATGAAAATCAAGTAGCCGATTGGATTCGTCAAGTGTTGGGCGGAAAAAAGTTTAATATTGAACCAAAAGCTTCGCAAATGTTGGTGGAGTTTTTAGGAACAGACCTAAGCAAGATTAGCAACGAATTAGATAAACTAACCTCAGTATTGCCTGCGGAAACCATTATTACCGATAAGCATATTGAAGAAAATATTGGGATTTCTAAGGACTTTAACAATTTTGAGTTGCGTAAAGCAGTAGGGCAGCGAGATGTGGTGAAAGCAAACAGAATCATCAATTATTTTGCGCAGAACCCAAAAAACAATCCGTTGGTAATGACTATTTCCTTACTAAATAGCTTCTTTACACAGTTATTAATGTACCACGGATTAAAAGACAAATCGAAGGCTTCGGTTGCTAAAAACTTGGGAGTAAATCCTTATTTTGTGGATGACTATGTAAACGCTGCTCGTAACTACCCGATGCGAAAAGTATCACAAATTATTGCCTTATTACGTGATGCCGATGTAAAAAGTAAAGGAGTAGGAGCCAACCAAACCCATGCTGATATTTTAAAAGAATTACTGTTTAAGATTTTGCATTAACCATTAACGTTTTTTCTTATTACTATAATAGTTTGTTTATTTAGAAGAAAACCTTGCGTGAGTAGAGTATAGTTATAAACCCTTATTGTATATAAAGTGGTCAAGTTAGACTTTTATATAAGATTAAGACTAACTACTTTTTAGCACGTTCCACTAATTCTAATTGTTCTATTTTAGCTTCTGTAGTAAATAACCCGTAATTAATAAAAGCTTTTTTCTTTTCTATTTTGTCAATAGTTCCTACAGCATTCCCGTCAATTAAACGAACTCTGTCATTTACTTTAAAAACATAGGCAGCTCTTTCTTTTGCAATTTTTTCGGCTTCTTTTTTCTTTTCTTCTCGAACTTTTACAACTTTTTGAAGTACTTCTTTTTCTACTTTTTTAATAGCTTCTTGTTGTTTTTGTGTAGCAACTTTTTCTTCTTTCTTTTCTGTTTTGGTTTTCTTCTTAGGTGGATTTTTCTTTATGTACTTGGTCTTTTCTGCCATTGCCCATTTAAAAAAACTAGCAGAAAGTTCTTTTTTATTATTTGTTTGGAAGTATTTATTAAGCATTTCATTAATATTCCTTCCTAAAGATAACATACGTTGGTTGTTGTCATATAATTCTTGAAAACCTTCTAGTTTTTCACGTATTTTAAGTTCTTTCTCTTGTAGGTTTTCAATATGCTCTTGTCCTTTAGATTTTTGTTTGTTTAAACTTTCAGAAGTTTTTTGTAAACGATTTCGTTCCTTTTGAAGTTTTGAGATTGTTTTATCTAAACGAACTTTTTCGGTTTCTACACGTTTTTTAGCACGGTTGATTAAGCTGTACGGAATTCCGTTTTTCTGTGCTACTTCAAACGTAAAAGAACTCCCTGCTTGTCCTATATACAATTTGTATAAAGGCTCTAAAGTACGCTCATCAAACTGCATATTGGCATTGGTAACATTATCTAATTCATCTGCTAATACTTTTAGGTTAGCATAATGTGTGGTAATAATTCCGAAGGCTTTCTTTTCATAAAACTCTTCTAAGAAAATTTCAGCCAAAGCACCTCCTAATTCAGGATCAGAACCTGTACCAAACTCATCAATTAAAAACAAAGTATTGTCATTACACTTTCTTAAAAAGTAGCGCATGTTTTTTAATCGATAACTATAAGTACTCAATTGATTTTCGATAGATTGATTATCACCAATATCAGTCAAGATAGTATTGAAAAGTGTGGTTTCACTACGTTCATGAACAGGAATTAACAATCCGCTTTGTAACATTACTTGTAACAAGCCAATTGTTTTTAACGTAATACTTTTACCACCAGCATTCGGACCTGAAATAACAATAATTTGTTGTTCTTCACCTAACTGAATAGTTTGCGGAATCGTTTCAATATTCTTAGCCTTGTTTTTTTGCCATAAAATAGGGTGAAACGCATTTTTTAAAAATACTTTTTTCTCTTTGGTGATTTTTGGTAGTAATCCGTTAATGCTTTTAGCGTATTTTGCTTTGGCACCCACCATATCTAAATGTGTTAAAAAAGTAACGTATTCAGTTAGTAACGGAGTAAAAGGTCTTATTTCAGTAGCTAAAGCTCGTAATATACGTACAACTTCTTGTTTTTCTTCATATAACAAGTTTTGCAACTCTCTACTATAAGCCAATGTAGCTTGCGGGGCGATATATACAATATTTCCTGATTTTGATGATCCTAATAAACTTCCTTTAACCTTACGTCTGTGCATCGCTAAAACTGCTAAGACACGCTGATTATCAATTACCGTTTCTTTAATATCATCTAAATATCCACTCGACATGTTTTTACTTAACGCACGAGAAAAACTTTCAGAAATTTTACCTCGTACAGAGCCAATTTCTTTTCGTATCTGTTTTAAGGGTGCGGATGCATTGTCAGCAACCTCACCGTATGGAGTAATTATTTTCTTTATACTATCTACAATTATTGTTGTAAACTCAACTTCATCACTTAAGGAAAATAATGTAAGGTAGTAGGTTTGAAACTTTTTTAAAAATTTCTTTTGCTCATTCACAGTTTCTGAAACAGCTGAAACTTTTAAGAAAGCGTCTGTTTCTAAAAAGCTGTTTTCTATAGCAAGTCGCTTAATTTCTTCAGAAATATCTTCAAAATAATGATTCGGAATTCGGTTTTCATTTTCAAAAGAAGACAGATATTCATTCACCATATTCAACTCAAAAAATAACTTTTTTTTGTTTGAAATAGGTTGAATTAGCATTGTTCTCTCTTTTCCTAAATTAGAGATGCAATGTGTTGCAACTTGTTCTAAAACTGTTGTAAATTCTAAATCGTGAAGTGTTTTTTCTGTAATGTTTTTAGTCAAAATAGTATATTTGAAACCACGACAAAAATAACAAACAATGCAAGTAAAAATTAATGATAGCTGGAAAAATATTTTACAATCTGAATTTGAAAAACCGTATTTTGAAAATCTTACCAGTTTTGTTAAAAATGAATACTCAAAACATAGATGTTATCCAAAAGGGTCAGATATTTTCGCAGCGTTTGATTTTTGTTCGTTAGATGATTTAAAAGTAGTGATTTTGGGGCAAGATCCATACCACGGGGTAGGGCAGGCTAACGGATTGTGTTTTTCGGTACATGACGGTGTTACACATCCTCCATCGTTGATTAATATTTTTAAAGAAATAGAAAAAGATGTAAACATTCCATACCCTAAAAGTGGCGATTTGTCTCGTTGGGCAAAACAGGGAGTGTTGTTGTTAAATGCTACTTTAACGGTTAGATCGGGAGAAGCGGGAAGCCATCAAAAACAAGGTTGGGAACAATTTACTGATGCTGTAATTGAGAAAATATCTGAAGAAAAAAAAGATGTCGTGTTTTTACTTTGGGGTGGTTTTGCTAAGAAAAAAGCAAAGCTTATTGATAAAAAGAAGCATCATATTTTAACCTCAGGTCATCCATCACCGTTAAGTGCCAACCGTGGGTATTGGTTTGGCAACAAACATTTTTCTAAAACCAACGATTTTTTACAAAGCATTGGTTCACCAACTATTCAATGGTAATTTCTGGTAAAATGGTTTTGTTGTAATAGGGTAAAATAATTGCATCTAACATATCTTCGGTAACATCAGGGTAGTGGACTTCAACAATTTTGTTAGTGTTAATCCATTTTTCAATTTTAGGTAATTGCTTTTTACTTAACTTCTTTACAACTGTAACCCCCATTTCTTTTAACGTAACAGCGTTGCATTGTTGTTCGTATTGATTTTTCATTGGAATAACCAATAGCTTTTTACGTAAATATAGAGCTTCTGTTGGTGTAGCAAAACCTGCGCCACATACTACTCCTTTTGCAGAAGCCATACTTCGGATAAATGCATCGTCATTAATTGGTAGGATGGTAATATTATGGAAAAATTGATGCTCTTTTGTTTTCTTAGAAAAGACTTGCCATTTTATGTCTTTTATTTTTGAAAGTACTTTTGCTATTTTTTCATCGCTGTAAGAAGGTAAATACACTGTGTAATGCCCTTTGTTTGTAATGTTTCGATAACGAATTTCTTTGCGGATTATAGGTAAGAAAGTAGAAGAAGAGTGTGTTTTAAAATGAAATCCGAATTTATTTTTGGCAGGAGCGTAGTATTTAATAATTAAACGCTCTAATCTAAACTTCTTAAAAGCTGAGTTTTTCTCGTTTAATAAAGCGTTTTGGTTGCTTAATGAAATAATAGGTACATTTCTAAAAAGACATGCCCAAGCTGAGATAGGCTCAAAATCGTTAATGACCAAATCGTATTCTTTTACAGGTAGCGTTTTAATTTCTTTGTAAACTTTATTAAGGTTTAAGTCTTTTAAGGTGTTAATTAGATCTATTCCACCCTTTTTACCAAAAACGAACCCCAAACCGTGTAATTTATATTTTATATCGAAAGGAAGTCCTATTTCGTATTGTGATCCACTAACCAATACATCAACATCACCACGTCTCTGTAAATGTGGGATTATTTCTAAGGCTCTACTTGCATGTCCGTTTCCTGTTCCTTGAAAAGCGTATAATATTTTCATCTTTTTTAATTTTTTTATTATTGGTTGTTTTTAGAAAATCACCTATTAGTAGGTACTGACCATTTCCTAACTTAAGGCCCATTATGGGCTTCATGGTTATTGGGTTTTAATGTTGAACTCTTTGAGGAGCTCTGTAAAAAGTTCGCTATTATTGTGTTCAGAACTAATGAGCTCTAAATCTTTTACAGGGTAGTCTAAATGAATATTTTTAGCAATCTCATCCTTTTCATATTCATATAAAGACCATGTTTTATTTTTATATTCTAAAGCTGTTAAATTTTCAATCCAATCACCAGAATTTAAGTAAGTAGTGCTTCCTTTTTCAGCTTCGATAGTTCTTATTTCTGGTTGATGAATATGTCCGCAGACTACATAATCATACCCTTCATCAATAGCAATATCAGCAGCAGTAGTTTCAAAATTATTAATAAACTTAATAGCACTTTTTACACTGTTTTTAATTTTTTTGGAGAAGGAGAGTCTACCATAGCCCATTTTATGACTTACCCAGTTTACAATCGTATTAATAAGGATCAAAAAATCATAACCCATTCCGCCTAGTTTAGCAAGCCATTTTGAATGTTGCATAGTAACATCAAAAACATCTCCGTGAAAGAACCATCCTTTTTTACCGTCAATATCTAGTACTACTTTATTCACGATTTCGAAGCTTCCTAAGCGAAAGCCTTTAAACCTTCGTAGCATTTCATCGTGATTTCCTGTGATGTAGTAAACTTTTGTTCCAGAAGTGATAAAATTCATCAGTTGCTTGATGACTTTCATATGGGGTTTAGGAAAGTAACGTTTGTTAAATTGCCAAATATCAAT
This sequence comes from Tenacibaculum sp. TB-53, assembly GCF_059716285.2. Lineage (NCBI taxonomy): Bacteria > Pseudomonadati > Bacteroidota > Flavobacteriia > Flavobacteriales > Flavobacteriaceae > Tenacibaculum > Tenacibaculum sp. TB-53. The sequence goes on along the minus strand of NZ_CM202790.1, from coordinate 1,464,521 downwards.
AATATCACCATTCAAAATTAATATTTTAGGGTTGATGGTTTTTAGGTAATTATGAAGCTCAGTAGCTCTACAACCAAAAGTTCCTAAATGCACATCTGATATTACAGCAATATCTAATTTACGTTTTTTGTGTTTTTTCATTCTAAGTATACTTCGATGTTTATCAAAGTTACTTTTCGAATGTTTTTATAAAGTGAAGTAATTATAAAATATTGGTAATAAAATCTTTACTAAAAAGTGTGGTAAAGGTTATGTAAAAGTAAAAAGCTCGGTAAAAACCGAGCTTTTTTTATATAGTTTGTTTCAAGATTACTTGTTGTACAATACCCATTCTCCTTTTTCTAATAAAGGAATGGCTTGTTTGTACTTAACTTCCTTCTCTTCGCCAGACATTACATTTTTGATAGTAACCTTTTCGTTACGACCAATTTTTGGTTGTTCACGCACAATAGTCTCTACAGCTTGTTGTTCTTGTGTTTGTTGATTACGTGCATTGCTAATAGCTTGCTGTGTTGAGTTTTGAACTTCGTCTTTACGTAAATCTAATTGTTCACGTTGTTGTTCACGAGCTTCAGATACTTGTGAAGCTTCTTGACTAGGTAATTTTCCTTTGAATAAGAAAGATAAAACTTCTTTATTTACTTTGTCAATCGTCTCTTGGAATAACTCAAAAGCTTCAAACTTATAAACTAATAAAGGGTCCTTTTGCTCGTACGTAGCATTTTGAACGGTTTGTTTCAGCTCATCCATTTTACGTAAGTGATCCTTCCAGTTTTCATCAATAATCGCTAAAGTGATGTTTTTCTCAAAATCGTTAACTAATGATTTTCCTTCACTTTCGTAAGCTTCTTTTAAATTGGTAACTACCTGTAATGTTTTAGAACCATCTGTAAAAGGAACAACAATACGCTCGTAACGGTCACCTTCGTTTTCAAAAACATTTTTAATTACTGGGAATGCATTTTCAGCATTTCTTTCCGCATCGTTTTTGTAGTGTTCTGTTACTATTTTGTATAGCTTGTCAATTAAATCTTGCTCTGATGTTTTATTGAATTCTTCTTCAGAAAAAGGAGAAGTCATTGCAGAGAAACGAATTAATTCGAATTCAAAGTTTTGGAAGTCTTTAGCACCCTTATTTTGTCTTACAATTGAATCACAGGTATCGTAAATCATGTTTGCAATATCAATCTGTAAACGCTTTCCGTCTAAAGCATGACGACGACGTTTGTATACAAACTCACGCTGTGCGTTCATAATATCATCATACTCTAATAAACGCTTACGAATACCAAAGTTGTTTTCTTCTACTTTTTTCTGAGCTCTTTCAATAGATTTAGAAATCATAGAATGCTGAATTACTTCACCTTCTTTTAATCCCATTCTATCCATCATTTTCGCAATTCTTTCAGAACCAAATAAACGCATTAAGTTATCGTCTAAAGCTACATAGAATTGAGAAGAACCTACATCTCCTTGACGTCCTGCACGACCTCGTAACTGACGGTCTACACGACGAGAATCATGACGTTCTGTACCAATAATAGCTAAACCACCTGCTGCTTTAACTTCGTCAGATAATTTAATATCGGTACCACGACCAGCCATGTTTGTAGCAATGGTTACCACTCCTGGTTTACCAGCTTCGGCAACTACATCAGCTTCTCTTTTGTGTAATTTTGCATTTAAGATATTGTGAGGAATTTTACGAATTTGTAACATTCTTCCTAATAATTCAGAGATTTCAACCGAAGTAGTACCTACTAATACAGGTCTTCCTTCTCCAACTAATTTTACAATGTCTTCAATAACTGCGTTGTATTTTTCACGCGTAGTTTTATAAACTAAATCTTGTTTATCGTCTCTTTGAATTGGTTTGTTTGTAGGAATTTCAACAACATCTAGTTTATAAATTTCCCAGAATTCACCTGCTTCTGTAATCGCCGTACCTGTCATACCAGATAACTTACGGTACATTCTAAAGTAGTTTTGTAAAGTAACGGTAGCAAACGTTTGAGTAGCGTCTTCAATTTTTACATTCTCTTTAGCTTCAATGGCTTGGTGTAACCCATCAGAGTAACGACGACCGTCCATAATACGACCTGTTTGCTCATCTACAATCATTACCTTATTGTCCATAACCACATACTCCACGTCTTTTTCAAAAACCGTGTAGGCTTTTAAAAGTTGGTTCATGGTATGAATGCGCTCACTCTTCACACTAAATTCGCGATATAATTCTTCTTTTTGATCAGCTTTCTCTTCTGGAGTAGCATCGCTTTTATCTATTTGACCAACTTTTACACTAATATCTGGTAAAACGAAGAACGTTTCATTTTTTGTGATATCAGAAAGGTGTGCAATACCTTTATCAGTTAAATCAATTTGATTGTTCTTTTCTTCAATAGTAAACCATAATTCTGCATCAACTTCAGGCATTAGCTTGTTGTTGTCTTGCATGTAAAAGTTTTCAGTTTTTTGAAGAATTTGTTTAACTCCTTCTTGAGATAAAAACTTAATTAAGGCTTTGTTTTTAGGAAGACCTCTGTAAACTCTTAATAATAAGAAACCACCTTCTTTAGTGTCTCCTTCTTTAATTAAACGTTTAGCTTCAGCTAAAACACCTACTAAGTATTTATTTTGAATAGAAACTAAATCGGCAACTAGAGGCTTTAATTCATTAAATTCATGATTGTCTCCTTGTGGTACAGGACCAGAAATAATTAATGGAGTACGAGCATCATCAATTAAAACAGAATCCACCTCATCAATAATAGCATAGTTTGGTGCACGTTGTACTAAGTCTTTTTTAGAGTTAGCCATGTTATCACGCAAGTAGTCGAAACCAAACTCATTGTTAGTTCCGTAAGTAATATCAGCGTTATAAGCTTCTCTACGTGCTTCTGAGTTTGGTTGATGGAAATCTATACAGTCAGTACTCAATCCGTGGAACTCAAAAATAGGAGCCATCCACGCACGGTCACGTTTTGCTAAGTAGTCGTTTACAGTAACAACATGAACTCCGTTACCAGTTAAAGCATTTAAGTATACTGGAAGCGTAGAAACTAAGGTTTTACCTTCCCCTGTCATCATTTCGGCAATTTTACCTTGGTGTAATACAGATCCACCAATTAATTGTACATCGTAGTGAATCATGTCCCAAATTACTTCTTTACCAGCAGCGTCCCATGAGTTAGCCCAAAAAGCTTTGTCATCTTCTAAAGTAATGTGTTCTCTAGTAGCTGATAATTCTCTATCAAAAGGAGTGGCAGTTACTTCTAATTCAGTATTGTTAGCAAAACGTTTTGCTGTTTCTTTCACAACAGCAAAGGCCTCTGGCATAATATCTAATAAAACAGCTTCAGATGCTTCGTAAGCTTCGTCTTTTAATTTATCAATTTCAGTATAGATTTCTTCTTGACGATTGATGTCTGCTTTTTTAGCTTCTTCCTCAAGCTCAGCTATTTTATCGTTAAAAAATTTGGTAGCATCTTTAATTTTCGATTTAAATTCGATTGTTTTTGCCCGTAATTCATCATTTGATAAACTGTTTAATGAATTTTCAAAAGATCGTACTTTTTCAACGATCGGTTGTAGTGATTTTAGGTCCTTTTGTTGTTTGTCTCCAACAAATAGTTTTATAATCGAATTTAAAACGCTCATTTGTAAAATATTGTTTTATAGCTAATTAAGTTGTTTTTAATTAGCGTTTTTTGTGTTTTTATTGAGTGCTTAAAAGTAAGCAAAAAAAAAGCCTCTGTAAAAGAGACTTTTTATTATTTATTTTTTCTAGTATTCATCTTCATTCCAAAGATAATCTTCTTCTGTAGGGTAATCTGGCCAGATTTCAATAATAGAATCGTACGCCTCACCTTCATCTTCGATATCTTGTAAGTTTTCTACCACTTCTAACGGTGCTCCAGTACGAATAGCGTAATCAATTAATTCGTCTTTAGTTGCAGGCCAGGGTGCATCTGCTAAATAAGATGCTAGTTCAAGTGTCCAATACATTTCTTTATCTGTTTAATAAGATTTTCCGCAAAAATAATTTTTTTTTGTAAAAAGTCAAGTTTTTTTTAAAAAATGTGAAATTAATAATTAAAGAACTTAGTTATAGCTTTTCAGGAATCCATTTAATTTCCTCAGCTTGTAAGTCTTGGGTCAACTTCCGTGCCAATACAAAAAGGTAGTCAGAAAGTCGGTTTAAATACTTTAAAACAGTATCGCTAATTGCCTCTTCTTCGTTTAAAGCCACAGCCAATCGTTCCGATCTACGGCATACGCAGCGTGCTATGTGACAAAATGACACGGTTTGATGACCGCCTGGTAATACAAAGTGTGTCATTTGAGGTAGGTCTTTATTCATAAGGTCAATATCGTCTTCTAAGAACTGAATTGACTCTTCGTTAATCTTGGGAATATTTAAGCGTTCTTTACCACTTTTTAAAGTTTCCTTTTCTGGAGGAGTAGCTAACATGGCACCTAATGTGAATAAATCGCTTTGAATTTTTGTTAATTTCTTTTTTAGAGTTTCGTCAATATTTTGATCTCTAATTAACCCAATGTAAGAGTTAAGTTCATCAACGGTTCCATAGCTTTCTATTCGTAAGTGGTGTTTAGGTACTCGAGTACCACCAAATAGGGCAGTGGTACCTTTATCACCTGTTTTAGTATATATTTTCATATGTTTTTTATTGGTTTGATTAGTTATTTTAAGATAGCCAATTTATCTAAAATATAATCAGGACAACGTATAGGTTTTTTTGTTTTATTGTTAATAAATGCTAACACAGTATTTCCAGTTGAAATTAGGTCGTTATTTTGATTGGTAATTTCATAGTCGAATTCAATTTTTACTGAAGGTGTTTTTTTTAAAATGGTTGTAATGGTTAATTCATCGTCGTATAATGCTGATTTTTTAAAGTTACAAGATAAAGATATAACAGGTAACATGATTCCTGTTTTTTCCATATATTTGTAGGTAACGCCCAGAGAACGTAACCATTCGGTGCGACCAATCTCAAAAAACTGTGCGTAGTTCCCATGGTAAACTACTCCCATTTGATCAGTTTCAGCATACCGAACACGTATAGATGTATAATGTTTTTGCAAAAGATTATTTTATTTTTAATTGCACTAACGTTACGTAAAAAAAAAATAAAAGTCAATAGTGATTTGATTTTTTTATACTGAAATTTATTCACACTTTTGTTCGCCCAGACATTGGTGTTTGGTGTCCCCTAAATCTGAATAAAAATTAACAACTAAAAAATTGATTTTTACCGCATATGACTAAAACAGCCGATTCAGTTTGGATGGAATGCTTGTCTTTTATAAAAGACAACATTAAGCCGCAGGCATATAAAACTTGGTTTGAGCCTATAAAGCCAATTAAATTGGCAGGGGAAGCATTGACGGTTCAGGTTCCTAGTAAGTTTTTTTATGAGTGGCTAGAAGAGCATTACATCAAACTGTTAAGAGTAGCTTTGGTTCGTCAGTTAGGTAATGATGCTAAGCTAATTTATGATGTACGTATGGAAAATACGTATAGTAGTAATAGTCCGCAAACAGTAAAAATACCTAGTTCAAATCGTAATCCGTTAAAACCACAAAAAGTAACCGTTCCGTTAGAATCAAAACGAGAACTAAAAAATCCATTTGTAATTCCTGGCTTGCAAAAAGTAAAGATAGAATCTCAACTAAACCCAAATTATAACTTTGTAAATTTTGTTGAAGGAGATTCAAATAGATTAGCACGTTCTGCAGGTATGGCTGTGGCCAATAAACCAGGAGGAACTTCATTTAACCCATTACTAATATATGGTGGAGTTGGATTAGGAAAAACACACTTAGCTCACGCTATTGGTGTTGAGATTAAAGATAAATATCCAGATAAAACGGTATTGTATATTTCTTCTGAAAAATTTACACAACAGTTTATTGATTCTGTAAAATCAAATACCAGAAATGATTTTATTCATTTCTATCAAATGATTGATGTGTTAATTATTGATGATGTGCAGTTTTTATCAGGAAAAGCTGGTACGCAAGATGTGTTCTTCCATATTTTCAATCATCTACATCAAAATGGAAAACAGGTTATTTTAACTTCGGATAAAGCACCTGTTGATATGCAAGATATCGAACAACGGTTATTATCTCGTTTTAAATGGGGGTTATCAGCTGAGTTACAAGCACCTGATTACGAAACAAGAATTTCAATCTTACAAAACAAATTGTATAGAGATGGTGTTGAAATGCCTGAAGAAATTGTTGAGTATATAGCAAAGAATATAAAGTCGAATGTTCGTGAGTTAGAAGGAGTGATAATTTCAATGATAGCTCAAGCTTCTTTTAATAGAAAAGAGTTTACAATTGAATTAGCAAAGCAGATTGTAGATAAATTTGTTAAGAACACGAAAAAAGAACTGTCTATTGATTACATTCAAAAAGTAGTATCGAAATACTTTGATATGGATGTGGCAACCTTACAGTCAAAAACACGTAAGCGTCATATTGTACAGGCTCGTCAGTTAGCGATGTACTTTGCTAAACGTATGACAAAATCATCGTTAGCAAGTATTGGAAGTCAAATAGGTAAAAGAGATCACGCTACTGTATTGCATGCGTGCAAAACTGTAGATAATTTGACAGAAACTGATAAGCAGTTTAAAAAGTATGTAGAAGACTTAACAAAAAAGTTAACTTTATAAACAACGAACCTCACCTAGTGAGGTTTTTTTATGAGTATGAAAAAAATATTAATGGTTTGTTTAGGTAATATTTGCCGATCTCCTCTTGCTGAGGGGATTTTAAAATCTAAATTATCATCTGAAAGTTTTGTAGTTGATTCAGCTGGTACTGCGGGTTATCATGTAGGTGAATTACCTGACGAGCGCTCTATTGAAGTGGCTAGAAAATATGGTATAGATATTACCAATCAACGTTCAAGAAAATTTACAAAAGCTGATTTTGATAAGTTTGACATAATTTTTGCAATGGATCAAAATAATTATGCAGATATTGTAGCTTTGTCTGAAAATGAAGAGCAACATGAAAAAGTAAAGCTGATTTTGAACGAATTGTATCCTGATGAAAACAGGAGTGTTCCAGATCCTTACTATGGAGGAGGTCAAGGTTTTGAAAACGTGTATAAAATGTTAGACGAAGCGTGTGAAATTATAGCTTCAAAATTAGAACAGAAATAATGAAAGGTAAATTATACTTGATTCCTACAACGTTAGGTGATACTGAACCATTAGAGGTGATGCCATTGTCAGTAAAAAAAGTGGTAGAACAATTAGATTACTTTATTGTTGAAAACGAAAAGTCTGCTCGAAGGTTCATTAAAAGAATTACACCAACAAAATCACAACCTTCATTGGAGTTGATGTTGTTAGATAAGTATTCTGATGATTTAGAAACTAAGAATTATTTAGATGTTTGTGAAAAAGGAATATCAGTAGGTTTGCTTTCTGAAGCAGGTGTGCCAGCAGTAGCAGATCCAGGCGCAAGTATTGTTAAGTTGGCGCATCAAAAAGGGATTCAAGTAGTTCCATTGGTAGGACCTTCTTCTATTTTGTTGGCAATTATGGCGTCTGGTATGAATGGGCAGAGTTTTGCGTTTAACGGATATTTACCTATTGATAAGTCAGACAGAAAAAAAGCAATTAAAGATTTAGAGAAGCTTTCAAAAGAAAAAAATCAGTCACAGCTTTTTATCGAAACTCCTTACAGGAATGAAAAAATGTTAGATGATTTACGCGCTACTTTATCACCAGATACAAGAGTTTGTGTGGCGTGTGATATAACACTTCCAACAGAATATATTAAAACACTAACGGTAAAAGAATGGAAGCATGTAAAGACTGATTTACATAAGCGACCAGCAATTTTTATCATTCATAAATAAAAAAAGCATCGATTTAATCGATGCTTTTTTAATATCTTTAGTTATTGGTTAAACCGTTGGTTTTTTGTTGGCTTTGATGTTGGAAACATCATAACCAGCAAACTTTTTAAGGTATGATTGTATAGAGGTTCCATAGGCATCGTTAAAACGGATAGATCCATTTGAACGTAAGAACTTTTTTACATTACCGGCACCACTTAAGTGTGCTGCTGCTAAAATACCAGATTCGGTTATTTTAACTCCATTAATGGTCTTTCCAACACTTCTCTTAATATCTTTTCTTAAAATCCATTTGTTTAATTTACAATAAGCAACAAATGTGCGTTCTTGTAATTCTGGGTTTCTAAGAAAATGAGTGGTGTTGTAAATTCTAAATCTCTTTAGGGTTTCTTTACCAAATTGGTATTTCCCTAAATATCCAAGTGTATTAACTACTCTGTACCTACCTTGTGATTCTTTAAAAGCTAAGGCTTCTTTAAATCCTACAAAATCATTTAATAAAAAAGGAATGTTTACCTTTTCTACCTTGTGAATTGGTATTGGCGTTGTTGTAGTAGTTTTTTCTTTTTTAGTTGTAGTCTCTGTAAAACTGGTTAATAATACAAATCCTAAAAATACTAATACTAAATGTCTGATAATTAAATACTTTCTGTTTAGCGCAGCAAAGATACGGTAAATTTTTATAACAGGCTATAAATCAATAATTTACAGTTTTTTAACTGTTGATGATAAAGCTGTTTTCCTGTGTTTTTTTTAGGTAAAAACCAAAAAAAACTATTTTATATTAACTTTTTAATAATGTTTTATTGAAATTGATGAGAATAAAATTTTGTTAATTTATCTCTTTATTCCTTGTTGATTTATCCATTGTTGATATTTCACTGCATTTCGATTGTGTTGTGCTAAAGAGTTAGCAAATTCATGAAAGCCAATTTTATCAACACTAGCACACATGTAGTAATAATTGTGTTTTTGATGGTTTAAAACAGCATCAATAGATGAAATATCTGGCATTGCAATCAAAGTAGGAGGAAGTCCTGTGTTTTTATAAGTATTGTAAGGAGAGTCTATCACTAAATCTTTGTTTAAAACCCTTTTTACAACAAAATCTTGTCCTTTAACTTCTTTAATTGCATATATAACTGTTGGGTCGGCTTGTAAAGGCCAATTATCTCTTAATCTATTTAGATACAAACCAGCCACGACAGGGCGTTCTATTTTTTTAGCTGTTTCTTTCTGAACGATAGAAGCTAATGTAATTACCTCTTCTTTTGAAAGGTTTAGTTTTTTAGCTTTTTCTAACCTAGCAGAAGTCCAAAAACGATTGTATTCGCGTAGCATTTTATCGCGAAATTTTTCAGCAGAAGTATTCCAATAAAACTCATAACTATTCGGAATGTACATTCCTAATGCAGATTTTTCAGTAAATTTATTGGTAGCTAAAAAAGAAGGATCTTGCATAGCTTGTAATAAAGAAATAGAGTCTGCTTCAATTTGTTCAGCTATTCTTCCTGCTAATTTTTCTAAAGTATCTTGATTGTTGAATGATAGGATAATAGGTGTTTGATTTCCACTACGTAAAAGATTTACAACATCATTCATGTTCATCCCTTTTTTTAGTAAATATTTTCCACCTTTGGGTTGTGTGAATTTTTTCTTTTCAGCAACCCAAACAAAATTTTCAGGATGTTTAACAAACTCAGAAAGTTGTTTCTTCACATCTATAAAAGAGGCGTTAGAGCCTATGTATATAGCTCCATCTTTAGTAATAGCTTTACCAAAGATTTTTTGATAGTAGTTAAATCCAATAATTCCGCCAATTAAAAAAATAGCAGCAATACCTCCTAAAATAATTTTCTTATTCATTTATTAGTTGAAATAATAGTTCGTCTTTATATGTTTCATTATGAAATATCCAATCTTTTTTAATACCAGTTTGCTTAAAGTTTTGTTTTTCAAAAAGATGTAAGCTACTAGTATTGTCACTAGTGATATTTGCATATAGTTGATGTAAATGCAAATGTATAAAACAGTACTTTATTAGTAACTGTAAAGCTTCAGAGGCAAATCCCTTCTGCTGAAAGTCAGGATGAATTAAAATTCCGATACCAGCTCTTTTATGTTGCGGGTTAAAATCGAACAAATCTATCATCCCAATAGATTTACCAGTCACTTTATCATCAATAACTAATCGTAATTGTTTAGCTTCATAAATATCTAAGTGAGCGTTTTCTAAATATTGCTTCAGTAAAAATTTAGAAAAAGGAGTCTGTGTATGACTCACTTCCCAAAAAGATTCATTATTTTCAATTTGAAATAAAAACTCTAAATCTTCAGGTTCTAAGGCTCTTAACTTGATATGTGTTCCAGTTAACGTATGCACTAAATATTTATTTTACCCTCAAATACAAATGTAGCGGGACCTTTTAAAAATACATTCGAATAAACTCCGTCTTGTTCTTCAAAAGAAACTTCTAATTCCCCGCCTTCAACAGGCAAGATTATAGATGAACTGTTGGTTTTTTTAGTAGCATGCATGGCTATAGCAACGGCAGTAACACCCGTTCCGCAGGCTAAAGTCTCATTTTCTACGCCACGCTCGTAGGTACGTACTTTAAAAGTGTTATTTGTTATTTGTTCTACAAAATTAACGTTGCTACCTTCGGCACCATAAATTTCATTCCTGATTTTTTTTCCATTTGAAAACACATCATAATTAGTAAGGTCGTTTACTAACTGAACATGGTGTGGCGATCCTGTATTGGTAAAAACGTATTTATCAAAAACAGTTACCTTGTCAACATCAATCATTTGTAAAGAAACAAGATTGTTAAGAATAGAGGCATGATGCAGTCCGTCAATAGCAATAAAAGTAGTTTCGGTTTCAAAAAGTCCAAGTTTATGAGCAAAAGCCACAATACAGCGTCCACCATTACCACACATAGTACTTTCATTACCATCAGAGTTATAATATACCATTTTAAAATCGGTAGTATCATCTTCTTCAAGTAATATAAGACCATCAGCTCCGATACCAAAGTGTCTATCACATAATTTTGCAATTATGTCAGTTTTATTCTTTGGAAAGGTTTTTGAGCGATTATCAATTATGATAAAATCGTTACCAGTTCCTTGGTATTTGTAAAATTCTAAATCCATAATAAAGGACAAAGATACATATTTTATGAAGGAAAGAGGACTGTTAAATAGCGGTTAAAATCAGTTAAATAGAAGTTAAACACATTTACTTGAAATGTTAAAATTGTATATTTGAAGTATAAAATTTTGTAAGCATATGAAGAAAATTATTGGAACTTTAGGAATTGCGATTTTAGGAGGCGCAATAGCACTTGCAGGATACAAAACACTAATAGAAGAACCGCAAGTAATAGTAGAGAAAGAGGTAGAGCCAACAATGCAAACTGTAAAGGCAAGTTATACACCAACAATAATAAACTCAACATCAACACCAACAGATTTTACAGAAGCAGCTGATAAAACAGTACATGCGGTGGTTCATGTTAAAAATACATCTATAAGAACACAACAAGATCCTTATAGTTTTTTCTTTGGAGGAAATGGTACAAGGAAATACCAACAAGTTGGTACAGGTAGCGGTGTAATTATTTCTCCTGATGGATATATTGTAACTAATAATCATGTGATTGAAGGAGCAAGTGATATTGAGATTACGTTAAACAATCAGAAAAAAATAAAAGCGGAATTAATAGGGGCTGATAAAGCGAATGATATAGCATTGTTAAAAGTAGAAGCTGACTTTGAATTACCAAATTTACCTTTTGGAAATTCTGATAATATTAAAGTAGGAGAATGGGTATTAGCAGTAGGAAATCCCTATAATTTAACATCTACTGTTACTGCAGGTATTGTAAGTGCAAAAGGGCGTGATTTAAATGGTAACACAAACATAGATTCATTTATTCAAACAGACGCTGCTGTAAATCCAGGAAACAGTGGAGGAGCGTTAGTGAATACAAGAGGTGAATTAATAGGAATCAATACAGCTATTTCTTCAAGAACAGGCTCTTTTATAGGGTATTCATTTGCTGTACCTTCAAACATTGCTAAAAAAATAGTAGATGATTTACTAGAGTTTGGAATGGTACAACAAGCTGTTTTAGGAATTAATGTAGATATTGAAGCAGTAAATATTGAAGGAGTAAAAATAGGAGAAGTTTTAGAAGAAGGAGGGGCTAAAAAAGCTGGCTTGGAAGAAGGAGATATTATAACAAAAGTAAACGATATAAAGATTTCTAAGTTTTCTGATTTAAAAGGACAGTTAACGGCAAAAAGACCTGGAGAATATGTGAATTTAACAATTGATAGAGATGGAGAAGAGTTGACTAAAGTAGTTAAATTAACCAAGCTTATAAAGTTACCAGTAAGTAGAGTTTTAGAAACAGAGTTTGAAGATCTTACAAAAGAAGATAGGGAAAAGTTTAAATTAGATGGAGGAGCTAAAATTAAAAGAACTCAAAATATAGCTTTTAAACAATTTGAAGTGGGAAAAGGGTATATTTTAACCAAAATTAATGGGAAAAAAGTAAGTAATGCAAAAGAAGCTGTTGGTATGTTAGATCGTTCGTATGGTAGTGGTAAAAGGCTTTTATTAGAGATGATTAGTCCATCAGGTCAAATAGAGCGATTTAGATATTAGGTTAATGAAAAAAATATTTAGAAGAATAAACTATATACTAAAATAAAAAAGTCCTGTTAAAACGATTTTTAACAGGGCTTTTTTCTTTTGTAAAACCAACAAGAAATAAAGAAGAAATACCTATTTTTGCAAAAATTTTTTAATTTTAGTTAACACACAACTATGTCAACAATAACAAATTACGAAAAAGAAGTAGTAAATCAAGCACAAGTTCGAAGAGCTACGGTTGAGTTTATAAACATCGTTAACGATTTATGGTACGATAAATCTATCGAGTTAGTATTATTTAGAAATCCATTGGTAGATAAAAGAGCTAGTGAGGTTTTAAATTTAATCGATTATGCTAAAGAATTTGTAGCGAAGCCAATAACAATAGAAGATGCTTTAGAAATAGCTAAATCAATTCAATCAATTGATTTACCACCATCAAAATTAGATATTGGTAAATTAGCATACGAATATCATTTACAAGATGAAGCATCGGTAGATAAAATAGCTTTTGTAAAAGAGCAATTAAAAGATGCTACAGAGGCAGAAAATATTCAACCAAAAGACGTAGTATTATACGGTTTTGGACGTATTGGTCGTTTATTAGCTCGTGAGTTGAGCAGTAAAATGGGTAAAGGTTCTCAATTACGATTAAGAGCTGTAGTAACTCGTGGTAAAATAGATCAAACAGTATTAGAAAAAAGAGCTTCTTTGTTAAGTGTAGATTCTGTACATGGAGATTTCTTAGGAACAGTTCAGGTAGATGCTGATAACAATGCTTTAATCATTAACGGTACAACTGTTTACATGATTTCTGCTGCACAACCAGAAGATATTGATTATATGCAATATGGAATTAACGATGCGTTAATTATTGATAACACAGGAGCTTTTAGAGATGAAGAAGCATTAAGTCGTCACTTAAAAGCAAAAGGAGCTAGTAAAGTGTTATTAACAGCTCCAGGTGCAGGTGTACCTAACATTGTTCACGGTGTAAACCATGAAGAAAATAACCCTGATAATATCGATATTTTCTCAGCAGCTTCATGTACTACCAATGCTATTACACCAGTATTAAAAGTGTTAGAAGATAACTTCGGAATAAAAAAAGGACACTTAGAAACAATTCATGCATATACAAACGATCAAAACTTGGTTGATAACATGCATAAGAAATACCGTAGAGGTAGAGCTGCTGCGTTAAACATGGTAATTACAGAAACAGGGGCAGGAAAAGCAGTAGCAAAAGCATTACCAGCATTAGCGGGTAAGTTAACCTCAAGTGCTATTCGTGTACCAGTGCCTAACGGATCGTTAGCAATCTTAAACTTACAATTAAATACTCCAGCAACAGTAGAGTCAGTAAACGCTATCATGAAGCAGTACGCCTTAGAAGGAGATTTGGTAGAGCAAATTCAATACTCATTAAGTAATGAATTAGTGTCTTCTGATATTGTAGGAACAACAGCACCATCTATTTTCGACAGTAAGGCAACAATAGCTGACGGAGATACTATCGTAATTTATGTATGGTACGATAATGAATATGGTTATTCACATCAAGTAATGCGTTTAGCAAAGCATATAGCTAAAGTACGTCGTTATACCTATTATTAATATACTTTTAAAAGTATATAAAAAGCTGAAGTATTGATTTACTTCAGCTTTTTTATTATATTTGAATAAAGAATAACCCCTAAATATCCCCTTAATGAAAAAAGTAGTAATATTACTATTTCTAGTGCTTGGTGTTAGCTCACTAAGCCATTCACAAGAACTGAGAACATTAGTGTCTGGTAAGTGGTTCGTAGATTCAATGAAAATTGGAAATGAAAAATTCGAGTTTTTGAATGGTAGTAATTGGTTAGAATTAAACTCTGATGGAAGGTATCATGTAATGATGAGTAATAAAGAAGAGAATGGTACATGGAAATTGATAACCGATAAAAATGAGTTAGAGTTTGATGATAAAAGCTTTGATAAAAATTTAAAAATTGAAAAAATTAGTGAAACAATGTTATTAGTTTCAGCAAAAAATGAAGAAACCATCTATACTATGTGGTTAAAAAAATAAACTATACACATAGTTTATTTTTTAACGACCGAGGTAAGGGATTACCTCGGTTTTTTGTTTTTTACTCGTATACTACTTTAGTGTATACCACTCGTATCTTTTTATTAAATTAGCATCAAAATAAAAAAAAATGAAAGTAGTACTTACACCAATGTTGTTATTATTTGCAGCAATAACAACCGCACAATCCAAATTACCATATTACGAAATTCCAAAAGAAGAAAAAGAGTTTACTGCGGGTTCTGTGATTAGTAGAATGATAGATGGATTAGGATTTCGTTATTATTGGGCGACAGAAGGTTTAACTGAGAAAGATTTAGAGTATAAACCAAGCACTGAAGCAAAAACGACAGGAGAAACAATAGATCATGTGTTAAGTTTATCGCAGGTAATTTTAAATGCTGCTTTAAGTAAACCTAATGAAAAAAAACAGGTTAAAATGACCTTTGGTGAAAAAAGAAAAATAACCTTAGAAAACTTAAAACGAGCTAGTGATATTTTAAGAAGTAGTGATGATGTGTCACAATTCAAAATAATCTTTGGAGAAAAAGAATTTTCATTATGGAATGCAATTAATGGTCCAATAGCAGATGCTATTTGGCATGCAGGTCAGTTAGCTTCATTCAGAAGAGCATCAGGAAACCCAATCAATTCAAAAATAAATCATTTTACAGGTACCGTTAGAAAATAATTTAATGACAGTTCAGGAGAAGATACAACAATTAAGAGAAGAGTTACACAAACATAATCATAGTTATTATGTGTTGGATGCACCAACCATATCAGATTATGAATTTGATATTAAGTTAAAAGAGCTTCAGCAGTTAGAAGACGAAAATCCAGAATATTTTGATTCAAATTCCCCAACGCAACGAGTAGGAGGAGAAGTAACTAAAAACTTTGAAACGGTTACTCACAAACATAGAATGTATTCGTTAGACAATTCGTATTCTAAAGAAGATTTGTTAGATTGGGAAAAACGTGTCCAGAAAATTTTAGGAACCGATGAAGTTGAATATACCTGTGAATTAAAATACGATGGAGCTTCAATAAATCTTACTTATGAGAATGGTGAGTTTGTACAAGCAGTTACTCGTGGAGACGGTTTTCAAGGAGATAATGTAACCACTAATATTCGTACCATAAAATCCATTCCATTATTGCCAAATAGTGATTTTGTGAGAGATTTTGAAATGCGAGGAGAAATCATTTTACCGTTAGACGGATTTAATAAAATGAATGAAGAACGTATTGCGAATGATGAAGAACCTTATAGAAATCCGCGTAATACCGCTAGTGGAAGCTTGAAGTTACAAGATAGTGCAGAAGTAGCAAAAAGACCGCTAGATTGTTTGTTGTATCAATTAGTGACAAGAGAACGTAAATATGCTTCGCATTTTGAAAGCTTAGAAGCTGCAAGAAAAGTTGGATTTAAAATTCCAGACACTATTGTTTTAGCTAAGTCGATTGAGGAGGTGTTAGATTTTGTAAACGAGTGGGATGTTAAACGTCACACGTTACCTTATGAAACGGATGGAGTAGTGGTAAAAGTAAATTCGTTTCAGCAACAAGACGAACTAGGTTATACTTCAAAAGCACCTCGTTGGGCAATTGCTTATAAATTTAAAGCAGAGCAAGTTTCAACAGTATTAAATGAAATTACCTATCAAGTAGGTAGAACAGGAGCAATAACACCTGTAGCAAACTTAGAGCCTGTACAATTAGCTGGAACGATTGTAAAAAGAGCTTCATTACATAACGCAGACCAAATAGTGAAGCTAGATGTAAGAGTAGGAGACACTGTTTTTGTAGAAAAAGGAGGAGAAATTATCCCGAAAATTATTGCTGTTGATTTAACAAAGCGACCAGAAGACTCTGTTACTACACAATATGCAACCCATTGCCCCGAATGTAATACTGAATTAGTCAGAACTGAAGGAGATGCAAAACATTATTGTCCGAACGAATTTGGATGTGCACCGCAAATTACAGGTAGAATCAAGCATTTTATCAGTAGAAAAGCCATGGATATTGATGGCTTAGGAGGAGAAACGGTTGATTTATTACGCAAAGAAGGACTGATAAAGAACTACGCAGATTTATATGATTTAACGGTAGAACAAATTATTCCGTTAGAGCGAATGGCTGAAAAATCAGCACAAAATATGATTGAAGGAATTGAAAAATCAAAAGAAATTCCGTTTGAAAAAGTATTGTTTGCATTAGGAATCCGTTTTGTAGGTGAAACTGTGGCTAAAAAGCTAGCAAAACATTTTAAGTCAATCGATAATTTAATGAATGCCGATTTGGAAACCTTAATTGCTGTTGATGAAATTGGTGATAGAATAGCACAAAGTATTATTGATTTTTCGAACAATTTAGGGAACATAGACTTAATAAACCGATTAAAATCACACGGAGTTCAACTAGAAGTTTCAGCAGAAAGTTTAGAAGGACAAACAGATAAGTTAGCTGGGAAAGTATTTGTCGTTTCAGGAGTTTTTCATCAAATGAGTAGAACTGAACTTAAAAAAGCAATTGAAGATAACGGTGGTAAGGTGTCGAGTTCCATTTCTAAAAAAACTACCTATATTGTAGCAGGTGATAATATGGGACCGAGTAAGCTTACCAAAGCTGAAAGTTTAGGGATTCCCATCATTTCAGAACAAGATTTTATTGATATGATTGCTTAGTTTTTAGACAGTAGACAGTAGACAGTAGACAGTGAAAATTAAAAAACTAATTTATCTAACACCTAACACTAAAAAATGACCAAACAAACTAAAATAACCCTAGCTTCCATCGTTTTTTTATTGGTTGCTATTACCGATGTGTATGCAGTAATTACACAAAATAAAACAATAGAAATGATTTTTAAACCGTTATTAATGACATCACTAGCGGTAGTGTATTTGGTATCGGTAAGTAAGCATCGTTTCTGGTTGTTATCGGCTTTGTTTTTTTCGTTTTGGGGTGATGTTTTCTTGCTTGATAAAACAAACTTTTTTGTATTTGGTTTGGCCTCGTTTTTAGTAGCACATGTTGTTTATATTAAAATAACGACAAGCTTTTTGTATAAGGATTCAGTAGTTAAAATACTAACATCAGCAGTTCCCTTTGTATTGTTATTTGTTGGGTTATTAAGCTTAATTTATAATAATTTAGGAGACATGTTGCTACCTGTATTAGTGTACGGAATAGCTATTTCAACTTTTGGAACAGCAGCATTACTAAATTATCGTCAGCAAAAAAACACAGCGAATTCATGGTTGTTGTTAGGAGCTGTTTTGTTTATTGCTTCTGATAGCCTTATAGCATTGAATAACTTTTATACACCTAAAAGGTTGTTTGATATTGCTATAATTGTCCTGTATGTCGTTTCTCAATACTTAATTGTTAAAGCAATTATAGCTAAAGAAAATTAAAAACTACTGACATAGGGTTGACATAGCGGCACTTTATTTTTGTTGAAAATAAAAAACAAAAAATGAGTACAGGACAAAAAGAATCGTTTTACGTGATAGGAATTTCAGTAAGAACTACTAATGAGAATCAACAAGCAGCAAAAGATATACCTGCTTTATGGCAACGATTTATGTCGGAGAATATAGTTGAACAAATCCCAAATAAACTTTCAAATGAAGTATATGTTGTGTATACGGATTATGAATCAGATTATACTAAGCCATACACAACAATCATCGGTTGTAAGGTAAGTGAAATAGGTAATATCCCAGAAGGGTTTGTGTGTAAAAAAATAGCAGCACCAAATTATAAAACATATGCAGCAAAGGGAAGCTTAACAGAGAATATTGTCTATAACAAATGGTTAGAAATTTGGAATGAAGATATAAAAAGAGCTTATACTTCCGATTATGAGTTGTATGGAGCAAAAGCATCAGACCCAACAAATGCAGAAGTAGAAATATTTATAGGAGTAAATTAATCAAAAAGGGCAGTTTTAGAACTGCTCTTTTTAATTTAAATTAATGTTTATTTCTAACAAAAGGTATATTATTTCTATTAAAAATTAATAGAATAACTCCAGAGATAAAAGTTACGATAGCACTAATAAACAAAATGCCACCATCGCCATCGTGTTCAATACCTAAAATAGTTAAGTGGCTCATAATTGCTCCACCCATTAAACCAATGGTTAATAAGGCTCCTAACCAAGTTTTTTTAGGAATAAATAAAAGTACGGAAGCAATTAATTCAAAAACACCTGTACCTATTCGCATATAAGTCTCATTATCTCCAGCTATTTTAACAAACAAATCAATGCTTTCTTGAGCTCCAGTAAATTTAAAAAATAATGTTTGAAGCATTATAATAGCAGCTATCAGTTTTAAAATTAAAAGAATATATTTTTTCATACATAATAAAAATCTATTTACTTAGACGTTATAATTCTTGATGCTTACATAAACTAAAAACAATACTTTTGTAAGTATGAAAAAAATAGTATTAGTCCTATCCGTTTTTGGTTTACTTGCTTGTAAAAAGCAAAAAACAACACTTAAGTTTTTAGACGAGTATTTGATAAAAGATTCTTTAGTTATCAATAACACTGTTATCGGTGGAATTTCTGGAATTGATTATTACAATAACAACTACTATATGGTAGTGGATGATGCTACAAATCCAAGAATTTTAGTAGGAGATATTATTGTTAAAAATGATTCAATACAATCGGTAAATTTTGAAGATGTTATTATAGTTGATACTATAAGTAAGTTTACTAAAAACCATGTATTGGATTTAGAATCTGTATTCGTAGATAACGGAACCATAAATTTAGTAAGTGAAGGGTCTATTCAATATAAAAAAGACCCAAGTATATTTGAAATAGACACAAAAGGAAACTTTAAACAAGGGGTAGAAATACCTAATTATTTCAAAGCAACATCCAAAGCGAAACCAAAGCATAACGGTGTTTTTGAAAGTTCTTCAAAAAGTTTTGACGGAAAAGGTTTCTGGGTAGCAATGGAAGCTCCTTTAGAAGCAGATGGAGAAGAGCCTACATTTCACGAAACACAATCTCCTATCAGAATTACCTATTTTGATAACGAATCAAAAAAAGCGACCAAACAATTCGCATATCAATTAGAGAAAATTGATAAACCAGCTAAAGGGAAAATAAACTTAAACGGAACTACAGCTATTTTAGAATACCGAAAGAATCAGTTTTTTATAATTGAAAGAGCATATCAAAGTGGTTATGGTAGCCATGGAAATGTAGTTAGAATTTTTAAAGCAACTATAGATAAAAATTCAACAAATACATTAGAAAATCAATCTTTAAAAAACGAAAAATATACACCATTAAAAAAAGAGCTGTTATTTGATTTTAGTACTGTTAAAAATCAATTAACCGATGGGATAATAGATAACATTGAAGCGATTACTTTTGGTCCAATATTGCAAAACGGAAATAAATCGTTAATCTTGGCTGCTGATGATAATTTTCAGTTGTATGGAAGGCAATTAAATCAATTTTTATTATTAGAAATTGATGAGAAATAATATAAATTAGCTACTCGTAATTTTTACAGATGATAAGTACCCTAAAGAAGAAATCTATTCAGAAAGTATACGACAAACTAGTTGTAAAAAAAGAGAATATCCCTCATAAAGAAACCAAAGTTAAAAGTGTAGCAATATTGCTAGATAATGAAGCTTTAGTAAATGTAGTAATAGCCAACTTAACAAACATTTTTCCTTTTCAAAAAACAGACATAAGAGTACTAGTTTGTAAAGAGTACTCAAAAAAGGAGGAACCCTCTCCAGAGTTTTTTACCGAAAAAGATTTTGGTTTCAAAGCGAGTTTAAAATCCGACAATTTAAAAGATTTCGTTAAAAACAAATACGACCTACTTATAAACTATACAAAAACGTCAAACTTATTAACGAATATGGTAACTTTGTTGTCACAAGCAGATTTTAAAGCAGGTTTTGCAGAAATTGACGATAGATTGTACGATATAGTAGTATCTGATGCTAGTTTTAACGAAGCTGTTTTAAACCAAGAATTAAAAAAATACCTAACGATTTTAAATAAAATATAATGCAAAAGTTTGTAGGAACTGGAGTAGCTTTAGTAACTCCTTTCAATGAAGATTTAAGTGTAGACTTTGAAGCACTTAAAAAGTTAGTAAATTACAATATTGAAAACGGTACAAACTATTTAGTAATAAATGGAACTACTGGAGAAAGTGCAACAATTACTAAAGAAGAAAAATTAGAAATAATAAAAGTAATTGCTGAAGAAAATAAAGGGCGTTTACCTTTAGTTTTAGGAGTTGGAGGAAACAACACACAAACTGTTGTTGAAGAACTACAATCTTTAGACTTATCGGAAATAGACGGAATTTTATCAGTAGCCCCGTATTATAGCAAACCAACTCAAGAAGGGTTCTATCAACATTACAAAGCAATTTCTTTAGCGAGCCCTAAGCCAATTATTATGTATAATGTTCCTGGTAGAACAGCAAAAAATATGGAGCCAGCAACAACTTTACGATTAGCAAGAGATTTTGAAAACATTGTTGCAGTTAAAGAAGCAGGAAACAATCAACAACAATACTATGAGTTGTTAAAAGATAAGCCTGAAGACTTTTTAGTAATTTCAGGTGATGATGATTTGGCTGTTGGAGTAACTTTAGCAGGTGGAGCAGGAGTTATTTCTGTAATAGGGCAAGCATTACCAAAAGAGTTTTCAAAAATGATTCAGTTAGGGTTAGAAGGAAAAGCAAAAGAAGCTTACGAACTTCATTATAAATTAATGGATATAGTAAGCCTAATTTTTGAAGAAAACAATCCAGCAGGAATTAAAGCGGTGTTACAAAAATTAGGAATTTGTTTAGATGAAGTACGTTTACCACTAGTAACAGCTTCAGAAGAACTACAAACAAAAATATCAGACTTTATAGATAATCTATAAACTGTCTAAACAAAAATAAAGAATGCAAAAGGCTACAATTTCGTTATTGTAGTCTTTTTTTAGCATCTTTGTATAAAGAGTAATTTTTAAAGTAGAAAATATGTTATCAAAAGTAATAGAACAAGCATTAAATGATCAAATAAGAGTAGAAGCAGAGTCTTCTCAAATATATTTAGCTATGGCATGTTGGGCAGAAGTTCAAGGTTTTGAAGGTGTATCACAATTTATGTACGCACATTCAGATGAAGAGCGTATGCACATGTTAAAGTTAGTAAAATTCGTAAACGAACGAGGTGGACATGCTCATGTTTCTGATTTAAAAGAACCACCAGCAAAATTTGGGTCTTTTAAAGATATGTTTCAAACATTGTTTGATCATGAGGTAATGGTATCTAAATCGATAAATGATTTAGTACATATCACATTACAAGAAAAAGACTATGCAACACATAACTTTTTACAGTGGTATGTATCTGAGCAAATTGAGGAAGAAGCATTGGCACGTAACATTTTAGATAAAATTAATTTAATTGGAGACGATAAAGGAGGATTGTATTTATTTGATAATGATGTAAAGCAAATAGTAGCTCAATCTGCATCAGGAGCACAGGAATAAGATTAACAAACATTTAGGAGTTCTTTGGAAAAATTATAACAGATTTTGTAGTTTCTTGTAAATCTCATTTATGAGATAAAAAATCGTTTTAATAATCCATAATTAATCACTAATTTTGCCAGATGCAAAAAATGAAAAATCTAGCGTATATTGCTGTAATGCTTTTAGTACTTTCTTCATGTGGAGAGTATCAAAAAGTATTGAATAAAGGAACTGTAGAAGAACAATACAAAATGGCTGTAAAAATGTACGAAGCTCAAAAGTACAGTAAAGCTTTACGTTTGTTTGAAAAGATAACACCTTCATACAGAGGTAAACCTCAAATGGAGCGTATTCAATTTATGGTTTCTCAATCTAACTTTAATGAGAAAAACTACGGGTTAGCAGGATATTACTTTAATAGATTTACAGGAAATTATCCGAAAAGTTCAAAAAGAGAAGAGGCCGCTTTTTTATCAGCGTTAAGCTATTACAAAGCAGCGCCAAGTTTTAGTTTAGATCCAACTGATACAAACAAAGCTTTAGAGGCTTTTCAGAAGTTTATAGATAATTATCCAGACTCAGATAAATTAGAGGAGGCTAACAAGTATCATGCTGAATTAAGAGCAAAACTAGAAAAGAAATCTTTTGAGATAGCAAAAACATATTATAGAACTGCTGAATATGACTCTAGAAATTACAAAGCGGCAATTGTAGCTTTTGATAATTTATTAGAAGATTATTTAGGAACAAAGTATAAAGAAGAAGCTTTATATTATCGTTTAAAAGCAGCACACGATTTAGCTATAAGAAGTAGACAAAGGAGAAAAGCAGAAAGGATAAAAAATGCTATCAAGGCATACGAAAAATTAAAAAGAAATTTTCCTGAATCAAAATTCATGGAAGAATCAAACGAAATGTTAGCAACATTAAACAAAGAACAAGAACAATTAGCTAAAAGTTAAAAAATGGATTATAAAGAAACGAAAGCGCCGTTAAGTACCGTAACTTATAATAAAGAAGCTATCGAGGCTCCAACACATAATATTTATGAAGCTATTTCTATTATAGCAAAGAGAGCTACACAAATTAATTCTGATTTAAAGAAGGAATTAGTTGACAAGTTAGATGAGTTTGCTACCTATAACGATAGTTTAGAAGAAGTTTTTGAAAATAAAGAACAAATCGAAGTTTCTAAATTCTATGAGCGTTTACCTAAACCACATGCTATTGCAGTAGAAGAGTGGTTAAATGAGAAGGTATATTATAGAACTCCAGAGACAAAATAATATGTCTGTACTAAGCGGTAAAAAAGTTTTACTTGGTGTTACCGCCGGTATAGCGGCATATAAAACAGCGAACTTAGTTCGCTTATTTATAAAATCAGGCGCAGAAGTCAAAGTAGTTATGACTCCTGCGTCTAAAGATTTTATAACACCTCTTACACTTTCCACCTTATCAAAAAATACAGTTCATTCTACCTTTTATGATAAAGAAGATGAAAATGAATTGTGGAATAATCATGTAGATTTAGGTTTGTGGGCAGATTTAATGTTAATAGCCCCAGCTACAGCAAATACCTTGTCTAAAATGACAAATGGTACTTGCGATAATTTATTATTGGCAACCTATTTATCAGCAAAATGTCCAGTATATTTTGCACCTGCGATGGACTTAGATATGTACCAACATCCATCAACAAAAACTAGTTTAGAAAGTTTACAAAGTTTTGGAAATATATTAATTCCTGCTACTTCGGGTGAATTAGCAAGCGGATTGGTTGGAGAAGGTCGTATGGCTGAACCAGAAGACATTGTTGACTTTATAGAGAAAGATATTGTATCTAAACTACCGCTTCGAGGAAAAAAAATGCTAATTACTGCAGGTCCAACCTATGAAGCAATAGATCCTGTTCGTTTTATTGGAAATCATTCTTCAGGTAAAATGGGGTTTGAAATTGCAAAAACAGCGGCTAATTTAGGAGCTGAGGTGTTTTTAGTAGCAGGTCCTTCTCATCAACAAGTACATCATTCTTTTATTCATAGAATAGATGTGAAATCAGCTCAAGATATGTATGAAGCATGTCATAAGTACTTTGCTGAGGTTGATATAGCTGTGTTATCGGCGGCAGTTTCAGACTATCGACCAAAAAATGTAGCTACTCAAAAAATAAAAAAGAAAGAAGCAGCGTTAAGTATTGAGTTAGAACCAACTAAAGATATCTTAAAATCTCTAGGAGAAATTAAGAAAAAACAGTTGTTAGTTGGTTTTGCATTAGAAACGAACGATGAGATACAAAACGCAAAAAGTAAGCTTACACGCAAAAATTTAGATTTTATTGTATTAAATTCGTTACGTGATAAAGGTGCTGGTTTTGCAACCGACACCAATAAAATTACAATTATTGATGCTGATTTTAATGAAAAATCATTTGATTTAAAATCAAAAAAAGCAGTATCAAAAGATATCGTTAACGAAATAATACAAAAATTAAATGCGTAAGTTTTTCTTTATTTTTTTTCTTCTTTCTGTTACTTTTTCTTCTTATTCACAAGAGTTGAATGCTACTGTAATTATCAATTCAGATAAAGTACAAAGTAGTAACAAGCAAGTTTATCAAACGTTACAAAAAGCATTAACAGAGTTTATTAATGATAAACAATGGACAAATAAAAATTTTAAGCAACAAGAACGAATTAACTGCGCATTCAATATTATCATAAACGAGCAAAACGGGAATAATTTTTCAGGAAGTTTACAAGTGCAGTCAACACGACCTGTATATAACTCAACTTACGCTACACCTGTTTTAAATATTAATGATACAAATTTTAACTTTCGTTATAATGAGTTCGATCCGTTAATTTACAATCCAACTATTTACGAATCTAATTTAATCTCTACAATTGCTTTTTATGTGTATACAATATTAGGAGTTGATACAGATACCTTTGCTTTGAAGGGAGGAGAGACTTATTTAAAACAAGCGGAAAACATTATGTTGCTGGCGCAATCTAATGGAGAGTCTGGTTGGCAAAATCAAGTAGGAAAACAAAATCGTTTTGCTTTAATAGATAATTTATTGTCTTCTAAATTTAGTGCCTTACGAAGTATCTACTACAATTATCACCGTAACGGTTTCGATAATTTTGCTGATAATAAAAATTCAGCTAAAGAAGCAATTGAAAAAAGTGTTTTAGATTTAGACAAACTACACAATATTACTATTGGTAATTATATGATTCGCGTTTTCTTAGATGCTAAAGGAGATGAAATAGTAAATGTTTTTTCTGATGGTAGTGCATCGAGAAATCAATCACAAATGATAACAGTTTTAAATAAGATTGCACCTACTTATAAAGATAAGTGGAAGAAATTACAGTAGTATTAGACTTGTTATAGGCTTAAATGTAACGTTTATAAGCTGTTGAAAAATCAATAGACTTCCTTTGTTTTAGTTTGACTTAATTCATTCAAAATTCTTACTTTTATTTTTTACAAAAGAATAGAATTTGCTTACACATTTATCTATACATAATTATGCGTTAATCAATCAGTTAACGATTGATTTTACGAACGGTTTATCTATCATAACAGGTGAAACTGGAGCAGGGAAATCCATTTTATTAGGAGCTTTAGGGCTTGTAATGGGTAATCGTGCCGACTTAGCTGCTTTAAAAGACACAGAAAAAAAATGTGTTATTGAGGCTCAATTTTCTGTTGAAGGATATGCTTTACAAGAATTATTTGAAGAGTTAGATCTCGACTATGAACAAGAAACCATAATTCGAAGAGAAATTTTGCCTTCGGGCAAGTCGAGAGCTTTTGTTAATGATACACCAGTTACTTTATCGATATTAAATGCTTTAAAAACAAAGCTAATTGATATTCATTCGCAACATCAAACCATGCAGTTGTCAGATGTATCTTTTCAATTCTCTGTTATTGATGCCTTAGCAAAAAATCAAGCTAAAATAGCATCGTATAAAAGAGGCTTGCGTACGTATAACAAATTACGAAAAGAGCTGAAAGTACTTCAAGAAGAAACTGAGAAATCGAAAGAGCAGTACGAGTACAATTTACATTTGTTTAATGAGTTTGAAGAGGCTAATTTAAAAGAAGGAGAACAAGAAGTTTTAGAAGAAAAGTTAGATAAATTAAACAATATTGAAGAAATAAAGTTGAACTTATCTGAAGCTTTAGGTGTTTCGATTAATGAAGAAATAGGAATTCAAACATTGCTAAACTCTTTAGAGAGTAAACTGCAAAAAATTAGTTCTTTTTCTAAGCAATATGAAGAGTTAGCGAATCGAGTAACAAGCGTGAAAATTGAGTTAGATGATGTAGTTACTGAGTTAGAAAGTGCGAATGAAGAAGTTGAATTTAATCCGAATGAAATTGAAGAACTAAATGATAGGTTACAACTTATTTACAACCTTCAAAAGAAACATTCAGTATCAACTATAAGTGAATTACAAGAAATTCATACATCATTATCTGAAAAAGTAGCACAGGTTGAAGATGCAGGAGGAATAGTGGCTCAAAAAGAGGCAGAAATTAAAGAGGTAGCTAAGAAGTTAGATGACGTAGCAAAAATGATTACGACATCTAGAAATAAAGTAATTCCGAAGTTGAAAAAAGAGTTAGAATATCTTTTGTCGGAATTAGGAATGCCAAATGCTCGTTTTGCAATTGAATTACTAGCTTCTGAAGAATATTTATCTAACGGAAAAGACAATTTACAATTTTTATTCTCAGCAAACAAAGGAGGTAATTTTGGAGAATTGAAAAAGGTAGCATCAGGTGGAGAATTATCTCGCATCATGTTATCGATTAAAAAAATACTATCAGAAAACATACAACTACCAACCATTATTTTTGATGAGATTGATACCGGAGTTTCAGGGGAAGTATCTAATAAAATTGCAAAAATAATGCAAGATATGAGTGCTCATATGCAGGTAATAACTATAACACATTTACCTCAAATAGCTTCAAAAGGAGTGCAGCACTATAAAGTGTTTAAAGGAGAGGAAAAAGGAGTAACAACTTCTAATTTAAAGTTATTGTCAGAAGACGAGCGTATTAGAGAAATAGCAGAAATGTTAAGTGGAAAAGATGTTTCTGAAAGTGCTCTAATTCATGCAAAAGAATTATTAAATTAAGAAACTATGAGTGAAGAAAAAGCTGAAAATATTTTTTATGAAGCCGATGAGTTAATAAACCAAGGAAAAATGGTTGAAGCAAAAGAACTGTTTTTAGAGTTATTGAGTGAGTTTCCTGATTATGGAAGAGCACACAATCATTTAGGATGGTTATATAATATGAAATTTAACAATTATCCTAAAGCAAAAAAACACCTTGAACTAGCTTTAAAATATGCTCCAGATTACCATGCTGCCTATAGTAACTATTCATATTTGTTAATAGATATGAACCTTTATGATGAAATGATTACTTTTGGCAACGAAGTAATTAATTATTCTGTTGTAGATAAATCAACCATATACACTAATATGGCTAAAGCTTATGAGTTTAAAGGAGATAACATGAGAGCTTATGAGTATTATAAAAAAGCAACAACAGCTACCTTAAATAATAAGACATTAGATAGTTTGTATGCTTCGTTAAACAGAGTAAAAGGAAAAATGAGCTTTTTCCAAAAATTAAAATTAATAAACAACTAGAAAGATAAAACACTTTAATATGTATAATTTACTAAAAGGAAAAAAAGGAATTATTTTTGGAGCATTAGATGAAAATTCTATAGCGTGGAAAGTTGCTGAACGTGCTCACGAAGAAGGAGCAGAGTTTGTATTAACCAACGCACCAATTGCAATGCGTATGGGTGGTATTAAAGATTTAGCTGCGAAGACAGGATCAGAAATTATTCCAGCTGACGCGACTTCTATGGAAGATTTAAACAACTTGGTTGAAAAATCTATGGAAATTTTAGGAGGAAAAATCGATTTCGTTTTACACTCTATCGGTATGTCAGTTAATGTACGTAAAGGTCGTCATTATACAGATTCTAAATACGATTTTACAACGAAAGGATGGGATGTTTCAGCAGTATCTTTTCATAAAGTAATGAACGTTTTATATAATAAACAAGCCATGAACGAGTGGGGTAGTATTGTTGCATTAACGTATATGGCAGCACAACGTGTATTCCCAGATTATAACGATATGGCTGATAATAAAGCGTATTTAGAAAGTATTGCTCGTAGTTTTGGATATTTCTTTGGAAGAGATCATAAAGTACGTGTAAACACAATTTCTCAATCGCCAACGCCAACAACAGCAGGTCAAGGAGTAAAAGGATTTGACGGATTTATTTCGTATGCTGAAAAAATGTCTCCGTTAGGAAATGCTACAGCTTTAGAATGTGCTGATTATACAATCTCATTATTCTCAGATTTAACTAAGAAAGTAACGTTACAAAACTTATTCCACGATGGAGGTTTCTCTAATATGGGAGTAAGTGATGCGGTAATGGAAAGGTTTACTGAAGAGTAAATTAACTTGTGCCTTAAGCGTAGTCGGAAAGGTTCCGAAAGAATATATAATTAAATGCAAATCGTTAGATTTGCATTTTTTATTGATAGTTACAAATGAGCAATATTTTACACATAGAAAAGGAGTTAAAATCCTTAAGACAACAGCTTAAAGAACATGAGTTATATAATTCGTTAAATGATATAAATGATGTAAAATTATTTATGGAATCACATGTGTTCGCTGTGTGGGATTTTATGTCGTTATTAAAAGCATTACAACGAGAACTTACTTGTGTGAATTTACCTTGGTTACCTGCTGTAAATACTAAAACAGCTCGTTTTATTAATGAAATTGTGTTAGGTGAAGAAACTGATATTAATGAGTTAGGAGAGCCTAAAAGTCACTTTGAAATGTATATTGATGCGATGCGTCAAGCAGGAGGAAGTACTTCTCAAATTTCAAGTTTTATTTCAGATATTCTTGACAGTAAATCTGTTGAGCAAGCTCTGGAAAACTGTTCAATTATTGAAGAAGTGAAAGATTTTGTAAATTTTTCTTTTGAAGTTATTAAAACAAGACAACCACATATTATTGCATCTAGTTTTACCTATGGAAGAGAAGATGTGATTCCTGATATGTTTTTAGAAATTGTAAAAAATACGGAAGAGAAAGAAGGAAGTTCATACAGTAAACTTACGTATTATTTGAATAGACACATTGAGTTAGACGGTGATGAACATGGACCATTATCATTACAAATGATTGAAGAATTATGCGGTAATGATCAACAAAAATGGGATGATGTTTTGTTTTATGCTAAAGAATCTTTACAGAAAAGAATACAGCTTTGGGATGGTATAACTAAACAAATTAACAAAGCAGTTTTAGCATAGTGACTATAAGTTTTTCAATAATAATACCTGTTTATAATCGACCTCAAGAAATAGATGAGTTGTTAGGAAGCTTGACTAAACAAGAGTTGAAAGACGACTTTGAGGTACTTGTTATTGAAGATGGTTCAGAAAACTCATCAGAAGAAGTTGTAAATAAATACACTTCTCAGCTTAATCTAAAGTATTTTTCCAAGGGGAATAGTGGAGCAGGAGCAAGTCGTAATTATGGAATAAAAAGAGCATCGGGAAGTTATTTTATTATTTTGGATTCTGATGTTATTGTTCCACCACAATATCTTTCCGAAGTAAAAAAAGCATTAGAAGAAAGTTATACAGATGCTTTTGGAGGTCCAGATGCTGCGCATCCTAATTTTACTGCTTTACAAAAAGCAATTAATTATTCAATGACTTCGGTATTAACTACAGGAGGAATTCGTGGAAAAAAGAAATCGGTTGGTAAATTTCAACCCAGAAGCTTCAATCTAGGCTTGTCAAAAGTTGCTTTTGAAAAAACAAATGGTTTTTCAAAAATGAAAGCAGGAGAAGATATCGATTTAACTTTCCGCCTTTGGGAAAATGGCTTTGAAACACAATTAATAGAAAAGGCTTTTGTATATCATAAGCGTAGAAGTACTATTAAACAGTTTTTTAAACAAACATTTGCTTTTGGTACTGCAAGACCTATATTGAATAAAAAATATCCAGAAACGGCAAAATTAACGTATTGGTTTCCGAGTTTATTCATCATAGGGATTGATATTGCCATTATAGCAGCTTTTTTTGGTTACTGGCAATTATTAACTTTTTATGGATTTTATTTTACCTGTACCTTTTTAGATTCTCTATTTCAAAATAAAAATCTACAAGTAGCTTTGTTAAGTATTGTAACAACCATCACTCAGTTTTATGGTTATGGATTAGGTTTTCTCGAGTTCAGATTTCTGAAAAAATAAAAAGCTCCCAATTTCTTGAGAGCTTTTGCTAGTTATAATTTATTTAAAATTATTTTTCAGGGTTTAAAACACCTAAGATATATCCGTTAGTTAAATATTTCTTAGCAACCTTTTGAATATCTTTTATAGTTAAAGAGTTTACTCTATCTTCAAAAGAAGCTATATCTGAAACATCATTGTTTTGATAATCTACATTTTTAATAGTGTTTAACCAAAAACGATTCTTTTTAAGGTCTTCTTTGTAGTCAGCAATCATTCCTTTTTGAGCTTTCATTAAGTCTTCTTTAGTAGGTCCATTTTTAACAACAGAAGCAACTTCAGCAACAGAAATGTTTTTTAGTTTTTCAACATTTTCAGGAGCACAAGGGTATGAAATGGTAAAGTTATACCATCCGTAAGGCATTTTAGATATATTACCACGAGTTCTTGAAGAGTATACGCCACCTTCTTGTTCACGTAATTTTTCAGTTAATTTAATTCCAACAACTTCACCTAATATTTTAAAAGCTAAAGCATCTTTTTTGTTGTATTTAGCTTTTCCTTGATAGGTAATACGAACATTACTTTTAGGGTCTTTACCTTTAGTAACTGTTTTAGAATGAGAACCAGATAAAGGTCTGAAATCTGGAACCTTATATGTTTCATTAGAATTTTTCCCTGGTAAACCCGCAATGTATTTAGTTGCGTACTCAGCAAGTTTTTTTTCGTCAACATTACCAACAAAATAGAAGTTGAAATCACCAGCATCGGCAAAACGCTCTTGATACTTTTTATATGCTAAGTTGTAATCAGCTTTTTCATATTTTTCTGGAGAAGGGAAGCCTGTATAACGAGGATCTTTTCCGTAAACAAATTCACTCATTTCTTTTTGGAAAAAGAAATTAGGACTAGCTAAAAGGTTTCCTAAGAAACTTTTTTGCTTATTTACATAAGAGTTAAATGCTTTTTCATCTTTATTTAAAGAGGTAAAGTATAAATGCACCATTTGGAATAATTCTTCTAAGTCTTTAGGAGTTGCAGAACCTCTAAAACCTTCACTTAATCCAGAAATATAAGGAGAAACACGAACAATTTTACCTGACATCATTTTAGATAAATCTGTTTTAGAAAAACCATTAATTCCAGCTTCAGAAAGTCCTCTGTTAGCAAAAGAAGTAGCTTTTAATTCTTCATCAGAGTATAAAGAAGTTCCTCCAAAGCTAAAAGCTTCAAATAATACTTCATCGTTTTTAAAATCGGTTTTTTTGTAGGTAATTTTTGCTCCGTTACTTAAGGTCATAGTTTTTGTACCTAAATTTTTATTTTCAGTAACGTTTACTATAGATCCAGGTGTTGGTTGTTTTGTTATTAATGAAGCAGCAACAGCTTTGTCTTCATAAGGTTTTAACTTTTTTGTTTTAACATTATTTAAAGCATCAATAACTTGTTGTTCAGTAACAACTTTTTTAGGACCCGTAATAACAACTACACGATTATCATCATGTAAATAACTTTCAATAAGTTTGTTTACTTCTTCTAGTTTTACTGAAGGTAATAGTGTTTGATGAGCTTTGTACTCCCATTTAATACCAGGAATTGGCTCTTGTTCTAAGTAGTTGTTTACATATTCACCAACTATTCTTCTAGATTCTCTTTTATCTTTGTCTTTAAATGCTTTTTCCATTCGAGCAGATATGTTCATTTTTGCTCGATCTAATTCACCTTGTTGAAAACCGTATCTTTTAACACGTTCACTTTCATCCAATAAAGCTTGTAAACCTTTTAATTGTCCATCTGCACTTACACCTGCTCTTGATTGGTAAGCTTCTTTACCACGAGCCCAAGTTCCTCCGTGATAACTAAATCCGTAGACAAAAGGTGGGTTTTCGCTATTACGTAACTCATCTAAACGATTGTTAATCATCTGAGCAAATAAAGACTTTACAATTGAATTTCTGTAATCAGTAACGGTAACATCTGGTGTAGCTTCACCATAATCTTTATACATTAATTGCACACTAGAAAAAGGCGCTTCCTTATCTGCTTCAATAGCAATAAACGTTTCTTTGTGATTTTTTAATGGAGCAACTTCTCTTTTACGAGGGTTTTTAACAGTAGGAATCTTATTAAAGTGTGATTTTATTTTTTCTTCTAACACATCAACACTAACGTCACCCACAGCTACTACAGCCATTAAATCTGGACGATACCAGTCTTTATGAAAACGACGAATACTTTCGTGTTTAAAGTTTTCTAAATTTTCTTTAGTACCAATAGGTAATCTTTCAGCATATTTAGAACCATGCATTACTTTTGGTAAGTATTTTTCTAACATGCGGCTATCAGCTCCTCTACGAGAACGATATTCTTCTAAAACAACACCACGCTCTTCATCAATGTCTTTTCCTTCTAACAAAGCACCATGTGCCCAGTCTTCAAGAATTTGAAACCCTTTTTCAAGTTTTTCTTTATTATCACTAGGAATAGGTAAGATGTATACAGTTTCATCAAAACCAGTATAAGCATTCAAGTGGGCACCAAATTTAACTCCGATAGATTGTAGATAATCTACTAGTTCGTTCTTTTTAAAATTTTTGGTACCATTAAAGTTCATGTGTTCCATGAAGTGAGCTAAACCTAATTGATCATCATCTTCTAAAATTGAACCTGCATTTACAACTAATCTTAATTCTACTTTGTTAGCTGGTTTTGGGTTTTGTTTGATGTAGTAGGTCATCCCATTTGATAGTTTCCCTATCTTAACCGAAGGATCGGTTGGGATTTTCATAGCACTTACTTTTCCTTTTTTTGGTAGCTTTTGTTGTGTTTCTTTTAAAGCTTGGCTATACCCTGTAGATATAAAGAAGGCCAGAGATAGTCCTAATAATGTTTTTTTCATAGTATATGAATTTTAATTTGTAGGCAATTTACGGTGAATTATTAATAAACTAAAGAATTAGTTTTAAAAACTATTGATTATATTGCTATATTGATAATGAATACTAAAAATCTTATTTTTAAAGTTTGTTAATAGATTTATGTGATCAAAAACAAATAAGCTATTTTTTATTATTATAATGTGACTTAAATTGTTAATTTTACGTCTAATGTTTTAGTGAGAGTAAAAAAAAGTTTACTTTTGCGTATTCAAAAATTTGAAGCCCCCCACGAGAAATAAGTTGTATAAGAGCAACTTAATGTTTTTGTGTGGGGCTTTTTTGTATCCCACTGTATTGTTTATTAAGAATAAAAGTCTTGAAGAATTTCAAGGAATAAAATTGTATATATAAAATAAAATGTATTAATATGGGGGAGAGTTACATTTCAAATAACTTTATAACAAGAAAAGATATTAAATTCTTTTTAACCTTAATTTTTCTAAGTGTAATAGTGCACGTAAGGGCTCAAGTAGCAGTTACGCCTAATCCTACAGCTTTAGAAATAGCAACAGAGTTACAGTCTGCAGGAGTAGTAATAACAAACCCTGTTATCACTAGAGGCGCAACAAATCAAATAGCTCTTTTTACAAATGGAGATGGAGGAGCTAACTTAGAACTTGATAGAGGTATAGCTTTTACAACATCTAATGTTAATCAGGTTTTTGTTACAAATAATGAAACAGGGTTGTCTGTAAATGCTTCTGGAACAGATCATATAGATGCTGATTTAACAGCTATAGATTCTCAAGCAACTAGAGATGTAGTTGTTTTTGAATTTGATTTTAGAGCATTGCCAAATTATACAGGAGTTCTTTTAGAGTATCAATTTGGTTCAGAAGAATACCCAGATTATGTAGGGTCTCCTTTTAATGATGTTTTTGGTTTTTTCGTGACAGATCCATTTGGATTAGATCCAACAATACCAAATATGGCACCAGGTGCAAACTTAGCACAGGTACCCGGTACTACAAACCCAGTAGCAATTAATAACATAAATGCAGGTTTTAGAGGGTATTCAGGAGGTGGAGCAAACTATCCAGGTATTACTCCTGATTTGTCGCAAGGTGCATTATATATTAATAATGGACATGTTTTAGATAATGATGCTGACCCAAATAATGCTGGTCCTTTAAACAACAATCCTGGAGCCACTCCTATTGGTGTAGAGTTTAATGGTATTACTAGAAAACTAACAGCAAATATAAATTTGACACCAGGTATAACATACCATATGAAAATAGCTATTGCAGATGTGACCGATTCAAGTTTTGACTCAGGAGTATTTATTACCAGAGTTGGAGGTGTACCTATTATAGTTGCAGAAGATGATTTTGGAGAAATAGTAAGTACAAATGGGGGAGTAGCTGTAGCAAATGTGTTAACAAATGATACCGTAGCAGGTATAACTAATCCATCAGCATCAGGAGTAGAACTATCAGAAGTTAGTTCTGAAAACCCAGGAATAACATTAAACACAAATACAGGAGAAGTTTCTGTAGCACCTGGTGTGCCAGCTGGTGTATATGAATTAGTATATAGTTTATGTCAACCTTCAACAAATTGTGATACAGCTATAGTAACAGTAACAGTTTTAGCAGATAGTGATGGAGATAATGTTGCAGATAGAGATGATTTGGATGATGATAATGATGGTATTTTAGATACGGAGGAAAATAATTGTACAGGAACTATCAGTTATGAGTTTTATAATTCCTATCCATTATCAAATACAGTAGACGATATACCAACTACAGGGGCTTTAGCAACAGGAACAAGTACTAATTTTAATGTAGATCAACTGTGGGCGCTACATACCCCAGGGGATCATGAAACATTTAGTGTTAGATACAAAGGGTTGTTAAGAATAGATACAGATGGGGCTTATACGTTCTATACAACATCTGATGATGGGTCTAAACTGTTTATAAATGGTATAGAAGTCGTTGACAACGACGGACCACATGCAAGTCAAACACGAAGTGGTCAAATAACTCTTAAATCAGGAGTCCATGAACTCGAAGTGTTATTTTATGAAAGAACAGGAGCAGAAAATTTATCTGTAGAATATGAAGGCCCATCCATATCAAGAAGAAACTTACCATTCTCTAGATTAAGCTGTCTGTTAGATTCCGACAATGATGGAATTCCGAATCATTTAGATTTAGATAGTGATAATGATGGGTGCTTTGATGCAGTAGAAGCAAGTGAAAATGTTTCTTCTGGTCAGTTAGACGGAAATGGAAGAATAGATATAGCAGCTCAAGGAAGTATCGATAGCAATGGAGTTCCTAACCTTGTAAATGCTTCTGGAGCATCAGATATAGGAGGTGATCAAGGACAAGAGACCACAGGTAATGAAATTGTTGCTACTCAAATACAAATGGACACACAACCAAGTGATAGTACTATATGTTTAGGGAGCAATGTTACTTTTACAGCCGCAGCAAGCTCTTTAAGTACAACTACTTATACAGGAACCGCCCCAGGAACAAATCCGGATTACAGTGGTAGTACAAGTACTACAACTGGATTGGTATATCAATGGCTAGAGCAAGTAGGAGGTGTCGGAGCTTGGAATAGTATATCTAATGGAGGAATATATAGCAATGCAACTACCCCTGCATTAACCTTAACCAATCCACCAATAACAGCTTCCAATAATAAATATAGGTTGATAGTAACAAGTACACTTAACACCTGTCAGACTTTAGCTTCAGATGAAGCATCCCTTACAATTATCCCTACTTCGGTGGGAGGAAGCATTGCGGGAAGTACCAATGTGTGTACCGGAACCAATTCAACAACACTGACCCTAAGTGGACAAACAGGAAATATCATCCGTTGGGAAAGTTCTACCGATAACTTTACCACTGATACCGATATTGCCAATACCACCACGACCTTAACAGCAACCAACCTTACCACCACCACGCAATACCGTGCTATCGTACAAAGTGGTGCCTGTACTGAAGCAACTTCTGCTACAGCAACCATTACTGTAGGAGGAGTAGTTAACTTAACTATAAATGATATTACGGCAGACAACATTGTGAATGCCTCAGAAGCAGGAAGCACTATTCCAGTAACCGGAACCGTAGGCGGTGACTTCAATACAGGAGATACGGTAACTTTAACAGTCAACGGAAACACCTATACAGGTACAGTAGATGGTAGTGGAAACTACAGCATCAATGTACCAGGGTCAGACTTAGCCGCTGACACAGACACGACAGTAGAGGCTAGTTTCCTGTCATATGCAACTTGTTCCACCAACACGAATCATGTTTATAATGTAGACACGACCGCTCCAGTTCCTACCATAAGTGTAGACAACATCACGGCAGACAACATTGTCAATGCAACAGAAGCAGGAACAACCATTGCAGTCACCGGAACAGTAGGCGGAGATTTCAATACCGGCGACACGGTAACCTTAGTAATCAATGGAAACAACTATACCGGTACCGTAGATGCCAGTGGAAACTACAGCATCAATGTACCAGGGTCAGACTTAGCAGCTGACACAGACACGACAGTAGAAGCAAGTGTAGCGACAACAGACGGATCGGGGAATGCAGGAAGTGCAAACACGAATCATGTTTATAATGTAGACACGACTGCTCCAGTTCCTACCATAAGTGTAGACAACATCACGGCAGACAACATAGTCAATGCAACAGAAGCAGGAACAACCATTGCAGTCACCGGAACAGTAGGCGGAGATTTCAATACCGGCGACACGGTAACCTTAGTAATCAATGGAAACAACTATACCGGTACCGTAGATGCCAGTGGAAACTACAGCATCAATGTACCAGGGTCAGACTTAGCTGCTGACACAGACACGACAGTAGAAGCAAGTGTAGCGACAACAGACGGATCGGGGAATGCAGGAAGTGCAAACACGAATCATGTTTATAATGTAGACACGACCGCTCCAGTTCCTACCATAAGTGTAGACAACATCACGGCAGACAACATTGTCAATGCAACAGAAGCAGGAACAACCATTGCAGTCACCGGAACAGTAGGCGGAGATTTCAATACCGGCGACACGGTAACCTTAGTAATCAATGGAAACAACTATACCGGTACCGTAGATGCCAGTGGAAACTACAGCATCAATGTACCAGGGTCAGACTTAGCTGCTGACACAGATACGACTGTAGAAGCAAGTGTAGCGACAACAGACGGATCGGGGAATGCAGGAAGTGCAAACACGAATCATGTTTATAATGTAGACACGACCGCTCCAGTTCCTACCATAAGTGTAGACAACATCACGGCAGACAACATAGTCAATGCAACAGAAGCAGGAACAACCATTGCAGTCACCGGAACAGTAGGCGGAGATTTCAATACCGGCGACACGGTAACCTTAGTAATCAATGGAAACAACTATACCGGTACCGTAGATGCCAGTGGAAACTACAGCATCAATGTACCAGGGTCAGACTTAGCTGCTGACACAGACACGACAGTAGAAGCAAGTGTAGCGACAACAGACGGATCGGGGAATGCAGGAAGTGCAAACACGAATCATGTTTATAATGTAGACACGACCGCTCCAGTTCCTACCATAAGTGTAGACAACATCACGGCAGACAACATTGTCAATGCAACAGAAGCAGGAACAACCATTGCAGTCACCGGAACAGTAGGCGGAGATTTCAATACCGGCGACACGGTAACCTTAGTAATCAATGGAAACAACTATACCGGTACCGTAGATGCCAGTGGAAACTACAGCATCAATGTACCAGGGTCAGACTTAGCTGCTGACACAGACACGACAGTAGAAGCAAGTGTAGCGACAACAGACGGATCGGGGAATGCAGGAAGTGCAAACACGAATCATGTTTATAATGTAGACACGACCGCTCCAGTTCCTACCATAAGTGTAGACAACATCACGGCAGACAACATAGTCAATGCAACAGAAGCAGGAACAACCATTGCAGTCACCGGAACAGTAGGCGGAGATTTCAATACCGGCGACACGGTAACCTTAGTAATCAATGGAAACAACTATACCGGTACCGTAGATGCCAGTGGAAACTACAGCATCAATGTACCAGGGTCAGACTTAGCTGCTGACACAGACACGACAGTAGAAGCAAGTGTAGCGACAACAGACGGATCGGGGAATGCAGGAAGTGCAAACACGAATCATGTTTATAATGTAGACACGACCGCTCCAGTTCCTACCATAAGTGTAGACAACATCACGGCAGACAACATAGTCAATGCAACAGAAGCAGGAACAACCATTGCAGTCACCGGAACAGTAGGCGGAGATTTCAATACCGGCGACACGGTAACCTTAGTAATCAATGGAAACAACTATACCGGTACCGTAGATGCCAGTGGAAACTACAGCATCAATGTACCAGGGTCAGACTTAGCAGCTGACACAGACACGACAGTAGAAGCAAGTGTAGCGACAACAGACGGATCGGGGAATGCAGGAAGTGCAAACACGAATCATGTTTATAATGTAGACACGACCGCTCCAGTTCCTACCATAAGTGTAGACAACATCACGGCAGACAACATAGTCAATGCAACAGAAGCAGGAACAACCATTGCAGTCACCGGAACAGTAGGCGGAGATTTCAATACCGGCGACACGGTAACCTTAGTAATCAATGGAAACAACTATACCGGTACCGTAGATGCCAGTGGAAACTACAGCATCAATGTACCAGGGTCAGACTTAGCAGCTGACACAGACACGACAGTAGAAGCAAGTGTAGCGACAACAGACGGATCGGGGAATGCAGGAAGTGCAAACACGAATCATGTTTATAATGTAGACACGACTGCTCCAGTTCCTACCATAAGTGTAGACAACATCACGGCAGACAACATAGTCAATGCAACAGAAGCAGGAACAACCATTGCAGTCACCGGAACAGTAGGCGGAGATTTCAATACCGGCGACACGGTAACCTTAGTAATCAATGGAAACAACTATACCGGTACCGTAGATGCCAGTGGAAACTACAGCATCAATGTACCAGGGTCAGACTTAGCTGCTGACACAGACACGACAGTAGAAGCAAGTGTAGCGACAACAGACGGATCGGGGAATGCAGGAAGTGCAAACACGAATCATGTTTATAATGTAGACACGACCGCTCCAGTTCCTACCATAAGTGTAGACAACATCACGGCAGACAACATAGTCAATGCAACAGAAGCAGGAACAACCATTGCAGTCACCGGAACAGTAGGCGGAGATTTCAATACCGGCGACACGGTAACCTTAGTAATCAATGGAAACAACTATACCGGTACCGTAGATGCCAGTGGAAACTACAGCATCAATGTACCAGGGTCAGACTTAGCAGCTGACACAGACACGACAGTAGAAGCAAGTGTAGCGACAACAGACGGATCGGGGAATGCAGGAAGTGCAAACACGAATCATGTTTATAATGTAGACACGACCGCTCCAGTTCCTACCATAAGTGTAGACAACATCACGGCAGACAACATTGTCAATGCAACAGAAGCAGGAACAACCATTGCAGTCACCGGAACAGTAGGCGGAGATTTCAATACCGGCGACACGGTAACCTTAGTAATCAATGGAAACAACTATACCGGTACCGTAGATGCCAGTGGAAACTACAGCATCAATGTACCAGGGTCAGACTTAGCAGCTGACACAGACACGACAGTAGAAGCAAGTGTAGCGACAACAGACGGATCGGGGAATGCAGGAAGTGCAAACACGAATCATGTTTATAATGTAGACACGACCGCTCCAGTTCCTACCATAAGTGTAGACAACATCACGGCAGACAACATTGTCAATGCAACAGAAGCAGGAACAACCATTGCAGTCACCGGAACAGTAGGCGGAGATTTCAATACCGGCGACACGGTAACCTTAGTAATCAATGGAAACAACTATACCGGTACCGTAGATGCCAGTGGAAACTACAGCATCAATGTACCAGGGTCAGACTTAGCTGCTGACACAGATACGACTGTAGAAGCAAGTGTAGCGACAACAGACGGATCAGGGAATGCAGGAAGTGCAAACACGAATCATGTTTATAATGTAGACACGACCGCTCCAGTTCCTACCATAAGTGTAGACAACATCACGGCAGACAACATAGTCAATGCAACAGAAGCAGGAACAACCATTGC
Organism: Tenacibaculum sp. TB-53; assembly: GCF_059716285.2. Taxonomy (NCBI): domain Bacteria; kingdom Pseudomonadati; phylum Bacteroidota; class Flavobacteriia; order Flavobacteriales; family Flavobacteriaceae; genus Tenacibaculum; species Tenacibaculum sp. TB-53. The sequence continues at coordinate 1,423,905 of NZ_CM202790.1, read as the reverse complement.
AGTCACCGGAACAGTAGGCGGAGATTTCAATACCGGCGACACGGTAACCTTAGTAATCAATGGAAACAACTATACCGGTACCGTAGATGCCAGTGGAAACTACAGCATCAATGTACCAGGGTCAGACTTAGCTGCTGACACAGATACGACTGTAGAAGCAAGTGTAGCGACAACAGACGGATCGGGGAATGCAGGAAGTGCAAACACGAATCATGTTTATAATGTAGACACGACCGCTCCAGTTCCTACCATAAGTGTAGACAACATCACGGCAGACAACATAGTCAATGCAACAGAAGCAGGAACAACCATTGCAGTCACCGGAACAGTAGGCGGAGATTTCAATACCGGCGACACGGTAACCTTAGTAATCAATGGAAACAACTATACCGGTACCGTAGATGCCAGTGGAAACTACAGCATCAATGTACCAGGGTCAGACTTAGCTGCTGACACAGACACGACAGTAGAAGCAAGTGTAGCGACAACAGACGGATCGGGGAATGCAGGAAGTGCAAACACGAATCATGTTTATAATGTAGACACGACCGCTCCAGTTCCTACCATAAGTGTAGACAACATCACGGCAGACAACATAGTCAATGCAACAGAAGCAGGAACAACCATTGCAGTCACCGGAACAGTAGGCGGAGATTTCAATACCGGCGACACGGTAACCTTAGTAATCAATGGAAACAACTATACCGGTACCGTAGATGCCAGTGGAAACTACAGCATCAATGTACCAGGGTCAGACTTAGCTGCTGACACAGACACGACAGTAGAAGCAAGTGTAGCGACAACAGACGGATCGGGGAATGCAGGAAGTGCAAACACGAATCATGTTTATAATGTAGACACGACCGCTCCAGTTCCTACCATAAGTGTAGACAACATCACGGCAGACAACATAGTCAATGCAACAGAAGCAGGAACAACCATTGCAGTCACCGGAACAGTAGGCGGAGATTTCAATACCGGCGACACGGTAACCTTAGTAATCAATGGAAACAACTATACCGGTACCGTAGATGCCAGTGGAAACTACAGCATCAATGTACCAGGGTCAGACTTAGCAGCTGACACAGACACGACAGTAGAAGCAAGTGTAGCGACAACAGACGGATCGGGGAATGCAGGAAGTGCAAACACGAATCATGTTTATAATGTAGACACGACCGCTCCAGTTCCTACCATAAGTGTAGACAACATCACGGCAGACAACATTGTCAATGCAACAGAAGCAGGAACAACCATTGCAGTCACCGGAACAGTAGGCGGAGATTTCAATACCGGCGACACGGTAACCTTAGTAATCAATGGAAACAACTATACCGGTACCGTAGATGCCAGTGGAAACTACAGCATCAATGTACCAGGGTCAGACTTAGCTGCTGACACAGACACGACAGTAGAAGCAAGTGTAGCGACAACAGACGGATCGGGGAATGCAGGAAGTGCAAACACGAATCATGTTTATAATGTAGACACGACTGCTCCAGTTCCTACCATAAGTGTAGACAACATCACGGCAGACAACATAGTCAATGCAACAGAAGCAGGAACAACCATTGCAGTCACCGGAACAGTAGGCGGAGATTTCAATACCGGCGACACGGTAACCTTAGTAATCAATGGAAACAACTATACCGGTACCGTAGATGCCAGTGGAAACTACAGCATCAATGTACCAGGGTCAGACTTAGCTGCTGACACAGACACGACAGTAGAAGCAAGTGTAGCGACAACAGACGGATCGGGGAATGCAGGAAGTGCAAACACGAATCATGTTTATAATGTAGACACGACCGCTCCAGTTCCTACCATAAGTGTAGACAACATCACGGCAGACAACATAGTCAATGCAACAGAAGCAGGAACAACCATTGCAGTCACCGGAACAGTAGGCGGAGATTTCAATACCGGCGACACGGTAACCTTAGTAATCAATGGAAACAACTATACCGGTACCGTAGATGCCAGTGGAAACTACAGCATCAATGTACCAGGGTCAGACTTAGCTGCTGACACAGACACGACAGTAGAAGCAAGTGTAGCGACAACAGACGGATCGGGGAATGCAGGAAGTGCAAACACGAATCATGTTTATAATGTAGACACGACCGCTCCAGTTCCTACCATAAGTGTAGACAACATCACGGCAGACAACATTGTCAATGCAACAGAAGCAGGAACAACCATTGCAGTCACCGGAACAGTAGGCGGAGATTTCAATACCGGCGACACGGTAACCTTAGTAATCAATGGAAACAACTATACCGGTACCGTAGATGCCAGTGGAAACTACAGCATCAATGTACCAGGGTCAGACTTAGCAGCTGACACAGACACGACAGTAGAAGCAAGTGTAGCGACAACAGACGGATCGGGGAATGCAGGAAGTGCAAACACGAATCATGTTTATAATGTAGACACGACTGCTCCAGTTCCTACCATAAGTGTAGACAACATCACGGCAGACAACATAGTCAATGCAACAGAAGCAGGAACAACCATTGCAGTCACCGGAACAGTAGGCGGAGATTTCAATACCGGCGACACGGTAACCTTAGTAATCAATGGAAACAACTATACCGGTACCGTAGATGCCAGTGGAAACTACAGCATCAATGTACCAGGGTCAGACTTAGCAGCTGACACAGACACGACAGTAGAAGCAAGTGTAGCGACAACAGACGGATCGGGGAATGCAGGAAGTGCAAACACGAATCATGTTTATAATGTAGACACGACCGCTCCAGTTCCTACCATAAGTGTAGACAACATCACGGCAGACAACATAGTCAATGCAACAGAAGCAGGAACAACCATTGCAGTCACCGGAACAGTAGGCGGAGATTTCAATACCGGCGACACGGTAACCTTAGTAATCAATGGAAACAACTATACCGGTACCGTAGATGCCAGTGGAAACTACAGCATCAATGTACCAGGGTCAGACTTAGCAGCTGACACAGACACGACAGTAGAAGCAAGTGTAGCGACAACAGACGGATCGGGGAATGCAGGAAGTGCAAACACGAATCATGTTTATAATGTAGACACGACTGCTCCAGTTCCTACCATAAGTGTAGACAACATCACGGCAGACAACATAGTCAATGCAACAGAAGCAGGAACAACCATTGCAGTCACCGGAACAGTAGGCGGAGATTTCAATACCGGCGACACGGTAACCTTAGTAATCAATGGAAACAACTATACCGGTACCGTAGATGCCAGTGGAAACTACAGCATCAATGTACCAGGGTCAGACTTAGCTGCTGACACAGACACGACAGTAGAAGCAAGTGTAGCGACAACAGACGGATCGGGGAATGCAGGAAGTGCAAACACGAATCATGTTTATAATGTAGACACGACCGCTCCAGTTCCTACCATAAGTGTAGACAACATCACGGCAGACAACATTGTCAATGCAACAGAAGCAGGAACAACCATTGCAGTCACCGGAACAGTAGGCGGAGATTTCAATACCGGCGACACGGTAACCTTAGTAATCAATGGAAACAACTATACCGGTACCGTAGATGCCAGTGGAAACTACAGCATCAATGTACCAGGGTCAGACTTAGCTGCTGACACAGATACGACTGTAGAAGCAAGTGTAGCGACAACAGACGGATCGGGGAATGCAGGAAGTGCAAACACGAATCATGTTTATAATGTAGACACGACCGCTCCAGTTCCTACCATAAGTGTAGACAACATCACGGCAGACAACATAGTCAATGCAACAGAAGCAGGAACAACCATTGCAGTCACCGGAACAGTAGGCGGAGATTTCAATACCGGCGACACGGTAACCTTAGTAATCAATGGAAACAACTATACCGGTACCGTAGATGCCAGTGGAAACTACAGCATCAATGTACCAGGGTCAGACTTAGCTGCTGACACAGACACGACAGTAGAAGCAAGTGTAGCGACAACAGACGGATCGGGGAATGCAGGAAGTGCAAACACGAATCATGTTTATAATGTAGACACGACCGCTCCAGTTCCTACCATAAGTGTAGACAACATCACGGCAGACAACATAGTCAATGCAACAGAAGCAGGAACAACCATTGCAGTCACCGGAACAGTAGGCGGAGATTTCAATACCGGCGACACGGTAACCTTAGTAATCAATGGAAACAACTATACCGGTACCGTAGATGCCAGTGGAAACTACAGCATCAATGTACCAGGGTCAGACTTAGCTGCTGACACAGACACGACAGTAGAAGCAAGTGTAGCGACAACAGACGGATCGGGGAATGCAGGAAGTGCAAACACGAATCATGTTTATAATGTAGACACGACCGCTCCAGTTCCTACCATAAGTGTAGACAACATCACGGCAGACAACATAGTCAATGCAACAGAAGCAGGAACAACCATTGCAGTCACCGGAACAGTAGGCGGAGATTTCAATACCGGCGACACGGTAACCTTAGTAATCAATGGAAACAACTATACCGGTACCGTAGATGCCAGTGGAAACTACAGCATCAATGTACCAGGGTCAGACTTAGCAGCTGACACAGACACGACAGTAGAAGCAAGTGTAGCGACAACAGACGGATCGGGGAATGCAGGAAGTGCAAACACGAATCATGTTTATAATGTAGACACGACTGCTCCAGTTCCTACCATAAGTGTAGACAACATCACGGCAGACAACATAGTCAATGCAACAGAAGCAGGAACAACCATTGCAGTCACCGGAACAGTAGGCGGAGATTTCAATACCGGCGACACGGTAACCTTAGTAATCAATGGAAACAACTATACCGGTACCGTAGATGCCAGTGGAAACTACAGCATCAATGTACCAGGGTCAGACTTAGCTGCTGACACAGACACGACAGTAGAAGCAAGTGTAGCGATAACAGACGGATCGGGGAATGCAGGAAGTGCAAACACGAATCATGTTTATAATGTAGACACGACCGCTCCAGTTCCTACCATAAGTGTAGACAACATCACGGCAGACAACATAGTCAATGCAACAGAAGCAGGAACAACCATTGCAGTCACCGGAACAGTAGGCGGAGATTTCAATACCGGCGACACGGTAACCTTAGTAATCAATGGAAACAACTATACCGGTACCGTAGATGCCAGTGGAAACTACAGCATCAATGTACCAGGGTCAGACTTAGCAGCTGACACAGACACGACAGTAGAAGCAAGTGTAGCGACAACAGACGGATCGGGGAATGCAGGAAGTGCAAACACGAATCATGTTTATAATGTAGACACGACCGCTCCAGTTCCTACCATAAGTGTAGACAACATCACGGCAGACAACATTGTCAATGCAACAGAAGCAGGAACAACCATTGCAGTCACCGGAACAGTAGGCGGAGATTTCAATACCGGCGACACGGTAACCTTAGTAATCAATGGAAACAACTATACCGGTACCGTAGATGCCAGTGGAAACTACAGCATCAATGTACCAGGGTCAGACTTAGCAGCTGACACAGACACGACAGTAGAAGCAAGTGTAGCGACAACAGACGGATCGGGGAATGCAGGAAGTGCAAACACGAATCATGTTTATAATGTAGACACGACCGCTCCAGTTCCTACCATAAGTGTAGACAACATCACGGCAGACAACATTGTCAATGCAACAGAAGCAGGAACAACCATTGCAGTCACCGGAACAGTAGGCGGAGATTTCAATACCGGCGACACGGTAACCTTAGTAATCAATGGAAACAACTATACCGGTACCGTAGATGCCAGTGGAAACTACAGCATCAATGTACCAGGGTCAGACTTAGCTGCTGACACAGATACGACTGTAGAAGCAAGTGTAGCGACAACAGACGGATCAGGGAATGCAGGAAGTGCAAACACGAATCATGTTTATAATGTAGACACGACCGCTCCAGTTCCTACCATAAGTGTAGACAACATCACGGCAGACAACATTGTCAATGCAACAGAAGCAGGAACAACCATTGCAGTCACCGGAACAGTAGGCGGAGATTTCAATACCGGCGACACGGTAACCTTAGTAATCAATGGAAACAACTATACCGGTACCGTAGATGCCAGTGGAAACTACAGCATCAATGTACCAGGGTCAGACTTAGCTGCTGACACAGATACGACTGTAGAAGCAAGTGTAGCGACAACAGACGGATCGGGGAATGCAGGAAGTGCAAACACGAATCATGTTTATAATGTAGACACGACCGCTCCAGTTCCTACCATAAGTGTAGACAACATCACGGCAGACAACATAGTCAATGCAACAGAAGCAGGAACAACCATTGCAGTCACCGGAACAGTAGGCGGAGATTTCAATACCGGCGACACGGTAACCTTAGTAATCAATGGAAACAACTATACCGGTACCGTAGATGCCAGTGGAAACTACAGCATCAATGTACCAGGGTCAGACTTAGCTGCTGACACAGACACGACAGTAGAAGCAAGTGTAGCGACAACAGACGGATCGGGGAATGCAGGAAGTGCAAACACGAATCATGTTTATAATGTAGACACGACCGCTCCAGTTCCTACCATAAGTGTAGACAACATCACGGCAGACAACATAGTCAATGCAACAGAAGCAGGAACAACCATTGCAGTCACCGGAACAGTAGGCGGAGATTTCAATACCGGCGACACGGTAACCTTAGTAATCAATGGAAACAACTATACCGGTACCGTAGATGCCAGTGGAAACTACAGCATCAATGTACCAGGGTCAGACTTAGCTGCTGACACAGACACGACAGTAGAAGCAAGTGTAGCGACAACAGACGGATCGGGGAATGCAGGAAGTGCAAACACGAATCATGTTTATAATGTAGACACGACCGCTCCAGTTCCTACCATAAGTGTAGACAACATCACGGCAGACAACATTGTCAATGCAACAGAAGCAGGAACAACCATTGCAGTCACCGGAACAGTAGGCGGAGATTTCAATACCGGCGACACGGTAACCTTAGTAATCAATGGAAACAACTATACCGGTACCGTAGATGCCAGTGGAAACTACAGCATCAATGTACCAGGGTCAGACTTAGCTGCTGACACAGATACGACTGTAGAAGCAAGTGTAAGTTCAATTGATAGTGATGGGAATAGAGGATCTGCTTTGAATACTCATAAATACTATTTACAAGACACGGATAATGATGGCATATCAGATGTTGTAGATGTAGATGATGATAATGATGGGATTCCAGATGTTGAAGAGGGAGATGGTTTAGTAGATACTGATGGTGATGGAATTCCAGATTCATTAGATCTAGATTCTGATAATGATGGTATTAATGATGTAATAGAAGGAGGAAATGGAGATTTAGATACCAACGAAGACGGTGTTATAGACTCTGGCGATTCAGGGTATACAGATGCTAATGGAGATGGACAAGCTGATGATTCTGTAGATAATGATGAAGAGCCAGATACGGATGGCGACGGTACTCCAGATTATCAAGATTTAGATAGTGATAATGACGGTATTAATGATGTTATTGAGGGAGGAAATGAAAGTTCCGATACTAATGGTGATGGAGTTATAGATTCTAATGATATGGGAGGTTCAGATTCTGATGAAGATGGAATTTCTGATAGTGTTGATGGAGATATAAATAATTTTGGTGAGGGAGGTAATGGAGATGATACTCCATTAGATACAGATGGAGATGGTGTTCCTAACTATCAAGATTTAGATAGCGATAATGATGGAGTAAATGATGTTGTAGAAGGAGGGAATTTAGATGAAGATGGAGATGGACAAGTAGAAAACCCTTTAGATGATTCAGACGGAGATGGAATTTCTGATAGTGTTGATGGTTTAGATGGTTTTGGAGATGCTAATAATCCAGATAATAACTCTAGCCCTACAGATCCAAACGATGGAGGTAACGGAGTGATAGATGGAGAAGATACAGATGGAGATGGAATACCTGACATTATAGATGGTTTTGATGGGTTTGGGGATGCAATCAATGATGACACTTGTGTGAAAGTAAACAACTTAATGAGTCCTAATGGAGATGAAGCAAACAGTTACTTACACATTGATTGTATTGAAAATTTCCCAAATAATACTCTTGAAATTTTTAATAGATGGGGTAATACAGTATATAAAACTGAAGGATATAACAATAGCAGTGTTGTGTTTAGAGGAATCTCTGAAGGTAGAGCTAATATAAATGTAGGCGATAAATTGCCAGTTGGAACATACTTCTATATTTTAGACCTTGGAAATGGAAGTAAAGTTAAAAAAGGCTGGATTTACATTAATAGATAATCTAGATTTATAAAAAAGACTGATGAATAAAAGTATTAATCAAATGAAATTATATTTAAGTTTAATCATAATATGTACAATGAGTATTTGTATAACCACAAATATTCATGCGCAACAAGATCCTCAGTACACACAGTATATGTACAATACAATGAATGTAAACCCTGCTTATGCAGGGTCTAGAGGGCATACAGTAATTACTGCATTAGGCAGAATGCAGTGGGTAGGTTTTGAAGGAGCTCCCAATACTCAAAACTTATCATACGATACTCCTTTAGGATATTCTGGGTTAGGATTAGGGGTTAACTTAATGAATGACCAAGTAGGACCATCTAGTGAAATATATTTAGACGCTAATGTATCTTACAATATACAAACAGGTGCAGAAGGTAATTTAGCCTTTGGTTTACGTTTAGGAGGAAGGTTATTAAATATAGATTGGTCAAAAGGAACTTATAAAGATGATGAAGTTGTTTTTCAAGATAATATTAATAAGTTCTTACCAACTGTTGGAGCAGGTATTTATTATCATCAACCACAATGGTATGTTGGATTATCGGTACCTAATATTTTAAGAATGGAACATTACGATGCTGAAACTCCAGGAGAAGTAGCAGTAGAAAGAATGCACTTTTTCTTAATCGCAGGATATGTTTTCGATATAAATGAAGACTTAAAGTTTAAACCAGCAGCTTTGTTAAAAGGAGTTTCAGGGGCACCTCTATCATTAGATATTTCAGCTAATTTACTATTTAATGAGAAGTTTAGAGTTGGAGCTTCTTGGAGATGGGATGATTCTGTAAGTGCACTTTTAGGTTTTCAAGCAACAGACTCTTTACTTATAGGGTATTCATATGATTTAACAACATCAAACTATAATGTAACAAATTCTGGGACACACGAAATTATGCTACAGTATGAAATCTTTAAGGATATTAGATATAGGTCACCGAGATTCTTTTAAAAAGAGAGAAATGAAATTAAAAAAGATACTAACATTAACAATATTGTTAATGCTTACTGCAGTTGGATTTAGCCAAAGTAGAAAAGTAGCAGATCGTTATTTTGAAGAATTCTCTTATGTCCAATCGGCCAAATTATATAAAGATTTAGTATTAATTAAAGGAGATAGCTCTCAACATGTGTTAACTAGGTTAGCTGAGTCTTACTATAATAATTCAAATACAGAAGAAGCAGAAATATGGTATCAAAAACTTATTTCAAATTTTAATGAAAAAGTAGAAGAAAAACATTTGTTTAAATATGCTCAAGCTTTGAGGAGTAATGGAAAGTATAAAAAATCAGATTCTATATTTTTAAGATTAACTCAAGCACAAAAAAATAGTTTAAATGAGGAACTTAAAAAAGAAAACTATTTATTAGACTACACTAATAAAGAAAAGAGAATAGGAGTAAGAAACTTGGCTATAAATACGCCTTATTCAGAATTTGGAGGGTTTTTATTGAATGGAAAAGCATATTTCTCATCATCTGTAGCTAACGACTCAAAAAAACAAAAAATATATAAGTGGAATAATCAACCATTTTTAAATATTTATAAAGCAGAAGAAAGTATACAAACATTAGAAGGTAGTAAGCAAGACACTATCTTAGTTTTAGGTAATGTTCAAAAGCTTGGAGAGCCAATAGCTTCTGAACTTCATGAGTCTACGCCTATCTTTACAAAAGATGGAAAAACTATTTATTTTACAAGAAATAATTCTGAAGGAAAGAAAGTAAAGAGAAGTAAGAACAACATATCTAATTTAAAAATTTATAAAGCCAGTTATATTAATGGTTATTGGGTTAACGTTAAAGAGCTACCATTTAATAAAGATGAATATTCAACAGGTCATCCAGCTTTAAGTCCAGATGAAAAAACATTATACTTTGTTTCTAATATGCCTGGAGGATATGGTCAGTCTGACATTTATAAAGTAGAAATAAAAGGAAATGATGAGTATGGAGAACCAGTAAATTTAGGAAGTGATATAAATACATCAGAGAAAGAAGTCTTTCCGTATGTAGGAAATGATAATGTATTATATTTTTCATCTAACGGGCATTTAGGTTTAGGACTGCTTGATATTTTTCAAGCAAAGATTAAAGAGGATGGTACATTTTTATCACCTGAAAACTTAGGGTATCCATTCAATAGTAAAAAAGACGACTTTTCATTTTTTATAAGTGAAAATGGAAAAAGAGGTTTCTTTTCGTCAAATAGAGAAAAAGGAAAAGGAGATGATGATATTTATAGCTTCTTTATCTATACGGACCCACCAGTATGTACACAAATTGTTAAAGGAGTAATAGAAAACAATAAAACAAATACTCCGGTAGATGCGGTTGTAGTAAAACTAATTAATAAAGAAAAAGAAGTTATAGCAGAAACAATTTCTGATAGTTCAGGTAACTATACTTTTAAAGATGTGCCATGTAATAATACCTATACAGTTACAGCAACTAAATTAGATCATAGATCAAATAGAAGTATAGTTCGAACTAATAATAAGAGAAATAAAGAAATTATAGCAAACTTAAAGTTAACACCATTAATAATAGGAAACCAAATAGTTATAAAACCTATTTATTTTGATTATGATAAGTATGATATTAGGGAGGATGCAGAGTATGAGTTAGAAAATATTGTAACAGTAATGACTAATCATCCTGAGTTAGTGATAAAAATAGAGTCACATACAGATAGTCGAGGTAGAAGAGATTACAATAGGTTTTTGTCAGATAAAAGAGCAAAATCTACGAGAGATTACATATTATCAAGAGGAATTGCAAGTAATAGGATTGAAAGTGCTATAGGTTATGGTGAAGACAACCCTTTAAATGATTGTGTAGACGGAAAAAAGTGTACTGAAGAAGAATATCAATTAAACAGACGTTCATATTTTTATATAGTAGAAGGGAGTGAATCTATAGAAATAAGACAGGAACAAGAAAAGAAAAGGATCAATAGAAGATTTACGACAAGAAAAAGTAATTTTTTAGAGTTTTTAAGCAAAAACTTAAAAAAAACTGATAGAAGCTTAAGACCAGAGGATAATAAATGTTTTAAAGAAAAAGATAGTGATTGTCAAAAGTTAAACAAAAACGTAAAATTAAACTATAAAAAATAAAATTTTATTTAAATAGTTGTAAAATCAATAAATAAAAAACTCCTTTATTTAAAGGAGTTTTTTATTTATACTGACATAATAATATATCGAAAATTAAGTTATAGAGTTACATTAACTTATTATCATTTATTATTAATTATGAAAAAATTATTTATTCCTTTAGCGGTATTGGCTTTAACAATGTCGTCTTGTGTATCAAAAAAGAAGTATGTAGAACTTGAACAAAAGTATAATGATACTAGAGGAAATTTACAAAAGACAACTCTAGAAAAAGAGCAATTAGAAGCTAAGTTTGCTAAAATAGAAAAGAGAGTTGATGATTACAATGAAAAAATTAACTCATTAAAGAGTGTAAACGAAACACTTCATGAAGAAAATAACATTAAGCTAGATATGGTTGGAAAATCAGCTGTAATCTCAAACTCTGTAAAAGAAAAAATGAGAGAAACGCTTAAAAATGTTGATCCAGCTGAGTTAGCTAATGTTAAAACGTTAAAAGACTCCATGAATGTAGCTATTGCTCACAACTTAAAAAAATCTATCAATACTTCAGAGTTAGAAAATGATGAAGATGTAAATATTGACATTGATCAAACAGTTGTGATGATTTCTGTTTCAGACAAAATGTTATTTAATACAGCTAGTTATAGAGTTAAAAAAAATGCACATAAATTAATAAAAAAATTAGCTGATGTGATTAACTCTGAACCAAGCATGGATGTTATGATAGAAGGTCATACAGACTCAAGACCTATTAGTAATGCAGTTGTACAAGATAACTGGGATTTAAGTGTTAAAAGAGCAACATCTATCGTTAGGCTTTTAGAGAAAAAATACAACGTTGATCCAAGTAGATTAATAGCTTCTGGTAGAGGTAGTTCTGTGCCACTTGTTGAAAATAACTCGGCTAGCAATAGAGCTAGAAATAGAAGAACTAGAATTGTAATTTTACCAAACTTAGATAAGTTTTTTGGTTTGTTAGCAACAGAAGAAAACATTAAGCTTTAATAAGAAAAAAAGACAAAAAAGTAAGCCAGCATTATTGCTGGCTTTTTTTATGCTCATTACTTTAATAACTTACCTAATTTAAGTTCTATTTTGATATTGTTTAGATAATCAGAGAAAGTATGAAAACCTTCATTTATGCTTTAAAACAGGTAAAAGAAAAAAGGTGTATATAAAGTAATTTTCTAATAAAGGATTAAAAGAGGAAAACTCTACCTTAATATGAGTAAAGGTATATAGGTGTTATAGTGAGATAAAAAATTAAAAGAGGAGAAGTATTCTAGTAAATTTAAAAATTTTAAAAGAAATAAAACTAAAAAAAGCTTCTAATTATATAATTAGAAGCTTTTTTAAACACTTTTAAGAGTTATTTTATACCTTATTCATGAAGTTTAAAGTTAACAGGAATGTAATATTCAACATTAGCTGTTTTCCCATTATGTTCTCCAGGAACGAATTTAGGTAACTTAGAAACCATTCTCTTAGCTTCTTGTTCTAATAAGTGACCATCTTTAGGTCCTTTCATTTTTATGTTAGTTACCTCTCCTTTTTTATCTATGATAAAGCGAACCCATACTCTACCTTCAATATTTTGTTCTGCAGCTGCTGCAGGGTAGTTAAAGTTTCTTTGAATATGACTAACCATTCTTTCATTGAAACAGGTTAATTTTTGCATATCAGGAACTTTTGTACAAGCTTTGAATTGAGGAATACTTTGTACCTCTACAAATTTTACAAAATCAGTAATAGTTTTTTCTTTTACTACATTAGAACTTTTTTTAGCTACGACTTTACTTGTTGTACTAGATGAAGAATTATTTGATGCTCCTGGAGCCTTGAAAGTGATAGGAACTCCGTACTTTACTTTAACAGTCCTACCATTATGTTTACCAGGAATAAAGTTTGGAAGGTTATTAATTATTCTTTCAGCTTCTTTTTCTAAAGACTCTCCACCTTTTGGCCCACGTAATAAGATATCTTCAACATTTCCTTGCTCATTGATTGTAAATTGAACTAAAACTCTTCCTTGTATACCAGCTTCAATGGCGTCTTGAGGGTAGTTGAAATTTTTAATAATATGTTTAGTCATGTTTGTTTCAAAACACTTTGCTTGCTTTATTAAAGGAACATTGTTACACTTACTAAACAATGGAATTTCTTCAACTAAATTAAAAGGTACTTTTTCAATAGTTGAAGAATTATCTTCTAACTCAAGTTTACCAATTAACAAAGACTTCTTTTTAATATCAGCTACTTTTTGTGAAGAATTAATACCTCCACCTATAGCAGAAACAGCCTCTTTGTTCTTACGAACAACACGTCTTCTGGTTGAGACTTCAATAGAAAGTTGTTTTTTTGCACCACTCTCGGTGTCTTCAATTGCACATTTTGTGATACTGTTTGGATCAGCGATTTGTTCATCTGGAGTAGTACATACTTCTTGTCCTACAGCCGCTAAAGAAAGTAGCATAGCAGCTACTACTAAGGGGAATTTTTTAATCATGTGTGCTCTATTTTTAAGTGTTTGGTTTAGTTATTAACACGTTAACTAACGCTGTAAATATAAGTAAAAAATAGAATATAGCAAATTATTTTATAATCTTGACCAAAAGATAGTTCCTTTAAAAAGAAAATATAAAGTTATGGAACTTTAAAAATTATAGGTAAAGCATATTTTACATTAACCGAGCTACCTTTATGACTTCCAGGAATAAATTTAGGGAGCAGTGAAATTAATCTTTCTGCTTCTTTTTTTAGAAGTGCACTGTTTTTAGGTCCTTTCTTTTTTATGTCAATTACTTTTCCTTGCTTATCAATAGTAAATTGAACTAAAATTTTACCTTCAATTTTTTTTCGCAAGGCCTCTTTTGGATAATCAAAATTTCTAACAATATGTTTAATCATTTCTTTTTCAAAACACTTAGATTGTTGTAGAATTGGAGTCTTTTTACACTCATTAAACAAAGGAATTTGTTCAACTAGATGAAAAGGAATTTTATCTAAAGAAGTTAAAATATCTTCTTTTAAGTTTAGTTTTTCTACAAGAGAATTTTTACTTTTTATTTCTTCTACTTTATTTGATTTTGCTGAAATAGTATTTGTTTTTCTAAGTTTACGATGTCTTTTTCTTGTCGAAATTTCTTTAGTTTTTTCAGTTTCTAGAGCTTCTTTTACATCTTCTATAGAGCACTTAGTAATACTAATGGTATTTAAATCTTGGATATTTTCATTTGGGGTTTCACATTTTTCTTGAGCATAAGAAAATGATATTGAAAATAAAAAAAAGGTAAAGATATGTTTCATTTGTGTGTGTTAAAGAGGAATTTTTAAGGAGCACGAAAATAAAATTATCTGAAAATCTAGATAAATGTTTTATATTAATTTAAGATTAAATTTATAGGAAAAGAGTATGTAACATCAACAGGAATTCCTTTTTCCTTACCTGATTCTAACTGAGGTAACTTGTTAATAATTCGGTTGATTTCGTTGGTAATAATATCACTTGGTTTAGAGCTTACTACTTGAATGTTTTTTGGTAATCCATATATATCTATTGTGAATTGAATCAAAATTCTGCCACGTATACCTTCTTCTGAAAAGACTTCAGGATAATAATTTTTAGAAAAATGTTTTTGCATATTGTCTTTAAAACATTTTTTTGCATTTTCGTTAGAACTATTTTTACACTTAGGAAATAAAGGAACTTGATCAACAACAGAAAATAAAATTTCTTTAGTTTGAGATTTTAAAGAATTTTGTATTGATAAGTCATTGTTTGTAGTAATAATAGAAACTTTTGAAGAAGCATTTAAGCTTGATTGATTTTTTTGAGTAATCTTTCTTACTTTTTTTATTCTGTTTCTAGCAGTTAGTGTTTGAGTTGTTTTTTTTCTAGGAATTTGATTTTCTTTACCAATTTTACATTTATCCATACTAATAATATTTAAATCAATAGTATTATCTTCAGGCGTAGTACATACTTCTTGAGCTTCGAGTGTAATTGAGATGAAAAGAAAAAATGTTAAAAAAAGGAAAGTTGTTTTCATAAGGCTTAAGAGCTTGTTTGATGACGTAAAAATCATTCTTTTTTACTCTTTTGTTCTTAAGTAATTATGATATATCTATTAAGTAATATGTTCTTTAATGTTATGAATATTAAGTAAATATTAAGTGAAATGAGATAATAAAAAAAGCCTTCATAATTTATGAAGGCTTTACTTACTTGTATAATAAATTGTAAGCTATTACTTTACATTCATTAACTCAACATCAAAAATTAAAGTAGCGTTTGGAGGAATTACACCACCAGCACCTTGTGCACCATATGCTAAGTCAGATGGAATTACTAAACGAGCTTTGTCGCCCACTTTTAACAACTGAATACCTTCATCCCAACCAGGAATTACCTGACCAACACCAATAGCAAAATCGATAGGTTGTTTGCGCTTATATGATGAATCAAATACAGTTCCATCTAATAACTGACCTTTATAGTGTACAGAAACCATAGCTCCTTTAGTAGCTTGTTTTCCGTCTCCATTTTGTAAGATCTTATAACGTAAACCGCTTGGAGTTTCGTCATATCCTGCTGCTACTTGATCTAATAACTCTTTTTGTTTAGCTTTTGCTTCAGCTTCACGTTTTTCACGAGCTCCTTCAAAAGTTCTAAAAGCTTCTACAGCATTAAAAGCTTCAGCATCACTACCAACACGAATAATTTCTACATCCATAGTATCGTCTTGAGCAATTGCATCAACAACGTCTTGTCCTTCAATAACACTACCAAAAACAGTGTGTTTACCGTCTAACCAAGGAGTAGCAACATGTGTAATAAAAAATTGAGAACCATTGGTTCCAGGACCTGCATTTGCCATAGATAATTTTCCTGGAGCATCGTGTTTTAATTCAGGGTGAATTTCGTCATCAAATTTATAACCAGGGTTTCCTGTTCCTGTTCCTTGAGGACATCCTCCTTGAATCATAAAATCAGCAATTACACGGTGGAATTTTAATCCGTTATAATAAGGAGTTCCTTGTGGTTTCGCTGAGTTTTCTAAATTTCCTTCTGCTAAAGCAACAAAGTTACCTACAGTTCCAGGAGTTTTTTCGTATTCTAAGTTTACTAAAATTTCACCTTTTGGAGTGGTGAACTTTGCATAAATTCCGTTATCCATTTTTCTCTTGTTTATTTATATATGTGTGATTCTAGTGTCCAAAATTTAAGGGAAAAAAGAATCTTTTTATTAAAATAGCTAAATCATTGTTTTTCTTAGCAATGACAAAGTTAATTTTTTACAGATAAAGTTGAAAGGTTAAAGCTTAAACCTATGTTAATATTGTTAGAGTTAACATTTCCAAAAGGAGAGTAATATCTACCTCCAGATGCAATTATAGAAACCTGATTTACGATATCATAACTCAATCCAAGAGTAGGACGAATAATGATTCCTTCGTCAGTATCTACACCAGCACCTCCACCAGCACCTGCCATAACTTCTATAAATCCACGCATTTTGTTGTTAAAAAAATATGGACTATATATACCACCACCGACTAATCCGTGAGCATATCCACCTGAACGACCGTCATATGCAAAACCAGCTTCTCCAGCAATATATAATGAATGATTTAAATCATAGTTAACTTTAAAGCCAATTAATTGTAAGTCAATTTCAGTAGCGTCGTAAATATCATCTGTTTTAGCAACATCAAAATAACTTTGATTTTGAACTTCAAAACGTAACCCTTTTGTAAGATAAGTACTGCTCTCTTCGGAAGATGTTCCGCCGTTAAATCCGAAGTACTTTAAACCAAATCCGAAAGTATAGGCTTCTAAATCACCAGCAATGGCACGATAATATCCACCATGACCACTAATAGCAATGTTTTTAAATAGTTTTAAGTCAATTCCTGCAGAAGGGTAGATCATTAACCCACCTTCAGGAGCTACACGACCACCAGCAGCACCAATACCTAATTTTCCGAAGATATTAACGTATTTTGATTGATATGGATGATACCCCGCACCAATAAATAAATCCATAAAGCCAGCGCGTAGCCCCCTGTAAATTGCATCGGTGTGAGCAAATAGAAAAGTATTTTCGTTCAAATATTTCTGATACTCAAATCCAAGTACATATAGTAATTCATTTAGGTCATCCCCATTATCTTTTTTCGAATTACCAATAGGTTTAAAGAAATCAAAACGAATTTGTTGTGCATTTTTAACCACTGGTTTACTCCAAAAACTATCAGGAGAAAGATTGTCTGCTACAAATTTTCGATGCGCTTTGTCATAATCAGTAAAACGTAAAATACTTGGTATCTCTACAAAGAAAGAAACGGAGTTACTTTTAATTTCTCCTGATAAAAAGTTAACGTGACTGTATTGTATTCCGAAGGAGTAATCATTCTTTTTGTACTGTAATCCGATATTGGGATTGATAAAACCGCCATCATTTACCAAGTAACGATATCCGCCGCCGCCGCCAAAATGGAAATTAGCATCAATATATAAGTTTTTGTATAGTTTTTTATTTATTCCTAATTCAGCACCTAACGTAAATAATCCTCCTTGGTCTCCTGTTACTGCAAAATGAAATCCAGCACCACCGTACAACCAGTCATTAATAGGGATTTGATAGTGCAAACCAGTTAAACCCATCGTTGGTTTTAAGTCAGGGAATTTATCCGAAGGCATTTCAACAGGAATAAAATTCAAACGAACTTTATTGTGTAATTCTTTTCCTTGTAAACTCGATAAACCCTCTTGACTATAAGTTAGAAAAGAGACAAAAGAGAATAAAAAAGAGGCGATATAGTTTTTTTTAGAACTCACTAGTGAAATGTAATTTTACCGTAGGATATTTACTTTGTGTCATTTGAATTGTAAACGGAGAATCAGCTAAAAATACTAGTTGACCTTGTTTGTCTTTAGCTAAGTAACGTTGTTTTACACGTTTAAATTCTTTGAATTCTTCATTTTTAGGATCTTCTGGTTCCACCCAACAAGCTTTGTGCACTGCAATATTTTCATACGAACATTTAGCTCCATATTCATGTTCTAAACGGTATTGAATTACTTCGTATTGAAGTGCTCCTACAGTTCCTACAATTTTGCGTCCGTTCATATCTAAGGTAAATAACTGAGCAACTCCTTCATCCATTAACTGGTCTAAACCTTTATAAAGTTGTTTAGCCTTCATTGGGTCAGCATTATTTACATAACGGAAATGTTCTGGAGAGAAACTAGGAATTCCTTTAAAATTTAATTGTTCTCCTTCTGTTAATGTATCTCCAATTTTAAAGTTTCCAGTATCGTGTAAACCAACAATGTCACCTGGGAAAGATTCTTCAACAATTTCTTTTTTCTCAGCAAAAAAGGCATTCGGACTAGAAAATTTTACTTTTTTACCGTTACGAACATGTAAGTAGGGTGTGTTTCTTTTAAAAGTTCCTGATACAATCTTTACAAAAGCTAAACGATCACGATGTTTAGGATCCATGTTTGCATGAATCTTAAAAACAAACCCTGTCAATTTTTCTTCTTTAGAATCAACCAAACGTTCCTCAGCTTTTTTTGGCTGTGGATTTGGAGCAATATCAATAAAGCAATCTAATAACTCTTTTACTCCAAAATTATTTAAAGCAGAACCAAAGAAAACAGGCTGTAAATCTCCATTAACATAAGCTTCTTGGTCAAAGTCTGGATATACTTCATTTACTAACTCCAATTCTTCACGAAGTGTATTTGCAGAATTTTCTCCTACAATTTTATCTAGCTCAGGGTTATCTATATCATCAAATTCAACACCTTCAGAAATAGTTTGTTTGTTGTCTCCGGAAAAGATATTTAATTTCTTTTCCCAAATATTATAAATTCCTTTAAAGTCATATCCCATTCCGATAGGGAAGCTTAACGGAGTTACTTTTAAACCTAGTTTTTGCTCAACTTCATCTAATAAATCAAAAGCATCTTTACCTTCACGGTCTAATTTATTGATAAAAACAATCATTGGAATTTTTCGCATGCGACAAACCTCTACTAATTTTTCGGTTTGTTCCTCAACCCCTTTTGCGACATCAATAACTACAATAACACTATCAACTGCAGTTAAGGTTCTAAAGGTGTCCTCAGCAAAATCCTTGTGACCAGGAGTATCAAGAATATTGATTTTTTTGTCTTTATAAATGAAAGCTAATACAGAGGTAGCAACAGAGATACCACGTTGACGCTCAATTTCCATAAAATCAGAAGTAGCTCCTTTTTTAATTTTATTATTTTTTACCGCACCAGCTTCTTGAATTGCTCCACCAAAAAGTAATAATTTTTCAGTTAAGGTGGTTTTACCTGCATCTGGGTGTGATATAATTCCGAATGTACGTCTCTTCTGTATTTCTTCTAAAAAACTCATCTATAAATTTTAAGGTTGCAAAGATACATTTTAAAGCGAACTGTTCAAAAGGTTTTAATTGTTGAACTGGTCGCAATTTTGTAAGTTTGCTTTTCGTAAATTTTCTAGATGAAAGAACAAGTAATTTTAGTTGATCAGCAAGATAATCCGATAGGATTAATGGAAAAAATTGAAGCACATGAAAAAGCTTTACTACACAGG
The DNA here is from genome assembly GCF_059716285.2 of Tenacibaculum sp. TB-53. Classification (NCBI taxonomy): domain Bacteria; kingdom Pseudomonadati; phylum Bacteroidota; class Flavobacteriia; order Flavobacteriales; family Flavobacteriaceae; genus Tenacibaculum; species Tenacibaculum sp. TB-53. The sequence goes on along the minus strand of NZ_CM202790.1, from coordinate 1,403,857 downwards.
GCTTTTTCGGTATTTGTTTTTAATGATAAAAATGAATTGATGTTACAACAACGTGCTGCTGAAAAATATCACTCCCCTTTGTTATGGACAAATACTTGTTGTTCACACCAAAGAGATGGAGAATCGAACATTGAAGCTGGGAAACGTAGATTACAGGAAGAAATGGGATTTTCATGTGAGTTAGAAGAAGTATTCTCTTTTATTTATAAAGCTCCGTTTGATAATGGCCTAACAGAGCATGAATACGATCATGTAATGATTGGTACATTTAACGACGAACCTATTGTAAACCCTGAAGAAGTGGCGTCATATAAATGGATGCCTTTAGAGGAGGTGAAAAATGATATAGATAATCATCCAGAAAAGTATACAGCTTGGTTTAAAATAATTTTTAAAGAATCGTACGATAAAATATCTAAGTATATTTAATTATGCCTAAAGTAACAGTTCACAGAAAAGCACATTTTAATGCAGCGCATAGGTTATTTAACCCTAAATGGTCTGATGAGAAAAATTACGAGGTTTTTGGTAAGTGTAGTAACCCTAATTACCACGGTCATAATTATGAGCTAATTGTTTCATTGACTGGTGAGATAGACCAAGAAACAGGATATGTATATGATTTAGGTAAGCTGAAAGATTTAATTAAGTCGAAGGTTGAAGATCTATTGGATCATAAAAACTTAAATATTGAAGTAAAGGAATTTAAAAATGTTAATCCTACAGTAGAAAACATATCAGTAGTAATTTATAATAAGTTACGTGTAAGTATTCCAGAAAAATTAGACTTAGCAATTACATTATATGAAACTTCAAGAAACTACGTAACTTATAGAGGTACATAATTTATGATAAACCAATTACTAAGATTTACTCCAATTTTAAAGCAAAAGGTTTGGGGAGGAAAAAAACTAAACCTACTACTTCATAAAAACTCAGACGGATCCAATATTGGAGAGAGTTGGGAAATTTCAGATGTTGATGGAGATGAATCGGTTGTTAGTAATGGTAACCTTAAAGGAAGAACATTAAGAAGTCTTTTAAAAGAGTATAAGAACGATTTAGTAGGTGAATATGTATATGAAACTTTTGGAGAGCAGTTTCCATTATTAATAAAATTTATTGATGCAAAAGAGGTTTTAAGTATTCAAGTACACCCTGATGATAAATTAGCAGAACTTCAAGAGTCTTTTGGGAAGACAGAGATGTGGTATGTAATGCAAGCCGATAATGAAGCTAACATTATTATAGGTTTTAAAGAAAACTCTAATAAAGAAGAATACGTATATCACCTAAATAACAAGACGCTCTTAAGTATTTTAAATGTAGATAAAGTGTCCAAAGGAGATGTTTATTTTGTGCCACCAGGAAGAGTACACGCTATTGGTGCTGGTTTACTGATTGCTGAAATTCAACAAACCTCAGACATAACTTACCGTATTTACGATTGGGATAGAAAAGATATAGACGGTAATTACCGAGAACTCCATACTGAAAAAGCATTAGAAGCTATTGATTTCTCAGCTAAAAGTTCCTATAAAACAACTTATAAGAAACAAAAAAATATAGCGAATAAAGTTGTTACATGCCCTTATTTTACAACAAATATATTACCAGTGGAGGGGAAAAAAGAAATAGATTTATCTAAAAAAGATTGCTTCGTAATTTATATGTGCGTAGAAGGAGAGGTAACATTCTTTTATAAAAGTCAACAAGAAGTTGTAAGAAAAGGAGAAACAATCTTGGTACCAGCATGTATTGATAAAGTGGAAATTTTATCAGAAAACCCTTCAGAACTATTAGAAACATATATAAAATAAGCTTAAGAGAAAAAAATCTCCTAAGCTTATAAACAAACCAAACTAACTTAACGATTGCTTAATTGATTGTAAAATCAATTTTTAGGAATAATTAAGACGCTTTTTTAATTGTATAGCCAAAAGTAGCTGTACATATAATATTTTGTTTCTTTTCTTCTTTTTTAGATACTGTTATATTGAAAATAATCTCAGTATCACTCAATTTTTTAATATTGTTTTTGATAACAAGTTTATCATTAAGGTATGCGTTGCTTAACAGATCAAACTCGATACTGTTAAAACTAAAATTAGAAGAGTCTGGATAAAAGCCTAAAGAAGTATTCGCGCTAGATTCAATTTTATCGTATAAAACTGAAGTTTTTAACACTTTGTTTTTGCTAACCTGCTTTTTGTTAACTATAAATTGATTTGGCTGACTGTTTGATGTGATATTTAATGTTTTCATGATAATTTTAAGGATTAAGTATTAGTAATTCCGGATCTCTGTAAAATGGATTTTGTACTGAGTACATTACAGTTGAGGCTACATGTTTTCTAATTGAGTTTCGATACTTAAAAGTGTTCATAATGTTTAAAATTTAAAATATTAGTAAATAAAAAAGGTGCTTTTTTAAAAAAGCACCTTTGGTTAAATTTATATTAAAATTGATTGTTTAAAATCGATGTTTAAATCTGTTTCTTTGGGTGCTTTTAGTTACATATACATAATGTTTATGCATGCGGGCAGTACACATAATCGAATTGATTGTGTTAAAAATAAACGTGTATGTACCTAAAAGCGTCTTCATAATGACTCAAAAGTAGTAAAAGTTTTTAATAATTGAACAAAACTAAAAAGTATTTAATGTTAAAGTTTTATAAAAGTGAGTATTATCAGTTTTTATGATGGCAGTTTAAATATGTATCTTTGATACGTAAACACTTATGATTATTTATGAAGATAATAGCAATGATACCTGCACGTTATAGTGCATCACGTTTTCCAGGGAAATTGATGAAAGATTTAGGAGGAAAACCTGTAATTGTAAGAACCTATGAAGCAGCTGTAAAAGCAAACCTTTTTGATGAGGTATATGTGGTAACCGATTCCGAAGTAATTTATAACTCTATAGAAAAAGTAGGAGGTAAGGTTTTAATGAGTAAAAAGGAACATGAATGTGGTTCTGATAGAATAGCAGAAGCAGTTGAAAATTTAGATGTAGATATTGTGGTAAACGTACAAGGAGATGAACCCTTTATTGATACAGTTTCGTTGTCAAAACTAATTAGTGTTTTTAAATCTGATATTCAAAAAGAAATAGATTTAGCATCACTAAAAGTAAAAATGACGAATAAAGAAGATATTCAAAACCCAAATAACGTTAAGGTAATTACTGATACAAATGATTTTGCTATTTATTTTTCAAGAAGTATAATTCCATATCATCGAGATAAAGAAGTTCCTGTAAACTATTATAAGCACAAAGGAGTTTATGCGTTCAGAAAAGAAGCGTTAATTGATTTTTATCATACCCCTATGACACCAATAGAGGCTGCTGAAAAAATTGAATGTATTCGTTATTTAGAAGTAGGAAAAAAAATAAAGATGATAGAAACTTCAGTGGAGAGTATTGGTATTGATACTCCTGAAGATTTAGAGAAAGCTATAAAACAACTAGAAAATGAATAATATTAAAATAATATCTTTTGATGCAGATGATACACTTTGGGTAAACGAGACTTACTTTCGTGATGCTGAAGATGATTTTGCTCGATTATTGTCCGATTATGAAACAGAGAATAAAATCCATCAAGAGTTGTTTAAAAAAGAAATAGAAAATCTTAAAATATACGGGTACGGAGTAAAAGGTTTTATGCTGTCAATGGTTGAATGTGCGCTAGAAATTTCTAACTATAAAATTAGTCCTAAAAAAATGGAAGAAATTCTTGAAATAGGAAAAGATATGTTAGAAAAACCAATAGAACTCCTAGATGGGGTAGAAGAGGTGTTGCAAGAATTACATGGAAAATATAAGTTAATTGTAGCAACCAAAGGAGATTTGTTAGATCAAGAACGTAAGTTGGCAAAATCAGGAATTTTAAAATATTTTCATCATACAGAAGTGATGAGTGAGAAGAAAAAAACTGATTATAAAAAATTAGTAAAACGCTTAGATATTAATCCTTCAGAGTTTTTAATGATAGGAAACTCATTAAAATCAGATGTGTTACCGTTAATTGAAATAGGAGCAACAGCGATTCATGTTCCGTTTCATACAACATGGGCACACGAAGAGGTTAAAGAAGAGCAAAAATCAGATGCTTACAAAACGGTATCTAGTATTACAGATGTATTAAAATTTTTATAAATGAAATACCTAGATATTGAAAGTTGGAATAGGAAAGAGCTTTTTAAACATTTTAGAACTTTAGAAGATCCAACTTTTGGATTAGTTGCAGATGTAGATGTGTCTATAATCTATCAATTAGCAAAAGAAAAGAATCAGTCCTTTTTTGTCCGATACTTACATGCTTGCATGAAAGCTATAAATGCAGTTGAGAATTTAAAATATAGATTAGAAGGTGATAAAATAGCTGTTTACGAAGTAATCAACGCTTCAGCAACTATTGCAAGGCCTGATAACACTTTTGGATTCTCGTATATAGATTATTCTGAAAAGTTTGAGGAATTCAATTGTAACTTTCAAAAGGAAAAAGAACGAATTTTAAATTCTAATGATTTGTTTCCGTCTAAGTACTCTTTAGGATGTATACATTGTTCGGCCATTCCTTGGGTAAGCTTTACAGGGCATAAAGAACCTTTTTCAGGAAATAAAAATGATAGCGTGCCTCAATTAGCTTTTGGTAAAATAAAGGAGCAAAATAAAAAAATGTTAATGCCTGTGGCTGTTAATGTAAATCATGCTTTGGTAGATGGATATCATGTAGGGCAGTTTTTTGAGAAATTTCAAGAAGAATTGAATAAAATCGATTAATTTTGCATCAAAATTTATAATTATGGCAAGCATAAAAAATTTAAAGAAAGATATTAACTATACGTTAGGAGACATTATTAGTATTTGTCAAATAACAAAAGAGTTAAACCCTGAAGCAGATAAAGCAAAGGCAGATGCTATTGTAGATGAGGTTATTGTAACTTTTGATGATTTAGTAGCTAAAGTTAACGCAAAAAACGTTGAAAATAAGAAAGCTCACTATAAATCAATTAATACAGAGTTAGAGACTAGAGCAAATGCTTTAATAGAAAAAGTGAATAGTTTATAGTATTATAAATTATACGACTAAAAATGCGAGACTTGAATAAGTCTCGCATTTTTTTTGGATAAACTTTAACACTCTACTTGGAATAAAAATTTGTAAATTACGTTCAGTATTTAATAACAGATAACCCCAATAAAAATGGCAAGAGCTATGTATGAGTACACGAAAACTGTGCTTCAAAAGGTTAGTTTTAACGCTGATTTATTTTGTAAAGAGCTTGAAAAAGCTTTAGGTAGATTACTACCTTATGAAATAGATGAACTAACTATTTGGCTAAAACAATTTACGGCTAATAAACCAGATTTATATGTTTGTTTAGCCTTAGTCGATAAGTAAAAAAAGGAAGCTTTTAAAGCTTCCTTTTTTTACTTATCGATGTTTCTTTTTTTCACCCTTTAGCTTTTTTATGAGCTTTCGATGAAATTCATGTTCAGCCACCTCCAAGGTGAGGATTTTTTTATCTGATAAAAAGGTAGAAAGTTTATCATAAAAATTAGTTTTAGTTTCATATTGTTCTTTTGAAACGGACTTAATTTTATTAACAATTTCTTTTGATTCTTTATCAGTTAAGCTATCAATTCCTCCACAACTAAGTATTTTCTTTTTAATACTGTAGCGTTCTGCTTTATGAAGTTCAATCATTTTTTTGTCATATACATTATATAGTGGCCAAAACTTATTGGCTTCTTCTTCTGTTAAGTTTAACTTTTCAGAAAGAAAAGCAACCTTAAAAGCTTTAACCTTTTCATAATTTCCTTTTCTTGTTTGCGCTTGAACAGAAAAAAAGGAAGTGAAAATTACGAATAATATAAATAATTTTTTTTTCATTATTGTTCTATTTCATTTATGAGTGTTGTTGTATCAACAGAATTTAAGTAGTCTTCTAGTGTTTCATCACTAATAGAGGCTAATATATCTTCATCTAGTTCAGACGTGTTTAATGTTGCTGCAAGCTCATTATTGTCAATATCACCGTATCCATTTTCATACCAAGATTCAATATCGGTAATGGTTATATCTTCGAAAGTAATTTTTTGAGTATTAAAATAATTAAAACCGATGAAAAGTAAAACTGAAGCTGCAGCGGCTAAAGGGATGTACTGTAAAATTCTTTTACGTAATGAAATTACTTTCGTTTCTGTAGTTTGTTCTGTAACTAATTTTGATAGAATTTGAGTTTCGATTGTGTCAAAATAATCATCAGGAGTATTGAACGTTTTCTTTTTTGGTAAACTATCTATAAAAATGGAAGTATTAATTTTTTCTTCAATTTCTTCAAAGTAGTTTTGAGGAATTGAAAAACCACAATTCTTACCAGCTTTTAGGCTTGAGAAATTTATAGTATGTTTATTTTTTTTATTCATTATACTTTAGTAAGACTATTCTTATAGTAAAAGGTTTAATTATAGTTCTTTATAAAATGTTCTATTTTTTTTGTTGCTATGTGATAAGAAGCTTTTAAAGCTCCAATAGATGTGTTAAGAATTTCAGAGATTTCCTCATATTTCATTTCATCGAAATACTTCATATTAAAAACTAATTGTTGTTTTTGAGGTAATGTAGCAATTGCTTTTTGTAAAATAAGTTGAATTTCATCACCTGAAAACCAATAATCGCTATCTAGAGTGGAAGTAATTTGTAGTTGATAATCAGAAATATGAATGTTTTTCTCTTTAGCTTTTTTATTGATGAAGGTAATAGCTTCATTGGTTGCTATTCGGTACATCCAAGAAAATAGTTTGCTATCTCTTTTAAATTGATTAATATTTTTGTAAACCTTTATAAAGGTGTTTTGTAAAACATCGTCAGCATCTTCATGAGAAATTACAATCTTTCGTATATGCCAATACAATCGCTCTTTATATTGCGATACTAGGTTTTTAAAAGCAACCTGTTTTGTGGTAGGTTGCTGCAATTGATCTATAAGTGTAATTTCGTCAATCAACTAAAAACTATTTAGCTGTTAGACTATAAAGATAGTTAAAGGTTTAAAAAGAGTAATAAAAAAATACTATTTAATTCTTTTTGTGCAACCAAATAAACGTTTTTCTTTGATAGTTTCAGAAACTCCTTTAGGAAGCATTTCTTCCCATCCATCTTCTCCGTTTTTAATCATTTTTAAAACTTTCCTAGAGAAAATATGTAAAATATCGGGATTAAAGTCTTTAATATCAATTAATCTACCGTTATTTTTGAAGAACTTATAAAGTTCTTTCATTCTAGGGTGTACTTTAAGGTTTTCACTAGTAATATATTCACCAGTTTCTTCATTTTTATAAGGATACATATAAACTTTTAAATCTCTGTAAAAAAGTTTTCCAAATGCTTCTAAAATACCTCCACTTAAATCACGGTAATATTTCTCGTTAAAAATTTGAATAAGATTATAAACCCCCATTGCAAGTCCCATACGTTCCTTAGTATATTCACTAAAATACTCTACAAGCTTAAAGTACTCTTGGTAGTTGGTGATCATAACATTCAAACCAAGAGAGCATAATAGTTCTGCTCTGTCTAAAAAGTCACGTTCATTAATTTCTCCTTCAGCACGAAGATTACTTAACGTAATTTCAAAAATAATTTTAGTTTTTTTAGGGTCTACCTTATTCTCGTCAAAAAACAATTGCTTAGCACTTTCAAACATGTCCATATTAACCTTTGTTACAGGTCTATAACTTCCTCTAAGGGCTAATATATTTTTTTTATAAAGTACTTGTGCAGGCAATAAGTTGTTTCCATCAGGACCAAACATTACAGCATTTGTCATTCCGTTTTTAACAAGTTGTAAGCTCATTAAACGGTTGTCAACATACATAAAACGAGGTCCAGAGAAATTAATCATATCAATTTCTAAACGATCTTTGTCAATATTATCGTAAAAAGATTTTAATAAATCTTTCGGATTATCATTTAAATAATAAGCACCATAAATTAAGTTTACACCTAAAACGCCTAATGTTTCTTGTTGTTGACGTGCATCTGTTTCTTTAAAACGTAGGTGTAAAACAATTTCGTTATAATCTTCTAGTGGATCTAATTGAAAACGAATTCCAACCCATCCATGACCTTTAAACTTTTTAGTAAAGTTAATAGTTGCCACTGTATTAGCATAGCTAAAGAACAATTTATCAGGATGCTTTTGACGATCAAGTCGCTCTTCAATTAAATCCATTTCGTGCTTTAGCATCTTTTTTAATCGAGGCTCTGTAACATAACGATTGTCTTTTTCAATTCCATAAATGGCATCAGAGAAGTCTTTATCATAAGCACTCATAGCTTTCGCTATTGTACCAGAGGCCCCACCAGCCCTAAAAAAATTACGAACAGTTTCTTGACCAGCTCCAATCTCTGCAAAAGTTCCATATATGTGTGCGTTTAAGTTAATCTTTAACGCTTTCATTTTGGTAGTTGGTACAGTGTTTATTTTTTGATCTCCTTTTAACGTAATTGCCATTTTGTTATTTTTTGTTACGTAGTACAAATGTACTGAAATTACAAACGAACAGACAATTTTTGTTGTATTTTTGTGATGAAAATGAAGAAAAAAAATCAAGTAAAAATAACTTTTTTAGGAACGGGAACTTCTACTGGAGTTCCAATGATTACCAGTAAACATCCTGTGGCATTATCTAAAAATCCGAAAGACAAAAGATTACGATCTTCGGTGTTAGTTTCATGGGGTGATATTAACTATGTGATTGATTGTGGTCCAGATTTTCGTCAGCAAATGATGCGTGAAGAGGTGGTTTCGATTAAAGGGATTTTATTTACCCATGAACATGCAGATCATATAGCTGGTTTAGATGAAATTCGTCCGTACTGCTTTCAAATAGGACCAGTACCTATATATTTAACAAAAAGAGTGCTAGGAGTTTTACAAAAGCGATATGATTATATATTTGCAACAGAAAATCGATACCCAAGTGCACCAAGTGTAGCTCCAACGATTATTTCACATAAAGAAAGTTTTGAGTTAGAGGGAGTAGAGGTTACTCCAATTGAAGTAATGCACGGTAATTTACCGATTCTCGGATATCGTTTTAATAACGTAGCATATATAACCGATATTAAAACTATTTCAGAAGGAGAGAAAGAAAAACTAAAAAACCTTGATGTTTTGATTGTGACAGGTTTACGAAGAGAACCTCATAAAACACATTTTAACTTAGAAGAATCGTTAAGTTTTATAGAGGAAATTAAACCTAAAAAAGCATATTTAACACATATTAGTGAGCTTTTAGGATTACATGATGAGGTTGAAAAAGAATTACCAGAGAATGTGTTTTTAGCTTATGACGGATTACAAGTTTAGTATTAAAAAAATTAATACTACAATCAATTTAAATTACCTGAAGTAATTGATGATTTTAAAATAGCTTCTTATTTTTACTCTAAATTTTATAGCATGAAAATTATAATATCACCAGCAAAATCGTTAGACTTTGAAAGCAAAGCTACTACTGATGTATATACGCAACCTAGGTTTTTAGAGCAATCTGAAAAACTGAATAAGAAGTTAAGAACATTGTCAAGAAAAAAATTAAGCGAGTTAATGAAGATTTCTGATGATTTAGCAAGTTTAAATTATGATAGAAATCAAGATTGGCAACCTCCTTTTTCTTTAGATAATGCAAAACAAGCAGTATTTGCATTTACAGGTGAAGTGTATAGAGGTATTGATGCCAGTTCTATATCAGAAGATAAGATTTCTATTTTACAAGAGAAATTAAGAATTTTATCAGGGTTATACGGTTTGTTAAAACCGTTGGATTTAATTCAACCTTATCGTTTAGAAATGGGAACTAAGTTAAAAGTAGGTAGAAGAGAAAACTTATATAAGTTTTGGGATACTACATTGGCTGAGTCGCTAAATGAAGAATTAGGAGATGGAGAGTTGTTAATTAATTTAGCAAGTACAGAATATTTTAAGGCGCTTCCTAAAAAAGCATTAAAAGTACCTATGATAACTCCCGTTTTTAAAGATTTTAAAAATGGACAGTATAAAACTATTATGACCTTTGCTAAAAAAGCTCGTGGATTAATGGTGCGTTACATTATAGATAATAACGTGGAGATTTTAGAAGAGTTAAAAGGTTTTGATGTGGAAGGATATGGTTTTTCTGAAGAAATGTCTACCGAAACTGAATTAGTATTTACAAGATAGATGAAACGAAAAAAAGTTGCTATTATTTTTCTTTTAGGTTGTCTACTAGTTGTTACTTCTATTTATGTTTCAAACAAAGTAATAATTAATAATGCAGAAGGAAAATTATTTAATTCTACAGAAAATATATCTAAAAATAAAGTAGGGCTGTTATTAGGTACGGTAAAGTATTTGTCTGATGGGAGAATAAATCTGTATTATCAATTTCGTTTGAATGCTGCTGTGGAGTTATACAAAGCTGAAAAAATTGATTTTATTTTAGTAAGTGGCGATAATGGCTCCGAAGGATATGATGAACCAACCGATTTTAAAAATGATTTGATTGAATCAGGAATTCCTGAGAGTAAAATTTATTTAGATTATGCTGGTTTTAGAACCTTAGATTCAGTAGTAAGGGTAAAAGAAGTTTTTGGTCAAACCTCAGTAACAATAATATCTCAACAATTTCATAATGAAAGAGCATTGTATTTGGCAAACCATTTTGATATTGAAGCAATAGGGTATAACGCCAGAGGAGTTTCAGGAAAAAAAGCTATGAAAGTTCAATTAAGAGAATATTTAGCAAGGGTAAAAGTATTTGTAGATATTCTCTTAAATGTTAATCCCAAGTTTTTAGGAGAACCTGTTGAAATAAAATAACTCTTAACAATCAGCTAAACGAACAGTAACAGCTAAACCACCTTCTGAAGTCTCTTTGTAGTTTCTATTCATGTCTTTAGCCGTTTCCCACATAGTATCTACTACTTTGTCTAAAGGAACTTTAGATTCTTTTGGATTGGTTTCTAAGGCTAATTCAGCAGCATTAATAGCTTTAATTGCCCCCATAGCGTTACGTTCAATACAAGGTACTTGTACCAATCCGCCAATAGGATCACAAGTAAGTCCTAAATGATGTTCCATGGCAATTTCAGCAGCAACTAAGCATTGTGACGGAGTTCCGCCTAACAATTCTGTTAATGCAGCAGCGGCCATGGCAGAGGATACACCAATTTCAGCTTGACAACCACCCATAGCAGCAGAAATTGTTGCATTTTTCTTAAAAATACTTCCTATTTCTCCAGCAACTAGCAAGAATTTTTTAACATGTTCAAAAGTAGCATCGTGGTTTTCTATTACTAAATAATACATTATTACAGCAGGAATAACTCCAGCACTTCCGTTGGTTGGAGCAGTAACAACTCTACCCAAAGAAGCATTCACTTCGTTAACAGATAAAGCTAAGCAGCTTACCCATTTTAAAATTTCACGGAATTTTACTTCTGTACTTCTAATAGCAGTAATCCATTCTTGTTGGTTCGTATATTCAGCTTCTTTAATAAGTCTTTGGTGTGTTTCAAATGCACGTCGTTTTACATTTAATCCGCCAGGTAAAATTCCTTGAGTGTGACAACCTATGTACATACATTCTAACATAGTGTTCCATATACGATGCAATTCTTTGTCGATGTCTTCAGCAGAATTAATTACAAGTTCATTTTGGTAAACAATGTCAGAAATATTTAACTCTTCCTTTTCGCAATAGGCTTCAAGCTCAGCAGCTCTGTTGATAGGGAACGGAAAGTTTTGTTTATTAATCTCAATATCTTCAGCAAGATTATCGTCTTCTTGCACAATGAACCCTCCACCAATAGAATAGTATGTTTCTGTAGAAATTTCTACACCGTTAGCATATCCTCTAAAAGTCATTCCATTAGCATGAAAAGGTAAAAACTCTTTATTGAATGTTACTGAGCCGTTGGCAAAAGCAATATTTCTTTCATTATTAAAAAATAAAAGTTCTTTGGTTTTAATATCATTGATAATAACATCAATTGTTTCAATTGGAATATATTCAGGATCAGCTCCACTTAAACCTAATAAAACAGCTAAATCTGTTGCGTGCCCTTTGCCTGTTAATGAAAGAGAACCATATAAGTCCACTTTTATTTCTTCAATTAAAAGAAATTCATTTGTATCTTTTAATTTTTGAATCCATTGTTGAGCCGCTCTCCAAGGGCCTAGGGTATGAGAACTAGAAGGTCCCACCCCAATTTTAAGCATGTCAAAAACACTAATAAATTGCGACATAAATATAAGTTGTTTGTTGGCGGCTAAAATAAAAAAATCCTGTATTTAAAACTTAAATACAGGATTTATATTTTTTAGAAAGAGAGGTTATTACATTCCGTAAACAGACTCTTTATCAAATTTCTTAACCAACATGTAGTATACAACCGCACGATACTTATTTCTTTCCGACTTTCCAATTCTTTCCATTACTTCTCCAATAGCTTTATCTAATTCAGGTCCATCAGCTAAACCTAATTTTTTCATTAAGAAGTTTTTCTTAACAGTTTCTAGTTCTTTAGGGTCACTTCCTGATACGGTTTCAGCATCTTTTTTATAAATAGAAGGGCCTAGTCCTTTTGTTACAGCAGTTAATAAATCAGTGTTAGAACGAATATCTCTATCGTCCATAAACTTTTTATAAAGCGCCACTTTTTCGTCAAATTTACTCATGATTTTTTGTTTAAAATTAGATATTAATTTTTATGTTCTTTCAAAGATAGAAAAATAATTAACTCTTTCAAATAACTTATTTTTAATAAAAACGAATGTTTTATATTGTTAATTAAATTGTTGAAAAGAAATAAACATACCAGTAAATAGGTATTATTCTTGCAGTAACTTTATATAAATTCAAATCTGTAGCCCATGTCAATATCAAAATTTGAATCTATGTTGAAAACCAACGAGGTATATTTTTTCGATGCTGTAGAGTTTGAGACAATTATAGAGCATTATTTAAATATAGGTAAGCAGTCGTTGGCAAAAAAAGCCGTACAGTTAGGTTTAGAGCAGCATCCGTCTTCAATTCAATTAAAATTAATGAAAGTAGAAATTTTAATTTTTGAAGATGAATTGCATGAAGCAATTAAGATGTTATCTAATATCGAAGCTGTAGAACCTCATAATGATGAAGTATTTATCCAAAAAGCAATTATCTTATCTAAAAAGAAACAGCACACAGCAGCAATTGCTATTTTAAAAGAATCTTTACAGTATATAGAAGATCCATCTGATGTTTGGTCTATGATAGGTATGGAGTACTTGTATCTTGATGATTTTGAAAATGCACGTTTGAATTTTGCAAAGTGTATTGAGGTAGATTATGAAGATTATTCATCGTTGTACAATATAGTTTATTGTTTTGATATGGAGGGTAGTCATGAAGACGCAATAAAATTTTTAAATTCGTATTTAGATAAAAATCCATATTGTGAAGTCGCATGGCATCAATTAGGAAGGCAATATTTTGAACTAGGAATGTTTAAAGAAGCATTAACAGCTTTTGATTATGCAGTATTGATTGATGATAGTTTTATAGGGGGGTATTTAGAAAAGGCAAAATCCTTAGAAGAATTAAAGCGCTATGAAGAAGCAATAGATAATTATTTGGTTACACTAGAATTAGATGACCCAACGGCTTATGCTTATATAAGGATTGGGGAGTGTTATGATAAACTTGAAAACACACAAACAGCAATACACTTTTATAAAAAGGCAGTACATGAAGACCCTCTTTTAGATAGAGGCTGGGTTTTACTAACAAATGCTTGTTATAATCAAGGAAATTATGAAAAAGCATTGTACTATATAAATAAAGCAATTCATATAGATGAATCAAATGTTTTATATTGGAGGCGTTATGGAGATATTAATTTAAAACTTAATTTTTACGAAGAATCAGTTAAAGCTTTTAAAACCTGCTTATCTTTAGGAGATAAAGAGATTGAAATTTACATTGCTTTAGTAGATATTTTATTGTTTTTAGGAGAATTCAATCAAGCACTTAAGACATTAATTCAAGCAAAAAAAACGTATAAAGAATTTGCAGAAATTGAGTATAGACTTTGCGGATTGTTTATGATTCTAGGAAAAGAAGAGTATGGAGTGGCTCATTTGAATAATGCTTTAGCCATCGATTTTGAATATCATACAATTGTTAAGGACTTATTTCCTTCTGTTTTTGAAAATAAAAGAATAAAAAAAATTATATCTAATTACGATAAAGCTGTTCAATAAAGGTTTTCATGTTTAACACTAGTAAGTACTAATTGTGTTAAGAAACAAACTTCCATATTTTTCTTAAAATTAAAATACAAATTAAGGAGATTGTTGAAAGTGTTGCAGCTAGAGTTGTTTCACCATAAATCCAATTTCCAGAGGCGAATAAGAAGCTGTAAATACCTATAGTTCCAGTTATAAACCCTAAAATTTTATATCCAACATTTTTAAATTTATTTTCGTTCTCAAAAATAAGACTATCAAATTTTTCTAAGGTTTTAGTATTGGTGGGGTTTGTTAAAAGAGTTACAATAACCCAACCTACAGTAGTAACCAAAACGCCAATGATTAATTGCCAATATCCCGCAATTTGAGTAAATGGAATCTCCATTTTTCCATTGATAAAAAAGAAAACAGCAATTATAAAAGATATGGCCATTGCAGCAATTTCACTATATGGGTTAATTCTACTCCAAAACCAACGTAAAATAAATAACAGTCCAGTTCCTGCACCAATTTGTAGCAGCAAATCGAAAACTCCTTTAGCTGATTGTAAATAGAAAGAAAAAAGAGCAGCACACAACATTAAAACTATAGTTGATATTCTTCCAACTACTACCTTTTGCTTTTCAGAAGCATTTTTATTGATAAACCTACTGTAAAAATCATTTACGATGTATGAACTTCCCCAATTTAATTGAGTAGAAATTGTACTCATAAAAGCAGCTATTAAAGAGGTTAATACAATTCCTAATAATCCAGCAGGTAAGTAGGTCATCATTGCAGCATAAGCCACATCGTGTCCTTGCATTTCAGTTGTTAAACTAGGAAATGCTTGATTCATACTATCCAAACTTGGAAAAATAATTAATGAAGCAAGTCCAACAATAATCCATGGCCAAGGTCGTAATGCATAATGGGCAAAATTGAAAAATAAAGTAGCCCAAGTAGCATTTTTTTCATCTTTAGCAGCTAACATACGTTGCGCAATATAACCACCACCACCAGGTTCAGCTCCAGGATACCAAGTACTCCACCATTGTACAGCAAAAGGAATTATAAATAAAGTAATTAATGCTTCTTTATCTGAGAAATCAGGAAACATTGCTAGTTTGTCACTTACGTTAGGATGTGTCAATAAATTTGAAAGTCCGTCAATTTCTGGTAAACCAACAATATATATAGTAGCCCAAATAGAACCAACCATAGCAATTAAAAACTGGACAAAATCAGTAAGTAAAACACCTTTTAATCCACCTAAAGAAGAGTAAATAACAATAACTATTGAAGAATAAAAAAGTGTTTCTTCTTGTGATATGCCTAATAAAATATTAGCAATTTTAGCTCCGGCTAAACAAACCCCTGCCATTGTAATTACGTTAAAAATTACACCTAAATAAATAGCTCTAAAGCCTCTTAAAAAGCTAGCCATCTTACCAGAGTAACGTAGCTCATAAAACTCTAAATCGGTAGTTATTCCTGATTTTCTCCATAGTTTAGCATAAAAAAATACGGTAAGCATCCCTGTAAGAAGCATTGCCCACCAAACCCAGTTACCAGAAACACCGTTTTCTCTAACTAATTCAGTAACCAATCCAGGAGTATCAGCAGCAAATGTAGTTGCAACCATAGAAACCCCTAACAACCACCATGGCATATTTCTTCCTGATAAAAAGAATTCGGAACTGTTCTTTCCTGCTGATTTTGAACTCCAAAGACCAATAAGCAATGAAAGAATAAAAAAACCGAAAATAATAATATAATCAAGAGAGGTTAATAACATAGTTTGTTTTATTTGTTGGCTAAAAGTAACCAAATAATATTAAACGTTAAACTTCAATTAAAAAGCAAAATGAATTTATTGTTTTTTATTAAAAAATGACTAAAATTGAGTAAATTTGATATTCGTTTTATGAGAAAAATTAAAAAAATAGCAGTGATGACTTCTGGAGGGGATGCTCCAGGAATGAATGCCGCGATACGATCTGTTGTAAGGACTTGTGCTTATTACCGAACGGATTGTATGGGAATTTACAGAGGATATCAAGGGTTGATTGAAGGAGATTTAATTCCGTTGACCGCTAGAAGTGTTAATAATATTATTCACAAGGGAGGTACCATTTTAAAATCGGCTCGTTCAAAAGATTTTAGAACTAAAGAAGGACGTCAAAAAGCCTATGAAAGTCTAAAAAAGAACAATGTAGATGCCTTAGTGGTGATTGGTGGAGATGGTTCTTTCACAGGAGGAGTGATTTTTAATCAAGAGTTCAATTTTCCTATAATAGGAATTCCTGGAACCATAGATAATGATATTTCAGGAACAAGTCATACACTTGGTTACGATACAGCTTTGAATACAGCTGTAGAAGCAATTGATAAAATTAGAGATACTGCATCTTCTCATAATCGACTTTTCTTTGTTGAGGTTATGGGGCGTGATGCAGGATTTATAGCATTAAACGCTGGTGTTGGAGCAGGAGCAGAAGAGATTTTAATTCCTGAAGAAGACTTAGGGTTAGAAAGAATGTTGGAATCTTTGAAGAAGAGTAGAAGGTCAGGGAAATCGTCAAGTATCGTAGTAGTTTCGGAAGGAGATAAAACTGGTAAAAATGTATTTGAATTAGCTGATTATGTGGAAGAAAACTTACCTGAATATGAAGTAAGGGTTTCTGTGTTAGGACATATGCAGCGAGGAGGTTCTCCATCATGTTTTGATAGAGTTTTAGCAAGTAGATTAGGAGTAAGTGCTGTAGAACTTTTACTTGATGGAAAGACAAACTTGATGGTAGGGTTAAAAGATAATAAAGTAATTTCTACCGATTTAGAAAAAGCAATCAAAGGTCAACATAATATTGATACCGAATTATTGCGCGTATCAGATATTATGACCACTTAAACAAGAATATAAAATTTTAAATAATGATAAAAATAGGAATTAACGGATTTGGAAGAATTGGTCGATTAGCATTCCGTTCTGCAATAAAAAGAGACAACATTCAAGTTGTGGCTATTAACGATTTGTTAGATGTAGATTATTTAGCCTATTTGTTGAAGTATGATTCTGTTCATGGACGATTTGAAGGAGATGTTGAAGTGAAAGATGGAAATTTAGTTGTAAATGGACAAACAATAAGAATCACTGCTGAAAGAAACCCTGAGAACCTTAAATGGAATGAAGCAGGAGCAGAATATGTAATCGAATCTACAGGTTTTTTTACTGATAAAGATAAAGCAGCAATGCATATTACAGGTGGAGCGAAGAAAGTAATTATTTCAGCACCTTCAAAAGATGCTAATATGTATGTGATGGGAGTAAATCATAAAGAGTTAACAGCTGATGAAACTATTTTTTCAAATGCTTCATGTACTACAAACTGTTTAGGACCATTAACAAAAGTTATCCACGATAATTTTGGATTGAAAGAGGGATTAATGACTACAGTTCATGCTGCGACATCAACACAAAATACCGTTGACGGACCTAATAAGAAATGGAGAAGAGGACGTTCGGTAGTAAATAATATTATTCCTACGTCAACAGGGGCGGCAAAAGCAGTAACGAAAGTTATTCCAGAGTTAGAAGGTAAATTAACGGGTATGGCAGTTAGAGTTCCTGTGGCAGATGTTTCTTTAGTAGATTTAACGTTTAGAACAGATAAAGCGACTTCGTTAAAAGAAATTTTAGCAACATTAAAAGAGGCTTCAGAAGGAGAGTTTAAAGGGATTATTGGATATACTGAAGATGAGGTGGTGTCACAAGACTTTGTTTCAGAAACAAGAACATCTGTAATTGATGCTGATGCTTGTTTAGAGTTAAACGAGAACTTTTTCAAGGTAATTTCTTGGTATGATAATGAGTATGGATATGCTACTAAAATTGTAGATTTATTAGAGTATTCGGCTTCTTTATAAAAGCATAAAATATTTTGTAATATTGTATTCCCGCCAAAAGCGGGAATACTTTTTTAAACACTATTTATGGAAATAGCAATTATAGCACATGATGGAATGAAAGCTGAAATGGTTCAGTTTTTAAATGAACACAAAGAAGTTTTACGTCAAAAAAGTGTTCGGTTAATAGCTACAGGTACAACAGGAGAAAAAGCAGAAAAAGCAGGTTTTGAAGTAACAAAATTTTTATCAGGACCTATTGGAGGCGATGCGCAAATTGCTGGAAGAGTGGCAGAAGGAAAATGTCAAATGGTATTGTTTTTTAGAGATCCGTTAGCAAAACATCCGCATGAACCCGATATTTCTATGTTAATGCGTTTGTGTGATGTACACGATGTGCCGTTGGCTACAAATCCATCCACCGCAGAGTTGTTGATTAAAGCGATATAATAAAAAATCCACTTTCAAAAGTGGATTTTTTATTTATTCATGTTTTGAGATTGTCTTACTTAACAGCAATCATACTAATTTCTACATTTACAAACTTAGGGAGGTTAGCAACTTCTACTGTTTCACGAGCAGGAGCTGTAGCGTCATTAAAATACTCACCGTAAACAGCATTAATTTTTGAAAAGTTATGCATGTCTGAAATAAAAATAGAAGTTTTAATAACGTTTTCAAAAGTCATACCAGCAGCAGCTAATACTTCTTTCATGTTTTGCATTACTTGTTTGGTTTCTGCTTCAATAGAATCTAAAACTAATTCACCAGTTTCAGGGTTAATAGCTATTTGTCCAGAAGTGTATAAAGTATCTCCACTAAGTACAGCTTGGTTATATGGACCAATTGGAGCTGGAGCTTTGTCTGTTGTGATTATTTTTTTCATTTTAGTTTGAGTTTATAAAGTTGTTTGCTTTGTTAAAAGGGAAAAGTTAGATTTTTCTAACTTCTAAAATAAAACTCTATCTGGTGGTTTATTTTTATCCCACTTTAAATCGCTCAATACTGAAGATTTCACTCCAATAAAGAAATTGTATGAAGAATTAACACCAAAAGGAGTCCAATTAAAATTAAATCGCCAACTATCTAAATCTCTAGAAAAGTTTAATCTAGTGTAGGTGAAAGCGTTGTCTTTAATATCGTAACCAGAAGAAAAACCAACTTTCCATTTAGGCGAAAGCTCAACATCGCCGCTAAACATTAATGTATTATTACCTATTTGACTTGTTAACCCGTTATTTGTATAACTCATACTGTAAGCTAAATTAAGAGTCCAAGGTATTTTGGCTTTGTATAGTTCTGTTTCTTTTGTTTCGCTTTCTTCATTTTTGTTATTAGTGTTGTTAGGAAATCCATTAGTAGGTCCTATACCTTCCCCAAAAACATCAGGAGTGTCTTGTGCTCCATTACCGTTTTTATCATCATCACTATCTCCACCATCTTTGTTTTTTTCAAAATCTTTACTAGAAATAGAGTAATTAGCTGTTACTCCCAAGTTAGTCATTCTAAAGATATTGCCATTAATTTTATTTATTCTTTGGCCTTTACTGTTTACTTGATATGGGTCGAAGGTAGCATTCATATTTAAAGCTAGTTTATCTTTAAAAAAACGTGTACCAGCGTTGGCTCTTACAGGAGACCAACGTACACTGTCTAAGGCTAAATTATAGCTTGTGCTAAAATTTAAGTTGTTAAGAATGGTGATTTTTTTGTCTTCTTCATCACTATCGGGGTCTTTTGGGGCTACTTTAGCTTCTAAAACATTGTTTACAGAAATACCAATAGAGTTTGAAACTCCACTTCCAGGTGTTCCATAAATACCGCCTTCAAAGGGAGAGTAGGTTAGTAAGTCACTTGGATCAGAACTTTGGCGTACTGTTAAATCGTAATCATCAGCAAAATTTGGACGATATCCGTATGAAATAGAGGGTCTAATTGTATGTCGAATAGCCTTTAAACGTCCTTTTTTAAAGTTAAATGTACCATAAATATTGGTAGATAAAGAAACACCAAAATTATATTCATTATAACGTGTAAAACCACTAATAGTGTCGTTAACTGCCGCTCCTAAATTACCGTCTTTGTTTACTGCGGTAGGATCATATCTCTTTTTAATTTGGTCAAAATACCAAACATCTTTATAATTTACACTAGGTGATAATGTAAAATATTTAAAAGCTTTTAAACTGGTGTTGGTGCTTAAATTATGTTGAATCCCTTTTTTTGCCGTTTGAAACATTTTAGCAGTGAAAAATTCGTCATCTGTGGTGTTAATTTGATATTGCCCCTGCATACTATAATTCAATCCCATTTTTTGAATAGGATTCTTTTTAATTCCTCCTTTACCTGCAAATGGATAAATACGATCCATATTAAGTTGTAAAGAAGGAAGCGTCATAGTAATTGATTCTGTATTGGTGTTTTGTGAATGAGTAGCAGTTACGCTAAGGTTAAAAGGAGTGCCTACAAAATTTTTATAATAAGAAATAGACGAATTTAATGTGTTGTTTAAGAACTGAGAACTATTAAATTCATTTAAAGATTGACGGTAGTACTTACTGCTACCTAAGTTAACAGAGGCAGAAAAACGAGAGTTTGGACTCGCCTTAGAATCTTGACTATGAGTCCATCTAAGGTTAAAATTGGTGGATTTTTGATAATCGCTGAGACCACGTATTCCTTGAATAATGTTTTCAAAACGAGCACTAAAACTTCCACTAAATTTATAGCGCACATAATAGTTAGAGGAAGCATTTAACCCCCAACTGCCATTGGTGTATAAGTCTCCTAATACAGTTAAATCAAAGTAATCACTTAGTGCAAAGTAATAACCTCCATTTTGCATAAAAAAACCTTGGTTATTACTTTCCCCCCAAGAAGGAATAATAAAACCAGAAGTTCTTTTGTCTGTTAAAGGAAAATAAGCAAAGGGTAAATATACAGGAGTAGGAACATCTGCTAATACTAAATTACTACCACCAACTATAATTTTCTTACCAGGTACTAGTTTTGCTTTATTTGTTTGAATATAATAATCTGGTATTTTCTTTTTTGAAGTGGTAAATCGTAACCTTCTCATGTATATAGTGGAGTCATTTACTCGTTTTGTTTTTTCACCATAAGTAATAATTCCACCTTGATTTGTTTTAACACCGTAAACTAAAGCTTTTTTAGTTTTAAAGTTAAATAAAATAGAATCTTGTTCCGATTCTTGTCCACCTTGTTTAAACTGAGGTCTTTGATGGTATCCTGTACTATCTTTTATACCTTTAGCATATACCATATTATTCTTATAGTCTAAAATAATAATTCCAGCTTTTAAATCAATATCGGTGTATGTTACATGAGCTTTGTTGTATAAAGTAATTGTTTTATTTTTAGTACTTTGTATGGTGTAATCTTCAGCATCGTGGGTAATAATACCATCAATAACTTCTTTAGGCTTAATAGAGTCATTAACAACTGTGTCTCTTTTCTTATAAACAAGGTCGTTATTTTTTAACCCTATTAAAGTATCTTTAGCAGTATTATATGTAGAATCTTTATTAGTTTTTTGAATATTTATAGCCTCCTTAATAGGTTCTTGGGCAATACTTAATTGAAAACAAAAAAGAGATAGGGCTAAAAGTATGTAAGTTGGATTTGCTCGCAATATTATTAATACTATTTTTGTGTTATATTTAAAAACTTTGGCGTGTTATTTGAATGCCTATATTTTAAAAACCAAAAATAGTTAAATTTTATTGATGCAATTCTTAAATTTCCGTAAATATAATATATCAAAATCATGCTTAATTATTCTTACTTCTTTAACAGTTTTGTTAGGGAGTATAGCGTCGGTTTCAGCTCAAAAAAAGTATACTGTTGTTTTAGATGCTGGTCATGGAGGTAAAGATCCTGGAAACTTAGGGAATGGTTACAGAGAAAAAAACATAGCTTTAAGAGTAGCATTAGATGTAGGAAAAGAGCTATCAACATCAAAAGATATACAAGTAGTTTATACTCGAAAAAAAGATGTTTTTGTAGAATTACATAATCGAGCTAAAATTGCAAATGATAAAAAAGCAGATTTATTTGTATCTATACATTGTGATGCTTTTAGAAGATCTGATCCGCATGGAGCAAGTACGTTTGTTTTAGGATTGAGTGGAAACAAAGAAAACTTAGAGATTGCTAAAAAAGAGAACTCGGTAATATTATTAGAAGACAATTATAAACAAAATTACGATTATGATCCGAATTCACCAGAATCAGTTATTGGATTATCTGTACTTCAAGAAGAAAATTTAGAAAATAGTTTAGGTATTGCAGGTTTGGTACAAAATAACTTTGTAGCAATAAAAAGAAATAATCGAAAAGTAAAGCAAGCAAATTTTTTAGTTTTAAGAGAAACAGTAATGCCCAGTGTTTTAATAGAACTAGGTTTTTTAACAAATAAAAATGAAGGAAAGTTTTTAAACTCTAGAAAAGGGCAGCTAAAGATGGCAAAATCAATAGCGCAGGCAATTAGAAAATACTTTGAACGGTTAAAATTAAATACAATTAGTGAAACTATAACGGTAAACGCACCGCTAGTTGAAAATGAAGTAGTAAATAAGGTTGCAGAAAAAGATATACAAGTTGTAAAAAAAGAGAACATTTTAGAAAAAAAAGCATCTCTATCAAAACCTATATCTGCTAAAGTGATGTTTAGAATACAAGTAGCCGCATCAAGAAAAAAACTTTCAACAAGTAGTTTTAAAGGATTAGAAAATGTAGAGTATTTATTTATAGATAATTATTATAAATATTATTATGGAAACTTACCAAGTTTGTCTGAAATAAAAAAAGTTTTACCCAAAGTAAGAAGTAAAGGTTATAAAGATGCTTGGATTGTAGCTTTTAAAAACGGAAAACGAATTTCAATAAAAGAAGCATTGAAAAACCGTTAATTTAGAGGTATTCTATATATATACTCGCAAAATTATTATTATTTTCGCTCGTATAAATATATTCTATGTCTAAAGAACTAAAAACAGGAATTGTTGCTGTCGTTGTTATTGCACTATTTATTTGGGGTTATAATTTCTTAAAAGGACAAGATTTGTTCAGTGCAAACACAAGGCACTTTTTTGTAGAGTACAATAATATCAATGGTCTAAATGAAGCAAGTTCAGTTACTATTAATGGATTGAAAGTTGGAAAAGTTGATGAAATTCGTTTCAATCAAAACCCAGATAAAAAAGGAAATTTAATAGTGAAAATTTCATTAGACACTGACTTTCATTTTTCTAAAAACAGTATCGCTAAAATATATTCGGCAAGCTTAATGGGAGGGCAAAACTTAGCAATTGTGCCTAAGTATGACGGAGAAGTAGCAAAATCAGGAGATTACTTAAACGGAGAAGTTGAATCGGACATATTCTCATCTGTTGGAGAGAAATTAAACCCCATTCAAGCTAAACTAGAAAACGTATTAGTAGGAGCAGATTCCTTACTTATTGGGTTTAATCAAGTATTAGATGAAAAATCAAGAAAAAGCTTAAATAGAAGTATATTAGGCTTAGAAGGTACCATATATGATGTACGTAAAACTTTAGCTTCGGTTAATACATTATTGGCAAATAATAAAGAAAATTTAAATAAAACCTTTGAGAATACTAAAAAAATTACAGATAACTTTTCAAAAGTATCTGATGATTTAGCGAAAGCTAATTTAGGAGAATCGGTAAAAAAGCTTGAAGCAACTCTTGCAAATGTTAATGGCTTGTTAGCCAACATGAAATCAGGAAAAGGAACTTTAGGAAAGTTAATGACTGATGATAAAATGTATACTAATTTAACAAATGCCTCAAAAGAATTAGAAGAACTATTAAGAGAAATGAAATTAAACCCAAAACGTTTTGTACATTTCTCATTATTCGGAAAAAAGCCAAAACCATATAACGAAGAAAACAATCAAAGCAATACAAGTAACAACTAAATAAAACAACAACTAAAAATATTCTATAACCTCTTAAAAACTGAAGAAGTAAATAGTTATAAATAGAGTAAAAAAATTAATTAAAGACAATGGAGAATTACTTGCCAAACCTCTTTTTTGCAATTATTTTAATTGCAGCTATAGGGTATTTTGTAATGAATGTTCGTAAGCTAATACGAAACATTAAATTAGGAAAAGATGTAGATAGAACTGATAGAAAGCCAGAACGATGGAAAAATATGGCTAAAATAGCTTTAGGACAATATAAAATGGTACGTCGTCCTGTTTCAGGTATTTTACATGTTGTTGTATATGTTGGGTTTATTCTGATTAATATCGAAATGTTAGAGATTGTTATTGATGGATTATTAGGAACACATCGTGTTTTTCAACCAATAATAGGTAATACATTATACGGTTTCTTAATAGGTAACTTTGAAGTATTGTCAGTACTTGTTTTAATATCTGTAACGATTTTTTGGTTCCGAAGAAATATAGAAAAAGTGAAACGTTTTTGGAATAAAGAAATGGAAGGTTGGCCTAAGAATGATGGAAATATTATTCTATATTTTGAAATGGTGTTAATGAGTTTATTCTTAGTAATGAATGCTACAGATGTTACTTTTCAAGAGGCTGGAGTAGGAAATGTAGTTTCTCAATTTATAGCTCCTTGGTTTGATGGTTTTTCTAATGAATCTTTACATACTATTGAGAAAACAGCTTGGTGGCTACACATTATAGGAATTTTAATATTCTTAAATTATTTATATTATTCTAAGCATTTACATATATTACTAGCTTTCCCAAATACATTCTATGCAAATTTAAAACCCAAAGGACAGTTTAATAATTTAGAAGCTGTAACAAAAGAGGTAAAGATGATGATGGATCCAGATGCTGATCCGTATGCTATGCCTGAAGATGGAGAAGAAGAAGGAGAACCTGAGAAATTTGGTGCTTCTGATGTGACTGATCTAAATTGGGTACAGTTAATGAATGCTTACACATGTACTGAATGTGGACGTTGTACTTCATCTTGTCCAGCAAACTTAACAGGAAAAGAATTATCACCACGTGCAATTATGATGAAAACACGTGACCGTTTAGAAGAAGTAGGAAAAAATATTGATGCAAATGGAGGTACATTTAAAGACGATGGAAAACAATTATTAAATGATTATATAACACCAGAAGAATTATGGGCTTGTACAAGTTGTAATGCCTGTGTACAAGAGTGTCCTATTGGTATTGATCCATTATCTATTATTATGGATATGCGTCGTTATTTAGTAATGGAAGAATCTGCAGCTCCGCAAGAGTTAAATATGATGATGACCAATATTGAAAATAACGGAGCACCATGGCAGTATAGTCAAATGGATAGATTAAACTGGAAAGACGAAGAATAATTTTTTAATAATTAATTATGAATTACGAGTAAGAAATAAAGCGTAAGTCATAATTTAAAAACTCACAATTTATGGTAGTACCAACAATGGCAGAAATGAAGGCTCAAGGAAAACAACCTGAAGTGTTATTTTGGGTAGGAGCCGCAGGAAGTTACGATGATAGAGCAAAAAAAATAACAAGAGCCTTCGTAAAAATATTACAACAAGCAGGAGTTGACTTTGCAGTATTAGGCACCGAAGAAAGTTCAACAGGAGATGCAGCAAAACGAGCAGGGAATGAGTTTTTATTTCAAATGCAAGCTGTTACTAATATTGAAATTTTAAACGCTTACGAAATAAAAACAATTGTAACTTGCGATCCGCATTCATTTAATACATTAAAAAATGAATATCCTGAATTAGGAGGAAAGTATAAAGTATATCATCATACTCAATATATTAGCAAGTTAATCAAAGAAGGACGTTTAACTATTGAAGATGAAAATTTAAACGGTAAGCGTTTAACGTATCACGATCCATGTTATTTAGGACGTGCAAATGATGTATATGAAAGTCCACGTGAATTAATTCGTCGTTTAGGAGTAAAAATGACTGAGATGAAACGTCATAAGTCAACAGCATTATGTTGTGGAGCTGGAGGAGCACAAATGTTTAAAGAACCTGAAAGAGGAGATAAAGATATTAACGTGTTAAGAACAGAAGATGCTTTAGAAACAAATCCACAAATTATTGCTACCGGTTGTCCTTACTGTAATACCATGATGACTGACGGTGTAAAATTCAAAGAAAAAGAATCGCAAATACAAGTAAAAGACATTGCAGAGTTAATTGCAGAAGCAAATAACCTTTAGTAAAGAAATATAAAGTTTTCTTAAAAGTGTGTTACGAGAGTAGCACACTTTTTTCTTTGTAGTAAGTTTGTTGAAAAATAATTCAAAAACAAAAAAGAATGAGATACCTTTTTACCTTTTTATGCTTAGTGTTATTAATATCGTGTGATGATACCGATTTATCTCTTGATGGAAATGGAAACTTGGCAACAATAACATTTAATATTACGAGTACAAGTAATGACAACAATGGAAGAATTAAAACTGTTTTTCTAGAATCAGGTTTCTTTAAGTATGATAACACTACAACAACTAATGTTTTTCCTTATAAGAAATCGTATACAGATGAAATTAATTTTGCAGCTAATTTAGCTTTTGAATATGAAGATAAAGCCACAGATAATTTTAGTGTTTATACAATAACAATGGAAATTCTTAGAGATAATGTTTTGGTAGACAAAAGAGAATATTTTATAGATAAACCAGGAACAAAAGTAGGTTTTGATGCTGTAGTAAATAAATAAACGATTCATATAGTTGAAGATAAAAGGAAAGCTTAGCTTTCCTTTTTTTATGTCTAAAAAACTTATCTTTGAAAATCATATTATCTCAATGAAAAACTATATAAAAGCAGCACGTTTACGTACATTACCCTTATCGGTTTCAGGAATTATTTTAGGAAGTTTTTTAGGGGTTTGGCAACCTATACAAACTTCATTAGCTGAGCTTGATGTTGTTGATAAAACATATTTTAAAGTTAAACATATCGAGGTTTTTCCTTCAATATATATATTTTTACTTGCTATACTAACCACTATTGGTTTTCAAGTACTATCTAATTTTGCTAATGATTATGGAGATGGTGTAAAAGGGACGGATAATGAAAGAGAAGGAGAAGCACGTATGGTAGCTTCAGGAGCGATTACTCCAAAACAAATGAAAAATGCAATGATTGTTACAGGAGTTATTACAACTATTATTGCACTACTACTAATTTATGTTTCCTTTGGAAAAGACAACTTTTTGTATTCAATAATTTTTTTCGGGTTAGGGATAGCTTCGATAGTAGCAGCCATAAAATATACCGTTGGGAAATCAGCTTATGGTTATAGCGGATTTGGAGATGTTTTTGTTTTTATCTTTTTCGGATTGTTAGCAGTCGTTGGAACCTATTTTTTATATACAAAACAATTGAACTTTATCATTTTTTTACCAGCAATTACAGTTGGATTGTTGAGTACAGCGGTATTGAACTTAAACAATATGCGAGATAGAGAGAATGATGCGGTATCAGGAAAAAATACGCTTGTTGTAAAAATGGGAGCAGAATCTGCAAAAATGTATCATTACTTTTTAATTGTAGCGTCTTTTATAGTTGCATTACTGTACACGCTAATTACGTTTAAGTCACCATATCAATTCTTATTTATTATAGCTTATATTCCTCTACTAAAACATTTAGTTTTTGTCTATAAAAACAAAGAAGAAGCGTTGTTAGATGGAGAGTTAAAAAAAGTAGCTCTTAGTACCTTTTTATTTTCAATTTTATTCGGATTAGGTCAAATTTTGTAACTTCCCAAGAAAATTTAACACTATGAGAACTATTTTAGTTTTTTTCGGAACGTTTCTATTATTTATTAGCTGTAATAGTAAAGGAGCGAATCCAACCTCTTATGGAGAGCTTAAAACTTCAGGAAATTTTGACATTACCAAAGAAATTGTAGAAGCATCAGAAGTTGCATCAGAGAATAAAGAAGTAACAATTGAAAGAAAACTTATTAAAACAGGAGATATTTCTTTTGAAACAGATAATTTATTAGAAACAAGAAATTATATAGAGCAAGCAGTAAAAAAATATAACGGATACATTTCTGCTGATAACGAGTACAAATCTTCTCAAAATATTACTTCAAATTTAACGGTTCGAATTCCTTCAGAAAGTTTTGATACTTTTTTAAATGAGATTTCATCAAAAGTAGCAAGGTTTGATAATAAGAATATCTCTGTTAACGATGTAACAGAGCAATTTTTAGATGTACAAGCACGTTTGAAAGTAAAAAAAGAAGTAGAACGAAGATATAGCGAAATACTTAATAAAGCTAGTTCGGTAAAAGAAATTTTAGAAGTTGAAAGAGAACTAGCCAACGTAAGATCTGATATTGAATCGATGGAAGGACGTTTGAAATACTTACAAAATCAAGTGTCCTTCTCAACCCTAACAATTCGATTTTATAAAAAAGAAGTAAGTAAAGCTTATTCAAAAACTTTTGGAAGACGTATAGCAGATGCTTTTACTAACGGAATAGACAATATAAAATGGTTTTTTATCGGTTTGGTAAACATTTGGCCATTTATACTTTTAATAGTTTTATTAATAATACTCATAAAGAAACGAATTAAACGAAAAGAATAAATACATGAAAATTACTTTTTACGGTCACGCATGTTTTGGTATTGAAATTAACGGAACACATGTGTTAGTTGACCCTTTTATAACAGGAAACCCTCTAGCTTCAAATATAGATGTAGATAAAGTAAAAGCAGATTATATTTTACTTACACATGCGCATCAAGATCATGTATTAGATGTGGAATGCATAGCAGAAAGAACTGGAGCTACAATAATATCTAATTACGAAATAGTAATGTATTATGAAACGAAAAAATTCAAGGGACACCCAGTAAATCATGGAGGTACATATAAAAATGATGTGTTTTCTGCAAAGTATGTAAATGCTATTCACACTTCTTCATTTGCAGATGGAAGTTATGGAGGGCAACCAGGAGGGTTTGTAGTAACAGCAGGAGAAAAATCCTTGTATATTTCTGGTGATACAGCAGTAACTATGGATATGAAGCTAATACCGATGTCAACAAACTTAACAGCTTCAATATTTCCGATTGGTGATAATTTTACCATGGGAGTTGACGATGCTATCATAGCCAGCGACTTAGTAATTTGTGATAAAGTAATAGGGTGTCATTTCAACACCTTTCCTCCTATAAAAATAGATATAGAAGAAGCTAAAGAAAAGTTTTCACAAGCAAAAAAAGAATTAGTGATTTTAGAAATTGGACAAACAATAACTATTTAGGTAGCCTTTTTGGAGAGGTATTATATATATGAAAATAATCAAAATAATTTTAGGTGTTATAACAGTTTTAATTCTTACATTTTTCTTAACAGGATTAGTGGTACAAGAAGTTGTTTATACCAATGAAGTAACAATTAATAAGCCTGTGAAAGAAGTTTTTTCGGATTTTCAGGATGAAGAATTGATGAAAAAATGGATGCCAGAGGTGAAATCAATTGAAACTCTAGAAGAACAACCTAATAAAATAGGTAGTAAATATAAAGTGGTTGTTGAAAATCAAGGTAAATTGGTAACTATGACAGAAGAAGTATTAGCGTATAAAGAAAATGAAAAACTTACTCTTCACTTTGATGCAGAAAATATGCTAAAAACAGATGATTATACTTTTACTTCAGAAGAAAACTCAACTAAGATATTACAAACTACTACCTGTACTAGTGAATCGTATATAATGAGTTGTTTATTCCCGTACTTTAAAGGAGCTCTTAAAAAAATGAGTCAACAATATTTAGAGAACTTTAAAAAAGCTTCTGAAACTCATAACTAAAACACTTACAATTGATAAAAGCTACCTACCATAAATACTTACTAAACTTTAAACAAGCAAGTGGTACCTCTCGTGGAATTTTAAGAACTAAAGAAACTTGGTTTATAATTTTAGAAAAAGAAGGAAAGAAAGGTTTTGGAGAATGCGGTTTGTTCAGAGGTTTAAGTGCTGATGATAAAACTAATTATGAAGAGAAATTACAGTGGGTGTGTAACAATATTAATTCTGGCTTAGAGAAATTATTATTTGAACTCATAGAGTTCCCATCGATACAGTTTGGATTAGAACAAGCATTTTTATCCTTAGAAAGCAAAACACCGTTTGAATTATTTCCTTCTGACTTTACTAAAGGACAACAACAAATTTCTATAAACGGATTAATTTGGATGGGAGATAAAGCCTTTATGCAGCAACAAATAAAAGATAAGTTGCAACAAGGTTTTACTACCATAAAAATGAAAATAGGAGCGATTGATTTCGATACAGAGATAGCTTTGTTACAATCAATACGAAAAGAATTTTCAGCCAAGGAAATTGAACTTCGTGTAGATGCCAATGGAGCATTTTTGCCACAAAATGCCTTAGAAAAGTTACAAAGACTATCTGAATTAGAACTACATTCTATAGAGCAACCAATAAAACAAGGACAATGGCAAGAAATGGCAAGTTTATGTGAAAAAACACCATTACCAATTGCGTTAGATGAAGAATTGATAGGCGTGTTTTCTTTAGAAGAGAAAGAAAAATGTATAGCTACAATTCAACCCCAATACATTATTTTAAAACCAAGTTTGGTAGGTGGGTTTAAAGGAAGTAACGAATGGATTCAAATAGCATCCAACCATAATGCGGGTAATTGGATAACGAGTGCTTTGGAAAGCAATATAGGATTAAATGCAATAGCACAATGGACACATACGTTAAATAATCCGTTACCACAAGGTTTAGGAACAGGTAGTTTGTTTACCAACAATTTTGAAAGTCCGTTGGAAGTTTCAAATGGAAGTTTAGGGTATAATACGAACAAAAAATGGTACTTTAATATATAACAATGAATTTTATACAACAAGCATATAAAGGAGACAACCAGTGGTACTTATACTTATTAGTTATTTTTATAGTTTTATTTGGGTGGCAGTTTATAGGTGTAATTCCTTTAGCTGTAACTGCAATTTTACATTCTGAAAGTACAAGTGAGTTTTTAAGAGCAGCAGATGATAGCTTTATGAGCTTAGGAATAAATAAAAACATGTTTTTATTTATGATGGTGGTGATGTTTGCTTTTGGATTAGTTTCATTGTTTTTAGGAGTAAAATACATTCATAAAAGAGCTATAAAAACAGTTATAACAAGTAGAAATAAAATAGATTGGAATCGCTTTTGGTTTGGTTTCTTTGTATGGGGAATACTATCTGTACTAGTAGTATCTTCTGAGATTCTTTTAGCTTCTGAAAATTATACATGGAATTTTAAACCTCTGCCTTTTTTTACTTTAATGATAGTATCGTTTTTGTTTTTACCCATTCAAACGAGTTTTGAAGAATTACTTTTTAGAGGGTATTTTATGCAAGGACTTGGTACTTGGTTTAAAAACAGATGGGTTCCATTAATAGTAACTTCTGTAGCGTTTGGTTTACTCCACGGAGCAAACCCAGAAGTAGAGAAGCTAGGGTATATTTCAATGGTTTTTTATATAGGAACAGGTTTCTTTTTCGGAATTACCACACTAATGGATGAAGGAACAGAATTAGCATTAGGTTTACATGCTATTAATAATATTGTAGCTGCATTCTTGGTAACTACAGATTGGACCGTTTTTCAAACGGATGCTTTATTTGTAGATACTTCAGATCCTTCGGTAGGGATAGAGATGTTTTTACCAGTATTTGTTTTATATCCTTTAATGTTGCTACTGTTCTCAAAAAAATATGGCTGGAAAAATTGGAAAGAAAAACTATTTGGTAACATAGAGAAACCTGTAATAACAACAAAGTAGTACTCCAAATAAAGTGGACAATCTAAACTTTCATAATAGTTTTCAGTTAAACGGAAAGTCTTTTTCTAATGAAGATGACTTATTGACTTTTTCGAAGACTATAAACGATTCCGTATATCAATTTTTATCAGATTGGTTTAATGCAGAAGATTTTGTAGTAGTGCAAACATCAGGTTCTACGGGAAAACCTAAACCAATTCGATTGAAAAAAGAGTTTATGATAAACTCAGCAAAAGCCACTGGAACTTTTTTCAGATTAAAAGAAAATACTACAGCTTTATTGTGCTTATCAACCGACTATATTGCAGGGAAAATGATGCTAGTTCGTGCATTAACCTTAGGGTGGAGTATGGATGTGGTTGCTCCAACATCTGAAGTTGAAATTCTAAAAGAGTATGATTTTTCCGCGATGGTACCTTTGCAGTTAAGAAGCTCTTTGTCTAGTATTCATAAAATAAAGAAACTTATTGTAGGAGGAGGTGTTGTAGCAAATGATTTAATTGAAGCTATTCAAAATAAATCAACTGAAATTTATGCCACTTACGGAATGACAGAAACAATTACACATATTGCTGTTAAAAAGTTAAACAATATCATTTCGAACGATAGTGAGAAACCTCACTACAAGACACTTCCTAATGTACAACTCTCTCAAGACAATCGAAATTGCTTAGTGATTGATGCGCCAAAAGTAGCCGAAGAAAAAATTATAACAAACGATGTAATTCGTTTGATTTCTGATACCGAATTTGAATGGTTGGGACGTTATGATAACGTGATTAACTCTGGAGGAGTAAAGCTACATCCAGAGAAAATAGAAGAAAAACTCTCTAAAATTATTTCAAACCGCTTTTTTGTTACAGGTATCAACGATAAAAAACTAGGAGAGAAGCTAGTTTTGATAGTAGAAGGAGAGAAAAACGACGCCATTTCGAACGAAGTTAGAAATCTATTGGGGCTTACGAAGTATGAAATTCCGAAAGAAATTTATTTTGTAGAAAAATTTGTTGAGACAGAAACAAAAAAAATCCAACGTAAAAAAACACTCGCTAAAACTTTACCTCACTAAAAAGTATCGTTCACTTTTCTAATAAACTTGTTTACTCATTTATAGTTTTATAAAAATATAGTGTTAGCTAGTTTTATGTAAACTTTAAAACGAAAAACTATGTTTAAAAAACTATTTTATGTAATACTATTGTTGAGTTCAATAGCACTTACAGCGCAACAAAGAACAATTACAGGTATAGTTTCAGATGAATCAGGTCCGTTACCAGGAGTTACTATTGTGGTAAAAGGAACTACTATTGGAACTGAAACTGATTTTGATGGTAAATACTCTATTTCAGCTACACAAGGAGATGTTTTAGTATTTTCTTTTGTAGGGATGAAAACTGTAGAAGAAAAGGTAAAAGAAAGTTCTGTAATTAATATAATAATGAAGAGTGATAATCTTTTAGAAGAAGTTGTAGTAGCAGCCTACGGTATTTCAAAAAGGAGAAAATCATCGGCTTCAAAAGTTATTAGAATTAGAGGGTATAATCAAATTGAAAATAGAGATTCTTATGCAGGAAGAAGTGAAAATATTTTCAAAAGTCCTATAAATTCTCCCTTGTCTACATTTTCTATTGATGTTGATAAAGCTTCTTACGGTAATATAAGAAGAATGATTAATAGCGGTCAAAAAATACCAAAGGAAGCAGTTAAGATTGAAGAAATGATTAATTACTTTGATTATAACTATCCGCAACCTAAAGGAAAACATCCTTTTTCAATCACTACAGAAATTGTTAGGACTCCATGGAATAAAGACACTCAGTTAATAAGAATTGGGTTAAAAGGAAAAGAGTATAAACAAGAAAATTTACCAGCATCAAACTTAACTTTTTTGATAGATGTTTCAGGCTCTATGTCAGATCATAATAAATTACCTTTATTAAAATCTGCTTTTAAATTATTGGTAAATCAGTTAAGAGAAAAAGATAAAGTAGCAATTGTTGTATATGCAGGAGCAGCAGGGGTAGTTTTAAAACCTACCTCAGGAAATGAAAAAGAAACAATATTAGAGGCTTTGAATCAATTAGAAGCAGGAGGCTCAACGGCAGGAGGAGAAGGAATTGAGTTAGCTTACAAACTAGCAAAGGAAAATTATATAAAAGATGGAAATAACCGAGTTATTTTAGCTACAGACGGTGATTTTAATGTAGGAGCTTCAACCAATGCTGAAATGGAAGAGTTAATAGAAGAAAAAAGAAAATCAGGAGTATTTCTATCAGTGTTAGGTTTTGGTTACGGAAACTACCAAGATGATAAATTAGAAATTTTAGCAGATAAGGGAAATGGAAATCATGCGTATATCGACACGATGCAAGAAGCGCAAAAGGTATTTGGTAAAGAATTTGGGGGTACTTTATATACCATTGCAAAGGATGTGAAAATTCAGGTAGAATTTAATCCAGAAAAAGTAAAAGCATATCGTTTAATAGGATATGA
The DNA here is from genome assembly GCF_059716285.2 of Tenacibaculum sp. TB-53. Taxonomy (NCBI): domain Bacteria; kingdom Pseudomonadati; phylum Bacteroidota; class Flavobacteriia; order Flavobacteriales; family Flavobacteriaceae; genus Tenacibaculum; species Tenacibaculum sp. TB-53. The sequence goes on along the minus strand of NZ_CM202790.1, from coordinate 1,369,342 downwards.
AAACAGATTGTTGAATGATGAAGATTTTGTAGATGATACAAAAGATGCTGGTGAGTTAGGTAGTGGTCATACAGTAACAGCATTGTATGAAGTAATTCCTGTAGGAGTAAAAAGTAAATTTTTGAAGAAACTACCCAAATTGAAGTATACTCAAAATAAACAATTAGATAGTTTTAATAATGAATTATTAACGGTGAAGTTTAGGTATAAATTACCAAAAGGGACTAAAAGTATAGAGTTGGTAAAAACGGTTAAAAATGAAGTATTGGCACCAACGAATGATATGAATTTTATTTCAGCAGTAGCTTTATTTGGAATGCAATTAAGTAAATCAAAATTTAAAAATAAGACAAAAATTGAAGATGTACTTAGTTTGACAGAGGGAGAAATAGGAGAGGATAAAGATGGTTACAAAGCAGAGTTCGTTAGATTAGTAAAAACGTATAATTAAGAATAAAAAAACAGGGTTAAATGCCCTGTTTTTTCTAAAAAATCTTTAGCGTCAAAAGCTTTTTTATAATCAGCTAAACTCATTCCGAATCGTTAAGCATTGTAGTTCTCTTCTTTATCTATTTTATAAAGTTTGCTTTTTCTACTTATTTTTATTGGCCCACTCTTTTTGTTTCGTAGAAAATAGTAATAGTGAAAAGTTTGGTTGAGATAAATATATAAAAAAATCCAACGATTTTTATCGTTGGATTTATATGTTTTGAATAAGAAGATGTTTGTTATTCTTCCATAGAATGGTAGACATTATTTACGTCATCATCTTCTTCCAGTCTTTCTAAAAGTTTGTTTACCTCTTCTTTTTGTTCTTCTGAAATCGCAGTAGTGGTTGTTGGAATACGTTCAAATTCCGAAGAAAGAATTTCAATATTATTTTCTTCTAAATATTTTTGAATAGCGCCAAATTGTTCAAAAGGAGCATAAAGCATTACCGAACTATCTTCTTCGTCGGCAAAAACTTCTTCCACTTCAAAGTCGATCATTTCCATTTCAAACTCTTCTAAATCCATTCCTAAGGAATCTTCTTTTACTTTAAAGTTAACCACGTGGTCAAACATAAAAGCAACTGATCCAGAAGTTCCTAAATTTCCGTTACACTTGTTAAAAGCAGCACGTACATTAGCTACTGTACGGTTATTATTATCAGTAGCAGTTTCTACTAAAACAGCAATTCCATGAGGAGCATATCCTTCAAATAATACTTCTTTATAGTTTTCAGTACTTTTATCAGATGCTTTTTTAATAGCGCGCTCAACATTATCTTTAGGCATGTTGGCAGCCTTTGCATTTTGAATTACAACACGTAAACGAGAGTTGGTTTCGGGGTTTGGACCACCTTCTTTAACTGCCATAACGATATCTTTACCAATACGAGTAAAGGTTTTAGCCATAGCTGACCAACGTTTCATCTTTCTTGCTTTCCTAAATTCGAATGCTCTTCCCATGTGTATTCTGTTTTAATTTTGCTTGGCAAATGTAACTAATGCTATAAAATATTGCAATTAAAAATGTTTTTTGAAAATTACATCACCTGTTTGTTTATCATAAGCTTTCCAAGTTCCACTTTGTTTATCATTTTTATAATGCCCTTTAACTTTTGCTTTTCCGTTTTCATAATAGGACTTATAAGAACCATCTTTTAAGCCATCTTCTAAATCAACTTCAAATTTTAGCTTTCCGTTTTTATAGAACTCTTTGTATGATTTAGCGCTTAGGTCAGAAGGATGTATTGGCGGAAGCTTAAAAAATGTTGTGGAATTTTGAGTACTTGTAGAATCTTTGTAGGGAGCTAACTCTAATAGTAGTTTCTCTTTTAATTCTTTATCTTTTTTAGTGTTTATGTCAATGTTTTTAGGATCTTCAAAAACAAGAGAAATATTACTTTCAAATAAGTCATCAGAAGCAATTAGCTGCATTCCAATTTGTGAAAAGCAAGTAATATAAGGTTTGTTTTTTTGAAGTTCACGTCGAGTTTTGTTGTCAACTAAACTTAAAAGATCTTTATAGGAATTTGGAGTGTTTACATAAGCAAAGACACTAGATTTTTTCTCAAAATGATAATTAAAATCATCGAATTTTTCAGAGTTTTCTAGGGTGTATCCTATTAAGTGGTTGTTAATAATTTCTTTAATAGTATTTGGACTAGTACTAAAAACTACAAAATCATCAATAATGGTAAAGTAAGGTTTCTCCATTTTAGAAAACATGTTTCCTGCTAACATTTTAAAGAATCCTTTTAAATCGAAAAAGTTAATAGGATAACCTCTGTAATCGATTTGCTTGTATTTCAAAGGGGTGTTTTCTTTAATTTTTGAAAGGACAAGCTGAAGATTTTCTTTAGCGTCATCAATATCGTCAGCTTTAATAATAGCAGCGATATCTTTTTTGTTTTTTGAAAGCTCAGTGTTAAAATGAATTAAAGCTATTTCACTACCAATCCAACTATAAATGTTTTCAGAAACATTAATGTCTAACTTATCCTCAATCATCGCAAGTTGATCAGAATACACCTTAAAATCAGCAGGATTTTCTTGTTGGAGTTTCTCTAGATTACTATTGAATGTTTTAAAGTTATCAAAAGCAAAACTAAGGTATAAAGAGGTGTTCTTTGGAGCTACTTTAGCAACGCTACGCTTACCAGCCCCAGACTTTTGTAATACCTTTAAATAAGTTTGTGAATTAGTGTCAACGTTTGTGTAACCAGTAGCTTGAACGATAACTCCTTCCACAATGGATATGTCTAAACCAGAGTAGAAGAATGCTTCTTTATTTAAAAAATCTAAATTGCTAGAACTGGTAAAACAATTTAAATAATCTTTTAGATATTTATGTTGTAAATAGATATTAAAAAATCCATCAGTATCTGTTTTCTTTTTTATTTCTATAAAATTTATATCTCGTCCAATAACAGGATTCAAGTATTGGTCAATTGATTGTTCAACCAAAAGGTGAGTATAAGAAGCTATAACTTGGTTTTTAATAAAAGAAAGGTGTAAAGTTTCTCTAGTCTTCTTATTATACAGTTCTATAATTTCGTGTTCTTTGTATACTCGTTTCGTTACCTTATAGTCTTCTCCAGCCAAATTACTTATAGCTCTTTTTAGAAAAATAAGTTTAGAGAATTTTTGTAAATCCGCAACGTATAATAACCCATATTTTCTAGGACTAAATACATGTACTGAAATAACCAGATTACGTTCCCCAATAAAGTCAAAAATTTCCTTTTTTGCTTTAAAAGTTTCATCTAAACTATGTAGGCCTTCAGATAGTTTATTGATTTGTTGATTCTTTTGAAGATGCGTCCAAATTTCACTTGAGCTTATTTCATCCCAAGTGTCAATAGGTCTTTCAGTATCAACTATGAAAACAGCATCATCAGGAACTAGGTAAATAGACTTGATATTATCATTTTCAGATAAGGTGAAAATATACACTTGATAGATTACAAAGCCTATAACAAGGGCAATAATGCCCCAAAACACTTTCCTCTTCATGCTGTTTTCTGTGTTTTAAACTTGTAAAACTCCTAAATTAAAAGGCTTTTCAATAGGAGCGTGGTCAGCAGCTTCTATTCCCATAGAAATCCATGTTCTGGTGTCTAGAGGATTAATTACAGCATCGGTCCAAATTCTTGCAGCAGCATAGTAAGGAGATATTTGATTATCGTATCTCGATTTAATTTTATCAAATAATTCAGCTTCTTTTTCAGGAGTAATTTCTTCTCCTTTTTTCTTTAAAGCAGCTGTTTCAATTTGTAGTAATACTTTGGCAGCAGAGGCTCCACTCATCACAGCTAGTTCAGCACTTGGCCATGCAAAAATAAGACGAGGGTCATAGGCTTTACCACACATAGCGTAATTTCCTGCACCGTAAGAGTTACCAATAACTACCGTAAATTTAGGAACTACAGAGTTACTAACAGCGTTCACCATTTTGGCTCCGTCTTTGATAATTCCGCTATGTTCAGATTTACTTCCTACCATAAACCCAGTAACATCTTGTAAGAAAACTAACGGGATTTTCTTCTGGTTACAGTTGGCAATAAATCGAGTAGCTTTATCAGCTGAATCGTTATAAATTACCCCACCAAATTGCATTTCGCTAGGTTTGGTTTTTGCTCCTTTTGATTTTACAATTTTACGTTGGTTAGCAACGATACCTACTGCCCATCCATCAATACGAGCATATCCAGTAATAATGGTTTGACCATAGCCTGCCTTGTATTCTTCAAATTCAGAATTATCAACCAAACGCTTGATGATTTCCATCATGTCGTATTGCTCATTACGAGCTTTTGGTAAAATTCCGAAAATATCATCTTCATTTTCTTTTGGAGGAAAAGCTTCTTTACGATTAAATCCAGCTTTGTCATAATCTCCAATTTTATCCATTAAGTTTTTAATGGTATCTAAAGCATCTTTATCATCTTTTGCTTTATAATCGGTAACCCCAGATACTTCACAATGTGTAGTTGCTCCACCCAAGGTTTCGTTATCAATAGTTTCACCAATAGCGGCCTTAACTAAATAACTACCCGCTAAGAAAATACTTCCTGTTTTGTCTACAATAAGTGCTTCATCACTCATAATAGGTAAGTAAGCACCACCAGCAACACAACTTCCCATAACGGCAGCAATTTGGGTAATTCCCATGCTACTCATCACAGCATTGTTTCTAAAAATTCTTCCGAAGTGTTCTTTATCAGGAAAAATCTCATCCTGCATAGGTAAATAAACTCCAGCTGAATCTACCAAATAAATAATAGGTAATTTATTTTCAATTGCTATTTCTTGAGCTCTTAAATTTTTCTTTCCTGTAATAGGGAACCAAGCACCTGCTTTTACGGTAGCATCGTTAGCAACAACAATACATTGCTTACCGCTAACATATCCCATTTTTACAACCACGCCGCCTGAAGGACATCCACCATGTTCTTGATACATGTCTTCACCTGCAAAAGCAGCAATTTCGATAGACTTAGACTTATCGTCTAATAAATAATCAATACGTTCACGAGCTGTTAATTTTCCTTTCTCATGATGCTTGTCAATACGTTTTTGTCCACCGCCTAATTTAACTTTGGTTAAGCGTCTACGTAAATCTGATACTAAAAGTTTATTGTGGTCTTCGTTTTTGTTGAAGTTAAGATCCATGGTAAGTTATTTGTTTGCGTGTGCTAAAATAAGAAAAACAACGTACAAAACAAGGTGTTTAGGTGTACGATTGAATGATGTTTTCAACAGTGTTTTCTATTTCTTTATTTCTAGATTGTTTTAGTAAAATATAAGGTTCTGCCACCCGTTCATTACAGTTTTGTACTGCGCATGTTTCGCAAGTAACACCTACTGTTTTTTTAGTGAAAGTATCTTCATTAAAAAAATGAAGTTTTCTTTTTAAGTGTGGAGAAAGCAACATACCTATGCTAACACTACGATTAATTTTTTCTTTAAAAGGATCGGCAGTAGCCGCAGAAAGTACTAAATACTCTTTTTGAGAATTTTCGTACGACGAAATTTGAATTCCGTAAGCAGATTTTTTTTCTTCTGAAACTTCTAAATCCTGAATTGTTTTAATGGCAATCCATCTTCTGCAATAATGTTCATTGTTACGATTGGCGTGAGGAGACTGTTGTTGTGTAATATGTAGTTCTTTAGAAAGTCTATGTGCCAGAGAACCTTCTTTATGAGTAAAACGTAAAAAGAATAGGTTCTTAATATTAAAATGTCTTGGTAAAATGTTCGTTAAACGTTGATAAAACGTTTCGTCTGAACAATTATAACTTCTAATAATTTTGTGCAATTGTATAGGTTGCCAAGTTTTTAAAGAAAAAAGTTGTGTTAGTTTTTGAATTAAATCATCTTTCGGAATAATTAAAGCACCTGCAAAGTAAGAAGCTACAAAATTATTTAATACTTCATCAAAACTGTCAAATTTAATCCATGGAAATGTATATAACCTGTTTTCAATTTGTAAATAATTATAAGCTATTTCTTTAGCAAAAATGAATGTTCTCTGTGCTTCGTTTATATCGTTATATATAAGAAGTGTTTTGTTTTTTGGAATATAGATGTTTCTTAATTCAGATAATTTTTGATGTTTAGATAGTTCTTCGCTATCAATCGTATAACCGTATTCTTCAATTAAAATTTCTTCTAAGTCTTTTGAAGAAATAGGTTTGTTTGGATTGATTTGATAAGCCTTAATAAAATCTGTAACCTTTGTTTCAATATCCTCAAAATAGTTGTTGTGTGCTTCTTGGTACGAACGTAATGCAGCAAGAAAAAAGCTCTCTCTTGTTAAATTGTAGTTTTGAGAAATCTTAATAATGGTACTTATAAAAGCATTAACCTTTGCAGGAGCATTGGCAATGATGTCAATTAGATTATTTTCTTTAATACCAAATAGGTCAAGAGGAATCTCTTTTAAAATTTTCGATTGTAAAATTTCACCAATAGGGGCTAGGTTTTTATCTAATTTTAGAGATACCAAATGATCATAAGGTACTTCTAGCTTCTCAGAAAGAATAACAATTTTATCAGTTTTTGGATACTTTTTTCCTTTCTCAATTTCGTTTAAATACGATTTTGATAATCCTGTTAGTTTAGCTAATCCAAAGAGTGATAGATTTTTATCTGTACGTATTTGTTTCAGTTTTAACCCAAAAACTAATCTGATATATTCTTCTTCCAATGTGTTTTATTAAAATATTCGTAATTCAAAGGTATAAAAATTAGCGAATTAATAAAAATTTGTAATTTACATGTTTTTAGCGAACGTTCGCTTTTTTGTTTGAGTTCTTTTTTTTAATATTGAACTGTCAATCAATAAGTAAAAAATAAATAGATATGAATCAAGATGTTTTAGCAAAAGAAATTCAATGTGTAGGTTTTGATCAAACCGAGTATAAAAGTGTTTTGACCAATGAAGCCAAAGCATTTTTAATTCAACTTCAAGAAAAATTTAATCCTCAAAGACTTCAATTATTAGCTGAAAGAGAAATCGAACAAGCTTATTTTGATGCAGGAAACTATCCTTCTTTTCCTTTGGAAACGAAAGAGATAAGAGAGAGCGATTGGGTATGTGCTCCGTTACCTGAAGATTTGTTAGATAGGAGAGTAGAAATTACAGGGCCAGTAGAGCGTAAAATGATTATCAATGCATTAAATTCTGGAGCAAAAACGTTTATGGCAGATTTTGAAGATAGTAATTCACCTACAATTCAAAATATTTTAGATGGTCAGGTAAACTTACGAGATGCAGTAAATAAAACAATTTCATTTTACAACGCTGCAAAAGATAAAAGCTATGAGTTGAAAGACAAAGTAGCTACCTTGTTAGTAAGACCAAGAGGATTGCATTTAAATGAAAAACATTTGTTGATTGATGGTGTAGAAATGTCGGGTTCTTTGGTAGATTTTGGATTGTACTTTTTCCATAATATCAAAACCTTACGAGAGCAAGGAAGTGCAACCTATTTTTATTTACCTAAACTAGAACACTACAAAGAAGCACGTTGGTGGAATGATGTTTTTGTATTTGCGCAAGAATATATGGAGGTACCAAAAAAAACCATTAAAGCAACAGTATTAATAGAAACAATTACGGCAAGTTTTCAGTTGGATGAAATTATTTATGAGTTAAAAGATCATATGGCTGGCTTAAATTGTGGTCGTTGGGATTATATCTTTTCATACATTAAAAAGTTCAGAAATCATTCTGGTTTTATTGTGCCAAACCGTTCACAAGTAACCATGAGTAGCCCATTTATGAAGGCATATTCGTTACGAGTTATTAAGTCGTGCCACAAACGAGGTGTACATGCTATGGGAGGAATGGCAGCACAAATTCCTGTGAAGAATAATGAAGAGTTGAATAAAGAAGCTTTTGCTAAGGTTAAGAAAGATAAGGAGCAAGAAGTTAGGAATGGTCATGACGGAACTTGGGTGGCGCATCCTGGTTTAGTAGCAATTGCAATGGACGTTTTTAATACAACAATGCCCAATGCGAATCAGATAGATAAAAAGCTAGAAGATCTAACAATTACAGAAAAAGATTTAGTAGAATTACCAGAAGGTACTATTACTGAGCAAGGAATACGAGAAAATATCAATGTTGGTATTTTGTATGTAGAGTCGTGGTTAATGGGACAAGGAGCAGCTGCCTTGTATAATTTAATGGAAGATGCAGCAACTGCTGAAATATCTCGAACACAAGTATGGCAATGGTTACATAAAAACGTAATGATTGAAGATGGTAGAACGTTTACAGAGGGAATGTATGAGCAATTTAAAAAAGAAGAATTAAAAAAAATAAAAAGTTATGTAGGTGAAGACAGATACAATAACGGAAAGTTTGAGTTAGCTATTCAATTATTTGACGAGTTGATTTTAAACAAAGAATTTGTAGAGTTCTTAACCTTACCGGCATATAAATATTTATAGAGAAAAGCAATTTAAATTAAAAACTAGACTTGAATATTTAAATCTCGATTATCGAGAAAAAAGCCCTCAAAAATGCGGCAACATTTAAGAGGGCAAGCTATCAATAAAAATTAATAACCTTATCAATTACAAAATTATGAAAAATTTAGCACACGCTAATTATAGTTCTGCTTTACAAACAGTAAAAGAATTAAAGAAAAAGTTTGGATCAACTTGGAATTCAGTTTCTCCAGAGAATGCTGCTAGAATGGTAGCGCAGAACCGCTTTAAAACAGGTTTAGATATCGCTAGATATACCGCTGCAATTATGAGAGAAGATATGGCGGCTTACGATGCAGATTCATCTAATTATACACAGTCATTGGGGTGCTGGCACGGATTTGTAGCACAACAAAAAATGATTGCAGTAAAAAAACATCACAAAACAACAAGTAAACGTTATTTATATCTTTCAGGATGGATGGTAGCTGCTTTGCGCTCAGAGTTTGGTCCATTACCAGATCAATCGATGCATGAAAAAACAGCAGTTCCTGCGTTAATTGAGGAGATTTATGATTTTCTACGTCAAGCAGATGCTATTGAATTAAACGATTTATTTAGAAGATTAGAAAACGGAGAAGATGTACAGAGTGAAATTGATAATTTTGAAACACATATAGTTCCAATTATTGCTGATATTGATGCTGGTTTTGGAAATGAAGAAGCTACGTATTTGTTAGCTAAAAAAATGATTCAGGCTGGTGCTTGTGCTATTCAGATAGAAAATCAAGTTTCAGATGCTAAACAATGTGGACATCAAGACGGAAAAGTAACTGTACCACACGAAGACTTTATAGCAAAATTAAATGCAATTCGATATGCCTTTTTAGAGTTAGGCGTAGAAGATGGAGTTATTGTAGCAAGAACCGATTCGGAAGGAGCAGGATTAACTCAAAAATTACCCGTAAGTCAAGAGCCAGGAGATTTAGCTTCTCAATATTTAGCATTTGTAGAAGCTGAAGAAATTACAATTGATGAAGCAAAAGAAGACGATGTATTACTAAAACGTGATGGAAAGCTAGTGCGTCCTGTACGTTTGGCTAATGGTTTGTATAAGTTTAGAGAAGGAACGAATATTGATAGGGTAGTGCTAGATTGTATTACAAGCTTACAAAACGGAGCCGATTTGTTATGGATTGAAACACCTACACCACACGTTGGTCAAATAGCTAATATGGTAAATAGAGTACGAGAAGTAGTTCCTAGTGCGAAGTTGGTGTATAACAATTCGCCTTCGTTTAACTGGACGTTGAATTTCCGTAATCAAGTATATGATGAAATGGTTGCAGAAGGAGAAAATATGACGGGATACGACAGAAACAATTTAATGAATGCGGCTTATGATGGTACAGAATTGTGTCATAGAGCGGATGAGAAAATCCGTACTTTCCAAATAGATGGGGCAAGAGAAGCAGGTATTTTCCATCATTTAATCACCTTACCAACCTACCATACAACAGCGTTACATATGAATGATTTAACAGAAGGTTATTTTGGTAATGAAGGAATGTTAGCCTATGTAAGAGGAGTACAACGACAAGAAATTAGAAAAGGAGTTTCTTGTGTAAAGCATCAACGAATGGCTGGTTCTGATTTAGGAGACGACCATAAAACATTTTTTGCTGGAGATAAAGCGTTAAAAGCTAGTGGAGAAAAGAATACATCTAATCAGTTTGAAGCAGGAGCAAAAGACAAAAGATTAGAAGAAGAAAGTGCCGTAGCAGTATAAAAAATCTTAGTTGTTTGTAAACTTCCTGTTATGTTTGGTTTGTTTCAATTGTTTGTTTGCATAGCAGGAATTTTACTTACTAATTTGATAGTATGAGTTTATAATTAGCAGTTGTAAATTTTATTTTGATGTAGTTAGCTCTCTTTTTAAAAGAGAGCTTTTTACTTTAATGAAAAAGCCTTTATAAGGGCTTTAATATTTTTGATTATCAATAGATTTAGTGATAGGAGTTATTACATCACCAGTGTGTTTGGTAGATTTTGTTTCGATAAGCATAATTAAACAATCTTCCGAAGAACTAACTCTGTGATTTACACCTTTAGGGACTACGTATAAATCTCCTGTTTTCATCGTAAAACTAGGTTGATTTTCTATTTCCATTAAAAGGTTTCCATTGATAATATAAAAAAGCTCATCTTCATTTTCGTGATTATGCCATGGAATATCTTCCCCTTTAATTTTGGCGAGCTTAACATATTCATTGTTAACTTCAGAAATTATTTTAGGAGAAAAGTATTTTTTTAGTTTTTCAGCTTCCTGTAGGATGTTAATTGTTTGAGTAGTATCCATATCGTAAGTTATCAAGACTTTGTTTTTAATTCCATTTTAATATTACAACGTTCGTATGGGCAGTCTTCTTCCACAGGAATTTCTAAAAAGCCGAATTTTCTATAAATGTAAATAGCGTTTTCAAGTTTCGTGTTTGAGTATAAAACCAATTTATCAAACTGTTTGTCTTTTGCAAAATCAATACAATGTTGCATGAGTTGTTGTCCTATTTTGTAACCCCTGTGTTTTGGTGAAACAGCCATCTTTGTTAATTCATAAATATTAGGTTCACTCATAGGCATTAAAGCTACAGTACCCACAACTTCATTATTTAATTTAGCAAAGAAAATATGACCTCCTTTGTCAATAATATATTTGTGAGGATTGCTTAAAACTTCTTCATCATAAGGTTCTACGTAGAAAAATGTTTGTAACCATTCAATGTTCAGATTGTAAAAAGATGAGTTGTATTCTTCCTTAAATGTGGTAATCGTTACAGTACTTTGTGTTGTATTCATTTTTATATGTTCTATAATAGCTTCGCTGAAAGACTTTTCATCGAACTTAGTCTCTAATTCATTTATAAGTTCAGTTAGTGATTCAGCCTTTATATTAGTGTACTTTTTAATAGTGTGTTCAATGCTGTTCCATATAGGAGTTACATTTTCTATGAGTTGCTTTCCTTTGTTAGAAATAAAAATAACTTTTTTTCGCTTATCCGATTTATCTTCTTTGAGGGTGATAAGTCCTTTTTTATGAAGCTTATTAATAGCTTGAGTAGTAGCAGGCTGCGATGTTTTTAAACTGTTGGTAATCTCAGTATTAGTAACACCATCTTTGTTTTTTATAATTTTAAAAGTAGGAAATAGGTAAGGGTCAAAATCAATATTAAACTCATCGTACACCAATTGTGTTTCGCGCATCATGTATTCGCTAGTCCTTTTTAACCTAGAACCTAATCCAATTTCTCCTAATCCTTTAAGTGCGTCCATTTTTAATAAATATAAGCGCTTATATAAATACAAATATATGTTTTTTTTGATTTATAATCCTTGTGTATTATTATTGATAAATGTCTAGGTGATATTTACCATGGAAAATAATAAAAACATTTTTATATATTTGTAAATGAATTTTAATAACAAACAAAATGAAAAGAGATAAAATTATTTTTTATGTAGCTACAGGGTTATTAACATTATTAATGTTTTTTTCAGCAGGAATGTATTTTTTTAATCATGCAGAAGTAGCTAAAATGTTTACAGCATTTGGGTACCCAACATACATTATTTACCCATATGCAGTAGCTAAGCTGTTAGGTTTAATAGCTTTATGGTTTTTTAGAGGAAAGTTTTTAAATGAATGGGCGTATGCAGGTTTTTTCTTTGCATTTATTCTAGCTTTTTTTGCTCATTTTATGATTGGTGATGGAGAACAAACAGGAGCTGTAATAGCAATCGTACTATTAATAGTTTCGTATATTTATAGTAAAAAAATATAATGAGCAACAATCCAACAGCAACAGTTACTTTAACTGACCGAAATTATTTAGCAGAAGCAAAAATGAGAAATCATTTTGCTGTTATTGATGAGCCTTTAGACAAAGGAGGAGACGATAATGGACCAACTCCAGTAGAATATTTACTAACTGCAATTGGTGGATGTGTGTCTATTACTTTGAGAATGTATGCAGAGAGGAAAGGATGGGACTTAGGAAAAGTTACAGTAAATGTTAGCCAAAAAGAACAATTAACTCCAGAAGGAATTAAAAAATCATTAGTAGAAGAAATTTCATTCGAAAAAGAAGTTACAGAAGAGCAGCATACTAAACTATTAGAAATAGCAGGTAAATGCCCAGTAGCTAAAATGGTGAAAGGTGAAACAGAAATTGAGTCAAAAATAACAACATAGATGAAAAAAATAATCGCTTTCGCAGGTAGTAACAGCAAAAAATCAATAAACAAACAATTAGTAACATATGCTTCTAGCTTATTAGGTGGAATTGAAGTTTCAGTATTAGATTTAAACGATTATCCATTACCTATTTATGGAATTGATAAAGAAATAGAAGAAGGTGTACCAGAAAATGCCGCAATATTTCTAGAAAAAATTAAAGAAGCAGATGGAATAGCTGTATCGTTAGCAGAACATAATGGTAATTTTACGGTAGCTTTTAAGAATATTATAGACTGGATGTCGCGTATAGAACAAAAAATATGGCATAATAAACCAATGCTATTATTATCAACTTCTCCTGGAGGTAGAGGAGGGGCGTCGTCAATGGCAATAGCTAAAAATGGATTTCCTCATATGGGAGCAAATGTTATAGCAGATTTTTCTTTACCGAAATTTCATGATAACTTTAATGACGGAAGGATTGTAAATGAGGAGTTTAATGAAAAAATAAAAGAAGCAGTTACAACTTTCCAAAAAGCAGTATAAACATAAAATTTTAAGTTATGTCAGAAGCAAAGGAAATTGTAAAGAACTATAGTAATAATGATATTACTGTAGTTTGGAGGCCAAACAAATGTATCCATTCAAAAAAATGTTGGAAAGGCTTGATACAGGTTTTTAATCCACAAAATAGACCTTGGATTAAGATGGATGGAGCTACTACAGAAAGAATTAAAAAGCAAGTAGAGGAATGCCCATCAGGAGCTTTATCATACATTTCAAAAAGATAAGGGAGTCAAGCAGCAGCTCATACAGAAACTAAGGTAGAAGCATTAGAAGATGGTCCTTTATTAATTTACGGAACTCTGCATGTAACTAATCCGGACGGTACAACAGAAAAGAAAAATAAAACAACTGCTTTTTGCAGGTGTGGGGCTTCTCATAACAAACCATATTGTGATGGTACACATGTAAAAGTTGAGTTTAAAGGATAATGATGAAAGTACAGCAAGAAGACAATGATAAAAAAGGAGAGTTCTATATTGAAGTTGAAGGGAATAGAGCTGCTTTAATGACGTATACTTGGGCAGGTAAGGATAAATTAATTATAGATCATACTGAAGTTGGTGATGATTTAAGAGGAAAAGGAGCAGGATATAAGTTAGTAGCAGCCTCAGTAGAGTTTGCTAGAAGTAAAAATATCAAAATACTTCCATTATGCCCATTTGCTAAATCAGTTTTTGATAAAAAGCCTGAATACTCAGACGTTTTAGCTTAAATAAAATTCCTTTTCAATATTTGTAAAGAATTTATATTCCTTGGTATATAAATGTGTGTTTTGTATTTTTGTACTCAAAATAAGGAGGTTAAAAATGAAGATAGTTTTATATGGTAGAAAAGGACATGCACATACAGTTGCATATAAAAACTTTTTAAAATCTGCAGAAGTACCATTTGAATATAAAGATGTTTCTGTTGATGATGAAGCAAAAGAACACACGAAAGAATTATATGAAGGTCAAGTTAAATATCCAACACTATTTGTTGATGATGAAGTGTATCTAACACCATCATCAGATACTTTCAACAAATTAATGCAAGACTTAAAGTTAAAAGGATAATCTTATTTTAATAAAAAAGGCTAATAGCTAACAGCTAATTACCAAAGCAATGGGAGATATTTCAAAAGATATTAATTCAAAGTTTCCAAATAATAAAATTAAAGCGTTTATCAATATTAAATACACTGCTAACTGGATAAACAGTCAAGAAAATGAGTTTTTTAAGCAGTACAGTATTTCATCTCAACAATTTAATATTCTTCGTATTTTAAGAGGAGCAAAAGAAGCGATAAAAGTTCAAACAATAAAAGATAGAATGATTGAACGAGCTCCAAATGCTACGAGATTAATGGATAAATTATACGAGAAGAATTTAATAAATCGTGAAAGGTGTAAGCATGATAGAAGAGTAGTTTATATAAGTATTACGCAACAAGGAAAAAAGTTATTAAAAGCAATAGATGATAAGTTACATTTAGATTTTATTGAAAATTTAACGGAAGAAGAAGCTACACAACTTAGTGGTTTACTAGATAAAATTAGACAATAGATTTTGTATTTATAGTTAATAAAAGGGAAATATAGATTAAAAAATACGCCTTTTAAGAAATAGAAATTACATGAGTGTATAAAAAAGTTATTATCCTTTTAAAAATAAGAGGTTTATCTTGTGTTATAAGTAGTCTTTTACCTAGGTATTCCTAAATAATACTTAGATATATTTGAGTTGATTAATTAACCCAAACTCAATTTTATGAAGACTTTAAAAACCCTAATGTTTGTAAGTATCTTTTTTATGGTATTTACATCATGTCAAAATGAAGAAACTGTATTATTAGACGAAACTCAAACAGAAACTTTAGATACTAAAGCAGCAAAATCAGCAGAAGACTTAAAGCTAGATTATCATGAAGATTACGGAGTAGTTAGAGCAGATGAATACCCAATGAATCCAAATGGGCTAGAAAAACCTACTTTAGATTTATTTTTAGAAAGAGGAAACCTTAAAAAAGAAGATTTAAAAAGTTACCGTATCGTAAAAGATGAATTTTCAGGTGTTGGTTTGGCAGAGCACAGAATGAAAGATGGTAATGTGATACAAGTACCTCATGAGTATCAAAGACAACCAGTTTACAGGTTTGAAGCCGAATTAAACGATGGAACCAAAGTTAGGATTATTATAATCATTATATGTTCAAATGGTTTAATCATAATATTTTGGTGGTAAAAATACCCTAAAAGCATAAAAAGACCCTATACAACGTATAGGGTTTTTTTATATAAAAAAAATATAATAAAAAATATGTATCTTGCAATTTGTTATGCATGCATAATATTTTATAAAAATTCAACAATGAAATACAAACATATTTTTGAGCCGTTAGATTTAGGTTTCACTACTTTAAAAAATCGAGTGTTAATGGGATCTATGCATACTGGTTTAGAAGAAGAAAAAAATGGAATTAAACGCATTGCTTCTTACTATGCAGAGCGTGCACGTGGTGGGGTAGGTTTGATTGTTACAGGAGGAATTGCACCGAATATTCAAGGATGGACAGCACCTTTTTCTGCCCGTATGAGTACAAAAAAGCATGCCCGTGAACACAAAGTAATTACAGAAGCAGTTCATAAAGAGGGCGGTAAAATATGTATGCAAATTTTACACTCAGGACGTTATGGATACCACCCATTTAATGTGGCACCTTCAAAAATCAAATCACCAATAACGCCTTTCAAACCATTTGCATTAAAGCAATCGGGAATACGAAGAACAGTAAAAGACTTTGTAAACTGTGCTAAATTATCACAAGAAGCAGGATATGATGGTGTAGAAATCATGGGGTCTGAAGGATATTTAATTAATCAGTTTATAGTAACGAGAACTAATAAAAGAACCGACGATTATGGAGGTAAGTATGAAAATAGAATTCGTTTAGCAGTAGAATTGGTTCGTAAAATTAGAGAAGCTGTTGGAGAGAACTTTATCATTATCTATCGTTTATCGATGCTAGATTTGGTAGAACAAGGAAGTTCTTGGGAAGAAGTAGTACAGTTAGGAAAAGAAATAGAAAAAGCTGGGGCTACTATTATCAATACAGGTATTGGATGGCATGAAGCACGAATTCCTACTATTGCAACCTCAGTACCTAGAGCTGCGTTTACTTGGGTAACCAAAAAAATGAAAGAAGAACTATCTATTCCATTAGTTACTTCTAACCGAATAAATATGCCAGATACTGCTGAAAAAGTTTTGGCAGAAGGACATGCAGATATGATTTCAATGGCACGCCCATTTTTAGCAGATCCAGAATGGGTAAACAAAGCTAAAGAAGAAAGAATAGATGAAATAAATACTTGTATAGCTTGTAATCAAGCTTGTTTAGACCATGCATTTCAAAAGAAAGTAGCAAGTTGCTTGGTAAACCCAAGAGCATGTCACGAAACAGAACTTAACTACAATCTAACTTCAAAAAAGAAAAAAATAGCAATTGTAGGAGCAGGACCAGCTGGTTTAGCAGCTTCAACAGTAGCAGCTCAAAGAGGGCACGATGTAACCTTATTTGATGCCGATAAAGAAACAGGAGGTCAGTTTAATATAGCAAAACAAATTCCAGGAAAAGAAGAGTTTTATGAAACCATTCGTTACTTTAATAAGCAATTAGAATTGCATAAGGTAAATGTAAAGTTAAACACAAGGGTTACTGCTGAAGATTTATACAATGGTAATTTTGATGAGGTTGTTTTAGCAACTGGAATTACACCGAGAACCCCAAGAATAGAAGGGGTTGATCATGAAAAAGTATTGAGTTATATTGATGTTGTGAAATTAAAGAAACCTGTAGGTAAACGTGTTGCGGTTATTGGAGCGGGAGGAATTGGTTTTGACGTTTCAGAATATTTAGCTCATGAAGGAGAGAGTACTTCTCAAAATATAGATGCTTGGTTAAAGGAATGGGGTATTGATAAAACATTAAAATCACGTGCAGGAATAGAAGGTGTTACTCCTGAAGTTCATTCTTCATCAAGAGAAATATATATGTTTAAACGTAGTTCAGGAAAGTTTGGAGGAAATTTAGGAAAAACTACAGGATGGATTCATCGTTCAGTATTAAAAAGAAAAAAAGTACAATTTATAAATGAAGTACAGTATACAAAAATAGATGATGAAGGTTTACACTATGTTCAAAATGAAGAACAAAAAGTATTACCAGTTGATAATGTGATTATTTGTGCAGGTCAAGTTCCATTTAAAGAATTGTTAGAGCCATTAGAAGCCAAAGGAATGAAAGTACATGTAATTGGAGGAGCTGATGTTGCGGCAGAATTAGATGCAAAGAGAGCCATAAACCAAGGAAGTAGGTTAGCTGCTGAACTCTAGTATGTATATAAATTTAAAATCACTAAAAAGTCTTGCATTGGTAAGACTTTTTTTATGCGCAAAACTACAGTGAATAAGTCTAAATAATTACCGATATTTGTAGCTCACATTTTATTGAAAAAAGTAAATTATGGCAATGAACAAAAACACTGTCCTAGGTTGGGCAACGCTTATAATGGTATTAATGGGGGTTTTACTTATTGGATTAGCAGTATTTAAATATGATGAAATAGCAGGGTATGGATTTGGAGCTGTTGGTTTAGGTTTTTTTGCAAATGCATGGGTGTTTAATGCCCTAAAAGGAAGAGTTTAATTAAAGAAAATATAGAGAAATGAGCGACGATAAAAAAGTCATTTTTTCAATGAATAAGGTCTCTAAGACCTACCAAAGTACAGGAAAACAGGTTCTTAAAGATATCTATTTAAGTTTCTTTTATGGAGCTAAAATTGGTATTTTAGGTTTAAACGGTTCAGGTAAGTCTACTTTGTTAAAAATTATAGCAGGAGTAGAAAAAAACTACCAAGGAGATGTTACGTTCTCTCCAGGTTATAAAGTAGGATATTTAGAACAAGAACCTCAGTTAGACGAAGATAAAACCGTTTTAGAAGTTGTTAAAGAAGGAGTAGCAGAAACAGTTGCTATTTTAGATGAATACAACAAAATAAACGATATGTTTGGCTTAGAAGAAGTATATTCTGATGCAGATAAGATGCAAAAGTTAATGGATCGTCAAGCTGAACTACAAGATAAGATTGATGCTTCTAATGCATGGGAATTAGATACCAAGTTAGAAATAGCGATGGATGCTTTGCGTACGCCAGAAGGAGATAAGAAGATCGGAGTATTATCTGGAGGAGAGCGTCGTCGTGTTGCTTTATGTCGTTTATTATTACAAGAACCAGAAATTTTATTACTAGATGAGCCTACCAACCACTTAGATGCAGAATCTGTACATTGGTTAGAGCATCATTTAGCACAATATAAAGGAACGGTAATTGCAGTAACACACGACCGTTATTTCTTAGATAACGTTGCAGGTTGGATTTTAGAATTGGATAGAGGTGAAGGTATTCCATGGAAAGGAAACTATTCATCTTGGTTAGACCAAAAATCTAAACGTTTAGCTCAAGAAAGTAAAACAGCTTCTAAGCGTCAAAAAACTTTAGAACGAGAGTTAGAATGGGTACGTCAAGGAGCAAAAGGTCGTCAAACAAAGCAAAAAGCACGTTTGAAGAACTACGAAAAGTTAATGAGTCAAGATCAGAAGCAGACGGAAGAAAAATTAGAAATATACATTCCTAATGGTCCTCGTTTAGGAACGAACGTAATAGAAGCTACAGGTGTTTCTAAAGCTTATGGAGACAAATTATTATACGAAAATTTAGAGTTCAACCTACCACAAGCCGGAATTGTAGGAATTATTGGTCCGAACGGAGCTGGTAAAACCACTATTTTTAGAATGATCATGGGAGAAGAAACTCCTGATGCGGGAAGCTTTAAAGTAGGGGAGACAGCTAAAATAGCTTATGTAGATCAGTCACATTCTAATATTGATCCAGAAAAATCTATTTGGGAGAACTTCTCTGAAGGTCAAGATTTAGTGATGATGGGAGGTAAACAAGTAAATTCAAGAGCTTATTTAAGTCGTTTTAACTTCTCGGGAAGTGAGCAAAATAAAAAGGTAGCAACCTTATCAGGAGGAGAGCGTAACCGTTTGCATTTAGCAATGACGTTAAAGGAAGAAGGTAACGTATTGTTATTAGATGAGCCAACAAATGATTTAGATGTAAATACTTTACGAGCTTTAGAAGAAGGTTTAGAAAATTTTGCAGGATGTGCTGTGGTAATTTCGCACGATAGATGGTTTTTAGATCGTATTTGTACACATATCTTAGCTTTCGAAGGAGATAGTCAAGTGTATTTCTTTGAAGGTTCTTTCTCTGATTATGAAGAGAACAAGAAGAAGCGTTTAGGAGGAGATTTAATGCCTAAGCGAATTAAATATAAGAAGTTAATCAGGTAAATAAAACATTTATAAAATAAAACTCGAAGCTATTAACTTCGAGTTTTTCTTTTTCAATAACAATCATCCCCTCAAATTGCAAAACTGTTTTAGTAGATAGTTTTCCATAGTAGTAGTTATTATGTTAATGTTTTGTTAGTAACAACTATTATGCCGAAATGAAAAATATTCAATAAAAATAGAATTAAATATTTTTTTTAAATGTTTTAGAGGGTTTTAAATGTAAAAAAAATAAATAATTAACTAAGTTTAACAAAATTTAAAATTTGCTGTGATAAAAAAAACAATAAAAATAATTGTAATAATAGTAGTCCTATTTTCGGTCTTAATTTTGAGTCTGAACTATATAGCAGCAGGTAAAATTGAAAAAAAACTGACAGAAACCTTAGTTAAAAAACATATTAATTATACAGGAAAAGTAAAAGCTAATGTATTATTAGGTAATATTAGTATTGATGATTTTTTTTTAGAAAAAGATAGTATACATCTTAAAATAAATAACTTAAGTGTAAAAGGAGTTTCTTATTATGCTTACTTTATTAAAGATAAACTATCAATCGATAAAATGGTCTTAAATAGTTCTATTATAAAAGGAAAAATACCTAAAGATATATTTAATGCTAAGGAAAAAGATACCATACATAAAAAAAAGAGAATGCCAATAACTATTGATGAGTTAGAAATTAAAAATTCAGCTTTAGCTATTATAAATGATAAAAATTACCCTATTACTATAGATAACTATAGGTTAAAACTTACAAAATTAGAATACTCAAAAGATTTAAAAACGACAATTCCTTTTCTATATGAAAAAATTTCATTGAAGCTTAATGCTTTTGATGCACAGGGTTCAGAAATTCAATCTTATAGCATAGCTAATCTTAAATTGGAGGATAATTTTCTTAAACTTGATAGTGTGAAAATTACTCCTCTTAAACCTAGAAAGAACTACATATATCATGTTCCTTATGAAAAGGATATATTAGATTTATTTATTAAAAAAATAGAAGTACCTAAAATAAAATTAACAAATAAAAAAAAGTTACTTTTTACTATTGACAAAATATTAATAAGTGATGGAGACTTTGGTGTATACCTAGATGCAACAGTTCTTAATCATAGAAACAAAAGAAAAGACTTATATAGTAAGAGTCTAAGAGAACTACCAATTAACTTTGTAATTGATAGTATTAAAATAAAGGATACTAAAATTACTTATGAAGAGCTAACTAATAAGGAAAGAAAAGCAGGATTGGTAAGTTTTGAAAACATTGATGCAATTGTAACTAACTTGACAAATGTTAAAATAAAAGATAGCATTCCAACTACAATTGTTAAGATTAAAAGTGACTTTATGGGAACATCTCCTTTATCAATTGATTGGAGATTCAATATAGCAGATGTTAATGATGCTTTTACAATTAAAGGAAAACTTTATGAAGTAAGTTCAAAAAATATAAACTCATTTATAGAGCCTGCACTAAATATAAAGTGCGAAGGTAAAATAGATAAGTTGTTTTTTAATTTTTATGGTAATGATAATTTTTCTAATGGAGATTTTGCTATAGCATTTAAAAACCTTGAATTGAAAATGCTCAATAAGCAAAAAGGAGTAAAAAAAGTAGTTTCTTGGTTAGCTAATTTATTTGTGAAAAATTCTTCAAAAAATAAATTAGAAAAGGTAGAAATAAAAAACTTTGAAAGAGATCAAACTCGTTCTTTTTGGAACTTTTTGTGGAAGAATGTAGAAGAGGGGTTAAGAAAATCACTTATTTAGCTAGAAAATAGGGCTCGTATTAAAAAGTAACTAGAATTCAAAAGAAGAGAGTTTCATTTATTATAATGGAATTATAAATACTTCACTATTAACAGTATTTTATTATGGATAACACTTGTATATGAACAATAGCTATAGGTACACTTCATAAAAATCAATAACAAAAAAGTAATTATAGAGAACAAAAGATAAGACATATAAAAAACAAAACCTCATTATTATATGAGGTTTAAAATATTATTTTTTAACTATGAAAAGCAGCGTTATGAACTAGCTTTCCACCACAACTCTTACATTGGCCTGAATTATCTGAACCAATAGTACAACCGTTAGAACAAGTATAATGATATTGTCCAGCTGCATTTGGACCAGAAGTGGGGGGCGTTACAGGTGTTGATATTGGTGAGTTAGAAGTTTTGTTTTGGGTATTATGAAAGCCTTGGTTATGAGCAAGAGGAGTTTTACAAACAGGGCAAGAGGTGCCTTGAACATTTGAAGTTCCTCCTTTACATTTGTTAGGGCATATATAATGTGCACCTCCAATAACATTAGTAGAAATATTTCTAGTATTTGGAAGTTTTGGTATAGGACGTTCGTTTAAGGGAACCGTTAATGGGTTTAAAGGAGTTTTTTTTTCTTCTGTTTTACAAGAATAAAAACAGCATAATAAAACGAATATTGGGAGTATTTTTTTCATATTCAAATATAAAAAAACCTCGCCAAAAATGACGAGGTTATAGTTATATAAAGTTTGAGAATTTTATAAGTGGATTACTTCATCATAAGCGTCAGCAACAGCTTCCATAACCGCTTCACTCATTGTTGGATGAGGGTGGATTGCTTTTAATACTTCATGACCAGTAGTTTCTAATTTACGGCCTAAAACAGCTTCAGCAATCATATCGGTAACACCAGCACCAATCATATGGCATCCTAACCATTCACCGTACTTAGCATCAAAAATAACTTTTACAAATCCGTCAGGAGTTCCAGCAGCTTTAGCCTTACCAGATGCAGAGAAAGGGAATTTACCAATCTTTAATTCGTAACCTTTTTCCTTTGCTTGCTCTTCAGTTAAACCAACAGAAGCAATCTCAGGAGTAGCATATGTACAACCAGGAATGTTTCCATAGTCAATAGCTTCAGTATGTAAACCAGCAATCTTTTCAACACAAGTAATTCCTTCTGCTGAAGCAACGTGTGCTAATGCCGGACCAGGAGTTACATCTCCAATCGCATAGTATCCTGGAATGTTCGTTTGGTACCAGTCGTTTACTAAGATTTTATCTCTATCAGTAATAATTCCAACATCTTCTAAACCGATGTTTTCAATATTTGTTTTAATTCCAACAGCAGATAAAACGATATCAGCTTCTAAAACTTCTTCTCCTTTTTTAGTTTTTACAGTTGCTTTTACTCCGTCACCAGAAGTATCAACAGACTCTACAGAAGAACTTGTCATTACTTTAATTCCCGCTTTTTTGAAAGAACGCTCCATTTGTTTAGAAACATCTTTATCTTCAACAGGAACAATTGTTGGCATAAATTCAACAACAGTTACATCAGTTCCCATTGAGTTATAGAAATGAGCAAATTCAACTCCAATAGCACCTGAACCTACAACAATCATCGATTTAGGTTGCGTCGGTAAGCTCATAGCTTCACGGTAACCGATTACTTTTTTACCATCTTGAGGTAAACTTGGTAACTCACGAGAACGAGCTCCAGTAGCTATAATAATATGATCTGCAGAATATTCAGTTACTTTACCATCTTTATCGGTAACATCTACTTTTTTTCCAGCTTTTACTTTACCAAAACCGTCGATGATATCAATTTTGTTTTTCTTCATTAAGAACTGAACACCTTTGCTCATTCCTTCAGCAACACCACGACTACGTTTAATAACAGCTTCGAAATCTTTATCGATAGCTTCTGCTTTTAAACCATACTCATCAACATGTTTTAAATAATCATATACTTGAGCAGATTTTAATAATGCTTTGGTAGGAATACATCCCCAGTTTAAGCAAATTCCACCTAAGTTTTCCTTTTCAACTACAGCGGTTTTAAATCCTAATTGAGAGGCTCTAATAGCAGTTACATAACCTCCAGGACCACTTCCAATTATTAGTACGTCGTATTTCATGTTGTTTACTTTTTACTTGTTGTTTGTTAATTTATTACATTCTTTCAGGAACTTGAATTCCTAATAATTTGAATGCAGATTTTATAGTGTCAGCTACTTTTTTAGATAACTGAACTCTAAATACTTTTTTATCTTGATTTTCTTCTCCTAAAATGGATACATTTTGATAGAATGAGTTGAACTCTTTTACCAAATCATATGTGTAATTGGCAATCACAGCAGGAGAATAGTTACCCGCTGCTTGCTGAATTACTTCAGGGTATTGTTCTAATTGTTTGATTAATTCTTTTTCTTTCTCGTGTAATTCTACTGATACAGATGAAGAATAATCGAAATTAGCTTTACGTAAGATAGACTGAATTCTTGCATACGTATATTGTACAAACGGACCTGTATTTCCTTGGAAATCTACCGAAGCTTGTGGGTCAAACAAAATTCTTTTTTTAGGGTCTACCTTTAAAATAAAGTATTTTAAAGCACCTAATCCGATAGTTTTATATAACTCTTCTTTTTCTTCGGTTGAATATCCTTCTAACTTTCCTAATTCTTGAGAGATTTCACGAGCAGTGTTCGTCATTTCATTCATTAAATCATCGGCATCAACTACCGTTCCTTCACGAGACTTCATTTTCCCAGAAGGTAAATCTACCATTCCGTAACTTAAATGGAATAATTGTTTTGCCCAAGAGTATCCTAATTTTTGTAAGATTAAGAATAACACTTTGAAATGATAATCTTGTTCGTTACCTACGGTATATACCATTCCGTTTACATCAGGAAAATCTTTAGAGCGTTGAATAGCAGTACCGATATCTTGTGTCATATACACGGCAGTTCCGTCTGAACGTAATACTAATTTTTCATCTAGTCCTTCGTCAGTTAAATCACACCAAACAGAACTGTCTTCTTTTTTGTAGAAAACTCCGTTTTGTAAACCTTCCTCAATAATATCTTTTCCTAATAAATAGGTGTTACTTTCATAGTATAATTTATCAAAGTTAACTCCGATGTTTTCATAAGTAACGTCGAAACCTTTGTATACCCATCCGTTCATCATTTCCCAAAGAGCAACAACTTCCTTATCACCAGCTTCCCACTTACGTAACATTTCTTGTGCTTCAACAAATAAAGGAGCTTGCTTTTTAGCATCGTCTTCAGAAACACCAGAAGCGACTAGGTTGCTAATTTCTTTTTTATATTCTTGATCGAATTTTACATAGTAATTTCCAACCAGTTTATCGCCTTTTAATCCAGTAGATTCAGGAGTTTCTCCTTCTCCAAATTTTTTCCAAGCCAACATGGACTTACAAATATGGATACCACGATCGTTGATAATTTGTGTTTTGTAAACCTTATGTCCCGCAGCTTTTAAAATTTCTGCAACAGAATATCCTAACAATACATTACGAACATGTCCTAAGTGTAAAGGTTTGTTAGTGTTAGGAGAAGAATATTCCACCATACGTGCATCTGTTTTGTCTTCTTTTACAAAGCCATAAGTTGCATCAGTAGCTATTTGATTAAAAAAGTTTACATAGAAAGAATCATCAACCACTAAGTTTAAAAAACCTTTTACGACATTGTAGCTAGTAATTTCGTTGATGTTCTCGACTAAATATTTTCCTAAATCTTCACCAATTTGAACAGGATTTCCTTTTTTGTACCGTAGTAATGGGAAGACAACTACTGTAATGTCACCTTCAAAATCTTTACGGGTTGCTTGAAATTCTACACTAGGAATTTCTACATCATACAAGGCTAAAAATCCTTCTTTTACTTTCGTTTCTATTAACGATTGAATATTCATTGGTTCTTTTTAATTGTCGCACAAAATTAGTGTTTTTAATTTTTTCTTCCCACGATTTGCCTTATGATTTTTTAAGGCAGAATAATGTATGACTTCAAAGGTGCTTTCGTACCTTTGCACCATGGATAAAGACCTTGAAAACTTACCAAAATTAGCCAAAGACGCTTTACAAGAAAATAAGAAGTATTTTCAACGATTAAAAAAGCGTACCCCTAAACGCTTAGATTTATTAATGCAAGAATTGCATGAGGAAGAATTTGAGCGTACCGACTGTTTAGAATGTGCTAATTGTTGTAAAACGACTTCACCAATTTTTACTGAAAAAGATATAGAGCGCATTGCAAAACACTTAAAAATGAAGGTGATTGATTTTACTAATCAATATTTACAGCGAGATGAAGATAATTTCATGGTCTTACAATCTGCTCCGTGTACTTTTTTAGATGAATCAGATAATACGTGTTTTATTTATGATGTGCGTCCAAAAGCTTGCTCAGAATATCCACATACCAATCGTAAAAAGTTTATCCAATTAGCAGATTTAACTATTAAAAATACGGAGGTCTGTCCTGCAACTTACCGAATAGTAGAGGAGTTGAAAAAGAGATTACCACAATCGGGAAGTTCTAAGAAATAAGTTTTTATAGATATTTTTTCTATTTTTAGGAAAAATATATCATAGTGGAAACTCTTATACATTATTTTGAAACGATTCCTTCTAGTCATAGAAGTATTATTTTAGTTGGCGGAATTACTTTCTTTTGGTTATTGGAAGGCGCTGTACCATTATTTAGTTTTAAATACAATAAATGGAAACACGCATGGCCTAATTTATTTTTCACTGCAACTACGGTAATTATCAATTTTGTATTGGCATTCTTATTATTAAAGACAGCCGATTGGGTGCAAGCAAATGACTTTGGATTAATCAACTGGCTACCCGAAATGCCATTGTGGTTGTACGTATTGTTAGGTGTATTATTTTTAGACTTCTTCGGAGCTTATTTAGCACATTTAGTTGAACATAAAGTAAAACCTTTGTGGATGGTACATTTAGTTCACCATTCTGATCATAAAGTGGATACCACAACAGCAAACAGACATCACCCGATAGAAAGTGTAATTCGTTTTACATTTACTTTAGTAGGTGTTTTTTTAGTCGGGACTCCAATAGCTATAGTAATGTTGTACCAATCAATATCGTTAGTGTTTACGCAGTTAACACATGCTAATATAAAAATGCCTAAAAAGTTAGATAAGGTATTGAGTTATGTGATTGTATCACCCGATATGCACAAAGTACATCATCATAATTTATTACCTTATACAGATTCTAACTACGGAAATATCTTTTCTATTTGGGACCGTTTATTAGGAACGTATATGGAGTTAGATAGAGAAAAAATAGTGTATGGAGTAGATACATTTCCAGATGAAGAAAAAAACTCTAGTTTAAAAGAGTTGTTAAAACAGCCGTTTCAAGGCTATCGAAAACCTACGAATTTAAAGGAGTTATAAGAAGAAAAGGAACTGTAATTTTAAAAATTTTACAGCTCCTTTTTGAGATAATTATGCAGTGAACTTTGTTATTGCTGAGGCAGTAACTTCTGCGTTAGGTGTACAATGAATACCAGCGTCTGGATAAGAAGCATCTATTGTAGAATCATAAAGTGCACCTGTTTTATCCCAACATGTATATTGAAGATTTCCAGTATAATGACCTCCTTGAGTTTCTTTTAATTGAGTGTTATTTAACTCATTAACACCTTTTTGTAGTAAAATATTTTTTAACATAATTTAAAATTTATTTGGTTAATAATTTTTCAGTTTATATGGGGGTACCCATGCCATAATTAGTACCATTTGTTGGAGCTTTATAAGTGTTATCGTACGCATAACAAGAAGTAGTTGGAGATGAAAGGTCTACAGGAGATAAAAAAAATGTACTACCTGAGTTGTTTCGAAAACACTTCCATGTAATGTGTGATCTAGCTTTGTCAATGTTAACTATATGACCACCTACTAGTTCCTTTTGTTCAACTGTGTTTAATTTTTGAACACCGTTTAACTTTAAAATGCTTTTTTTCATAATAATATAAATTTGATTGTTAATAATATTAAAAGTTAAAGAATAACAGTTTTTATAAAAAATTAGAATACTTCTATTAATCTCACAATACTTAACGTTCTCATTTTATATTGAAAATAAAAGAAGGTTATCTACCTTATTGAATTACAGGTTGACAATATTCATACCCTTGAAAGTCTTCAACACCAGGATTTCCAACGTTATAAATAATATCATATTGAGAAGTAATTCTGTTCCAACATCTCCATGACACTACAGTTTTAAGAGGAGTAAGAGGAGTTGTATTTGCCATTCCTCCATTTATAGGAATTTTAGCTCCTCCATATATGTTTTTTTGATTTTTTTCAGATAATAATTGAAAACTTTTTAAGTTTAAAATGCTTTTTTTCATAATAATATAAATTTGATTGTTAATAATGACTCAAACCTAAAAAGTTTTTAAAAAAGGTTACGAATTAACTTTGTAAAGGATAGGAATTAATTTATAAAGAGGTATTTTTTAGGTTAAAAAAGGGTTTTGCCTGTGTTTTAAATAGCTGTTTAACTGGTGTTTGTGTTTTTTAGTTCATGTAAATTTGATTTCATAATTAACCCCGAAAACTATTATTTTATGAAA
This sequence comes from Tenacibaculum sp. TB-53, assembly GCF_059716285.2. Lineage (NCBI taxonomy): Bacteria > Pseudomonadati > Bacteroidota > Flavobacteriia > Flavobacteriales > Flavobacteriaceae > Tenacibaculum > Tenacibaculum sp. TB-53. The sequence continues at coordinate 1,341,279 of NZ_CM202790.1, read as the reverse complement.
CAACTACAAAACTTTGTATTAGTAAGCGTCGCCTCTGATGCTACAAGCATGGCAAAAAGAAGACACTGCAAACGAACTGTTAAACAACAAAAACTTAGAGGTAAAAGAGATTTTCTCGAAACTTAGGGAAGGGAATAACGATGAAGATAATGGTATGATAGCATTCAGAAATGAAGGCGAGTCATTACGATTGGTATTTTCTAGAAGTTTAGAAGAAGATTTCATTATCTCAGAAGATATATCTCTAAGAGACTATATTGCAAAGGAATTAGGTAAAACTAATATTACTTTACAAGCAAATAAATACGTTGTAGATTATTCTCGTTTTAAAAACGAAGAGGTTTTAATACCTCTAAAAAAAAATAAAAAACTAACTAATCAAACGAATAAATTCTTAGTAGATGCTAAGGATTTTAAAAAATAAGAAAAAATGAAAAAACAAAATTTTTTATGGATGGCAGTAATGTGTTTTACATTACTTTTTAGCTGTCAAAGTGAAGAAATAATTGAAAATGAATCAAAAAAAGAAGAATTACAATTAGCAAAAGGAAGTACAGTAACTATTAATCATACGTACGATTATTATGGAAAACAATTTAAAATATCTTATGTATATAATGAAGAAAGTGGAGAAGTATTGAAGGCAGATGGAGATGTAGATTTTGCTCAAGAAATTTTTGGTAATGAAGAAAAAGCTCCAAAATCATTGTTTTTTAATAATCCAGAAGAAGGAAGCACTGATATTGAAGTAAAAGTTTTCGATAATACAGAAGACTTAAAAAAATACACCTCAAAAGTAGCAGAAGGTTTCCCAGGAGATCAAGTTTCAACAGAAGGGAAGTCATCAAAATGTAATAGCTATGATGTGTATGGCTCAGGTAACTTTTATTTCTATAAACATGCCTACTATAACACAGAAATGACAGGCATGAGAAGGCAAAAACGCTATTATTACAGAGACCATTGGGTTGGGTCAGGAAATAACGACCAATTATCTTCTTTAAAAATTAGAAAACCAACTTATAGACGACAAGTAGTATATTTATACCAACACTCTTGTTATGGAGGAAAAGTTATAGGTTTTTATTCACCAACAGGTTATTTAGGGTTAAACGTAGGGAATCTTAAATGGTACACCATGTCTGGTTGGTGGTGGTGGAAGAAGTCTTGGAACGACCAGGTTTCTTCTACATCAGGCTGGGCTTGGTAATAAAATAAACGATATCGTATTTAGTTGCTTGTAAAATAATAAAAGAACCTCAGAAGATTTTTCTTCTGAGGTTTTATAATTGTTTTTGGTCTTTATGTTTCTCAATCAACTCCAATACTTTCTTCCCTCTGGCTTTACAACCTTTACTTTCATGAATCACTTTTGTTCGAATAATATGTTCCAGTTCAGGATGTACCCAGTCTTTTTGTAAACCAAATAAATATAAAGTATTCATGGTGTAGGCTTTAACTGCTATTTTTTGATCGGTAATTAACCAATCGAATCCAGTTTCTATAATTAAATCGATATCAGTTTCTGTTAACTGTTCTTTTATACCATTGGTTGTTTTTGAGGAAAAAGCAGTTGCTAAATGTTCACAAATTTTAGCACAAGGTCTTATAGCGCTATCAAAGTGTACTCTATATATATTTTTTGTAAAAATAGGGAGATAAGGAATAATATATTCAATTCCATTATGTGTACAAATCCATTCCAGTACCCAAGCAGCTTTAATAGATAGTTTATTATCAACATCGAAAGTAACATCAACTAAAAACTTTACTAATTCAGGTTGCTTTAATACAATATTTGCAGCATTATTTCTGTTTACTCTAGCAGGATTATCAACATTTTCTAGCACAGAAATTAAAAAATCAAGACTCATATTGGTATGGTTTATGTAAATTTGAATTGTAAAAGAAATTATAGTATGATAAATATAAAAAGGATATTTTCAACAACACTTTTGTTATCGGTATTTTTTATAACAGCTACTCAAGCACAAAAAATAAATAAATTTGATACTAATGGAAAGAGGCATGGAGTTTGGAAAAAATATTATGATGATAATAAAAACAAAATAAGATATTCAGGAGAGTTTAAAAATGGAAAAGAGATAGGTACATTTAATTTTTATGAACCTAATTCTTACGGAATTCCTTCTATGACTAAAGAGTTTTCTGCAAAATCCGATAGTGCCTTTGTGCAATTTTTTACGCCTAACGGAAAAATAAAAACAAAAGGATGGATGATAGGAAAAAAACGAGTAGGAAAATGGACGTATTATTTTTCAGACGGAAAACTTTTTTCAGAAGAAGAATATACTAACGGTAAATTAGATGGAGTTTTAAAAAACTACTATAGAAATGGTAAGTTAACTGAAGAAAGTATTTATAAAGATGGTAAGAAAAATGGACTTTCTAAGATTTTTACTGAAGAAGGAGTGATGATTGAAGAAGTGTATTATGTAAATGGTAAATTAGAAGGAGAAGGGAAATACTACGATTTAAAAGGAGATTTAAAAGAAAAAGGGATGTATAAAAATGGTAAGAGAGATGGTAAATGGCAATTTTACATGGATGGAGAAGTAGTTACCGACAAGAGAAAGAAAAAAGCGTTTTCAATTCCTAAAAATTAAATTATAAATATTAATAATTTAAATAACACTAGAAAAGAAAATAAACTGAGCCTTATCAGAGATTAGAATTCATCAATTTTAGTAATGAAGCCATCAATTATTTCCATAATATAAACATTTATTATTTCGTAAATTTGCAGCTTCAAAAGTATAAAATGAAAAGAGTAGTAGTAGGACTTTCAGGAGGCGTAGATAGTAGTGTAACAGCGTATTTACTAAAAGAACAGGGATACGAAGTTATTGGATTGTTCATGAAGAACTGGCACGATGATTCAGTAACCATTTCTAATGAATGTCCATGGTTAGAAGATAGTAACGACGCCATGATTGTTGCAGAAAAATTAGGAATTCCATTTCAAACAGTTGATTTAAGCGAACAATACAAAGAACGTATTGTTGATTATATGTTTAATGAATATGAAAAAGGACGTACACCTAATCCTGATGTATTATGTAATCGAGAAATTAAGTTTGATGTGTTTATGGATATCGCGTTAAGTTTAGGAGCTGATTATGTAGCAACAGGGCATTACTGTAGAAAAACAGAAGAAATAATTGATGGAAAGCCTGTATACAAGTTATTAGCAGGAAAAGATACGAATAAAGATCAATCATACTTTTTATGTCAATTATCACAAGAACAACTGTCAAAGGCATTGTTTCCAATTGGAGAATTGACAAAACCAGAAGTTCGTGAAATAGCCAAAGAAGCAGATTTAATTACAGCTGATAAAAAAGACAGTCAAGGCTTGTGTTTTATAGGAAAAGTAAGACTTCCAGATTTTTTACAACAAAAACTACAACCGAAAGAAGGAGATATTGTCCGAATTCCAGATGAATTTGAGCAGTACAATCGTTTAGTTCCAGAATTTGAGAATAAAGAAGCGGAGTTAGCATATTTTTCAACGAAGTTCTCTTATAATAAAGAAGATGGAAAAGTAGTAGGTAAACATCAAGGCGCACATTATTTCACCAAAGGACAACGTAAAGGGTTAGCAGTTGGAGGTACCAAAGAACCATTGTTTGTGATTGAAACCGATGTAGATATCAACATTATTTATACCGGAGAAGGAAAAAATCATCAAGGATTGTATAGAAGTGTATTATTTGTATCAAATGAAGAACTACACTGGGTACGTGAAGATTTAGCTTTACAAACTGATGAATCTATGGAAGTAGAAGCACGTATTCGTTACCGACAACCATTAGAAAAAGCTACTCTGTATAAAGTAGACAATGGAATTTATGTTGAATTTGAAAATCCACAATCGGCTATTCAAGAAGGGCAGTTTGTTGCTTGGTATAAAAATGAAGAGCTATTAGGTTCTGGTGTGATTTCTTAAAAAGGGAAAAAATAAAACTATGAAAAAGATATTCTTATTATTGTTGGTGTTCATAAATATTAATGGATATTCACAGAAAGACTCTATTATAAATTATTTAGACAAGAAAGGTAATATAATCAACAATAAGGAGAAAGCAATGTCTTTTGAAATTATTACTAAGAGTGCAGATTCATTATGGTTGGTAAGGAAGTATAAACGTAGCGGAAAACTATATAACTATACACATTATCTAACAAAGGAGAAAAAGATTAAAATAGGAGAGTCAGTTTCGTTCAATAAAAATGGAAAAATATCAGCATTAACTTTCTACAATAAAAAAGGTAAAAGAAATGGGAGAATACAAACATGGTTCGATAATGGGAATAAGGATATTGAAGGAGTTTATATAGATGGTAAGAGAGAAGGAGTATGGAAAATTTACCATTATAATGGTAAATTGGCAGGTAGAGGAATCGCCAAAAGCGATTCGATAATTAAAACAACTTATTATAATGACAAGGGAGAAAAGATTGATGATTTAAAAAACATTACAAAAGAAAAGAGACCAACTTTTAAAGGGGGTAAGGATAAATATTACAAGCAACTTAAAAAGTTAACAAGTAAGATAAGTTACAAAGTTAAAGGTCAGATTATAGTTGAATATGTAATTGATATAAAAGGAGCAGTAAGAGATGTTACCATCAATGAAAAGGTTCCTAAAAAGTTAGAAAATGAAATTGTTCGTTTTTTTGAAAACTTAAAAGGGTGGGAGCCAGCGATACATATGAATAGAAAGATTCCTTTCAACTTTTCTCAACCATTAAACTTCAGAGGATAAAAATGCAAAACAGAATTACCAAACTATTTAATATACAGTATCCAATTGTTCAAGGTGGAATGATTTGGGTTTCAGGATGGAAGCTAGCTTCTGCAGTGTCAAATGCAGGTGGATTAGGGTTAATTGGAGCAGGATCTATGTATCCAGAAGTACTTCGTGAACACATTCAAAAATGTAAAAAAGCAACGGATAAGCCTTTTGGGGTAAATGTGCCAATGTTGTATCCTGATATAGAGAAAATCATGGATATTATTGTTGAGGAAGGGGTGAAAATTGTGTTTACTTCCGCAGGTAATCCAAAAACATGGACCTCTTTTTTAAAGGAAAAAGGAATTACGGTGGTGCATGTAGTAAGTTCAGTAAAATTTGCCTTAAAAGCAGAAGCAGCTGGAGTAGATGCTGTGGTATGTGAAGGATTTGAAGCAGGAGGTCATAACGGACGTGAAGAAACGACTACGTTTACGTTAATTCCTATGGTTAAAGAACAAGTGAAGATCCCGGTAATTGCAGCAGGAGGAATAGGTTCAGGTAGAGGAATGTTAGCAGCAATGGTGTTGGGAGCAGACGGAGTGCAAATAGGAAGTCGCTTTGCAGCTACGGTAGAATCTTCAGCACATGATAACTTCAAAAAAACAATTGTTGAAGTAAAAGACGGTGGCACACATTTAACTTTAAAAGAGTTAGCGCCAGTTCGTTTGGTGAAAAACAAGTTTTATCAAGAAATACAAGAGTTATATCAGCAAGGACCATCAGTAGAACAATTAAAAGAATTGTTAGGGCGTGCGCGTGCTAAAAGAGGTATGTTTGAAGGAAACTTGGACGATGGAGAACTAGAAATAGGTCAAGTAGCAGGGCTTATCCATGAAATTAAACCAGCAAAAGAAGTGTTAGAAGCAATTGTAGAAGAATATCAGCAAGTGAAAAAAGAACAGTTGTTTTAATCGCAGAGCGATTGCCAAAAAAAAATAGAAACGTCATTCCGACGAGGTAGGAGTAGGAATCTTATAAAGATGAGTTATAAACATGCTCTTCTCGTACTAACGAATGAAAATTAAGGTAAAACAAAATAATAATGCTTAAACAATTAATCAGTATTCTGTTTTTAATTATAGGCATTTACCAGCTATTTAAGTTAGTTAATTTAATTGAAAGCAATAAGGAGTCTTTTAAGATATTTATAGGTTATAGTAAAAATAAGTTATCCTAACCAAAAGGTTCAGAGATGTTCTTCAAGTTATTTTTTAGATACTTTCTACTTTTTTTAATTAGCATGTTTATATTTGGTCAACTTGTTTAGCTTTTCCTAAAGGAGACGAGAATTAGTAATTAGATTTTTTTAATCAGTACTTTACAAGAATAAATCTAATACTATTTTCAACACTTTTGAGAACTAACAAATTTCTCTTTAATAATTTGTGCCACAGGTTTATTTTCAATCTTACTTTCAAGCCAAGAAAGGATGTCTAAATATAAAAAAGCTCTTTTTTCATAAGGATGATTCTCATAAACCTTAAGGCGACTGTGTACTTTTTTTAACTCCTTTTTTATTTGATGTGGATATACATCTCCCAACGCTTTTATAGAAGAAATAAACTCTTTTTGAACCTCTTGTAAATTTTCCATTTTTAGTAAAAAGCGATAGGTATCTTTAAACTGTCGTTCCAAATCATAATCCAAGCCACATTCGTAATGAGCAATTAAAGAAAGCACCCTAGCAAAACACTGTAAATCGTTAGCTACTTGAATATTTTTAGGTTTAATGATCTTATTTAAATACAAAATACACTCTTTGTTTTTACCCATACCAAAGTACAAACAAGCAATTTTATAGTAAAATACAACGATATGATGATTATCAAGACGATCCTTATAACTATTAATCTTATCATTAATAATAGCCACTAAGTATTCACCCTCAGAAAAACTACCCTCTAAGAAATGTAAGTGCAATTTGTTAGCATAATAGTATAGAAAAGTTAAAATTTCAGTATTACTATTTTGCGGAATACTTTTTTCTTCAATTTCCTTTTCAAATAAAGAAAGCTCTTCTTTAAACTTATCATAATGCTTTATAAAAAATAAGCTCTCTAATAAGTAGTTTTTTCCTTTTAAATAAAAAACAGGATGCAAAGAAATATTCTTAGTATCATGCTTAAATAAATCTACCCATTTGTTAGCATACTTATAACTCTGTAAAAAATCTTGTGTTAAAAAGCTATGCCACAAATGTGCTTTGTATAACCATAACTTTTCTCTAAAACCCAAGTCTTCATACGTATATTCAGGAAGCTTAGAGTAAAAGTAAGTATTCACTCGCTGTAATTCCTCGTCATTTTTTACGTAGCCATTTTTCAACAACGTTCCATACAATTGTAACGACAAGTTAGATAGTTTACTAGCGATAACATTTTGCATGCTAAGTTCTTTTGCCTGAACAGTTAATTCGTCAGAACGTGTATCAATACTTCGGGTTATATACTGACTTTCAATAACTTTTTCAAGCTCAACAATTTCATAGGCAATATTCTTCTCTTCATTCTCAATCGCCATATTTTTTGCTTTGTCAAGCAGCTTTAAACTCTGTTTGTATAGTCCTTTCTGATATAAAACAGTAGCAAAATCTAACTGCTCACGTATTTGAATTCTAATGTTTTTATGAGCAGGATTCATACGAAGACTAGTTAGTATTTGCTTGTATAAATGCGCTTTTAAGTTAGATAACTGTTGCTTACTCACCACACCGCTATCAATAATAGCCTTTTCGTTATAACTCTTTTGTTTTTCAAGTAGTTTAAAAAGTGCAAAAAATTTAGCATCTACATTACCTCCTAAACGACCAACATATAAATTAAACTGACGTTTTTCTGACTTTGATAAAGACTTAATCAAAACAAACAAAGCGTCATTTTGTTGGTTGGAGAATGTAATTGGTTTACGCATAACTTTTTGTTTTTCAGTATTTTATTTTTGTTTTTTGTCGTTTTGATATCGTAACTAACCCATTAAAAAAGAGCCTGATAGAAAAGCCAATATATACATTTGGTTTTTATTTTGATAATCATAGTTAGATTTATGCAAAGCGATAAAATTCAAATTTTCGATACCACATTACGAGACGGAGAGCAAGTCCCAGGATGTAAATTAGATACCCAACAAAAACTAATTATTGCAGAAAGACTCGATTTTTTAGGAGTTGATGTAATTGAAGCAGGATTCCCAGTATCAAGCCCAGGAGATTTTACTTCGGTACAAGAAATAGCTAAATTAGTTAAAAATGCTACTGTTTGCGGATTAACAAGAGCCGTTAAAAAAGACATAGAAGTAGCAGCAGATGCTTTAAAGTTTGCTAACAAGCCTAGGATTCATACGGGGATTGGTACCAGTGATTCACATATTCAGTATAAATTCAATGCTTCGAAAGAAGAAGTGATTAGGCGAGCAAAAGAAGCTGTTTCGTATGCTAAAAACTTTGTAGACGATGTGGAGTTTTATGCAGAAGATGCAGGTAGAACCGATAATGCTTTTTTAGCCAAAGTTTGTGAAGAAGTTATAAGATCAGGAGCAACAGTGTTGAATATTCCTGATACTACAGGGTATTGTTTACCTGAAGAATACGGAGAAAAAATTAAATACCTAAAAGAGAATGTAAAAGGCATTGAAAATGTAATTATTTCTTGTCACTGCCATAACGATTTAGGATTGGCTACAGCAAATTCTATTGCAGGAGCTATCAATGGCGCACGTCAAATAGAATGCACGGTTAACGGAATAGGAGAGCGAGCAGGAAATACAGCATTAGAAGAGGTGGTGATGATTTTAAAGCAGCATCCATATTTAAACCTTCAAACAGATATCAATACCAAATTACTGTACGATACAAGTATGATGGTTCGCGAGCGTATGGGAATGCCTGTGCAGCCTAACAAAGCTATTGTAGGAGCAAATGCCTTTGCTCATAGTTCAGGAATTCATCAAGATGGAGTAATCAAGAATCGTGAAACCTATGAAATTATCAATCCAGCAGATGTAGGAGTCACAGAAAGTGCTATTGTATTAACCGCAAGAAGCGGAAGAGCAGCCTTAGCATACCGAGCAAAAAAGATAGGATATGAGCTGACTAAAATTCAGTTAGATACAGCTTATAAAACATTCTTACAGTTTGCTGACAGGCAAAAAGAAGTAATCGACGAAGACATTCACCAGATTATGAAACAAGTAAATAAAATTTCAAAAATAGTCATAGCTTAATGGGAAAGACATTATTTGATAAAGTATGGGATGCGCATGTGGTGGATACTGTTAAAGACGGACCACAAATTTTATATATAGACAAACATTTAATTCATGAAGTAACTAGTCCGCAGGCATTTAATGAGTTAAAAGAGCGTAAGATTCCGATTGCACGACCAGACAAAACAGTAGCAACAGCCGATCATAATACGCCAACCGTAAATCAACATTTACCAATAAAAGACGAACTGTCAAGGCATCAACTAGAGCAGTTAACACAAAACTGTAAAGAAAACGATATAACCTTGTATGGGCTTGGACATAGATACAACGGAATTGTACACGTTATGGCTCCCGAATTAGGGATAACACAACCGGGAATGACCATGGTTTGTGGAGATAGCCATACCTCAACACACGGTGCTTTTGGTACCATTGCTTTTGGTATTGGAACAAGCCAAGTAGCTCAAGTATTTGCAAGTCAATGTTTGTTATTAGAAAAGCCAAAAAGTTTGCGTGTAAATGTAAACGGTAAGCTTAAAAAAGGAGTGCTACCTAAAGATGTAATCCTGTATATCATAGCACAATTAGGAACAAATTCAGGTACAGGATACTTCTGCGAATATGGAGGAAATGTGTTTGAAGAAATGTCTATGGAAGGACGTATGACTGTGTGTAATATGAGTATTGAAATGGGAGCAAGAGGTGGTATGATTGCTCCAGATGAAACTACTTTTGAGTATGTAAAAGGACGTGAGTTTGCACCAAAAGGAGAAGAGTTTGATAAAAAAGTAGCCTATTGGAAAACATTAAAAACAGATACAAACGCAGTATTTGATAAAGAGTATTCGTTTAATGCGGAAGACATAGAACCAATGCTCACTTACGGAACTAACCCTGGAATGGGTATAAAAATTTCAGAGAACATTCCCCAATTTGATGATGCTTCCTTTGAAAAGTCATTACAGTATATGAACTTTAAAAAAGGAACATCATTAATAAATACGCCCGTTAACTATGTATTTATAGGAAGTTGCACAAATTCAAGAATAGAAGATTTTAGAGTTGCAGCAGACTATATAAAAGGAAAGCAAAAAGCAGCGAATGTAAATGCGTGGTTAGTACCAGGTTCACAACAAGTGGCAAAACAAATAAAGCGAGAAGGTTTGCAAGAAGTTTTTGAAGCAGCAGGATTTCAATTACGACAACCTGGATGTTCAGCATGTTTAGCAATGAATGACGATAAAATACCAGAAGGAGAATACTGTGTATCAACTTCAAACAGAAACTTTGAAGGACGTCAGGGACAAGGAGCAAGAACCATTTTAGCAAGTCCGTTAATGGCTGCAGCAACAGCAGTAGAAGGAAAAATTACTGACTTTACAAAACAATTAAACTAATGGAGAAATTTGTTAAACTAATAGATACCGCTGTACCACTATCAACCGAGAATATAGATACCGATCAAATTATACCCGCACGATTTTTAAAATCAACCAATAAAGAAGGATTCGGAGATAATGTATTTAGAGATTGGCGTTACAAAAAGAACGGAAGTATAAATGAAGACTTTGTGCTAAATAACCCAAATTATGCAGGAAGTATCTTAATAGCAGGAGATAATTTTGGTTGTGGTTCAAGTAGAGAACATGCTGCATGGGCATTAGCGGGTTACGGATTTAAAGTAGTTATCAGTAGTTTTTTTGCGGATATATTTAAAGGAAATGCACTTAACAATGGAATATTACCAGTACAAGTACCCAAAGAATATTTAGCAAAACTGTTAAAAAAAGTAACTGAATTACCAGATACAACCATTATAGTAGATTTAGAAAATCAAACACTAAAAACACCTGTAGGTAATGTAGATTTTGAAATCAATCCATACAAAAAGCTATGTATGATAAATGGTTATGACGACATAGATTTTTTAATTAGTAAAAAAGATACAATAACAGCTTTTGAAGCAACAATGAAATAAAAAGTAAAAAGATGAAGTACAATATAACGGTAATACCAGGAGATGGAATAGGACCAGAAGTAACAGAACAGGCAAAAAAAGTGCTTAGAGCTGTTGGTAATGTGTTTGACCACACATTTTTATTTACAGAAACATTAATGGGAGCCTGTGCTATTGATAAAACAGGAAACCCGTTGCCAGATGAAACCATTGAATTGTGTAAAAAGAGTGATGCTATTTTATTTGGAGCTATTGGAGATCCAAAATACGATAATGCCCCTACAGCAAAAGTACGTCCAGAACAAGGATTATTACGTTTAAGAAAAGAATTAGGATTGTTTTGTAATGTGCGTCCAGTAAAAGCATATGATACGTTACTTCATAATTCACCATTAAAAAAAGATAGAATAGAAGGAACCGATATTACTATTTATAGAGAATTGACTGGAGGAATCTATTTTGGAATTAAAGAATTAAGTGACGACGGACAGCATGCTTTTGACGGTTGTTCATACACCGTAGAAGAAATTGAACGAATGGCGCATTTAGCTTTTCAAGCAGCTCAAAAAAGACGTAAAAAACTAACATTGGTAGACAAAGCTAATGTATTAGAAACGTCAAGGTTATGGCGTAAAGCAGTGACAGCACTGGCTACACAATATCCAGATGTTAAAGTTGATTTCTTGTTTGTAGATAATGCTGCAATGCAATTAATTTTAAATCCAAAACAGTTTGATGTAATTTTAACAGAAAACCTTTTCGGAGATATACTTTCAGATGAAGCAAGTGTAATAGGAGGTTCCATAGGTTTGTTAGCATCAGCTTCAGTAGGAAAAGAAAATGCATTATTTGAGCCTATTCATGGATCTTTCCCACAAGCAAAAGGAAAAGATATTGCAAATCCGTTAGCTTCTATTTTATCGGCAGCAATGTTATTAGAGCATTTAGGTTTAATGCAAGAAGCTAAAGTAGTAGAAGTAGCCGTTCAAAAATCATTAGAATTAGGAATTACTACCGAAGATATCAATTCAGAGAATCCATTTTCTACTAGTAAAGTAGGAGATTTTATTGCGGACTACATCTATAATCAAGAAGATAGTGATATGAACTTCCAAAACATACACATGGGGCAAAGCACTATTATATAAGTTATAAATACTGTAAATTAACCGTAAACTTCCTTTAACTATTTCTGTTAAAGGAAGTTTTGTTTTTAAGTAATTGATATCGTGTTTTTTAATTGTTTAAAAAATCGCTTATTTGTTTGGTATTTAATATTTTATGATTTTTCTGTTTAAATATTCTTTTTTTTAACGTTTTTTTAGGTTTTATTTTAAATATTTAGTTCTAAAGTGTAGATTTACAGTGAATTATAAAACCCTTCATATTATGAAAAAAACAAAGTTAGCCCTAATTATGGGCTTGTCAGTAGGTGTGTTCTTCACCTCATGTTCAAGTGAAAACGAACAAATTAAAGAGCCGGATGCTATACTACAATATAGCGATAACCCAGGGCTCAAACCTGTACCTCAAGAGGTTGTTGATGCTGCAGCTAAATTAGAGTTAAATGTAGATCATATTCGTTATGATAATTTTTACTTTCCTGACGGAACATCAGAAGTGCGCTTATTTTTAGAAGAAGATGTAGTAATGACAGAACAAGAGTTATTTACTTTAGCAAAGGCTAAGGATGATAATCAATCTGGACGTCAATACTCAACCAATAACTTAGTATCTCAAGGTAGAAATATTTCTATTATCGGATATACAGGTGGTGGTGGATATGGTCTTTCTAGTAAAGAGCAAACAGCACTACAATGGGCGGTAGACAATTACAATAATTTAAGCGGAGTATCTATTAGTTTTACTTTAAGTTTTGGAACTGATTATTCCAATAAAGATATGGTAGTATACCGTAATCCAAATCAATCTGGATCAGGTGGTAGCGCAGGTTTTCCAAGTGGAGGTTTACCTTACAAGTGGGTGCAAATCTACGGATTATCAGGGTACACAACAAATGTAAACGAGCATGTAATTACACATGAAATAGGACATTCAGTAGGATTTAGACATACTGATTGGTTTAGCCGTCAAAGTTGTGGACAAAACACTAACGAAGGAACTGCTGGTGTAGGAGCTAACCATGTGTCTGGTACACCAACAGGATACGATTCAACTTCAGTTATGTTAGCTTGCTTTAGCTCTAACGAAGACGGAGAGTTTAATGGTAACGATATTACAGCATTACAAAACATGTACTAAGAAATAACTAACCTTAATACATATTTTTAAACCACCGAATTAAAGTCGGTGGTTTTTTATTGTTTATATTCCTTAGTTTATCATTTATTTTCCTGAGTTTATAAAAAAGACGTTTTAAAGAATGTAAGCCTTAAATACTTTTGAGGTATCTAATTATAAAACATACCATGATGAACCCAAAAAGAGAACTTATTTTTTTAAGAACATTTGCAGTAAGTATAACAGCACTAATAGGAGTTTTAACTACTGTAGCCTTTAAAAATAAAGGAAATACACAATTTGATACCATTGACGTAAAAAGAATTAATATTATTGAAAATGACGGAACGGTAAAAATGCTTATTACTAACGCAGCAAACTTTCCTGGCAAAGGCGATAAGATTAATGGAAGAGTATATCACGAAAGAAAAAAGAGGGCAGGAATGCTTTTTTATAATGAAGAAGGTATAGAGTGTGGTGGATTTATTTATGATGGTAAAAAAACTGAAAAAGGACATAGTTCAGGATTATCGTTAACGTTTGATCAATACGATGGAGACCAAGTAATGCAACTCATAACTACCGATGCTAAGAAAAATGGGAAAAGGTACAAAGCAGGTAGGTTAGTGTTTAATGATCGAGGAGACAACGAAACCCAAGAAATGACCCTAAAAATAGGAGAGGAATTAAGAGCTATTAATGATCCGGCTGAAAGAAGAGCTAAGTTTAAAGAATATCAACAAAAAGGAATGATAGGAGGAGTACCTAGGGTAGCTTTAGGACAAACACCAGGAAAACAAAATGGATTGTTTTTATATGACACTAATGGAAAAACAAGAGCTAAGTTTATTATAGACGAGGATAATAAAATAAAACTAGAAGCCTATGATGAGAAAGGAAATACAGTAAGTACTTGGCCAGAAGATAAATAGAAATACTAGAGTTTGCGGTGAGATTCTTTCAAAAGTTTCATCGCAAATTTGATATATTTGTGAGTACTGATATGAAAACAAACACATCCTTTTTTAGAGAAAATGCTACATTTTTAATCTTTCTCTTCACCTTTTGCTTAATATTTATTTTAAAAAATCAATTTGGGAATTCAGATTCTTGGAAGGATTTCATCTTTTACCCTGATGCTCCTTTTTGGTATTTCTTTAAAGCAGTTTTTATTTTTTGGTGGATTAGTTTTATTAAAAAGAGTATTAATAAAAACTCAAAAAAACAAACTTCATTAAGTAGGAGATATGTGCGTTTTTTTGGAATAGGCTTGTTAACATATTTAGTGATAGGAAATAGTTTTGGATTAATTGTCGCGTTCATTTTTGATACCTATTCCAGAAACTTTGGTTCTGTTTATCATATAATATACGTCAATATAAACTCTGTAATTGACTTTGTTATTTTTGGAGGATTTTCATTAGCCTACTTGTATTACAAAGAAAATGTAGCGTATCAAAAACAGGTAGCTGCCTATGAAATAAGTAAAGCTAAAAACGAGATTACACAATTAAAAAACCAATTAAACCCTCACTTTCTATTCAATAATTTAAATGTTTTAGATCAGCTTATTGATGAAGACACGGAAAGAGCTTCTTTGTTTTTAAATCGATTTTCAGAGTTGTATAGGTATAGTTTACATAGTGCAGATAAGCAATTGGTTTCATTAAAAGAAGAGTTGTTTTTTGCTGAAGGATATTTTAAGATAATGGAAGAAAAATATCAGGGGTATTATCAACTACACATAGCACCAGCATTGTATATAAAAAATAGTGTAGTACCACCATTTTGTTTACAAGTTCTTATAGAAAATGCCATTACTCATAATAAAGGAACCTTTGAATCTCCTGTACAAATTACCATTACAGAAGATAAAGGAATCAAAGTAACGAATAACAAAGCGTTGTATTCTAAAAAAAGAAAAAGTAATGGAGTGGCATTGGCTAACCTATCAAAACAATTTGAACTGCTTACTGAAAATACTATTAAGATACGCGAAACTGAAAAAGAGTTTGAAGTTGTTTTACCGTTAATACTACCTCATAAACCTGTTTAGAAATGATAAAAGCACTTATAGTTGAAGATGAGTTACCAGCTAGAAAAAAGCTGAAAAAGTATATAGAAAGTTATCATAAACCTATTACTGTGGTAGAAGAGCTTGAAACGGTAGAAGAGGTGCTTCAGTTTTTTGAATCAACTTCTGATATTGATTTGATTTTTTCTGACATAGAACTACGAGACGGTAATGTTTTTGAAGCCTATAAAAAACTAGCAATTCAAACACCAATTATTTTTATTACAGCTTACAATCAGTTTTGGATGCATGCTTTTGAAACCAGTGGAATAGAGTATTTATTAAAACCATATTCGTTTGAACGGTTTGAAAAAGCGGTAGATAAGTACTCAAGCTTAAAAAACTCAATGAAGGTTGAAAATGACCATAATGTTTTACAAAAATTAGATGCTTATTTAGCAAATCAAACAGCTCAAACTCCTAAAAGCTATCAAGATTTTATTGCTGTTAAATCCTCTCAATATACTTATTTTTTAAAGGTGGATGAGGTAGTGTATTTTCAAGCAGATTATGGAATTGTAACTGCATACGATATAAGTAATAAAAAGCATGTATTAAATCAATCTTCTTTAAAAGCATTAGAAGAAATAATAAATCCTAACGTGTTTTTTAAAATTAATAGAGGCGAATTACTCAATAGAAACTATATAGAAAAGATAAGTAGGTATAATAAAAATGTAGTAGCCATCAATCTAAAAAACAGCAAAACAGTTTTAAAAACCAGTCAAAATAAAACAGCAGAGTTTACGAAGTGGTTAGGATTATAAAATAGGCAATTACCGTCATTCCGAACGATAGTGAGGAATCTCTATCAAATGAGAAAAATTATTAGGCTTGTTGTTAGTAATAAAAACAAAGCGGTTTAGATAAACATCCAAACCGCTTTTGTTTATAAGGTTATTCTACATGCGTAAAAACCTTAGCTACAATTTTCCATTCATTCTCTATTTTGTTTAGAGATAAATAGTCATAGTAATTATAACCCAACATAGGTACATGTAACTTTGCCATGGCTATTTTCCCCATAATATCAACCCCTACAATTTTCATGTTAAAAGTTTCTTTTAAATCATTTGGACTTTGCCTGTTAGCAACCCCTTCAATATAATTTTCAGAACTTTTAAAATAGTCAGCGCCTTTAATATCTCCATAAATAGGAGTATTGTTATGAAAGCATGATTGAAGTTTTTGAGTATCTCCATAAAAAATACCTTCAAAGTAGTTCGTTACTAAAAGCTCTATTGCTGTTATATTCTCTTTATACATCTTTTTTAGTTTTAAATAGCATGACCCACAGTGTGTCCACCAGCCACATTCATAGTTTCACCTGTAACAAAATTTGAAAAAGCTAAATAGTATGCAGCTTCAGCAATATCAGTTACCTCACCAATACGGTTTAACAAGTGTAAACCAGCTAAACTATCAGCATCTTCAATACCTATTTTTCCTTGTAATGGACTTCTAATAATACCCGGAGCAATTGTGTTTACTTTGATATTATCATTTCCAAACTCAGCAGCGAGTTGTCTGGTTAAGGTATGAATTGCACCTTTGCTCATTAAAGGAGCAGTAGCAGGGAAACCAGCTATAGCATAATCTACTAAAACAGTTCCTATATTTATAATAGCTCCATTTTTTTGTGCTACCATACTCGGAATAACAGCTTGAGAGGCAAAATAAGTTCCTTTTAAATTCACATTCCAGTACAACTCTAAATCGCTTTCTTCAACCTCTAAAAAAGGTTTAGGAGCAAAGATTCCTGCGTTGTTAATGAGTACATCTATACTATTGAATTTTTCTAAAGCTAAGGCTACTAATTGTTTACTTGTTTCTTGTTTACTAATATCTCCAACAAGAAGCGCAGCGTTTAACGGACTACCTAACTCTTCATAAGCTTTTTGTAGGTTTTCTTCATTAGAAGCATTCATTACTACATTGCATCCTTTTTCTATAAAAAGTTTAGCAATTTCTTTACCAATACCTGTTGAAGCTCCTGTAATAATTGCGGTTTTGTTCTTCATGAGTCTTATTTTTTAGTTCCTAAATACTGTTTACCATCGTGCCCCCAATTACCCATAGGAACTTCTTCAATAACAATATGGGTAGTTGCAGGATTTTTTTGGAGTACATCAACTAAAAGCTGTGTTGTTCCTTCAATAAGTTGACGTTTTTGTTCTTGGGTTACCTGTTCGTCGGTAACTTTAATGTTTACAAAAGGCATAATAATATGTTTTAAAATTATGCTACAAAGTTGCAGTGGACGCACAACTTTAGACAGGAGCTATGTCACACCTTTAAAGTGATGTATGTCACATGCAAACAATAAGAAATATTAAAAACTAAGAATTAAGCCTGCTAAGAGTTTCTCTAGAAACCCCTAAATAAGCAGCAATCATTTTTTTAGGAACCCGTTGAAAAAGGGTAGGGTATTGTTCTAACAACTGATCATATCGTTCTTTTGCAGAATTTTGTAAGAGCGATACAATTCTTTTTTGAAGAGCTATTCTGCCCATTTTACTCTTTTTAGCCCAAAAACGTTCCATTTTGTGCAAAGAGGAAGTTAGTTTATCACGGTTTTCGTAAGTAATGTATAGTAGTTCGCAATCTTCAATACAATCAATTGCTGTTTTAGAAGGTAGTTGCTTTACAAACGATTCATAATCGGTAATCCACCAATTTTCCATAGCAAATTGAAGAATATGCTCTTTACCGCTATCTTCAATAAAATAGCTCTTTACACAACCTTTAACCACCCAATATTCTTTATTGGCAGTTTCACCTTCTTGCAGTAAATATTGATGTTTACGTTTAGTAATAGGCTGAAAAAAACTTAGAATATAGGCGAATTCCTCATCAGTAAGAGGTATAATTTCTTCAATATGTTGTCGTAAAGGATGTCTCATTAAGACGATACTATTTTCTTTTTACTATATGCAAATATAGCTGTAAAGTAAGTAGTATAAGTAAAAATACTTTTACAAACCATCATTCCGAGGAAGGTATGACGAAGTAATCTATTTATTTAGAGTCCCAAACATAAAAACTACCACGTTTGTCTCATAACAACGTTATAAAGAGAAGTTTTTCCTCAAAGATTATTGTGGTATTCTTTTTCTTGATAAAAAGAAACAAAAATCAAGACTTACAATAAAATCGTGAGAAAATACTACGACATCCTCCACTGATAAAAAGAACTCGCTATCGCTCAAACAGCTTTTTATCTTACATCCATCACTGCTGTCTTGATTTTCAAAGATTTTCTTGTAGGTCACAAAATATACCGTTATTCCGAACGTCACTGAAATTAAGATATATTTTAATTGAAAGTATGTTGCAAAGCAACTGAGAAGGAATCTCATTGAAAAGTGTTACTCTTTTTTTATTGTAATCACTGTCAGTTCGAGTGATTTTTATTGAGTGATAACGAAATAAAAATAGTATCGAGAACTATTAGAAAACTTCTCGATACAAAATTATTTTTATTTCATTTCAATAATTTTACTCGAAGTGACACTGGATGATAAAAAGAATATAGAAAAAAGAGAATAGAACAAAGACCTATAAATAAGTCTTTACTCTAACAGCGAAGCGGTCTATTCTCTTGGCTCTAAAAAACAACCGTCATAACGAGTAGCAATAGCGACGTAGTTATCTCATTATTTAAAATCCATACGCTAACAACTAAGCATTCTTTCAAAGTATTTAACCCTAAACAAAGTTAGTAGAAGTACCTATTAAGTACAAACAAAGTACACGATCCGTATTTGCTTAGTACAAAGAGATTTAATAATAAATATGCTAGCTTTTTAAATAGAAAAATTGTAGGTTTGATACGTTGAAATTGCTAAAGATTACTTCAACAAGAAAAAAATATAACTAAAAAAGATGCTATGAAATATAGAACTATGCTGTTGTTTAATAACAGAGAGATAGAAGTACTAACCTATAACTTTGGTTTTAATAGAAACATAAACGTTTCTGACCAACCCACAAGCTCCGCTAACTTTGCAGGTTTAGAATTAGAAATAGAATCAGGTAGTAATACTGATTTTGAAGAATGGGCTTGTAAAGAAAATGCTATAGACCAACTAGAGTTAAAAATATACTACCCATATTTAAAAGGGGGCTCTAAAACAATGACTTTTTTTGATTGCTACCTAAAGAAATACGAAACAGTATTTTCTAATACAAACGATCAGCCTATAAAAGACCGATTAATTATTACGTGTGCAGGAGTAAAAATGCCTAATTCTTCGCTAGAATATTCTACGTACTGGAGAAAAACGCTTTCTGGAACGCAAACAGAAGTAACTAAAAATGGTAGTACCGTTTCTAGCGACGGTACAAACTTTAGTGTAACCCCAAAATTATCGTAATATGCCAAGTTTTGTCCCCCTAGGAATTGCTGATTACAGCGGAAATAGTGAAAGAGGCTTTGTACAATTTACTTACCAAATAGCCGATAATAATGCCAAGGAACTAACGCTACAAATTAGAGATGGAAGCTCGGTGATTTTTGAAGAAAAAATAACTGATGCTAACAAACTAAAACAAGGAGAACACATTTGGAAATGGGATGGGTTTGATAGTGGAGGAATTTTAGACACTGCTAAACTAACACAATACGAAAATTTAAATCTGTATACTATTGGTGTAGATAGCTCAAATAACTACAGCAGAAAAAAGTTAGATTTTAGTATGCGTTACGATGAGGTTAAATGGGTAGATGTAAAGATTGATAAAAACTCTAAAAGAATAGATGTTACATTACGTGTTAATTTAAAAGATGGAGGAGCAAAAGGAATAGAGTGTTATGAAAAAGATATTGACCCTGACCCAAAACTTAGAGTTCCAATGAAAGTATGTCCTTGGGATAAAATACCAGAAGAAGATTTGATAGCTGGTAAATCTCCTTTAACAACACGTACAAGAAGTTTTGAAGATTTAGAAAGGTTGGCTTTAAATGGTATTAACTATCACTGGGGCAGAAACAGGGAGCACTACATAGCAAAAGATATTGATATTGATGGTGAGAAATATGAAGTTTATGTAAATGCAGTAAATACAACGGAGAAAACAATGGATGATGTTAGTTTAATCTTTAATACAAATGGTGATTGGATTAGATCTATGAACCCAGGAAGTGTTAATGGAATAGTATCTTTTTTTGGTCAAGTAATGCCTGAAAGGATAGTATATAATTATGGGTATATTAAAGGGAGCAAAAAATGGTACTGGTTAGGAAATAATATTTCCAATGTGGATAATGATTTTTCATACACGGCGGCGCATGAAATTGGACATGAAATATTAAAAGCATTTTCTAAAGCAGCTTTTTTTTCGTATAAGCATAAAGGTAGTTCTACTCTTTCTGAGACATTGCCTGTGAATGATGGAGGAAGTGATTATCCGATAACAAATGAAATTGATTTAATGAAATATTATAATAATGACCCATATTGGTATGACTTTAAAAGAATAGTTGCAGATAATAAAGACTTAACCGGGTTACTATGGTTAACTAAATTAGAAATAAAATGAGATTCTACTACTTACTATTAATAGCACTTTTTTTGAATTCTTGTTCGTCAAGAATAGAAAGACCAGAAATTAAAGGAACGCTATACGATTCTTTAACATACAAACCAATTAAAGGTGTATTAATACAGATTGATGATGAACAGATAAAGTCCGATAACCAAGGAAAGTTTACCATACAGAGAGTAAAGAAAAGAGTGATGTTTAATTTTGAAGGTGGTCATATTCCTTTATTTTATTCAATGGAATTAAAACATCCAAAATATAAGAGTATCAAAATTGAAAAAGGAACAAGAGGGAGTTTTGGAGAAGAAACAATATTGTATGATTCAATTTTCCTAAAGCCACTTGAAAAGTAAACGTATTCTAGATACGCTGTGCATCTAAAATGAAAAACGTATTATTACTAACACTATTACTTTTAACAGTTTCTTGCAAACAAGAGCTATGTGATTGTTATCACGGCTATGTATTTGATGAAAATAAAAAGCCAATAGATAATGTAAAAGTTTATGAAGAAGCAGCGTTGTCGAATTCCATATACACAAATAAAGAAGGATATTTTAAACTAGATAGAGATTCATTTATAGCAAATTTAATTTTTAAAAAAGAAGGATTTGAAATAGATACAATAAGCCCTTATATAGAGTTTAGAGGAGGAGATAAAACAATCTTTATAACTAAAAAGTCAGACACTTTATTTATGAAGAGGAAAGAATAAAATGAGAAAACTTTTATTCATATTTTTCATGGCTTTATTATTATCCTGTAAAGAAAAAAGACTTTTTTATCATGGGGTTGTTTTAGATGAAAATAATAGACCTTTACCAAATATAGAAGTAAAAGAGTTAGACTTTAATAATTCAACATTATCTGATTCTAAAGGGTATTTCAAATTAAAAAAAGACATCAACTTCATCTCTAAATTATCCTTCTCCAAAAAAGGCTATAAAACTAAGATAGTAAGAACGGTTTGGACTCATAGTGGTGAAGTAGTAGGGTACACATTTCTAAATAAAAAAGCAGATACTGTAATTCTACAGAAGAAAGCAATACTTCCTTTAGAAGACTAAGGTTAGGTTCTAATAAATAAAACATGGTAAAAATTTTCCTCATACTATTTGCACTAGGTTCTTTAATATTAATTCTTAGTTCTCGATTTAGAAAACAAAAGCTATATTTAAAAGTACTTATTTACCTCTCTTTTACTATTGTATCAGTTTTTATATTCTTTATAACTATTATATATTTATGGAACTCTAGTGAAGATTATCACAAACGAAGGCATTTTATGGGGATTTGGAATATACAAGTTTTAAATACTACGGAAACCCCGATAAAAAACGTTAAAGTAATTAATCTAAGAGAACCAACAGATACAATTATATCAGATATTGATGGAACTGTAAATCTATATGAGTTTAGAGAAGGCTTGGTAGTACTTCAGGCAGAAGGCTATATTCCAGACACCATAAATGTAGCTGAAATGCCAAGTACAAAGGTGTATTTAAATAAGCTAAAATAAGTTTCTTTTTATCCTCATTACGAGGAGGATACGACGAAGTAATCTGTTTATTTAGAACTCAAAACATAGAGATTGCTTCGTTTTAGTCTATCTTGAGCAACAGCCGAAAGGCTCGCAATGACGTTAACAAATAACGGTAGTGAGGAATCTTATTAAAAGGTGTAACTCATTGCCTTGAGACCTCTCACATAGGTTCGAGGTAACACGATGAAATTAGAATTTTGTTAGATTTTAATAGAACTCATAAAACTGTTATATAAAAAGAGGTTATTCTTAACAAATAACCTCTTTTTATGTATTATTTCTTTACTGTTCTTGACCCTAAGGAGAACTTATACCCAAATTGAAACTGATAAAAAGCCTCATCGCTTTCGCTTCCTTTGTAATTATAGGTTACTAATCTTGCAAAAATAGCTTGATTAGGGTTTTTGTTAGGATGGTAAAATACTTCTGCTTGATTTTTCACTACAGGTACTTTAAAATCTAAATCTATAGTACTAGACCCGTTATAGCTTTTATAATCAAACCAGTGAAGTCCTAATTTATAATTGAAACCGAAGTTGTTAAATCGTTTTGATGATAAGCTTATTCCTCCTCCATAACTCAATGCTTTTAAGTTTTCTACTCCTTGGGTATCGTTTTGAACTCTCGTTAGATTATAGTCTATCGTACCAAAAAAGTTCATTTTCATAGGATAGTTTTTTTGATACACTTCAAAGAAGTTTACTTCTCCACCTACGGTTAAAAAGCGTTTTTCTACCAAGTCTAACGTATTTCCTATTACACCACCTGTTGCGGTAACTAAACCTTTGTCTTCTTCAAACTTAGCATAGTGTACATAAGGTGTAATTGATTTTAAAAATTCGTATTGCATTGAAGAACTAAAGATTTGCCTTGAAAAAGGAAATACATAAAACTTTGCACTTCCTTCTAACTGCACCAATCCGTTGTCAGACTCTCCAAAGAGTGCTAAAAAATCAGTATAAGCACGTAGCTCTACTATTTTATCTAAATAGGTTTCCTCCTTTATTTGATAGGTTACTGGTGCTGTTAGGTTGGTTTCGTTTCCATCTATATCTTCTTTAGGCAGTTCTAACGTTAAGTCGTGTGGTACGTAGTTGTTTCCTATTTTATACTTATACATGAGTACATCACTTAAACGAATACGAAGGTTTTCAAACTCTTTTTCATCAACGTTGGTTGTTGGTTGTTTTTGTGAGTAAAAAAGATAGTTTTTAGATGCCCAATATCCATATCGTAAAAAGCTTACTCCTACATAGTTTTCAAACAACAGCATGCTTCCTTTGTATTCTACCAATACCTGAATATCAGCTAAGCTACCATCGCGAATTTCAATATCTATCTTTTTAAACCTATACTTTAATGTGTCTTGGCGTTCTTCATCATTATTATAAAAACAAAACTCCTGTCCTTCTTTAGGTATGGTAATATCTCCAAAATAAGTTTCTTGGTTTACTTGTTTTAATACCTGATTGAACACCTTTTTCTCTCTAGATGTCCTCTCAGCTCCGTTAATATCTTCACTAATAATTACATCTTCATTAAAATAGCTGTAGGTTACAGGTTCTTCTACTGTTTCTTCTTGTTCAGCTTCTTTGGCTATGGTTTCTCGTGTAGGTGGTTCTTTATGAGGAAACCAACTAGCTATTGAATCTGCAGGAATGTTGGTACACACGTTTTTATAGCTAGTAAATTTAACGTATGTAAGGTTTAGTGAATCTATATACGCCTTTCTGTCTTTAATTAAAGTACTGAGCTTGTCTAAGCTTTCTTGAGTAATCGACTTTTTGGTTTCGTCTATTTCTTGCTTCTTTTCTTCTAATGTTTTGTTGTAGTTTTCATAGGTACTACTCAACTTTTTTATTTCGGATTCACAGTTAATAGTTTGTGTTTGTCCGTTAACGCAAAGCACATAAAAAAAGAGTGCTAAGCAGGTGCTTAGAGTTTTCATAATGTTTAGTTAGTTTGGTTTGTTAATTGTTGTTATACGCAGCTATACTCGTTTTATGTTGGTAGTACAACACGTTTTAAAATTCTGTATAACTGTATGTTAACGTTTTAAAAGTAGTAAAATATCGTTAGTAATAACAACTGTTATATTATTAAATGGTAATTATATGTGTAATAGCAGGTGTTTTGCGGAAATCCGTAATTTAGGTTACGGAAAACCGTAAGGTTTTGCACCTTTAGTTTTATAATTTGTCGACTTATTTTACAGTACGGGTTAACAACTTTTCCCTTAATTATAAGGTAACAAAACAAAAAAATAACGTAAATAAACTAATCTAATAATGAGACTACATAGATTAAAAATTAAAGGATTCAGAAGATTAAAAGATGTTGAAATACTTTTAGGTGATGCAACATTTTTAATTGGTCAAAATAATACAGGAAAGAGTTCTATTTTAAAAGCAATAGAGATACTATTATCTGCAAAAAAACAACTCAATAGTTCTGATTATCATTCAATAATTGATGAAGAAACAGAAGAAACAAAACCTGATACAACCACAATTGTCATTGAAGGAGAGTTTAGAAATTTACCAGTAGAAGCCAATAACTGGAGAGGGTTTAAAGGAAGAATATTCAAATATGAATCAGATAAAGAAACAGGGTTGTCTGTAACATACAGAAAAACATATAATTTAGGGAGGGATGTTATTATTGAATTCAAATCAAAAGTAAGAGAATTAAAAAAAGAGTTTGTAGACTGTAAAAAACCACAAGATTATATTGATGCTGGCATTGGAGCTGAAATAATAACTGAACTATTTCCAGAGTTAGATAAAGCTGTTGGTAAGAGTAAAGCGGCAAAGGAAAAATTAGAATCAATCGATGAAATTTGGGAACTAAAAGATGAGGAAGAATGGTTTCAAAACCCTGGTGGTATTCCTGGGAACGTATTAAAAATGCTACCTCGTTTCTTGCTTATTCCTATTGATACTTCCATTAATGAGATACAAGGTTCAAGTAATGGTGTTTTAGGAAAAACCTTAGTTGAACTATTTGATACTGTTAGAGAAGGTTCAGATAACTTTAAATCTGCTCAAGAGTACTTAGACAAACTTGCTAAAGAACTTGACCCTTCAGATGATAAATCAGATTTTGGAAAAATGATGATTGAATTAAACGATGTATTAAGTAGTATTTTTCCCGATTCAAAATTACACGCCACTACTGACTTAAGTGATCCTACAAAAGTTCTTAAACCATCATTTAATGTAGAAATGTCTAGTAACATTAGAACATCTATACAAAATCAAGGAACTGGTATGGTAAGAGCAGCAGTTTTTGGTATGTTAAGATTCCGTCAGAAATGGTTATCTAAAAAAGAAGATGAAACTACTCGTTCTTTAATCATTTGCTTTGAAGAACCTGAAATCTATCTTAATCCTAGTGCCGCAAATCAGATGAGAGATACAATCTATGATTTAAGTAGTTCTTCCTCACAAATAATTGCTTCAACTCATTCTCCATTTATTATTGATATTTCAAGAAAACCTAGACAAGTTCTTAATAGACTTAGTGAAAATGGTAATTCTATTATCGGAGAGGCTTTTTCTGTTAGTGATGCCTTTAAGTCTCTCCAAGAAGAGCATAAGGACTATGTGAAAATGCTTTTAAAAATTGATGACTATATCGCAAGAACATTTTTTACAAATAATATTATAATTGTTGAAGGAGACACTGAAGATATTTTAATCCGAGAAACATTATCTAGATTACCAAAAGAAGACTTTCTTAAAATCAAATCTAACTTTGAAGTTATAAAAGCAAGAGGGAAAGCAGCAATAATAGGGCTTATAAAATATTTAACTTCTATGGGGTTAAAACCAATAGTTGTACATGATAGAGACAATGGAACTGAAGGGGCTGTAAAATTTAACGCACCTATAAACCAAGCTTTAAATGGAAATGGAAGAATAATAATGATGGAAGAAAATGTCGAAGACGAAATTGGATATACAGCTACGCATGAAAAACCTTTTAAAGCATACCTACAGACTCAATCTTGGGGTGAGAACTGGACTGATATACCTGAAAGATGGAGAATAAAAATGAAAGAGATTTTTAATGAATATGTACCATAATAAATATATTATACCAATTTATTTAACTTTACAATATGCTAACTAATAACAAAAATATTATAAAAAACAACCATTATTAACACGGGTTCCACATCCGTGTTTTCTATTTACATACCATCTAAAACGTTAAAAAACTCATAAAGTCAGACGGTTAAAACGAAAAACAACTATTTTAGTGTCAGCTATAAAAATTGTTTGTAAAAAGTAAATTGCTATCTCTTATTACTATTCAACCACATTCAATTTTACAACATCTTTACGAAGTTAATGCTATAAAGGTACTCTTGTACCTGATTGTTTGGTGATGAATAACACCAAGGTTAGTAATTGTTTTGGCATGTATTGGTTATTGCTCCAATACCCCAACTGTTACTACCCAAAAAAGGATTCAAAAGGAAAAGTAAATAATTTAAAAATCAATATGATGAAGTACTATTTAATTGAAAACAAGTTAACCGATGAAACCAACTACTCAGCACGCATATTAACAGAGCGTACTATTAATCAAGACGAGTTGATTGATAAAATGTTGAGCAAAAGAAACCTAGTAAGTAAAACCGATATTGTGGCGGTGCTTAATTCTTACTATGAAGAAATTATCGAGTCGATAGAAGAAGGCGATAACATTAACCTACCTTTATTAAATATTGGCTACTCTATTTCTGGGGTTTTTGATACCGAGGAGGATGGTTTTAATCCTGATACTCATAAACTACACGTAAACCTCAACAGCGGAAAGTTAATCAACGAAATTAAAGACGATATTCCGCTACAAAAAGTAACTGCTCCTATTACCAACACGGTTATTACTAATTTAAAAGATATTACCACAGCAACTACGAATACCGCCTTATCTGCTAACGGATTATTTGAGCTGAACGGTTTGCGTTTAAAGGTTGCGGGTGACTTACCCGAGGTTGGTTTGTATTTTGTTGCCGAAGACGGTACCGAAACCAAAGTGTCTTATTTGGCACAAAACAGCTATAAGAAAATTATTGGTCAAGTTCCAGCCCTTACTGCGGGTAACTACCGTGTTAGAGTTAAAACGCAAGCAACGAGTAGCATTGATATTTATTTAAAAGATATTCGTGTTTCTGATTCTTCTTTTACAGTTACTGTAGCTTAAGATAAAAAGTAACTCTTTTTTAAAGCCTAATACGTTATACCACTAACGTATTAGGCTTATTTATTATTAAAACGTTTCTATTAGGCATCAAATATCACTTCCACTAGGCACTAAATGTCTTTTCCATTAGGTACGAAAAGGCATTTCCATTATACATATCAAGTTTAATAGTACTTTATAAACTGAACTTTGTGGTAGAAGTAACGTGTAATTAATTACTCTTAGCCTTAATAAAATCAGAAATTAAGTAGCTAATGTATTTTCCTACTTGCCCGTTAGCTATTTTATCTTTAACAACTGCTGGGGCTCCCTCACAAATATGTAAATAAGAAGCATTTAGTAGCTTTCCAAAATAATGTGTAAATCTACGAGCTTGTTGTGGAGTAAATCCGCTAGGTGTCATAGCACTACTTGGAAAATGCTGCACACAATCCAAATCAATTTCAATTCCGAAAGGAGCATTTTCTATAAAACTTTCAGCACGTTGTAATTCGCCTTTAAAAGAAGTAGTGTGATACACTTCTAACTCTTCAAACGTATTATACTCTAAGTTTAAACTATCATGAATCATTTCAAACACATATTGAGGCGTGTAGTTTTCATGCAACCCGAACATAAAGTAATTTTGAATAAAGCCTTCTTGTAAAGCGTACGAAAATCCGTTACCACTATGACGCTCTTCCAAACGACGTAAATCGGTATGCGCATCTAAGTTAATCACATTTACAGGTTGATTTTTCCCTTCAGAAAGCCCTTTAATATTTCCGTAAGCATTGTTGTGTCCACCACCAATGATAATAGGAGTTTTACCACTCTCAACAATTATTTTAATAAGCTTAGAAAGCTCTTTATCTATTGCTTTTACTAATAAATCACCTTTTTCTCTGTCAGAAACATCAAAACTATATACATCGTCCAAACAATCCAAATATCCTAACACTAGGATGTCGTTTCCATTAATAAATTGATTTTGCTGGGTGTTTAAAAACGACTTTAAAGCAGGAATAAAAGCAGTGTGTGCACCACCATTTCCGCCATTCATACGAACACCAATATCTTCTGGAATTCCTAAAATAACAAAAGAAGCAGAGGAATTTTTAAGTTCTGATTGTAGTTCTTTTTTGGAGTCGATTACTGCAACGCACTCACCTAATTTTGTTTCGCCTTCACGTGGGGCAACAAACTCTTGTATGTCTTTTTTGTTGAATATTGTTAGCATATTGTTGTATTGTCTTTTTAGAAAACGTCATTCCGAACTGAAGTGTAACGAAAGGAGAAATCTCAAGAATGTTCGTAACTCATCTTAATGAGATTATACGTTGTCACTTGGAATAACAGTGTGCAATTTAAACCTCTTTTCCGTTGATAAATACAGCGTCGATTAAGTTACTTCCGAAGGAGTACGGTAAAAATCCATACGAAGGAATTTCTTTTGTAAGGATTAAATTCGCCTTTTTTCCCTTGGTAATACTTCCAACCTCGTTTGATAAATTCATCGCATACGCTCCGTTAATAGTTGCTGCATTTATAGCCTCTTCTGGTGTCATTTTCATTTTAATACAAGCTGTTGCTACCACAAAATTCATATTTCCTGATGGTGTAGACCCTGGGTTGTAATCGGTAGCTAAGGCTAACGGTAACCCTGCATTTATAATATCACGAGCAGGGGTGTATGGAATACTTAAAAAGTACGAACAAGAAGGTAAGGCAACAGGCATGGTTTGCGTTCCTTTCAAGGCTTCAATGTCTTCTGTGTTCATTACTTCTAAATGATCTACTGACAAGGCATTGTGTTTTATGCTCACTTGAACCCCGCCAATAGTTGTAAACTGGTTTACGTGTACTTTGGGTGTTAATCCGTATTGTTGCGCAGCAGTTAAAATTCTGTCGGTATCTTCTACTGAGAAGTATCCCGTTTCGCAGAAAGCATCTACAAAATCCGCTAGATTTTCCTCAGCAACTTTAGGTAACATTTCTTCAATAATTACATTGATATATCCTTCTCTGTTGTTTTTGTATTCAGTAGGGAAGGCGTGTGCCCCTAAAAAAGTAGCTTTTACAGGAATGTTATAATTCTCTCGTAGCTTTTTTATAACACGTAGCATTTTTAACTCAGCATCTACGGTTAAACCATAACCAGATTTTATTTCAACAGCACCAGTACCTAAAGCAATTACTTCTTCTAAGCGTTTTGCTGATTGTTGGTATAGCTCTTCTTCTGAAGTTTCTTGTAATTTCTTAGCCGAATTTACAATACCACCACCACGATTGGCAATTTCTTCATAACTCAAACCATTAATTCTATCTACAAACTCTTGTTCACGATTGCCTGCATATACAATGTGTGTATGAGAATCGCACCAAGTAGGCAACATCATTTTACCAGTACAATCCACCGTTTTATCAGCAGAAATAGGAGCTTTTTTCATGCTACCATAGTCGGTAATAATACCATTTTCAACCAATAAAAAAGCATTTTTTATAGTAGGTAAAATGTTCATCGAAGCTCCAGCTACTTTTTTAGTGCTTGTTTCTCTAATTTGTATTAATTCTTTAATGTTTATGAATAAAGTTGTCATGTTGAATACTTAAATTTGTTAGACAAACTTACGGTAAAAACTACAATGTATGATACATTTTTTAAGGCTGGTTGGATTGTTAATAGGACATCTAGGTTAGGTAAGCGTTGTTTTTACTAAATACTATTTATTCTTATAGGTTTTAATGTTTTTAGACTATAACCAACTTAATAGTTTTTGTTTAGTTGTTAACTTTAGTGTTTTTATAGCTTACTAAAAGTAATTTGACGTATAACCTTATAAACGCAAACTATTTAGTAAATAAAAACGAACTCTGTTGATAACTATATTAACAGAGTTTTTTATTTTTTCTGGCGAAATACTATTTTAGCACAGACTTCAATTCACACAATTTTTTATGACGCAAGAAACACAATATACCGAAGACAATATACGCTCGCTCGATTGGAAGGAACATATTCGTATGCGACCAGGGATGTATATTGGTAAACTGGGAGACGGATCATCTCCAGACGACGGAATTTACATTTTGGTTAAAGAGGTTTTAGATAACTCTATTGACGAATTTGTCATGGGAGGAGGTAAAACCATAGAAGTTTCTGTACAAGGGAATAAAGTAATTGTGCGAGATTACGGACGTGGTATTCCGCTAGGAAAAGTAGTGGACGTGGTTTCGAAGATGAACACAGGAGGAAAGTACGACTCCAAAGCCTTTAAAAAATCAGTTGGATTAAATGGAGTTGGTACGAAAGCAGTAAATGCGTTATCAACCTATTTTAGGGTAGAGTCTAACCGTGACGGTAAATCAGCTTCAGCAGAGTTTGAGAAAGGAAACTTAACCAATCAAGAATTATTAGATGAAACATCACGCCGTAGAGGTACTAAAGTAACCTTTATAGCTGATGAAACCATCTTTAAAAATTACAAGTACCGTCCTGAATATATTTCTAAACTATTAAAAAACTATGTGTACCTAAACCCAGGGTTAACCATTGTTTTTAACGGAGAAAAGTTTTATTCAGAAAACGGGTTAAAAGATTTATTGGAAGACAACAACAATAAAGAAGATATGTTGTATCCTATAATTCATTTACGAGGCAGTGATATTGAAGTAGCAATTACACACAGTAGAACACAATATTCGGAAGAATACCATTCGTTTGTAAACGGACAAAATACTACACAAGGAGGAACGCACTTAAACGCATTTAGAGAAGCAGTAGTAAAAACAGTTCGAGAGTTTTTTGGAAAGAATTTTGATGCTTCTGATGTACGTAAATCAATTATCGGTGCTATTTCTATTAAGGTAATGGAACCAGTTTTTGAAAGTCAAACAAAAACAAAATTAGGTTCTACAGAAATGGGAGGAGACTTGCCAACCGTTAGAACGTATATTAATGATTTTATAAAAACACAGTTAGATAATTACTTACATAAGAATACGGAAGTAGCCGACAAACTTCAAAAGAAGATATTACAGGCAGAAAAAGAGCGTAAAGAATTATCAGGAATACGAAAATTAGCTCGTGAACGTGCCAAAAAAGCAAGTTTACACAACAAGAAATTACGTGATTGCCGTATTCATTTTGGAGACACTAAAAAAGATGGATATTTAGACACTACGTTGTTTATTACGGAGGGAGATTCGGCAAGTGGATCTATAACAAAATCACGTAACGTAAACACACAAGCAGTATTTAGTTTAAAAGGAAAGCCATTAAACTCGTATGGGTTGTCTAAAAAGATAGTGTACGAAAACGAAGAGTTTAACCTACTACAAGCAGCTTTAAACATTGAAGACGGACTGGAGGACTTACGTTATAACAATATTGTAATTGCTACCGATGCCGATGTTGATGGTATGCATATTCGCTTGTTATTAATAACCTTTTTCTTACAGTTCTTTCCAGAAGTAATCAAAGAAGGACACCTGTATATTTTAGAAACACCGTTATTTAGAGTACGAAACAAAAAAGAAACCATTTATTGTTATTCAGAAGAAGAAAAGCAAGATGCGATAAACAAACTAAGAGGAAAACCAGAAATAACTCGATTTAAGGGGTTAGGGGAGATTTCTCCTAACGAATTTGTCCATTTTATTGGAGATGATATTCGTTTAGACCCAGTAATGTTAGACAAAGAAATGTCGATAGAACAAATGTTAGAATTCTATATGGGTAAAAATACTCCAGACAGACAAAAGTTTATTATTAACAACTTAAAGGTTGAGTTAGATTTAGTAGAAGAAAATTAATATGAAAGAATTAAAGAAAGTAATTATAATAGTATCATTGATAATGATTATTGCGTGTGCTTTAATGATTTATTTTGGTAGATCATCAAGTCAAAATTCATATATAGAAACATTATTAATGTTAATTATGACTTTAATATTGGGTTTATCTATTAAAACGACAAAGAATAAAAACATCAGATAAAAAATGGGTAAAAAATTATACAATTCAGTAAAAACCTTATTGTTAACATGTTTTATAGTAGTTTTATATAATTGCTCTTCAAACGAAGAGGAAGAATGTTTAAAAACAATTACCATTCCCCAACTTTATTGGGTAGGAAACCAATCGTATCGTTACGATATAGAACAAGAAGTACCATGTGATTTAGAGTTAATTACAGAACCAGTAAATATAGAGCCTCCATCGTTAGAAAATTTCACATACGAGCTATTAAGTTTTGAGTATATATCTAACACAGGGAATAATACTTCTAAGTTAGCGTTTGAAGTAAAATTAAATAATTTAAACAGTTATTCGGTAAAAGGAATTCCTTACTTTACTATGTCAATTGATGGTGTCGAGTTTTCTACTACCTATGCAGAGTTTCTTTCTCCTTCATGTGAAAGTATACTTGCCAATTCAAGCTGTACTGTAAGTGTAGAAATTGAAGAAAATCGAGATATTGGTTTTGCAAACTCAGTAGAAATTCTAGAGGTAGAATATTATTTGACTAACTAAACCACAAAAAACAATTTTAACTATAAACGTTTATAGAATTCATACATGAGTGAAGAAAACAATAAGTACGAACATGACGAAGAACTAAATAAACCTGTTGAAAGTACAGAAACCATTACCAAGGTAACAGGTATGTACAAAGAATGGTTTTTAGACTATGCTTCATATGTAATTTTAGAACGTGCAGTGCCATCAATGGAAGATGGGTTTAAACCCGTGCAACGTCGTATTATGCATTCAATGAAAGACTTAGATGATGGACGCTATAATAAAGTAGCAAACATTGTTGGTCACACAATGCAGTATCACCCTCACGGAGATGCATCAATTGCCGATGCCATGGTACAAATGGGACAGAAAGAATTACTAATCGATATGCAAGGTAACTGGGGAAACATTTTAACAGGAGACCGTGCAGCGGCTTCTCGTTATATTGAAGCACGTTTGTCTAAATTTGCACTAGATGTTGTTTTCAATGCCAAAACTACCGAATGGCAAGCCTCGTATGATGGACGTAAAAAAGAACCTGTAAACTTACCTGTAAAGTTCCCTTTGCTATTAGCTCAAGGAGCAGAAGGTATTGCAGTAGGATTATCAACTAAAATATTACCGCATAACTTTAACGAGTTAATAGATGCTTCTGTAAAATATTTAAAAGGAAGAAGTTTTACGATTGTACCCGACTTTTTAACTGGAGGAATAGCAGATGTTACCAATTATAACGATGGTAAACGAGGAGGAAAAGTAAGAGTACGAGCAAAAATATCGGCACTTGATAAAAAAACGTTGGTAATTACTGAAGTGCCTTTTGGTACTACCACATCATCATTAATTGATAGCATTTTAAAAGCGAACGATAAAGGTAAAATTAAGATCAAACGTATTGAAGATAATACCGCGGCTAATGTTGAAATTTTAGTGCATTTACCAGCTAATGTATCGCCAGATAAAACAATTGATGCCTTATACGCTTTTACCAGTTGTGAAAATTCAATTTCTCCACTGTGTTGTATTATTGAGGATAATAAACCTGTGTTTATTGGAGTAACAGAAGTTCTAAAAAAATCAACAGACTTTACAGTAGAGTTACTTAAACGTGAATTAGAAATTCAATTACATGAATTAGAAGAGCAATGGCATTTTGCTTCTTTAGAACGTATTTTTATTGAGAATAGAATTTACCGTGATATTGAAGAAGTAGAAACTTGGGAAGGAGTAATAGAAGCAATTGACCTAGGGTTAAAACCGCATACTAAGCATTTAAAAAGAGAAGTAACCGAAGAAGATATTGTTCGTTTAACAGAAATAAGAATTAAGAAAATCTCTAAATTCGATATTGACAAAGCAAAACAATTTATTGAAAGTTTAGAAGAGAAAATAGCTGAGGTTAAACATCATTTAGATAATTTAATTGATTTTGCAATAGACTATTTTAAAGAGTTAAAAGCAAAATACGGAAAAGGAAAAGAGCGTAAAACAGAAATCCGCATTTTTGATGATATCGTAGCTACCAAAGTAGTTATGCGTAACTCAAAACTTTATGTAAATAGAGAAGAAGGATTTATAGGAACATCGCTACGAAAAGACGAGTACGTTACCGATTGTGCAGATATTGATGATGTTATAGTGTTTAGAGAAGATGGTTCAATGGTAGTGACGAAAGTAGATTCTAAAACCTTTGTAGGAAAAGGAATTATTCATGTTGCAATATTCAAGAAAAAAGATAAACGTACAGTTTACAACATGATATATCGTGATGGAGCGAAAGGACCTTCATATATGAAGCGTTTTAACGTTACATCAGTTACTCGTGATAAAGAGTACAACTTAGCCAACGGAGATTCAAAATCAAAAGTATTATACTTTACAGCTAACTCTAATGGAGAAGCTGAGGTAGTAACTATTTTACTTAGAGCAGTAGGAAGTGTTAAAAAATTAAAATGGGATATTGATTTTGCAGATTTAGCCATAAAAGGACGTAGTGTTAGAGGAAACTTAGTAACCAAGTACTCAATTAAAAAAGTAGAGTTTAAAGAAGCAGGAGTTTCAACTTTAAAACCTAGAAAAATTTGGTTTGACGATACAGTACAACGTTTAAATGTTGATGGGAGAGGAGAGTTGTTAGGTGAGTTTAAAGCAGAAGATAAAATATTAATAGCAACTCAATCAGGAAAAATCAAAGCAGTATCACCAGATTTAGCGATGCATTTTGAAAATGATATGATTGTGTTAGAAAAATGGAAGCCTAATAAGCCAATTTCAGCAATTTATTTTGACGGGGTTAAAGAACGTTATTTTGTAAAACGATTCTTAGTTGAAACACCAGATAAAGAAGAACTTTTTATATCAGAAGATGAAAAATCGAAGTTAGAAATCATAGCTACAGATTATCGTCCTATGGCAGAGGTAATTTTCTCAAAAAGGAGCCTAGAAAAAATAAAAGTGAACTTTGAAGACTTTATAGCAATTAAAGGAATTAAAGCTCAAGGAAATCAATTAACAACAGATAAAATAAGAACAGTAAACTTATTAGAGTCATTACCTTACGAAGAACCAGAAGAGGAAAAAGTTGAGGATATTGAGGTAACTGATGAAGAAGAAATTAAAGAAGAAGCATTACCTTTGAATGTAGAAGATACTACGCCTAAAGATAAAACGTTTGTAGAGTCTAAAGAAGATAAAGCAAAAAAAGCATTAGAAAGAGCACTTCAAAAGAAGAAAAAAGATAAAGACGACGAAAGTCAAACAGCATTATTTTAATGGATAAGTTTTTACCATATCGTTTTAACCTAGATACCTTTTTTGGAGCGTTAGGATATATTATAGTGGTATTCTTAGTGTCTTGGGGTATTTCTAGGTTGGTAAGAGCGATTATTTGGCAACTTATTAAAAGCAAGAAAGAAGATCGTTTTGGTAGAACAAGTATTCAATTTTTACGTAATTCAGTATCGTTTGTAATTGGACTTTTAAGTGTCATTTATGTAATTATGGCGGTGCCTGCTTTTAGAAGTAAAGCGACTTTAATTTTTTCTGGAGCCGGTATTTTAGCCGCTATTATAGGTTTTGCTGCACAAGCAGCACTATCTAACTTAATAGCAGGAGCTTTCATAGTTATATTCCGCCCCTTTAGAGTGGGCGACTATATTAAACTGGATGAAACTAGAGTTGGTATTGTTGAAGACATAACGTTGAGACATACTGTAATAAATAACTTTGAGAATAAGCGGTTAATTATACCCAATTCGGTAATTAGTACAGATTCTATTTTAAATCATACCATAGAAGACTCTCATGTATTAAGTTTTAACAATTTTAAAATAGGATTAAAAGCAGATATTGATTTAGCAAGAAAAATTATACAAGAAGAAGCTGTTAAGTTACCAACTGTTATTGATTATCGTACACCAGACCAGGTGATTAGTGATGT
The DNA here is from genome assembly GCF_059716285.2 of Tenacibaculum sp. TB-53. Lineage (NCBI taxonomy): Bacteria > Pseudomonadati > Bacteroidota > Flavobacteriia > Flavobacteriales > Flavobacteriaceae > Tenacibaculum > Tenacibaculum sp. TB-53. The sequence goes on along the minus strand of NZ_CM202790.1, from coordinate 1,304,741 downwards.
GCATCAAGTAGATGTTCGTGTTATTGATATATATCCAGACCATATTCATATGCGTGCTTATGTATGGTTAAACGAACCGTTTCAAGAATTTAAAACTAAATGTGCTTTAAAAGAAGCTGTTCATAAACGCTTTCTATTAGAGGGTGTACATTTACCAATACCAATCAATATAAATGAGATAATTAAAAGAGTAAACTAAAAAAATATTCTTTATGGGAGGAGGTGAGTAGTTTGTATATTTTTATAGGTAGTATAAAAAGAATTTTTACCCCTTAAAAATAAATCCTAGTCCTAACCTACTTAAAAACTTCTTTTCAAATTCCCAAAAAAACTTAAATTGTCCAAATAACCAACCAATTAAGGGTAATGTTGTTTGGTAAATAGGAAAAACTAGTAGAATTCTTAAAGGATAATATAACCAAGGATTTAAGGTTTCAGGAGATAACCCTAGCAAATTTGTAATAGGTTTAGCAACCCAAGCTGCAAATGATCCATTTATAGCAAAAACTATAAAAATAGCAGTTAAAGCCCAATTGCTTTTTATACCCCAACGATGTTTAAGTTTTTCCATAAGTACTAATATGCTGCAAAAATAACCAAAAGAAAAGGGGGAAACAAATGTTTCCCCGTTCATTATAAATTATAGCAAAATAAAATTATTTTTTTCCAAACACACCACCTAAAAGTCCTCCTAAAAGTCCTCCTGATTTTTGTTGATTATTACCAGCGTTACCTAAAATCATTCCAGCTACATCATCAACAATACTACCATCTCCATCAGCATCAAGTATCTGTTCTAAGAAGCTTTGTTCTTTTTGAGTAGAGTTACCGCCTAGTAAACCACCTAGAAGTCCACTTAAATCACTTGAATTATTTACATTTTCTTGACGAGATTGCTTACCAAGTAACCCCATTAAAATAGGAGCAGTAGTTTTCAAAATATCAGCAACAGCACCAGTATCCATTCCTGCTTTTTGACCAATAACTTGTTCAACTCCTTGCTGTTTATTTCCTAAAACATGACCTAAAATTTTACCACCGTCTTGTAAAACATCAGAATTTACACCACCATTAAATAAATCACCTAAATTATCTAAGATTCCACCATCATGCTTATTTAATGCGTTCTTTAAACTTTCAGCACCTTGAGGAGTGGCAGCATTTCGTTGCATTGCTTTCATTAAAACAGGTAATGCCATTGTTAGTACACTACTAGTTTTATTAGTGTCTTGCCCAGTTGATCCGGCAACACCAGATATAATTGTTTTTCCTATATCGCTATTTAATAAATCTAAAATTCCCGTCATTTTGTTATTTTAATAAAATTAGTACTCAGTTTATAATAATTGGACACAAGATACGAACTGAAGGTCACTTTTTTTAAATATTTCTTTATACCTTACGGCCAGTTAAAAAATAATAGATTTATAGATTATATGAAGAGACTTGCACTACACTGGCAAATTTTAATAGGAATGATTTTAGGTGTCTTATTTGGGTTAGTGATGACCTTTACAGACAATGGGGCGTCATTTGTATCGGACTGGATAAAGCCTTTTGGAACAATTTTCGTAAAATTATTAAAACTAATAGCAGTACCGTTAATTATCGCTTCTCTAGTAAAAGGAATTTCTGATTTAAAAGATATTTCAAAATTTAAAAACATTGGTATACGTACCATATTAATTTATATAGGTACTACGGTAATAGCAATAACAGTGGGGTTAGTATTGGTAAATGTTGTACAGCCTGGAGAAGGAATTTCAGAAGATACAATAGCTAAATTAACAGCAGATTACGCAAACAGTGAAGGGGTACAAGCTAAAATAGTAGAAGCGAGTAAACAAAAAGAAAGTGGTCCACTTAAGTTTTTGGAAGATATGGTTCCAGATAATGCTATACAAGCAATGAGTAATAATAAAGCAATGTTACAAGTAATTTTCTTTACTATTATTTTAGGAATATCAATGTTATTAATAGGAGAAAAAAAGGCTACACCATTAAAAAACTTTTTTGATTCGTTAAATGAAGTTGTGTTAAAAATGGTTGATTTAATCATGTTAACAGCACCTTTTGCGGTATTTGCATTATTAGCAAATGTTGTGGTTACCTCTAATGATCCTGATTTATTGTTAGCATTATTAAAATATGGAGCAACTGTTATTGGAGGTTTATTATTAATGGTAGCACTTTATATGGTTTTAATAAGTGTATTTACCAAAAAGAACCCATTATGGTTTTTAAAACAAATAAGTCCAGCACAATTATTAGCGTTTTCAACAAGTTCTAGCGCGGCAACATTACCAGTTACGATGGAACGAGTAGAAGAACATATTGGAGTAGATAAAGAAGTATCGAGTTTTGTGTTACCAGTAGGAGCTACTATTAATATGGACGGTACTAGTTTATATCAAGCAGTAGCAGCAGTATTTATATCACAAGCTTTAGGTTTCGATTTAACTTTTGTTGATCAACTCACAATTATTTTAACGGCTTTATTAGCCTCAATAGGTTCAGCAGCTGTACCAGGAGCAGGAATGGTAATGTTAGTAATCGTATTAGAGTCAGTTGGTTTTCCAGCAGATAAATTAGCCATAGGTTTAGCATTAATTTTTGCAGTTGATAGACCATTAGATATGTGTAGAACAGTTATTAATGTAACGGGTGACGCCACAGTATCAACTTTGGTAGCTAAGTCTGTAGGGAAGTTAGGAAAGCCACACCCACATGAATGGGATGAGCATTATGATGAAGTAAAATAAAGTAATATGCTTACAGTAAAATCACCTATAGTTTCTGTTGATTGGTTGCACGATAATTTAAGTGCAGATAACTTAATAGTTCTAGATGCAACTATTCAGAAAGTAGGAGTCAAAACAGATAATAAAAAAGAAAAACAGCAGATTAAAGATGCTGTTTTCTTTGATTTAAAGAGTGTCTTTTTAGATGTTGAAGCAGAATATCCTAACACAATTCCGTCAGAAAAATATTTTGAAACTGAGGCTCAAAGATTAGGGATAAATAATGATAGCTGTATTGTTGTTTACGATGATTTAGGAGTGTACTCATCTCCTAGAGTTTGGTGGTTGTTTAAAGTGTTTGGTTTTGAAAATGTCGCAGTTTTAAACGGAGGTTTACCTGCTTGGAAAGACGCTGGTTATACAGTTGAGTCTAAAAAAGAAATAGAATTCTTAACAGGGAACTTTAAAGCTAACCTTAATAAGGGTAAAATAAGTGTTACAGAGGAAGTATTAAAAGCTTCTCGTGATAATAGAATTATATTAGACGCTCGTTCAAAAGGAAGGTTTTATGCTACGGAACCAGAACCAAGAAAAGATTTAAGAGGAGGTCATATTCCGAATTCTAAAAGCTTACCTTATACAGAATTGCAATTAGAGGGAAAGATGAAATCGAAAGAAGAGCTTCAGAAAATATTTTCAAATATGAATCCGAATAAAGAAGAAATGATTCTTTCTTGCGGGTCAGGAATTACAGCATGTATACTTGCTTTAGGAGCTGAAGAGGCAGGAAATAATAATAATTATAGTGTATATGATGGTTCTTGGACAGAATGGGCAAGTAGATTAGAATTGCCTGTTGAAAAATAAAAAATAACAAACATAAAAAAAGCCTCAATATTGAGGCTTTTTTTATATCAGTTTTTTGACTTCTTGTTTTAAAAAGGAAATAGCTGTGTTTGCTGGACTTTCCTGTTGCGAGTAGTCAATTAATACATTTTCACGTAAATCTTTAGCAGTTTCAGAACTTTCTGCTGTATTTCGAAGTTTAGCTATAATAGCTAATTTAGCTGCTAAAACAGCTTTCCAACTATCATCCGAAATATATAATTGCTGCACTAAATTATGTTCAAACTCTTGTTCTATATTACCAATTAAAAGTTGGAGGTAGTTATCAGTATCATCTCCTATAGGATTTACTCTTAACAGTAATTTTGATGGGTTGATACGCTCACAAAACAACAACATACGTTCATAAGCTTGTAGCTTTGTGGGTAAACTTTCACGCTTTTTTTCAACTAAAGCATTGAATGTTTTTTCTTTATTGTCTTGTTCAATAAAGCGGCCTAAAATTAAGTAAGCTACACCGCCAGTTACTAATGCTGGTAGGGCATAAGCAAGCCCCTCAATAATTTTATCTTCCATAATGCGAATATACGAGTCCTGTTAAAATTGCCAATCCAAAACTTAGTAAAGTTCCAATCAGTACATATTCAGTAAGTTTTCTGTCTTTTGATGCTGTTAAATCTCCAAATCTAAATATAGATTTTGCCGCGAGTAAAAATCCAACACCTGCCCATTGGTTAATCGCGATAAAAACAAAAATTAATATACGTTCTAAAAAACCAATATACTTACCTGCATTGGCTAACGATTGTTCTGTTGATTTATTACCTTTTTCTGGATTCCATTTAGAAATTAATGTATTTATAATAATAGACGAAGTATAAGTGACAAAAATTAAACAAGCAAAAAGTAATAAGTTTTGTTGGGTTAAAATAGCATCTATGCTAACTTTAAAAGGAGAGTATATATATGTGGCTAAAACCAAAAAAAATATATGTAAAACCTGATCTAAAAAGAAGAATAAACGTTTGTTCTTCTTTCTTTGAAGATATAGTTTTCCAAGATCTACTAAATAATGAGAAACAATTACAAGTAAAAAAACACTCCAGTATGTAGAATTGAATTGTAATAATAATAGTAATAAAATAGCATGAACACCTATGTGAGCATAGAGTTTAATAGATTTTATTTTCTTTTTCTCCTTATCTTTTACCCAATTTTTAGGTTGTAGAACAAAATCACCTAATAAATGAGCAACGAGTAGTTTTAAAAACAGTATCATATTTTAGTTAGTTTCTGATTCATAAGTTTTCTATAACGTTTTTCTAGTTTCATAATTTCATCAAACCCAGAACGTTTTCTTCGTTCACTAGCGCTACTTTCTGAAATAGCTAGTTTTTTAGCGATAATTTTTTGAGTAGACTCAGGGTTTTGTAGAGACATATATACAAAAGCAGCAGAATTAGTTGTCCAATTGTCCATTATTAACAAACTTAAGCTTATAGAAACTTCAAACTCGTCGTTAATATCTTCCCAAGGAGTTTTCAAAGCTAAATTTTGCTTTTTAAGTAAATAATCAAAAGCATACCCAGAATTTATAAAAGCTTCACCGTTGGCTTCGGTAATTTTTTCTGTATCAAAGCTTTTATTACCGATACCAATAGCTAAACGAATGTCTAAATCTTTTATTTTTTTAATAGTAGATTTTAGCTTAAAAATAAAAAGAAGAGCTTCAGCAATATTTTCAATTTCAATTTGAAAACTATCTCCTCGAAAAAGCTCCCATGTTTTTGGTGTTTTCCCGATAGTATTGAAGGATTCTTTCAGTACAGGAAGCCATGTTTCAGCAGAAACACCTCTAGAGTTTATAATATCACCAGTAATTACACTTGTCATGTATTCAATTTTTAGTAAAAATAGCTTTTCAAATTGAAAACCCCAAATAATTCGGGTTTTAAAACGAATATTTTAAAATAAGGGTTATAAGACGAATTTCTGTTAATTCGGATTTTAGCTTGAATTTATAGGATTAAAAATTAGTGAATAAAAAAAAGGGTAGAATCTTTAAAAAACCTAAAAGATTGGTTAATTTTCCATTTTTAAAATACTTTCAATTTAATTTCCATTGAATACTTATTTAGAGCAACTTAACGAACCACAGAGAGCAGCTGTTTTACAAAAAGACGGCCCAATGATAATTATAGCAGGAGCAGGATCGGGTAAAACGAGAGTGCTGACTTATAAAATTGCTTATTTAATGGAGCAAGGAGTAGATGCTTTTAACATTTTATCGTTAACATTTACCAACAAGGCTGCCCGTGAAATGAAAGATCGTATTGGTAAAGTAGTGGGGTATAGCGAAGCTAAAAACCTTTGGATGGGAACATTTCACTCAGTTTTTGCACGTATCTTACGTTCAGAGGCTGATCGATTAGGCTATCCGTCAAACTTCACCATTTACGATACACAAGATTCAGTTCGATTGATAACGGCGATTATCAAAGAAATGAATTTAGATAAAGATCGATACAAGCCAAAACAAATTTTAAGCAGAATATCGTCTTTTAAAAACAGCTTAATTACGGTTAGAGCGTATTTTAATAACTCTGATTTACAACAAGCCGATTTAGAAGCGAGTAGACCGAGAACAGGTGATATCTATAAAGAATATGTAGATAGATGTTTTAAGTCAGGAGCGATGGATTTTGACGATTTATTATTGCGTACCAATGAATTATTAGCACGTTTTCCAGATGTGTTGGCAAAGTATCAAGATCGTTTCCGATATATTTTGGTAGATGAGTACCAAGATACCAACCATTCGCAATATTTAATTGTACGTGCGTTGGCTGATCGTTTTCAGAATATTTGTGTGGTAGGAGATGATTCGCAAAGTATTTATGGATTCCGTGGAGCGAATATTCAAAATATCTTGAACTTCCAGAAGGATTACCCAGATGTAAAAACATTCAAGTTAGAACAAAATTACCGTTCAACAAGTAACATCGTACGCGCTGCGAATAGTGTAATTGATAAGAATAAAACGAAGCTAGATAAAGAAATTTGGACAGCTAACGATGCAGGAGATAGTGTGAAGGTAATGCGTACAATTTCTGATGGAGAAGAAGGGCGTTTTGTGGCTCAATCTATTTGGGAAAACCAAATGAATCATCAGTTAACAAGTGATCAATTTGCAATTTTATATCGTACCAACGCACAATCAAGAGCTATAGAAGATGCATTACGTAAAAAAGATATTAAGTATAAAATTTACGGAGGTATTTCATTCTACCAACGTAAAGAAATTAAAGACTTACTATCGTATTTACGAATTTTAATCAATCCGAATGATGAGGAAGCATTAAAACGTATTATTAACTACCCAGCAAGAGGGATTGGAGCTACAACGTTAGATAAACTAACAATTGCAGCGAATCACTACAAAAAATCAATGTTTGATATTTTAAAAAATATCAGCACAGTAGATATCAATCTTAATTCAGGAACTAAAACAAAGTTGCAGAATTTTGTAAACATGATTCAGCGTTTTCAAATTGAAGCACAAACAAAAAATGCTTTTGAAATTGCTGATTTGGTAGTTAAACAAACCCAATTAGTCAAAGATTTACAAAAAGATGGAACTCCAGAAGGCGTTAATAAGGTTGAAAACGTTCAAGAACTTTTAAACGGAATAAAAGACTTTATTACCGATAAAATAGAAACAGGAGAAGACGCATCGTTAACTTCATTTTTAGAAGACGTCGCACTAGCCACTGATTTTGATTCCGATAAACAAGATGAAGAACCTAGAGTTTCGTTAATGACAATTCACTTATCCAAAGGGTTAGAGTTTCCTTACGTGTACATTGTAGGTTTAGAAGAAAGTTTATTCCCTTCAGCAATGAGTATGAATACTCGCAGTGAGTTAGAAGAAGAACGTCGTTTGTTTTACGTAGCGTTAACAAGAGCTGAAAAAGGAGCGTATTTAACTTATGCACAAACACGTTATCGTTGGGGTAAATTAACTGATGGTGAGCCAAGTAGGTTTTTAGAAGAAATAGATGAGCAATATTTAGAGTATTTAACGCCAAAAGTACCTGAACCATCAGTAAATAGGTTTATTGATGCTAGTTTATTTGAAGACGATTCACCAAAGAAAATACGTTTTCAAAAACCAATTCAAAAGAAAAGAAAAGAGTTCTTGGCGAAGAAGGAAAAACCAAATATGGTTCCTCCAAAAAGTAAAATGAAGAAGGTTTCAGAAATGAGCCCAAAAATGAATTTGTTTGATGGAGAAATCACAGTAGGAAACGTAGTAGAACATAACCGTTTTGGTACTGGAAAAGTAGTAGCTTTAGAAGGGAAAGGACCCAATAAAAAAGCAGAAATAGAGTTTAGTACCGTAGGTAAAAAGAAATTATTGTTACAATTTGCAAAATTGAAAGTAATCGGGTAGTTAATTCATAATAATTACCTATTTTGCATAGATAAAATATAGAGAAATGACGTTTGATTTAGAATACAATTCGAAAAGATCCAAATTAATTATCCCAGAATATGGGAGGCATATACAAAAGCTAGTGAATCATTGTATCGCTTTAGAAGATAAAGAAGAACGAAATACAATGGCTAAAGCTATTATTGATGTAATGGGTAATTTACAGCCTCACTTACGCGATGTGCCTGATTTTAAGCATAAACTTTGGGATCAGTTACATATAATGGCAGATTTTCAGTTAGATGTTGATTCTCCTTATGAAACACCTTCAAAGGAAGAGTTACAAGAATCTCCTGAGCGATTGCCATATCCAAAATCAGCATCAAAGTATCGTTTTTATGGTACAAATATTCAAACCATGATTGATGTAGCATTAACATGGGAAGAAGGAGAAATGAAAGAAGCTTTGGTATTCACCATTGCTAATCATATGAAAAAATGCTATTTAAACTGGAACAAAGACACAGTTGAAGATAGTGTTATTTTTGATCATTTATATGAGCTGTCTGAAGGGAAAATAGATATTCGAGACATTGATGAGGACTTAACAGATAGCAAAAGCCTGTTAAGAAAACGTAGCGGGCAAGGACAGCACAAATCAAAAGGAAAAACAAATACTAAATACAGAAAAAAGTAAATGGCATCATTTAAAATAGAAGGAGGTCACAAATTAAAAGGAACAATAACACCACAAGGAGCAAAAAATGAAGCATTACAGGTAATATGTGCGGTGTTGTTAACGTCAGAAAAAGTAATTATAAACAATGTTCCTGATATTATTGATGTTAATAAACTGATTTTTATTTTAGGAGAATTAGGAGTTAAAATAGAAAAATTATCTAAAAACTCATATAGTTTTCAAGCAGACGATATCAATTTAAAATATCTAGAGTCACCAGAATTTAAAAGAGATGGAAGTTCTTTAAGAGGGTCTATTATGATTGTTGGCCCGTTATTGGCTCGCTTTGGAAAAGGATATATTCCTCGACCAGGAGGCGATAAAATTGGGCGTCGTCGTCTAGATACCCACTTTGAAGGATTCATCAATTTAGGAGCAAAATTTCGTTATAATCGTGAAGAATATTTCTATGGTGTAGAAACAGAAACAGGATTAGTAGGAGCAGAGATGTTGCTAGATGAAGCTTCGGTAACTGGTACAGCAAATATTATTATGGCTGCAGTATTAGCCAAAGGAACCACAACAATATATAACGCAGCTTGTGAGCCTTACATTCAGCAATTGTCAAAAATGCTGAACTCAATGGGAGCAAAAATTACTGGAGTAGGATCTAATTTACTCACTATTGAAGGAGTGGAAACTCTAAAAGGCTGTGAACATACTATATTGCCAGATATGATTGAGATTGGTAGTTGGATAGGTATGGCTGCTATGACGCGTTCGGAATTGACAATTAAGGATGTAAGTTGGGATGATTTAGGACAAATTCCTAATGTATTTAGAAAACTTGGAATTCAATTAGAAAGAAAAGGAGACGATATTTACATACCAGAGCAAGAAAGCTACGAAATTCAAAGTTATATTGACGGGTCAGTATTAACTGTAGCAGATGCACCATGGCCTGGGTTTACACCAGATTTATTGAGTATTGTTTTAGTGGTAGCGACACAAGCTAAAGGTACGGTATTAATTCATCAAAAAATGTTTGAAAGTCGTTTGTTCTTTGTAGATAAGCTGATTGATATGGGAGCAAAAGTAATTTTATGTGATCCTCATAGAGCTACAGTAATAGGTCATGACTTTAAATCGCAGTTGAAGGCAACAAAAATGACCTCTCCAGATATCCGTGCAGGTATCTCATTATTAATAGCAGCACTTTCAGCAAAAGGGACAAGTATTATTAATAATATTGAACAGATAGATAGAGGTTACGAAGATATCGAAGCACGTTTAAAATCTATCGGAGCAAAGATTGAACGAATTGATAGTTAAACTAGCTAGAGTTAAAGTTGTAGAAATCTCTCAGTGAACTAAAAGTTTGTTGAGAGATTTTTTTAAATCTAGTTCATATTTTACTACTTGAGTTTTTTAATAAGAACAACTAACTTTTTTATACAGTATAAAGTTTTAAATTTGAAGGTCACTTTTTTTAGTTATCATACTTTGTTCTTACTCTAATGCTATTTCAGGATGAAACATGAATAAGGAATAAACACTTTCTTATATAACAGAGATTTTTTTGTAGTATGATTTGTTATTTGTACCTTCAAACTTTGAAAAAGCAAAAGTAATCCTCACTACATTCCTTTTATTTTTTTAATAGAGCTAAGAGTACACTACGCATAGGTGTAAAAGTGTATTGTCGTGGTTTATGTGTTCGGAAACACAAAGAGTAATTGTAAAAAAGTAACTACTAAAAATCTAAATAAATAATTATGACAAAGACAGAAAATAATAGGAAAGGGGTAATAGGTATTACCCAACAAGCAAGTTTAATAGATAAGAATATTGGTTCATATAAAGAGCATTTTATAAACGAACATTTTGGATACACCGTAAAATTATCTAACGGAGCAATTCGTATACCAAGAAAAACCGCTGAGGATTATGAGGTACAAAAAGGAATTGTTACTAATGAAAGAATAAAAGAAATAGCTAAAACCTATACATATCAAGAGATATAATTTATTTTAAAAGTTCGTTAAACAGAAAACCATAACATTTTGTTGTGGTTTTCTATTTTTTAAGCTTATTTTGATGATTATTTTGTTCGCTAATACTTAGTTAATCATCGCCCAAAATAAAAAACTAAAGCATCATTTAAAAAATAAAGTATTCTATGTATGCTTTTACTTTATAATGTGGAAAATTGTTAGTTTATAAATAAAATTTATAGAGTAATGGTTTGAGGGAAAAAGAATCACGGTTTAAAATAATACCCGAAATTGTTAAATTTATTTGCCTTAAGTTTGTTTTTTGAAAAATAATTAATGGTTTTTGCTATAGCAGGGTTTTGTAAGCTGTGCCTAGAGTAAGCTAAACCTACTTCTCTATAATAACGAGGGCCTTTATACTGCCTAGTTTCAAAACCATACCAACCATCAATAAAATACTCAGGTAAAAAAGTTAAACCTAAACCCGCCATTAATAAAGTTAAAGTTTCAGTTTTTGTACTACAATTACCTACAGTATTAATAGTTTTATTAGCAAAATTTAGGATAGAAATACATTGTTTATGAGCTTCACAAGGAGGACAATGAATGAAGTTTTCATCTTTTAAATCTGCTACCAAATCAATTTCGTTTTTGGCTAATAATTTATGTCCATTGGGAATACATAATAAATAATCTTCTTGCCATAGTGGTAAAAACAAATCTTCTTCTTTCTTCCATTCTTTAACTAATAAATTAATCTCATTATTTTCATTACAATGATTTACTGTCCAAAATACATTACTATTTAATTCATTAACCTTTTTTATAAATTGTAGTTTGTATTCTTGTGGTAAACTATCTGCAATACCAATTTTAACCTCATTTTTAAACGCACTTTTTGTAAATATGTTAGGTAAATCATTTAATTCATTTAAAATTCTTTTAGCTATGGGGTATAGGTAGTGTGCTTCGTTTGTAGGCTCGACACCTCGTTGATGTCTTTTAAATAAAGTACAATTCATTTTACTCTCAAATAATTTTATTCCGTTAGAAATATTAGGTTGAGAAACAAAACATTTATTGGCCGCACGTGTAAGGTTTTTTTCTTCATATACAGCAATAAAAAACTTTAATAAACGCTCTTCCATTATAATTATAAATTATGATTAAGATACAAAAATAGTATTTTGAGTAGTTTTTTTTGAAATGTACCTTTGTAAAAGCTAATAAAATAGTTAGCTAGTAGTAAAGTTGAATTTAAATTAGTATAAAAAATAATTATAACAAAGGAATGATTTATGGAAGATAAAAAATTAGTAGTTATTACTGGAGCTAGTTCTGGTTTTGGGTTAGAAATGGCTAAAATGTTTGCAGAAGACGGATACCCTCTTTTATTATTAGCAAGAAGGGTAGAAAAGATGGAGGCTTTAAACTTACCTAATACCTTGTGTAAAAAAGTTGATGTAACTGATAAAACGGGATTAGAAAAAGCAATAAGAGCGGCTGAAGCTGTTTATGGAGAAACTGATTTATTGATAAATAATGCAGGGGTTATGTTATTAGGATCGATTGAAACACAAAATGCCAATGAATGGCAAAAAATGTTAGATGTTAATGTAATGGGAGTGATGCATGGTATGCAAACGGTAATACCAAGTATGAAGGCTCGTAAAGGTGGAACTATAATAAATTTGTCATCTATGGCAGGCTATCAAGCTTTTGAAAATCATGCAGCATATTGTGCTAGTAAGTTTGGTGTTCGTGGGTTAACACAAACAGCGAGATTAGAGTTATCTCCCTTTAACGTGCGAGTAATAACAATTGAACCTGGTGCGGTTAAAACAGAATTGCTCGAGCATACTACGGATGATACAATAGTTAAAGGATATAATGAGTGGAAAGAGAGTGTAGGAGCTGTTAATATTACAGCTAAAGATGTTGCTAAGACTATAAAGTTTGCATATGAGTTACCACAATCTGTGTTGTTAAGAGAAATTGTTATTTGTGATACTATGCAAGATGCTTAGTCTTTTCTTTTAGGGTAACATTATTTTAGAATGAGATAATATAATATGCAATAAAAAAACCACAACATTTTGTTGTGGTTTTTTTATATCTATGGTAAGTAAAGCTTTTATGATTTTAAGCTACCTGTCATATCTTCTGGTTTTACCCATTCGTCATACTGTTCTGGAGTTACGTATCCTAAACGTACTGCTTCTTCTTTTAAAGTAGTTCCGTTTGCGTGTGCTGTATTTGCAATCTCAGCAGCTTTGTAATATCCAATTTTAGTATTTAATGCCGTAACTAACATTAATGAGTTATTTAATAACTCAGTGATTCTTGTTTGGTTTGGTTCAATACCAGCAGCACAGTTTACATCAAACGATACACAAGCATCCCCAATTAATTGAGCCGATTGTAATACGTTAGCTGCCATCATAGGTTTAAAAACGTTTAATTCGTAGTGACCTTGAGTACCACCAACAGTTACCGCAACATCGTTACCCATTACTTGTGCACAAACCATAGTCATAGCTTCTGCCTGAGTTGGGTTTACTTTTCCTGGCATAATAGAAGATCCTGGTTCATTCGCAGGAATAATGATTTCTCCAATTCCTGAACGAGGTCCGGAAGCCATTAAACGAATATCATTTGCTATTTTATTTAATGAAACGGCTAATTGTTTTAGCGCTCCGTGAGTTTCAACTAATGCGTCATGAGCAGCTAAAGCTTCAAATTTATTTTCAGCAGTTATAAATGGTAATCCTGTAAACTCAGCAATGTATTTAGCAACTAACACATCGTAACCAGCAGGTGTATTTAATCCAGTTCCTACCGCTGTTCCACCCAACGCTAATTGTGCTAAATGTGCTAAGGTGTTTTTTAAAGCGTTTAACCCGAAGTTTAATTGAGCAACATATCCAGAAAACTCTTGACCTAAGGTTAGGGGAGTAGCATCCATTAAATGTGTACGCCCAATTTTCACCACATCTTTAAAAGCTTCAGCTTTTGTTTGTAAAGTATCACGCAATTGTTCAACACCAGGAATGGTTACTTCTACAATTTTTTTGTAGGCAGCAATGTGCATTCCAGTAGGGAAGGTATCGTTAGAAGATTGCGATTTGTTTACATCGTCGTTTGGTTGGATGGTTTTTTCACCTTCACCAATTACATTCCCAGCGATTTCGTGAGCACGGTTAGCAATAACCTCGTTTACATTCATGTTAGATTGTGTACCAGAACCTGTTTGCCAGATTACTAATGGGAATTGGTCGTCGTGCTTTCCAGCTAATATTTCATCACATACTTGTGCAATCAAATCACGTTTTTCAGTAGCTAATACACCTAACTCAGCGTTAGTGAAAGCAGCTGCTTTTTTTAAGTATGCAAATCCATATACAACTTCTAATGGCATAGAGGCAGTAGGACCAATTTTAAAATTGTTACGAGAACGCTCGGTTTGTGCTCCCCAATATTTATCAGCAGGAACTTCTACTTGTCCCATTGTATCTTTCTCAATTCTATATTTTGTCATTTGGAATGATTTAAAATGCTTAAAATTAATGATGTTCAAAATTACAAATTCTAATAGTTTTTAATAGTGATTTTTATCAGATTTTATTGGAGGAAAAGAAAAATAGTTATAATTTTGTGGCATAACAATTATTAATAAGAAGCAAATGTTAGATTTTTCAGAATTTTCAGGATTGGTATTATTCATGTTTATTTTTACAGCTGGATTTTGGTTGTTAATTTTCTTATTAACATTTGTAGTTCCTTACTGGATTGGTGGAACTATCTGGGAAAACATGAAGTTGAAAAGAGAAGCTAAAAAAGCTGCTGAAGAAGGTAAGTAAGCTTTTAATATGATATAATAAAAAAGCTCGCAATTTTGCGAGCTTTTTTTATGTATAAAATAGAAAGCTTATCTTTTCATTAAGTACTTATTAAAACTTTTTCCGTTTATTTTAGTGTATTTAGAGTCTATATCAAAAGCTACTTCCATTCCAGTAATATCAAACTCTCCTGATACTTTTGTGTATTTAATATTTAAGTCTTCTTCAAACTTTACATTTCTAAATGATACACCATCTTTAAATTCGGTATATTTAAAAATAGCACTTTCATTGAAAACAGAGTTTTTAAAGCTTACAAAACGGTTAAAATCTGCATACTTAAATGTAGCTGGTTCCTCAAAAGAGGTGTTTTCGAAAGTAATATCTCTATCAAATTTTGCGTACTTAAATGTTGAGTCACCTTTAAATTTAGTGTTAGAAAAGTTTGTGTTTCTCTCAAAATCTGAATATTTAAACATCGCTTTTTGTTCAAAAGTACAATCTTTAAATACAACAATATCTTCAAAATTAGCAACAAAAGTATATCCACTTTTCTCATGAGGAATGTAGGCTAAAACATCATCATCAAAAACACAATTTACAAAAGAAACTTTATTTGTAATTTGTTTTTCAACGGTGTTAGATCCTCCATTATTCCACCAACTTTTTCTTTTAGGTAATTTAGGTAACGCTTCATTCATAAAAGTAAAGTCTAATGTACCTTTAATAGTAGTGTTAGAAATTTCTATTGCTTTTCCGTTTTTAACATCTCTCATAATATCAGATGCATTTATAACTTTTTGAGCAAAAGCAGTTGAAAAGCAAAGTAAAAGTCCTGTAATAGTAACTATAATTTTCATTTTTAATGTTTTTTTAAGTTCTATATAAAAGACAACTAACTTTTGGTTTTTGTGACACTTAAAAAAAAACAGTATTTAGTTGCCTAAATACTGTTAGTATATTTTCTTAAAAGAGGATATTAGTTTACTGAGTCACTTAAACCAGCACCAGCTTTAAATTTAACTACGTTTTTAGCAGCAATTTTTATTTCTTTTCCTGTTTGAGGGTTTCTACCAGTTCTAGCAGCTCTCTTAGAAACAGACCAAGTTCCCCATCCAACTAAAGCAACTTTATCACCTTTCTTTAAAGTATTAGTTACGTTAGTAGTTAAAGAATCTAATGCAGCTTTAGCGGCAGCTTTAGAAATTCCTGCATCAGCAGCCATCGCATCGATTAAATCTGATTTGTTCATAATTTAAATAGATTTTAAAATTAATTAATATTTTTTTGCTTCAATAGCTCAACAAATATAGACGGAACGTGAGATTGTGCAAGATTTGACTTGAAAAAAATACTCTTTTGTTAATAAGTTACCTTAAATTGTTAATAACCACTCATCTTTTTTTGTTAAAAACGCTAAAACCCCATGGATAAAGGGCTAGAGAACTTTTGCATCTTTTTCGAATTGAAAACCGTTTAATAAACTCTGAACATCCATTAACTTTTTACCAGAAATTTTAATTTGATGAATATTTAAGTAACCATCTGTAACAGCAATTTTTAACTCCTTTTTAGTGGTAACGATAGCACCAACCTCAAGATTATGAGAAGTAGGGTCTTTACTAACTCCGTATATTTTAGCAGAAAGTTCATTATCTCCATTTACAATGGTAGTCCAAGCAGCAGGATATGGATTTAATCCGCGAATATGATTATAAATATCATTTAAAGATTTAGACCAATCTATCTTACAGTTATGAGGGTACAATTTGGGAGCAGATTTCTCTTCTAATTCAGGTTGTTTAGTAGTTGTAACATCTCCTTTAGCAATTAAGTTTAAAGTTTCAGCAACTAGTTTAGCTCCTAAGTGCATTAATCTGTCGTGTAACTTACCAACAATTTCATTTTCTTTAATAGTTACCTCACTTTGTAATATGATTTCTCCTGTATCAATTTTATCATCAATAAAGAAAGTAGTAACACCTGTTTTCGTTTCACCATTTATAATTGCCCAATTAATAGGTGCAGCACCACGATATTCTGGTAATAGTGAAGCATGTAAATTAAAAGTACCATATTCTGGTAGTGCCCAAACGGATTTAGGTAACATTCTAAAAGCAACAACTACTTGTAAGTTAGCATCCCACTTTTTTAAATCTTCTTGGAATTCTTCGTTCTTTAAGTTTTTGGGTTGAAGAATAGGCAAGTTTTGAGAAAGTGCATATTTTTTTACAGCAGATTGATTAAGCTTACGACCTCTACCAGCAGGTTTATCTGGAGCAGTAATAACTCCTACTACATTATAATCATTCTCCACTAAATGCTGTAAAATGGTAGCAGCAAAATCAGGAGTTCCCATAAAAACGATGCGTAAATCTCTCATTTATTTTAAAAAGTATTTATTGTTTTTTGTGTGTATTTTTTCTTCGGAAAGAAGCTCTCGCAAAAGTATTAAAATGTTCGTTTCTTTTTCATTTAATAGCGAGCAGATTTCAGTAACTGTATAGGTTTTTTCTTTTTGTAAGTTAGAAAGAATATCTTTTTGGCTTATACTAGTTTTGTTTTTTCTTTGCAAACAAACATCACAGATTCCACAACTTTGAGAGCTGTGTTCACCAAAATAGGAAAGAAGTTGTACGCTTCTACAAACCGAATTGTTTTCTACAAACTGAAGTAAGTCTCTATTTTTTTGTTTTTTCTGTTTAATGTATTGTTTAATGTTTAGAGAAATTCGGTTGATGGTTTTATCATCTTCTCTAGGGTGTAAAAAGAAAAGTTCCGAATTGTTAGTAGCTTTTGTATAAGCTATTAATTCTTTTTGAGCTAACTTTTCTAAAGTATTGATTACGAACCAAGAGGTAGTACCTAGCTTTTTAGCAATGTAAAATTCATCAATTTTTACAGGGTTTTCAAAAATGCCACCATACATACGTAAAATTTGTTGGACAAAATTTTTAATTTGGGAGTTTTGATTTGTATGTGATATAACTTGTTTGCTTGAGGCTAAAAACTGAACTGTAGATTTTTGTTGGAAGCTATGATTTAATTCAATAATGCCATTATTATTGAGTATTTGAAGAGCATTGAATGTTTTATTGGGGATGAAATTATACTTGTTACAAAAAGCTAAAAAATTAAAATCGAAAGCAGTTTCGATTAATTCACCTTTTGCAATTTGAAAATGTTGATATAGTTTTTGGTGAATAGTTTTTATTTCATCAATGGTTGGTAATGATTTTTCAAGTAATTCACTACTTAAAGAAATATCACTATCGTTAGTTAATACTACAGAGAAAGACTTTACTCTATCACGTCCACCACGACCTGCTTCTTGAATATAGTTTTCAATAGAAGAAGGTAGGTTAAGATGAATAACAACTCGAACATTGGGTTTGTCTATTCCCATACCAAAAGCATTGGTAGCAACTATAATTGGAGTTTTCTCTGTCATCCAATTATCAAAAGCTAACTTTTTTTCTACAGGAGAAAGACCTCCATGGTAAAAAGAACTTTTAAATCCATTAGCATTTAAGTAACTACTAATTTCTTTCGTTTTACTACGAGTATTTACATATATAATTGAAGGAGCTTTTGTTTTGGTAAAAACCTGATTGAGCTTACCAAGCTTGTCTTCAGTTTTAAAAATTTGATAGGCTAAATTCTCTCTAAAAAAAGATTTTTTGAAAACGGTAGGTTTTTCTAATTCAAGAGAAGAAACAATATCTGAAATTACTTTTTGAGTTGCCGTAGCTGTTAAAGCAATTATAGGGATTGTTGGTAGTAACTCTTTTAAAACAGTAATCTCTTGATAAGAAGGACGGAAATCGTGTCCCCATTCAGATATACAATGTGCTTCATCAATAGCTATTAAGTTTACATTTAGTTGCTTTATTTTTTCTTGAATAAAACGAGATTGCAACCGTTCAGGTGAAATGTATAAAAACTTAGTATTTCCAAACCGAATATTATCAAAAAGTGTAATAATATCGTCTTGTGAGCTTCCAGAAGATATTAAAGTAGCTTTTATGCCTTTATCAATAAGATTAGCAACTTGATCTTGCATTAAGGCAACTAAGGGAGAAACTACTATACAAACTCCTTCCTTAACCAATGCGGGTACTTGAAAACAAATAGACTTTCCACCTCCTGTAGGAAGTAAAGCAACAACATTGTTTCCTGTTAAAACTTCAGTAATTATTTCTTGTTGAGGTTTTCTAAAAGAAGTATAGCCCCAATAATGTTTTAATATTTGTAGCGATTTATCATACATCGTGTTTTAACGAATGTAAAATAAAATCACAGCGCTCTTGTACCGAACCAAAAGGAACATCAATAATATTATAGCCTACTTCTTCGTAAGCTTCTTTTAAAAAGGTATCTATTTTTACTGACTGCTCGAAGGTTTCATAACGTTCGTTGTCAGATTTATAAATAGCCTCCCAAGGAGCGCACATAAATACTTTATTGTATAAATATTTATTGCTTTTTTTAATAAAAACATCTGGGTAGTCAGAACCTAAATAATTCATATAAGCGTGTACATCAGGAATCCCTCTATCAAAAAAGATAATCTCAGCATCACTTTGGTGAGCTTCTAAGTACTGTTGCTCTCTTCCTTCTAATAATAGTTGGCTAAATAATAAAGGTTGCTCTAAAAAAAGTTGATCAATACCATCTTTTTGAGCTTTAAGTGTAACCTCTCTTGAAATCTCTGGCATACATTCATACCCACGTCTAATAAATTCTCTTAAAATAGAGGATTTACCTGTACCAGGACCACCTATTAAAACTATTTTTTGTTGCATGGGGCAAAAATAAAAGTTTCAAGTTATAAATATAATAAATAGTGTAATTTTGTGCATCATCACTACATGCTTTAAATTTTTGATGAGTTTTTATAAAATAGTAATTTCTGAGTTATGCAAGATAGAGAAGCTTTTTACGCAAAATTAAAATCACAATTAGAAGATACCACAACGTTTCCAGCTAAGTATTTATATAAATTTATTGTTCCTACTGACGGTAGTCAGGAGAAAGAAGTACAAGACTTATTTAATAATGCTGGAGCAGTTATCAATACAAAAAAATCTAAAACAGGAAAATACGTAAGTGTATCAATACATATTACAGTAAAGAGTTCAAACGAAGTTATTTCGTATTATAAAAAAGCAGAGGCAATAAAAGGTATTATTTCTTTGTAAATTTATAACAAAAAAAGTTTTACACTTTCATTTTTGGATGTAGTTTTTCTTTTAAAAAAAGAAAAATTATGGCTAAAAATCTTTTACTAAGCTAAAAGTATGGCAAAGAACTTGATGCAATAAAAAAGATAAGTAATTATTTCTAGTAAGGAAAAGAATGATAAAAAAGCTATGAAACAACTATATGGTTAGAGTAAGAAAAGGGGATTAATAAAATTTAAGAATACGTTTAACCAATAATACAAAGTGAGAAAATATATTTTTTTAACAACATTATTTATAATCGTTTCATGTGATCTTGTTAGTTTAAAAACTAAAAGGGTTACGAGTGAAAGACCAATTGCTACTGTTTATAATAAACATCTATACAAAAAAGATATTGCTGGTTTATTGCCAAAAAATCTTTCACCCAAAGATAGTTTAGTTATAGTAAAAGGTTTGATTAATTCTTGGGCTAAACAAGAATTATTGTACATTAAAGCAGAAGAGAATATCTCAGAAGTAAACAGTGAAGAAATACAAAACTTAGTTAACGATTATAAAAAGAGTTTATACATTAACGGCTATAAAGAACGTTTGATAAAACAACAATTAGATACGGTTGTTACTGAGGAAGAAATAGAGTTGTATTATGAGGAAAATAAAGAGAATTTTAAAGTAAGTGAAGAACTTGTACAATTTGAATATGTACATTTTGGTAAAGATTACCTGGATAAAAAAGAAACAATAAAGCAGTTTAAGTCAGAAAAAGAAGAGGATAAAGAAGATTTAGAAAGACATTTATTAAATTTTAAATCATATCGATTACAAGATTCAACTTGGGTAACTTTTGAATATTTAAAGAAAAAAATTCCACCTTTTCGTAACGAAACGAAAGAAAACTTGTTAAAAATATCAAAATTCATACAAAAAGAAGATAGTTTAGGAGTATATTTGGTCGCTGTAAAAAATATGTTACCACAAAACGCTACGGCTCCACTGAGCTATGTAAGCGCTAGAATAAAACAGATTATTTTACATAAAAGAAAATTAGAATTAATACGAGATATTGAAAAAACGCTGATAAATGATGCAATTGAAAACAAGAACTTTAAAGAATATTAGTATAGTATTTACGTTGTTTTTAGCAGGCTTAACAACAGTTAATGCACAAGGAACAAAAGTAGATGGTGTTGCTGTGGTGGTAGGTAAAAACATTGTTTTAGATTCTGATATAGATAAGTTTAAGCAAGAAGTAGAGTTGAGAAGTGAAGGAAAAGTAAAGATATCTGACTGTGAAATGTTAGAAGAATTAATGCAACAAAAACTATTAGCTCATCATGCAATTATTGATAGTGTAACAGTATCTCAATCTGAAATTGATAGTAGAGTAGATAGAAGTATTGCTTTTTTTACACAAGAATATGGAAGTGAAGAAAAAGTGGTTGAAGCTTATGGTTTTAATGATGTTGAAGATTTAAAGAAAGAACTAGGTAGAGTTCAAAGAGAGAATTTACTAATAGAAAAAGAACAGCAAAAGATCACTGAAAATATTGACGTAACTCCAGAAGAAATTCGCATCTATTTTAAAGGATTACAAGATAAGGGAGAGCTTCCTGAAATACCAGCTGAAGTTCAATTGCAACAATTAGTAGTAAAAGCAGAACCAACAGAAGAAGAGAAAGAGCGAGTAATAAACAAATTAAAAGAAATAAAAAAAGAAATAGAAAACGGTGCAAGTTTTAAGTTGAAGGCAATTATTAACTCAGAAGATCCAGGAGTAGCTCAAAATGGTGGGAAATATGTAATTACAAAAGATAGTCCATTTATTAAAGAGTTTAAAGAAACAGCATTTTCATTGGATGTAAATCAAATCTCAGAGCCTATTAAATCAGCTTTCGGATACCATATACTTCAACTGCATAAAATTAAAGGTAATCAACGAGAAGTATCTCATATTTTAATGCAACCTGAAGTTTCAGATGAAAAATTAAATGAAACTAAAGAACAAATAGAAAAGATAGTAGCTGATATAAAAGAAGAGAAAATAACTTTTGAAGAAGCTGTAAAGAAATATTCTGAGGACGAAGAAACAAAAAATAGTGCAGGTATTATAATGAATCCTTATACTCAAGAACCAACTTTTGAGTTAACGAGAATGCCGCCTGAGTTATTCGCAAGAATTAGTGAGTTAAAAAAAGGTGATTTGTCTGATATTTTTTATGATGAAACACGAGAAGGAGAAAAAATGTATAAAGTAATCTTATTAAAAGATAAAACAGATACACATAAAGCTGATTTAGTAGATGACTATGTAAGAATGCAAGAATTTGCTCTTGCTAAGAAAAAAGAAGAAGAAATTACAAAATGGACCAAGGATAAAATCCAAGAAACTTACCTAAAATTAAGTAACGATTATAAGAAGTGTACTTTCAAGAAAGATTGGAAGAAAGAAAACAAATAAGAAATAATAAATTTAGTATATTGTCATTCCCGCGAGAGCGGGAATTTCATTTTATAAAAGTTTGTAATTAAATTTATTGAACAAAGAAAAATTTTGATTTATGTCTGACGTAACAGCAGTAAACACACTTGTAGAAAAATATAGTCAACTACAACAAGAAATAGGTAAGGTTATAATAGGTCAGCAAGAAGCTGTAAACTATACATTACTTTCAATTTTTTGTGGAGGACATTCGTTGTTAATTGGAGTACCAGGATTGGCAAAAACCTTATTAGTAAATACAATTTCTAGCGCATTAGGGTTGAATTTTAATAGAATTCAGTTTACTCCAGATTTAATGCCTTCTGATATTTTAGGAAGTGAAATATTAGATGAAACGCGTCATTTTAAATTTATAAAAGGACCAATTTTTTCAAATATCATTTTAGCAGATGAAATAAATCGTACACCACCTAAAACACAAGCAGCTTTACTAGAGGCTATGCAAGAAAAATCGGTAACTGTAGCAGGACATCATTATAAGTTAGAGCTACCATTTTTTGTATTAGCTACACAAAACCCTATTGAGCAAGAAGGAACATATCCGTTACCAGAAGCGCAACTAGACCGTTTTATGTTTTCAATCAACTTAGAGTATCCAAGCTTTGAAGAAGAGGTACAAGTGGTAAAAAATACGACATCAATAGCTGAACAAACAGTCAACGCTATTTTTTCTTCAGAAGAAATTATTGAAGTCCAAAAGTTAATACGTAAAATTCCTGTAGCAGATAATGTAGTTGAGTATGCTGTTGGTTTGGTGGGTAAAACACGTCCTAATTCAGATAAAGCTACTGAATTAATTAAAAAGTACATTGATTGGGGAGCAGGACCAAGAGCTTCACAAAACTTAATTTTGGCAGCCAAAGTACACGCAGCGGTACATGGAAAATATTCTCCAGACATTGAAGATGTTCAAGCGGTAGCAATTCCTATCTTATCACATAGAATTGTGAAGAATTATAAAGCAGAGGCAGAAGGAGTGACTATAAAATATATTATAAACTCTCTATTTTAAAATGAAAAAGTTTTTAAGTATTGTTTTTTTAGTGATATTATTTGCTTCATGTAAGCAAGAAGCAGCCAAAACCGTTTCAGAAGAAACAGAAAAACAAGAGATTTTATCGGTGATGAAGGCACAAGAAGAAGCTTGGTCAAATCACGATTTAGAAGGTTTTATGCAAGGGTATTGGAAGAGTGATTCATTAAAGTTTTACGGACGAAATGGAGTTACTTTTGGATGGCAAAAAACCTTAGATAATTATAAAAAAGGGTATCCAACAAAAGAACACTCAGGAACATTAACTTTTAAGATTAATGACATTTCTAAAATTACTGAAGGAGCTTATTCAGTTATGGGGGAATATCATTTAAAAAGAACAGTAGGAGACGCTAATGGCGTTTTTATGATTATTTTTAAGAAGATACAAGATGAGTGGAAAATCATAGCGGATACTTCGTGTTAAATAAAGAGAGATGAAAAAGGAAAAAGTTATAGTAATACTACTTCTAATAATTGCAGTATTCTCATGTAAAAGTACAGAAAATGAAAAGGAAGTAGTCTTTTTTAATAAGTCAAAAGAAGTTGTAGAGAGTAAGTTTCCTTCTCCGATAGGTTATGTGAATGATTATGAAGATATGTTCACAAATGATGAAGAGCAAAAATTGGAAAAACTAATTGATGATTATGAAAAAGAATCAACAAATGTTATAGCAGTTGTTACTTTAAGTAGTTATCAACCTTATGATAATATTGAAGATTATTCTTTAGCGTTGGCTAATGATTGGGGAGTAGGGAGAAAAGACAAGAATAATGGCTTAACAATTGTTATCAATAAATTAAAAAGAGAAATACGAATATCTACAGGGTTAGGAACAGAAGAAACGCTTACCGATGAAATTTGCAAAAAGGTAATAGATAGTGTAATTGTTCCTGAGTTTAAAAACGAAAACTACTATAGAGGAATTGAAAAAGGAATCGGTAGTTTAATAAAACAATGGTAAAGTATTAGCTCTAAAAAAGCTTCTGAAAGTATTTTCACTACTTTCTCAGCTTTTCTATTTTCAGAATAATCGTAAAAAGCTATTAGATAAACTTATAATTTAGGAAACTAGTCTTTAGTTTACTATGATGGGGGTAATCATCTTTTCAGTTATATTTAGGAAAAGGAATTTTCTTATGCTCCATGTAATCAATTCCCCAAGCATGTAATGGGGCTAAAGCATTGACTAAATCATTGCCAAATGGAGTAAGAGAATACTCAACTCTTGGAGGTACTTCAGCATATATTTTTCTGTTAATAATTCCATCAGTTTCTAACTCTTTTAACTGGCTAGTTAACATCTTTTCTGAAATTGTTTCACATGCAGTCTTGATTTGTCCATACCTAAGTGGTTTTTCAACAAGCCTAGAAATGATAAATAACTTCCATTTTCCACTTACAACTTTTGTCGCATAAGTTAAAGGGCAATAATCAGGTGAAAATTTTTTCATTTTTTTTTCAATTCTATCTTTTTGGTACTAAAAAAACTAACCAAAAGGTGCGTAAGGTACAAAAATGTAACGTATTGTTTCTTGTTTAAAAGTGCTTTAGTTTCGTGGCTTTATAAGAAAAAAAACATATAAAAATGAAGAAACGTTATCAATTGCTACTCGTAATTTTAACCATGATTAGTGCGTGTAAAACAACTAATAAAACAAGAAGAGAAAACACAACAAAACTGGAATATATACGACAGGCTACGGTGTTTTTAGAAGTAAATTCAAAAAAAATATTAATAGACCCTGTTTTGTCAGATAAGGGAACACAAGACCCAATTCCTTTTTCTAATGATAAACGGATTCCTATGAATGATTTACCGATACCTAAAAATAAAATTATAGAACAAGCCGATGCTGTTTTGATAACGCATTACCATCCAGATCATTTTGATGCTGATGCTGAAAAATTACTTCCTAAAAACATACTTATTTTTTGCCAACCTTTTGATGTAGAAAAATTAAAATCAAAAGGATTTACAAACTTACAAAGCATAGAGCAGGTTGTAAATTGGTCTGGAGTATCGATAAAACGCTACGAAGCACATCATCATGAAGGAGCAACAGGAGCAATGCCTTTTGGCGAATCATCTTCTTTTTCTTTAACATTTAAAGAAGATACAATATTTATTACAGGAGACGCCGTTTTAGATAGTCTTTTAAAGAATGCTTTGAAAATTGAAAAACCTACTCATATTATTGCAAATACAGGGGAGTGTACTTTTAGCAAGCCAAACCCTGTTTTAGAACCAGGTAAACATATGACGTTAACTAAAGAAGAATTACTAAGGATAGCTGTTGAGAATAAGAAAGCTATTTTAATAGCAATTCATATGGACGCAATAAATCATTGTGGATTAACGAAAGAGGAGCTTCGCTTATTTTTAAAAGAGCAAGAAAAATCTATTCAAGATAAAATTGTAATCCCTAATGAAGGTGAAGTATTACAATTATAAAACAAAAAGAAGCCCAAAAGGCTTCTTTTTGTTTTATATTTTTCTTAGTTTTTAAGAAAACATCTTCGCAACTTTCTCTGCTTTTCTACTTTCTGAATAATCATAAAAACCTTCACCAGATTTAACACCTAATTTACCAGCTGCAACCATGTTTACTAATAACGGAGATGGAGCATACTTAGGGTTTTTAAATCCATCATACATTACGTTTAAGATAGATAAACAAACATCTAACCCAATAAAATCGGCTAATTGTAATGGCCCCATTGGATGTGCCATTCCTAATTTCATTACGGTATCAATTTCAGCAACACCAGCAACACCGTTGTATAACGTTTCAATACTTTCGTTAATCATTGGCATTAAAATACGATTGGCAACAAAACCTGGGTAATCATTTACTTCAACAGGAACTTTATTTATTTTCTTAGTTAAATCAACTGTAAAGTCCATTACTTCATCAGAAGTGTTGTATCCTCTAATAATTTCAACCAATTTCATAATTGGCACAGGATTCATAAAGTGCATTCCAATTACTTTTTCAGGTCTATTGGTAGCTGCTGCAATTTGAGTAATTGAGATTGATGAAGTGTTGGTAGCTAAAATAGTATCCTCAGCACAAGCTTCATCTAAATCTTTAAAAATCTTAAGTTTTAAGTCAATATTTTCAGTAGCAGCCTCAACAACTAAACTAGTATTCTGTACACCTTCTTTAATAGAAGTGTAGGTAGTAATATTGTTTAAGGTATTATTTTTATCGTCTTCAGTAATTTTTTCTTTCGCTACCATTCTATCTAAGTTTTTAGTAATGGTTGCTAAACCTCTATCTAAGGCAGCTTGCGAAATGTCGATAAGTTGAACATTGTATCCAAATTGAGCAAACGTATGCGCAATTCCATTTCCCATTGTTCCTGCTCCAATTACGGCGATATTTTTCATGTTGTTGTGTTTTGGTATTTATATGGGCGTTCCCCCTATGGGGCGGGCTTTCCGCTACAATCTTTTTTGTTATAATCTTTGCTTTGCGCAGCATAACAAAAAAGGATTTTCACTGCAATCCCTAACGCGGTTGTTACTTATTTACTTTATTCTAAAAACAGTCTATAATCTGATGTGCTACACGTAAAGCCTCAGTACCTTGACGTAACGAAACAATAGGCGTAGTATTATTGTGAATAGCATCTGCAAACGATTCTAATTCATCTAAAATAGCGTTGTTAGCTACTACTTCAGGATTATCGTAATAAATTTGCTTTTTAACACCTTCAGCATTCTGCAAAATCATAGCAAACTCATCAGGTTTTTCTGGTACGTCTTTCATTCTAACAACTTCTGATTGCTTTTCTAAGAAGTTTACTGAAATGTATGCGTCTCTTTGGAAAAAACGGCTCTTACGCATGTTTTTCATCGAAATTCTACTTGCTGTTAGGTTCGCAACACAACCATTTTCAAATTCAATACGAGCATTAGCAATATCAGGAGTTTCTGAAATTACTGATACACCACTTGCATGCACACTTTTTACTTTTGAGTTTACAACCGATAAAATAATATCAATATCATGAATCATTAAATCTAAAACTACAGGTACATCTGTTCCTCTAGGGTTAAATTCAGCCAAACGATGTGTTTCAATAAACATTGGCGTGTCAATCAAGTCTTTTACAGCCATAAAAGCAGGGTTAAAACGCTCTACATGTCCAACTTGACCACGAACATGGTGTTGACTTGCCAACGTTCTTATAGCTTCAGCTTCTAACACTGTATTCGTAATAGGCTTTTCAATAAAAATATGTTTTCCTTTTTCAATGGCTTGTTTGGCACAATCGAAGTGAGAAAGTGTAGGAGTAACAATGTCAACTACTTCAACAGCATCAATTAACGCTTCTACTGAATCGAATAATTTATAGCCAAATTCATCAGCTACTTTTTGTGCATTTTCTGTAAAAGGGTCATAAAACCCTACTAATTCATATTTTTCTGATTGTTGTAACAAACGCAAATGGATTTTTCCTAAGTGACCTGCGCCTAAAACTCCAGCTTTTAACATAAGTGAAAGATTATTAGTTATTTGATTGGTTTGTTGAAAAAGAAATGATTTCTACAAAAAATCAACGCAAACAAAGATACACTTTTATACAGATTTATTACTACTTTTATCCTCCTGAAATTTTATAATTAGTGAGAGATACAACCAAACACCAAGGACTTAGAAATCAATTAGCAAACGTTTTAGAAGTAAAAGGAATTAATGACGAGAGAGTATTAAAAGCTATCAGAAAAATTCCAAGACATTTGTTTATGGATAGTAGTTTTGAAGCGCATGCGTATCAAGACAAAGCTTTTCCTATTGCTGCTGAACAAACAATTTCTCAGCCTTATACAGTAGCGTTTCAATCACAAGTATTAGAAGTAAAGCCAGAAGAAAAAGTATTAGAAATAGGAACTGGATCTGGATACCAAACGGCAGTATTATTAGAATTGAATGCTGTGGTGTATTCAATAGAAAGACAACATGAGTTATTTAAAAAAACTTCAATGTTTTTGCCAAGACTTGGATATAAGCCAAAAAGGTTTATTTTTGGTGATGGTTACAAAGGATTACCAGAAGAAGCTCCTTTTGACAAAATTATTGTTACAGCTGGAGCACCGTATGTGCCTAAAGCATTATTGGCGCAAATTAAAGTAGGAGGTAGGTTGTTGATTCCTGTGGGGGATCAAGAGCAAGTAATGACACTTTTTATAAGGAAATCACCAAAAGAATTTGAAAAGCATGAGTTAGGTGATTTTAGGTTTGTGCCAATGTTAAAAAAGAAAAATTAATCATTAAAACTAAATTATATTATGAAAAAAGAGAATGAAACAAAATATTACGTTATTACATGTGTAGGAGTTATGTTGTTATTAGTAATGGTGTTTGCCTTTGAAAAGGGTGCTCTGTTAGGAGAAATTATAGCAAAGTAAAAAACTAACACATATAAGATAAGCTCAAATCCTTTTCTAAAATAGAAAAGGATTTTTTGTTATGAGAAAAATCAAAATAAAAAAATCCGCCTAAAAAAGCGGATTTATTGAATTTGAATAAAGAAACATCAACTTATTCAGCGATTGCTATTTCAGTTGCATCTGCAACTACTATCTCTTGTTGTTGATGTTGTTTTTGTTTGTTTTGATTAGTTTTTGCTAATCCACAAGGACTAGTACTTCCGCAAGAAGAAAAACCTAATAAACTAACAGTACAAATTGCAATAAATACTACTTTTTTCATCATTATTCCGTTTTATAAAAATCAAATATACATATTTCTGATTAAGTCACCAGAATTTTCCTTCTTTTCAATAACGTTGAACTCCACCATTTTATTTTGTATGTCCGTAATTAAATTTTCGGAAATAGCTTCGCCGTCATTCCATTCAGTAATAGATAACCATTCCTGAATATCATCTATTTGTTGTTCATACCTATTGGAAAGAACTTTATCAATATTATCGAAGTCTTTAAAGTCTTTAGTACAAGCGTTAATGATATCGTGTACTTTTTTTACTTCTTCAAAATTATTTTCTAAGATTTCATCACGAACAGCAATTACAAAACAAGGCCATGGGGTAGGGCAGTTACCAACTCGCCTAAAAGTACCGTTATCAACCAATGGTTTTGTGGTAAAGTGCTCCCACATAAAATAATCGGCTTCTCCATTAGTTAAAGCGTCTATTCCTCCTTGTAAATCTCCAACTACTTTAAATTGTAGTTTATTAACATCCCAACCATTGTTATGGGCATTTACAATTGCCATAAGTTGAGAACCTGAACCAAATCGGCTAATAGCTACTGTAGCATTCTCTAAGTCATTAATGGTTTTGAATTTTGAGTTCGCAGCAACATGAATTCCCCAAACAAGTGGACTTTTTACAAAAGTTTGTGTAATTTTTGAAGGATTTCCATTAATAATATCTTTAATAATTCCTTCAGTAAGCACCAGGGCAATGTCAACTTCACCAGAGCGTAAAGCTTTCGTCATAGCTCCAGTACCTCCAGGATAATCTTTCCAGCGTAAGTTGATTCCTTCTTTGGTGTATTCTTTATTTTTTAATGTAATGTACCATGGGTAATTAAAATGTTCAGGAACACCACCTATTTTTAATTTCAGCATTTATTCAACTAATTTATCTAGGGTATATGCAATCAAATCATTTACTACTTTATACGGATCTTTACTAAATGTTCCGTTGGCTCTGTTAGCAATAATTGCATTCATTGATGCTGCATTATGACCTAGTAGTTTAGCCAACCCATAAATGGCTGATGTTTCCATTTCAAGGTTGGTAATTCGATTGTTATTATAGTTAAAACTATCAATCTTCTTATTTAAATCGGGGTCTTGCAAAGGTAAGCGTAAAACACGTCCTTGAGGACCATAAAAACCACCAGCGGTAGCTGTAATTCCTATATATACTTTGTTAGATATTAATTTATCTTCTAAAGGTTTTCCATTAGAAATAATTAACGGATATGATTTTTTTGCACTCCAATTGGTATGTTTTATGAAAGCTTCTTCTATATCTGGATGTGAAATTTCATCCACTTGATACGATTGTAACATTCCGTTTAAATCCAATCCATGAGAGCTTAATAAAAAACTATCTACAGGAATATCAGCATGTAAAGAACCAGAAGTTCCAATTCTTGTAATGTTTAATTGTGTATGTTTTTCTTTAGGTTTACGTGAGTTTAAGTCGATATTAACTAAGGCGTCTAACTCGTTTAAAACAATATCAATATTATCAGGGCCTATTCCTGTAGAAATTACAGAAATTTTTTTTCCTTTATAGGTACCAGTAGTGGTTTTAAATTCTCTTTTTTGTGTGCTAAATTCTATAGTATCAAAGTGTTTGGTGACTTTGTCGACACGATATTGGTCTCCAACAAAAATGATATCGGTAGCAATATGTTCAGGTCTTAAATTCAAATGGTAAATACTACCATCTGGATTTAAGATGAGCTCAGAATGTTGTATACTCATTTACGATGTTATTTTTAACAGCTTATCAGTAGAGTTTACGTAGAGATAGCTGTATTTTTTTGCGCCACCAAGATACGAAAAATCAGAACGAATTTTAGCATAATAGTTTGTTTGGTTTTGCAATACTTTCTTACCTGTTTTACTAAGTTTTACAGGATCAAAAGAGGTAAATAGCTTTTTAAGGCTTTCAAGTTTGTTAACGTATTGAATATCACCAAACCCATAGTTTTCTTGATGAGTTAAAAGACTTCTAAGCAGTTCATCTTGGTTTGCAAATGTATGCTCGTTAGCAACCTTTAAAATATTATTTTCTATATAATTTAATCCATTTTCAATTGAAGGAAAACGAAGTAAATGTGCTTTTATAGCGTTTTCTAGATATACAAAAGGTGATTTTGGATTAAATTTATGTGCATTTTCAAGAGGTAACGGACTATCTGAGCAATATAATTGCCATATATAGTCAGCATATTCTATATCATCTTGAGAAAGCTCTATTTTATTTTTAAAGTGCTCTTTTAATTGATCGTCAGATAATTCTCCTAAACCATATAACTTTTTAGAGTTATCTATTTTACCACTTGTAACTAAAGATATTTTGTGATTTTTACGGTATCTTTTTAGCCAGCTTATTACTGCTAACATATTTACTTGACAAAATAAATCGTATTCAAACCATAAAACAATCTCATCTTGTTGTTTTTGATTACATAGGTTTCGGTATTCTTTAAGGGTATAATCTATAAACTTCTTCTTAGTAATTTTATAAGTAGTTTTTAAAAAGTCAAAACGTGTTTTCCAGAAGTCTTCACTACCTACGTCTACTGATGTTTTTCCTTCACATAACATTTCACGCCACGTAATAATATCACCTTCAATATTTAGTTCTTGAAGTCTTTGAGTTGTAACGTCTCCATTGGTTATGTGTAATAAAGAATGTTTCATAATTTTAGGGAATTGGTTGATTTCTTTATTTATGTAAAATAAACGATTTATTTTATACGTTATTATTTACTGGTTGGTATTTAACACTTTACAAAAGTTGTAAATATAAAAAAAATGTCGAAGAATCAAATCTTCGACATTTTTTACTTATCCACCAACGCGTTTTACGTTGAATCCTTTATCTTTTAAAAGTTGCATTATAGTATCTCTATAATCACCTTGAATTATGATTTTATCATCTTTAAAACTACCACCAACACTTAGTTTGGTTTTGATTTCTTTTGCTAATTTTTTAAAGTCTTGGGTAGCCCCATTATAACCGTCTATTATAGTAACAGGTTTCCCTTTACGTTTTTCATACTTACAAAGAATGGGTTCATCTTGTAACCAGACGTCAGGTTTTTTTTCTTCAGGTTTTTCCTCAAACTGATGATCTGGGAATAAATTTTTTAATTGATCTTGTAAATCCATTAGATTTATTTTTTCAATCCTAATTCGCGTAAACGTTCATCTAAAAACTCACCAGCAGTAATATTTTCAAACTGCTTTGGATTGTTTTCATCAATACAGTTTTCTAAAACATCTAATTTCATATCAGAAACAGGATGCATGAAAAATGGAATTGAATAACGTGATGTTCCCCATAATTCTTTAGGAGGGTTAGTTACACGGTGAATTGTTGATTTTAACTTGTTGTTACTATGGCGTGATAACATATCACCTACATTAATCATTAACTCGTCATCTTCTGCTATAGCATCAATCCATTCACCTTTATGGTTTTGAACTTGTAATCCTTTTCCTTGAGCTCCCATTAATAAAGTGATTAAGTTAATGTCACCATGAGCAGCAGCTCTTACAGCTCCTTTAGGTTCTGTAGTAATAGGAGGGTAGTGTATTGGACGCAAAATGCTATTTCCGTTTTTGATGTAGTTGTCAAAATACGTTTCTTCTAAACCTAAATGTAAGGCTAATGAACGTAAAACGTATTTAGCTGTTTTTTCTAACATTTGGTAAGCTTCTTTACCCACTTTGTTAAATTCAGGTAATTCTTCAACTTCAACATTTTCTGGGTATTCTTTTGCGTATTTTGAATCTGCATCAACATACTGACCAAAGTGCCAAAACTCTTTTAAATCTCCTTCTTTCTTTCCTTTAGCACTTTCTTTACCAAAAGAAACATACCCTCTTTGACCTCCAATACCTGGAATTTCATATTTTTCTTTTACATCTGTAGGTAAATCAAAAAACTTTTTGATTTCAGCATATAAGTTATCTACTAATTCATCGTCTAAAAAGTGTCCTTTTAATGCTACAAATCCTATATTCTCGTAAGCGTCACCAATTTCATTGATGAATTTTTGTTTTCTTTCAGCATCGTCCGATAAAAAATCTGCTAAGTTTACGCTTGGAATTTTATTCATTGTTAATAAGTTTTATTATTCAGGCGGTAAAGTTAGTGAAATCAAGCGTATGCTGATAATTTATTTATTAACAAAAGGAATTAAGTACGATATTGTATAGTTGAATCCGAAGCCTGTACTGCTTTCAAAAACACGATTAAAACCTGGTGTATATAGCGTTTTAAAGCCTTTTTGATCGTCAACACTTAACATAATTTTATATGAAAAGCTAAAACCAATAAACAAGTTTTTAAAAGTTTCTGCTTTTATACCTAGTTGTAACTCAGTCCAATGAGCGGTAAGTCCGTCGTCAGACATAGGTGTTGTAACAGGGTTTGAAGGAAAATAAGGAGGTAAGTTTTCAGTACCTGAAGAAACATTAGGTTGGTAGCTATTTAAGGTATGATCAAATATGGCAAAACCATAACGCATACCAACATAAATTTCGTTATTCATATCTAACCAATTCTCGTAAGCGTTGTAGTTTGCTCCAAGTCTAATATAACTTCCTTTTGAACTAGAAGAAGAAAAATCTTCATAGGTGGTTTCATCTTCAAAACCTAATTCAGTAGCGATGTACCATTTTTTTGATACTCTATAATCACCTACTAATTCAAGTCCGCTATAACTTTTATCAATAATGGCAAGACCAGGTTTACTAATGTCTAATCCAATACGTAAGCCATATCCTGTTTTATATGTAACGGTATCTTTTTTTTCTTTGGTTTCTTCTTTAGATGTATTTATTTGTGAGTATCCGTTCACAAATACAAAAACGAAACATAGACTAATGAAATACTTGTACATGGGCGCTAGCTTGATTATCGATTAATGGAATTTCTGTAGTTGATAAACTGTTTATCCAACCTGTATCATTTAAAGTTACATTTTCATAAATAATTCTGAAACCACATGAACGAGACACAAAGTCTTCTTTAGGATTGTACTCAATGGTAAGTGTAGCCGTTTGGTTATTAACTATATTGCCATCTACATCATTCATTTTTAGTGTATAGACTGTTTTTTGAGATAGGCTGTTTAAAGGAATAGCAATACTGTCTACTGTTCTATCGGTAAAAAGGCTATCAGTTTTTCCTTCTGCAATTACAGATAAACGTTCTACATTTTTTAAATCATTCGTATTATCCATATCGTAAAAACGAAGCACTAAATTAGGGGTTACAGGATTTTGTGTACAGAAATCATCTTTTTCACAGGCCGTTAAACCTGCTATAAATATGAATAGAGCAATGTATTTTTTCATATAATGTTTATTTTTCAAATAGAACTACCGTTTCTATGTGTGATGTATGTGGAAATTGATCTACTAAACTAATCTTTTTTAATTGATATCCGTTTTTCATCAATTCCTCCGTATCACGAGCTTGTGTTGCTGGGTTACAAGATACATAAACCATTCTATCTGCATTTAAGTTTATGATTTTCTTAAGTGTTTTTGGTGCAATACCCGCACGAGCTGGATCTAAAATAATGGTTCTTATCTTATTTTTATATTGTGGGTGTTCGTTTAGGAACTTTCCTACATCAGCTGCATAAAATTGCAAACCTTCAATATTGTTACGTTCTGCATTTTTCTTAGCGTCTTCAATAGCAGAGGCTACAATATCTACACCAACAATTTTAGTGTTATTCGACTTTGAAGCAATAATTTGTCCAATAGTTCCTGTTCCACAGAATAAATCCATCACTACGGTATTGTCAATTGCATCTTTGTTTTCTAACGCATAATCAACTACTTTGGTATATAGTTTTTCGGCAGATTTAGGGTTGGTTTGAAAAAAGCTTTTCATGCTAATTTCAAAATTTAAACCTAATAACTCTTCAACAATTTTATCTTTTCCATATACTAATTTTACACTTCCTGAGGTAGCAATAGTTCTATCGCCAGTTTCGTCATTAATAGTATGTAATAAACCAGCAACTCTATCGCTAAATAACTCTACTAAATAATTAGCAAATTCTTTTAAATCAAATTTAGGTAAATCGTGAGAAGTGGTTACTAAGTTGAATAACAATTCGTTGGTTTTGTATGATTTTCTTACTACAAAATACCTAAAGAAACCTTCTTTTTTAGGTCCGTGCCAAGGAGCTAAACCAGTTTTTTTACAATATTCTTTAATGTTTTTGATGTTGTCTTCAACTTGTTTGTCAAATAAACCAGAATCTTTTTCAAGGTTATCACCCATCCACCAAACACCGCGACGTTTAAAACCTAAGGTAAATTCATCTACATCGGTTTTGTTTTCACGGTCGTAACCAATGGCAGAAAAACCATATTCCATTTTATTTCTATAGTGGAATACATTAGGGGAAGCGATAAATTCATCAAATAAATCTTCAATATTTTCAACTTTACCAATACGCTTAAATAAAGATAACGTACTTTCTTGCTTGTATTTGTGTTGTAAATCTATAGGTAATTGAATGTAAGGTGCTCCAGGAATATCTTGATAAGGAATAGCTACTTCGTCCTCAGAATGTTTTAAAACATCAATTAATTTACACTCTGCATACTTTTTCTTTGATTTGTCTACACGTGCTTTTACTAACTGTCCTGGTAAAGTGTTAGGAACAAAAACAACAAAAACACCTTCTTCTGAACGTATTCTTCCAATTCCTTTTCCGCCGAAGGCATAATCTTCAATTAAAATTTCAATGACTTGTCCTCTTTTTACAAACTTATTTCGTTCTCTTCTTGGCATTCTATACTATGATTTATAGTGTGCAAAATTAGGAAAAGATATGGTTTGAAGGTAAAAAAAAGACCACTCATTGTAGAGCAGTCTTTTTAGGTATAGTTTGTAAAAGTTATTTTTTTATTGACGAGCTTCTTGCTTAGCTTCTTTTATCATTTGCTCGTTTGCAACGATAGCAAACTCTACACGTCTATTTTTACTTCTTCCTTCAGCAGTATCGTTTGTTGCTATAGGATCTTTAACACCAAGTCCTTTAGTTTTAAAACGACTGTTTTTTAATCCCTTACTAGCTAGGTAACTTTTTACAGAGTTAGCTCTTTTTTCTGAAAGCGTTTGGTTGTATTCAACCCTACCTGTACTATCTGTATAACCATAAATTACAATATTAGTATCTCCATAATCTTTAAAAACAGGGACTAATTTATCTAAGTTAGCTTTAGCAGTAGTTGTTAAAGTAGCTTTGTTAGTAGCAAAACGAACGGCGTTTTCTCCTAAGGTAAGTTTAATACCTTCACCAACTCTTTCAACTTCAGCACCAGGTAAAGCTTCTTCAATCTCACGAGCTTGTTTATCCATTTGATTACCAATTACACCACCGGCAACACCACCTACAACGCCACCTAAAATAGCTCCAAGTTCTGAGTTGTTTTTACTTCCTACATTATTACCTATTACAGCACCTATCACAGCACCAGCGGCTGTACCAATAGCAGCTCCTTTTTGAGTGTTGTTAGCATTTTGAATAGATTTACATGAGGTAAAAACTGTACTAGCTAAAAATAAAATTGATAAACTATAAATTATTGATTTTTTCATAATGTTTTATTAATTATTGTCTTTGAAATGAATAGGTAATGTTTTTTACTTGGCCAGCAACGTTTACTTTGTCTATTAAATCGAAGCTAGTTTCAGTAACATTATTTATATTTAATATATATCCTTGGTTTACTTCTTTTGCTTTGTGGTTATTTATAATTTTTAAAACAAAATTACCATCTTTATTAACATACCAAGTAATTGGAGAACTAAAGTTTTTACAATTTGTACTTGGATTATTTAAATTCATTTGTCCTTTATTATTGTTAGAGATAAAACTCCAATCACTACCAATAAAACAGTTAGAATCTTCTAAATTAAATGAGTTTACTTTTAAATAATTTGAACCCGGAAAACTTACAGCAGTAATGGTCCAGTTACCCTTTAACATTCGTTCAGTTTTGTTGTCAAGTTTTGTGTTAGTTACAGATGTAGATTTACAGCCGATTGTAACTATAGAAAGCAGTAGTAAAAAAAAGATTTTTTTCATAAAAATGATATTTAGTTAAATTCTCTTAAAGATAAAAAAACTAATTAACTGTTGTTTTATTGTAAATAATAAAAAGTTAAGTAGTCTATATTTTTAGACCCTATAAAATCTAAGAAAGTCACTTAAATTTAATAATTTTGTAGCTAGGGATGATTTCTTTCCCACGCTGAATTTTCGAAACTTCTTTTTCGAAAGGATAAAGGTAGATAAGGAATGGTTATTTTATAAATTTTAAAAAATTAAGAAAAATGGCTGTTTTAGACCAATTAACTTCGCAACAAGCGATTGACTTAGAAAACAAATACGGAGCACATAACTACCATCCATTACCAGTAGTGTTGAGTAAAGGAGAAGGAGTATATGTATGGGATGTTGAAGGAAAAAAATATTATGATTTTTTATCGGCTTATTCCGCAGTAAACCAAGGACACTGTCACCCAAAAATTGTAGGGGCAATGGTAAACCAAGCGCAAACATTAACATTAACATCTCGTGCTTTTTATAACGATATGTTAGGAAAGTACGAAAAGTTTGCAACTGAATACTTTGGTTTTGATAAATTATTACCAATGAATACTGGTGCAGAAGCTGTTGAAACGGCTTTAAAAATCTGTAGAAAATGGGCGTATGAAGTAAAAGGAATTAATGAAAACGAAGCGCAAATTATTGTTTGTAAAAATAACTTCCACGGAAGAACAACTACCATTATTTCTTTTTCAAATGATCCAGTAGCACGTAAGAATTTTGGGCCATTTACTAATGGGTTTATAAAAATAGAGTACGATAACTTACAAGCTTTAGAAGAAGCGTTAGAAAACAACGATAACATTGCTGGTTTTATGGCCGAACCTATTCAAGGAGAGGCTGGAGTATATGTACCTTCTGAAGGGTATTTAGCAGCAGCGAAAGCGTTATGTGAAAAACATAATGTATTATTTATTGCAGATGAAGTACAAACAGGTATTGCACGTACAGGTCAGTTATTAGCAGTAAACCACGAAAATGTACAGCCAGATATTTTAATTTTAGGTAAAGCATTAAGTGGAGGAGCATATCCAGTATCTGCAGTATTAGCAAATGATAGCATTATGAATGTTATTAGACCTGGAAACCACGGTTCTACTTTCGGAGGAAACCCAGTTGCAGCAGCAGTAGCTATAGCGGCTTTAGAAGTAGTTAAAGAAGAAAAATTAGCTGAGAATGCTAAGCGTTTAGGTAAAATCTTTAGAGAGGAGTTAGCTGAGTTTGCCAAAGAAAACGAGTTAGTAACGTTAGTACGTGGTAAAGGGTTATTAAATGCTGTTGTAATTAATGATACTGAAGATAGCTCAACAGCTTGGGATATTTGTATGAAGTTACGCGATAACGGATTATTAGCAAAACCAACGCATGGAAACATTATTCGTTTTGCACCACCATTAGTAATGAATGAAGAGCAATTAAGAGACTGTATTAATATTATTAAGAATACTATTACTGAGTTTAAAAAATAGTTTATAGCCTTGATTTATAAGGTATGAGTTATAAACTACTCTTAATCACATTATATACTTTATGGAATGAGCTCGATAAAAATTGAGCTCATTCCATTTAATATTAAAAGTGTTCTATGGTTAATTTAATTAGTTTAAAAGTTAATGGTAGAGTGTATATTTAACTTTTATCTTAAAATCCCTCAAATAGTATCTAACTATTTGAGGGATTTTTTAAAGTGTGTTTTCAGTTAAAATATATGCTGAAAACTTATTTTTTATTTTTAGCACGTTGTTGTGCGGCTTGTTGCTCTTGAGCTTGTTTCATGGCAGCATCTAAACGCTCACGGAATTTACTCTTTTTAACGGGCTTCTTTTTGTTTTCTTCAATCTTAGCATGAATCTTAGCTTCATCAATAACATAGTTCTTAATAACAAACATGATTATGATGGTTAATAAGTTTGAGATAAAATAGTATAAACTTAATCCACTAGCATAGTTATTAAAGAAGAATAACATCATAATAGGAGAGAAGTAAATCATCCATTTCATCATCTTACTCATGTCAGGCATTCCTTCTTGAGTAGGAGCTTGCATATTAGCTTGCTGGCTTTGGTTCATTTTCATGTAGAAGAAAATAGCTACAGAAGCTAAAATTGGAAATAAACTTACGTGGTCTCCATAGAAAGGAATTTTAAATGGTAATTTAAAAATAGTATCATATGAAGATAAGTCATTAGCCCATAAGAAACCTTCTTGTCTAAAATCAATATTGGTAGGGAAAAATTTGAATAAAGCAAAGAACACAGGCATTTGCATTAATGCGGGTATACAACCAGACATCATGCTCACTCCTGCTTTTCGCTGTACAGCCATAATTTCTTGCTGACGCTTCATAGCGTTTTCTTTCCCAGGATACTTTTTATTGATTTCTTCCATTTCTGGACGAATCACTTTCATTTTAGCACTTGATAGGTACGATTTGTATAATACAGGAGACATTATAATACGTACTACGATTGTCATTAAAATGATAATTAATCCGTAGTTACCAATAAATCCTTTTAACATATTAAATACAGGGTAGAATATAGTACGGTTTAAGAAACCAAAAATTCCCCAACCTAAATCAGCAATTTCGTCTAAGCTAGTCCCTTTATAAGATTTTAATAAATTATAATCTGTAGGTCCGTAAAACCATTGCATATTATAATTTAATTCTCCGTTTGTTAAAGCTAATGGAGTTTTTAATCCGTAAGTTTTAGTGTACACACTATCTTTATCTTCACCTGCAAAGTCAACAGATTTCAAGGTGGCATTACTAAACGGTGTATCAGATGTTAAAATAGAAGAGAAGAAGTGTTGTTTATAAGCAACCCAATCAATATCACTCACAACATCATCATCATTCATTTGTAAGTAATCTACTTCATCATCGGCTTTATAATAGTAGTAAGAGTACATGTTTTCGGTTTTCAAACTCTTTTCGTGTCTAAAACCTTTTAAACTCCAATCTAAATTTATTTCTTGAGAACTATTAATTGTATTACTCAACCCTTGTGAACGAACAGCAAAACCTACACGGTAATCACCTTTTTTCATTTCGTAGCGGTATTCTAAAAACTTAGATTCAGAAACCTTTAACTTCATAGAAAGTACTTGCGTATCTCCATTTTTGGTTAGAGTAGGAGTAAATAGTAAATCTTTAGTATTTAAAATTCGGTTATCAGTAGTTCCGAAGTTGATATTGAAAGAAGCATTATTATCTTTAACCAAGTATAGAGGTAAAGAATCGTATGTTTTGTAGTTTTTAACTAAAGCTTCGATGATTTGCCCCCCTTTGTTATCAATAGTTAACTTAACAACGTCATTTTCTAATGTTGTGTTTCCTTCTTGGCTTTTTGAAGCTCCGTATGCAAAAGCACCAAACTTATTTCGTAAAGCAATTTGCTGTAACGAGTCGTTTACAATTACATTATCGGTTAAATTGTTTTCAGTGTTAGTAGCATTAGCAGTTTGCTCTGTCTGGGTAGTAGCTTCAGGAGTTTCTTCTGGCTTTTGAGTATTCATCCACCAAAGCATAATTCCTCCTAATAAAAGCATTCCTATGAAGGAATTTAAATCAAATTTTTTTTGTTCCATTGATATATGTTAAAATGTCAACTTGTCATTTAAAGTTTTTCTTAAAAGCTGAAAAACCCGACAAAGGTAGTAAAACCCTATAGTTTTTTTGAGGTTTTACGGTGAATAATTTTGTTAGTAATGGTAGTTCAAACAGTATTCCAATTTTTATAAACAATAAAAAATCCTGTAAACTTAATTACAGGATTTTAAAATTTACTTCTTTGATTGTTTTAAAGCCGCTTTAATAAAGCTAACAAACAGTGGATGCGGATTCAACACCGTACTCTTGTATTCTGGGTGATATTGAACTCCAACAAACCAAGGGTGAGAGTCAATCTCAACAATTTCTACTAACCCTGTTTTAGGGTTAACACCTGCTGTTTTCATACCAGCATTTTCTAATCGTTCTTTGTAGTCGTTATTGTATTCGTATCTATGACGATGGCGCTCACTAATTAATTCTTCTTTGTAAGCTTGAAAAACCTTAGAATCTTGTGTTAATTGACAGTCCCAAGCTCCTAAACGCATAGTACCACCTTTTTCAGTAACATCTTTTTGCTCTTCCATTAAATTAATTACTGGGTGTGCTACATCAGGATTCATTTCTGTGGAGTTAGCGTCTTTTAAATTTAACACGTTGCGAGCAAACTCAATAACAGCCATTTGCATACCTAAACAAATCCCTAAGAAAGGTATATTGTTTTCACGTACATATTGTACTGCTGCTATTTTACCTTCAATTCCTCTATCACCAAATCCAGGAGCAACTAGTACACCGTTTAAACCTTCTAGTTGTTTAGCAGCGTTTTCAGGTGTTAACTCTTCAGAATGAATCCAACGAACGTTAACCTTTGTTTTATTAGTAGTTGCAGCTCCTGCATGAATAAACGCTTCTGTAATTGATTTATACGAATCGTGTAATTCAACATATTTTCCAACCAAACCAATTTCAATACTAGAGGTAGGGTTTTTATGACGCTCTAAGAACTTATTCCAAGTTTTTAAGTTAGGCTGTTTACGTGTAGATAGGTTTAATTTATCTAAAACAACATAATCTAACCCTTCTTTAAACATAAGGTTAGGAACATCGTAGATAGTTTCAGCATCTAATGACTGTATTACATTTTGTTTTTTAACATTACAAAATAATGCTAATTTGCGTTTAATATCATCAGAAATTTCGTGTTCCGAACGGCATACTAATATGTCAGGACTCACACCACTTTGCATTAATGTTTTT
This sequence comes from Tenacibaculum sp. TB-53, assembly GCF_059716285.2. NCBI lineage: Bacteria > Pseudomonadati > Bacteroidota > Flavobacteriia > Flavobacteriales > Flavobacteriaceae > Tenacibaculum > Tenacibaculum sp. TB-53. The sequence goes on along the minus strand of NZ_CM202790.1, from coordinate 1,262,804 downwards.
ACAGAATGTTGTGTAGGTTTTGTTTTTAATTCACCAGCGGCTGCTAAGTAAGGTACTAGGGTTAGGTGTATAACAATTGCATTATCTTCTCCTAAATCCCATTGTAATTGACGAACAGCTTCTATATATGGTAAAGATTCAATATCACCAACCGTTCCTCCAATTTCAGTTATAACAATATCATAATCGCCAGTATTTCCTAAAATTTGAACTCTGCTTTTAATTTCATCAGTAATATGAGGAATAACCTGAACGGTTTTTCCTAAAAACTCTCCCTTACGCTCTTTGTCTATTACAGATTGATATATTCTACCTGTAGTTACATTGTTAGCTTGTGAAGTAGGAATGTTTAAGTAACGTTCGTAGTGTCCTAAATCTAAGTCGGTTTCAGCTCCATCATCAGTTACATAACATTCTCCATGTTCGTATGGGTTTAATGTTCCTGGATCTATATTAATATATGGATCTAACTTCTGAATGGTTACAGAGTATCCTCTTTCTTGTAATAATTTGGCTAGAGAAGCGGCAATAATTCCTTTCCCTAGTGATGAAGTTACGCCTCCGGTTACAAAAACGTATTTTGTGTTGTTCATGGTACTGTTAGGTTTGCGCAAAAGTAAGAAGTCTGGCAATTAGAACAAATAAAAAAGATAAAAAACGTGCAGAAAAATTATGTATGTTTGTCAAACAAACTTTTTTTGAAAAAAAATAAAATAAGGGTTTGTCAGACTGAAAAACTATTGTATATTTGCCCACGCTTTTAGCAGACGGAATTTCACAAAAGCAAAACATTTTTAAAGAAGATATTTAAGATATACTGTAATGAGTAAAAGAACGTACCAACCATCGAAAAGAAAAAGAAGAAACAAACACGGTTTCCGCGAAAGAATGGCTTCTGCTAATGGACGTAAAGTATTAGCTAGAAGAAGAGCAAAAGGAAGAAAAAAGTTGTCTGTTTCATCTGAATCTAGACCAAAGAAATAATGATTAACTATTGTTAATATTTTAAAGGCGTTACTATTAAGTATCGCCTTTTTTTATAACCAAACAATTTTTATTTTTACATCACAACACAACACAGACTAAAATGCCTAAAAGACAAGACCTTAAATCGATTTTAATTATTGGATCAGGACCAATTGTTATTGGTCAAGCATGTGAATTTGATTATTCAGGATCTCAAGCGTTAAGATCTTTGAGAGAAGATGGAATTGAAACCATCTTAATTAATTCTAACCCTGCAACAATTATGACAGATCCTTCGATGGCTGACCATGTATACTTGTTGCCACTTAACACAAAGTCTATTGTTCAAATTTTAAAAGAACACCCACAAATTGATGCTGTTCTACCAACAATGGGAGGGCAAACAGCACTAAACCTTTGTATTGAAGCTGATGAAAAAGGAATTTGGGAAGATTTTGATGTTGAAATTATAGGAGTAGATATTGACGCTATTAATATTACAGAGGATAGAGATAAGTTTCGCTTATTAATGGAAGAAATAGGGGTGCCTATGGCTCCTCAAGCTACTGCAACATCATTCTTAAAAGGAAAAGAAATAGCACAAGAATTCGGATTTCCATTATGTATTAGAGCGTCGTTTACTTTAGGAGGAGCGGGAGCATCTATCGTATATGATGAGAAAGAGTTTGAAGAATCATTATCTAGAGGATTAGAAATATCTCCGATTCACGAAGTAATGATTGATAAAGCAATGATGGGATGGAAAGAATACGAGTTAGAATTATTACGTGATGATAATGATAATGTTGTAATTATCTGTTCTATTGAAAACATGGATCCAATGGGAATCCACACAGGAGACTCTATTACAGTAGCTCCAGCCATGACATTATCGGATAAGACGTTCCAAAAAATGCGTGACATGGCAATTAAAATGATGCGTTCTATTGGTGAGTTTGCAGGAGGATGTAACGTTCAGTTTGCGGTTTCACCAGACGAGAAAGAAGATATTATTGCGATTGAGATTAATCCACGTGTATCTCGTTCATCAGCATTAGCATCAAAAGCAACTGGATACCCAATTGCAAAGATTGCTGCTAAATTAGCAACTGGTTATACTTTAGATGAGTTAGATAATCAAATAACGAAGTCTACTTCAGCTTTATTTGAACCAACATTAGACTATGTAATTGTAAAAATACCTCGTTGGAACTTTGATAAGTTTGAAGGTTCTGATAGAACTTTAGGTTTACAAATGAAAGCGGTTGGTGAAGTAATGGGGATCGGACGTTCGTTCCAAGAAGCATTGCACAAAGCAACGCAATCGTTAGAAATTAAACGTAACGGAATTGGAGCTGATGGTAAAAGTTATACAGATTATAACCAAATTAAAGACAAGTTAAAATATGCTTCTTGGGATCGTGTATTTGCTATCTATGACGCTATTCAAATAGGAATGCCGCTGAGTAAAATCCATGAAATCACTAAGATTGATATGTGGTATTTACGTCAATATGAAGAGTTGTATATGTTAGAAAAAGAAATTTCTACCTATACTATTGATACCCTTGATAGAGAGTTATTATTAGAAGCTAAGCAAAAAGGATATGGAGATCGTCAAATCGCTCACATGTTAGGATGTTTAGAAAGTGAAGTGTATAAAAAGCGTGAAGAATTAAAAATAAAGCGTGTATACAAGTTGGTAGATACTTGTGCTGCAGAGTTTAAAGCACAAACTCCTTACTATTATTCAACATTTGAAAGTGAAATTGAAACTGCTGAAGGTGAAGTTTCTGTGTCAAATGAAAGTGTGGTGTCCGATAAGAAAAAAGTAATAGTATTAGGTTCTGGACCAAACAGAATAGGTCAGGGAATCGAGTTTGATTACTGTTGTGTTCATGGGGTTTATGCTGCAAAAGAATGTGGTTACGAAACCATAATGATTAACTGTAATCCTGAAACTGTTTCTACTGATTTTGATACGGCAGATAAATTATACTTTGAGCCAGTTTTTTGGGAACATATCTACGATATAATCAAGCATGAAAAGCCAGAAGGGGTTATTGTTCAATTAGGTGGACAAACAGCTTTAAAGTTAGCAGAGAAACTAGAGCGTTACGGGATTCCAATTTTAGGAACAAGCTATAAAGCATTAGATTTAGCTGAAGATAGAGGAAGTTTTTCAACTTTATTAAAAGAAAATAACATTCCTTATCCAGAATTTGGAGTTGCAGAAAATGCAGATGAAGCTTTAGCTTTAGCTGACGAGTTAGACTTTCCAATTTTAGTACGTCCATCATATGTACTTGGAGGGCAAGGAATGAAGATAGTGATTAATAAAGAAGAGTTATTAGAGCATGTAGTAGATTTATTACGAAAAATTCCTAATAACAAATTATTATTAGATCATTACTTAGAAGGAGCAATTGAAGCAGAAGCAGATGCGATTTGTGATGGTGAAAATGTATATATCATAGGAATTATGGAGCATATTGAGCCTTGTGGAATTCACTCAGGAGATTCAAATGCAACTTTACCAGCGTTCAACTTAGGAGAATTAGTATTAGAGCAAATTAGAGAGTACACTAAAACAATTGCTTTAGCACTTGATACTGTTGGGTTGATTAACATTCAGTTTGCGATTAAAGATGATAAAGTATATATTATTGAAGCAAATCCACGTGCTTCTCGTACAGTTCCATTTATAGCAAAAGCTTATAAAGAACCTTATGTAAACTATGCTACAAAGGTAATGTTAGGAGAGAAGAAAGTAACTGATTTTGAATTCAATCCTCAGTTAGAAGGTTTTGCAATTAAACAACCAGTATTCTCTTTTAACAAGTTCCCAAATGTAAATAAGAACTTAGGACCTGAGATGAAATCAACAGGAGAAAGTATTTTATTTATAGATTCGCTTAGAGATGATGCCTTTTACGATTTATATGCAAGACGTAAAATGTATTTAAGTAAATAAAAGCATTTTAGAATAATAATATAGAAAATCCGAAGTAAATATGCTTCGGATTTTTATATTTTATATATGACAATATTAAACTTATTTACTTTCTAAGTATAATTTCTTACTGTATATTTGTTATTTAAAACAAATCTAAATAAAATGAACAGAATAGGATTAATTTATGGTTCTGATACAGGAATGACTGAAGAAATTGTAAGTTCAATAGTTGATGATTGGCAGGCATCTGAAATAGAAGTTATTGAAGTTTCTAACATGAAGAAGGAAGATTATAATCGGTTTGATAAATTTATTTTAGGTTTATCAACTTGGTACGATGGCGATTTACAAAGCGATTGGGAGACCTATTATGAAAATGAGTTTCAAACTATTGATTTTACAGGAAAGAAAGTGGCTATTTTTGGATTAGGAGATCAATATGGTTATGGTGAATATTTTGTTGATGGTGTAGGAATTTTAGCTAAAAATGTGGTTAAAAATGGAGGCGAACTTATTGGAAAATGGTCGTGCAAGGAGTATGATTTTGAAGAGTCAAAAGCTCAAATAGAAGAAGATAAAGACTATTTTTATGGTTTAGCTCTTGACGAGGATAATGAACCTGAAAAAACACCAGATAGATTAGCGAATTGGCTTAATCAAATAGAAAAAGAGTTTGACTTGTAAGCTTTCTTTTTGTGTTTAAATTTTATTTTAAATCAATCTTAACATTATAATTTTTTAATTCTTCAATGTAGTTTTGAGCAGTAAAATTATTATTATCAAATTTTTCTTGTCTATTCTTTTTCATTTTAATTCTATGGATGGCTTCTAAAAATCGACGCATTTCATTGTCATCATTAATAATAATTCCTGGTACTTCAGCATTATCACCATTGTCTTTTTTTGCTACCATTGTAAAATAAGAAGAATTACAATGTTTGGTCTTTCCAGTTTGTATATTTTGTGCTTCTACGCGTATACCAACTACCATCGAAGTTTTACCTACATAGTTAATAGACGCTTTCATGGTAACTAATTCGCCTACTTCAATAGGGTTTATAAAGTTAACGGTATCTACAGATGCTGTTACGCAATAGGTACCTGAATGTTTAGAGGCGCATGCAAAAGCAATCTGATCCATTAGCTTTAAAATATATCCACCGTGAATTTTGCCACTAAAATTGGCGTGAGAAGGAAGCATTAATTCAGAAATAGTAATGCGAGTATCTTCTATGTTTCTGTAAATATTATTGATCATTATCTTTTTTTATTCCTCTAAAGTGAGGAGATTGTTCTTCTTCAACATGGGTTATAAAATATTTTGTGTCACCTAACCAAAAGAAAGTTCCAAAACGTTCTTTGTAAGTAACTTTTACATAACGACCTTGATATTCTTGAAGTTTTTTTATGACTTCCTTTTGATTGTCCTCTACAGAAAAGGCAAAAATTTGCGCTCCAGAAATACCTTGGCTAATTTCACCCTCCCATGTTTTTACTACCACACCTTTGTAGCTAATTTTAATAAGTTCACCAGAGCGAACCCCTTCACTATAAGGAACAAAATAAATAAAAGCATAGTATAGTGCTGCTATAAGAGCAATACCAATTAAAATTAATCCTAAAATTTTTTTCATAGTAAGATATTGAAGAATGTATAATAACAAAAGTAAGGTTTATATTTTGACTTGTAAAATGAATTGAAAGTGGTAAGTTTGTGTTGCTTCAAAAAATGATTAATATGAACTATATTTTATTTGATGGTGATGTACGTACAGCTCTACTACCATTTACATATACACGACCAGTAGCTGATATTAGAGTAGGTATTTTAACTATTAGAGAAAAGTGGGAAAAATATTTAGGCTTAACAACAACTACCGTAACAGAGGAGTATTTAGAGGAAAAATATCCTATGGTTGAAATGGAAGAAAATGTATTATTAAATGCCTCTTTCTTGCCAACTAAACCTTTGGTTGAAATGGTTAAAAACCTACAAAACAATCAAGCTATTTTTAAAGGTGAAGATGTTATTGCTTTTTATACGACAGATACTCAGGAAGAAGTAGATTTTTCTTCTTATGAACATATAGAGTTTGAAGATGATATAATTCAAATAAAAAATACTTGGGATATTTTTTCGTTAAATGACAAAGCAATTAGAGCTGACTTTGATTTAATAACTGAAGGTAGAAAATCGGAACCAATTCCAGAAACTGTTAATTGTGTTAATAGAAACGATATTTTTGTTGAGAAAGGAGCTAAACTAACTTTTGCAACCTTAAACGCTTCAACTGGACCAATTTATATTGGTAAGAAAGCAGAAATAATGGAAGGTGTAGTTGTACGAGGCGCTTTAGCTATGTGTGAAAATTCAGTATTAAAATTGGGAGCTAAAATTTATGGAGCGACTACCTTAGGACCTTATTGTAAAGTAGGAGGAGAGGTGAACAACTCAGTATTATTTGGGTATTCAAATAAAGGACACGATGGATTTTTAGGAAATTCAGTATTAGGCGAATGGTGTAATATTGGAGCTGATAGTAATAATTCTAACCTTAAAAATAATTATGCAGAAGTTAAGCTGTGGAATTATGAAACAGGGCGTTTCGCTAAAACTGGATTACAATTCTGTGGTTTGATGATGGGAGATCATTCAAAATGTGGAATTAACACAATGTTTAATACAGGAACAGTTGTTGGTGTTTCTGCGAATATTTTTGGAAGTGGATTTCCAAGAAATTTTGTTCCTTCATTTAGTTGGGGAGGAGCATCAGGTTTTACTGAATACAAAACAAATAAAGTTTTTGAAGTAGCTAATGTAGTAATGAAAAGACGAGGTATTGAGTTTGGTGAGAGAGAAAAACAAATTCTAGAACACGTTTTTGAAGAAACAAAACAATACAGAAATTATTAAACCAAAAGGAAGGACTTTACAAAATGTAAAGTCTTTTTTTATTAAAAATTAACTCTAAAAACAAAGTTAGGTGTAATTCCTAGAGATATTTTGTTAACCTCTTTTAACTTATATTCAATTTCATTATCAGAATTTCTAATTGGAATAGCATTATAAGTTCTACTTAAAATATTTTTGTTATTAAAAAGATTAAGTAAAGAGAAGCCCAATTTACCTTTCCAGTTTTTAGAAAAATTAAAAGAATACGTCATAGATGCATCCAATCTACTATAATTAGGAAGTCGAAGCCCATTTATATTGTCTGAATCTATAATAATACGAGGAATTCCTTCATCATCTGTATAAAATCTTTTAACGGCAGTATAGGGATTTCCTGTTCTAAATATCCACCCAAGAGAGAACTCATAGCTGTTTAATTTGTAAGCATGAGACCAAGAAAGATAATTAGTTATATCATGATTTGCAGGAAAAAACTTATTTTCTAAGTCTAAAAATTTAAATTTATTTTTTGTGTATGAATAATTAACCCAAGTTCTATAATTATTAAATTTTTTATTTATAAGTATATCAATACCATGTATTTTACCTTTACCATTAGAAAAGTCATTGGTTTGGTCGTTATAACCACTTGTTTGAGACGTCATACCACTAACTTTTTTATAGTAAGGTTCAATATCAATTTTCCAATTATTTTTATTAAAAAGTATTCCCGCTGAAACCTGTAAGCTTTTTTGTAGAGGAATATTATCATCATTTACTTGAGCCCATATCTGATTTTCTAAATCAAAACCTAATCTGGAAGTTTGAAACTCTATAATTTGACTCAATGTTTGGTGTTTTTGTTCAAAAGAAGCTTTAAAACTTAAGCTTGATGTAAGTTTTTTCTCCAAATATAATCTAGGTTCAAAAACAAATTTATCGATTTTTGAAAAGTAATTCAATCGTATGCCAGAATTTATATTCCAGTTATTGTTATCATATATATATTCCGTAAAAATTGAATGTGTATTGTTTGTAACTTTATCTTTTTGTATCGAAGAGTTCCTATTTCCTTCTAAGTCTATGAGATATTTTAATTCGTAAGTAGCTTTCGTAGATGTAAAATCATAACCCCAAAATAAATCTGTTTTATCGTTAAAAGAATAATTCATATTGTAGGAAAGCCCAAAATCAGTTAAAGAATTATTTTTAGTTGATAATAAAATTAAATAATCATCTATATAGTTATAGTTTCCTTTATATTTTAATTTAAAGTTAGAAAAATAACTTTTTATATTATGAGTCTTTTTTTCCGAAGATTGTTTATTCCAATTTACACTTACACCTGTATTATGGATATCTAACTCATCATTATATTTGTCTTTATACCTAGGAATTACAAAATTGTTAAGCATTTGATTATTTGTGTATAAGAAACTAATGTTTAAAGATTCGTCTTTACTAGGGGTGTATATAAATTTTGTGGTATAATCTGAAAAATTAAATTTATTATCTCTACTAAATTTAATGTTTTTATCTATTATTTGACTTTCTTGATTATCATCAAATGTTTGAAAAACACGCATAGACAATTTATCAAAGGTGAAAGTTTTTAAAACATCAGAAAAAGACCTTCTTGCAGAAATAGAAAAAGCAGTTTTTTTTGAAAAAGGAATAGTAAGAAGTGCATCAGCATGCGTCATGTTCAATCCGAAACTTCCAGTTATTTTGTGCGGTATTTTATTTGTAGTTTTAATATCTATTACACCAGATACTCTATTACCATACCTAGCTCCTGTACCGCTTTTAGAAAGGTTAATCTCTTTGGTTGTATAAGGGTTAAATGCTGAAATCATTCCAAAGAAATGACCAGAATAGTACATTTTTATACCGTCCCATAAAACTAAGTTTTGATTGGGAGTTCCACCCCTTATATATATTCCTGCAGCTGTTTCATTAGGACTTTGAACACCAGGAATAATTTTTAAACTTTCTAGTATATCTGGTTCAGTTAAACCAGGTAAAACACCTAATTGTTTTGGAATAATAGATATAGTTCCATCTCTTTTTTTATTAATACCAGAAGTAATATAATTAGTTACAAGAACTTCTTTTAAAAGATTATACTCATTTGATTTAAATGTTGAATTTATTGTTATATAATAATACCGCTCATTAATTTTATTAAAAATTAATGATGTTTGACGTTGAATTTCATTGATAAGATAAACAAGTTCACATTTCTTTTTTTTAAAAGAAATATTTTTATCATTAATGACTTCTGTACTAAAAGAAAATTTTACTTTAAAAAGAGCTTCTGTTTCTTTTAAAACGTTTAATAAAGGAGCATCAATAAAAGAAATGTCTACCTTTTCCTGAGAAAAAATAGACATAGTTAAGCATAAAAAAAGTATACTTAATTTTATCTTCATTTATTAATACGTCAATATAACTGAACTATTTTCTGCTAATTTATAAGAAATTTTCATAGGAGCAAAAACAGTTTGTAACGCTACATCAACATTTTTATGTGTAAAAGTACCTGTAAAACGTTTAGAAGTGTCAACGTTAGAAGTATCGAACTTTAATTTAAATTGATTTTCTAAAGCTTTTATAACTTGATGTAAAGGAGTATTATTAAAAGAGCTTTCTCCTTCTATCCAAGAGGGAACAGAGCCTACAAATTCCCAATTTTCACCAGAGTTATTATAATTTCTATAAGCTTTCCCTTTAGTTAGTATAATTTCTTCTTTACTTTTTGACGTAACTTTAACTTTACCTTCGTAACATTCAATTTCAAAATAATTTTTTGATGTATTTACTGTAAACTTTGTTCCTAGTACAGTTACATTACCTTCATTAGATTTTACAGTAAAAGACTTTCCTTTTTCGACTTCAAAATAAGCTTTTCCTGTCAAAAAAAGCTCTCTTTTATTATTCCAGTTTTGTTTATCATAGCTAATTTCAGACTTAGGTGATAAATATACTATAGAATTATCAGGTAATGTAATAGTTAATTGCTCTCCGTATTTTGTAGAAAAATCAACAGTATTATTATTAAAGTATAAGAAGCTAATTAATAATATAACAGAAGCAACCGCCCCATACATCCATTTAGGAACTAATTGCACTACTTTTTTATTAGCTTTAGATTGTTTGATGTCTGTTTTGAGTTTATTAAAAGCCTCTTCCTTATCATAAAAAGGTGTTTTTAAATTTAGAGAAGCATCATCAATAGCTTTAAATTGATGATAAACATCTGTTTTTTGAAACTCTTTTAATTCTTCCGCTGTTAGCTCATTGGCTATCCATCTTGCTAAAAAGGTTTCTTCTTTATAATTTATATTCATTTTCTAATCTATTCGTGCTATTTGTATTAAAAACAAGTAAAAGATTAATTACCCTACCTAATTAATACAAATATTACTTTTGTTATACTTTACCTATCTGTTCTTTTAAAGTAAGTAATGCTTTACTCATTCTTTTTTCTACAGCTTTTACAGAAACTCCAACAATATCTGCAATTTCAACATACTTTTTCTTATCTATTCTACTAAGCAAAAAAACTTCTCGTTGTTTTTCAGGCAAGTTGGCTATTGCTTTTTTAAGCTTAGTATGAAATTCTTCTTCTTCTAAAATAAAATGAGGAGTTTCATTAGTTTTACCAGAAGAAACATTTTTCTTTTGATGTTCCAAAACAACTTTTTTGTGAGCAACATCGTTTAAAAAATGATTGTTGGCTACTGTATATAGATAAGATTTAGCTTTTTCGAAAACAACTTTAGTACAATTATTCCATAGTTTTATATACGCTTCTTGTACGATATCTTCAGCTTGCTGGAGATCACCGCATTTGTAATATATATAATTTCTCAATGTTTGCGAATGTTGGTTAAAAACTTCTTCAAAAATTTTTTGCTCACAAACAGATTTTAATGGGTCTTTATTCATTTAAATCAAGTTCCTAATCGGTGACAAATGTATGAAAATGTAACTAAGAGGTTAAAAAATTATCAATATAACTTATAAATTGGTAATTTCTTATGAGCTTTTTCATAATGAGGTGTTTTTTTATAAACCCAATATAATTGTGTTTGCGCATTTTTTGCAAAATCTTCTTCTGTTTTTACTTTTTGAAGAAACTCTTGTTTTAATGAGGGATTGTTATTTAAAAACTCTTCAGCAATATCTTCAAAAACGTAAGAAGAGTATCCCTCTTTTTGTTGTAAAATAGTATCAAAGAAATTCCAGTTGAAGAAAGAATCAATAGCTTCAGCTTCCAAGGTCTCTATAATATAACGTATTCCTGTTTGGTTTGTAGGAATATAAATATCTCCATTATTAAATTTAACTTGTAGACCTCTTGTTTGGGTAACTTCAGTATTGTAGTGTAAATAATGACCTTCGTATGCCGTTTTTCGAGTTTCAAATTCTTTGATGTGCTGAACTTCTACAGTTAATAAGGTGTCTTTTTCAAAACGAGTAAATTCAATTTTATTATTTTCTAATCGTTCTACAACGTCATGCCAACCTTGTTCTAATATATAGGCCTTGGGTATGGCGATTTCTTTGGTAGGAACAAAGTAGTTATAATAAGAAACTTTTTTAATGTAAGGTTTTGTTCTATCATAAAACAAACGTTTTCCATTGGTAACTTTACTGTCTATAAAAGTTCCTTCGTATCCTTTAAAATGAAGAGCTGTAGGATTGTTCTTATCAACTGTAAATAGAATAGGATATGTTTTTTTGTTTATTATTTCTTCAACAGCATTTTTTCGTAAATCTTTTATTTTGTTACTGTTTTCTTTGGAAAAATCTAAAGCAGAAAACAACAATTCATAGGTTTGTTCTACTCTAATTTTATACGGTTTCAACATATGAGTTTCAACCATTAATCCTAAGGTATTGAAGAGGGTAGTGTACCCAGTAGAATATCTAGGTGAATCGAAAAACTGTGACCAACCACTTTCTGGAGTTGTTCCCCAAACATTTACATAAGGAGTAATAATAATGCCTTTCTCAGCCAAAGAATGTTCTATTTCAGGACGCATTTTTGTTTCAATAAACTCACCTAAATTTCCTCCCAATTTATTGTGTTGTGTAAATAGATGTGTAATTGCGTACTGATAGTCTGCTCCATTGCTTACATGATTATCTATAAAAACATCTGGATTTACAGTGTGAAAAATCTCAGTAAATGTAGCGGCATTTTTAGTATCTTGTTTAATAAAATCACGATTTAAGTCGTAGTTACGAGCATTTCCTCTAAAACCGTATTCTTTTGGACCATTTTGATTGGCTCTTGTGTGTGAGTTTCTGTTTAGGGAGCCACCAATATTGTATATGGGAATAACACAAATTAAAGATTTTTTGTATTTGTTTTTTAAAGAATCATTTTGAACGATGTCTCGTAATAATAGCATCGAAGCATCTATTCCGTCAGATTCCCCTGGATGAATACCGTTATTGATTAAAATTCTATTTTTTGAAGAATTTTTAAGTTCTTCAATATTGGTTTTTCCATCAGTATTAAAAGCAACTAAATGTAAAGGTTTTCCAATATCTGTAGTGCCTATTTCAAACAATGAAATTTCAGGGTAAGTGTTAGCCAACTCTTCATAAAAAGAAATAACCTCTTTATAAGTAGGAGTCTCCGTTCCGTTTGATGTTTCAAACAGGGTGGTGAATTCGATGTTTTTTTTTGTAGGTTTTTGTTTACAAGCAGCAGCTATTATTAGGAGTAATACAAATAGTTTTTTCAAAAGAATAGTTTTAAAAAGTTTAAATTCTAACTGCATCTGGAACCAAGCCTGTGTAGTCTCCATCGTTTCTGATAACATCTCTTACAATAGATGAAGAAATATAGCTTTTACCTGAAGAGGTTAGTAAAAACACAGTTTCAATTTCAGAAAGTTTTCTATTAGTATGTGCAATCGCTTTTTCAAACTCAAAATCGGCAGGATTTCGTAAACCTCTTAAAATAAATTGAGCGTCTTGTTCTTTACAAAAGTTTACAGTAAGTCCACTATAAGTAAGTACTTTTATTTTTGGCTCATGCTTAAAAGTTTCTTCAATAAAACGTTGACGCTCCTCTAGAGAAAACATATATTTTTTATCGGCATTCACCCCAATTGCAATAATTAATTCATCAAAAAGGGTAACACCACGTTCAATAATATCTAAGTGTCCTAAAGTAATTGGATCGAAAGATCCAGGAAAAATTGCTCTTTTCATTATATCTTGTCATTTAAAGCCATTTCAATAGCGTTTCCAAATAATTCAGTTAAAGAAATACCCGCATGATTGGCTTGCTGTGGTAAAATACTTGCTTCTGTTAATCCAGGAACAGTATTCATTTCTATAAAATGTGGTTCATCGTTAACTAAAATATATTCAGAGCGAGAAAAACCACGCATATTTAAAATTTCATACACACGTTTGGCTACTTCTTTAACTCTCTTTCTTTGAGAATCAATTAAACGTGCAGGAGTGATTTCTTGAGATTGACCTTCATATTTAGCTTTATAATCGAAGAAATCATTTTCAGAAACAATTTCTGTTATTGGAAGTACTTTTGTTTCTCCTTTGTATTGAATTACTCCAACAGAAACCTCAGTTCCATCTAAAAAGCTTTCAATTAATATTTCAGTATCTTCTTCGTATGCTTTTTCTATAGCAGGAATTAACTCTTCTTTAGTATACACTTTAGATATGCCAAAACTAGAACCTGCTCCGTTTGGTTTTACAAAGCAAGGAAGTCCTACTTTTTTAATAAAAGCATCACAATCAATCTCATCACCTTTGTTTAGATATATAGAAACAGCTGTTGCTATTCCGTATTGTTTCACTACACTTAAGGTATCACGCTTATTAAAGGTTAAAGCCATTTGGTAGAATGGGGCAGAGGTGTGTTTTAAACCAATAAGATCAAAGTAAGCTAAGATAATTCCGTTTTCGCCTGGTGTACCATGAATAGCATTAAAAACACAATCAAATGTAATTTTTTGACCTTTAATTTCAATTGAAAAATCTTCTTTATTTATTGGATATTCTTCTTCGTTATCATCAACATACACCCATTTATTTTCTAAAATATGAACTTTGTACGCGTTATATTTTTCTGTATTAATATGTTTGTAAACTACATTACCACTTTTTAGAGAAATTCCTACTTCAGAGGAATAACCTCCCATAATAATAGCGATGTTTTTTTTCACTTCAAATGTATTTCAATTACTGTTTTTATCATTGTTTATCTAAAATCCAATCGTTGGATTATACAAACTTACCAAAAAAACTCGTTTAAGACTTGTTGAATTTAAAATAGTAATATTTTTACTGTAAATTTGTGCGATCTTACAAAAAAATGATATGAGTAATTTAACAGGAAAATCTGGAGGTTTATTTGAATTTATTAAAAGTAAATCTTTTTTAAAAAATATAATTATAGCAGTTGTTTCAATACTAGTTTTTGTATTTGTTCTACAATGGTGGTTAGGAGTTACAACAAACCATAATCAAAAAATACAAGTACCTGACCTACATAAAATGTCGTTAGCTGATGTTGAGCAAAAATTAAGTGAATTAAATTTAGATTTTGTGGTAATTGACAGTGCAAGTTATAATCCAGATTATCCTAAGAAGTCAATTATTGAGCAAGATCCGGAAGCAGGTGATTTTGTAAAAGAAAAGCGTAAAATATATTTAACCTTAAATCCGTCAAAGTATAGAGATATAGAGGTGCCTAATTTAAATGGACGTACCAGACGTCAGGCAACAACACACCTACGTTCAATAGGGTTTAAAGTAGGAACTAAGGTTACTTGGGTACACGATATAGGAAAAGATGTGGTTCGTGGATTAAAGTATAACGGACAAAAAATTGAACCGGGAACTAAATTACCAAAACAAACAACCATCGACTTGATTTTAGGGGATGGTAACGGATACTAATTTTTATAAATTGATTGATGCAGGAAGATAACACTCCAGAGATAGAAAATGATGATTTATACGAGCACCATAGGTTTGTAGCAACAGATGGTCAAGTACCATTGCGAGTAGATAAGTTTTTAATGAACTTTATTGAAAATGCAACTCGAAATAAAATACAGCAAGCAGCTAAAGCAGGAAATGTTTTAGTAAATGATGTAGCAGTAAAACCAAACTACAAAGTAAAGCCTAAGGATATTGTTAGGGTGGTATTAACATATCCACCTCACGAAAACTTATTAGTAGCAGAAGATATTCCTATTGATATAGTATATGAGGATGATGAAGTAATAGTGGTGAACAAGCCAGCAGGTATGGTAGTTCATCCTGGCCATGGAAATTACTCTGGAACATTAGTGAACGGACTAATTCATCACATAGAAAACTTACCAACCAACTCTAATGAACGTCCTGGTTTAGTACATCGTATTGATAAAGATACAAGTGGATTATTGGTAGTTGCAAAAACAGAATACGCAATGGCACATTTGTCTAAGCAGTTTTTTGATCGTACTACTGAACGGTTGTATTATGCTTTAGTTTGGGGAAATATTGAAGAGGATGAAGGAACGATTGAAGGAAACATAGGACGTAGTTTTAAAAATCGCTTACAAATGGATGTCTTTCCTGATGGTGAGCATGGTAAGCGTGCTGTTACTCATTATAAAGTACTTGAAAGACTAACGTATGTAACCTTGGTACAATGTAAGTTAGAAACGGGTAGAACGCATCAAATTAGAGCTCACTTTAAACACATTGGACATACACTTTTTAACGATGAACGTTATGGTGGGAATGCTATTTTAAAGGGAACTACGTTTACTAAATACAAACAATTTGTAGATAATTGCTTTAAAGTGTTGCCAAGACAAGCTTTGCATGCAAAAACTTTAGGTTTTACACATCCAACAACAGGAGAGTTTTTACAATTTAACTCTGAAGTACCAGAAGATATTACCGCTTGTTTAGAGAAATGGCGTACGTATTCTGAACATTCTAAATTGGAAGAATAAAAACTTATTCAAAGGCAAAGGCTATATAAAATGAATTCATTTTATATAGCCTTTGTTTCATTTTTCTTGTAGATCCACTCAATAATAAAACATAGAGTAATAATACCAAGAGAAACAAATACACCAATAAGATTTGATTCTAATTGTTGTCTTATAAGAATAATTAGGGCAACAGCACATAAAATGCAACCGAATAAAGAAATTCCTTTATTAGAGTTTGTTTCTTTTGAAAGCTTAAAACCTACATAATTTACAATTCCGAAAATAAGGATAAAACCAACACTACCAGCGATAGAAATACTTTCTAAATTCAAGGTGTTAACTAATATTAAAGTTGCTATAGCTGTAATTAGTAATCCGATAGGTTGATTCCAAAATTTAGCTAGAAAGTGATGTGGTAATTCATCATCTTCTGCAATTTCATAGTTCACTTTACTACCTCCGTATAATGAAGCATTAATGGCAGAGAAAGTAGAAATTAATGCTGCTATAGTTATGACAGTAAAACCTACCTGTCCTAACATTGGTTTAGCGGCTTCAGCTAGTACATAATCTTGTGCTTTGGCAATTTGATTAAAAGGAAGGGAACCTACAGTAACAAGAGCTATGATAATGTACAATATAATTACAAATATTACAGAATAGTAATAAGCTTTTGCTATGTTTTTTTCAGGATTTAAAATATCGGGAGCAGCATTAGCAATTAGCTCAAAACCTTCATAAGCAACAAAAATGACCATACCTCCAGCAAATAATTTGATAGGATTCTCCCAGTTACTAATAGATAGTTGTGCCATATTAGGATTTCCTATTAGTCCATAAGCACCGAAGGCAATAAAACCAATAAGAATTATAAGTTTAATAGCTACTGCGTACGATTCAATTTTTCCTACTACAGCAATACTGTAGTAGTTAATTGCTGTAGCTATAATAATAATAGCACTAGCATATATATGGAAGTTGATTGTTTTGTTTTGAGTAATTTCCCATAGGTTAGGAGCATATGAACCAAAAGCAGAAGCATATAAAGAAAGCATTACAATATAGCTTATCCATAAAAGATTGTTAATTGCTCCACTAAAAATAGTTCTTCCAAAACCTTGATTAATAAACTTTACGGTTCCTCCTCTATCTGGATATTTTTTGGAAAGATGTACATAGCTGTATGAGGTTAGTAAAGCTAATATACCTGCAAGTAAAAAAGCAATTGGAGTTCCACCTTTGGCAAGTAAAACAGCAAGACCTAAAATGGCAAAAATACCACCACCCACCATACCTCCAACTCCTATTGAAATGGCTTCTTTTAACCCTATTTTTTTAGACATATTTAGTGACTGTTAGTTAGTGTAACAGTCACTAAAGTAGTTATTTCTTTTGAAAGTGTTTTTTTTAAGTAAAAGTGATGGTGCAATGAGTTATTTAAACCCCAATTTCATTAGATTTTGATAGAACAATAGGAGTTTGTTTTACCTGTTACTAATATTGTTTGTTCGTGTTGTGTTATATATCCTCCTTTATTTCCAACCAAAGGCCATTCATTTTGCAACTAAACAGCTATAGTTGAGCTTGTAGAGATAAAAGTTTCAATTGCTACAGTAGTATTTTTTCTAAATCGTTCTTGGTTAGTTTTTACTCTGTAGTTTAAAATATTTTCTGGTTCTTCGTGCAAACTTCTTCCAACTCCATGTCCAGCTAAGTTTTTAATTACTTTAAATCCAACTTTTTAGCTTCAGTTTCTATTAAATATCCAATATCAACCATTTTAACACTTCCTTTTATATTATTTATAGCTTTTTTTAAGATGTTTTTAGAAGCATCTACAAGAGGTTGATGATTGTAAATGTCTTTACCCAGTACAAATGAACCTCCATTATCTGACCAAAAGCCATTTAACTCAGCAGATACATCAATGTTAATTAAGTCTCCTTCTTTTAGAATTTTTTTATCAGAAGGAATTCCATGAACCGCTTCTTCATTTACACTAATACAGGTATAACCAGGAAAACCATAAGTTACATAAGGAGCAGATTTAGCGCCAAAGCTTTTTAAAATTTCACCACCATATTCGTCAAGCTCTTTGGTAGACATTCCAACTTTAGCATATTCTCTCATTAGTTTAAGTGTTAATCCAACCACTTTACTAATTTTTTTCATTCCAATAAGCTCTGATTCTTTTGTTATTGACATTTTATTTTTTTTAAATTTATGCTTCTTCCTCTTTTCAAGAAGTATAAGCAAACTTTATAAAGTAATAAAAGTACCAAAAAGTATAAGGTTTTAGTAGATTAGGTTTATGATGGCCTTTTAGATAAAGTCAATTTTTTATTAAAACTAACCGTTTTTTTATATTCTCAATATAAAGTATAGTGTATTCGTATTTTATGTTTGTTTTCAAATAGTTACTATTAAGGAAGTAGGTTTAATTGTTTTCTACAATTTGGTCTCCTCGATAAGTATGATTTTTATCCTTATACAGTAAAGAATGTTTTTTATTTACTGGTCCAAAAGTAGCCACATCAGCGTCTTTTAATAGTTTTCCATAAACAAATACATGGTTTTTATCTTTTGAATAAAAAGAGGTTTTAAATATACTGAACGTATTTGGGTCAGCTTTTTCAATTATATCTCCGTGATAGAACACGTTGTTTTTATCTTTAGAATACGGGAATTGAATTATTTCAAAAGAAGCAGGATCAGCATTCTCAATTTTTACTCCATCATAAACAACCTTATTGTCAAATAATAGAAACTTATCTTTTAAAACAGTTAAATTGTTGATGTTTTGGTAAGGTATCGATATTAGAGAGTCTACCATTTTACCATTTTGATACTCCTGAAAATCATAAATATTGTTTTTATCAGCAATATATCTATTGTTGATTTTTTTAGTTGTAGCTGGATCTATTGTAGAAGCTAGTAATTTATAGCTTTTTAATGAGTATACATTATTTTTATCTTTAACAAAGTTGCTATTTATAATTGTAAATGAATTATAATCTACATTTACAGGCTTATAGTTGTAAAAATAAAATTTGTCGTCTTTAGACCAATCATTATCAATTTTTTGAAATGTATTTGGATTAGCTTTAGCTATTTTCCACAAGTGCTTTTTTCCTTGACTTTCCTCTTGAATATCTTGGGGTAAATAGTTTACAGCTAAATATACATGGTCTTTATCAAAACAGATGTAATTGTCTTTGTGGACATAAAAGGTAGAAACATCTACTTCATTATCTATAATATGAGTTTTAAAATATAGGTGATTTTTGTCTTTTCCAAAATCTCTTCCTAAGACCTTGAAGCTCTCAACATCTGCATTTATTTTAGTGTTACCCAATTCAAACCAATTTCCCATAGGAGAATAACAGATGTTATTTTTTGATTTTGAATAGTAATAGGAATCTGAAATAGATTTATCTACAGGACCTGCAAAAGGACTACAGGCTTGAGAGATAATCGCCATTATAAATAAGAATGCCTTTAGAAGAGGAGAATGTTTAGCTCGTGTAATTTTTTTAATTATAAAATTCAAAATAAGTATAATTATGATTGTTGATATATAAGGGTAGTTTGTAATTAAGTTCATTAAATAACTATATAATTAGTGTTTGTAACTTAAATAACTTTTATTTTTCGTAATAGTTGTATCCAATAAGTTTAATAAGTTTTTGTATTCTTTTTTTATCTGTAATTTTATGTAAAATAAAAACATATTCGTCTGACTGAGTATCTATAAAACCTAATTGAAGATTATTTTGTCTTAAAGGTTTATCGAAATCCTCAAAAACGTTATCAAAAGAAACAGATGCATTTTTTTTGTAATTATTAGGACTGGGTAAGTCAATAGATAAGTTAAAATTATCTTTTAATGTTGATTTTAAAAACCATTCTAAATCTTTAATATCAGCTTTCCAGTCTAATCTTATAATAAACGAAATATCATCTTCTTCTAAAAGGTCTATTAAATAGTTAAGTGTTGTAAAATATTCACTGTCATTATCATAGTTTTTAAGGTTTCCTATATGATTTAAAACGCATTCTTTTTTGTTTAAAACACATATTTCAGTCAGTTCTTTGTATGCTTTTCGCTGAATACTATTTATAGATGGACGCTCTTTTTTTGTGTTTACTTTTTTGTTAGAGTTTTTTTCTCTTTTTAAATTTTCTTCTACGAGTTTAATGAGTTCTGAGAAAGTAGCTTCTATTTTAGTTATAATTCTTAAATCATATACAGGTTTATGCATATCTGGAATATGAAACCATTTTATATCTTCACCACCATTGCATTTTCTTATTTCAATTTGGTTTTCAATTCTAACAATAAAATAAAACTCTGTAGGGAAGTTATAATCTTCATAATCATAAAATATAATTGAATTTGGAATATAAACTTTACGTTTACTTGAATCATATTCAATATCGTCTGTATATAAAAGTAACGTTTTAAAAATCTCTTTTTTTGAATTAGTAAACTCTATTTTTTTTGGAAAGTTTTTTTCAATAATTGTATTTTCAAATATGTATTTGAAAGAATTGATATTAAGAGTAGTTGATTTAAACGGTTTTCCGTATAGTTTTTTCTTATCGTAATATATTCTTGCCATATTTCTATTTATTAGGAGTTTTATTTGGTTGATTAACAATGATTCTTAAGATATTTGTAAGTGTTTTTATTTTGTACAACGAAAAAACAAAGGTTGTTTATTTTCCAAACTAATTGTTTCTCTCTTTTATTAAGCGTTAACCAAGGTGAAATTGAATAAAAAACATACAAAAATATAGGGTTAAAAAAGTATAATTAAACTATACACTGTTACCAACTACTTTCTTCTTTAATCAGTTCTAGTTGTCCGTTTACAATTTTATAAAACATCATTTTTTCATTTCCTTTTTCTACATACGGAAGTCCATATATAATTAATTCTTTATGTGAATTTGTTTTAGTATATAGAAATTGATATTTTGGTTTCAATAGAATGTTTTTGTTTTTATCGGCAATACCGTAAGAATAATAATCCTCAGTTTTACTTCCATTAAACTTATTTTTAATGTTTTATTCATTTATTAGT
This sequence comes from Tenacibaculum sp. TB-53, assembly GCF_059716285.2. NCBI lineage: Bacteria > Pseudomonadati > Bacteroidota > Flavobacteriia > Flavobacteriales > Flavobacteriaceae > Tenacibaculum > Tenacibaculum sp. TB-53. The sequence continues at coordinate 1,241,915 of NZ_CM202790.1, read as the reverse complement.
TTTCAGAAGTAGCAAACGTGCAACGATTTTTTTAGTCTAAAACTAATAATTTTTTATATATGTTCTTTAATAGAGGTGAATTTATATTTTAGTTTCGTTTTTTGAGCTGATTATTGCATGAAAAACTATTAACTCAAATCTAGTTGTAAAGATTCCTCCTCGAGCCTCGTTTGGAGTGACTAATCATTAACCAAGCTTCTCACGTATTTTATCCAAACACAAATTATCAATACTACCCACATGCGTATGTTTTTTAGAAGTATCAGGTGTATATGTACCGTTAACAACTTCGCCACCAATTTTTTGGTAAGCTTCTCTAAAACTCATACCATTTTCTACCAAGGTATTCATATTGTCTACTGTAAATAGATATTTGTACTTTTCATCATGTAGGTCAATATCTTTTACAATAACTTGCTGAATAGCATATTCAAAAATATCTAACACATCTTTTAACTCTTCAAAAGCATTGATAATATTTTCTTTTAATAACTGATAATCTCTATGATATCCACTAGGTAAATTGTTAGTAATTAATAAGGTTTCAGTATACAAAGCTTGAATCTTATTACACTTTCCTCTAATCAATTCAAATACATCAGGATTCTTTTTATGTGGCATAATGCTACTACCTGTGGTTAATTCATCAGGAAAAGAAATAAAATCAAAATTCTGACTCATATACAGGCAGATATCCATCGCAAAACGAGCTAGTGTATTACTCACACTACCCAACGCCATGGTAAGAGTACGTTCACTTTTTCCTCTACTCATTTGTGCAGCAACCACATTGTATTTTAAGGTCTCAAAGCCTAATTCTTTTGTGGTGAATTCTCTATCTATAGGGAATGAGCTACCATATCCAGCTGCTGAACCTAACGGATTTTGATCTACTGTTTTTAGCGCTGCATTAACCATGTACAAATCGTCAATTAGCAATTCAGCATAAGCAGAAAACCATAATCCGAAAGAAGAAGGCATTGCCACTTGTAAGTGGGTATACCCTGGTAATAGCTTGGTTTTGTGTTGTTCTGCTAACTGTAATAATGTATTGAATAACGTTTTAGTTTTATCAGAAATCAACTGTAAATTGTCTTTATAATACAATTGTAACGCTACTAAAACCTGATCGTTTCTTGAACGTGCGGTATGAATTTTCTTACCAACTTCACCGCACATGTTGGTTAATTCGAATTCAATTTTAGAATGTACGTCTTCAAATTGAGCATCTATTATAAAAGGACCTTCTGCCACTTGCTGTTGTAGTGTAGTGATTCCAGTAGTTACTTGCACTAATTCTTCCGAAGTAATAATACCGAGTGAGGCTAACATTTTAGCATGCGCTAGTGATGCTTGCAAATCATACGGTGCAATATGTATGTCTATTTCTCTATCGTTCCCAACAGTGAAATGTTCTATTTTTTTATCTATGGATAATCCTTTGTCCCAAAGTTTCATGTTTTTATGTTTTTTAATTAGTACTGAGTATTGAGAAGTTAGTATTGAGTGTTAAACACTATAACTAACAAAATTCTCATTGTTTGTTTGTCACCTCGAACGTATGTGAGAGGTCTCAAGGTTATGAGTTACTCTTTTTAATGAGATTCCTCTCTATCATTCGGAATGACGATTTGCTTTAGAAAAAGATGTCTTGTATCTCTTTTCTAGTTTTTTATTTGTTATTTATAATGTCACTTCGAGTAAAGTTATTGAAATGAAATAAAAATAATTTTGTATCGAGAAGTACTCGAATGGTTCTCGATACAATTTTTACTTCGCTATCACTCAATAAAAATCACTCGAACTGACATGTGTACAGTAGCTAATTCTTAACTCCTTTTAATACGTTCTCTAAAAGCTTAACATACAACTCAATTCCTTCCTCAATCTCTTGAAGATAAATAAACTCATTAGCGGTGTGTGAACGTGTGCTGTCTCCAGGTCCTAATTTTAATGACGGACAACTCAATACTGCTTGGTCAGATAGGGTAGGAGAACCATAGGTTGTTCTTCCTAAAGCCAACCCTGCTTGTACCAAAGGGTGTTCTTTTGGAATAGAAGATGAATTCAAATTCAAGCTACGTGGTTGTATGTTACAAGGTGCATGTTCTTGTAGAAAGTCATTTATTTCCTGATTGGTATATTGGTCGTTTACACGAACATCTACTACCAATTTTACTTCAGAAGGAACAGCATTGTGTTGTTTCCCTGCATTGATTTGTGTTACCGTGAGTTTTACGTCTCCCAAGGTTTCCGAGGTTTTTTCAAATTCAACATCTTTAAACCACTGTAATACTTCAATAGTGTTGTAAATAGCATTGTCGTGATTCGGATGTGCGGCATGACTTGGGGTTCCTTTTACCTCAGCATCAAAAACGACCAAACCTTTTTCAGCAATAGCTAAATTCATTAAAGTAGGTTCTCCTACGATAGCTACATCAATCTTTGGTAAAGTTTTTAGTAATCCGTTTAAACCGTTAGGACCACTGCTTTCTTCCTCGGCAGTTCCTGCAAAAACAAGGTTATAAGTCAAGTTTTCTTTCTGGTAGAAATGGGTGTAGGTTGCCAATAACGAAACCAAGCATCCACCAGCATCGTTACTTCCTAATCCGTAGAGTTTACCATCTTCTATAATCGCTTTAAAAGGATCTTTGGTATAGCCGTTATTAGGTTTTACGGTATCGTGATGCGAGTTGAGTAATAACGTAGGTTTGTTAGCATCAAAATGTTTATTTACCGACCACACATTGTTCTGAGTTCTAGTGTATGGAATATCATACTCTTTAAACCAGTTTTCTAGCAGTAGGGCAGTAACATCTTCTTCCGAAGAAAAAGAAGGTGTTTCTATTAGGTTTTTTAACAGACTGATGGCTTTTGTGGTAAGTCTTTGTATCATGATAGTTGTAATGAGGTGTGTTTGTTTTTTGAGTTAAATAGCATAGTTGTATTGCCTATGTGTACTTTTTGAACGTTGTTTTTTAGGGCATGAAAGCAATTGTCTAACTTAGGAAGCATTCCTTCAAAAATGACTCCGTCAGCTTTTAATTGCGCGTAGGATTCTGAAGTGATTTGTTCGATAATAGAGTTGTCATCGGTTACATCACTTAGCACTCCTGATTTTTCAAAACAGTAATATAGTTCTGTACTAAAATGAGCAGAGAGACCTATAGCAATTTCTGAAGCTATAGTATCGGCGTTGGTATTGAGTAATTGTCCGTTTGCATCGTGCGTAATCGCACAAAACACTGGAGTTACTTCGTTATTAATTAATACCGTTAGTACTTGCGGATTTACGGTAACAACGTCGCCTGCAAATCCGTAATCTATGGGTTTAGCAGGACGTTTAGTTGATACAATAGTATTTCCGTCAGCTCCTGTAAAACCAATAGCGTTGGCGTTATGCGCTTGTAACTGCGCAACAATTTGCTTGTTGATTTTACCTGCATAAACCATAGTAATCAAATCTAAAGTTTGCGTATCGGTTACACGTCTACCATCAATCATAGTCACAGGAATATTCAACTGTTTAGCCAATTCAGAAGCTAATTTTCCACCACCATGTACCAATACTTTCGGACCTTTTAGCTGAGCGAAATTAGTTAAGAAACTATGTAAGGCTTTCTCATCATTAATGATGTTTCCGCCTATTTTAACAATCTTTATGGTTTTCATTTTTAGTTTTAAGTTTAATTTATTGTTCATTTTTTCTTGATAAAAAACGAACCAAAAAATCAAGTCTGTAAAGAGGAAATTGCTACGCACCACTCATTTTCAAAACTTCATGCTTAAAGCTATGCTTAGCACTTCCGCTTTTTCACTCGTTATTTCTTTATACAGACAGTTTTCATATTTTAATTCTCTTTTAATTTAATGTCACGTCGAGTGATTTTTAGTACTGAAAGGGAGAAAAATCGTATCGAGACGTTTTCAAGTAGTTCTCGATACATCTCCCTCAGGTCGACACTCGAACTGAGAAGTCAAAATTTAAATTCAACTTAAATGATTTAAAATCTCTTTTAATACTATCTGTGCAGCAAAAGTTCTGTTGTTGGCTTGTTCAATCACAAGAGAGTTCTGACCGTCTAAAACAGCGTCTTCAGCTACCACATTTCTTCTAATAGGTAAGCAGTGCATAAATTTAGCAGCGCCTAGTTTTTCCTGAGTAATCATCCACTTAGGGTCTTCATTTAGTATTTTACCATATTCATTAAAAGAACTCCAGTTTTTGGCATAGATAAAATCGGCATTTTCAAAAGCTTTCTGTTGATCGTATTCTATAGGGAACTGTTGTGTGATTTCAGGATCTAGCTCATATCCTTTTGGATGGGTAATTACAAAATCGACTTCCATTTTATGCATGAGGTGTACAAAGGCATTGGCAACCGAGTGTGGTAATGCTTTGGGGTGTGGAGCCCAAGACAACACAACTTTAGGTTTACCAACTTTTTTAGTTTCCGTAATAGTAATCGCATCTGCCAAGGCTTGCAATAGATGATCAGTAGCGCTTTCCATATTAATAATAGGAACTGAAGCGTATTTTATAAAACTGTTGAGTATAATTTCAGAGGTATCTTTTTCTTTGTCTTTCAACGTTGGAAAAGCTCTTACTGCAATGATATCAGCATACTGAGAAATTACCATGGCAGCCTCTTTAATATGTTCTGAAGTACTTAAATTCATCACAGTACCGTCTTCAAACTCCATATTCCAAGCATTGGTAATGTTTAACACACTTACTTCCATACCTAAGTTTTTAGCAGCTTTTTCGGTACTTAACCTTGTACGTAAACTAGCATTGAAAAAAAGCATGACTAAGGTTTTGTGTTTTCCCAAATCAGCAAACTGATAGGGGTTTTCTTTTAATTGAATTGCTTTTTGAATGGTTTCTGAAAGGTTTTCAATATCGTTTAGGCTGGTGTATTTCTTCATGACAGTTCCTTTTTTAAAGACTCAAAAAACACATCGATATGTTGCTTTTGAATGGTTAACGGGGGAAGAATTCTTAACAAGTTCGGATTCTTAGCGCTTCCAGTGAAAATATGATGCTTGAATATTAGGTTTTTTCTTAGGTCAGCAATAGGAGAATCGAATTCTAATCCTAACATAAGACCTCTTCCTTTTACAGCTGTTATTTGTGGAATTGAAGCTGCTTGTTCCATAAAATATGCAGCAATTTGCTGTGCGTTTTCCATCAATTGTTCTTTTTGGATGGTTTCAAGAACAGCTAAGGAAGCAGCACAGGCTAAGTGATTACCGCCAAAGGTTGTCCCTAACAAACCGTAAGAAGCCTCAATACTTGGATGGATTAAGATTCCACCCACAGGAAATCCGTTCCCCATTCCTTTTGCCATGGAAATAATATGTGGAGTAATTCCATGTTTTTGAAAAGCAAAGAAATCTCCTGTTCTACCAAATCCGCACTGAATTTCATCAGCAATAAGTAACGTGTTGTATTGTTTACATAGGTTTTCTAATCCTTGGTAAAAAGTTGTAGAAGCTTCGTCTAATCCTCCAATACCTTGAATGGTTTCTATTATAATAGCACAAACATCGTTGCCTTGTAAAGCTTTTTCAACACCTTCCAAGTCTTCAAACTCTAAAAAAATAACCTCTTGCTGCGCATTGATAGGCGCTACAATCTTAGGATTGTCAGTTGCTGCTACTGCAGCTGAAGTACGTCCGTGAAATGAATTCTTAAAAGCAATTATTTTCTGCTTACCAGTGTGAAAAGAAGCTAGTTTTAAAGCATTTTCATTGGCTTCAGCTCCAGAATTACATAAGAATAGTTGATAGTCTTTACAGCCAGATATGTTTTTTAGTTGTAATGCTAATTCTACTTGCAACGGATTTTGAATCGCGTTGCTATAAAAACCTAGTTTACTTACTTGCTCACTAATGTTTTTTACATAGGTAGGGTGTGAGTGTCCGATAGAAATTACAGCATGTCCGCCATATAAATCTAAATATTCTGTGCCTTTATCGTCGTATACATATACATCGTTGGCGGTTACTGGGGTAATATCAAATAGAGGATATACGTTAAATAAACTCATTAGTTTTCTTTTTTTATGGTATTAATTTTGTTAAAAGAGGCTACCATTCCCTGTATTAAGGCGGCACTTAAACCTTTGTGTTCCATTTCATTCAAACCTTCAATGGTACAGCCTTTTGGAGTGGTAACTTTATCGATTTCTTCTTCAGGATGATTTCCTGTAGCTATGAGTAGGTTGGCAGCACCTTCGCTGGTATACATCGCAAGTTCTTGTGCTTCTTTTGCATCGAAACCTAACTGAATAGCGGCTTGTGTAGTTGCCCGTATTAAGCGCATCCAAAAAGCAATTCCACTAGCACATATTACAGTGGCTGCTTGCATTTGATCTTCAGGAATAATCATTGAAGTTCCTAGTTGATTAAAAATAGTTGTAGCTATTTCTAAATCTTCCTTCTTTTGAGTATTACCACTAAGACAAGTCATCGATTTTCCAACGGCAATAGCAGTATTAGGCATGGCTCTGATAATAGTAGTATCTGAACCAATAAGCGTTTCCATTTTTTCAATAGAGAAACCAGCAACTGTAGAAATCACTAAATGATTGTCTGATAATAGAGGAGCAGTTTCTTTTAAAATAGTTTCTAAATGTGTTGGTTGTACTGCAAAAATTAATACATCAGATGCAGTGATTGCTTCCTCGTTATTAGAACTAATGAAAACGTTGGGTACCTCTTTAAATTCATTAAGTTCTTCAATGTTTCTCTTGGTTAAGAGAAGTTGAGAAAACGAATTGTTTTGTATCAATCCTTTAGCGATTGATTTTCCTAAGTTACCTGTACCTATAATTGCTATTTTCATGTCTTTTATTTTAAAAATATGTTGCTTTTAGTTGTAATCCTGTATTCTCTTGAAAACGAAACATTAGGTTCATATTCTGGACTGCTTGCCCAGAAGCTCCTTTTAATAAATTATCAATAATGCTTGTTATGAGGAGCTTATCTCCGTGTTTATGCAAATGAATTAAACACTTGTTGGTGTTTACTACCTGTTTTAAGTGTAATTCATTATCAGCTACGTGTGTAAAAAGAGCCTCTTTATAGTAGCCTGAATACAGTTGTTGTGCTTCTTCTAAACTTCCTTCAAAATCTGTGTATAATGTTGCATAAATACCTCTGGAAAAATCTCCTCTGTTAGGGAGAAATAATACTTCTGAATCAAAACTAGATTGAAGCGTATGCAAGGTCTGACTGATTTCTCCTAAATGCTGATGGGTAAAAGGTTTGTAATAGGAAAAATTATTATCTCTCCATGTAAAATGCGTGGTTGCTGATAATGAAGTACCTGCTCCAGTAGCACCAGTAACCGCATTGACATGTACATCATTTTGTAATAAACCTGCATCTGCCAGTGGAAGCAATCCTAATTGAATAGCTGTAGCAAAACACCCTGGATTTGCAATATAAGAAGCGTTTTGTATAGCTTCCTTTTGAAACTCAGGTAAACCATATACAAATTGCTTTCCTTGAAAAGTACTATCAGCTTCTAGTCTAAAATCATTTCCTAAATCAATAATCTTAGTATGATTTGAAAAGGTATGTATTTCTAAAAACTTTTTAGAGTTTCCGTGTCCTAAACATAAAAACAGTACGGCTACAGAAGCATTGATTTTATTGGTGAATACTAAATCGGTACTCCCCACCAAATCCTGATGGACATTCGCTATTTTATTACCGGCATTAGAAGTGCTATACACAAAATTAATAGTCGCTTTTGGATGTTGTAATAAAAGTCTAATTAACTCTCCTGCTGTATAACCAGCACCTCCGATGATTCCTACTTGTATCATATTGTTTGTTGTTTTAAATAGTAGAATGAGTTTTCATTCATGAGATCATCACGTCGTTATCACTCCTCATGATGACGTTTTTGTCATTGCGAGCCTTTCGACTGTCGCTCAAGACAAGCTCAAGAGTGGCAATCTGTTTATTGTTAATCACTCACTGTTTACTGTCTACTGATTAACTTGTTGGTATATTTTATTCTGATTTCCTAAGATTTTGATAAAACCTTTCGCATCTTCAGCAGTCCATCCTTTGTTTAGTTCACCGTAACTACCAAATTTGGCATTCATTAAATCATGTGGAGAATCAATTCCATCAAGTGTAAAATGATAGAGTTTCAGCGTTACAAAAACATCGCCAGTTACCTTTGCTTGGCTATTTGTAAAGAAGGCTTCCATATCTCTCATTACAGGATCTAAATACTGACCTTCATGCAAATGCATGCCATAAAAGCTAGCTAAATACTCTTTGTGTTGTAATTGCCACTTGGTTAAGGTGTGTTTCTCAAGTAAGTGATGTGCTTTAATAGTGATTAATGCCGCAGCAGCTTCAAAACCAACTCTTCCTTTAATTCCTACAATAGTATCGCCCACGTGAATATCTCTACCAATTCCGAATTTAGACGCCATGGTATTTAATTGCTCAATGTTTTGTACAGGAGTTTTTTCGTCATCATTGATAGCCATTAATTCACCTTTTACAAAAGAGAGTTTTACTTGTTCAGGTACTGTCTTTGTTACTTGAGAAGGGTAGGCGTGTTCTGGTAACGGATGTTCTGAGGTTAAGGTTTCTTCACCTCCTACACTGGTTCCCCATAAACCTTTGTTGACAGAATATTTAGCTTTTTCCCAAGACAAATCAATACCGTTACTTTTTAAGTACTCAATTTCTTCTTGTCTTGAAAGTTGTAAATCTCTTATAGGAGTTATGATTTCAATTTCAGGAGCAATGGTTTGAAAAATCATATCAAACCTTACTTGATCATTCCCAGCACCTGTACTACCATGAGCAATATAACTAGCACCAATACTCTTAGCATAGTTTACTATTTCTATAGCTTGTATAATTCTTTCAGCACTTACCGAAAGTGGATACGTATTGTTTTTTAACACGTTACCAAAAATTAAGTACTTAATTACTTTATCGTAATAATCAGTTACGGCATTGATATTTTTATAGGTAGTCAGACCCATTGTGTAAGCGTTGTGTTCAATCTTTTTAATTTCTTCGGAAGAAAATCCGCCAGTATTAACGCTAACAGCATGAACTTCATATCCTTGTTTTGATAAGCTTACCGCACAGTACGAAGTATCTAATCCGCCACTATAAGCAATTACTAATTTTTTCATTTTTTGTCTTTTTTTAGGAAGATGGTTTCCTTAATTCTTTTGAGTCTTTGAAAGACTTTGGCTTTTACTTTTATGTTTTGAGGTTTTTTGTTAGGATCGAATAACATACCGGTACACAAACACATTTTTTGCTGTGTACGTTGCAAGACATCGTAATTTTTACAAGTCTGACAACCATTCCAAAAAGACTGATCTTCTGTAAGTTCAGAAAAAGTAACAGGTTGATAGCCTAATTCGCTGTTGAGTTTCATAACCGCCAAACCAGTAGTAATACTAAATATCTTAGCATTAGGAAATTTAGCTTTAGAATGCTCAAAAACTACTTTCTTAATTTGTTTGGCTAAACCAATACCTCTATAGTTTGGGTGAACAATCAACCCAGAATTGGCTACAAATTTGCCATGACTCCAGGCTTCGATATAACAAAAACCAGCAAATTGATCGCCATCTAAGGCAATAACAGCGTTACCATTTTCTAGTTTTGTAATGATGTATTCTGGTTTTCTTTTGGCAATTCCTGTGCCTCTAACCAGAGCAGCTTCGTCAATAGTTTGACAAATAATTTCAGCATACTTACTATGCGATTGATCAGCAATAACAACTCTCATTGAAATTGATTTTAGATAAACATTTTGTTAAAAATCGGTGGTTTAAAAAGAAGAACCGGACACACCTAGGTTCCCAAAATGAAGTAGTACCCTTACGGGCGACGTCGGATAAAAATAGGTCGTACAACAGTAATGTTATTGAAAACAATAACAAGAGTTAATAACGATATAAAAATGTAGATTATAGAAATCAAAAGAATGAAAATAAAATTATACAATACTCAGTTTAGGACAAAAGGAAGACTAGCGTCGGTTGAAAGACCGCACTAAAAAACTGGGTATATAGTTGTATATTTTATTTGTTTGCATAACGGCACAAATCTATAAAATAAATTTTGATAAATGCTAAATAAAAAATAAAAACTTTTATAATGTTAAGTAAAACAGTGGGTTAGGAGGTGTGTTTTTAAGGGGAGAAATAAAAAAATCAAAAAAATATTAGGATAACTAAAAAATAATTTCAAATATTTGTGGCATCAAATGAAAAAACAAGTTTTAAATATCATTTCTATTATTGTCATTGTGATTATTTCACAAGGATAGGGAAGCGGTATTTAATATTTAACATATAAATTAATAAAAAAGGCTTCCTAAATTTAGGAAGCCTTTTTTAGTTGCAAAAAACATGAATCAAATTTTTAACATCGTGGTAATTATTATTGTCATTATTAGCTCTCCACCGAGTTGATACAGATAGTTATTGCCTATAAGGAAGCCTGTATCTAACTCAAGATACAGGCTTTTTTTATACCGTGAATATCATAATGAATTGGTTTTAAGTGTTTGGTTTTGAGGTTTTTGTGTGTTTTTGAAGGGTAATGAAAATCATCAGAACCTTAAAAAATAAGAAAGTAAAGTAAAAAGCGAAAAATAATTTTGAACAGTAAAAACAACTAAAAATGTACTATAACGAGGAAACAGTAATTTTTTACAACGGACAGTTTATCAAAGCGAAAGATGCTAGCGCTAATTTGTATAGCCAGAGTTTACACTACGGAAATGGAGTTTTCGAAGGTATCAGAGCTTATAATACAACCGAAGGAACTAAAGTCTTTAAGTCGTATGAGCATTACAAAAGGCTAAAATACGGAGCAGAAGTCATGAATATTCAATTGGATTATTCTGAAGAACAACTAACGCAAATTACTTATGAATTATTGGAACGTAATGGTTTAAAAGACGCATACATCCGTCCGTTAGTCACTACAGGATCAGATATGAGTTTGTTAACTTCTAAAGAGACGAACTTAGTAATACAATGTTGGGAGTGGGGCAAGTATATGGGAGATAAATTACTACGTGTTAAAACATCGTCGTTTCAGCGTCCGAATCCGAAGTCATGTTTTGTAGAAGCTAAAGTAACAGGACACTATACGAATTCAATACTATCAACTAACGAAGCAAAAAATAACGGTTATGATGAAGCATTGTTATTAGATATGAACGGCAATGTAGCTGAATGTTCTGGAGCAAATGTTTTTATGCAGAAAGATGGGAAGTTATACACGCCACCAAGAGGTCACATTATGGCAGGAATTACCCGTGCTACAGTTATCGATTTATGTAAAGAAGAAGGAATTTCTGTAGAAGAAAAGTATTTCACTTTAGAAGAATTAAAAAATGCTGATGCTTGCTTTTTCACAGGAACTGCAGCTGAAGTAGTAGGGTTACAATCGCTAGACGATTATCAATTTCCATTAGCGTGGGAAAAATCACATGGACATAAACTAATGAAATTATATAAAGACGAAGTATTAGGCTTACGTCAAAAACGCAAAGCAAGTTAATATGGAACTAAACAAATTTAGTAAACAAGTAACTCAAGACGATACGCAACCAGCAGCACAAGCTATGTTGCATGCTATAGGTTTGTCGAAATCAGACTTAGAAAAACCCTTGGTAGGAATTGCAAGTACGGGGTACGAAGGAAATCCGTGTAATATGCACCTAAACGATTTAGCAAAATTGGTAAAAGAAGGAACTGAAAGTGCCAATTTAGTTGGGTTGATATTTAATACCATAGGGGTTTCTGACGGAATATCTATGGGAACCCCAGGAATGCGCTATTCACTACCATCTCGCGATGTCATTGCTGACTCTATGGAAACGGTAGTGCAAGCGATGTCATATGACGGATTGGTAACCGTAGTGGGGTGTGATAAGAACATGCCAGGAGCCTTAATGGCAATGTTGCGTTTAAATCGTCCATCAGTTTTAGTATATGGAGGAACTATTGCTTCAGGATGCCATGAAGGAAAAAAGTTAGATGTAGTATCAGCTTTTGAAGCTTGGGGAGAGAAAGTTGCAGGAACTATTACTCAAAAAGAATATCAAAGTGTTATTGAGAAAGCATGTCCAGGAGCTGGAGCTTGTGGAGGAATGTATACTGCAAACACGATGGCGTCAGCAATTGAAGCCTTGGGTATGAGTTTACCTTACAACTCGTCTAACCCTGCGATAAGTAACGATAAAGAACAAGAATGTGTAAAGGCTGGTGAAGCGTTACGCGTATTACTAGAAAAAGATATCAAACCATCAGACATCGTTACTAAAAAATCGTTGGAAAATGCAGTACGGTTGGTAACGGTTATGGGTGGTTCTACCAATGCAGTATTACACTTTTTAGCCATAGCAAAAGCAGCAAATGTGCAATTTACTTTGGAAGATTTTCAACGTATTTCTGATGAAACGCCATTCCTAGCCGATTTAAAACCTAGCGGAAAATATTTAATGGAGGATGTGCATAAGGTAGGTGGTACACCGGCAGTTTTAAAGTATTTACTAGAAAAAGGGTTGTTACATGGAGATTGTTTAACCGTAACAGGAAAAACAGTAGCAGAAAACTTAGCAGCAGTTCCAAATTTAACGGATGGGCAGGAAGTAATTAAGCCAACAGAACAACCTATCAAAGCTACGGGACATTTACGAATGCTCTACGGAAATTTAGCTAAGGAAGGTTCTGTTGCAAAAATAACAGGAAAGGAAGGATTGTATTTCTCTGGAAAAGCAAAAGTTTTTGAAGGTGAATACGCAGCAAATGATGGGATACGAGATGGAAAAGTTGAAAAAGGAGATGTAGTCGTAATTCGTTATGAAGGACCTAAAGGAGGACCAGGAATGCCAGAAATGCTAAAGCCAACAGCCGCTATTATGGGAGTAGGGTTAGGTAAAGATGTTGCTCTAATTACAGATGGTCGTTTCTCAGGAGGAACTCACGGATTTGTAGTAGGGCATATCACGCCAGAAGCACAAGAAGGTGGTGTAATCGCTTTAGTAAAAGATGGAGATACCATAACCATCAATGCAGAAACGAATACGATTAATCTAGAAGTTTCAGAAGAAGAGTTAACTAAAAGAAAACAAGAATGGATAGCTCCACCTTTAAAAGTGAAAAGGGGAGTGTTATATAAATATGCAAGAACAGTAGCATCAGCATCTAACGGATGTGTAACCGACGAATTTTAATCGCAGGGCGATAGCCAGAAGATAAATTTCTTGAGGCTTGCCTAAAGGTGTTTGATTTTTAGATAAAGACGAGAGAATTAAGATTCAAGACTACATATAGTAGCACTAAAAATTTAATAAAAATAACTAAGCATATAGCTAAAAGCTAAAAGCATAAAGCTGAGTTTATGGAAACAAAAACGAAACAACAAACAGAACAAGAAATCACACAAAAAGTAACCATTACAGGTGCAGAAGCTGTAGTAAGATGTTTATTAGCAGAAGGAGTCGATTTATTGTATGGGTATCCAGGAGGAGCTATTATGCCTGTATATGATGAGCTGTATAAATATCAAGATAAATTACATCATGTATTAACACGTCACGAGCAAGGAGCAACTCATGCAGCACAAGGCTATGCGCGAGCTACAGGTAAAGTAGGAGTTGCCATGGCAACTTCGGGTCCAGGAGCAACTAACCTAATTACTGGTATTGCCGATGCACAGATAGATTCTACGCCAATGGTATGTATTACAGGACAAGTAGGAGCACACTTATTAGGGTCTGATGCTTTTCAAGAAACAGATATCGTAGGTATTTCAACTCCAGTAACGAAGTGGAATTATCAGATAACCAAAGCAAGTGAGATCCCCGAAGTAATGGCAAAAGCATTTTACATCGCCCGTTCAGGAAGACCAGGACCTGTTTTGGTTGATATTACTAAAAATGCACAGTTTGAAGAGTTTGATTTTGAATATAAAAAATGTACTTCAGTGCGAAGTTATCAACCTGTTCCGAGTATGAACATCCAAAGTGTTGAAGCAGCTGTTGAGTTGATTAATAACGCGGAAAGACCATTTATAGTTTGGGGACAAGGAGTAATACTAGGAGAAGCAGAAGAAGAATTTAAAGCTTTTATAGAGAAAGCAGGAATTCCATCGGCAAGTACGTTGTTAGGCTTATCGGCTTTACCAACCAAACACCCTTTACATGTTGGAATGGTAGGAATGCATGGTAATTACAGTCCGAATAAACTCACCAACGAGTGTGATGTATTAATAGCTGTTGGAATGCGTTTTGACGATCGCGTTACTGGGGATTTAAGCCGTTATGCGAAACAAGCTAAAGTGGTGCATTTTGAAATTGACCCGGCGGAAGTTGACAAAAATGTAAAGACAGATGTAGCTGTTTTAGGAAATGTAAAAGAAACCTTAACGGAAGCACTTCCTCTTTTAGAACAGAATTCACACAAAGAATGGTTGCAAGAATTTAGAAACCTTGATGCTGTAGAGTTTGATAACGTGATAAAAAATGATTTGTTTCCAACGAAAGAAGGGTTAACAATGGGAGAGGTTATTAAGCAAATAAATGAAGCCTCAGAAGGAAAAGCCATTGTAGTTACTGATGTTGGACAACACCAAATGATAGCAAGTCGTTATGCAGAATTCAATCAAACGAAAAGTAATATTACATCAGGTGGATTAGGAACTATGGGTTTTGCTTTACCTGCGGCAATTGGAGCTAAAATGGGAACCCCAGAGCGTGAGGTAGTTGCTGTAATTGGTGATGGTGGTTATCAAATGACCATACAAGAACTCGGAACTATTTTACAAACTAAAGCAGCTGTTAAAATAGTAGTATTAAATAATGAATTTTTAGGTATGGTACGCCAGTGGCAACAGCTGTTTTTTGATAAACGATACGCTTCTACCATAATGACAAATCCAGATTTTATAGCAATTGCTAAAGGGTATCATATGGCAGCTAACAGAGTGACTAAAAGAGAAGATTTGGCGAATGCTGTCCAAGAAATGATACAATCTAAAGAAGCCTATTTCCTTGAGGTTTGCGTAGAAAAGGAAGATAATGTATTTCCAATGATTCCAACAGGAGCGTCAGTATCTGATGTTCGATTAAAATAAGAAAATATGAGTACAAAAAACACTTATACAATTTCAATATATACTGAAAATAACGTAGGGTTGTTAAATAGAATATCAGCAATATTTCAACGAAGACATATCAATATTGAGAGTATCAACAGCTCTTCTTCAGAAATTAAAAGTGTGTCGAGAATTACACTTTTGGTTAAGATTACTGAGGAACAAATGAAAAAAATAATTGGTCAAATAGAAAAGCAAGTAGAGGTAATCAAAGCTTTTTATCATACGGATGAAGAGACGATTTACCAAGAATCGTGCTTATTCAAGCTAAGTACGGATTTGCTAACAGATAATGATGAAATACAAACAATTATCAATCAAAGTAAATCAAGAGTTATCAATGTAAATAAAAACTTTTTTGTTCTTGAAAAATCAGGAACCAAAGAAGAAGTCGAAGAACTATATCACATTTTAGATAAGCATGGTATCATGCAATTTGTTCGATCTGGTAGAATAGCTATTACAAAAGATGAAATGCCAGTATCAAAATTATTACAATTAATAAAAGCATAAACAAACAACACAAATACAATAGAAATGAAAAATTATTTCAACCAATTATCATTAAGAGAGCAGTTAGAACAATTAGGAAAATGTAGATTTATGAATGCTGAAGAGTTTTCAGAAGGAATCACAGCATTAGAAGGAAAAAAAGTAGTAATTGTAGGATGTGGAGCACAAGGATTGAATCAAGGATTAAACATGCGTGATTCAGGGTTAGATATTTCGTATGCTTTACGTGAAGCAGCCATTAAAGAGCAACGTCAGTCATTCAAAAACGCAACCGAACACGGTTTTGAAGTAGGAACATACGAAGAATTAATTCCTATTGCTGATTTAGTATGTAATTTAACACCCGATAAACAACATACACAAGTGGTAAATGCGGTAATGCCATTGATGAAATCAGGAGCGACGTTATCATATTCTCACGGATTTAATATTGTTGAAGAAGGAATGCAAGTCCGTAAGGATTTAACCGTAATTATGGTAGCGCCTAAGTGTCCAGGAACAGAAGTAAGAGAAGAATACTTGAGAGGATTTGGTGTGCCTACATTAATTGCGGTGCATCCAGAAAATGATCCTGAAAATAAAGGATTAGCGCAAGCAAAAGCCTATGCATATGCAACAGGTGGGCATAAAGCAGGAGTGTTAGAATCATCGTTTGTTGCTGAGGTAAAATCAGACTTAATGGGTGAACAAACGATCTTATGTGGAGTGTTACAAACAGGGTCAATTTTGTCTTTCAATAAAATGGTAGAAGAAGGAGTAGAATCAGCATACGCTTCTAAACTTATTCAATACGGGTGGGAAACAATTACCGAAGCGTTAAAGCATGGAGGAATAACTAATATGATGGATCGTTTGTCTAACCCAGCAAAATTGAAAGCCTACCAACTTTCTGAAGAATTAAAAGAAGTATTGGCTCCGTTATTCAACAAGCATATGGATGATATTATGTCAGGACATTTTTCAAAAACTATGATGGAAGATTGGGCAAATGATGATGTGAATCTATTAACATGGAGAGCAGCTACTGGAGAAACGCAATTTGAGAAAACAGCTGCTACTTCTGAAGAAATTTCAGAACAAACCTATTTTGATAAAGGAACTTTATTAGTTGCTTTTGTAAAAGCAGGAGTTGAGTTGGCTTTTGAAACCATGGTGAAATCAGGAATTATCTCAGCATCGGCATACTACGAATCGTTACATGAGTTACCGTTAATAGCCAATACGGTAGCACGTAAGAAGTTGTTTGAAATGAATCGTATTATTTCTGATACTGCTGAATACGGATGTTATTTATTCGACCATGCAGCAAAACCAATATTAGCTGATTTTATGAAATCAGTAAGTACTGATGTTATCGGAACGGAATACAGTACTACTAATGAGGTAGATAATCTGGAATTAATAAAAGTGAATAAAGCAATTCGTAACCATCCAATTGAAGAAGTAGGAGCAGAATTGAGAGAAGCAATGACTGCTATGAAGGTTATCAAAACCAATGTCAGTCAAGAAGAACCTGTTTTAGCATAATAGTATGGAAGTTCAAAAAGAAACGTATTTTCCTAAATTAGAAGCAATAGAGCAAGCTGCTACAACTTTACAAGAAGTTGTGGCGGTTACTCCGTTGCAAGAAAATTTTAACTTATCACAACAATTCAATGCTAATATCTTTTTAAAGAGAGAAGATTTGCAGCAAGTTCGTTCGTATAAAATTAGAGGGGCTTATAATAAAATTAGTTCTTTAACAGAAGAGGAACTGGCAAATGGAATTGTGTGTGCTAGTGCAGGAAATCATGCACAAGGAGTTGCCTTAGCATGTAGAAAAAAAGAAATCTACGGAACTATTTATATGCCTGCACCAACACCAAAACAAAAGGTAGAACAGGTGAAAATGTTTGGTGGTGATTTTGTAGATATTCGATTGATAGGTGATACGTTTGATGACGCTTATAAAGCAGCAAAACTCTTATCGGATAGTTTACAAAAAACGTTTGTACATCCGTTTGATGATGAAAAAATTATTGAAGGACAAGCCACAGTTGGTTTGGAGGTTTTAGAACAATCACAACAATTTATCGATTATGTTTTTGTACCTGTCGGAGGTGGAGGATTGGCTTCTGGTCTATCAAGTGTTTTTAAGTTAGTATCTCCAAAAACAAAGATTATAGGAGTAGAACCAGCAGGAGCGCCTTCTATGAAAAAATCGTTAGAAGCAAACAAAAATGTCATATTAGAAAACATAGATAAGTTTGTTGATGGTGCAGCAGTACAACAAGTAGGAGCGTTGACCTATAAAATTTGTAGAGACAACTTATCGAATATGATTACCGTTCCTGAAGGAAAAGTGTGTCAAACTATCTTAGAAATGTATAACAAAGAAGCAATAGTGGTTGAGCCTGCTGGAGCTTTGACGATAAGTGCACTTGATTTTTACAAAGAAGAATTGAAAGGTAAAAATGTAGTGTGTGTTATTAGTGGGAGCAATAATGATATTACTCGTACCGCTGAAATAAAAGAACGTGCATTGTTATACAGTAAATTGAAGCACTATTTTGTTGTTCGTTTTCCACAACGTGCAGGTGCGTTAAAAGAGTTTGTAGCTGAGGTATTGGGTGAAAATGATGATATTACTTTTTTTGAATATTCTAAAAAAACCAATAGAGAAAATGGTCCTGCTGTTGTTGGTATAGAACTAGAGAAAAAAGAAGATCTGCAACCATTAATTCATCGAATGAAACAGCGAAACTTTTATGGTGAATACCTAAACGATAAACCTAATTTATTTGAGTTCTTGGTGTAAAATAGATAAAACTGTCTAAGGTGTCATTTCGAACGAGGGACGAGGAGTAATCTTTCAAAAATGAGTAACAAACAAAAGACTTCTCCCTTTGGTTGAAATGACATTTTTGACAGTCTTATTTTTGACCAAGATATACCCAATGGTCATTTTCTTTACAAAAAATAGAGTTTTCGTGAATTACATCGATACTACTATTTTCCATAAAAAAAGCTTTAAACTCAACAGTGGTTTCTGTAGCGTGCAGCACATCTAGCTTTATCCAATTAACAGCTTTTGTCCAAGCTAAAATCTCTTTCTTTTCTCGCTTAGAAGGTCTGGTACTGCTGTGGTGACTTTTTTGTAGGTAATTAATATCTGCTAAAACAAAAGCACTATATCTTGAACGCATTAAAGCTTCAGCTGAGGTAGCTGAATGAATATTTTGATGTGCTTTTTGACAGCAATCACTGTATTTTTTATTAGGGTTACATGGACACTGCATATTTAATTAATTAACTCGGGTTGTTCTTGTATTCTAAAACAGCGTTCTTCTCCTAGAAATAAGGGATTTCCGTGTTTTTCAGACCAAAATCCATCTAAGATATTTTTAGAAAGGCAAGAGTACACAGCGACTCCTTTATATATAGTGTTATCATCGCCTCTGTAGTTAAAGTTAATAACTAAAATGTTTTTTTTAAAGAAACCGGTACCAAATTGTTCTTGTTGCTTGTTAATAAGCCATTTGGCAATAATTCTGTTGTCTTTATCAAGAGTTAAAGAGAGTGTGCCTTTGTAGGTGTTATCGCTTTCGTCTTGATTACTGCCTATAATATCATAAGTTCCTACTAAACCTTCTACTGTCATTTAATGTTCAATAATTAAGCAAAATTAAGATAGTTTATTATAAGTAACTACTTTTCTTGGTTAATAAGAGCAGTATTGTGTTTTTTTATTTTAATTTTTACATGCTTTGAGGCAGGCATATTACTACCTTTAACAGTATTGTGAATTGACACTAAAACATTAGTTTCCGGAAAATAAGTAACCGTGTTTTTTTCAGGAATAGGATATTCAACTATAATAAATAGTGGAGCAATACGCTCTGTATTGTCATCATAATTGTACAAGTCTACTTTATCACCTGCATTAAATCCTGCTTTTTCAATATCTCTTTTATTCATAAAAATTACACGACGCTCATTATAAACTCCGCGATAACGATCATCTAATCCATAAATAGTAGTATTGAACTGATCATGAGTTCTTACCGTAGCCATTAAATACTCATCATCAGCCAATGTGTTTTTAGGCAATGTGGTTATAGAAAATGGAACACGATCTCCAAACTCTTTAGTTTTAAACCGTCCTTCACGAGCCGCATTAGGTAAGTAAAATCCGCCTTTTTGTTTTACACGAACATTGTAATTGTCAAAACCTGGAATACATTTTTCAATATCATCTCTCACAGCATCATAACTATTCATATAACGATCCCAATCAACCACACTTTTACTTCCTAAAGTAGCTTTTGCAATACGGCAAACAATATGAGTTTCGTTGATAAGTTTGTCAGATATTGGTTTTAATACTCCTTTAGACCACTCTACGATTCCCATGGCATTTTCAGCACTTGTATACTGATGCTCACCATTAATCATATCAATTTCACTTTTAGAAATAGTAGGCAAAATTAAAGCTTCTTTTCCATGAATTAAATGGGTTCTATTAAGTTTAGTAGAAACAGAAACAGATAAGTCTAGTTGTCTTAATCCGTTTGTAGTATAGGTGGTGTCAGGAGTAGCAGACAAGAAATTACCTCCCATACTAAAGTGTACTTTAACTTTTCCTTCATTCATTGCTTTTATAGTATCAACTACATCGTAACCGTTCTCTCTTGGCGGGTTAAAACCAAAAACTTCGTTAAGTTTATCTAATTGTTTTTGGGAAGGATGATTATTAATCAACATTGTTCTGTTTCCTTGTACATTACTATGACCTCTTACAGGACAAGAACCCGCTCCGGGTTTACCAATACTTCCTTTTAAAAATAAGAGATTCAGAACTTCTTTTAAAATATCAACCCCGTTAGGTTGTTGCGTAAGCCCCATTCCCCAACAAATGATAATTCGGTTTTTATAAGCTAACATTTCAGCAGCTTTTTGAATATCTTTTTTTAGAACACCAGATATACTTGCTAATTCATCTACGTCATAATTTTCAATTTGCTTAATTAAATCGTTATAACCAACTGTTTTATTTTTGATAAATTCTTGATCGAAAACTTTACCTGGGGTTTCTTTTTCAAAATGAAATAGTAAGCGTTCGATAGCTTTTAGCAGTGCTAAATCTCCATTAATTTTAACGGGAAGGTGTAAATCGGCAAGTTGGATACCTTTTCCTAAAATACCACTTATTTTTTGAGGATCTCGGAAGCCCATTAAACCAGCTTCGGGAAGAGGATTAACAGCAATAACTTTAGCTCCATTCTTTTTCCCTTTTTCTAAAGCGCTTAACATTCGTGGAGAATTCGTTCCTGGATTTTGACCAATAATCATAATGATATCAGTATCGTAGAAGTCTTTTAAAGTGGCTGTTCCTTTTCCTATCCCTGTAACTGAGGCAAGGGTGAAACCAGAGGTTTCGTGACACATATTGGAACAATCAGGAAAGTTATTTGTTCCAAATTCACGTACAAAAAGTTGATATACAAAAGAAGCTTCGTTACTTGTTCTTCCAGAAGTATAAAAAGCAGCATTATTTGGAGATTCTAATTTATTTAAGTGTTCAGCAATTTTAGCAAAAGCATTGTCCCAGCTAATAGGTTCATAATGTGTACCATTTTTAGGCAAGTACATTGGTTCAGAAAGTCGCCCTAAACCACCTATTTCATAGTCACTCAAGTTGGTTAATTCTTCAATAGAGTTTTGTTTAAAGAAGGAAGCAGTAATTTTTTTATTAGTAGCTTCTTCTGCTAAAGCTTTAACTCCGTTTTCGCAATATTCAGCAATAGGTGATCGTTCATCATCTGGATCAGGCCAGCCACAACTAGGACAGTCAAAACCATTAAACTGATTCATTTTAAATAAAGCTTTTCCTCCTCGCGTTAGAGTTTTATCTTTAATTAAACTTTTTATAGCGTTAGTAACTCCGGGAATACCCGCAGCCCAATCTTTCGGAGCACCAGTTCTTAAACTTAATAGTTTATAAGGAGGTTCTGCAGAAGGTTGTTTGCTTTTGTCTTTTTTATTTTGATTTTCCATAATTATAAATAGACTGTTGTTATGAATAAAAAGCGTTTCATTATAAGTCTTTATAAAACTAACAAAAAAAGACTAAAGAGAAATGCTTAATTTGTAACAGTATTATTTTTTTTATATATTGTATGAAAATTGTTCAAAATGTTCATCGATACTTTTTGTTCATTCATCGATAGTTAGGTATAAGTAGTCTATTTTTAGATGGAGTGTTAAGAATTTGCATTAATATTGGTATAGTTAATAAATATATCAGAAAACAAAATGAAGAAAAATCTTAATGTCCTTTTAATAGAAGATAATACTATTGAAGTAATGAAAATGGATAGGACAGTTTCATTACTTAAGCTAAAGCATAAAATAATAGAGGCTAAGACAGCCGATGTAGCACTGGAAAAGTTAAATGAAGGATTTGATCCTGATATAATTTTGCTTGATTTGAATATGCCGAAAATAAGTGGTATTGAGTTCTTATCAATAATTAAAAAAAATGAAGATTTTAGGCACATACCAGTTATTGTATTAACAACGTCTAATAATAAAAAAGACATTGTAGAGTGTTATAAAATAGGTATTTCAGGGTACATTTTAAAGCCTTTAAAGTATGAAGATTATATTACAAAAATAGATATAACATTGTCGTATTGGGCTATTAATGAATTAAAAAATAATTAATGAAAGGAATTGTTTTTACAGAGTTTTTAGATTTAGTAGAAGAAAAATTTGGTTTAGAAATGGTAGATAAAATTATATCCCAATCAGAGTTAGAATCTGATGGGATATATACTTCTATAGGAACTTATAGTTTTTCTGAAATGTTACAATTACTTGAAAACCTAAGCTCGAATACAGGTGTTTCTATAGATGATTTGTTACTTATTTATGCGGAACATTTTTTTAGTGTTTTGAAAGAAAGTTATTCTGGACTTTTAGAGTCTTTTAATGACCCCATAGAAATGCTTTCTTCAATAGAAAATCATATTCATGTAGAGGTGAGAAAAATTTATCCAGATGCAGAATTACCCACTTTTATAGTTGAAAGTAGAACAGACACATCATTAGTAATGATTTATAAGTCCAATAGAGCAATGCATCATTTCGGATTAGGTTTAATGAATAAAACATTTGAACATTTTAATAGTAGTGCAACAATAATATTAGAAAAGATTAAAGAAGACGGAACAGAAGTTAAATTTATTATCAATAAAAATTAATGAGTCAAAATGAAATAGAGATATTAAAAAGAGCTTTAAAAAGAGAAAAGGCAGCAAGAAAAATAGCTGAAAAAATATTAGAAGATAAATCTAGAGAATTATTTTTAATTTCTGAAAAACTAAAAAAAACAAACGAAAAGTTAGAGGAATTATTAAATGAGAAGTCTTCACAACTAAAAGGAGTTTTTGAAAATATTAACGACTCTTACCTAGTTATGGATCTAGAGGGGAATGTCTTAACAATGAACGATGCTGCTAAAGAACTTTTTGGCTATGATATATCAAAAGAAGATTTAAATGTAAAATCTTTACTACATCCTGAAGACACAGTATATGCTTTTGAGTCGTTTGGTAAACTGTACGAAACAGGTACTTTTTCAAACTACACTTCCAGAATTATTAGTAAGGATAAAAAGGTAAAATGGGTTCAAATTAATGCCAGTATAATTTATAATAAAAAGAATGAAAAAATAGCTGCACAAGGAATTATTAGAAACATTTCAGAAAGTAAGAGAGCAACAGAGTTAATTGAAGAGCAGAAGAGAGAGTTAGATATAATTGTTGAAAATTCATCTTTAGGAATAGCATTAGCCAAAGACGGTAAAGTTATAAGAACAAATAAAGTTATAGAAGAACTTTTAGGGTATTCTAAAGAGGAGTTTGCAGGATTAACTATTAAAGAAGTATCTTTTAAAGATGATGTTTCGTTGTCTATGAACCATTTAGGTAAGATGGAAAGAAACGAAATAGATAATTATGTGATAGATAAACGATATAAAAGAAAAGATGGTTCTATTTTATGGGCTAGAGTTAATGTAAACTCTGTAAATGATGCTCTAGGACAAACAAAATTTCAAGTTGCTATCATAGAGGATATAACATTACAAAGGGAAAGAGCATTAATTATTGATATGATTAATGAATTGGCTAAATCTATTTTAGGAAAAGATGATATTTATGAAATAGCCTGGGAAGTAACTGAAAAAATAGCTGAATATTTAGACTCTCAAGACTGTGTAATATATTTGTTAAACAATGATAATAACACATTAGAACAGATTGCTTCATATAGTTTTGGACTAGATAGAGGAGAGATAATTAAGGATGTTTTATCAATTGGAGAAGGTATTATTGGAAGTGTTGCAAAAACAGGAAAAGGCGAAATTATAAACGATACTTCTTTAGATGATAGATACGTTGTTGGTGAAAAGGTTAGATATTCTGAGATAGCAGTTCCTATAATTAGTGAAGGTAAGGTGATAGGTGTTATTGATTCTGAACACGAAGAAAAAAATTATTACAGAGAAGAAAACTTACATACATTAGAAAATATAGCAAGTCTTGTATCTATGCAATTAAAGAGTGCTATAAACTTAAGAGAGAGAGAAAAGGCTGAAAAAGAAAATTTACAACTTTTAAAACAATTAGAGAAAAGTAATAATGAGCTAAATGAATACGCACATGTTGTTTCTCATGATTTAAAATCTCCATTAAGAAGTATTGATGCTTTAGTTTCTTGGATAAAAACAGATAATGAGGGTAAATTAGATGATACTACCCTTCAAAACTTTAATTTGATAGGAGACACTTTAGAAACAATGGAGAATTTAATTTCTAGTATTCTAGAGTATTCTAGCGCAGGCTCAGAGGTAAGAGAAAAAGAAGAAGTAAATTTAAATATAATCATAAATAACTTAATTCAAACACTATATATACCTGAAAACATTTTTATAAATGTCCTAGAAGAGTTACCTACTGTAAAAGGAGACTCTATTAAATACCAGCAACTTTTTCAAAATTTAATAAGTAATGCAATTAAATTTTCAGATAAAGAAAAAGGAGTAATAAACATAAGCTTTACAGAAAAACCTTCATTTTATCAGTTTTCAGTACAAGATAACGGAATTGGAATTGAAAAAAAATACCATGATCGTATTTTTAAAATATTTCATTCTTTAAAAGAAAGTAAAGAGTCAACAGGTATCGGACTTTCTATTGTAAAGAAAATAGTACAGTTGTATGGAGGAACAATGTGGTTAGAAAGTGAATTAGGTATCGGTACAACGTTTTACTTTACCATAAAAAAATAAAATATTACATTAAGCGCAACTAGGATAAATACTACGATGTTTGCGTCGAAAATTAAGAACTTTTTTTATAAATACTTCATAAGCTTGCTCTGATGTAGCTAACTTAAATATATGTATATGTTTTTAAATCAGGTTTTTGTATTGCGATAAAACGAAAATTAATATGAGTTTTCATATAAAATTATTATTTTAGATTTTATAAAAAGTAGAAGCCCCCAAAATAATAAGTATGGAAACCCCGAATTTAAACTATGTTAATGAGTTAGCAAGAGGAGATGAGTCAATAAAAAATACATTGATAGATATAATAAAGACTGAATTTCCAGAAGAAAAAAATGATTATTACGAGAGCTTAGAGGAGAGAGATTGTAAAAAATTGGAAGATAATGTTCATAGAATTAAACATAAAATTAGTATTTTAGGTCTTGAAAAAAGTTATGAATTAGCTAATGAATTTGAACATAATTTAAGAGATAATAAGATTGATAAAGTTGATGAGTTCGAAAAAATATTAGTTATAATAACAAATTATTTGAAAACCATTTAAATTTTATGAATTGTATTATTATTGATGATGAAAAGTTAGCAAGAACTATTATCAAAACTTTGTGTGATGATATAAGTACTATAAATGTATTAGGAGAGTTTTCTAATGCTTTACAAGCAATTAAATTTCTAAATGAAGGGCACAAGGTAGATCTTGTTTTTTTAGATATTCACATGCCTGATTTTACTGGTTTAGATTTTGTAAAAACCCTAAAATCACCACCCCTAGTTATTCTTACAACATCTGACCCTAAGTTTGCAATTGAAGCTTTTGAGTATGAATGTATAATTGATTATCTATTGAAACCATTGGATGTTAACCGTTTGAAAAAATCAGTAGAAAAAGCTCATAAGAAAAATATAGAAAAACCATTAGAAAAAATAGCTTCACCTACTGAAGTAAAAAATGATTTTTATATAAATATAGATAGGCGCCTTATTAAAATAGATTTACCTTCAATATATTTAGTAGAGGCTAAAGGAGATTATATAAATATAAAAACAGAAGAAAAAAATTATATAGTACATTCCACACTAAAAAAAATAGAAGAAAAGTTGCCTGATACATTGTTTTTAAAAGTACATCGTTCTTATATAATTAACTTAAAAAAAATTATAGATATAGAAGATAATAGTGTTTTAATAAAAAAAGATGTTGTTCCTGTAAGTAGATCAAAAAGACCTGAGTTAATGAAGCGTTTAGATTTACTGTAGCATTCCATCTAAATAAAAATGCATTTCGTCTATACTAATAACTAATACAACGTGTTGTAAACTTTTTAAAGTATTAATAGTCATAGTTTTGTGATATATCAAACACAAAATATTATGAAAAACAAAACTATACTATTAAAAAAAATATTATACATTAAAATAATATTACTTTCTTTTTCAAGCATAGCACAGGAGCCTTTTAATTGTGTGTACGATGCATATTTATTTCAGTATAACGATGTTTA
This sequence comes from Tenacibaculum sp. TB-53, assembly GCF_059716285.2. NCBI lineage: Bacteria > Pseudomonadati > Bacteroidota > Flavobacteriia > Flavobacteriales > Flavobacteriaceae > Tenacibaculum > Tenacibaculum sp. TB-53. The sequence continues at coordinate 1,215,386 of NZ_CM202790.1, read as the reverse complement.
TTCTATTGATTTAGCATCAGGAAATTCTTATTTAGTTAAAGAAGATATTACCCAAGGAAACATAAATGCAGCAGCCTATAATCCAACTGATGGATATATTTGGGGGTCTTTAACTAGTCCAGAAAAAACTATTGTTCGTATTGGAAAAGATTTTTCAACAACAACTTTATATATAAATGAATTACCAACAAATAATAGGTATGTAGGTGATATTAGCTCAGAGGGAGTATATTTTTTAAAAGGAGGAGGGACTACTTTTTACAAAATAGATTTAAACCCTAACTCGCCAACATATGAAAAACACCTAGAAACCGAAACATTATCTCAAAATATCAACATTCACGATTGGGCCTTCAATGCGGTAGATGGAAATTTATACGCAGTAGAAAAGAAAACAAATATTTTATACAGAATAAATCCAAGAACTTATGAAGTTGAAGCACTAGGAGTAGTACCAATTCTTTCAGGGCTAAATTACACTTATGGAGCAGTATATTTTGATTTATCAGGGCGTTTTTACGTATCAGCAAATCAAACAGGAACAATTTACGTAATTCAAAATGTACAAGATATAAAGCTGCCTACCGATATTGAGTCAAATTTATTTGCTTTTGGACCATCAAGTGCTAGTAACGATGGTGCTAGATGCCCAACTGCACCAGTGCCACAAGAAATATGTGATAATGGGATTGATGATGATGGAGATGGATTAGTAGATTGTCAAGATCCGTCATGTTCAGGTTTTGGAGTATGTGGAGTAATGTTAGCTCCTACATCTGGAGGTAATGAAGGAGGATTGGAAAGTAATGGAAGATTATCTGAATTAATTAATAAGAGGAACTACAATAGAACCAAGGTAAATTATAAATTTAATAGAGCAAGTGCAAGAAAATTAAAAAAGTCAGCAAAGTATAGCAAGAGGTCAAAAGGAGAAATTATGTTAGAAAGTTTCATCCCTTTAGAAGTAATAAAGGAAGATAATGTAATAGAATCAACACCAATAGACCTGTTGGCTATTACAAATGCTACAGAAATTTATTCAGTAGATTATATGAAAAACGATGTTCCTGTAGCTTCTATATTAGCAATGAAAACCGAAAATGGAGTTTATGAACATTCAAAATATATCTGTGATCGTTTACTAGGGGCAGAGTTAGTTTCAGTATCAACAATTGAAATTAAAGGAAAACAGTTTATAAAATCACTAATAAGAAATGCTGATAATACAGTTGAGTTTGTGTTAAGCTTATCAGCTAAAGCAACAAATAATGAAACCCATTTTTCTATAGAAAGCCATTGGAATTTAGATAAATATGAAAAAGATATTACTTTTTATAATTTTCAAATATGGTCAAACTCGTTAGATGATTTATATCTTCTTGCTGATGAAGTAATTAATTTATTAGAAGTAGTAAAACCAATTTCAGCTTATTATTTATCGTCTGCACCAACAGTTTTTGTTAGAAAAGGTAAATATGTTAATGGAATACTTGATCTAGAAATAATTAATACAAATAAGAGTGATAAAGTAACTTTTGACTCAGGGTTTAGAAGAACGGAAACAGATGTTTTTAATAAAGCAAGTCAACCATTAAATTTAGAAGAAAATTATATTACAAATATAAAAGTACCAACAGGAAATTTATTTGATATAGGTTTTAGAATAGGTGATGGTATTGCTACTCCAGATGATTTATTTATGTCTGATGGTCCTTGGGGGGTTGATGACTCACAAGAAAACACAACAATAGTAGATTATAACGTATTTCAAAATAAAAATAAATTTAGTGAAGATGATTTCCCTATAGAGAGGAATATATACTTAAAGGCAACAACAGAAAGTTATTTTGCTGCATATAGAGCATTAACTCCACGTTTTAGCGCTGTAGATTTATCTGACTACAATAGTTTTAACTTTAAAGCAAGAGGTAATGGTAATGTAGAAATAGTTTTATTGAAAAAAAGTATAACATCATGGGAAAATCAATTTAAAACAACAATATTATTGACTGATGAGTTAAATGAGTTTAAAATTCCTTTTTCAGAATTTAAGTCAAAAAATGGAGAAGAACTATTATTAAACGATATAACTACAATAACATTTACAATGACTTCAGATGATGGCAGTATGGTAGTTAAAGAAATGAATTTACAAGATGTTTATTTTTCTAAAAATAGTAAATTAGAGGTGTCAAACTTTAACTTACAAACTAATCAAGTTAAAGTAGTACCTAATCCTGTAAAAACAGTATCTAAAATTTATTTTAACTCAAAGTATGAAGAATTGGTTAATATTAATATATATAACTCAATGGGTAGGATAGTAAAAACTATAACTTTTGAGGCTAAAATAGGAGAGAATATAGTTTCTTTTATAAAAGGAGATCTTAAAACAGGAATATATTTATGTAAAATAATAGGAACAAAACAAAAGTATAAAACAGTTAAATTATTAGTAGAATAAAAAATTAAAATAATTGACTGTTAAAAAGAGGTTTTTTGAATAAATACCATTTAAAACGAATTCCAATCTCAGAAAAAACAAAACCAGCAGCTGTAGTAGATGCAATATTACTTTGATTTCCAAAAACGTTCAAAAAACTTCTTCTATTTAACTTATAACCTATTTTACCTTGAAGACGGTAAGTACTTTGTTTTTCGTTATTTTCAATAAATTGATAACCTACAGCTGCTGTTAATTCATAAAACCATTTATGTGTTTTAGTATCATTTTCATTTTTAATTATATTTAAGAAGAGCTCAGAAGCGTTAAACTCTTCTGGACTAAAATACAGTATTGGAACTTGATTTTTAAAAGAAATATATTGATAATTAAGACCTATCTTTAAAGAAGGTCTCTTTAATACATTGTAGTATAAAGATGTAAAAAGTAAATCTCTTTTATTATTATCATTTTGTGAAGTGTAATAATATTGTGTAAACCATCCCAAATTAAAGTTAGTATTTAAGTTATAATTAACAACAAAATTATTTTGAACAATTTCTCTTGCTATCAAAGCAGCATTAAAATTTTGAACCTCTCTTTTATAAGCAAAACTTAAATTTTGAAGTTTAAAAGGTTTTATGTGTAAGCTTACATCTGTAAGTAACTGTTTGTAAGAATTTACCTTTGTGGTAGAAGAAGTTATTCCAATACTACCATTGAGAGTAATGTTGTTTTTAAGTTGATAAGAAGCTCCTAGTAAAAGGTTATTGGAAGTAGCCTCATCTTCGGTATCAGAATTATTAGTTGTTCTGTAGGTATAATTAGCTGAAAATTTAAGTTTAGTATTTACTGGAAACTCAACGTTGGTTAAAAAAGAATAAGCGTTATTATTACCATTATCAAAAGAGTATAATACTTTAGTTTCTGTAAAAGGAGTAAAGGTTTTATTTAAATTATTTATAAAATTTAAGGCATCTTTTTGGTTGTTATATATCTGTAGAGTTCTGTATGCACTATTGTAAGCTTTTTTATAATAACCAAGAGCTTTTAATGTGTTAGCCTTACCAAGATTACCGTCAAAAGAAGCAGTGTCTTTTTTTAAAATAGTATTATAGTCAGTAAGACTTTTTTTAAAATTACTCTTATAAATATTTAAGGTAGCCCTTAAAGAAAGCATCCAGTTTTCTGGAGTTTCTTTTGTAGCTAACAGTTTATTTATTTCTTTTTCAGCCAAACTATACTTTTGATTCCAAATCAAAGCTTGTATATATCTTTCTTTTGTTTGATTTATAGTTTTAGCATCGGTAGTTATATGTATATTTTTAATAGCTTTTTCACTAATTTTTAAGGACTCCTTTTCTTTAAAATTTAAATGATTTGTGAGTGATAAACCATTTAAAGAAATTAAATAATTTTGGGGATTATTACCAATAGCGAGGTATGTTTCTTCAGCTTTTTTTAATTGTTTGGAAATAAGATATAGTTCTGCTAAATTGAGTAATGTTTCTTTATCATTAGGAAAAAAATGTAAGTTTTTCTTTAAGTAGTTTTCAGCAATAGTGTATTTATGGTTATTTTTTAAGAAATTAGCATAACCTAAATGAATATATTTTTTAGATAATAAAGCATTATTATTTTTTGGGGAAATGATTAATGCTTTGTTAATGTAAATTAATGCTTCTTTGTATTTTTTTAAGTTTGATAAGGTGTTGGCATAACCTAAAAGTACTGTAAAGTTTTTTGGAGCTTCTCTTAATAATTGTTCATAATATTTTTTAGCAAAGGTATAATTGTTATCCCATAATAATGATTCTGCATAATTTATCTTAATTTCAAAATCATTAGGAAATTTTTTTAATAAATTTTCAAATAATAAAACAGCTTTTGTTGGATTTCCGTTTAATCCAACAGCTCTTCCATAACATAAGTTTGCAGTTTTATTGTTTGGGTATGTTTTAAGAATTTCTTTAAAAAATGCAAGAGCTTTATCGTATTTACCTGTCTCTAAATATGTGTAACCTTGTTGCATGTCTTGAGCAAGGCTATGTAGACTAATAAAAAAAAATATTAGAGGGGCAATATATTTAAGTTTCATATTATTTTTTTGTTAATGCAAGTTAAGCATTAGTATTTAATCTTTCATCGAAAGTAAATTGTTTTTCGTCGATAAACTGTTTTTTTTGAGGATATTAAGGAGATATTTGTAGTGTTAATAACCTATAAAAACTTTAAATCATGGCTTTACAAATTTCAGAAAACAACGGAACTTTTTATTTAAACGGAAAAATTAACAGTACAACAGTTAGATCTTTCATAATTCATTTTGAGTACTGTATAGAAAAGTGTAAAAATGTTGTAATTAACATTGATAACGTAAATGAGATTGGAGTAACAGGCTTGAATGCTATTAAAACATTAATGGCAATTGCATTAAAACAGCATAAAATGTTCTCTGTAGTAGGGTATGGATGCAAAGAAGTTTATGATCATTTTTATTCTTCACAAGTAGCTTAACAACAAAATAGCAATCAGTATGATAGCAATAACAAAAAATAATTATAGAATTAACTCAGAGCATTTATTTATGATAAGTGCTCTTTTAGTAAATGGAGGAAATTATATTTATAACCTATTACTAGGTAGAATTCTTGGGCCAGAAAAGTTTGCTGATGCAGCAATTATGATAACTTTTTTATTAGTGTTTTCTTTTGTCGCTATGACTTTTCAATTAGTTACAGCAAAATTTTCTGTGATATTTGAGCAAAAAATTCTTAAGTCGTTTATTTATAAGATGAATAGAATAGCTGTCATATCTGGAGTTGTTTTAGGTATAGCAATAGTTTATTATTCTAAAGACTTACAACTTTTTTTTAAAACAACAACATCTAATATGTTCGTTATTTTTGGAGTAGGGGTTCCATTATACTTTTTAATGAGTATTAATAGAGGTTTTTTTCAGGGTAAAAAAAAATTTGGAGCTTTAGCAGTTACTTATCAATTAGAAATGATAAGTAGACTGGTGTTTACACTAATATTATTATATTTTTTAGAAATAGATTCATCAATACTTATTGCAATAGGTATTTTTTGCTCTTTTTTATTTGGGTTAATACCTTTCAAGATTCAAAAGATAAAACCAATAAAAGAAATTAAATTAAGTGTATCTCAAAGAAAAATGATACGTAGCTTTTTTTTAATTACTGTTTTTTATGAGCTTACTCAAATAATTATTAACAATAGTGATATTTTATTGGTAAAACATTATTTTGAGACTTATGATGCAGGTTTATATGCTTCACTAGCTTTAATAGGTAGGGTGGTTTATTTTGTAACGTGGATGTTTGTAATGTTATTGTTACCAAAAGTAGTACAATTAAAAAAGGAAGGCAAACCCACACGTTCAATTTTATTAAAAAATGTAGGTTATATTTCATTGCTAATTATGGTATTAGTTGCTGTATGCTCTCTTTTTCCTAAAGAAGTTGTATTAATATTATTTGGGAAAGATTATATAGCTATAGCTCCTTTATTATGGAAGTACGCACTTGCTACGGGAGTTTTTGCAATATCTAACGTTTTTGCATACTATTATCTATCTTTAGATAAATACATACCAGTCGTAGCATCTGGTATTTTTGGGTTACTACAAATTATCTTTATAGTCTTGTATCATAACACATTAGGTCAAGTGGTAAATATGCAAATTTTAGCAATGACACTATTATTAAGTTTACAATTAAGTTATTTTCTTTTAAGAGATACTAAAAAACCAACAACATCTAAACATTAATACCATTAAACTACAGATATCTGTATTTCAACTAAAAAAAGGGCTTAACTTGTTGTTTTGTAGGATCTTTGAAATGTAAATTAAACAATACTAACCATGAGACTAGCAATTGTAACAGCATATCCACCAAGTAAAGTAACGTTAAATGAATATGCATATCATTTAGTTAAAAACTTTAGACAAAAACAAGAAGTAACGGAGCTTATATTGTTAACAGATACAACCAAAGAAATAAAAGATGTTAGTTTTATTGAAAATGGCTGCAAAGTAACAGTAAAAGAATGTTGGAAATTTAATAGTTTATTTAATATTATAACAGTAACTAAAGCTATTAATCAAGTAAAGCCAGATGCTATATTATTTAACCTACAATTTATGAAGTTTGGAGACAAGAAAATTCCTGCAGCTTTAGGCTTAACTTTACCACTGGTTTGTAAACTAAAAAAAATACCAACAATAACTTTGTTACATAATATTTTAGAGCAGGTAGATTTAAAGAGCGCAGGTTTTACTTCTAATAAGCTTTTACAAAAAACTTATAACTTTATTGGTACTTGTTTAACAAGGCTAATTTTACAATCAGATACTGTAGCTGTAACTATTGAAAAATATGCAGTGATTTTAAAAGAAAAATATAAAGTTAAGAATGTAAAGTTAATACCTCATGGTACATTTGAAATTCCAAAAAAACCATGTTACGAGTTGCCAAAAGGTCCCATGAAAATAATGACTTTTGGAAAATTTGGAACTTACAAAAAAGTAGAGGCTATGATTGAAGCAGTTGAAGTAGTGAGAAGTACAACAGGATTGAATTTAGAAATAGTTATAGCTGGTACTGATAATCCGAATGTAAAAGGGTATTTAGAAGGAGTAAAGGAAAAATATAAAAATGTATCTCAGATTGTTTTCACAGGATATGTAGAAGAAAATGAAGTAGAAAATTTATTTAAAGAAAGTGCTGTAGTAGTTTTTCCTTATACCTCTACAACAGGCAGTTCTGGAGTTTTACATCAAGCTGGTAGTTATGGAAAAGCAGTTGTAATGCCTAATTTAGGAGATTTAGCATTGCTTGTAAAAGATGAAGGTTATAAAGGTGAATTCTTCGAACCAGAAAGTGTAACAAGTTTAGCTAAAGCAATAGAAGCAATCGTAATAGATGAAAATTATAGGGTAGAATTAGGTAAAACAAATTATAAGGCGGCAACAAAATATCCTATGGAAAGAATAGCAAGTTTATATCTTGAAGAGTTTTCTAAAATTATAGAAACAAAAAAAATAACATCAAAAAACTTAGTAACCAATTCTACTGTTTAGAAATATATTTAAAAGAAGGTTTCTTTTCCCCATTATTTTTAATAAACCCGAATTTTTTTTGTGGGTTTACTCTCCAAGGGCGTTTACCTACAACGCCCTTTGGTATTTTACTAAAATCGTATAAAGTCCAAGAAAGAAAAGGAATATTGTTTGTTGTTAAAATATGCTGCATGTTTTTAAAATATTCAGCTTGTTTTTTTTCAGACCCCTCAAAAAAATTCCATATACCACTATATGAAGACATACCAAACTCTCCTAAAACAATGGGTTTGTTAGGCAAATTAGATTTTAACTTTTTATACTTTTTCTCAAACATTTCTAAATTATCATAATAATGGAAAGAAATAAAATCTAATTTATCACTTAAAAGGTGAGCACTTTCAGTGTTTGACCAGCCAATAGTTACAGGGTGTTTTGTATCAATGGATTTAACCAAGTATAATAAATGTTCTAACCAAGGAATAACGTTTTCTTTCCCTCTGGATTTAAAATCTAAATTAGGTTCATTTTTTAAATCCCATGCTAAAATGGCATTATGGTTTTTAAATTTTGAAACAATTTTCTCAGCATGTTTGAAGGTAAAAGTCCAATCTAGCACATCGTAATTTCCATAAAAATCAAACAGAGTAACAATTACCTTTATTCCTTTTTTATCAGCTAAATTTAATAGTAAATTGAGTTTTTTTAATTTGTTTTCATCCACATTTTCCTTCCCGAAATCGTCATAAGGAACAAATATCCTAATAGTATTTAAATTTGCTCTTTTTATAATATTAAAGTCTTCTTCAATAATTTTTAATTCAAAATTATCACCAAACATGCTCCATGGAGTAGCTTGAGGGTAATAATTAATACCTTTAATATTAGTATATTCTAGATTTGTTTTCTTTAAATCTTCTTGAAAAGAAGATGAACCTTCTTTAACAAAATGTCTTATACGCCAAAAACCATCTTCAAGTAACAAAATGGCTTTATAGTTTGAAAACTCTGTAGTTTCATGAATATTATATTTATTTTTAATTATTCTTTTATACTCTAAAACATTTTTATCTTCTAAAACAGCTAATTGTCCGTCTTCACTAAAAAAAACAATATCAGGATTATGTTTTAGAGTTGTAGCGTCTATTGTAATGTTTAGGGAATCGTTATATTTAATGATATTCTGTATATTTTTACGAGCATTTTTAGTGTAATAATCGTTTATACCTGTAGTAAGATTAGATTTATAAGCAATATGTTTAACATACCAACCATCTAAATAATCTTTTTCAATTTCAGTTAAGGTTTGTGTATCCATAATTCTACCTTCATTTCCATCTTTTACCCAGGTTATTTTAGGTATGTAATTACGAATATCTTTTAATTCGGTGTGTAATATTTTACTTCTATCAGCACCTGTGTTAAGGTAACTGTATAAAGAGCTAATTAAAAAAAGGAGCATAGAAATAATAATAATGTAAAATATTATTAAAGATGAACGCATTATGTTTTTATCTATACCTACCATAGTTCTATGTTTTTAAATTCTTTGTAAATACCAGCAGCGTCAGTAGTTATTTTATATATCCCTTTTGGTAAAATATTAGGGTTTAAGTTAAAATATACATAACCATTTTGTGTTTCTTTGATGAATTCTTGTATCAAGATGTTGTTTTGGTATAGTGAAACTTTAACCTTTAATCCATCAGGTATCATTTGCCCCATAAAACTTTGTAATGGTCCTATACTAATAGTTCGATTCTTTTCAGTAAAAGAAACTATATAATTTTTAATAGCCTTTTTATAATCTAATATTATCCTATCACTTTCAGCAATTCCAATAACATAAGCTTTTACAGACCATTGATCTTCATAATCTGGATGAACTATTTTTGCAGTAGCAATACCGTTGATAGTAGTACCTGATGTTTTCAATACATTTCCTTTACTATTAGTAATAAAAAAATCTACAAAACTACCATCACTTATAATATTATCATTAGTGTCTTTTAATTGTGATGTATATAAGGTTGTAATTTGATTTCCATCTGCATACTTGTGATGTCTTTTAGCAAAAACGTTAAAATTAACAGGAATTGCAGGCATTATATTAATATCATATTCCTTAGAGTGTAATTTAAAACAGTTTGAAGAAATTAAAACTCTACCGCTTTTTGTAGGAGAGTATATGTTTTTGTATGCGATTAAGTTTTTAGTAAATACTTTTTCTTTTTGGGTATCTGTTAAAAATTGTTGATTTATTGTAATAGGGGTGTTTTTTTTTAGAGGATTGTCCAATATATCTGTTGGTATGGTAACAATCATTGCATAATCTTTTCCACCTGCTTCTATACTAGGGGGACCTAAGTAGGTTTCTATAAATGTAGGTTTATTTTGTGCAATTATAGTAATCTTACCAGAAAGTACTTTTTCAGTATTAATGAGTGACCAGTTAATGATACCTTTTTTTTTGCTTAAAAACATTGGAATATCAAAGATTAAAGAATCTTTTTTAGAGGGGGTAATTATAGTGCTACCATAACTATTAGCGCAATATAGTTTGTATTTTGTAGATTTATGAGTATTAAACTTTAGTTGAATTAAAGTTCCTGCTAAAAACTCTTTTTTTGTGGATAATAACTTTAAAGTTGTATTATTACTTTCATTGTATTGTGCGTTTACACAACTAATAAATAAGCATGTGATACTAAAAAAAAACTTCTTTTTAAACATCGTTACTTTGGATTTCCTATAAAGTTATTCATTTCAATTTTTACATATTTATATTTAGGGTGTGAAATTTTTTGCAATTCTGAAAAAGCGTGATTTTTAACCCTATTTGGAATCAATTTGTTAGAGATTTCTTCGTTGGGAAGTCCATTAACAAAACAATTTTGCATATCATCATTAATAAATATGATTTTTTTATCTTCTAACAATTTATAATTAAAATGTTTTTTGCGTTGTTGTCTAATGCCACTTTTAATAAATAAATGATCTACCCAAGCTATTTTTTTATCTTTATTATAGTATGTAATGATTAATTGAGGTACGGTAATCTCTTGAATTCCACTGTTAAACAATGTTCCTTTTATGTTTTTTTCTTCTATAATAAGCTCACTTAAGGCAAGGTCTTTATATAAATCAGAATTAGAAACATTTCCAGCTGCTTGTAAATTGAATTTAGTAGGTTGCTCTTCAAACTCAATAGGTGTAAACTCATCAGGATTAAATGTTTTTGGTATGGAATCAAGTGTTTTGGACCAGGCTATACCTTCAAAATTAATCCTAAAAGAACTAATCTCTTTAGGCATTAGTTTATGTTTTATATGATACTTTGCATTATAAGTAGCTAATTTTTTATTCGAATCATTATATAAAGTACCTTTAATAACAACATCTGCAGGTACATTATCTATGTTTTGTATTTCACCAATAATAGCATAATGATTATCAAATTTCACGAGCTTAGCTGTAACGATTTCTAAAACAGGTTGTTTTAAAACATCTTCATGGTGAGTTTGTTCAGTTGTAATTCTTTTTCTTCCTTGATTAAAATATCCTGTTTTATTATTTGAGTAAAGTTGATCAGGAGGTAAATCAAAATCAATTACATCAGGTTGTAAAAACCATTTACCGTTTAGTTTAATAGCCGTTTTATAATCTGTTTTATTAATTTTTTCTAAAGGTGTAATCCATTTTGTATGCACAGTTATAGTAGCTAAGCTATCTGTTTTTTTAGTAACAACAGTATTTAAAGCGTCTAGTTTAGCATAAGAGCTTAATAAACCATCAGTAACAGAGACTTCTAACATATATTGTGCTATTGAAATATTACTTTTTGGATTAATAAGGTTGTAAGCTTTTTCAAATTGTTTAAAATCTAAAGCATCATAATAAGATATTACAAGGTTTTCGGGCGATTGCTGTGTATTGTTTTCAAGATAAAATTTATACATACCAAAAAAAGAAATAACAGTTAAAAACAGTAACCATATATGAGCAAAGGGTAATACTTTTTTTGTAAATCCAGAGTAATTTTTATAGGCTTCAATACATAGCACGTAAGTATTCTTTCTCATTTTTATGTGCTTGTTAAATAAACTCTTGACATTTAAAAGTAAAGCGAAAATAACAGTTAGAAAAGGAACTGTTCCCCAAAGTAATTTTTGCCATATAGCTACATCTTCTTTTGGTAAAATAGAAGAGAGAGGTGGAATGTTTAATTTTTCCCAAACTATTATACCGTTTTCTAAAGGAGATAATCTTTGCCAACCACAGAAATATAAGATGGGATCATAAAATTTATCATTAGAAAAAATATATTTTAAATTATACTTTTCTGGAGTTGTTAAAAACTGTTGAAGCGATCCAATACCGGCAATACCTTTGAATTTTGAATTTTCAAGTCGTTCTATAGGCCTTGTTGTAAGTTCTGGTAAACGTCTTGCAGAATGATAATTTCCATCTACAGTCATAGCGTTTGTTTGAGCAGATAACCATGCCATTTGATCTCCAAAACCAAGTGTAAGATAACGCCATTGGTCGTGTTGATCTTGGTTTAGAAAGTTAATAATAGGCAACATTTTTATTTTTTGAGGCTGTGATGGTCTAAAATAGCCAAGACTCATTGTAAAAATAATGGTAAATAAAAATAAAGAGGCTATTAATCCTGCAAGTAAACGGTGGTAAATTCTTCCTAATTTTTTATGAATAACGTTTTTTAAATCACCATGTATAAAGTGATAGGTTATTTCTCCAAAAAGTGGTATTGCCATAATAGAAGCCCATAGGGTAAACCTATCTAAGGTTAAAATATTAAAAGCATTTTCGCCCAAAAGTTTTAAAGGAACTGGGGTAGTACCTCCTGTTCCTAAAATAAAAAGCATAGTAAAAGAAATACCAATAAATAAAAAACGCTTACTAAAATATCTATAAAAAAAATAAGGAAGAAAAACTAAAAGTATTCCCCAAGGAATCATAAAAAAAACCAAACCAGAAGATGTAACTTCTAGAAAATTATCTCTAGAACCATGTGGTATTGGAATTTGTGTAATAGGATTTTTTTTAGAGTTAATCCAGTAAGGTAGTAAGCACCCTACTATGATTACTAGAGCTAAAATTATAAAAAGGATATTATACTTAAACTGAGATTTAAATTTAACTAAGAATAATTTAAATGTAATTTTCTTATACGATTTAACTTCATCAAAACAAACATCCATAATAACCATTCCTATTAAAGGTAAAATAAAAAATACCATTCCAAAAATAGGAGTAACATGATGCGAGGTTACAGTAACTGAAATTAAAGAAAGAGATGTAAGTAAATATTTATATTTTTTTGTTTTTAACCACAAATAAATCTCGGGTAAAGCATGCATTAAAACAGAAACACCAATAATACTGGGTAATTGTCCAAAAATATGTAGTGTTTCTAAAAAAGAAGAAGAAAGAGCAGCTGTAATTGCTGCATAACCAGCTATTTTTTTATTAGCAGTTATAAGTAGAGAAAAACGATATGCACCAGAAATAAAAAGTATAACGCCTATTATAGCTACAGTAAAAAGCCCAAATTTTAATCCTCCTATATACGACAAAGCAGCAATTGATTGATGTACCAGAGGTGGGTAGCTCATTACCGTAAATCCAGTATACCATTTGTAGTTCCAAGGCTCAAACCAATTACTTGCATAATGCTCTGCAAAAAACAAATGTATTAGAGCATCATATGTGTTTTCTAGGGTAAAAAAGATAAAAGAACCATGAAAAGCTATACCCAAAAGAAGCGCTAATATTAAAAGTTTGTTTGATTCCTTTCTCATTGAAATTTATATAGTTAGCTTTTGTTATTGTAAATATAAACGATTTAAAGATATAATATTTTTTGTTTAACTAAAGTAAACTACCATTCGTCTAAAGAAAACATCCCTTTAAGTGTTGTAAGTCATTAAAAAAAAGATACATAGCTATTTTTGGATCAAATAACTGTTAAAAATTTAATTATGAAAATACTAGCTATAGATGATCAAAAGCTAATATTAATCCCCCTAAAGAAGAGATTGTTAGAGTTAGGTTATGATGTAAAAACTGAAACGAATGCTTTTGAAGGTATGAAATTGTATGATTCATTTCAACCAGACTTAGTTATAGTAGACATGAATATGCCAACAATATCGGGTATGGAGGTTATAGATTATATAAGAAACTCTAAAAAACCGTCTACATCAGTAATTGTATTATCAGGAAATACAGATGATAAAATGATAACTAAAGGTTTTGATTTAGGAATTGATGATTACATGAAAAAGCCATTAAGCTTAAATGAAATTTGTGTTAGAGTGAAAAGGCTAATAGGGGCTCCTGAAAATATAGTAAGTATAGAAAAACAAAATAATCTTATCATTAAAGAAAGATGTGTTGGGGTAGTAATACCTTGTTACAATGAGGAGAAAAGACTACTAAGTAAAGAGTTTACCAGTTTTATTGACGAGAATTCAGGGTATCACTTATGTTTTGTAAATGATGGAAGTACAGATAAAACTTTAGACGTGCTAAATAATTTGAGAAAAGGAAGAGAAGATTTTATAACAATATACAATTGCGAAAAAAATGGAGGTAAAGCAGAGGCTGTTAGACAAGGAATGCTACACATGGCAAACTTTAAAGATTTAGATTATATAGGTTTTTTAGATGCAGACTTATCTACAGACTTGTTAGATTTTGATGACTTAGTTTCTACAATTGAAAAATCTAACTTTAAAATAGTTAGTGGATCAAGAATTACTAGAATGGGGGCTAATATAACAAAAGAATCTGCTAGAAAAATAATTAGTCTTACCATTAATTTTATTATAAGAAAAATATTATCAATGGATTTTAAAGATACACAATGTGGAGCTAAAATTTTTCATAGAGATGTAATTGATATCGCATTTAAAGAAAAGTTTATTACAAAATGGTTATTTGATGTAGAGATTTTTTTAAGAATTAAAAAGCATTTTAAAATTGAAAAAGCAAGAGAAATGATGTGTGAAAAACCTTTAAAAAGATGGATACATGCAGACGGGTCTAAGCTTTCTATGAAAGATTCTATAAAAATAATAGGTCAATTAGGTCAAATAGCATGGAATTACAGAGTAAAAAAAAAGAAAGACTCAACGCTAATTGGTAAAATGAAAATGGAAGAATTTTCAATAACCTTGAATAACTAAGCAAGTATAAATAAAAAGATTTAGCAAGTAACTATTAAAATATTAAGATATGATTAATGAAGCTACACAAACATTTAATTTATTAGCGCTTACAGGGCAGATTCAAAATTATGATTGGGGAGGTGATAATTATATCACAAAGTTGTTAAAAAGAAAAAACGACGGAAAAAAAATAGCAGAGTACTGGTTAGGAGCACACAGAAAAGCCCCATCTATAATAAAAACATCTGTTGGAAATCAAACTTTAGATAATTTTTTAAAAAGAAACTTAAAAAAATGTTTAGGTAAAAGAGTAGCAAGAAAATACGGAAGATTACCTTTTTTATTTAAAGTGTTAGATGTAAAAAAGACATTGTCAATTCAGGTTCATCCTTCAAAAAAAAATGCAGAAAAAGGATTTAAGGAAGAAAATATTTTAGGAATTCCATTAACAGCACCTTACAGAAACTATAAAGATGATAATCACAAGCCGGAAATTATGGTTGCTTTGAGTGAATTTTGGTTATTACACGGTTTCTTACCCAAAAGTAAATTAATAACAAGATTAGAAGAAACACCAGAATTTAAAAAGTTAGTTAATATATTTAAAGAAGAAGGATATTTTGGCTTATATAAAAATGTGATGGAAAAATCAAATGAAGAAGTATATGAAATATTAAAACCTTTAATAGATAGAATTACTCCATTATATAAGAACAAAAAATTAGATAAAAATAGTCCTGACTTTTGGGCAGCAAAAGTTGTTGATGAATCTACAAATAATAAAAAACTAGATAGAGGAATTTTTTCTATATACTTTTTTAACATAATGAAATTAAATAAAGGAGAAGCTGTTTTCCAAAAAGAGGGAGTACCCCATGCTTATTTAGAAGGCCAAAATATAGAATTAATGGCTAATTCAGATAATGTTTTAAGAGGAGGTTTAACAAAAAAACATGTAGATGTTGCTGAGCTATTAAAGAATATTGTTTTTGAAGAAACAAATCCAGAAGTTTTGTATGGTTGTTTGAAAAAAGATAATTTAGAAAGAGTGTATGAGACAGAAGCAAAAGATTTTGAATTGAGTAAAATTAATATTGCAGAAAGTCAAGTATACAAGGCAAAATCTAGATCAGTAGAAATTTTAATAGTCATTGATGGAGAGATAGAAATAGTAGAAACAAAATCTGTTTTAAATTTAAAAAAGGGACAATCAGCCCTCTTAAAAGCAGGAAGTATTTATAAAATAACTTCTAAAAAGAAAGCAACAATTTACAAGGCAAAAGTACCTTATTAAAATTAAAGTTTTTTCAATAAGCCTTTTTTCTTTTTTGAAGCTTTTAAAAGTCGGATAAGATTGTTCATTCCAATAACAACTAATATAGAAATACAAGCGGCTGTACCTAATGCGCCTCCATAACCATTAAAAAAAGTAGGACTAACCGTATAGATAAATCCAAAAACAATTCCTGCAAAAATAATTGAAGTATAGTTACGAGTAAGTTTACTAGAGGTCATACCAACAAAAGAAGCACCAAAAAATACCCAAGGAATTTGATTGGCTATATCTTCAGAAAATAACTCAGAAAAAAGAGAACATGTACTAGCAACAAAAAGAGTGAGTAGAGCAGAAGCTCTTACAGGACCCTGTTTGTATTTTGTACTTACTAAAAACGTTAAAAAAGCCCCAAGTATGCTTGTTAAATATATTGATATGGTGGTAAGCACTATGAAAGAATTAAAAGAAATAACGATGAAATAACTACACTACCAAAGGCAAGAGTACCCAGTTTACCACCAACTCCATTAAAAAGGTTTTTAGAGAGTATAAAAAAAATACCCGCTATGATACCTGCAATAATTATAAGGCTATAATCAATAGCAACGTTTTTTTGTGACATTCCTACAAAACAACCACAATACATAGCATTGGGAATATTTTGTAAAACCTTCGACTTTTTATTTAAATCAGGTAAAAAAGAAGCAACTGTACCAATAAGTGTTGCTGCAAAAACAGAATTTAATTTAGTGAAAAGATGTAAGTAACTTGTAAGTATAGCTCCAATTATAACAAAAATTATTACATAGAATGGCTCAAAATCTACTCTTTTAATTTTAAAAAACTTTATGTAACTATAAATTATAAGTGTAGTAATAAGTGTTGTTAACGATAGTATTGTAAAAGTATTTTTATGCTCAAACAATAATGCAGTAATAAATGCAAATTGAGTAAGAACTAAAAAAATGATAGAAAAAAAGTGAAAATATTTTTGTCTCAAACCAGAGTTATTCTGCAATTATAATATAATGGCAAATTTACGGTATAAACTATGATTTATCAA
This sequence comes from Tenacibaculum sp. TB-53, assembly GCF_059716285.2. Classification (NCBI taxonomy): domain Bacteria; kingdom Pseudomonadati; phylum Bacteroidota; class Flavobacteriia; order Flavobacteriales; family Flavobacteriaceae; genus Tenacibaculum; species Tenacibaculum sp. TB-53. Next base: position 1,198,322 of record NZ_CM202790.1, on the reverse strand, counting down.
TTAATTTCCTTGAATTCTAACCCAAAGATCTGTTAATAATTGTTTAGCTTTTTCACGATTTCTAGGTACTTCGTTTATAACTATTTTATTTTGCTTTTTTGTTATTTGAAAGCTAAAAGCAAACTGCTGAAAATTAGGAGCTACGCTTAATAACCCAAAGCGTAAATCATTTAAATAAATTAAATTATTCTTTTCTGAAATTGTATACCAACCTTTGGTAATTTTAATAAGTCGTTTTATTGAAACATTATTTTTATAATCGTCTAATAAATGATGATTTTTAGGGTAGGAATAAAATTCAATTGGTTTAGTATCAAAAAAAGAATAATAACCTATTAGATAAGCATCATCTGTTTCAACATTTGCAGACCATAAAATGGTGTTAAAAGGCGTAGGTTTGGTTTCTATTTCTTTATAAGAAATCCCTTGTTCTTTTAAAGCGTGTGAAAATTTAGTATAAGTGATTCCTTTAATAACAAGAGTAATTGCCATGTAAGAGCTACTAATAATTAGTCCTAAATTGTTATACTTTGTTCTTTTAGCTGTCCCTTTACGTTGAAACATTGCCATTAGTAGAAATACTAAGAAAGGTAATGTGTATAAAGGGTCAATAACAAATATATTTTTAAAAGCTAACCGCAAATCGAGTGGCCAAAAAAGTTGAGTTCCCCAAGTGGTATGTGCGTCTAGAATTGGATGTGTTATAAATCCCCAAAACATAAGTAGAGCCCATTCTTTAGTGGAGGCATTTTTTTCATATAAAGAGATAAGCCAACCAAAAATCCACCCGAAAACAATTGCAAAAAATACAGAATGTGTAAAACCTCTGTGTATTTCTAGAGCAGTAACAGTGTCAAAAAGCTTACCAACATAAACATCTAAGTCTGGAATAGTACCAGCGATGGCACCATAAAGCATTGCTTTGTTTCCTACTTTTTTACCTAATACAGCTTCTCCAACAGCTGCCCCAAGAACAATTTGTGTGAGTGAATCCATTAGGCAAAAATACTTATAAAACGGTTAGTAAATAGTGTTATAATATTCGTTAATCCATTTTGTAGGATATTTATTGTATAAATCGTTAAGAAGTAACTTGTTTGCTTCGGAAGTTTTAAAATCTTTATAAAAACTACCAAGAACCCAAACAGTTTCTCTAGATAACTCTCTTTTATGACACTCTAAAAGAACTTGCTTCGATTTTATTGAAGGGTCTGTTAATAGTAATACTAAAGCTCCCGCTGTTTCAAAATTGAACTCATTAAAGAAAGGCGTTATTTTTTGAGCTCTTTTTAAGAGTATTTCATTCTCTAAAAAAAGAGATGCTTTTAGTTTTTTTCGTAAACTAGGATAGCTAGTATATGAGTTCACCTTGATAACAAATTTTAAGTTTTCTAAAAACTCGCTATACTTTGTATTGTATAGGTTTTCTATATCATTTAGTGAGTTCACTCCAAAGAGTACATATACCGTACTAGGTCTTAAAACATTAATATTATATCCCTCACCAAGAGACGATAGTGTTTTTTCAATTCCTTTTAAGAAAAGAGGGTAATTGTTTTCTTTTACTTTTGTAATAATACCTAATCTAGAGGCGTGAAAATAAGCATCAATAATTTTTTGCTTGTCTATTCCTTTTAAAGCTTTTGTTAGTGTTGCATTAATATCATAATGACGATACGGATAAAATTGACCTTGAAATTTATGGAGTAAAGCTTCGTTTTCGCTTTCAATAAAAAGATCAATAATTTTACTTGTGGTAAGTTTACCTAAAGATTGATATTTTTTTTCTTGTAACTGTATTATAATCTCTCTTTCCATTTATGAGATGTGTTTTATTAATTGTTGATGTTTTTAATGAAAAACTATAGCTGCTTTGTTGTGAATACTATGTTTTGCAGCTTTGAACAACTCACACCAAACTAGTTTTTCTTTCCAAAAATCTTCTTCTGCGTTTATTGATTTATTTACAGCTTCAATATTTACAATAGTATCGTCTTCATCTAGTTGAATATTAAGCTTATTTGCTATAAATTTTAATTCCTTAAATAGAGTGTATGACGAACCAATCATTGCACCATCAATAGGAATTTCATCATTATCAAAAACAATATCGATAAAATCTACAGGAACATAAAAACCTGTACAATCTGAATGACATATAAGATGACAAGTAAGGCCTGATGCATGATCATCTATAATAGAATCTTCACAAGGCTCACTGTTAGGGCTAAATGGAATAGGAGTCCAATCTTCATATTCGGCACAATAAGCATAAAAACGCCTTAAGTGATGAATAAAATCGTAAGAAAACCCACCAAGTTCTAAAGAACCACCTTCTAATTCAGTTGGTTCTTCGTAAGGTGTAAGCCCATTTAATTCTAGTAGTTTGTTAACATCTTTAAATACTGAAGAATAATGTTTAAAAGCTTCTTCATCCATTTCTTTAAAGCTAGCAAGTGCTCCGCTAGTAATGTATAATCCCATCTTTTGTTTTTTAATTTAATTGCTTGTAAAAGTATAAACAAGTGTAAGTAGAAAGTAATCTGTTTTATAAGCGTAGTTAACCGTTGTAAATTTGAAAAAAAATGAATCTACTTCCAGATACAGAAAGTAATATAATTTCTCCCTATGCGCAGAATGCAGAATATTTTATCTGTGGATCTGGTACTATGATAGAAAATACTCAAAAAGTATTACAGAGTATGGATGTTCCAGATACTCGAATTCTTATTGAAAGCTTTGGAGGAGGAAGATTAGAAGAAACTACAGAAGTCATCGATAATGCTCATTTAACTGCTAGTTTAGATGGAGAAGAAATAAACATACATATTCCAAAGGGTAAAACTATATTACGCGCCATGTTAGATAATAATTATAATCCTCCATATTCATGTGAAGGAGGAGTATGTTCTAGCTGTATGTGTAAATTGAACAAAGGAGAAGTTTTTATGAAAAAGAATCTTACTTTATCTGAAGAAGATGTTAAAGAAGGATATATTTTAAGTTGTCAAAGTCTTCCCTTAACACAAGATATAGAAATTGTTTTTGAATAATTTTATACAATAGTTTCGAACAAATAGAAAACAAAGTATTGTGTATAATTACTACTTATAAAGTTTTGGGTAAGCCCCAACTCCAGGCTAGGGAGCTGGTAGCTTCAGGCTTTATTTTTCTTCAATAGTATCCATGCTTCCTTGTTTTAAAAAAGGATAATCTGTATATCCTCTAGCATCCCCACCACCAAATAACGTATTAGTATTAGTAATTTTGTTTAATGGAGCATTTAGTTTTACTCTTATCGGATAATCGGGGTTCGTTAAAAAATTGCGTCCAAACCCAATTAAATCAACCAGTCCTTTTTCTAATAAATCTTCTCCTTGTTCAGGTGTTTTATTTCCTGTAGCAATAATAGTTTTGCTAAATGTTTTACGTAGGTTCTCTCTAAATTCATTAGGAATTTCAGGAGCATCATCCCAATCTGCTTCACATAGATGTAAATAAGTAATTCCAATGTTTTCAAGTTCTTGAGTCGCAATCATTATAGTGTCTAATATTTCAGGATCGTTCATGTCTTTAAAACTAATAAAAGGGGAGAGGCGAACTCCGGTTTTTTCATGACCAATTTCCTGAGCAACTGCTTGAGTGATTTCGGTTAGTAATCGAACTCTATTATCTTTAGTTCCCCCATATTCGTCGGTTCGTTGGTTAGAATTACTTCTTAAAAATTGGTCAATTAAGTATCCATTGGCTCCGTGAATTTCAACACCATCAAAACCTGCTTCAATAGCATTTTTAGCTCCTGTTTTAAATTCTTCAATTACTTGATTAATGTCTGCTTTTGTCATTGCCCTAGGTTCTTCTACAGTAACAAAAGTAGCATCACCATTAGGGGCTCCATTAAAAATATAAACATTGGTGTCTTTGGCTGTCTTTTTAGAAGGAGCAATAGGTTGTAATCCGTTTACTTTAGAACTAGATACGCGACCAACATGCCATAGTTGTAAAAATATTTTACTTCCTTTTTTATGGACTTCATCAGTAATTAATTTCCAACCTTCAACTTGTTCTTGTGTGTAAATTCCGGGTGTTTTAGCGTAGCCTTTTCCTTGCAATGAAACTTGAGTAGCTTCAGATATAATTATTCCTGCTGAAGTTCTCTGTCCGTAATATTCAGCCATTAGTTCATTAGGAATATCACCAGGCTGTGAGCTTCTAGAACGTGTCATGGGAGCCATTAAAAATCTATTTTTTAATGTCAAGCCATTTTTATTATAGTGTTGATATAACTTTTTAAAAGCCATGATTTACAAAGTTTTAATTGTTTAATAGTATAAATTTACTACGGTTTGAAGATGTTTTTGTTGTATAATTTCATGTTTTACTTGTGAAAATACATTGTCTTATTCCACAAACTCTACAGTTGTAAAATGTAGGGTGGTAGTACCTATGTTTTCTAGATTATGTATAAAGTAGTTTTTAGTGCTTAAGTTATTAAAGTACTTAATATCATTAGGTTTATAGGATGTTTCAATTATAGAACCATTAGAAAAATAAGAACGAGAGTTACCCCTTGTATGACAAACATAAAAATAAGGTTTATCATGTTTATGAAACGGAAGACTTTTTCCGGGTTCCAATTCAATATGCCATATTTTAACATGTTTATTTTCTAATAATAATTGTTGTCCAATTTTATGACTATTAGCTCCTAATTGAATAGACTTTTTTAAGGATTCTGTCCAATGTACAGACCAATTACCAGCTGTGTTTATTGTTTCTACTTTCATAAGGAAGGTATTAGTTTATAGCATATAATAACCATTCTTTAAACTCATGCTTAGGAAGAATGATGTCTTTTTTAAAGATGAAACCTAATTTATTGAGTAACTTTTGAGAGCCAGTATTACTAGGACGTGTAATAGCCACTAGGTTTTGAATTCTGAATTCATTTATAGCTACTTCTTTTATTTTTGAAGCACTTTCAAAGGCATATCCTTTACCTTCAAATTGGGGTAAAAAAGCAAAGCCAAAATCAATTCCATCAACTCCTTCACGATCATAAAGTCCCACAGTTCCTATTTTTTCATTATCAGATTGTCTAATTACAGTATAGCTAGAGTATCCTAATTGCTTGAGTTGTTTAAGCATAACTGTTTCAATATATTGCTTTGCATGAGTAGTAGAAGTTATGTTTCTATCTCCAATGTTTTCAATCCATTTTGGAGTATTAAATAAGTTGAAAATAAAGTCGGTATCTTCAGTATTTGTCGGTCGTATGATTAACCTCTCAGTTTGATATTGTGAACTCATTTATTTTGATTATTTACGGAATGTTACTTGGTTTGTTTTATCAAAAACTGCACTTTCAGTATTCTTGAAGCCTTTTAATTCCCAATCTTTTTCTAACTGGAAAGGTAATTTGTTTTGCGCATTAATAATTGTTAGTGTACTAAGTAGAAGGTATAAATAGATTGCATGTTTCATGTTGGTATTCTTATTTGTTAAATTTTAATTCGGCGTTATCAATTGGTGTATTAGGATCGTTTATTACCATTTTAGCAATATCATCTTTACGCATAAACACTACACCTTCATGTTGTTTTGCATATTCAATGAATTGATTTACAACATTAACTACTGCTGGAGCACCTCCAATTCTATCGTGTAAACTCACACTCATCATTCTTCTTTTAGAGACTCCTTCTTTATAAAGTTGATTGAATTCTGTTTTTAGTTGGAATAAGAATTGATCTGGCGACCAGTTTTTACCAGCAATATTTACAATGTCGTTGTTACGCAACGTATAAGGCATTACAACAAAGTTTTTACCTCTTACTTTAGTAATGAAAGGCTCATCACGACTTACATCATCAATATGATATAAAAAGTCAAGTTCTTGTAAAACCTTAAGAGTGTTGGGGCTTCGGCGTAACCAGTTAGCATTGTATCCACGACCTCTTTTTCCTGTAATTGCTTCTACTGTGTCAATTCCTTTTTTAACAAAGGCAAGTTCTTCTTCGTAACTTAAATTCCACTGATCGTCCCAAGCAATTCCGTGAGCAGCTATTTCATGTCCTTTACTAGCCATAGCCTTAGCTATTTCAGGGTATTTTATTGCAGCTTCGCCTACAACATGAGAGGTTACTTTTATATTGTGTTTATCCCATAAATCCATCATTCGCCACATTCCTTCTCTTGCTCCATAGCGAAACCAGCTTTCAGCAGGCAAATCAGGATTTCCTTTAGGTAATGAGTTTCCTGAAAAAGGACTTTCAGCTCCTTCAGGTTGTCCTCCTGTTTCAAACTGCATTGAAAAAGAAATGACTAATTGTGCTCCGTTAGGCCAATAGCTTTTTTTTGCTACAGTTTTTGTTGAAGTAGAACTTATTTTACGTGTATTCTTTTGCTCTTTTTTACAAGCATTTAATGTTAAGCTTACCGCTATGATAACCAATGCTATAATGCTATTATTTTTCATTTTATATTGTTTAATTAACTGTTGTGACTGCAAAATTAGCAGCTATTTTAAGTTATGCTGTTGTATGAATACATTGTATATTTGTATAAAAACATTCTAATGACACAACGTTTTTATATTACCAAGAACTTAGATGTATTTGAGTTTGATGCAGAGAAGGAGTGGGGCTACCCAAGACATAAGCACCATTTTTTTGAGTTGACTTTTGTTTTAAAAGGAAGCGGAAAACATGTTTTAAACGAAAGTGTTATTGATTATAAAGAGGGAGATTTATTTTTTTTAACTCCAAAGGATGAACATGAGTTTATTATTGGTGAGCCAACAAAATTTGGAGTGCTAAAATTTACAGAACAGATGTTTTTAGAAAAGGCTACATTTTCTACAAGTACTTATTGGAGAAAGAATTTAGAGGCAGTAATTTTTCATCGAAACATTGTAGCTAAAAGTGTAATTAGTTGCGAAACAGATAAAGAGCAACTTTTTAGACTTTATCATTTGATAAAAAGTGAATTGCATAGTCCGTTAACTTACAGTCGTAATGTATTATCTGAATTGTTTGGAGCTTTGTTAATTATATTGTCGAGAAACTTAAAGTCTACATTAAAAAATAGTGGACATGTTTACGATAAGAATAAGGCAGATTTAATATTGACGTATATACGACAAAATGTACAAAATAAAGAACTTATAAAGGTTGATGTTATTGCAGAAACGTTTCATTTGTCACCAAACTATGTTGGTATTTTTGTAAAGAAACATACAGGTATATCCTTACAGCGTTATATAATGGAAACCAAAATAAAAATGGCAGAAAGCTTGTTAAAACAAAGTAGTTTAAGCATAGGTGAAATTGCTGAGAAAACAGGTTTTACAGACTCAAGTCATTTTAATAAAACATTTAAAAAGTACACGGGTAAAAATCCGAGCGAATATATTTAAATTCAATATTTTGTTGAAGAGTTTCGTTTCTTACTTCCCGATACAAAATGTAATGTGATACTGACTTTCAGTTAATTAGCTATCAATAGATACAAATAAGCAACAAAAAACATTGAAATACAGCTAATTAAGCACTAAATAAAAGAAAATCGTAGATTTCAAATATAAAAAAACCGCCCCTAAAAAAGGACGGTTCTTCAAGAAAACGTCAATCGCTATTAAGCAACTGTTACAGAACCTAAATAAGAGCTATTCGCTACTTTAGAGCCATCTTCTGAGATAAACGCTAAGAATACCTCAACATCTTCACTCGTGTATTCAGAAGGCACTGAAATACTTTCTGTTCCTGCTGACCTTGCTGGTCCAGCTGTGGTAGATACACTTTCTCCTCTTGTTGCATTGTAAAGCAAAATCATTGCTTTATCAGTAGCTAAGGCACTACCACTTCCAGAGTTATCAGTCCAGGTTATATCTACTGTAGCTGCACTTGGCGAAGAAGCAGCTCCACTATCAGCACCTGTAAGATTGCCACGAGTTACCAAAGAGTTTGCGTAGTCAATGGTAAAGTTTGGATAAGCTCCTGTGATTGCATTGTTCAAGTTGTAAGACATTGCAGCATTAAACTGAGTCATTCTGTTAGCATACAATTTGAAACCAACACGCAAGAAGTCTGTCATTGGTTGTAGAAAGCGAAGCACAGTTGAAAACTTTGAACGTTGGTCAACTTGTCCTTCGGTTCTTGGGTTCGCTACACTGGAAGGTTTAATTCTTAGGTAATCAATGCCCTTCCAAGTTCCACCGATTACATTCCCAACCTGTCCTGAGACACCACCGAGAATACCTTGATTAATTTTTCCCATCTTTTTTAATTTTTATGAGGTTAAACAAATGTTCGGACTTGGCACGGACTTGACTCGGCTTTGTCCTTTAATATCTAAGATACTTCAATAAGTGTACAGTAGTTAAGTCAGGGTTGCTGTTGCTTTTCTTTGATCTTTTTTGCACAAAAGAATTTGATTTTATGACAGATGCAGTGTTTAAACTGCACCTGTTTTGTTCATCAACTTATAGAAGATTGCCTTTTTGGCGGTATCAATCATTTTTAATGAAAGTTTGAGTTTTTCCTCATTTACTTCCAACAATTTCAAGTGATGAATTGACTGGTGAAATAACTGAGGATGTTTGCTTGCAATACATTCATTATCCCGAAGGTGCTTTTTCATATCTCCAATCGTGATGAATGGAATTACAGAACCTTTCAGGTAGTAATGGAAAGATTTAGACTTCCATAATCCGAAGCAAAGCCAATACATAAAATCCTTATCGGTTTCATTGGCTGTAATGCAGACAAAGCAATTCGGACAAGGTTCATTCAGCGGTTTTCCGCTATTCAATCCTTTATTCAGTATAAAGAAATGAGGTTCGGAGTAATTCTGGTTTAATCGGTGGGTTTTGATGCGAAACGTTTTCATATAGTGAGCCATTAAATATTTGCTCGCTACGCTTCGCACATTCATTTTTAAAAGAGAAAAGAAAAAAGGGAAAAAAAGAAAAGAGAAAGCTCTTGAAAAGGCGTGTTTGGGAGGGTTGTCAAGGTTTTTGGGAAAAATACAACCCAAAGGGTGGAGATTTTTTTCAAAACCCGTAGGGCTTGACCTTGATAATCCATTTGTGCGGTGGGCTTGTGCGGACACGCCTATCTTTGCTATTCTCTTTTTTTTGAATGTTCTTCAATATTTAAGGGCTTATGAAATCGTTTTTAAAATCTGTTTAATCAATCGGAATGTTGAATTGGAATGAGGAGTTTAATCGTGCGTAAACGCAGGTAAAAACAGCCTTGAGCTAATCGGCTGGACGAAGGCTGCAAGTAGTGAGGTACGAACGGATTGCGGACTTTGGACAAGCAACGCGAGCCGCCTGCGAGTGGAGCAAGGGTGGTACAAAAGGCAACCCTCTTTAGGGTGGTTTGTAGCTATGTGTGAAGTGGAACGTAGCCTTTTTGTAATTTTTCTTTACACAAAAAGGCGGAGTGCAACGGAACTTACACAAGGCTTACCGCTTTAATAGCCAGAGCGATAGCGGTGGCAAATCAATCAGTATTAAGCCGCAGCCCGTAGCGACCCGCAGGCGAGCAAAATTATGGGTAGTGGTTGGATTTTTTGCGACTGACTAGAGGAACGGAAGGAAGTGGTAAAAAAGACAAGGGAACTACCGTGACAACTGACAGAGGAACGCAATAAAAGTGACAAACTGCGTAGCTTTAGCGAAGCACCCGTAGGGCGTTATAGCTCTTTTTTTGACCTTTAAAAATTGAAGTATTCCAAAAAATGTGCTGTAATGGTTTGGCGATTTTATTTGCTGACGACCGAAGGCGGAACACCGCTTTACCTGCGTTTGGATGTGCGTGGGGAAAAGCAAGTGTAGGACTGAATGAATTGTAGTGCAACGGAAAGTAATGAAGGTCTTCTCTTGCTGAGCGTTGCAGGAAGTGGGTAATTGTAGTAAGTGAGGTACGAGCGAACGAAAAGTACCTACTGTAAGCAAATGGGGAGTTATGACAATGAATTAATTATTTCTTTTGCTGTAATTTTTGCAGTTTTACCAACGCCATAAATGGTTGCTGAAGCAAAACCTGTCCAATTACCATAACCCACTAACCATAAATTTGATTCTTTAACTGCTCGCGTATTTTTTGTTATAACTTTATCATTTACAATAATATTTAATTTTTTTAAATGGTTCAAATAAGGCCTGAAACCAGTACACCATATAATGGCATCAAAAGCTTCTTTACTACCATTTTGCCAAATAACTCCATTTTTATAGAATGAGAAAAATGGACGATAATCTTTAAATACATTACGTGTTAATCCTTCTTTCACACTTTCAACTTGTACAATATCACTCAAAGAAACTTGTAAAGTATTTGAAGTATTCTTTTTCTTAAGGTACTTTTCATTAGCTTGATTAAACAAGTAACGACCGTCAATTTCTTCTGGTAGAAATACAGGTTTTTCTAGTGTTACCCACTTTGTATAAGCTACTTTAGAAACTTCAGCTAAAATTTGAGCACCAGAATTACCCCCACCAACAACAATTACTCTTTTGTTTTTGAAAGGTGAATTATTTTTATAAACACTAGAGTGTATTTGCATACCTAAAAATTCATCAATTTTAGGGTATATAGGAATAAAAGGTGAACGAGCTGTACCTGTAGCACTTACTACAGTTTTGCTAACAAACTCTCCTCTATTAGTTTTTAACTTAAATAACTCTTTTTCTTTAACAACTTCTTCAACAAATGTACTTCGTTGTATTGGGAAATTATATCGTTTTTCGTAATTGGACAAATAACTCAAATATTCTTCCTTTGTAGGATATTCTTGTTTGGTTGTAGGCATTTGCCAACCAGAAAGTGAGCTATATTGAGAAGGTGAAAATAATTTTAAACTATCCCAAGTATGTAACCAAGAACCACCGGAATTACCTTCTGCATCTAGAATTAAATAATTTAGTTTACTTCTTTTTAAAAAATAAGCAACGGACAAGCCTGCTTGCCCGCCACCTATTATTATACAATCAAATATTTTATTAGGTATTGCCATAATAAGCCCTTACTTAATTTCTTTAATTACTTTATAAGGGGTTTTGTTAATGGCTTCTTTTACTTCTTTATCGGTAGATTTTGTACTATCGTACCAAACGGTTATTTGACCTTTTTTAGTGTTAGAAACAGCTTTAATAAAACCTTTAACGTTTTTCTTTAATGAATATTCTACAATTCCTGTACAACAAGATTGGGTGAATTTTTCTAATTGATACGTTTTTTTAACAGTATCAGAGATAACAATGTTTCCTTCAATTTTCTGATGAATATTTGTATCGTTATTATGGGTAAAAGCTAAGATATTTGTAGCAAATACTAGTGTTAATATAAGAGATGTTATTGATTTCATAATTATTAAATTTTTAAATATATGGCAGAATTAATATGATTAATGTTATAATGGCAACGCACCATAAAAACGTTTTTGATTGTAGAAATGATAATGATTTCTTTTGTTTAGTATCTAGTTTACTTATTGTCTCTTGACTTTCTATGGTGCAGCAAGCTTGTTCTTTTTTAGGAAAATATGCTCTATATAAATTGTAAGAAACTGCTATTAAACTGAATGCTATAAGATACGGTTTTATTGTTGCTAGCCATACCAATTGAGAAACACTTGCTCCTAACATTCCTGCAAAAGCCATTAATGGACCAACACAACAAGTGCAAGCGACTAATGCTACAAATACAGCACTTATGGATGATAAAATTGATTTCATAAATTAAAATATTAAATTAAAAACATAACCTGAGATAATCATTCCTATTCCGATGACTGAAAAGAAAGCAATGATTAGTTTTTTTTGCATCACTTTTTTCAAGAGTAAAGCTTCAGGAAGTGATAAGCCAATAGACCCCATCATAAAGGCAATAGCCGTACCTAATGGTACTCCTTTGTCAACCAAGGTTTCTACGACTGGTAAGACACCTACAGCATCAATATAAAGTGGTATTCCCATAATAACAGCAATAGGAACTGCAAAAGGATTGGATTTAGAAATGTATGTCTCAAAAAAGGATTGAGGCACATAACCGTGAATAAAAGAACCTATTCCAATACCAATAAAGATATATGGCACTAATTTTTTTAATGTACTTAAAGCTTCTTTATGTATTTCAGGAAACTTCTGTTTTAAAGACCTTTTATCTTCAATTGTTTTTTCAGTTTTAGAATGCAATTGTTTTAACCATTCTGCTATATGAGCTGACATTCCCATTTTATCAAGAATAATCCCACCTATAACACCTAAAACAATACCAGATAAAATATAAATTAAAGTAACCTTCCAACCATAAGACACCCAAAATAATACAATAGCTATTTCGTTTACTAAAGGTGAGGTTATTAAGAAAGATAATGCAATACCCAATGGAATTCTAGCTTGCATCATCCCTACAAATAAAGGAATTGATGAGCACGAACAAAAAGGGGTAATAGCACCTAATAAAGATGCTAATACATTGCCTAAACCTGATTTTTTATTTCGTTCTAAATAGTCACGTATTTTATCCATTGGTAAATAACTGGTTATGATACCCATAACGTAGGTTACTATCACAACCAATAAAGCTATTAAAATAAACGTGGCAATAAAGTATTGAAGGGCTGTTGCAAACAGCCCTGATTGGTCTAAACCTAATAATTCAAACACGATATAGTCTGAAAAACTAGATAATAATTCTGTCAACTTCTCCATATTATGCTGCTTTTAGTGCTGCGAGAAGTTCTGCCTCAGAATTAAATGACTTATAAGCGTGAACCTTACCGTTAATTACTAATGAAGGAAAAGACATTGTACCATAGACCATGGTGTCTTGCATTTCTGACAGTTCCTCAATAGTAATTGACAGATTGTTTTCTTGTGCTAATTTTTCTAATTGTTCCTTTATAGGGGAACCTTTTGCACAACAAGAAGAGTGTAAAATTTTAACTTCAGTGTTCATAATAAATATTTTTAATGATTAAACTTTATTACGAAGTCTGAAATCTTTTAAAAAAGACACATTTTTAGGAACAAAAAAAAGTATTTTTTTGATAGGTTACTTATAACCAATCATTTATCAATGGTTAATTAGTTGTTTTTTTTCTATTTTTTGTAATGGTGTACAGTGAGATTTTATTGTGCACGAAGAAAAATTACCTGATTTGTCATATTGAATATCACAACATTCTATAAATAGGGATTTTAATTTTTCTCTACCTCGCTGGATTCTCATTTTAGTTGCGGATAAACCAAGGTTAAGTTGTATAGCAATCTCTTTTTGAGGAATATTTTCAATATCGCTTAGATGTAATGGCTTCGCATATTTTTCTGGCAGCAAACCAATCATAGGGATGATAAAATCAGACTCTAAAATGGAAGAAACTGTATCACTAGAAATACTATTTTCTTTCCATTCTTCATCAAAATTAAATTCAATCTTGTTTTTATTGTAATAATCTGCAATGGTATTACGAGTTACTTGAAACAACCAAGCTTTGATATTATTAACTTCTATGTTTTTTTTATGAGACTCTACCAATTTGAGCATCACCTCTTGAACAATATCTTCAGCAAGGTTTATATCGTTTGTTTTCTTTATGATATAAGCTTTCAAGAATTCATAAAATTCTTGTACTACCTCATTGATGTTACAACATTCTTTATTTTTTCTTTGATTGTTATTCATTTTATTTATAATTAATACTACAAAAACCAAAGGTTATCTTTTCCAAATTCGGGTATTTCGTTACCGTCAAAGTGTGGTAGCATTTCTGCAACCATTTCAGGGTATTTAATGGTAACTGGTAAATTCTGTTGGCGAACTGATTTCCAATACATTCTACTGAATTGATATACTTGGTCTATAAGCTCTCTTACTGTCTTAATATCTTCAACCAATTCTTTTTGTGTACAATAGATTTTCAGTTTTATCGGGAATGGGAAACCATCATAAAAATTGAACTGGTTATTGCTATATCTCGTATTATTAAACAAGAGAAACTTGTTGTAACCTATATTGATGTAAGTACCGCTTAATGGCATTAAATCCTTCCAATTCAAATCAAAAGCAACAATATCAGAAGATTCGGTTTTATTAATAGATACTATGAATACTGGAATGCCTAATCCTAACCTTTTTAATCCATCTTCTATGGGTTGTAATTCGTCTTGGCTCATTGTTTTATAAAAATGAATTACCAAGCGTTTTATATCAGGGTTTAGGGCTGCATAGTCCTTTACTGATTTAATGATGGAACCCGCCAATTCTCTTGTTTGGTCTTGTTGGAAACACTCAAAACGGTTAAATCTTCCATTATTAGAGAAACTGAATGCACTTCCTATGTATTTAATATCGAAATCAGGGTTTTTAAACGCTCCTACACCAATTACCAATTCTTTCTTTATCGTATTATCTAAACGCCAAGGAATACCGTTTAATTTGGCTAATATGGCTATGGCAATGTTAGGTAAGCTAAAGTAATATTTGTCGTTGGTCATTACTTTTTCAGCATCTATTACCTGAGAGGGAATCCCTTTTTTGAGTAATAGCTCTTTCAGTCTGTAATAAATCTTTCTTTTGGACTTATCAGGTGAGTTTTTAGAAAACGGACTGATGTAAATGGCTATGTATTGAATATCGGGTTCAAAATGCTTTTCTGTTACTTTATGATAGATTTCAGACCAAGGATTTTCTCTATCCTCAAACATTATACTAAAGTCACTTTCTGTATAGTAAGGCGTATGAATGAATTTTGATAAACCTCCAAAGCCTCTTTCCGTACCTTTAAAAAAACCATCCATTTTCTTAGCTACCTGATAATCGTCTTTATGAAAAATGAAAAAGAAATGAATATTGGAAGTATCACTAAAATCAAAAGGACCGTGATTTTTCATACCGTTCATAGGAACAATATTGGTATTGCCTTCTCCGAACAATAACTGATTGCTATTGCTTTTAACTCTTCCCATTTTGATTTCTTCTACTGGTATAAAACCATTGGAATTGATAGGGATAAGCTTTTTAAATTCTTCGATATTTAGATAGGTGTTATAAAAGAAGTCGATAGCATCTTTAAACTTTTTGTATTTGTTTGATTTATCAGGTGCTTCTGTAGTTTCTCCTAAAGCATCACGAGTATTGAAGTTCCATACAGGGAATACTTGGTGGTATGCTCTTTTTCCTGCATTTGGTAATTCATTAAATTTATACAGTCCATTATCAAATATTACCCAATTAAATGCTTTTGGTGAAACGAACTCTTGTAGTTCATCAACCGATTGTTTATATACTTTGGAAATACCTTCAAAGGTTACAAGTAACTCCAGTTGTTTGGTTACTGTCTTGAACTGTACTTTAAGCGAATAGCGGTCGAATAAATTAAACTGTCCTGTTTTATCGTACTTCTTACTTGGTAGCCAAACTTCTGTATCTCTGATAAAATTAGGTTTGACCAAAAAGCCTTGCCCTTTGAAATATTCGTGTATTAAGTAGTTGTAGTACCGTTTTAATATGGAAACCGATAAAGATGAATTATGTATTCTAAATGATCGTTCTTCTCCGTTTTCATCTTCCTTCGTTTCGTAGCTTGGATTAACCGCTTTTGTAACTGGATAAAAATCTTCTACTTCTTTTGTAAATGATGTGTAATAATGCTTTTGTTCTCCAAACTTTTCAATAACCTCATCTGGGACTAACTTATGATACACTCTAGTTAGGTTTTCATCTTTTACGTTGGTAAAGTAGAGTGTTAGTTCTTCCTGAGGATGGTTGAAGGTTAGTATGTTGAAACAGTGATTTTGCATTAGTTTAATTGGTTTTATCGGTTCATATTCCAGTTTTAGGTTGGCACTCTATTTTGATTGATTATACTTTTTAAAATTCTCTGCTTGTTCAAAGATTTCTTTATACACCTCATCACGTTCTACTGGTGGATAGCCGTGTTCGTCTAAAAGAAGTATTAGACCTACTTTTAAGGCAGACTTAATGTCATCTCTCTTATTCCAATCAGGGAATTTTGCTTGACCATCAACCAAATTTTTAACTGATTTGGCTAATGCAATTAATTTATCTTCAGGATAGGTAAAATCATATTTTACGCACAAATCCTTTAGTATGTCATAAAATGCTTTTTCTTCAAAATCAATCCCTAAATCATCACCTGCTTTAAACTCTTTGTAGACATCCCAAATAAGGTTGGTTAATTGCTCCGCCATTTCTTCATACACTTCACTTCTTAGAATATCATTTTCATCACGTTCATTGTACTTCTGAACCAAGGATTCCATTTTCTTAGAGAAGTCAACTCCTTTAACTTTATTGACTTTCTTCATTTCACCAATGGCACGAGCAAGAAGCTGTTGTAGTAGCTTAATCTTTGTATTGGGTAATTTGATTTTATCGATTTTGGCTAAGTAGTCTTCATCAAAGATGTCCTGCTCTTTCTCAGTTTCTTCGCCCATCTTAAATATCTCATCAACACCATCACTTTGTAAGGCGTTTTTAATCATCTCTCTTACCCTGGCGTTCATTTGAGCAGTGTCAGGTGCATCACCTTTAGTCAATTTGAAAACAATAGACCGAACAGCTAAATAGAAATGAGTGTAATCTCTTTCTTCCTGTGTTAATTCTTCACTTCCAGCACATATATCATAAGCTGCTTTAAGCCTTTTAACCAAGCCCATAAAGCGAGTTTCCATTTCTTTGGTCAACTGTACAAATTCAGCTGCCATATTGAGTGTATTCAACTGGTCTAATGCTGAACCATTAAAGTATTTTGAACTATCAAATTTGTGTAGAAGCTTAGCCAATAAATCCAGATGATTTCTAACCACTATTAAGGATTGTTGGATGTCTTCAAAATTATCTTTGTCGCCCTCTGAGTATTTTTTAAGGGCTAAATTCATTTGCTTCTTGATGCCTATATAATCTACAACCAAGCCTTTGTTCTTACCTTTAAATTTGCGGTTTACACGTGAAATGGTTTGGATTAAATTGTGTTGCTGAATTGGCTTATCTATGTAGATACTGTCTAAGAAAGGAACATCAAAACCTGTTAGCCACATATCGACTACAATGGCTATTTTGAAATTAGATTTTTCGTTTTTGAATTGCCTGTCTAATTCCTTGCGATATTCTTTAGTGCCTAATAAATCATATAATTCTTTTGGGTCGTCTTTACCACGAGTCATAATCATTTTGATACGCTCCATTGGTTTGATTTCCCTTTTGTCTTTCTCTGTTAAAACTGCTCCTTCCTCTGCTAAACGTACTTCATTCCATTCTGGCCTTAACTCAATAACATTCTTGTAAAATTCATAAGCAATATTGCGAGAGCTACTTACAAACATTGCTTTTCCTTTAATAGTAGCACCTTCTGAAACTCTGTTTTCATAATGCTGAACAAAATCAGCAGCCAATTCTTTTAATCTATCTGGGTCGCCAAGAATGGCGTTCATACTTGCAGATTGCTTCTTACTTTCTTCTACCTGATATTCATTTGCTCCAGCTTCCTCAGCTTCTTCATAATACTTCTCAATCTTTTCTAACTCGCTATTCTGTAAAGCTATTTTTGCAGCTCTACCCTCATATACAATACGAACAGTGATTTCATCCTTAACCGATTCTGTCATTGTATAGGCATCTACCACCTTACCAAACACGTCTAAAGTCGCATCTACTGGTGTGCCTGTGAAACCAACATAAGTGGCATTGGGTAACGAGTCGTGTAAGTACTTGGCAAAGCCATAGGACTTTTTTACACCTTTTTCGGTAACTCTAACCTTTTGGTCTAAGTTGGTTTGACTTCTATGAGCTTCATCAGAAATGCATATTACATTGGTGCGTTCCGTCAATAACTCAATATCTTCTGTAAACTTGTGAATTGTGGTTAAGAATACACCACCACTTGCACGACCTTGTAATAGTTCTCTTAGTTGTGCTCTGCTTTCTACGCTTGTTATCGTATCATCACCGATGTAAATTTTAGCATTGGTAAACTGTCCTGAAAGTTGGTCATCTAAATCGGTACGGTCTGTAATAAGGACAATAGTAGGATTCTCAAAATACTCACTCTTCATTAATAGTCTTGTGAGATATAGCATTGTATAACTCTTACCGCTTCCAGTTGCTCCAAAATATGTACCTCCTTTTCCGTCTCCTTTAGGTTTTTGAGCTTCTTTAATATTATCGTACAAGGCTCTTGCTGCATAATATTGTGGATAGCGACATACTATTTTTTCATCTTTTTTAGAGGTATCTGGAATGTAAATGAAGTTTTGAATAATATCCCTTAGCCTGTTTTGATGTAGCATTCCTTGAATAAGGGTGAACATACTATCTATACCATCTACATCTTTGGATAAACCTGAAATTCTACGCCACGCATAGTAAAACTCATAAGGTGCGAAAAATGAACCTGCTTTGTTATTCACTCCATCACTGATTACGCAAAATGCATTGTATTTGAATAGTTCTGGTATATCTCTTTTGTAACGTGTAGTTAATTGTACATAAGCATTATGAATGGTGCAGTTTTCTTTGATAGCTGTTTTAAACTCAAACACCACTACTGGTATTCCATTGACATAAATTATACCATCAGGAATACGTTTTTCTGTTCCTACTATTTCTAATTGGTTGACAAACTTGTAGGTGTTATTATTTTGGTTGGAATAATCGATTAAGTAAATCCAAATATCTTTTTGGTTGCGGTCTTCACGCTTGAAACTAAAACCGTCAGACAGCCAACGCATAGCGGTTTTATTGGTCTCGTATAAATCAGAAGAAGGCAAGGTTTTGAGTTGTAATACAATGGACTTTGCCTCTGTGAGTGTTAGGCCATTGTCTTTATATTGGTTTAAAAGAAATTCTATTAAATCCTCTTCAATTAATACCTCTTCAGAATTGCGGGTAATGGTATTGCCTAAGTAGTGAGGATAATCTTCATTACTTAATAATTCTATAAACGCTTCCTCTAATTTTGCTTCTGTAAATTTCCCCATACTTATAATTCACTTATGGTTTTTAGGTGTATTTTTTCTTCTGCCACACCTAAGGATTGTACTAATGCTTTTCTATTGGCTCGTTCTGATTCACGGTAATAGGACACTACCCAATCTTCATTACCATTTAGGTATTGCCTTAATTTACTGAAATAAGGCATATCTACCTCAGCTAAAGAATGACCTAAAACATACACTGTTTCTATATGATTGAGCTTTTTAAAAAACGAGTGTTTTTGGGCTATAACGTCTTCTGTTGGTTTAAAGGATTCTTTAAAGTAGCCACGTACTTCATCTTTTCCTCTTTCAATAGAATAGTCGTATTGGTCTGCCATCCACTCTTCCCAATATTCTCTTTCTTCAGGATCTTCGGGTGGTTGTTCTTCTTGCTTTTCAAATTCAGCAGGGTCTATGCCGTGACCTAAGATTAAGTCGTTGCCTTCACCAGCTTTGTTGTGTATGTACTCTATACTATCACGATTTACACCATAATAACGCTCTAATGTATGTGTATAATTGAAGGTTAGAAAAAGTGCATCTGTATTAATGTTTGCTAACTGGTCTGTTGACAATTCGGGATATTCTACATTATTGATAAATTCTTCAAATGCTTGTCGCATTTTTAATGTAGCCTTCTCAACAATGTTTTGAATGTAGATTTGAATATCATAAAGGTCTCTATCTCTATAATCATCACTACCATAGTTTGGGGTGTGTTCTGCGTGGTTTTCTAATAGTAAATCCCCATCCATTTGAGCTAAAGAAGCCTCAAACTCCCACCACATAGGGTCTTTTAAACTTTCTTCATCGTCTTCATCTAAATCGCCAAAACCATAGTACTCCATAAATACCTCATAAATATCACTATGCTGTTTTTGTAGAAACAAGCCAAATGAAGTGTACCAGGTGTCTAAGCTATGGTGTAAATCGAACCCATTACCTATGATATAGAGTGTTGTATGGTTTTCTTCTTTTTTCATTTTACAGTGCTACTTGTTCTATCATACTCATTTTGCTTAAAAGCATTATTCTAAATTCAGTAAGTGCTTTATTTTCTATTGTCAAGTTCTCACGATGTTTCATAATTTTAACAAAAGGATGTTTTGACATTACTGAATCTTTTGGTACGACTAAATTTATATTTTCTATAATCTCCTTACTCAAATTTGGCTGTGCTCCACCGATTGCCACACTTACTATTTCATCTCTATTCACTCTTAAATGATAGTATAAAAATGTTGCCTGAAATTCGTCATTACAAATCATCGCACAACAAGCTTGATTCGTAGTAGCGGGTATTTTTAAGTAGCCTACTTGTCCCTTTGTATCACCTTGACCATACATTGCTACTAAAACTGTATTAATTGGTAAAAGAGTTACAGGGCAATTTTTTAAGGCTAAGTCAGAAATATGTTCTTCAGAATTAATAAGCACGCTGTTTTTAAGCTCTCCAGTTTTAATCCAAGGGTGGTCATTTGAAGACCAGAATTCATTAGTGCTACGATTTGGTGTGCTTCCACTTTTCATTTTTAATGTATAGTCACTAATCTTTTTAACATCCCATCCTATTGGAATCTCCTTATCCAACTCATCATTATAAACCATCTCTCCACCAGACGATTTATAAGGCTTACCTTCTTCATTTGGAAATTCAAAATCCACAAACCAATGCTTATACAAGGCTTGTGCAGTTTCTTCCAGTTTATGGTTGAGTTGTTCGTTGAGTTTTATGCGGTTGGTAACGGTGTTATATTCTTTTACAATTTCTTGCTGTGTCTGTTTATCAGGAACTTTAATTTCGATAGTACATAAATCATCCCAAGAAATACTTCCTCTAACATCACCACCACTAATAAAACCTAAATATCTATCGGTTTCAGGTCTGCGAAACCACATCATTAAGTAATCGTCTAATAATTCATTATTATCTATTATTTCAAAAACATAATAGGCAGATGAAACAATAGAAGGAAAGTCTTTGGTGTAATAAGATACTGGTAGCTTTTTATCTCTCCCGACACTCATCAACTTACAAGCAAATTGACCTTTATTAACTACTTTATACTTTGACATATCTGCACCAACCGTATTAGCTACAGACGGAATAAAGCACTTATCAAGTGTGACACCAATTAAATTGGTAACTGATAAATCGGAATTTCGATTATTGACCTGTTGTATAAAATCACCTAATTTTCTATATCCCAATTTCATAACCTAAGTTTTTAAAGACTTTTAAAAGTTCTTTTTTCGAGTCTTCTTGTTTTTTCATAACATCAGATAAATCATTGGATATAGATGTCATTTTTGTATCAAAATCTACTTCTTCGTCTTTGTTTTTAAACTCAATGTATTTACTTGGAACTAACGAGAAATCCTTTTTTTCAATTTCTTCAATTGAAGCAGAATAGCAGTATTCAGGAATATTTTCGTAACCTGATTCCTTTTCTTGCCATTTATGATAAGTCTCTGCTATATTGTTGATTTGTTTGGCTGAAAATTGGATGAATTTTTTCTCAAAAGGTTCTCCGATTTCACGTAAATCCAAAAACAGAATTTCATCTTTACGTTCTCTCAAGTTTCGGGTTAAATCAGGTAATTTTAATGTACGTTCTGTTTTATTTTTATTTAAAATCCAGAGTGATACACTAATTGGTGTTGTATAAAACATTCTTTGAGGTAAAATGACAATAGCTTCAACCAAACCATTCTCTACTAATTTTCTACGGATTTTGTATTCTTCTCCTGTACCAGATAATGCACCATTAGCCAGAATAAATCCTGCTACACCATTTTCAGACAGCTTGCTCACCATATTCAAAATCCAACCATAGTTAGCATTGCTTTTTGGTGGTACATCATAGCCTTTCCAGCGTGGGTCGTCTATTAATTCATCTGCACCTCTCCAATCTTTTTGATTGAATGGTGGGTTTGCCATAATGAAATCGGCTTTTAAATCTTTGTGTTGGTCTTGAGCAAAGGTGTCGGCTGCTTTATCTCCCAAGTTTGCAGAAATACCCCTAATGGCTAAGTTCATCTTAGCTAATTTATACGTAGTGTTGGTATATTCTTGACCGTATATAGAGACCTCTTTCTTATTACCGTGATGATTTTCTATAAATTTGATAGACTGCACAAACATTCCGCCAGAACCGCAAGCAGGGTCATAGATAATGCCTTTGTAGGGTTCAATTAGTTCTGCGATTAGATTTACGATACTTTTTGGGGTGTAAAATTCTCCCTTTCCTTTTCCTTCTTTTAGAGCAAATTTTGAAAGGAAATATTCGTACACTCTCCCTACAATATCCTGACCTTCATTTTGAAGTGTGTCTATTTCATTTATTTTATCGAGTAATGACCCTAATTTAGATTTATCTAAACCTAAGCGAGAGAAATAGTTGTCGGGCAAAGCTCCTTTTAAAGAAGGATTGTTTTTTTCAATAGTATGCAATGCAGTATCAATTTTAATAGCAATATCGTCTTGCTTTGCATTTTTGCTGATGTAGGACCAACGGGAAATCTCTTCTAAGAAAAACACATTCTTCATATTGTAGAAATCTTTCATTTCCACATACTTCTCCTTACCCTCAGCAATGAGTTCCTGTCTTCGTTGTTCAAATTTATCACTGGTAAATTTCAGAAAAATCAACCCTAATACTACGTGTTTGTATTCTGAGGGCTCAACAGAGCCTCTTAATTTATCACAAGACTGCCAAAGGGTTTCTTCAATGTTTTTTGTCTTTTCGCTCTTCTTTTTAGCCATATAAAGCTGTTTCTTAATTTTTATTCGTCTTAATGTCTTTTTCTGCCATTTTTAAGGCTTGCAAAGCCTGTTCTTCATCTATAAGCACCTCTAACAGTTGGTCTGTAAGCCAAAGTGCTAATAGGTCATCTGCTTTTACTTTTAGTATTTCTGCAATCTTCAACACCTGTTCTCGTTTCGCTCTACGTTCACCACGTTCAATCTTGCTAAACATAGGTGTGTCAATTTCTAACTGTGCTGAGAGTTGCCGTTGTAATAAACCTTGACTTTCTCTTAGCTCCTTAATGCGATTACCTAATTTCATTTGCTTATGTCTATCAATTATTTGATGGTCAAATTCAAAATATTTACCCTCAAAACCATTGGTTTCAAAAGGCTAATTGGATTTTTTACACCTTTTATTTTTTTGACTTGTCAAATCTTGTCCAATATAGGAAGAAAAGAGCAAATAATAGGAAAGAAATGTGAGAAATAGTAAACAGATTTTAAACAGAATAGCTGCTCTCTGTGATAGTCTATGTTTTAAGGATTTTAAGGAAATAGAGGAAGCCAAGGATTATAAATCCTTAGCATCCTCAGCATCCTTGTTTTCCTCAATAGAGAGGTTTATATACCTGTCTTGTTGTTCACGATGAATGAGGTTCGATTTTACAAAACTGGTGATATAGCCTTCCGCTGTTTTTGCAGGAATGTTTAGATTCTTGGCTACTTCCAAATATTTCTGTCGGTTGAAGTTTCTTGGTAAGGCGTACAAGAATTTTTCCTTACGGTTCAATCGACTTGGTTTGCTTTCTTCTTGTGGCAGTTCACTAAACACCTTACTGGAATGTTTTACCAATACTTTAATCATAACTAATGACGTTTGAAAATCTCTTTCCTCACAAATGAGCTTATTTGAAGTATCTCCAGTCTCTAAAACTCTCAATGCTGAAAAAAGCATACAGAAACGGAAGGCAATTAAACCTAACCTTCTAATGGTAGCCATATAGTCTAACCCTTGAAGATTGAGGTATTTTACTTGTATCTCGCTAAAAAACTGATTGAATTGCTCTTGTTGGTCTGCGGTTAAGTGAAACTGAAAATCACCATTGCTTTTGAGTAACTTATACAGTTCGTAGAACTGATTGCCTAAGTTTTCAAAGTAATCATCTAAACCGTTATCTGTAGTACTTGCAAATACGTTTTTCCAAACAGGCTTTACATTCATAAAGTAGAAAATAAAGCGGCTGAACAAGCCGTTTTCTGCATTTGGTATGAGTGCCGAAACTTGTTTTGGCGTTCCTGAAAGGACGGTTGAAAGACAAGGACTTTCTATATCTACAAACTCACGGTCGGTTCTGCGATAGTAGGATATAGTTTCGTGGTGGAATGCTTTTCTGAAACCATCACTATAATTTCCGTAATCACTTTTAAAGGCGTGTGCCAAAGTATCACCCTCAGTTTCAAAAATTAAGCCTTTGCCATCACTATCACCCAATAATTGATATGCACCTGTAGAACTGTTATTTGCAGGAATAAAGAGCATTTTTTCAGGTGGTTTCGCTGGTTTTTCTACACCTTCAACTTTGCCTTTGTTAGCGTTGTACTCTGCTAAATCTAATTCATAGTGTTGTTTATGCAATTTGGCTTCTTCACGTAATTCTTTGTGAATAGGATTTACCAACTGGCGACAATGCACCAAACGTCCTTTTCCTGCGGATGCTTGTGCGGTTATGAATAGAAAGAGATTGCTAAACACTTTCTTCCCATCATAGATGCCGAACAGTTTAGGAAAACAAGCACTAATAGCTGCCAATGAGCCCAATAGTAAAATATCTCGTTCTTCATCTGAAGTGGCTACTGCAATTACTTGCTGTAGGTATTCGGGAAGCTCAGGATATAAGGATTTCGGGAATGTTGGCATCATTTCCTTTATCGTTTCTTTTTCCTGATGGTCCTGTTCTGGTGTATTCCTTGATGAATTGTAACTGCTATTGTTCGCCTTATAATCATCAAAAGATTGTGTTACAATAGAAACACCTGCTTGTTTAGCAAGAAAGAAGAAGGTTTTCAAAGAAACGCCTTGACCCTTTGACTTTAGGCAATTGTCGAATTGTTTATCACATTCCTTAGAGTTGTAACCTGAATAATATTGGCTTACTCTATGAAATAGACTTCTACCTGATTCCCCAAATTCATCAGCAAAGGCAAAGCCTATGTTAATCCAATCATTGTAATTAGGTGCAATATCAATATGATTTGCTTCTATGTTTTGAATGACTTTCTCAACTTCTGAATTATCGTCTGTAATTGGCTGGTAGTTCTGTTCTGTATGTTGCTGTTGTTGGTTTGAATTATCCATCCATTCCAACGGATTAAATGTTTTCTTTTCCATTTTCTATAAATATTTTGGATTGATAAATACATTGGGGTCGTGAGGTAAAAAACAAGCTCTTGAAATGTCTTTACCCGAACCATCTACTTCCAAACTGTATGTGTGTTGGATGTAATTGGCAACCGCCTTGAAATAATCTTGATGCTTAACCTTGGTTAACTCAATAGGAATAATCCATTTTAAACCATCACCAGAAGGTGATGTAAATAGAAGCTCCGTTTCAAAGTATTCATCTTTGAGTAGTTCTTCTTTCAGTGTAGAAATATCACTGATGTGGTCAAAGTCAATCGTAAGCAACCCTGAATGCTTTTTGAGGTGTTTGTCATTTCGTTTTGAAAACGCACCAGAAAAGGTGACATAATTGAAATTAAACGCCTTGTATTTTCGGGCTTCCTTAACGTCTTGAATATTGCGAAGTGTACTTGTACACGAAGCAAATTCGTTGCCTTGGATGAGGTTGTAAACCTCTATCAAGGTTATCTCCTTTGTGGGTACTACATTGGTAACAGGCTTTTTGTAATAGCTGAATACTGGCGGTATTGGTTTAGAGATTTCTTCTTGAGGTTCAGTGGTAAATTCTTCCTCTTGATTATAAAATCCGTTTTTCTGACCTATACGCAAATGCAATTCTTCATTCAGCTTATCCAATAATTCCTGACCAGAGAGTTTAAAATGAAGTGCTGCAAAATCAAATACATTGCCCTCTGCAATAGCTTTTTCACTATCTGTATGCACCGCACAATTATCTATTATCTTAACCCATAATGTAGGCTTGCCTGCATTAAATGGGTTTTTAGTGGGTTTACAGTCCCTTCCCGAAAGGGAAAGAACTGTGTCGCCCGGATAGTACTGTCGTAACACAAAGGCATAAATATTTAGGCCGTAATGTGTTTTGCTTAATATGGCTTCTCTATTTACGTCCATCACACTTGAAGTTTGGGTTGTAATAGTTAGCCTGTAAAAGCTCTTCAATATCGGCTACCTTGTAGTAAAACTTACCGTTTACCTTACTGTAAGGAATTGTACCATTAGAACGGTATGTTTGCAGGGTACGAGGGCTAATGTGTAGCATCTGCATTACATCCTGATTGTCTACCCACGCCTTTTTTAGGTATTCAACCTTTGTTGCATTTAGCAATTCAATACGTGTTTTTAAGTCTCTCACTTCTTGAGAGAGTGCCTCCAGTAAATCGATTATTTCAGTCATAGCTTTACTCTCCCTTTTTTAATTAGATAATCTGCTGCTTGTTGCTCTATCTCTTCATTAGAGGCGTTACGGTTTCTCAATAGCCACTGGTCTAATTCTGCACGGTTGAAATAGAGTTTCTTACCGTTAGGTTTGTAGTGTGGAATGTTTCCTGCACTTGTTAGTTTGTACAAATGCGATTGTGATAATTCTAGGTACTTACAAGCTTCATTGAAGTTGAGTACATTCTTTAGTATTAGATTTTGGTCTAATACGTGTTTCTCGATAATTTCAAGTCTTTTTAATATCTCTTCCATTGTATTATGGTTTTGAAAATTTATAAAAGACTTTAGGCCTAAAGTCATATTCGATGTCCGAATACAGTGCTAAAGTAGATTGACTTTAAGGTTGTTATGGGTGCAGAAACAAGGAGCAGTGTAGAGTGCAGAGTGCAGAGTGGGAAAACAAAAGCAAAAACCCTTATCGGATTAGAATAAGGGCTAAATAAAAACTGAAAAAGAATAGGAAGTGTAAAGTGCAGAGTAACCTATTTTAATAGGTTTACGGCATTATCGATTTTGTCACCTGTAAGATTTGGGCGTTTTAATGACCTGAATTTTGAACGGTTGAACGGTTCTTTGTTTTCATCTACAAAGCAAATGCAAGTTACTTGCCATTGCTTTTGTTTTAAATCTTCTACCAGTTGTAAACCTTTGTGAATGCGTTTTACGAAGTAAAAAAGCTCACTGATATTTCCTGTCCAAGTTATAGGTGTATTGATTTTTGTACCTGAGAAAATCTTTTTGAACGTAGCTAAAGGTGTATCAGCACTTATAAAATTGTTGAGTTTTAAACTATCCCATAAATCACCGAGTTTATCGGGATTTGTATTGTACTGTTTGTAAGTGAATGAATTGAACTGAATAGGACTATTCTTAATTTTTGGTTTGGGTTTCCTAATTGGTTCTGGAACAACATCAATAACTTGTAGTTTTTTAATGTGAAGCTGTTCGGGAATAGGTTCATTTAATAATTGGGAGTAGAAGTCCTCCACAATAAAAACATCATCAACCCAATCTTTAAAAGCCTCCTGAATTTCTAAATATAGCTGCATATAGCCAAGTTTGAGCAACTGCATAATATAGGTGTTTGCTTTATGAGTTTGGTCTAATTGATAAGAGGTGTTTTTAGGGTTTATGTACGCAAGTGCATAATCCTTTTTCTTTAAAAGTTCTCCAAGGTCTTTTAAGCGTGATTTTAATCGCTTGTTAAGGGTGTCGTTAAGATAGTAGCGGATTAGGTTCTCGTTTCTATCTTCATCAATGGTTTGGTATATTGTATCGAAATCAGATTTAACGGTATTCAGAATAAGCCTTGAATAGTATTTGGTTTTATTGTTAAATGGTCTGTGAAAATCTATTTGAAACTGCAAAGGTTGTTGAGGTGTGTATTCTTTTATACTTCTGAATTTGGAAGCAAATACATCATCTATACTATTTTGAGGAAGCCAAGGGCGTAACTCAAAATCAAGAATTTTATCTAAAGTGTTGTTTTGTTTGCTCATAAATCGAGTTTAATTCGGTTAGCTGCTTCTTTCTTTTGTTGGTCAATTACCTTAGCGTAAATCTGTGTAGTTTTTAATTCTCTATGACCAAGTAATTTTGAAACTGTATAGATGTCTGTTCCTGCTGAAAGTTGTAATGTTGCGTAGGTATGTCTTGCACAATGAAAGGTTATTGTTTTAGATATTCCTGCTCTCATCATCCATTGCTGTAATTTTACATTGTTCCAAGCTGAGTAACGTAATCCTTTAAAAACTCTTTCGTCTTTGTCCTGACGCTCTCCAAGTAAACCAACTGCTTGTTCTGAAATAGGAAGGGTTTCTGCTCCTTTGGTTTTTTTCTGTCTGAAACGAATGTAGTAGCCCATTTCGTTTGAGTGTTGAACTTCTGACCAAAGCAACTTATTTATATCAGACCAACGCAAACCTGTAAGACAAGAAAATATAAAGGCTGTTTTGATTTGTGGCACTTCACATTCTGCTTTTACTGCTGCTTGTAATTCTTCAAGGGTTAAGAACTCTCGTTGTGGTTCTCCTTGTTTAAAGGTTTCTACACCCTCAGAAGGATTGGATGGTAGAATACCATCTTTAACTGCTTGTTTTAATGCAGCTCTTAATTTGTTGAAGTATGAATACTTTGAGTTTTGAGATAGAGGTAGTTTGCTTGATTTTTTAGCTTCAGTATCAAGGTAATCTTTAAAACCTTGAACAAAGTTTCTATCTACCTCTGCAAAAGTAATATCATTAGGGATGTGTTTTTTAAGATGCTTTAGCATACTATCCCAATTACCGTAATTACCAGAGCTATCTTTTCTCTTATTTGTGAGAAGCTGTATGTAGTTGGTAAAACTGCCTTTTAGTTTTTCGTTATCACGGAAGCCATAAACTCCGTTTTGGATTTCGATTTGTCGCTGTGCTCTAATCGTTTCAGCCAATTGTAGCGTTTTCTTATTAACCTCTCTTTCATCTTTAGTTTTAGGGTTCGGTTCTAAATAGAGTTTTAAATACTCTGTTTTACGTTTCCCTTTGTGATAGTAATCCAAGTATAAACTGGTCTTACCACCTTGATTGCGTTTTCTTAGTGTAACCTTCATATCTCAAAAAGTTTTGCAGTTGTTTCTGTAACAGCAAACTTGTTGTTAGCAACAAAACTTGTTTCTATAACAACAAATTAGAAACGAAAGATACGCAAAAAAGGGCAAATTAGCAACAAGAAAGAGAAGTTATAACCTATTAACCATCAGTAAGAGAAGGGTTTAGCTAAGTAAAGGAAGTGTAGTTACTTCCCAATACAGAAGTTTCCGAAAATGTGACCTAAAATATCCTTATCTACATCATATTCACCAGTAATATTTCCTAAATGACGTAAGCACTCACGAATATCTATGGCAAATAAATCAGAAGAAATATCTAACTCAATACCATTTTTAACAGAATTGATACTTTCCAAAGCTAAAGTCAACGCTTCAAAATGACGAGAGTTAGTAACAATTGTTTCATTATTACTCAAAGCTCCAGTATTGACTAATGAAATAAGTTCTTGTTTTAACTCGTCAACTCCAATATTTTGTTTTGCAGAAAGTAAAATTAAATTTTCAATTTCTGATTGTAAAATAGATGAATCGTGGCATGACAAGGTGTCTATTTTATTGGCGATTACCAATAAACGTTTGTTAGGAAAACGTTGCTTTATAGTCTCAATTTCCTCTAAGAATAAGTCTTTAGAATGTATATACTTATTGGAGTCAATTAAAAATATAATTAATTGTGCGTTTTCTGCTTTTTCATATGCTTTTTTGATACCGATGTTTTCAACAACATCTTCAGTTTCTCTAATTCCAGCGGTATCGATAAAACGAAAAACAACACCATCAATAATTAATTCATCTTCAATAGCATCACGAGTTGTACCAGCAATATCAGATACGATAGCCTTTTCTTCATTAAGCAAAGCATTTAATAGAGTAGACTTTCCAACATTTGGTTCACCAATAATAGCTACAGGTATTCCATTTTTCATAGCATTCCCAAAGGCAAAAGAATCTATTAAACGTTTTAAAACTGCCGATATTTTAGCTACTAATTCTTTAAACTTGGTTCTATCAGCAAACTCTACGTCTTCACCAGAAAAATCGAGTTCTAACTCAATTAAAGCAGCAAAATCAAGTAGTTGTCCTCTTAATTCTTTTAGTTCATTGGTAATTCCTCCACGCATTTGCTGAATTGCCATTTGATGAGAAGCAGCAGAGTTTGAAGCAATCACATCAGCCACAGCTTCCGCTTGCGATAAATCCATTTTACCATTTAAAAAGGCACGCATTGTAAACTCACCGTTATCAGCCATTCTACAACCATTTTGTAAGAAAAGTTGAATGATTTCTTGTTGAATAAAACTAGAACCATGACACGAAATTTCTACTACATCTTCACCTGTATATGAGTGCGGATTTTTAAAAATAGATACTAAAACTTGATCAATAACAACTCCATTATTCACAATATGACCTAAATGTAAGGTATGAGATTTTTGATTTAATAATGATTTATTTTTCTTTACAGAAGAGAAAAATGAATCCACAATTTTTATAGAATTTTCTCCAGAAAGTCTAATAATAGCAATAGCACCAACCCCTGCTGGTGTTGCTAAAGCAATAATTGTATCGTTTTGTATCATATCGCAAAATTACCTAATTTAGTATGAAGTATTATAAAATATCAACAACATATTTTTACTAAACAAGTATGGGGAAAAACCCCTTTTTTAACTTTTCATTTTTTAAACCTGAAAATAAATGCTACTTTTGGTATAACTGTTTTTTAGAACTTAAAAAACGTTAATCCCTCAAAAATAATACTATTCCATTTAGTATTGGCTTCCTCGAAAAATCTTATTGTACATTCTTTATGTGTTATACTTATATAATACTCTGAAATGCGTACCTCTTAATTACCCTGCCCCCAAAATTACAGTTACCCCCACTTTTAAAGTTAGATATACAACTTTTATTGCTTGTATATGTAGTATAATAATTATAAAAACAAATAATATGAGAAAAAATATTATTCAAAAACTACTGTATTTATTCTTTTTAGGTAGCGGTTTAAGTCTTTGTTCACAAAATTTAACAGAGTTATCGGTAGTTTCCTATAGTGATAAACCAGATTATGAAAGAGTGCATGTGCATAAACTAAAGATTAGCAATAATAGCATAGTAGAAAAAGAATATCGTTTTTCCATAAACAATGTACCGTGCAAAAATCAAGAAAAAATAGAAACGATATTAGAGTATTCATTATTAGATGAAAAAAAGAAACCTCTTATAAAAGCATTAAAAGTACTATCTAAAAGAAGTAAAATACTTTATTTAAAAATAACTAAACCATACAATATCAAATTAGGAAGTTGGAATTGTATAGAACTCCTGGTAAATGACCTTCAAGAGCAAGTGTCATTACAGAAAAAAGCTCCCTCTAGCAAGATTAATATAAAAACATATATACCAAATCAGAGTAATGACAATTAGACGATTAGCATAAGATTGTTGTTATTAGAAAAACTTAGAGGACATGAAAAAAATTACTAGTTTTACTTTATTTTTTATAGTGGTTTTTCTCGTTGCTGGCGGAAAATTAGAAGCCCAAATAAAAAAAGGATTCCAACCTAGATTTTCAGAAGCAGTTAAAGGAAATGTAACATTAATAGCAAATAATGTTTTATCAAGAAATAAAACAACGAGCTATATAGGAAGCGACGGAAACCATGACTTTAGTAATAACGTTTTTGTTGATATAGATAGTGATGCAAGTACATTCAATTCAAGTAGCGCAAACTTATCTAACCCAGAGCCAACAGTTAGTTGTTTAAGTATAAAGAAAGCATATTTATACTGGGCAGCAGCTGATAAAGAGGAAGACAATTCTTCAGATGAACCCAATTGGGATTATAATAAAGTAAAATTGCAATTACCAGGAAGTTTAGGTTATACAACTATAACTGCTGATGATGTTATTTATAGAGGAAGAGACGAGATAGGTCACTTTGTTAATGATCCATACATTTGTTTTAAGGATATCACAAGTGAAGTAAAAGCTTTGGCAACACCCTATGGAACTTATCAAGTAGCTAATGTTAGGGCAAAGGAAGGAAGTTTGACTTCACATGGTGGAGGAAATACAGGAACTTCTGGAGGTTGGCAAATAGTATTTGTATATGAAAGCCCTACTTTACCAGCAAAAAATATATCGCTTTTTGATGGTTACGCACATGTTACAAGTAGTGTTAATAATTTTGAAATTGGATTTAGTGGTTTTCAAACAGTACCAACAGGAGATGTAGATGTAGATGTAGTAATAGGTGCCTTAGAAGGAGATAGAGATTTATCAGGAGACAGGTTGCAAATAAAAAATACTAGTAACAATTGGGTAGATTTATCATATAGTTTAAGGAGTTCAAGTAATTTTTTTAATAGTAGAATAGCTAAAAATGGAAGTAACTTTATAGATAGAAATCCAGCTAGTACTAATACTTTAGGATTTGATGCAGATGTATTTGCTCTTAGTAATCCAGGAAATAGTATAATAGCTAACAATCAAACTTCTGCGACAATAAGATTAACATCAAACCAAGAAACATACGGACTCTTTTTAATAGGATTGTCTGTAGATGTTTGGAAACCAGATTTAGCCCCATTAATATTATCAAGCTCAACAAATACTAGTAGTGTAGAAGACACTGTTAGTTTTTCAGTCAATATAGAAAACAATGGTAATGACAATGTAAAAGACTTAACAATAGAAACAACAATACCTCAAGAAGTAGATTTAATAGAACCAATAATAGGGTTACCTTTTGGGGTTACTTATAGCTATAATACAACAACTAGATTATTAACCTTTGATGCTATTGATGGAATTACAGATGTTGGAGATACACCATATAGTTTAAGTTTTCAGGTGAAAGTAAAAGAACAGTGTTATTTTCTAGAAGAAATGTGTTCCGATAAATTTCAAATGCAATTAATAGCAACTTATGCAGGAGAAGAAAATAATAGTACACAAACAACTTTAAGTTCTAAATCAGTTGATTCTTGTGGCATAGGAGATAATTTACCTAATGAGATAAGTATTAACCAACCTGACGAGGCTAATTGGACAACTACAGTTGATTCATTAGATAGAACAGTGTCTTGTGAAGATAGTGTTGCCCTAGCTACAGCGCAATTACTTACCCCAGAAGCAAGTTGTGATTTAACAATAACCAAAATACCTGGAAGTTTTGAGGCTTCAACAACTAATTGTCCTGTTATAGGAACATATACTAATATTTGGACATTTACAGATAGTTGTGGAAGAACAAGTGGACAATTTACCCAAACCATTACGGTAACTGATACTTCAGCACCCGTACTATCAGAAACACCAGCTGATGTAAGTGTCGACTGTGAAGCCATACCAGCAGTACCAATCATTACCGCAACCGATAACTGTGATAGCGTAGTAGATGTAATTTTCACTGAAGTAAGCAATACAGTAGTAGACGGCTGTGGAGAGATTGTACGTCAATGGGAATCAACCGACAACTGTAGCAACACGGTAAGTCATACACAAACCATCACAGTAACCGATACTACAGCACCTGTATTATCAGCAACACCAGCCGATGTAAGTGTCGACTGTGAAGCCATACCATCAGTACCAACTATCACTGCAACCGATAACTGCGATAGCGTAGTAGATGTAGTATTCACAGAAGTAAGCAATACAGTAGTAGACGGCTGTGGAGAGATTGTACGTCAATGGGAATCAACCGACAATTGTGGCAACACGGTAAGTCATACACAAACCATCACGGTAACCGATACCACTGCGCCTGTATTATCAGCAACACCAGCCGATGTAAGTGTCGACTGTGAAGCCATACCATCAGTACCAACTATCACTGCAACCGATAATTGCGATAGCGTAGTAGACGTAGTCTTTACCGAAGTAAGCAATACAGTAGTAGACGGCTGTGGAGAGATTGTACGTCAATGGGAATCAACCGACAACTGTGGTAACACCGTAAGTCATACACAAACCATCACAGTAACCGATACTACAGCACCTGTATTATCAGCAACACCAGCCAATGTAAGTGTCAACTGTGAAGCCATACCAGTAGTACCAACTATTACCGCAACCGATAATTGTGATAGTGTAGTAGATGTAATCTTTACCGAAGTAAACAATACAGTAGTAGATGGCTGTGGAGAGATTGTACGTCAATGGGAATCAACCGACAAATGTGGCAACACGGTAAGTCATACACAAACCATCACGGTAACCGATACCACTGCGCCTGTATTATCAGCAACACCAGCCGATGTAAGTGTGGACTGTGAAGCTATACCAGCAGTACCAACCATTACCGCAACCGATAACTGCCATAGCGTAGTAGATGTAGTCTTTACTGAGGTAAGCAATACGGTAGTAGACGGCTGTGGAGAAATTGTACGTCAATGGGAATCAACCGACAATTGTGGCAACACGGTAAGTCATACACAAACCATCACGGTAACCGATACCACTGCGCCTGTATTATCAGCAACACCAGCCGATGTAAGTGTCGACTGTGAAGCCATACCATTAGTACCAACTATCACTGCAACCGATAATTGCGATAGCGTAGTAGACGTAGTCTTTACCGAAGTAAGCAATACAGTAGTAGACGGCTGTGGAGAGATTGTACGCCAATGGGAATCAACCGACAACTGTGGTAACACGGTAAGTCATACCCAAACCATTACAGTAACCGATACCACTGCGCCTGTATTATCAGCAGAACCTGCTGATGTAAGTGTCGACTGTGAAGCCATACCAGTAGTACCAACTATTACCGCAACCGATAATTGTGATAGTGTAGTAGATGTAATCTTTACCGAAGTAAACAATACAGTAGTAGATGGCTGTGGAGAGATTGTACGTCAATGGGAATCAACCGACAAATGTGGCAACACGGTAAGTCATACACAAACCATCACGGTAACCGATACCACTGTGCCTGTATTATCAGCAACACCAGCCGATGTAAGTGTGGACTGTGAAGCTATACCAGCAGTACCAACCATTACCGCAACCGATAACTGCCATAGCGTAGTAGATGTAGTCTTTACTGAGGTAAGCAATACGGTAGTAGACGGTTGTGGAGAAATTGTACGTCAGTGGGAATCAACCGACAACTGTGGCAACACGGTAAGTCATACACAAACCATTACAGTAACCGATACTACAGCACCCGTATTATCAGCAACACCAGCCGATGTAAGTGTCGACTGTGAAGCTATACCAGCAGTACCAACCATCACTGCAACCGATAATTGTGATAGTGTAGTAGATGTAATCTTTACCGAAGTAAGCAATACGGTAGTAGACGGCTGTGGAGAAATCGTACGTCAATGGGAATCAACCGATAATTGTGGTAACACCGTAAGTCATACCCAAACCATCACGGTAACGGATATTACCAAACCAGATTTTACAGTACCAGTAGATATTACAATTTACAAAGATGATAATTGTACTTATGATGCTAGTATTGGAATCACTGGAGATGTTACCAATGAATCGGACAATTGTGATACAACTTTAGACGCTAGTTATAGTGATGTAGAATCGGCAGGAACCTGTGAAGGAGAAGTAATAGTTACTCGTACATGGAGTCTTACTGATAACTGCGGGAATACAACTGAAAAAGTTCAAACAATAACAGTTAAAGACAATACTGCACCAATTATAGACGAAACAAACAAAAATAATATAGACATAGAAT
This sequence comes from Tenacibaculum sp. TB-53, assembly GCF_059716285.2. Taxonomy (NCBI): domain Bacteria; kingdom Pseudomonadati; phylum Bacteroidota; class Flavobacteriia; order Flavobacteriales; family Flavobacteriaceae; genus Tenacibaculum; species Tenacibaculum sp. TB-53. Next base: position 1,162,622 of record NZ_CM202790.1, on the reverse strand, counting down.
GTGGAGTAGGAGATACAGAAACTACGTTACAAGATTGGTTGAATAGTAATGCAGGAGCTACAGCAACCGATAACTGTAGTACTGTAACATGGACCAATAATTATGGGAATGATACCTCTGTAAAATGTGATGGAAGTTATATCACAGTAACTTTTACAGCAACAGATGCTTGTGGAAACTTTAGTACTACAACAGCAGGATATTTAATTAAAGATGAAACAGCACCCACAATAACTCAGCAGCCATCAGATAAAACTGTAGAGTGTGATGGAGCAGGAAACATAACAGATTTAAATAATTGGTTAGCAACTAATGGAGGAGCGACAGCGACAGATGATTGTAGTATTGTAACATGGAGTAATAATTATACAGCTTTAACATACACCTGTAGTTTTACAGGAGAAGTAGAGGTGGTTTTTACAGCAAAAGATGCTTGTGGAAACACTGTAAATACAACTTCAGCTAAGTTCACTATAGAAGACACAGTAGCACCAGAATTTGTAGAGACTTTACCAGCGGCAGAAATCACCGTAAGTTGTGATAACATTCCAGTAATGGAAACCTTAACAGCAACCGATAATTGTGATGCTTCTGTGACAGTAATTCCAAGTGAAGTAACCAGTGGAGATGACGATGCTTGTGGATCAGAATACTTGATTACAAGAAAGTGGACCGTATCAGATTGTTCAGGAAACACAACAACACATATTCAGGTAATTACAGTAGAAGATACTACAGCGCCAGAGTTTGTAGAGACTTTACCAGCGGCAGAAATTACGGTAAGTTGTGATAACATTCCAGCAATGGAAACCTTAACAGCGACCGATAATTGTGATGCTTCTGTGACAGTAATTCCAAGTGAAGTAACCAGTGGAGATGACGATGCTTGTGGATCAGAATACTTGATTACAAGAAAGTGGACCGTATCAGATTGTTCAGGAAACACAACAACACATATTCAGGTAATTACTGTAGAAGATACAGTAGCACCAGAATTTGTAGAGACTTTACCAGCGGCAGAAATCACTGTAAGTTGTGATAACATTCCAGTGATGGAAACTTTAACAGCGACAGATAATTGTGATGCATCAGTAACGGTAATTCCAAGCGAAGTAACCAGTGGAGATGATGATGCTTGTGGATCAGAATATTTGATTACAAGAAAATGGACAGTATCAGATTGTTCAGGAAACACGACTACCCACATTCAGGTAATTACTGTAGAAGATACAGTAGCGCCAGAATTTGTAGAGACTTTACCAGCGGCAGAAATTACAGTAAGTTGTGATAATATTCCAGTAATGGAAACCTTAACAGCAACCGATAACTGTGATGTTTCTGTGACAGTAATTCCAAGTGAAGTAACCAGTGGAGATGACGATGCTTGTGGATCAGAATATTTGATTACAAGAAAATGGACAGTATCAGATTGTTCAGGAAACACGACTACTCATATCCAAGTAATCGCAGTAGAAGACACAGTAGCACCCGAATTTGTAGAGGAATTACCAGCAGATGCAACAGTAAGTTGTGATACAATTCCAGCAGCAGCGGTATTAACCGCAACAGATAACTGTGATACTTCTGTAACTGTGAATTACTCAGAAGAATTTTCAGGACAAGACGATATATGTGCATCAGAATATACGATTACAAGAACTTGGGCAGTTCAAGATTGTGCAGGTAATAGTACATCACACACTCAAGTAGTAACAGTTGAAGATACTACGGCTCCAGAGTTTGTAGAGGAATTACCAGCAGATGCAACAGTAAGTTGTGATACAATTCCAGCAGCAGCGGTATTAACCGCAACAGATAACTGTGATGCTTCTGTAACTGTGAATTACTCAGAAGAATTTTCAGGACAAGATGATGCATGTGCATCAGAATATACAGTTACAAGAACATGGACAGTAGAAGATTGTGCGGGTAATGAAACTTCGCATACTCAAGTAGTAACTGTTGAAGATACACAAGCACCCGAATTTGTAGAGGAATTACCAGCAGATGTAACAGTAAGTTGTGATACAATTCCAACTGTAGTAATTTTAACAGCAACCGATAATTGTGATATTTCTGTAACTGTGAATTACTCAGAAGAATTTTCAGGACAAGACAATATATGTGCATCAGAGTATACAGTTACAAGAACATGGGCAGTAGAAGATTGTGCGGGTAATGAAGCTTCTCATACTCAAGTAATAACTATTGAAGATAATGAAGCACCACAATTGGTATCAACATTAGAAGACATTATAGTAGAATGTGATACTGTTCCTGATGTTCCAACTTTAGAATTTACAGACAATTGTTCTTCAAATGTAACACAAACTGACTTTGAGGAAACAAGTACGTTTGATGGAAGTGATAGCGATTATACAATTACAAGAACATGGACAGTTACAGATGACTGTGGAAATGTAGCAGACTTTATACAGTATATTACAGTAACTGTAAAAACATCTGTAACAGAAATAGCGGATTCAAGGTGTATTGACGATGGCGAAATTAACTTAAATGATTATTTGGCAAATCAAAGTGAAAACGGAACTTGGGAAGTGACTCAAGGAAGCGTTACAATATCTAATGATGGAAGTTTTGATCCGTCAGGGGTAAGTTTAGGAGATTATGTGTTTACATATACATCATCAAATAGTAGTTGTTTAACAGTAACAGAAGTTACGATTAATATAAACGATGACTGTTTAGTATTACCATGTGGGCAAGAAGATGTGGTAATTTCAAAAGCAGTAACTCCTAATGGAGATTCATGGAATGAGTTTTTCGAAGTTACAGGAGCTGAATCCTGTGGATTTATAGCCAATGTAAAAATATTTAACCGTTGGGGAGCTAGAGTTTTTGAATCTAAAAATTATGTAAATAATTGGAACGGAACTTCAGATGGAGCAACGTTTGGATCAGCAGAAAGATTACCGGCCGGTACATATTACTACATTGTAATATTAGAAAATAGTGGGTTAAAACCATTTACAGGAGCAATTTACTTAGGAACTAAATAATATTATAGCTATGAACCAAAATTACAAGCTATTAAAAGCAACTATTGTACTGTTTTTTGCAACAGTTTTAACAGTTCAATCACAACAGCTACCACAGTTTACTCAATATATGTATAATACAATTTCTATCAACCCTGCATATGCAGGAAGTAGAGAAGTACTGAGTATTGTTGGACTGCATAGAAGTCAGTGGGCAGGATTAGATAGAGCACCAGAAACACAAACCCTATCTATTCACACTCCACTTAGAAATGATAAAATAGGATTAGGATTATCATTTATAAATGATCAATTAGGCTATGAAAATTTCACCTATTTATATGGAGATTTCTCATATACGATTCAGCTTAATGAGGATATAAAATTAGCCTTTGGACTTAAAGCAGGATTTACTCAATACAATATAGATGATGCCTTAATAGCAACTGAAGGATCAGATCCAGGAATTTCAGGGATTCAAAATAGATGGGAACCTAATTTTGGGAGCGGTTTATTATTACATACAAATAAATGGTATGTGGGGTTTTCAGCTCCAAGATTATTAAATATAGATCATAATGATTTGGTTGTTAATGGAATTAATTACGGAATTATAGACAGAGTAAGTTATTATTTAACAGGAGGATATGTTTTTGATTTGAGTGATAATGTAAAGTTTAAGCCAGCGACGTTAATTAAAGCAACGAATGGAGCACCAGTATCATATGACATAACAGCAAACTTCTTATTCAATGAAAAATTTTGGTTAGGAGGTTCTTATAGAATCAATGAAAACACAGGAGCTTTAGGGGCTTTAGTAGATTTTCAAGTTTCTCGTCAGTTCCGAATAGGTTACGCGTACGAGCATCCATTATCAGACATTAATCAATACTCAAATGGTACACATGAAATATTATTAATGTTTGAGTTATTTCCTAAGTCATATAGAACGAAATCTCCTAGATATTTTTAAAAAGGATAGTTATGAAGACAAAAATTACACTGATACTACTTTTTTTATCAAGCTTTGCATTTTCTCAAAGAAAAATAGCAAATAAATTTTATAAAGAATATGCGTATGTAAAAGCAGCTGAATTTTATAAAAAAGCCATAAACGAAGGAGATGATGGGGTGGATATGATAACAAGGTTGGCAGATTGTTATTATAATAACTCAAACTCTAAACAAGCTGCTTATTGGTATGGAGTTGCTTCAAATAGAAAAGAAAACTTAACTGATGATGCTATATATAAGTATGTACAGTCACTTAGAAGTATAGGAGAGTATGACAAAGCAGATAAATGGCTTCAAAAGATATCTGACAAAGCGTTAAAAGTAAAAAATGTTGACTATAATAAATTAAAAACACTTAATAAAGACTCTGTAGTAGTAGCAAACTTAGAAATTAATACTAAAAACTCAGAGTTTGGAACGTATGTAAATGGACAAAAACTATATTTTGCTTCGACAAGAAAAAAAGATGGTGAAATTTATGAATGGAATAACCAACCGTATTTAGACTTATATCAAGCCAAAATTATTAAAAATAAAAAAGATGAAGATAGTATAGTAAGTGTTATTCCTATTGTATCTTCTAAAATTAACACGGGTTTTCATGAATCGAGTGTAGCAATAACTAAAGACGGGAAAACGTTATATTTTACAAGAAATAATTTAAACGAAAAGAAAAAACTAGAGTATAGTAAAAAAGGTACATCACATTTAAAAATATTCAAAGCTACGTTGGTTAATGGGCAATGGGATAATATTGAAGAGTTACCGTTTAATGATAAAATGTATTCTAGTGGACATCCAGCATTGAGTCCGGATGATAAAACATTATATTTTGTATCTGATAGACCAGATAGTTATGGGTTAACGGATATTTATAAAGTAGCTATTTTAGCTAATGGAGAGTATGGAGCACCAATAAACTTAGGAGATAAAATAAATACAAAAGGAAGAGAAATGTTTCCTTTTGTAGCTAAAGATTATACCTTATATTTCTCTTCGGATGGTTATGCAAATTTAGGATTATTAGATATTTTTAAATCTGATTTACTAAAAAATAACTCGTCAGAAGTTATAAATATAGGAGCTCCATTTAATAGTGGATATGATGATTTTGCTTTCTTTTATAATGAAGATGCAAAAACAGGGTACTTTTCTTCTAACCGACCAGGAGGAAAAGGACAGGATGATTTATATAAGTTTAAAACCTTAAAGTGTAAACAATATATAAAAGGGAGAACTTTTGATAAAAGAACAAAAGAAATTTTACCTAACACTTTAGTAGAGCTTATAGACTTTAAAGGAAAAGTTGTAAAAAGGTTCGTAACTCAAGAAGATGCCACTTACGTTTTTGAAGTTGAATGTGAGAAGAAATTTTCTTTAAGAGGAACAAAACTAGATTATAAAGATGACTTCATTAATAATATTGAAACGACAGATGTAAGAGGTATAGAAATAGAGCGTGATTTATATTTAACACCATTAATTATAGGAAACGAAATAGTAATAGATCCTATATTTTTCGATTTTGATAAATGGAATATACGACCAGATGCAGCTTATGAACTAGAGCATATTGTACGAGTAATGAAGAATCATCCAAAAATGATTATTAAAATTGAAGCTCATACAGATAGTAGGGGTAGTGATAAATACAATGAGATTTTATCAGATAGAAGAGCTAAATCTACCAGAGATTATATTTTTTCAAGAGGTATAGCTACCAACAGGATAGAAAGTGCTATTGGTTATGGAGAAAAGCAGTTGGTGAACAAATGTTCTAATGGTGTACCTTGTTCAGATGAAGAGCATCAAGAAAACAGACGCTCAAAATTTATAATTGTTAATGATTATAAAAAATAATATCTAAGACCTCTATTTATTTTAAAAATAGAGGTCTTATCAAGTATTGTTGTTATTTTTTTACAAAAATATTGGTATAGTACCATGTACCACCAGTGTTTTTTTCGGCAGTCACTTCAAAATGGGTAAAATCACCTTCAATATTTTTTCGATGTCCCTCGCTTTTAATCCATCCATTAACAACAGATTCAGCAGTAGAATATCCATAAGCTACATTTTCAGCAACCTTAATAGCATTTGTGTTTTCAACTAAATAATCTTTACGATCATGAAAAAAATCGTGAGAAAGCTCTTTTTTCTTTATCATATACATAGTATGATTATATGTTTGAGATTTTATAGCTTCAAGTTTTTTTAAAGTAGATAAGCCTTTGCTTAATCTATAATCATTAATAAGATCAAGAATTTCATTTTCTATTGATTTTTCTTCTATGCTAACGGTAGAATCAGAAGGAGAGTCAATTAATTCATTTTCATTTGAAGAACAAGAAAAGAAAACTAAGGCACAACATAGTACCAATAACTTAAAGGGGAAGTTATTCATTTTTAATAGGGGTTAGGGGTTAAATTATTTTAAAAGTCCAAAAATAGTACAAAATACAATTTAAAACAAGTTTCTTTTTATGCTTAAACGTATTTTTGTATGATTAGATAGCCTGTTTTATAAAGTCTTCATATTCATAAAAAAACAGTTCAAACTGTGTCATAGTCTCTACAAAAAACTCATAACAATCTCTCCAAGTATCTTTATTGTGAATACTAAATTTTTTATCAAAAGGGATATAAATTCTACGAATAATTTTGTGATTGTTTAACTCAAAATTATCATCAAATATAACTTCAGGTAAATATTCTGTTTCCAATATTTTCTTCAAAGAAAGAAGTTGATCGTAAAGTAATTCATTGGCTACATCTTCTGGATGTTCGAAATCTAAACAAACTGAAGCGTTTTTTCTATCCGCTTGAAATTTAAAAGCAAATCCCTTTATTTTGGTATTGTATAACAACCATTTTCTTGGAAAAGATTTTCCAAAACTAGTCCAAAATTCTTTACGCAATCGGGCAGATTCTTCTTTACTAAACACTATCCGTGAACTTTTGCAGTTTTACCTCTTTCTCGCATCATTTCGGCTTCGAAAGCCAATAAATCTTCCCATTTTTTATCAACGATTTCACGATCCATATACTTACGAGCATACCCTAAAAATAAGGTATAATGATTTGCTTCAGAAACCATTAAATCCAAATAAAATTTAGATAATTGTTCATCTTCCATATTATCAGCAAAAACCTTAAAACGTTCACAGCTACGTGCTTCTATTAGAGCAGCAACTAAAAGTCTGTGAATTAGCGCTTCTGTTCTATTACCTGTATGAGGGAAAAATTTTTGCAATTTTAAAGCATAATCGTTTTTAGTAGCCTGTCCTAAAACCATATCTCGCTCTATCATTATGTTATGTACCATCCTAAAATGTTCCATTTCTTCAATAGCAATATCACTCATATCTTTAACAAGTTCAGTTTCTTCAGAGTAATTGATAATAATTGACACAGCATTTGAAGCAGCTTTTTGTTCAGCAAAAGCATGATCTGTTAATAGTTGTTCTAATCCGTTTTTAGCAACTTCAACCCATGAAGTTTCTGTGTCAAATTGTAATCCAAGCATAATGTGTAATTGAGGTTGTAAAAGTAAAAAATATAAGTGCTAATTGTATTATAAATACTCTAAAAATGGTAAATTTGTTGCTGAAAAAATCTCTTAAGAAAATTGCTTTAAAAAATATTGATCCGAATTACGAATACTAAATAGATTGCTACAAATTCTAAATAGGGTAATATTTTAAAAATATTTTTCAGTAGTTTTAGATAAAATAGAGAAAGACAGAAAACTTCTAAGGAAATGAAATTACAGTTACAAAAAAAAATGGGAAAAATTATTGGCGCTTTAGCATTAGTCTTTTTAATGATTACAGCTAATTCGTGTAAAAAAACAGTTACTACAGAAAGTAATGTAAATGAATTTGGTGAATATATTAGTGTTTTTCCAGATAAGCTAATATCGGTAAACCCTAACTTAAAATTTGTATTAAAAAATAAAGTCACGACAAACTTTGATGCCACTGAAGTTATTACTACAAAACCAGCTATAAAAGGAGAAGTAGTTTTAAATGATAATGAGTTAGTTTTTGTTCCAGCTGAAAAACTAAAAAGCAATCAAGAGTATTTAATAACACTTCATTTATCTAAATTATATGAAGATATAGAGGAAGATTTAGAGAACTTTACTGTTAAAGTAAAAACTAAAGAATTATTATTCAACGTTTCTTTACAAGCTCCAAGTGTTCATAATAAAAAACTATATGCAGTAGAAGGAGAGTTAATTGCTAGTGATATTATAGAAACGGAAAAAATTCCATCTTTAATTAGAGCTACATATAATGGGAAAGAAAAAGCTATAAAGTTTAGTACTGTAGGTAAAGTAAGTTCTAAAGTTTACTTTAAGATAGACAGTATAGAACGCTATGAGGAAGACAAACAATTAAAGGTAGAGTGGACTGGAACACCAATTCAGTCAGAGTCCAAAGGAAGTAGAGAAGTTACCATAACAGGAAAAAACAACTTTAAGATATTAAATGTTGAAGTTATTGATATAGATAAACAACATATTGAAATAAGCTTCTCAGACCCATTACAAAAATCACAAAATTTAAAAGGACTTATTCAGTTTTTAAATACTCAAAAAAGAGCTTTTACATACAAGATAAATAGTAACAAAGTAACAGTATATCCAAAATCATCATTTACACAAAAAGTTGATTTAGAGATTTTCAAAGGAATTAAGAGTGTGGATGGTTATACTTTAAAAGAAAACACAATTAAAACGGTTTATTTTGAAGAATTAAAGCCTGCGGTAAAGTTTATAAAGAGTGGATCAATACTTCCAAACTCTAATAACCTAAAAATAAATTTTAGTGCAGTTAACTTAAAAGCGGTTGATGCTACAATTTACAAAGTATATAAGGAAAATGTATTACAGTTTTTACAAAATAATAGTTTAAGTAATCAAGGAAATTTACGTTATGTAGGGCGTCCTGTAGCTAAATACACAGTAAACCTTGGTAATCAAGGATTAGATCTAAGTAAAGAAAATGCTTTTGCTATTGATTTAGCAGAAATAATAAAAGTGGAAAACGGAGCGATGTATAGAGTCGAGTTTTCATTTAATAAAGACTATTCAAATTATAAATGTGCAGAAGGTGTTTCAACGAAAACCATCGTTTTCGGAAAAAAGGAGATAGATACCAAAAGCTATGACAACCCTAATTACTATGACGATTATTACTACGATTATAATTGGAGAGATAGAGAGGATCCTTGCACAACGTCATACTATTATAACAAAGATATTAGTACAAATATTTTAGCTACCAATATTGGAGTTATAATTAAAAAAGGAAATAATAATAAAACGTTAGTAGCAGTAACAGATATACTTACTACAGGTGCTATAGAAGGAGCAAAAGTAACTTTATATAATTTACAAAAGCAAGAAGTAACTTCAGCAACAACTAATAAAGAAGGAGTAGTTTCTTTTTCTGATGTTACTAATGCCTTTTTTGCAGTAGTTACTAAAAACAACAATACAACTTATGTGAAGTTGAAAGACGGTGATGCACTTTCAATGAGTAAGTTTGATGTTTCTGGAGTGAAATTACAAGAAGGAATCAAAGGGTATATTTATGGAGAACGAGGAGTTTGGAGACCAGGAGATCAATTGTTTTTAACTTTTGTTTTAAACGATAATGCGAATCCAATTCCAGAGGAACACCCAATAAAATTTGAATTAATAAATCCGCAAGGAAAAATAATCGATAGAAAAGTACTTCCAAAAAAATCAAACAATGTATACACATACGCTCCTATAACAAACCCAGAAGCTATTACTGGTAATTGGAAGTTACGTGTAAGTGTTGGTGGAGCTGTTTTCAATAAAACATTAAAGATTGAAACCATAAAACCGAATCGATTAAAGATAAAACTAGCTACAGATGCAGAGTTCATCAAAGCAAATTCAACTATTACAGGAAATGTAGAAGTAAAATGGTTACATGGAGCAATAGCAAGAGGATTAAAGTTAGATATCAACGGGAAATTCTCACAAACCAATACGGAGTTTTCAAAATTCAAAAACTATAACTTTGATGATGTAACTCGTCGATTTGGAACAGAAGAGTTTAAAGTGCTAAAAGGAAGTTTGAGTAATGATGGAACTACTAAATTCTCGGTAAAACCTAAATTAGATAGTAAAGCTCCAGGAATGTTAAGAGCGAGTTTTATTACAAAAGTATATGAAAATGGAGGAGACTTTAGTACCGATGTATTTTCTAATAAAGTGTCACCGTATACTTCGTATGCTGGATTACAAGATGCTGAAGAACCACAATCTAAAAACTATTTATTTACAGATGAAAACTATACATTTAATGTAGCTTCAGTAAATGAAGAAGGAGTAGGAATAGCAAATACTTTAGAAGTAAATGTATATAAATTATCATGGCGTTGGTGGTGGAGTACTTCTGATAATGGATTGTCTAGTTATGATGGTACACGTTATCATGAACCTTATAAGAAATTAAAAGTAACAACAAATGCAAGCGGTAAAGGGACTTTTAAATTAAAGGTTGACGAAAATGATTGGGGACGTTATTTAATAAAAGTAAAAGACTCAAAAAGCAAGCATGTTACCTCAAATGTAGTATATTTTGATTGGCCTTCTTGGTATGCTAAAAAGAAAGGAAATCAAGATAAAAGTAACGCTACGATGTTAATATTTACAACCGATAAAGAATCGTATGAAGTAGATGAAAAAGCAACTGTGAAGTTTCCGTCTTCAGAAGGAGGAAAAGCATTTATTACTATTGAGAATGGAACAGAAGTATTAGATCATTTCTGGGTACCAACACAAGCACAACAAACATCGTTTAGTTTCCCAGTAAAAGCGAGTTATACACCAAATGTATTTGTAAACATTTCATTGTTACAAAAACATAGTCAAACAGTAAACGATTTACCAATTCGTATGTACGGTTCAATACCAATGTTGGTACATAATCCTGCAACGAAATTAGAACCAAAAATCCAGTTAGCGGACGAGTTAAGACCAGAATCAACAGCTACTATTCAAGTAAAAGAAGAAAAAGGTAGACCAATGACTTATACCATTGCACTGGTAGATGAAGGTTTGTTAGATTTAACACGTTTTAAAACACCAAATCCATGGGGAGTGTTCTATGCACGCCAATCTCTTGGTGTAAAAACTTGGGATATTTTTGATGACGTTATTGGTGCTTACGGTGGAAAAGTAAATCAAATATTAAGTATTGGAGGAGATGAAGCAGAGGCAGGAAGTAAAAACCGAAAAGCGAATCGATTCAAACCAATGGTTACGTATTTAGGCCCTTTCGATTTAGAAAAAGGAGACAGTAAGGAACATAAAATAAAAATACCTAAATATGTAGGATCTGTTCGAGCTATGGTGGTGGCTACTGATACTAAAAAAGATGCGTACGGTAGCGATGAAAAAACAGCTTTTGTACGAAAACCAGTAATGATTTTAGCATCATTGCCTCGTAAAATAACACCACAAGAAACCGTTACCTTACCAGTTACTGTTTTTGCAATGAAACCAAACATTAAAAATGTAAAAGTTACAGTACAACCAAACGAAGCATATACTATTGTAGGAGATAAAACACAAACCGTTTCATTTAGTCAGCCAGATGAAAAAATGGCGTATTTTACCCTAAAAGTAAATGATTTTAAAGGAATTGGTAAAGTAAAAATAGACGCAAGTTCAGGAAGAGAAAAAGCATCTTACGAAGTAGAAATAGATGTGTTAAACCCAAATCCAGTAACTACTGAAGTAAAAGATGTCGTATTGAAATCTAATGAAGTAGGGGAGATTAACTTTACAAGTTTTGGTACTAAAGGAACGAACGGAGCTACGTTAGAATTATCAACCTTACCACCAATGAACTTTACCAAGCGTTTGGGATACTTAATTCGTTATCCGCATGGATGTGTAGAACAAACAACTTCAGGTGCTTTTCCACAGTTGTTTTTACCCGAATTATTTGAGTTATCAAAAGAAAAGATAGCTTCAACAGAAAGAAATATAAAAGCAGCAATTCAACGTTTATCAGATTTCCAATTATCTAATGGAGGGTTGTCATACTGGCAAGGAAATAGTACCGCAGATAGTTGGGGAACGTCTTATGCAGGTCATTTTATGATAGCGGCTGAGAAGAAAGGGTATGTACTACCTATTGGTTTCAAATCAAAATGGATAGGATATCAAAAGCAACAAGCACGTAATTGGAGAAATAACTCACGTTATTACAATAATTCTTTATCACAAGCATATAGGTTATACACGTTAAGTTTAGCAAATAGTCCTGATTTAGCATCAATGAACCGTTTACGCGAATCAATGGGAGTTTCAGATGAAGCAAAAATGAGATTAGCAAGCGCGTATGCTTTAATAGGTAAAAAGGCTATAGCAAAATCTATTTTAAAAGGAATAACCGGTTATACCTATACAAAACGATATTATTCAAACTATGGTTCTGAAACTAGAAACAAAGCAATGTCTTTAGAAACCTATATGCTGTTGGATGACGAAACTAAATCAATAAAATTAGCAAAAGAAATTGCTGAAAACCTATCAAGCGAGCGTTGGATGAGTACACAAACTACAGCCTATAGTTTGTTGGCAATGAGCCAATATGCTCTAAAAAATGGCGGTAGTGACGGAATTAATACAAGTTATATTTTAAATAAGGCGTCAGGAGAAGCAAGTACTTCAAAATCGCTGTTAGCAAAAGATTTAATAGCTATTCAAAAAGAAAATTCATTAAAAATAACTAACAAAAACAACGGAGTTTTATATGTACGTATACTAAACAAAGGAATTTTACCAGTAGGTGAAGAAAAAGTATTCCAAAAGAATTTAGAAACCACTATTACATACAAAACAAAAGATGGAGCTCGTATTACTCCAGATAACTTGTCACAAGGAACCAATTTTGTAGCAGAAGTTACAGTGAAAAATCCAACAAGTGAAACCATTGAAAATGTAGCATTAACGCAATACATTCCTTCAGGATGGGAAATTGTAAATACACGTTTTACTGATTTTGGAAACAATACAACATCTTCAAAAGTAGATTATACAGATATACGAGATGCAAGTATCAGTAACTACTTTACCTTGAAGAAGTACGAAACCAAAACATTTAGAGTATTAGTGAATGCTTCGTATTTAGGTGAATATTATTTACCAGGAGTACAAGTAGAAGCAATGTATGACAACGATTATATAGCTCGTACTAAGGGACAGTGGATTAAGGTAATTAAGTAAATAGTTTCTAAACAATCATTACGGTTTTTGTAGTGATTGTTTGTTATTTGTTAAATTTTAAAAGAGGGTACGAGGGATATTTTTTAGGAGAAATTTGACACATAAAATAATTTATGCAAACAATTTTCAAATGGATACAACAAAATAAAATCAAAGCAATCATCACAGTTTTTGTGGTGATTGCTTATTATTTCAGCCTACCTAAAAAATTATTTGAGACACCTACATCAACAGTTGTTACTGCAAAAAACAACGAATTATTAGGAGCTGTAATAGCCAGCGATGGTCAGTGGAGATTTCCTGAGTTAGACTCTGTGCCTAGAAAATTTGAACATTGTATTTTACAATTTGAAGATGCTTACTTCTATAAGCATTTCGGGTTTAATCCTATTTCAATAGGAAAAGCAATGGTAGAAAACATCAAAGCAAAAAGAGTGGTAAGAGGTGGAAGTACACTAACGCAGCAAGTAATTCGCTTATCAAGAAAGAATAAAGAACGCTCATATTTTGAAAAGCTACAAGAATTAATACTAGCCACTCGATTAGAATTTCGTCACTCAAAAAAAGAAATTCTAAACCTCTATGCATCTCATGCTCCTTATGGAGGAAATGTTGTTGGATTAGAAATGGCTTCATGGCGTTATTTTGGTTTAAAACCACATCAATTGTCATGGGCAGAAACAGCAACTCTAGCTGTATTACCCAATGCTCCTTCATTGATTTATCCGGGAAAAAATCAACAAAAGCTAAAAAATAAAAGAAATAGGTTATTACAAAAATTACATGAAGAAGGAATAATAGATCAAATAACATATGATTTAGCAATTGAAGAAGAGTTACCACAAAAACCATATCCGTTACCTACAGTAGCACCACATTTTGTACAAGAAGTAACTAAACAGTATAGAGGACAACGTGTAAAAAGTTCTATTGATATTCATTTGCAAAGGCAAGTAAATAATTTAGTAAAGCAGCATTATTTCCGTCAAAAACAAAATGAAGTCTACAATATGGCAGTATTGGTGTTAGATGTTAAAACAAGAAAAGTACTGTCTTATGTAGGGAATTCTCCAACCGATAAAGCACATCAAAAAGATGTGAACAATATCATCGCTCCAAGAAGTACAGGAAGTACTTTAAAGCCTTTTTTATATGCGCAAATGCTACAATCGGGAGATTTACTACCTAGTCAATTAGTCGCAGATGTACCAACAGAAATAGCAGGATATTCACCAAAAAACTTCAATCTAACTTTTGATGGAGCAGTTCCTGCGAACGAAGCATTAACACGTTCACTGAACATTCCTTCAGTACGCATGTTACAGCGATACGGATTGGAAAAATTTAGAGAAGATTTAAAAGCATATCACATTAGCGATATTAATAAATCAGCAGATTATTATGGACTCTCCTTGATTTTAGGAGGAGCAGAAGCAAGTTTATGGGATTTATGTAAAACCTTTGCAGGATATGCAGGAATTGTAAATCACTATGAAGAACTAAAACATAAGTATTACCAAAATGAGTTCATAGAACCTAGTTTTTTGTCAGAAGGAACTCCAGATTTTGGTAAAGTTCAAGAAGACTATATAACTTTAGATGCTGGAGCTACATTTTTAACACTAAACACTTTAATAGAGGTAAATAGACCTTATACAGATCAAGCTTGGAAGTATTATGATTCGTCTCAAAAAATAGCATGGAAAACAGGGACAAGTTTTGGAAATAAAGATGCTTGGGCAGTTGGAGTTACCCCAAAATATGTAGTAGGGGTGTGGATAGGAAATTCTGATGGAGAAGGACGTCCAGACTTAACAGGAGTTGGAAGTGCAGCTCCATTAATGTTTAATGTTTTTGATGTGTTACCGAAATCTAACTGGTTTTTAGAACCCTATGAAGATTTAATAGAAGCTGCTATTTGTGAGAAAAGCGGGTTCTTAGCTAAGACAATTTGTCCTTCAGTAATAACCAAAAGAGTTCAAAAAAGTGCTATGAAAGCCAAGTCATGCCCGTATCACCAAGAAATAACGGTAGATATATCTGAAAAATATAGAGTGAACTCAAATTGCGAATCAATTTCTAACATGA
This sequence comes from Tenacibaculum sp. TB-53, assembly GCF_059716285.2. Taxonomy (NCBI): domain Bacteria; kingdom Pseudomonadati; phylum Bacteroidota; class Flavobacteriia; order Flavobacteriales; family Flavobacteriaceae; genus Tenacibaculum; species Tenacibaculum sp. TB-53. The sequence continues at coordinate 1,147,241 of NZ_CM202790.1, read as the reverse complement.
TAACAAAACCATGGTTTGTATTACCACCACTAATGGCTTATTATTATCAGCAGAATAACGCAGATTACAGATCACTTCCAAAATATAGATCAGATTGTAACCAGTTGGAAAGTAATACAATGGATTTTGTTTTTCCTGCTAAGCTCACATCAAAAATATCGTTAACACGAGGAGAGAATAATAAGTTAAATCCTATAATTTTAAAGCTCACACACGCCAATGCAGAGGCAAAAGTATATTGGTATTTAAATAAACAATTTATTGGAATAACAGAACAGTATCATGAACAAGCTGTTATGCCAAAAAAAGGAGTTCATACAATAACAGTTATAGATGATTTTGGGAATGAGCTGAAAAGGATTATTGAACTAAAAAATTAAATAAATATAAATACGGTTTAATTAAAAGCTGTATTTTTAGTTTTTTTAAATATAAAATATGTTAGAACTAGCAGGGATAATTATACTTGGAATTTTAGCTCAATGGGTAGCTTGGAGGTTTAAAATTCCAGCAATTTTACCTTTAATTTTAATAGGATTGCTTGTTGGACCTATTGCAGCAGAATTTTTTAATGATGATGGAAGTAAATGGATAGAACCTATTTGGGATGGTGAAAAAGGGTTATTCCCCGGCGAAGGACTGTACTATTTTGTGTCATTATCAATTAGTATTATTCTTTTTGAAGGAGGTTTGACCTTACGACGCGGAGAAATAAAAAATATAGGTCCTGTTATCACCAAATTAATCACATTAGGATCTGCAGTTACCTTTTTTGGAGGAGCTATAATTGCTCATTATGTATTTGGATTAAGTTGGGAGTTGTCATTCTTATTTTCTGGATTAATAATTGTTACTGGACCTACAGTAATAACACCAATTCTTAGAAACATACCGCTTAAAAAAGATGTCTCAGCAGTTTTAAAATGGGAAGGAATACTAATAGACCCTATTGGAGCATTAGTAGCTGTACTTGTTTTTGAATTTATAAGTGTAGGTGGAGGTGCTGGATTTACTGGAACAGCCTTATTAGAATTCTTAAAAATTATCCTTTTTGGAACCACTTTCGGTTTCACTTTTGCCCATGCTTTAATCTTTGTAATTAATAAAAAATGGGTGCCACATTATTTATTAAATGTAGTTTCCTTATCCACTGTTTTATTAGTATTTGTAGAATCTGAATTATTTGCTCATGAATCAGGATTATTAGCTGTTGTGGTTATGGGAATGGTACTTGGTAATAGTAAATTAAAGAACTTAAAAGAGATACTGTACTTTAAAGAATCATTAAGTGTCTTGTTAATCTCTATTCTATTTATTTTATTATCAGCAAATATTGATTATAAAGAGCTAACACTATTATATGAGTGGAAAACATTGCTTCTATTTGCTTTAATTGTGTTTGTGATACGTCCGTTAGCAGTATTTTTAAGTACCTCAAAATCTAATTTAAAAACTAACGAAAAACTATTTATTAGTTGGGTAGGGCCAAGAGGTATTGTTGCAGCAGGTATTGCTTCGTTATTTGGAAGCAAGCTGTTAAAGCAAGGAATTGAAGGAGCAGAATATATTACACCTTTAGTATTTATGGTGGTGTTAGGAACTGTTTTGTTAAACGCTACTACAGCAAGGTTATTTGCTAAATTAGTTGGTGTATTTTTAAAACGTTCAAATGCAATAATGATTGTTGGAGCTTCAGATTTAGCTAGAATGATTGCTAAGTATTTAAAACAAAACCAAAGAAGAGTGGTGTTGATTGATTCTAATATTGAAAATGTTGAAAAGGCCAAAGAAGAAGGATTAGAATCAATTGAAGTAAATATTTATGATGATCAACTTACAGACAATATTGAACTTAATGATGTAGGATATTTAATAGCAATGACAGGAAGTGATTCAATTAACAAATTTGTAATTTCTAATTTCTCCTCTATTTTTGGAGAGCAAGGAGCTTATCGTTTAGCAACTTCACAGGAAGTTATTACAAAAGATTACGAAGACGAAGATCATTTATTTACAATAGAAGATGATTATATTAATTTAATGGAAGCTGTAAGAGAATTCCCTGAAATTCACGAAACAGTAGTTAATTCTATTGATGATTATAAGAAGAAAATTGAAGAAATTAACAGAGATCAAAAATCGATTCCAATTTTCGTTAAGAGTCAAAAGAATGAAATTCTATTAATCTCAGAATTTGAGAAAAAAGTAAAGAAAATAGAAGATTGGAAGTTAGTTTACGTAGGTAAGAATTTAAACATCTAAGCCAAAAGTACTCTTTAATTTTTCAATTAATGGATTTTTTTCTTTTAGTTTGTCGTACTTCTCTTGAGGAGTATAGGCAAACTTTTTTTCTACAGTTTCATTAACAATAACATTAATTTGGATACCGTAGTTATTTAATTTTTCTCGTAAAAAACGTAATAATTTAGGTTTTCCTTTTTCAAGTTGCGACTTCATTAAGTCATTAGGTAACGAAAAAATAATCGTTAAATCTTCTTGTAACTTGGGCTCACCAGAAGCTAAAATAGCAGCGATACTTCGTTCTCCAAAACCTTGTAATTGGAAATAATATTTTTTCCAAGCATCTTTTAACTCATCTTGAGTAAAAGGAGTTCTTGGATGATTATCGAAGTTTTCCTCTGTATCAATAGTACTTTTTACTTCTTTCTTTTGCTGTAAGCTTTTTAAAGATAAAGCAGAAGTACGTCGTTTAATGTTCTTTAAAACTGGTTTAGTGGGAGTTTTTTCTTTTATTTCAGTACTAGTTACTTGTACTGATTCCATTTTTTTAGGAGTTTTTGTAACAATAGGCTTTACCTCAGTTTTTTTGACAGAAGGAGATAAAGCGGTAAAAAAAGTAGCAGGAATTATGTAGTTGCTAGATTTTTTTTTTGCTCCATCAAAAGTGATAGAGGCAATTTGCATTAAAGTAAGTTCTACCAATAAGCGTTGGTTTTTACTTCCTCGATATTTCAAGTCGCAATCATTAGCCTTGTCTATAGCAGGGAGTAAAAATTGCATACTGGCTTTAGAAGCTTGCTCTAAATATTTTTTCTTAGTATTATCACCAACCTCTAATAAAGCTATGGTAGCTTGGTCTTTTGCAACTAACAAATCTCTAAAGTGAGAAGCCAAACCGTTTATAAAATGATGTCCCTCAAAACCTTTTCCCAATACATCGTTAAATGCCATTAAGACTTCTGGAATTTTATTCTGAAGTAATAAATCGGTAATGTTAAAATACACATCGTAGTCTAACACATTTAAGTTTTGAGTAACAGCTTCGCGAGTTAAATTGTTTCCAGAGAAGCTTACAACTCTATCAAAAATAGAAAGGGCGTCACGCATTGCACCGTCAGCTTTTTGAGCAATTACATGTAATGCATCATCTTCAGCAGTAATGTTTTCTTTAGCACAAATCGTTTTTAAATACTCTTTAGCATCTAAAACACCAATGCGTTTAAAATCAAAAATTTGACAACGAGATAATATCGTTGGTATAATTTTATGTTTTTCAGTAGTTGCTAAAATAAAAATAGCATGTGCAGGCGGTTCTTCTAACGTTTTTAAAAAAGCATTAAAAGCGGCTTGAGAAAGCATGTGAACCTCATCAATAATATAAACCTTGTACTTTCCTGTTTGAGGCGGAATACGAACTTGATCTGTTAAATTACGAATATCATCAACCGAGTTGTTAGAAGCCGCATCTAATTCAAAAATATTAAAAGCAAAATCTTCATCATCTGTAGTTGCATCTTCTTGGTTAATACGTTTAGCCAAGATACGAGCACACGATGTTTTACCAACTCCACGAGGTCCTGTAAACAATAAAGCTTGAGCTAAATGGTTGTTTTGTATAGCATTTTCTAACGTATTGGTAATAGCTTGTTGCCCTACCACATCTTCAAAATTTTGAGGACGATATTTACGTGCCGATACTATAAAATGTTCCATTAAAATCTACTGTTTACTTGAACAAAAATAGAAAACACAGTGGCAACACGCAAACAAAATTCTTAAGGAAATATTAAAGTTGTAAACAATTGTAAAAATTGTATTCTTTGTACGACCAACTAACATATAAATAATAGGAATTATATGAAGATATTCAAGGGAGTAACAGTATTTACTGCTGTTGTTTTAACGGTAACGTTATTAAGTTTCTCACAAAAAAAAGAAGAAAAACTAAAAGAGGTATCAGTAGAAACAAGCTCAGAAACAAAAGTAGCTTACTTTGCAAGTGGTTGTTTTTGGTGTGTAGAAGCAATTTTTGAAAGTGTGAATGGAGTAGAGGAAGTAGTATCAGGGTATGCAGGAGGACATACTAAAAATCCAACCTATAAAACAATTGGAACAGGTAGAACAGGACATGCTGAATCTGTAGCTGTATATTATAATCCGAAAAAAGTTAGTTTTCAAACATTAGTAACGGTGTTTTTTGGTTCACACGATCCAACCACTAAAAACGGGCAACATCCTGATTACGGTTCACAGTATCGTTCAATAGCGTTTTATAAAACACAAGAAGAGAGACAGCTCATAGAAAATACTATTAAAAAGTTAAACGAAGATGTGTATCATGGGAAAATAGTTACTGAGGTTAAAAAGATGGAGAAGTTTTATCCTGCGGAAGAGTATCATCAAAACTATGAACGTTTGCACCCAGAGAATCCGTATGTGCAAAAAGTTTCAATTCCTCGACTAAACCGATTTAAACGTAAGTTTCCGGAATTGCTTAAAAAAGAAAAGCATTAAAAACTTTATTAAGTTAAAGTTTGTTTATATAAAGACTCCCTAGTAATGCTGGGGAGTTATTTTTTTATAAAGTAAAGTTTGTTTATTTCTATAAAAATATTTTTAGGAGTAAATTTTCTGGTAAATGTAACTGGGTTGTGTAGAACATATAGAATAGGTAGTAGTATATTCCAATACAGAAAAAGTAGTTTTCAATTTCTCAACTAAACTAGTTCAATCGCAAATATCCAAGTTTGCTAAAAAAGAAAAGTATTAAAAACTTTATCAAGTAAAAGTTGGTTTAAATATAAAGCCTCTTAGCAGCATAGTTACTAAGAGGCTTTTATAATATGGATTGTTATAATTATTGTATTTCTACTTTAAAAGAAACTTGTACATCTGTTTCTCCACCAGCGTTGGTAATATCTCCTTCTTTTACTCCAGAAGCTCCTTTATTTGGCTCGTGTCTTAAGATAAAAACATAATTTCCACTTCCAGCTGCACCAGTTGCAACCGTAAAATTAATACCTACAGGATTTCCATTGGCATCATTATCACCAGCATAAGAGAAAGTACTAGCAATACCACCTGTTACATTATAAAAGAACTGGTGTTCATCTGCTTCTTCAGCAACTTCTTCAGTAATATTTTCAGCTGGGTCTTCTAATTCATTTAATAAGGTAATTTCTCCATTATATGTTGTGTTAGCAGCTAAAGTACCTCCTGTAACTACTGGATCGTTAGGGCCATCACCATCTAAATCTTTACTTTGCAATGTAACGGTATCACCACCTCCTTGTGGAGTTAATTTAACAGTTACTGTAGTAATAACTTCTTCTTCGTTAACTGGTACTGGGTTATCATCACTAGAACAAGAAGTAATTGCTAATGCAGAAGTAAATAATATGGCTAATAATTTAATATTTTTCATTTTTAAATGTTTTTTAATAATTAATTTTTAGTTGAACTTTAAAATTTCTTCCTAAGTCGTCAGCAAAATATCGTAATCTATTTAAATAATTTCGATAAGATTTGTTTAAAATATTGTCTACATATAAATTAATGTTAACTTTTGTTTTATTTAATTTAAAATCAAATCCTGAAGAAAAGTTTAATAAATGATATGCTGCTGGAGGTGTGCTAATATCAACAAGTACATTTTGATTTAATGTAGGAATAAAGGCATTAAAGTTATTATTAGGATACTTGATTTGTTTTGCGTTGTATTCGCTTTCGATAGAAGCATAAAAATTTTGCCAGTTTTCTTTTTTAAAAGCTAGCGAAGTTACTGTTTTAAAAGGAGGAATGTCTATTAACGGTCTGTTGTTAGATACATCAGTACCTCTTAAAAATGAACTTTTGTTTGTTAACACAAAATTATTATTAATGTTGTATTGAGTGCTGGCATCAATACCAAATAACTGTGCGTTAACTTGTTTATAAGACCAAACAGGAAAAGTACCTCTATTAGTAGTTTCTTGCCCACTTGGTTCTATGTAAATAAAATCTTTAATATGATTGTAAAAAGCTTCTAAATTCAGGTTAACCTTTTTATTAGTGTACTTGTAAGAGGCAGATAACCTATTAGAAGTTTCTGTTTTAATGCGTAAATCTCCTAATTCTATTCTAGCAGCAGAGTGGTGTAATCCATCGCTAAATAGTTCTGATGGATTTGGAGCTCTGTTTGCTAAACCATAGTTAAATATAAAAGAATTATGATCATTTGTATTATAGGTAATACCTGCAGAAGCTGATATATTATGATAAGTAAATGTTGGATTTGTTAGTAGTTGAGAACCAGATACATTTGGGTTGATTACTATATTACCAAAATCATTTTGATAATTTAAATTATCCCATCTAGATTGTTGATAGAATTTTTTAGCATCAATATGGTTAAAATCATATCTAACACCTGTTGTTATATACAGTTTGTCAAACGTTAAATTAGAAATAACATAGGCTCCAAAAGCATATTTATCATAATCGGGTATTAATCGTCTAACTTTAGTTATTGGATCTGAAAAATTTGATTGATACAAACCACTTATACCAAACTTATAAATTTGGTCTGTATTTGAATCTAAATACAAATCAGATTTAAAACTATGAGTTTTAAGTTTTAAGTCTACTGCTTGTAAGTTTTTTCTATCACCAATTCGTTTATCAAATTCTAATCTATGATTCACTTGATAATCATATTGCAACGATAGCTTACCAAAAGCTTTAAAACGTTTATAAAATTTAGTTTTAAAAATTTGATGAGTTACTTCTTGTCTTGGATTATTAATAGTATAGCTAAAATCATCAATAATAAGTGGTTGTCTACTATTTATTGCATTTACTAAATCGGTAATATTACCAAAATGAGAAGCACTTAAGATACCAACTTGATTATCTAAGTAACTATAAAATAAATCAAAACCTTTTTCAAATTTATGAAAACCAGTATTAACAGTTAATGCTTTTGAGTTAATACCTGTATTAGTAAGTTTATAGTTTGCAGCATCAAAATCACCCGATCTTTTATATGATGCTTGTCCGTTTACATACCAACCTGTTTCGTAGTTTTTATTTACATTGGTTGCTACCGAAAACAAACGACCATTGGTTTGTTGTGATACAATTGTTTTTCCAAATAAAGTGTCTTTAAGAATATTATTTTTTGGATTAAGTATAACTACACCACCAATAGCGTCACCTCCGTATTGTAAAGCATTTGCTCCTTTAATTACAGAAATTGAGTTAGCAGCATTAATATCAATATTCGGAGCATGCTCTACACCCCATTCTTGATCTTGTAATCTAACATCGTTAAAAGACACCAAAACTCTACTACCATGTAATCCATTAATTACAGGTTTAACTATGCTATTCCCTGTATTAATAGATGAGACACCAGAAATATTTTTAAGGGCATCTCCTAAAGTAGCGTCACTATTTTTTTCTAAAACATTTGATTTTAACACTGTTTCTTGTGCTGTTTTAGTTTTTAAGCCCGTAATACCTTTTATATTTACTTCATTTAGTTCTTCTTCATGATGTTCTAAATCAATAACTAAATAAGTGTTTTTAGAAATGTTACGTTCAATAGTTTGTGACTCACAAGCTACATGTGATACTTCAACTATAATTTTACCAGAACATACATTTTTAATTGTAAACTTTCCTTCAATATTAGTAACAGCATATTTATTTTGATTTTTAATGTATACCGTAGCTCCTACAATAGGAGATTTATCGTGAAAGTCTTCAACTAAACCAGAAAATGTATATTCACATTTTTGACCATATGCTGTTGAAAAAAATACAAGCATAAGCATCAAAATGATACAATTTGATTTCATGTAAAGATTTTATATTATTATTTAAGTTTTAATTTTTATAAAACTTAAAAAGGAGGTGCTCTAGAGAGTTTTTTTATAATATAGAAAGAAGATGTAATTTCACCTAGAAAAGATGTTAACTTAAAAAAAGCTCTAGGAATTACATCAAAAATAGGAAGTATTTCTTCAGAAAATACTTGAAACTGATAATGAAGAGTAGAACAATCTATTTCTCCTTTATGAAAATGTTTATCATTTTTAGATATACATATAGTATGTTCGTGTTTTTCAAAAGCATGAACTAATTGTATAACTGAAGGTATAAGTAATACAATTATACTTAGGGAAACTATATGTTTTTTAAATGTTAACATTAGTGCAAATGTATAAAAAACCCTGTTTGTTTTTGTACAAACAGGGTTTTTAACTTTTTTTTATTTTTTTGAGTTACCTCGCATTTTCATATTAAGCATTTCAACTAATAAAGAAAATGTTATTGCAAAATATAAATATCCTTTTGGAATTGCACCTACAGATTGCCCAAAAACAATCATGTTAGATAAGTGTGCTCCTTCAGTGATTAACATAAACCCAATTAAAATTAAAAAAGACAAGGCTAGCATTTGAATAGTAGGGTGCTTGTTTACAAAATTACTAATGGGAGTAGCGAATATTAGCATGATTAATATTGAGACAATTACGGCAATAATCATAATTATTAGCGCTCCTTGAATACCGTTGGTCATACCCACAGCAGTTAAAACTGAGTCAAAAGAAAAAACAATATCAATTAGTACTATTTGAGTAATAACATTTAGTAATGTTTTCTTCTTTTTAGAGGTGTTTGTAGCATCTTCATCTCCTTTTCCTTCCACTTTATGGTGAATTTCGCTAGTACTTTTGTATAAGAGAAATACACCTCCTGCAAATAAAATTAAACTTTGCCCTGTAACACCTACCTTTAACCAAGATAAGTCAATATTCCAAATAGGGTCTTTCATGCTTATTAAATAAGAAACTCCTAATAAAAGAAGAATTCTAAAAATCATCGCTAAAAGGAGGCCTATTCTAGCAGCTTTTTTTTGTTGATTTTCAGGGAGTTTGTTGGAGGCGATAGAGATAAATATAATGTTATCAATCCCTAGTACTACTTCTAAAAAAGTAAGAGTTAGTAAAGCTATCCAAGTATCTGCTTGTAAGAAAATTTCCATAGTTTATTGCACTTTATATACAGTTCCTTTTTGTTTAAAGTTAGAGTAGCCAATACGAGCTGTAAAATTATAAGAGCTATCGGTTACTTTAGTTATTTGAACAAATATAGGATCTTTATCTAAATCAGTTTTAGGATTTTTCATTCGCAAAGTGTATGCAAAATTATTTTTCCATTTGATGTAGAGTGTATCTATGTGTTTTATCTCCTTTTCGGTAACCAAACTATCTGTAGAAATACTTACTTTTTTGGTGTACTCTTCAATTTGCAAACTATCTTTTCTTACAATAGTTGTTTTTCCATAATTGTCACCAGCAGGAATTTCAAAGGTTCCATGAACAAAACGTGTTGGATCTCCTTTTTTGTCTGGAGTACACGAAATAGCTAAGACTAAAACTAAAAAAGTAAGTAAATATCTCATTATATACCTGTGTAATTAGATGGTGTAATTTGTTTTAATTCATTCTTAATCGCATCAGAAACCTCTAAAGTATCAATGAAGTTAGCGATAGAATCTTTGTTTATTTTTTCGTTCGTACGAGTTAATCCTTTTAAAGCTTCGTATGGATTAGGATAGGCTTCACGACGTAAAATAGTTTGAATAGCCTCAGCAACTACTGCCCAGTTATTTTCTAAATCTTCTGCAAACTTAGCCTCGTTTAATAATAACTTGTTCAATCCTTTTAACGTAGAAGCAAAACCGATTAACGTATGCCCAAAAGGAACTCCAACGTTACGTAATACCGTACTGTCAGTTAAATCACGTTGTAATCTTGAAACTGGTAACTTAGCAGATAAATGCTCAAAAATAGCGTTTGCAATTCCTAAATTTCCTTCTGAGTTTTCAAAATCAATCGGATTTACTTTATGTGGCATTGCAGAAGAACCTACTTCACCTTTTTTAATTTTTTGTTTGAAGTAGTCGTTAGAAACGTATGTCCAAACATCGCGATCTAAATCGATTAAAATTGTATTTACACGCTTCAATCCGTCGTATAAAGCTGCCATGTGGTCGTAGTGCTCAATTTGCGTGGTAGGGAAGGAGTGGTGCAATCCTAAAACCTCCTCAACGAAATGGGTTCCGAAGTTTTTCCAATCGATATCTGGATATGCAACTTTGTGTGCGTTGTAATTACCCGTAGCTCCACCAAACTTCGCGGCGTGTGGTGTGTGTTGTATGTGAATAACTTGATTGTTAATACGCTCTACAAATACAAAAAACTCTTTTCCTAAACGAGTAGGAGAGGCTGGTTGCCCGTGAGTTCTTGCTAACATTGGTACGTTTTCCCATTCTTCTGATAAATCAGCTAATTTGCAAACTAAGGTATCTAAAGTAGGGTAGTATACTTCATCCATTGCATCTTTAATAGATAATGGAATAGCGGTATTGTTAATATCTTGAGACGTTAATCCGAAGTGGATAAACTCCTTATACTTATTCAAGCTTAGCTTGTCAAACTTTTCTTTAATAAAGTACTCAACAGCTTTTACATCGTGATTGGTAACGCTTTCAATTTCTTTGATTTTTTGCGCGTCTTCTGCAGAAAAATCTTCATAAATTTTACGTAAATCAGCATATAAATCTTTGTTGAAATCGGCTAACTGAGGTAATGGAATTTCACATAAAGCAATGAAATATTCAATTTCTACTTTTACACGATATTTTATTAAAGCTTCTTCTGAAAAATAGTTCGCTAAGCTTGCTACTTTGTTACGGTATCTACCATCAATAGGAGAGATGGCGTTTAATTCTGTTAAGTTCATGTTTTGTTGTTGTGTTGAAAGGCACAAAAATAGAAAATACTTCCCTTTTTTTAGAGATAAACTACAGGAATTTTAGTACTAACAAAAAGCAATCTTATTTAGGGACAAAGAAGTATAGAAGATTTTTGTTAGAAATATTATTTGTTTATCAAGAGAATATAAACTTCATAGCATCCGTATAAAAAATGATGAGATTATTGGATCCCAATTTTTAGCTTTTCAGGTATTCTTTTTGACTCTTAGTAAGTTTGTTAGATTGGATTCCAAAGAAAGAACTGACAGAAAGAATTATCCCACCAACTATAATTAAATACCGAAAAGGTAAAGTGTTCATAAGAACAAAACCAGTTCCAATTAAAACAAGACCAATAATTAGATTGCGAAGAGCTTTTTTATAGGTTTTATATTTAATTTTTAACAGGATATCTTCGTTGTATATTTTTTCAAACTGTTTGTTGTTAATTAAGTCATTACTCTTAAGTACTTCCAACTCTTTTTTTACTTCTGAATATCTAAATTTAAATCGTTCATTTGTCAACAATTCAGAAATGTTTTTATTAATCTTATTTTGATATTCCATTTTAATTTTTATAGGTGTAGTACTAGAGTAACCTTAATTAATTTATTCTATAAAGACCTACACTTATTGGTAGGTCTTTAATTATTTTTTATGTTTAAATACTGTCTAAATAAGTAATCAATTCATTTAAAGCATTTTTACTTTCTTCTTCAAAACCCAGTAATGGTCCTAGTTTTATTAAATATTCTTTTTTAAGTTTATTAAAATCCAAGTCATTAGTAAGTTTCATTAAGACTAAAGAATGCATTAAAGGAATAATTGGAATCTTATTATCATTTTTCAGTATTCGTTCTTTTTCTTTCTTGTTTACATATTGTAAATCATCATTAGCTTTAAAAAAAAGCAAGATTTTTTCTCGAATAAAAGGGATAAGAGAATTTATAATATTTTCAATATCTTCTTCTGTATGTAATATAAAGGCCTCTGTTTTTATGTTTTCTGATTTAGAACAGATTTCACAATTTAAATTGTTCTCTGACTTAAATTTAATAGTATAAATTTCTTTATTTAAATCAACATCCGGGTAAATAGTAATTGTATCTTTATGAAACTTTGGGTTTATAAACCTACCATCATAAAATTTGTTTACAATATTCTCTACGATATCTAACCTTTTTTTAAAAGAAACAGATAGTTCTTGATGACTTATAGGATACATATCATATGTAGTAAAGTCTATTTTATCAAAACCTCCTTTATATTTCCTTATTAATTCTTGTTTAGATTTTACATATTTAAAGCCATCAGCACTAAACTCTTTAGCAAGTTTAGTACCAACTGTTTTTATTACTAAGTTTTTTGTGATTATTTTTTCCATAAAGTTTTTAATGTATTAATATCAATAACTCCATTTACACTGTGTGCTCGTAAGATTTCAGAAACTTTTATTAAGGAGCCCTGGCCAAAAATAACTTCTCCATTTACGTCCTTAAAAAGACCTTTAGATCTTACTTCTATGCTTTTTCCTGCTTTAATCGCGTCCTGAATATATTTTTGATTTTTGGTAAGCTTATTATGTACACCATATTTACTTTCATTTAATAAAAACTTTCCTGTTTTACTATTATAAATTAAATCGTCTACTATAGAAACCACTCCATTATATTTCAAATATACTTGATTAAAGACAGAATAACCGTCACTTACTTTGTAAATTGTTTTCAAATGTGAAGAAACATTTTTCTCAAAGATTCTAGCCTTTTTAAAAAGTTGTAATATTTCAGGCCAAGTTAGTTTTGCAGGTCTTGTTTTAGCAGCGTATTGAGCTAATAGTTCTTGAAATTGTGGAGTCTCAGAAGCAGGAATAAGTCCTTTGCCTTTTGGACCTGATAAGTGTCCTAATGCTATTGTTGATACAATGTACGAAGCATCTGATAAATCTGCATTAATTACAGTGTTCCATGTTTTCTCAATATCAAAATCTAATGTAGCTATTTTTATAATTCCTTTGGCAAAATCACTTATTGTTTTATTAGGATGCCCCACTAAATCTACAACAAAACCACCCAAGTCGTCAGCTGCTCTGTGTATTCCCCAAGTTATAGGTTGACTATTTCTATTGTACTTGTCTAAAACATAGTATTGATAACTTCTTTGTTCTGTGAATCTGTTGCCTTCCAAAAACCAACCTTTTCCTTTTGTATAGAAGAAGAACTTTTCATCAGGAGTTATAAAAGCAAATGCATTACCATTTTTATCAGTAAAAGCAACAGCATTTTGATGAATTCTTGAAACTCCTCCGCTTGTTTTAACAACTTGTCCAAAGTAATCAGGTTCTTCTTGTTGTAAGAACTCAGAGAGATTTTTAGGTGTACTCGTAGAGTTTAATAACTTATCTAATGCTTGATTTTTTAATCTTTCCCATTCCATTTTGGCCATATACTCACCTCCAGGTAAAGCAGGAGGTGATGTATAAGCGCTTAATAACTTGTAATAGGTTCTACCATCAAAGACTGAAAACCCTCCTGTTCTGTTTTTTATAGATAATTTTTTTATTAACTCAGGTGTAGCTTTATCTATATTATTAAACTTCTTAAACATATTATTAATATGTTCAGGAACAAGGTATGGAGGAGAGCTTAACTTTTTATACTCTTCATAATGAACTAAAAATTGTAATAAGCTTAGCCTGTCCCAAGTGTTTAAACTATTATAATGTCGGTTTTTAAGTTTAATTACTTCTGGTTCAACTCCTCTACCTATGCTTTTATACATATGGTTGTTTATATGAGTTTCAGCGATGTTCTTGCTAAAATCATCAAATAAAGGAGTCCATTTTGATTTTAAGGAATTTAAACTTCTAATATCTTTTAAGTATACCCCTTGTACTTTAATATAACCCAAGGAAGGATTATTTATATTTCCTGATTTAATTTCTGCTTCTCTTAGTTTTAATAACTTTAGCTCTTTTAAATGCTTTTCTTTGGCCTTAAATCCTCGAGATCTTAAACGAGAATATTTATCTCTAAGAGGTCTTGAAAGAGTAGCTATGTTTTTTCTTTCAGAATCTATTAAAAGTTCATTTTTAGCTTCTTCAAAATTAGAAAACGTTCTACCAAATTTTCTGTCTATAGCTGGTTTAACTACTTTGTTTATTTGGTTACTATACCATTTTTTTAAAGCTCTTTTTCTAGCAAGTCTAATCAAGTTCTCGTTAGCTATTGCATTATTAAAAGAGCCACTCCAGTTAAAACTTAAATCAGCAACTTCACAGCCACAATTTTTTGATAAAACAGGCCTTAATTCACTATATGTACCATCTGGAGCAATTAAGAATTCATCTCCAATAGTTGATTTTTCAGGTATATTTAATCTTTGGGCTTGTAAATCAATATTAAATGTACTTACTAAAAGTAGTAGTAAAAACTGTATATATATTCTTTTCATTTGTGTGTTTTTCTAGCAATTATTTTTTGATGATAATTCTTGTTTTTCTTTCTTTTCCTACTAGTATGGTTACTACATACATTCCTTTAGGTAAATCCGTTCCCTCTACATAATATTGGTATCTACCTGTTTCCTGACTAGCTAAAGGCTTTATTACTTTTTCTCGTAATCCATTCATATTGGTTATGGTAACCTTCGTATTTGCTGGCTGTTCTAATGAATAGGATACAATTACATCTTTTTCAAAAGGGTTTGGATATAGCTTTATAAAACTATCTTCTTGTTTTGAAAGTGCAGCTAAGGCTTCTTCTGAAAGCTCTTCTTCTGAGTTTTCTAATTTCTTTTTCTTCTTTAACACAAAACGAATAGGTACTCCTGATTCTTTCCAAGCACTCACATAAGTCTCTAAATTTCCTGTTAAGTAGGTTTCTGAATTAAATTGTTTGATAGAAACATCAGAAGAAAGTAATTGATGCTCTAAAACAGAAGGAATGTTTTTACTAAATGAACTATGTGGTAATTCAACAGTAACATCATTAAAATAAAGACTGTTATCTAATTTAGTAAAATCTACATTTTGTTTTTTATCAGCAATGGTCGTAGTGATATGTAATACATCACTTTCTGCATCATATTTAGCTGTAATTTTAAAAGGAATTTTGTTTTCTATATGAGTTGCTGACCAATCAAAAAACAATAAATCGCCTTCCCACATTCCGTTTAGTTGTTGTTTGGTAACCTCTACTGATGTAACTGTCTCTTCTTCATTTATAACATGCTTAATTTCCTCTGCATTTACTACTTCTGAGTTTTTAGATGCTTCACTTATGTTAGCTTCTTTTGCTGTATCAAAGTTGGTTTTTAATAACTCATTTGCTTTTGCTACATTTTTATCTACGCCATAACCGTGATAGTAACAAACTCCTAACCAATATTTCGCCATAGGATAGTCGCTCTTTTCAAACCAACTAACCGCTTTGGTATAGTCTTGTTGTATGTTTCCAAAGCCTTTTAAGTATAGGTAGCCTAATAAATAAGCTGCTTTGGTGTTCCCTAACTCAAATCCTTTTTCAAACCATTTTCTCGCTTTGTTGTAATTGAGTTTACACCCTCTACCATACTTATACAGTATTCCTAAATCGGTAGCAGCAATAGCATTGCCTTGTTTTGCAGCTGCTTTAATTAGTTTAAAAGCTTTTGTGTAACTTTCTTCTGTGGCTTCCTCTAGCAAGATACGACCCATCATAAGTTGTGCTACGGGATTTTCAGTTTCTACACAAGGAGTTAGGTATTCAATAGCTTTTTGTTTGTCTTTTGTAAAGAGTTCTTTTCCTTCCAAATGGTAATAAGCTCTGTTAATGTTGAAATCGCAATCAACTTCTTTTTCTTGTGCATTGAGTGCCGATGTACACAGAGCAATCAATGCAATAATTCTAGTAATTTTCATTTTATGTATTAATAATTAAGTTAAAATTCTTAGCAATAATATTCCACCCATACCGAAAAGGTATCGTTAGAATTTTACGTGTAGAGGCATATAATTATGAAGAACTGGAAATAAATTACATAGCTTTTTTCTGTGGTCTTCATTTTTTTGCTCTTGTGCTAGTACATGAATAGACGCAAAGCAAAGAACAACTAATAAATAGTTGAGTTTTGTTTTCATATTTGTTTAATTTTTGGGTTACAATTCTTTAAAAGAGAACAATTTTTTGAATAAAACAAGTAGGTAATAATTTACCCTACCCAAAAAGTAAAATAGTATTAGAAACTTAGTTAAGATGTACTTAATAAAAATAAATTAACATACCTTATTGAATACTACCCAACGAAACTATCAGCGAACTTCGCTGACTTTTCTTTACAGGTGTATAAGTACACTAAAACGTGTAGAGAATTGTGTAAACAAATTATGGCTAAATGTAAGAGTAAAAAGTGGTTTACCTCATGATGCGAATTATAAAAGTGTTTTTGGTATAAAGTTTTAAAAAATTTACTTGTTTTTACCTCAGCTCTCAGTAGTGTAAAAGTATTTTATGTTTCAGATTGTATTAAATAAGGCAGAGCATTTAATCATTACCTTTTAAGCATTAGATATGTATTTTTATTAAAGATAAAAAAGGCAGATTACCATTGTTAGTGTCAAATATTATCCATTTAAATCAAAGTTTCTTACTCTCTGAGGTTGTTTTGAAAATCTAATAGGTAAGTTGTCAAAATAAAAGAAACCTTTTCAAGGTATATGCAGAATCGACTGATTTAAGGTTTTTTTACTCTTCTAACGTAAGTTTTTATACTTTTATATCTAACTTTTAATTTTTTAAAAAAAATTGTAATGAAGAAACTAAAGTAACGACCAAGCTGCTTTAACTTAAATGAATCATTATGAAAAAAAGAATAACACTTGTTATTTTACTATTACAAACAATAATTTTTGTAGCTCAAGAGAAAGACTTTACGTCTTCAATAGAAAAAGCGCATCATAAAAAAACTTTTATGAATCAAAAGTATTTAAAGTATGATATAGACATAACTTTTGGTGGAAAAAATCGCTTAACAGGAACAATAACACAAGAACCAGGTGGAGGTAAAATAAAGATAGAGAAAAATAATGGAGAAATAATACTTTTTGACGGAAAAGAAGTGTATTCAGTTGGAATAAAAGAGAAAGATTTAGCAGCAGCAAGGTTTGATATTTTTACATGGTCATATTTTTTAGGGTTACCTTATAAACTAAACGACGATGGAACTATTTGGTCTAATTTTGAAGAAAATAAATGGGGAACTAAAAACTTTGATACAGGTAAACTAACCTTTGCTTCTGGAACAGGTGATGCACCAGACGACTGGTATGTAATTTATAAAAATCCTAGTACAAACTTTTTAGAAGGAGCGGCGTATATTGTTACTTTTGGTAAAGGAAAGGAAAAAGCAGAAAAAGAACCGCATGCTATTAAGTATAACAATATCGAATTAGTTAATTCAATTCCTTTTGCAACTAATTGGACTTTTCATATGTGGTCATTAAAAAACGGATATGAAGAAGAGATAGGAGAGGTTAAGTTATCAAACATAAAGTTTATTGAAGAAGCAGAATTTGTTATACCTACAAAGGCTAAATTAGTTAAACCTTTATAAAGGTATAAATTTATAATGAAGTAAAAAGCTGTTATTTTAAAAATAACAGCTTTTTTATTTCTCTACATTTCTTCACTACAAGTGTACTCTTGTGTACAAGCAAAATATTGATGACAATAAATAGGACCTGTAACGCTTCCTGAGCAGTCACATCCACATTTATTAAGATCAATAGCAGCACCACCTGTTAAGTTCTTTTGTTGGTTCTTTGAAAGAACGGTAACTCCTGAAATGTTTAAAAAATTCTGTTTCATAATGAGGGACTTTTTATGTTATAAATTAATTAATAAAAATTTCTTAAATATATAGTTTTGAAATCTTTGAACAAAATATAAATATATTTTTTTTTGAACTTTATACTATGGTTTTCTTTGAGAAGTTATGTTGCAATGTCATTATGACACATTTCTTTTATTGGCAATATTATTGTTAATCAAAAAGTGTTAAATACATGAAACGATTTACAATGAGTAAAGATCAATATACAAAAGAAGACGAAATTAACGACGCTATTAAAAATGGCGACTTAGGAGAGAATCAAGAAGAAACTCAAGAAAATAAAGAGGTTGAAGCTAAAGAAGAGCCAACGGCAGAAGAATTAATTCAAGCAGAGAAAGATAAATATTTGCGTTTATTTGCAGAGTTTGAAAACTATAAAAAACGTACTTCAAAAGAACGTATTGAACTTTTTAAAACTGCAAGTCAAGAATTAATGACAGCTTTACTGCCAATTATGGATGATTTTGATAGAGGTTTGGCAGAAATTAAAAAAACAGAAGACTCTGAGTTATTAAAAGGTATGGAACTTATTAATAATAAGTTTAAAAACACCTTAACTCAAAAAGGGTTAACTGAAATAGAAGTAAAACCAGGAGATGATTTTGATGCAGAAGTTCATGATGCAATAACACAAATACCAGCACCTTCAGATGAATTAAAAGGAAAAATTATAGATTGTGTGGAGAAAGGATATAAGCTAGGAGATAAAATTATTCGTCACCCTAAAGTAGTAATGGGGCAAGCGTAAAACAATCATCATTAATACAACTATTGGTCACTAACGATACTTACTTACTAATAGTTGAACATTGAAAGTTATGGCAAAACAAGATTATTACGAAATATTAGGATTATCAAAATCAGCATCAAAAGCTGAAATTAAAAAGGCATATCGTAAGATGGCTATTAAATACCATCCAGATAAAAACCCTGACGATAAAGAAGCTGAAGAAAAATTCAAACTAGCCGCAGAAGCTTATGAGGTGTTAAGTGACGACAACAAAAAAGCTCGTTACGATCAGTACGGTCATGCTGCTTTTGAAGGAGGTCATGGAGGCTTCGGTGGTGGAGGTATGAATATGGATGATATATTTAGCCAATTTGGAGATATTTTCGGAGGAGCATTCGGAGGAGGTTTCGGTGGTTTTGGTGGTGGAGGTCACCGTCAAGCACGAGTTAAAGGTAGTAACTTACGTATCCGTGTAAAGTTAACACTAGAAGAAATTGCCAAAGGTGTAGAAAAGAAGGTAAAAGTTCGTAGGAAAGTTCAAGCAGACGGAGTAACCTATAAAACATGTTCAACATGTAATGGTAGCGGACAACAAATGCGTGTTACCAATACTATTTTAGGTAGAATGCAAACAGCTACTACTTGTAGTACCTGTCATGGAGCAGGAGAGATGCTAGATAAAAAACCAAGTGGAGCAGATGCACAAGGAATGGTAGTAAAAGAAGAAACCGTTTCTATCAATATTCCAGAGGGTGTTACAGAAGGTGTACAATTAAAAGTAGGAGGTAAAGGAAATGAAGCTCCAGGTAAAAACTCAATTCCAGGAGATTTATTAGTGTTAATTGAAGAAGTACCACACGAAAATTTAAAGCGTGAAGGTAGTAATATTCACTACGATTTATATATTAATTTTTCAGAAGCAGTTTTAGGAGTATCAAAAGAAATAGAAACTGTTACAGGAAAAGTAAAGATTAAGATAGAACCAGGAACGCAATCAGGTAAGATTTTACGTTTAAAAGGAAAAGGATTACCAAGTATTGAGCGTTATGGTAATGGAGATTTCTTAATTCATATAAATGTATGGACTCCACAAGAACTAACGAAAGATCAACGTAAGTTTTTTGAGGAAATGCAAGAAGATGAGAACTTTAGCCCAAACCCTCAGAAATCAGACAAATCTTTCTTTGAAAAGGTTAAAGACATGTTTTCTTAAAAAAATCATAAAAAAGATAATTTTTTTAAATAAAATTTTTTTTAAACGAAAAACAGTTATATATTTGCAGTGTCTAGGAGACGTTCTAGACACTTTTTCTTTTTCATAGCAATTTTCCCACTCAATTCTTTTGAGTGGGTTTTTTTATGAATAGAGGTGTGAACTTTTATTTGATTATAACAATATAATAGCAGACCTATCTTATCGACTTGTAGAAAATATAAGTAGGAAAGTCTGGACACCATAGAGTAGCATAGCGGATAACATCCGTCCGGTGTAAACCGAGGACAAGTGCAACAGAAAGAATGTACAGGTAATGCTGTAGTGAAACCAGGTAAACTCTATGCGGTGCAATGCCATGTACATTAGAGCTTGAGCGCTACTCGCGCGATTCTAAGGGGTAGGCAGATTGATTCTGAGAGTAATTTCAGAACTAGATAAATGATAAGAACCTTATTTTTTAAGGGACAGAATCCAGCTTATGGGTCTGCTTTTTTTCCTATTTAGAATCATTATAGCATTTTTTTTTAATACACTTAAAAATAGTGAATTATCAATTTGATAATTATTGCGTGTTTTTACACTTGTTTTTTTGGTATATTTTTAAAAATAGGTCTTTCTAATTAAATTAATTTGCTTTTTTGACTGTTTTGTTGTTTATTTTTAAAATTGAGGTTAAAATATTACTTTTGCTAAGCAAAAATTAACAGGATAAAGCTGTAAAAGAACGGTTTTAATACGTAATAACTTTTACTATTTCCTTCTAAATATTTAAAAACAAAACTTTTTATGAACACATACTCAGATTACCTAAAGGAGATTGAAGTAAGAAAAGGTCAAGGTCTTCACCCTAAACCTATCGATGGAAGTGAATTGTTAACTGAAATCATCTCACAAATTAAAGATGTAAACAATCCTCACAGAAAAGACTCTCTTAATTTCTTTATCTATAATGTTTTACCGGGTACAACAAGTGCTGCAGGCGTAAAAGCAAACTTTTTAAAAGAAATTATTCAAGGTGAATCTGTAGTAGAAGAGATAACTCCTGCTTTTGCTTTTGAACAATTAGGACACATGAAAGGTGGTCCATCTGTTGAAGTGTTATTAGATTTAGCACTTGGAAATAATGCTGATATTGCCGTTGAAGCAGCAAAAGTATTAAAAACTCAAGTTTTCTTATATGAAGCAGATACAGAAAGATTAGAAAAAGCATATAAAGATGGCAATGTAATAGCTAAAGAATTAATAGAAAGCTATGCTAAGGCAGAATTCTTTACTAAGTTACCAGAAGTAGAAGAAGAAATAAAAGTAGTAACTTTTGTTGCAGGTGTAGGTGATATTTCTACCGATTTATTATCTCCTGGAGCAGACGCTCACTCTAGATCTGATCGTGAGTTACACGGACAATCTATTTTTGAGCATGATAAAGAAATGCAACAGCAATTATTAGCATTAAAAGAACAACACCCAGATAAGCGTGTAATGTTAATTGCTGAGAAAGGAACTATGGGAGTTGGATCTTCTCGTATGTCTGGAGTAAATAATGTGGCATTATGGACAGGTGTTCCTTCTTCTCCATACGTACCATTTATCAATATTGCGCCAGTAATTGCCGGTACTAATGGTATAGCACCTATTTTCTTAACCACAGTTGGAGTAACCGGAGGAATTGGAATCGATTTAAAAAACTGGGTAAAACAAAAAGATGAAAACGGTAATACAGTTGTAGATAAAGATGGAGAACCAATTTTAAAAGAGATGTATTCTGTTAAAACTGGAACTGTTTTAACAATCAATACAAAAGAGAAAAAATTATATAACGGAGATCAAGAGTTAAAAGATATTTCTACTGCTTTAACTCCTCAAAAGATGGAGTTTATTAAGGCTGGAGGATCTTATGCTGTAGTTTTCGGTAAAAAATTACAAACTTTTGCCTGTAAAGCTTTAGGTATTGATATTCCTCAAGTATATGCAGCATCAAAAGAAATCTCTATTGAAAACCAAGGTTTAACAGCTGTTGAGAAAATTTTCAATAAAAATGCTGTTGGAACTACACCAGGTAAGACATTACATGCAGGTTCTAACGTTCGTGTAGAAGTAAACATTGTAGGGTCTCAAGATACTACAGGTTTAATGACGTCTCAAGAATTAGAGATGATGGCAGCTACGGTAATTTCACCAATTGTAGATGCTGGTTACCAATCGGGGTGTCACACAGCTTCTGTTTGGGATGATAAGTCAAAAGCGAATATTCCTCGTTTAATGAAATTTATGAACGACTTCGGTTTAATTACTGGGCGTGATCCAAAAGGTCAATATCATGCAATGACAGATGTAATTCATAAAGTATTAAATGATATTACTGTTGATGATTGGGATATTATTATTGGTGGAGATTCTCACACTCGTATGTCTAAAGGAGTTGCTTTTGGTGCCGATTCAGGTACAGTAGCATTGGCTTTAGCAACAGGAGAGGCAACTATGCCAATTCCAGAGTCAGTTAAAGTAACCTTCAAAGGAAATATGAGAAGCTTTATGGATTTCCGTGACGTGGTACACGCTACGCAACAACAAATGTTAAAGCAATTTGATGGCGAAAACGTATTCCAAGGGCGTGTTATTGAGGTACACATTGGTACCTTAACTTCAGATCAAGCCTTTACATTTACAGACTGGACTGCT
Organism: Tenacibaculum sp. TB-53; assembly: GCF_059716285.2. Taxonomy (NCBI): domain Bacteria; kingdom Pseudomonadati; phylum Bacteroidota; class Flavobacteriia; order Flavobacteriales; family Flavobacteriaceae; genus Tenacibaculum; species Tenacibaculum sp. TB-53. The sequence goes on along the minus strand of NZ_CM202790.1, from coordinate 1,124,699 downwards.
GAGATGAAGGCAAAAGCTTCTATCTGTATTTCAGAAGAAGAAACGTTAATTGAATCTTTAGAAATTGCAAGAGATCGTATCCAAATCATGATTGATAAAGGTATGGATAACGAAAAGCAAATGTTACAAGGTTTAGTTGATAAAGCCAATAACAGAATTCAAGAGCTTAAAACTGGTACAAAACCAGCTTTAAAACCAGATGCTGATGCGAATTATTACGCAGAAGTAGTTATTGATTTAGATGAAATTGCTGAACCAATGATTGCAGACCCTGATGTAAATAATGAAGATGTTTCTAAACGTTACACACATGATACTATTCGTCCATTATCTTTTTATGGAGGAACTAAAAAAGTAGATTTAGGTTTCGTAGGATCTTGTATGGTACACAAAGGAGATATGAAAATTTTAGCTCAAATGTTAAAAAATATTGAATCTCAACAAGGAGAAGTAAAATTTAACGCTCCGTTAGTAGTAGCACCTCCAACCTATAACATTGTTGATGAATTAAAAGCAGAGGGCGATTGGGAAGTGTTACAGAAGTACTCAGGTTTTGAATTTGATGATAATGCTCCAAAAGGCTTAGCACGTACAAAGTATGAAAACATGCTATATTTAGAGCGCCCAGGTTGTAACTTATGTATGGGTAACCAAGAAAAAGCAGAACCAGGAGATACGGTAATGGCAACATCTACACGTTTATTCCAAGGAAGAGTTGTAAAAGATTCAGGAGAGAAAAAAGGAGAATCACTATTATCTTCAACACCAGTTGTTGTTTTGTCTACTATCTTAGGAAGAACTCCAACTATGGAAGAGTACGAAAAAGCAGTTGATGGTATTGTTTTAACTAAGTTTAAGCCATCTCAAAAGCAGTTAGTAGTATAATTTATTTATTAAATAAAGTAACTAAAAGCTCAAGTATAATACTTGAGCTTTTTTTATACTGTTAACTACATATAAAATTAGAAAATCTATTATAGATAATAACTATTTAAACTCATTATAATTATATAGTAGCTTCATTTCTATACTATTTTTTTTTGGTAAATTCGTAGGATAACAAAAATTAATAAATATGGCTTTTGATATAGAAATGATAAAAGAGGTATACAGTAAAGTAGTAGAACGAGTAGATACTGCAAGAAAAATTACTGGAAAACCCTTAACATTAGCAGAGAAAATTTTATACACACATCTTTGGGATGGAACACCAACGAAAGCTTTCGAAAGAGGAAAGGATTATGTTGATTTTGCTCCAGATCGTATCGCTTGTCAAGATGCAACAGCACAAATGGCATTGTTACAGTTTATGCAAGCAGGAAAAGATAAAGTAGCTGTACCAACAACGGTGCATTGCGATCATTTAATTCAGGCAAAAGTAGGTGCTTCAACAGATTTGCAAACAGCATTAAATAATTCAAACGAAGTTTTTAATTTCTTAGAGTCAGTTTCTAATAAATATGGAATTGGTTTCTGGAAACCAGGAGCGGGAATTATTCACCAAGTAGTCTTGGAAAACTACGCTTTTCCGGGAGGAATGATGATTGGTACAGATTCTCATACGGTAAATGCAGGAGGTTTAGGAATGGTAGCTATTGGTGTTGGAGGTGCAGATGCTGTAGATGTTATGGCAGGAATGCCTTGGGAATTAAAGTTTCCTAAGTTGATAGGTGTGAAGTTAACAGGTAAATTATCTGGATGGACAGCACCAAAAGATGTTATTTTAAAAGTTGCAGAAATTTTAACAGTTAAAGGAGGAACAGGTGCTATTGTAGAGTATTTTGGACCTGGTGCAACAGCAATGTCGTGTACAGGAAAAGGAACTATTTGTAATATGGGGGCAGAAATTGGAGCAACAACCTCTACTTTTGGTTACGATGAATCTATGGAGCGTTATTTACGAGCAACAGATAGAAGTGATGTAGCAGATGCAGCAAATGAAATAAAAGAATACTTAACGGCAGATGCTGAAGTATATGCAAACCCTGAACAATATTTTGACCAGGTAATTGAAATTAATCTATCAGAATTAGGCCCTTTATTAAACGGACCTTTTACGCCAGATTTATCTACTCCAGTAGGAAAGGAAATGACGGAGAAAGCTCAAGCAAACGATTGGCCATTGCAGGTAGAATGGGGATTGATAGGTTCTTGTACAAACTCTTCTTATGAAGATCTATCGCGTGCGGCTTCTATTGCACAACAAGCAATAGACAAAGGATTGAAAACAAAAGCAGAGTTTGGTATAAACCCAGGGTCTGAGCAAGTACGTTATACTGCTGAAAGAGATGGTATCTTACAAGTTTTTGAAAACTTAGATGCAAAAATATTTACTAACGCGTGCGGACCATGTATTGGTCAGTGGGGACGTTATGAAGACCCGAAGAATGCTCCTAAAAATTCAATAGTACACTCATTTAATAGAAACTTTGCAAAGCGCGCCGATGGTAATCCAAATACACATGCCTTTGTTGCTTCTCCAGAATTAACCGCAGCCATTGCTATTGCAGGTCGTTTAGATTTTAATCCATTATCAGATAAGTTAATTAATGAAGATGGAGAAGAAGTGATGTTAGACGAACCTACAGGTTGGGAATTACCACCAAAAGGATTTGAAGTTGACGATAATGGATATTTAGCTCCAGAAGAAGATGGTAGTGATGTTGAAGTTGTAGTAGATCCAAATTCTGAACGATTAGAATTGTTAACTCCATTTACACCAATTGGAGATGAAATAAAAGGAGCTAAATTATTAATTAAAGCTCACGGTAAATGTACTACAGATCATATTTCTATGGCAGGACCATGGTTACGTTATCGTGGTCATTTAGATAACATTTCTAATAACTGTTTAATAGGGGCTGTAAATGCCTTTAATAAGCAAACTAACTTTGTAAAAAGTCAGTTAACAGGTGAATATGATGCAGTACCAAAAACACAAAGAGCGTATAAAGCGAAAGGAATTCCAACTATAGTTGTAGGTGATCATAATTATGGAGAAGGGTCTTCTCGTGAGCATGCAGCTATGGAGCCTCGTCATTTAGGTGTAGTAGCAGTTTTAGTAAAGTCTTTTGCTCGTATTCATGAAACAAATCTAAAAAAACAAGGAATGTTAGGGTTAACATTTGACAACGAAAATGACTATGATTTAATTCAAGAAGATGACACGTTCAACTTTTTAGATTTAAACGAGTTTGCTCCAGACAAACCATTAACAATAGAAGTTGTTCATGCAGACGGTTCAAAAGATATTATTATTACAAATCATACATATAATAAAGGGCAAATAGAGTGGTTTAAAGAAGGTTCAGCTTTAAACTTAATAAAAAAGCAAAACGCTTAAAAGGCTACTCGCAAAATAAAGGTAAAAAAAGCTCTGGAAAACTCCAGAGCTTTTTTTGTAATGTATTTTTAGCTTTTTCGACTTAAAATTTAAAAGTAAAAACTATGAGTGCACTTTGGTATTTTGAAGATGTTAACTTATTTAAAATATTATGCCCACATAAATATCCTGCCTATAAAGAAACACATACTTTAAGTCTTTATAAAAAGAAAGACTATATCTATTTTGAAGAAGATGTCGCAAATAAAATTTATTTAATAGATAAAGGAAAGGTTAAACTAGGTTATTATACAGAAGAAGGAGAAGAAGTAATTAAGGCTATTTTAACCAAAGGAGAAATATTTGGAGAAAAAGCTATTTTGGGTATTGAAAAACGAAATGAATTTGCTCAATCTATAGATAATACAACAGAAATTTGTCCAGTATCACGAGAAACTATGTATTCTTTGATGAGAGATAATATACCTGTAAGTTTTAAGATTTATAAATTTATTGGTTTGAGAATAAAAAAGTTAGAAAGAAGACTTCAGTTATTATTATTTAAAGACACACGTACTCGCTTATTAGAGTTTTTTAAAGAGTTGTGTGAAGAATATGGACATGAATGTGAAAAAACTGGAGATCAAGTAATAGAACACCCATATACACAAAAAGATATAGCAACACTTATAGGTACTTCAAGGCCAACTTTAAACACCTTAATGAACGAGTTAAAAGAAGAAAAAATTATTAATTTTAATAGAAAGGAGATACGACTACTTAAAAAAATAGCGTAAGTGTAAGCTAGCTAACATTTTATTAGAAAAACTGCAAGTAACTTTGTTTTTGTATAAACTCAAAATTACAAAAACAATGAAAAAAATACTTTTAACAATAGCAGCAGTAAGTGCGTTAACTTTTGTTGCCTGTAATGATGATGACGATAATACACCAAAAACATCAAACTTAAGTTTAAATGTTAATGGTCTAGAGAATTTAGGAACTGATTATGTGTATGAAGGTTGGATAATTGTAGGAGGAGCTCCTGTATCAACAGGAACTTTTAATGTAAATGATTCAGGAGAATTGTCTGAAAGCTCTTTTGTAGTTGATTCTGACATGCTATCAGCAGCAACTACATTTGTTTTAACCATTGAACCAGCAAACAACCCAGATCCAGCACCAGCAAATACTAAAATGCTAGCAGGAGATTTTTCAGGAAACTCAGCAGGAATATCATCTACAGGAATTGTAGGAGACTTTTCAACTTCAACAGGTAAATACATTTTAGCTACCCCAACTGATGGAATGATGAATAATGAAAGAAGTGGTATTTGGTTTTTAGACTTAACAGGAGGGAGTCCTGCAACAGGACTTTCTTTACCAACTTTACCTGAGGGCTGGAAATATGAAGGTTGGGTAGTTATTAATGGTACGCCAATTAGTACAGGAACTTTTACAGATGTAGCAATGGCAGATGATAATGCAACAACAACACCATTTAAAGGTAATGAAAATAATGGACCAGGATATCCGGGAGAAGATTTTATACAAAATGCTCCAGATGGATTTATTTTTCCAACAGATTTAAGAGGAACAACAGCTGTTATTTCTGTTGAACCCTATCCAGATAACAGTCCAGCCCCATTTACATTAAAACCTTTAGCACATGGAGTACCAGCAGATGCAGAAGATCATGTAACATTTGATATGGAAGCAGGACCTGTTAGAGAAATTAGCGGAACAGTAACACGATAGAATAATTTGTGTAATTTACATATGTTAGAGTAATCAATTATCTTTGATTACTCTTTTTTATATATAAAACTATTTATGACAGATTTTTTTAAGAATATATCTCAAAAACCATTGCATGTAATTAATGCTAACATATTTTTTAATGAGTACATTCCAATTTCAATAGCTGCATCTAACAAAGAGTTAACTTTTGACGTTTCTTCATCAAAAGAATGGGAAGCATATTTAGAAAACTACTTTTTTAAACATAAAAAAACAGTTGCTTTTGGAGGATATTTAGAAGTAAGAGATATTTATAACAGAAGTGAACATTTTAATAAATTATCAGAAGAAAATCAACGAAATATTCATTTGGGAGTTGATTTGTGGTGTGATGCAGGTACAGATATTTTAGCAGTATTAGATGGAGAAATTCATAGTTTTAAAAACAATGTAAACTATGGAGATTATGGACCAACAATTATAATCAAACATTCAATAGAAGGAAATGAATTTTATTCATTGTATGGTCATTTATCCTTAGAATCTTTAGAAGACATATCAGTTGGTAAAAAAGTTAAACAAGGAGAGAAAATTGGAACTTTAGGAGATAGTTCTGTAAATGGAGATTATGCTCCGCATTTACACTTTCAGTTAATAATAGATATTAAAGATTATTATGGAGATTATCCAGGAGTGTCTTCAAAAAAGACGTTGGATTTTTACAAGCAAAATTGCCCTAATCCTAATTTATTATTAAAATTGCCCCATGAAACCCTCATAGAGGGATGATGCAAAACAATATAATCGCCCTAAGTAAAGAAAATGAATAAAAGCTAGGGTCAGTTAATTAATAAAATTTAAACATTTGAAATATAGACAACTTACAAAAGAGCAGTTTGAAGGATTACACGAAGAGTTTGCACGTTTTTTAGCATCACAAAACATTGATAAAAAAGAATGGGATGAATTAAAAAAAGAGAAACCACATGTGGCAGAAGATGAAATGAATGTATTTAGCGATGTTGTTTGGGATGATGTATTAACCAAAACAGAGTACTTAGAACATTTTTCTCCAAATTTAGTAAACCTATTTAAATGCGAAGAAAAAGAAATGCATCGCATTGTGATAAAAATTGATAAAGAGGTTAATGTTTTAGAGCAAGAAGGATTTGAATGGCTATTAAAAAATCCAAATGATGAAGCAATTGAGTTTTTAAGAGGCTCAAAAGCATATCAAGAAGAAAGAAATGTTGAAATTTTTGACTTAATTGAGAAAGGAAGTACTATTTCTAAAGGAGAACTGTACGAGTATTTTGATCGCTTAACATCAAACTCATAAAGCCTTATTAAGTATTGTAATTAACTTATCAGTACCAGAACTAGCAACGTCTTCAATAATAGTTAAGTTATTGAAGACGTTTTTATTTACAGCAGGTTTAGGATCTATAAAATAAATTGGTGTGTTATGCTGTACATAGTTAACCAAACTAGCCGCAGGATATACTTGCATAGAAGTCCCTATAATTACTAAAATATCAGCTTGTAAAGTAATTTCAGCAGCTTTTTCCAATAAAGGGACATCTTCACCAAACCAAACAATATGTGGGCGTAATTGAGCATTTTCTTCACATACATCACCCATAACAATATCTTTATTCCAATTATAAACAAGATGTTTGTTTTTAGTACTGCGAGCTTTTAATAGTTCGCCATGTAGGTGTATTACATTTTTGTTTCCTGCTCTTTCGTGTAAATCATCTACGTTTTGCGTAATAATATCAACTTCAAAATTATTTTCTAAAGAAACTAGGTTATGATGTGCTTTATTGGGAGAAACTTCTAAAAGTTGTCTTCTACGTTGGTTATAAAAACCTAACACTAACTCAGGATTAGCACGAAACCCTTGTGGAGAAGCTACCTCATAAATATCATGACCTTCCCATAAACCATCAGCATCCCTGAAAGTTTTAATACCGCTTTCAGCACTAATACCAGCACCTGTTAATACAACCAATCGTTTTTTCATAAATATAAATTTTGTTGCAAGTTTAAGAAAATAAATACTGGGCTATCGCTCTGCGCTTAAAAATAGGAAAAATTACTATGTTTGTTGTATGATTGATGAAGGATTATTAGCCTATTTAGAAGGCTACATTACTGAGAAAAGAAAAGAAACCTTTTATAAGGTTTTAAATGAACGCACACGTCATTTCACGGTAGTGTTAGAAGATATTTACCAACCACACAATGCCAGTGCGGTGGTGAGAAGTTGCGATATTTTTGGAGTACAAGATGTGTATGCAATTGAAAATAAGTTTACGAACAAGGTTTCAAGACATGTAGCAAAAGGAAGCCAGAAATGGTTAGACATCCACCGATATAAAGAAGATGGAGACAATACCAAAGCCTGTTTAGAAGATTTACGAGCAAAAGGATACCAAATTATAGGAACCACTCCACATACTGATTCTTGTATTTTACCTGATTTTGATGTGACAAAAAAGTCGGCATTTGTTTTTGGAGCTGAAAAAGATGGGATTTCAGATTATATCAAACAAGAAGCGGATGGGTTTTTAAAAATACCAATGGTAGGTTTTACCGAGAGTTTAAACATATCAGTAGCAGCAGCTATTACTTTACAAGATGTAACTACACGTTTGAAAAGAACAGATATGCATTGGCAACTTTCAGAAGAAGAAAAGAAAGTATTGTACTTTAAATGGATAAAAAATACGATTAAAAATCCAGAGAAACTGATAGAGTACTATTATAAAGAACTTACTTAGAAGTCAATATTTTACATACTAATTCTTTGGTTAACGGTTGTCCGTTAGCCATTTTTTTGATGTTTTCAAAAGTAAACACAAAGCCACAACCATTTTTATACTCAGAACATCCGTAAGCAGATTTTCCTTTTAAAACAGTTCCTTTATTACATTTAGGGCAGGTTATTTTTTCACTGTCATTACGAGGAGTTTGTGACGAAGTAATCTCTTCTTTTGTAGTAATTCCTTTTTTTGGTTCAAATTTTAAATTGAAGTTATCATCAAAACGAACCAAACCTTCAACTTTTTCACCTTTTTGTTTGAAGCCTTTTAAATTGGTTGTACATCCTTTATCAAGTAAACGAATTAGTTGGTTTTCGGATATTTTTTTGTCCATAAATTCAAAAGCCAGTGTAAAATCACAACCATTTTTATAAGCAGAACAGCCATAAGCAGCACTTCCTTTTAATAATTGACCTTTTTTACATTTTGGACATTCTTTACCAACAACGGTTTTCTTTTTAGAAGCTGTTTTTTTTGGCGGTTGTTTTGTTTTTTGAGCTTCGTAAGAAATTCGTTTGGTTTTAGAACTCGAACGAACTTCATAGACCAAATCGTCTACCATTTTTTTCATTTGATTGATAAACGTAGCAGCATGGTATTCACCACGTTCAATTTCTTTCAAACGTTTTTCCCAGAGCCCTGTTAATTCAGCAGATTTTAAAAGTTCATTGTCAATTAAATCAATTAAATCAATACCAGTTTGGGTAGGAATAATTAACTTTTTTTGGCGTTCAATATATTTTCTTCTAAATAACGTTTCAATAATACTCGCACGTGTGGATGGTCGTCCAATACCATTTTCTTTCATCAATTCACGCATTTCATCATCATCTACTTGCTTCCCAGCAGTTTCCATGGCACGTAACAAGCTCGCTTCGGTATAATTACGAGGTGGTTTGGTTTCTTTTTCTAAAAAAGAAGGTTCGTGCGGACCTTTTTCTCCTTTTTCAAAAGTTGGAAGCACATCTTTCTCTTCTGTTTTTTTAGAATCGTTTCCATATTCAAAAACAGCTCGCCAACCTTTGGTAAGTATTTCTTTTCCTGAAGTTCTAAAAGGCACTTTATCAGCTTCACCTTTAACTTCGGTTTTTGAAATATCGCTATCAGGATAAAACACGGCAATAAATCGTTTTACAATAATATCATATACCTGTTGTTGGTTGTATTGCAGATTGATTTCTACTCCTGTAGGAATAATAGCATGGTGATCGGTAACCTTTTTATCGTTAAAAACTTTACTTGATTTACGTATTTTTTTTCCTAATAAAGGTTGTGTTAACGAAGCATATTGTTTTAGTCCTTTTAAAATATTTGGAACCTTAGGATAAATATCATTCGGTAAAAAAGTAGTATCCACTCTAGGGTATGTAACTACTTTCATTTCGTATAATTTCTGAACAATTTTTAAGGTTTCATCTGCTGAAAACCCAAATTTGTTGTTGCAGTATACCTGTAAACCTGTTAAGTCAAAAAGTTTAGGTGCGTATTCTTTTCCTTTTTTCTTAGTAACCGAGGTTATTTCAAAATCACTTTCTTTTACCTTGTCGGCAAAAGCTTGTCCGTCTTCTTTCTTTAAAAAGCGACCTTCTTCACAACTAAATAAAGTTTCACGATATTGCGTTTGTAACTCCCAATAAGGTTCAGGTTTAAAGTTTTGAATTTCCTTATAACGATCTACCAACATAGCTAGGGTAGGAGTTTGTACCCTACCAATAGATAACACTTGTTTGTAACCGCCAAATTTTACAGTGTACAAACGAGTAGCATTTAAACCTAATAGCCAATCACCAATAGCACGAGAAAATCCCGCATAATATAAATTATTATAATCGTCGTTGTCTTTTAGGTTTTCAAACCCTTCTTTAATTGCTTCTTCCGTTAGAGAAGAAATCCATAACCGTTGAATTTTACCTTTGTAATTTGCTTGATTGATAACCCATCGTTGAATGAGTTCTCCTTCTTGCCCAGCATCCCCGCAGTTGATAACCACATCGGCTTTTTCAAATAAAGACTTAACAATTTTGAACTGTTTCTGAATACCACTATCATTAGTAACTTTCGTTTCAAAACGCTCAGGAAGCATCGGTAGGTTATTTAAATCCCAGCTTTTCCAGTGCGGTTTGTAGTCTTTAGGCTCTAAAAGTGTGCATAAATGACCAAATGTATACGTAACTGCATAGCCGTTCCCTTCGAAATATCCATCTCGTTTGGTACTGGCTCCTAAGATATTAGCAATCTCACGGGCTACACTAGGTTTTTCGGCGATACAAACTTTCATGAAAGTAATTTAGAGGGTCGAAATTACTAAATTATTTATGAATGTAGAATCTTACTTTTTATAATACTTAATATTTAAAATAGTTGGTATATTTAAAAAATAAAAAAATCGTTTTTAGCTATTTTTAAAAACAAAAATAAGAAAGAATGAAAATAACAGAACTTATAAAACCTAATACATTTAATAACGAGAACCATTGGTATCCTAAGGTGCTGAATGCTACAATTCATCCAATGGTAAACTTTTTTTTAAATCTTGATAAAGAACGAATTATTGCTAGGTATTGTCATTTACATCCAAAAGTAAATGCAGATAAACTTAGAGAAATTTTATCGTATGAATGTAAGTACTTTTTATGGGGAGGAGCAGATTTGATTAACTCAACATCGGCAGATGGAGATAAAAATATGGTTATTATAGAGAATAACTCATGCCCATCAGGTCAAAAATCAATGCCTTTGCTAGATGATAATAAAGAAGACGGAGTATATCGCTTGTTAATTGAAAGAACGTTTAAGCCTATCTTAGAGAAAAAGCGAAAACTTGTTAAAGATGGTAGATTAGCGGTACTTTATGATAAAAATTATATGGAAACATCAGGTTATGCAGCTGTTATAGCTGATGTTTTTAAAGAAGATGTTTTTCTTGTACCTTATTATTCAAACAAAGATAACGATCATATAAAAATAGAAAATGAAATTTTTTATCTAAAACAAGAAGAAGAATGGATTCCGTTACGAGGTATTTTTAGATATGTAACTCAAAAACCATGGAATAGATTCCCAATTAATAGTAAAACAAAGATTTTAAACCCTATTATTACTTGTTTGGCTGGAGGAAGAAATAAAATGGTGGCTGCCAAAGCATATGATATTTACAACACAGAATTAGAAGAATATGGAATGAAAATAAATATTCCAGATACTATTTGGGATGTTAGCAAGAATGAAATTCCGTTGTGGGTAAAGAAAATGGGAGGACAAGCAGTTATAAAAATACCTTATAGTAATGCAGGACAAGGAGTTTTTACGATTGTTAACGAACAAGAACTAGAAGAGTTTATGAAGTTAGAAATCGAATATGAACGTTTTATTGTACAAAGTTTAATAGGTAACTATAATTGGAGTTCAGTAAGCACAAAAGGCAAATATTATCATGTTGGTACAATGCCAAATGCTAAAGGAGAAACGTTTGTATCAGACATTCGTATGATGATTAGTAGTACAAAAGATGGAATAAAACCATTGTGTATGTACTCGAGAAGAGCATTGCTACCGTTGGAAAACGACTTAGAAAGCAGTAAAGATTCTTGGCAAATGTTAGGAACTAACTTATCGGTTAAGTTAGGTGAAAATGAATGGACGTCAGACACTAATCGTTTGTTAATTATGGACAGAAGAGATTATAACAAACTAGGTTTAGGTATAGACGATTTAATAGAAACTTTTATACAAACTGTACTTTCTACCATTGCTATCGACAAAATGTGTATTAGTTTAATAAACTCGAATAAAAAGTTTAAAAAGAAACTATTTACTTCATTAAACAACGATAGTACGCTGTTAAACGAATTATATTAAAAGTATGAGTATGGGACACCAGATTGAATATATTACCGAGTTTGATGTGAATCAAACACCTAAAAATTCTATTAAAAATTATTGGTTAAAGGTTACTTCTAACGCAATGGGAATTCCCACGTGTATTCCTGTCATGGTAGCTAGAGGAAAAGAAGATGGTATTGTATTGGGACTTACAGCTGCGGTTCATGGAAATGAATTAAACGGAATATCAGTTATTCAGCGATTATTTAAAGATTTAGATACAGAAAATTTAAAAGGAACAATTGTAGGAATTCCTGTGGTGAATGTACCTTCGTTTGTTCGAGGGACAAGAGTTTTTAGCGATGGAGTTGATATTAACAGAATTATGCCAGGAAAAGATAATGGAAATACCAGTGAAGTATATGCCAATCGTTTTTTGAATTTAGTAGTAAAGAAGTTTGATTATTTGTTAGACCTACATACAGCTAGTTTTGGTAGAGTGAATTCATTTTATATTAGAAGTGATATGAACAATAAAGTCACCAAAAAATTAGCCTTATTACAAGATGCTGAAATTATAGTACATACACCACCATCAGACGGTACTTTACGAGGAGCTGCAGAAGAGTTAGGAATTCCATCTATTACTATCGAAGTGGGTAATCCGCATAGTTTTCAAAAGAAAATAATTAAAAGTGGAGTAGCAGGAGTGCACAATGTATTGGCATATTTAGGAATTACGGATGATGAATATGAAACCTCTAAGAGAAATACAGTAGTTTGTAAAAAATCCTATTGGTTATACACACAAGAAGGAGGGTTGCTCACAGTACATGTTGATTTACGAGATATTGTAGAAGAAGGAGATCATATTGCTACACTACGAGATGTGTTTGGTAATAGAATTAAGAAATACCACGCACCAGAAAGAGGGATTGTAGTAGGGAAGAGTGTAAACCCCGTAAATCAATCAGGGGGACGTATTATTCATTTAGGAATTATAAAATAAAAGACTGTTTTTAGCAGTATTTTATTTCTATAAACAATAGTTGTAACTAGCAAACCAATTCCAATACCAAAACTTAATCCTTACATTAAGTCAGATACTTTTAAATAATGAGTAAGTATTTGTGAAGCGGCAATGATTAAAATTCCTATTGATAATAACATCAATGATTTTTATGATATAAATTATTGGTAGAGAAATAATGTAATTTGTCACACACTAACAGAGGCTAGAAGAATTATAAAAACAAAAAACTCGCCAAATAGCGAGTTTTTATATCTATAAAAAGTTTAGTAGAAAAATTACTTCATTTCAGCAATAAACTCTTTGTTCATTTTTACATAATCAGCATTTCCAGCTTTTTCAGCACCAGCTAATGAAGCTTTAGCTGCTTTAACAGCTCCTTTTTTATCTCCAGCTTTAGCTAAGATTAAAGATTGTTGACGTAAGTACCAAAAGCGAGGTTGGTCTTTAGTCATGTCAACCGCTTTGTTAATCCAATTTTTAGCTTTGTTAATGTCTTTTCCTTCTTGTAAATAGTAAACAGCAGAAGAAAAATAATCGTTAGCAGAAGGACCTCCCATTACTTGAGCAATGCTTTTTTCTACCGCTTTATCAGTAGGAGTATTGAATTTTACACCAACGTAAGCATTTTCCCATAAAATTCCTAACACAGCAGAATCGTTTGTTAAGTCATCAATACTCATTGTAAACGTTTCAATTTTCATAGGCATAGCTTCAACTTTTGCAGTCGTAGATACAGCTACTTTAGAGTCATCCCACTTTTTTGGAGTTCCCCAGTTATTAGTATCAGAATAAAAAATTACTTCCCAAGAATCTTTTCCTGGTTTTGTATACAAAGCATATGTGCCTTTTTTTAATATTTTACCGTCAATAGTAACATCATCGCTAAAACTAACTTTAGTATTTTGATTAGCTCCTGTTCTCCAAACTTTTCCATAAGGAACCAAATCTCCAAAAATAGTTCTTCCTTTCATACTAGGTCTAGAGTACTCAACTGTTACATCTGTTAAACCAACATTTTGCTCTAATTTAGCAGAAGGACTAGGTGCTGGGGTTTTTAATTGCGCATTAATACTTGTTGAAATTGCAACAACAAATAAACTTAAAAGTATTTTTTTCATGATAAAGGTTTATTTAGAGTATAAAATTACCATCTTATATTATGGTAAAATGTTAACAAAAACTTAAATTTATTGTTTATAAATATGTTTAATCGTAATATTGCAATATTATAATAAAACGATAAAAAATGTTAACAAAAAAATTAAGCTTTTTAGATAAAAACTTAACGTTATGGATTTTTGTAGCTATGATGTTAGGTGTTAGTATAGGGTATATATACCCTGAAATATCCGGTAAAATAAATGCATTAAGTACTAACTCAACTAATATACCCATTGCAATTGGGTTAATTTTAATGATGTACCCTCCTTTAGCAAAAGTGAATTATGCGTTATTACCAAAAGTGTTTACAAATAAAAAAATACTACTAACTTCACTTTTACTTAATTGGGTAATTGGCCCTGTTTTAATGTTCTTTTTAGCGTTACTTTTTTTACATGATTATCCAGAGTATATGACTGGGTTAATTTTAATAGGTTTAGCTCGGTGTATAGCTATGGTTTTGGTTTGGAATGATTTAGCTGAAGGAAGTAGTGAGTATGGAGCAGGTTTGGTAGCTTTAAATAGTATATTTCAAGTATTTGCTTATAGTTTTTATGCGTGGATGTTTATTACTATTTTACCCCCTTATTTTGGCTTTGAAGGTGCCGTAGTAGACATATCTATTTTAACAATTGCAGAAAGTGTAGCTATTTATTTAGGTATACCATTTATTATGGGAATTTTAAGTAGATATATTTTAGTGAAGTTAAAAGGTGAAGAATGGTATACTACCAAATTCATAACTTCTATATCTCCATTAACTTTAATAGCTTTATTATTTACTATAATAATAATGTTTTCCTTAAAAGGAGAGTTAATAGTTAAAATACCTTTAGATATTTTATTAATAGCAGTTCCTTTATTACTGTATTTTGCTCTTATGTTTATTATCGGCTTTTTTATAACCAAAGCTACAGGAGCTACTTACGACAAAACAACAGCTGTAGCTTTTACTGCGGCAGGTAACAATTTTGAGTTAGCAATTGCTGTAGCAATTGCTGTATTTGGATTAAACTCAGGAGAAGCTTTTACAGGAGTAATAGGGCCTTTAGTAGAGGTTCCAGCATTAATTTTACTAGTAAAAGTATCTTTTTGGCTGAAGAAGAAATATTTTAGTAAAAATTAAATAGAGATTAAAATATCTTACACCCTTAAATAAAAAAATCAATACTTCTAAGTATTGATTTTTTTATTTAAGAACTATAATACAATTAAGAGTATTTCTTCTTCCTCCAGTAATTAAACCCAAAGCCAAACAGAGCTAACAAAACTAAAGGAACACCAATATTGATAAATTGCCAAAAACGTTTTTCAGTAAAAGCACGTTGTTTATCCAATAAGTTAATTTGAATGGTTTTATTGCGTAATTGAATCAATCCAGAATCGTCTAATAAATAATCAATAGCATTGATTAAAAACTCTTTATTACCAAACTGTTCTCCTGTCCATTTATCTAAGGACAAATCGTGAGGTTTTCCTTTTAAAATCTGATTTCTACCTACATCACCGTCAGCAATTACAATCATTTTATTGTTTGTACTCTCAGCTTTAAAATCAGGAGCGTCAAAAGGTTTCATTCTGTTTTTATAAGCAGAAGGAATGTTACCTTCTATAAGAACAGCTAATAATTGTGGACCTGAAGCAAATTCATTTTCTTTTGGTTCTTTGGCGATACTTTGTAACTCAATAAAGTTGGGAGTTCCTGTTTGTTTGGTAAGTACAGAAGTTACTAATAACGGAGTCTTTTTTAAGTTTCCTTTCAAAGTATCTATTTGAGTAGCAAAACGAAAACGAACAGGTGCAACATTTTTAGTAATCGGGTGGTTCGGATTGCCACTAACTAGTGGATGATAAAACCAATTTAAGTGTTGAAACTGTGTTTGATTTCCTACATTTCCTGTAGCTAACGGAATTTTAGCTGAATACAAATCTTGAATGAGTTTATTGTTTACACGAACTTGATACCCAAACAATAAGTCCGTTAAATTCAAATCACGAGGAAATGCTAACATTTTTCCTTCATTGTATAAACTATCAGTATCCGCATAGTTATTATCTAGCATCCATAAACTTTTACCACCATTGGCAATAAATTGATCAACGGTAAGCTTTTCCTCTTCTGTAAAACGCTCGGTAGGTTTAGCAATAATTGCTAAATCGTATGCTCTTAAGTCTTTTAAGGTTTTTTGCGGATTATTAGCAACACTATCTAATGTAAACTTAGCTAAACGATATTTTTTACCAACTTCACTTAACAAACTATATTGATAAATATCTTGCAACTCACCATTACCAGCTAATACCGCTATTTTTTGTCTTTCTTTTAAAGTAACATTATGTAATGCATTAGCAAAAGAATACTCTAACTTTTCAACAGCATTTTGTAGCTGAGCTTCTTGTGTCTTGGCAATTGAGTTAGGAAGTAAAGAAATTAACTCTACTTTTTTACCATAAGTAATTTCTGCCCAAGGAAAAATAATAGCTTCAGATAACTTTCCATCTTCTTCTACAGTTAACTGGCTAGGCATCATTCCTCTTTTTACCAAACGTTCACGAATATTATCAGGGTTGATAAAACGGAAACGAATATTGGCGTTTTTAGCTTGTAATTCTTCTAAAAACTGGAGTGTCTCTATTTGTAAACGTTTAAATTCCGCAGGAAAATCACCTTCTAAAAATACATGAATCGTTAGTGGGGTATCAATTTTATCAATAAGATTTTCACTTACTTCAGATAAGGTATAACGTTTGTCTTGTGTTAAATCGAAACGTTTGTAAACTGAATTAGCGATGTAATTAACAATTAACAATCCGATAAGAGCTAATGCAATATGTTGTAATTTCTTATTCATTTTTTAACTGTTGTTTAGTGATGAATAAAAAGAAGAATGTAACACTGATAAAATAGATTACATCACGAGTGTCTAACACACCACGACTAATGCTTTTAAAATGTTCATTAAAACCAAACTGTTGTAAGGTGTATCCTGAGTTTCCTAAAGAAGAACCTACAGCGTCAAAACCATAGAATAAAGCAAAAGTGATAAATACACTTAAAATAAATGCCACAATTTGATTTTTGGATAGGGTAGAAGTAAATAATCCAACAGCTGTATAAGTTGCTGCTAAAAATAATAAACCTAAATACGAACCTATAGTACTACCTACATCTAAATTTCCAACAGGACTTCCTAATTTATATACAGTATATGCATAGGTTAATGTTGGTAATATGGCGATGACAACTAACAAAAGAGAAGCGAAAAATTTACCCAGTACAATTTGCCAATCGGTAAGTGGTTTAGTTTTTAGAATTTCAATAGTTCCGCTATTAAACTCATCAGCAAAACTTTTCATTGTAATAGCAGGAATCAGGAATAAGAACAACCATGGAGATAAATAAAAAAAGCTATTTAAATCGGCAAATCCCGCATTTAAAATATTAAAATTATCTTTAAATACCCATAAAAATAAGCCATTTACAAGTAAAAACACCCCAATAACCAAATAGGCAATAGGTGAGGCAAAAAATGAGTTAAATTCTTTTTTTAGTAGTGGTAGCATAAAATACTATTGTTCGTTTTTAAGTAGCCCAAAAATAACATTATTCTCGAAGTCGTTATCTTTTTTATCAGGACGTAATTGAAAGTTAAACCTTTTTAACAAATTTATAGAATCTTTATTGTGTTTGTGAGTATAAGCTTCTATTTCGTTTAAGTTAAGAGAACTAAACCCAAACTGAAGAACCTTCTTTAAAGCTTCACTCATAAAACCTTTTCCGTGAGCATCAGGGTGTAATTCATAACCAACTTCAGCATAAGAAAAATCATCATTGAAGTGACGTAAACCGATAGAGCCAATAACCTCATTATTGTGTTCTATTAACCAGTAAACACCTTCATTTTTGTTTACTAATTCATCAATTAGTTTTATAAAATCTTCCACATCAGAAATATCACTAGGAATCTTTCTATCAATAAATTTATTGACTACTGAATTCGATCGAATTTTAAAAACAGCCTCTTTATCATTCTCAACAAGTTTTCTTAGTACAAGACGAGGTGTATATAAAACAGGAAAAGGACTGAATAAATTCATTAAGGTAACGATTCAACTTTATCTACACTCCAAGCAAAGGGTTTGTCATTAAATAACACTTTGGTTTGTGCCCAAACGCCTTTAAATAAATCAGAATTTCTGTAGTTTTCTAAGTCCTGCTCAGTATCCCAATAACTATAAGTGAAAAATATGTTTGGATTTGTTTTGTCTCTGTATAACTCTAATAAACGGCAACCAGGTGAATTTCGTATAAATTCTTTTTTGGAGTTAAAGGTGTTTAAAAATTCTTCAATTTTCTCTGGCTGAAAGCTCATTTTTACAATTCGTACAAACATAAATTTAACTTATAGGGGTAAACTCTGGTTTAATAGGATTTTCAAATTCAACAGTAATGGTGTCGCGATATTCTAAACCAAGTAGGGTAGAAGCTCCACCAACCGTTTCTAAATTACTTCGGTAAATAGCAATCTCCAAAAAGCCAGCAGAATTAAAAATAGCTAACTTTTCACCATCATACTGTCGTTTATCAGTTACCGTAAAATCAACAATTTCGTTATATCTGCTGTAAATTTTAGAAAAAGTATAACGTCTAGCCGTAACTTTATAATCACGACCTTTTCCAATAGTATTAAATTGTTTTTTACTAATGTTAGTAATTACATTTCCATAATTATCAATGTAAATAACACCACCTGCAATAATAGTTTGTTGCTCGTTTACTTTAGGCTTAATTTCAACAATCTTTTTATACGTGTCAACCTCTCTACCAATAACGCTTAAACTACCACCACGAGCAATATGAGAAGCTACTTGCACAAAAACGTCTAGCACAGGAAAACTACTCTCAATACG
This sequence comes from Tenacibaculum sp. TB-53, assembly GCF_059716285.2. NCBI lineage: Bacteria > Pseudomonadati > Bacteroidota > Flavobacteriia > Flavobacteriales > Flavobacteriaceae > Tenacibaculum > Tenacibaculum sp. TB-53. The sequence goes on along the minus strand of NZ_CM202790.1, from coordinate 1,105,882 downwards.
ATCGTGAATATTAATTTCAAAAATTTTAGTAGGTTTAATTTCAGAAGCAATCATTGAAATTAGTCCGTTATCAGGACAAATAAAATAATGATTATCCAATTCTAAGGCAATATGCTTATTGTCCACACTTAATTCTGAATCTACCCCAATAACATGAATTGTTTTATCAGGAAAGCTTTTATAAGCATTCTTTAAAATATAAGCAGTTTCAGTAATGTTGAAAGGAGAGATTTCATGCGTAATATCAACAATCTTAGCATCAGGTAACTCAGAATAAATAGCTCCTTTTACAGCCCCTACAAAGTGGTCTTTTGTTCCAAAATCAGTAGTTAATGTAATAAGAGACATTAATTTAGGTGTTTGTTAATTAATTTGTGAAAAATTATGCTGAAATTTTAAACAAAACTACGTAATTCAAGAAAAATAATCATTATTTTTAGTGTGAATAATATTAAAACTTTTATCATTTGAACGAACGCGTAATTGAATTAACAGAAATCAACCCAAACGATTTTTTTGGAGCTCAAAACAGCACTATTACTCAGTTAAAAAGCTTCTTTCCTAAAATAAAAATAGTTGCTAGAGGAAATAAACTTAAAATTTTTGGTGAACCTGAATTATTAAATGAATTTGAAAAGCGATTAGAAATGCTTATCAAATACTTTAATAGATACAACAAGCTAGATGAAAATAGTATTGAGCGAATTTTAACGTCAACAGGAAAGGAAGAAGAAATACGAAAATCTGGAAATGCAAAAGACGTTCTAGTACACGGTGTTAGCGGAAAACTAATAAAAGCTCAAACAGCTAATCAGCGTAAAATGGTTGAGTTAATGCAAAAAAATGATATGTTATTTGCTGTAGGACCTGCGGGTACTGGTAAAACATACACAGCAGTTGCTTTGGCTGTAAAAGCATTAAAAGAAAAAGAAGTAAGACGAATTATATTAACAAGACCTGCGGTGGAGTCAGGTGAAAACCTAGGATTTCTTCCTGGAGATTTAAAAGAGAAGTTAGATCCATACATGCAACCATTATATGATGCCTTACGCGACATGATTCCGCATGAAAAACTTGAATCACATCTAGAAAAAGGAGTCATACAAATAGCACCTCTGGCTTTTATGCGTGGTAGAACTCTTGACAATGCTTTTGTAATTTTAGATGAAGCACAAAACACAACGCATTCACAGATGAAGATGTTTTTAACACGTATGGGAATGCACGCAAAGTTTATTATAACCGGAGATCCAGGTCAGATAGATTTACCAAGAAGACAAGTTTCTGGATTGAAAGAATCGTTATTAGCGTTAAAAGATATTGAAGGAATTGCGCAGGTGTATTTAGATGACAAAGATGTAATCCGCCACCGATTAGTGAAAAAGATCATTACAGCTTATAAAAGTATAGAAACCGAGTAGTTTTTAGTTGTCAGTATTTAGTGATTAGTTTACTTTTGTGCGATACAACACAACAACATACAATGAATACAATTAACGAAACAAACTTTCAGTTTCAAGGACAAAAAGAAGTTTATAAAGGAAAAGTAAGAGAAGTATACAATATCAATGATGAGTTATTGGTAATGATTGCTTCTGATCGTCTTTCCGCTTTCGATGTAATCTTACCACGCCAAATTCCTTTTAAAGGACAAATTCTAAATCAAATTGCTACAAAAATGATGAACGATACTGCGGATATTGTTCCAAATTGGTTATTAGCGAATCCAGATGAAAATGTAGCAGTAGGTCATTTATGTGAACCTTTTAAAGTAGAAATGGTAATCCGCGGATATTTATCTGGTCATGCAGCTCGTGAATATGCAGTAGGAAAAAGAATGCTTTGTGGAGTAGCAATGCCTGAAGGAATGAAAGAAAATGATAAATTCCCAGAGCCAATTATTACACCATCAACAAAGGCAGATAATGGAGAACACGATGAAGATATTTCTCGTGAAGATATTTTAGCAAAAGGAATTGTTTCAGAAGAAGACTATTTAGTATTAGAAGATTACACAAGAAAGTTATTTCAAAGAGGGACTGAATTAGCTGCTAAAAGAGGATTGATTTTAGTAGATACCAAATATGAGTTTGGAAAAACTAAAGATGGTAAAATTGTATTGATTGATGAAATCCATACACCAGACTCTTCTCGTTATTTTTATGCTGAAGGATATGCAGAACGTCAAGAAAAAGGAGAGAAGCAAAAACAACTATCAAAAGAGTTTGTGCGTCAGTGGTTAATTGAAAACGGATTTCAAGGAAAAGAAGGGCAAGAAATTCCTGAAATGTCTGATGAAAAAGTTATAGAGATTTCAAATAGGTACATTGAGTTATACGAACAAATCACAGGAGAAACCTTTGTAAAAGCAAACACCGAAAGCGTACTCGAAAGAATAGAGAAAAACGTAACTACGTTTTTAAAAAATAAATAATAAAAAGAGAGGCTTTTGTCTCTCTTTTTATTTAAAATTATCTTAAAAGAATCCCATTAACAAACAAGCATTTATATTTTTTGTAACTTACACGATAAAAACAAAAATTAGCAAAAATGCCAAATTATACATTAAAAATTAACGGAAAGTCGGTATCCTTTGAGGCAGATGCTGATACACCATTGTTGTGGGTTTTACGAGATGAACTCAATATGGTTGGAACTAAATTCGGTTGTGGAATAGCACAATGCGGAGCCTGTACTGTTCATGTAGACGGAACAGCAATGAGAAGTTGTCAATTACAAATTTCTATGTTAGACGGTGAAGAAATAACAACCATTGAAGGGCTATCAACTGAAGGAGATCATCCGTTACAAGAAGCTTGGAAAGAAGTAGATGTTCCACAATGTGGTTACTGTCAAGCAGGTCAAATTATGACAGCAGCTTCCTTTTTAAAAGAAAATCCAAAACCTTCTAAAGAAGAGATAAGAGAAGCAATGCAAGGTAATATTTGTCGTTGCGCTGCATACAATAGAATAGAAAAGGCAGTTGCATTGGCTGCAGATAAAATGTCTTAAAAACTTTCAATCATGAGTACACAAGAAAAAAACTTTACGTTTAGCAGAAGAAATTTTTTAAGAACTTCTGCATTAGCTAGTGGTGGTATTATGATTGGATTTAATCTATTTACTGCCTGTAAACCTAATGTAAAACCATCTGTAGATGTAGAAAACTTAAATTTCAACGATTTTAACGCATTTATAAAAATATCTGATGAAGGCTATGTAACTATTTACTCTCCAAATCCAGAGATAGGTCAAGGGGTAAAAACTTCAATGCCTATGATTATTGCAGAAGAGTTAGATGTAGAATGGGATAAAGTACATGTTGCACAAGCTCCTTTAGATACCAAAAACTATACACGACAGTTAGCAGGAGGTAGTCAATCAATTCGTCATGGCTGGACAGCGCTTAGAGAAACAGGAGCAACTACAAAACAAATGTTAATTAATGCGGCAGCAGTAAAATGGGGAGTAGATGCAACTACTTGTTCAGCTTCAAAAGGAATTATTACAAATGCAAAAGGTGAAACGTTAGGATATGGTGAAGTAGTAAAAGAAGCTGCTACTTTAGAGGTGCCAGAAAACGTCGCTTTAAAAAAGCCATCTGAGTTCTCCATTATTGGTAAAAATGCTATAAATGTTGATATAGAAAAAATAGTAACAGGAAAACCTTTATTCGGTTTAGACTATAAAGAAGAAGGTATGTTGTTCGCATCTGTAGTAAGGCCTCCTTCTTTTGGACAAGAGTTAGAGTCATACGATGCAGCAGAAGCAAAGAAAGTGTCAGGAGTAATAGATGTTATAACAATAGGAGAGAAAGCAAGAAACTTTATTGAGTCAGGAAAAGCTAATTGGACGTTTAAGTTAACGAAAACGGATAAAGTAGTTGTACTAGCAGAAAATACATGGGCGGCAATTAAAGGAGCAAAAGCAATTAAAACTGTATGGAAAGATAATTCTGAGTTAGAAGATACAAAACTTCATAATGAAAAGCTAACAAAATTATTAGAAGCGAGTGACTTAGATGTAAGAAGAGAAGACGGAAATGTAAGAAAAGCTTTTGCAGAAGCAGATAAAGTTATCGAACGTACTTATCATTCACCTTTCTTACCACATAACTGTATGGAACCAATGAACTTTTTCGCAAGTGTAACACCAGAAAAAGTACACCTAGTTGGTCCTGTACAAACACCAGAATATGCAGCAATGGTTGCAGCAGAAATGTTAGGGCGTAATTTGGAAGAAGTTCATGTAGAAATGACCCGAATGGGAGGAGGTTTCGGAAGAAGATTATATGGAGATTTTGTTTATGAAGCGTTGGAAATATCTGATAAAATACAAAAACCAGTAAAAATGGTTTCAACGAGAGAAGACGATGTAACTAGCGGAACATATAGGCCAGCAATTAAATATAGAATCGCAGCATCAATAAAAGACAGAAAAATAACAGGATACCATTTGAAAGAAGCAGCCGTAAATGATAATATGTACGGATTAATACCACATTTTTTTCCTGCAGGATGTATTCCAAACTATAAAGTATCAACGGGAAATTACAAGAGTAATATTAGTACAGGAGCTTGGAGAGCACCATATACTAACTTTTTAGGCTATGCAGAACAAAGTTTTTTCGATGAATTAGCGGAAGAATTAGAGATAGATGCGGTGCAGTTACGTTTAGAATTGTTAGAAAATGTAAAAGCCACAGAAGATAAAAGAATAGAGTACTCAGGTAAACGAATGCAAGACACTATAAAGTTAGCAGCAGAAAAAGGGAGCTGGGGAAAATCTAAAAAAGGAGTTTATCAAGGTTTTTCAGCTTATTACAGTCATAATACCCACGTAGCTGAAGTTGCAGAGGTAGAGCTAAAAGATGGAGTACCGGTTGTAACAAAAGTAGTTACAGCGGTTGATTGTGGTATAGTTGTTAATCCAACAGGAGCTATAAACCAAGTAGTAGGAGGAGTTATTGATGGTATTGGACACGCAATGTATGGAAACTTAACTTTTAAAGAAGGAGCACCTTCAAGTAGAAATTTTGACAACTATAAGTTTATAAGAATGAATGAAACACCTAAAGTAGAAGTTCATTTTGTGCAAAATGAATTATCACCTACAGGTTTAGGAGAACCAGGCTTACCACCAGCAGGAGGAGCAGTTGCGAATGCAATACATAAAGCTTTAGGAAAAAGACTATATAAACAACCTTTTGTAGAGGAATTAAAATCGAACATTTTATCTTAAAAATCAAAGAGCTTTATAGGTATGCCAAAGTAGTATGTTTGTTATTTATTGAAAATGAAACACTCGGTAATTTTTGAAAATCTGTTAAAAAGCACTACTTTCGCAACCTATAAAAATCAAAAATAACAATGGTTAAAGATTTATTTGAAAGAATTAAAGGAGATAAAGGACCTTTAGGAAAATGGGCGGATAAAGCAGAAGGATATTATGTGTTTCCTAAATTAGAAGGACCAATCTCTAACCGCATGTCTTTCAATGGAAAAAAAGTAATAACTTGGAGTATTAACGACTACTTAGGATTAGCAAATCATCCAGAAGTGTTAAAAGTAGATGGAGAATCTGCTGCTACAGATGGTATGGCTTACCCTATGGGAGCTCGTATGATGTCAGGTCACACTAAATACCATGAACAATTAGAGCAAGAATGTGCTGAATTTGTTGGTAAAGAAGCAGCTTATTTAGTAAATTTCGGATACCAAGGAATGGTATCAGCAATTGATGCCTTAGTAGGAAAAGACGATATCATAGTATATGACATGGATACACATGCATGTATTATTGATGGAGTTCGTTTACATGCTGGAAAACGTTTTGTATACCGTCATAACGATATAGAGAGCTGTGAGAAAAATTTGAAACGTGCTACCAAAATGGCAGAAAAAACAGGAGGTGGAATTTTGTTAGTTTCTGAAGGTGTTTTCGGTATGCGAGGAGAACAAGGGCGTTTAGCAGAAATTGTAGCCTTAAAAGAAAAATACAACTTCCGCTTATTGGTTGATGATGCTCACGGGTTTGGAACATTAGGAGAAGGAGGAAGAGGAACAGGATTTGAACAAGGAGTACAAGACGGAATAGATGTGTATTTTGCAACATTTGCAAAATCTATGGCAGGAATAGGTGCATTCTTTGCAGGAGACAAAGATGTTGTTCAATACCTACAATACAATATGAGATCACAAATGTTTGCTAAATCATTACCAATGCCAATGGTAAAAGGAGCATTAAAACGTTTGGATATGATTCGTACCATGCCTGAACTAAAAGAAAACCTTTGGAAAATAACCAATGCGTTACAGTCAGGTTTACGTGAAGCAGGTTTTGATTTAGGAACAACACAAACATGTATCACACCAGTATACCTAAAAGGAGAAATTCCAGAAGCCATGGCAATGGTAAATGATTTACGAGAAAACCATGGAGTGTTTTGTTCAATTGTAGTATACCCAGTGATACCAAAAGGATTAATAATACTAAGATTAATTCCAACAGCACGTCATACAATTGAAGATGTAAATGAAACAATTGAAGCTTTTTCTGCAATTCGTGAAAAGTTAGAGAATGGAACTTATAAACAAGTAGCGGCTTCAATTATGGCAGAATAAAAAGAAACTGCAAAAAAATAAATAAAAACTCATGAAATACTTCATGAGTTTTTTTGTTTTAAAAGAGAAATGATACATTTGAAATCCTTTTGCTTATCAAAATAAAATGAAAAAAATACTATTCATACACTTATTATTATTTGTAGCAGGATTAAATGCACAAATTAAAGATACATTACCAAACTTTAACAATGAATATATTTTGGTAAAAGAAGGAGACAGTTTAATGATAAAGTTAAACGAGGTAACCGTACTTCCAAAACATAAGTTTAAAGAAAAAAAAGATATTCTTTATTATTATTGGCTTCGAAAAAAAGTATTCAAAGCATATCCTTATGCAATTTTAGCAGCAAAAAGAGTAGATAGTGTAAACTCACGTTTGGCTAGAATTAAATCAAAAAGTAAAAAAAGAAAATACATAAAAAGAATTCAAAAGTATTTAGAAGAAGAGTTAACAGCTCCCTTAAAAAAGTTAACAAGAACAGAAGGAAGGATTTTATTAAAACTAATTCATCGTCAAACGGGAAAAACAGCCTTTGCTAATGTAAAAGAGTTAAGAAGTGGTTGGAAAGCCTTTTGGTACAATACTACAGCAAATTTATTTAAACTATCATTAAAGTCAGAGTATAAACCTGAAGCGGAAAACGAAGATTATTTAGTAGAGGACATTATACAGCGAGCATATATAGAAGAAAAGTTGGAGTATCAAGAGCCTAAATTACGAAAGAATTATTTAGTAATTGTATCCAAAAGTAGAGGATATATTGATGTATCCGAGTATAAAGAGATGTTTTCGAAGATGCGAAAGAAGCGAAAACGAAAGAAAAAGTAAAAAAATAAAGAATTCAAATTCTTACTAAAGTTGATAATTAAGTACTGTAATAGTTATATGTACTTCCATGTTAGAAGCATTAAAATAGTAATAAATATAGTAAACAAAGGTAGGAGAGAAGTATAGGATAAAAAACTTTCGGGTGTAACTAATTATATAATAACGTATTAAAAAATATTTAAAAAAAAGGTTTAAAAATTGCTTGTTAAGTGGGAAAAGGTATCTATATTTGCACCCGCCAACGGAGAAGCGCTAAGTTTTAAAGTTAGCAAAAGTTCATTAAAATAGGGTTTAAGATATTTAAAGAAAAGGTTAAAAAATAGTTTAACAAATTCTTGTTTATTAGGAAATAAAGTGAGTATCTTTGCAGTCCGAATTTTAGGGGAACAGTTCATTAACATAGTGTAGCAAATCAAACGAGAAAAAAACTTTAAAAAAAGTTTTGTCAGATTAAAAAGAGTTTGTAGTTTTGCATCCGCTTTCACAAAGCGGCACGATCACAGAAATTTTGGAAGACGATAAGTTACTAGTTCGAGTCTAGTGTTTCTACAAGAGGATGAGTCGTAAGATAAGTAACAACTTGTCATTGGCGACTCGCCACAAGTTCATTGAAAATATTGAAATTGACAGCGTAATTAAAGAGTAGAATTACCGGTAGTAGTTTAAGAGATTAAGCTATTATAAAATTCTTTTGGAACTTAACATTAATAATATTAAAGATTATACAATGAAGAGTTTGATCCTGGCTCAGGATGAACGCTAGCGGCAGGCTTAACACATGCAAGTCGAGGGGCAGCGAATCTAGCTTGCTAGATGTCGGCGACCGGCGAACGGGTGCGTAACGCGTATAGAATCTGCCTTGTACAGGAGGATAGCCTTTAGAAATGAAGATTAATACTCCATAATGTTTAGAGATGGCATCATTTT
>NZ_CM202790.1:377500-1095000 GCF_059716285.2 Tenacibaculum sp. TB-53 | reverse complement strand
GTGCCTTTTGCATAATGAGCCTACGAGTTACTGTTGCTAGCAAGGTTAAAGATTTAAGGTCTGGAGCCGAAGCGAAAGCGAGTCTGAATAGGGCGATTATAGTTAGTAGTAGTAGACGCGAAACCGAGTGATCTACCCATGGGCAGGTTGAAGCTGTGGTAACACACAGTGGAGGACCGAACCAGTTGACGTTGAAAAGTCTTTGGATGACCTGTGGGTAGGGGTGAAAGGCCAATCAAACTCGGAAATAGCTCGTACTCCCCGAAATGCATTTAGGTGCAGCGTTGAATAAAAGTTTTATAGAGGTAGAGCTACTGATTGGATGCGGGGGCTTCACCGCCTACCAATTCCTGACAAACTCCGAATGCTATAAAATGTTTTTCAGCAGTGAGGGCATGGGTGCTAAGGTCCATGTCCGAGAGGGAAAGAACCCAGACCATCAGCTAAGGTCCCCAAATATATGTTAAGTTGAAAAAACGAGGTTTGACTGCCCAGACAGCTAGGATGTTGGCTTGGAAGCAGCCATTCATTTAAAGAGTGCGTAACAGCTCACTAGTCGAGCGGTCGAGCATGGATAATAATCGGGCATAAACATATTACCGAAGCTATGGACTTTTAAAAGTGGTAGGGGAGCATTCTATATGTGCTGAAGGTGTGCTGTGAGGCATGCTGGAACGTATAGAAAAGAAAATGTAGGCATAAGTAACGATAAAGGGGGCGAGAAACCCCCTCACCGAAAGACTAAGGTTTCCTCAGCGATGCTAATCAGCTGAGGGTTAGTCGGGACCTAAGGCGAATCCGAAGGGAGTAGTCGATGGACAACAGGTTAATATTCCTGTACTTCTTATAATTGCGATGGGGTGACGGAGTACTGAAAGCACCGCGAACTGACGGAATAGTTCGTTGAAACATTTAGGTATTAGACTGGTAGGCAAATCCGCTGGTTTAGCTGAAGTGTGATAGTACCACAAGTCTTCGGATGCGTGGATAGTGTGCCTAAAAACTTCCAAGAAAAACCTCTAAGCTTCAGGTTATAAGAACCCGTACCGTAAACCGACACAGGTAGTTGGGATGAGAATTCTAAGGTGCTCGAGAGATTCATGGCTAAGGAACTAGGCAAAATAGACTCGTAACTTCGGGAGAAGAGTCGCCAACAGCAATGTTGGCCGCAGTGAAAAGATCCAGGCGACTGTTTATCAAAAACACAGGGCTTTGCTAAATTGAAAGATGATGTATAAGGCCTGACACCTGCCCGGTGCTGGAAGGTTAAGTGGAGTTGTTAGCTTCGGCGACGCAATCAAATGAAGCCCCAGTAAACGGCGGCCGTAACTATAACGGTCCTAAGGTAGCGAAATTCCTTGTCGGGTAAGTTCCGACCTGCACGAATGGTGCAACGATCTGGATACTGTCTCAGCCATGAGCTCGGTGAAATTGTAGTATCGGTGAAGATGCCGATTACCCGCAGCGGGACGAAAAGACCCCGTGAACCTTTACTATAGCTTCGTATTGACTTTGGATAAGTAATGTGTAGGATAGGTGGGAGACTTTGAAGCGGCGTCGCTAGGCGTTGTGGAGTCATCCTTGAAATACCACCCTTTGCTTATCTAGAGCCTAACTCAGCAATGAGAACAGTGCGTGGTGGGTAGTTTGACTGGGGTGGTCGCCTCCAAAAGAGTAACGGAGGCTTCTAAAGGTTCCCTCAGCACGCTTGGTAACCGTGCGTAGAGTGCAATGGCATAAGGGAGCTTGACTGAGAGACATACAGGTCGATCAGGTACGAAAGTAGAGCATAGTGATCCGGTGGTTCCGCATGGAAGGGCCATCGCTCAAAGGATAAAAGGTACTCCGGGGATAACAGGCTGATCTCCCCCAAGAGCTCACATCGACGGGGGGGTTTGGCACCTCGATGTCGGCTCGTCACATCCTGGGGCTGGAGAAGGTCCCAAGGGTTGGGCTGTTCGCCCATTAAAGTGGCACGCGAGCTGGGTTCAGAACGTCGTGAGACAGTTCGGTCTCTATCTGCTGTGGGCGTTAGAAATTTGAGTGGATCTGACTTTAGTACGAGAGGACCGAGTTGGACTGACCTCTAGTGTATCTGTTGTCTCGCCAGGGGCACTGCAGAGTAGCTACGTCGGGAAGGGATAAGCGCTGAAAGCATATAAGCGCGAAACCCACCACAAGATGAGATTTCTTTAAAGGGTCGTGGAAGATCACCACGTTGATAGGCTATAAGTGTAAGTGCAGTAATGTATGTAGCTGAGTAGTACTAATAACCCATAGGCTTATGTACGTATCCCGGTCCTAGTGGCCGGGAGCAAACTCTTTGATGAATTTAGGATATGATTTTACTAATATGTTAACTTTTACAGTTGAAATATACTGAAACGATTTAAGGTGATTATCGCAATGGGGCTCACCTCTTACCATTCCGAACAGAGAAGTTAAGCCCATTAGCGCCGATGGTACTGCCACAGGTGGGAGAGTAGGTCGTTGCCTTTCTTTATCAAGCCTCAATCTTTTAAAGATTGAGGTTTTTTTTTGATCTTATTTTTAGGATTGCTGTATCTCGTAGTTTTTAATCCTTTGCCCGTTATTTTTATAATTATAAAAGAAGAAATGTTACTGTAGAAATGCTGACTTTCCTCAGCAGAACGAAATCATCAGCGAGATTTGTTATAACTAATAATGTAAATGTTATCTTTTGAATTAATCATGTTTTTTAATTAGTAATAAGGGTTTTTACCATAATTAATAGTTTTATATAATGATAAATTTGTAAGTACGCATAAAACTAAAAATCCACATAGATTTTCAGAAATAGGGGAGAAAAAGTAATCATTTATAGTCATTGTTGTAATACGTTTTTTTATTTTGCTCTATAAAATTTATTTCTATTCGCTTTTACGTATTTCGTCAAGTCTTGCTGATATGTTTTGATAAAACTTTCCTCGTAAAAATAATCTTCAATTCCTTCGGCAGAAGGAAGTTCTTTGTATCCTTTTTCGAATGCTGTAAATCGTTTATTCCAATCACTTTTATTATTCTGAAACTTTGAATATAAATCTTGGATTGTATCGAACTTGCCAAAGTATTCATTCAAAACTATTTCATAATCCGTAGACAATTTTTCCATTCCAGTTGCTTGCATTCCTTCTAATGCGAGTATTGACAATTCTGGGTAATTAAACAGAAATTGGTAAACTCCTCCGTTGTTGACTTGAGATTCAAAGTTTATTAGAGTGAAATAAATTCTCTGTTCTTTAGTCAGCTCTTTTAGAAAATTAGCGTGAGTTTGATTCTTTTCCCAATATTTATTTGTTGCGTAAATGTCATTGCAAATTTTCTCACAAATGTCATAATGTTCATTGTCATAAACTCCCCATTTTTTATCATTCCATTTTTGCTCAATTTCAGAAATCCAATTTTCAGGCAATAAAGGAAGATGTTGAGTAGATTCAGATTCAGAATCAAGTCGAACAAATTCAGTCATAGTATTTTCAGAATTATTTGTTTTATTTCTCAAAATTAAAAATCCAATAACCAAAATTAAGATTATAATTATTATTAAAATTCCTATTTTCATTAGTTTGGTTAAATGTGTTACAACGGTTTCGTATAACAGTCAGTTACGGGTTAATATGCGTTAAATTTTGGTTTAGAGCTGACGCTCGTAATAGCGAGAGGATTCGGATGTAGTCGAATTCGCCGTAATTGTGGTTATATATTATTGTGCACAGTTATTTACATATTTCATTATAGTGATATTCTAAAAATGATATATCAGGTTCATTAATTTTCGGTTTTTTAAATTCTAAATCAGTCAAAAATTTCTTTATTTGTTTGTCGGATTTTGGCCCAAATATTATTCTATATTCAGAGTCTAAAGAGAAATAACCTTTGTCAAACATCTTATCTTGCAAAACACAAAAGAAAATCGTATTTATTTAGCAAACAGCACAAGTTGAATTGTAATTGTCCAAAACAATTTCCCTTAGTTTATTTTGATAAAATCTGACTTTTACTTTATTCTTCGTTTCAGTCGGATTATTTTTCTTATTTATTTCCTGGTTTTTTATAAAATATTCCTCTATCCTCTACAAGATTCAGTTCCTCAATTATTTGTAATGCTTTTTTAAACTCTAAATCCGTTAGTTGTATTTAATTCGGAAATCGATTTTTTAGTCAAAAGATCTTACTTATCTTCACGAATATTATAACGATGTAATAATTCCATAATTACAAATCCACCACCTCTGGCTGGTGCAGGTAAATTTAGAATCTCTCTTTGGATATTTCTATGGCTTTGTCCATCTATTAAGTAAGCTTTTATTACTTCGGCAATTGCATAGTTATTAAATTTGTCAGTGATTGCCATAATTTGGTTTTAATTGTGCAAAACGGTTTCGTATAAGCATAGTGCGGGACTTTGGAGCGATTTATTGTCCGCATGCACCAGGCTTTGATAGGTGCCAAAATACTCAATTTTAGCCATTCAGCCCGCATTACGCTTATACAATGTTGTAGGTAGTGCTTTCTTTTTCGTCCGTGTTTTGGGGGCAGACACACTTATTGACAAGCTTGGGATTGTGTGATTGATAATGAGAGGCTTGGCAATGTGTGTGGCTGTCTAGAGTTGGCTTTTCTATATCAATGTCAATAGGTAACCTACCAATGCTCCACCAATAACAATAAATGCACTGTTCATTTTCTTAAAGACAAAAACAGCAATTATGCTCAATACTGCAATTAAAATTGTTCGCCAATCGGTCAAAGTGTCTTTTCCCATTTCTACACAAACGGCTACAATTACGGCAACTGCCGCAATGTTAACAGCGTCTAAAAATGCTGCAATAATTTTCGATTTCCGCATTTTTGGAATGAGTGGATTCAGAATAGCAACAAAAATGAAAGAAGGAAGGAAAATCCCAACAGTCGCTGCTATTGCTCCCCAAAATCCACCTAATTGCCAACCGATAAATGTTGCCGTTGATAAAACAGGTCCTGGCGTAAATTGTCCAACTGCAACGGCATCAATTAATTTTTGTCGTGTCAGCAATCCTGTACTGACCAATTCTGCATCTAAATAAGCAAATAGAACATATCCGCTTCCATAGAGTAGTGCACCGACTTTAAAAAAAGTCCAAAGAATTTTTAAGGTACTCGTTGATGCTGTTACCTGTAATAAAACAAGTGGAGTGAAACTGTTCAGATTGTTTTTAGAGTTGCAGATGAAATGCCAAACTAAACCGAGAAATCCGCAAGCAAACAACGCCAAAATTTCGTGTACTCCAAGCAAACAGGCAATCAACGTTAATGTTCCTAAAATTCCGAGTTCCACATTTTTGAGTGCTTTTTTTCCAAGGCGGTAAACTGCCCCGAGAATAATGGCAATTACTGCTGGCTTTATTCCATAAATGAAAGGTTCAACTTTTGGGAATTGTCCGTATTGTTGATAAAGCCAAGCAAAAAACATTGTGATGACAACCGCAGGAAAAACAAAACAAACACCTGCAACTATCAATCCTTTCCAACCTGCTCTTTCGTGTCCGCAGTGCATTGTCATTTCGGTTGAGTTGGGGCCGGGAATAATATTGGTCGCACCCACCAAATCAAGAAAATGCTGTTGGCTCATCCATTTTCTTTTTTTCACGACTTCATCTTCCATCATTGCGATATGAGCCGCAGGACCGCCAAAAGCAATGCTACCTAATTTGAAAAAGAGTTTTGCGACTTCTATTAAAGTACCTTTTGTTTCCATTTTGTTATAGTAAAATTTTTAAATATTATAGTAACAACAAATGCTATAATTATTGATATTATAACATCTGTTGGGAAATGAACTCCTAAAGCCAATCTGGAATAAGCTACTAATAACGCCCAAACTAAAACAGGTAAATAGTAAAGTCTTTTTAGGTTTGAAAATAGCAAGACGAAAGATAATATAAATGCTATAACAGTATGTCCTGAGGGGAAAGATGGACTATTTGCTATTGATAAATTTACTATGTCACCATACAAATCAAAAGGTCTTGTTCTGTGTATAGCATATTTTAATGAAATAACAATTAGCGTTGCAGTTGAAAGCATAAGGAGTAATTTCAAAAAAATGTCTTTTGCATTTTCCGATTTCTTGAAAAAGACAAACCATCCTAAACAAAAAATAATACCGATTGCTATGAGATAGGCCGTTTTTGAAATCCAAAGTAACGTTGAGTCGAATAGTTCAATTCGATTATTATGAATCAAGCGCAGTAAAAAAATATCCGCTTCTATCTGTTTGCCCATTTCTTACTTTGAAAATAATTATCAAACGACCATTTTCCTGCCCCTTTGATAAGCAAAAACAAACTTCCAAACCACATAGCAAAATCGGTACGCATTTCGTGAGTCATACTCCAAAATCCATAACTGTTTAGTTCCCGAAGGTTGAATGGCCCAAAACTCTCTCCAAAGGCAATGGGAATTTTAGTTACGACAATGGCAACCGTCATATTGATAAGCATTGCTAAAGAAGCTCCCCGTGTCAATAGCCCCATCAGTAAAAGAATGCCACAAGCTATTTCAAATACACTAACAAAATTTCCGAAAAACTCCGGGTTTGGAAAACCCATTTTAACAAACCTTCCTGCACCACGAGTAGCGGGATACATAAATTTTTGAATGCCTTCTGAAAGGAAAACTGCACCGACCATTAAGCGTATGATGATGGTGGTTTTAGAATGGTCTGAACTAATTATTTTTTGAAACATTTCAAGTTATTTTTTCAATCAAAATAGGATTATATGCTTTGTAAATTCGAGCTACTGTCCAAGCGATAGGTAGGCTTAAAATAGCTGGTACTATTATATCCATTGGATAATGAACACCAAGGTAAACTCTACTGACACTTACAAAAATAGCCCAAGGAATAAGTATAAATGGTAACCATTTTAGCTTGTTCTGGGCTACTAAAGTCAAGTAGAACGCTAATGAAAATACATTAGCTGCGTGAGATGAAATAAAGCCAAACTTTCCTCCTTTATAGTCATTTACAAAATGAAGTTGTCCTGCTAAATAAGGATTATGACTTGGTCTCAATCTTTCGAAAAGTGGTTTAAAAAGTCCTGAAGCTAACTGGTCGCTAATAGTTATGAGCAAGACAATTAACAAAATCATTAGGGTAGAGTTCTTTTTATACTTCCATATAAGCAGTAATGTCAGTAGAAAATAAAACGGTAACCAAGTAAATTTACTGGTAGCAAACCACATTATATCATCCCAAAATTTATTGTGATTACCATTTAACCATAACAGAATATCAATATCGAACTGTTTGATAAGTTCTATCATTGCTTCCTAATAGGTGATTGTCTGTAAAGAGGTTTCTTTACTGTAAAATGAGGTGCTTTTTCCATTGCGTGGCAACTGATACAACTGTTAGTCAGCATTTGGAAGTTATTGTTGAATACCACCGTATCTCTTTTTTCAAGTGCTTTTTGCATTTCTGTAAGTGTTACGGTTAAGAAATGCTCTGCGGATTTTGCACGTTTGGGTCTTCTTTCCAAACCACGCTCAATCGCTTTACGGATTTTTTCTATTTGATAGTTGGCATATTCCCAATTCTCATCTTGTCCTGCCCAATAGAGTTCCTGATAGCGGTAGCCTGTTTCCACCATTGCCATATCAAAACCCCTGAATTGGTTTTCAATGGTTTCTATTTTTTTCTGTCCCGTTCCTTTTATCCATTTGCCTTGGGCATTTTGCTCTTGATTGTTTCCACAAGAACTAAACAAAAGCAAAGCGATAATTGATATTGACCATTTCATATTTTGTGATTTTAATGCTGTAAAATTATACAACACATAACCAATAATGTGGTCTATTTGAAAAAAGAATGGTATTTATCTGTTGTTGTTTCTAAAGCCCACTGGAGTTTGGTCAACGTGTCGTTTGAAGTATTTTGAAAAATGGGAATTGTCCTTGAAATCAAGTCTGTGGGCAATCTCGCTTACAGTAATGTCTGTGTAAAGCAAAAGCCTTTTTGCTTCATTGATAATGTGTTCTGAAAGTATCTCAGCAGAAGATTTTCCTGTTTCTTTTCTGCAAGTTGCATTTAGGTTTTGCGCAGTGGTGTTTAACAATTTGGCATAATGGTTTACCTTATTTTTGAGTCCATCTTCTTTGCTCAAAAGGGCAGTGAATTTTTGAAAGATTGTACTGTTACCGTTTTTAAAAGTTTTTGGTGTTGCCGATTCAAGAAATTTTGCCAAAAGTGCTTTTAACAGTCCGTCTATTATTGGTTGATTTAGCTTTTTATTTTCTTGATGTTCGTTTAGTAAAATGTTGAAAATGTCAATTGCAATATTGTCTTTGGGAAAAAGACAAGTTTGTGCACTCAATTCTGAAATCAGGCGTTTGATATCTTTGTCCAAACAGTTGTCGATAAAGGATTTTTTGATGATGAGTACAAAGCCTTTGGGTTCTGTTTTGATGTCCCAAAAATGTACCTGCTCTTTACGGATTGTGAAAATAACAGGTGGTTTTATTTCATATTCTTTGGTGTCAATAGTGTGGGAACCTTTTCCTTTAGTCAGATAGATAATTTCAAAATAACTGTTGTGTTTGTGTGGAGATGTTTTTCTAATGTGCCGTCTGAACGGAGCAATTTTTAATCCTTCGGTTTGTCTGGTTTTGTCTTTTATTTCGAGTTCTGCTTTCATTTATTGTATTGCTGTCCGTTCGGTGGCAAAAATTAGGCTCTTTTGGTTTTTTCAGCGTTGGCTTTGTGTTGGCAAAAACTAAATGTGCCTAATGTGCGGCTGATTTTTTACATTACCTACAACTTGTTTATATAGATGTAAAATACATCGTTATACAACTTAAAAGGAGGTGTAAGAATACTACTTTTACTATTCTTTATTTTTGTTGCTAAGCTTTCTTGTTTAGTAAATAAAAAAAGGAAGTTTTTAGCAATTTTTATTCTTTTTTTATTAATGTAACCAAGATAAAACAAAATAAAAAACTGCACAAAAATGTACGGTTTAAAGTAGCTTGTTTTTTATCCCTTATAGGTAAGTTATGAGTATACCGTAATTGTAATTATATATAGTTTAGTACAGTTTTAAACTTTATTAGAATTGAGATTCTTTTTTGCTTTTCGAGTCAATCAATTTAATTAAATTATTTAACGACGCTTTAATTTTGTCCGATTCAGCTTTTTTTAACATCAATTCCGTTTTGTTTTTCATTCCGTTGTAATTTGCATTTGGATAAAGTTCAATCAAGGCTGGAAAGTATTTGTCAATTCCATCAGCAAGTTTATCTTTTCCACTTTCTGTAAATGCCTTTTCGTTATTTATCTCGTCTAAATAAATTAGATAGTTGTTTATTAGTGTTTTAATGTTTGAGTTAATATTGTTCTTTACTCTTGATGAATTTGGGTCGTCTGCATTTTCCTTAATTTGGTCATTTCCTAATTTGAAATATTTTAGTTGAAGTTCTAAACCAAAGTGCCAAACAGCAAGCATTTCTTTGTCATATAGATACTGGTCTTTTCTGTCAAGTGCATCGTAGATGTTATTCATATTTTTCCATTCATTGAAGAACTTTTCTGCAACGTTGTTTCTATGTTTTAATCCTAATTCATTGTCATCAAGTACAATATTGAAATTCTGTTGGTCAGTTAGTTTTTCTACGATTATTCTTGTTTGTGGGTCGTCAAAAGTTGGTAGTTTTTCATCTGCTTCATATCCATAATTAAGTTCTAAAACTGCATCATCGTAGTCATTTAGGTCCCAATAGCGTTTGTCAAGTGGAAATTTGTGTTTTTCAGTATTGCAATTAGTAAGTGTTATGCTGATTATAGCAAAAAGGATAATTCTAATTTTAATCATTAAATTCTATTTTGGGTTCTTTATATTCAGTGAGCAAATTTAACAAACTGTCAACTTCTTTTTCATATTTCTTTTGTTCGTTGAAAACGTAACTATGAAAAGTGTCATAATCATATTGTCTTTGGAAATTTCTTTCGTCTTGTTCAGCTTGTCTAATTATTACCTCGATTTTTTTTTCATTAAACTTATTTAGTTTAGATATTTTTTCTTTCGCTTTTCTTGCGAACAGTTCGGTTATTTTAATATGGTATTTTTCGTGCGTTAACAATTCTTTACTATTCGTATTCTTCTTATAAACAAATGAACGTGAAGGGTGAAAAATTGATTGGATAGTTACAGTCTTATCATCAATTTCGCTTTCTATTGAGGTAACAACGTATGCAAACCTTTCATTGCCGTAAAGTGATTTTTTGAAAAACTCAAGACCTCTGAAATTTTCAAAGGTAATCTGTTCGTATTTGTCAAAAGTCAATGGTTTTTCATAATTCAGATAGTTCGTATGGCTTAAAATTCCAAAACCGATTATTACCGGAATGATAACCATAACACTATACTTCAAGAATTTTTTAAACTTTTTTAGCGAAATTGTATTTCCTCCTTTATTTTCCTTTATAGCAAGATATAATTGATAGAAAACAGGAGAGAAATAAACCAGAAATATTAAAGTAATTACTAAATATTCATTCATTGGGTTTGGTTGTTCATAACTGCCTACAATTGTTCTATATGGCTGTCAGTTACAGATTTGATTTTCGTTAAAATTACTGTTTTACACAGGCTTTTGCAATTCCGAGTGGATTAAGTTGTAGTTAGATCCACCGTAATTGTGCTTATATATTGTTACCCAACGTTTTTTCATTCCAATTTTAGTTTTTTAATCAATTTAGTCAAACACTTTTCAAATTCCGGTTGATTTACAGTTAATGACTTTTCTTTTTCGGTATTAAAGTCAGTTATTGATTCATAATATTCTGTCGGATTTATTGGATTAACATTCCAACCTTCTCGTTTTGAAAACCCGTATGTCAAATTTAAGTTGTTTTTCTTTTCTACTCTTAAACAGCCAGTATATTGGTCTGAAAAATCAATAGGTAGGTAGATAACTTGTCCGTTTTTCATTTCTGCCTGTTTTTTATTCCACGAAGCGATTAATTCCGCAACAGCATTTTTAATTTCTTTTATTCCGCTTTTTGGTTCAATTGTTAAAGCAAAATAGTAAGTGTCAAATTTCCGTTGACTTATTAAATCAGGAATTTCAAAGATTAAATCTTCGTGTCCTCCTTTGTCATTTTCTATGATTTCTATTTTCAGCAGGTTGCTCATCAAATGTTGGGTAACTAGTTATAAGAGAACTAAAACTACTTTTATCCGGAGTATTACAGGTGATAAACGGAAGTTATTAGCAATTTTATTCTTTTTATTAAGCGTTAGCCAAGATAAAACAAAATAAAAAACCGTACAAAAATGTACGGTTTAAAGTAGTTTGTTTTTTTAGTCCTTATAAGTAAGTTAAGAATCCGCCGTAATTACAGTTATATATCGTTGTAAATAGTTTTACTTAACTTTCACACATATAATATTACTTTCAATATCTACTGTATGTAGTGTGTTGTATAACTCAATAATTTTGTTCTTCTCTTCTATGCTATAACCAGCATAATTATTTAATATAAAATCACTGTTCGCATCATATTTAGTTTTGTTTCCGTACATTTTAATTTTTACACAGGCAGTATCTGAATTTTGAGAATTTTCACCACAATAATTTAAGTGTTCATTAGAAAAATCAAAAGACTTTTCACTGTTTGCTTCAATGGTTATAAAGTCAGAAATAGAGGCATAATGTTTCGGTGGGTCTTCATCATAAAAACTTACTTCTGAAATACAAGATGTTCCTTCAAACTCATTCTCAATAGAAGCATAATATTTCCCTGGTCGAAAATTAGGGTCAGAAGAAGGTTTAACAATGGTAATTTTAGAATTGCTGTTATTTATAATTTTAACATTTAATGTTAATAGTCCTTTCCTCCAAATATAATTTTCATTTGGCTTTTCTATGATTATAGAAATTTTTTCTTTATCGGTAGAACTACTTGTCTTTTTAATAGATGAACAACTTGTTAATGTTAAAGTTAACGATAATAATATAATTAATTTCTTTCTTGTACTCATTGTTTTAAATTATTTACAACTTGTTTATATAAGCATAAAATACATCGTTATACAACCAAAAGGGAAGTATAAGAGTACTTTACTGTTCTTTTATATTTATTGCTAAGCTTACTTGTTTAGGAAAGAAGTCTATAGCAATTTTATTCTTTTTTTATTAGCGTTAGCCAAGATAAAACAAAATAAAAAACCGTACAAAAATGTACGGTTAAAATGATGTTTTCAATATTGATAAGTAAGCTTACTGTATAAAATTACGTTGACGTTTCGCTTCAAAAGTTAAGATGGCTGCGGCAACCGATACGTTCATAGAATCTATTTCCCCTTGCATTGGGATGTTGATATTCTGAGTAGCTTGGTCTCGCCAAACTTGCGTTAATCCTGTAGCTTCTGTACCCACTACCAAAGCAGTAGCCTTAGTATAGTCGTTTTTATGGTATTCGTTTGAATTTTGTAGGGTAGCACTGTAAATATGAATGTTGTGCTCCTGTAAGTACGCTATAATGTCTTCAGAAGTACCTGTAGCTATCTGATTGGTAAATACACACCCCACACTAGAACGTATGATATTAGGATTGAATAAATCCGTTTTAGGATTGGCTATAAAAACAGCATCCACATTAGCAGCATCGGCGGTACGTAACATAGCACCTATATTGCCTGGTTTTTCAATACCTTCCATAACTAATAGGAGTGGAGTAGTGGTGTTGAATTCAATAGAATCTAAATCGAAGTTTTTAGCTTTCACTACAGCAATAATACCCTCGGTAGTATCACGATAGGCAAGCTTTTGGTATACTTCTTTTGTTATTTCTATACAATTAGCAGCCTTATTTAGAATTTTGTTTACACTTTCTTCGGTAAACATATCAGCAACAAACAGCAGGGTATCTATTTCATAACCTCCTTTAACAACTAACGAAATTTCACGTTGTCCTTCTACTAAAAACAATCCTTTTTTCTTACGTTCTCTAGATTTCTCTTGAAGCTTTAAAAGTTCTTTTATATAGGCGTTTTGTGTACTACTAATCTGTTTCATTTGCTATTATATCAGAATACAAAAGTACTATTCTGTTTTATAATAAAATACCATCTTACTAAAAGAATAATTACTAGCTATTGCTGTTGTTAGGCAAACAACAGTACTGTTGCCCAACACCAAACATCACTGTTGTTTAACACCAGATGCTACTGTTTGAACCTTCAAACAAAACCAAAATATGGGATGTACTAGTTTGTATTAAGCTTCATACAGTAGTGTATGAAGTCACCCGACACTACTGTATAGTGTTATAATATAGTGGTGTATGAAGTTACCATACAGTAACGTATGCCTATTATCCGTGCATAAAAAAACATCATTCTTTTTACGGAATGATGTTTAATAGTTTATTAAATCGAAGAGATTCCTTCGTCATTATTTCGACTTAAGTTTATCTTGAGCGAAGTCGAAAGGCTCGACAAACTCCTCGGAATGACGTTAAAATTGTTGTCATAGCGAGGAATGATAATGACGTGGCTATCTCTTAGTTTAGAAAGACATTCTATTGATTTTTATACTTATTAGCATAACGCTTCCATAATTTTGTTTGATGCGATTCTAGGCTAATTTTTCTACCTTGTATAAAAGCATCTTTTAAAATATTGGTACGCATATCTAAAGCATCACCTTCAGAAATAAATAGGGTAGCGTCTTTACCAACTTCTAAGGTTCCTACGTTGTTGTGAATACCTAAAATTTTAGCATTGTTTTGAGTAATTAATTGTAAAGCTTTTTCTTTACTTAATCCGTAAGCAGCATACGTTCCTGCATAAAAAGGCAAGTTACGTGTACTCATACGTTCCATATCTCCTTCCATACCCAAACCAACTAAAATACCTGCATCGGTTAATATCTTAGCAACTCTAAAAGGTCTGTCATAATCTGCATCTTCACCATTAGGCAAACGGTGTGCACGTTCTAAAATAATAGGTACATTGTTAGCTTTTAATAAGTCAGCAACTTTTTCAGCCTCTTGTCCGCGAACAATCACGATATTTTTAACTCCTAATTCTTTACATACATTTACAGCATCAGTAATTCCTTTTTCTCCTGATACGTGTACAAACATTTTTTGTGTACCGTTTAAAACGCCTTGTAAAGCTTCGTATGGTAAGTTTTTAGGTGTTTTGTTACCTGCTAGGTAGCTTTTTGCATTGGCGAAAAATTTTGTAAGCTTATCAATGCTTTTTTGATAGTTTTTGTTAGGCTTTAATCCAGGATCTTCACCCATCCACCAACGACCTCTAGAGAATACCTGAGGCCAGTTCATGTGAACACCATCATCGGTTTTAATAGTCGCATCTTCCCAGTTCCAAGCATCTAATTGTACTACCGAAGAGGTTCCTGAAATAACACCACCACGTGGAGCAATTTGTGCCATTAATACTCCGTTAGGACGCATGGTCTCTACCACTTTACTTTCTGCATTATAGGCAATAATACTACGAATGTGTGGTAGCATTGAACCTACCTCATCAAAGTCTCTTGTTGCACGTACAGCATCAATTTCAGCTAAACCTAAAGAGGTGTTTGCTGCAATAAAACCTGGGTATACGTGTTTTCCTTTGGCATTAATAACAGTTCCCATACGAGCAATTCTGCTATTAGCATTTCCTACATGGGCTATTTTACCGTTAGAAAACATGATTAAGGAGTTTTCAATTACTTCTCCGTTTCCTAAATGTGCTGTAGCACCTTCAATACTATAAGCTTCAGTTTGCTTGGGTGCTGGTGTTTGTTGCGCTATTATATTTCCTAAGAATAAGAAACATAATAAACTATATATTAATTTAATTTTCATGTTGTGTGTTTTTAAGTTCTTATTCTGTATCACAGTGAAATAATTTCTGAGTTTTCTTTTTAGGAGCTTGTGTTTTACCTCCTTTAATCTTCTCTTGTAGCATCATATTGATTAGCTTAGCACGTTCTGCTTTAATAGCTTTACGCTTTTCTAAGTCTTTTTCAATATCAAAATAAACAGCTCCGTCAATAATTGTTTTCTCTGCTTTAGAATATACTGAAAGTGGATTTCCGCTCCATACTACAACATCTGCATCTTTACCTTCTTTAATACTACCTGTACGGTCGTTTAAGTGCAATAGTTTAGCAGGATTGATAGTAACTGTAGCCCAAGCTTCTTGTTCGCTTAAACCTCCATATTTAATCAATTTAGCAGCTTCTTGATTCAATCTACGAGACATTTCTGCATCATCAGAATTAATAGCAACGGTAACACCTTGGTTGTGCATAATAGCAGCGTTGTATGGTATAGCGTCGTTAACCTCGTATTTATATGCCCACCAGTCAGCAAAAGTAGAACCGCCAACTCCGTGTTCTTTCATTTTATCTGCTAGTTTGTATCCTTCTAAAATGTGGGTAAACGTATTAATGTTAAAGTTGAATTGTTCTGCAACTTTCATTAACATATTAATTTCTGATTGTACGTAAGAGTGACAAGAAATAAAACGTTCTTTATTAATAATTTCTGCTAAGGTTTCTAACTCAATATCCTTACGATATGGCTGTCCGCTTTTCTTTTTAGCATCGTATTCTTTGGCTCTTTGGAAGTAGTCAATATATACTTGTTCAACTCCCATACGTGTTTGAGGGAAACGAATGGTATTTAAATCTCCCCAGTTAGATTGTTTTACGTTTTCACCTAAGGCGAATTTGATAAACTTAGGTGTGTTGTTGTATAACATTCCGTCAGCATTCTCTCCCCATTTTAGTTTGATAATTGCTGAACGTCCACCGATTGGATTTGCAGAACCGTGTAATACTTGAATAGAAGTAACACCACCCGCAATGTTTCTGTAAATATTTACATCGTTAGGGTTGATAACATCTTCAATAGTAACCTCAGCTGTTGAGTTATGACCTGATTCGTTTACTGCTGAAGTAGCAATATGTGAATGCTCATCAATAATACCTGCGGTTACATACTTACCAGTTCCGTCAATAATTGTAGCTCCTCTTGAAGATAAGTTGGTACCTATTTTAGCTATTTTTCCATCTTTAATTAATACATCGGTATTGTTTAGTACTTCCTTGTTTTCAGAAGTCCAAACCGTAGCATTTTTAATTAAAATAGTCTCTTTTTGTGGAGCTGTAGGGTTTCCTAATCCGATATTTGGGTATGAAACAGCTACTACTTCAGGAGTAGTTTCTTTTTTCTTGCCGCCTTTCTTTTTAGCATCAGCTTTTCCAGTATAAGTAGCATTCCATGTACTTTCATTTCCGTTATTGTCGGTAGCTGTACCTGTAATTTGTTGTTTGTTTTTAACAAATGCTGTTAAGCGAGTATAGTTGTCACCATCTTTAAAAGCTATATGTAACCAGTCGTTGCTAAAAGACGATTTACTGTTTACCTTTTTATCTCCACTTTTTAAAGCAGCTGTTTGTTTAGCTCCTTTACCAGTAATGGTCATATCATACGATTTTCCGTTAACTGTTAACGTGTACTTACCTGTAATATCTTTAATATCCATTGAGTTAATGGTGTTTTTATCACCTTGTACCCAGTTTTCATATAAAGTAGTTTGCTTGTCAAAAATATCACCAGAAGTAATTAAGAAGTTAGCATAACTACCAGCTTTCAAATTTCCTATTTTATCATTCTTTAAAATTTTGGCAGGCACTGTAGTTAATGCTTCTAAAGCTGTAGTTTTATCTAATCCGTAAGTAATAGCCTTTTGAAGGTTACTACTAAATTCTTTTGCCTTTTTTAACTTGTATGTAGTTAACGCAAAAGGAACCTTGTTTTTTGCTAAAATTGAAGGATTTGCTGGTTCTTGATTCCAAGAGCGCATATCGCTTAACGCAATTTTATTTGCTAAAAATGGATTTGATACATCGTAAGCATTTCTAAAGTTAATAGGAATAATGTACGTAGCATTGGTCGCTTTAATATCATTAATTCTTTCATATTCGTTACCACCACCTACAATGGTATATTGAATTCCAAATTCGTCACCAATTTTATCAGCACGCATATTGTCTAAATATCCACCTGCATTAAATATTTGAGGTAACTCTTTTTTATTGTTTAGAGCTTCTAAAGCTAAATCGGTATTTTTTGCATTTCCTTTGGCATACCAATCGGCATCTAAATATGTTTGACGTAATAGTGCCATGGCTCCCATACGTGAAGTAGGGTAGCTTTGACGTGATTTAGCACTTTTAGAAAACGATAAGTAGTTTCCTGATTCTTTGTCTAATATTCTGTAAGCATTAGAACTGTTAGGGTTTAAAGCAACTAAAATTCCGTTACCTCGCATTATACCGTCTGCTACGTGTGTATTAACAGCACCAAAGCCTAAAGACAATAATTCTTTGGCTTTTTTAGCATCAAAGTTAAACTCAGTAACAGCGTCTACATCAGGACGAATATGGTCGTTCCAGTAATATCCTTTTCTACCAGCATCGTATTGTGGTCTTTTACCACGACCACTTTCACGTTTAGGTTTTGCAATACCAAAGGTTGAATAAGCATCTACAAAAGAAGGATACATAGATTTCCCATCTAGGTTAATTACTTGTGCTTCGTTAGGTATGTTAACGGATTTACCTACAGCAACAACTTTTCCGTCTTTAATAAGTAGTGTTCCTTTTTTTATTACTTGGGTAGGGGTAACATAAATAGTAGCATTGGTAAATGCATACACGCTGTTTTTGGATGACTTTACTCCTGTGTTGGTAGGAAAGTACTCTTGTGCAAAAGAGCTACTAATACACAGGGATAAGAGTAAGAATAGTATTTTTTTCATTTAATATTGAGTTGATTAGCTTATAAAAATAGATAGTTAAAAAGGAAAAGAATTCCTTTTAACAAAACATTAAGAATTAATCACAGGGTGATAGCCAAGAATTTAATCCACCAAGGCTTACTTAATAGACTTAAAATGGGTTTTCTTATAGTTCTTTGTTTACTTGCCCTAAGATAGTTTAGTTAAGAACTAGTTTTCCAATCTTTTCATGACCAGATAACCAGGCTGTATTACTGTCAATAAACTGAATAGCATAGTAGCTTTCCTTACTTATTTGTTTCCAAGTGTGCCCGCCATCGTTAGAAAATGATATTCCGGTTTTTCCAACAGCAAAAACTTCTTCTCCGTTCGTGTTAGGTACATACTGTACGCAGCTTTTGTAATTAGGATTGGTATTATTAGCTACGAGTGTCCATGTTTTACCACCATCGGTAGTAATTGCTTTATTAGCGTTATTGTCTTCCGGTTTTGAGTAGTTTCCTCCAATAGCAATTCCATGGTTTTCATCGTAAAAATCAATAGAGTAAATTCCTTGTGGTCCGTCACCTTGTACAATTGGAGTGTCAAAAATCTCCCAAGTGTTTCCAAAATCGGTAGATTTTAAAATACGTGCTTTGGTTCCTCCAGAACCTATCCAAACAGTATTGTTTACAATAGCAATATTGGTGTTACTAGCAGCAAAGAAGGCTTCTCCTTCTTCAAAAGTAGGCAGCTGTGAGCAAGGTAGTTTTGTCCACGTATTTCCTCCGTCTGAGGTAAGAATAATAGACGGACAATCTTCTGTAGGATCACCAACGGCAATACCATGTTTTCCATCGGCAAAGAATTGCATACAGTCGTAAAAAACCTTTTCGTGTTCTTCCTTATATACCAATTCATATTTGTTTTCATATCCTTTATATAGTAAGGCTGGGTTTGCTACCGATAAGGCAAATATATTTTCACCATTTTTAGCAATGCTTCTAAAGTGCGGTATAATAGTATCGTTATACTTTAAACTTTGTGTTTGCCATGTTCTACCACCATTTTTTGTTGTTGTAATATCTCCTTTAGAGCCTGCAAAAATTAACTCATCGTTACTAATAGCTAGTATAGCTCTAATACTGGTACTATCTTGTTTAAACTCGGTAATTTTAATAGTTTCAAAAGTTCTTGGGGCTTTCTTTTCTTGCTTACAAGATAGTATTGTTAAAGAGAGTAAGAAAAGGAATGATAATCGTTTCATGTGTTTGTTTTAGTTGTTTTAATAGTTTCAAAAGTTCTTGGGGCTTTCTTTTCTTGCTTACAAGATAGTATTGTTAAAGAGAGTAAGAAAAGGAATGATAATCGTTTCATGTGTTTGTTTTAGTTGTTTTAAATGGAGCAAGTAACCTTAGAAATTTAAATTAATTAGTAAATATGTAGAGAAAGTTTACTTTACCTATGTTGGTTCCATATTTTTGATATTTTTACAGAACTAAAAATAGGAAAACCAAACTTAAATCAATGAAAAAAGCCTTAGTAATTTCAGGAGGAGGAAGTAAAGGAGCCTTTGCAGGCGGTGTTGCACAATACCTGATGAAAAATAAAAATAAAGATTACGACATGCTTTTAGGAACATCAACAGGTAGTTTGATGGTTTCGCATTTGGCTTTGGGTATGATTGATGAATTAAAAGAAATATATACATCGGTAGATCAAAAAGCTATTTTTAGTAACAGCCCATTCAGAGTAAAATCGGTACATGGAGAAAAGGTGGTTTCTATACGACATAGAAACACGATTTGGAACTTTTTAAATGGTCGTAAAACTTTTGGTGAGAGTAAAAACTTACGAAAGCTTATAAGTAAAAGTGTTACTAAAGAAATGTACGACGAAATTAGAAGACTGAATAAAGAGGTTGTAGTAACAGTATCCAATTTAACAGCGAATCAAATTGAGTACAAATCTATCTTAGAATGTGAATATGAAGATTTTTGCGATTGGATTTGGGGTTCGTGCAATTATGTACCTTTTATGAGTTTACTAGAAAAAGATCATTGTCAGTATGCTGACGGTGGTTTTGGAAGTTTAATACCTATACGAGAAGCCATAGCAAGAGGAGCAACGGAGGTGGATGCCATTATTTTAGCAACAGAAGTAACACAAATGAACAGATTGCCTGCTAAGAACCCTTTTTCGCTGATGATGGATACCTTTGATTTTATGTTGGAGAATGTTGAGCGACATAATATTACCATAGGAAAGCTTTCTGCAAAACAACATAATGTAAAGCTGAATTTATACTATACGCCAACGGTATTAACAACCAATTCGTTAGTTTTTGATAAAGAGAAAATGAAGAAATGGTGGAAATCGGGCTATAAGTATGCGAAAAAGCTGAATGATGATAGAATGACAGAGTTTAGACCAGAGATGGTAGATAATCAAGAAATAGAGGAAGGAATAGAAAATAGTGAAGTATGAAGTTTGGAAAAGTAGCACAACCAGAGTTAATAGATTTTACATTACCTGAAACACACCCTAAAACAATAGAGCTATTAAACTCTTATGAAAAGAGTGGTAAACCTAATGTGTATGTGGGCTGTGCAAAATGGAATAAAGCAGATTTGAAAGGATTTTATCCGAGAGGAACTAAAGATGAATTGGAGTATTATTCGAAACAGTTTAATTCAATAGAGCTCAATGCTACTTTTTATAGACAGTTTCCAGCAGAACAGTTTGAAAAGTGGAAAGCTAAAACTCCTAAAAACTTTAAATTCTTTCCCAAACTAGGGCAGGAGATAAGCCACTGGAAGCGTTTACAGGGTGTACAAGATGCGGTAAATGTGTATTTAGACAATGCTTCACATTTGCAAGAGAAGTTAGGTACCATCTTTTTACAGTTACATGCTAATTTTGGAAATAAAAACTTTGATAGATTACAAAACTTTGTAGTGAGCTGGCCTAAAGGTATACCATTAGCTATAGAGGTACGCCATCCGGATTGGTTTGAAGATATAATGGTGTTTGAAGAGTTTACAAAGCTGTTTGAAGAATATAACATAGCTAATGTGTTAGTTGATACAGCAGGTAGAAGAGATATGATGCATATGCGCTTAACGAATAACGAAGCTTTTGTTCGTTATGTTGGCGCAAATCACCCGTCGGATTATACACGTTTGGATGATTGGGTAGTTCGTTTAAAAGAATGGAATGATTTAGGATTAGAGAATATTCACTTTTTTATCCATCAAAACTTAGAAGTAGAATCACCATTGTTGGCAGCCTACTTTATAAAAAAGCTAAACAAGGAATTAGGAGTTGACTTAAAGATTCCTAATGAAGAGAATAACCAACAAATGAGTTTGTTGTAATAAAGTAAGATTGTAGTAACATAAAAAAGATTATAATTGAATTAAACTCTTAGCTAAAAGAGAATGATTCTGGTTAAGTTTAATCAATAAAAATGTTATCTATAAAAAATCTCTATCAGTTCTGAAATAGTAAAATAAATAGATAACACTACCAATACCCAATAAACAAAAAACGATACTCCAGATTAAAAAATCATACATTAAAAAAGGAGTAATAATCATAGATATAATGATGAATGTCTTAATAATCATTATCAGTATGTTTACAAATTGTGATCTTTTGATTTCATACTTTTCCTTTCTAAAATATTCAAAGATGTAACCGAAACTAATCATTCCCATAATCATAAGAGGAAAAGTATGAAGCACAACAGAGTCTTTATTTACCTTAAAAACATTATTATATGCTAAAGAGGGGTAAAGCAAGATTCCAATGTAGAAGTTATAAATACACAGTATAAACCATTTACGCTTAATGTACATCATAGTTTTGCTATAATTTTTTTATAAATATAATATTATCCTTTAAATATAGACACTAGTAAGTGTATTTAAGATGATTGAGTAGTTCGCTTAAAAGAGTGGAGTGATATAGAGCTTGTTGTAATAAAGAAAGATGATTTAGTCATTCCGAACGAGGTATGAGGTGAAATTTACTAGTATTCAAGAAATTTCTCTTTTGGTCGAAATGACGTTTAATTCTTTTTTCTAAAAAATAAAATCCAGCTAAGCAAGCTGGATTTTATATATATAGTATAATTATATTATTTTAACTCCACATACATATTGTTATAATCAGGGCGCATCATATTTGAATTCCATGATGGAGAAAATTGAACTCCTTTTTTCATGGTAGGTACTCCTTTTGCTCCTGTAGTAATGTATTGAATGGTTCTTTGTAATAAAGGTTCGTTAGGGTCTCCTAAAATACCTAAGTTACCTGGATCTTCATCAATGATAACCTCAGGAATAAACCCTTCAGGAGCATTTTCACCATCTTTATTTTGAATTTCTAATACAATAGGTTGCATTGCCCACGTATGACTCTTTAAGTTATCGCCATTACGAGTATAATCGTCAGAATCGTATAAGGTAATAGAACCAACATGCTTTCCGTAAGTTTGAGTTCCTACTAACTTTACATCAATATAAGGCTTTAGTGCATTGATAACTAATTCGGATGCAGAGGCAGAATCATCAGAAACTATAAAGTAAATAGTATTTAGGTTTAAGCTATTAATAGCTTCATCCAATACTACATTTCCTTGTTGGTCTTTATTTAAAATCTGATTCGTAAAGTTATTGATTAATAAATCTGGGTTTGTTACCTCCATTACTTTATGATTCCATACTTGTTTCGCAAATAACTCATTGTTAAACTGTCCGGTAATCATACTTCCTAAATAAGTAGCTGTTTGTACAGAACCACCACCGTTATAACGTAAATCGATGATTAAGTCGGTAAGACCTGCTGATTGAAACTTAGCAAATTCAGCATTTAACTCTCCATCAAAGTTTCTAGAGAATTGATTGTACATTAAATACCCAATGGTATGGCTACCACTAGTAATTACATTGGTAACTTTTACAGGGTTTTCTGTTACTTGAGATTTGGTAACTGTAATAGTTGTTCCGTTACTAACAGGATTTCCTCCGTTATAATCAGCTAAATGAATAGTGAATGTATCATTATCTAATAAGTCATTTACGTTGCTTCTGGTTATAGTTGTTCCGTTAATCTCAGTAATAATCATACCACGAGTAACTCCTTGTGCATCGGCATTAGAACCAGTAACAACATCGTATACATATATATAATAGCCTCCTGAACCATCAGCATAGTCAGCTCCTTCTAATTTCATCCCACTTGTAAGACGTATTCCCGCAAAAGATTCTTCTAATGCAATATAATCGTCTACAATCCATGAATAGGTTCTGTTAGGATCTTTAGGGTATTCATTAGGCATGTACAATAAACTGTAAAATAAATTAGTAGGATCGTCATATCCTGATAAATAACTATACAGTTCATTATCGTTATTAAAACGTCTGTCAGCTAAGTCAGGGACTAAGTCTTGCCATAAGTAGTAAGCGTTTAAACCTTTCCAAACGAAATTTTGGACTTCAATATTTTTGGGTGCATCGTCTTTTTCACTACATGAAACAAGTAGTATTGAAAAAAAGATGATTAGGGATGCTTTTAATAATTTCATAAGAGTATATTAGTTGTAACAACAACGCAATTTACTGAATAATATTATTTTTTTTATTATTGATGTAACAAACTTGAAACTGCGTCGTCGTAGATATGTAAACCTGTTAAATAAGACGCAATTGTTTTAATAGGCTTACAAAACTAATTAACCAAACCATGAACCAATCGGACTTTTTAAAAGTTGTATTACCATTTAAAGACAAAGTCTTTCGTTTAGCGAAAAGATTATTGGTTTCTACTGAAGAAGCTGAGGACGCTACACAAGAGCTGTACTTTAAATTGTGGAGAAATAGAGAGAAGCTCTCTAATTATAAAAATGTAGAGGCATTTGCTATGACCATGACGAAGAATTACTGTTATGACAGATTAAAGTCTAAACAAGCTAGTAATTTAACATTGGTTCATAGTAATTATAAAGAGAAAGACACTCCTTTAGAAAAGAGAGTAGAACATAACGACAGTGTAAACCGAGTACATGAGCTTATAGAGAAGTTACCAGAGCAGCAAAAAATAATCATACAATTAAGAGATATTGAACAATATGATTTTGATGAAATATGTAAAATGGTTGATATGAAACCGACAGCTGTAAGAGTAGCATTATCAAGAGCTAGAAAAGCAATAAGACAAGAATTAATAAAACAACACAACTATGGAGTTAGCTAACATAGAGAAGTTATTAGATAAATACCTAGACGCAGAAACAACATTGCAAGAAGAGCAAACGTTACAAGAGTATTTTACCTCAAACAACGTGGCACCGCATTTGCAAGAATATAGTATGATGTTTGGCTATTTTAAACAAAGTAAAGACGAAACCTTTACGAAAACCATTCAGTTAAAACCTGAGAAAACTAAGAAGAACTGGAAATGGTTATCAGTAGCAGCGTCAGTAGTCTTACTATTTAGTGTATTCATGGGTAATGAAGAGTACAAAAAGTATCAACAACGTAAACAGTTTGCACAAATTAAAGAAGCGTTGCAACTAGTTTCAGTCAATTTAAACAAAGGAAACGATGCATTATATGCAGTTTCAAACAACCTAAAAAAAGGAAATGATGCTATTGAACAATTAGGAGCCTATGAAGAAACAGTAAACAAAGTAATAAACACAGTAAATTAATTAAGAAAGTAAAACCAAGTACTTATAAACCAAGAAAATCATGAAAAAAGTAATATTATTATTCGCATTCGTATTTATAGCTAATGTTAGTTTCGGGCAATCAATGTTCGATAAATTAGAAGACCTAGATGAGGTATCATCAGTAGTAGTAAATAAAGATGCTTTTGAGATTTTATCTAAATTCAAAGTAGAGTCAGAAGATAATGAAGCAATGGAGGTTTTTAAAATGATTCAAGACTTACAAGAATTAAAAGTATTTTCAACTGAAAGCGCAAAAGTGTCTGCAGAAATGGAAAGCATGGTAAAGTCTGCCATTAAAAAAAGTAATTTAATAGAGTTAATGCGTGTAAAAGACAAAGATTCTCGTGTTAAAATCTATGTAAAGTCTACAAAAAATAAAGACTTTGTAAGTGAAGTGTTAATGTTTGTAAAAGACAAAAACTCTAATGGTAACTCACCAGAATCTGTAATAGTTTCGTTAACTGGTAATATCGACATCAACAAAATGTCAAAATTAGCAGAGACGTTTTCTAAAGACGGAAAGAAGAACAAATAAAAACAAATAAGGCAGCGTTAACAAATTAACGCTGCTTTTAATCAAAAACTAACAACAATGAAAAAACTATTTATATACTCAATGTTACTAGTAGCGTTTGTAACAGTTTCTTGTAAAACAGAATCTTTACAAAGCTATTTGGTAGAAAGCCAAGAAAAGGAAGGCTTTATTACGTTTGATGTACCCGCTAGTGTATTACAGTTAAGTATGGATAAGGCATCTGAACAAGATAAAGAAGCGTATGAAAGCATAAAGAAAATAAATATTACAGGAGTTCCTTATAAGAAATTAGATGAAGCTAGTTATGAGGCGGAAAAAGAAAAGCTGAAAGCTATCTTTAAAAAATCTAGTTATAAAGAATTAATGAAATTCAAAAAAGATGGAGCGAATGCAGCAATTTACTACACAGGAGATGCTGATGCTATTGACGAAATCGTAGCTTTTGGTTACGGAAAAGAAATGGGAGTGGGAGTTGCACGAATTTTAGGAGAAAACATGAATGTTGGAAAGATTATGGAAATGATGCAAAAAGCTAAGATGGATGCAGGGAATTTAGATTTAAAGCAATTTAAAATGATTTTCGATGATAAATCATTAGAAACAGAATAAAAATTAATAGTAAGAATATAAAAAGCCACCAGATTACCTGGTGGCTTTTTTATATATTTGGCAAATTTTCAAAAAAATTATATGAAAAATATTACTTTAAAGTTATTTTTAGTGCCATTAATTACGTTTTGTATATTATCGTGTGACACTGAAGAAAATGAAGAGTCTTTAGTTGATGAGGTAAAAATTAGTTCTTACAATATTGTCGATAATACAATAAATGGAGTAAGTACAAAGACAGAACTAGAGTTTCACAATACTAGCTATGATAACATTGTTTCTTATGGAATAAAATGGTTTAGAAAATCTAAAAAAGAATTCTATGAGAAAGAATACACAGGATTACAGTCAAGTTTTTTTGATGCGTCTATAACAGAGAAGTTATTAAAAGACTCAATTTATAAAACCTTTTCTTTTGTAAAGTTTAAAGATAAGATTATTACTAGTGATACATTAGAATTTATAAGCAATTTTACAACACCTATAGTTATTGATAGTATCTATCCTAAGAATGGTTTTATTTACGATACTTTAACAGTAAAAGGTAAAAATTTTTGTGATTCTGAATTTCGTAATCTAATTTATATCAATGGAGGAGGATATAGACCTTTTTCAGTCTCAGACTCCATAATGAAAGTTGTTATCCCTCCATATTTAAAAACTTCTAACCTAAGTTTAGGAGTAAGAACTTGTGCAATAACCAAAAACATAAAAGACATATATACAATAAACGCCCCTATATTAGATTCTATTGAGTCTAAAGAAAGGTATGTAGGAGAAGTATTAAAACTTTATGGTAAAAATTTACACCATTCTATATCAGAGTTATGGTTAGATAATATTAAAACAGAAATTAAGTATACTGATTATAAAGATACTTTATTGGTTATAGTACCAAAGGGTTTATCAAAAGGGAAAGTAGATTTAAAGTTAAAAGTTTTAGATAGAATTACAGAGAAGAAAAGTTTTTATCAAACTACTAGTCCATATATTATTTCTACTATCCCTGAAACAATAGGTTTTTTTGATATAGTTACGATTAAAGGAAATTATTTTAAACAAGGAAATGAAATTCCAAGAGTAACTATAGGAGGATCAAATCAAACTTTATTAAGTTACAATAAAGAAGAAATCAAAATATTAGTAAACAGATATTTTTATACCTCCAATCCAGAGTTAAAAATTGAGATTAATGGTTTTGTAGATGTAGCTACAGTAAAAATGAGAGCTCCAAAAATTTTAGAGTTTGGCAAACCAAAATATCACTTTACAGATGAAGTTGTTATTAAAACAGATGCTTTTATTGATAGAAATAATTTAAAAATAGGAAATACCCCTGTAAAGTATGGAAATAACTATCAAATAGATGATGATGGTGCTATAAAGATATCCTTAAACGAGTGGTTACATTTAAATACATATTACCCAAGTTTTGTTATGGAAGAAGAGGGTAAATTAAAAGTGGAACTAGAAAATCAATTTGGATATGACTCTTCTATGATACAAATTTATCCACCTCAAATTAACTCATTAGATAAAAAAGTTTACATGTACGCAGATAACGTTACTATTAAAGGAAACGACTTCGGATATGGCAGAATTAATAAAATTTATATAGATGGAGAGCTAGTTACAAACCCTAATAATTCTTCATATACAGTAAAGAATACCGAAATTAAATTTAGATTAGGAATTAATACAACTCCTGGTACACATAGATTATACGTAGAGGTTGGTGGACAAAAGTCAAATGAAGTAGAATATGAAATAGAGAAATCAGAAGTACATTCAGTTAGTAAAAATGAAGCTACAAGAAAAGATAATTATATCGTATATGGAGATAATATTGAAAGATTGTCCATTAAAGCAAATGGAGAAAATTGTGAAAATATATCGAGTAGCCCTACAAAATCTGAGTTTAAATTTCCTTATTACAGAAAACTAGAAGGTGATATAAAAATTACAGGATCTGTAGGAGATCAAAAATTTGATATAGCAACCTTAAAAGGAGTTGAGCCGCATAACCTGATCAATAATACGCTTGATAATATTAACCTTTTAGGAACTTGTATTTCTGGATCAAATTTTAAAGATTGGTATTTTATTAATTATTTAGGAGTCTTTAAATTTAATCACAGTTCTGAAAAATGGGATATGATTGATAACAATCCACCTCCTTTTTCAACTTTTATGGGAGAAGAAAGGGTGTTGACAGTTACAGATGCTGAATTAATATTACCTCTTAATGAATATATTTATAAATATGATATAATAAATAAAAGTTGGACTAGTCAAAAAAATGACATACTTGTTAATAAAGGAATCTTAATAGGAGATATACTTTACGGTATGGATTATAGTAAGTTATATGAATATAATGTAAAAACAAAAGAAAAAATTTATAGAGAAAAATTTAACACTTACAATTATGAAACAGTAACTTACGGAGACAATAAAATTTTTGTTAATCCTTGGCAAGGACAAGTATTCTATTTTGATATCATAACAAAACAATTTAATTATATAGGAAGACCAAGGAATCATTTTGGTACATATCAAAATGTAGCTTTAAAGTACTATAATGATAAACTTTATTATATAGGAGGTTTAACAGATGGAGGTAAAGAACATAGAATATATGAATATGATTTTATAGAAAATAATTGGAAAGAAAAAACCCCCATGCTAATTAAAGGCTTTGATAATTCTATACATATTAAAGATGGAGTCTTTTATATAGGTTTAGGAAAAGACTTATATGGCTATGATAATAAAACCTTAAATAAATATTATATAAATAAAGATTTATATTAAGTATATAAGAGCCATCAGATCATCTGGTGGCTTTTTCTTTTTAACGGCTCATTAACAAGCCTCCCAATAGAATTTCATATTTTTGAACTCTAAACAAAAACATATGAAATTTAACAAACTCCTTGTTTTTATCGCTGTTTTCTTTACAGCAAGCTTATTTTCCCAATCAAATAAAGTATATAGAGCTGAAAGAGATAAAGTTCATAATTTAGTTCATACGAAGTTAAAAGTAGATTTTAACTTTCAAGAAAAAGAAATGAATGGGGAAGAATGGGTAACCTTAACACCTCATTTTTATGAAACGGATAAGGTTACCTTAGATGCTAAAGCAATGATTATTCATAAAGTAACAATGAATAATCAACCACTAGAGTATAATTATGACGACTATGAGTTAATTATCAACTTACCTCGTACCTATAAGCGAAACGAAGAGTTTACATTATATATTAAATATACGGCGCGACCAGAAAGGGTAAAACAAAAAGGAAGTGCAGCTATTACATCTGCAAAAGGGTTGTACTTTATCAATCCAACAGGTTTTGATAAAAACAAACCAACTCAAATTTGGACGCAAGGTGAAACCGAAGCAAGTAGTTGTTGGTTTCCAACAATTGATGCTCCAAACCAAAAGACATCACAGGAAATTTATATGACTGTTCCGCAAAAGTATGTAACGCTTTCTAACGGGAAATTAGAGAAGCAAACTACCAATGCTAATGGAACTCGTACCGATTATTGGAATTTTACTCAAAAACATGCACCATATCTGTTTTTTATGGGAGTAGGAGAATATGAGATTATTAAAGATAAATATAAAGATATTC
Organism: Tenacibaculum sp. TB-53; assembly: GCF_059716285.2. Taxonomy (NCBI): domain Bacteria; kingdom Pseudomonadati; phylum Bacteroidota; class Flavobacteriia; order Flavobacteriales; family Flavobacteriaceae; genus Tenacibaculum; species Tenacibaculum sp. TB-53. Next base: position 1,065,672 of record NZ_CM202790.1, on the reverse strand, counting down.
CTGTAGATTATTATGTAGAGAAGGAATATGCTCCGTATGCAAAAGATATTTTTGGGAATACTCCTGAAATGTTAGCATTCTTTTCAAAAATTACAGGAATTGAATATCCATGGAATAAATATGCACAAATTGTTGGACGTGATTATGTAAGTGGTGCAATGGAGAATACCACAGCAGTAATTCATGGGGAAAGAGCGTATCAAACACCAGGACAATTAATTGATGAAAACGTACAAGAAAACACCATTGCACACGAAGTTTTTCATCATTGGTTTGGTGATTTAGTAACTACCGAAAGTTGGAGTAACTTAACTGTAAACGAGAGTTTTGCTAATTATAGCGAGTATTTATGGTTAGAGCATAAATATGGAAAAGATGAGGCAGATGCACACTTGTTTGAAGATATTGAAGGTTATAAAAGCGGACAAAATTTTGATAAACATTTAGTTCGTTTTTATTACGATGATAAAGAAGATATGTTTGATGCGGTTAGTTATAACAAAGGAGGCGCTATTTTACATATGTTACGTAACTATTTAGGAGATGAAGCTTTTTACGAAGGATTAAATACGTATTTAACAGATAATAAGTACGGAACAGGAGAAGCACACCAATTACGTTTAGCTTTTGAAAAAGTAAGTGGTAAAGATTTAAACTGGTTTTTCAATCAGTGGTATTTTAACAGCGGACATCCAAAGTTATCTATTTCTTATGACTTTAATAAACTAAGAAAAACAGTAACCGTAAATATTATTCAATCTCAAATGAATGAATTTAAATTTCCGTTTGCTATTGATGTTTTCGAAGGAAGTAAAAGAACAAGACATAACGTATTTGTTGAAGGAAGAGATGCGTCATTTACATTTCCTTTTACAAACCATCCAGATTTAATTCAGGTAAATGCAAACGGGGTATTGTTGTGCGATATTAATGAGAATAAAGTACTGAGTGATTATATACATCAATTAAAATATGCTCAAAACTACGTGCATAAAAGAGAAGCTTTGTTAGAAGTAGCAAAACATCAAGATGATAAAAAAGCGTTTAATGCCGTTGCAGACGCTCTGAATAACGATTTTTATAAGATTAGGATTTTAGCCTTGGAGAACATTAATTTAATCAATAAATATTCAAAAAAGAATGTAATTGATCAAATTATGAAAATAGCTCAAAACGATCCAAAAACGTTGGTACAAGCAGCGGCAATTGAAACGTTAGGAAAGTTAACAGATCCAGCATTAAAACCGGTGTTTGAAAAAGGGTTAGAAAGTAAATCATATTCTGTATTAGGAAAGTCGTTGGTAGGAATGTATTATATCGATAAGCAGTTAGCCATTCAAAAATCAAAAACATTGCCTTTAGCAGTAAAAAAGATTATTGCAACACCATTAACGCGTATTTATTTAGAAGAAAATGATGATGATGAGTTAAGTTTCATTGCAAGTAATGTAATGTCTGGAATGTTTTTAAGTCCGAACAAGAAAATTCAATCATTGTATAAAAAAGCATTTGATAAGATTGGAAAAAGTAATAATACAGAGGCAATTCAAAATCTATCAGACGATATTGTAGCTAAAGGACTTCAATACAAACAATATAACTTTGATCAGGTAGGAGTTAACTTGTTACGTCAAATGGCTCAAATGCAAAAAACTAACAAGCCATCAAATAAAGAAAAGCATCTTAAAGTTATTCAAATAGCTATGGCGAAGCTACTTGAATAAATAGTATAAAATCATAAAGTTTAAGTTAAAAAGAATACTTAGTTTTGGCACAATAATTGAATTTTCTTGCGAAACTTAAACTTTATGAGAAAAACTACTTTACTACTTGTTTTATCAGTACTAGTACTAGCATCTTGTAGTAGTGTAAAAACTACTGAAAAGGCACTTAATTCTGGTAACTATGAGAAGGCAATTTCATTATCTATTGAAAAATTAGCTAAGAATAAAACCAAAGAAAAGAATCAACCTCATGTGCTAATGCTTCAGGAAGCTTTTAGAAAAGCAACAGATAGAGATTTAGATAGAATTTCTTTTTTAGAAAAAGAGCAAAACCCTGAAAACTTTGAAACAATTTATACATTGTATCAACGTCTTAACAACAGACAAGAGCGAATAAAACCATTATTGCCATTACGAATTTTATCTTCTGGTAGAAATGCCAAGTTTAAACTTGTTAATTATACTGATGAAATTCTTGCGGCAAAAGAAAACTATGCTGGTTACTTGTACGAAAATGGTGTAGCCTTGCTAAATGAAGGATATAGAAATAAAATTAACTATAGAAGAGCTTTTGATGAATTAAGACACTTGGACAATATTAGTCCTAATTATAGAGATACAAGAAGTTTAATAGAAGAGGCTCATGCTAAAGGAATTGATTATGTACATGTTTCTGTTAGAAATAGAACAGATCAAATAATTCCTAGAAGATTAGAAAGAGATTTATTAGCAATTGATACCTATGGGTTGAATGATTTATGGACACAATATCACGCTAAAAAGGATAGAAATATTCGTTATGATTTTGATTTAGAGTTAGATTTTACAGATATTTTAATTTCTCCTGAACAAGTACACGAAAAAGAAGTTATTAAAGAACGACGTATAAAAGATGGTTTTAAGTATTTAAGAGATAATAACGGAAACTATGTAAAAGACAGTTTAGGAAACAAAATAAAAGTAGATAAGTTTAAAAGAATACGTTGTAACTTTTATAAGTTTACACAATTTAAGAGTAGTAAAGTTACAGGTGTTGTAAAATATATTGACAATAGAACAAATCAGTTATTACATCGTTTTCCTATACAAAGTGAGTTTATTTTTGAACATATTTATGCCGATTATGATGGAGACAGGAGAGCTTTGGATAAATCGTTTATAGATTTACTAGATGAAACTTCGGTAGCGTTTCCTTCTAATGAACAAATGGTATACGATACAGGAACCGACTTAAAACAGAAACTCAAACATATTATCACACGAAATAAGTTTAGAAATTAAGACATCGTCATTCCGAATCCCGTTTCCGAAACTTCGGAACGGGATGAAGGAATCTTTTTCTAAATGATAAGATAGCCACGTCGCTTATTTCGATCTTTTAGTTCATCTTGAGCGAAGTCGAAAAACTCAATAATCTCCTCGCTATGTCGTTTATTATTTAGTCGTATTTTTACAACGATGGACTTATTCTCACAACTTGACGATGCTCCTAAAAACTTACTTCCAAAAGACGGAACAGTAAACTACTATGGAATAGTTTTATCTAAGGAATTAGCAGACCATTATTACGAGGCTTTATTAAATTCCATTGAATGGCGTAACGACGAAGCTATTATTTTTGGAAAACGCATGGTAACCAAACGAAAAGTAGCTTGGTATGCCGAACAACCCTTTGAATATTCCTATTCAAACATTACCAAAACAGCCTTACCATTTACGAAAGAACTATTAGCGTTAAAAGAATTAGTTGAAAAAGAAACTGGAGAAACCTATAACTCTTGTTTATTGAATTTATACCACGATGGTTCAGAAGGAATGGCGTGGCATAGTGATGGGGAAAAAGATTTAAAAAAGAACGGAGCTATTGCTTCGTTGAGTTTTGGCGCAGAAAGACGTTTTGGTTTTAAACACAAACAGACGAAAGAAACGGTGTACAAAGTATTAGAGCATGGTTCGTTATTGGTGATGAAAGACGAAACTCAAACCCATTGGTTACACCGATTACCACCTACAAAAAAAGTCCACCGACCACGGGTGAACTTAACGTTTAGAACGATTGTGAGATAGGGTAAAAAAAACAATTATCTTTTGAGCTTCCTATCTTTATTTACATTTATTTTATTTCTTCTATTTTACCAGTTTTATATAACTCATTTACCATTAACTTCAATTCTTTCCAATCTATATTCTTAGTCAATTCTGAATATTCTTTAGTACTATCTAAAAATGATTTTAAAAACCAAGAATCAATTTTTCCAAATTTTGGAGGGTTGGTGAGTATAACCTCAATATTTTGTTGAGTCTTTTTTTTATGAAAATGACATTCTCCACCGTGAAAAGCATAATTAACCCTTTGTGAAAGTTGTCCTTTTCTAGGAACTTTTGAATTCCCTTTCCTAATAAGTTCTTCATATTGCTCTTTAATAGAAATATCATAACTAAACTTCTTTCCCAGTCGTTCCATTAGTTCAATTCCTTCTCTTCTATACTCTTTAATAGCCTCCGTTAGTATTTGTAATGTCATTTTATAGATGTTAAAAGCTCGTTTTTATGACTCATATTAACTATTAACAGTTTTATTATAGTCTATAATTAATAATAAATGTAAACTAATTCTTTTTAGTCAGTTCAAAATTCGTAAATCATAATTCATAATTAAAAAATTTACTCCACTTCCTTATAAAAAGTCAATTCGTATTCTGGTAACAAATTAGGGTGTGTAATTTTTATCAAATCTTTTAATACCAAATCTGGGCGTACAGGAGAGAGTTCAAAGTAAATTAAACCACCTGTTTCTCCTTTGTTATGCCCAATAGAAAATATCTTGTTATTAGAAAATGCATCAAACTCTTTGTAATGAATATTTGCAGTAGTTAGTTGTTCTTTGCTAGCATACAAGCCACAGTTAAACCAAAAATCAGCGTGTTGTCCTTTTTCCAATACACTTTCAAAACTTAGTGGTAAACTACCGGTTCCTTTCGTGTCTTTCCATAAGTAATTTAAGTTCGCATCGTTGTAAAATGTTGCAATAAAACTTTCACCCGCAGGAACATTCCAAACATCTTTAAACATGCTTCCAGATAAGATAGTAGGCTGTTCATCGCTGTTTTTAGCAATTTCTTTAGCTTTTAGATATTCCGCTTCTATGTTGTTGAAAATACTGTCTGCTTCCTTTTCTTTTCCGTATAAAGCTCCAAAAAATTTAATCCATTCCGCTCTTCCTAAAGGAGTTTCTTCTAGCCAATCTCCATTAAAAATGACAGGAATTCCTGTTTTTTTGATGTTCTGGTACAGTTTCGTATTTGGATGCAAAGCAAAACCAATGACTAACTCAGGCTCAATATCAATCAACTTTTCGGTATTCATGTCTTGCTCCAAACCTAACTCAATAATGTTACCTTCGTCAATTCTATTTCTTGTCCTTTTTGAAGAAACATATTTGGTATGCGGAAAACCAACAATAGTATTTTCAGCATTCAAAAGTTCTAACATCGGAATATGTGTAGTACTGGTAACCACCATTTTTTCGATAGGAACTTTAATTTCATTTTTAGAAAGATCGGTTTTATCGGTAAGCGTATAAGAGTATAGGTCGTGAGAGCTTTGAAAAGCTTTTTTGATTACTAATTTTTTTACTCCATTTTCAGAGATAATATCAAACCCTTTGGCATACTTTACAGTACTTTTGACAGGTTTCTTTTCGGTAGTTTTTTTAGTTTCTTGTTTACATTGTGTAAAGAACACAAATAAGGAAAGAATAAATAAATAACGTTTCATAGTAATAAGTTTTTATAAGTGTAGGGTGAGTGTATCTCCGTAGTTTAGTTTTAATTCAAATGATTTTTCTAACGGAATTTCATTCATATAAGCCCAAAGACTTCTCATGACACCAGCATGGGTAACAAGCACAACTTTTTGATGGTTTTTGGTTGTTAATTCGGTTAAAAAATTGGTAGTTCTATTGTGTAAATCGATATAAGATTCTCCGTTTTTAGCAGGAGTTTTTACAAAATCGTTCATCCAAATATCGAGTTCTTTTTTATCAATATCGTTCCATTTTTGTAGCTCCCAATCACCAAAATCAAGTTCTTTTAATCGATTGTCAAAAATTACGTTAGCTGAAAGTTTTTCAGCTAAAAGCTTACAACGTTGTAAGGGACTGCTATAATACCTTACATCAGCGTCGTTGACAGGAACTTTTTTTAGAATATCGCTCGCTTCTTCCTCAAAAGTAGTCGCAACCTCTATGTCTGCCTGACCATAGCATATACCTTTGGCAATATTAGGTGTGGTATGTCGTATTAAAATAACTTCCATAAGGCGAGTAGGCTTAGATAAAAAACAATTTCAGATACTTGTTGCAAAGCACCAGCGCAATCTCCTGTTTGACCACCAATCCATTTTTTAAAAAAGTGCCCCATATACAAATAGGTGAGCAATAATGGAAGTAATACTAAAAATACCGTTGGTTTTTGAAAGAAAAATAAGGGAACTACTCCGAAAATAGCTGATATGAGTAGCGATTTACTACTCATTTGTTTGGTGGTTGGTTTTATTTTAGAACTGTCAATATCTCTTACATAGTCATGTGTATACAATAAAACCGTAGCGATAAATCGGCTAATACTGTGTCCTGAAATAATTACTAGAATTAAATTAATGGATAGGTTTTGTAAATGATATAGAGCTAAAAACTTTATAGCTAGAATAAAGACCAAACCACTTACTCCAAAAGTTCCGAGTCTGGAATCTTTCATAATGGTTAAAATCTTTTCTTTAGTCCATCCGCCACCAAAACCATCACATACATCGGCAAGTCCATCTTCGTGAAAAGCTCCTGTAATCCAAATAGAACTTATCATGCTGATTACAATCGCAATATCCGTAGGAAAAATATAAGAAAAAGCAAAATAGGCTAATGCTGCAATGCTTCCGACTACAATTCCTACTAAAGAAAAATAGCGACTGCTTTTGTTGAGTATTTCAGGAGAATGATCTACCCATTTAGGACACGGAATTCGTGTAAAAAACAATACAGCTGTTAAAAAATAATGGATTTGTCTTTTTATCATAACTAGGCTTCACTAACATTGGCACTTTTAAAAGTAGCCATTTCGTTTAAAAAGTTCACACTCGACTGAATAATAGGAAAGGCAACCGCACAACCTGTACCTTCACCTAAACGTAAGCCTAAATTTAAAAGAGGTTCAGCGTTTAAAAATTCTAACATTTTTTGATGCCCTTGTTCTCCTGAATTATGACAGAAAATACAATAGTCTAAAATATCAGATTCCATTGCATGCCCTGCTAATAGGGCAGCAGTCACAATAAAACCATCAATAAGTAAAGTCATTTTTAAAGAAGCAGCTTCTAACATAGCACCACACATCATTACAATTTCAAATCCGCCAAAGGCAGTTAAGGCTTCCATAGGTGTTGAAATAGAATCGGCGTGTAACTTATAGACTTCACATAATGTGTCGATTTTTGTTTGTAGTCCTTTATCATCTACTCCAGTACCTCTACCCACACAGTTTTCAATAGGTGTATTGGTAAAATAACTCATTAACAAAGCCGCAGATGACGTATTGCTAATACCCATTTCACCAAAACCAATAACATTACAACCTTCACTATACACCTTTCTTACCAATTGTCTTCCTTTTTCTAAAGCTTCTTGGCATTGTTTTGAGGTCATAGCTTTGGTAGTGCTATAATCTTGAGTTCCTTTCGCTATTTTAGCATTGGTAAGTTGTGGATGCTCTTCAAAATCAGCATTTACACCAGCATCTATAATATTTAAATGAATGTTATTCTGTTTACAAAACACATTAATAGCAGCACCTCCTTGCAAAAAGTTAAACACCATTTGTTGCGTAACTTCTTGTGGGTACGGACTCACTTTTCCCGTAGTAGCAATTCCATGATCTCCTGCAAAAACCATAATTGTAGGTTTTGAGAGTACAGGTGTAGTGGTATTTTGAATTAAACCAATTTGCATGGCAATACTTTCTAAAGTACCTAAAGCACCAATTGGTTTGGTTTTGAAGTTGATTTCTTCTTGAAGTTCGTTCTGTAAATCTTTTGATATAGGAGTTATTGTTGTTGTCATGTGTTATTTTAAAGTTAAAGGAAGTCCAGATACCATAAAAGTTGCTTTATCAGCCAATTTTGCTATGTATTGGTTCGTCCAGCCTTGTAGTTGTGTGAATTTTCTTCCAGATTCAGAATTGGCATGTAATCCCATACCAATTTCATTAGAAATGATGATAATATTGGCGTCAATTTCAACCAACTTGTTAATTTCTTCTTTAGCAATTTCTAGCGCTTTTTCAATATCATATTTTGTATCTACAAAGAAGTTTGTTAGCCATAATGTAACACAATCAACAACCACCGTTTGTTTTTCAGAGATCACCTTACTTAACCATTTTTCTTCTTCAACAGTGGTCCAGCGTTCATCTCTATCAGAAATATGTCTGTCAACTCGTTGCTTGAAACCTTCATCCCAAATACGAGAGGTGGCTAGGTAAATAGGGGTGTCAGATAAAGATTCGGCTAGCTTTTGAGCATAGCTACTTTTGCCTGAGCGTTCACCTCCTGAGATATAATATATCATGAAATCGCATTTTATGTTGACACAAAGATTGGAAAGATTTTTAATAAAAAACAAATTAAAATAGAGAACTGTTTATTTTTGCTGAACTAAAACCACGAATTATGACAGTATCTTCTTTTATGCCAGCAGTAACCCAAATGATTTATGACATGGGGTTACAAGATTATTTAAACGGAATAACTTTTGAGTGCCCAGAAGTAGCTCTAAAAGAAAAAGAAGTAGCTGTTCGATATAAGTTGGAAGGAAAAGTGTTAACGAGTAAAGAGATAACAGCTATTTTCTCTAAAACCAAGGCAGAAGGAAAGACGTTGTATTATGTGGATGAACCTGTTTTAGAACGTATCGCACCCGACATTGTTTTTACACAAGATGTATGTGATGTTTGCCAGATAGATACAGAATCTGTGGCAAAATCAGCTTATAAATTACCTAAAGTTCCAGAATTAATATCAATTACTCCAAATTCTTTAGAAGATGTTTTTGAGAATGCATTGACCATTGCAAAAGCTATGAAGCAGGAAGCGGTAGGAGAGGCATATGTGAGTGGATTGAAAAAGCGTATTTATGATATTGTGGATGTACAACGTGAACATAGAATCCAATCGAAAAGTGTGATGTTATTAGAGTGGATAGCCCCGTTGTTTAACTGCGGGCACTGGATTCCTCATCAAATAGGCTATGCTGGAGGAATTGATTTGTTATCGCATCCATCAGGAGATAGTATTGTAATTTCTTGGGATAAAATTGTAAAATACAATCCAGAGGTATTGATTATCGCTCCTTGCGGATACGGAATTGATAGAACTCTAGAGGATATGAAATTTTTAGAAGAAAGGGAAGAATGGACGTCTTTAAGAGCAGTAAAAAATAAACAAGTGTACATTGCCGACTTTGCCATGTTTACACAATCTTCTGCTGGTACTTTGGTGGAAGGAATTGAATGCTTAGCAAAAATGATTCATCCAGATTATTATACGATTTCAGAAAACTTACAAACAAAATTCGCAAATTATCATGACTTGATGGTTGCTAATTTATAAGAATACTATACATTTGCCGTGATTTTTGGTTTTTCTTTAATCATCTATTAAAGAGAATTAAAAGGGAATTCGGTGCAAAACCGAAGCTGTTCCCGCAACTGTAAGCTATTAAGCTTGTAACAAATACTCAAACCACTGTTTTTTTAATGGGAAGGTATGTTACAAGACGCAAGCCAGGAGACCTGCCAATTATTATAATTTAATTAAAACTTTCGGGATAAAAGTTTAATGTATAATGAAGAAAATAACAATAATATTTATACTGTTTTTTACAACTAATCTTTTTTCCCAAAAAGATACTATAACTGTTAATAAATTAAAAGAGGTAATAGTTAACGGGAAGAGAAATGTAGAAAAAAAACGCATTGCTACAAAAGAATTAAAGATTGGAGTTAAAGAACAAACAAAAAACCCTATCAACTTAACAAACCTTCTACGATATAATAGTCCAATAGCTTTTAGAGATTATGGAAATGGAGGTGTGAGTACCGCTCGTTTTAGAGGAACATCGGCTTCAAATACGTTGGTTTTATGGAATGGTATTCCCATTAATGCTGTAGGAAGCGGACAAACAGATTTTAATTCATTATCTGCAAGCTTGAATGATAATATCATTGTTCAAAGTGGAGGAAATAGTGCTGAATATGGTTCTGGTGCCATTGGTGGTACGGTACACTTGAAAGATGAATTGTTGTTTAAAGAGCATCAAAAATTTCAATTATTTACTTCTTACGGAAGTTACAATACAACGTCTAATTTTTTTAAAAGCTCAGTAGGAACAGATAAGTGGAGTATAAAATTAGCTTCTACGTTTAATTATTCCGATAATGATTACACATATATTGATGAGCGGTATAAAGATGATTATGGAAACCTACTAACTAATGAAAATGGTAATTACAAAAACTACGGAATTAATTTTGTCATAGGTTATAAGTTTACTCCTACAAATACTTTATCGTTTTATTCGACCGCTTACTATGGAAATCGTTTTTTTTCCAACGGTTTCCCAAATCCATCTGCGAGTAGCGAACGAAATGAAGATTTCAATGAACGAAATTTATTACAATGGAAGTATGCGTTTTCGTCACAGTTTAAACAGGAGTTAAACTTAGCCTATCTAACACAAAAGTATAGTTATTATAGGAATAAGGATGTTGAAAATTTTGAATTTGGAAAGTCAAAAAATGTATTTATAAACCACTCTTTAACTTATAGATCATCTAATGTTTTGTCGTTTAATTACAAAACTATTTATGAAAATATAAACGGCAGTAGTTCTGATATAGGTACTGAAATAAGAAATTCAGTTGCTTTTGTAGGAAGTGTTAAATATCAACCTACTGAAAAATTAATAACGAATTTACAAGTTAGAAAAGAAATTAATTCAGATTTTAATGTGCCTCTGTCTTTATTCGTAGGAGGAGAATATAGATTAGCTAATCAATTAAACATCCTAGCCAATTTTTCAACAAATTATCGAGTACCTACTTATAATGAAATGTATTGGCCTGTAGTAGGAAATTTAAACTTAATACCAGAAAATTCAAAACAAGGGGAATTGGGAGCTTCTCTTAAAAATGAAAATATAAATATAACATCTACATTATTTTATATCCATATTAATGATAAAATTCTTTGGTTACCAACAGGTGGCAGCAATTTGTGGAGACCAAGAAATGTAGGTGATGTGGTTAATAAAGGAATTGAAACTTATGTGAGTTTTAAGAAAGAGATAGGAGAACATATAGTTGACTTCTCTTCCAATTATACGTTTACGTTAGCGGAAAATATAGAAACAAGAAAAGTATTACCATTTGCACCAAAGCATTTATTAAATTTTAATGTGGGATATGATTATAAAAGGATGAAAATTTTTATACAAAGTTTATATCAAAGTAGTGTATATACAAACCCAACAAACTCAAAAACTTATTCTGTAAAATCGGTAAATGTTCAAAACTTAGGAGTAACCTTTAAGTTATCTAGAGAACAATCAAAACTTCCAACGATAGGATTCATGCTTAATAATATATTTAATGAAGTGTATTATTTCTCAAATTTGCGTCCTATGCCAGGAACAAATTTTAATATCAATTTAAATTATAAATTTTAAACCAATGAAAATAACAAAACTACTTTTACAACTTTTTTTAATAAGTATAGTACTTATCTCTTGTTCTAGTGAAGATAAAATAGTTGAAGTAATTAGAGACAAATACGATAATGGAGTTATTGTAAGTGGAGAAGGACTTTATGGAAATAAAGATGGATTTATTTCTTACGTGAATAATGAGTTATCTGAGTCACAAAATTTTATTTATGCAGGTAAAAATGGAGCATTGTTAGCAGGATTAATTCAATCAATAGCTTTTTCTGAAACAGATGCTTATATCATTTTAAATGATGCTAATATGATTGTAATTGCAGATAGATATACTTTTAAAAAGAAGGGACAAATTACAACAGGGTTAAACAATCCAAGATATATGACTATTGTAAATGGAAAAGGATATGTTACAAACTGGGGTGATGGTGCAAATGAGAATGATGATTATGTAGCTATTATAGATATTGAAACTAATACTATTGAAGAGAATACAATTTCACTAGCTAATGGTGTAGAGCAAATTGTAAATAAAGGTAATAAATTATATATCTCACATAAAGGAGGTTGGTCATCAAACAACATTGTTTCTGTAGTAGATTTAAATAATAATAATGTAGTATCAACAATAACAGTAAAAGATAATCCTGATGATATGGCTTTTGATGCTACAGGTAATTTAATTGTTTTGTCTGAAGGTAAACCTTTAGAATATGGACCAGCTCCATACTATAAAGCTACTAAAAATACTCCTTCTTCAATTTCTATTATTAATACAACTGATAATACAATAATCAAAGAATTAGCTTTTCCTGAAAATAAAAGGGCTACTTATTTAGCATATTCTAATAACAAAATATATTATTATCAAGGAAATACAGATAAAGTTTACGGTATTAAAGAGACAGCAAATGAGTTAGCTGAAGAAGGTATTGATGTAGGAGTTATTTATGGAATGAATGTAAGAGATAATCAATTATTTGTTGCTGAATATGAATTTCAAGAAGTAAGTGAGTTAATGGTGTATGATATTAATACTAAGAATAAAATATATTCAACAGAAGTAGGAGTAGGAGCTTCAAAAATTTATTTTAATTAAGTCGTCCCCTAGAAAAGGGAAATATTGCTATGCATAAGCTCACCAATTTGGTGAGCTTGTTTTTTATAAAAACTTTTCTTGTATTTCTTTAGAAGGAACCATACAGGCATCTTTTTTACCAAACCATTTATAGCGATTTTTAGCAATGTAATCGTATACTAAGTTTCTAAAACTCTCTGGAAATATCAAAAAAAATTGCGTTAATTTCCAAACTCCACCAAAATCATTCATAATTTTTAACGCAGCTGTAGATTTAATATCATAAGCAACATTTGGCTCGTATAAAATAATAGAATCAACCTTGGAAGTGTCTATCCCTAAATATTGTGTTATTTCTTTTCCTATATCCGATTGAAGAGAAGTAAAAACAAACTGATTTTTAACATCATATTTTATAACTTTTAGCACACTATCGTTGCAAAAATTACAGACACCATCAAATAAAATCACTTTTTTATTACTAGGTAAATTGTTCATATTTAATTTTTTTCAAAAAATTAAGTGTTAACTTGTAACATAAATCAAAATTAAGCGTCTTGTAAGAAAGTAAATAATGATTTAACAATAATTTATTAGTAGATTAGAAGAATTAGTATTTATTTTTTATTTAAAAATTAACTAACACTATGATTCGAATAGAAAATCTTCACAAATCTTATCCTATAGGAAAAGACTCACTTCATGTTTTAAAAGGATTAGATTTACATATAAAAGAAGGCGAATTTGTATCAATTATGGGGTCTTCAGGATCGGGGAAATCTACCTTATTAAATATTGTAGGTTTATTAGATACACATGATGAAGGAAACTATTACTTAAACGGACAGTTGATAGAAAACTTAAATGAAAAGAAAGCTGCAGTATTACGTAATAAGTTTTTAGGATTCGTTTTTCAGTCATTCAATTTGATTTCTTATAAAACAGCTTTAGAAAATGTAGCATTACCATTATACTATAAAGGAGTTGGCAGAAAAGAACGATTAGAAATAGCCTTAGAATATCTTGAAAAAGTAGGGTTAAAAGAATGGGCTAATCACTTACCAAATGAACTTTCTGGAGGTCAAAAGCAACGTGTAGCAATTGCAAGAGCTTTAGCTACCAAGCCAAAAGTTGTATTAGCAGATGAACCAACAGGAGCGTTAGATTCTACAACAACCGATTCGGTAATGGATTTATTAAAAGAAATTAACGATGAAGGTATGACTGTTTTTGTAATTACACACGAAGAAGAAGTAGCAGAACAAACTAATAGAGTTGTTCGGTTAAAAGATGGTGTTATTATTAGCGATGAGTTAACAAAAACAGCAACGAATAAAGCAAAAGCAATTTAATTATGTTTGATTTAGATCGCTGGAGAGAAATATTTCAAAGTATTGGTAAAAATAAGCTGCGTTCGGTTTTATCAGGATTTACGGTAGCTTTTGCAATTTTATTGTTTACACTATTATTTGGAATTGTATCTGGATTACAAAATCAGTTTAAAACAGCTTTTGTAGACGATGCAACCAATGCTATGTTTGTAAGAGTGTGGAAAACCTCTAAGCCTTACAAAGGGTTACAAACAGGAAGAAGAATTCAGTTAAAAAATAAGGATTTTGATTATGTTAAAGATGAATATGAAAACAAGATTCAACATTTAACAGCAAGAATATACAAGAGTGTAAATATAACTTATAAGAACAATCAAAATAATTATCAATTACGAGCTGTACACCCAGATCATCAATTTTTAGAAAAAACAATTATTGATGAAGGAAGGTATATTAACGAGTTAGATTTAAAAAATAATGCAAAGGTTATTATTATTGGTCGTCTTGTTAAACAAGATTTATTTGGAGAAAAACCAGCTTTAGGAAAAAGAGTAAATGTTGATGGTATTTCATATAAAGTAGTCGGAATATTTTCAGATAAAGGAGGAGATAATGAAGAACGATTAACCTACATGCCTGTAACAACAGCACAAAAACTATACGGAAATAACGATTATATCAGTCAAATTAATATAGGGTATAATCCAGATTTAAATTTAGATCAGGCTATTACGTTTGGTAATCGACTAGAAAGAGATTTACGTAAAAAGTTAGACATTCACCCTGATGACCAAAGTGCTTTATCCGTAAGAAATATGGCAGAAGCAAACAAAGGAATCAACCAATTTATGTTTGCATTGTACTTTATTGTCATATTTGTAGGCTCTGGAACTTTAATAGCAGGAATTATTGGTATTAGTAATATTATGATTTTTGTTATTAAAGAACGTACAAAAGAATTCGGAATTCGTAAGGCTTTAGGAGCAAAACCTGCATCAATTATTGGTATGGTAATTCAAGAGTCTATTTTAATAACAACCATAGCAGGGTACTTAGGTTTAAGTTTAGGAACCTATATTTTAAGTGCTATTGGAGATAGTTTAGAAAAATACTTTATAAAAGACCCAAGTGTAAGTCCGGGAATTGTAATAGGAGCTACTATTATTTTAATCTTATCAGGATTAATAGCAGGGTATTTACCAGCAAAAAAGGCAGCACAAATTAAACCAATTGTAGCACTAAGAGCAGACTAATTATGAAGTTTTTATTTGATTCAGACACTTGGCAAGAAATTTACGGAAGTATTCGTAAAAATAAATTAAGAACAGGTATTACCATTGTAGGGGTACTATGGGGAATTTTCATATTAGTAGTCTTATTAGGAGCTGCTCGTGGTATGGAAAATAACTTTAAAAGAATTTTTGGAGATTTCGCTACCAACAGTGTTTTTTTATGGACACAGAGAACAGATATGCCTTTTAAAGGGTTTCAAAAAGGAAGAAGATTTGATTTAACATTTAAAGATATTGAAGTTCTTGAAAAAGAATATAGTAATGAAATAAAGTTATTGGCGCCTAGAAATCAAACTAATGGTACTGTTGTTAAAGATTTTAAATCAGGTGATTTTCAGGTTAGTGGAGATTATCCCGTTTTAGATCGTGTACAAAAGAAGGATTTAATCTACGGAAGATTTCTCAATCAGAATGATATAAAGAACAACTCTAAAGTTTGTGTTATTTCTGAAGATATGTACAAACAACTCTTTGATAAAAAAGAAGTACCTATTGGGCAGTATGTAAAAATTAGTAACGTTAATTACAAAGTTGTAGGTGTATATAAACCTTCAAATACTATAGATATTGATGGAGATACAGCTTACATTCCATTTACAACCTTTCAAAAAGTATATAACACATCTAATAAAGTAGATTGGATGATGATTACAGCTAATGAAGGAGTAGATATCAAGCAGATGGAAAAAGATATTTTGTTAACCTTAAAAAACTTGCATAAAGTACACCCAGAAGATAAAAGAGCTTTTGGAAGTGTAAATTTAGGAGACCAAATAGATAAATTAATGGGCTTTTTAACAGGAATGCAGTTTTTAACATGGTTTGTTGGGATTGCAACCTTAATAGCAGGAGTTTTTGCCATTGGTAACATTTTATTAATTACCGTAAAAGAGCGTACGAAAGAAATTGGAATTAGACGAGCTTTAGGAGCAACTCCAATAAGTATTAAAAGACAAATAGTATTAGAGTCAGTGTTTTTAACCACTGTGGCAGGAATGCTAGGAATTATTTTTGGAGGACTTGTTCTATTCCTATTAGATCTTTTAGTAGGAGGAGGAGACGATCCAACATTAGTAAATCCAACCGTAAATATACCCATAGTAATGCTAGCCTTTTCAATCCTAGTAATTTTAGGAACTTTAATAGGATTAATACCAGCATATATGGCAACAGTAGTAAAACCAATCGAAGCATTAAGAGAAGAATAAAAAAAGAAATAATCAATTAATCATGAGCAAAAGAGCAAAAATTATCTTAGGAATAGTAGCACTATTATTTGTAGTCATCCTAATTTGGTTAGGAAAGAAAAATCAAAAAAGTGTGGTAACCTATGAAACAGAGAAACCATTCAGAACTACAATTGTTAAAAAAGCAGTAGCTACAGGAAAAGTTGTTCCTTTAGAAGAAGTTGAAATAAAACCTCAAATAGCAGGAATTATAGATAAAATAGTTGTTGAAGAAGGAGCAATAGTGAAAGCAGGTGATTTGTTAGCAACGGTAAGAGTAGTACCTAACGAACAATCGTTACAAAGTGCCAGAGGAATGATTAACTCTATACAAATTAGACTAAACAATGCAAAAACGC
This sequence comes from Tenacibaculum sp. TB-53, assembly GCF_059716285.2. NCBI lineage: Bacteria > Pseudomonadati > Bacteroidota > Flavobacteriia > Flavobacteriales > Flavobacteriaceae > Tenacibaculum > Tenacibaculum sp. TB-53. Next base: position 1,048,896 of record NZ_CM202790.1, on the reverse strand, counting down.
AATATGATAGAAATAAAAACTTATTCGACAAAGGCGTAATTTCTAGTCAAGATTTTGAAGCATCGCAATTATCATACAATCAAGCAAAAAATGACTTAAGAAATGCTCAAAACGATTATCAAATAATTAAGAAAGGATCTGTAGGTTCTGCCGGAGCTAATACAAATATTAGAGCGACAACCTCTGGTATGGTTGTAGAAATTCCTGTAAAAAAAGGATATCAAGTTATTCAATCAAATAACTTTAATGAAGGTACAACCATAGCAACAATAGCTGATATGGAGAAAATGATTTTTGAAGGTAAAGTAGATGAATCAGAAGTAGGAAAATTAGTAAAAGGATCAAACATTGAAGTTTCATTAGGAGCCATTGAAAATAAAAAATTTCCAGCAATATTAAACTTTATAGCACCAAAAGGAACAGAAGAAAACGGAGCTGTACAGTTTAAAATTAAAGCAGATGTAAAACTTGATGATAATTATTTTGTAAGAGCAGGATACAGTGCGAATGCAGATATAGTATTAGAGAAAAAAGATAGTGTTTTATCTATTAAAGAATCGTTATTACGTTTTGATAAGAAAACAGAAGAGCCTTATGTAGAAATAAAAAAGGGAGATGAGGAGTTTGAAAAGCGTGAGTTAAAACTAGGAGTTTCAGACGGAGTAAATATTGAAGTTTTAGAAGGAGTTACTGCTTCTGATGAAATTAAAATCTGGAACAAAGCATCAAAAGACGATGAGAAAAAAGATTAATAATATTTAAATTGTTGATTTACAGTATTAAAGCAGTTCTTTTAGGAGCTGCTTTTTTACTTTTAAGGAATAAAATAACACACTCATATCTAAAAAGGCGTCATTTAAGGAAGTTAAAACTAAAAAGGCTTTTTTGTTCTAGATATTTGAAGTGCTCAAAGTAAAAATGAGCATTTAATTTAATTTTTTGGGGAAAATTAAATTATTCTTTAAGGGGTAAAAGCAGCTTTTAAAAGCTGCTTTTTTTTTAAGAAATATTATTAACCTTTATAAAAAGGTAACTTCACTACTTTAGCAGGAATTTGTTTTTTACGAACTTGGATAAAAATATCACTATCAACTTTAGAGTTTTCTTTAGTAACGTACCCTAACCCTATTCCTTTACCTAATGACGGACTCATCGTTCCTGAAGTAACACGACCAATATTGTTTCCATCGGTATCAACAATTTCGTAATCATGACGAGGAACACCACGCTCAGTTAATTCAAATGCAACTAATTTACGAGTAACACCCGCTTCTTTTTGAGCTTTTAAAGCTTCAGCATTTACAAAGTCTTTCGTAAACTTAGTAATCCATCCTAAGCCAGCTTCTAAAGGAGAGGTCGTATCATCAATATCGTTACCATATAAGCAATATCCCATTTCTAAACGTAAAGTATCACGAGCAGCCAACCCAATAGGCTTAATTCCCCAATCTTTACCAGCTTCAAAAACCTTGTTCCAAAGTTGTTCAACATCTTCATTTTTTACATATACTTCAAATCCACCAGAACCAGTATATCCAGTAGCAGAAACTACTACATTCGGAATTCCAGCAAAATCAGTGATTTCAAAAGTATAGAATTTAATATTCGATAAATCAACTGAAGTTAACGATTGCATTGCTTCTGCAGCTTTAGGACCTTGAATAGCTAATAACGACCAATCTTCAGAACGATTTTCCATTTCAACATTCAAATCGTTGTGTTGAGAAATCCAGTTCCAATCTTTTTCAATATTAGAAGCGTTTACTACCAACATATACTCATTTTCAGCAATCATGTAAATAATTAAATCATCTACAATTCCTCCATCAGCATTCGGCATACAGCTGTACTGTGCTTTTCCAGGAACTAATTTAGAAGCGTCGTTAGAAGATATTTTTTGAATTAAAGCCAAAGCATTTTCTCCTTTTAAAAAGAACTCTCCCATATGACTTACATCAAAAACACCAACTCCTTTTCTAACAGTTTCGTGTTCAGCAGTTACTCCTTCGTATTGTACAGGCATATTATAACCTGCAAAAGGAACCATTTTTGCTCCCAAAGCCTCATGTACATGTGATAAAGCTGTATTTTTCATGTGTTTGTTTTTTATTGTTTTTGTAACCTTTTAACGAATAAAATAATAAGTAAACATTATTTTATTCATGTTGGTTTTATTATTGTGTATTGTTTGTTTAAAAAAGTGATGCTAAAGTATTGAAAAATTAGCAAACAATACAGTTGAATCTGAGTAATATGTAAGAGTATATTACCCAAATGTTTGTTAATATTTTCTTTGTTTTAGCTAAGAATAGTAGATTTGATGAAAAATTAAAAGAAAAAGTTGTTGTAATTTCTTAACGTTTGAAACGACAACCTGAATCAAAGGATAAACTTAATGAAGCTGAACAAAAAAACAATCTTAAACATTGCATTTGTTATAATAATTGGCCTATTATTATACCCACCAACTAAAATTTATTTTATTAGGTTAGTTTCGTTTTCTCCTTCAACTATTACTGAAGAAAAAAGAGAAATGTTAAACGACTACAATTGGAATCTTAAAGGCTTAAATACTTCGAATATAGATTTTAATGAAACTAAGAATAAAGTAGTTTTTGTAAATTTTTGGGCAACTTGGTGTCCACCTTGTATTGCCGAAATGCCAAGTATTCAAAAGTTATATGACGATTATAAAGACAAGGTTGAATTTGTATTTGTGAGTAACGAAGATTGGACAACTATTGAGGCTTTTTATAAAGACAAAGGGTATGATTTACCAACGTATAACATTTTATCAAAAGTACCAGATCAACTAGTAAGCAATTCAATTCCTGCGACGTTTATAATTGATAAAAACGGAACTATTGTCGTAGATAAAAAAGGACCTGCCGATTGGAATAGTGATAAATTTAGAATTTTGTTAGACGAATTACTACAATAGAATATTTACCTTTGTAGCATGAGTCAAGAACAACCAAACAATCCGCTTCACGGAATAAAACTAGCCACCATGTTAGAAGAATTATACTTGGAGTATGGTTGGGAAGAAATGGGAGAAATATTGAATATAAATGTGTTTAAAAAGAACCCAACCTATACATCTAGTTTAAAGTTTTTAAGAACAACACCTTGGGCGAGAGCTAAAGTAGAAAAGTTGTACTTAGAAATGATAAGTAATTAAATCAAACAACCCTATAGAGTTTAGTATAAAATACCATACAAACTAAAGGTTAAATACACAAACTTAGTATTTATAGTCTACTCATTTTTGTGTAGTTTTGATATTAGATGAAGAAACCCACTTTTTACATACTTCCTGTTTTATTTCTGCTAATTATTTCTTGTTCCAAAACAGTAAAGGAACAAGCCTTAACTATGAAAGATGTTTTTCCTTCACAGAAAAATACAGACTCAACTTTTGTTTTTGATTTAGATACAATTATTAGTTTCAAAAACTATATAGAAAAATGCGAGTATTATGAGGAGATTACTCACAAGAAACAGTATGTAAGAACACAAAATAATGATATACCCCTAAATATTAATTTTTTTATAAAGTGTCATTTGCCAACTTTTTGTATTAAAGAAAAAAATATAATTGTATTGGAAGGCGACTTTAAAGAAGAAAAAACACTTTTTTTTCATGAAGATGAAAAAGTTCTTAGTGTTAAAAATTTTGAAGAGTATTTAAATAAACAGTTGTTAAATTGGGGAAAAGATTATGGATATTCTGATAGTCCAGATAGAAGTATAATACTATTTAGGTATCGCGATTTAACTAAAAAATCTAAAGAAAGAGTATATAAAGCATTGAATACTATATCAGTATCATATTTTAATTTTATTAATAGTTTTCAAAAGAAAAATATAGATTCTTTAAAGAGAGTATATCCTCTTCAAATATTATTGGAAAAAGACTTCAGATTGTTTGATAAGAAGGGTAATTTAATAGAGTTTCCGCCACCCCCACCACCAGCTCCATTAGAAATAGTAGAATAATGCCATATTTCATCGACGTCATATTACCCATTCCGTTGCAAAAAACGTTTACCTATACGGTAACCGAAGCAGAAGCCTCTTTCTTAAAAAAAGGAATGCGTGTAGCGGTTTCTTTCGGAAAAAGTAAAATATATACCGCATTGGTGTTTAACATTCACCAAAATGCACCCGAAGTATACGAAGCCAAAGACATTCATCAAATATTAGATGATACGCCTATTATAACGGAACAACAGTTAAAACATTGGCAGTGGATTTCGAGCTATTATATGTGTTCGTTAGGAGATGTGTATAGAGCAGCTTTACCATCCGCTTTTCTGTTAGAAAGTGAAACCATCATCTATAAAAATGAAAACTTTGAAGAGGAAGCCATACTAACCGATGAGGAGTTTTTAATTTTTGAAGCTTTACAACATCATTCACAGTTAACCATTCATCAAGTTGCTGATATTTTAGGAAAGAAAACCGTGCTTCCTATCATTAATGGCTTAATAGAGAAGAGTGCTGTATATATTAAAGAAGAAATTTACGAAACATACAAGCCTAAACTGATTAAGTATGTTCGGTTACATAACAACTATAACTCAAATGAAGGCTTACAAACGCTTTTAGAAGAACTTTCAAGAGCTAAAAAGCAACGAGAAGCGGTACTGACGTATTTTCAATTAGCGGCGGCTAAAAAGCCAATAAAAGCAAAAGATTTAGAAGAACAATCGGGAGCTTCTTCCGCAGTTTTAAAAGCCTTGGTAGAGAAAGATATTTTTGAATTTTATCATATTCAAACCGATCGAATTAGCTATCAAGGAGAAACGAATCAGATAAAAGAATTGAATGAGTTTCAACAAGAAGCCTTCAATCAAATAAAAACTTCTTTTGAAACACAACAGGTAAGTTTATTACACGGGGTTACAGGCTCAGGTAAGACAGAAATTTATGTAAAACTAATTAAAGAAGTGATTGCTGAAGGAAAACAGGTATTGTTTTTACTACCAGAAATCGCCTTAACAACCCAAATCATTACCCGTTTACAAAATTATTTTGGAAACTTTATTTCGGTATTCCATTCAAAATACTCGATGAACGAACGAGTAGAGGTGTGGAATAATGTGTTAGAAAATAAACCGAAAGCGCAGGTTATTTTAGGAGCGCGTTCTTCGTTGTTTTTACCGTTTTCAAATTTAGGGTTGATTGTTGTGGATGAAGAGCACGAAACGTCTTACAAACAGTTTGAACCGTCACCCCGTTACAACGCACGTGATGCTTCAGTAGTATTAGGACATTTACACCAAGCAAAAGTATTGTTAGGCTCTGCAACACCATCAATAGAGAGTTATTTTAATGCTGAGCAAAATAAATACGGATTTATAGAATTAACCCGTCGTTTTGGAAACATTCAATTGCCTAAAATTGAGCTGATAGATATTAAAGAAAAGCATCGAAAAAAGGAAATGAATGGTCATTTTTCGGATCGTTTATTAAAAATGATTACCGAAGCCTTAGACGAAAAAGAGCAGGTTATTTTATTTCAAAACCGACGTGGATTTTCGCCTGTGGTTGAGTGTACTACTTGTGGGGTGTCTCCTCAATGTCCGAATTGTGATGTGAGTTTAACCTATCATAAATTCCGTAAAGAGTTAAAATGTCATTATTGCCATTACCAACGCGCAATGCCGAATAGTTGTGGCGCTTGTGGAAGTGCTACCTTAGACACCAAAGGTTTCGGAACGGAGCAAATAGAACTCGAGTTAAAAGAGCTATTTCCGAATCATACCATTGGACGAATGGACTTGGATACCACGCGCGGTAAATATGGGTATCAAAAGATTATTGGGGCTTTTGAAGCGCAAGAAATTGATATTTTGGTAGGAACGCAAATGCTTTCTAAAGGATTAGATTTTGAAAACGTATCGTTGGTAGGAATCTTAAATGCGGATTCTATGCTCAACTTCCCTGATTTTAGAGCCCACGAACGTGCTTTTCAGTTGATGGTGCAAGTATCGGGTAGGGCAGGACGTACCAAAAAGCAAGGAAATGTAGCCATACAAACCTACAATCCATATCATCAGATTTTACAACAGGTATCTACTAACAATTATACAGAAATGTATAAAGAGCAGTTGCAAGATCGTTGGCAGTTTCATTATCCGCCGTACTATCGTTTGATAAAAATTACCTTAAAACACAAAGATTACACACGTGTTGATAACGGTATCAATTGGTTAGCCAAAGCGTTACAAAATGTGTTTCATGAAAATGTATTGGGGCCTACAGCACCTGCGGTTTCTCGTATTCGAAACCAGTATATTAAGAATTTAGTAATTAAAATTCCACCCAAACAATCGTTGGGAAAAACCAAAGAGCAGTTACAAAAAATTAAAAATACCTTTGAAGCCGTCAAAGATTTTAGACCCATCCGTTTTATTGTGGATGTGGATGCTTATTAGGAGGTTTTAATTTTGCTAATGTTTTTGTATGATTTAGTAGTGTATTTCAGTAACTAATTTAATAAATATAATATCGAATAGAATACCCGTGAGGAGTTTCAGAAATAGGTCAAAAGAAGCAATAACTTATCGCTATTATTGAAAACTGTTTTTTAATATCTGTTTTCAAATTTTTATAGTATTACGATCGCTCAAAAATTGCATCAATATCGTCTTCGTACGAGGAACTTGAATAATGTCCATCACTATAATAATTCTCGTAATCAGGTTCATAAGTTTCAAAAAAACTCATAGCCATACCTTCTACATCTAAATTTGACACGAATCTTGATGTATTGAAGTCAATTTTTTCTAATACAGATACATTGAAACCATCTAACGAAGAATCAAGGCTTTCCTGAATTTCCGATTCTATTCCATTTAAGTCAATGTCATATTCAGGGTAACCTTCAGGGTAGTGATATTCGTTTATATGTTTGGGATAATCTACATCTAAGTCATTATTGTCAACAATATCTCTCAAGTAATTTTCGATAAGAGTTTCAACCTGAAATAGAATATGCTCATCTTCAATTTCAAAGTAATCTATAAAGTTCAATAGTTCTTTTAAAGTATCTTCGTCAGAAACGTCTTCAATAAAATTGTATAAGAATTTAAAATTTTTAAATTCTATTTTTGGTTCAAATTCAGTTAATATTAATAATAGTTCCCATAATCTAACACCATCAGGGTTATCTGCTTTGATTAAACTTTTTAAAAAATGCTCGATTCTTGAATTTAAACTATCATTAAAAAAATCTAAATATGTAAGTAATATCAGAAAATCCCAGTCTTCTTCTTCCATCTTACGCTCAAAAAAGAAATCAAATAAATTTTCTTGAATCCTTTTTGAATTAGTCTTGTTGATTTTTCTGAAACCTGTTAGAGTTTGTAAATAATCTATAGAAGTTTCTGTTTCTAGAGATTTAATGACATTACATATTAAATCGCTCTCGTCAGAATATGAACCAAGCACAAAATCAGTTATAGATGGATTAAACAATACATATTCAAAGTTATTTTCATCTATTTGATTTCTATTTAACAATGATTTTGTAGCTAATTTCCTGACTGCTTCAAAACTTTTATCTGTTTGGTCACCAAGATTGACATTGTGAATTTTTAAAAAAGTGTTATAGGAGCGTCTTAATTCATCTTCAGAAATTTTACCATTATTGTAAACAGTTAAAAACGTAAGAGCTCTAACACAATCATCAGTTTGATTTTGAAAATAGTCTGCCCAAATGTCTTCTGGATTATTAAGATTCTTAATTATATATCCCCAATACTCTTCAGTTGATATATGTCCAACTCTTTCAGAATCAGTAATGAACTCGATTATGCGAGGATTGAAATTTCGATGTTTAATTATATCTCTATATCTTTTATCTTGATATATCTTATTAAGATACTCATCATCTAAGTTTGAATGATAAATGTGATTATATAAAATTTTTGCTTTATCCACGTTCGTTAAGTTTTCTACTCTAAGTAGAAACTCATTATCACGTATTTTACCATTTTGAAATCTATGACTTAAACTGAATGCTTTATTTAGAATATTAGTACGAGATGTGAGAATGAATTTTTTAGAATCATCTTTACGAACTCTATTTATAAATTTAACAATATGCGAATCTCTTTTGTTGTTAATAGCATCATACAAATTACTTCCTAAAAAATCATCACAATAAAATAGAATATTCTTTTTTTCTCTTTCTCTGAATATACTTTCGGCTTCGCTAATATTTTCTTCGATATCGCAAAACTCGTATCCTTTCGCTGTGTAATAAAGTGCTAAATTATCTGCAAGCGTAGTTTTACCTATACCTGGTTCTCCTGTCATTATTACGACATTATTTTCTTCTAGAATTTTTAACCCTTTTCTATGGTTCTCTGTTAAAGCATATTTGTATGCGTTTTCTTCAATCTCTCGAATGGTACTCTCGCTTCTGCCTTTTATAGCGTTATTATAAATTAAACCTAAAACAGAAGTACTTGTAATCCATAATTTATAGTTTCTTTCAACAATGTCTTGATTTTCCTTTTTAGATAAGAAATTGTTTAAATCTTCATATCCATAAACATCTGCTTCGTTTTTTATAAAAGGATTGAATATTGCTTTTATTTCTTGCTTGTTAAGACGAGATAATTTTTTTGAAGTAATAAATATATACTTGGCTGGTTCAAGTTTTTTGACTTTTGCTAATTCTTCAGATTGTAATTTAGAAATTAGTGTTGTATATGGCGTTGAAATATAATGCTTGCATTGTATAATGCCTTCTTTTGATTTACCAATCCAAAATCTACCATCAACTCCACCGTCTCTACCAGACTTAAATATTTCAACTCTCTTGTTTAATATTTTTTCGATTATTGAGGCTCCTAATGATTCAAACTCTCTGTCATTGAGTTTAGAAAAATCATAATCCATATTTTGTTATTGTTTTTTGTTCAGATTGTCGAATATCAATTTTTCTAGTCTTTTCATTTTAATTGTCAGTTTAAGTTATTGTCAACTCATTTGAGAATATGAGTCCTTTTTTATATTTTATGGTAGACAAGTTACTAGAAAGTAATTTATAATCAAATTATATTTTAAAAATTCCGAATATCCACAATATCCCCATTTTGTAGTTTGTTTTGGGTGTCTATGCTAAAAATGGTTTCAGCAACGTACTCAGGAGTGTACAACTGGTCGTTTTCTTTTAAATCGATAAAACGTTGTACGTTTTTAAAATCTTTTTCATCGGTACTTCTAATATCAGTTTGCATATTGGTATCTACCACACCAGGGTAAATAGCATTGCATTTTACACCATGTTCAAGCTCGTTTTGTTCCGCAGCAATGGTTTTGGTCATCATATCAATCGCAGCTTTAGACGTACAGTAAATACTCCAACCTTCATAAGGTTTTACGGCTGCTCCAGATGAAATACTAATAATCTGCTTTTTACACATCAACTGTTGTGTCGCTTCAATAAACAAACTGGATAAAATAAGTGGAGTAGTGGTATTCAAATGAATGCTTTTGGCAATATCTTCCGAAGGAATGTTTTCTAGGTTCGCTATGGTACCGAGTCTTCCCGCATTATTCACCAAGGTAATCGATGAAACTTCCAATTTCTGAATTTCGTCTAATAACATTTTAAACGTGTTGTGTGTGGCTTTGGTATCAGATAAATCTACAGAAAGCTGTACCACATTTTCCAAATCGACAATGCTTCTGGATAGTGAGTATACTCTGTAATTTTCTTGTGTGTATTTTTCGGCTAATGCTCTACCAATTCCTTTACTTCCTCCGGTGATGATGATTATATCCATAGGGTAAAAATAGGGAAATATTAGTAGTTGTACTCTAAATTGTGAGATTTCTCCCTTCGGTCGAAATGACGAGTAACGTTATAGCGAGGAGTGATAACGACGTGGCTATCTTTTGGTGGATATAAAGATTGCTTCGTTCTCATTCGCAATGACGGTTGGGTTCTTAGTTGTCATTTCGAAGGAGGTATAACTGAGAAATCTTATAGTTGATTGTTTGTGACTCTAAAGAGTATTTGGAACTTCATTGTGTGAGATTCCTCTCTCGCATTCGGAATGACAGGGAACATCATAGCAGGGAGTAGTAACAATTAAAGGAATTGGTAGCGGATGTTACTATTCTTTTTATATTATGTAGATGTTGTCTTAACCTTCAGACAGTAGTGTCTAAAGTCATAGGATAGTACTGTCTGGTGCCAACGGACAACAGTGTCGTGTGTTATGGTACTTATAATGACGTTCGAGAGTTGTCATTTCGAACCAAGCGATAGCGAAGTGTGAGAAATCTTATAATCGAATATTTGTAACTCTAAATGTATCTGTGACTTTATTGGCTGAGATTTCTCCCTTCGGTCGCAATGACGAGTAACGTTATAGCGAGGAGTGATAACGACGTGGCTATCTTTTAGTGGATACAAAGATTGCTTCGTTCTCACTCGCAATGACGGTTGGGTTGTTAGTTGTCCTTTCGAAGGAGGTACAACTGCGAAATCTTATAGTTGATTGTTTGTGACTCCAAAGAGTACTTGGAACTTCATTGGCTGAGATTCCTCTCTCGCGTTCGGAATGACAGGAAATATCATAGTAGGGAGGTCATTGAACCTAAACTTAACTCGAAATGAGCTAAAGTACTATTAAACTTGATATGTATAGTGGAAAAGCCTTTTCGTACATAGTGGAAAAGACATTTAGTGCCTAATAGAAGTGGTATTTAGTGCCTACTAAAAATGTTTTTATTCCCAATTATGATTATTTGAAGAATTCTTTCGAATTTTTTCAATTATGACTATTTGAAGAATTCTTTTGAATTCTCCCAATTATGACTATTTGAAAAATTCCTTAGAATTTTCCCAATGGACATCCATTTCAGCAAGGGTCATGTCAGAAAGTTGTTTACCCTCTTTTTTGGCAGCTTCTTCTAAAAATTGAAAGCGATTGATAAATTTTTTATTGGTTTTTTCCAAGGCGTTTTCAGGGTTTACTCCAATAAAACGCGCGTAGTTAATCATAGAGAACAACACGTCTCCAAACTCTTTTTCTATTTTCTCTTGATTGTTGTTTTTGATTTCGTCGTTCAATTCAGAAAGCTCTTCTTGAACCTTTTCCCACACTTGATGTGGTTCTTCCCAATCAAAACCAACACCTGCAACTTTATCTTGAATACGATTGGCTTTTACTACTGCAGGTAAACTTTTAGGAACACCTTCTAAAACCGATTTATTACCTTCTTTTAGTTTGAGTTTTTCCCAGTTTTTCTTAACATCTTCTTCATTTTCAACAACCACATCACCATAAATATGTGGATGACGGTCGATAAGTTTGTCTGAGATGGCGTTGGCAACGTCAGCAATGTCAAAAGCTTGTTTTTCGCTACCTATTTTAGCATAAAAGACGATGTGCAAAAGCACATCGCCTAATTCTTTTTTTATTTCTTGTAAATCGTTGTCTAAAATAGCATCTGCTAATTCGTAAGTTTCTTCAATAGTTAAATGACGCAGACTTTGTAAGGTTTGTTTTTTATCCCACGGACACTTCTCACGAAGATCGTCCATGATGTCTAACAAACGATTAAAGGCGGCTAACTGTTGCTTACGAGTATTCACGATTTAAGCTTCTTCTGTAGTTGTTTCTTCAGCTTCAGTTAACGTACTAAAATCAAATTCAGCTTTTGCTAAAATGTTGTACCACTGAATTACTTTTTTAATGTTTGAAGCGTATACACGTTCTTCATCAAACCCCGGTAAAACTTCTCCGAAGTACTCCGTTAATTTATTAGCACTTTCTTTGTGAGAAATTGCGTCTTTACCATCTTCTTTATCAGCAATATTTTTAAATACTTGCGCTAAAGGCACTTCTTCTTCGTACGTATAAATAGCAATGTTTTCTAATAAGCTTACGTTATGAGTTGCAGTAATAGGAAAACGTTTACCGTCAACAATAGATTTTACGATAACTCCTGTTTTAGTTTGTGATAAAATTTCATACAAACCTGGCTTACCTGTTACAGCTATAATTTTGTTAAATTCCATGTCTTAATGTTTTTAGTGTATAACTATTATCTCTTAGCATTAGGAAAACGCATGCGATATCCAGCGTTTACTTTCCCCTTAGAAATATTGTCTAATTTCTTTTTAATTAATCGTTTCTTTAGTGAAGAAAGTTTGTCGGTAAACAAAACTCCTTCAATATGATCGTATTCATGTTGAAAAACACGTGCAGGTAATCCGCTTAACGTTTCTGTGTGTTTTTCAAAATTTTCATCTTGGTATTCAATAGTAACTTTTTCTTGGCGAAAAACATCTTCATTAACAGTAGGTATACTTAAACACCCTTCGTTAAAAGCCCATTCCTCACCTTCTTCTTTAATGATTTTAGCATTGATAAATACGCGATTAAAGTTTTTGAAAACTTCTTTTTCCTCTTCACTTAAATCGTCATCTTCTGCAAAAGGAGAGGCATCAATAACAAACAAACGGATGTCTTTTCCTATTTGAGGAGCTGCTAAACCAAGTCCGTTAGCATTGTACATAGTTTCTCTCATATCGGCAATTAATTTGTCTAACTGCGGATAGTCTTTATCGATTTCTTTTCCTACTTTACGTAAAACGGGATCTCCGTATGCTACAATGGGTAAAATCATTTACTTTTTAATTTTTAGGAACGCAAAAATACAAAGAATGCTTTGGGTAGAAAATTATTTGTTATATAAATACGACTGTAAGATGATTGTCGCACTTATTTCGTCTACCAAAGCTTTGTTTTGACGTTGTTTTTTCTTCAAACCGCTATCAATCATAGTTTGAAAAGCCATTTTAGAGGTAAAACGCTCATCTACACGTTTTATAGGGATAGAAGGAATCGCTTTTTCAAGTTTTTCGAGAAAAGGAAGAATAAGAACTTCACTTTCACTATCAGAATTATCCATCTGCTTTGGTTTTCCTACTAAAAAAAGTTCAACATTTTCTTTTTGTGTGTAATCTTTTAAAAATGCGATAAGTTCAGAGGTATCCACAGTTGTTAAACCCGAAGCAATAATTTGAAGCTCATCGGTTACCGCAATTCCTGTTCTTTTTTTTCCAAAATCTATGGCTAATATCCTGCCCATTCTATAAGTTTTTGCAAAGGTAGCTAAATTAAACAAGGAAGAAATATCTGTTTAAAAAATGTATCTTCGCAGTATATTATGGAAAGCAATTTTATTTTTGCTGAAAATATTTTAGAAAAATGACAGAATTACAATCAATTATAGAAAAAGCGTGGGATAACCGCGAGTTATTACAAAAAGAAACTACGATTAATGCTATTAGAAAAGTAGTAGATTTATTAGATGCAGGAGATTTACGTGTTGCTGAACCAACAGAGGATGGATGGCAGGTAAACGAATGGGTAAAGAAAGCAGTAGTATTATACTTCCCAATTCAAAAAATGGAAACCTTAGAAGCAGGTATTTTTGAATATCACGATAAAATTCCATTAAAAAGAGGTTATGAAGCAAAAGGAATTCGTGTAGTACCAAATGCTGTAGCTCGTCACGGAGCCTATATTTCAGCAGGAACTATTTTAATGCCTAGTTATGTGAATATAGGAGCGTATGTTGATGAAGGAACCATGGTAGATACTTGGGCAACTGTAGGTTCTTGTGCACAAATTGGTAAAAACGTACACTTATCTGGTGGAGTAGGAATTGGAGGGGTTTTAGAGCCTTTACAAGCTGCACCGGTAATTATTGAAGATGGAGCTTTTATCGGTTCTCGTTGTATTGTTGTTGAGGGGGTTAGAGTAGAGAAGGAGGCTGTTTTAGGTGCGAATGTAGTATTAACAATGAGTACTAAAATTATTGATGTAACAGGTGATGAACCAGTTGAAATGAAAGGAGTAGTACCAGCACGTTCTGTAGTAATTCCTGGAAGTTACACGAAGAAGTTTGCTGCCGGTGAATATCAAGTTCCTTGTGCTTTAATCATTGGTAAACGTAAAGAGAGTACAAACAAGAAAACTTCGTTAAATGATGCTCTTAGAGAGTATGATGTAGCGGTTTAAGAACGTATATGGAAATAGATGTAGTTTTTATGTGGGTTGATGGAAGTGATCCTAAGCATAGGAATAAGATGAACACTTATTTAAATGCAAAGAAAGAGCTTTCGAGTAAAGAAATAAAATCTAGATATAATCAAGTAGATGAAATTGAGTTTGCTGTTAAATCTGTAATTAAAAATGCAAGTTTTGTAAGGAATATTTTTATACTTACAGATAATCAAGTACCTAAATTTTTGTTAGATAAAGAACAGAGAAATAGTTTGTACAACAAGGTTAAAATGGTTGATCATACAGATGTCTTTAAAGGGTATGAAGAATATTTACCAACATTTAATTCTAGAGCAATAGCAAGCATGCTATATAAAATTCCAGGTTTATCTGAACATTTTATATGTATGTGCGATGATTTTTTTTTAATAAATAAAACATCTCCTGAAGATTATTTCAAAAATAATGTACCTAGGTTAAGAGGGGAATGGAAATCTTTTGATGAAAATATATTACATAAAAAAGTGTATAGATCTTTTTTAAAGTTAATAGGTAAACCAAAAAAAGAAAATTTCGCAGGACATTTTAAAGCTCAACAAATCATAGCAAAAAAGTTAGGATTTAAAAAGTATTATAAGTTACATCATGTTCCTATGCCTATGAGAAAATCTACTTTTGAAGAATATTTTAAAGAAAATCAAAATGAATTTATAAATAATATTAAACATCGATTTAGACACCCTTCCCAGTTCTTAATAGAGTCTTTGGTTAATCACTTAGAGATTAAAAACAATTCAAGTGAGTTGTTGAAAGATTATCAACTTATATATATACAGAATTTTAAAAAACCGATTCTTTGGTTAAAGTATAAGGTGTTAATAAAATCAAAAAATAAAGACAAGCTATTTTTATGTCTTCAAAGTCTAGATCAAGCTTCTAAGAGTAAGCTCAACTTTATTTTAAATTGGTTTGAATTGAAATTTAAATAGCTTTGAATAGAATATCAGAAATATTATTTTTTTTAAAAAAAGGAAGTACAATTCTTTATCCAACCGATACAGTTTGGGGAGTAGGTTGTGATGCTACAAATGAAGAAGCTGTAAAAAAGGTTTATAAATTAAAAAACAGGGAAGAATCGAAGAGCCTTATCATTTTGGTAGACTCTATTGAAATGTTGCAAAATTATATAGAAAACATCCCTGAAAAAGCTTTTGAAATTTTAAAGACATCAGAAAAACCAACTACTATTATTTATAATAGTCCAAAAGGTTTAGCTCCCAATACGATTGCAGTTGATAATACAATTGCTATTCGTATTCCAAAGGACGAGTTTTGTATTCAGTTAATTAGAGAATTTGGAAAACCTATTGTTTCTACTTCTGCAAATGTAAGTGGAGAGCCTACGCCAAAATCATTTTTAGAAATAAGTGAAGAAATAAAACAAAATGTTGATTTTGTTGTAAAGGTCAATATAGATAAGGTTTCAACAAAAGCTTCTACAATTTTAAAAATAGAAAAAGGGAGTATTATAACAATAAGAAAATAGTTTAATAATCATTTTCCTTATACTGTGTTTTGTGATATTAAGTTTATATTTTTGCAAACTTAATATTACTTTATGAGTGCTAAAATACCGAATTATCTAAAATACATCTTTACAAATGTTTTTGTGCTATTTGTATTGCTTTTTATTTTTAGAATTATTTTTTATGTTTTTTTTATAAATAATCTACCTGTAGATGCTAATGATATTAGTAAAGCTCTTTTTTTAGGTGCTAGGTTTGATTTAAGATTAGCAGTTTTTTCTTATGTGCCTTTGGCATTATGTTATCTTTTTATTAAAAATTTCTTTGAAAATAAAAAGTATAAATCTTTTAGCGTTTATTATAGTGTTATATTATATTTTATAATTCTGGTATTTTATTTGTTTGATTTTGGTCATTTTAGTTATTTAAATTTAAGAGTCAATGCAAACGCACTTCGTTTCCTAGAAAACTTAGGAATTTCTTCAAAAGTTTTTTTGGAAAGTTATCCTGTTTTTAAAGGAGGAATAGGAATTCTTATATTTCTGTTTTTAGTGATAAAACTCCATAAAATAATCTACTCGATTTTCAAAAAGATAGATTTTATATCACCTAAAAAAAATCGAATTGTTTTTGGAGTTTTAGCAGTATTGCTATTAAGCTTAGGAGGTTATGGTAGTTTAAAACATTATCCATTACGTTGGAGTGAAGCTTTTTTTTCAAAAGATAAAAAAATCAATCAGTTTGCACTTAACCCAGTATTATATTTTTTTGATAGTTTTAAATTTAGGTCTGAAGGTTTTGATTTAGAAAAGACAAAAGAATATATAAAAATAACAAACAAACATTTAGGTATAAATTCAGACACGTTAAACTTTACAAGAAAAATAAGCTATAACGATTCTATTAAGCATCAAAAAAAAACTAATATTGTTTTTGTTATGTTAGAATCAACAGGGAATGGAGCATTGAGTTACTATGGAAATCCTGCAAATAGTACTCCTGTATTAGATAGCCTTTTGGATAATAGTATTAATTTTACTAACCATTATGTACATAAATCTACCACAGCAGGTAGTGTATTTTCTAGTGTAACTGGTTTACCAGATGTAGACAATATAAAATCAGCTTCAAGAAACCCTATGATTATTGATCAACGTATATTATTTGACCAATTTAAAGGTTATGAAAAATTGTATTTTTTAGGAGGTAGTGCTAATTGGGCTAATATTAGAGCTGTTTTTCAATCTAATATAAAAGATTTAAAGATATTTGAAGAAGGTAGTTATGAAGAAGAAAATAGAGCAGATGTTTGGGGTATTGATGATTATGATTTGTTTAAAGAATCAGATAAAGAACTTCAAAAATTACACAATAAAAACATCCCATTTGTAGCTTACATACAAACAGCTACAAATCATATGCCTTTTACAGTACCAGAGGTAAAGGACACCTACCGACCTATACATGAAAAGGAAATAGATGAAGAATTATTAAATAAATCAGCATACCGAAGTTTAGCACAGTTAAATGCTATTCGTTATTTAGATTTTAATATTAAACGATTCTTAGAAAGAGCACAAAAAAGTGGATATTTTGACAATACAATTTTTGTGTTTTTTGGAGATCATCAAGGAGGAATGAAAGATATTAATTATTATAAACCTACAGAAGATAAACTAGGTATTTTAAGGCATAATACACCTTTTTTTATCCATGCTCCTAAATTGGTAAAAACACAAAAAATTACAAGAAATACTCATTTAGTAGACGTTGTACCTACTGTAATGTCCCTAGCTAAAATAAATCATATAAATTATACTTTAGGTATTAATGCTTTAGACTCTACGAGGGCAAACCATTTTTCTTTTATTTATAGAGATATTGATGGAGAACCTGCTTCAGGAGTTATTCAAGACTCTTTATACTTTTATCAAACAGTATTTAATAAAAAATCGAAACTCATTAATTTAAACACCAATAGTTTAGATGATATTAGTAAAGAATATCCTACTAAAACAAAAGAAATGGATAGTTTATTAAATGGTTTTTATCATAGTACAAAGTATTTGTATTATAAAAATAAAAAGAAATAACACAATATAATATAAGGTTATTACAGCGTAGTATATGCAAAAACAATATTTTAAAGAAGCCATTTCTGCAGAAATATTTCAATATATATCTCAAGCAGCCAAAGAATTGCAATTAGAGAGTTATGTAATTGGTGGCTTTGTACGTGACTTTATCTTACAACGTGGTACAGCCAAAGATGTTGATGTGGTTGCAGTTGGAAGTGGAATAGATTTAGCACAAAAAGTAGCTGAATTACTACCCAATAAGCCAAAGGTTCAAGTATTTAAGACTTACGGAACAGCTATGTTACGTTTTCAAGATATTGAAATAGAATTTGTTGGGGCTAGAAAAGAATCATATTCAGAAGAAAGTAGAAACCCTAAAGTTTCTGAAGGAACTTTAGAAGACGATCAAAATAGGAGAGATTTTACAATTAATGCTTTAGCATTAAGTTTAAATGAAGATGATTTTGGATTGTTGCTTGATCCTTTCGGAGGAATGGCTGATTTGGAAGCTAAAATAATTAGAACTCCGTTAGATCCAGATATTACCTATTCTGACGATCCACTACGCATGATGCGTGCCATTCGTTTTGCTACACAATTGAACTTTGAAATAGAAGAACAATCATTAAATGCAATAACAAAAAATTCTTCGAGAATTAAAATTATAACTCGTGAACGCATTGTGGTTGAACTGAATAAAATATTGGAAGCTCCAGTTCCATCAACTGGATTTTTGTTACTTGAAAAAACAGGCTTATTAGATCTAATTATTCCTGAATTAACTGCTTTAAAAGGGGTAGAAGAAGTAGAGGGACAAAAGCACAAAGATAATTTTTACCACACCTTAGAAGTAGTTGATAATATTTCTGAGAATACGGAGGATGTTTGGCTTCGTTGGGCAGCATTGTTGCACGATATTGGTAAAGCGCCAACGAAACGTTATCACAAAAAAATAGGTTGGACGTTCCACTCTCATGAATTTGTGGGATCGAAGATGGTATACAAGTTATTTAAACGTTTAAAAATGCCATTGAACAATAAGATGAAATTTGTTCAAAAGATGGTGATGTTGAGCTCTCGTCCGATTGTTTTAGCGAGTGAAGTGACAGACTCTGCTGTACGTCGTTTAATTTTCGATGCAGGAGATGATGTAGAGTCTTTAATGACTTTATGCGAAGCAGATATTACAACGAAAAACCCAAAGAAATTTAAACGTTATCACAAGAATTTTGAGATTGTTCGTCAAAAAATTAAAGAAGTTGAAGAACGTGATAGAGTGCGTAATTTTCAACCTCCAATTACAGGAGAAGAAATAATGGAAGCTTTCAATTTGCAGCCTTGTAGAGAAATAGGTCAGATAAAAGAAGCGATTAAAGAAGCCATTTTAGATGGCAAAATACCTAATGAACACGAGGCTTCTTACCAGTTTATGTTGGAAAAAGGAGTACAGTTAGGATTAAAAACAAATCAATAAAAAAGAGAAGCTAATGCTTCTCTTTTTTTATTATCCTAAAGACTGCATTTCTACAAGTTTTTTATATGTTCCGCTTTTAGATATTAATTCTTCATGAGTTCCCTGTTCTACAATTTTACCTTTTTTCATTACTACAATCATATCTGCTTTTTGAATGGTAGATAAACGGTGTGCAATTACAACTGAAGTTCTATTTTGCATCATTTTTTCTAAAGCATCCTGTACTAATTTTTCTGATTCTGTATCTAAAGCCGATGTTGCTTCATCTAAAATCATGATCGGAGGATTTTTAAGTACAGCACGCGCAATACTTAAACGTTGCTTTTGCCCTCCAGACAATTTATTTCCACTATCTCCAATATTGGTATCATAACCATTTGGTAAATCTTTAATAAACTCGTGTGCATTGGCTATTTTAGCAGCTTCAATAATTTCTTCGTTGCTTTTACCTTCAACTCCTAAAGTAATGTTGTTTTTTACAGTATCGTTAAATAAAATAGAGTCTTGTGTAACTAAGCCCTCTAGTTGTCTTAATGACTGTTTTTTAAGGTTTCTTATATCTATTCCATCAAGTAGAATGGTACCTTTATTTACATCATAAAAACGAGTTAATAAATTAGCAATGGTTGATTTACCACTTCCTGATTGCCCTACTAAAGCAATCATTTTTCCTTTAGGAATAGTTAAGGAGAAATCTTTTAAAACATATTCATTTTCGTATTTAAAAGAAATGTTTTCTATTACAATTTTAGTATCAAAAGTCTTCTTATCAACAGCATTATGAATATCTTTTAAAGGATTGCTAGTTTCTAAAACTTCTAAGATACGTTCAGCAGCAGCGTTTCCTTTTTTAACTCCGTAGCTAGCTTTAGAAATAGCTTTAGCAGGTGTTAAAATATTATAAGCTAACCCCATATAAGCAATGAAGTCTTCTCCTTGTAACGTACCTTCTTCTAAAACTAATATACCTCCATACCAAAGTAATACAGCGATAACACCAATTCCTAAAAACTCACTAGCTGGACTTGCTAAATTTGTTCTATTAAGTAGAGTATTAGAAAAATGGTAAAAACGATTGGTTGATTTTTCAAATTTCTGTTGAAATTCTTTTTCAGCAGTGAAGCCTTTA
Source organism: Tenacibaculum sp. TB-53 (assembly GCF_059716285.2). Classification (NCBI taxonomy): domain Bacteria; kingdom Pseudomonadati; phylum Bacteroidota; class Flavobacteriia; order Flavobacteriales; family Flavobacteriaceae; genus Tenacibaculum; species Tenacibaculum sp. TB-53. The sequence goes on along the minus strand of NZ_CM202790.1, from coordinate 1,028,641 downwards.
ATTACTTTTAATCCTCCTAAAGTTTCTTCTAAAAGCGATAAGAAATATCCCTGTTCTTTTTGTACACTATCTGATTTTCGCTTTAAGCTTTTACCAATTAGAGAAATAACATATCCGGAAATAGGAATAAAAACAAACACAAAAAGAGTAAGTTTAAAGCTAATAGCTATCATTGCAGTAATGGTGAAAATAATAGTTAAAGGCTCTCTTACCAACATTTCCAAGATAGATAAAAATGAATGCTGGATTTCCAATACATCAGTCCCTATTCTAGCCATGGTGTCACCTTTTCTTTTTTCAGAAAAATAGGAGATAGGTAATTCTATAGTCTTTCTATATAAATCATTTCGAATATCTTTTAAAACACCATTTCTTAAAAAAGTAATGAAATACATAGCTAAGTAGTTGAAAATATTCTTAAAAAAGAACGTAGTTATAACTAAACCTACAACAACCATTAATGTTTTTGATTTATCTTCACCAGCAATTTCATATACATAATAAGAAACATTAGCCTTAAAATAGTCGATTATTTTTGTAACACTTTCAAAAACTGGTTTTTCAGTTACTTTAATAGTATTTGGTTTAAAGATAACCTCTAACATAGGCATTAATACCAAGAAAGAAAGTGTAGAAAAAAGAGCATATAAGATATTAAATAATACATTTAAATAGCCATACTTTTTATATGGAATAGCATATTTAATAATCTTTTTAAAGTAGTCCATTATAGGTTTAATTCTTTTATAATTCGTTGTATTTTGGTGTCTAGCTCTTCTTCTACTGCCTTAGCATTGGAAATATCATTTAATTTACTGTTAACGCTAAAGTAGAATTTAATCTTTGGTTCAGTACCACTTGGGCGAGCGGCAATTTTAGTTCCGTCTTGGGTTTGATAGATTAATACATTTGATTTAGGAATATCAATTACAGTTTCTTCACCAGTTAGTAAGTTTTTTCTTATTGAAGATTGATAATCATACAAATATTCAACTTTAGTACCATCTATTTCAGTTAATGGATTGTTGCGTAAATCAATCATCATTTGTTTGATTTGTTGCGCACCGTCCATTCCTTTTTTCACTAAAGAAATCAAATGTTCTTTGTATAAATGATGACGTGTGTATAAGTTTAATAATTCTTTATAAAAAGAACTATTATTAGCTTTTGCATTAGCTGCAATTTCACAAGCAAGTAGGGCAGAGGTAACTGCATCTTTATCGCGAACAAAGTCACCTACCATATAGCCAAAACTCTCTTCGCCACCACCAATAAAATTAAGATCTGGGTGATCTTTGATCATTTTAGCAATCCATTTGAAACCTGTTAAACCAACTTTAGTTTCAACTCCATAAGAATCAGCAATTTCATTGACCAAATTAGTAGAAACTATCGTAGAACCTACGAATTGCTTTCCGTTTAGTTTTCCTCGTTTTTTCCAATCGTTGATTAAGAAATTGGTCATCATACTCATGGTTTGATTTCCGTTTAACAAGGTCATGTTTCCATCTATATCTCTTACTGCTATTCCAATTCTATCTGAATCTGGATCAGTTCCTAAAACAATATCGGCGTCAATTTTATTAGCCAAATCTACGGCCATTTTAAGAGCTGCTGGTTCTTCAGGATTTGGAGATTCAACCGTAGAAAAATCACCATCAGGAATGGCTTGTTCTTCAACAATATGAACCTGTGTATATCCCGCACGTTTTAAAACTTCAGGAATTAATTTGATTGAAGTTCCGTGTAACGAAGTAAATACAATTTTTAAATCTTCACGTCCTTTTATATCAAAAGTACCATTGGCTAAGGAAGCTTTCCAAAAAGCTTCATCTATTTCACTTCCTATAGAAGTAATTAATTCTTCTTTCGTATTGAAATTGATTTCAGAAAAAGCTAACGAATTTACTTCATTAATGATTTCTGTATCTTGTGGAGGTACTATTTGTCCGCCATCATTCCAATATACTTTATATCCGTTATATTCTGGTGGGTTATGAGAAGCTGTTAAAACAATTCCAGCATCACACCCTAAGTAATTTACAGCGAAAGACAATTCTGGGGTGGGACGCATATCTTCAAATAAAAATACTTGAATGTTATTTGCTGATAACACATTAGCAACCACCTTTGCTAACCATTCACTATCATGACGGCAATCATAACCGATAGCTACTTTTAACGCTTTATTAGGGTATGTTTTATGTAAGTAATTACTTAACCCTTGGGTAGCCTTTCCTAAAGTATATTTATTAATTCGGTTAGTACCTGCGCCTACAACTCCACGCATTCCACCCGTTCCGAATTCTAGGTTTTTATAAAAGCGATCAGCTAAATCCTCAGCACTAGAGCTGATTAATTGCTGAATTTCTTGTTGTGTTTCTGAATCGAAAGTGTCAGAAAGCCATTGTTTAGCGTTGTTTAAAATCTCTTTCATGTGTAAAATTTAAAAACATACAAAGATACGGGTTTAAAAGTTCAGTTTTTCTTTGATTGTATAATGTTTTTGTTGCGGATTACTCTTAATAATCAGCTCACCTAAAAAGCCTGCTAAAAATAAAAGTGTACCTAAAACCATAGAGGTTAAGGCAATGTAAAACCAAGGGTTACTGGTAACAAGTATTGTTTTGGTACCTGTAGAGAGATGGTAAATTTTCATCGCTCCAATATAAAAGGCTGAAAGGAAACCAAAGATGAACATTAACGTTCCCCACAAGCCAAAAAAGTGCATAGGACGTTTTCCAAATTTAGATAAAAATGAAATGGTAATTAAGTCTAAAAATCCATTTACAAAGCGATCCATACCAAATTTTGTCTCTCCATATTTTCTAGCTTGATGCTGTACTATCTTTTCATCAATACGGTTGAATCCTTCATTTTTAGCTAGCACAGGAATGTATCTGTGCATTTCACCACTTACTTTTACAGCTTTCACTACTTCATTTTTATAAGCTTTTAGTCCGCAGTTAAAATCATGTAATTTTAACCCTGATGTTTTACGTGCTGCCCAATTGAATAGCTTAGATGGAATATTTTTAGTGACTACATTGTCATAGCGTTTTCTCTTCCATCCAGAAATTAAATCAAAATTATCTTCAGTGATTAAACGGTATAGTTCAGGAATTTCATCCGGACTGTCTTGTAAATCGGCATCCATGGTAATTACAACGCGCCCTTGTACTAAGCTAAAACCAGCGTCTAAGGCTTGGGATTTCCCATAATTCTTCTGGAATCGTAAGCCTTTTACTTCTTGGTGTTGTTGCGATAACTCATGTATTATTTTCCATGAATTATCAGTACTACCATCGTCAATAAAGATAAGTTCATATAAAAATTGATTGGATTGCATAACTTTTGCAATCCAATCATATAATTCTGGTAAAGATTCTTCTTCGTTAAGAAGTGGTATTACTACCGATATATCCATATATTTTATTCGATGTTAAAAAAAGGTAAAGTTACGAAGTATTACTTTTATGTAAAACTTTTACTACTTTAAACTATTTTTAATATTGATCTTCTTCTGTTTTTTTCATGATAGCACCGGCAATAGCAGATACTACAAAGCCAAGAAAAATATAAAATAAAAACCCTAAAGCGTCTCCAATAAGAGTTCCTTGAAACTTAGATTGCATAGTTAATTGAGTATCAACTTGCTCGTCTGTTAAACCGGCGTCTAGTAATTTTTGAGTTTGGAATTCGTTTAATTGGTTATAGAAATCTGGTTCAATAAGGCCAGTGAAAATATGACTATAGATAATACTTATTAAAGCGCCAATGGCAACAACACCTACACCTATTTTTAAAGCTTGTCCCCAAGTTAACAAAGAATTATTATCTTTTTTTAATTTTTTAATAGCTAAAATAGGAAGAGCAATAATACATGCAGCTAACACAATCATATTAATTATTCCTCCTACAGTATCGAAGGTCATACCCAAAGCATAAATTATAAGGTTGGTTAAAACTATAGCTCCTCCGTAAATTAACCCATAGTTTAAAATAATGTTTTTGCTGTTTGTTTGATTTTCCATTGTGTGAATTTAGTTAGTGATACAAATATATTCTTTTTTTAATGTTACGTTTATTTAATACTGGTAAAAGCAAAAAATAACAACAACAAACTATTAGTATTCAAAAACTTAGAAATGTTACAGTTTTTTTATTGAAATTTTGTTGTTTTTTACGAAAAAATGGTTGTAAATTTGCATCGGCAAGTCCTACACAACCAGCTCCCTTTGAATCCCCCAGGGCGGGAACGCAGCAAGGGTATTAGGTCGTAGCGGTGTGATGTAGGTAGCTTGCCTTTTTTTGTGTCCAATAGTTTCGTTTATTCCTCCTCTTCTTCGTTTTTCATTTTCTTATCACTTCTAGGGTGATGATCTTCTACTACTTTTTTGAGAAAACTAGTGTCTAAATGCACATAAATCTCTGTAGTTGTAATGCTTTCATGTCCTAATAATTGTTGAATAACACGTAAATCAGCTCCATTCTTAAGTAAATAGGTGGCAAAAGAATGCCTTAATGTATGCGGACCAATACTTTTTTGAAGATTGATTTTTTGGGCTAACTCTTTTAGAATTATAAAAATCATTTGTCTAGTTAAACGTTTTCCTCTTCTATTTAAGAAAACAGTGTCTTCATCTTCTTTTTTTGGAGTAATTTGAGACCTGATTTCATTAATATAAAATCTAAGTCTATGAATTGTTGTAATGTGTATTGGAACAAAACGATATTTATTTCCTTTTCCTAGTATGCGTATATATCCTTCGTCGAAGAATAAATCGGATAATTGTAAATTAATCAGTTCACTCACACGAAGACCACAACTATAAATAGTTTCAATAATAGTCTTGTTGCGTTCTCCTTGTGGATGACTTAAATCGATGGCAGCTATTAATTTATCTATATCTTCTTTTTCTAAAGTATCTGGTAACTTTTTAATAATGTTAGGGCTTTCTACTAAATCAGTTGGGTTGTCTTCTCGATAATCTTCAAATACCAGAAAATCAAAAAAGCTACGTAAACCTGAAATTAATCTAGCTTGACTACGAGCATTGATACTTTTGCTAGTTTCATAGATGAATTGCTGAATAGTATCTGCAGCTATATAAATTGGGGAAGGAGAGTTTTCTAGATTATCTAAAAATAAGAATAGCTTATTTACATCCCTTTGATAGCTGTCTATAGAGTTTTTTGAAAGTCCTCTTTCAATTTTTAAAAAGTTAGTATAATCAGATATAGCTTGTTTCCAGTTCATTATAAAAAGAAGTGCTTTTATTAGAAAAAGACATTATTAAGAATAGAAATAAAATTATTTTAGTGCAGCACAAAATTAAAATTATAAATTAAAAAACTATAAAAAAAATATTAGTAGTAATTACTATGGTAGCTGCTGGTTTTACAGCGAATGCACAAGAAGCTAATGGATAAACAGCAAAAGGGAAATGGGTTATTGAAGTAAATACAGGTAATACTTCTTTTTCTTAGGCTATTTCGAATGGAAACACGTAATGGAGTTTAGGTTTAGGTGGAGGTTATTTTGTAGCAGATGATTTAGCTATAAAAGCTGGAATTGGGTATGCAGATAATGGTTTTATTGATGCATTCGTATATAAATTAGGAGCAGAATACTATATTGATAGTCAATTTCCTGTAAGTGTAGATTTCACTGGAAACACTAATTCTAATTTAAAACGGTTAGGCTTACAAACAAGTTATGCATGGTTTTTAGGAGAAAACGTAAGTTTAAAACCAGATGTTAGATATAATGTTGATTTAGATAATCAAAGTGTTGTTTTTAAAGGATTTATAGGTTTCGCTTTGTGTTTTTAAGAATAAACAAGAAATAAGTAAAAAATATTTTTTTAGTTAACTTTTTTATTCTTAGTGTTTTAAATGGTGTTGTGTGTTTTAACCTCTTTTTTATTAAAAAAAGAGCAATTAGATTCTTAATTAAATGTATATTTGCCGGCTCAAAACAAAACTTATAAAACAAAAATTATGAAAAAATTTTTAGTAGTTGCTATGATGGCTTTCGGTTTAGCTGTTAATGCACAAGAAACAGAATTAAACGTTGGTGGAACTATTGGTTTACCTGTTGGAGATGCTGATAAAGCTAATGTAACTGGAGCAATTGAAGCTAACTATTTATTCAAGCTTAATGATAAGTTTAAGGTTGGACCATCTGTATCTTATTTGCATTTTCAACAAGAAATAGCTGATGTAGCTTTTATTCCAGTAGCTGTAGCAGGTCGTTATAGTTTTGCTGATAAATTTTCAGTAGGTACTGATTTAGGGTATGGTATTGGTGTAAGACCTTCAGCAAATAAAGAAAGTGGTTTTTACTACCGTGCTTTAGTTGGTTACCAAGTAACTGAAAAAATTAATTTACATGTAGATTATACAGGTGTTTCAGGTGATGACCTTTTAGGTAACCCAGCTACAATTGGAATTGGAGGAACTTATTCTTTCTCTTTATAGTAACAGACTTTACAATAAGAAAAAAGGAAGCAAATTTGCTTCCTTTTTTTATGCTTAAAAGTTAAAAAGAGTATTTTTACTTTAGAAAATATTAAGAATGAAAAAAGTAATCATAATTAATGGGCCTAATTTGAATTTATTAGGGAAGCGTGAACCAACTATTTATGGAGCAAGCACTTTTGAGGACTATTTGAAAGAATTAAAAAATAAATATGTAGATATTCAGTTAGAATATTTTCAGTCGAATATTGAAGGAGAAATAATAGATAAACTGCATGAAGTTGGTTTTAATTATAATGGTATTATTCTAAATGCAGCAGCTTATACCCATACTTCTGTTGGTATTGGTGACGCTGTAAAAGGTATAGAAACTCCTGTGGTTGAAGTGCATATATCTAATATACATGCTCGTGAAGAGTTTCGTCATGTAAGTTATATAGCTCCAAATGCAAAAGGAGTTATTTTTGGTTTTGGCTTGAAAGGGTATGAATTAGCGCTTCAAAGTTTTTTGTAAATACCAATAACGTATTCCTAAAAATACAAATAAAGGAATCATAGGGTAGGTATATAACTGTACTTTAGTTAACCATACAAATGGTATAATTATTAAAAAAAATAATAGAACTAGACAGTATTTATAAACCCAAATAGGAGGTTCTTTTTTTAACAAGAAAAAAGCTATGATAAGATTTGGAGCAAACGCCCATAAAAAGTTAAAGTTATTTGGAGCTGTGGAGTGATTGGTAAAGAACCATAAGAACACAATTAACAATCCTAAAGTTCCTGTGGTGAAAAATAAAACAAAATCAAACCATTTACTTCTTTTAGAGTTTTTAATGTCTTTATAAGTAATAAATAATCCCAGTAGAGAGAATAATAAAATAATTAAAAACGGACTAAAAGCATCACTTTTTGATTCTTTCTCTTTAAAATCGAGCAAGATATTAGTTTTTTGTACTAATTTTTCTTCTTTTTCACCTTTAATTACCCTAGATGCTTTTAAAGCTTCAAAAACATAATCGGGCAGATATAAATATTCTAAAGGTGTTGCAATTTTATCTAATTTACTTCCCAATGCAATATTAATTCCTAAACTACCCCAAGTGTTCGGATTGATTTCTTTGTTCATTAATTGTCTTAGAGATTGTTTTTTAGTAACAAAATCATCCTTAAAAACTAAATTATCACTTGTGATTTTTTGAATTATATCACGAGGTCTAGTAGCGCAGTTATCAAAAAAAGGGTCGTAAAAATAGCTTGCATTTTCAGGTAGAGAATTTGTTTCTAAAAACTGAAAGAACTCATTTCTTTGTTGCTGTGTTAAATTTAAAACTTGCTCTTTAACCCAACGTTTGTCTTGTTGAGCACTTTTTAAAGATAAATGAAACGGATAACGAGCTAATTTATATTTCATATATCCTTTAGTAAAGTTTACATAAAAGTTAGGGTCGTCAAAATCAAAAATACCATAGTTGTAGAGTAAATCTAACTGTAAAACAGGATCTTTCACACGGATAGCTGTGTGTCCAAATTTCTCATATAAAGCTTCTCCAGGACCAGAAGTAATGATACTGATTTGAGAAAACTTAGATAAACCTAAAGTATTAACTCTTTGAGAAAAACCTAGGTTAATAACTGCTAAAAAAAGTAAAAGAAATACATGTTTTTTTATCATCATAAGGATATGAGAAGGTTATTGTTGGTGTTTATACAAATATCATAAATCTGATTAATATAATTGGGGTTTTTAAGGTTGTTGTTTAAGGTTTAATTCCAAGAGTTTCATGAATAAACTTTGAAATACGTTGCTCTAGCCACTTGTTTTCTGTATTAGAAAAAGAAGATATAAAACCAACATGACCTCCATAATTTGGTGTGGATAAATAAAAGTTTTTCATGTTTTTAGCTTCTTTTATTGGGTAACACTCTTTTGATAAAAAACTATCATCTAAAGCATTTATGAGTAATGTAGGTACTTTTATTTCAGGAATGAAAGGTTTTGCACTTGCTTTTTCCCAATAATCCTCTGAACTTTTAAATCCAAAAACAGGAACTGTATATTGTTTTTCTAAATGTCTAAATTTATTTGCTTTGAATAAAAGTTCTTTATCAAGCTGAAAATCAGGAAATTTTTCGGCTTTTTGTAACAGTTTCAACTTCATGGTACGTAAAAACTCATTTAGGTAAATTTTGTTTTTTAGTTTGTTTAATTCGGCTTGAGATGATGTTAAATCCACAGGGACAGATACAGCTATTCCTCCTTTTATTTCGGAAGGAATATTGTTATACTCTCCTAAAAACTTCAGTGTTAGGTTACCTCCTAAGCTAAAACCAATAATTATAATATTTTCGTAATTATAATTGCTGTTTAAATGTTTAATAATAAACTCAACATCATCAGTTTTTCCACTATGGTAAGTTTCTAAAAGTAAATTATCTTCTCCGCTGCAACCTCTTAAGTTCATGCAAACTGTATCGAAACCAATATTGTTTAAATGATTAGATGTTCTGATCATATAGTTTGATTGAGAACTTCCTTCTAGTCCGTGAATTAATAACACAAGTGATTTAGATTCTACTATGGAAAAATCTAAATCAATAAAATCAGCATCCCAGGTTGTGACTCTTTTTCGGTTATATTCAATAGTGTCTTTCATGAATAAAGGTCGGTAAACAGTGTTGAAATGAGCACTTTTAAAAGGTAAACTAGGAGAAAATGTATCTGAAATGATTGGCATAATACTATTTTATAGCTTTTTAAACAAAGATGACAAAAAATAGCTAAAATGTAAAAACCATTGAATGATTTCTTATTTTAGCTGTAAATTATGAATACTATGAATATTAAAAAATATATCCCTAATTTATTAACTTTAGGAAACCTGTTATGTGGTACTATTGCTACTATTTTTGCTATAAAAGGTGATTTTTTTGCTACAGCAATTTTGGTAATGCTAGGGATACTTTTTGATTTTTTTGATGGATTTGCCGCTCGTATGTTAAAGGTACAGGGTGAATTAGGAAAACAGTTAGATAGTTTAGCAGATATGGTAACGAGTGGGGTAGTACCGGGAATTGTAATGATGCAAATGTTGGTGAATGCTTTAGACATAGATGCTGTTGGATATTTTGGAGTTGATGAATACGGAGCAACAGGTAGTAACTTACCATATTTAGGATTATTGTTAACACTGGGAGCTGGATATCGTTTAGCGAAGTTTAATATTGATGAGCGTCAATCTGATAGTTTTATAGGTGTGCCGACACCAGCAATGAGTTTATTTGTGATTTCATTGCCATTAATAGCTCAATTTGATAAAGAATCGTTTTTAATAGGTTTTATTGAAAATCAATACTTTTTGATATTAATTACAATACTATTTACGTACCTAATGAATGCTGAAATTCCGTTATTCTCTTTAAAGTTTAAAAACTTTTATTTTAAAGATAATGTGATTAAGTATGTGTTTTTAACTTTGTCGGTTATATTAATTGTAACGCTAAAAATAGTAGCAATTCCAATGATTATTCTTTCTTATGTAATACTATCTATAGTAAATAATTCAGACAAAAAGCTTTCTTTAAAATAGAATTAGTTACCCTTTTAAATAAAACAAAAAAGCACGTTATAAATCAACGTGCTTTTTTGTTTTTGAAAGTTGTTTTAGGTGTCTTTTTAAGTTTTAAAAATATTACTTATAAAATGGTAATTGTCTAAAGATATTTTATCTTCAACAAAGACTTTACTTATAAGTTTGTTTTTTGATAACTCTCCTTTTTTATACACATCCCAGCTTTCGTTATTTCTATTGGTTAATATAATTTTATCAGCGTTTATTTCAAAGTTGCACCAATCATTATAATTAGCTATTTTTTTATAGCCATGATCAGAAACTTTAATGTTTCCTTTCACCTCTAAGCCTTTTATATCAATTGAAAGATTACAGAAATCAACAAAGCTCATATTATCGGCAGGTACTACAAGAAATGAATTAACATTTCCTTTTTTTCTATATAGTTTAAAACCTTCTTTTAAATTATGAGTGCGGTATGCTTCTGAGAAAGAAGAGAAGATATCTTCTTCTTTTGCGTTTTCAATTATAAAATGATTTTGTGTTACAGCTTGATTATCAAATTTCTTCTTTTTAAGCTCAAAATCCTTTCCAAGATATACTCTACGAACAGTTTCGTCTTCAGCCAGTTCTTCAGGAGTTCCTTCTTTTAAAATACCTCCATTATACATTAAGTAAGTTCTATCTGTGATTGCCAATGTTGCTTGTACATCATGATCGGTAATTAAAATACCAATATTTTTATTTTTCAGCTGTGCTACAATTCCTTGAATATCTTCCACCGCAATAGGATCTACACCAGCAAAAGGCTCATCTAATAAAATGAATTTAGGGTCAGAAGCTAAACAACGTGCTATTTCTGTTCTACGACGCTCGCCACCAGATAACAAATCACCACGGTTTTTACGTACATGTCCTAAACTAAATTCATCAATTAGCTCTTCTAAACGTTGTTTTCTTTCAGCTTTAGTTCTGTCAGTAAATTCAAGAACTGACATAATATTATCTTCCACTGAAAGTTTTCTAAAAACAGAAGCTTCTTGTGCTAAATAACCAATTCCTTTTTGAGAACGTTTGTACATAGCATCGGTAGTAATTTCTTCATCATCTAAAAAAATATGACCATCATTAGGTTTAATCATTCCTACTATCATATAAAAAGAGGTTGTTTTACCAGCTCCGTTAGGACCTAATAATCCAATAATTTCACCTTGCTCAACCTCTAAAGAAATTCCTTTAACTACTTTTCTACTACCGTATACCTTTTGTATGTTGTCTGCTCTTAACTTCATTTATTTTTGTTGAAAATAGAATTGATTAAAGAATAAAAGTAACAAAACTGTTTCTTAAAAACTTCTTAAATCAATTTATACATAAATTAAGCTTCGTTTTCTAAAGCTTCCCAAAACTCTACAGCTCTTCTTAAATGAGGAATAACAATAGTACCGCCTACTAATGTAGCAATGCTCATGGTTTCCATCATTTCCTCTCTTGTTACACCATTTTTATATGCTGTTTCTAAATGGTAAGCAATACAGTCATCACAACGTAATACAGCAGAAGCTACTAAGCCTAAAAGTTCTTTTGTTTTTACGGGAAGATGTCCTTCTGTGTATGCGTTAGTATCTAAATTAAAAATACGTTTGATTACTTTATTGTCTGAAGCTAAAATCTTTTCGTTCATTTTAGCACGATAGTCGTTAAACTCTTGGATTTTTTGTGACATTTTTTTGTTGTTTTTTTATGGCAAATTTTGATACATATATACTCATCTCATATAAGATCATAATAGGAACTGATACTATTATTTGGCTAGCCACATCTGGAGGTGTAATAATTGCAGATAATACCAACACCACTACTAAGGCGTGCTTACGATATTTTCTTAAAAAATCTGGTGTAATCAATCCTATCTTAGAAAGAAAGAAAATAACTACAGGAAGTTCAAAAAATATAGCTACGCCTAATAATGTGTTAGTAATAAGACCAATATAGGCTTCTAATTTAAAATTATTTTGTATGGCGTCTGATATTTCAAAATTATAAAAGAAGTATACAGACATAGGTAAAATAACATAATAGCTAAACAAAATACCTAGAAAGAATAGAAAAGAAGAAGTAAAAATAAATCCTTTTGATTTTTTCTTTTCACTTTCGTGTAAACCAGGAGCTATAAATCGCCAAAATTCCCATAAAATATAAGGAAAAGCAACTACAAAACCTAAAATTAGAGAAGACCAAATCCCTGTCATTAATTGTTGAGTAGGATTTAAAGCTTGTAGTGTTTGTTTGAATTTTATTGTACAAAAGCTACTGTCAATTCCAATAGAAGAAAATACTTTACAAAAGAATTGATAGGTTGCAAAATCGGGTTTTAGATGAGCTAAAAGTATCTCGTTAAAAACAAAATTAATGTTTGCAAAAATTACAATTGCAACAATAAAAATAGCTACAAAACTTCTTACTAAATGCCATCTTAGCTCTTCAAGATGGTCTAAAAAAGACATTTCTTTTTCTGCCATCTTAAAATATTCCTTCTTTAATTAAATCGTGTAAGTGAACTACACCTACATAATTGTTATTAATGTCAGTAACTAAAATTTGAGTGATATTATTGTTTTCTAACGTGTCTAGAGCTTCAACAGCCATAGCATCTGCATCAATTGTTTTTGGTGATGTACTCATAATATCAGCAGCGGTAAGTTCATCTATCTTTGTCGTTTTACTTAACATTCTACGAATATCTCCATCAGTAATGATTCCTGTAATTTTATTATTAGTATCAACAACAGCAGTCACACCTAGACGTTTTTCAGAAATTTCTACAATTACTTGGGTAACTTTGTCGATACTTTTCACCTTAGGTAATTCGTTATTTTTAATAAGGTCAGAAACTCTTAAGTATAACCGCTTACCTAAAGCACCTCCAGGATGATATTTTGCAAAATCACTACTTGAAAAACCTCTTAATTCTAATAAGCATACAGCTAAAGCATCTCCTAAAACTAACTGAGCTGTTGTGCTAGTTGTTGGAGCTAAGTTATTAGGACAAGCTTCTTTTTCAACAAAAGAATTTAAAAGGAAGTCAGCATTTTTTCCTAAGAAAGAGTCAGGATTCCCTGTTATAGCGATAATTTTGTTGTTATAGTTTTTAATTAAAGGTACTAAGACTTTTATCTCAGGAGTATTTCCACTTTTAGAAATACAAATAACTACATCGTTATCCTGTACGTTACCTAAATCACCATGTATAGCATCAGCAGCGTGCATAAAAACAGCAGGTGTACCTGTTGAGTTAAAAGTAGCGACCATTTTAGTTGCAATATTGGCACTTTTTCCAATACCAGTTACAATAACACGACCTTTTGAATTAAATATAAAATTAACAGCGTCCGTAAACGAGCTATTTAATAAATTTGCTAAATTAGCAATAGCATTACTTTCTAAAAGGATAGTTTCTTTTGCGGTTGAGAGAATAGCGTTTGCGTCTTTCAAGTTAAAAAAGTTTTAAATATATTTTAAAGTGTAAAAATAGGAATAATTTGAGAAGAAAATCTTTTTTAATAAAAAGAAAGTTTACGTTATGTATTGTTGGGAATTTTTGTAAATTAGTTCTCGTTTTTAATTTTTGATATTAGAAGATGAATAAAGAGCAGACGGATTTATATGGATCATTAAAAAAAATCTTCGGATTTAACCAGTTTAAAGGGCTACAAGAAGATGTAGTTAACAGTGTGTTAGAGAATAAAAACACATTTGTTATTATGCCAACTGGGGGTGGTAAGTCACTATGTTATCAATTACCTGCCTTAATGAAGGAAGGTACAGCAATTGTGGTATCGCCATTAATTGCTTTAATGAAAAACCAAGTAGATGCCATTAGGGGTATTTCTGAAAATCATGGAATAGCCCATGTGTTAAATTCTTCGTTGAACAAATCGGAGATTGCACAAGTAAAATCAGATATTGAATCGGGAATTACCAAGTTATTGTACGTAGCTCCTGAATCTTTAATTAAAGAAGAGTACGCTGAGTTTCTAAGAAGACAAAAAATATCATTTGTAGCTATTGATGAAGCGCACTGTATATCTGAATGGGGACATGACTTTAGACCTGAGTATAGAAACCTGAGAAATATTATTAAACAGATTGATAATGTACCAATTATTGGTTTAACTGCAACTGCAACAGAGAAAGTACAAGAAGACATTCTTAAAACTCTTGGAATGTCAGATGCAAATGTGTTTAAAGCATCTTTCAACAGATCAAATTTATTCTACGAAGTTAGACCTAAGACTAAAGATGTAGAAAAGGACATTATTCGCTTTATAAAACAACGACTAGGAAAATCAGGTATTATTTACTGTTTGAGTCGTAAAAAAGTGGAAGAAATAGCGCAAATTTTACAAGTTAACGGAATTAATGCTGTTCCTTACCATGCAGGTTTAGACGCAAAAACACGTGTAAAGCATCAAGACATGTTCTTAATGGAAGATTGTGATGTTGTAGTAGCTACGATTGCTTTTGGTATGGGAATTGACAAGCCAGATGTTCGTTTTGTAATACACCACGACATTCCTAAAAGTTTAGAGAGTTATTATCAAGAAACTGGTAGAGCAGGACGTGATGGAGGAGAAGGTTATTGTTTAACTTTTTATTCGTACAAGGATATCGAAAAGCTTGAGAAGTTTATGGCGAACAAGCCTGTTGCCGAACAAGAAGTTGGACATGCTCTATTACAAGAAGTCGTAGGGTACGCTGAAACATCAATGAACAGACGTAAGTATTTACTGCATTATTTTGGAGAAGAATTTGATGAAGTAAATGGAGAAGGCGCTGATATGGATGATAATATGCGAAATCCTAAGAAGAAGCACGAAGCTAAAGATGAAGTAGTAACTTTGTTATCTGTTATTAGAGATACTAGTGAAATGTATAAACCAAAAGAAATTGTAAACACAATTATTGGTAAAGAAAATGCATTGTTAAAATCTCATAAAACAAACGATCAACCTTTTTTTGGTATTGGTAAAGCTAAAGATAATCATTACTGGATGGCTTTAATTCGTCAAGTTCTAGTTGCAGATTTAATCAAGAAAGAAATAGAACAGTATGGAGTTCTAAAATTAACAAAAGAAGGTAAAGAGTTTATAAAAAATCCATCATCATTTATGATGACAGAAAATCACGTTTATAAAACAGCAGATGATGGTACTATTATTACCAATGAAAAATCAGCAGGAGGAGTAGATGATAAATTGGTAGTAATGCTAAAAGATTTAAGAAAGAAAGTAGGAAAACGTTTAGGAGTTCCTCCTTTTGCGGTTTTTCAAGACCCATCTTTAGATGATATGGCATTAAAATACCCTGTAACATTAGATGAACTGGCAAAAGTTCATGGTGTTGGTGAGGGTAAAGCCAAAAAATATGGTAAAGATTTCGTTGCGCTTATTTCAAAATATGTGGAAGACAACGATATTATGCGCCCTGATGATTTAATAGTTAAAAGTACTGGAGTTAATTCTGGATTAAAGTTATACATCATTCAAAATACAGATAGAAAATTGCCTTTGGAAGATATTGCTAAGTCTAAAGGTTTAGAAATGTCTGAATTAATAAAAGAGATGGAGGCTATTGTGTTTTCGGGAACTAAACTTAATATTGATTATGCAGTAGATGACTTACTTGATGAGGATCAGCAGGAAGAAATTCATGATTATTTTATGGAAGCTGAGACAGATAAAATTCAAGAAGCCTTGGATGAGTTTGATGGAGATTATGATGATGATGAATTACGATTAATGCGTATTAAATTTACCAGTGAAATAGCTAACTAAAAAACTTAACAATATGCAAGCAAGTACTTACTTACATTTTAACGGAAACTGCAAAGAAGCAATGACTTTTTATGCGGATGTTTTAGGTGGTGAAATGACAATGTTGATGCAATTTAAAGATGCTCCAGAAGAAGTTTGTAAAAACATTCCTGAAGAAGCAATGGAATTAACAATGCATTGTACTGTAGAAGCAGGAGGTTTCTCTATTATGGGGTCTGATTTTTTAAATGAAAAAGAAGCGTTTACAAAAGGAAATAACTTTGCAGTAAGTATAAATACTGAAGACGAAGATGAAGCAGTTGCTATTTTTAATGGACTTTCTTCTGACGGGGCTTTTGTTATGATGCCTTTTGAAGAAGCTTTTTGGGGAGGTAAGTTTGGAATGTTAAAAGATAAGTATGGTGTAAATTGGATGGTGTCTTTAGAAGAACAAATAGCGTAATGAACCCTAAAGTAACACAATATATATTAGATAAAAATAATTGGACGCAAGAGTTAAATCTCTTGCGTTCTGTTTTTATGGATCTTCCTGTTGAAGAAACTATTAAATGGGGAGCACCTGTTTATGTACATAAAGGAAAAAATATAGTAGGATTATCTGCTTTTAAAAACTATTGTGGTTTATGGTTTTTTCAGGGGAGTTTTTTAGTTGATAAAGAAAAAGTATTAGTAAATGTTCAAGAAGGAAAAACACAAGCAATGCGTCAATGGCGATTTAATGAATTGGGTGAGATTGATACCATACTTATTAAACAATATGTATTAGAAGCTATTAAAAACTCTGAAGAAGGAAAAGAATTAAAAGCTAAAAAGAATACTAAACCCATAATTATCCCTAAAGAATTACAGTTAGAATTGGATAAAAACGATAGGTTAAAGGAAACTTTTAACGAGTTTACTTTGAGTAAGCAAAGAGAGTTTATCAATTATATTTCTGAAGCAAAAAGAGTAGCGACCAAAGAAAAACGGCTTGAAAAAATAATTCCGATGATACTAAACGGTATAGGACTGTATGATAAGTATAAAAATTGTTAGTTAATTGTAATCTTATCAATTGTAGCAGTTGAGTCACAACGTATAACATATAAGTCAATGTGACTTAAGCTATCTTTTCCAATTATAAAGTACTCTGCACAAGGTTTTAAACGAGGTTTGCTTTTTCCAAAATCTACATCTCCATTATTTAAAATAGTAGAAATGGTAGTAGTATCAATCTTTGAAGTAGCTAATATTTGCTGAGCGTTATCAGAAAACAAACGCTTTTTTATTCTAATAGTCTTTAAAGTACGAGCATCCATTCCATAATCGAAAGAAACATCTTTACCTTTCCAAATAAAAAGAACGACTAAACTACCTAAGGCAATCCCTATTAAATAATAACCAACACGTTTTAACCACTGCATAATTTAAAAATTGAAGTGCAAAAGTAAGTAAAATTGAACTATAAAATCAATAAATTAATATCTCTATAAGGAAGGTCAAACCAGTCCGCTACAGTTTTATTAGTTAAGATTCCATGGTAAAAATACATGCCATTACGTAAACTTTTATCAAAGCGAGCCGCATTTTCAAAACCTCCTTCTTCAGCTATTTCTAGGAGGTAAGGAGTGAAAATATTACTAATAGATACAGAAGCTGTTCTAGAATATCTAGAAGGAATATTAGGCACACAATAATGTATTACCCCATGGTTGGAAAAAGTGGGTTTACTATGTGTGGTAACTTGAGAAGTTTCAAAACAGCCACCTCTATCAATGCTAACATCAACAATAACAGCACCATCTTTCATTTGTTCAATCATTTCTTCAGTAACAACCACAGGAGAGCGGTCTTTTCCTCTAATAGCTCCTATAGCAACATCACAGCGCATTAAAGCTTTTTGTAGGGTTTTAGGCTGAATTGTTGACGTATAAATAGGTGCTTGTACACATGATTGCAAATTACGAAGTTTTGTTATTGAGTTGTCAAAAACTTTAACTCTTGCACCCAGTCCAATTGCTGTTTTAGCTGCAAATTCTCCAACAGTTCCTGCACCTAAAATAACTACATCAGTTGGAGGAACTCCTCCTATATTTCCTAGTAATAAACCATTTCCTCCATTAGAAGCAGTCATAAGCTCAGCTGCAATGTGCATAGAGGCAATTCCGGCAATTTCACTTAGTGATTTTACTATAGGAAATACACCGTGTTCATCTTTAATATAGTCAAAAGCAATTGCTGTTACTCTTTTTTTAGCAAGAGCTTCAAAGTATTTTTTGTTTTGTGTTTTTAATTGTAGAGCAGAAATTAAAACCGTTTGAGGGTTTAACATCTGAATTTCTTCTAAAGACGGTGGTTCTACTTTTAGTACAATATTACAAGCAAAAGCTTCTTTGATATCGTAGGATATTTTTGCACCAGCATCAGAATATTCTTGGTCACTATAATTAGCTCCTTCACCAGCACCAGTTTCAATTACAATTCTATGTCCGTGAGCTACTAATGCAGCTACAGCATCAGGAGATAAACTAATTCTTTTTTCTTCAAAATGAGTTTCTTTTGGTAACCCTATAAATAAATCTCCTTTCTGCTTTTTAATTTCAAGCATTTCGGTTTGTGGCATTAACTGCTCTTTGGTAAAAGGTGAAATAGAACCCATCTAAATTTAGTTAGTTTTTAATTGAATGTTTCGTTGCCCGTTTTCTAGCAAGCTAATTGATATTGAAACAGTATCTAAAGGTAGTAAATTTTTAACATTTTCAGGCCATTCAACTAAACACCAGTTATTGCTGTATAAATAGTCTTCAACCCCCATATCATAAGCTTCTTCTTCGTCTTCAATACGGTAAAAATCAAAATGATATACTGTTTCGTTTGAGTTGGTTTTATACTCGTTTACCAAAGAAAAAGTAGGAGAATGGGCAATGTCTTCTACACCCAAAACTTTACATATTTCTTTAATTAATGTCGTTTTACCAACTCCCATTTCTCCATAAAAAAGTAATATTTTATGTTGGGAAGTAGCAATGATTTCTTTAGCTACAGCTGTCAACTCGCTAAGTGAATAATTTCTGTTCATAAGTAGCAAAAATAATGAAGTAATGTTTGTTAATAAAATTTACTTTTTCACTATTTTGGATTATAAACAGCACAAGGAATAATCATTTCTTCGAGTGAAACTCCTCCATGTTGATAAGTATTTTTATAATACTTTACAAAGTGATTATAATTGTTTGGATAAGCAAAAAACAGATCTTCTTTTGTAAATATAAAAGGGCTATTAATAGCTATTGAGGGTAAGAAAATATCTTTTGGATTTTTAACCGCATATACATCTTTATCTTCATAGCTCAAACTTCTACCAGTTTTATATCGTAAGTTAGAACTGATGTTTTTATCACCAATAACTTTGGTAGGATGTTTACAATTTATAGTACCATGATCGGTTGTAATTATTAACTTTTGTCCTAATTTTTGTGCTTTTTGAATAATCTCATAAAGAGGCGAGTTTTTAAACCAGCTCACTGTTAAAGAACGATACGCTTTATCATCACCAGCAAGTTCTTTAATAACTTCCATTTCAGTTTTGGCATGCGAAAGCATATCAACAAAGTTATAAACTACAGTAGTAAGATCATTTTGTCGTGTTCCATTGTAGCTGTCAGCTAAGTCCTTCCCACTTTTTAAAGAAACTATTTTGTAATATTCATGTGTAATATTTAGACCTAAACGTTTTATTTGTTCATCTAAAAAATTAGCCTCAAATAAATTTTTTCCCCCATCATCAGTATCATTTTTCCAATAGTTTGGATGTCTTTTTTCCATTTCAGAAGGCATTAACCCAGAAAATATAGCATTACGTGCATATTGAGTCGCTGTGGGTAATATACTATAATAAGAGTATTCTTCTTCTTTCTTGAAATAATTATTAATAAAAGGTTCTAAAACTCTGTATTGGTCATAACGGAGGTTATCAATCACTACCCATAAAACTCCCTGGCTTTTGGATAAATTAGGGACTATATAATCTTTAAATAAAGTGTGCGAAAATGTGGGTTTATCATCTCCTGTTAACCAATGTTGGTAATGCTTTTTAATGAACTTAAAAAATTGTGAGTTGGCTTCAGATTTCTGAGATTCTAAAATCTCTAACATCCCCGTGTCGTTGATGTTTTCCAGCTCAAGTTCCCAATGAACTAATTTTTTATAAAGTTCAGCCCATTCCTCATAAGAATTAACCATAGCTAAATCCATCGAAATTTTTCTAAACTCTTGTTGGTAACTAGATGTTGTTTTTTCTGAAACTAAGCGAGAGTGGTCTAAATTCTTTTTTAAACTCAATAGTATTTGATTTGGGTTTACTGGCTTGATTAAGTAATCAGCAATTTTTGAACCAATAGCTTCTTCCATAAGATACTCTTCTTCACTTTTAGTAATCATAACAATAGGAAGGTTTGTATTCTTCTGTTTGATTTCTGAAAGTGCTTCTAATCCAGTAATACCTGGCATGTTTTCATCTAAAAAAACAATATCAAAATTATTTTCACTAACCAAGTCAATAGCGTCTGTACCATTGGTGCAGGTTGTAACTTTGTAATCTTTTTTTTCTAAAAAAAGTATATGTGGTTTTAATAAATCTATTTCATCATCTACCCAAAGAATATGTATGTTTCTCATCATAATTTTCAATTTATTTACTACCTAAATAACGCCTAAAAGCTGTTTTGTTGTGTTTTTAAAAGCTAAAAATACGTTAATTAAACGCTGGTTAATTTGGTTTTGTAGATAAATTATGATTTTTTTGTTTAAAATTCAAGGATTTATACATTTTGAAGAAATCAAAAACCAACAAACTAAAGATAATTAACGATCCTATTTATGGGTTTATCTCCATACCAAATTCTCTAATATTTGATATTATCGAGCACAAATATTTTCAAAGGCTACGTAGAGTTACACAAATGGGCTTGTCAAACTTGGTTTATCCTGGAGCTAACCACACACGTTTTCATCACGCAATAGGCTGCATGCATTTAATGCAAAAAGCGGTACATGTATTGCGAATGAAGAACGTTGAAATTTCAGAAGAAGAAGCAAATGCTTTATATATAGCTATTTTGTTACATGATATAGGTCATGGAGCATACTCACATGCCTTAGAGCATAGCATTGTGAATGGAATAACTCACGAAGAAATTTCATTAAAATTTATGAAAGTCTTGAATGATGAGTTTGATGGGAAGTTAAGTTTAGCTATTCAAGTATTTGAAGGGAAACACCCACGTAAGTTTTTATACCAATTAATATCAAGTCAATTAGATATTGACCGATTGGATTATTTAAAAAGAGATAGTTTTTTTACCGGAGTAGCAGAAGGAAACATTTCATCAGATCGTTTAATAGCAATGATGAATGTGGTGGATAATGAATTGGTTATTGAACAAAAAGGAATTTATTCGGTAGAAAAATTTGTTATTGCGCGACGCCTAATGTATTGGCAAGTTTATTTACATAAAACAGGTTTAGTAGCTGAAAACCTTTTGGTAAGCATATTAAAGAGAGCAAAGGAGTTAGCAACAAAAGGAGTAGAGTTACCTTCTAGTAGAGCACTCAAGTACTTCTTGTATAATCCGATAAATAAAGAAAATTTCTCAAATGCAACATTAGAAATATTTTCAGAGTTAGACGATTATGATGTTTTATCAGCAATAAAAGAATGGAAGAATCATGAAGATTTTATATTATCTACATTAGCAACAAAAATTATAGACAGAAGTTTGTTAAAGATTGAAATTCAGGAAAAACCATTTACTGAGGAGCATATTGAAAAGAGGCGTAGAAAGCTCAGAAAATTTGTAGACTTAAGTGAACAAGAGCTCGAATATTTTGTTTTTTCAAATGAAATAAAACATCAAGCATATAATACAAAGAAACCAATTAAAATTTATACAAAAAAAGGGAAGTTAAAAGACATAGCAAAGGCTTCTGATCAGCTAAATCTTAAAGCATTAACAAAACCTGTAGTAAAATATTACCTGTGCTATCCTAAGAAAATAAAGTAGGTGAATACATAGAAACAAACTCTAATCAAGAAGTATTTGAACAAAAATAATTACTTTTGCAGATAATGAAATTTACAGCAAAACAAATAGCCGATATTTTAGAAGGAGAGATTGATGGAAATCCAGGAGCTGAAGTATCCACACTTTCTAAGATAGAAGAAGGCAAGCAAGGTTCTTTAACCTTTTTATCAAACCCAAAATATAACTCATATATATATACAACCAAAGCATCGGTAGCTATTGTAAATAAAAGTTTTATTCCTGAAAAGGAAATAGAAACTACTTTGATTAAAGTAGAAGATGCGTATAAAGCATTTTCAAAACTTCTGGAGTTTTACAATGAGGTAAAGAATAATAAGCAAGGAAGAGAAAATCCTCATTTTATTGCTGAATCAGCTACTATTGGAGATAACGAGTACATTGGAGCTTATGCTTATGTTGGAGAAAATGTGGTTTTAGGTAATAATGTTAAAATTTATCCTAATTCTTATATAGGCGATAATGTTACTATTGGCGATAATACAGTTGTTTTTGCAGGAGTAAAAATTTACTCTGAAACCGTTGTAGGTGATAATTGTAAGATACATTCAGGAACAGTTATTGGAGCAGATGGTTTTGGATTTGTACCAGATGAAAATGGAGAATATAAAGCAATTCCACAAATAGGAAACGTTATTATAGAAGATAATGTAGATGTTGGGTCTAATTCAACTATTGATAGAGCTACTCTTGGATCTACAATAATTAGAAAAGGAGTAAAATTAGATAACCAAATTCAGATAGCTCATAATGTAGAGATTGGTAAAAATACCGTGATAGCTTCTCAAACAGGGATTGCAGGATCAACTAAAATAGGAGAAAACTGTATGATTGGAGGTCAAGTAGGTATTGTTGGTCATATCACTATTGGAAACAATGTGAAGATCCAAGCCCAATCAGGGATAGGAAAAAGTTTAAAAGATGAAGAAGTAGTACAAGGTTCTCCAGCATTTGGATATTCAGACTACAGTAAGTCATATGTACACTTTAAAAACTTACCAAAATTAGCAACTACAATACATAAAATAGAAAAAGAGTTGAATGCTCAAAAAATAAAAAATGAGTAAGAAACAAAAAACAATACAAAACGAAGTTACGTTATCAGGTGTTGGATTGCACACTGGTAATGAAGTTACAATGGTTTTTAAACCAGCTCCAGAAAATCATGGATTTGCTTTTAAGCGAGTAGATTTAGAAGGGGAACCCGTGATAGAAGCAAAAGCTGATTATGTAACAAATACGCAAAGAGGAACAAACCTTGAAAAAAATGGCGTTCAAATACAAACATCTGAACACGTTTTAGCTGCTGCTGTTGGTTTAGACATCGATAATTTGCTTATTGAAATTAATGCTTCTGAACCTCCAATAATGGACGGATCGTCTAAATTTTTTATAGAAGCTCTAGAAGAAGCTGGAATTGTTGAGCAAGAAGCAGAAATTGAAGAGTATGTGGTAAAAGAAGTTATTTCATATAAAGATGAAGTAACAGGAAGTGAAATTATTTTAATGCCTTCAGATGAATACCAAGTAACTACTATGGTAGATTTTGGAACTAAGATTTTAGGTACTCAAAATGCCACATTAAATACAATTTCAGACTTTAAAGAAGAAATTTCAGCGGCAAGAACATTTAGCTTCTTACACGAAATTGAAATGTTGTTAGAAAATGATTTAATTAAAGGTGGAGATTTGAATAACGCTATTGTCTATGTTGACAAAGAGTTGTCTGACAGTACAATGGAAAAGTTAAAAAAAGCCTTTAATAAAGACAACATAACAGTAAAGCCTAACGGAGTTTTAGACAACTTAACATTACATTGGGCTAATGAAGCTGCACGTCATAAATTGTTAGACGTTATTGGTGATTTAGCTTTAACAGGTACTCGAATTAAAGGTAAAGTAATTGCTAACAAACCAGGACATTCCGTAAACACTGCTTTTGCTAAGAAATTAGCTAAAATCATTAAAAAGGAAAAAAGAAACAATGTTCCTTCTTATGATTTAAACCAACCACCATTAATGGATATCCATAAAATAATGGATATTTTACCTCACAGACCACCATTTTTATTGATTGATAGAATTATTGAATTATCAGACAAGCATGTGGTAGGTATGAAAAATGTAACAATGAATGAAAATTTTTTTGTTGGACATTTCCCTGGAGCACCAGTTATGCCAGGAGTTCTTCAAGTGGAGGCTATGGCACAATGTGGAGGAGTTTTAGTATTAAATACAGTTCCTGACCCAGAAAACTATTTAACATACTTCATGAAAATGGATAATGTTAAATTCAAGCAAAAAGTATTACCAGGAGATACATTAATATTTAAAAGTGAATTAATAACTCCAATAAGAAGAGGTATTGCTCATATGCAAGCTTATGCATACGCTAATGGAAAATTAGTATGTGAAGCAGAGCTTATGGCACAAATTTCAAAAGTAAAATAATATGAATCAACCACTTGCGTACGTTCACCCTCAAGCAAAAATAGCTAGGAATGTAGTTATTGAACCTTTTACAACTATTCATGCAAATGTAGAAATTGGATCAGGAACATGGATAGGTTCTAATGTAACTATCATGGAAGGTGCACGCATCGGTAAAAATTGTCGAATTTTTCCAGGAGCTGTAATTTCAGCAATCCCTCAAGATTTAAAGTATAATGATGAGGATACGACTGTAGAAATAGGAGATAATGTAACCATAAGAGAGTGTGTAACCATTAATAGAGGAACACTTGATAGAATGAGAACAGTTATTGGTGATAACTGTTTAATAATGGCTTACTGTCATATTGCGCACGATTGTAAAGTGGGAGATAATTGTATCTTTTCAAATAATTCAACATTAGCAGGACATGTAACTGTTGGTGATAATGTAGTGTTAGCAGGTATGGTGGCAGTACATCAATTTGCTTCTGTAGGTAATCATGCCTTTGTAACAGGTGGATCCTTGGTACGTAAAGATGTTCCTCCTTATGTAAAAGCAGCAAGAGAACCTTTATCATACGTGGGGATCAATTCTGTAGGATTAAGAAGAAGAGGATTTAGCACTGAAAAAATAAGAGAAATTCAAGACGTTTACCGTATATTGTTTCAAAAAAATTATAATAATACTCAGGCTATAGATATTATAGAGGCTGAAATGGAAGCAACTTCAGAAAGAGATGAGATTATTCAGTTTATCAAAGATTCGCATCGTGGAATCATGAAAGGATATTTTAAAGCAAATTAATTATTAAAATTGCACTTAAAGAGCAATACTATAAAGATCAAAATAAATGGCATCAACATCAGATATTAAAAAAGGTTTATGTATAAAGTATAATCACGACATATTCAAAATTATTGAGTTTTTACATGTAAAGCCAGGAAAAGGACCTGCTTTTGTTCGTACGAAACTTAAAAGCGTTACCTCCGGAAAAGTAATTGATAATACCTTTTCTGCAGGACATAAAATTGATGACGTTCGTGTAGAAACACATAAGTTTCAGTATTTATACCCTGAAGGAGATCTATATCACTTCATGAATACGGAAGATTATAACCAAATTACACTTCAAAAATCAGTATTAGATGCTCCAGATTTAATGAAAGAAGGAGAAGTTGTTACTGTTTTGATTAATACTGAAGATGGAATGCCGTTATCAGTAGAAATGCCTTCTCATGTTATTTTAGAGGTAACTCATACTGAACCAGGTGTAAAAGGTAATACTGCAACAAATGCAACTAAACCAGCAACTGTTGAAACAGGAGCAAGAATTAATGTTCCTTTATTTATAAATGAAGGAGATAAAATAAAAATAGATACAGAAAAAGGAGCTTACACAGAGCGTATCAAAGAATAAATATACTATTATTATTCCCGCTTTGGCGGGAATTTCTTTTTAAAGATGAAATTTAAACAGCCTCAAACCTTAGAGCAGATTGCTACTTTACTAAATGTAAAGTTTGTAGGAAAAAATAGTTTACCTATAACAGGAATTAATGAAATTCATGTAGTAGAAAAAGGAGATATAGTCTTTGT
Organism: Tenacibaculum sp. TB-53; assembly: GCF_059716285.2. NCBI lineage: Bacteria > Pseudomonadati > Bacteroidota > Flavobacteriia > Flavobacteriales > Flavobacteriaceae > Tenacibaculum > Tenacibaculum sp. TB-53. The sequence goes on along the minus strand of NZ_CM202790.1, from coordinate 1,002,639 downwards.
AGATCATCCAAAATACTACGATAAAGCATTAAATTCAGCTGCTACAACAATACTAATAAATAAAAAAGTAGATTGCCCTGAAGGTAAATCATTATTAATCTCTGAAGATCCTTTTAGAGATTTTAATAAAATAACAAAATATTTCAACCCTTTTATAGCTTCAAAAAGTAGTATTGCTGAATCTGCTATTATAGGAGAAAAAACTGTTATACAACCAAACGTTTTCATAGGAGAAAACGTAAAAATTGGAAAAAATTGTTTAATACATGCAAATGTGTCAATTAACAATAACTGTATAATAGGAGATAATGTAACAATCCATGCCAATACAGTTTTAGGAGCAGATGCATTCTATTATAAAAACAGACCAGAAGGTTTTGATAAACTAATTTCTGGAGGTAGAGTAGTACTTGAAGATAATGTAGATTTAGGAGCTTCTTGTACAATTGATAGAGGTGTAACCGGAGATACTTTAATAGGTGCTGGATCAAAAATAGATAATCAAGTTCATATAGGTCATGATACAGTAATAGGTAAAAAGTGTTTAATAGCAGCTCAAACAGGTATTGCAGGATGTACTGTTATTGAAGATGAAGTAACTATTTGGGGACAAGTAGGAATTGTTAGTGGCTTAACTATAGAAAAAGGAACCGTTTTAATGGCACAAACAGGTGTGATGAAATCTTTAAAAAAGGGAGTCTATTTTGGTACACCTCAAAAAGAATACCGTCAAAAAATGCGTGAAGTAATTTATTTAAAAAACGAAACTAATAAACAAAAAAAGTAACGTAAAATTAATTGTGAAAACACAATTAAAAAGTTATTTTTGTCTGTCTTAAAAAAATAATAAAAAGCAAACCAATGAGTGTTTTAGTAAATAAAGATTCAAAAATTATAGTTCAAGGTTTTACAGGTAGCGAAGGAACTTTCCACGCTGGCCAAATGATCGATTACGGAACAAACGTAGTTGGAGGTGTAACACCAGGTAAAGGAGGTCAAGAGCATTTAGGAAAGCCAGTTTTTAATACAGTTGATGAGGCTGTACAAAAAGCAGGAGCTGATACCTCTATTATTTTTGTACCACCAGCATTTGCTGCTGATGCTATTATGGAAGCTGCTGAAGCAGGAATTAAAGTAATTATTTGTATTACTGAAGGAATTCCTACTGCTGACATGGTAAAAGTAAAAGCTTACATTGATAAGTTAGATTGTACTTTAGTAGGACCTAACTGTCCAGGAGTAATTACTCCAGAAGAAGCTAAAGTAGGAATTATGCCAGGATTTATCTTCAAAAAAGGTAAAGTAGGTATTGTTTCTAAATCAGGAACTTTAACGTATGAAGCTGCTGATCAAGTTGTAAAACAAGGTTACGGAATTACTACAGCTATTGGTATTGGTGGAGATCCAATTATTGGAACTACTACTAAAGAAGCTGTTGAGTTATTAATGAATGATGATGAAACTGAAGCAATCGTAATGATTGGTGAGATTGGAGGTAATTTAGAAGCGGAAGCTGCTAGATGGATTAAGGCTGATGGAAATCGTAAACCAGTTGTTGGTTTCATCGCAGGTCAAACTGCTCCAGCTGGTAGAACAATGGGACATGCAGGTGCTATTGTTGGTGGTGCAGATGATACAGCACAAGCTAAAATGAAGATTTTAGCTGAAAATGGAGTACACGTTGTAGAGTCTCCTGCTAAAATTGGAGAAATGGTAGCTAAGGTTTTAGCTTAATAAACATATACATATTAGAATAGATTCCCGTTTATAACGGGAATTTATTTTTATATTTGACCCTATTAAAACAACTAATAAATGAAACTTTTAGAAAATAAAACAGCAATTATTACAGGAGCTACTAGAGGAATTGGTAGAGGAATTGCATTAGAGTTTGCAAACCAAGGGTGTAATGTTGCATTTACTTATAGTTCTTCTGTGGAAGCAGCAACTGCTTTAGAAAATGAATTAAAAGAATTAGGGGTAAACGCTAAAGGATATCAATCTAATGCGGCAAAGTTTGATGCAGCTCAAGAGTTGGCAAAAAATGTTTTAGCAGAATTCGGAACTATTGATGTATTAGTAAACAACGCAGGTATTACAAAAGATAATTTATTAATGCGTATTTCTGAAGAAGATTTTGATAAAGTAATCGAAGTAAATTTAAAATCAGTTTTCAATTTAACAAAAGCAGTGATTCGTCCGATGATGAAGCAACGTGCAGGCTCAATTATTAATATGAGTTCTGTAGTTGGATTAAAAGGAAATGCAGGTCAAGCAAATTATGCAGCTTCAAAAGCAGGAATTTTAGGGTTCTCAAAATCTGTAGCTTTAGAGTTAGGTTCTCGTAATATTCGTAGTAACGTTGTAGCTCCCGGTTTTATTGAAACTGAAATGACTGCAAAATTAGATGAAAAAGTAGTTGAAGGTTGGAGAAATGAAATTCCTTTAAAAAGAGGTGGTACTCCAGAAGATATTGCAAACGCTTGTGTATTCTTAGCATCTGATATGAGTTCATATATTACTGGCCAAACATTATCAGTTGACGGAGGAATGTTAACATAAGATTTGACTTAAATATAAAAAGTAAAAAAGCCTGTATTATTTTTATAATACAGGCTTTTTCTATTTTAATGGGTTGATTTGCTTGTAAGCGGGCAAGCACGAGGGATTTGCCCTGGGGGACAATTTCTATAAACTCAACTTAAAGAGGATATAAGTTTTAGGGGGAGTTTATTTTTTAATGACTCATAAAATTCAAACGATTTTTTGGGGGATACAAATACTGAGGGGTTATTTGAATTTTACAATTCATTAAATTCTTTTGGGATTATAAGGGAATCATTTATGCGATCATTTTTTTTTGTAATCTTCAAAGGTTCCATCATCGTATAGAACTAAAATATTTTTAATTTCTCTAAAAGCGGCTGATTCTTTTGGTTTCATAGTACTCTCTGAGAATTTCGTATTTGATTTTTTTTCGGGTTCTTGGTCAAATACTACATTTTCAGTAAACAGAGAAGGAGCTTCATTTTTCTCTATATTTATCTCTTTCTCTTGATTTTTTACATTTGGAGGAAAACTGCCTTTACCATACACTAACCAATTTAGATCAACTTCATCAAAAGCCGTTTCAACTTTTATAATAAAATCTAAGCTCGGTTTATTTCTTCCTGATAATAGGTGAGAAATGCTAGATCTTGGAACATCAATTTTATCAGCAAAGCTTGACGCTGATAAATTGTAATAGTCTAATATCTGTTTTAATCTTTCAATCATTTGTTTACTTATGTAAACATTAGGAATTGTTTACGATTGTAAATATATATTGTTTTATAAATGTAGACAAGAAAAATTTAATATTTCTTCAAAATAATTCAAAACAAGGCGATTAAATACTTTAACAAATAACGTTTAAATTACTGTAAAACAATGTTTTAAGGGTTAGGTATAGAGAAAATTTATTCTTTTGTTAAATATCTTTATTTACATTTGTAATTAAACTAATTATTTGTTTTGTTAAGTTTATAAATGTAAAAATCTCTTTTTTTTAATAAATATAATGTGTTTAAATAACCATTTATCCTTATTTAACTGACTTAAACATCAAATAAGCAACTTTAAGGTTAATAATAATGACTCTTCAGAAGTAATAGTTTAAATAAATATAAATAAGGCTATAACCTTTATAATACTTCAATAATTACTTTAAATTACTTATGAGTTTAATTATATCCTTTCAAAGTGCTTATATAAATTTATTATGTACTTAGAAATAGAAGTTAAATAAGAAGAATATTACAAATGTTACCATAATTAGACAGTTAACAAGTGTAAACTACATGTTTTGTTGTTTACTTTTGTAAAAAAAAGAAAGCACCCTGTTTACAGAGTGCTTTTTGTAGTTGAGAATGTAGTATTCTACTTATTTTTTATTTTCTATCCATTTTCTTGCATTAACAAAAGCTTCTAACCAAGGTGAAACTTCATCTTTTCTGTCTTGTGGATAGTTAGCCCAGTTCCATTGGAAAGTAGAACGTTCAATATGTGGCATAGTTACTAAATGACGACCAGTCTTATCACATAGCATTGCTGTGTTATAATCTGAACCGTTTGGATTGTTAGGATATCCTTCATATGCATACTTAGCAACAATATTATAATTATCTTCAGTTTCAGGTAAATTGAACTTTCCTTCTCCGTGAGAAATCCAAACTCCTAATTCTGTTCCAGCCAAACTAGATAACATTACTGAATTATTTTCCTGAACTTTTACAGATGTAAATGAACTTTCGTGCTTTTTAGAATCGTTGTGTAACATCTTACCATGTTCGTTATGTTCTGGATTGATTAATTCTAACTCCATAAACAATTGACACCCGTTACAAATACCAACAGAAAGTGTATCTTCTCTGTTAAAGAAGTTTTTCAAAGCAGTGTTCGCTTTTTCATTATATAAAAATGCTCCAGCCCATCCTTTAGCAGAACCCAAAACATCTGAATTAGAAAAACCTCCAACAGCTCCAATAAATTGAATATCTTCTAAAGTTTCACGACCAGAAATTAAATCAGTCATGTGAACATCCTTCACATCAAAACCAGCTAAATACATAGCATTTGCCATTTCACGTTCCGAGTTTGAACCCTTTTCACGAATAATAGCAGCTTTAGGTCTGTTAGTTACAGTACCCACAGTATCAGTAAGTTTTCCAGTAAAATGCGTTGGGAATGTATATTTTAATGGTTGGTTCTTATAATTATCAAAACGATCTTTAGCTAAATCATTAGCTGTTTGTTTTTGATCCAATAAATAAGAAGTCTTATACCAAGTATCTCTTAATTCAGCAATTGATAAAGCAAAAATATCAGAACCATTCTTAATATTTAAACGATCAGACTCAGTTACCGAACCAATTTTAAAAAAGTCAATGTTATTATCAGCTAAAGTTTGTTCTACAGAAGCGTCGGTTGCTTGGAAAATAATTCCTGAATTTTCAGCAAATAACAACTTGATACTATCAGCTTCATTTAAAGCAGATAAATCTAAGTTCGCACCTATGTTTACATCTGCAAAACACAATTCTAATAAAGTAGTAATCAATCCTCCAGATGCAACATCGTGACCAGCAACGATTTTTCCTTCTTTAATTAAATTTTGTAAAACATTAAATGCTGATTTAAAGAACTCATTATTAGTAATTGTAGGAGCAGAGTTTCCTAACTTATTTACTATCTGTGCAAATGAACTTCCTCCTAATTTAAAATCATCTTGCGATAAATTGATGTAATAGATATCTCCTTTGTTTGGTTGTAAAACAGGTTCTACTACTTTAGTAATATCATTACAGTTAGCCGCAGCTGAAATAACAACAGTTCCTGGAGAAATTACTTCTTCATTAGGATATTTTTGTTTCATTGATAAAGAATCTTTTCCTGTTGGAACATTGATTCCTAAATCGATTGAAAAATCCGAAATAGCCTTCACAGCTTTGTATAAGCGAGCATCTTCACCTTCATTTTTACAAGGCCACATCCAGTTTGCTGATAATGAAACCGATTGTAAACCATCTTTTAAAGGTGCCCAAACAATATTCGTTAATGCTTCAGCAATTGAGTTTTTACTTCCAGCTACAGGATCAATCAATCCAGAAATAGGAGAGTGCCCAATCGTAGTAGCAATACCTTCTTTACCTTTATAATCTAGCGCCATTACACCGACATTGTTCAATGGAATTTGTAAAGAACCAACACATTGTTGCTTCGCTACTTTTCCCCCAACACAACGGTCAACTTTATTAGTCAACCAATCTTTACAAGCAACAGCTTCTAATTGTAAAACTTGTTCTAAATATTGAGTAAAGTTTTCCTTAGAATACTCAACATCAGCATAATTACGATTAACTGTATTATCAGTCATAATCGTTTTAGGAGAACTACCAAACATATCTTCTAAAGCTAAATCCATTGGTTTATTTCCGTTGGTTTTAGATTCAAAAGTAAAACGGTGATCCCCGGTAACATCACCTACCGTGTACATTGGTGAACGCTCACGTTCAGCTATCTTATTAAGGGTGTCGATATGCTTTTCAGCAATTACTAATCCCATACGCTCTTGAGATTCATTACCAATAATCTCTTTATCAGATAGGGTAGGGTCTCCAACAGGTAATTTATCTAAGTTGATTTTTCCACCAGTATCTTCCACTAATTCAGATAAACAGTTTAAGTGTCCACCAGCTCCGTGATCGTGAATAGAAACGATAAAGTTTTCATCACTTTCTACCATACCACGAACCGCATTGGCAGCACGTTTTTGCATTTCAGGATTTGAACGCTGAATTGCGTTTAACTCAATTCCTGTTGAAAACTCTCCAGTATCAGCAGAAGAAACCGCAGCTCCTCCCATACCAATACGGTAATTTTCACCACCTAAAATTACTATTTTATCTCCTTCTTGTGGAGTATCTTTTAATGCTTGTTCTTTTTTACCATATCCGATACCACCTGCTTGCATAATTACTTTATCGAAACCAAGTTTGCGAGCATCTTCTTCATGTTCAAAAGTAAGAACAGAACCACAGATTAATGGCTGACCAAATTTATTACCGAAATCAGAAGCTCCGTTAGAAGCTTTGATTAAAATATCCATAGGAGTTTGGTATAACCACTTACGTTCGTCCATTCCTTTTTCCCAAGGACGATTTTCTTCTAAACGAGAGTAAGAAGTCATATAAACAGCTGTTCCTGCTAATGGCAACGATCCTTTTCCTCCAGCTAATCTATCACGAATTTCACCTCCTGAACCTGTTGCAGCACCATTGAAAGGCTCAACAGTAGTAGGGAAGTTGTGTGTTTCAGCTTTTAATGAAATAACAGATTCAAATTCTTTTGTTTCGTAAAAGTCTGGTTTATCTGCGCTTTTAGGAGCAAATTGCTCTACTTTTGGACCTTTAACAAAAGCAACATTGTCTTTATAAGCAGATACAATATCGTTAGGGTTTTGCTTAGAGGTTTCTTTAATTAACTTGAATAAAGAAGTTGGCATTTCTTCACCATCAATAACAAAAGTACCGTTGAAAATTTTATGACGGCAGTGTTCTGAATTTACTTGAGAAAATCCAAATACTTCAGAATCGGTTAATTTTCTTCCAATTTTGGTAGCTACTTCTTCTAAATACCCAATTTCTTCATCGCTCAACGCCAATCCTTCTTGCTCGTTATAAGTAGCAATATCATCAATTTCTAAAATTGGTTCAGGTTGAATATCAATGGTAAAAGTTTCTTGGTTTAATCCATCAAATTTTTGAGAAATCATTGGGTCGAAGTCAGAAAAATCATTAGCTACTGCATCAAATTCTTCAATTCTGATAATTCCAGAAATTCCCATATTTTGAGTAATTTCAACAGCGTTGGTACTCCAAGGAGTAATCATAGCTGCTCTAGGGCCAACAAAAAAGGCGTCAAGAGACGCCGCGTTTATTTTCGGTTGGTTGCCAAATAACCAAGTTAACTTCGAAATTGTTTCAGATGTTAATTCTTCTGTTGTTTGAACAGCAAAAACCTTGCTGTTTACGTTTCCAAAGAAATGAATCATTGTTAGTTGTGTTTGTGTATGTTTTTGAAAGGTGTAAATTTAATTCTTTTGGATGAAATAAAAGCATAAAAAAAGCAGCAAAATTTTGCTGCTTTTTTCGTTTAAAGATTAAGATGATTAATATTTTTTAAAAAATCACTTTCATAATACATTTCTTGTTCAAAACGATTTTTTTGTAAATTATCTATCACCTGTATATTGGAAGGTTTTTGAGCTTTTGAAGCTATACCTTTTATGTTATCTAAAACAGATTTTAATAAAATTTCGTTTTCATTTCCAAATGGTAAAAAATTATCCCAACTGGCAAATTCATTAATATCTATATCTGCAGCAAAACCGTTAACATAATCACTTTGATTTAACTTGTTAAATATTTGGAAAGTAATAGGTTGCATAGCCATTTTGTGAGTAGTATTAGCTTTGCTTTTATCGGTGTAATCTGTAGTTGGAGAATCATATAACGTAATAGATCCAACATTTTTACCATAGGTAGTTTTACCAACAGTAACCACATCAATATAAGGTCTTAAGCCATTTATTATCATTTCACTAGCAGAAGCTGTATTACTTGAAGTTATAACATAAATTTTAGAAAGCCCTGTGAGTCTATTTAAAGGAATATCTTGACCTTCTAAGTAATTTCCATCAGAGTCATACTGAAAAATACCATTTAAAAAAGGTAATAAAAAGCTTCTGTCAGTATGTTTTTTGTTATAAATAGTTTTAGCAAAAACATCTTGCTCTGCAGCTCCTTCACCGTAAATCATACTGGCTAAGTATCCACAAGTTAATACAGAGCCACCTCCATTGTATCTAAAGTCTAATATTAACTCTTGTATTCCTTCTGCTTTAAAATTAGCAAAGGCATTATTAAGTTCTTTATCGTAAGATGACCTAAACCCATTGTAAACTAAGTAACCTACTTTTTTACCATTTATATTATTAAAAATTTTAGCTAGCTGTATAGCATTATCATTAACTTCTCTTTTAGTTAAAGTTATTTTTGATTTTTCAGTAACTCCATCATTTTCACCTAAAATAAATTCGGCAGTTTCATTATAGTAATTTTTTATAAGTGCATCGAAGTTGGTTGTAGTAAATTTTTGACCATCTATACCAATTATAATATCACCTCTTTTTAATCCTTTTTCTGAAGCTGGTGAATTCTCAGATACTTTAGTTACTAATAAGATAATATTGGTATCATTAATTTTTATGGACGTAGGTCTAAAGCCAAAACTAGTACTAGTACCTTGAAAAGCCTTTTCTTGTTCAATATAGTCTTCAATAAACCAAGAGAACTTATCTACTTCTTGATATTTATACAGTAAGCTTTTAAATAAATCGTTTGGAGTACCGTATGAGTTTAAGTAAGTATAATACTCATTTATATTATCATCTTTACTATCTGCTAAATTAGGAATATCTTCTTGCCAATTGTACCATGAGTTCATGGCTTTCCATACAAAATTATTTACTTTATTGTTTAGTTTAACTTCATCTACTGGTTCAGCTAGTTTATCATCTTTACTACAACTTAAAAGAATTGTAAACATAAAGGATAGTAATATGATTTTTTTCATTATTTAAAGTAATTATATATTAATTTATAAACAATATAACATATAAAATATCACTTACCCTATTTTTTTTACAAAAAAATTAATTTTTATCAGGTATTCTGTTTCTTTCTATTTTACCTTTTTTTACTGTTTTATAGTTTTCGTAACAATTTAAAACAGCTTCAATTAATTGTAGATCACTGGCTTTTTTTATAAAGTATTCAGAATAGTTACAGTCAGATAATAGCTTATTTAACTCAGCCCTATCCATTTCAAGATATTCCATCATAACTTCACGATCAAATTTACCAGCTAACATTTTACGCAAATCGTCTTCTTTTTTAAGCTTCTTTAATTTTTTAAGCTGTTTAGGTTTGCTTCCGAATAGGTTATATACCAAATCAACCGGATTTAAGAGTTTAGCAATAGGAGAGGAAATTTTTTGAGGCCTTCCAACTTCATACGTTTGTGGCAATCCATTAATATGTATTCTAGTAAAACGATCTTTTGGAACTTGTTTTATATCTACCTCTAAAACACCAATTAGTTCAGTTGACTTAATTACAACTTCTTTTACCTCTTCTGGCTTTTCCTCTAAAGATATAACAACTTCATTTCCTTTTAAAAGATCATTAGTAACTTTTAGTTTAATAGAAGCATAACCTAAATAAGAAACTAGAACGGTATCGTTTGCTTGAGCAACAAGGTCAAAGAGCCCATTTTCATTAGTAATAGTACCTACTACGCTATTAAGATTTAAAATATGAGCCGCACTTAAAGGTTTTTTAGATTCTGAATCTATTATTTGCCCTTTTAATTTGTCTTGTGCCTGAATAGATGATATACTAAATACTATTGCTATTAGGAAGAATAATTGTTTTTGCATAAGGCGAAAATAAGAATAATAGGCTTTACACTCGTTAATAATATGTGAAATTAATCCCTCTACATATAATCATTTCAAGCTATGATAATAGATTATATTAAATAGGAGAGGAGGGTGACTCTTTTTCGTTAGAATAAAGTAGTGACAAAAATATGTATGGAATGGAAACAATTAGTTAAAATCTAATTCAAAGAAGAATACTTTTTTATATATTCTTTTGGGCTCATTCCTACCTTTTTTTTAAAAACTCTAGTGAAATATTGAGGATATTCAAATCCCAGCTTATATGCCGTTTCAGATATTGAAAAATTTGGATTCAACAATAAACTTTTAGCTTCATCAACTAAAAATAAATTGATTTGATCTACAGCTGTCTTTCCTGTCTCAGCTTTTATAGTGTCACTCATATAACGATGACTTACATTTAATTGTGTAGCCATCCAATCTAAAGTAGGGATTCCCTCTTCAGCAAATAAGTTTTGTTCAAAATAGGTGTTTAATATATCTTTAAATTTGGTAATTAAAATCTTGTTATTATCAGTTCTATTTAAAAACTGTCTTTTGTAAAATCTATCAGCATACTTTAATAAAGTTTCTAATTGAGAAATAATGATTTCTTTGCTAAACTCATCATGATTATTATAATATTCGGCTTTAATACTCTTGAAAATATTTTTTACTATCTCTTCTTCTTTAGGTGATAGATGAAGTGCTTCGTTTACATTGTAATTAAAGAAATTATAGGTCTTGATTTTTTCATAAATATCAAGGCTTTGTATATAATTTTTATGAAATGCTATATGATAACTCTCTGAACTAAACACCAAATCTTTAAATATTAAAGTTTGGTTTGGCGCTGTAAACAACATTGTTCCTTTAGTACAATCATATTTAGTACGTCCATAAGAGAGTTCCCCTGAAATAATGTTCTTTAGGCTGATACCATAAAACTGGCAATTTATTTCTACAGGTTCGTCAAAAGCATAAGCTTCACAACTCTCATATTCATCTTCTTCTAATTCAGTATGGATAATACTAAATAAAGGATTTTCAGGCATTTTTAAACTAAAATGGTCGTGGAATTCTGTTATGGAATTGAAGTTAAGACTTGACATTTTCATGATTTCTGTACTTTGTAAATCTACGATTTATTATTAATATTCATTCCACCAGCTGGAATCACTGTTTTCGATATTATTTATGGTAAATGTTTGGCCAATTCTTGGTGCTACCAAAGGTATGTTTAGTTCATTTGCTTTTTTAGTAACACGTTCAATTGGGTCTGTCCAAGAGTGTAATGCCAGTTTAAAACCTGCCCAATGAATTGGCATTATTTTTTTTGCTTGTAAATCTACGCCTGCTTGCGCAGTTTGCTCTGGAAGCATATGTATGTCTTGCCATTGCTCATCGTACTGTCCGCATTCTAGCATTGCAAAATCGAATGGTCCATATTTGTTGCCGATTTCTGTAAAGTGTTCACCATAACCACTATCTCCACTAAAAAAGATGTTATCAGTTGGTGTTTTGATTATCCATGAACTCCATAAAGTACTCTGATGATTATTCATTTTTCTACCAGAGAAATGTTGAGATGGTGTACAGATAAATTGCAAACCTTTATATGTTGTTTCTCCCCACCAATCAAGTTCCGTAATTTTTTCTTCGCAAATTCCCCAAGCTTTTAAATGCACTCCAACGGCTAGTGGAACAAAATAGTGTTCTACTTTTGATTTTAGCTTTTCAATACTTTCATAATCTAAATGATCGTAATGGTCGTGGGAAATGACTACAGCATCTATTTTAGGTAATTTCTCAATTTCTAGAGGTATCTCTTTATTAAAACGATTTTCGCCTAAAAAGCTCATTGGTGCAGCTACTTTACCAAACATTGGGTCAATTAGAATGTTTTTTCCTTGTGTTTGCATTAAGAAAGCCGAATGCCCATACCAAATGAAGCGTGTGTCACCTTTATAATCAGCAACATTTATCGAATCTATTTTTTGAACGTGTAAGTCTTGCTTTGGTCTTCCGTTTTTAACTTTGGTAGTAAAGAATTTCCAAGATAATTTTACCATATCATTAAACCCTAAATTTTGCGGAACGTTTGCATCCTTATTACGGAATTTGCCATTTTCGTATTGTTTAGAACTAGTATAAGATTGGTAATCTTTTTTTGTGACGTCGCCACCGAAAGAAGGATAAAATTTGACAATCAAAACGTAAGCAACTATCAAAATACCAATAAGTGATAAGAGGGTAATCAACATTTTTTTTATAATTTTTTGTATACTATTTTTCATAGACTTTTGGGAATAAGTTCTAAAGTAGACGCTTCATGTTTTTTTGTGTCAAAAGTCAATCGCATTACTGGATAAATCAATCCTAATAATTTTAGATATGCTTTATTTACTTTAGGGTTTATTTCTTCTAAATCCGTAGGAATAACACCATCAATATCTACAACTGTGTTACCAGTTTTCATAGTACCTTCAGGATGCTTTAAAAAAGCATGATGCCAGCTTCGTTTTCCGAACTTATACTGACGTACAAAAAAACGTCCTTCAATTGCGACGATAGTGATATCAATAAAACGATGATTACCACATTTAATTTGATGTACTTTCTGTCCTTTCACTAGTATTTCTAGTTCTTGTATTTTCATATTGAAAAGCTTAAGACGTTATTAATCGATTAGGAGTTTAATACTTGTAAAAATTCTATCTAAATTATTTATTAAAAAATTCTGCTACAGCATCTGTTGATGCTTTTACAGCTTCAGGCTTATAATAAAAATCTACATGAGTAAACTCATCAAATGCTAATGTTGTGTTATCATTAGTAAGTTTTGCTATAAATTGGGTAGAGCAGGGGGCAGTAGATGCATTGGTACTATATATTACTAAACTTGGTTGTACAATTTTATCTGCATAAGCCTCTCCAATAGAAATTAAAGACTGCATGGCTTGGTCTGCAATATGTATGTTTGAAGCATTTTTAACAGTTCCAGGGCCTTTTTCACCGTTTTTTCCATAGTAATTATACGTTTCTTCTGCCATTACTGGGTAAGCGGCAGTAGTAACAAACTCTTCTTTAGTCATTTCATCATCTAATCCAAATGGAGCATAATAATCAGGTTCTCTAGTTTCGTACTGTTTTTGCATAGAATCATTAGCAGCTGCAATCATAGGATCTGTAACTTCTCTACCTAACCATTGAAAACCATCTGCTGCCATCATACCAGAAACCATTGCTATTTTCTTAATTCTATGGTCTGTAACTGCTGCTGATGCAATGATAGAACCACCCTGACAAACACCTAGTCCTTCAATCTCTTCTATAAAAGGAAGTGTACCGAGATAAGATACTGCATCCCAAGTATTTTCTATTAATCTAAACATGTATCTAGATTTTTTATATTCTCCTGGTAATGCTGGAGAATCTCCCATTCCTAAATAATCAAATCCCAAAAAAACAAACCCTCTTTTTGCCATTTCTGGTCCATAGGTTGCCATAATCTGTCCTTTAACTTGTGGAAACGGACTAGCACTTACTATGGCTTTGTACTTCTTGTTTGAATCAAATCCTTTAGGTAGGTAAAGATCTCCTGCTAATTCTACTCCAAATGACGTGAATGTCACACTATTTTTTCCTGCTTTTAAATTGTTCATCGTTTTTATTTTTTAGTCGATATTGTGTTATCTGTTATACTTTTTTGCTCTAGATTCTGCTTATAGCAACTGTACAGCTATAGAATTAATTACAATGCAAATTTATAGCCGTATTATCCTACAATACTTATACATTTTGGTATCAGACTTACACATTTTGGTTAAAACAATTTATTGCAAGAAGAAATTTCTCAAGGTATTAATGGTTAAATAATCTAATTTCTATTTTACATAATATTAATTATAATACATTTTGAATTATGTAAATAGAATGACGAAGTGTTTTTTATTTAATTGTAGGTATGTTTTATAGTATCTACAAATTTGTTACAGTCATTTTACGACACTGTAATTTTATTCATATCCACATGTAGATAACCTGTAACAATCTTTTTTATAAGTGTTTAATATTCGTTGAAGTTTCTGAAACATATAAACATTCTGTTTGTCTGAAATATGTAAAATTAAGAAAATATTTGTTACGACTATAAACTTGTTGAAATCCACAGCTTATTTTGTCTAAACTTTTTGAATTATATTTTTAAATATTATGTTAAATATAATTCTTATATCTTCGTCTAAAAACTATTTAAAAGTAAAAGAATTTAGAAGTTAGGTTTTAGATATAAACAAATTATATGTTTTTTATACCTAACTTCTAAAATTCTAATTTTGTCAATGTAATTATTTATTAGCTACAAATATTTCCCTTAACTGTTTAATTACATTTCCGTTTCCAGTAACTGTAATTTCTCCAATCTTATCAGCAATTTTTTCTACATACTCCATTTCTTTTAACTTAAACAACATTTCGTTGTCTTCCATTAATTTAGCAGTATTTAATAAGCTTCTCGTTGAGGCTGTTTCTTCTCTTCTGGTAATAATATTAGCTTGGGCTTTCTTTTGTGCTACCAATACCTGATTCATGATTTCTTTCATTTCTCCTGGTAAAATAACATCTCTAATTCCGCAACCTTGAATTACTACACCTAATTTTTCAGCATTCGCTTTTGTTTCTTCAAAAACTGCTTTTGACACATCTTCTTTGTTAGCTAATAATTCATCTAATGTGTAGTGCCCTACATATTTTCTCAATGCTAACTGCATGTTTACATATAATTGTTTTTCATAGTCTTTGTTAGCCAATAACGCTTTTTCAATATCAGTTACTTTGTACTGCGTATAAAAGTTAATTCTAACATTTGCTTTGTCTTTAGTTAACAATTCCTGACCTGCAATTTCTAATTGTAATTGTCTGTTGTCTACTTTCGCTATTTTAATAGTTGTTTCATTTTTCCAAAACCTATACGTCCCTCCTACCAATGTTTTTTGGTAGGTATCATTCACTAACAACACCGCTTTTTCGTAGGCAGCAACTTCAAAAGTTCTAACATATTTGTTTACCTCATAATTATTGAATAAAGAGGCATCAACTTTTTCAGTAATCTCAATCTTGCTTATATCTATTCTTTGAAAGGTTCTAGTAATAAACCCTTTCCAGAAAACATGTCTTCCAGCATTTAAAACTCTTTTAAAGTTATTATTTTCGTACATGAAAACTAACTCATTGTCTTGTACTTCAACAATCTCTAACATTGCTGCTAAAGTTGCGTCTTGTAACAACACTTCTAAAGCTACTGATATATAAAAATCTTTTGTTAAATCGTATACTGCCATTGTTTGATTAAACCCTAACCAATGTGTACCCGCTTTAATTACCTTTATGTAATCTCCTTTTTTAAATACTAATCCTACTTTTCCTTGATTAATTGTTATTCTTTTCATAATCTTTTTGTTTTTAATTGTTTATACGTTGTTTTTCTCACCATAGAGAAATTTGTTTGTTTTTGTAAAAAGTACTGAATGTTAATGCTTATAAGCCCACGGAAATAATAAGATTACATAGCTTTTGTATTGTTGTTTACTACATGGGTTATACTAATTGATACTATAACTGACATACTAAATTTCAATACATTGTTTATGTAATGGTTATTATTTCAAAGTACGTTTATAAGTGTTTATTTAAAAACTCATTAAACATTCAACACTTTAGGTTCATCAGTTTTACAAGATGATGAGCTTTCCTAAATAATCTACGTTAACAGCGTAGTGCTCTACCAACTGAGCTACAAAACTCCCTTTAGAAGTTTTGACAGGACTCGAACCTGTGCAAAAAAACAGACGTGACAGGTCTGAATTCACTAGAGCTTAAATCTAGCGCGTCTACCATTCCGCCATACCCTTTCGGATAGTGGGATTCGAACCCACACGAATTTTCTCTATTGCTTTAACCGGACTTAGCTACATAACTTTCATTATGGCAGGATTCGAACCTGCGTACATAGAGTGCGATTATTTTTTGGTGAATAATCAAAACCTTCAAGACTAGTTGCATATACAATTCTAATACAAATACTGTAAGAGTGTATACAATGGTGCTATACAGAAACACGCAACAAGACTTGCTTGATATTTTTATTTATAATATGTAAATGAACTTTTATAACTACCTCATTATACCCTTTGTTATAATGAGGCTTTTCATAGCAATTTTTATCTCACAGCAAACATCTTTTTCATAATTACGCTGCAAATATTACACTGTATTGCGCAATGTTTTTGCGTACTAAAAATTATTTTTGATTTTTCTTAATTTTTTTCTTCTTTTTCTTAGGAAGTTTATCCTCTACACGTTCTATATGTTCTCTTACAGTTCGCATATAGTCACTATTATACGTGTGTTTCTTAGCAAGTTTTAAAGTTTGTAATGATTTTTTATACGCTTCTTTCTGTTCATATAATTGGGCTTTACCAGTATATAAAATAGCTTTATCGGAACCTTTTACGGTTAATGCGAAATCAATGAATCGTTCAGCTTCCTCATAGTCTTCATTCCATAATAACACATTGATGTAATGTGGATATACGTTAAAAGCATACATATTTTCTGCTAAAGCCTCTGTATAATACAGTTTTGCTTTTTCAAAATCACCTAGGTGCTCTGCATAAATGCGTCCCATTAAGCACAACGCTACTACATTTTTTTCTTCATACGCCAAAGCGTATGTTAATGCCTCCATTGTTTCTTCTAATTCATAAGGAAAAGCATCTAATGCTTTAAATATGTAATTGTTTGCTAATGTTTTCATCTTATTATAATTGTTTACGCAACTCACTTTTTAATTGATTACGCGTTGTTTTAAATCTTTTTTTGTTCTTTTTAACTTTAAAATCAGTTCCAACAAATACTTTTACTGGATTTCCTCTTTCTAAGTCTAAATGGTTTTCCCATTCTTTTTTTATGGTGTTTTGTAATTGATTTATATTATGATTTCCTATCAAGGTTTTTAAACGTTGTACAGCTATTTTTTTATTCTGATGCTGTGAACGACTTTCTGAAACCAATACTTGAATTCCTGTTGTGCTATGTTTTGCTCGTACAGCAGAACTTACTTTATTTACATGTTGTCCACCAGGTCCAGAACTTCTAATTGCCTGAAACTCGATGTCTTTTTCTTGTATGGTTAACTCATTATTATATTCCAATTCAAAACAACCTATAAACCAGTTTTTCCGTTTATGGTATTTTCTAAAGGTTGATTTACCTATCCATTGAATAGTACCCAACCAATCTTTTAAAAATAAAGACAGGTTATTTCCTTTGAGTTGAATACTTACTGATTGTATGGTTCCATTCTCTATTCCATTTTCTTTATGAAGAATGTCATACGTTATCTTATGTTCTACTACAGATTTTATAAATGCTTTTAGCACTTTTGCTACTACCCAGCAGCATTCCGAAGGTCCACGCCCCGCTGTAAATTGTATTATTTTTATGTCCATTTTAATTTTCTATTCCTGTCATTACGAGTGAAACAAAGCAATCTGTTAATCGGTAAACAGATTGCTTCAGTTGTTATCTCTTTCAGAATAACGATTCTCTTATTTATCCATTCGTACAATTTTCGGTGTAAAAGTCCCTAATACTTCAACTAACTCTTGTTGATTAGCCATTACTTTTTTGATATTTTTATACGCCATAGGTGCTTCATCTACTCCACCTCCAATAAGCGTAACTTCATTCATTTTTAACTGATGTTTAATATCACTTTTGGTAAATTTCTCTTTACACTTCCTTCTTGAATGTTTTCTTCCTGCTCCGTGTGATGCTGATTGTAAACTATTTTGGTTTCCTAAACCTCGAACAATGTATCCTGGTGCAGTCATAGAACCTGGAATTATACCCAATGCTCCTTTATTAGCGGGTGTTGCTCCTTTTCTATGTACAATACGCTCAATTCCGTTTACTTGTTCTTTCCACGCAAAATTGTGATGGTTTTCAATGATTGCTAAAGATTTTACACCTAGTAATTTCGCTATTCGTTTGTGAATATTATCATGACATGCTTTGGCATAATCACCTGCTAAATTCATTGCTAGCCAATATTCTTGTCCGTCATGCGTATCTAAATCTAACCATGCTAAATGTTGTACGTTTTTAGGTAACGGACATTGTTTACTCGCTAAATAGGTATAGTGTTTTGCAATGTTTGCTCCCAACCCACGTGATCCGCTATGCGTTAACAATCCCACATACTCTCCTACAGGCACATTAAATTCATTGTGTTCATCTGTTATAGTTACCATTCCGAACTCCACAAAGTGATTTCCACCTCCAGAAGTTCCTAATTGATTATATGCTTTTACTTTTAACCGTTTTAGTAAGGGGATGTCTTGGAACTCATTCCGTTCAAAAATTTCATGGTCTTGTTTTTTATCATGTGTTTCATACATTCCAAACTTGGTATGTTCTTTCAAGATATTTTCTAATTGATGTTGCTTCCCTTTTAAATAAGAAGCTTTCATCGGAAAAATACTCAATGCCATTCTACAGCCAATATCTACTCCTACCCCATACGGAATTACTGCATTTTCAGTAGCAAGCACGCCACCTATGGGTAATCCGTACCCTGAATGTGCATCAGGCATTAAAGCTCCTTGTACCGCAATTGGTAATTTTAAAGCATCGTACAACTGAAACTTAGCTTGCTCATCAATTTCATTTTCTCCATAAATAGAAAACGGAGCTCTTGTATTTCGTAATTCATGCATTTTAATTTCAACAGGCTTGGTTAAACCTTCAGCAACTTTACCCCAAATAGCATTTCCTTGATATTTTTCTGGATAAAGCAATACATTTTTTGCTTCTTCTAAAATGCGTTCTTTCTTTTCTTTTTTTCTATATCGGTTAATTTGCCCTAAGGCAATATTTATACTATTGTTTTTTGGAAAGCCTAATTTGATTAGATCTTTTCCTTTTAGTTTATTTCCCATGTTGAGACATTATAAGGTTGGGCACCAATTTTCTAATTAGTGCTTTGTATCAATATTTTTCTCTTAGCTTCGGAAATTGAAAACTATACGGAAATGTGTAGCATAAAAAATCCGAAACGTTATTGAGGCTTCGGATTTTTTATATACAGGTTATTATTATTTCTATGTATGAAGAAAATCGCGAAGCATGTGTACAAAAGAACCTGGTTCTTTTACTGTACTTATGTTTAATTGATATTTGAACATGCTTACTTCGTTTTTAAAAATTATTATTTTGTTGTTGAGTATGTTTATACTTGAACTGCGCTCCGTATAAAAATTACTGGTGCAAAGATGTGAGCCTTTTTTGAATTACACAAGTTTAAAACGGTTTTATTTTACTTAAAATCAAACACTTACACTAAAATAAAGATATAAGTATCTTATCCGAATTTCTTCAGACTAGTAACCTGTTGGTTGTAAGCTATGTAGCATTTTACATGTAACTTTCAAAGACTTGAAGTTTTTTATAAAAAAAAGCGTCCAAATTATATAATTTGGACGCTTTTAGTGATTTTATACTACAATAACCTTATTGATAACTCCATAAAAATCGCTTTTGAGCGTCCGATATGTGTATAAATTGCATTGGCATAGGTTAAATTTCGTTTAATTAATTTATAAAATATGGAGAACCTTCATTCTCTTTTTTTTTCTTTCTTAAAATGCCTATGGCATTGGTAATATCTCTACTACTATTCCATATACATTCTTAGTCCATCCGTTTATTCTTCCATGATTGTTTCCTATTTGTAACCCTCTTTTATTGTTTTTTCCTTTTACAAGGTGCGTAAAACAGTTTCCACGAACTTTGCAATACACAATATCACCAACCTTACAATCTTCCCAGTTTATTGGTTTTAGTTTTACTGGTTGTTTAGATTTTAAAATAGGCAACATAGAATTACCTGGCTCTTTTGAAATAATGGTTTCTCCATTATTTAATTTTTGAATTTTCCAATTCATTAGTATCATATTTTATAAATTATGTAAAACACTATTGCCTTACATATCTCATAAAATTACCAAGCCATTTCAATGAACTGCTGCAAATATGATATTTTTAGTTGGTTTTACCTATTAGATTGATTTTAAATTAAGTATTACTAGTTTAATCTACTCCTAAAGCTTGTTTAAATAAATCGATACTCTTTCTTATTAAACTTTTGTTTTCATCTAGTTTTACTTCTTTTATAACATTATTTTGTTTTAATACCTTATCATCATTTTTTACTTCTATTTCGCAATTTAAAAATCCATACCAATCTTCATTTTCTTTGAATGAATTAAATTTTGAAATGACTTTTTCTGAAAATAATTTTGCTCTATCTATTACCTGCTCATTTGTTAATGAATAATAATAGAAACCATCCCCTAAAATATTGTCATTTAACATATAAAATTCAAATAATATATCGTATTGATATTCAGTTTGTGAATTTAAACCTGATAATGAATTAATTGCACTTAAAACAACCTCATTTTCATTAGACCTTGATAGTGTCAAACATAAAGAATACACTTCTAAACTTAATAGTTCTTTCTCAGAGCTGTTATCTTTTATAAGGTTTAATAACCTTCTTCTATAATCATTAGATTTATAATTAATATTTATAAAGTCAAATAGTAAATCTTTACTATTGAATTCGTTATTTTCTACCAGTTTGTATAAAAAGCTTTCAAAAACTTCTATGTCAATTTTATCTACCAAAAGCTGATATGCCTTTTGTTTTAACTTTTGAGTTATTTTTCTTTCCATTATTTTTTAATTAATTGTTCTTGATTTTTTAAAAATCACCATAAAACACTTGTAAACAAGGAAGTTTTAATTCCTTTCTCCATAAATCAACCACTTGATTTCTATCATCTAAAACAAACTCAATAAAATACTTATGCTCTATTTTTCTTTTAAATACCTCTTCTTTAATAATCGCATCTTTCCTATTATCTTTTGATTTACGCATCCATAGTGTGTCATAAGCTATTTCATGTTTTTTTAACCAAGACTCTGTTTCTGGTTGATATTTAGCTTCTCTACCTGATAAAAGAAGTATTTTATATCCTAATTGTTGGTAATTCTTTACTAAATTAACGATAGGCACATTAGGTAAATCTTGTTCACACCTACTTCCATCAAAAGGACTTCTGTTATGTATCAAAGATAAAGTTCCGTCTAAATCACAAATAATAGCTTTTGGTAAAGCTTCATCTTGATTTCTATATTCATTTTTTAGTTTTTTCATTTTTCTGCGGTTTAAATATTTTTATGTTCATAGCAATTTTCCCACTTAAACGACTTCTTTTTCTTAATCACACTGCAAATATTTTATTGTATTACGCAATCTTTTTGCGTACCAAAAAAGAATTTATCATTTTTACTAAAAAATTATAAAATGGCTTCTAATAAAAATGCCCTAATTCGATACAAAACAATTGATCAATGCCTTCGAAACACAATGCGTACTTGGACTTTGAATGATTTAATTGATGCTTGTTCTGATGCCTTATACGAATACGAAGGAAAAGATATTTATGTGAGTAAGAGAACGGTTCAGTTAGATATTCAATTGATGCGTAGTGATAAATTAGGGTATAATGCTCCGATTGAAGTCTATCAACGAAAATATTACCGTTATGCAGAAGAAGGATATTCTATTATGAATATTCCTGTGACTGAAAACGATGTAAAGGTGATGAATGATGCCATTCAAGTATTACGTCAGTTTAAAGACTTTTCTTTATTCAAAGAAATGGATGGAGTGCTACAACGTTTAGAAGATTCGGTATATTCTTCTCAAAAAAATAATAGAGCTATCATTCATCTAGATAAAAATGAGCAACTTAAAGGCTTGTTATTTATAGATCCTTTATACAATGCCATACAGCAAAAAAAAGTATTAAAAGTAAATTATCAGTCGTTTAAAGCAGAAAAAGCCAGTACAATAACCTTGCACCCACAATTATTAAAGGAGTTTAATAATAGATGGTTTTTATTAGCACTCGTAAAGGGTAAAGAAACAACCTTAGCTTTAGATCGTATAAATTCTGTAGCGGAAGTTGAAAACACAACCTATATAGACAAAGCAATTAATGGTGATGTTTATTATAAAGATGTTGTAGGTGTCACAGTTTCAAATACGAAACCACAGCGTATTGCTTTTTGGGTAGATAAAGCAAATACTCCTTATGTACTCACGAAACCTTTTCATAAATCTCAACGATTGATAAAATATACAGATGACGGTGCTATCTTTAATATTTTAGTTATTCCTAATTATGAATTGGAACGTTTAATTTTGGGCTTTGGTGATAGTATAGAAGTGTTAAAACCTGAAAAACTTAGAAAAAGAATGATTCAGAAACTAGAAAACTCTCTAAACAGATACGCTATTAAAAAGCAGACACAACTGTAGCTTTATTCTTTAGTACAAAAAAGCGAACTTTTAATCCGAATATATTATTTAGTTTTTTAATTATCAGAAGGATAGCCATTTGGCAAATGGCAGTACCAATCGGTAATAGGGTCTGTATTAAATTTAGATTTGGTAAATACATATATTGCCGCAGAGAAAAACTTAACAATTTTATTCCCTTTTCCTGAGGAATTATTACCAACTAAAAAAGTCTAAGTAATACTACGGTTAATTAATAAAAAAACTTAAGTGTTAGACCCTATTAAATTAAAGATAAGAACTTATATTTGTGAAAAACAAAATTAATTGCTTATCTATTTTATTCAAATACTTGTTTTTTCTTCATTAATACTACTTTCTTTTATCATGCTTTCAAACCCATTGAGAGTAAATAAAAAAGCTAATATTTGGTTTGGGATAACTTTATTTTTATGGTCTAGTTTTTGGTTAGAAGAAATTGTTTTGCTAACAAAGGCAGAACCTTTTGGTCATTTTTTTAACTTAGTAATTTCATTTATACAATTTTTCACCCCTATACTACTATATATCAGTGTTTTGTTTTTTTCTAATCCTAATTATAGTTTTACGTTTAAAGACAGCACTGTATTTATTATACCAATAGTTTATTTAATTGCAATTATTTATGATTACATCTCGATTATTAATTATCAGTTTTTATTAGTAACATTAATACTTGTTAATGCGATTATATTTACTACAAAATCGTTTTTAAGACTTCGTATTCATCAGCGAAAAATAACTTTGTTTTCATCTAATACTGATGAAATTAATTTGAAATGGTTAGAAAATATTATTCTTGTAATTATGGTTCTAGTTTTAATTATAAGTGTTTTTAACCTTGTTTATATTGGACTACCCTTAAACCTATACCTAAACATTATTACGTTAGGTGTTGTCTTGTTTATGACTTACAACTCCTTAAAACAAAAAGAAATTTTTCCGACTAACCAAAAACACCGTGAAGATATTATTGCTATAGAGAATGATGATGATGATGAAATTGATACTAATAAACGAAAAATTATTAAAGACAAAGAGCTTGTTATATTAAAAGCTAAATTAAATGCTTTGATGAAAACTAAACATTTGTATTTAGATAACAACATTAATTTGGCTTCTTTAGCGGAAGAAATGCAAATAACATCGCACCAATTATCATATGTTATTAATAATGGATTTAATCAAAATTTCTATCAGTTTATCAATAGTTATCGTATAGAAAAAGCTAAAAAATTATTAATGGATAAATCTTCTGAAAAACTATCTATATTAGGTATTGCATTTGAGTCTGGTTTTAGTTCTAAAACTGCTTTTAATACTACATTTAAAAAGCTTACAAATCAAACACCTTCGGAATTTAAAAAACAAAGTTCTAGTTTATAAAACAGAACAATACGAGTGTTTAAATCATTGATTGCAAGTGGTTTGAATTCCTGTCCTCATTTATAAACAAGGGCATTTTAAATCATCTCTTGTTCTAATTTTGTTTACATATTTTAAAAAAGACAAATGAAAGAATATACAGATAATACGTTTGCAGTTATTACAGGAGCAAGTCAAGGGTTAGGAAAAGCTTTTGCATTAGAATTGGCCAAAAGAAAACACAATCTCATTTTAATTAGTCTTCCTAAACAAAATTTAAATAAACTGGCTAACCTAATTGAAACATACTACAATGTTAAAGTAGCCTATTATGAAACTGATTTTTCTTCAGATGCTAACCTTAAATCATTAACTAGTTATTTAAAGGAAAAATACGCTATTAATATTCTAATTAATAATGCTGGTACTGGTGGAACAAAAAAAATAGAAGACGTTTCTCTTAATTATATTAATAATATAATTCAAGTCAATATAAAAGCAATAACAATACTTACACATCAATTACTTCCTAATTTAAAAGAGCAAAAAAAATCATATATTTTAAATGTATCAAGCATTGCTGCTTTTTCCCCTCTAGGTTATAAAACAGTTTATCCTGCTTCAAAAGCTTTTGTTCACTCATTTTCATTAGGTCTTTCAGAAGAGCTAAAAAACACTAATGTTTCTGTTAGTGTTATAAACCCTGGAGCTATGAAAACAAATCCAGAAATTACTGCAAGAATAAAAAAACAAGGCTTTTTAGGTAAATTAACCTTGTTAGATCCAAAAAAGGTTGCTAAGTATTCAATAAAAAAAATGTTTAAACGAAAAGCTTTTATAGTTATAAACCCAATGAGTTGGTTTATTTCTATTCTTTTACCTAATTGGATAAAAATACCTATGATGACAAGTATAATAAAAAGAGAAGCTTAAAAATGAAACGAATTTTTATTACTGGAGTTAATGGTTTATTAGGTACTAATTTATGTCATGAACTTTTACAACAAGGTTATTTTGTTATTGGTCTTACCAGAAAAAAACAAAACTATAAAGGAAAAGAACATAAACACTTAAAATTAATTGAAGGTGATTTATTTATAGACTTTACTTCTTTATTAAATAAAGTTGACGTAGTAATACATGTTGCTGCAACAACTAGTCAAAATTTATTGAGGTATTCTGATTATAAGAAAATAAACTGTAATACTACTATACAACTATACAATGCTGCTATAATATGTAATGTTAAACGTTTTATTTTTGTTAGTACTGCCAATACTTTAGGGTATGGTTCTTTGCAAAAACCGGGGGCTGAAAATAATAAAATGAGTAAACTTTTTAAACAATCATATTATGCGAAAAGTAAACTTGAAGCTGAGAGGTACTTGTTAAAAAATAACCATAAGATAAAAACAGCTATCGTAAATCCTACTTTTATGTTAGGAGCTTACGATACTAAACCTAGTTCGGGGAAAATAATATACATGGGATGGAAAAAGAAAGTAATATTTTATCCTCCAGGAGGAAAAAACTTTGTACATGTAAAAGATGTTGCTAATGGCATTATAAAAGTACTAACTACAAATTCTTTTGGAGAGAAGTATTTACTAGCAAACGAGAACCTTAGTTATAAAGATTTTTTTAATAAACTTAACAAAGTAACTAATCAATTACCTTTGATGGTTCAAATCCCTAAGTTTATACTTATTATGATAGGTTATTTTGGAGATGTTCTCCGAAGTATGGGTATAAAAACTTCTTTAAGTTTAACGAATATGCGTACTTTATGTATAAACAACTTTTTTTCTAATACTAAGTCAGTAAGAGATTTAAAGATTGAATATCTACCCATTAATAAGGCTATAGATGATGCTATTCTCTATTTTTCCAAAATCAAAAACAATTAAGAAAAAAGGCTTTAGTTTATAAACTAAAGCCTTTTTCTTATATCCTATATTAAACAATTTTTAACAAATATAGTCCATAGTGGTAGGTCTGTAACAACATACCTTTACTCCATCTTGATAAATAAAAGAACCATCTCCTCCACATTCTTTAGGAAAAGGAAAAGGTCCTCCTCCTTTAATATTTTTTAATGTTGTTTTTGTTAATTCTTGAGATCCTTTTACGTTTAAAATTACTTTTTTCATTATAAAGTATTTTGGGGGTTATAAATATTATTTTGTTTTCCGAAAATAACCTTTAAAAAAGAGTTTACTATAAAAAAAAACATATTTTTAGTAAGGAAAAACCATATTTTTTTTGAATTACTTTTCCATAAGAACTTCTAACTTATATAAATACGGGAGCTAATAGTCCTTTAAATGTAGTATCTTCTGAGAGCTTTAATTTCTACTGCCATAATGGTAATTAGAATAGCTAAAACACCATCGTTAAATGCTTCTTAATCTGCCTGTTTTCATATGTTTTTTGTTTATTACACTATTAACTCCTCCCAAAACGTCTTTGTTCTGGTAAGAGGATTCGTTCAGTTTCGTTTTGTACAGAAGGAAACTTATTATTTTTCCAGTTTTCTTTAGCTTGCTCTATCAATTCTTTATTAGAAGCCACAAAATTCCACTCTATAAAGCGTTCTTCTGGAAATGGCTCTCCTCCAAAAATATAAACAGTAGAATTTGCTGTAATTTCAAAAGAACACAAGGTACTGTCTTTTGCTACTAATAATTTTTTGGACTCATAAGTATGTCCATCACTAATAATACTTCCTTCTAAGATATATAAGGCACTTTCACCAAACAAATGTTCTCCTATAGTAATTGTTTTCTTCTCACTCGATTTAATTTCTATAAAAAACAGTGGACTATATACTGGAACAGGAGATTGCTTTCCAAACGCTTTTCCTGCGATGAGCTTAAACTGAACTCCTCCATCTTCCCAATTAGGAATTTCATTTTCGGAAACATGTGTAAAAGAAGGTTCACATTGCTCTTCACTTAAAGGTAAAGCTACCCATATTTGTAACCCATGAAGCTTCTTAGTTGAATTCCTTAATCTTTTAGGAGTTCTTTCTGTATGTACTACTCCTTTTCCTGCTGTCATCCAATTTACAGCTCCTGGAGTTATTTCTATTTCAGTTCCGATACTATCACGGTGTACTATAGCTCCTTCAAACAAAAAAGTAAGAGTTGATATACCTATGTGAGGATGCATATCAACATCTAAATTATCATTTTCGGTAAGTTTTACTGGTCCCATATGGTCGATAAAAATAAAAGGACCTACCATTCGTTTTTGCCGAAATGGCAACAAGCGACCTACTAGAAAATTACCAATATTTGCTGCTCGCTCTTCAATTATTAGTTTCGTGTTAGACATTTTTATACCTATTAAGGATTTAATCAAAAAAAGCAACTCTAAACCGAAGAGTTGCCTTTTAAAGTTATTGTTAATCTTCTAAATAACCAAACTTTCCAGTATTGAAGTCTTGAAATGCTTCTATTAACTCTTGTTTAGTATTCATTACAAACGGACCGTGTGCCGCAATAGGTTCGTTTAAAGGCTCTCCGCTTAATACTAAAATTATAGCATCTTCTAAAGCCTCTAAAGTAAAAGTATCTCCGTCATTTTTGAATAATGCAAAGTAATCCTCTAAAATATTGTTTGATTCATTCACTTTAACACTACCTTCAACTGATAAAATAGCAGTAGTATAGTTTTTAGGAAAGGTTAACTGTGTTTTTATTCCTTTCTTCAACTTTACATTAAACATATTTACAGGCGAAAATGTAAATGCAGGTCCTTTATTTCCTTTATACTCTCCTGCAATTACCTCTATTTCTCCTCCTCCATCTGCTAAAGGTATTTTAGCCATTTCTGCATTAGCAATTGCTTGATATTTTGGCGAACTCATTTTATCCTTAGCCGGTAAATTTACCCATAATTGTACCATTTGAAACTCTCCTCCTGTTTTACTCCATTCGGTTTCATGAAACTCTTTGTGTAAAACTCCTGAAGCCGCTGTCATCCATTGTACGTCTCCTTCACCTATAATTCCACCTCCACCTGCACTATCACCATGCTCAACACGTCCTTTATAGGCAATCGTTACGGTTTCAAAACCTCTGTGCGGATGTACTCCCACTCCTTTTGGTTTATCTGTTGGAGGAAAATTATATTTTGAATTATAATCTAACATAATAAATGGATCCATACGTTGCATCGTTGAGCTTCCTGGAATAAAATTATGAACTCTAAATCCATCTCCAACAAAATGTGGAGTTCCAGGTTTTACTATCTTTTCTATACTTCTTGTTTTCATTTTAACTTCCTTTCTTTAATTAATTTAAACTAGCGGCTAATTCCATTTCAAATGAATTATCAAAATAATTACGTTGTATTTCTGGTTTATTTTTAGACCAATACCCTTGTTTAACTCTTTCTGAAAGCGCTGTTTCATCTTTGTATTCAACAATAATTGCTTCAGGAAATAATACTGTAATAATCTTTTGCAGTTTGGTTTTTTCTACCTCTTTAGTGTCTTTAGAAATAGCTAAAACCTTATATATTTGTTGATGTAATTTTTCAATGGCTGTTTCGACATCAGGAACAGTTGAAACTTGCCAATTCAAAATTTTGGGTTTTGTTGTATTTTTTGTTACAACTAATGTTTTTAAATGTCTCATGATAAATCCTTTTTTACCCATTAAATGGGATTAATTATTCGATGCTTAACATCGAAATTAATTGAGTTTACTTTTTTGAAATATTAAGTGAGTTAATCTCCACTTTTTATTTCACTGTAAAATTACGGCAACAAAAAAAGGTATGCATTGATCTATGGTAAGAACGAATTACGATTATCTAACAACCGTAAATCAACAATCATAACTCGTATCTTAATTATTTGGTTTGAAGTTTTCTTCAGCAAGTGATTTACGAACACGACTCAAGCTTTCTGGAGTTATTCCTAAGTAAGAAGCAGTCATCCATTGCGGAACTCGTAACATAATATCTGGATACATCTTTACAAAATCTAAATAACGTCTTTTTGCTGAAGCTCCAAGTAGTTGACTAATACGTTTGTATAATTGACGAATATGTTTTTGTAACAAATGCTCATTTTTTCTTCTAAAATCAGTATTTATTTCTGATACTTTATTAATAAAGCCTTCATCTAACATTACAACGTGTGTATCTTCAACAGCATCAATATAATAAGTAGACGGTTCTTGAAAGTATACACTACCTCTATCGCTCACAATCCAATTCTCAGTAGCAAACTGTAAAATATTTTCTTTTCCCTCTTCATTTAGGGCATATAAACGTAACAAACCTTTTTCTACAAAAAAGAAATGTGAACACACATCTCCTTCTTTTAATAAAAAATCACTTTTAGAAACGTTTTTTAAAGAAATAAACGATTGTATTTGAAGGTAATCATCTTCTGATAATCCTCCTTTTTCAATAAGATACTTTTTAAAGTTAGGTAGCTCCATACATTGTTGTAATAAGCTACTAAAAATACAGTATTTTATACAATATTCTACTTTTCTTCTGAAGTTTTAAGTACTTTACCTCTATATCTAATTGAGTTTTTCTGTGTACTATTTACATAGATAGTACTCGATAAGCTAGGATATACTCTAACTATAACATTATAGTTTTCAGTTGATGTATTTTTATCCTTTATTTTAAAACTAATTTTGTAACTATTCTCTTTATCTTCTGATACAACTAAATCTTCAGGAGTTCCTTCAAATTCAATTCCAATATCTGTACTTCCATAAGAACCTCCCATTTGTCGCTCTCCAAAATATGGTAAATAGGCTGCAACAGTATCTTTTTTCATTTTGAAAAAATTACTATTTCCTACTAAATTAATGTTTCCTGCGTTACTTCCTATAGGTAACAAACCTGCATTAGCTATTTGTGCCATTGCATATGTAACCATTGGTTCAGCCCATTCTGCTTCTATTTCAAAAGTTTTACTTTCTATAAGAGCGTTTATGTTATCTATTTCTGCTTGAGTTATATTTTTGGAAGAGGCACAACTAAGCAGTATAAAAATCATACTAATTAAAAAAACAAACCTTTTCATATCTTACTGTTTTTAAACCTTCTACAAGATACTTAAATATTATAAATTTTTCAAGCTAATAAGAGTATTTAACGTTTGTTTTACTCTTTATTAGGTACAGAGAACAGATCCGGTTTTGCTCCTTTAATATCTCTATAAAAATCATAAAAATGATTCATATCAGCGTTCATATCATCTGTTAAGTAATAAGGAGGCGCTATAATAATTTGCTTATTTTCAAAATCGAAAGCAAACATTACCACAGGAATATTAGCACCTTTAGCAATATAATAAAACCCCGTTTTCCATGAGGTTACTTTAGCACGAGTTCCTTCAGGAGATAACGCTAGACGAAATTCATCATGCTGATTAAATACAGACACAATTGCATCTACTTTATTAGTGCTTTTGCTCCTATCAACAGGAGCCCCTCCTAATGCTCTAAAAATAAAACCAAAAGGGGGTTTAAATAACGAAGCCTTACCTATAAAGTTAATTTTTACGCCAATAGTGTTTCTAGCCAAAATAGCAATCGGAAAGTCTTTCCAACTGGTATGTGGAGCTCCAATAACAACGTATTTTTTTAAATTTCTTGGAAAATCTCCAACTACCTTCCAGCCTAAAACTTTGTGAAATATAAATTTAGATATCATTTACTAGGTATAAAGGTCAATGATACGGTTTTCCCTACAAAAATCAAATAATTTTAACCTATCTTGTCCTATATTTGTTCACTTAATAACCTTTTATTTATTCTAATGAATACCACTCTCTTACTTATTTTAACTGCTACTAGCACCTTACTAATTGGGTTTGTTATTGGAAACTTACTCTCTAAATTGAAGTTTAAACAACAAACTTCTGACTTAGAAAAAGAGATTGTAACCCTACAAAATCATCAA
Organism: Tenacibaculum sp. TB-53; assembly: GCF_059716285.2. Classification (NCBI taxonomy): domain Bacteria; kingdom Pseudomonadati; phylum Bacteroidota; class Flavobacteriia; order Flavobacteriales; family Flavobacteriaceae; genus Tenacibaculum; species Tenacibaculum sp. TB-53. Next base: position 971,821 of record NZ_CM202790.1, on the reverse strand, counting down.
GCTAATTTTGATATTCAGAAAAAAGAAAAGGAAGAATCATTTTCTCAACAAAAGGAAGACTTTTTAAGTAGATTAGACGAAAAAACTAAAGAAAATAGTGAATTACGTCGTGAAAAAGAGTTTACAGCTCTTGAATTAGCTAGAAAAAATGAAGAATTAAAAAACGTTCAATTAAAACTTCAAGAAAATAAAGAAGAAATAGAAAAGCTACAAGATAAGTTTACCAAAGAGTTTGAAAACTTAGCGAACAAAATTCTAGATGAAAAATCGAATAAGTTTACTGAGCAGAACAAGAAAAATATTAAGGATATTTTAAATCCACTTCAAGAAAAAATCCAAACTTTTGAAAAGAAGGTTGAAGACACTCAAAAAGAAAGTATTTCGATGCATTCTGCTTTAAAAGAGCAATTATTAGGGTTAAAAGAGTTAAATGCTCAAATGAGCAAGGAAACATTAAACTTAACTAAAGCTTTAAAAGGTGATAGCAAAACCCAAGGAAATTGGGGAGAATTAGTATTAGAACGTGTTTTAGAAAAATCTGGCTTAGAAAAAGACAGAGAATACTTTGTGCAACAATCTTTTACCAATGATGAGGGTAAACGTATCATGCCCGATGTCGTAATTCACTTACCTGATAACAAAAAAATGGTGGTTGATTCTAAAGTATCTTTAACTGCCTATGAACAGTATGTAAATAGTGAAGACGATATTGTAAAAGAGCGTTTTGCAAAAGAACATGTTAACTCATTAAAGCGACATGTTGAGCAGCTTTCAGAAAAAAAGTATGAGGATATTTATAAAATAGAGTCTCCTGATTTTGTACTACTGTTTGTACCAATAGAACCAGCTTTTGCTGTAGCTTTAAATGAAGACAATACTTTATATAATAAAGCTTTTGAAAGAAATATTGTTATTGTTACTCCAACTACTTTATTAGCTACCTTACGTACTATTGATACCATGTGGAATAATGAAAAGCAACAACGTAATGCTTTAGAGATTGCACGACAAGCAGGTGCTTTATACGATAAATTTCATGGGCTGTTAGCTGATTTGGTTAATATTGGAAAGAAAATAGACGGTACTAAAGCCGATTATGCCGCAGCTATGAATAAGTTGGTAGAAGGTCGTGGAAACTTAATTACAAGTGTAGAAAAATTAAAGAAAATGGGAGCGAAAGCTAAAAAAGCACTTCCTGAAAAAATTCTCGAACGAGCTCAAGATAATGACGAATAAAAAAATAGGTACTCTGGTAAGAGTACCTATTTTTTTTACCTTTAATTTTCTACTGTTTTTATTGATTTTTCAAAACACTTATTTCTTGAGGTGTAAGAGCTTTCTTTAATAAGATTAATTCGTCTATTGAGCCTATAAAGTTGTTAAGACCAGAAATAACACATGGTGAGTGTCCTACTTTAAACTTAGCAGTATTATCTATGCTCACAATTCCATCAGGAAGACTCCATGGAGTACTTACTTTTTCTTTTCCATTTATATAAATAGTCGTTTTTCTAGTAGAATTATCTTTCACGATAACTACATGAGTCCATTTAGTTGGGCTCACATTTTCTAAATCAGTTGTTGCAGAACCATTTAAATCTGTCATAACATTGTCTGATCTCATTTCAACAGTTAATTCATTCGAACCTTTTTTATACGCTACTTGAATAAAGTCTCCTTTTCTACAGGCTTCTCTTTTAGATAAAATAGTAAAAGTAGCATCATGTAAGTTTGTAGGAACCTTGAACCAAAAACTCATAGAAAAGGATTCATTTTTAAAAGGAATAGCAGCAGGAAAACTAATTTCTGCTGAAGTTGTTGTGCTTTTATAAGCACTAGAGTTGTTTCCTTTTCTGTCTTGAGTAGCATCAAAGTCTTTTACAATCCCATCATACGAGTTTTTGTTATCATTTGCTGAATCATTGAAAGGGTAATAAGCTATTAGATTGTTGTCTTTTAATAAATTTTCAAAAGGAGTAACTTCTTTTACAGGTAAATTTTCTTCATCTTTTGAACAAGCCCCAATAAGTAAGCTTACACACACTAAAACTGTGTAAATTTTTTTCATTTTTTTATTGTTTAAAATTAACTATATCGAATATAGTTTTACGACCTATAAAAAAACGAAATGGCTTTATGAGCAGTATAAAAAACTTTATAAAGAGTAAAAACAAAACCTGGGTTAGGTATATAAAAAAAGGTTGTCTTTCAAGACAACCTTTTTTTATAAGGACATTGTTATATTACATAATAAACAAGCGTCTGTTATGCATTAAATCATATACCTTCTCTCCTACTGTTTCTAGTACTTCTTCGTTCTCAGCATTCATTAATGCTTCGTCTATTAAATCAACAATTACCTGCATATCTTCTTCTTTCAAACCACGTGTAGTAACTGCAGCAGTACCAACACGAATACCAGAAGTAACAAATGGTGATTCTGTATCAAAAGGAACCATATTTTTGTTTACAGTTATTTCTGCTTTTCCTAAAGCTTCTTCAGCAGCTTTACCTGTAATCTTTTTGTTACGTAAATCAATTAACATACAATGGTTGTCTGTACCTCCAGAAATAATTTCATATCCTTTCTCTACAAAAGCTTTGGCCATTGCTTGTGCGTTTTCTTTTACTTGAATTTGATATTCCAAGAACTCATCTGTTAAAGCTTCACCAAAAGCAACTGCTTTTGCTGCAATAACATGTTCTAATGGTCCACCTTGGTTTCCTGGGAATACCGCAGAGTTAATCAATGTAGACATTTTCTTTAATTTTCCTGATTTTAATTTTAATCCGAACGGATTTTCAAAATCTTTTCCAATCATAATCATTCCTCCACGAGGTCCACGTAATGTTTTATGAGTTGTTGTAGTAACTATATGACAGTGTGGTAGTGGATCAGATAAAATACCCTTTGCTATTAATCCTGCTGGATGTGAAATATCAGCCATTAAAATAGCTCCAACACTATCAGCAACTTCTCTAAACTTTTTAAAATCAATATCACGAGAATACGCTGAAGCTCCAGCAATGATTAACTTAGGTTTGTGCTCTTTTGCTTGTTGTTCTAAATGATCATAATCGATATATCCAGTTTCTTTTACCACTCCGTAGAACACAGGATTGTATAATTTTCCTGAAAAATTAACTGGTGAACCGTGTGTTAAATGACCTCCATGAGATAAGTCAAAACCTAAAATAGTATCTCCTGGTTGTAAACAAGCTGCAAAGACCGCAGTATTTGCCTGACTTCCAGAGTGTGGCTGTACATTTACATACTCAGCTCCAAATAATTCTTTAGCTCTATCAATCGCAATTTGCTCAACGATATCTACCACTTCACACCCTCCGTAATAACGTTTACCTGGGTATCCTTCAGCATATTTATTTGTTAAAACTGATCCTTGAGCTTCCATTACTTGGTCACTCACAAAATTTTCAGAAGCAATCAATTCTAAACCATTTAATTGTCGTTCTTTTTCCTCTTGAATTAAATCAAATATTTGATGATCTTTTTGCATGTTGTTTGTTTTGTTGCGTAAAGTAGCCAAATGTACTAAAATTTATGTATCCTTTTTTAAGGATTTTTAAAGAAGTTTACGCTAAAATACTTTCACATTTTTTTTACTCATCTTTTTGGGGTAAATTGAAAAAAATATGTAGGTTTGATGAAAATATAACAAAAACGATAAATGGAAATAACTGCTAATAACCCGAATAGAAAATCTTGGTTAACTGTAGCTGAAAACTCAGATTTTCCTATTCAAAATATACCTTTTGGGGTTTTTTTAACTAAAGATGATATCATAACAATTGGTACAAGAATTGGTGATTATGCGATTGATTTAGGTGCTTTACATCAATTAGGATATTTTGATGGAATTCCTTTAACAGATGATATCTTCTTACAAGACACCTTAAATGATTTTATTGCAGACGGACGTAAAACATGGCGTTTAGTTCGTAATAGGATTGCTGATATTTTTGATGTAAAAAACAGTAAGCTAAGAGATAATGCTGAGCACAAAGACAAAATAATCTTTAGAATGGATGAAGTAGAAATGCAACTTCCTGTCGCTGTAGGAGATTATACCGATTTTTATGCTAGTAAAGAACATGCAACGAATGTAGGGAGCTTATTTAGAGATCCTGAAAATGCCTTACTTCCAAACTGGTTACAAATTCCTATTGGCTATCACGGAAGAAGTTCTTCTATCGTGCCATCTGGTACTCCAATTCGTCGTCCTATAGGGCAACAGCGTCCTAATGAAGGAGAAACTACACCTAATTTTGGACCTTCTAAATTATTAGATTTTGAATTAGAAATGGCTTTTATTACTACAGTTGCTAACGACTTAGGAGACAGAATACCTATTGAAGAAGCAGAAGATTATATCTTCGGACTGGTATTGTTTAACGACTGGTCTGCTCGTGACATTCAAGCTTGGGAATATGTTCCATTAGGACCTTTCTTAGGAAAGAATTTTGCTTCAACAATTTCTCCTTGGATTGTAACCTTAGATGCACTAGAGCCTTTTAGAGTAGATAATCCTAAACAAGTATATGAACCTTTACCTTATTTAAAGAAAGAAGGAAAAGATAGTTACGATATTAATTTACAAATGGCTATTCAACCAGAAGGTAAAGAAGAAACTGTAGTGTGTAATTCTAACTTTAAATACATGTATTGGACTATGGTACAACAATTAACACATCATACAGTAAATGGGTGTCCTGTAAATGCAGGTGATATGATGGGTAGTGGTACTATTTCTGGTCCTACTCAAGATAGCTTTGGTTCAATGTTAGAATTAACTTGGAGAGGTAAGAACCCTGTTAAATTAAACGACGGTAGCGAACGTAAATTTATAAATGATAACGATACTGTTATTATGCGTGGTTATTGTAAAAATGAAAAAATTCGCATTGGTTTTGGTGAATGCTCAGGTAAAATTTTACCAGCTAAGTAAATACTTATCATTACTAATAATATAAGCATAAAAAAATCCAGTTCAAAAGAACTGGATTTTTTATTTTTATTCATCTTCAGGTGGTGGATGTCCATGAATTTGCTCATATACTTCATCAAAATTATTTCGTAAATAACTATTTAATTTTTTACGATAGTCATCTTGTAACCAATCAATGAAATTATGAGTACTCTTTGAGATACATTTTGAGTATCTAAAAATTCTATCATCAATATCTCCTCCCAACATTTTTGCTAATATCAATGCATCAAAAACATCTTCACTATTTTCAACACACATTTTTGCATGATGTTCTATTGATTTTTCCAGTACTCTTTTTGAAGACTCTCCTCCTTGAATAGTGTCTCTGTATACTTTTTTAACATCAAAATAAAGGTCTTCAGAATTAGCAAACTCTGCTTTAACATCTGCTGGTAACTCATATTTAAAGTCACTTTCTATTTCTTCATCAGATAATAAATTGTCTAGATAGAAATTAGGTGCCCTAAACATTTTTTGCCAATCTAAATCGGCACCCCAAGGTCCAAAACGATGGAAGTTGTTTCCTAAATCAATTACATTAAATTCTGATTTTCCAGGTAAAATACGAGAACCACGACCAATCATTTGGTAATATAATGTTAACGATTTCGTTGCTCTATTAAGAATAATTGATTGTACAGAAGGTTCATCAAACCCTGTTGTTAAGATACTTACCGAAGTAATTATAGCATTAGGTGTTTTATGAAACCATTTTAAGATAAAATCACGTTCCTTCTTAGTGTTAGTGTTGTCTAAATGTGCAATTGGGTACCCAGCTCTTTTAAACGTATCATATACATGCAACGATGTATTAATACCATTGTTAAAAATTAAGGTTTTTGTTCCTTTAGCCCGTTCTTCATAAGCTTGTAAAAGCTTTGAAAGCATATCTGTATTTGTATATAAATCTTCAGATGATTTTACAGTATAATCACCATTAGCCCCTACTTCTAACGAAGTTAAACCTACATTATAAGAATAAATATTGGCTTTTGCCAAATATTCATTTTGAATTAAGGCCCCAATACTCTCCCCATCAATAAGCTCATCATAATTATCCTTCATAGGAAGCTTAATGTTTGAACTTAAAGGAGTTGCAGTTACACCCAGTATAAAAGACTTATCAAAGAACTTAAATAGTTTAGTAAAAGAATTGTAATGTGCCTCATCAATAATTACTAAACCTACATCTGAAATATCTAACATATCGTCATTCAAACGATTGTTTAACGTTTCAACCATAGCTACAAAGCAATCAAACTCATTTTGATCGTCTAAACTTGCTTTACTATCTATAATTTTATTTACAACACCAAACTCTTTAAGCATTTTTGCTGTTTGTTTACACAGCTCTATTCGGTGTGTCATAATCAATACTTTCTTTTGATAATGTTTTAAGTATTGACGTGTAATTTCAGAGAAAATAACGGTCTTTCCTCCTCCTGTAGGTAGTTGATAAAGTAAATGGTAATTTTCGGGGGCATTCTCAAAACTTTTGAAAATTTTGTGCAATGCTTCTTTTTGATAATCGTATAGATTTTTTCCTTTCTTTGGTTGTGAAGTTGCTGTTTCGTTACTCAAATCTCTATTAATTTTGAAATACGCAAAAATACGAGGTATTTAAGGAAATCCCATTAAAAATGGCATCTTTTTTAGATTTTTTTCAAATCAATACGAGCAATATCGTAATGAGAAGCATGCGAAATTACTTCTCCATTTTTAACTACCAACAACTGAGGAGATTGATGTAAAACCTGAAATGTATACCCTATTTCATTAGAAACATCTCTATAGCTAAGTAAGTCAAGATAATACACTTTAAAATCTTTTAATTCCTCATCAAAACTGTTTACAAAACGTTTAATTACCATACTACTAATTCCACACCTTGTTGAGTGTTTAAAAATAGCAATTGGTTGTTTATTCGATAATTCTTTTATTTCCTTTATTTGCTCTACCGATGTTAATGGAGTCCAGTTAATAAATGACTCTTTTCCTTCTTCATTTTTGTCTTTTCTTCCAAAAATAGTGTTTAATACTCCCATTAAGTTCTTATTTTAATAACATTATTGTTCTTAATTATCATCCTACCAGTCAAAAAGTCATAAAAAATTTATTTTTAAAGACAAAATGTCTCTTGTTTTAAAAAAAAATCAATTGGTATTGAATTTGACTTTTATAGAGAAAAATAAAAACGATATGAATTTTAACAATTATACAATAAAATCACAAGAAACCATACAACAAGCGCAACAATTAGCGCAAAGTTATGGTAACAACCTTATAGAAAATGAACACATCTTCAAAGCTTTATTTTTAGTCGACGAAAATGTACTTCCTTTCATTTTAAAGAAACTCAATATAAATGTAACTGTTATACAACAAATATTAGATAAGCAATTAGAAAGTTTTTCTAAAGTTACTGGTGCTGACTTAATGCTTTCTCGTGAAGCTAATAAAACATTAAATGAAGCATCTATTATTGCTAAGAAAATGAACGATGAATATGTTTCTATTGAGCATTTAATTTTAGCTATTTTTAAATCTAAAAGTCAAATAGCACAAGTTTTAAAAGATCAAGGTGTTTCAGAAAAAAGTTTAAAAGCAGCAATTGAAGAATTACGCAAAGGAAATCGTGTGACCTCACAAAGTGCCGAAGAAACTTATAATTCTTTAAATAAATATGCTAAAAACTTAAATCAGTTAGCACAAGACGGAAAATTAGATCCTGTAATTGGTCGTGATGAAGAAATTAGACGTTTATTACAAATTTTATCACGTAGAACTAAAAACAACCCAATTCTAGTTGGGGAGCCTGGTACAGGTAAAACTGCAATAGCTGAAGGTTTAGCACACAGAATCATTCGTGGTGACGTTCCTGAAAACCTTAAAGAAAAACAAATTTTTTCTTTAGACATGGGAGCACTAATTGCTGGAGCTAAATATAAAGGTGAATTTGAAGAACGTTTAAAATCTGTAGTAAAAGAAGTAACAAAGTCTGAAGGAGACATCGTATTATTTATTGATGAAATTCACACTTTAGTAGGTGCTGGTGGTGGTCAAGGTGCAATGGATGCTGCTAATATTTTAAAACCTGCTTTAGCACGTGGAGAATTAAGAGCTATTGGAGCTACTACTCTAGATGAATATCAAAAATACTTTGAAAAAGACAAAGCTTTAGAACGTCGTTTTCAAAAAGTGATGGTAGATGAACCAGATACAGAAAGTGCTATTTCTATTTTACGTGGTATTAAAGATAAATATGAAACACACCATAAGGTTCGAATAAAAGACGAAGCCATTATTGGAGCCGTAGAATTATCCCAACGTTATATTACCAATCGTTTTTTACCAGATAAAGCGATTGACTTAATGGATGAAGCTGCTTCTAAATTACGTATGGAAATCAATTCTAAACCAGAAGAATTAGATGTACTAGATCGTAAAATAATGCAGTTAGAAATTGAAATTGAAGCCATTAAACGTGAAAACGATGAAACTAAGTTAAAATCTTTAAATGCCGATTTAGCTAATTTAAAGGAAGAGCGTAATGAAATCAATGCCAAGTGGCAATCTGAAAAAAGTGTTGTAGATACTATTCAGAACTTAAAAACTGATATAGAAAACTATAAACACGAAGCTGAAAAAGCTGAGCGCAATGGTGATTATGGTAAAGTAGCTGAATTACGTTATGGTAAAATTAAAGAAGCACAAGAAGAGCTAGATAAACAACAAGATATTTTAGCAAATCAACAAGGAAACTCTTTAATTAAAGAAGAAGTAACCTATGATGATATTGCTGAAGTTGTAGCTAAATGGACCGGAGTTCCTGTTACTAAAATGTTACAATCTGAGCGTGAGAAGTTGTTAAAACTAGAAGATGAACTACATAAACGTGTTGTTGGTCAAGAAGAAGCTATTGAAGCAGTTTCTGATGCTGTACGCCGTTCTAGGTCAGGATTACAGAACCCTGACAAACCTATTGGTTCTTTCTTGTTCCTGGGAACAACTGGAGTCGGTAAAACTGAGTTAGCCAAAGCTCTTGCTGAATATTTATTTGATGATGAAAATGCCATGACACGTATTGATATGAGTGAATATCAAGAACGACATTCAGTAAGCAGATTGGTTGGTGCACCTCCTGGGTATGTTGGATATGATGAAGGCGGACAACTAACTGAAGCTGTTAGAAGAAAACCGTATTCAGTTGTATTATTAGATGAGATTGAAAAAGCACATCCTGATACTTTTAATATTTTATTACAAGTACTAGATGAAGGTAGGTTAACGGATAATAAAGGACGTATTGCTGATTTTAAAAATACCATAATTATTATGACCTCCAATATGGGCAGCCACATTATTCAAGAGAAATTTGATAATATGAAGGGAGACATTGATACTACTATAGATTTAGCTAAAACAGAAGTTTTAGGTTTATTAAAACAATCTGTAAGACCTGAATTTTTGAATAGAATTGACGATATTATCATGTTCACTCCATTATCAGAGAATAATATTAAAGAAATTGTAAAACTACAATTGAATAATGTTAAAAAGATGATTGCGCAACAAAACATTATTTTTGACGCTACAGATGAGGCTATCAATTACTTAGCTACAAAGGGATACCAACCTGAGTTTGGCGCGCGTCCTGTAAAACGTGTTATTCAAAAAGAAGTTTTAAATCAGTTATCTAAAGAAATTTTATCTGGACAAGTAACTACTGATAGTATTATTTTACTAGATGCTTTTGATGATGAGCTGGTATTTAGAAATCAATCGGATTTAGTTAATAACTAATTTTGAATAAAAAAAGGGAGTTTTTAACTCCCTTTTTTTTAATTTACTACAATATTATTTAGTACGATTTCAGAAACTTTTTTTAGTTTACCTTCTTCATAAAGTTTATCAATAATATAAAAGTCAATACCATCTTTTAAAGGTTTATAGTTATTATAATCAACAAAACGAATTCCGTTTATTATTTTTTCCTCTTTTATATCTCTAAAACGTACTCCTCCTCCATTTGTATGATATTTATACGCTAAATAATCTAGTTGAAAGTTATCTTTAGCAAACCAATATATAAATACATCATCAAAATCATCTCCTCCACCTTCTTCTGAAAATGTTATTCTAATTTTATAATACTCTTTTCCTTTAACTTTAACTGATTCTAATAGCTTTTTTTGAACAGCTTTATCATTCAATCCAAAAGGTAAAACTGAAAAATAGTGAACTGAGTTTACAGAGTTTCTATAACGATTTTCATCTTTTTCCGTTAGCTCAACTAAGCTATCATTTACAAAACGCTCAAAATTGTCATTTGACAACACATCTTTTATTCTTACCGAGTCATTTTTTATAGTTCTAACTAATTTAAAAGCACCGTTATTTCTAACTGCTTTATAATTATTTTTTCTGAAATCAAAGGAAATTGTAGCATCTCCAATTTCGTTCAACCTAGAGTATGCTATTGACTTATCAATTATTTCTTGGGCAGTAAATTTTGGTTTACAAGAAACTATTGATAAAAATAATAAAATGTATAAATATCTCATAAAATGTTGTTTATTTTAGTCATTATAATTATAAACAAATTTACAAGTATTCATTAATTTTACTTGTTAAGTTTAACATAAAAAAAGAGCTACAATTAAGTAGCTCTATAAAAGGAATTAAAATTTATTGGTTTAAAACCTCATACCTACTCCAAAACCAATAAGTAACGGGTTTATGTCTACTTCTGCTGGTACTGTCGCTACACCTGCATTTACAGAAACATCTGTACTTAATCCTATATATTTTGCATCTACGTTTAAAAACCAAGTATCGTCTAAATCGTAATCAAAACCTAACTGAAGTGCATACCCAAAACTATTTTCATAATCTACATCAACCACTGCTCCTGGATTAGCATCGTAAAAAATAGTATAGTTAACACCTGCCCCAACATAAGGTTTAAAATCACTTATATTAAAATGGTATTGTAGCGTTAATGTTGGAGGTAATAACCAAACATCACCTAAATTAACATTTCCCAAGGCTGTGTTTACTGCTTTTACATCGTGATTAGTTGTTCCTAAAATTAATTCAGCTGCTATATTTTGAGTAAAATAGTAAGTAAAGTCTAATTCTGGAATAAAATTTTTACCTATTTCAACATCTCCTCCAATAGTACCAATTGTTGCAGATTCATTTGGTAAAACACTTACCCATCTAAAACGAGCTTGCCATTTTTTAAAATCATTTGTCTTAGCATTTTCTTGAGCATTTACATTACTAAAAAACAATGTTCCTAATACAATACTTAATATAATTTTTTTCATGATTATAAGTTTTAATTTTGAGCAAAATTACACTCCACACTTCCCTAAAAACATGACTTAAATCATAGCTTAATAATTTTATTTAACAACTTAAAATTATAGTTATATTTGTGTTTTATTTTATGCAAAAAAAAATTAACATACAGAATAAAAAGGCTCGTTTTGAATACGAGATACTTGATAAATACACAGCAGGAATTCAGCTCACAGGTACTGAAATAAAATCAATACGACAAAGCAAAGCTCGAATTACTGAGAGCTTTTGCGAGTTTAACGATAAAGGAGAGCTTTTTGTTGTAAATATGTACATCGAAGAGTATGCCTTTGGGCATCATTACAACCATAATCCCAAAAGTGAGCGCCGTTTACTACTTAATAAACGTGAATTAAAAAAACTTGAAAAGGAAGTTGAAGCTAAAGGTAATACAATTGTTCCTTTGCGTTTATTCATTAACGAAAGTGGTTGGGCTAAATTAGATATTGCTCTAGCTAAAGGAAAGAAAATCCATGATAAAAGACAAAATATTAAAGATCGTGATAATAAACGTGATTTAGCCAGAATAAAAAAGGCTTTTAACTAAATGAATGATACTTTCTTAAATATCATACAGTGGAAAAAAATTATATATTTTATTTTTATTTTATTTCTATTTAAGTATTCTTTTTTATATGGTTATGGTTTTGAAACAACTCTCTCTTTTTTTGATCTTGGTTTACTATCTATTTCAAGTGCTTTCTTATTAGCTTCTGGTTACTTAACTAGCTTTTTTTTTAGAAACAAACAAAAAAAAACCAGACTCCCTTTAAATAAGATAAAAAAAGTATCTATTTTATTAATGATATTTGGAATTTTAGTAGGCTTAATTGTATCACTAAAGGTAAATAAAATATGGTATGGTCTTATTTTTATAATTTGTCCAATAGTTGTACACCTATATTCAAAAAACAATATCCAGAAAACCTTTTTTAGTAACATTGTTACTTCTTTTTTAAAACCTTTTGCCTTACTTATGCTTTGCTGGTTTGATTTCCCATTAAACTTATCTATAGAACAATGGGAATTATTTTATAACCTCCAGTTGATAACCATAGGTTACGTAATTATTTCTTTTCTTAGCAATATGGTCATAGAAATAATTATTGATATTATTAACGTAAACCATGACAATATAAATAAACAAAATACCCTACCTGTTTTACTTGGTAGAAAAAGGGCTAAAGATATTGCCTTGATGCTTTCGTTTATAGCTTGTTTATTTGTGTTTTCTGTTGCTGTTGCCTTTTTAAAAAATAAATTTATTTTTTCAACTATTATGCTGCTAGGAATACTCCCTGAACTATATTTTATATATAAACTAATGTTAGCTTCAGAAAGCAAAGACTATAATAATTTATTAAAAATAAGCTATATAAGTTTTTTTCTTGCTCTTTTAAGTGTTCCTACTATATCTTATTATATTAAATATGTTATCAACTAAATTATCACAGTATTCTATTATTCTTGCCTCAAGCTCTCCGAGAAGACAAGAACTTATTAAAAGCTTAAATATTCCTTTTACTGTTAAAATCAAAGATATAGAAGAAATTTATCCTGAGGAATTGCAGCAAACAGAAATAACTGACTTTTTGGCTGATTTAAAAGCTATTCCTTTTAAAAAAGATTTAAAAGAAAATGAGTTATTAATAACATCAGACACCATTGTATGGATAAATAATGAAGCCTTAGGAAAACCTAAAAATTACAATGAGGCGTTCCAAATGCTTAAAAAACTATCTAACACTACACATAAAGTTATTACCTCTATATGTATTACTAACAAATCATTTCAAAAAACTGTGAATGACACCACTATAGTCAGTTTTAAAGAACTTTTAGACGATGAAATTGATTACTATATAAAAACGTACCAACCGTTTGATAAAGCGGGAGCCTATGGTATTCAAGAATGGATTGGTAAAATAGGAATAACAAAAATTGAAGGAAGCTATTTTAATGTTATGGGGTTTCCTGTTCATAAACTTTACAAAGAATTATCAAAATTGTAGCTTTACATCTATATAAAAGATTATTTTTGATGCGTATTTACACAACACAAACTGATGAAAAAATATACTTATACTGAAAAAAAAGATACCCGTTCTGGGTTTGGTGATGGTTTAACAGAATTAGGACAGAAAAACCCTAATGTTGTAGCTTTATGTGCTGATTTAACAGGTTCATTAAAAATGAATGAGTTTGCTAAAAATCACCCTGAACGTTTTTATCAAGTAGGAATTGCCGAGGCAAATATGATCGGAATTGCTGCTGGATTAACTATTGGAGGAAAAATTCCTTTTACTGGTACATTTGCTAACTTTTCAACTGGTAGAGTTTATGATCAAATTCGTCAATCAGTTGCTTATTCTGATAAGAATGTGAAAATTTGTGCTTCTCACGCAGGGTTAACTTTAGGTGAAGACGGAGCGACACACCAAATTTTAGAAGACATTGGATTAATGAAAATGTTACCAGGTATGACTGTTATAAATACTTGTGATTACAGCCAAACCAAAGCTGCTACTTTAGCTATTGCAGAACATGAAGGTCCTGTATATTTACGTTTTGGGCGTCCAAAAGTACCAGTATTTATGACCGATCAACCTTTTGAAATAGGAAAAGCAATTCAACTTACTGAAGGTAATGATGTTACTATTGTTGCTACAGGTCACTTAGTATGGGAAGCTTTACAAGCTGCTGAACAATTAGAAGTTAAAGGTATTTCTGCTGAAGTAATAAACATTCATACTATTAAGCCATTAGATGAAGAAGCTATCTTAAAATCTGTTGCTAAAACAGGCTGTGTAGTTACTGCTGAAGAGCATAACAAATATGGAGGCTTAGGAGAAAGTGTAGCTCGTTGTTTAGCTACCAACGCCCCTACTCCACAAGAGTTTGTTGCTGTAAACGATAGTTTTGGTGAATCTGCTACTCCAAATCAGTTAATGAAAAAATATGGTTTAAATGACGAAGCTATAGTAAAAGCAGTTGAAAAAGTTATTTCTAGAAAATAAAAAACATAAACAACTAAACAATAAATACATCACTTTTAAGGTTTAAAGTGATGTATTTTTTTATATAAAAGTAAATATTTAACTCAATTATAATAGTGTAAATTAAAAACAAATGAAAAAAGCAATTTTTATCTTATGTCTTCTAATTGGAGGCTCACAGTTAGCACAAAGCCAAATACAAGGAGGTATTAAAGGAGGTATTAACTACAATTCTGACTCTTTTTCTGATGTAAAAAATGATGTCTTTGATGGGGCCAAAAGTAAAACAGGTTTTCATGCTGGTGCTTGGTTACGTATAAAATTACCAGCTACTGGTTTATATATTAGACCTGAATTGGTATATACACAATTGAATAATAATGTTGTTTATTATCCTGAAGGAAAATCAAACAACTCAACAAATAACCAGAATATCTCTTATGAAATTCAAAAAATAGATATTCCTGTTTTATTAGGTTTAAACTTTTTAAAAGTAGGACATGTTTTTGCTGGACCATCTTTTCAATATATTTTAGACTCTGATTTTAACTTTAAAGATCTTAAACAAGTAAATTCTGACGGTTTTTCAGTTGGTTTACAGTTAGGAGCTGGTGTTGAACTTGGTAAATTGGGATTAGATGTACGTTGGGAAAGAGCTTTGTCTGATACTGAGTCTAAATTTGTAGATAACAATATTAGTGAAAACGTAAATTTTGATACTCGTATAAACCAAATTATTATAGGTTTATCATATAGGTTCTAACTTTTTAAATTTTAAACATAAAAAAAACCGAAGTCTAAGACTTCGGTTTTTTTTATGTTTACTTTTTGACCTTAAAAAATATCCCTGTTTAGATAATCTGGTATCGTAGGCTTATTTGGATCACTAAAATCGTTAGCTGGGTTTCCATCTCCATTTTTATCCTCGTCTTTTGATAAAACTCCATCTCCATCATCATCTGTATCTAAGTAATTAGGAATATTATCTCCATCAGTATCATCATTTCTAGGGTTTCCATCTCCATCTAAATCTTCTAATATAGAAGGTACTCCATCTCTATCATGATCTGTATCTTCTACAAAGTCGAATAAATCAATATAAAAGATCAACTGAGAATTGGCAGGTATTCCTCCATTTACCGAATTTCTATAAGCTAAGCCTGAAGGAACAATCAAAATTCCTTTTCCAAATTTATCATAAGAAATAGGCTCTCCTTGACTAGATGTATTAATACCTGCTTTAAAGTTTGGAATTCCTAAAGTCCACCCTCTAATAGGCGTAGGAGCATCGAACTGACTTCCTGATAATGTCAAATTCCACCAAATTGGAGTAGTTCCTGTTTGACTTAACTCTAGTTGATCTACTTTAGTTGTATACCATACTTGATAGTTAGTTAGAACAGAGTCTAACTCTGTAGGGTTACCTTTCGGAGATTGTCCTTCTTCTATGACTAAATGATATAAATCATATTCAATATCGTTTTCTGTATGTGTCTTTTTTATTAACCTACTATCTTCTGATAATGGTGTTTTACCAGCAATTATAGGTTTTATAGAATCTATTGTATCATCAAAATAATAATTCTTTAAAAATTTTGCTATCGAATCTTTATCTTTCAAAGCTTGAGCTTCATGGTCAAAATTGTCAACTAAAGAGTTGCTATCACTTCCACAAGCATACAAAAGAGTACCTATAATGGCTGTATAAAATACATGTTTAAATTTTATCATTTAATTCTGAAATTTTAACGCGCAATTTACCATTTTTATACCTTTGTAAAAAATGAAACGATAAAAATTAACTTTTTATATGAGAATTGACAAATATTTGTGGTGTATTCGCTTGTTTAAAACCCGTAGTATTGCCACAGATGCTTGTAAAAAAGGGCATGTTAAAATAGAAGGCACTAACCTAAAGCCATCAAAAGAAATATTTGGTAACGAAGAAATAACTATTCGAAAAAATCAAATTAATTACAAAATAAAGGTGTTAGATATTCCACCCAATCGAGTTGGAGCTAAATTGGTTGATTTATATAGAAAAGACATAACCCCTAAAGAAGAGTTTGAAAAAACTGAGTTATTAAAATACGCTAAAGATTATTATCGTAAAAAAGGAACAGGGCGCCCTACCAAAAAAGATCGTCGTGATATTGATGATTATTATGAAGATTCTAATAAAAATGATGTTAATTTGTAAACCAAAACTAAGTTAAAGTTAACTAACTATGACAGCCTTAAATAATATCATTTTAAATAATACTCAAGTTGAACAAAAAATTCGTCGAATTGCTTTTCAAATTTACGAAAGCAATAGCGACGAAAAAGAAATTATTATAGCTGGTATTGCTGATAATGGATATTTTTTAGCAGAAAAAATTTCGACTATTTTAAGTGACATCTCTCCTTTATCAATAACTTTATGCAAAGTTTCTATCGATAAAAAAAATCCTATCAGTCCAATTACTACTTCTATTAAGAGTGAAGAATATCAAAATAAAGCATTAGTTTTAGTAGATGATGTTTTAAATTCAGGAACAACTTTAATATATGGTGTAAAGCATTTTTTAGAAGTTCCTTTAAAAAGATTTAAAACAGCTGTATTAGTTAATAGAAATCATAAAAAGTATCCTGTAAAAGCTGATTTTAAAGGAATTTCTTTATCAACTTCTATTAAAGAACATGTAGTTGTAGAGTTTAAGGTTAATGAAACAATTGCTTACTTAACTTAGTAATTTTTCTAACTCCTCTACTGTTTCATGTATGCTTTTATTATCAACTATTAATTTATATGTTGCTTTATTATAAAAGTAGCTTCTTTCAAACAAGTGCTTAGCAACAAACTCTGACAACTCGTCTTTGTTTAGGCGAGCTACCAGTGGGCGTTTACTTTTTTCGTTCGTTAGCCTATCTACAATGGTAGTGATATTTGTTTTTAAATATACAGATTTCACATCATTAACACTTAATAATACATCCATATTCCCTGCATAACAAGGAGTACCGCCTCCTAAAGACAAAATAAATTTGTTTTGTTTCTCTAAAAGTTCTTTTAGGTATACGTGTTCTTGTTTCCTAAAATAGATTTCTCCATTATTTTCAAAAATCTCAGAAACTGTTTTACCTTCCTTTTCCTCTATATATTCATCTAAATCTATAAACGGAATTTGCATTTTTTCGGCTAAAACTCGTCCAACAGTCGATTTTCCGCTCGCCATATACCCTAATAATACAATTTTCATAATCTAGTAATTAAGCAGTTACAAATATGAGTAAAAAATATTACAAAAAAGCTTTTTTGATTCAAAGAACAGTTGTATATTTGCAACCGCTTTCACAAAGAAGCAATGACCGGGTAGCTCAGTTGGTAGAGCATCTCCCTTTTAAGGAGAGGGTCCTGGGTTCGAGCCCCAGCCCGGTCACAAAAAGTTAAGCACATGCTTAACTTTTTTAGTTTATGCACGTATGGCGGAATTGGTAGACGCGCAGGCTTGAGGGGCTTGTTTCCAACGGAAGTGCAGGTTCGACTCCTGTTACGTGCACAATAATTATATACATTTTAGATAGTTAATCCTAAAATTAGATAGTTAATCCTAAAATAAGAGTTATTCATCTACCTATGTATTAAATATCAAAGTAAACCTCTTCAATTTACTATAAACTGGAGAGGCTTTTTTGTAAAGTCAATCTTAAAAACGTTACTTTAAGCTGTTTTTCATAAAGTCTTCTACTTCTTGCTTCGCTTTAATAGCTTCAACTTCATTAAATGTTTTTCCTTGTCCTCTTAATAAGTAAGCGTTAAACACATGACTTATATACAATGGTGATTTATTATCTGAAAAACCAACTGTATTATGACAACTAAAACAGTTTGCTAAATTGTCTGCTTCAATATCTTTTAAACTACTTTTAAAAGTTTGCGTGTATGTTTCCATGGTAACATTTGCACAGTTTACAGATCCTCTTGCTACTGAAGTACTATCTGGTGTTGCGTTTCCTATGTTTCCTCCCAAACTATTTATTTTAGCGGTTTGTTCTTCAGGAGTCATTCCATCAGTATCAATCCATAGAGAACCATTATAAAAATAGTTTTTCCATACATCGGTTAAGTTTTCTTTTACACAAGTATTAATATTTTCTATATTATCAAAGTTCATAGGTTCTTCTTGACTTGTCTTCATAAAGTTTCCTACACTATCTCTTGGAACTCCATACTTAAATAAATCGTATGCTTTGTATGGTAATTTCACACTATCATTACTCCATGTAATTCCATCAATTCCAGTAGTATTAATTTTTTCAAAAAGTAATTTATCAGTAGCAGAAATTGCTTTGTTTTCTTTCCAATTGTAGTTTGGTGCTAAATCGTCGTGTTCAAACGTAGCCCAAATAAATTCTGGATGATTCTCTACAATACCTACAACATGCATTCCTAATAAAGCTACCTCAGTATTCGTATATGTTTCTCCATCTCTACTTAAAGCCGCCACTGTAGTATAATAATTACCTATCTCTTCTTCAGCAATTGCAGTTACTGGTGTCCATGATACTTTTAACTCTAAAGAACCTACCGGAAAAGATGCTTGGTTATTTCCACTTAAAGTTCCGCTAACTATAGAGTCTCTATACTTTCTTGAAGATTCTTTCATCGTAGGGCTTACGTGAATTGAGTAAAATACTGTTTCTGAAACCCCTTCTTTGTTATACGCAGGGTTTGTTTTTAAAATACCCCCAGGGCCTGCTTGGGCAGTATCTACCAACACTAAAGCAGCTCCTTCTTTTTGTTTTACATCTTGCATATGAGCCGTTACTTGATGCATTTCTTTTGGATTTAAAAACAACGGTATTTGTGCTTTTATTTTAATTGGAGTTGGTTCTCCCCTCACTAAAATATAGAACAAAGAAACTTCATCGGTTGGTTTGGTTAGCCATAAAAACTTTTGCCAAGACCATTGATGAAAAATTGCATTGGTTGTGCTCGATACATCAAACGGACTTCCTTTTCCTTCTGCAGGAGGTGGAGTTTGTGTGTGAGGAAACCAATTACTTTCACATAAACTATCTTTGACTGTTTGGTTATAAGCCATTTTGGCTATTGGTTCTAAAACATCATTTTCTTTTTTCTTCTTTTTACAAGAATTAAAAAACACAACCCCCATTACAAGCATTGCATTTAAAATAAGTTTGGTTGTTAATTTCATGATTGATTAGTTTTTATAATAGTTACAAATTAGCGAATATTTTACTAGCCTGTTTAAAAAGATGTCATAAACCCATAAATTACAGTTATAAAAAGCTATTTTTTGATACCAAGTGTATATTCCCCTTATAAACACCCTTTAAAAAGTATTTTATTTACTAAATTGAACCAAAGAAAAGACTTAATTTTGTTTCCCTTTTTTTGATAAAAATTATAAATAATGAATACACACGAAGAATATATGAGTGAAGCTGTAAAAGCAGCTTTAAAAGGAATGCAGAACAACGAAGGAGGTCCTTTTGGTTGTATTGTAGTTAAAGATGGTAAAGTTATTGGGCGCGGAAACAACAAAGTTACCTCTACCAACGATCCAACAGCTCACGCAGAAGTAACTGCTATTCGTGATGCTTGTAAAAATATAGGTTCTTTTCAGTTAGATGGTTGTATTGTTTATACTTCTTGTGAACCTTGCCCTATGTGTTTAGGAGCTATTTACTGGGCACGTCCTGATAAAGTTTTTTACGGAAGTAATCAGCAAGACGCTGCCAACATTGGTTTTGATGATGAGTTTATATACAAAGAAATTCCGTTACCATACGAAAAGAGAAGTATTCCGTTTGAGCAAATAGGACGTGATATTGCTTTAGAACCTTTCCAGAAATGGTCTGAGAAAGAAGATAAAATAGAATATTAAAATACTAATGATTTACTAAAATACCGTCATTCTGAATAATAATGAGAATTCTTCTCTTTAGTTGGAATGGCGTTTCTTTTTACTCTAAATCTAACTTCTAGTCTAGTCCTTACCTTCACCCCTACTAACTTTATTTATTGTATTATGATAGAACCATTAATCACATCAATTTCAAAATACATTAAGTTAACTTCAGAACAAGAAAGCATCATTAAAAGTTTTTGGACTGAAAAGACTCTTGAAAAAGGAGCATATCTTCTAAGAAATGGTGATGTATGTAGAACCGATAATTTTGTAATTAATGGAACCCTTAAAGCCTTTTATATAAACGCTGCTACAGGAACTGAAGAAGTTTTATACTTTGCTATAGAAAACTGGTGGGCAACTGATATTGATAGCTTTCAAAAGCAACAACCTTCTATTTATAATATCCAAGCAATAGAAAAAACCAACTTGTTACAAATACGCTATGATTCTTTTCAGGAAATGCTAAAGCAAATACCTAAATTGGAGCGTTTTTTTAGAATTATACTCGAAAACTATCTTGGTAGCTTACAAAGAAGAATTATTCACAACAATGTGTATGATGCAGAACAACGGTATATTGATTTTATAAAAGACTACCCAAAAATAGCAAACAAAGTTCCTCAATACTTAATTGCTTCGTACTTAGGTGTAACTCCTGAGTTTTTAAGTAGAGTTCGTAAAAAACACAAACCATCTTAAACTAGGTCAATTTTTTTTACTTTTTCTACAACGAACTTTGCCATATCATGTAAACTATATTAAGATATGAACAAAGTACTTATTATTAATGCTAGTGTAAGAAACCAAAAATCGCACAGCAGAAAACTAACACAGCTTTTTGTAGATAATTGGCAACAAAAGCATCCTGACGATACGTTTTCGTACCGAGAAGTTGGATTAAAAGAAATTCCTCACATCAACGAAAAATGGATTGCTAGTGCCTTTATTAAGCCTGAAGAAAGAACAGCAGAAAATCAATCAGGAGTTGCTTTGAGCAACGACCTAATTAAAGAATTTAAAGAACACGATGTGTATGTTATTGGTACACCTATGTACAATTGGTCTATTCCTAGCGGATTAAAAGCTTACATAGATCAGCTTATGAGAATTAATGAGACATGGAAATTCCGCTCAGGAACACCCGATGGTGATTATGTAGGTCTTTTGAAAAACAAAAAAATGTTTATTCTATCTAGCCGAGGAGATACTGGCTATGGTGAAAATGAAAAAAACGAGCACATGAACTTCCAAACTACCTATTTAAAGTTTGTTTTTGGAATTATGGGTATTAAAGATATTACCATTATTTCTTTAGATAATGAGGAGTTTGGAGGAGCTATTTTTGAAAACTCTAAAAAGAAGATATATCAAGAAATTGAAGCTATTTAATCCACCATCAAAATGCTGTTTACATTTATCTAAACAGCATTTTTTTATAGTCTCTTTATATCTCACAACACCTAACAAACATTTTTCTACACACGCACCTATTTTTATCTTTTTGTTGTTTGAAGTTGCTCCTCTTAGGCAGTAAATGACACTCCCCTTAGGCGGGGAGCATCGTTCCCCTTAGGCAAGGAGTGTTGACCCGATTAGGCTTCGTGTGTCGACCCGATAAAAAAGTTACACTTTTTTATCTTCCTTTTTTTATATTTGGATGAGTAAAAATTGTTAAAAACCTTTACACAAAATAATTATGAATAACATATATGGATAAAACATCCATGTATATAAATTATGTGTTATAAAAAAGAATATGGAAGATTATAGAATAAGAACGTCAATAATAAAGCCAGGAGAAACAATAATTACAATATGTCCTTCTATAAATGCAGGTACCATAGGACCTATATTTGGTGGAAAAGTTAATAATGCTTTTGGATTATGCTTAGTTAAAAACCCTTTAGGAGATTATATATTAATAGTTTATATGAAACTTCAATTTTTCTTCGAAAATAACGGTAATTTGGCTTGGAATAATTCAGATAAAACTAAGTTTATACAAAAGTTTGAAAGTGCCATAAGTCAAAAGTGGGGAGACATGAGAGTTATTAAAAGCTTATCGCAAGGTAAAAGAGTATTTTTAGATTTTAGATTCCTATCAGTTTATGACCAATGGAGTATTGGAGAACATTGGGAAATTTATGTACAAAAAATAAAAAAAGGAGGATTTGAACAGAGTTATGTTAACTCTTTTTTTGGTACAGCCCATCTTGACAGTGGAGATCTAACACCATCACTAAAATCTGATAATATTTATCAAAGAGGTGCAGTTCACGAATTTGGTCATATGTTAGGTTTAAATGATGAATATATTACTAGCTCTAAACATGTAGACGACTTACACTCAATAATGAATTCAGGGGAAATAACTAGGATAAGACATCATTCAAGTTATATAAAATGGCTAAACGAAATATTAAAAGAAAAAGGTATAAAATGAGAATAACAAACATATTACTAATTACATTCTTCTCTTTAAGTTTATTAAATTGTAACTCAAAAAAGCAATTAGAATACAAATGGGATAAGCTTACCAATGCTGATAGTGAACAGGTTGAAATTAAAAGAATAGAAGAATTAAGTGATTTTATTTCTAAAATAGATGGTCATTTTAAAATGAATGGTATTACTCAAAGTAAAGACACTTTAAATCTATTAACACAAACAAAGGATTCTGTAAAAATAGACCATATAAACCTTATAATTTACTGGGAAGAAAACAGTTTCCATGCAAAAAATTGGAAGCCTATAAATCAAGACAATATTTACTTGTTTTTTAGAGAGTAGTTTTATGTGACTTTCCACGAACTTTAAATTGATTGCTTAGCTAAATAAATGAGTTTTTTCTATATTTTTAAACACTTACTTATTGATGATTTAATCAATAGAAGCTAATGCTTTTTACAATAAAAAATATTTTTTGAAATTTTAACAAAAAAAGTAGGGTTATTTTAATTATAACTGTTTCATAAATTGTAAGATGTATATAGTATATGACGCTGTTCTGAATAAAAAGCCCCTTCACTTTATTACATTTTTTTGTTTCACTACATTTTATTCTTGGCAGCGTCTTTTTTATTAGACATATATAGTTTATAGTATTGTTTGTTTAAGGCTGTTAAAAAAGCAGCCTTTTTTTAACTTTTATCCATACTTCTAACTAAAATAAAGGCAGTATTTTTGCATAATGCAAAAAAATAATCAATCGAAATTAGAATTCATTGCTTTAATGGCTTCTCTAATGTCATTAGTAGCTTTATCAATAGATGCATTACTCCCAGCTTTAGAACAAATAGGTATTAGTATTCGAGTTCAACAAGGATCACACGATAGTCAATTATTAGTAACAATGATTTTTTTAGGACTAGGCTTTGGGCAATTAATTTCTGGGCCAATTTCTGATAGTTTAGGAAGAAAGCCTGTTATTTATGGTGGTTTTATACTTTTTGTTATTGCAAGCTTTATTTGTGTTAGTGCTACAAACATAGAAATGATGGTTTTAGGAAGAGTCTTACAAGGAATAGGACTCTCTGCTCCTAGAACAATTAGTATTGCCATGGTTAGAGATAGTTTTAGTGGAAACTACATGGCTAAAATTATGTCGTTTATTGTGGTGATTTTTATTTTAGTTCCTGTTGTAGCTCCTGCTATTGGTAAGTTAATGTTGGATGCTTACGGATGGAAATCTATATTTTATAGTCAACTAATATTTGGTGTTTTAGTAATGTTTTGGTTATGGAAGCGCCAACCAGAAACTCTTCAAGAAGAAAACAGAATTAAGTTTGCATTTCGTTTATTTTTAGATGGTTCTAAAGAATTTATAAAATATAAACAAGCTGTAATTTTTACACTTATATCTGGTTTTATTACAGGGTCATTTATGGTATATTTAAGTGCTTCACAGCAAATTTTTCAAGAGCAATATTTATTGGTAGACGAATTTCCATATATTTTTGCTGGTTTAGCCATTTCTGTTGGTTTTGCTACCTTTTTAAATGGTTCATTTGTTATGAAGTTTGGAATGCATAAACTCGTTTCATTCTTTTTAATTATGTTTTCAATTGTTCCCATTATTTATATAACATTATTTTATCAAAAGGAAAATCCAAGTATTGTAGTATTATTAATCTTCTTTGCACTACAGTTTTTCTCTATCGGATTTTTATTTGGAAATCTTCGAGCATTAGCAATGCAACCTGTTGGACATATTGCTGGAATTGGAGCTGCAATTAACGGATTTGTATCTACCATTATGGCAGTACCAATTGCTACATTTATAGGAAAATATGTTGAAACCACTACTCTCCCACTTTTTATAGGTTTTTTTATATGTGGTGCGTTATCTTTACTCCTTTTAAACTTCACCAAATTAAAACCAGTAAATGAATAGTATAATGAAGTTAGATGTTATTTATGAAGATGAATATGTGTTGTGCGTATCAAAACCCAATAATGTTGTTGTACATCATGCGCATCATTCTAGAAATGTTGCTGATGAAAATTCTTTGTTACAAATAATTCAACAGAAATGCAATCAAAAAATGTATCCAATTCATCGTCTTGATAGAAAAACGTCTGGAATTATATTACTTTCTAAGGAAACAAAGTTTGTAGCTAAGTTTCAAGAACTATTTACTAATAATGAAATACAAAAAACGTATTATGGAGTTGTTAGAGGTCATGCTCCTGAAACTAAAATTATAGATTCTCCAGTAAAAGGAAGAGACGCCAACGTGCATAAAGATGCAGAAACACATTTAAGTACTATAAAAACGGTTACAGTAAATATTCCTGTAAAACCTTATGACACATCTAGGTATAGTTTGGTAAAGTTAGCCCCTAAAACAGGTAGATTACACCAGTTACGAATCCATATGAACAAAATTAGTCATCCTTTAATTGGAGATCCTAAATACGGTGATAAAAATCACAATACAATGTTTATTGATAATTTTGATTGTGAAAACCTTTTTTTACACGCTTATTCTTTAGAGTTCATTCATCCATATTCGAATAAAAAATTATTAATTAAAGCTGATTTCCCTAAAGATTGGTATGTAGTTTATGAAAAGTTTAATTGGAGTTTATAATAATAGTCTCCTTATACTCTACACTTTTTTATAAATTAAATACTGTTTTTATTTGAATAGAAACAGTTAATTTATTGAAAACAATAAAAAAGGGTAGCATAATTATGCTACCCTTTTAACTTTTTTAAAAATAGTTTTTTAAATATCTTTAAAAATTGCGTGCATTAAACGCTTTTTATCATTGATGCTTTCTTCAAGAGCAATCATTGTTTCTGTTCTATTAACTCCATGAATATCATCTATTCTGTAAATAATGTCTTTTGCATCGTTAGTGTTTTTAGCACGTACTTTACAGAAAATATTATATTTTCCTGCAGTTACGTAGGCTACAGTTACATTAGGAATCAATCTTAAATTGTCTAAAACATGTTGTGTCATAGATGTCTTCTCTAAAAAAATTCCAACGTGAGCAATAAATGAATACCCCATTTTTTCATAATTCAAGGTTAAAGTAGATCCTTGAATAATTCCTTCGTCTTCCATTTTTTTTACGCGTACATGTATAGTACCTGCAGATACTAACAGCTTTTTTGCAATGTCTGTAAATGGTGTACGAGCATTTTCAATTAAAATGTCTAAAATTTGATGATCGATTTCATCTAGTATGAACTTCTTCATTTTTTTGTTTTCTTCAAGTAATATTGCTAAAATATGGTTTTTTTCTAAAAAAAATAAGTTTTATTTAAAGAAAGTAGAATTTTTAACTGTTTTTTATGAATTCTTTGTGAGCTAAACACATAGATAAGTTACCTTCTTTTTCCTTTGTTAAAACGAGTGCAAATTTATCATTTTCTATAGTTTCTACATACTGATATGCAACATCTTTTTCATTATTTTTTGATCGATAAATCACATCGTAGAAGTTCTTGATATTGTTAGGGATAGCTAAATATTTTTTAAACTCTTTAAAATTATTTGTTAAAGAAATATGACAAATCCCCTGTAAAAGCGCATAAAAATTGAATTTTCTAACCTCTTCCCTTTCGTAATCACCTGCAAAATGTCCTGCTTCAATTAGTATTGTATTATGTCCTAACTTTTGAAAATTGTCTCCTGTTGCTGTAGGGTAAAATTCATCCGTATAACGACCAACATGATTGGGTATGATTTCTTGTAACAAATCATTCATAGCAACAATTACATTCATTGTTTCTTTTCTCCCTTCTGTAATTGTTCTTTTTTCTTCTTCTGAAGGAGCCAAAAACGATATTGTTGCTGGGTTTTTAGTTCCTTCAACACCAAAAATGGTTCTTTGATCATGTAAATTGAAGCAAAATTGAGGATTTACCTCTTCTAAAATACTACGTAAAAGTTTACTTTCTTTGGCCTCTAATTCTACAGCATCTCTGTTTAAGTCTACATTGTTAGCATTAACACGTGTATATGCTTGTGCTCCATCTGGATTTAGCATAGGAACAATGGTAATACTACAATTATCTATAATAGATTTTGTTATTTGGTGAGTAGGAAAGCGTTGTAAGAAGTTTAAAAAATCGAATACAGCTTTGGTTCCAGTACTTTCGTTACCGTGCATTTGACTCCAAATAAGAATTCTTTTTTTGCCTTTTCCCAATTTTAATTTATAAATGGCCCTTCCTTCTTCAGACTCTCCAATAATTTTTGTTTGAATTTCTGAGTTTTGTAAGCTTAAATATAAAGGCTCGATATCTGTTAGTGTTATCCACCTTCCAGATATAGAGTCTTCTTTAATTTTTGAATAATTATCTTCTAAAAAAGAGCTTTTTAAGTGTGTCATATCATAATTATAACGAAAACCAATCAGTTACCAGTTGTTTTTCAATTGGTTCAATGGTTTTATGTACATAATCATTTTTAGCAATGTCGTACTCATAGTCTTTAGACCATTCTTCAATATTTTCGGCTAACGTTTGTAACGATTCACAAATAAATTGTACTTCTTCATTTGTAATTGTTGGATGTACTGATAAACGTACCCAACCTGGTTTTTCTGTATTACAACCTTCTAATATTTGACCTTTTATTTCATTTGATCTTATTTGATCTACATTTAATAAGAAGTGTCCATAAGTTCCTGCACACGAACATCCACCTCTAGTTTGAATTCCAAATCGGTCGTTTAATAATTTTACAACAAGGTTAAAGTGATATTTTTCAAAGTAGAAAGAAAAAATACTCAAACGATCTTTATGATCTGGAGCTAATATTTTAACTCCTTCCAAATTTTCTAAACAGTTAAAAATAATTGGATTGATTTCATCTTCACGTTCCTTTATTTTATCAGTACCCATTTGATCTTTTACTTGAATACATAAAGCTATTTTTATAGTTTGTAAAAAAGCTGGTGTCCCTCCATCTTCACGCGTTTCTACATCATCAAAATAATCATGTTGCCCCCAAGGATTTGTATAACTAACCGTTCCTCCTCCAGGATTATCAGGAACCATATTTTTATACAGTTTTTTATTAAAAATCAACACCCCAGAACTTCCTGGACCTCCTAAAAACTTATGTGGAGAAAAGAAAATAGCATCTAAATATTCATCTTCTTTTTCTGGATGCATATTTATATCTACATAAGGTGCAGAACAGGCAAAATCAACAAAGCACAAACCACCGTAACGATGAATTAAAGAGGCTACTTTATGGTAGTCTGTCTTTATTCCTGTTACATTTGATCCTGCTACTATAGAAGCTATTTTAATAGGTCTATCTAAGTATTTTTTTATAGTTTCTTCAAACTTATCTAAACACACTAAACCTTCATTATTACAAGGAACAACCTCTACATCTGCTATAGTTTCAATCCAAGATGTTTGGTTCGAGTGATGCTCCATATGACTTACAAAGACAATAGGTCTTTTTTCATCTGGAACCTGTGTGTTTTCTTTTAAATTTTCATTTATTTTTAGTCCTAAAATACGTTGAAATTTATTCACTACTCCCGTCATACCAGAACCTTCCGTAATTAAAACATCATTGGAAGAAGCGTTTACGTGGCGTTTAATAATATTTCGTGCTTCGTGATAGGCTAAAGTCATAGCAGCTCCTGATGTAGAAGTTTCTGTATGAGTATTGGCTACAAAAGGTCCAAATTTATTTAAAAGTTGTTCTTCTATAGGTCGATATAATCTTCCACTTGCAGTCCAATCTGTATAAATCATTTTCTTTTCACCGTAAGGTGTTTGAAAAGTCTGATCTATACCTACAATATTTTTTCTAAACTTATCAAAATACTGTTCTAAATCCATAGTTGAAATCTCTAGTTGTTTGTTAGGTAGCGTAAAATTAGCAGTATATTATTTGTTTGCCTAAAATAGTTATAATATTAACGTATTTATAATACTTTGTTATTAAAGTCTAAATTTACCTCCTATTAAAATGGTATTTTCAAAAAAGTAAAAACTTTGTGATGCTGTATCTATAGGGCTTTTAGTTGTTCTAACATCTGGCATATAAATATAACCTCCTTTTAAATCCGCTTGTACAAAAAAGTGTTTTAAGAATGTTATATTTAAACCACCTCCAATAGAAGCTCCGTATCCTGATAAATGAAAATCATCGTGACGCTCCATGCCTAAAAGGGTTGTATTGGTTCTTGGGTATAAAATACCAAGCCCCACTCCTTCTGTTAAATTAATTTGTAAGTTTTCTAAGTTTAAACCAAACCAGTGACTCACATCATCAAAACGTTTTACTTCTACATTTACATAATTTAAACCGTCAGTGTGTTCAAAACGTAAAAAATCTGCTGCTAAATTGATAGTTTCGTTATTATATGTTCCATCATACTTCGCGTTTCCTATATTAATATTTCCATTAATTTTTACATCTTGATCAGCTATCATTACATATTTCATATGATCTACTCCAATAGAAATAGTATAGTTTTCTTTAAAGAAATATCCTATTCTATAATTTGTTTGAGGGATAGTTACTCTCCCTGGATTAAAATAATCATTAAATGAAAACTTAGTCTGTCTATCTTGAGCTTTTACATTTTGTAATGTAAAATCGTAATTAGCTCCTTTAAAACGAATATCTGAATTAGAATAACTAGCCCAGTTCCATCCCCAATAAACGAAGAATTTTCCTTTGTTAGTTACTTTTTTCTTTTGAATGATTTCTTCGTTTTTCTTCTGCGCTATTATTGATGCTGAAACCATCAGCATTAATAAACTTACTATTTTTAATTTCAAAGAACTATTGTATTATTTGTTGTATTTCAGTTATAAATCTTTTAGCTAAAGCATCTGCATTGTCTTGGCTAGTACTTTCTGTATAAATTCTAATGATTGGCTCGGTATTCGATTTACGTAGATGTACCCACTCGTTAGCAAAATCAATTTTTACACCATCAATAGTGTTTACATCTTCATTTTTATAGTTATTAGCCATTGTTTCTAAAATCTTATCAACATCAATTTGTGGTGTTAACTGGATTTTATTTTTGCTCATAAAGTAGCTAGGGTATGAATCTCTTAAAGCTTTACAAGATATTTTTTTATGAGCTAAATGTGATAAGAATAACGCAACTCCTACCAACGAATCACGTCCATAATGAGATTCTGGATAGATAATTCCTCCGTTACCTTCTCCTCCAATTACAGTATTGGTATCCTTCATCATTTGTACTACGTTCACCTCTCCTACTGCGCTTGCTGTGTATGTTCCTCCATGTTTTTCAGTAACATCTCGTAAAGCTCTTGAGGATGATAGGTTAGAAACAGTGTTACCACCTCCTAATTGACCTAAAACATAATCGGCACAAGCTACTAAAGTGTATTCTTCTCCAAACATAGAACCATCTTCAGAAATTAGCGCTAAACGGTCTACATCAGGATCAACTACAATACCTAAATCTGCTTTTTCCTTGACTACTAATTCAGAAATATCCGTTAAGTGTTCTTTCAAAGGTTCTGGATTGTGTGGAAAGTGTCCGTTGGGTTCACAATATAATTCTACACATTTTACTCCTAATTCTTTTAGTAAAGCAGGAATAGCAATACCTCCAGTAGAGTTTACACCATCAACAACAACTTTAAATTTCGCTTTTTTGATGGCTTTCTTATCTACTAAATCTAGTTTTAAAACTTCTTTAATATGCTTCTTTATGTAGTTCTTCTTTTTTCTATACGCTCCTAAATCGTCAACTTCAGCAAACTCAATTGTTGTATCATTTTCAGCAATCTTTAAAATGTCTGCTCCATCTTCACCATTTAAAAACTCTCCTTTTTCATTCAATAATTTTAAAGCATTCCATTGTTTTGGATTGTGTGAAGCAGTTAAGATAATACCTCCATCTGCCTTTTCTAAAGGGACAGCAACTTCAACAGTTGGTGTTGTAGATAAACCTAAATCGATTACATCAATTCCTAAACCGACTAGTGTATTTGCGACTAAGTTACTTATCATTTTACCCGAAATACGGGCATCTCTACCTATTACAATGGTAATTTTTTCTTTTTCGGAGTTTTTCTTTTTTATAAACGTACCGTAAGCTGCTGCAAATTTTACAGCATCTATAGGTGTTAAGTTGTCACCTGTATTTCCGCCTATGGTACCTCTAATACCTGATATAGATTTAATAAGTGTCATATTAATTTTTAATTGGTGAGCAAATATAAAGCTATTTAAGAAAGTATCCTTTAAAAAGGGAGAGCTTTAACTGTAACATTTGTTACATAAGGAATTAAAAAAACCGCTAAGCTTTACAAGCTTAACGGTTTATACATTTTAAGAAATTGTTCGGATTATTTTCCTTCCATTTTCTTCTTTAATTCAGCTAATCCACCGATATCTCCTAAAGTAGTTTTTTCTACTTCTTGAGCTTTAGCAGCAGCAGCTTTGATGTTCTTTTGTTCTTCTTCTCTAAAGATAGAAGTATGAGAAACAACAATTCTACGGTACTCTTTACTAAACTCAGTTACTTGGAACTTAGTTTCGTCACCTTTAGCTAATTTACCTCCGTCTTCTTTTTCTAAGAAACGAGTTGGAGCGAAAGCTTCTACACCATCAGCAAATACTACAGTTGCACCTTTATCATTTTTCTCTTTGATAGTACCTTCGTGGATAGATCCGATTGTATAAGTAGATTCATGAGCATCCCAAGGGTTATCTTGAGTTTGCTTGTGACCTAAGTTTAATTTACGGTTCTCTACGTCTAATTCTAATACTTGAACTTCTAATTGATCACCTACAGTTACGAAATCTGATGGGTGCTTAATTTTCTTAGTCCAAGATAAATCAGAGATATATACTAATCCATCAATACCTTCTTCTAACTCTACGAATACACCAAAGTTAGTGTAGTTACGTACAGTACCAGTGTGTTTAGAACCTACTGGATATTTAGTAGTGATATCTGTCCATGGATCTGGGTGTAATTGCTTCATACCTAAAGACATTTTACGCTCTTCGCGGTCTAATGTTAAGATTTGAGCTTCTACTTCATCACCAACTTTTACGAAATCTTGTGCAGAACGTAAGTGAGTTGACCATGACATTTCAGATACGTGGATTAATCCTTCTACTCCTTCTTCAACCTCTACAAATGCACCATAATCAGCTAAAACAACTACTTTACCTTTTACTTTATCACCAACTTTTAAATCAGCATTTAAAGCTTCCCATGGGTGAGCAGATAATTGTTTTAATCCTAATTGAATTCTTGACTTGTTATCATCAAAGTCTAAGATTACAACGTTTAATTTTTGATCTAACTCAACAACTTCGTTCGGGTGGTTGATACGAGACCAAGATAAATCAGTAATATGAATTAATCCGTCAACACCTCCTAAGTCAACAAATACACCATAAGAAGTAATGTTTTTAACAACACCTTCTAGTACTTGTCCTTTTTCTAATTGACCGATAATTTCACGTTTTTGATCTTCTAAATCAGCTTCGATTAATGCTTTATGAGATACTACTACGTTTTTAAATTCGTGGTTGATTTTCACAACTTTGAATTCCATAGTTTTTTCTACATATTGATCGTAGTCACGGATAGGCTTCACATCAATTTGAGAACCTGGTAAGAATGCTTCAATACCAAATACATCAACGATCATACCTCCACGAGTTCTACACTTAACAAAACCGTTAACGATTTCACCAGTTTCGTGTGCATTGTTAACACGATCCCAAGCTTTGATTACACGTGCTTTTTTGTGAGATAATACTAATTGACCTGAAGAGTCTTCTCTTTTGTCAACTAATACTTCTACTTTGTCTCCAACAGCTAAATTTGGATTGTAACGGAATTCGTTTAACGAAATTACACCTTCAGATTTAGAGTTAATGTCGATAATAGCATCACGATCAGTAATACGTACTACTTCACCTTCGATAACATCGCGCTCGTTTACGAACCCTACAGTACCTTCTAAGGCTTTTTCAAATTCTTTTAATTTAGACTCATCAACTTCATCAATACCTTCTTCGTATTTGTGCCAGTTAAAGGTTGCTAAAAATTCTGCTGGATTTACAGCTTCTGCTGTGTTTTTTGTTTCTTCAGACATGTCTGAAATAAATATTTGTATCTTTTTGTTAACCAGATTTTTAACGATACTAACGCCAAGAGAAATTAAACTTAATAAATGTTATTTTCTATCCTTTTTAAATCTGTACTCGTAAAAAGGCCAGCAAATTTACGAATAATTATTGAAGTAACCTAAAATGTTTTGAGCTTAAGTAAGTTAAGATATATTATAGCTTTATTAATTCATCTATAATAAACCTATATGTTAATAGAATAGTTATATTTTGTTTGGTCAGCCCATTCAAGTTTGGAGATAATTCAGCAATATCTTGTAAATATTCAAAGCTAGTTTTGTTTGGAGTATCATAAATAGTTCCCCAGTCTAACCCTAAAAGCACGTCGTGTCTTTTGAATTTAAATTTAGTTCCAATTACAAAGTGTATCTGATTTCCATCTAAAATAGTGTTTCTCAATTTTGTTAATGAAACCTTTTTGTTTTCGTAGGCTAAATTATTTGTTCTAAAACCTCCTGATAATTCTAATGTTGGACTTATTTGATGTGAATACCCTACTCCAAAGTTAATAACTGATTTATTACCATTGACCCAGGAAAAAGCAGAGTTTCCGGATTTTATATTTGCGACTTTATAATCAGATATTCCAGTGTGATAACTGGTACTTAACCATAATTTACTATTTTTATTTACTAGAAAACTATATCCGATAGAAAACTCCCAAGGAGTTCGTATCTCTGGAGATATATCATTATCTACAATTTGCCTGCCTAAACTATGGTCACTATCTATTCTGGTTAATTCTCCTGTATAATATCCATCTTTTAAAATTCTCAAATACTTTGGAGTAGTTATTGTAAAACCAAAGTCGTGTTTATTAGTATCGTATAAAAAACCTATTTTAGTTATAAAACCTGTGTTATCATAACTGCTAGTTTGTTCAGAGTTAAAGTAGCTATTAGAAGTGTTATTAGCTGTATTTAGTTCTTCTAAAAATACTTTATTTCTATATTCAAAGTTAGAAATACTTAGAAACTGACTAATACCTAGGTAAATATTTGATGTTAATTTAAAACTTGTTCCGACTCCAAACCAATCATCTTCGCCTTTATATTCATATTCAAAGTACTGTGTATTTAAAAGGTTACTGTTTGTGGTTTCTCTTTTTGCATTAAAAAAATCTGTTAACTCGCTTTTACTTATTTTAATAAATGCTAATTCAATATTTTTTAAATTAAATTTAAAAGATATAAGAGAAGGTTTTAGCCCATAATTAGTATTTATTTCGCTGCTTTCCCTTGCTCCCCAAAAGCTATTAAAACCAAAGCTACGAATTACAGGCTGAAATAGAGATATACTTACTTGAGAAGGAACTTTGTGTATTCCTGCAGGGTTATAAAAAGTCATACTTTCATCATCTGCTCCAGCAGCTATAGCACCTCCTAACATAGATCCTCGTATACCAAACTGTTCAGTATTATACAAAAAGTTTTGAGCTTTTATGCTCTTAATGGGTAGAACCATTAAAAAGAGGATGATAATATTTTTTCTCATTAACTTCATTTTTTTCAAAGCCTCTATTAGTGTTTAATCTACTAATTTAATCTCCACCTTAAATAAATTATTAAAAACTTCAAAAATACTTTCAGCTTCTTTTTTACGTACTGAAATGGTATACTCGCAGTCTAATTCTAATTTTTGATTAATAATATCTAGGTTTCGTTCTTTGATAATACGTTGTACTTTATTCATCATATCGTACCCGAACTTTAACTTATAATGAATATCTATGGTTTTCTCAATAATTTCAGAGGCTTCTAAAGCTAATTGCGCTGAAGTTCGATAGGCGTTAATTAATCCTCCTACTCCAAGTTTGGTTCCTCCAAAATAACGTACAGAAACAATTAAAATATTGGTTACATCAAAAGATTGTATTTGTCCATAAATTGGTTGCCCTGCTGAATTACTCGGCTCCCCATCATCATTAGCACGAAAACGAATCTTTTCTGTTCCCAATTGCCACGCATAACAATGATGACGTGCAGTATGATGTTGTTTACGGAGTTCTTCTAAACGTTCTTTAATATCTTCCTCAGTAAAAACAGGAAAAGCATACCCGAAAAACTTACTGTTTCGGTCTTTAAATAAGGTTTCCTCAGAGGGTTTGGTAATTGTTTTGTAAGTGTCTTTTATTTCTTCATTCATTATGCCGAAACTACTAATAAAATACTAATTATGGCAAGCCCAATACCAAGCCAATTTTTTTTAATCAATTTTTCTTTAAAAAATGTAAGAGCAAATACGGTGGTTAATATAACTATAGACACATTATTTATGGTAAAAATTGTAGAACTTTCAAGCCCCTTTGTTTGTAATGCTTTTAATAAAAATTCCATAGAATAATAGTTGGGGACTCCTAAAGCAATCCCTCCAAGGAACGTTTTCCATTCAAATACTCCTTTTTTATTTAGTAACTGAGCTGTTAAAATAAAAAAACCAAAAAATAAAGCGCATCCAAAAATAGCTGATAAGAACATTGGTAATGCTTCTTTAGGTACGTAAGTAGTTTCAGTATACTTTAATAATGTATCAATACTCCCTGACCCTAAAAAAAGTAATAAAGGAAATAACAAGTTTTTAAATTTTACTGAAGAAGTATCACTTTTTGCCGAAGATAAATATACTGCTATCAATGCCAAAACTATCCCTATAGCTTTAACTAATCCGATACTCTCATTGTATAAAAAGATTCCAATTATTACAGGGATTACTACCGACATTTTACCTGCAACTGAAGCTACTGAGAGTCCATTTTTCTGTGCCGTAACTCCCATTACATTAAATACAGCTATAAATAAAAAACCTAAAATAAAAGCACCAAAAAACCAGGGTTGATTTGGTATATCCATAATAGGTATGGAAACTTTTGTATGTATAAAACCAAAAGATAGTGCTACAGCATAATTTAAAACAATAGCTTGCAATGTATTTATTTTATAAACATCAAAGAGTTTAAAAATTACAAATAATAAACTAGAGATAAGAATGCTAAAAATTAAGTATATCACGCTATAAATTCTTTTCTTTTTAATAAATCAACCACATCTTCTGTTTTTGGACAATTATTCCATACATGAATCCCTAATTGTTGCGCAGTGTTAGTGTTCTCTTTGGTATCATCTATAAAAAAGGTTTCAGAAGCTTGTAGATTATTCTCTTGTAACACAAACTCAAAAATATCCGTATTTGGTTTTCTGAAATTAACTTCGTGTGATAAGTAAAACTGTTCAAAACAACCTTTAAACTCGTCATACAACTCTTCTCCCCAATCTTTTTGAATCCAAGAAATGTGCAAGTCATTTGTATTACTTAGTAGGAACAATCGGTATTGTTTGCTTGCTGCAAGTTCTTTTATGAAATCTAAACGATGTTTAGGAAAATCTCGTAAAATAGCATTCCACGAACGGATTAAATCTTCTTTTGAAATATTGAATTTATCATGAAAAAAGGACACAAATTCATCAGTAGATATCAATCCCATTTCATACTGATAATATTGTTGCATCATTTCGTCAGAAATTTCAGTAACTCCTAATTTTGCTAATTCTTTATATGTTGCTTCTTTGTCTAAATTGATGAATACATCACCAAAATCAAAAATGATGTTTTTAATCATTCCTATATATTCTTAAAATATCGTTATCTATTTTTTCTTCAGAAGATAGCTTAGTGCTAAAAACTGGGTGCTTCACCCCTTCTCCAAAAACTACATCTCCAATAAAAACTCTAGCTTCATCCCATAAATTTGCATCGATAAATGTTTGTAATGTTTTAGCACCACCTTCAATTATCACTGACTGTATTTGGTGTTTGTGCAACACTTCACAAATTTGTTCCGCCACTTGAAAAGAAAAATCGATTTGTTCGTAAATGACATGTTGATTTTCCTCTTTCTTTTCTTCTGTTATAATTATTGTTTGTACGTTTCTATCAAAAACAGTTACTTCTGACGGAATTCGTAAGTTTTTATCAATAACAATTCTCATAGGGTTATTTCCTTTCCAATTACGAACTGTCAGTGACGGATTGTCTGCAATTACCGTATTCGTTCCAACTAAAATAGCATGCTCTTCACTACGCCATTTATGGACTAACTGTTGAGAATATTGGTTGGAAATCCATACTGGTTTTTGCTCATCTTTTTTTAATGGAGCTATGAATCCGTCTTTCGTTTCAGCCCATTTTAAAATAATGTAAGGACGTTTTTTATTTTGAACGGTAAAAAAACGTCTGTGATGTTCTATGCAATCTTTCTGACAAACACCTACAATTACATTTCTACCAGCTTTTTTAAGTCGCTCTATACCTTTACCCGCTACTAAACTATTTGTATCTACACATCCTATAACAATGTTAGGTATTCCTTTCTCTATTATTAAATCTGCACAAGGAGGTGTTTTTCCATGATGAGAACATGGTTCTAACGTAACATAAATGGTGGCTTCTTTGAGTAACTCTTGATTTTGAACAGCGTTTATAGCATTTACTTCTGCATGAGGACCTCCATAAGGAGATGTAAACCCCTCTCCTATTATTTTGTTATTATGCACGATTACAGCTCCAACGGATGGATTTGGTCTTGTAGTTCCTATCCCTTTTTTAGCTAATTCTAAGCAGCGTAATATGTAGACTTCATGATTCATAATACTAGAACTTAATTTCTATATTTTCTACTTTATCAATAGGGTATACATGTGAAAAACCTAAAACTTTATATTTTAAATCTCCTTTAAAATGAATTTTCAAACGCTGGTTTATTAAAGAGTTTAAAACACCTCCTAAAATTCCGTTTTTATTATTTTCAAACACTCGTTTTGAAGGAATTACCACTTTTAGTGGAATATAAAATTCTTTACGAGCTGGAACTTTAAACTCTTCAGAAGAAACCTGTGCTACTTCTACTTCATCAATTAATACTTTAATTTCATCAGTAGCTATTTTACCACCTATATCGTTAGGGTTTTCAAAATAAGCATTGGCACCAACTCTAATCGTGTCTGTAGAAACGGATAAAAGTTTTATATCATCAACTTTTAAAAAAATCGGTTTTTGTTTTACCGAACAACTAATAATTAGCAATAAAAAAGGTAAAAAATAAATGAATTTCTTCATGAAAACTCGTGTTTTTTTGGGTACTTTGCTCTTGCAAAAGTACTATATTCCTATGACACCATCTGATTTTATTATTAGAGAAATTAAACCACAAGATAATGCCCAAATAGCTAAGGTTATCAGAGATGTATTAATCGAGCTTGGAGCTCCAAAAGTAGGAACCGCTTATGAAGATAAGGCTACTGATGAAATGTATGAGACCTACCAAAAAGAAAAGGCTGGATATTTTGTTGTAGAACATAATGGTGTTGTTGTAGGAGGAGCTGGTTTTGCTCAATTAGATAATTTTGAGGGGAGTATTTGTGAGTTTCAAAAAATGTATTTCTTACCAATAGCGAGAGGAAAAGGTATTGGTAGAAAATTAATAGGTTTCTGTTTGAATAAAGCTAAAAAAGCAGGTTTTAAACAGTGTTATTTAGAAACTTTGCCATATATGAAAACTGCAACATTACTATATAGAAAAAATGGCTTTATAGATTTAGAAGAACCACTAGGAAAAACAGGCCATTATTCTTGTAATATTTGGATGCTAAAAGATTTATAAAATGCTACTAAAACAATATAAAACATACTTTTCTGAGCAATTGATTTCAGTTTATCCACAAACGGAGATTGATACTTTTTTCTTTTTTTTAATAGATGAATATTTAAACTTACAACGTATAGATCTCACGTTACGACCTAATTTTGAAATTCCTTCAAACAAGAAAACATTATTAAATGAAGCCCTACTTCGACTAAAAAAAGAAGAACCTATTCAATATATATTAGGTAAAACAGAGTTTTATGGATTTCCTTTTATGGTAAATGAAAACACGTTAATTCCACGTCCTGAAACCGAAGAGTTAGTTGAATGGGTTATTCAAGAAATAAATAAAAAACAAGAACTCTTGTCTATTCTTGATATTGGAACAGGAACAGGCTGTATTCCTATCAGTTTAAAAAAGCACGTATCTAAAACAAGTGTAAGCGCTATTGATATTTCTGAAGAAGCTTTAAAAGTAGCAGAGAAAAATGCAATCTTAAATAAAGTTGAAGTATCATTCATACATCAAGATATTCTAAAAACTAAGAAATTGAGTAATAAGTTTGATATTATTATTTCTAATCCTCCTTATGTACGTGAATTAGAAAAAAATGAAATAAAAAAAAATGTACTAGAAAACGAACCACACTTAGCCTTGTTTGTAGAAAATGACAATCCATTGCTTTTCTATAAAAAAATAGCCGATTTAGCTAAAAATAGTTTAACTAAAACCGGACTACTTTTTTTTGAAATTAATCAATATCTAAGTAAAGAGACTGTTGAAATGTTAAAAGATAAAGGTTTTACTAAAGTTGAACTTAGAAAAGATTTATTTGGTAATAATAGAATGATTAAAGCCAGTTTATAACTTCCCTTATTCATTGAGTTTAACTTACACCAAAAAATCTTTTAAAAAACGAACCTTTTTTTGTATTATCTTTTATAAACATATTTAAATCGTTATAATCAGATATTAAATATTCTACATACGTATCATAATCTGTATTTTTTGCATCCAAAAAACCAGTTAAGAACTTTTCAGAAGCCTCAACATCTTTCAATCCTTCTATTTCTAAAAGCTTTTTGTATAAGGGGGTTATTTCATTTATAGCCTTTTTAGGTGCAGCCTTTCTTATACCTTTATAATGAGTTACTTCTCCTTTTTCATTTTCTTTAACAATAAAGTCTGTCATAACCCAATAATACCTTCCTGATTTAGCTAAATTCTTAACAAAGGCTACCATATTCTTTTTTTCTTTTAGCCTTTGCCACATTAGCTTAAATATAATTTTTGGCATATCTGGGTGTCTAACAATGTTATGTCCCGATCCTGCTAACTCATGAACTTCGTATCCGCATGAATTTACAAAATCTTCATTACAATATTCAATAACACCTCTAGTATCAGTTATACTTAAAAGTATAGCATTATCATTTAATTTAATTTCAGTATCAATAGGTACTGGTTTTGGTAATTTTGGTTTTCTTTTTTGATCCTCCCCTGTTTTAGAATCCCATTTTTTTTGATAATTATTAGTTGTCATATTATTAATTGATTTTTGAGTTTGTAAGGTATAAATCGTTGTTTTTAAGTTTTAATACTATACAGATTGCGGGGGAGCATCAAAAAAATACACAACTATGAAAAGAAGTAATCTTAATAATTTCACAGATAACCTTAACACAGCTTGACACAAACATAAAAAGCATCTTTTTTTATAAATATGATAAATATCATACTTTAAAAAGTGTTATTATTTTATAGTGTTATTATTTTATTATTTTTTTATTAAAAAAAAGTAATTCATCTCTTAACACTTGTTTTTGGTTAACTAATTGTTTTCTACGCTTATAAAATTGTTAAAAAAATCATAAAAAAAATTAAAAAAAAAAAACGAAAATAACATGTTATTTTTGTGACCCTTTTAAAATATTAGTGTCTTAGGTATAGTGAAGAGACACGGAAAACAAAAAAATAGTTATAAAAACTTAAATGGGGAAAGCAAACTTACAAACGTTAATAAAAGAATCAGAGGCAGATAAAGGAATTGTTTTTGACTCTGAAGGACACGTGGTTGATTTTTATAATATCTCTAAAGAAAACAATATTGCAGCTATGGCTAATGTTATTCTTACCATGGCTGATGAATTTTTCCAAGACACTCTTAACTCTAAAAGTCTCAATCAATTAGTTTTAACATCAAACGACGGACTTATTATTATCAACAAATATGATAATCATACTATTTGCCTTTTGACTAATGATGTTTCTAAACTAGCCATGATTAAATTGACCTTAAAAAAAATAGCCCTTCAATAAATACTTTTTAATTAATTATTATAACAACCATTTTTACAATGAAAGAAATTTTAAATGATTTTATCGAAAACCTAAAAAGTAATGTTCCTGGGTTTGTTGCTGTATCTGTTACCGATGTTAGTTCTGGTGAAGCTTATGATTCATTTACAAAAGATGAGAGCTTTGACCCAAATTTAGCTTCAGCTTATAATTTAGAAGTAGTAAAAGCTAAATTAAAAGCTATTGAAGCTTTAGGTTTAAATGAAGAAATTCAAGATATTACCATAACCTTATCTAGTCAAATACATATTATTAACATTGCTCCTAGTGGTGCTTATTTTGTTTATTTGGCTGTAGACTCTAAAGACGCTAACTTAGGAATAACTAAAGCTTTATTAAATAAATACAAAGTAGACCTAAATAACGCTTTATAAAAAGTTATGAAAAACGTAAATCATTTACTTATTGATAAGTCTTTAAAAAAACAGCTTAACAAAAAAATAAAAGAATTTAGAAAATATAGGTTTTCTGAAGGAGAGTTAAAATCTGACAAGAAAAAAGGCAGTGACTTTTTTGGATTTTTATTCAAAGAATATGATAGTATGAACGATTTAGTAAAAGATATGTTTTAAAAAGCGCTTAAAGCGCTTTTTTTTGTTTTTAAACATTAATAATAACAAGCTTGTCTCTATTATTATAACTTCTAAACTATTTACCTCTGTTAATATACTCACCAAGTACCTAGATTTAATAAGTATAGTAAATACTACATCCCCTCTCTTCTAAAGCTACTCTCTATAAGTTTATCTACAAAAAAACAACTTTTTATCTTATGAATTAAGATGTAAAAGCACCAAATAACGTAATAAAATATTATAAAATGTATAAATAAGCATTTTACAACTTTAAAAATACCACTACATTGCATATATGAAAAAATACGATGCTATTATTCTCACAGATAAGAGATATGTAAACCCTCAAAATCTTGACAACTATATTCAGAATGTATTAGATGAAGACAATTATGTCAAAATAGCTCTTGAAAATCAAGGCTTAAAAGTAGCTCGTCTCTCATGGGATGATGCTACTTTTGATTGGTCTACAACAAAGTATGTTTTGTTTAGAACCACTTGGGATTATTTTGATCGATTTCCTGAATTTTCAAAATGGTTAAATACTGTAAGTAAACAAACAACATTGTTAAACTCAGAGAAAATTATTCGTTGGAATATTGATAAACATTATTTACAAGACTTACAACAAAACGGAGTTCATATTTGTGAATCCTATTTTATTGAAAAAGGAACACAGTCTACATTAAAAGAACTTTCTCTAAAGTATGATTTAAAAGATTTTGTTTTAAAACCTTGTATTTCTGGTGCTGCGAGACACACTTACAAAATCAATTTAGAAAATATAAACGAATATGAAAAGACTTTCTCTTCGTTAATTATAGAAGAAGCTATGATCATCCAACCTTTTCAGTATAATATAGTTGAAAAAGGAGAAATTTCATTAATGGTCATGAACGGTAAATTTACACATGCTATTTTAAAAATAGCAAAACCAGGAGATTTCAGGGTACAAGACGATTTCGGAGGTTCAGTTCATAACTACACTCCTACTAAAGAAGAAATTATATTTGCTGAAAATGCTGTTAAAGCTTGTATAGAACCTCCTATTTATGCACGTGTTGATGTTTTTACTGATAATAATGGTAAATTAGCTATTGCTGAATTAGAGCTAATTGAGCCTGAACTTTGGTTTAGAAATAACCCTTCAGCAGCAGATGAATTAGCTAAAGGAATTAAACAATTAACATTAACAAAAAGAAATGAAGAAGTTATTTAAAACATTAGGTATATTATTGCTAATTGGAGCTATTATATTAGCTGTTTTTTACTT
The DNA here is from genome assembly GCF_059716285.2 of Tenacibaculum sp. TB-53. Classification (NCBI taxonomy): domain Bacteria; kingdom Pseudomonadati; phylum Bacteroidota; class Flavobacteriia; order Flavobacteriales; family Flavobacteriaceae; genus Tenacibaculum; species Tenacibaculum sp. TB-53. The sequence goes on along the minus strand of NZ_CM202790.1, from coordinate 929,055 downwards.
TAAAAACAACGAAAGCCTTCCTACAGGCAAACAAGGACCTAAAGCAGATGCTTTAGCCACTAAAATGCTTGAAGCATTGAATTATGAAGCTTATAAAGATACTCGTTTTATTGAATGGAGTTTTAGAGGAAAGCATTTTTATAAATGGGACAAACAAGAAAATATTGTCGAAGTATCGTGGGATACCAATAAAGTAATCTTGCATACAAAAAGCCCCGAAAAAAGTGTTGTTTTAGTAAATGAAAAAGAAGTTAAGAACAATGAAATACTTCAAAAAGCAATAGACTACTTTAACAATGATAGTTTTTGGTTAGTAGCTCCTTATAAAGTATTTGAAAACGGAATTGAGCGAAGAATTGTACAATATGAAGGTAAAGACGCTTTATTGATTACTTATACCACGGGAGGATCAACTCCGGGAGATTCTTATCTATGGATTTTAGACGAAAACGGCAGGCCTACCAGTTATAAAATGTGGGTTTCTATAATCCCAACAGGCGGAATGGAAGCCACATGGAGTGATTGGGTCACAACTGAATCTGGAGCAATACTACCAACAAAACATGAAATGCCAGTTGGTACTCTAGATATGGGAGATGTAAAAGCATATAATTAACATTATTAAAACTTACAAACAATAAAAAGAGCAGCAAAATTGCTGCTCTTTTTATTTTATATAATACAGGAATTATTTTCCGAAATAGAAAGTAGCACCAATATTAATCCCAAAAGAAGAATAAGGAACTTTTTGAGATAATTGCTTTTCTCCAGCTGGATTTGCACCAAAAGGTAACTCATCAACATACTCTATATTTTTGTTAAATACAGCAGCTAAAGGATTGTATTGAGCATTAGGGTGATTAGCAAAAATAGCTTTTACTTGCTCTATAGATCTTGCTTCTCCATTAACATTTGCTGAAAATTCAGTAATTTCTGAAGTATCTCTAGTAACACTAATTCCCATGTATTCTAATTCTGCAAAAAGAGATACTTTATCACTTAAGTCATACTTATATCCAACAGCTCCTATAAAACCTAATGGCAAACGGCCCTTGTAATCTTGAGTATAATCTACATTAAGCATTTCTGTTTGAGACAATGCCATTCTTATTTTCCCATCAGATTCAGTTTTTCCTCCTACCTTAATCAAGGCCCCAAAACGTCCATAGATATTATTAGTAAATTTATAAACTAACGAAGCAGATGCCCCATAAGCTTTACCTCTAGCTTCAATGTTTATATATTGAGCTTGTGTAGGTAAATCAACTAAAAGAGAAGTTTGATCTGCTCCATTTAAGTATCCAACACCAACTTCAACACCAAAAGTGTCGTTAAAAAAATACCCTCCTCTTAATTGAGTATGTAGTCCTTCACCATAACTACCGTAAGTGTTCTCTACTCCAGCTGCAGTAGTTTCAGTACCAAAACGTACACCAGCACTAGAAATTGAATACCCTCCTGCTGCAGAAACATAAAACTGAGCACTTACACTCATTGTTGCTAAAATCATAGCAAGCATTAAAATACTTTTTTTCATAATAAATTATTTGTTAACTTTAAATTGATAATTAAGTAAACAAACCTAATGAAAATATAGGATTAACAAAACTTTATAACTGTTAAATTATTAGTATTATTGTAGTAAAAAGCATTTAAAAAAACACTTCTTTTTTGAATAAAAACATTTTAAATACTGAGGTTCAGGATTATATTAACCATAACCTAACATCCAATATAGAGCAATTAATTTTTAAAGGAAGCCCTTTTGAAAAAATCTCTATTCAAGAATTAGCCAACCAAATCATTGCGAAACAAAAATCTGAAAAAAAACTACCTACTTGGTTTCAAACAAAAAACATCTATTATCCTCCTAAACTAAGTATTGAACAAACTTCTTCTGAAATAACTGCTCATTACAAGTCTAAATTAATTAACGGAGAGTCAATAATAGATATTACTGGAGGCTTTGGTGTTGATTGTTATGCTTTTTCAAAACAATTTAAAAATGTTATACATTGCGAGCTAAATGAAAAACTTTCAAAAATTGTTTCATACAATTATAAGCAAATGAAAGTGTCTAACATTGAAACTATAGCTACAAACGGATTAAAATATCTAGAAAATACTTCTGAAAAATTCGATTGTATTTATATTGATCCTTCTCGAAGAAACGAAAAAAAAGGAAAAGTTTTTTTATTGAGTGATTGTATACCAAATATACCTGAAAATTTAGATTTTTTATTTGAAAAGTCGAACACAATTCTTATTAAAAACTCACCAATTTTAGACATTACATCAACTATAAATGAATTGAAATTTGTAAAAGAAATTCATGTTATAGCAGTTAATAATGAGGTAAAAGAGTTACTTTTTTTATTAAAAAAAGACATTAAAGTACCTGTTGATATAAAAACATGTAATATACTGAAAAACAATTATCAAATTTTTAATTTCAGTTTAAAAAACAAAATAAAACCTGAATATTCTCTACCGTTAAAATATCTTTACGAACCTAATGCCGCTATTTTAAAATCAGGAGGATTTAACGAAGTAGCAAATCAACAAAAAATAGGTAAACTACATCAACATTCTCATCTTTATACTTCAGAAAATTTAGTTGAAGATTTCCCCGGAAGAATCTTTAACATCAACAATGTATTTACTTACAATAAAAAAAGAATAAAGAAACAAATAACAGAATCTAAGGCAAACATTACAACACGTAATTTCCCAAAAACTGTAGCTCAAATTAGAAAAGAAACAAAATTAAAAGACGGTGGAAATACTTATTTATTTTTTACCACAAACCTAAACAATGAACTTATAGTTATTGACTGCACGAAAAATGGTTAGTATCCAATACTATTATTCGTAATTTATCGTTTATTTAATTGATAGAAAGCCCCTATCAAAAGGTATGTTTTATTGTTTAGGGGCGATAAAACATACCAAAAGCCTTGATTCTTAAATGTCAGGGCTTTTCTTTTTACTTACTTTTTTACATACATTTGCTATCATCATGAAACAGACACAAAGCTACCAATCTATTAAACTTTCTATTGATTCTTTAGAAAAATTTGATGACACTCTTGTAATAGAAGCTCCATTACAAATAAACATTAACAAAGAGCCATACACAGTAGTTATGAGAACTCCTGGAAACGATGAAGAATTAGTAAGAGGCTTATTATATGCTGAAGACATCTACAAAAATAAAGATGGAATTAAAATAAGCATAATAAAAACAGAGAAGGACTTTTCTACAGTTATAAACTTGGAAATTTTAAAAAATAAATTAGGAAAAGGATATTTAAATAAACGTACTCTTTTATCAGTTTCTTCATGCGGAATTTGTGGAAAAAAGGAATTAAAAGATTTAAAAATTAAAGGAAAGTCTTTAAAAAGAAACTCTGCCAATAACATTAAAGATTTAGTTAAAGAAATCCATTTTATGTTTCTGGAAATGAACAAGAAGCAATTTTTATTCAGATCTACAGGAGGTAGTCATGCTTGTGCTATTTTTAACACCAATAAAAAATTATTAACTATAAAAGAAGATATTGGTCGCCATAATGCCGTAGATAAATGTGTTGGTGATTTAATCAATAAAAACAAGCTAAAAGAAGCTAATTATATGTTAGTTAGCGGAAGAGTTTCTTATGAAATAGTTTCTAAAGCTTTTTTAGCTAAAATACCAATAATAATAGCAGTTTCTGCTTGTTCTTCTTTAGCTGTAGATTTTGCAAAAGAATTTGGAATTTTCCTTATTGGTTTTAGTAGAAATAATAAAATGACTGTTTATTCTACCCCTCACGAGTTATAGAAATTATCAATTAGAAGCTCTATTATACTCTTTAAAACTTATGAATGAAAAAAGATTTGTATTTTAGTGCTTTTAATAATTATTAATCAACCCATATTATGCCTTTTATAGAAGAAGAAAAGTTTAAGTTAATACAAGAAGACTTAGATAATGCTAAATTAAAAAGAGAAGAAGCAGAAAGTGAATTAAGCAGTACACAAGAAGAATTGGCTGCTTTAAAAAAGAGTTCTAAAACTCTGCCTATTTTTTTAGGTTTGCTTTTAGGTCTTGCTTTAGGGGCAGCATATTATTTTTATGTAAATGGTGGTGATAGCGCTATTAACAACTTAGACGTTGAGTCTATAAAAAAGAAAGAAGCTTACAGAGTTTTAGACAGCATAAATAGAGCGCAAGCTAGAGCTGCTAGAAATAATGAAGAGTCTTCAGATAACATTAATGACATATCATCAAATATAAACACTGAAACTATTACAAACGAAGTGACAGAAAACATAAATGGAAAAACTATTTATTCTGTACAAATAGGAGTACTTTCTGAAAACAAATACCCTTTATTGTCTTCAGAAGTTATTCCTTCAACAGTTACAACTAATGATGGCTATTTTAAATACTCTTTAGGTTTATATACTACCTTAGATGAAGCTAAAGATTTACAAAAAGAATTAATTAAAATAGGATTTAATGATGCTTTTGTAGCTTCATACATAAACGGTGAACGTCAAAAAATACATAATTAAATAAAATTTAATGCTTAACATTATTTTTAAAAGAGCACTCGTAGTAAGTTTACTAATGAGTGTTCATTTTTTTTACGCGCAAACAAATACCATTCCTGAAAGAAAAACACAGTTTGGTTTTGGTCAAATTGATTTCTTATCAATTAAAATGCCTGAAGGAGAACAAAATATGGACTATACAGGGCTTCACTACAATCTAAAACTAAATGATTGGAGTTATGCTGGAGTTGGTTTATATGGTGCTATTGGAGGTATTAGAGGAGGCTTTTTTACTTTAGGTGTAAATGCTGGAATCCAACAAAAAATAACCGATAACTTTTTTATTGATGCTGGAATTCACTTTGGTGGTGGTGGTGGTGCATCTGCCCCTGATGGTGGAGGAGCTTTTATACTTCCTCATCTTAATTTAGGATATGATTTTAAACACTTTTCTGCAACTGCAGGATACAGTTATGTTGACTTTTTTGATGGTGGCACCATAAATAGTAGCCAGTTTAATGTAGCAATACAAGTACCTCTTTCTTTTGAAACAACAAGTTTTAAAAATAGAGAAAGTAATTTTTCTATAGAAAATTTAAGACAAAGTTCTTGGAATATCTTTAGTAATCGAATTTCATTATTAGTTCACCTAAATAACGCTAAGGTAACCAAAGGTTCTTATGAAGGAAATACAATACGTTTAGCAGGATTTGAATTAAACTCTTATTTTACAGATAATTTTTTCTTTTTTGTTAAAGCTGATGGCGCATATCATGGAATAAAAGCTGGGTATATGGATGTATTTTTGGGTGGCGGATATCATTTATCAATGAATAGAAACCGTACAAATATTTTAGCTAAATTAGGATTAGGAGCCGGTGGTGGTGGTGGAGTAGATACTAAAGGCGGTTTTTTAATTTATCCAGATATCTCTTTAGAACAAAAACTATTCGATAATGTATATGCCTCAATCAATAAAGGATATATGATGAGTCCCGACTCTCATTTTGTTTCTTCTACTTTTGGTCTAGGATTAAAATACTATGTAGATAGAGATGGAATTTTATCAGACGAAAGAGAATTTTCAAGAGGAAAATTTAAAGGTTTTGATGCTATTATTAAACAAGACTTATATGTTAATGCAGCAAGAGATGAAGGACATAATGAAAACATGCATCAAATATCATTACAGTTAAATTTTTTCTTAAATAAATATTTATATGCTGCTGGTCAAACTTCTTTTGCTAATTTTGGTAATGCTGGCGCTTATGCAGAAGGTATAGTAGGGTTAGGAGTGCAAACTAATAGCTTTTTTAAAGAAAGAACAACATTTTTTGCACAGATTCTAGGAGGTGCAGCTGGTGGTGGTGGTATAAGCACAGGACAAGGGTTAATTATTAAACCTAGTATTGGAGTTAATCAAAAACTTACCAATAAGTTAAATTTAAGATTAGGAGCAGGTTATGTAAAAGCTAAAGGTGGAAGTTTAAGTAGCACCCAACTAAATTTAGGTATTTCATATAATTTCTCCTTCTTAAGTGTTAAAAAGTTTTAAAATTTAACTTTTCGTTAAAGTTTGATGAATTATCTTCGCTTTCTGAAACAAAAAAATTAATAACCTTACTTTTTACTAAAAAAGTAAGTAACAATCTATATACATAAACATGATAAAAAAAAGAATTATATCTCCACTCCAAAATTTCATGAAAACTGAAAGTGCAAGTGGTATTTTACTCTTAGGAGCTACTTTACTTGCTCTTATTTTAGCAAATTCTCCTTTTAAAGATAGTTACAATGCTTTATGGGAATACAAAATTGGTTTTAAATCAGAACATTTTGAATTGTATAAACCTTTAATTCTTTGGATTAATGACGGATTAATGGCTGTATTTTTCTTTTTAATAGGGTTAGAAATTAAACGAGAATTTTTAATTGGAGAGTTAAATTCTACCAAAAAATTAGCTTTTCCTCTCTTCGGTGCTCTTGGTGGAATGTTGTTTCCTATTTTATTTTTTGTTTTCTTAAATAAAAGTGCTGATACAGCACATGGTTGGGGGGTACCTATGGCAACAGACATAGCTTTTTCTTTAGCGGTATTAAATACTCTAGGTAAAAGAGTACCTCTTAGTTTAAAAGTATTCCTAACAGCTTTTGCCATTGTAGATGATATAGGAGCTGTTTTAGTTATTGCCTTATTTTATAGTGCTAGTATAAATATAACTTTAATATCTATAGCGTTAGCTTTGTTAGCCTTTTTATATTTTATAGCTTACAGAGGTTTTTACTCAAAATATATAACTTTCTTGTTTGGTACTGTAATTTGGGTTTTATTCCTTAAAGCAGGTATACACCCAACAGTTGCAGGTATATTAATGGCTTTTGCTGTGCCTATTAGACAAAAAGTACATACTCCTGAGTTTATAGCACACTTATCACAAATAATGGATAATATCAAAGGGGCTAAAGTTTCTTCTAAACCTATATTATCGAAAGAACAAGTTGCAGAAATAGATAGTTTAGATCATTGGATAGAAGATTATCAGTCACCTTTACAATTGTTAGAGCATAAACTACATGATATAGTTGCATATGCAATTATCCCTATTTTTGCTTTAGCTAATGCAGGAGTTTTAATAGATGGTGATGCTAACTTAGACACCTCCTTAATAATAAACATCGCTCTATGTTTAGTTCTTGGAAATAGTATTGGAATTACTACAATAATTACTACCGTTAAAAAACTTAAAATAATTGAGGTTCCTAAAGATATAAATAATAGACATATTATAGGTGTATCGTTTTTAGCAGGAATTGGGTTCACTATGGCTATATTTATTGCTAGTTTGGCTTTTGCTAAAAGTCCAGAGTTCCTAGGGTCTGCTAAAATTGGTGTATTACTAGGTTCTCTTGTATCTGCTATAATAGGATACCTAATATTAAGATACAATAAAAGTGAAAGTGATGTTGATAAAAACGATCAAAACAAAAAAGAAGAATTAAGTACTAGTTAATAGTGCTTAATTCTAACTTATATTACTCCAAATTCCACTTGTTTTTCTAAGCTTTTCATAAGCTTTCAGCAAGCTGGAATTTTTTATTTCTGATAAATTAGGATCTTCATGAAGTAAATTTATGGCAGCTTTACGTGCTACATGTAATATTGGACTATCTTTAACAACATCTGCTATTTTAAGGTTTAACACTCCACTTTGCTGTGTTCCCATAATATTTCCCGGACCACGAAGTTTTAAATCTACTTCAGCAATTTTAAATCCATCTGTAGTTTCTACCATAGTTTGTAATCGAGTTTTTCCGTCAGAAGATAATTTGTAACTCGATAATAAAATACAGTAACTCTGTTCAGCTCCACGTCCTACTCTTCCTCGCAATTGATGTAACTGACTTAATCCAAAACGTTCAGCACTCTCTATAACCATTACTGAAGCATTTGGTACGTTCACTCCTACTTCAATAACCGTAGTTGCTACCATAATTTGCGTATCTCCTTTTGCGAAACGTTCCATTTCATAGTCTTTATCAGCAGGTTTCATTTGACCATGAACAATACTAATTTGATATTTAGGAGAAGGAAATTCTCTAGAAATACTTTCATATCCATCCATTAAGTCTTTGTAATCCATCGCTTCAGATTCTTGGATTAAAGGATATACCACATAAGCTTGTCTCCCTTTAGCAATTTCATCTTTCAAGAACTTAAAAACACCCAAACGATTACTATCATAACGGTGTACAGTTTTAATTTCTTTACGTCCAGGAGGCAATTCATCAATTACGGAAATATCTAAATCACCATACACAGACATAGCCAATGTTCTTGGTATAGGTGTCGCAGTCATCACCAAAATATGAGGAGGAATAGCTCTTCCATCAGATGAACTTTTTTCCCACAACTTTCTTCTCTGTGCTACTCCAAAACGATGTTGCTCATCAATAATAGCAATTCCTAGATTTTTAAACTGTACTTTTTCTTCTAAAATAGCGTGAGTGCCAATCAAAATATGCAAAGAACCATCTAGTAAGCTTTCATGAATTTCTCTACGTTTTTTTGTTTTGGTAGATCCTGTTAATAATTCAACTTTAATATCGGTTTTCTCTAATAATTCTATTATCCCATTATAGTGCTGTGTTGCAAGTATCTCTGTCGGTGCCATAATTGTGGCTTGATAGCCATTATCAATGGCTAACAACATAGTTAATAATGCTACAATCGTTTTCCCAGAACCTACATCACCTTGTAATAATCGATTCATGTGCGCTCCAGACCCTGCATCTTTACGAATTTCTTTCAGTACTCGTTTTTGAGCTCCCGTTAAGTCAAAAGGTAAATGATTGTTGTAAAAATTGGTAAACTCCTCTCCTACCTGTTCAAAAACGAAGCCTTTTAGTTTTGATTTTCGTATGAGTTTTTTCTGTAGTAATTGTAACTGAATAAAGAATAATTCTTCAAACTTTAATCGATATTGAGCCTTTGCTAGTAATTCTTGATTCTTAGGAAAATGAATATTTAATAACGATTCTTTTTTACCTAAGAATTGATATTCTTCAATAAAATAAGCAGGAAAAGTTTCTTCAATATCATTATACGCTTGTTGAAACAAGTTTTGAATCATCGTACGCATAACCTTGTTACTTATTCCTTTCGTGCTTAACTTCTCAGTAGAAGGATATACCGGTTGCATAGCCATTTGCAGCTTGCTTTTGTATTCTTTTACTGTTTCCATTTCTGGGTGTGGCATATTAGGAGTTCCATTATACCAATTTAATTTCCCATAAATAACATATGGAGTATTTACTTTTAAACTATCTTTAATCCACTTTACACCTTTAAACCAAACCAATTCCATAGTACCTGTAGCATCTGAAAAAGTAGCCACTAACCTACTTCCTCTTTTTTGCTTTACGGTTTTTACGCCCGTAATCTTACCTACTATTTGTACTTCAGCAGAGTTTTGTTGCAACTGATTAATCGTATAAAACTGTGTTTTATCAATATATCTAAACGGAAAAAGATGCAACAGGTCATTACAAGTCTTAATACCTAACTCGGTAAATAGTAACTCTGCTCTGGCAACACTAATTCCTTTTATATATGTTACGGGGTGATTTAAATTCATTAAGAACGAAAATACAAAAAGCCATTAAAATCAACTATCTTTGCACTCTTAAATTCATCAAATGAGATTACATAGAAATTTAGTTTTCGCGGTTATTGATAGCTTACGCGATATTTTTAATGAAGATGTGTATGCAGACAAAGCTGTTGAAAAAGCTTTAAAGAGAGATAAACGCTGGGGAGCACGTGATAGAAAGTTTGTTGCTGAAACTATTTATGATGTGGTTCGTTGGAAACGATTATATGCAGAAATAGCAAATGTAAAAGCACCGTATTCTCGTCCTGATTTATGGCGATTATTTGCTGTTTGGTGTGTACTAAAAGGAATTCAGTTACCAGATTGGAATCAAATTGAACCTACTCCTACTAGACGTATTAAAGGAAAATTTGATGAATTATTGAAAATAAGAAAGTTTAGAGAGTCTATTCCTGACTGGATTGATGAAGTAGGTGTTCAAGAATTAGGTGAAGAGGTTTGGACCAAAGAAATAGCTGCTTTAAACAAACAAGCAGAAGTTATCTTACGTACAAACACCTTAAATACAACCAAAGCTCATTTACAAAAACAGTTAGCTTCTGAAGGAATTGATACTGAATTTATCAAAGGATATGATGATGCTTTAAAATTAGTAGAAAGAGCTAATGTTTTTAAAACAGAAGCCTTTAAAAAAGGCTTTTTTGAAGTGCAAGACGCTTCTTCACAATTAGTAGCTGCTTATTTAGATGTAGAACCTGGCATGAAGGTCGTAGACACTTGTGCTGGTGCTGGTGGAAAGACATTGCACTTAGCTTCTTTAATGAAAAATAAAGGACAAGTTATAGCAATGGATATTTACGAGAGTAAATTGAAAAAACTAAAAGTACGTGCTAGAAGAAATGGAGTTCACAATATTGATACTCGTGTAATTGATTCAACCAAAGTAATTAAAAAATTACAAGGAAAAGCTGATAGGGTATTAATTGATGCGCCATGTTCTGGTTTGGGAGTAATTAGAAGAAACCCTGACAGTAAGTGGAAATTACAACCTGAGTTTTTAGATAAAATTCGTGGTACACAACAAGAAGTATTACAACAATACTCTAAAATGGTAAAGCCAGGTGGGAAAATGGTATATGCCACTTGCTCAGTATTACCTTCAGAAAATCAACAACAAGTTGAGTTCTTTTTAGCTTCTGATGCAGGAAAAGATTTTAAATTTATAAAAGACGAAAAAGTACTATCGCATAAATCTGGTTACGACGGATTTTATATGGCCTTACTAGAAAGAAAGTAAGCTGTATAAATAGAATATATTAAAAAAGGCTCGGGATAAATATCTCGAGCCTTTCCTTTCAATCAACTATTAAAAACTAACTAATCACTAAACATTACTTGTTAAGTAATTATATGTTTATGTGACGACTATTTTCTAGTGTTGTTACACTAATTACTAGTCTTTAACATTATTTTATGAAAGCCTTCTACTTACAAGCTAATCACTTTCTTTTTTTACTTGTGCACTACTCTTTGATTTACAGTCTGTTTTGGATTTTGAGTTATTTATAACTACATTTAACAGTAACTAACTAAAAAACTATATTTTATGACAGATTCAAACAAACCCACCACACTTTTTTGGATTATTGGTATTGCAGCCTTAGTTTGGAATGGACTAGGTGTTATGTCTTATATTGGTCAAGCTTACATGACAGATGAAGTCAGAGCTGCTTTACCTGAAGCAGAAAGGGCTTTATATGAAAATGTTCCTACTTGGGTTACCGCTGCTTTTGCTATAGCCGTTTTTGGAGGATTACTTGGTAGTGCTTTTTTATTAATGAGAAAAAAGTTAGCAAGACCTATGTTTTTAATTTCACTAATAGCTATTGTAGTTCAAATGTCGTATAACTTATTTATGAGTAGAGCATCTGAAGTATACGGACCTGGAAGCATTATAATGCCTATAATGGTAATTGTTATAGGTGTGTTTTTATTAATGTATTCAAAAAAGACAATAGCGAAAGGCTGGTTGTCATAATACTAAGAAATATAAAACTTTAAATGCTGTCTTTCTTAAGGCAGCTTTTTTTATTCAAATAGAACAAAAATAAATTCGGCAACACAGGCTGGTTTTTCCTGTCCCTTTATTTCTATCGTACAATCAAAAGTTAACTTTTTACCGTTTTGAAAGTCTTCTATTAGTTTAACGGAACTAATTAAACGTAATTTACTATTTACAGGCACAGGGTTTGGAAAACGAACTTTATTTAATCCGTAGTTTAACCCCATAATTACACTTTTTACTTCAAATTGTTTAGAAATTAGTTCCGACAACATAGAAACGGACATAAATCCGTGCGCTATCGTTGTTTTTGTTGGAGAATATTTAGCAGCTTTTTCTTCATCGATGTGAATCCACTGTTTATCTAATGTAGCATTGGCAAAATCATTAATCATTTGTTGAGTTACAGTATACCACTCTCCTACCGGTAACTGTTTTCCTTCTATATTAGAAAGTTCTTTTAAATTTTCAAAAACTAATTTTTTCATATCCTTTATTTACCAAATACATCTTTTTTTATTCGAGGAAGCTCCAATTTATACTGTACAGCAATTGTTCTTACAAGAATAATTATTCCTGCAGAAATAACAAAAAGTACATCTTCATTGATGTTTAAAGGATATAAAAGTAGGTATACAATACCTCCTGCTAAACAGGCTGACGCATATATTTCTCTATGAAAAATTAACGGAATTTCATTTGTTAGCACATCCCTAATTACACCTCCCATTACTGCGGAAGACATTCCCATAACTAAGGCTACAAATGGATGTAAATTAAAATTTATTCCTTTTTGAACACCTAATAACGTAAACACACTTATACCAATAGTATCAAACAAAAACATTGTTCTTCTTAACGGTGCTATTTTACTTCGAAATAAAAAAGTTGCTGCAACAGCTATTAATATTGTCCAGATATAGTTAATATCTCCAATCCAGTTTATAGGATGTGCATTAATAAGTACATCTCTAGTCATTCCACCTCCAACGGCAGTCACAAAAGCTATGATAATGACTCCAAAAACATCAAACTTTTTTCTAATAGCAACTAATGCTCCACTAATAGCAAAGGCAAAAGTTCCAGCAATGTCTATGGCGTAAATTACATCCATTTATATTGATATTTCAGAAAATTGTATTTGTAATGTTCTTTCTACTTCAGCTAAACGACTTCTTTCATTTTGAAGAATCAATGCTAAAGAAATTCCTCTTTTTCCTGCTCTTGCTGTTCTACCGCTTCTGTGTGTATAATATTCTAACTGCTCTGGTAATTGATGATGAATAACAAAAGCTAAGTTTTGAACATCAATTCCTCTGGCTGAAACATCTGTTGACACTAATACTTGAAGATTACCGTTTTTAAAAGCACGCATTACTTTATCACGCTCTTTTTGTTGCATGTCGCCTTCAAGAGCTTCTACCGAAAAACCGTCTTCTTGTAATTCTTTTGTTAGTTTTTGAGCTCCTGCTTTGGTTCTTGAGAAAATGATTCCTCTTTCAGCATGTCTTTTTTCCAAAAACTTAATAATAACATCGGTTTTTTCAGGGATCGTAGTTGTTACAAACTGATGCGTAATGTTGGAATTCACCAATACATTTTTGTTTACTTCAACTTGTTTTGCTGAAGCATTCATGTATTTTTTTATAATACTTCGAATTTCATCTGGCATTGTTGCCGAAAACAACCATGTTTTACGAGTACCAGAAGTATATTTTAAAATACGATTTAACTCTAATTTAAACCCCATACTAAGCATTTCATCTGCCTCATCAAGTACTAAGGTTTTGATATTTTTTAAATCTACATCACCCCTTTCTATTAAATCAATCAAACGCCCTGGAGTTGCCACAATAACATGTGTGGTTCTCTTCAAATTGTTGATTTGACGTTCAATCTTTTCACCACCGTAAACAGCTTCTACAAAAATTTTATCATCAACATATTTTGTAAACTTAAATAGTTGTTTCTTTATCTGTTGTACCAATTCTCTTGTAGGTGATAAAATTAACGCTTGTACATTGTCTTTTGAAGCATCTATTTTATGTAAAATAGGCAAGCCATAAGCAGCAGTTTTCCCTGTACCTGTTTGTGCTAATCCTATAAAATCTGAATTATTTTCAAGTAAATATGGTATAGTTTCTTGTTGTACTTCAGTAGGAGTTGTTATTCCTAACTCTTTCAATCCCTTAACATATTCTTTTCGTACTCCTAATGCGGTAAATGTTGTCATTCTATAAATTTATAAGTGCAAAGATATTGTTTCTTTTACGGTAACAATAAGTTTGTTACCTCTTTCGTAATTCTTTTAGGTTTTTTTGTGTTAGCATCTAACAAACAAAATGTAGTTTGAGATTTTACTAATAACGTTTCTCCTCTATACATTTCAAAATGACGTATGGATCTTATCCCTTCTGTTTTTCCAATCCAAGTCCTAAGCGTAACTTCATCTCCTAATACGGCTTGATTTTTATAATCAACTTCATGTCTAATAACAAACCACACATAATCGATGTTCTTTACATTTTTAGAAAGTTCTTTCCAATGAGCATCTGAAATGTTTTGCATCCATTGTACATATACCACATTGTTTACATGGTTATATTCGTCTATTTCTTCTGAAGTTACGATATGCTTTTGTTCAAATAAATTCATAAGACAAACTTACAGGATTGATGTTAATTATTACTTAAATCTAACCTTGTTTTTATTTTTGATGAATAATTCGTGTTAATTTAGTCAGCATGAATACAATCGCCAACGACTTAGGTACGAAAAGTATTAGTCAACTTATTTTAAAACAAGCTATCCCTGCTTCTATTGGAATTTTAGTAATGTCGATTAATATGATTGTTGATACCATTTTTGTTGGAAGATGGATTGGCGTACTCGCTATTGCTGCAATCACTGTGGTATTACCTATTGCTTTTTTAATTTCTTCTATTGGTATGGGAGTTGGAATTGGAGGAAGTTCTATAATTTCTAGGGCCTTAGGAGCTAATAAAGAAAATAAAGCCTTTGAAGTTTTTGGGAATCAAATTTCATTAACTATTGTATTATCTGTTTTATTTGTGCTTTTAGGAACATTTTTTAGTATTCCTATTTTACAACTTTTTGGGGCTAATGGAGATATTATAACTCCTGCTACTGAATATTTCGATGTAATTGTTTGGGGTGTTCCGTTTTTGGCTTTTGCTATGATGGGAAACCCCGTTGTTAGAGCTGTAGGGAAACCTAATTATGCGATGCTTACCATGCTCTTCCCTGCAATTGCTAATATTTTTTTAGATATTATTTTCATTAAGTTTATGAATTTAGGAATGTACGGCGCAGGTTTGGCTACCTCTATTTCGTATGCTGTTAGTGGAGTATTTATTCTTTGGTTTTTTATTTCAAAAAAGACTGAATTAAAAATTATTCCGAAGTATTTTAAATTGAATTTTTCTATTGTAAAAGAGATTGTGTCTTTAGGAGGAGTAACTATAGTAAGGCAAGGAACAATAAGTATATTAACTATAGTCTTAAACTATTCTCTTTTTAAGTATGGAGGTGAAATTTCAATTGCAGTCTATGGTATTATTAATAGGGTTATGTTATTTGCTTTATTTCCTGTTTTAGGAGTTACGCAAGGTTTTTTACCTATTGCAGGATATAATTATGGAGCCAATAATACAGAAAGAGTAAAGGAAACTATAAATAAATCTATCCTTTTTGGTACAGGTATCGCTGTTTTAATTTTTATTCTGATAATGCTATTTCCATCTGAATTAGTTGGTGTTTTTACAGAAGACGAAAAACTATTAAAACTTACTCCAGATGCATTAATAGTAGCTTTTTTGGCAACACCTGTAATAACCACTCAACTAATTGGATCAGCATACTTTCAAGCAGCAGGTAAAGCGTTGCCTGCACTATTATTAACACTTTTAAAACAAGGGTTCTTTTTAATTCCTTTAGTGTATATACTTCCTAAATTTTATGGCATAAATGGTGTATGGATGTCTTTTCCTATTGCAGATGTTTTATCCACTGCGCTTACCTATGCTTATTTGAAAAGAGAAGTGAAATTACACCTAAATTAATCTAAAATACTCTCTCCGTTTAAATTCGTAGTTAATACGTCACTCATATAATTAAAAAAAGGACGAAGTGCTTTAAAAGAGTCATCTACTTTTGTTAGAAAATCGGGAGCTAATACTTCTTTGTCTGTAAAACGTTGAATAGCTATATATCCTTTTTTTCGAATCAAATCGATATCTGGATGTTGCTTATCAAATCCTTTAGGAGCTGTTTTAAGCTCATCTCCTTCTAATTTACCTCCAAAATGTTGTACGTAATTCTTTTCTTTTAAAATTTCTCTAATTTCAGAAGCATCTACTTCAAATTCCTTTCGAATACGTAAAAGATCTTCTTTATTAGGCTCCCAGAATCCGCCAGCAACAAAACTATCGCCTGGGGAAATATGTAAATAATACCCTCCCCTTAATGCTGGTTTATTTCTATGAAAAGAACCTCCAAAATGTGTTTTATACGGTGTTTTATCTTTTGAAAAACGCACATCTCTGTAAATTCTAAATAGCTTAAACTTATCTATCTCATCATGCTTGTTTAAATTATCTTGAATGGTTTTGTATACAGCTTTTGCGTTATTTTGAGCTTCTGTGAATCGAGGTTTGTGTTCTGTAAACCATTCACGATTGTTGTTTTCTTTTAAGTCTTTTAAAAATTGAAATGTTTGTTTTTCTATTTGCATAGTAAATAAGCGATTTAGAATTTCTAAGGTACAAAAAAACTCCACTAGATTTTAGTGGAGTTTAGACTTTATTCTTCAAAAAGATTATACGTTAAATCTAAAGTGCATAATGTCACCATCTTTAACAATATACTCCTTTCCTTCTACTCTCATTTTACCTGCTTCTTTCACTTTAGCTTCACTACCAAATGATACATAATCATCATAACTAATAGTCTCAGCGCGGATAAACCCTTTTTCAAAATCAGTGTGAATAACTCCTGCCGCTTGAGGTGCAGTAGCACCTACAGGAATTGTCCAAGCTCTTACCTCTTTTACACCTGCAGTGAAATAAGTTTGTAAGTTTAATAACTTATAAGCCGAACGAACTAAGCGAGAAACTCCTGCTTCTTCTAATCCTATATCAGCTAAGAACATCTGACGCTCTTCGTAATCATCCAACTCTGTAATATCTGCTTCTGTACCTACTGCTAACACAATAACTTCAGCATTTTCATGTGCCACAGCTTCTTTAACTTTATCAACATAAGCATTTCCTAAAACAGCAGAACCTTCATCAACATTACACACATATAAAACTGGTTTTGCAGTAATGAACTGTAATGGTTTTACAAATTCCTCTTCTTTTTCTGTAAATTCAATAGAGCGAACAGATTTTCCTTCTAATAATGTTTCTTCAACCTTTAATAGAATTTCCAATTCTACTTGCGCCTCCTTATTACCTGTTTTAGCTGTTCTTTTTACACGCTCCAAACGTTTTTGAACAGTTTCTAAATCTTTTAACTGAAGTTCTATATCAATAGTTTCCTTATCTCTTATAGGATCAACAGAACCATCTACGTGTACTATATTATCGTTATCAAAACAACGCAATACATGTAAAATAGCATCTGTTTCACGAATATTAGCTAAGAATTGGTTACCTAAACCTTCTCCTTTACTAGCTCCTTTTACCAAACCAGCAATATCTACAATTTCTACAGTTGCAGGTAAAACTCTTTCAGGATTTACTAGCTCTTCTAGCTTTTCTAAACGAGTATCTGGCACGTTTACTACTCCTAAATTAGGTTCAATGGTACAAAACGGAAAGTTTGCACTCTGCGCTTTTGCGTTAGATAAACAGTTAAATAAGGTTGATTTCCCTACGTTTGGTAATCCTACAATTCCAGCTTTCATTCTATTGTTTTATTGAAATTTTGCGAGTGCAAATATAGTGCTTTGCTTTCTAAATTTTCTAATTATTTAAGATTCATTTAAGTTAGTTTATAGCTCTTTAATTTATGGTTTTAACATTTTTTTAAGACTTAGGTTGATTTTTTACTATTTTTAAGAAATTAACTTAAAAAATATTTTCACATGAAAAAACGTACCCTTCTTATTATTTACCTATTTTTTGGTGGACTTTACTTGTTAAATGCTCAAACATTAATTAGAGGAACAGTAAAAGATATAAATAACGAACCTTTGCCAGGAGCTAACATTGTAGAAAAAGGAACCTCTAATGGTACATCTACAGATTTTAACGGCGAGTTTTCACTTAATGTTAATACAGATGGAACTTTAATAGTTAGTTTTTCAGGTTTTGAAACACAAGAAATTTCTATTAATGGAAAAACTAATTTTAATATTGTTTTAAAAGAAGGTTTAGAATTAGATGAAGTTGTTATCGTAGGATCTAGAAATCCTAAAAGAACAGCTATTGACACACCTGTACCTGTTGATATAATTGATGTAGGAGATTTAGCAACTAAAAATGGTAAAGTAGAAGTAAATGATATATTACAGTATGCAGCTCCGTCATTTAATGCTACTAAGCAATCAGGGTCAGATGGTGCCGACCATATCGTACCTGCTTCCTTAAGAGGTTTAGGTCCAGACCAAACTTTGGTACTTATCAACGGTAAAAGACGCCATCAATCATCATTAGTTAATATTTTTGGAACACGTGGACGCGGAAATTCAGGAACCGATTTAAATGCAATTCCTGCTGCTGCTATTAAAAGAATTGAAGTTCTAAGAGATGGAGCATCTGCTCAGTATGGTTCTGACGCTATTGCAGGAGTTATTAATATTGTTTTAAAAGATAATACCGACGGCGTTTCAGGAAGTATTGGTTATGGAGTTTATAGCACAGCAATAGGAAGTGGATGGGCTGAAGCTACAGGAGAAACTTTATACAATGTTGAAGGAAAAAACAGATTAGATGGAGAAGACAAAAGTTTTGATGGTGGAACTTTTAAACTAGATTTAAACTACGGAGCTAAATTGAATGATAAAGGAGGTTTTGTAAACTTTACTACCGAATTGTTGTCAAAAGATAGAACGTTGAGACCTGGTTTTTCTTGGCGAAAAGGATATGGTAGCGCTGCTATAGATGGATTCAATTTTATGATAAATGCTAGTTTACCTGTAAATGACAATACCGAAATGTATGCTTTTGGAGGTAGAAATTATAGAGACACTGATGCGTATGCTTTTTCAAGAGATAGTTTTGATGAAGGCGATAATAGAAGTGTTCCTAGCATACACCCTAATGGATTTACCCCTAGAATTACTTCAAATATCACTGATATATCTGTATCGGCAGGAATTAAACATAAATTAGAAAATGGTTGGGAGATTGACTTTAATAATACGTATGGAGAAAACAAGTTTCATTATTTTATAAAAGATTCAAACAACGCTTCTTTAAAAGATGCTTCACCTACCGATTTTAATGCAGGAGGTCATAGTTTATCACAAAATACTACTGGATTAGATTTTAGTAAGTACTTAGAAGATTTAATGAGTGGAGTTAACCTTGCTTTCGGTTTAGAGTATAGAACAGAAAACTTTATCATTTTTGCTGGTGAAGAAGCTTCTTATGGATTATATGATGATAACGGAGTATTAATGGAAAATCCTGCTGTTCAACCAGTAGCTGTTGATAGTAATGGAGATGAATTACCTGGAGGTTCTCAAGGGTTCCCTGGATATGGACCTGACAATGAAGTTGACCGTTCAAGAAGTAATGTAGGTATCTATTTTGATTCTGAATTTAACTTTACAGAAAAATTCTTAGTAGGCGCAGCTGTTCGTTATGAAGATTACAGTGATTTTGGTAGTACATTCAATTTTAAGTTAGCTTCAAGATTTAAAGCAAGTGATAATTTAACCCTACGAGGTTCTATTTCCTCAGGTTTCAGAGCACCATCTTTAGCTCAATTATATTATAATCTAAAGTTTACAAACATTGTTAATGGGGAATCTTTACCATCATTATTGTCTGCAAATAACAGTACTGTAACTAGAGCTTTCGGAATAGAACAATTAAAAGAAGAAACAGCATTCAATGCTAGTTTAGGGTTTACTTATAAAATTGGTGGATTTACAGCTACCATTGATGCATATTCTATTACTGTTGATGATCGCATTATTTTAACAGATAACTTTGATGCTTCTGGATTGAATTTAGGCGTTGATGCAGCACAGTTCTTTGCTAACGGTGTTGATACAAAAACGCAAGGATTAGATATTGTTTTAAACTATAAAAAGTCTTTTGAAGATCATAGAATAGATGTAGGATTGGTAGGAAACTTTAACGATACTAAAATTGAAAAGATAAAGAACGGAAACTTAAACAGATTTACTTTCTTTAGTCCTTTTTCTGAAGCTTATTTAAAAGCGGCAGCTCCAGATCACAAATTCGGTTTAAACCTTGGATATGGATATAAAAAACTAGATGTTGCTTTAAACTTCACTAAATTTAGCGAAGTTCAGTTGCAAGATTTTCAATGGGTAGATACACCAGCAACAACCCAAGCAGAAGCTGATGCCTTATATCCTGTGGCTACTGATGTTTATAAAAGTAAAATTACTACCGATTTAAGTCTAAGCTATGCTTTTACAGATAAAATTACCTTTACGATTGGAGGAAACAATATTTTCAATGTATATCCTACTCCACAGTTTGATGGATGGACTGATCAAGGTGGGTTAGCAGATTCTGTTCAAATGGGATCAGACGGTGCTTACTTTTTTACTAGACTAGGATTTAAACTTTAATAGGTTTTTCATAAAACAAAAAATCCTGAGAATATTCTCAGGATTTTTTTATTTCATATCTCCAAAAATTTGGAGTTTATTAATCGTTATGCATAAAACGTTGTTTAGCTAATAACTCTTCTTCTGTTTCTACATTATCTTCATCAGGAACACAACAATCAACAGGGCAAACAGCAGCACATTGTGGCTCTTCATGAAAACCTTTACATTCTGTACATTTATCTACAACGATGTAATAAATTTCATCCGAAATTGGCTCTTGATCTTCATCCGCATTGGCAGATTTACCGTTTGGTAAAACAATATTTCCTGTTAAATCAGTACCGTCAGCATATTTCCAGTCATCTGCACCTTCGTAAATTGCTGTATTAGGACATTCAGGTTCGCAAGCCCCACAGTTTATACATTCATCAGTTATTATAATTGCCATAATTAATCTCTTTCAGTTTTGTAACTTTGCATTTGCAAAAATAGTTCCAATTTAATTTAGAACCAAAATAAATGGATAGTATAAAAAGTAGAATTAACGCTTTTCATAAACTAGGAGAATTTTTAAGTCAATTTTCTCAAGAAAAAATAGAGAAAAAAGAACATGTAGAACGCAATGAGTTATTTTTTGATGGATTTAAGCATCAATTAAAAATAGCAGGAGAAAATAACACCTGGTTCACCAGAGAAAACATATTATTCTCTATAGAAAATTGGGCAAAAGCACTTACTTCAGAAAACTTAACTCAGTGGATTACTAACGAAAAATTAGGTAACAACGAACCTAAATTAGTCGCTGTTATCATGGCTGGAAACATTCCGCTAGTAGGCTTTCATGACTTTTTATCAGTTCTAATTTCTGGGCACTCGGTATTAGTTAAACAATCCTCTAACGATAAACATTTATTGCCTTTTTTAGCAAAATATTTAGAATATATTGATCCTGAATTAAAAGGAAAAATCACGTTTACTGAAGAAAAACTAACAGGGTTTGATGCGGTAATAGCTACTGGTAGTAATAATACAGCACGTTATTTTGAATATTACTTTAAAGATAAACCTAGCATTATAAGAAAAAACAGAAACTCTGTTGCGGTTTTAACAGGAAATGAATCGGAAGAACAACTGCAAAATTTAAGCGAAGATGTTTTTCGTTATTTCGGATTAGGTTGTCGTTCTGTTTCAAAAGTATTTGTTCCTAAAGACTATAATTTCGACGCTTTTTTCAATGGAATGTATCAACAACATGAAATCATTAACAATGTTAAATACGCTAATAATTACGATTACAATAAGGCAGTGTATTTAATGAGTGAGTTTGATATTTTAGAAAATGGGTTTTTAATGATTAAAGAAGATGAAAGCTACGCCTCACCTATCGCTTCTGTTTTTTATGAATATTATAACAATACTGATGATTTAAAGATTAAACTGTGGGAAGACAGAGAGCAAATTCAATGTGTTGTAGCTAATAATTTTATTGAAAATGAAATAGCATTCGGACAGACACAACACCCAAAGTTATGGGACTATGCTGACGGTGTAAACACACTAGAATTTTTAGCTAAAATTTAAAAGAGTCTCTATATAAATTTGCACCTTTGTGTAGCAAAACACAACAACACAAATGAAAAAACATAACTTTAGTGCAGGGCCTTGTATTTTACCTGAAGAAGTGCTAAAAAAAGCATCAGAAGCAGTCATTGACTTTAATAATGACAATTTATCTTTAATCGAAATTTCACACAGAAGTCAACCCTTTGTAGATGTAATTGAAAAAGCAAGAAGCTTAGCACTAGAATTATTAGGTCTTGAAAATAAAGGCTACAAAGCATTGTTTTTGCAAGGTGGAGCCAGTATGCAGTTTTTAATGGTTGCTTATAACTTACTAAATAAAAAAGCAGCTTACTTAAATACAGGGACTTGGAGTGATAAAGCAATTAAAGAAGCTAAATTATTTGGCGAATTAGTAGAAGTAGCTTCCTCAAAAGATAAGAACTTCAGTTATATTCCCAAAACATATGAAATTCCTACAGATGTAGACTATTTTCATTGCACAAGTAATAATACCATTTATGGAACACAAATGAAGAGTTTTCCTAAGACTTCTGTTCCAATGATATGTGATATGAGTTCTGATATTTTTTCTCGTCAACTGGATTTTTCAAAATTTGATTTGATTTACGCAGGAGCTCAAAAAAATATGGGACCAGCAGGTACAACTTTAGTGGTTGTAAAAGAAGATATATTAGGTAAAGTTGAACGTCAAATTCCTTCAATGTTAAATTACCAAGTGTTTCTTAACAAAGAAAGTATGTTTAATACACCACCTGTATTTGCAGTATATACCTCTATGTTAACCTTAGAGTGGTTAAAAAACTTAGGAGGTATCGAATTCATTGAAAAAGTGAATGAGAAAAAATCAGCACTGTTGTATAATGAAATAGATAGAAACCCTTTATTTAATGGAGTCGCTGCTATAGAAGACCGAAGTCATATGAATGCTACTTTTACCTTAGCTGATAAAAACTTGCAAGCTAAGTTTGATAAAATGTGGCAAGAAGCCAATATTAATGGATTAAGCGGCCATAGAAGTGTTGGTGGTTATCGTGCAAGTATGTACAACGCTTTACCTTTATACAGTGTACAGGCTTTAGTAGATGTAATGCAAGAATTAGAAAGAATAAGTTAGATACAACGTCATTTTTCACAATGACATTTTAATATAAAGAACGATGAAGATATTAGTGAATGATGGAATTTCCGCTAGCGGAATACAAGCTTTAGAAGACAAAGGCTTTGAAGTAATAAACACTAAAGTTGCACAAGAGCAATTAGAAAATTACATAAACGATCATGCTATTGATGCTATTACAGTAAGTAATACTACACAAGTGCGACAAGAGTTAATTGATGCTTGCCCAAGCATTAAACTTATTGCTTGTTTAGGAACCGAAATGGACAACATTGATGTTGATTATGCTATTGATAATGGAGTTCATATTGTGAATAGTGAAGATGCTTCTGCTACTTCAATTGCTGAATTGGTATTTGCTCATTTATTTGGAATGGTTCGTTTTTTACATCAGTCAAATCGTGAAATGCCTTTAGAAGGAGATATGCGCTTTAACGCCTTAAAAAAGCAATACTCGCAAGGAACTGAGCTAAGAGGTAAAACATTAGGTATTATTGGGTTTGATACTGTAGGACAAGAAGTTGCAAAAACTGCACTAGCTTTAGGTATGGAAGTGATAGCAACTGATGTAGAAATAGATAATGCAACTATCACAATTCCTTTTTTCGATGGTCAATCAGTAGACTTCTTTATTGAAACGGAAAGTATAGATAACCTATTATCAAAATCAGACTTTATTACACTACATCTTCCTGCTCAAGAGGGATATGTTATAGAAACATCTTTGTTTGACAAAATGAAAAATGGTGTAGGAATTATAAACACTTCTCATGGAGGTATTCTAAATGAAGTTGATTTAGTTAATGCTATTGATAGTGGAAAGGTTAAATATGCAGGATTAGACGTTTTTGAAAGCCAACCAAGACCTGAAATTCAACTATTAATGAACCCTGAAATATCGATGACACCTCATATTGGTGCTTCAACTGTTGAAGCACAAGATAGAGCTGGAATTGAACTTGCTAACAAAATCATCGAATTACTAAGCGAATAATCTATGGCAATTGTAAAACCTTTTAAAGCTGTTAGAGCCACCAGAGATAAAGTTGCTTTAGTATCTTCTAAATCGTATGAAATTTATACTCCTGCGGAAATTGGAGCTAAACTCGATTTTAATCCATACACTTTTTTGCATGTAATTAATCCTGGATATAAATACCATAAACAAGATGTAACTGGAGAACAACGCTTTAAATTGGTACACAATCGTTACTTAGAATTCAAAGAAAATGAAGTCTTTAAGCAAGATGAAACTCCTGCTTATTACATATATCAAAAAATAACTCCAAATGATAATTTCTGTGGAATAATCGCAGCAACCTCTGTAGAAGATTATCATAATGAAGTAATAAAAAAGCACGAAGACACTTTAAAAGAACGTGAGTTACTATTTGAAAACTACTTAAAAAATACAGGTTTTAATGCAGAACCAGTACTACTCACCTACCCTGACAATGATGTAATTAATGTTATTATAAAAAAATATCAGGAAGAAAGAGCCGAATACGAGTTTTCTACATCTGATAGGGATTTACATTTTTTATGGATAATAAACGAAGAGAAAGATGTAGAGCAAATAGCCAAAGCTTTTAAAGAAGTTAACACCCTATATATTGCTGATGGACATCATCGTTCAACATCTTCATGTTTATTGGCACAAAATTTAGCAGAAAATAATCCAAAACATACGGGTAAAGAAGACTATAATTTTTTCATGAGTTACCTATTACCTGAGAGCCAGGTTAAAATTTATGAATTCAATAGATTTATAAGAGATTTAAACGGGTTAACTCCAGAGGAGCTTTTAATAGAATTAGATACTCATTTTAGAATTGAGAATCGTGGACAGGAATTATATAAACCTAAAGAAAAACACCATTTTAGCATGTATTTAAATGGTGAATTTTATGCTTTGTATTTACGTAAATCAGCTTATGAATTTACTGACTGTTTAAGTGAATTAGATGCTTATATTTTATATACAACCGTATTAGAACCTATTTTAGGAATTGAAGATATTAGAAACGCTTCTAAAATTGTATATTCTCAAGACAAATCTGACGGGTTAGAATTAAAAACAAAGGTTGACAGTGGTGAGTTTAAAGTTTCTTTTGGAATGCTACCTACCAATATTCAAGAACTAAAAACTATTGTTGATGCTGGCTTAATGATGCCACCGAAAACAACCTACATAGAACCTAAGTTAAGAAGTGCTTTAACTATTTACGAGTTTTAGTATAAAGTCTGATAAACAATTATTATGATTACAGGAATTAAAGAAAATCTTCAAAAAATAAAATCAACACTACCAGAAAATGTAACGTTAGTTGCTGTTTCTAAAACCAAACCTATTGCAGATTTACAAGAAGCTTACGATGCTGGTCAGCGAATATTTGGTGAGAATAAAATACAAGAAATGGTAGCTAAGTATGATGAATTGCCTAAGGACATAAAATGGCATATGATTGGTCATTTACAACGTAATAAGGTAAAGTATATGGCTCATTTTGTTGATTTAATTCATGGTGTAGATAGTTTTAAAACACTGAAAGAAATAAACAAACAGGCTAAAAAACATAATAGAGTTATTAATTGTTTGTTACAAGCACGAATTGCTAAAGAAGATACTAAATTTGGGTTACCTTTTGAAGATATTGAAGCTATTTTAGCGTCAGATGAGTTAAAAGAGCTTGAAAATATAAAAATTGTTGGTTTAATGGGAATGGCTACGTTTACAGATAACCAAAAACAATTACAAGAAGAATTTTCTTCATTAGCTAATTTCTTTAATGGAAATAAAGAAAACTATCCTAATTTACAAACATTATCTATGGGAATGAGTGGAGATTATGAATTAGCCATAAAAAATGGTAGTACAATGGTACGAATAGGAAGCTCAATTTTTGGAGTTAGAAATTATATTGCTTAGATTTACATAAACTAGCTTAAAAAAGGGAGAGATTTGTACGCTATTTTAGACATTGAAACTACTGGAGGGAAATATAACGAAGAAGGGATTACAGAAATTGCCATCTATAAATATGATGGACATCAAATTGTAGATCAATTCATTAGTTTAGTTAATCCAGAAAGGGAAATTCAGGAATTTGTTGTAAAACTTACTGGTATTAATAATAAAATGCTACGAAATGCGCCCAAGTTTTATGAAATAGCAAAAAGAATTGTTGAAATAACTCAAGATTGTTTTATTGTGGCTCATAATGCTAATTTTGATTATCGTATTCTTCGTACCGAATTTGACAGGTTAGGTTATAAATACAAACGAAATACACTATGTACAGTTAGTTTAAGCAAAAAACTAATTCCAGAGTCACCATCTCATAGTCTAGGAAAACTCTGTAAGTTTTTAGGAATTCCTATGTCTGATCGTCACAGAGCAACAGGTGACGCATTAGCTACGGTACAATTATTTAAACTATTAATAGATAAAGATGTTGAAAAAGGTATTATTCAACAATCTATAAAGTATTTTGACAACAGACATGAAAAGTTTCGTATTCAAAGAATATTAGATAGTTTACCTGAAAAAGAAGGTCTTTTTTATGTTCATAACCACGAAGGAACAATCATTTTTGTAGGGAGAGGTAAAAATATAAAGCAAGAAACTAATAAACTCTTTTTAAAAGAAACTAGAAAAGCATTAAAAGTAATAAAAAGAGTTAGTAAAGTTTCTTATGAAGAAACTGGGAATATGCTTTTTACCCGTTTAAAATATCATTTAGAACTTGAAAAGCTAAAACCTAAGTACAATATCATTAGAAAAAGAAAAATTACAGATAAAAACTTTAATCACGATAATATGCTTATTGTTGATAAAGGCAGAATTCCAGAAGAACACGCCGTAATTTTAATCGAAAAAAACGAAGTTATAGGATATACATATACCAATCTTGCTTTTCAGGAAAACCAGTTATCTATTCTAAAATCAATGCTTACTCCTATTGAATACAAAGAGTTAGCAAAAACCATCATTAAAAACTACTTACTAAAAAATAAAGTCTCTAAAATAGTACGATTACAAGTTGAAAATAATTTATAATATGCTATAAAGCATTCAAAAACCTAATCTTTTGGATAGTAAAAAACTTAATTGGAGAGAAAAATTACATGAAGTAATCTACGAAGCAGATACTCCTGCAGGACGATTATTTGACATCATCTTGTTATTTGCAATCTTAGCAAGTATTGTACTGGTTATGCTTGAAAGTATTGAAAGTTTTGATAACAAACATCATAATTTCCTATATATTTCAGAATGGATTATTACCATTTTTTTTTCCATTGAGTATATCCTAAGAATTATTTCAATAAACAAGCCAACAAAATACATTTTTAGCTTTTATGGTATTATAGATTTACTTTCTACTATTCCTATGTACCTAACGTTCTTTTTTGTAGGTACACATAGTAGTTTAATAGCTTTGAGAGCATTACGCCTATTAAGAGTTTTTAGGATTTTAAAAGTCTCTAGGTATATTGGAGAGTCAAATCAATTAATAAAAGCTTTAAATGCTAGTAAAGCTAAAATTGGAGTCTTTCTTTATTTTGTGTTGATTATCTGTATCATTTTAGGTTCCGTAATGTATTTTATTGAAGGGGCTGAAAACGGCTTTACAAGTATTCCTAGAAGCATTTATTGGTCAATAGTAACACTTACAACCGTTGGTTATGGAGATATTGCTCCGCAAACCGCTTTAGGACAATTTATTGCAAGTATTACAGTAATTATTGGTTATGCTATTATTGCGATACCTACAGGAATTGTAAGTTCAGAAATGACTAAAAAAAAGGTACACCTAAACACTCAATCTTGCCCAAATTGCTCCTATGAAGGACATAAAGATGATGCAGAATTTTGTTATCATTGCGGAACAAAACTGAACTAAATGTCTCAAAAAAACACATTAATTACGATTGTTGGTGCAACTGCTATTGGTAAAACAGCACTAAGCATTGAACTAGCTCAGCACTTTAATTGTGAAATTATTTCGTGTGACTCTCGTCAGTTTTATAAGGAAATGACTATAGGAACAGCGGTTCCTGACCCCGAAGAACTGGATGCTGCTCCACATCATTTTATTCAAAACAGAAGTGTTTTTGAAAATTATTCAGTAGGACAGTTTGAAAAAGATGCATTAAAAACTCTAAACGAACTATTTACTAAAAACCCTATTCAAATAATGGTAGGTGGAAGTGGTTTGTATGTAGATGCTGTTTTAAAAGGATTAGATTATTTTCCTGATGTAGATCCACAAATAAGAATAGATTTAACTACTGAGTTAGAAAACAAAGGTATAGAACATCTTCAAAAAAGATTAAAAAAACTTGATATTGAAGCTTACAATACGATTGCTATTGACAATCCACATCGATTAATCCGTTCTTTAGAGATTTGTATAGGAACTGGAGAAACATACAGTTGTTTTAAAAATAAACCTAAAGCACCTCGTAATTTTCAATCTATAAAAATTGGATTGACAGCCGATAGAGAAATTATGTATGATCGTATTAATCGTCGTGTAGCTATTATGATTGAAAAAGGTTTGATAGAAGAAGCTAAAAAACTACATCCTTATAAAAACCTAAACGCATTGCAAACAGTAGGATACAGAGAGTTATTCGAATATTTTGAAGGTAACTTTGCTAAAGAATTTGCTATTGAGGAAATTAAGAAGAACTCAAGAAGGTTTGCCAAACGACAAGGAACATGGTTTCGTAAAGATTCAAACATTTTATGGTTTGATTTCCAAGAAGATCTTCAAAATATCATAAAAACTATTGAAAATAAACTTTAACGCTTTTTAAGAGCGCTAAAAAAATCACTTTTTTATATTTGTCAAAAAACAGAAATACATGAAACTAAAAATCACTTTTATACTAACTTTATTTTTTATAGGATTTTCAAATGCGCAAACCAAAGTAGGAACGGTAGATAGCGAATTAGTCATTAGTAAAATGCCTCAAATGAAAGGGGTCTTACAACGAGTAGAAAATTATGGTAAAAAACTAGATTCTAGTTTTCAAATAAAAGCTACAGAATATAAGACAAAAGTTGATTCTTTTAAAGCAGAAGAAAAACTAATGACCGATGATGATAAGAAAACTAGAATTCAAGAATTAAGAACTCTTGAACAAGAAATGGGTAAATTTCGTCAGAATGGATCAGCTATGATGCAAGTGCAAAGAGAGCAGAGTTTAAGACCACTATATAAAAAACTAAGCGAAGTAATAGCTGAAGTAGCAAAAGCTAATGGTTATACACAAATTTTAACTACTACTGGAAACGAATTTGGTTATATCGATGAACGTTTTGATATCACTAAATTGGTATTAGATAAACTAGGAATTAAAGAGTAAATCTTTTATGTCCCTAAAACAAAAAGACTTACAATTACAATATGAAGGATTTTTAAAAACACCTTTTCTATGGCATGGAAAAGGTGTTTTTAATTTAGAACAATTCTCCATATTAAAAATTAAAACAATCTCGTTTAATGAAGAAATCAAACAAAAACTACGTTTGGGTAAATTGGTTGAACGTTTTGTTTCATTTGAATTAAATCAAAATAGTTCTGTATCAATCCTTGCTGAGAACATTCAAATTCAAAATGAAAAAATTACTGTAGGAGAGTTAGATTGTTTATTGTTAAAGGATAAAGAATCAATTCATTTAGAAATTATATATAAGTTCTACTTATATGATGTTTCTGTTGGAAACTCTGAAATTGAACATTGGATTGGCCCAAATCGACGCGATTCTCTTATTCAAAAGCTAACAAAACTTCAAGAAAAACAATTACCACTACTCTATTCTAATCACACTAAAACTTATTTAGATAAATTAAAGTTGGTTATAGATGAAATAATACAACAAGTATATTTTAAAGCACAATTGTTTGTTCCTCTAAAGGATTTCGGGAAAAAAATCAAACAGCTAAATAATGAGTGTATCTATGGTTTTTATATTTACCCGAAAGAATTACCACAATTCTCAGATTGTAAATTCTATATTCCTAATAAACATAACTGGTTAGTAAATCCACATTCAAATATTGACTGGTTAACTTTTGAAACCTTTCAAGATAAACTTCAACAATTTTTAAATGAAGAAAATGCTCCTCTTTGTTGGCTAAAGAAACCAAACGGCGAACTTTTTAAGTTTTTTATAGTTTGGTGGAATAATTAGTGTATTTTAAATTATTCGTAAAAAATTTAAGTTCTCTTTTTTCTTCTATTCTCTTTACGTACTTAGGGTAAACAAGGCATAGTCTTTAAATATCTCACATCAATTAACTTGTTATGAATCACACAAGTTTTCTTCCCCTTTTAATTCTATTTTTTCTTTACTCTATACCTTTTTGTAGATAAATTTATACGCCGCGCTACTTCCCCAATTTTTTAATTTTAAACAATATATAAATACAATGTTTAAAACCTTTAATTAAAAGAGATTATGCTACTTCTTTTATAGCGTTTATGTATTTTTCCTATATCCTCAAAACACCTTGAAACTCCATCCTTAACAAACCCCTTATCATAATTATCATTAAGGTGCATTTTTTTTATATAAATAACTATCTTAAAGTTTATAACCAATTAATCGGTATTTCATATAATCAAAAACCACCTGTAATTCAGGTGGTTTTTGGTTTTATCTAAGCGTGTAATATTACTTTACAAAGTTAATTTTTCGCATACGTAAACTTTCTGGGGTAACTTCTAAATACTCATCTGGTCTAATATACTCCATACATTCTTCTAATGAGAAATCAATTTTTGGAGCAATTTTCACGCCGTCATCTGAACCTGAAGCACGTACGTTAGTTAACTTCTTTCCTTTAATTAGGTTAACTGCCATATCATCTGCCTTGGCATTTTCACCTACCACCTGACCTTTGTAAATCTCTTGGTTTGGATCAATAAAGAAACGTCCTCTATCTTGTAAACGGTCAATTGCATAAGCAGTTGCTTTTCCTGTTTCAGAAGAAACAATAGCACCTTTTAACTCTTCTGCAAACTCTCCTTTATAAGGTCCATATTCGCTGAATCGGTGGTTTATAATTGCTTGACCAGCTGTTGCTGTTAATATTTTATTACGTAAACCAATTAATCCTCTTGATGGAATGGTAAATTCTAAATGTTGTAAATCTCCTTTTGGCTCCATTACTAATAAGTCTCCTTTACGTAAAGAAACTAAGTTAATTGCTTTAGAAGCTACATCTTCAGGAACATCAATTGATAATGTTTCGTATGGTTCACACTTAACTCCGTCAATCTCTTTTAAAATTACTTGAGGACGACCTACTTGTAATTCGTATCCTTCACGACGCATCGTTTCAATTAATACTGATAAGTGTAATACTCCACGTCCGAAAACGTTAAACTTATCCTCTGTATCTGTTTCATCAACACGTAACGCTAAGTTTTTCTCCATCTCTTTAAATAAGCGATCACGTAAGTGACGAGACGTTACAAACTTACCTTCTTTACCAAAGAATGGAGAGTTGTTAATAGTAAATAACATACTCATAGTAGGTTGATCTACTTCAATTCTTGGTAAAGCTTCTGGATTATCTACATCGGCAATCGTATCACCAATTTCAAAATCATCTAAACCTGTTACTGCACAAATATCTCCACTACGAACTTTTTCTGCTTCAGCCTTACCCATTCCTTCAAAAACGTGTAATTCTTTAATACGGACTTTTTTCGTACTTCCATCTGCTTTACAAAGCATGTAGTCTTTGTTCTTTTCTAAATCTCCACGGTAAACACGTCCAATAGCTATTCTTCCTTTAAATGAAGAATAATCTAACGATGTAATTTGCATTTGAGGAGATCCTTCACGATATGGTGCTTCTGGAATTGTTTCTAAAACAGCATCTAACAAAGGAACAATATCTTCTGTTGGTTTTTGCCAATCTGTACTCATCCAACCATTTTTAGCTGAACCGTAAATAGTTGTAAAGTCTAATTGATCTTCATTTGCTTCTAAAGCAAACATTAAATCAAATACTTTTTCATGTACTAAGTCTGGTGTACAGTTTTCTTTATCTACTTTGTTTACTACTACAATAGGAGTTAACCCTAATTCAATAGCTTTTCCTAATACGAAACGTGTTTGAGGCATTGGTCCTTCAAAAGCATCAACCAATAATAAAACTCCATCTGCCATTTTTAGTACACGTTCTACTTCTCCACCAAAATCGGCGTGACCAGGAGTATCAATTACATTAATCTTCACCCCTTTGTAGTTTACGGATACATTTTTAGATAAAATGGTAATACCACGTTCACGTTCTAAGTCGTTATTATCTAATAATAAATCAGTACGCTCTTTACGTTCATCTAAAATTTTGGCTTGATCTATAATTTTGTCTACCAAGGTTGTCTTACCGTGGTCAACGTGTGCTATAATAGCAATGTTTCTTATTGATTGCATTCGTGCTTATTTTGAAGCTGCAAAAGTAGTGTTTTATTGTTTACGATTAACGAAATTTTATTTATGAATTCGTAATATTTTATTTAAAGCTTTACAAAAAGTACTTTTTTATAACAATATACTACTATTTCTACTTTCATTTAAAGGAATTTTGTAGCTTTAATTAATGCCTAAAAAGGGAATAATAGATAATTTTTGTGCTATTTTAACTTTCTATTTTCTAGCTCTTCATCATCTTCTCTAAAAGCACTAGGTAAAATATCAGGAATTAATTTTATAAGTAAAGGCAAAAGTAATGCTCCTCCTGGTAGCATAAACACTGTAAAGGCAGGAATTGCTTTACAAATATCAAGTGTTTGTTCTTTTACTTTTGCCTTTTCTTCGTCTGTTAATGAAGTTGTTAGTGATTTTCTAACAAGAAATATAAGCTCTCTACTTTCTTGAAGCTCTTTTGCTAATCTTTTTTTATTTTTATAGATAGCTTCTTTTATTTCATCAACTGTATTCATTAAAGCTTTCTACGTGCTTTTTCAGTTTTAAGTAAATTCAATTCTCTGGAAGTTTGCCCAGCTACTGAAGTGTTTTCTTCTGCTCTTCGAATTAGGTATGGCATCACATCACGAACAGGTCCGAATGGAACATACTTCGCTACATTATATCCTTCTTTGGCTAAATTGAAACTAATATGATCACTCATACCATATAATTGACCAAACCACATGCGTTTATCATCTTTAGCAATATTATGTTCTTTAGCTAAATCCATTAATAAATATGAACTTTCTTCATTGTGAGTTCCTGCAAAAATTGCCATATTTTTATGGTCCATCATATAACGAACTGCTTCATTATAATTGTCATCTGTTGCTTGTTTGTCCACACAGATAGGAGACTCGTAACCATTTTCTTTAGCTCTTTCACGCTCTTTTTCCATATAAGCTCCACGAACAACTTTCATTCCAATATGATATCCCTTTTGGTGAGCTCTTTGGTGTAGCTTTCGTAGATATTCCATACGATCATGACGATACATTTGTAGTGTATTGAAAACAATGGCTTTTTCTTTATTGTAAATTTCCATTAACTCCTCAATTAAATCATCTGCAGCATCTTGCATCCAGCTTTCTTCTGCATCAATTAGTAATGGAACATCTTTTTCTTTTGCAGCCTTACACACGGTATGAAAACGCTCTACAACTCTATCCCACTCTACTTTTTCTTCTGAAGTAAACTCTTTTCCTTCAGTTAATTTTTGATATAAAGCGAAACGTCCGAAACCTGTAGGTTTAAAAACTGCATAAGGAATAGATTGCTTTTCTTCAGCAAAATTGATTGTTTTCAACGTCATTTTTAAAGCATCATCAAACTGGGCTTCATCTTCCTTCCCTTCTACTGAATAATCTAAAACACTGTGTACATTACCTTGTTCGTACATTTTTTCGATATTAGGTAAGCAATCATCTTCACTTACTCCTCCACAAAAATGATCAAAAACTGTTGAACGGATTAATCCTTCAACTGGTAAGTGTGCTTTTAAAGCAAAGTTTGTTACCGCTGTACCTATTCGAACCATCGGTTGGCTCTGAATCATTTTAAACAAAAAATATGCACGTTCTAACTCTGAGTCAGATTTTAATTTAAAAGCAGTTTCTGTATTATCAAAAAGTCTCATTATCGAGGTAATATTATTTCTTTATTTATTGAGACAAATATAATTGAGTAGACTGATATATTTTAATTTTTTCTATTTAATTTCGCCTTATATTTTTTTGTTATTATGACCACAATTAATGCAGCAACATACCCTATTCATTTTGAAGAAAAAGGCTATAATGAATTAACCTATTTAGTTTCTGAAAGAAACTATTCTTCAGTTTTTATTTTAGTGGATGACAACACTTTAGATTGTTGCTATCCTCGATTCATTCAGTTATTTGCTACAGATAAACCTATTGAAGTCATTCAAATTGATGCTGGTGAAGTTCATAAAAACATAGAAACTTGTATGGGAGTTTGGAATGTAATGACTGAATTAGGAGCTGATAGAAAAAGCTTATTAATTACCTTAGGTGGTGGTGTGATTACTGATTTAGGTGGTTTTGTTGCATCTACATTTAAACGTGGAATTGATTTTGTGAATATTCCTACAACCTTATTAAGCATGGTAGATGCTTCTGTTGGCGGAAAAACAGGTGTTGATTTAGGTGTATTAAAAAACCAGATTGGTGTATTTGCTAATCCAGAGTTAATTATTATTGATCCTGAATACTTACACACCGTAACTCCTAGAGAAATTCGTTCTGGTACTGCGGAAATTATTAAGTATGGAATGACCCACGACATCAAGTTATTTAATGAAATTAAAGATAACGATAAACTTAATATTGTTGATTTGATTCATCGTTCTATAGAAATTAAGAATGAAGTTGTTTTGGAAGATCCTAAAGAACAAGGTATTCGTAAGGTTTTAAACTGGGGACATACTATTGGGCATGGTGTAGAGTCTTATTTTTTAGAGAACCCGAAAAAGGAAGCTCTAACACATGGTGAAGCTATTGCCGTTGGAATGGTTTGTGAAGCTTACTTATCATCAAAAGTATTAGATTTTCCTGAAGATAAAGTCTCTGAAATAAAAGATGCTATTATTAAAATTTATGGTAAAGTAGCATTGGTAAAAGAAGATTTTCAGCCTATTCTTGAATTGATGAAACATGATAAAAAGAATATAGGAGGAGAAATTAACTTTGTGCTTCTTAACGATTATGAAGATTTTAAAATAAACAGTAAAGCTTCTGATGATTTAATTAGGGAGAGTCTTAGTTATTATAATTCATAAAAAAAAAGCAACCCCGTGGGTTGCTTTTTTTATTTTGTTACTGTAATTGGAATACTGTCTTGTGAACCGTATAGCTTTATCTCTGTAATATCTGCAGGCATGTTTAGCCCGTTTTTTATTATCACGTTTTTTACGTTTTTAATTACATCACTTTTAACTTCGAGTGCGCCTCGTTTGTATTCTTTAGTTTTGGTCCAAAAAATAACTTTTAAATTTACAGTACTTACTCCTAAACCGTCTACCGTAACAAAACATTGATGTTCATCTGTATCAATAACTCCTAAAGTATTAACTACCGCATTTATGATTACTTTTTTTGCTGTATCTATGTCATCATCATAATCAATCCCAACCACAAAGTCTGAACGGTAAAAACCATCTTCAGTATAGTTATATACAGCTTTCTTTACAATGTCACTATTGGGAATGTATACATCTCTTCCATCGAATGTTTTTAATTTGGTAAATCTAAATTCCATCATTTTTACTTTACCAAAAATATCTCCAATCATTACTGTATCATTAACATCGAAAGGGCGATTAAAGGATAATATTACCCCTGAGATAAAATTCTCTCCTACATCTTTAAAAGCAAATCCAAAAATTATAGCTGAGGCTCCAGCTGCAGTTAACAATCCAGCAGCAATGCCTCCTAAACCTGCTATCTTTAAAGCAAGCATGATTACCAAAATACTAAAACTAATTTTTATTGTTTTGGCTAAAAAATTAGTCATTAAAGGATCATTTGTTTTCTTAGAAATTGTTTTTCTAAAAAAATTTGATATAAGATTAGCAATAATAATACCTACAGCCACTATAAGAATAGCTATAATTATTTTTGGAATTTGGTTTATAAACTCATTCCAGTATAATTGAACAGATTCTTTTAATTTGGCTATGGTGCTGCTAAAATTCATGTAGGAGAAAGTAGTTTTTTTTTAGTTATTAGATAAATTCAACAATAATTTTATGACAATACAATATCCTCATTTAATTGCTCTACGGTACTTTTGCTCCAAGCGTTCAACATCCAACTTGTTTTTTCTAAAGAAGCAATATATCCTCCCATTAAATCTATCGTTCCCTCATCTTCTGCTTCTTCCGCTTTTTTTATCACATTTGCCATTTGCTTTAATAATGTTTTATGATCATCTAATAAAATATAAATCATATCACTATCTGTTTGAAAAGGACTTTCTTCTGATATATTTGCTATTTTTAAATACTTACTATATCTACTAATTGGATGATACTGTAAAGTTAAAATACGTTCTGCGATCTCATCTATTTTAACTCTAGCATCACTATACATTTCTTCAAATTTTTCATGTAGTTCAAAAAAGTTTTTCCCCACAATATTCCAATGAAAATTTCTTAACTTTTGATAGTATATGTGATATTCAGCCAATAATTGGTTTAATTCTTTTGCTACTGGTAATACTTTTTCTGTTTGTATGTTTAAATAATTCATTTTACTGTGTGTGTTTTTTGTTAATAATTAATTATGTTACAAAACTACTTAAGAACTTAAGCCTAAGTTTGCTTATTTAATACGAATCTTTGCTCATTTCATTTTAACCTTTTAGTGATAAAAAAGGATGAAATTATCACTTATTAGTTTTATAAATTACATTTTAAAGGTTTCAAAAATGGCTTGTCCCAAGTTATTAGATTCTTGATTTTTATATTCAATAATAAAATCACCATATTTATTAAAATAACCTACGCCATTAAAATCCTTACCTTCTACTACATAAAAGTTATTATTAATAGATTTTATAGCTCTTGCTGATGTTATATCTTCATTATTAAGCTTATATGTGATTAGTAAATTATTTTGATCAATTAAAAAGTCATACTTATTACCTTTATACTTAAAATATTTTACTTTTGCTTTTGAGTCATAAAAAATATCAGAATCATTATCTACCATAATGGTTTTATCTACTGTGATTGGAGACTCTACTACATCTTGATTAAGTTTATTCTTTTGATTGGGATTAAACTTAGTTTGTTTTTCTTTTTTTGTTACTAC
This sequence comes from Tenacibaculum sp. TB-53, assembly GCF_059716285.2. NCBI lineage: Bacteria > Pseudomonadati > Bacteroidota > Flavobacteriia > Flavobacteriales > Flavobacteriaceae > Tenacibaculum > Tenacibaculum sp. TB-53. Next base: position 891,529 of record NZ_CM202790.1, on the reverse strand, counting down.
TTTTACTTTTGTATCATAAATTAAACCTTTTTCATTAATCTTTTTTGCTTTTTTTACTTCAGTCGTTTTTATTACTTCCGTTTGCGCGTTTAAAGAGGTAATACTTCCTGTAAGTAATAATCCCATTATTATTTTTTTCATTTTAATCTATTTTAAAATTACAAGTAACTTTATTTGAGATGTGTACTTTTTAACACCTGAAATATATTTTATATATTCCTATACATTTTCGCTATGAAACAACGATTTGTAATATCTGTTACAAAATTAACGTAGGTTTATTTACGTGTTTTGCTCATTTAATTTTGTTTTTTGCTCACTTAATAAATAAAACTTATTCATAAATAAAAAAAGCGTGAAAACTCACGCTTTTTTAATACTCTATTCTTTATTTTTTTAAACTTTTCTTTTACCTGTAAATAAGGATATGATAAATAAAATTATAAAAATAAAGAATGCTATTTTAGCAAACCCTGCAGCTGCTCCTGCTATTCCTCCAAATCCTAAAATACCGGCTATGATTGCTATTATTATAAAAGTGACTGTCCAACGTAACATATTATTAAAATTTTAAATTAGTGTTTATAAAGTACATCTTTTGTACAGTTACAAAATTAACTAGATAGCTTGTTTTACATTTACTCATTTAGTTTTGTTCTTAACTCATATAAAAAATATACTCATTAAATTTAACAGACTTCAAACTAACTTTATTAGTTAACAAACTAAAATATAATCTCTTGTTAATTGTTACACTTAACTTAATATGAAATGAGTCAATATCTATTTCTAAAGAACAAAGATTGACTCTTTTAACAATATAGTTTTGCAACAAACAAAATATAAATAATTAATAAGTATGAAAAAAAGTAATGAAGATTTTAAAATAATTAAAGAGAATCCTGACTCTAAGCATAAAAATTATATTTTTCAAAACAATAAAATAACTAGAATAGCCTTTTATATTATACTTTCTTGTTTATTAATAGGTATTACTCTCATTTTTATTTTTAATAATCAACAGTAGCTTTATGATTTATAAGCTATCAAACATAGCAAGTATAGAACGTATTGAAACCTTTACAAAACTCCCTTTTAAGTATCCTTATTTACATAAACCTAAAAGAAAAATTAATGGTTTAAAAGAACAAACAGTTTGTATAATTAATATGGAAAATCCTAATCAAATTATGCAAGCCATTTGGGGGCTACTTCCTCAAAATTATGGAGATAATTGGAATAAGTTTCAACATATAAAACAAACACTACATATAAATAAGGAAGATATTAAAAATAATATACTTTTTAAAGAAGCTCTTTATTTACGAAGGTGTTTATTTATCGTAACTGGTTTTTATATTCATAAAGTTATTAATGGAGTTGTAGAGAATTATTTAGTAGAAAAAGACAATCAAGAACCCTTTTATTTAGCGGGTTTATATAACATTACCAACGATGGCTTTTATACATGTTCAGTTATTAACACCAAACTAATTGGAAAACTTAATGACTTTAATAATCTTTATCAGGTAATGCCCATACAAATTCCTGAAATTTTTAAAAATATGTGGTTAAATAAAAAATCAGAAATTATAGATATAAATTACCTTATGAGTACACCTTACATTACAAATTTAAAGGTACAGAGAATAGCTTCTAAAAAAGAAAATGTTTGAAATTAATTTATTCTTTCTTCTAGTTTTTTATCTATGTACTTTTTTGCTGTTTCATATATTGAATCTACTTCTTTAGTGCTAAAACCGCTAAACTCACCTAAAGGAAAACAAATAGTAGCATAAGTTTCAAAAAACTTATATTCTTCAGATGATAACATTAAAAGTTTAGATGTATGTGCTAAAACTTTCAAAGTGGTATTTAGTTCCTCACTTGTTTTTTCAGAAGGATATACTACATAACTTCCCACTATTGGATATTCTGACTGTTTAAAGGGAGTTGTAGGAAAGTTATCTATAATTCCACCATCAGAATAAAGTGCATCTCCAATTTTTACAGGATTGAATAAACCTGGTAATGCACATGATGCTAAAACAGGTTTTAGTAAACTTCCTTCATTAAAGTACTCTGTAGTTCCTTTATTTAAATTAGTTGTAGAAACTATTAAAGGTATTTCTAGATCTTCAAAGGTTGGTTTTATTTTATCGTCAATTAATCTTGCATAATTGGATGAATTAAAAATTCCTGGTTTAGCAATTGTTATCCAAGAAAACTGAAATATTTCAGTATTTTTAAAAAAGTTTAATATTTCTTTTGGTTTCATTCCAGAAGCATACATTGCTCCTACCAATGAACCAGCGCTACAAGCTGAAATTGAATTAATTTTAATATTTAACTCTTCTAACTTTTCTAATAAAGCAATATGAGCTACACCTTTTTCGGCTCCTCCACTTAATACTAAATTTATAGGCACTTTTGTGTCCAGGTTCTTTATTTTTTCAAAAGAACATTTATATTTTTCTTTAATCATTTTTTTAGCTCTTTTTTAGTTTTACTTATCTATTTTTTTAAAATTTTATTTTGGATAATTTTAATTTTTTCTACAAAACTGCTATCAATACTTAAAACTTATTTTCTACTTCTTTTCATCAAGCTAATCATAATATCTATAATCTTTTTGTTCTTGCTAAACTATTTCTAATATGTTTAAGACGCTATACCAATAACACATTCTTTTAATGATATAAAATTACATTTTTTTGCTTAATGTATTCTATCTTTTCTACAAACATTTGATTTTAACAAGAGTTTTGTATATGAGCAAAAAAAGAAAAGATATGAGCTAAACAGCATTTCAAGTAAATATTAATTTTGTAATGTAATTAATTAGTCATAAAAATATTAAGCGTTTTTATTTACACATTTATGACTTAAAATATTATGAATAGAATAATGATAAACACTGTTTATTCTTACTGATATCATATTAATAAACTAGGATTTTTATAAAAATCATAACATTTTAGATTACATATTATTTAACATTTTTGAGTTTAACTCTCAAAATAATAACAATACTTATGTAAGCTTAGGAATTAGTACCATTATTTTAATTGGTTCTTTTTCTCAAAAAAGAGGGCGGTGTTCTAACTTGATGGTATTTGGGTAAACATCAATAAAAAATTACTCATTAATTTAAAAACTTAAAATATATGTATAGTTACACAGAAGAAGTATCAAATAAGTTAAACGGATTATTAGAAAAAAATTATGATGCTGCAAAAGGGTATAAAACAGCTGCAGAAAATGTAAATAGTGAAACATTAACAAATCTTTTTGTTCGTAAAGCCAATGAACGTGAAATGTTTGGTAAACAGTTAAAATCAGAAATAAAATCTTTTGGTCAATCTCCTGAAAAAGGAGGTAGTTTAACGGGAACAGCACACAGGGCTTGGATGAATACCAAAGCTTTTTTCTCAAATGAAAGTGAAGAAGCTATATTAGAAGAGGCTTTAAGAGGTGAAAAAGCTTCACTTGAAGAATATAATGAAGTAATTAACTCTGAAGAACATTTACCAAACTCTACAACTAATTTATTAAAATCTCAAAGAGACATTATATTAAATGATGCTATATTAGTAAAAGAACTAGAAAAAATTAAATAGTGATAGTTTTTAATTAAAAAAAGGAGAGTTAATAACTCTCCTTTTTTATGCTTCTACTGAACATTTTTTATAAAGTCTCTCATAAGCTGGGAGAATATTATTTAGTGAAAATAGCTTAATATGTTCTTTTGCATTTTCTTTAAACTCATTCAAAGCTTTATCATCTTTTAAAATATTAATAGCATTATTAGCCATACCTTCAATATCACCTAATTTACTTAAAAAGCCTGTTACACCATGAATATTAACTTCTGGCAAACCTCCTGTATTTGTGGATATAACTACTGTGCTTGCAGCCATGGCTTCTAAAGCTGCTAACCCGAAGCTTTCCGTTTCAGATGGTAATAAAAACACATCGGTATAACATAATATTTTTGCTACTTCTGTACTATTCCCCATAAAAAGCACTTTGTCTTCGATTTCTAACTCTTTAGCTAAGTTCTCAGCTTTTAAACGCTCAGGGCCATCACCAACCATTAATAATTTTGATGGAACTTCTTCTTGAACCCTATTAAAAATTCGAATTACATCATCAGTACGCTTTACAGGCCTAAAGTTACTTATATGTGTTAAGATTTTTTCCTCCGGTTTAGCTAGCGCTTCTCTTTTACACTCTCCCTCATGAGCTCTATCATATTTTTCTCCATCAATAAAATTGTACACCACTTTAATATCTTTATCAATATTAAATAACCTAAGAGTATCTTCCTTTAAACTTTTAGACACTGCGGTAACTTCATCTGATTTATTTATACTAAATTCTACTGCGGTTTTGTAGGTTGGATGGCTTCCTACCAAAGTAATATCTGTACCATGCAATGTTGTTACTACTTTTATGTCAATTCCTTTATCTTCAAGCATTTTTTTTGCCATGTAAGCAGCATAGGCATGCGGAATAGCATAATGTACGTGTAACACTTCAAGTTCATATTTTTGAACTACTTCCACCATTTTACTTGATAAAGCTAATTCATAAGGTTGATATTGAAATAAAGGGTACTCTTCTAAAACAACTTCGTGGAAATGCAAACGATGAGAAAAGAAATCTAATCGAACAGGCTGATTGTACGTTATAAAATGTACCTCGTGACCCTTATCTGCTAATGCCATTCCTAATTCGGTTGCTACTACTCCACTTCCTCCAAAGGTAGGATAACATACAATTCCTATTTTCATCTGTATCTATTTGGTTATTTTATATGATTACAGACGTAAATTTACGGTTTTACTTACTTCTTTTTGTAAAGTTTTTCATAAAATAAAAACGCCATTACAAAGTTGTAATGGCGCTTAAAATATTTAACTACTCTTTATTTTAGTAATCTCCTAAAGTTTCTGGGTTTTGAGCTAAAGCAACCTCTAACTGTTCATCATTAGGTGCTTTACCATGCCACGCGTGGGTATGCATCATAAAATCAACTCCATTCCCCATTTCAGTACGTAATAATACACAAACTGGTTTACCTTTTCCTGTACGTGATTTTGCTTCTGCCATTCCTGCTAAAATAGCTTCTACATTATTTCCTTCTGCAATTTCTACAACATCCCAACCAAAAGCTTCAAATTTAGCTTTTAAGCTTCCCATGGCTAAAACTTCATCAGTAGATCCATCAATTTGCTTTTCATTTACATCTACGGTAGAAATTAAGTTATCAACCTTTTTAGCAGAAGCATACATAGCTGCTTCCCAAATCTGACCTTCTTGTAACTCTCCATCACCATGTAATGAATATACAATTTTATCATCTCCGTTTAACTTTTTTGCTTCAGCAGTACCAATAGCAACACTCATACCTTGTCCTAAAGAACCTGAAGCAATACGAATACCTGGTAAATTTTCGTGCGTAGTTGGGTGACCTTGCAAACGAGAGTCTAACTTTCTAAAGGTTGCCAACTCAGCTACAGGGAAAAACCCGCTGTGAGCTAGTACACTGTAATATACTGGTGAAATATGTCCGTTTGACAAGAAAAATAAATCTTCATTTTTACCGTCCATAGAAAAATCGGTAGAATAATCCATAATTTCCTGATACAAACAGGTTAAAAATTCAGCACACCCTAAAGAACCTCCTGGATGACCTGAATTTACAGCATGTACCATTCGTACAATATCTCTACGAACTTGTTGTGTAAAATCTTGTAATTGTTGTGTTGTTGGCATTATTGTTTTGTTTTATACCCACAAATGTACAAAATCAACTTAGAGATTTGAAAAAAACTTGAAGTTTATAAAGTATTGTTAATTTGGTTTTTATTAACAAAAACACATTTTCAAAATTATACTATTGTTTTAATTAACAACGAAACATTTTACTATGAAAAAATTATTACTCCTTTTACTCTTGCATTTTATAAATGTAAATGCTCAAAACACCACTAAAACAGAAGATTACCAATACGTATCAACTTTTACGATAGATGAAAAGAATAAAGAAATTATACCCTTTGTAAATATTTCTAATGTTAAAAGACAGATTTACAGAATTTCTAATGAAAATGGTGAAATAGAATTTCCGTATCTAACCAGTCACTTAAATGATACAATTGTTTTTAGTGGAATTGGTATTGAAACAAAGAAAATTGTTTTAAAGAATATTGCCCCTAAAGTTTTGTTAGAAAACTCTTTTGATATTTTAAATGAAGTTATTATAACAACTAAAAGATCGCCCGAATCTATACTGAAAGAAGTAATTTCAAAACTAGAAGAAAACCACCCTACGCATCCACATAATTATAAACGCTACAGCAAAATACTTTCTAATAAAAATGATATTAATATTTTTGAGTTAGAACTTGTAGCCAAAGAGTTTAGTTTTGGGTATAGACAAGAATACATAACTGCTTTAGGGTTAGAACGTGTTAATTGGATAACAAAAGACACAACCAATACCTTAAAATATACTTCTCAACTTTTTGCCTATAGAGAAAATCCAATACAATATGCCAACATTTTACATAAAAGAAAGCATAAAAAATTTACTTTAAATTTTGCTACAACCAACAAAAAAGAAGAAGAACAATATTATATTATTTCATTTAAAACCGAAAAAGATGACTGGAGTTTCACTAATAAATCTTATCCTACAGCCTATTTTGGATCAATTTATATAAGAAAAAATGATTTTTCGATAGCCAAAATTATTGAAAAATGGGAAGGTATTCTTAAAAATGATGATTTAGATTATTATCTTAATAAGACTAAACATAGGAACATTATTAATATAAAATTAAAAGAACAAAGCATAGCTGTTTTCAATAAAAAAATTGAGAATAAGTACTATGTTAGTAATTTTGATTATAAAAATTATAGTGAAGTCACTTTTAACAGTAAAAAAACAATAAACTCTAGCTTTAATTCTAAAAGTTATTTATTTGATTTTGAATTAAATGATGTTAAAGAAATTTCTTACGAGAATTATGAAAATGAAAAAATAAACACTGTTTTAAATGATACCGAAATAAATACTAATTTTTGGAAAAATTTCACATTACCTGAAATGTAATCTAAGTATTGATATTAACTAAAGATTCTACCTAATTTAGAATTTCATCTCTAAATAATACTTACGTTTTTTGCTTTTTCTTCTTAGCTGCAGGAAATAATACATTGTTTAATATTAAACGATATCCTGGTGAGGTTGGGTGTAAATCTAATTCTGTTTTAGGATCTCCTACTCTATGCTGATAATCTTCAGGATCGTGGCCTCCGTAAAAGGTAAACATTCCTTTTCCTTTAGTTCCGTGAATATAGCGTCCTTCTCCATTGGTTTTATTTCCTCCTAAAACAATAACTGTAGATTTTATAGTATTAGGATCAAACGATGTTGTTTGTCCCATAAAACCTTTCACTAACATGGTATGATTTTGGGTTAACATGGTCGGTACTTGATCCCATTTTGCAGAAAACTCTTTTAAAACAAAGTAATCTACTTCTTTTCTTATTCTTCGTTTACGAGTCATATCTATTGAAGAAAACTCATACGTAGTAGGGTTACGAATCAATTCAAAATCTTTAAAAGCAAAGGTTTTATTAAAGTTTATTTTTGATTGATAATTAGGTTCTGAGGCATCTCCATCAAACATTCCTTCACAAATATCTACGCCATCAGCAGCCAGCGCAATATCAAAACTATCGGTCGCAGAACACATCGCAAACATAAATCCACCACCTACTACATAATCACGTATTTTCTTGGCTACAGCTCCTTTTTCTTCTGACACTTTATTGTATCCTAGTTTCTTGGCTAAAGCTTCTGCATCTTTCTTTTGTTGAATGTACCAAGGCGCTGTTCTAAAAGCTCCATAAAAACGTCCATATTGTCCTGTAAAATCTTCATGGTGTAAGTGTAACCACTCGTACAATAATAGTTTATCATTTAATACTTCTTCATCATATACTACATCAAACGGAATTTCAGCATATGTCAGTACCATGGTTACTGCATCATCCCAAGGCATTTTATCTTTTGGAGAATATACTGCTATTTTAGGTGCTTTTTCTAAAGTTACTGCCTCTTGATTTTTTGAAGGCGAAGAAATTTCTTCTAAGATTAATGCTGATTTAGCATCTGAAATGATTTGATAGGATACACCTCGTATTTTGCATTCTTTTTCAACAGCTTCATTATTTTCAATTAAAAAAGCACCTCCATCATAATTTAACAACCATTTTGCCTTTAACCCACTTTCTAAAGCATAGTACACAATACCGTATGCCTTTAAATGATTTTTCTGATTTTCATTACTCATTGGCACATAAATAAAGGATGCCCATAACGAGTTTGAAAAAAGAAAAAATGTTAGTATGTAAAGAAATTGTTTCATTTATAAATTAATTTTCACTTTATGACTTGAAGGAGTCGGATTTGATAAAGAAACACTTTCTAGTTCTTTTTTATAAGTTTCAAAAAACAGTAATATTGTTTTTTTGACTTGATCAATATAATTCTCTAATTTTTTTGAAGAGATAATAGTAATAACGTTTGAATTACCTTCGCTAAAAACTTTAGTGTTTAAAATTGATGAATAGTTAACTTCTTTTAAAGTTAACTCATCTTCTCCATCAAGAAAAGATTCATACAAAACTCCTTCGATAATAATTAGAGGAATGTAAATATTACATGCTTTAACTTCACTTTCATTAAACTTATCTGTTAAATATTTACATGCTTTAAGAAGAGAAGTTGTTGAAGAATACGCTAAGTCCTTAGAAGATTCTTTTAACGCAGTTACTAAATTAAACCCAGAATCAGATAAGTTAGGAAATAACAACTGAAATTTACTATTTCTTAAAACTTCTGTTTTTTCGATTAATATTTCTCCATTTTTTGTAGCAAATGGTTTATATCTTTCTAATTGAGGATTATGAAGGCTTTCATTTTTAAATACTACCCAAGGCTTGTCTGTGGACTTTTTACATTCAATAACGAACGTAAAGTTGAACCAAACACCATTAATAGCAGTGTTAAAATATGAAATTATATCTAGTTCCCTTAATTTATCTGTATGCTCATCTTTATATAAAATTGATTGAGAAACTTTAAAATCTGATTTTTTAAATAGATTCGCAACCCTCATTTCAAATGGATATCCATTTTTAAGTATCCAGTTTTTAACTTTTTTATCCAATTCATTCATTAGATAAAAATAGTAATTTAAAATGGAATGTCAACATCATCGTCGCTAGGTCCAAAAGCATCTTCTGGTGAAGCAAAATTACTAGACGCTACTTCATCGTTAAACCCTGAGTTCATACTCGATTGGAACTCACTACTAAACCCTTCTTCTAAATCTGAGAATTTTGCTAAGTGTCCTGTAAACTTCAAGCGAATATTATCCAATCCACCATTACGGTGTTTTGCTACAATAAACTCCCCTTGTCCTTCACACGGTGAGTGATCGTCGTCATCCCACTCTGTCATTCCATAGTATTCAGGACGATAAATAAACGATACAATATCGGCATCCTGCTCAATTGCTCCAGATTCACGAAGATCGGATAGTAACGGACGTTTACTTCCTCCACGCGTTTCAACCGCACGCGATAACTGAGAAAGTGCAATTACAGGTACATTCAATTCTTTACCTAGTGCTTTTAAGTTACGCGAAATCGTCGAAATTTCTTGTTCACGGTTACCTCCTGCTCCACCTGCTGTCATTAACTGTAAGTAATCAATAATTAAGATTTTAACTCCGTGTTGTGATACTAAACGACGTGCTTTTGCACGTAAATCAAAAATGGATAATGCAGGTGTATCATCAATAAAAATAGGGGCATCTGAAAGCTTTTTTACTTTTACATTCAATTGCTCCCATTCATGAGGTTCTAAGTTTCCTTTACGTAATTTTTCAGAAGTCAACCCTGTTTCTGAAGAAATCATACGAGTAATTAACTGTACCGAGGACATCTCCAGCGAGAATAATGCTACTGGGTGTCCGAAATCGATTGCCATATTTTTAGCCATCGATATTACGAAAGCGGTTTTACCCATACCAGGACGTGCAGCGATAATGATTAAATCGGTAGGTTGCCAACCCGAGGTTAATGCATCTAGTTTGGTAAATCCTGTAGCCAAACCACTCATTCCTTCTTTGGTTGAAATTTCTTGAATCTTATTAATCGATTGCTGAACTAAAGAGTCAGCTCTTTCAGCTCCTTTTTTAAGGTTTCCTTGCGTTACTTCAAATAATTTTCCTTCGGCATCATCTAACAAATCAAAAACATCAACAGTTTCATCATATGCATTTTCAATAATTTCTGAAGAAATGGTAATTAGTTTACGTTGAATGAATTTTTCTAGAATAATTCTAGAGTGAAATTCAATATGTGCAGATGAGGCAACTTTTTGGGTTAACCCAATTAAGTAAAAATCTCCTCCTGCTAAATCTAACTTTCCATTTTTCTTTAATTGATTTGATACAGAAAGTAAATCAATTGGTTCTGAGTTTTGGAAAAGCTCGTAAATAGCGGCATAAATTTCTTGGTGCCTTTTATCATAAAAAGCATCAGGATGTAAAATATCAATTACTTCATCAATCCCTTTTTTATCAATCATCATAGCCCCTAAAACAGCCTCTTCTAACTCTAAAGCCTGCGGTGGTAACTTTCCTTTTTCTAAGCTTATAATTCTAGCTTTATCTATTTTTGTTCCTTTGAGAGATTGGGTTCTTTCCATAATAGCAAAAGTAAATTTTTAAGATGATATTAGTAGAGACATTATTCAATTTTCTTTATGCACATTTTTTGTAAATAAACTGTTATTAACTTGTTGATAACGTTACAACTTTCTTATTTTTGGTGGCATGCATAACCTAAAAAAATATTTTTTTGTTGCTTTATTTCTGCCTATTCAAGTGATTTTTGTGCTTTTTATAAGACAAAAACCACAATGGATTGAATTTTATTATAGTAATGGAATTTACCCGTATATTTCACAATTCTTTCGAATTATTCTAGGTTGGATTCCTTTTTCTGTTGGGGATATAATTGGTTTTGTTTTATTGTATCTTTTATTAAAATCTATCTATTTTTTAATTAAAAAAAGGTTTCAAAACTTCCTTCCTAAGTTAGTAAAATTTATTGCAATTTTATCTATTATTTATTTTTGTTTTTATGCTTTTTGGGGATTAAATTATTTTAGAGAGCCGTTAGCTAAAAATCTTGAGCTAAAACAATCCTCCTACACTACTGAAGAACTAATTTCAACAACTAAACAGATTGTAGTAGAACTAAACAAAGTTCATTTACAAATAACAAAAAATGATTCAGTCCCTGTAATAGTTCCATATTCTCAAAGAGAAATTTATAAGTTAGCTCCTAACGGGTTTCAGGAACTTTCGAAAACATATCCCCAACTTACTTATCAAACTTCCTCAATTAAAAGCTCATTAGTTAGTTTATTTCAATCATACAATGGAACATCAGGGTACTTAAATCCAATAACAGGAGAAGCACAAGTAAATAATATGATTCCTAAAACGGGTTATCCAGCAACTACCTGTCATGAAATGGCACATCAAATTGGTTGGGCAGCTGAAAATGATGCCAATTTTGTGAGTTTTTTAGCCTCCATAGCTAATAAAGACTTGTATTTTAAGTACTCTGGATACCGTATGGCTTATAACTATTGTATTGGTCAAGTTTACAAAAGAGATAAAGCATTAGGTAAAGAAATTGCTAAGACAGTAAACAAAGGTGTTTATAAAGACTACAAGGCTACTTATTTACATTGGAAACAGTTTAAAAACCCTATTGAACCTTATTTAAAGAAGGGATACAACTCTTACCTCAAAGCTAATAATCAATCAAAAGGGATTCAATCATATAGTTATGTTGTCGATTTATTGATTGCCTATTTTAAAAAGAAAAGTTCTTAAAAATTTCATCCTATTTCAATTGACAAAATACATTTGAAATGGCTATTTTTGATGCTTTAAAAATACTACGATGAACAAACAACATATAATCGACCGATTTGTAAAGTATGTAACTATTGATACTGAAAGTGATCCTAATAACCCAGCATTTCCTAGTACTGAAAAACAATGGAATTTAGCTAAAGTTCTTGAAAAAGAACTAAAGGAAATAGGAATGGCAGATGTTGAATTAGATGAGAATTGTTATTTAATGGCAACTTTACCTAGTAATTTAGATTATGAAGTACCTACTATTGGTTTTGTTGCTCATATTGATACAAGTCCAGATTTTACTGGAGCTAATGTGAAACCTCAAATTCATGAGAATTACGACGGAAAAGATATCTTATTAAACAAAGAAGAGAATATCGTTTTATCTCCTGATTATTTTGAAGATTTATTACAATATAAAGGTCAAACTATTATTACTACTGACGGTACTACATTATTAGGTGCTGATGATAAAGCTGGGGTTACTGAAATTGTTTCTGCAATGGAATACTTAATTCAACACCCAGAAATTAAACATGGTAAAATTCGTATTTGCTTTACTCCTGATGAAGAGGTTGGTAAAGGTGCTCATATGTTTGATGTTGAGAAATTTGGAGCTGAGTGGGCTTACACCATGGATGGAAGTCAAATTGGTGAGTTAGAATACGAAAACTTTAATGCTGCTAGCGCTACAGTTACTATTCAAGGTAAAATTGTACATCCTGGGTATGCAAAAGGTAAAATGATTAACTCAATGCTTATTGCTAGTGAATTTATCAATGCATTGCCTGAAGATGAAGTTCCTGAAAAAACAACAGGTTATGAAGGTTTCTTCCACTTACATCATATGGAGGGTAAAGTTGAGCAAACAACATTGAGCTATATTATTAGAGATCATGATATGGATCAATTCAACAACCGTAAAAAAGCAATGCTTGATTTAGCTGAAGTTTTAAACGCTAAGCGTGGACAAAAATTAGTTTCTGTTGAAATTAAAGATCAATATTTTAACATGAAAGAAAAAGTTACTCCTGTAATGCACATTGTTGATATTGCTGAAGAGGTGATGAAAGATATGGGAATTACTCCATTAATTAAGCCTATTCGTGGTGGTACTGATGGTTCTCAATTATCATATAAAGGTTTACCTTGTCCTAACATTTTTGCTGGCGGACATAACTTCCATGGACGTTATGAATATGTTCCTGCTGAAAGTATAATAAAGGCTAGTGAAGTAATTGTTGGAATTGCACAAAAAGTTGCGGTAAAATTTAAGTAATCTTATACTACCTTTTATAAAATCAAAAACTCTAGCTTTCGCTAGAGTTTTTTTATGATATTTTTACCCCTTAAAAAATATCATTCTGTTTGAAATAAATCCCCTTAATTTTATTTCATGGCAAATATGATTCTTTTTAAAAGATTATATTATAGGAAAACACCCTTTTGCCTAGACGTAAAACCCCTAATTTCACAAAAAAACACAAATTTGTGAATTTCTTTCATTTTATTTTTTGTAATCATTCACCTCTATACTTTTGCCTGCAAATATTAAAGTAAATGAATAGACAAGACCTTTTAAAGCTGGCTGACAAATATCAGTCACCTTTGTATGTTTACGACACTGAAAAAATTATATCTCAGTATAAAAAAATAACATCTGCTTTTTCTAAAGTTAAAAATGTAAAAATTAATTACGCTGTTAAAGCATTATCAAACATTAATATTTTAAAGGTTTTTAATAAGCTTAACAGTGGTTTAGATACGGTTTCTATTCAAGAGGTTAAACTTGGTTTATTAGCAGGGTTTGAGCCTCATGAAATTATATATACGCCTAACGGAGTTTCTCTACAAGAAATAGAAGATGTTGCTAAATTAGGCGTACAAATTAATATTGATAACTTATCTATTTTAGAGTTATTCGGACAAAAACACCCAAAAATTCCTGTTTGTATTCGTATTAATCCGCATGTTATGGCAGGTGGAAATAGTAAAATATCAGTAGGTCATATCGATTCTAAATTTGGAATTTCAATTCACCAAGTACCTCATATAAAAAGAGTAGTTGAAAATACAGGAATGCATATTAATGGAATACATATGCATACGGGTTCTGATATTTTAGATATTGATACTTTTTTACGTGCTTCTGAAATTTTATTTAATGTAGCTAAACAATTCGAAGACATTGACTTTGTAGATTTTGGTAGTGGATTTAAAGTTCCTTATAAAAAAGATGATATCTCTACTAATATAGAAGAGTTAGGAGAAAAACTATCGACTAGATTTAATCAATTTTGTAAAGATTACGGTAAAGATGTTACCCTAATGTTTGAACCTGGGAAATTTTTAGTTAGTGAAGCTGGTTATTTCTTAGCAAAAGTAAATGTGATTAAACAGACAACTTCTACTGTATTTGCTGGTATTGATAGTGGTTTAAATCATTTAATTCGACCAATGTTTTATAATTCATACCATCAAATAGAAAACATTTCTAACCCAAAAGGGAGAGAGCGTTTTTATAGTGTAGTAGGTTATATTTGTGAAACAGATACTTTTGGCTCTAACCGAAGAATTAATGAAATTTCTGAAGGAGATATATTGTGTTTCCATAATGCAGGAGCTTATTGTTTTTCTATGGCATCTAACTATAACTCTAGATACAAACCTGCTGAAGTAATGGTTTATAAAGGAAAAGATTACTTAATTAGAAAAAGGGAAACTATAGAAGATATTCTTAGAAACCAAGAAAACATTACATTATAAGAAAAGTTAAAAGCCCTGACTCAAAAAAGTCAGAGCTTTTTTAAAATATAATCAACCCCTCAAAGACTATATTTTAAAACGTTGTAATTAAAGTCCCCTATCTTTATTTACATATACAAATATCACTTATTTATTTCAAAATTTTCACAGGAAAAACACCCTTTATTATAAAAATTTTAACTAAAAAACAAAAAAACCACTCAGAAAATGAGTGGTTTTATAAATTTTAATTCGTCTTTTTTTAAAATATATAACGCAGACCTATTTGCATTTGCCAACGAGAAAGCAAACTAGAATCGAATCCAAATGTCTGTTCTTGATTGGTACTAAATGTATAAGTAGGTGCTTCAGAATAATCTGGTACATAATTAGCAGGATCTGTGTTCATAGGATCTACATCAGGGAATCTTACACCTAAAGGTTGTACGTTATTAGGTTGTTGTACTACTCCCCAATCTGAGTTAATTAAATTACCTACATTTAAAATATCAAGACTTAACTGTATTGTGTTTTGCTTTTCAGCAGATACGTTAAAATTAAAGTCTTGTAATATTTTTAAATCCCATTTACCTCTCCATGGTGCCAAAGCTCCATAACGTTCAACGTACTGCCCTCTTCTTTCACTTAGATAATCATCTTGTTGTATATAGCTTTCAAAAGCAGCCGCGTGAGCAGGATTACTAAATTGCATTTGATTAAGTTCTGAACTAGTTGGAACGTATAATAAATCATTTACAGCTGACCCATCATTATTAATATCTCCTCCATAAGTGTAATTAAACCTTCCTCCTTGGGCATACTCAAAAAATGTAGAAATAGTAGTAGCAAACTTATCTCCTCCATAAGTAAACTTCTTAGACGCTACACCAATAATTCTATGTGTATCTCCATATTTTGAATATGATAAAACATCATTATTAGCATTTCCTACCACTGGATTAAAAGCAAAAGCATCTCCAGTAATTTCTGCCTCAATAGAGTTTACATCTTTAGCATTTAAGTAATTATATGCAACACTTGTATATAATCCGTTATCAAAAGTTTTTTGAAGTTTTAAAGAAGCATTCCATACACGACCTTTGTCTGAATTCGTAAACACATAAGCATTATTTCCTTTATTACTTCCATTATATATATCTCTATTATCAAATGGTGTATTTAAAGTAGCAGTAGGCTCTCTTAGTCCCCAGTTTTGTACATGGGCACCATTAATGTCTTTTGTATAAGAAATATCTGTAGTAGCTATAATTCCATTTTCAAATTTCCAGTCTAAACCTAAGTTTGTTCTCCATACTTGAGGAAATTTAAAATCTGGATCAACCAATTGGAAGAAACCATCATCAGCTCCACTTACTTGATTTCCAATCCATACAAAAGGTAAACGTCCAGTAAAAACCCCTGAACCTCCACGAAGTTGCATTGTATTATTTCCTTTTACATCCCAGTTAAAACCAACTCTTGGTGAAATTAACCATTGGTTTGTAGGCATTTTAGTTGAAAGTAACTGTTGTTCTTCTCCTGTATTTGGGTTGTAGTACAGTACAGAATTATCTCTGGTTGCTCCATTATCAGTATCTATAAACTTCTGAATTAAACTAGATGTATTGAAGTACAGCGGCTTATCAAAACGAACTCCATAAGTTAACTTAAAATTGTCATTCATTTCCCACTCATCTTGCACATAAAAAGCTAGTTGACCTACATTTAACTCAGATAGTTTCCAACCACCATCATTACCATCTCCATTAGCATTAAATGAATTGTAAGCATTTTGAGTAGCTGCTAAATACTGCTCCACTACTCCACCTGATTGTGCAGCTGATAAAAAAGTTGCTACATCTGGGTATGGGTTAAATAATCCATAATATGGGAAAATTCCAAAATTGAAAGATTCATAATTTGTTAAATTAAATGAGTTTTCAAACTCAAATTGTTCAAATGAAAAACCAACGGTATACGTATGATCTCCCTTATAAAAGTTCATATTATTTGTTAACTGAAAAACTCGTTGGTCTAACTTGTTATTGATAGAAAACGGTTCATGACCTGCTATAATATAATTACTACCATTACCATCTTGAATTGTAATTACCGGTGCTGGTGCAGATAACGGATTTCTAAAGTCATCAAAATGTGTATAACCTATTTGTAACTTGTTAGTAGTTGTTTCTGATAAGTTAGAGTTTAATTCTAACTGAAATGAATTTAAGTTATTATTAATTTCATACCCAGAATTTTCAAACTGTAATGTAGAAAAACTTGGTCCTCTAATACCTAGAGCTGTTGGATGTGCTGGTGTTTCTTTTGAAGCTCTTAAGAAATTATAAATTAACGCTAATCTATTTTTATCGTTAATATTCCAATCTAATTTAAAAATTCCTTTAGTAGATTCTGAACCATAAGTGAACCCCTCATAAGCTCCTGTATCATATCCTAAGGCTGCTAAAGCATCACGAACAGCTATCATATCCGATTCTAATACTCTCGATTCATTAACAGCTCCACTACCAGTATTTGGTATCCAACCCGCTGTTCCTAAATCTTCTCTATCATCTTTTTCAAAATTTGCAAAAAAGAATAATTTATCCTTAATAATTGGACCTCCTAAGCTCGCTCCGTATTGGCTTTGACTTAACTTAGGTTTTACAACTTCTTGACCTTTAATTTTGCCTCCAGTCATATCTTGGTTTCTGTAAAACCCATAAACTGTACCTGTAAATTCATTTGTACCACTTTTGGTTACGGCATCTACCGAAGCTCCTGTAAACCCAGACAAAGTAACATCGTATGGTGCAGTAGAAACCGAAATTTGTTCAATTGCATCTAACGAAATTGGTTGTGAACCTGTTTGACCTCCTGGTGTTGGTGAATCTAAACCGAAAGGGTTATTGAAAATAGATCCGTCTAAAGAAAAGTTGTTGAACTGGTCATTTCTCCCTCCAAAAGAGTTTCCACTTGCAGTTGGTTCTAAACGAGTAAAATCTGCAGCGGAACGTGAAATGGTTGGTAAGGTTTTTAGCTGAACAGCACTTACACTAGTTTGTGCTCCTGTTCTGTCATTATTAAAAACTTTACTTCTGGTTGTTGATATAACTACTTCTTCTAATTGTTCACCATCCTCAGACAAAACACCATCAATATTGGTTGTCTTACCCAAAGTTAAGTAGATATTGGTTACTTCTTGTGATTGAAACCCAATATAGCTAAACGTTACTTTATAAGGCCCTCCTACTCTTAAGTTAGGTATGGTGTATCTTCCATTGTCTTGAGCTACGGCTCCAGATATGGTACCTGTTGGCTCATGTAAAACAACAATGTTAGCACCAAACAAAGGTTCTCCCTGATTGTCTGTTACAGTTCCTTTTATTTTTGATGTGGTTACCTGGGAATAGATGGATAAACTCAAAAAAACAAAAGAAAAAATTATTAATTTCTTCATAATAGTTCTGATTTTGTTTATGTTACAACTCAAATTTAAGCATAAAAAAAATCCGCTCGACAGAGCGGATTTATACTTTATTAACATGTATTTAACAATTTAGTTACTATTCAGCAACTACTTCAAATACGATGTCAGCTACAACAGTTCTGTGTAAACGTACAGCAGCGTTGTATTTTCCTAATCTTTTTACGTTACCTCCAGTAACTTTGATAAATTTCTTATCTACTTCAGTACCAGCTTTAGCTAAAGCTGCAGCAACATCGATGTTGTTTACCGAACCAAATAATTTATCTCCTGAACCTACTTTAGAAGCTATTTTGATTTCATAACCTTTAATAGTTTCTGCTACTTTATTAGCATCTTCTATTAATTTAGCTTCTTTAAAAGCACGTTGCTTTAAGTTTTCTGCTAATACTTTTTTAGCTGAAGAAGTAGCTAAAATTGCATATCCTTGAGGTATTAGGTAGTTACGTCCGTAACCATTCTTAACGGTTACAACATCGTCTTTAAAACCTAAGTTTTCTACGTCTTGTTTTAATATCAATTCCATGTTTCTACTTCTTTATTATTTTAACATATCTCCAACGTAAGGCATTAAAGCTAAGTGACGAGCTCTTTTAATAGCTTGTGCCACTTTACGTTGATATTTTAATGATGTTCCTGTTAAACGTCTTGGTAAAATTTTACCTTGCTCGTTTACTAAATACATTAAGAAGTCTGCATCTTTGTAATCGATGTACTTAATACCGTTTTTCTTGAAACGACAGTATTTAGCTTCTTTTTTAGTTTCGATATCAAGCGGAGTTAAGTAACGTACTTCCCCTTGCTTATTTCCTTTTGCTTGTTGTTCTATAGATGCCATTTCTTACTTTTTTGCAGATTTAACACGGTTTCTTCTCTTTTCAGCCCAAGCTGCAGCATGCTTGTCTAACTTTACAGTTAAATAACGCATAACGCTGTCGTCACGTCTAAACTCTAATTCAAACGGAGCAATTGCTTCACCTGCTACCTTGTACTCAAATAAGTGGTAAAATCCACTTTTTTTCTTTTCGATTGGATACGCTAATTTTTTTAAGCCCCAATCTTCTTTAGAAATCATTTCTGCACCTTTAGAAAGTAAATAGTCCTCAAACTTCTTTACTGTTTCCTTTATCTGAGTTTCAGATAAAACGGGATTCAAAATGAAAACAGTTTCGTAATGATTCATAATTAAATTGTTTAAAATTTATTTTTAAGCCTGCAAATATACTGCTTTTTAATCCATAAACAAATTTTGCTACTTAAATAATTTAATGATTTAGTGTAAGTTTGTAACTAAACACTCTTTTTATATACTACTCTACATCTCTAGCATTTTTTTGTACATAAATTACAGCGTAAATACTTATGCAAAAGATGTAACATAAAACCGTCTTTTACCTAGCAATGAATTTGCATGTTATAGACAATATTTTTTGTAATTAACTTCCATTATTGGTTATACAAAACTTCAAAATCCATACTAAAAAGTTTAACTTTTAAATATTAGAAAATAGCTCTCTCTTTGAAATTTGAAGTTAAACTGCTTATACTTTTTGTGGTTTTATGCTAACATTTTTAGATTTAAATATTCAAAAAAATATTTTAACTATAAAAAAAACACACTCAAAAACAAAGTTCCAAGTTTGCTTAATTCATAATATATTTTGACTGAGTTAACCTAAACCTCTTTAGTTTTATTGTTTACAGTTTTCGTTTGCTAAATCAGTAACTGTAGGATTATATAAATTATTTTCTATTCTTGAACTACCTTCAATAGTTAGTGAACCAAGAGAACAAAAATTAGAAAGCTTATCATTATATTCAATATATAAAGACTTTACTTTTCTTAAATTATCTAATCCTTCCAAACTCTCTAGATTTGTTCTTTGTATATACAGGTGCTCTATTTCTTCTATATTACTCAATGCGGTTAAAGTAGTTATATCACTATCATTTATATAAACTTCTCCACTAATTTTTGTAAACCCTTTTTGTTTAAAATAATCTAAATCATAACGATCATCAATCCATGTTTGTACTCCATGGTATTCATTAAAAGGTACTTGTCTTTCACAATCTAACTCATCAACCCATGAAGGATTAAATCTATTACGTCTAGGGAGGTAAAAAGTACCTTCTAACCCACCTAATTTCATCAAATTAACTAATCCACAATAACTATATAAAGCATTATTTTCCTGAATGGAAATATTACCTCCAACCCTTTCTAAATTTGAAAATGAATCTAAGTTTGTTATAACATAATTTCCTGATATCTCTAAATCTCGTTTAATTTCTTTCAAATTTTCAAGCCCTGTTAAACTTTCTAATTTAGGGTTTCTATGAACTCTTAACCAGTCTATAATTTCAATACCGGCTAAAGCTTTTATGTCTATTAAATTTTCGTTTTGTACTATATTAATTAGAGCAGATGAATTATTTTTTGGAAAGCCATTTAAGCTTGTTAAGTTATTATTAAGAGCTATTTGAATTGTCTCTATTCCTTTGATATTTTCTAAACCTTCTAAAGAGGTAACTTGAGCTCCCCAGACACTTAATCTTTTAGCTGAATTTAAAGATTTCAATAATTTTAAATCTGTTACAGGGTGATTCGCACCATCGTAAGGACTTCCTATACCAAGTGTTCCATTAATGTTTTTATATCCTTTACCTATAAAATCGATTAACTCTTTCTGAGTTTTAAAATCAACATCACCCTCAAAAGTATCATTAACTCCTAATCCCTCAAGAATTGTATTGTTATAAGGTTCCGTTACATTACTAGTAAATGTGATATTTCCTGAATATTTCTTTTCTTCAGTAGGTTTGAAAAGTATATCTAATTCAAAAAAATCACTTGGAGGTATTTTAATAGTTTCTAAATTCACTGAAAAGCCTTCGGGAAGAATTACCTCTGTAATTTCTAAGGTCAAATTTCCTTCATTAAATATAGATATAGGTAATGTCTTTTCGTTTCCTATAACAAGGTCTTTAAAATTTAAAGTCTCGTAATCATCAGGTAATTTAATAGATAGTTTAACTTCTTTTAACTCTTCTGGTTCTGGATCTACTTCTACTTCAGGAACTGGTTCATTACTACTACATTGAATTAAAAGTTTAGATAAAATAAACAAGGCTATAACTAACTTCGTCTTTTTCATAGTTCTTTGATTTTTTTAAAATTTAAGCAAAAGTAAAAAGTTCGTGATAATATCAAAAATTATTCACTCTTTTAAATATTAAACAAGTTAAACCTACAACTACTTATACTTTTTGTGGTTTAAAAGTTACTTTAAGTTTTGATATTCGTTTTCTTGACGTAATAAAATAAACTCCTGATAATAATACAATAGACGCTATTACCGATTGTGTTGTTAAGGTTTCATCTAAAAAATACCATCCTAAAAACAAGGCTACGACAGGATTTACATACGCTGATGTTGATACTTTTTCTGTTGGAACAATTTTTAACAAGTAGTTAAAAGATGTAAAAGCTACAATACTTCCAAAAACTATTAATAAAAACATAGCTCCTTGCGCTTTAAAAGACCAATCCAAGGGAGAAGACCAGTTTTCACCTAATAATAAAGATGCAGTAAAAAGTAAGCCACCTGCAAAAAGCATTTGGTAACCTGTACTTACAAAAAAGTTTTTAGGAAGTTTGGCTTTAGAAACAAATACACTACCATAACTCCAACTTAAAACACAAGAAAAAATCATAAAAATTCCTATTAGCATATCTTTTGAAGTTGTTATTTCATTTTGACTAACCAATAAATACATTCCTATAATCCCTAAAACTACTCCTATAATTGATTGTCGTTGCATCTTTTTTCCATCAATTAAACGTAGTAGTAATAATACAAATAATGGCTGTGTTGCCGCTAATAAAGCTCCAAAACCGCTATCAACAAACTTTAATGCCCAAACAAACATTCCATTTCCATATACTAAAAAAAGGAAGCCTGCTATCGCAGAGTTTAAAAGTTGCTTTTTGGTTACTGTAATAGGTACTTTTAAAAACTTAGCTATTAACATAATTAATGCTCCCGATATAGAAAAACGAATGGCCGCTAATAATAACGGAGATACTTCTGTAACAACAATTTTATTCAATAAATAAGTGGATCCCCAAATGACATAAATAGCAATAAAAGCCGCTATAATTAGTGGTTTAGATTCTTTCATTTTTTTATTCTTAGGCGTTAAATGTACAATAAAACCTTTTTACTTATACCTAAAAAATAAAAATCGGCTAAAAATATTTTTAACCGATTTTTATTTTAATATTCTCCCTTAGAATAACTATAATTTTGCCAGTAATTTTTCAGCTACTAACTCTGATGAAGCTGGGTTTTGTCCTGTAATTAAATTTCCGTCTTCAATAACATATTCTTGCCAATCTCCTGCTTTACTATAAATTCCGCCTTTGTTTTTTAGCTCATCTTCCACTAAAAATGGCACAATTGAAGTTAATTGCATTATCTCTTCTTCTGTATTAGAAAAACCAGTTACTTTTTTATTTTTAACTAAAGGCTCTCCATTTACTTGTGCATCTTTTAATACTATAGGCGCATGACAAACAGCACCAACTGGCTTATCGTTTGTATAAAAAGCTTCTATTAAAGCTATAGAATGTTTATCTTCAGCTAAATCCCATAAAGGTCCATGTCCTCCTGGATAAAAAATAGCATCATAATCAGCCTCACTAATATCACTTAACTTTGCAGTGTTCGCCATGACATTTTGAAGTTCTTCATCTTTATTAAAACGAAGTGTTGCTGGTGTTTGAAAATCTGGTTCATTACTTTTAGGGTCAATTGGTGGTTGTCCTCCTTTTGGAGATGCTAGAGTCACTTCTACTCCTTTATCTTTTAATAGATAATAAGGTGCTGCAAATTCTTCAATCCAAAAACCTGTTTTTTCTCCTGTATTTCCTAGCTCTTCATGACTAGTTAGTACAAATACTACTTTTTTCATGTTATTTATATTTTTAAGTTACTCCAAAATTAGAACATGAAAGTTAAAAAAAAATTGATGTATGGTAATAAAGAGGCTTATAATGTATCTTTTCGTATTCTACTTAAACTTTCGGTTGTTATTCCTAAATAAGATGCTAAATGATAGTTTTTAATTTGTTGCTCTATGTTTGGATAGGTTTGTAAAAACAAATGATACCTCTCTTTAGCTGATAACACCAAATTATTTAAGATTCTTTTTTGAAATCGCACTGTTGAACGCTCTAACTTTTTTCTAAAAAAATGTTCTATTTTAGGAACTTTTTCATAAATATTATCTAAATCATTCTTGGCTACTTTTAATACAATAGCATCGGTAATACATTCAATGGCAAGTATCGATTCTGATTCAGAAAAGTAACCTATATAATCACTAATCCACCAATCGTGAATTGCAAATTGTATGGTATGTTCTTTTCCTTTAGTATCCATAAAAAAAGTTCGTAAACAACCTTTTATTACATAATATTGATAGTATACTTTCTCGTTAGTATGTAATATCATATCACCTTTTTTATAAGTTACTTCTGAAAAAATATCCTCAACTACCTTTAATTCTTCACTTTCTAACTGAAGATCTTTAAACACATTACTAACAGATGTACTCATTATAAAAAGTTATAGTAAGCCCTCTAAATAGTGTTGTTCTATTTGATAAGCTCCTTTTAATTCTGAAATTTTAGCTTCAATACGTTTTTCATCTACCTTTTTAGATGATTTAGCACCTATCAGCATTACATTTTTACGTGTATGTTCGTTGCTTATAAATTCAAAAACTTTCGTAGTATAATTATTCTTCTCTAAAATTAAAGCGCGTATGGTGTCAGTAACCATTTCAAACTGACGTTCTTTAAAAATACCATATTTTAACAAAGGACTCTCCTGCTCTTTTCCTTTTACTTGTTGACGGATTTGTTTATGACAACACGGTGCACAAATGATTAACTCTGCTTTAGAAACCAACCCTTTGTATATAGCATCATCTGTAGCTGTATCACAAGCATGTAAAGCTATTAAAATATCTATTTTATCATTGTCATACTCCTGAATAGGTTGTGCTACAAATAATAAACCTTTGAACCCACATTTTTTAGCAATATTATTACAATAATTTACCAAACTTTCACGCAATTCAATACCTGTAACACTAGCTGTATACCCTTTTTGATTTACCAAATAATCATATAAAGCAAAGGTTAAATACCCCTTTCCTGACCCCATGTCAACAATATTGATATGATTAGGTAACTTAACCGATTGTATTTGCGCTTCTATAATTTCTAAATACTTATTAATTTGACGGTATTTATCCGCCATTTTGGGGATTACCTTTCCCTCTTTATCAGTTATTCCCAAATGATATAAATACTCGCTGTTTTTGGCTCTTTTCTCTTTGGGTTTGTCATGGGTTTCTGGTAACTTATTTTTAAAACTAGGTTGTGTAGTTTTATAGCTTACTTTCTTCTTCTTAGAAAGAAACACTAATAAATCATTTTCCAACGTAAATAATGTCGCCGCTCTAAACTTTTCTGAAAGTAAAAGAGTTAATTCTTCTATACTCTCTTCAAATGAATAATTTTTTGCCTGGTCGTTTGTTTTATATCGATATAAAAACTGAAAACACACGTCTCCTTTTAGCGTTATTTGACGAACGTATACATTCGACAAGTCATCACTTTTACGAATTGGTTTACTTAAAGTCAATTTTACAAAATCGTTTTTTTGTATACTATTTTGGAACTCTGTAAATAGTTGGTGTAAGTCTTCTTTCATACCGTAAAAATAGACAATCGATTATTAATATTTCTCATATTTCTTATCATCCTTAACATTTTTTATTCAAAATCGTCTTTAAAAAAACTAAACTGTATTAAATATCTAAAAGTTAATAATTTATTATCTACATCTTTCTTCTTACTTAACTTTAAAAAGAATAATTATAGTTTTATAATTAATATTAGCACATAGCCTTCCCTAATAGTTGACTTTATAAACTTTCTATAAAGGAGGTTGTAACATGTTAATTAACTTTATTAATTTCTATTTTTCAAAACACTTTCAATATCTGTTAGCTTAAAACCTTTAGCCTTTAATAAAATTAAATAGTGGTATAGTAAATCAGCAGCCTCATTTTTAAATAGTTCATCGTTATTATCTTTTGCTTCGATGACTACTTCTACAGCCTCCTCTCCTACTTTTTGAGCTACTTTATTAATGCCTTTTTTAAAAAGTTTATTAGTGTAAGAAGTTTCAACATCATTATCTATTCTGTCAGAAATAGTATTTTCTAGCGAATATAAAAAGCCTTTAGAGGTTTCTTCTCCAAAACAAGAAGTTGTTCCTTTATGACAGGTTGGTCCTTCTGGAGTTACTTTAATCAATAAAGTATCATTATCACAATCTATTTGAATATCTTTTACCCATAAAAAATTCCCTGATTCTTCACCTTTTGTCCAAAGTCTATTTTTACTTCTGCTATAAAAAGTAACTTTTCCTTCTTTTTGTGTTTTGGTAAAGGCTTCTTTATTCATATAACCCAGCATTAACACCTGCAAAGTAGTATTGTTTTGAATAACAACAGGAATTAACCCGTTTCCTTTTGTAAAATCTATATTCATCGTATAGCTATGTTTTGTTTTTTTAATTCGTTTTTTAGTACGGGTACTGGTATTTCACCAAAGTGAAAGATACTAGCAGCTAATCCTGCACTAGCTTGGGTTTTGGTAAAGACTTCTGTAAAGTGCTCTACTTTTCCAGCACCACCAGAAGCAATCACAGGAATATTAACAGCTTTACTCACTGCATTGGTTACTTCAATGTCAAATCCGTTTTTTGTTCCATCACTATTCATAGAGGTTAATAAAATTTCACCTGCGCCTAATTTTTCAACCCCTGTAGCCCAACTCACAGTTTCTAGTTCGGTTTCAAAAGTACCTCCTTTGGTGAACACTTTCCATTCCCCATTTACATTTTTCGTATCAATAGCTACAACTACAAACTGACTCCCGAACTGATTTTTTAAATCCGTAATTAATTGTGGATTTTTTACTGCGGAAGAATTGATGCTTACTTTATCTGCTCCAGCTTGTATTAACGCCACTGCATCTTCAACAGTACTAATACCTCCACCAACAGTAAAAGGAATATTAATCTCTCGTGCAATTGTTTTTACTAATGTAACTAAGGTTTTTCTATTTTCTAGAGTAGCTGTAATATCTAAAAATACTAATTCATCCGCTCCTTGTTTTACATATTGTTTTGCTAATTCTACTGGATCTCCAGCATCTTTAATATCTATAAAATTGACCCCTTTAACCGTTCTTCCATTTTTTATATCCAAACATGGAATAATTCTTTTCTTTAACATGTTTTAACTTATAAATTCTTGTAATTCTTTTAAACTTATATTTCCTTCATAAATGGCTTTTCCTACAATGGCTCCTTCACAACCAATTTCTTTTAATCGATGTAAGTCATTGATACAGGCTACTCCTCCACTCGCTATTAAGTTGACTGAAGTTTTACTCAAAATTTCTAAATATAAATCTAAAGAAGCTCCTTGTAACATCCCGTCTTTAGCTACATCGGTACAAATTGTGTTTAAAATACCTATTTCTTGATATTCACTTATAAATTCAACAACATCAACTTCTGAGGTTTGTAACCAACCATTAGTCGCTATTTTTCTATCTTTACAATCAGCTCCCAAAATTATTTTATCCTTTCCGTATTTAGTAAGCCATCCAATAAATGTATCTGGATTTTTTACCGCTATGCTTCCTCCTGTTATTTGGTTTGCACCACTTTCAAATGCAGTTCGAGCATCTTCATCTGACTTTAGACCTCCTCCAAAATCAATTTTTAAATTCGTTTTCGTTGCTATTTGCTCTAATACTTTGTGGTTTATAATTCGACTAGATTTTGCGCCATCTAAATCAACAACATGTAAGTATTCTATTCCGTTTGCCTCAAATTCTTTTGCTACTTCTAACGGACTTTCATTATATATTTTTTTGGTATCATAATCGCCCTTAGTCAAACGGACACATTTTCCTTCTATAATATCTATTGCGGGTATAATTCTCATTTTAATTTCTTTTTATAACTCTAAAAAATTCTTCAATAACTGCTCTCCAACATCAGCTGATTTTTCTGGATGAAATTGCATCGCATAAAAATTATCTTGCTGCATAACGGTACTAAACGGAAGAATATAATCGCAGATTGCCAGTGTGTTTTTAGATACTTCTGCATAATATCCGTGAACATAGTATACATCGTCTTCTAAAGCTATGTTTTTAAACAGTTTAGATGATTTTAATTCAAAAAAGTTATTCCACCCCATATGTGGGACTTTTTCTTTTGGTGGAAATTGTTTTGTGCACGCATCAAAAATGCCCAAACATTCGGTATTTCCTTCTTCTGAGTATGTGCACATTAACTGTAATCCTAGACAAATTCCTAGTACAGGTTGTTTTAGGGAAACAATTAACTCATCAAGATTTCTTTCTTTTAAGTATTGCATTGCTGAACTTGCTTCTCCAACCCCAGGAAATATTACTTTATCTGCCAATTGTATTTCTTCTGGATTATCAGTTATAATACTTTCGTACCCCAAGCGAGTTAGTGCATTTTGTACCGATCGTATATTTCCAGCATTATATTTTATAATAGCTATCATATTTTTCAATTATCATTTATCAATCATCAGTTACCTATTATTCTCTTTAACCATTGTCTACCGATAATTGATTATTGTTCATTGTTATAAAACTCCTTTTGTTGATGGTAAAATCATCTTATCTACATCTCTTTTTACTGCTACTTTTATAGCCTTAGCAAAGGCTTTAAAAATGGCTTCTATTTTATGATGTTCGTTTGTTCCTTCTGCTTTGATATTCAAATTACACTTAGCACCATCGGTAAACGACTTAAAGAAGTGATAAAACATTTCCGTAGGCATTTTCCCTATCATTTCTCGTTTAAAATCTGCCTCCCAAACTAACCAGTTTCTTCCACCAAAGTCAATGGCTATTTGAGCTAAGCAATCATCCATTGGTAAACAAAACCCGTAACGTTCAATTCCTAGTTTATTTCCCAATGCTTTATAAAATACTTCTCCTAAAGCAATTGCAGTATCTTCAATGGTGTGGTGTTCATCTACGTCTAGATCACCTGTTACTTGGATGTTTAAATCCATTTGACCGTGACGCGCTATTTGATCTAACATATGATCGAAAAAAGCAATACCAGTATTTATTGTACTTTTTCCCGTTCCATCTAAATTCAAATCAATTTTAATTTGAGTTTCATTTGTATTACGTTCAATAGTTGCTGAACGTTCTTCTAATTTTAAAAACTCATAAATAGTGTTCCAATCGTTACTCTCTAAAGCTATAAAATCATCTAGTTCCTCTCTTTTTACAGTAATTTCATCAGTTCCTAAATTTGTTTCATCATTTATGTAAATTCCTTGAGCTCCCAAGTTTTTAGCAAGTTCTATATCGGTTAAACGGTCACCAATCACAAAAGAGTTTTTCAAATCATATTCTTTAGAGAAATATTTTGTTAATAAGCCTGTGTTTGGTTTTCTTGTAGGTTGGTTGTCTTTAGCAAAGGTTCTGTCAATGATTTCTTCTACGAACTCAATACCTTCTTCTTTTAAGGTGTTCATCACAAAGTTATGTACTGGCCAAAACGTATTTTCTGGATATGCTTCTGTTCCTAATCCGTCTTGATTAGTAACTAACACTAATTCAAAGTCAAGCTCTTTGGCTATTTTACTCAATCCTTGAAAAACCTTTGGATAGAATTGTAATTTCTCAAACGAATCTGTTTGTTCATCTGCTGGTTCTTTAATTAAGGTACCATCTCTATCTATAAATAATATTTTTTTCATCGTCTTTTTAAAATTTAAAATGAGTTTTCAACTTCATCAGGTGTAACACTCAATTCCTTTAATGTAGTCATTAATTTTTTGTTTTCTTTCTCGCTTCCTACCGTAATTCTTATGCAATTATTTACTAAACTATTCCTGTTTCTAGTTATAATTTTTTGAGCTACTAATGAGTTATACAATTCATTAGCGTTTGTAACTTCAATTAGTATAAAATTAGCTTCAGAAGGATATATCTTTTTTACCAATTCAATTTCTTGTAGCTGTTTTTCTAGTTTTTCCTTTTCATTGAGAATGATATTTTTCTCAATCTCAAACTGCGCTAAATTATCTAGTTTATTAAGTACAGCTTCTTGATTTAAAGCACTGATATTATAAGGAGGCTTCACCTTGTTGTATATATCAATGATTTCTTTACTAGCATAGGCTGCTCCTACTCTAACACCTGCCAATCCCCATGCTTTACTAAAGGTTTGACTTATAATTAAATTAGGGTAATTTTTTAATTGATTTATAAAAGATTCTTTAGAACTAAAATCAATATAAGCTTCATCAATAATTACAATTCCTTTAAATTTACTAAGAATAAACTCAATTGTTTCATCTTCAAAACAGTTACCTGTTGGGTTATTTGGTGAACAAATGAATATTATTTTTAAATTTTCATCTTCTAAATAACATTCTAAAACATCTGTATTTATCTGAAATTCTTGATTTAAAGCTAATTCAATCAATTCAACATCATTAATAGCTGCGGAAACATTATACATTCCATAAGAGGGTGTAAAAGTTAAGGCTTTGTCTTTCCCCGGATTACAAAATATTCTAAATGCTAAATCGATTACTTCATCACTTCCATTTCCTATAAAAATTTGATTCTCATTTACATCTTTAATCTCAGACAATCGTTTTTTAATTGTTATTTGTTGCGGATCTGGATAGCGATTCAAAGTACCAAACGGATTCTCATTAGCGTCTAAATACACTTCAGCAACACCTTTAAATTCATCTCTAGCAGAAGAATAAGCTTTTAATTGCTGAATGTTTGTGCGTACTATCTTGTTTAAGTTTATTTTTTTCATTGTTAACTATTTTGAGGTGTTACTCAATAAGGTTAAGATTTCTCATATTCATTCGAAATGACGCTTAGCCATTTAACTCTTTTAATCTAACTGTAATGGCATTTTTGTGCGCTTGTAAGCCTTCTGCTTCTGCCATTAATTCTATGGCTTCACCTATATTTTCAATTCCTTCTTTAGTTACTTCTTGAAAAGTAATTTTCTTTACAAAACTGTCTAACGAAACTCCGCTATAGTTTTTTGCATAACCGTTAGTTGGCAAGGTGTGATTGGTGCCACTAGCATAATCACCTGCACTTTCACAACTGTAATTTCCTAAGAATACTGAACCAGCATTTACAATTCCTTCGATATATTCAGAAGCTTTTTCTGATGCTATAATTAAGTGCTCTGGAGCATATTCATTACTAAACTGAATACATTCTTCAGAAGAATTTAAAACAACTGCAAAACTATTCCCTATTGCTTTTTTAGCTAATTCTTTTCTAGGTAATTCTTCTATTTGTTTGTTTAGTTCTGTTATAACATTTTGAGCAATTTTTTCAGAAGTAGTGGCTAAAATAGCTTGACTATCTGCTCCGTGTTCTGCTTGTGATAATAAATCGGAAGCTACAAAAACAGGGTTTGATGTTTTATCTGCAATTACAAGTACTTCACTAGGGCCTGCAGGCATATCAATAGCTACCCCTTGTTGTTGTACCAATTCTTTGGCTTTAGTCACAAACTGATTCCCTGGTCCTAATATTTTATATACTTGAGGAATGGTTTTTGTTCCGTACGCCATCGCTCCAATAGCCTGAGCTCCTCCAACTTTAAAAATTTTAGTTACTCCTACCAAAGAAGCAGTGTATAGAATAGCTGGGTTAATCTTACCTTCTTTATTCGTTGGAGTACACAATACTATTTCTTTACAACCCGCTATTTTTGCTGGTACTCCTAACATTAAAATAGTAGAAAATAATGGTGCAGAGCCCCCAGGAATATACAAGCCTACTTTTTCTACTGCTACACTTTTTCTCCAACAAGTTACTCCTTTTGTTGTTGTTATTTTTTTAGGTGTTTCTTTTTGTGTGTTGTGAAAAGCTTCAATATTATTTTTTGCTAATTGTATGGCTAATTTTAATTCTTCTGAAACTAAGTTTTGTGCTTCTTCTAACTCTTTTTTAGAAACTTCTAACTCGGTTAGCAACACTCCATCAAATAACTGTGTATATTTTTTTAAAGCTCTATCTTTATTAAGCTTTACATCATTTAATATTGTTTGTACTGTTTCCTGTAAACTGTTTTCACTTAAAGTAACTCTTTTACACAGTGACTCCCAAGTTTTTTTTCCTGGATTTTTTATAATTTTCATCTGTTTATTTTTATTGTTTTTAGCTATAATTATTGGCTACTTTTCTGTTATTAAACAACCATTTTTTCTATTGGACACACCAAAATACCTTCTGCTCCATTACTTTTTAATTCGTCTATAATTTCCCAAAATTGATTTTTATTCAATACAGAGTGCACAGAACTCCACCCTTCTTCAGCTAAAGGAAGTACCGTTGGACTACGCATTCCTGGTAAAATATTAATAATTGTTTCTAATTTTTCATTCGGAGCGTTTAATAGCACATACCTTGATTGTCTTGCTTTTAATACTGATTGAATTCTAAACTGTAACTTGTTAAGTATTACTTGTTGTTGCTCTTTTATTTGAGGAGAAACCGCTAATACTGCTTCTGATTTTAATAAAACTTCTACCTCCTTTAAATTGTTTTTAAATAAAGTTGAACCACTAGAAACAATATCACAAATACCATCGGCTAATCCAATATTTGGAGCTATTTCTACTGAACCATTAATAATATGTAATTGTGCTTTTATGTTCTCTTTTTCTAGAAATTTTAAAACTGTATTCGGGTATGAGGTTGCTATTTTTTTATTCTGAAAATAGTTTATTCCTGTATATTTCTCATTTTTAGGAATTGCTAAGGATACTTTACATTTTGAAAAACCTAATTTTTCTATAAATTGAATCTCCTCTCCTTTTTCTATTAATAAATTCTCGCCAATGATGGCTATATCTACAACTCCATCTTTTAAATATTGCGGAATATCTCCATTTCTTAGATAAAAAACCTCTAAAGGAAAATTGTTTGCAGAAGCTTTTAATTGATCTTTACCGTTATCAATAGAAACTCCACAATCTTTTAAAATTTGTAAGGAATCTTGGTTGAGTCTTCCTGATTTTTGTATGGCTATTTTTAATTTACTCATTTTAGTTTTGAATGGGTTTGAGCAAATCTTTTGAGAAGTATTTTCGTGGCGCCTTGTTGAAAATAAAAACCCGTTTGATTTACTCAAACGGGTTTAAAATATATCTTGATTTTATTCAATACATTTTCAGCTCGCCTGAGTGCAAGTATGAAAATGATGATGATGTAATTGAATAAAATTCATTTCTTCGTTTTTGTTGTTACAAATATTTGAAATAAAAATTGAATTATGCAAGTTTTTTTATTTTTTTTAATAAAACAAACTCAAAAAAACAACTTATAGGAAATATATTTTCAAGCTTTAAACATTTATTTTACAATAATTTTTCTTTTGAGATTTAATTTATTCTGATGATATTTTTAGAGTAATCTTGTAATCTGATTAATTAATATCAAATCGAACTCCTAATGAAATATTTCTTGTATCTGTATTTTTAAATAGTGGATTTAAGTCATATTTAGCATATAATCCAATTCCTTGGTAAGCAACATAAGCACTTAACCCATAGTTATATTTATTCATATTAAAATTATTCTTCTGAACTTCTTCAACTGTAACTCCTTGTGCATTTTTATACTCTAAATATTGACGAGTTCCTAGTTTAAAACCCAAGAAACCACCTACTCCTATCTGAAAGCTTTGATGTGTTCTATCTACAATTTCTCCATCAGAATATTTTTTGTTTTTTGAAAAATCAAACTCTAAGTGCATTGGAAATGTCATTTGTACATGTCGTAACCTACTTTCTGAAAGTTGCTCTGGATGAATACTTAAGTTTGTTTCATTTCCATTTACAATATGATATTGATTGCTTTTAGCTCTTAAATTATTCCATAGAAAAGAGAAACCATATTTAAAATATGCTTTTGAAGGTTCTTTTGACAAACGTGTTTTCCAAGTAAACCCTAACTCGTAAAAATGTGATTGCCAAAATTTATAGTCTGAATCGTCTAAAGAACTTAACTTGTTATTTGTTAATACATTATTTACACCTAAGGCAAAAACAAACTGTGTTGTAGTTCTTTTTTTTCTTCTTTTCTTTTCTTTTTCTATGTCTTCTTTAGAAAAATCTAATTTAAACTTAGTTCCTGCTATACTAAAAGTACTTTCGGTTGAATTTTCTTCACTACTAAATATTTTACCATCAATTTTGTCTTGGACAAGTTGTTGTAGTTTTTGTTCTTCAAAACTAACTTTTTTCTCTATTTGAGCTGCGTGATAAGCCGCAGCTTCTTTTTTTAATGCTGTTGCTTCATCAAACGATATTGTATTCTTTTCTAATTTTGTGTTAATCTCTTTTACTCTCATCTTTAAAGAGTCTTTTTGCTGCTTAGTAATACTATCAATGCTCATTGATATTTTCTTTACTTCTTTTTCAAATACTTTTTCTTGAGATTGGGCAATAGTCGTTACAAACAACACTAATAATAGTATTCTTTTCATTTCTGTAATTTTAAATTAAACTGATAATAATTTTGAATGGTTAATTATCGATAATTAATAAGCGTTTTATTTATTTCTATCAACAATCGCTACCGCAATGTCGGATATTCTTGATTTTAGTTTTTGCATAAAGTCTCCCTTAAACTCTTCATCATCAATCGTTCTCTCAACTTCTGCTAAAATGATGCTAGGATCTATTTTTAAGTTTGATTCTTTTAATTCATCTTCAATAGCTTTTAACACATCTTCTCTTTTCAACTTATGCTTTGCATAATATTCTTTAACTTCATTTGGAGTATGTGTTACTGAAAATAATAAATCATCACTATTTACTTTAACTCTTGAAATTGAGTTTTTCTTTTTTTGTTTTACAGATTTATTCAATTCTACTACCTCTCCTTTTGAGAGTTCTTCTTTCTGAATATTTTTAAAAGCTATTTCTTCTTTTAGAATGGAAGTCTTTGTCTCTGTAATTGTTTCCTTTTTGTTGTGTAATTGTTTCTCTTGCTTCTTTTCTTCAAACTCCACCACAGCTTCATCAGTGTTCTTAATAAATTTCTCTATCCCTTTATTATTAATTTTTAGTGTATCTATTGAAGTATTAACTATAACTTCTTCTATTAGCGTTTTTGAATCTGAACCTGTAAAGTAGAGAGCTACAACGTTTATTAATAAAGCTAAACCAGCTGCATAACCTATATATAAAAACCAGTTTCTTTTCTTTGTTGCCTCCTGATTATCTAAACGAGTCTCTAACCTTTCCCATGCTGAGTTGGATGGCTTAAGCTCTCTGTTCTTTAGCTTTTCTGCTATATGTTTATCAATATTATTGCTTGACATTTC
This sequence comes from Tenacibaculum sp. TB-53, assembly GCF_059716285.2. NCBI lineage: Bacteria > Pseudomonadati > Bacteroidota > Flavobacteriia > Flavobacteriales > Flavobacteriaceae > Tenacibaculum > Tenacibaculum sp. TB-53. The sequence continues at coordinate 856,733 of NZ_CM202790.1, read as the reverse complement.
TTACTTGATTAATTTTCTCGTAACTAGCTTGTAAATATTTACGAGCTTTAAATAATTGTGACTTAGAGGTACTTTCAGAAATTTGTAATTTTTCTGCTATTTCTGAATGCTTATATCCTTCAATAGCATATAAGTTAAAAACTAACTTATACCCTTCAGGTAACTCATCTATTAACTTTTGTATATCTTCTGCCGATGTGTTTTCAAGGCTTTCCGTTACAGCATCATTAAAAACAAAGTCTTCATCTGATACTTGAACTGGATTCTTTTTTCGTAAATAACTAATACTAGTATTTACCATAATTCTACGAATCCAACCTTCAAAACTTCCCTCTCCTTTAAATTTTTCAATATTCGTAAAAACTTTAAAAAAACCTTGTAGCATTAAATCTTCCGCATGATGTAAATCTTTAACATACTGTCTACAAACTCCTAACATTTTTGGAGAATACTGCTCAAATATTTGTTGTTGAGCTTCTCTGCTTTGTTTTTTTGCTTGTTTTATAAGCGAAGCTTCTTTGTTATGTAATGAAATAATTTTCAAATCAATAGTTACTTTTTTGTAGCCTTACAAATATAAAGACTACCTGATTTGAAAAAAGGTTGCCCGAAGAATAAAAAAACCTCCGAACTTTATTAACCGGAGGTCAAATATCATCTTATAATGATATTTCGGGGGGACTTGTTATGTAGTTACTTAATTTTAAATAAAGTATAAAGTTATGTTATAAATCTATATGTTTTTACAGGAAAAACCCTAAATATTTTTAGGCCATGTCAGTCTATTATATACTAACATCTGCTCCGCCTCTTTCCAGATTATTATCATAAGTATCTGAAAAAGAAAGCTATTAGAAAAACCATCAGACACTTATATGACTACTTGGTTAGTCGTTATTTTTTTAACCAGTGAATTATCATTATTTCTTTCGTTTTTATAATTTATATAAAAGTAACGAGCTCATATAAAACATTTGTATATAAAACTTGCTCAATATAATTCTTTATATTATTTTTATTTTAATCCAGTTAAGTAAAAGAGTTTTATTGTATGAGTTATAATGTGACGATAGAAGAAGAAAATAAAGAAATAGCCAGTAGATATAAAAATTTGTTAAAAGGTACATATCAAACATTATCAGAAGACGATAAAAAACTGATACGTAAAGCTTTTGATATTGCTGTAGAAGCACATTCTGAACAACGTAGAAAATCAGGAGAACCTTATATTTATCACCCTATAGCTGTAGCAAAAATAGTTGCAGATGAAATTGGTTTAGGTGCAACATCTATTGCTGCTGCTCTACTTCATGATGTTGTTGAGGACACGCATTATACTTTGGATGATATGGAGCGCTTATTTGGAGAAAACATTGCTCGTATTGTAAGCGGATTAACTAAAATATCAAACTTAAAACAAGAGCAAGACTACTCTATCCAAGCAGAGAATTTTAGAAAAATGTTACTCACATTACATGATGACGTTAGGGTAATACTTATTAAAATTGCTGATAGGTTACATAATATGCAAACTATGGATTCTATGCCGCCTCATAAGCAGGTAAAAATAGCCTCTGAAACCTTGTATATTTATGCTCCTCTTGCACATCGTTTAGGTCTTTATAATATTAAAACTGAACTTGAAGACCTTGGCTTAAAGTACACAGAGCCTGATGTATATAGAGATATTGCTAACAAGATAAAAGAAAGTAAAGAAGATCAACAGAGATATATTGATAGTTTTACTAGTGTTTTAAAAGAAGCTTTAAACAAAGAAGGATTTACTTATGAAATAAAGGGACGTTTTAAATCTATTTTTTCTATCCGTAGAAAAATGCGTAAACAAAACGTAACTTTTGATGAAGTGTACGACAAATTTGCTATTCGTATTATATACAAACCAACTTCTGACGATGAAAAGTTTGATGCTTGGAAAATATACTCAATCGTTACAGACTTTTTTAAACCAAATCCTGCCAGATTAAGAGATTGGATTTCTCAGCCAAAATCAACTGGATACGAAGCATTGCATATAACTGTAATTGGCCCCCAAGCTAAATGGGTAGAAGTTCAAATCCGTTCTGAAAGAATGGATGAAATAGCCGAAAAAGGTTATGCAGCCCACTTTAAATATAAACAAGGAGCTGTTAAAGAAAATGGTTTAGAAGGATGGTTAAATCGTTTAAAAGAAAGTTTAGAAAATCAAAGTTTAGATGCTGTAGATTTTGTCGAAGATTTTAAACTTAATCTTTATGCTAAAGAAATTTATGTATTTACTCCTAAAGGAGATTTAAAATCACTTCCAAAAGGAGCCTCTGCATTAGATTTTGCCTTTTCCGTACATACCGATGTTGGTTTAAAATGTCGTGGGGCAAAAGTAAACGGGAAACTGGTTCCTTTAAGTCACGAGTTAAAAAGTGGAGATCAGGTAGAAGTACTCACCGCTTCTAACAATAAACCCAATGTACGCTGGTTAGATTTTGTTATTACTGCAAGAGCACGAGCTAAAATTAAATCAGCTTTAAAAGCAGAAGAAAAGAAAATAGCAGAAGAAGGAAAAGCTATTTTACAACGAAAACTGCGTCATTTAAAAATCAACTCCAGTGAAAAGGTTATTCATGAATTAGCAAGTTATTTTGGGCTAAAAACTAGCTTCGATTTATTCTATCGAGTTGGTAATGGAGCCATAGATAACACACAACTTAAAGACTTTGTTGCTCAGAGAAGTAATCGCTTCATGGGCTTTATTAAAAGTACATTTAGGCGTTCTCCATCAAAAGAAATATCCGAAAAAGAAGAAGTTACAAACAAATACGATGCACTTGTTTTTGGTAAAGAAGAACAAACATTAGATTATACTTTGGCTAAATGCTGCTCTCCAATTCCTGGTGATAAAGTTTTTGGTTTTGTAACTATTAATGAAGGTATTAAAGTGCACAAAAACGATTGCCCAAATGCTATTTCATTACAATCAAACTATGCTTACAGAATTATGCCTGCAAAGTGGATTGATTCCACCAAGCAAGAATTTACAGCCATTTTACACCTTTCGGGAATTGACAATAAAGGAATAGTAAATAATATTACTAAAATTATTTCCAATAGTATGGATGTATTTATACATAGTATTAATATATCTGGAGATAATGGTGTATTTGACGGAAAACTATCATTAAGTGTAAAAAATAAGACACAACTCGATAAATTAATTAACAACATGAAACAAGTAGAAGGCGTTCAAAAAGTTGAACGTGTGAATACTTTGTAAATTTCGTTTTTAACATCCTTGTTTTTTATCAAGAAATAAACGTAAATTTGTCCTTTCGTAAAATTTAAAAAATAAATGAGTAATTCAGCCGAAAATCAAGAAATTGTAAAAAAAGTATTCACTTCTTTTTTAGAAGAGAACAAGCATCGTAAAACACCAGAACGCTATGCTATTTTGCAAGAAATTTATGACGCTGAAGAACATTTTGATATTGAATCTCTATACATTAAAATGAAAAACAAAAACTATCGTGTTAGTAGAGCTACTCTTTATAATACGATGGATTTGTTGCTAGACTGTGGTTTGGTTCGTAAACATCAGTTTGAAGGTCAATCAATGGCTCGTTACGAAAAAAGTTACTTCGATAAAAATCACGACCACGTAATACTTACAGATAGTGGTGAAGTAAAAGAGTTTTGTGACCCAAGAATTCAAATCATTAAAAAAACAATTGAAGATGTTTTCGATATAGACATTCACAACCATTCACTTTATTTCTACGGAACAAAAAGAAACAACAAATAAAACACAACACTTAACAACACACTAAATGGCAGTAGATTTATTACTCGGACTACAATGGGGAGATGAAGGAAAAGGTAAGATTGTAGACGTTTTAACAAAAAACTACGATATAATCGCGCGTTTTCAAGGAGGTCCAAATGCTGGTCACACACTAATTTTTGATGGAAACAAACATGTATTACACACCATTCCTTCAGGAATTTTTCATAAAACAGCTTTAAATGTAGTAGGTAACGGAGTGGTTATTGACCCTGTTATCTTTAAAAAAGAATTAGAAAACTTAGATAAGCATAATATTGATTATACTTCTAAATTATTAATTTCTCGTAAAGCACATTTAATTTTACCTACTCACCGATTATTAGACGCAGCTTCTGAAACTTCAAAAGGAAAAGCAAAAATCGGTTCTACTTTAAAAGGAATTGGACCTACTTATATGGACAAAACTGGTAGAAACGGAATGCGTGTTGGTGATTTAGAATTAGATAACTGGAAAGAGAAATATAGAGCTTTAACTGAAAAGCATTTAAGTATGTTAGCATACTTTGATGTTCAAATCGATTACGATTTAGACGAGTTAGAAGCTGAATTTTCTAGAGGAATTGAAAAATTAAAAACATTACATTTTATTGATTCTGAAGAGTTTTTAAACAATGCTATTAAAGAAGGTAAAACTATTTTAGCTGAAGGAGCTCAAGGGTCATTATTAGATATTGATTTTGGAACATATCCTTTCGTAACCTCTTCAAACACCACTGCTGCTGGTGCTTGTACTGGTTTAGGAGTTGCTCCTAATAGAATTGGTGAGGTTTTCGGTATTTTTAAAGCATACACTACTCGTGTAGGCTCTGGACCTTTCCCTACTGAATTATTTGATGAAGATGGAGCTACTATGGCGAAAGTTGGTCATGAATTTGGAGCTACAACAGGACGTGCTCGTCGTTGTGGATGGTTAGATCTAGTTGCTTTAAAGTATGCTGTTGATGTAAACGGTGTTACGCAATTAATGATGATGAAAGGTGATGTATTATCTGGTTTCGATACCTTAAAAGTTTGTACTTCATACAACTATAAAGGAGAAGAAATTTCTCACTTACCTTATAATATTGAACCTGAAAATGTAAGTGTTAACTATACAGAATTCAAAGGTTGGGAAGATGATTTAACAAAAATGACTTCTGCCGATGATTTACCTCAAAACTTATTAGACTACATCGCGTTTATTGAAAAAGAAACGGGTGTACCTGTAAAAATAGTTTCAGTAGGACCTGATAGAAAACAAACAATTAATAGATAAAAATTTAGAGGAGCTCAATTGAGCTCCTTTTTTATGATGGTAAAAGAATACTTAGAGAATATAACTACCCAGTTTAAATCGTATAAAGAAGTTGCTGATAAAACGATTGCTCAATTAGAAGAAAAAGACTTACACTGGAAATACAATGAAGAAAGTAACAGTATAGCTGCTATTATTGTTCATGTATCTGAAAATATGTTGTCGCGTTGGACGGATTTTTTTACTTCTGATGGAGAAAAAGAATGGAGAGATAGAGATGCTGAGTTTGAAACTCATAATTTATCAAAAAAAGAATTGATTTCTCAATGGGAAAAGGGTTGGAACTGTCTTTTTGCTGCTTTAGATTCATTAAATGAGGAAAACTTCAATCAACCGATTCTTATCAGAAATAAACAAGTTAAGTTAATTGAAAGTATTACGAGGCAAATAGCTCATTTTCCATATCACATTGGTCAAATAGCTTATGTAGGTAAAATGATTTTAAATGATAAATGGCAAACAGCTTCTATTGCCAAAGGAAAATCTAAAGAGTTTATACAAGCTCAATTTGAAAAAAACAACTCATAAAAAAACGTCTTTTAAATTTTTAAAAGACGTTTTTAATAGGAAACATGTTTATGGCAACTAATTTTTTACTGTTTCCAAAATACTCGCTATAGTTTCTTTATTATCTACACCTAAACCTTCTTGTTGGTGCACTAACTCCCCTTCCGGATTAAATACACTGATGATATTTGAGTGTGAAAAATCTAATGGAGAAATTTGTTTGTATTTCACAGCTAGTACATTGGCAAATTCTCTAACAGATTCTTCTGTACCTTGTAAAAAAGTCCAATGCTCATCATCCATAAAGTTTTCTTTCGCAAAAGCCTTTAATCGTTCAGGAGTATCATTTTTAGGGTCAATACTAATTAAAACGTATTGTAAGTCTTCGTTATATTCTTTAGGTATTTTAGCTTCAATATTACGCATATCAGCAACCAATCTAGGGCAAGCAGCTTTACACGTAGTATAAATCATGACCATTACCAAAGTTTTTCCTCTTAAACCTTCTAAATGAATCGTTTTATTCTCTTCGGTTTTCCATTCTGATGTTAAATTAAATATAGAACTTTCAGAAATATCAGTAGCTAAAACTAACTCTTTAGGCTCTTTTTTATCTTTCTGTGTTAAATCCATTTTACAAACCGGACAACTTCCTTCTTCTGTATATGTTTTATCTTCCTCACAAAACATCGGACATTCATATACAGTTGCTAAATTTGTGTTGCTTTTTTCTTTTTTACAAGAACTTAATAACGTAATTGAAAAAAGAAGTATCGTTATATATTTTACTACTTTCATTGTGCTATATTTTTATCTTTTACACATCTAAAACCTAAGTTTCTCATTGTGTAATTAGCTTTTAAACTTCCACGGGTAGCATAACGCATAAAAGCTGCATAATTCATTAAATCTGTTGATCCTACTGCTGCACTACCACAAAACAAATTACTATCATTGTCAACGTCTTTTCTAGATTCTCCTGATACTAATACTGAATTAAAATCAGAGGTCCATTCCCAAACCAATCCGTGCATATCATACACTCCCCAATAGTTTTTAAATGTTGACCCTATAACATTATTAAATGTTCTTGGCTTTTCATACCAACTTAAAATGTATTCATTATACGTTTTTAAAGTTCTTGCATCTGATAGTTTTTGATTTGCCATTCCCACATATTCCCATTCATCTACTGTTGGTAATCGTTTTCCTTGCTTTTCACAGTAACATTTTGCTGCAAACCACGAAACATTGGTTACAGGTGATTTTAAGTTAACCTTCTCCCCTATTTCTGTATCATCTTTCCAATTAATAAGATAACTTTTGTCTGCAAAAAGTTTAATTACTTTAGATTTTCTCCACTTTGGGTTTTCTTTCACAAATTGTAAAAAATCTTCATTAGTTATAGGATACACATCCATTAAAAAATCTTGAATCGTTACTCTTGCTGAATCTCTTCCGTACAAAGGAATATAACTACCACCTTTAATAGGAACCATTTTAGATTGACAATTCATATTTGAAATGCCTAAGAAAAATATACAAATTGTCAATCTTAAAATAGTTTTCATTTCTTATAATTTAGAGTTTAACTACAATTTTAGTGAGTACTTTTTACTTCCATTACAGTATTTACACTAACGTTGGTTTTATTATTGCCCCAAGAATTATAAACATAGGTTAGTACATCTGCTACTTCTTGATCGTTCAACGCTTGCTTGGTCATTACACTATTATATTTTTGACCGTTTACTGTAATTTCTCCTGTTTTACCATGTAAAATAATATCTATAGCTCTCTTTACATCAGCATTTAAATAATCTGATTTGGCTAAAGGAGGAAATGCATTTGGAATTCCTTCACCATTAGCTTGGTGACAAGCAAAACACGTTTTCGTATAAATCTGTTTACCATCTGCTATTTTTTGTGCTAATGATTTTTCTTGCTTGGAAGCTACAGCTTTATCTTCTTTACCATTTGGCATTTCTTGAATAGTACCTCCTTCTGGATTGTAAATACCTTCTTGTTTTACTCCTGAATAAATCTTTTTGCTTTCTTCTCCCTTTACCTTTAACATTCCTAAAGCACCTTTATTAAACGCTCTAAAAATAGCATGATCTACTAAAATAAAAGTACCTGGAACATCTACCTTAAAGTCCACTATCGCAGCTCCTCCTGCCGGAATAGAAGTTGTTTGTACATCTTTGTTAATCATAGAACCACCTTCAACATGAACATTGTCAAAAATTTCACCAATAACATGGAAAGATGATGTTAAGTTAGGACCTCCGTTACCTACAAATAAACGTACTGTTTCGCCAACATTAGCGGTAATTGCATTATCTCCTGTTAAAGCTCCTACACTTCCGTTAAACACTACATAATCTGCATCTTCGTCTACTGCTTTTCTCATATCAAAAGCCTGTAAACCAGGTTCTCCGTTTTCTCCTTTTGTATAAAAATCTCCTTGCATAATATAGTATTCCTTATCTACTTTTGGTAAACCTCCTTCAGGCTCTACTAAAATTAAACCATACATTCCGTTCGCAATATGCATTCCTACAGGTGCAGTAGCACAGTGATATACATATAATCCAGGGTTTAATGTTTTAAATGAGAATGTTTTTTCATGACCAGGCGCTACAAATGAAGAAGTAGCACCTCCTCCAGGTCCAGTTACTGCATGCAAATCGATATTATGAGGTAATCTATTATCTGGGTGATTAGATAAGGTAAATTCTACTTCATCTCCTACTCTAGTTCTTATAAAGCTACCTGGAACAGAACCACCAAACGTCCAGTACACATATTCTACACCATCTGTCATAGTTCCTTCTTTTTCAATAATTTCCATATTTACCAGTAACTTTTTAGCTGATCTATTACCAACAGGTGCCGGAACATAAGGCGGAGCTGTTAATTCTGCTTCTATCGTTCCTTTAACTGCTATATCTGAAGCACTTTTCATTGCAATACTTTCAGATTTTTCATTTTTACAACTTGCCATTAAAAACATAGCTGCTAAAACCATTGAAATTGTTTTCACTTGTTTCATCTCTTCTATTGATGTAGTTATTAATAATCTTATAAAAGACTTTTTTATCTTTTATACAAACAAAGCTACTAAGAGAAAAGCTTTTGAAATATGATTTTTATCATAAAAACAAAAAAAGGAGCTTAGAGCTCCTTTTAATCTATTTTTCTTTTAAAATTTCTTTACCAAATTGATGACACAACTCCAAGGTTTCTTTCACATCATCCATAGTTGTTTTTGGGTTTATCAGACACATTCTAAGCACTACTTGTTTATTTAATATTGTAGTTACTAAAAATGCTTCTCTTGATTCCATTATCTTTTGAGAAATTTTCTGATTTAATTCATCAATTTCTTTTTCTGATAAGTTTAATCCAATAGGATTATATCTAAAATTAATTACTGCCAAGGTAGCTGGTGAAATAATTTCCCAATTTCTACTTTTACGCAGCATCTTTTCTACATCATCAGCTAATTGGATGTTGTAAGTAACAGCTTCTTTAAAAGCATCTAATCCATATGTTTTAATAGACATATAAAATTTTAAAGCTCTAAAACGTCTTGTTAACTGAATTCCGTAATCGTAAAAGTTAATCTCAGATTCATTTCCTTCAATATCGCGTAAATATTCTGGTTTTTCACTAAAAGTACCACTTAACCAAGAAGCATCTTTTACTAATAAGCAACCAATTTCATAAGGTTGGTAAAACCACTTATGCGGATCTACAGTAAGAGAGTCAGCTCTTTCAATTCCTCGTAAAGCTTTGGCTCCTTTTTCAGCTAAAATAGCGGCTCCACCATAAGCTCCATCAATATGGAACCATAAATCTTCCTCTTCACAAATGTCAGCTATTTCATTTAAAGGATCTACAGTACCTGTGTTGGTGGTTCCCGCAGAAGCGATGTAACAAAATGGTTGCAACCCTTCTAGTCGGTCTTTTGCTATAGCATTTTTTAATTTGTTAATACTAATTCTAAACTCTAAATCTGTTGGTAAAATTCGAATTTGCTCTTTTTTAAACCCTAAAACACGAATTGCTTTAATATTTGAAGAGTGTGCCTGATCAGACAAATAAATCACCGCTTTAGAAAAATCATCACCACACTTTAAACGTCTCGCGGTAACCAAAGCTGTTAAGTTTGCCATAGAACCACCACTGGTAAAAATTCCTCCTCCTTTTTCAACAGGGAAATTATACATTTTTAGTAACCAGTTCATTGTTACAATTTCTAACTCAGCTGCTGCTGGAGAAACCATCCATCCACCAGAAAAAATATTGAATCCAGTAGCTAAACTATCAGCCATAGTACTAATAAAGTTACTAGGTCCAGGTACAAATGAATATGCTTTAGGGTGAGAAATAACTGTACTGTTTGGTATTACATTATCCATCACAAAATCTAGTACCTTTTCAGCAGACATTCCTTCGTTTGGTGCTTCTTGTAAGAAAATACTATCCATTTCTTTTCTAGAAGCACTAGCTACAGGCTTTTTTTGCTCTAAAGTAGCCCAATGTTCTGCAATTATATCTACAATTTTATATCCGTAAGACTTCATCTCTTCTTTTGATAAATCAAAATGAGCGCTCATATCTTTATAATTTTTTAATTTGCTACAAAATTAACCATTTACTAAATGACAGCCTTTTATTTATCTTGATAATTTTATTTCTTTATTAAGATTTTGGCATATTCTTTTCATTATTTTTGTGCATTAAATCGTATTATTTTGAAAAAACTATTTCTACTAACTTTTATATTATTTTCTGTTGTAAGTTTTTCTCAAACAAAAAAAATCAAAATACTTTCTACCGAACTAAGTACTGCCGATGAAAGCAAGTACCCTGGAGCTACTATACTTATAGGAAAAGTTAAAATGTCACACGAAGGTGCTACTTTAGATTGTAAAAGAGCTCTACTTTACAAAGACAAAAACTTATTTAAGGCCATTGGTGAAGTAATTATTGAACAAGGAGATAGTATTATTCAATACAGTGATTTTGCTACCTATAACGGAAACACTAAAAAGGCGAAATCTTGGGGAAATGTAGAAATAAACGATAAAGAAATGACGCTAAAAACTGATACGCTTCATTTTGACAGAATTAATCAAATTTTGTATTACCCAAACGGCGGAACTATTCGTGATACTAAAAACACCTTGAAAAGTAAAAAAGGAACCTATCTTTTAAGAGAAAAAAAGTTTACTGCTAAAACAAAAGTAACAGTTGTAAACCCTGAAAATCATTTAGAGTCTGACCATTTAGATTATTATACCAATACTAACTTAGCTTATTTATACGGGCCAAGTACCATTACTAATTTAAAAGATAGCACTAAAGTATATTCTGAAAGAGGTTTTTACGATACGAATACCGATGTTTCATACTTTGTAAAACGTGCAAAATTATTTTTAAAAGAAAGAACCGTTTCTGCCGATAGTTTGTATTATGATAAACGTAACGGTTTTGCTTCTGCAACCAACAATATAAAAGTAGTTGATACCGTTCAAAATATGGTAGCAAAAGGAAATTATGCTGAATTATACGAACTCAAAGATTCTTTATTTATAATTGATAGAGCTGTTGCTATTTCTGTATTTGAAAAAGACTCTATGCATGTTGCGGGCGATAAAATTTTACTTACCGGTAAACCAGAAAAACGTATTGCTAGAATTTTTAACAATGTAAAAATATTCAAGTCCGATTTACAAGGAAAATGCGACTCTATTCACAGTAGTCAAGAAACGGGATTAACCAGAATGTTTAAAAATCCCATATTATGGTCTAATAAAAGTCAAATTACAGGAGACAGCATTCAGTTAGTATCTAATAAAGAAACAAATAAACTTGACTCTTTAAAAGTATTACAAAATGGTTTTATGATTCAACAAGACTCCGTTCATACAGAAAACTTTAATCAAATTAAAGGAAGAAATATTTATGGTAAGTTTGAAAAAGGAGAATTAAGAACAATGTTAGTTAAGGGTAATGCAGAGTCTTTATACTACAGTAACAACGAAAAAACACAAGAATTAGAAACAATTACCAAAGAAATAGCAAGTGATATTGAGTTTATTTTAGAAGATGGAGAAATAATACAAACTAAATACTTTAAAAAATCTGAAGGAAAAACTTTTCCTCCTTCTGAATTCCCTTCTGACGAAAAAAAATTCAAAGGCTTTTTATGGCGAGGAGATGAACAACCCTTAACTGTGGAAGATATTTTTATAAAAGACGCTACTTCTACCGTTCCATCAAAAAGAAAAAAACAACCTGATGTTGTAAAAGAAGCTAAGGAAATGTTTATCGAAGAAACTTCAAAAAACAAGAAAGAACAAAAAAAGCTAAAACTTAAAAAATTAAAATAATTTCTGTGAAAGACGATTTTTTTAAATACCAAGGCCAAACCACACCTCACCCATTAGCTATTGAAATCTCACACGCCAAAGGAAGTTATATTTATGATAGCAACGGAAAAGCGATGTTAGATTTTGTTGCAGGAGTTTCTGCAAATAGTTTAGGACATAATCATCCTAAGGTAAATGAAGCTATAAAAAATCAATTGGAACAATATACCCATGTAATGGTGTATGGTGAGTTTATACAAAAACCTCAATTAGAGTTGTGCAAAGCCTTGGCTGCTACCTTACCTCCTAACCTTTCGTCTGTTTATCTGGTAAATTCTGGTACCGAAGCTACCGAAGGTGCTCTAAAATTAGCCAAACGTTTTACGGGTAGAAGTGAAATTATTGCCGCTAAAAATGCGTATCATGGAAATACACAAGGTGCTATGAGTGTTTGTGGTGCCGAACAACAAAATCGTGCATTTCGTCCGTTAATTCCAGGAAGTAAGTTTATTGAATACAACAACGAAATAGATTTAGAAAAAATAACATCTAAAACAGCGGGTGTTATCTTAGAAACCATCCAAGGAGGTGCAGGATTTATCGAGCCTAAAAATAACTACTTAACAAAAGTAAAACAACGTTGTGAAGAAGTTGGAGCTTTATTAATTTTAGATGAAATTCAATCAGGAATTGGACGTACAGGAAAATTTTGGGGATTTGAAAATTACAATGTTATCCCTGATATTATTATTACAGGAAAAGGTTTAGGTGGTGGAATGCCAATCGGCGCTTTTATAGCTTCTTTTGAAATAATGAACTGTTTAAAAGAACACCCGAAATTAGGACATATTACTACGTTTGGCGGCCATCCTGTAATTGCGAGTGCTGGATTGGCGACCGTACAAGAAATCACTTCCTCTAACTTAATGGAAGAAGCCTTACGAAAAGAAAAAATTATTCGCGATGCCTTTAAGAATCATCCTGCGGTTAAAGAAATTAGAGGAAAAGGATTAATGCTTGCTTTACTAGTAGATACTCCTGAAGAAGCTTCACAAGTTATTTTAAACTGTTTAGATAAAGGGCTAATTTTATTCTGGCTACTTTTTGAAGGAAAAGCCATTCGTATTACCCCTCCACTCACCATTTCTGATGAGGAAATAGAAAAAGGGTGTGAACTTATTGTAAGTGAGTTGGATAAGTTGTAGTTTATCAACAATTCAACACCCTAAAATTATTATTATGTAAGAATTAAAAATAAATATAGTAACTTTAAACAACTGGACTAGTGTTTTTCATAGGAGCCATTGTTATGTGTAGTTATTCTATTTCTAAATCAAAGTTTAATTTAATTAAAGAAACTTTATGAGATGGGTAATTAGTTGATAAAGTATAAATATTTTTATTAGTTAAATCTATAGATTGTCCCCATTGCTCGTCATTTTCATTTCTATGATAATATGACTTTTCAAGGTTACCGTTAAGATCATATTTTGCTATTGCCATTCGTCTTGGTCCAAAACCTATTTGCTCATTAACAGCTCCGATTAAATATGTATTACCATTATTGTCAGTTTTAAAATCTTCAATGAACTCAAATCTGTTATAGGGAAAATTGTTAATAGTAATGTTTTTTTTCCAAATTAACTGTCCTTCAAATGATACTTTACAGAAAATATGTCTACCATTTTGTCTATCGGGCATTACAGATAAAATATAATTATTTGTTTTATTAATTATGAAATTATCATATCTAAATGTAAAGTCAAAAAAAGTGTGAAGCTTTAGTTCCCACAATATATTGCCTTGTAAATCAGATTTTATGATATATGGTTCTATTTCAGAGATACCTAATTCTTTTTTAAAACAAGATAAGATAATTGATTCGTTATCAAGACTGATAATGTCATTGAAATTTTTATACTCATCAGGAAAGTTTATTTCATTAATAAAATTGCTGTTTAAGTCAAATATCAAAATGCTTGATTTTCTATTTTCTTGATTTCCAACAATTAAATTTTTTAAGACAAAAAGATTGTTTGAAATAATCACAAAATTATTCACAAAAGTTTTATTATCTAGTTCTTTTTCCCAAATAAGATTGCCTTTATTTGAAGTTTTTATAAGCATAGATTTATTCTCATAGTCAGTTAGATAAGAATATGCTATGTAAAGATTATTGTTTTGTGGAATAGTAATTATATTTCTAGACTCAATGTTTCCGTTATGAAAACTAGAATTTTGATTAAACTGATCTCTAATAGGGGATTTCTTGTCTGTTATATTTAAGTTTTGGTCTAGATAATTAATAAATAGACCTTCAGAATTATTGTCTTTAAAAGAAATCCCAGAAACTAAAATATCATTATTAAAGATATTTAGATCTAACCAACTTATATAATAAGGATTTTCAACAGGGTAATATTGTTTCTCTCCAATAATCAATTGAGTAGGTTCACCTTGTTCTTCACTCATATCGATATCATCACTATTACAGCTAATGAAAGTTAAGAAAAATAAAAGTAAAACTGTTTTATTCATTTTTTAATTAATATTTTGTAGCTTATTACACATAACGGTTTGGGCTATGAACAGTTGGGGATTTTATGCCCTAACTTTTCAGTTTAGCACCGACCTTTGTTTTATGTTTATAGTTTGGTTTTATCACTTTCACCCCAATTGTTTATAGCCATTGTTAGGCACAGTTTTTTTAAAATCCGTAATATTTTCCAATTGCTTCGGCTAATAAACTTCCAGCAGCTCCAATTCCAACATTCCACGAACCATCTAAAGCTTTATTAACCATTTTTCCAATTCAACCATTTACTTTCGCTCCAAAAGTCTTCTTTACTGGGTTTGGTTCTTCTGTGTCAATGATTTCAACTAATTCAGCTGTGTCCTCTGCTGATATTCCATTTTGTTGTAAGAAATCAGAAAGTTCATCTTTGTTCCCTTTATTTATTGTAATGTTAGCTTCAATTTTAGCTTTGTCGCCAGTATTAATTACATTGCCATCTCCAGTCGTTGTAATATTATTTGTCGTCATATAATGTAATATTGTTTTGTTATTTGCTTCTCTTTGTTCGTTATAGTCAGTCAATCCAATTTCGTAGCCAAATTGCTCAGCGATTTCCATTGAAAATGCTAATAGATTTGTTCTTACAGTTTCAGTAATTCCGAGCATTTTACTGCTATTACCAATTAATCTTGCTCCAGTAACCTGCATTCTTATGTCACTTCTATAAAGTTTTGTCGCATAAGGTTGTATTTGAGGTAATAGCTCTAACGGAATAGGAAATTGAAGTTCATAACTACTACCTTTTTCGCTGAATTTTGAATTCATATTTTCTATTTCTCTGATACTTTCGTAAACAGGAATATATTTGCAAAATTCTTGAATGTCTTTATCAAGTCCAAAAATTGGTATTTCTTTATTTGGATGACTGTTCCAGCCAGCTTGAAAGTCCACGTACAATCTTGAGCCAATTTTTCTATAATCAGGTAGATTTGAATCCACCGAATAGCCTTTAATTTCATTTAGTGTGTATTCAGTCAATTCCGTATTTTTAGTAATTCGACCAAAATAATTAAGTTTCATCAACGGATTGATAAGACTTTTTTCAGCGTCTATTAAATCATTGATTACGTTATTTAAAACAAAGGTATTATTTGTTTTTTTTGTCATTTTGGTTCAAATTGTGCCTAACGTGTTTGGCTATGGTTTCGTTGCGTGAAAATCCGCGAGGATTTCTCCGCCGTAAACCGAAGATAGCAAATTTGCGAGGATTTTCGGTAGAAAATCCGAAGCAATGAACTATAGTCGGTGTTGTAAGTAGGGCTTTATCTTTTCAGTGCTATATTTTCATGAACCCATTTCACTTCGTCTTTTGGTTCAATTTCTCCAAGTTTACTACTACATCTACTAAATGTTGCTACAGGAAAGTCATAAGGTTTACTGTCGTCAAAATATGGTCCAACTACACCTAACATCCATCCATTTTCAGCAGCCCAATGTGGCTTATTTGTCATATACTTAAATACATGATAATATACATTGTTACCGTCAAAATCTATTTTTACTTTTTCAAGATGTTTTATTTCATCAGGTGCTTTGTCCAATTCAGTTGGGAATTCAAGCCAGTTAACTAGTTTGCTTTCTGCACCACTTTCAATTGTCAGATATTCTTTAGGGAATAGTTCCGTTTTATTATGTTCGGATAGTATTTGATAAGTCAGTTCGCGAGTTTTATTATCTTTTGCATATTCCAGGATTTCATCTTTCTGTATTTCTCTGCCGTTTTCTAATTTTTCCACAAGCGGTTTAATTCTTTCAAATCTCAACTTATGAGTTTTAGCACTTTCTCTTTTGAATGCAAAATATCTGTAAATTATGAACAGAACTATAATTCCAATTATTATAAATATTATTTTCATACGTCGTTTTTCAGCCTTACTTACAACGTTCTCGGCTATGAGTAGTTGCGTGGTTTAGCACTGAGATTTGCAAGCAAACACCGAGTTGGAAATTCCGCAGGAATTTCCAAAGTAGGCAAGAACAAGCAATTACTTATAGCCATTGTTGTGCTTAGTTTTTTATTTGTTCAAATTTATAAGTTTTTACCCATTCACTTCCAGCTCCTAAAATTAAAATCGCACCAGAGTTACTTATTCCTTGTACTAAAATTAATTCATTTTCCGATTTAGATAGGATAGCTTTTGCCTCATAATCCTTTGCATAAATTGGATAAAACGGAATTAATTCTCTATATCTTTTAAGCGAAAAAGATTTATCCTTGATTTTTCCATTTAGTCTAATTGATTTTAGTTTTTTTTGGTCACGAGTTAATGAGATTTCAATTTCATTTGGTTTAATCAATTCAAGTTTAATTATGTCCGATTCCAAGTCAGTTGTGTCATTGTATTTTTTTGAGTTTAATTGTAGTGTTCTCCACAAAGTCAATTCAGTGTTTGAATCAGAAGTATTACTATAAATTCCATTAATATCCGCACTATTTATTTCAACTTCACTTTTTTTAATCAGCTTTTTTGTTCCAAAACTTGGTATACAAGATTGAAGTACATAACAGTAACAAATTAATATTCCGATTTTTTTCATCAAATTAAGCACAACGGGTTTGCATAGAAGTCAGTTTGGGAGAAAATGGCAACGCCTTTTCGACCTTTGCACTGACTTTGGTTAAATGTACTTGATTTTCGATAGAAAATCAACCCCAAATTGCTTTTATGCGTTGTTGCCCACCGTTTTTTATTGTTCATCATAGCCAATTCAGAACTGAAAAAAAACCGATAATTGTCAGTCCAATTAGCAGAATTCCAATTCCGATACATCCTATTTTATAAGCTTTGTCTTTCCAAGTTTCTTTATATTCAGGGAATAATTTGTCTTTAGATTCTCTGTCTTTGTTCGTAAGTTCTACATAGTCAAAGAAGAATTCTCCATTTTCATCAGTCCAGTCTATGTTCAACTCAACAGATTCGACCTTGTTTTTTTCATACTCACGATTTTCAGATTCAAGTCCGGCTTTTAGTAATTCAACTGCATAAAGTTCAAGCCCTTTCCGGTTTGCTTTTATACAACTTTCATCTGGTCCACCACCATATTGATAAAATCCGAAATATGCTTTCTCTCTTTCATTTCGATTTTCTAATTCTGTTATTATCTTTTTTAGTTCTTCGTCTGTCATTTCTCAAATGGTGGGCAACGGTCTCGGCTATGAGTAGTTGCGTGGGTTAGCACTTAACTTTGCAAGTACACACCAAACTGAAAATCCGCAAGGATTTTCAGAAATAGGCAAGAACAAGCAATTACTTATAGCCATTGTTGTAAGGCGTTTTTTATTCAGTTTTATATTCTATTTTCACTTCGTTTCCTAGGAAAAACGATTCATTCTCCTTTTTTACAAAATTCAAATTCGGTTCATGGATTATTTCCAAGTTGTTATTGTCAATCCATTTCGCAGAAACTTTTTTACCTTTTCCATTAAAGTACATTATTCCAGCTCCACCACCTGAATTCCATTCCATTATTCCGCTTGTATGGATATATTTTCCGTTCGTAAATTCTTCGTTGATTCTGAATTCCTTTGTTCCATCAGCAGTTGAAATTCGGACGAGTTCGTTTGTCGTAAACTCAAATTTTTGTCGAACTCTTCTTTTTGCTTTTGGCTTTTCAGTCGATATTAATTTCAAGAAGTTCTGTAATTCAGTTTTTCTTTCCTGAATTGTCTTTTCATCTGCACCAAGTTCTTTCCACAATTCCAAGTCAGTTCCGCTATCAATTATTTCTTTTACTTGCTTTAAAATTTTAGGCTCAAGAGATTTTGTTTCCCATTGCGCTAAAGCAAGTCCGAATAATGAATTATTTCGGTCGTCCGAATCTGAAAAATAATCAGCAAATTCCGTTTTTATTTCGTTTGAAACCCAAACTTGATTTCCTCCATTATTATACTTTTCGAAAAAGTTCGAGTAAATATCTAATGTGGTATCATTTCCTTTTATTTCAGTGTTCCAAACTCCCATTCAGTTTCGATTTTCAAATGCCTTACAACTAGTTTATATGCGTAATAAAATTACTTATATATTCCTTTTACGGTAGGATATGCGGAACTTTTAGCAATTTTATTAACACCTTCAAATATAAAGAAATAAGATAAAAAAGTGTAATTTTTTTATCGGGATTACAAACTAAGCCTAATTAGGTTGTCTTCCTTCTTCAATAATAAAAGCAATTTTAAACAAGTTGACACACTTTATTGAATACTCCCCCATTGGGTCGCTGATATCACGGCGTGCTCCGAAGACACCACGGCACGGGTTGCTAATATCACGGCATGCTCCGTTAACACCTCGGCACGGATCGCTGATATTACGGCATGCTCCGAAGACACTACGGCATGAGTCGTTATTATCTCGTTACGATTAGTTAATACTTTTCTCTACTATGTTATTATTTTTTTTCTTAGGATATAATAAGCTAAAAGTATTTTCATTGTTTTTTAGAACATTATTTATGCTTTTAACTCAATGTTAAAGAACAAAAGATATATCATTACTTTTCTAGCTGTAACCATGGTTTCTTTTTTTGGCTCTACAAATAACCTCACTAAAAAAACATAAACAACTGATAATTAATGCTTTTTTTTATTATTTTAGTTCGCAAAAAATAAAAAGCTATGTCTAAAAAACCAGTTGTAACTCTAGGTAGTAATCACCTATGTCCAATGTGTAGTGGGTCTACACCTCATGTTGGAGGACCTGTTACCCAAGGAGAGCAAAACATTTTAATTAACGGTAAACCTGTGGCAACTATTGGTAGCATGTGTATATGTAATGTAGGTATGGATACTATAGTTACTGGAAACCCAAGCATTCTTGCTAATGGTAAACCTATAGCATGTATAGGTGATATGACTGCACATGGGGGAACTATTACTTCTGGAGAGAATAATGTTCTTGTTAGTAGTAGCTCACCACAATCAACTGTAGTGATGCCTATTGATCAAATTCCATTTCCTGATATTAGTTTTAAAGACAGAATTGGGGCTGCTTTTACTGGTAACACAAAAATGCTTAAACAAGCTGAAGCCAATCAACAAAAAATAAAAGAACTTGCTGAGCAACAAGAGCAAGAAAAAAAAGAAAAAGAACTCCCAAAATTACAAGGTGAAATTATTTTTATAAATGGTTATTTAAGCGACTTTAAAACAAACAGCGAATCACACTGGAATGCTATAATGGATTTAAACCCAGATAAACCAGGTTGGTTCACCTCAAGAGGTGAAAACACTAATGAATATAAACGTACTGATCATGATGATTATTATACTGCAGAACAACGTGAAAAGGACCTCCACAAAAGTAAATTTAGAAAAATTGTTGAAGAAAAGTTTAGAAATCCCAATACGTTAATTTTTAAAACTCCCGAAAGTAAATATTATGGTTACTGGAATGATATTGCTAATGACTACAAAGCTACAAAAACCTACGCCAAATACTTTAATGCAGAAGGTAGAGTGCACTACATTAATGGTTCACATGGGCTAGGAAGTAGCGGAGCACATAGAGTTGATCATGGTATTGCTTTAGGCTATGAATGGGCTCGTTATAATTGGAAGCTCATCAAAAAAGAAAAGGTTGATGCTAAAAAAGAAGAATCTCCACAAATAGAAAGCTATTCTCCACATTATAAACCCATAACTATTGTTGGTCATAGTCAAGGTGCTTGTATGGCAGCAGGTGTAAAACTGGGTATTATTAAGTATGCTAACGAAATGGGATGGAAAAAAGTAGCCATAAATACCATTTTTTTAGGAGTGCATCAACCTAAAGGATTGTATGGAAAAAACTACGATAGTCTTATTAAGAAAAAAACACAAGAGTACATGGTTTACAAAAATGCTGTACTTAGAGGAAAAAATGAAGAT
Source organism: Tenacibaculum sp. TB-53 (assembly GCF_059716285.2). NCBI lineage: Bacteria > Pseudomonadati > Bacteroidota > Flavobacteriia > Flavobacteriales > Flavobacteriaceae > Tenacibaculum > Tenacibaculum sp. TB-53. The sequence goes on along the minus strand of NZ_CM202790.1, from coordinate 836,273 downwards.
AGCGGACATAAATTTTTAAGTGCTATTTCTGAATTGTATAGTCCCAAATATAAAAAGGTTTTTAACAAACGAGGTTTATTTGAACATGTAAAAGCTATTTGTTACGATTGGAACGCTTATAAGAGTAGAGCTGTACAATTTACTTTTCCGAACGACAGAGGTGATTTAGTAACTATAGATGGAGATATACCAGAAATAAAAAGTGCCTGTCACCCTAAAAGAGATAAAACGTTATTTAGTGCTGAATATTTTCATAAACAAGATAGTATTCCTTCGTATTACCAAACACAACAAAATAAAAAAATCATTGATTTGTCTATGTATGGAGCTGAAAGTGGCTATGTAGTTATTCCTCCTTATGTAGCTGAAGAACGTTACGATTACGATGCTTTAGAAAAGCTAGACTCTCCCACTATAAATCAACAAATACACGGTATACATTGGAAGGGTTATAGTAGAGTAGCCATACGTTGGGGTGCAGCTATGAATGCCTTCAAACTAGCTAAATCAAGCTACCAGAACTATACAAAACATAAATTTACCGCAAGTGCTGTTGGTGATCTTTTAATTGGGACTTACACGTTTATAGAAAACAATCATAAAAAAATAGCGTTATATAAAAAACTAATTGCTAGTTATAACAATAAAACGATTAAAACTAACCTTACTAATTTGTTTGAAGGACATTTTAAAACTCCTATTAAGGTACCAAAACACCTCACCCGTAAATGGAGATATTCTAGCAACGAAAAGTATGCTATCATTCTATATAATTTAGTCTATGTAACTTATCAAAATATGCTACTACAATACGCTCCCTTACAAAGTGCTGATTTATATGCTCACTTTGCTCCTGTGGGGCATATTTTACACACAAAATTATTACAAGACAATAGTGGTAGTTTTAATGATCAGTACGGTAATACTTCTATATTTGAACGTATAAAGAATGCTGGAAAAGATAAATTCTATAGAATGAAATATAAAGTAGAACTTGGAAAAGAGTTAACAGATGAAGAAAAACGAAAACAAGAAAAAAAGAAAGTTGAAGAACTAAAAGATAAACTTATTGATTCTTCTATTGCTGACACAGAATATATAAATAATGTTATCAAAGCATACGTACACAAAAAGAAAAGTTATGAATCTAAGTTATATGATGAAAGTAAAAATAAAAATTAGTGCTATTTGTTTGCTTTTGTTAACTAGTTCTAGTTGTAATTATTTAAAAAAGAAAAAAGCTATACAAAAAATGGAAAAAGAATATACAGAATATCAAGATTTACATAAACATCAAGGAACAGAAAATTATGATGTAATTACGTTGTTTAAAGAACACTCTATAATTGAAGAGAAATTAGCTGAACAAAAACAACTATTTTTATCTGTTATAGGTAAAGAAAAAGAAAAGTCTAAAAGAATAAAAGTAGATTTTTTCGGAAACCTATTAGGCACAGGTTTATCTTCTGAAACACTAATAGATGGTACTATGTCTGGGTATAAAACATATGGAAACTGGCTCATTAATAATGACACTACTTTAAATAAATATATAGACCCTTTTTTAAATAAAGAAATTAAAGATCCTTTAGATTATAATTTCAAAAATGTAGAAAAAAGAGAATGGTTACAAAAGTTCAAAGAACTATATTTAGATGCCTCATATGTACATATTGACTCATATGATTATTATTTTAAAATCAAAGAAAAGTGGTATTTAATTCAAACTTATAAAAAAGCAAAAGAGTTAAATATTGATATAAAAAAACAGTATCCTACCAAAATAGCTCCCGAAGAAGTACGTATGGTAAAAATTCCTGAGGTCTTTGATAATTTATTAGAAAACAAAACCCTACAATTAGCAGAATATGTAGAAATGGACAAACAAAAAAGTAGTGGTTTAAACCCTATTAGTTTTTCCTCTGGTTATTACATGTTCGAATTACATTTACCACAAGGGGATATCTTAAAATTTAGACGTTATGGTGCCATGGGGTTTAATGCTGATATGAATATATATCAAATACCTAAAGAATTAGGTGGTAGCGACGAAGTTTTTTTTATAGAACAATTACCAAGACAAACTTATCCTGATAAATCCTTTGCTGGTTTTTATGCCATACGACCTAAAAATTACAAAAAATTATCTGAGTATAAATCATATTCCGAAAAAGAGAAAAAAAATTAACATGAATAAAAAAAGTGATAATTTTGGTTGTACACATGTGACATATGGTATTGTTTTCTCTGATATCATTGCTATAATTATATGGCATGAAAAATATATATCTGGTAAATGTAGTTTTTGTACAGGCTTAGGTGAGTTTATTATTTTGTTATTGTATTTAGGAGTAGCTTCAACTATCGGAGCTTTTCTATCACTACCTTTTCATTACATCTATCACTACATTAAAAAGAAAAAACAAAATAATTAATGTTAGCTTCATAAATTCTACTAAAACACTCAAAGTTTTATTTTTAACAAAAAAACAACAACTTTTCTTGTTTTTTAGAACATAATTTATACATTTGGCTCAATGTTAAACAACAAAAGACATATCATTTCTATTCCAGCTGTAACTACGGCTTCTTTTGTTGGCACAACAACTACAATTATTATTACAACCCTTTAGGGGTTATTTTTCTACATATCATTTCCGTATATATTTATTTTTTCAAAAGACTTGAAAACAGATAAATAGCTTAAAAAATCTTATTTTTAATTTATTATTCATTTTAAAATGAACGTTTTAAAATTTGGTGGTTCTTCGGTAGCCAACCCTCAAAACATAGAAAAAGTAGTACAAATCATTGCCAATGCCTCTGTAAACAGTCCACTTATTGTGGTGGTTTCTGCTTTTGGTAAAACAACGAATAAACTTATTGCATCGGCAGAACAAGCTGCTCAAAACAATGCGAATTATCTTGAAAACTATAAAGAAGTTGAGTTAGTACATTTTGAAGTAATTGAAAAATTAGTCCCTGATAATCAGCAAGAAGAAGTTAAAAAGCACATAACTTCCCTTTTTAAACAGCTGAAAACCTTACTAGAAGGTTGTTTGTTACTAAACGAAATTACACCCAAATCACTAGCTACTATTAGCGGGTTTGGTGAATTATTATCTTCTTACATTATTGCAAGCATTGCTAGTAAGAAACTAGATGTAGTATATAAAGACAGTAGAGAGTTAATTACAACTTCCAACGCCTTTGATAAAGCACAAGTTGATTTTCAAGTAACCAACGCTAATTGTAAGGAGTATTTTGGCAATAATAAGCACCAAGTAACTTTGTTACCTGGATTTATAGCTCGCACAAAAGACGGTAAATCAACTACCCTAGGACGTGGAGGATCCGATTATTCTGCGGCTATTTATGCGGCTGCTGTCAATGCTGATGAATTACAAATTTGGACAGATGTTAGTGGTATGTACACTGCGAATCCTCATATGGTAAAGCAGGCATTTCCTATTCCACATATTTCGTATCAAGAAGCCATGGAATTGTCACATTTTGGAGCAAAGGTTATCTACCCTCCTACCATTCAACCAGTGTTGGAAAAGGAAATTCCCATTCGAATAAAAAACACTTTTGAACCTGAAAATATAGGAACACTCATTTCTAAAATTACCGAAAACGGAAAACCAGTAAAAGGAATTTCTCATATCGAAAATATTACCTTACTAACTTTAGAAGGAAGTGGCATGGTAGGTGTTTCTGGCATTTCTAAACGTTTATTTGAAACTTTATCGACGCATAATATCAATGTGGTATTAATCACACAAGCTTCTTCAGAACACTCTATTTGTGTGGGAATTTATGATGAAGATGCCAAAAAAGCAGCTCTAAAAATCAACGAAGCTTTTGCTTTTGAAATAGAACGTCATAAAATAGATCCGATTATTGTAGAACAAGGCTTGGCAATTATCGCTTTGGTAGGTGATAAAATGAGAAATCACCAAGGTTTGAGCGGACAAATGTTCAGCTCTTTAGGCAAAAACAACGTAAATATTCGTGCCATTGCCCAAGGTGCTTCAGAAAAAAATATTTCTGCTGTTATCAATAGTTCAGATGCCAAAAAAGCATTAAATACGCTACACGAACAGTTCTTTGAAGAGAATATAAAGCAATTAAACTTGTTTGTTACGGGTGTAGGAAATGTTGGGGAACGCTTTTTAGCACAAATCCACCAGCAGAAAAAGTACTTAAAAGAACAGTTAAAACTGAATGTACGCGTTGTAGGGATTTCCAATTCTAAACAAATGATTTTTGATGAAGGTGGTATCAGCTTAAAATCATGGAAAGAACAATTACAAAACGGAGAAAAAAGTTCTTTAGAGCTTTTTTTCCAAAGAACAAAAGCGTTGAACCTTCGTAATTCAGTTTTTATTGACAATACAGCCAATCAAAAAGTTTCTGAAATATACGAACACTATTTAGCCAACAATATAGGGGTGGTTACTTGCAATAAAATAGCCTGTGCTTCTGAACTCAACAATTATAAAAAGTTAAAACACATTTCACGAAAATACAGTGCACCATTTTTATTTGAAACCAATGTGGGTGCTGGTTTACCTATTATTGATACGCTTAAAAACTTAATTGCTTCTGGTGATCGAGTGCATAAAATACAAGCGGTGTTATCGGGCTCTTTAAACTTTGTTTTCAATAATTTTAATGAAAGTATTTCTTTTCAGGATGTGGTACAACAAGCACAAGAACAAGGATACACTGAACCCGACCCTAAAATTGATTTGAGCGGTGTTGATGTAGCTCGAAAAATATTAATTCTTGCGCGTGAAAGTGGTTATGAACTAGAACTTTCAGATATTGAAAACAATGCTTTTTTACCTGAAAAGAGTTTAAAAACTACTAATAATGATGATTTTTATGCTTCTTTAACCGAGTTTGAAAGCCATTTTCAACAAGTATATAAAGAAGCTGTCGATAAAAATTGTCGTTTAAAATATGTTGCTGAATTCAATGATGGAAAAGCAAGTGTTGGCTTACAACACATTCCGTTTGATCATCCTTTTTACAATTTAGAAGGTAGCGACAATATCGTATTGTTTTTTACAGATAGATATCCTGTAAATCCCTTACAAATAAAAGGAGCCGGTGCAGGTGCTGAAGTAACTGCTTCTGGAATTTTTGCTGACGTCATACGAATTGGAAATAATATATAAAAATGAACTATTTAAAAATATTTTCACCAGCAACCGTTGCCAATGTTTCCTGCGGATTTGATGCTTTAGGCTTAGCGCTCGAAACGGTTGGTGATACGATGACTTTTACCAAAACAATTACAAAAGGTGTTAAAATCACAAAAATAACTGGAGCTGATTTACCATCTAACCCACAAATAAATGCTGCGGGAGTGGTTGCGCTAGCGATGTTAGAAAAGCATCCAGTTGATTTTGGTATCGACATCACCATTCACAAAGGATATACTCCTGGAAGTGGTTTAGGAAGTAGTGCTGCCAGTGCTTCGGGAGCTGCATTTGGTGTAAATCAGTTATTAGGAAATAGCTTCTCTCCTCTTGAATTGACTCAGTTTGCTATGCTAGGAGAAGAAGCTACTTGCGGAACTCCGATAGCTGATAATGTTTCTGCGGCTATTTATGGTGGTTTTACACTGGTACGTAGTTACGAACCTTTGAGTATTGTAAAAATTCCTGTACCTGCTGATTTAAGAGTGGTGGCTATTCACCCTCAAGTTGAAGTAAAAACCAAAGACGCCAGAGCAGTATTGCCAAAAGAGATTCCTTTAAAAGATGCGGTTACACAATGGGCGAATGTTGGCGGATTGATTAGTGGATTGTATACCAACGATTATCAATTAATCGCAGACTCTTTAACAGATATCATTGTTGAACCTGCTCGTAAACATTTGATTCCTCATTTTGATGAAGTGAAGCAACAAGCAATTAAGGCAGGAGCTTTGGGGGCAGGAATTTCAGGTTCTGGCCCTACAATTTTCACTTTATGTAAAGGAGATGCAACTGCCGAAAACGTTTATAAAACCATTCAAAACACGTATCAAGACAAACAAATTGATTTTAACATGATTCTTTCTAAAATCAATACAGAAGGAATTAAAATTTTAGAACAATACTAAACACAAAATTATGAACTATTATAGTCTCAATCATACATCACCTAACGTTAGCTTTGAAGAAGCTGTTGTAAACGGATTAGCTCCAGATAGAGGATTGTATTTTCCTGAAAACGTTACTCCATTACCAAAAGAGTTCATTGATAACATTGGTGAATATTCTAATGAAGAAATTGCGTATGAAGCCATCAAGCAATTTGTGGGTGATGAAATTCCGAAAGACGTTTTACAAGAAATCATTAAAGAAACCATCAATTTTGAGTTTCCTGTGGTATCTATTGAAGAAAATATCGGTACACTAGAATTATTTCACGGACCTACCATGGCTTTTAAGGATGTGGGAGCTCGTTTTATGGCTCGTTGCTTGGGGTACTTTAATCGCGATAAAAATCAACAAGTAACCGTATTGGTAGCTACTTCAGGCGATACTGGAGGTGCTGTTGCTAATGGATTTTTAGGAGTGAAAGGTGTAGATGTGGTCATCCTCTACCCTAGCGGAAAAGTAAGTGATATTCAAGAAAAGCAATTGACTACTTTAGGACAAAACATTACTGCTTTAGAGGTTAACGGTGTTTTTGATGATTGTCAAGATATGGTTAAAACTGCTTTTTTAGATGCTGAAATCAATCGTACGTTAACCTCAGCAAACTCTATTAATATTGCTCGTTGGTTACCCCAAATGTTTTATTTTTTCTTTGCTTATAAACAAGTTTATAAGCAACATAAAGAAGTTGTTTTTTCAGTACCTAGTGGAAATTTTGGAAATATTTGCGCAGGGATTATGGCGCAAAAACTAGGGTTACCTATCAAACACTTTGTGGCTTCGACCAATGTAAATGATACGGTTCCTAATTATTTAGCAAGTGGTGAATATCACCCTAAACCATCTAAAGCGACCATTTCTAATGCCATGGATGTTGGAAATCCGAGTAATTTTATCAGAATTCAAGAATTATTTGATAATGATTTAAATACTTTAAAATCAGTATTCTCTTCTTTTTCTTTTTCTGATGACGAAACTCGTGACACTATGAAGAACATCTATAAAACCTCAACCTATATTACAGATCCACACGGAGCTGTTGGATATTTAGGTTTGAAAAAATACGGATTACAAAATGAGTATGGAATTTTCTTAGAAACAGCACATCCCGTAAAGTTTTTAGATGTTGTAGAAGAAGTTTTAAATGTAACTGTTGAAATTCCACCACAAATAGCATCTGTAATAGACAAACAAAAAGAAGCTATACAAATTAGTTCCTATCAAGAATTGAAAGATTTTTTAAATGCTTAACACAAAAAATGCCTCAAAAGTGAGGCATTTTAAATTTTATAAGGTTCATTTACAATTTGCCCTTTGCTTCTTGTAAGCCTTCTTTCATAACTTCGTCAAATTGAGAGTTTGGATAATCTTTTATACCTCTTTCAAAATACTTACTGGCATTTTTATAATCCTTATACTTTAAATAAAACTGCCCCAGCCTGTTTTGCCAGTATGCGCTTTTATATCTATTGGTTTCTAAAACGTCTTTAAATTCTTCCATAAAAAAACTAAAGTATTTAAAGTTATCACGTTTCCATGCTAACCAAATCAATGCATTTTTTGTACTATTATCTATTTTTCCGTCACCACCAAAACGTTTAGCTCTTTCTTTGAAATAAGATTTTAGATAAGGGATTCCTCCTGCTTTTTCATAGGCATCAATACTTTCAAACACCAATGAATCATAGTTGTGATAATAATACATGATTCCCTTGTGCATAGCTAAATGAGGCATTGTTTCATGTACCTCATCATTAAACAACTCATACTTCCAAAGTAAATTTTTAGGATTGTGCTTTTTTAATATTTTATTAAACTCTTCTGTAGATTCAATATAATATATATCTCTTTTAGAATTAGCCATGTATAAATACACATCACTATCTGATTTAAAATTTTCAACTAGCTTTTCAGAAGCATAGCCTCCATCCGTTATAATTGCTCCTTTAAATAAATCGTTTTCCTCTAAAATAAGTTTACTTATATAATATGCAGCAGCCTCCCAACCATAAATAACACGTTCGTTCGTAGTTCTAAATTTATCATCTATAAATTTGATTACTTCGTCTTTTAAAAAAGAAGTGAACTTTTGTCTCTCTCTATTAAATAATGTTCTTCTTAAAGGATTTTCATTTTTTATTCCTACAACAATCATTTCTGGAATTGCTCCAGGTGTTCTCAATGATTTCTGAATAGCTACACCATTGGTAAAAAACCACTGACCATCTAAAATGTACAAAACAGGATATGCTTCTTTTGAAGTAGTATAACTATCGGGTAAATAAACCTGAATCTCTCTATCTTGATTTAAAATAGTTGATTTAATAGTATAATTAGTTCCTATGGTTACCTTTCTTTCTGGTGTTTGAGAAAATAAATAGAGGGACCAAAATAAAGTGAGTAATAGCGTAATATGTTTAGTCATTTGATAAAAAGTTTAAACTCAAATGTAAAAATATGATTGCCATATAATTAACATTTGAGTTTTTTTATAAATACTTTAACCAAAATTAAAGTTCTATCACATTATCTACTAAATTTTCATCATTTCTTGTTCCGTAAGGATCTATAGCAATATAACTAGGTTTTTCATTTACTATGAACGAAACTTCTATGAGTTCTCGGTTGATTTGTTTAGACTCATAATACAACACAGTACTATTATCTTTTACTTGTAAAGGATGGGTTGTAAAGATTCCTATTTTGATAGGCTCATTAATCCCAATTTCTTTAATATCTCCGTTTTCCATTGTTTCAAACCGTTTTGCTTTTATGGTGGCGATAACTTCATAGGTTCCATCCGGCAACTCCTTATACGAACTTTTTTCTACAGCTATATCGTAAGTTATTACCTTTTTAAACCAATCTTTTACCAATGGGTGATATTCTTCGGGAGTAATCTTATATATTTCTTCAAGTAATTCTATAGTATGTGCTTTAGGAGAACTTTCAAATCGATGTCGGTGTGTAATGGTTTTTACTATGTCATTAACTTGCTTCTCTCCTATCAAATCTCTTAATGCCATTAATACGGTATAAGCTTTACCATAAGAAATATAACCTTCTTCTTGTACTTTATAAATTGGAGGTTCAATGTTTTCACCAAACGCTCTTCCTAAAAAATATCTCCTGCGTGCATCTTCAGCTAACTCATATAAAACACCTTTTCCGTACATCTTTTCTAACACTACGGCTTCTGTATATTTCGCTAATCCTTCTACTAATAAAGAACCACCCGCTACTGGCTTAGCTATTAACGTATGTCCCCACCATTGATGTGCTACTTCATGAATTGTTCTTTTAGCGACTAAATTAAAGGTGTTTTCATCACGAACATCTGACAAGTATAAACGATCTTCAGTCATGCTAATAACCCCGGGATGTGCAAATCCACCAAACCCCCAATGTGAAGGAACTTCTGCAATTCGAACATGTTTAAAATTATACGTTCCAAAATTTTCTTGACAATATGCTAAGGTTTCTTTTGTACTTTTCTCTATTTCATCAATATTAAAATCGTGACTAGCGTTGTAATATTGTTCTATAGAGATTCCATTATATATTGCTTTTTTAGTTGTATATTTTGCAGAAAAATAGGCTACCATAGGTAATATTTTTCCTTTTGATTTGTAGTGGTAATAGTTTCTATCGTTTTCTGACCAAGTTTTAATTAAATCTCCTGAGCTTATGGCTATTTGGTCTTTATGTGTAGAAACAACTGTTTCAAAACGCACTTTTTCAATTTTAATATCTTCTAATGCTATATGCACATCTGAGTTATCATCCTCATCTCTTTCTGGTAATCCTCTTTTTTTACGTTCTGTTTTATCCAAAATTTCAAATCCAGAAGCATATCCTATAATAGGCTCAAAATTTCTAAAAGTTATATAGGTACCATTGTTAACAATACTTTTGTCTTCTTCATATCCTTTTAGTTCTTTTTCTATAACAAAAGTATAAGCTACAGAATCGTTGGGTTGTAGTTTCTCTTTAAATTCAAACACATAGGCTCCATGTGTAGTATCTTTTGTTGATAAACGAGCTCTTTCTAAATGAATTTGTTTTATAGGTATTCGTTCAGTTATTAATAATTTGGATACTGCTTCATTACTTTTATTTTTTAACACATAATTTGCCTTGACAGTATACTTTCTTTTCTTCGGAAAAATAGCTACTTCTGTTTTTTGAGAAACTGGATATAGCTTTTCTAACGTTTGATAATGTTTATACTTACGTTCGTAATCTTCACTAAGATTTAAGTTATCATCATTCGTATGGTAATCTGAAAGAAAATTGGTATTGTAAAACACTAAGCTTCCTGCTCCAATAACTAACAAAGAAAAGCTTAAAAGTAATATCCTCTCTGTTAAGTTATAACCTTGCTTTAGTTGCTTTATTTTATACGAAAAACCTTTTACCATTCCTCTATTCCAAACTTTAAAAGCTATTAAAACAAATAAGACTCCTATCCCTAGCCAATACAACCCTAAATGATTAAACTGTGTAGTATTGCTATTATACATAGCCATATCTCCCAAGGCTACTCTAGGCATAAAACCAATACTTGTTAAAGGGTGTTCTAGACCTAAAAGATTAGCTTTCATACTTATTATAACTAACAAACCAAAAGCTCCCATTCCTACATACTTACTTTTAGCTATACTATTTATAAACACGGCTAGCATAGCGTATATGATAAGCTGTAAACCATAATAATAAAATACAGAAGCATACATACCAATGTTTATACTTTCAAAACCTAAACTAACTTGAAAAGTAATACACATAAATATTCCTAAAGCAATTAATAATATGGGTAATACTGATAAACTGATAAACTTAGCAGCAAAAAACACCCAATTTTTAGTTGGAGTTGCCCCAATAATTAAATTAAAATTTACGCTATGTTCTCTCCATACTATTTCTGAACCATAAAAAATTAGTAATAAAAGACCGAAAAGGGTTAACGGATTTGTAATAAGTTCTATTAGTTGATTTGTAAATGGATATACACTTACTCCGTATTCACGCCCTTCAACAAAATTTGCATACAACTCAGAAAAAACAATTAGTAACCACATAGCTACAATTACTAAAAAAGGTAAGCTTTTAAACACACTATTTAACTCTAAACGTACTAATGACAAAAGCCCTTTTATTTGTGCTGTAATATTGTATGTTCCTTCTATTGCTTTATAGGGAGTTAGCTGTTTTATATTATTTTTTAATGTTTTTTGTTTCTTTACTTTCTTCGTAATTTTTCTAAAAGAAAACCTTTTATAGGTAAGGAACAATATTCCAAGAGAAAAAGCTATCCAAAGTATTCTATTCCATAAAAACAATCCTGAAAAAGAAAGTAACTGCGTATTTTTCTGATGAGCTGTCCAATACTGAGTTTGCTCAAAAAAAGCTGCTATTCCAAAAGAATCTGCTATTGCGGCTACCGACATCATTTCTGGTGATGCAGGAACAGATTGGGCTAATAAGGGTGAATTTAAAAAAATAGAACTCACAAAATATAACATATAAATGCATACTGCACTTGCGTAAGTTGCAATGCTATTTTTAGTAAATATACTCACAGAGAATATTAAAGAAGTACATATAAAAATATTAGGTAGCACTATATAAAACCAAGGCTGTATATAATTAAGTAAACTAAAGGTTCCTAACCTTTCTGCATCTAAACCAGAAAAGTAGTTCCCTAATATATATCCGACTATAAAAGGAGAAAAAGCCAAAACACTAAATATAAATGCTCCTAAAAATCGACTCCAAAAATAATGCTGTTTTGTTATTGAAGAGCTATAAATTAAGCCCTCCATATGATGCTGTTTGTCTCTTATGGTAGCAGTTACCGTAAAAAACATAATAATAAAAACACTTCCTAAAGTAAAAAGACCTGTATGAAAATAAACTTGATAAACAGCATTAAAGTTTACTCCAGTAGGCGCATAACCTTGACTTCCTGTAAAATAACCTAATCCTAAAAATAATATTGAAAATATTGGAAAGGCTCGTTGTTTTAATTGATAATACGTTTCAAATTGTAATAATTTCTTAAACATAGACTAGGCTTTTTTATGGTGAAACAACGTAGTGAAATAGTAATCCTCTAAGTTTGGAGTAATTCTTTCAAATCCATTTGATAAAGTAGCTTCAGAGAAAACCCTTATTTGTGTTTCGCCTGATACTAATTTGGTTGAAATTATATCATATGTCTTTCTATAGTGTTCAATATCACTTTTAGCTATAATTTTTGTCCAAATATTGTTTTGAATACTCGCTACCAGCTCTTTTGGGTTTCCTTGAGATATAATTTGTCCTTCAGATAATATTGCCATTTTAGTGCATAGGTTTCTAACATCTTCTACTATGTGAGTAGATAAGATGACTATCACATTCTCTCCTATTTCACTTAAAAGATTTAAAAAACGATTGCTTTCTTCTGGATCTAAACCTGCCGTAGGCTCATCTACAATAATTATTTGAGGGTTTGCCAACAAAGCTTGCGCAATTCCAAAACGTTGCCGCATTCCTCCTGAAAATGTATGTACCGCTTTTTTTCTGTGTTGATAGAGGTTTACTTGCTGTAATAAAGAAGTTACTTGCTCTTTTCGCGCTGAGTTATTAGTAATACCTTTCAGAATAGCTAAATGATCTAACAATCTTTCGGCTGATATTTTAGGGTACACACCAAATTCTTGAGGTAAATACCCTAAGTATTTTCGTATTTCTTCTGGCTTATTAATAATATTACAGTCGTTAAACACAAGCTCTCCAGAAGAAGGCTCTTGTAAAGAAGCGATAGTACGCATTAAAGAAGATTTACCTGCTCCATTGGCACCTAACAAGCCAAACATTCCGTTCGAAATTTTTAAGTTAATTCCGTTTAATGCTTTAACTCCGTTAGGATATGTTTTTGTAAGGTTTCTAATTGTTAATGTATTCATATGTGGTTAGGTATTTGTTTTCTACAAATCTCCAATACCTTACCTTTCTGATAAATTAAAAATGATATATCAGCTTATTTTTAACACACATAATATTTATTTAAGTACTAACTAAAACTCAACTAAAAAAGCTACTTGTTCGTATAAAAAACAATAGTGTTTGTCAATATAATTGTGAAAACAGTTTTACATGAGTAATTTTGAAGTATGATTGATTTTTTAAAGAAATACAAAGCTTTTCTTATTGGCTTTTTAATTATAATTCCGTTGTTCATTTTATTGGATTACATAAATGTTCTAAATATCCCCAATGACCAGCCAGTTGAGGTTATTGTAATCATTATTTTTTGGGCGTTAGTTGTAGGATTACCCATACATAATTATCAATATTTAAAAAGGAAAAAGAAAGCCGTAATTGGTATTCTTTCGCTTTTTCTACTGTTGTTTATTACGGTGTTGATTGATTCTTTTATGAAGCTTCCAGATAACCCAATCACATTCATTTTATTAATAATATTTTGGTGCGGATTAGCTTATTTTTTAGTACCTAACTTCATTAAAAAATATTGGAAATTCATAGCCCTTCTATACACTCCATTGCTCTTATACTTTTTTTATCTCAGATTATTTTCTGGTGATTTAGAAGCTTATTTAAAAGTAAAACAAGAAACCCCTTTTTATATATTCTTTTTGCCTATTCCTATTTTCTTTTTTCTTTGGATTTTTGAACAATGGAAATGGGTACAAGAGTTAAAAAAAGAAAAATCTAAAACTGAATTATCACTATTAAAAACCCAAATAAACCCGCATTTTTTCTTCAACACATTAAATAACTTGTACGCACTTACAGTAAAAAATTCTCCTCAAGCACCAGAAGTTATTTTAAAACTATCTGACATGATGCGCTACACAATTTACGATGGAGAAAAAGAAACAGTAAAAATTTCAGAAGAAATAGAATACCTAAATAATTACATCGAACTTCATAAAATCCGATATAAAAAGTCTGTAGAAATTACTTTTAATCACGACATCGATACCTCTTTAGACATCCCTCCTTTACTGTATATTATCTTACTTGAAAATGCCTTCAAACATGGTATAGAAACGCTAGCAGAAAAAGCTTTTATTCATATTAATTTATACGAAGATGCTCATTTTATTTACTTTGATATAGAAAATAATTTTGATTCTAGTGAACTCAATAATTCTAAAGGAATTGGATTACAAAACCTAAAACGAAGATTATCTTTGCTATACAAACAACAACATGAACTAAGTATTAGTTCCACAAATAATATCTATAAAACACAGTTAAAAACACCAAAGCATGCTTAACTATATAATTATTGATGATGAGCCTTTAGCTCATGAAATTATAACAGAATTTTGTAGCATGCTCCCTCATGTTCAATTAGTAAAAAGCTGCTATAATGCTATGGAGGCTATGCAATTTTTAAATGAGCATACTGTTGATTTTATGTTTTTAGATATAAACATGCCCAAGTTAAAAGGCTTGGATTTTTTAAAGACGCTGTCTAATCCACCTAAAACCATTATTACCACTGCATACAAAGAATACGCTCTTGAGGGGTTTGAACTAAATGTTGTAGACTATCTTTTAAAACCTTTTAGTTTTGATCGTTTGGTAAAAGCTGTTAATAAAGTATCAGACACTTTACCTATCAAAACAATCAACAAAGAAAGTATACAGACAAGTCAAATCAATACTCGTATTTTTATCAAAGGAGATAAAAAACACCATCAAGTTGATTTAAATGATTTGTTATTTATAGAAGCTTACGGAAATTATACTAAACTATTTTTAATAGATGAAATGATTGTAAGCCACGAAAAGATTTCTCATTATGAAACTATCTTAGATGAAAACAATTTCCTAAGAGTACATAAATCATTTATTGTTGCTGTAGATAAAATAAAGTTTATAGAAGGGAATCGTATTATAATTCATGAGCATAAGGTTCCTATTGGTCAAACCTATAAAAGCCTAGTTAGTAAACTTTACAACTAACATCTATTTTATTTTTCTTTTATCTCTTTTATTTTCATAGATTTATGCATCACCAAAATCATTTACATGCATATATCTTCAAAAGTTACACGTCTTTTTGATTTACCTTATCACCAACTAGAAAACTACCCACAACAACATTGCTTAGTTTCTAAAGAGAATAATGAATGGAAAAGTATTTCTACTAAAAAATATATTGAAGATGCTAACATCATAAGTAAAGCTTTATTAAATCTTGGAGTGAAACCAGGAGATAAAATTGCTGTAATTACTTCTGTAAATCAACCAAAATGGCATTTGTTAGATATTGGAGTTATGCAAATTGGTGCAGTAAATGTTCCTTTATACCCTACTTTTTCAGAAAAAGATTATGCATATATCTTAAACCATTCCGATAGTGCGTATTGTTTTGTTTCTGATGATGAACTCTATCAAAAAGTAATCAAAATTCAAGAACAAACACAGCTCAAAAAAGTATTCACTTTTGAAGAATTAGATGTAGATTATGGGTGGAGTTCTTTCTTAAGTCTTGGTAACGAAACAGCTCTTCAAACAAAAGTAAACGAATTAAAAGAGTCTATAAATCCATCTGATTTAGCTACTATTATCTATACTTCAGGCACTACTGGAACTCCAAAAGGGGTTATGCTCTCACATAATAACATTGTTAGCAACGTTTTTGCTGTTGGAAAAAGACTTAATCTACAAGACAATCAAAAAAAAGTGATAAGTTACCTTCCCATTTGTCACATTTTTGAGCGTGCAGCCTCTTATTACTGTCAATATATGGGCTTTGAAATTCATTTTGCTGAGAGTATTGATAAAGTTGGAGATAATTTACGGGAAATTCAACCTCATTTTATGGCTGTAGTACCTCGTTTATTAGAAAAAGTTTTTGATAAAATTGTAGATAAAGGCAGTAACTTATCTGGTCTAAAAAAGCGATTGTTCTTTTGGGCATTACAATTAGGTGAACAATATCAACCCTATAAAGCAAACGGTTGGTGGTACGAATTCAAGCTTTCTATAGCACGAAAACTTATTTTTTCTAAATGGAAAGAAGCTTTAGGAGGAGATTTAGAATTTATGCTAGCAGGTAGCGCTCCAACTCAAGCTAGGCTTGTAAGAATCTTTACTGCGGCAGGCATTCCTGTTTTTGAAGGCTACGGACTTACCGAAACCTCTCCTGCAATTTCTGTTACCGATATGCGAAACAACGGGTTTAAAATAGGAACTGTTGGGAAGGTAATTGAAAATGTAACTGTAAAAATAGCTGAGGATAGGGAAATCTTAGTGAAAGGACCTAATGTAATGATCGGCTACTATAAAGATATAGAAAAAACTAACGAATCTATTATAAATGGTTATTTCCATACAGGAGACATTGGAGAACTAGATAATGAAGGATTTTTAAAAATTACAGATCGAAAAAAAGAAATCTTCAAAACTTCAGGTGGTAAATACATCGCTCCTGCTATCTTAGAAAGTGAGTTGAAGAAGTCACGTTTTATAGAGCAAGTTATGGTAATTGGTGAAGGTGAAAAAATGCCGGCTGCATTAATTCAAATTGCTACTGAATTTGTTCAAGAATGGTCAAAAAGACACCACCATACAATTTCAGATATTACTACAGATGAGAAACTACTCAAACGAATTCAAAAAGAGATTGATATTTGCAATGAAAAATTTGGGAAGTGGGAACAAATAAAACGCTTTGAAATTACTCCTGATGAATGGTCTATCAATTCGGGTCATTTAACTCCGACATTAAAAATGAGACGAAAAATAATCTTAGAAAAATACAATAGTTTGTGTCAAAAAATATATAATCCTCAATAAATCAACCAGTAAACTACAACTTGTGCAATCGGGGTATTTTTCATACTTTGCAGAGCCCAAAAATTTGAACATATGTCGATTGAAATTACACGTCTTTTTGATTTTCCTTATTATCAACAAGAAAACTATAATTTAGATAACACATTTACCACAAAATACAACGGTAAATGGCAATCTATTTCAACCAATGAATATATTAAACAAGCCAATGCTATAAGTAGAGGTTTGTTACGATTAGGAGTACAACCTAATGATAAAATTGCTGTAATTTCAACAAATAATAGAACTGAATGGAATGTTTGTGATATTGGAATATTACAAACAGGAGCTCAAAACGTTCCTATCTATCCAACTATCTCTAAAGAAGACTACGAATATATTTTAAATCACTCAGAAGCTACTTATTGCTTCGTTTCTGATGAAACTATTCTAGAAAAACTAAACCAAATAAAAGCAAATACTCAACTTAAAGAAATATTTACTTTTGACGATATAACTGACGAAAAAAGCTGGAAAGAGGTTTTAAAATTAGGAGAAGACGAAAGTAATCAAAATGAAGTTGAAGAACGTAAAAATGTTATTACAACTAACGATTTAGCAACCCTAATTTATACTTCTGGTACTACTGGACGCCCTAAAGGCGTTATGCTTAGTCATAAGAACATTGTATCAAATGTTTTAAGTAGTGAGAAAAGAGTACCATTAGTATATGGACAAGGTCGTGCATTGAGTTTCTTACCTGTGTGCCATATTTTTGAACGTATGCTTCTATACCTATATCAATACTGTGGTATCTCTATTTATTTTGCTGAAGCTATTGATAAATTGAGTGAAAATGCTCAAGAGGTTAAACCGCATGTAATGACCGCGGTTCCTAGATTGTATGAAAAAATTTATGATAAAATTTATGCCAAAGGAGCCGACTTAACAGGAATTAAAAAGAAATTGTTCTTTTGGGCTATTGAGTTAGGTTTACAATACGAACCTTATGGAGCTAACGGATGGTGGTATGAAAAAAAACTAAATATTGCTAGAAAACTTATTTTCTCTAAATGGCAAGCTGCTTTAGGTGGAGAATTAAAAATAATGGTTTCGGGTTCTGCCGCGTTACAACCACGTTTAACTAGAGTATTTACAGCTGCTGGAATGCCGGTAATGGAAGGTTATGGTCTTACCGAAACTTCACCTGTAATTGCTGTAAACGATATGCGTAATGGAGGTTTTAAATTAGGAACTGTAGGTCGATTAATTGATGGTGTTGAGGTTAAAATAGCCGATAATGGAGAAATTTTAGTAAAAGGACCAAATGTAATGCAAGGATATTATAAAGATCCTGAAAAAACTGCTGAAGCTTTACAAAACGGATACTTCCATACAGGTGATAAAGGTGAATTATGTGAAGATGGTTTCTTAAAAATAACTGGACGTACCAAAGAAATGTTTAAAACCTCAGGTGGTAAATACATTATTCCACCATTACTAGAAGGTCAATTAAAACAATCTCGCTTTATTGAGCAAGTAATGGTTATTGGTGAAGGTGAAAAAATGGCTGCTGCTTTTATTCAACCAAATTTTGAATTTGTTCGTGAATGGGCAATTAGGCACAATATAACTGTTGGAGATAATAAAGACTTGGTAAATAACCCTAAAGTAATAGAGCGTATTCAAGAAGAAGTAGATTACGCCAATACTAAGTTTGGTAAATGGGAAACTATTAAAAAGTTTGAGTTAACCGAAGAAGAATGGTCTATTGACGGAGGACAGCTTACTCCTACCATGAAAATGAAACGAAACATTATCAAAGAAATGTATAAAGACTTATACGATAAAATTTATAGAGATTAATCGTTTAAAGTGTTGTGAAAGCAACACTTTTTCTTTTTATTATGACCAAAATTATTTCTTTTTCTTCGGATGTTTCTATTATTGAAATACCTAAAAAATTCGATTATCCTTATAATTATTCACCTCATACTCTAGCAAAAATAGCTGCTAAAGAACTACAAGAATATTTAACAAATCAAACTGATTTTTCGCACAACTTTGGAATTAAAAACCCTAAGGATACTAACTCACTAGGAAAAATGTTTGGAGTCTTAGTTGTGCAAGATCAAAATGGAACCTTAGGTTATTTAGCTGCATTTTCTGGTAAACTAGCTGAAAGCACACAACACAAACATTTTGTGCCCCCTGTATTTGATGTTTTAAATAAAAACGAATTCTATCTTACAACAGAAGAACGACTTAATGAGTTAACCCATAAAATAGCAAGTCTAGAAAGTTCCTCTGGTTTTATTGATGCAAAAAAAGCATATCAAAAAACACAACAACTGCACAAAAAGCTTTTAGCTGATGAGCAATCAAAAATTAAACAACGAAGAAAACTTAGAAAAAAACTAGGGCAACAAAACAATCAGTTAAATATAAATGAAGAGTTTTACTTGCGTGAATATGAAGTGTATTTAAACGATAAAATAGCGGCATCAAAAAAAACGTATCAAGAAAAGCAACATCAAGCTCAGGAGTTAAAACAACAGCGCACAAACCTTTCAGCTTGGACACAACAAGAAATATTTAAAAAGTATGCGTTTCTTAACTATCAAGGAGAAACTAAAAACTTATTAGATATTTTTACAGACTCCACTCAAAACATTCCTGCTGGTGCTGGTGATTGTTGCGCTCCTAAATTACTTCAATATGCATACAATCATCAATTAAAACCTATTTGTATGGCTGAATTTTGGTGGGGAAAACCTTTAAAAACTTCCATAAGAAAACATCAATATTTTTATCCTGCGTGTACTGGTAAATGCAAGCCTATTCTAACGCATATGTTACGAGGAATGACTGTAGAAGAAAATCCGTTAGTTGCTCTATTAAAGGAAGAAAAAGAAATTACAATTATTCATGAGGATTCTGATTTGTTAGTCATCAACAAACCACATGAGTTATTATCGGTAGCTGGAAAAGAAATAAAAGACTCTGTGTTCAGTCGTATTCAAAAATTATATCCAAAAGCAACAGGTCCGTTAGTAGTACATCGGTTAGACATGTCAACTTCTGGAATTCTCTTAGTTGCTAAAAATGAAGAAACTTATAAAGCTTTACAAGCACAATTTGTTCATAAAACTATACAAAAACGCTATGTGGCTTTATTAGATGGTATTTTAAAAGAAGATAAAGGAAAAATTGAGTTACCCATTAGAGTAGATTTAAACGATCGCCCTAAACAACTTGTGTGTTACCAACACGGAAAAGAAGCATTGACTACTTGGGAAAAAGTTGAAGTTCTAAACAACAAAACAAAAGTATACTTTTATCCTATAACTGGACGCACGCATCAATTACGTGTGCATGCTGCACATAATTTGGGACTAAACACTCCTATTGTAGGTGATGATTTATACGGAAACAAAGCAGATAGATTGTATTTACATGCCGAAAAAATCACATTTGTACACCCTACTTCAAAAAAACAAGTCAGTTTTACCTCTCCAGTTCCTTTTTAGTTATTCTACGTATTTTGTCTTTTTTAGTGTGCTTAAAATGATAAATGAGGCCAAAAAGAAAATAGCTAAACACAACACACTCCATTGCATAGAACCTGTAATCCAATTTAGTGTTCCATATACAGCAGTTCCTAAAACAATGGCTATTTTTTCAGTAACATCATAAAAACTAAAATACGTAGCATGATCTTCTGTTTCTGGCAATAATTTTGAATACGTAGAACGTGTTAAGGTTTGAATAGCCCCTTGTACCAATCCCAGTAAACCACCTAGTCCATAAAAGTAAATAGCTACATTTTCTTGAGATTTATCTAACATGAAAGCACAAAAACAAACTAACATCCATACTACAATAGTTACTTTTAAAGCTGTTATATTCCCCCATTTTTCTGAAAACCTTGAAAATAAAATCGCTCCTAAAATTGCTACTATTTGTACTAATAAAATGGTAATTATTAAACTTGTAGACGACAAGCCTAATTCTGAAGAACCAAAAATAGCAGCCATTAAAATAATAGTTTGTACACTAATACTTAACAAAAAGAAAGAAATTAAAAAACGTTTTAACGTTGGATAGTTTAATACTTCTTTTATCACTATTTGTAACTCTTTGTACCCTTTCCATATATAATCTTTTTCAGGCTTTTTATTATACACATTACCAGGTAATCGTTTAAAGGTTATTTGAGCAAAGCCTAACCACCATAAACCTACCATGACAAAAGAAATTCTAGATGCCATTCCTGCACTAATTCCTAGAGTTTCTGGGAACATAATCATCGCCAAATTGATGAGTAATAAAATTACAGAACCTACATAACCATATACAAAACCTTTGGCACTGGCTCTATCTTGTTGTTCAGGATGGGCTACTTCGGGTAAATAAGCATTATAAAACACCAAACTTGCCCAAAAGCCAATACTTGCTAAAACAGTAAATAAAATACCTATCCATACAGTATCAATTCCATCAAAAAAGTACAAACTCATTACCGATAATGCTCCTAGAGTACAGAAAAACTTCATAAACTTTTTCTTACTTCCTGTATAATCTGCAATACCCGATAATATTGGAGAAATAAAAGCCACTACTAAAAACGAAAAAGACAATGCATAACTATATAAACTATCTGGATGCTCCCAGTCCATTCCTAAAAAGCTTACAATTTTACCTTCTGTTACTCCGCTGTAATACAACGGAAAAACAGCTGTGCTAATTACCAATGAATATACTGAGTTGGCCCAATCGTAAAATGCCCATCCGTTAATTAGCTTCTTATCTCCTATTTTATACATATAAATTCTAATAAAAAAACCGCTCATATAACATGAACGGTTTGCAATATACTATAATTTATCAATCTTATTTACTCGCAGACACGTTGTATTTTGCTGCTAACTTTTTAGCCTCTGGTAAAAAATTCCGTAACGTCTGAATACGAGTTTGATTAGATGGGTGTGTACTCATAAACTCTGGAGGAGCTCCTCCGCCTGAGCGTTCACTCATTCGTACCCATACTTCAGCAGCTTCTTCTCCTTCATATCCTGCCATAATCATAAAAACTAACCCTAACTTATCTGCTTCGGTTTCATGTTCCCTACTAAATGGTAACATTACTCCTACTTGAGTTCCTAAACCATACGCCATATTCCACATTTCAGCATTTTTGCTATTTTGAGTACCTAAGGCTAGAGCAACTCCTCCTAATTGTTGTAATTGACCTGTAGACATACGTTCTTGTCCGTGTTTTGCAAATGCATGAGCAACCTCGTGCCCCATCACAGCAGCAACCCCATCTTCATTAGCACAAATAGGCATAATTCCTGTATAAAACACCACTTTTCCACCAGGTAAACACCAAGCGTTAACTGTTTTATCTTCTACTAAATTAAACTCCCATTCATAAGCATTTGCTTCGGCAGTCATTCCATTAGCACGCATAAAACGATCTACTGCTGCTGAAATATTTTTTCCTACTCGTTTTATTTGATTTGTTTTAGCAGTATTTGTAGATAATTTATTTTCTTCTAAAAACCCTTTGTATTGTGCAAAACTTGCAGGTAAGATTTGAGCATCGTTTACAAAGTTTAATCTTTTTCTTCCCGTAATTGGCACAGTACTACACGCTACTAAAAAAGCAGCTAAAAATGTTAGGGCTATAATTTTTTTCATTGTTTAATAGTTTAAAATTCTATGTTCTTGGTTGTATCTTTTATGACACGAAATTAACTTATTTGTCACAAACTTGATAATATATTATGTCTTTAAAGCTACAAATTCTATCTTTATCTTAAAAACTAATTCATGAATTTTACGCATTCAAAAACAGCTTTACCAAGTATTAAAATACCTAAACCTGTCATACTTTCAGCTAAGACTTTACAGTTTATATCTACTAACAAAGCAGCTAAATTTGGTACAAGGCTTTTTACAACTCCTGTTAACTTTCCTATTCCTAAGAGAGAAAAAGTAATGTTAGAGAGTGCTCAAAAGAAAACAATAAATGTGCCATCCATCTCAAAAGACATTCAAGTACTATCATATGGTTACTCAACTAAAAAAGTATTATGGGTACATGGTTGGGCAGGAAGAAGCACCCAATTATATATGATTGCTGACAAACTCTTGGAAAAAGGCTATATGGTTATTTCTTTTGACGGACCTGCGCATGGAAAGTCTACAGGAAAAACTACCGAAATGCCAGAGTTCTTAGAAACCATTACTGAACTCAACAAACAATTTGGACCTTTTGATGCTGCTATAGGGCACTCGTTTGGCGGTGTATGCTTGTATAACGCTCTTTCAGAAAATTTTGCTGTAAACAAATTGGTTACTGTTGGTGCTGCTGATAAAATATCAGATGTTATTTTAAACTTTACTAAAAACTTACAAGTAAAACCAGTTATAGCTCATAAAATGAAACGCTTATTTGATAAAAAATGGCAACGAGATATTGATATACACTCCTCTAGCGTAAAAGCTAAAGATGTAAAAATACCTACTTTAGTTGTTCATGATTCATTTGATGGCGATGTTGATGTAAGTTGTGCAATAGCAATACGTCAAAACTTACAGAATGGAAAACTTTTAATTACGGAAGGCTTAGGACACACCAGAATTCTTCGTAACTCAAAAGTTGCTTCCAAAATTGTTGATTTTATAAGTAAAGAACCATGAGAAAATTAGTTGTTTTATTCCTTTTAGCAATAACAGTTAGTACTACTGTAAATGCCCAAAACAAGAAAAAGTACGCGGTAAACAAAACCAACAGTGAGTGGAAAAAGTTATTAACTCCAAAACAGTACTATGTACTTAGAGAAGCGGGTACAGAACGTCCAAACTCTAGTCCTTTAAACTTTAACAAGAAAGAAGGAACCTATGTATGTGCTGCCTGTAAAACCCCATTATATAAATCTGAAAACAAATACGATTCAGGTAGTGGATGGCCTTCTTTTGATAGAGCCATTAAAGGAAATGTAGAACTAGATACAGATTATAAACTAGGATATGCTCGAACAGAATTAAAGTGTAATACTTGTGGCGGACATTTAGGACACTCTTTTAATGATGGTCCTAAAAAAACTACTGGTAAACGTCACTGCATTAATGGAGTTGCTTTAGAGTTCATCCCTAATAAATAAGTAAATTAAGGCTGGTTTTAACCAGTCTTTTTTATTAGCACCATCAAAGAATTTAATACCAAAGGCTTGCCTCAAAAACCATGAACTTTTTTCCTGTAAATGCCTCGTGAGCTTGCCCCGAGGTACTATACTAAAACATTACGCCATGCAAAACTCTTATTTAGAAAGTGTAAAAAAACAAATAACCTATTATAAAAATTTAGGCGATAAAACTTTTAATCAACTTACCCAAGAAGCGCTATTTTACCAATACAATCAAGAAAGCAACTCTATTGCGGTAATTGCAAAGCATATTGCTGGTAATATGTTATCTCGTTGGACTAACTTTTTTACTAAAGATGGAGAAAAATCGTGGAGAAATAGAGATGATGAGTTTATAAATACTTTTACAACCAAAGAAGAAATGATTGCCTATTGGGAAAAAGGTTGGGATTGTTTTTTAAACACTATTAACTCTTTAGAAGAAACTGATTTAGAAAAAATCATCTACATAAGAAACCAAGGGCATACAGTAACCGAAACAATAAACCGTCAAATTTGCCATTATCCGTATCACATTGGGCAAATTGTATTTTTAGGCAAAATGCTACAAAACGAAAAATGGGTATCGCTATCCATTCCTAAAAATGCTTCTAAAAACTTCAATCAACAAAAATTTAGTCAAGAGAAAAGTCGCAAACATTTTACGGATGATTTATAGTATTTACTCCTCTTGTTACCAATACAAGAACTAAAAAAAGTGACTACTACTCTTACTAATTATTAAAAATCGGACACTTTTATACAATAATGCAGAAAAAATCTACTAACAAATTGCTAAAAACTAACAACTAATAACTAAATTTGTGCCTCTAAAAAATGAAGCCGATACATGTTTAATAATTTAAGCGAAAAGTTAGATAAGGCGTTACATACGCTGAAAGGACACGGAAAAATTACCGAAGTTAACGTTGCAGAAACTTTAAAAGAAGTTCGTAGAGCTTTATTAGATGCCGATGTTAACTTTAAAATAGCAAAGAATTTTACCAAAACAGTAAAAGAAAAAGCCTTAGGTCAAGACGTATTAACAACGTTAAACCCTGGGCAATTAATGGTAAAATTGGTTAAAGATGAATTAACCGAATTAATGGGCGGTGATACCGTTGGTATTAACTTAGGTGGTTCACCTACTGTAATTTTAATGTCTGGTTTACAAGGTTCGGGTAAAACAACCTTTTCTGGTAAGCTAGCTAACTATCTTAAAACTAAGAAAACTAAACAAGTTTTATTAGTAGGATGTGACGTATATCGTCCTGCCGCAATTAACCAGTTACGTGTTGTTGGAGAGCAGATAGGTGTTGAAGTATACGCTGAGGAAGGAAATCAAAATCCTGTAGAAATTTCTCAAAATGCTATTAAGCATGCAAAAGCAAACGGTAAAAACGTGGTAATTATTGATACCGCGGGTCGTTTAGCTGTTGATGAGGAAATGATGACTGAAATTTCTAACATCCACAAAGCTGTAAGCCCACAAGAAACCTTATTTGTGGTAGACTCTATGACAGGGCAAGATGCTGTAAATACTGCCAAAGCCTTTAACGATGTATTAAATTTTGACGGAGTTGTTTTAACTAAGTTAGATGGTGATACTCGTGGTGGAGCTGCTTTATCTATTAAATCGGTAGTAGACAAGCCTATTAAATTTATAGGTACGGGTGAAAAAATGGATGCAATTGATGTATTCCACCCTAGTCGTATGGCTGATCGTATTTTAGGAATGGGAGACGTTGTTTCGTTAGTAGAGCGTGCCCAAGAACAATACGATGAAGAAGAAGCTAGAAAATTACAAAAGAAGATTGCTAAAAATCAGTTTGGTTTTGATGATTTCTTAAATCAAATCAATCAGATCAAAAAGATGGGTAGCATGAAAGACTTAGTAGGTATGATTCCTGGTGCTGGTAAGGCCTTAAAAGATGTTGATATTGACGACGATGCTTTTAAAGGAATTGAAGCTATTATACACTCTATGACTCCTGAAGAAAGAAGTACTCCTTCTGTTATAAATGCGAGTCGTAAAAAACGAATTGCCAAAGGTTCCGGAACTTCGGTACAAGAAGTTAACCAGTTGATGAAGCAATTCGACCAAATGAGCAAAATGATGAAGATGATGCAAGGTGGTGGCGGAAGAAAAATGATGCAAATGATGAAAGGCATGAGATAATGTAAAAAAGATAGGCTTCTGCCTGTCTTTTTTTATTTAGTTTACAGTACCAAAGTAAACAGTATTCAATAAGCTGTATTTATGAGTTTTAAAACTATTAAGTTCTTTCTATGCCATGTCGAGTGATTTTTCTGACTAAAAAGAAGATAAATTGTATCGAGACATTTGGAACTAGTTCTCGATACATCTCCCTCCGGTCGATACTCGAACTGACATATAGTATTTGAACTTAATTTATGATTAAAAAATAATACTTCTACTGAAGTAACTTTTAAAATATTACTATTAAAAACAAAAGCAAAGAAGTTGGGAAACTAATCAATTATATGATTAAAAATCCTGATAAATTTGGAATATAACAACACAACAATTACAACACAACAACTGTATACTGAAGACAGTATACTGAAAACTTAACAAGACTATGATTTTACTAGACGGTAAAAAGACATCAGCAGACATTAAAGAAGAAATTGCTTTAGAAGTAGCAGCATTAAAAGCTAACGATAAAAAAACACCGCATTTAGCAGCGGTTATCGTAGGTAATGACGGAGCTAGTTTAACCTATGTAAACGCAAAAGTAAAGGCATGCGAACGTGTAGGTTTTGAATCTACTTTACTTCGTCTTCCTGAAGAAACTACTGAAGAAGAACTATTAAACGAAATTGCTATTTTAAATATAGATAATGATATTGATGGTTTTATAGTACAATTACCCCTACCCGATCATATTGACGAACAAAAGGTATTAATGGCTATTAACCCTGATAAAGATGTAGACGGTTTCCATCCTATGAATGTAGGAAAAATGGCTTTAAACTTACCAACCTACATTTCTGCCACTCCTTTCGGAATTTTAGAATTGTTAGACCGTTATAATATTGAAACCTCGGGTAAAGATGTAGTAGTTATTGGTCGTAGTCATATTGTAGGAAGCCCAATGAGTATTTTACTATCTCAAAAAAGAAAAGTAGGAAATGCAACGGTCACTTTAACACATAGTAGAACAAAAAACTTAAAAGAGGTTACTAAAAGAGCAGATATTATTATAGCTGCTATTGGTATTCCTGAATTTTTAAAAGGTGATATGGTAAAAGACGATGTAGTAATTATTGATGTAGGAATTACTCGTGTTGCTGATCCTTCTAAGAAAAGAGGATTTAGATTAGTAGGTGATGTTGCTTTTAACGAAGTAGCAGAAAAAGCATCGCACATTACACCAGTACCTGGTGGTGTAGGTCCTATGACGATTGCTATGCTCTTAAAAAATACTTTATTAGCTTGTGAGCGTAGACAAGAAGAGTGTTAATACACACAGCTTAGTATAATAATATAAAAGACTGCCTAAGGGCAGTCTTTTTTTATAGAAAACAGTTTATACATTTCTCTTACTCTGCTATTAATTACCTTTTTATTATATTAGCTAGCACTAATTAAAAAATTGCAATAATTACGTTTACACTTCCTTTTTAGGATATATAAAGACACTAAAAGTGTTTATAAAAAGTTACCTTTAATATGAAAACAAGAAAAAATGAATGTAATTCAAAACTTTAAGCAAGATATAAAATCAAGTTTATTTTTTAGTTCTTCAGGAAGTGAATTGAAAAGTCAATTATTATTATTACAGAACAGACTAGACAGTTATGTGAGTTCTTATTTTGATGACAAAACTAACCCAATAAGCAAGGAAAAGTTAAGAGAGCTTAAAAAGCGTGTTAAAGAAAAAATAGATACTTTAAATACCCAACTTGAAAAAGCAAGAGGAGCTGCAAAAAAAGATTTAATAGCTAGAATTAAAGAGTTGAAAGAGGCTTTAAAAGAAATTAAAGTTATTCAAAATTCGGAAACCGAATACAATTTTAAGATTAGTAATAAACCAAAGTTTACTTATGAAAACACTTCAAATAAAGGAACTGTGTTTTATAATGGAACATTAGGTAGTTTGTTAAATGAATTAAAACACGCTTTTCAATTTGAAACAGGTAAAATAGACTTTATTAAAGTAAATGGAGTTCCTGAAAATCTTCCTGGTGTTTTATACGATTTAGGCGATGAATTAGAGACTTACAAAAGACAATATGCATATGATGGTATATTAAAACTTCGAATTGTTATGACTGAGACAGAAATGTTAAACCAAATTAAAACAGGTAAAATAAAAAAAGGATTAGGTTTAGGTGGGCTAGAAATAAAACAAATGAAAAAAATTACAGCGAGTGTAATTGTTAAAATTGAAGATACTCTTGGTAGTGGTTCTTTATACAATACAATATCAAAAAAGAGTTTAGATATTCACTCAACGCTTGGAGAGATTAAAAAGGGTAACAAACATCGAAGTAACTTTATTCAAGGGTTAGGTATAGATAAACAAGATAAAAGAAAACCATATATAGATTTTATAAAAGTATTTATTGAAACTAATCCATTTATTTATGTTAAGTACTAAAACTTTTATCAGCATATTTTTTCTTTCTTATTTTTGTTTTATACCGCAACCTTTTCCTGAAGGCACTACTTATATTACACCTTCATTTAAATCAATTCCTAAACATTCAGTTGATATTCAAAAAAACAATATCATCATAACCATATTTTCAAAAGATATGTTCTATCGTGGAAATGAAATAAAATTTAAAAGTGAAATAAAAGGAGATACAATTTACATTCTCAATAAAATTAAGAATAGTAAGAAAAACGATGGAATTAAAATTAATAATGAAAAACTTATATCTTTTTTTACAAACACTCGTTTTTTTATAAAGTCAAAAAACACTTTAATTCATACTGAAAGTAATAGACCTTATTTTAATAAAAAGTTAGTAGATAGCACCTTAAGTAACCAAACAGTATATAGCATAAATGGTAAAATACTAATGTCTACTAAAGATTCTTCTGTATTAAATCCAATATTAAATGAAAAGAAGTTTAAAATAAAAACCTTGGAGGTAATAAAGCCTGAAAACGCTATAAAAACTTACGGACTATTTGGCTTTAAAGGTATTATAAAAATAAAGGGAAAGTTTAAAAAATGTAAATAAAACACTGAAAGTGCTTATGTAAACAAGTTGCTTTAATTTAAATAAAAACTATGGAGTTAACTTAAACTTATATTTATAAATGAGTAATAAAATAAAATTTTACATATTAAGTTCAGTTCTAAACTTTCTGTTAATATTCTTTGCAGTTGTTGTTTCTGGTTTAATTACCGAAGAATATTTAGTTTCTGGTATGTTTGTTACTCAAAAAAATGGAGGTGCAGACTTTTTGTTCTTAAGAAGAATATATATGTTTTCAGCTTTTTTGTTTCCTTTTTTTATTTATGTAATTAAGAATTACAAACACCACGGTCTTGTTATTTTTATAATCAGTTTAATAGTAGTTTTTTCTAGACAATTATTTTATTATTATCAACTACCCAACGAGTACTACTCTATATCAAGAAGTTTTAAAGAAACTATTTTACTTATATTTTTTACATCTGTAATCGTGCATTTTTCACAAATGATAATTGGAAAAAAACTACTACCAACATTATATAAAACTTATAAAGGCAGATTCTCTTAATCGGAAACCACATCTTTTTATTAGCCTAAGAACTTAGACAAAAAAGCGTAATAAAACAATTTCATATATAATTGAAAAGACTATTTTAGCTAGCATTATAAAAAGACTGAAAGTATTTTATGTAAACAAGTTGTCGTGCATTTAAGACGAACATCGTGACAAGCAATGAAATTTATAAATGACAGAATCGGAATTACTTTATTATTATCCTTATTTTATTGACAAAAGAAATAATTATAGACATTTTGTCAACGATAATGATGGTTTTTTAAGACAGTTCATTCCAAACTACGATAGTACGGAAACAAACCGGCACGAATTTATAGAAAAACATACAGATTTAACGAAGTTAGAAATAGCTAAAATCGATTATAAGTATGGTGAATTTACTAAATGGTTAGATTGGTACAAAAACGGTAAACATATTTTCTCTTTCTCGAAAGAATTACTTGAGATGCTGAAAAAAACTGATGTTAGTGAAATAACAGCAGATAAGTTTCATCCACCCTACGATAGATTTTATCTTTCCTTAAAACCATTGAATTTAAAAATTTCAAATGATAGTAAAGAAATTATAGAAGGGGTTTACATTGACCATCAAATATGGGATATAAATGGAGAAACCTATAGTGGTTATTGTGAATTGAGTTTGGATTTTACTGGAGAATTTGAGAAAATATATTTAGAATATATACATAAAGTTAACAGCCAACTTCCATATAATATAGATGGTATTGAGAAATATGATATTTCACCATTAGGTAATTTTTGGAATGTTTGGCTTTGGTTTGACCCTAAACAAAACAAGCTAACTGTCAAAAATTCTGTAGATGATTATCTTGAAGAACTAAGAAAAGAAATTTTCCCACTTGAAAACTCTAACAGAGAAGTTACAGATGCAGAATTAGATTTTTACAATTCCACTAAACAATTATTTGAGAATACAATCAATCTCATAATAAACTGTATACTATATCTATCTCAACCAACTGAAAAAATTGATATTAAAAATAGTTTTCCAAAAGGTTTACCTCACAATTTTGACCGTAAAAGAAGTTTAGCCAAAACAAAACGTGAAAATTCTAAACTTGATCAAAAAATTGAGAATTTAGGGTTTTCAAAAATTTCTTTTATAGGACAATCTTTTAAACGTCAAAATAAAGAATTGTTTAGTAATTATACGATTGAACCACATTGGAGACGAGGACATTGGAGGAATCAAAAATATGGTCGTGGACTAAATGAAAAAAAGTTAATTTGGATACTACCAACAATAGTAAACAACCAGAAAGAAGAGCCTATAAAAGGCCAAGTTTATAAAGTTAATGAATAAAAAAGTGCTACTACTAATAGCAAATAACCTTCGACAGCGACTAAAAAATGACAGAAACAATCCAAACTCTTCTACATTTAGGAACACAAATTAAGTTCATTACAACAATGAACTATGCTTATAGGGATAATGAAGAATATTTGAATAAAATAAAACTATCAGGTCATTATAAAAATCTTGCTTTTTCAAGAGCTGTATCTGGAAATTTACAGAATTATGCAATTATTATTATTTGTTCTTTTTTAGATGAATTAAATGGAGAATTTACACCTAAAAAACATGCTCAATACTCTAATCGAATAATTAAAGTTAGAAAAGCAATTAAACCGATAAAAAAAAGAATAAGTAAATGGGAAAATTTAAGAAACTATAGAGATTATGTATTAGCACACAACTTAAGAGAGAAAAACATCCCTATCTTTTCTAAAAATCGAGAAAAAAAAGAATATAAAGTGCCTTTTTCAAACTCTGAGCATTATTTATTGAGCGAATTAATAATACTGATTATCCAAATCATAACTGAAGAATTTTATGATGTTGTCTCCGAAATAAACCTTAATGAAAGCCTATTGGACAAAATTGAATTCACAGAAAATGAAGTTGACGTACAAAAAGAATATGATTTAATTCGAATGGAATGTTTTGAAATAATAAAATCTGAAAATTGTAAGTAAACTACCTACCAAAAATCACCTATTCTTGCATGATTTTACTTTCTCCTAACACGCAACTTCTCCACCTCTTCAATGGTAAGACCTGTGTTTTGAGCAATTAATTCATTATCAAGACCACTTCTTTTAAAAGCTTTGGCAATTTCAATTGCTTTATTCTTTTCAGCTATTTCTGAAGCCTCTTTTTTAAGACGCTGTTCCAGTACATATTTAGGAACATATTTGGTACTTTTTGCTAACTCTTGTAAAAGACCAACATCAGCAAAACTCAAATAACTTTTATCAGAAATAATTAAATGATCTATAACATGTGTATTTACTATAATACCTACTTGTATCAACCTATCTGTTAGGTTTTTGTCATTTTCTGACGGAGTTAACTCTCCGCTTGGGTGATTATGACATAATATTATTTTTACAGCTCTTTTTTGCAATGCAAGACTAAAAACTTCCATAGGTTCTACCAAAGTAGCATTAATAGTGCCTAAGCTTATTAACTCAATAAAAAGAATACGGTTGTTGTTAGCTAAACCAATTACCCAAAAGTGTTCACGGTTTTGGTCTATCTTACTTTCACGAAGTAATATTTTTTGCATTATTCCGTAGATATCATCGGAATTTAAGATTTTTATCTTCTCTTGTTCTGTCAATTTTATGTCCATATCGTAAAAATAGGATTTTTTCAAAGATAGCCTATATAGTTTTCATAGAAAGTAGTTTTTTTAGCATACGTTGTTCTTTCATTTTTTATAGCTTAAAACAACATTTGTTACCTATTAAACCTGAATTATAAGGAGACCATGGCGAAGTAATCTGTTTATTTAAATTTCAATTTATAAAGTACTATTAAGCTTGATATGTATAATGGAAATGTCTTTTCGTACCTAATACGAAAGACATTTAGTGCTTAGTAGAAGTGACATTTGGTGCCTAATGGAAAAGTCTTGATAATAAATAAGCCCAACAAGTTCGTTTCTTAACTTATCAGGCTTTAAATGGTTGCTTTCTTATAGTATGCCACAGTAACAATAAAAATAGCTTATAAAAAATCTTTTTAACTATAAAGTATTTCTTTTAAGAGGTTAAAAATACTGGCTAACCTCTGTATTTGTGGCTAACTCCTCAGCTTCCTTTCCTTGTTTAAATAAACGTGCGGTGTAAGTTCCTCTTAATATAATTGAATCTCCGTTAACCTCTAGCCAGCTACCTTCACGTAACCCTAGCACTGGTGTTTCATTAAATACATGATATTCTTTAATGCGTGTTTCACGCGTTTCACCCATGTGCGTAGAATCTGGATTTGGGTCTAAATAATGTGCGTTGATATTAAACGGAATAAACCCTAAGGTTTTAAAACTTGGTGGATACACAATAGGCATATCGTTCGTATTCATCATCGTTACCCCACAAATATTACTTCCTGCACTGGTACCTAAATACGGAGTTCCGTTTTCAACCGCTGTAGTTAAATCAGAAAGTATATCGTTTTTATATAGTTGATTTACCAATTCAAACGTATTACCTCCTCCTGTAAAAATAGCCTCCGCTTGCTGAACAGCTTCTTTCGGATTATCAAACTCATGGATACCCACAACTTTTTTATCAATAGTAGCAAAAGCCTTACGAGCTACAGAGGTATATTCATCGTAGGTTTTTCCGCTTGCACGTGCATACGGTATAAATAATATGGTAGAGGCTTCTTTAAAAAAGTTAGTTAAGGTTGGTAAAATATATGCTAGGTATCCACTACCATGAACGGTAGATGTGCTAGCTATAAGTAGTTTTTTCATTTGTTTACTATCTATTTAAGTTTAATTAGTATGAGTTTTAACTCCTCAAAATCAATCTTTAATTATGCTTTATATACTTCAAATTAACAAAAATTTACCATGTCCTTAAAACATTTTTAAGACAAGTAGGTAGTTTATTTGTGATATGAGAAAATTGTTACTTGTTCTTTTTACCATAACTACCTGTGCTATAACTGCTCAAAACACTCCTAAAATTATTACGGGTACTGTGTTTATAGATAGTATTGCTACCCAAGATGTACATATTATTAATAAAAAACTAACGCTTGGTGCTGTTTCTAATGAAAACGGGCGTTTTGAAATTTTAGCTTCTGAAAACAACGTTTTACTTATTTCTCATCTTAACTTAGAGTATAAAGAGGTTACCCTTACCAAAGAGCATATTAAAGCTAAAAACATTGTAATTTTTGTTGATAGTAAAACGCACATGTTAGATGAGGTTGTGCTTGAAAAGCAAAGAAGTATTTTAGAAATTGATCCCGACATTCTTAACAACGCCCCTGTTGTAAATGCTAAAACCTTAAAACTACCTTATGCCAATGTTATACAACCAAAAGATGAAAAAACAGTAAAGGTAGAATCGGGCTTAGCTATTAGTGTAACGGGGCTTATAAATGCACTTAACGGAACAAACAAACGAAAAAAACAATTAAAAAAGATTACTGTTGAAGATAGAAATATTGAAAAAATTAGAAAACACTTTACAGATGGCTTTTTTATACGTCAACTAAAAATAAAGAAAGAAAACATCAATCAATTTTTACAAGCCTGTATTTCTAAAGGAATTATAAACCTATATAATAAAGACAAAGTATTAGAACTTACGGCTGTTTTAATTGAAAATAGTAAATCTTCCCCTTACCTACTAGAAAATGAAAATATAAGAGTTACCAAAAAATAATTGCATGATTAAACAACTACCCATCACACTTTTACTACTAATTACTTTAGGAGCTACAGCTCAACAAAAACGAAAATTCGTTTACGGAACTTTAAATGATGAACTTGGTGCTATACCCAACGCTCATATTATCAACCTAAATACCCAACAAGGTACATTTAGTACCGACTTTGGTAAATTTAGAATTTTAGCAAAACCTAACGATACTTTACAAATATCTTTTGTAGGATACGAAACCCAAAAAATTAAGCTTACCCATATTCATTTTGGAATACAAGAAAATAAGATTACCCTAGTTAAAGTTCCTTTTGAATTGGATGAAGTGGAAGTAAAAAAACACAACTTAATAGGTTCACTTGCTATAGATACTAAACAAACACCTAAAGATATTGGTATGGAAAAAGCTAAAAAGGCTATTGATTTTTCTATGATTAATTTTCAAGACCCTATTATTATGCCTATTGATGAGATTGATAAAATGGGGGTTCCTAATATGAGAAAAGTAACTGACCCTACTGCTAAATTTGCTGGTGTTGGAGGCGCAATTAGTTTAGGGAAAGATAATTATTCTGAACAACTAAAAAGAACCCGAAAAACAATACAGTTTAAAGAGAATTTTCCTAAAATGCTCCTCTCAGCATTTGGAGAGTCCTTCTTTTTTAAAGAGCTTAACATACCTAAAGACAAGTATCTTCATTTTTTAGAGTATTGCAATCCACTAGGTATAGAAAAACTATATAAAGAACAACAGCTTTTAAAAGTCATTGCTATCTTGCAACAAGAAAGTAAGAGTTATTTAAAAGCAATTAATAACTAAACACATGAAAAATATACTCCCTTCAATTATTTGTCTGTTTTTTATAATAAAAGCTACAGCACAAGAAAGTAGAAAATTCTTTTACGCTATAATACAAGATGAAGTAAGTGCTGTTCCTAACGCACATGTAATAAACCTTAACACTAAACAGGGAACTTTTACTAATAATAATGGTGAGTTTAGGATTTTAGCCAAAATAAATGATACTTTACAAGTTTCGTTTGTGGGCTATGAAACTAAAAACTTTGTAGTAGATGTCAATCACTTCGGAATGCAAGAAAATTACATTCAATTAAAAAAAGTACCTATTGAACTGGATGAAGTAGCGATAGAAAAACATAATTTACTCGGGCATATTTCCTCAGACACAAAACATATAAAATCTGAAAAAGAAATTAATGCCGAAACATTAAACCTGCCCTTTGCCGGTTCTAGAATACTTACTCCTGCTGAAAGGAGGTTACACACTGCTACTTCAAGTTATGGAGGTATAGCAATTGACCCTTTACTAAATTGGATTTCTGGTAGAATAAAAAAACTAAAAAAGTTTAAAGCTATAGAAGACAGAGAAAAAAGAATAGAAAATATACGTAACAACTACCATATAGTTATTGAGCATGAAATAAAAATACTAAAAGAGGATATTGACAGGTTTATTTATTTTGCTGAATCTGCCGATGACTTCAATACTCTTTATTTAAATAATGAAGTAGCAATGATTACATTTTTACAAAAGAAATCAAACGAATTTAAAAAACTTAACCCTAAAAAATACAATTAAAACCTCTTCCCTATTTCGTTGTTATTGGTTACGCTTTCTTAAAATATTTCGTACCTTTAGGTGTATACTAATCTAACCTAATAAAGTACCATGAAGAAAGTTCTAATAGCCTTGTTGTTTTTATCACAATTCGTATTCTCTCAAGAAGAACGAAAAACACTTTTTGGAATTGTTTATGATGAAAATGGTGTGCTAGAAAATGCTCATATTGTTAACTTTTCAACAAACCAAGCCACGTTTTCTAACGAGAATGGAGAATACAGACTTTTTGCTAGACCTACAGATTCTATTAGATATAGTAGTATAGGTTATAAAACCATTTATGAAAAACTAACCAAAGCCGACTTTAATACCTACAGAAAAAGAACTACTCTTGAAAAACAAGATTATGAACTAGATGAAGTTTTACTAAGAAACAACGAATTATCAGGTGAACTTGCCAAAGACCTTAGAAAGGTAAAGCGTGATAAAAACTTAGAAATAGCAAGTAAAGCTACCGACTTTTCAAATGTTAATTACAGTAATTACCATTCAGACGATTATATAAGTAAACACGTAAAACCTAATGTGGTAAATATTGACCCTACAAAAGCTTTTGAAGGAATGGGTACTACCAACACGTTTCCTGTAAAAAACTCAGAAAAACTAATAAAACTTCGTAAAGAATTAGCTTTTAAAGAAAATATGCCTGCTAAATTACTTAATGAATTAGGAGAAGACTTCTTTTTTGTTGAACTTAAAATTCCGGTTGATAAATATTATCACTTTTTAGAATATTGTAATCCGTTAGGAATAGAAAAACTATATCAAAACCGTGAAGTGTTAAAAGTTATTAAAATATTTAGAAAAGAACATACAGGATACCTCAAACTTATTGGAAAAGATTAATTTGGCGCAATAATTGACCTTTATTAACCATGAAAAAACTTTTTGTTCTCTTATTAGTCCTTCCCTTACTATCATTCACTCTGCATAAATACTATGTTGCGTTAACTGAAATTGAATACAGAGAAGATACTCAAAGCGTACAAATGATTATGAATGTTTTTATGGATGATATTGAGCTCGCCATAAATAAAGATTACAGCACCAACCTACAAATTGCCACTAAAAACGAATTACCATCTATTAATGAATACTATTACAAATACTTAAAAACTCATTTTAAAGTTATTATTAACAATGAAGAAAAAAACTACAAGTTTATAGGTAAGGAATACGATGGTAATATTGTTTACTTTTATTTAGAAATAGAAAATGTTTCATTACCAAAATCAATAAAAATAGAAAACAATATTTTAATAGATCACTTCCCTGATCAACAAAACCTTATTAAAGCAACTGTTAAAAAGGAGCGCAAAAGTTTGTTTTTATCGAGCAATAATGATAAAGGTTTGTTAAATTTTTAATAAAGCTTCTTTTTTAGTAATAAGATTTCATTAACTTTCCGCTTATTTATTCAAAAACTAACAAGCATATAATGAGAAAATATTCTACGCTATTATTTTCAGCGCTCTTTGTATCAGCTTCTTTATTTGCCCAAGAAGCACCTAAAAAAGAACGTCAACAAGGTCATACCGACCAAAACAAATTTCGACAATTAAAAGATGTATTAGCTACTCCTAACGATCAACGTACAGCATCAGGAGCCCCTGGTCATGCATACACACAACAAAAAGTTGATTATGTAATGAACTTACGCTTAGATGAAGCTACAGATAGATTGTACGGAGATGAAGATATTACTTACCACAACAACTCTAAAGATCATTTAGAGTATTTATGGTTACAGTTAGATCAAAATATGCGAGCTCCAGATTCTAAATCTCCCTTGGCAGAATCTAATGCAGCAAGAAGTTTTCAAACTCCTGATAAATTTGTGAGTGACAATATGGATAAACCAAAAGCATTTGGTTTTAATATTGAAGCCGTAAAATATGCTGATGGTAGAGATTTATCTCATACTATTAACCGCACGATGATGCGTATTAACTTACCTAAGCCATTGGCTCCTGGTGAGATTTTTAAATTCAAAATTAAGTGGAACTACTTAATTAACAACTCTGTTGAAGACGGTGGTCGTTCTGGTTTTGAATCTTTTCCTGACGGAAATAAAAACTATACTATTGCTCAATTTTTCCCAAGATTATGTGTGTACAACAATGTTGAAGGATGGCAAAACATGCAATTTTGGGGGCGTAGTGAATGGGCTTTAGAATTTGGTGATTACGATGTGAAAATTACTGTTCCTGCCGATCATATTTTAGAGGCTACTGGTGAACTACAAAACGAAAAAGAGGTATTAAGTAGAGAACAACGTAAACGTCTTGAAAAAGCTAGGAAGTCTTTTAAAGACCCAGTGTTTATTGTTACTCAAAAAGAAGCTGAAGAAAACGAAAAGCAAGGAACTACTAAAACTAAAACTTGGCACTTTAAGGCAAATAAAGTACGTGATTTTGCTTTTGCTTCATCAAGAAAATATATTTGGGATGCTATGGCTGTAGATATTAATGGTAAAACCGTTATGGCATTATCTTTATACCCAAAAGAAGGAAACCCGCTATGGGAAGAGCACTCTACTCGTGTTGTTGCTAATACATTAGAAGAGTATTCTAAAATGACTTTTGACTATCCATATTCTAAAGCAGTATCAGTACACGCTAAGCGTCAAGGAATGGAGTATCCTATGATTTGTTTTAACTACGGACGCCCAAATCCTGATGGAACCTATTCTGATAGAGTTAAAAACGGAATGATTGGAGTAATTACTCATGAAGTTGGTCATAACTTCTTCCCTATGATTGTAAACTCTGACGAGCGTCAGTGGACTTGGATGGATGAAGGCTTAAATTCATTTGTTGAAATTTTAGCTGAATTAGACTACGATCCAAACTTTAACACTGGTAACTTACCTAAAGATATTGTTCGTTACATGAGTTTAGATCAAGATAGGTTAAGCCCTATCATGTCTCAAGGTGATTATGTACATAATTTCGGGCCTAATGCTTATACAAAACCAGCTGCTGGTTTATACATGTTGCGTCAAACAATTATGGGACCTGAGTTATTTGACTATGCTTTTAGAACATACTCTAAAAGATGGATGTTTAAGCACCCTACCCCTGCCGATTTCTTTAGAACAATGGAAGATGCTTCTGGTATGGACTTAGACTGGTTTTGGAGAGGTTGGTTCTACACCACTGATTATACTGATATTGGAATTAAAGAGGTTAAGCCTTTATATTTAACCAATAAGCCAAATGAAGAAAGTAAGAAGTTACAACAGCAATATCCTTCGTACTTTGCTCAATTAGGTAAGTTAGTTTACTTAACTACTAAAAAAGAAGATGCTGATAAATCTGAAATAGAAGCATATATTAATAGCTTACCATCAGACAAGAAAGCTAATTTAAAAAATATACCTAATTATATTTATCAAGTTGAGTTTGAAAAACCAGGTGGTTTAGTAATGCCTATTATTGTTGAATTAACGTATGCAGATGGTTCTAAAAAACGCCAAACTTTCCCTGCTCAAATTTGGAAAAAAAATGAGCATAAAGTAAAAAGAGTATTTACATCTACTCAAGAAATTAAAAGTATTGTTGTAGACCCTGATTTAGAAACTGCCGATATTGATACTTCAAATAACAGTTGGCCTAAACAAACAACAAATAAGTTTGATGCTTTTAAAAAGAAAGCTAAAAACTAATATAGTTTTATTTAAACCTAACAAAAAAGCAGCCTATGGGCTGCTTTTTTGTTGCTGTTATTTTAACTATTTGCTAAATAACTTATTTACTTCTTCATATGTAAGTAACTTAGAAACTGTCATAATATCTGGATCTCTACTTACATACTGTTGAATTTGTAACATTACTACTCCATCAACTTTAGTATATTTTAACCAGATTACATCTCCATTTGCTTTAATTTTATAAGGATCTCTAGGGTTTTCTTCAAAGCCTTTTACAATTATTTGATGTAATTTTTCTACATCATTATCTAAGTTTTTAAATGAAAAATGAACATATTCATGAATAGGATCATTTATATTCTTATAGTAAAAGTTGTAAGCTTTATCTCCTATTTTCTCTAAATAAACGTACTCTATTTTTCCTACTATTTCTGTTTTAGTAGTTTCAATAAATTCAATCTGAGAATACGAGGCTACAGAAAATAAAAGACCTGCTAATAAAAAAAGTTTTTTCATGAAATTTAAGGGTTTAAGTTTTATATTACTTTTTAAAAATTTTTTAAATATAACTAAAACAACAACGCTTTTTATTTATAAAAAGTATTTTCTCTTTTTATTTACATATTATCTTATTATGTTCTTATAACATTTTTTTAGAAATAAACTAACTTACTGTAAATCAAAAATAGAATAGAAGAAATAGCTTTCTTGTTAAATTATTTTTATTTTGCAACTACTATTAATTTTCCTCTAACCCTTCA
Organism: Tenacibaculum sp. TB-53; assembly: GCF_059716285.2. Classification (NCBI taxonomy): domain Bacteria; kingdom Pseudomonadati; phylum Bacteroidota; class Flavobacteriia; order Flavobacteriales; family Flavobacteriaceae; genus Tenacibaculum; species Tenacibaculum sp. TB-53. The sequence goes on along the minus strand of NZ_CM202790.1, from coordinate 795,604 downwards.
AAAAAATTATGTTAAAGCAAATTTTATTTCTCTTCTTAGTAATTTTTAATTGTATTCTTTCTTTTTCTCAAGAAATAGAGAAGTATAACGAAAGTGACTTGATAAAAATTAAAAAAAAGTTCTATTTAAATAAAGAAATTGGTGTTGATAGTTCTTTATACTATATGAACAAGCTTCTACTAAGTAATAATACTGCTTATAAAACTTTTGGATATGCTGCTATAGAATATTTAAAAGTAAGAGAAAAACAATCTATAAACACTTCTTTTAAAGATAGTATTAATAAATATCTTCCTAAAATAGTAAGAGTAAATAAAAATTTTCCTTTACTGTTTGATATTCATATTCTCTTAGGCAACTCTAATAAAAGAAGAAAGTTAATTAAACCAGCTTTACAAAATTATATTACAGCCGAAAATTACGCTTTGTTAGCCAAAGATATTGAGCGAATTATTAAAATAAAAGGGAACATCGCACTTATTTATCAAGACATGGGAGAGCTTGATAAAGCTCTTAATAAAGCAAAAGAAACTCTTGACCTTATAGAAGCTAATAAAGAATCCCTTTCAAACAAGTATTATAGTAGCAAATATAAAAGAATGTTTAATGTTGCTGCTATTTACGCTACTTTATATAAAAAAAACAGAGAAAAACAGCAGTATGCAGACTCTTCTTTACATTACTATAATTTGATACTAAAAACAAAAGAGTTTAATCTTAATAGCTATTATACCGGCAAAGTTTATTATGGAAAAGGGACTATTTATACTTTAAAAGAAGAATACTCTAAAGCTAGTTCTTTTCTTGAAAAAAGTTTAGCGTTATTCGAAAAAAGCAAGTCACAGTCTTATTTATACAAAGGATACTACAACAATGGTCTAAACTATTATAATTTAAATAAATTCGAAAAGGCTAAACATAACTTTTTAACTGCTCTTAAAATAAAAAAAGACACCATTTTAGATGATAATTATATAAAGATGAATGGATACCTTTCACAAATTTATACTTATCAAAATAAAGTAGACTCTGCAAATTATTATTTAAACACATATGTAAATAATCATTCAAAAGTTTCATTAAGAGATAAAAAACAGTTTAAAGAAGCAATTAAAGTTGATTTTGATAAAAAAATTAAAAAGTTAAAAGAGGATAGTAACAAAAAGAATTTTTATTATGAAATTATAGTTATAGGATTAATATCTACAGTAATAGTTATCTCTTTTTTAGTATTTAAAAACGCTAAAGAAAAAAAGAAAGCAAAGAAAAAGTTAAGTGAACTATTAAATAAAATTTCAAAAAAAGAAGACCTAACTGAAAAACCCTTTTCTTTACCTAATCCATTAAAAATAAAAGACGAACAACATCAACAAATTATTAGTGGCTTATTAAAAATAGAGGAAAAAAAGTACTTTTTAAAAGAAGAGTATAGTTTATATAATGCAGCTAAAAAAATAGGAACCAATACTACTTACCTATCAAAAATCATTAAAGATTATAAAAAAATGAGCTTTAATGATTATACGAATGAGTTACGTATTAATTACATTATTGGAATATTGAGTAATGATAAGAAAGTGAGGTCTTATACAACACAAGCTATTGGAGAAATTGCTGGATATAAAAATGCGAAGTCTTTTACTCGAATTTTTAAAAAATATATAGGTATAACTCCTTATCAATTTATAGAGAAAATTAATAAGGAGTTATAATGTTTTTTGTAATTATTTTAAACCTTAAAATTATTTTTACGATCGTAGCATTTATCTTTTTCTGCACTTGGTGGTAAAACAAAACAGTCTTCTTCTCCATCTGTATCTGGTCCGCCAAAATCTATTTTTTCATAATTCGCCTTAACTGGATCTCCTGCTAATATCTTTGTTTTTTCCTCTAATGTTAATTTATACTTTGCTAACATCTCAATAGATAAACATTTCATAAGTTTTAATTTTTAAGTTATATGTAAAGTTAATTTTTTAATCTATTGTTTTTATTTTTATCAAACTCACCAAAAAACAAAACACACAAAGCGCTACAAAACAACAACTTAAATCCAAAATAATAATGTCATTATTTTTAAATAGTACCTCCTATTTTCATAAATAGTACCTGTTTTCACTTCTTTTGTAGCTAACAATGTTTAATATTTGTTATAAATCAAGCTTGTTTTAATGCGTCCCCCGAAAAGCATTTAATAGAGTAGGGATAACTCGAATTAATTAATCATGTTAAAATCAATTTCTAAATTAGGAAACGTTCTGAATAAATCAGAACAAAGAACTATTAATGGTGGACAAATTGTTTGCCCTAGAGGAACTTATTTAAAATGTAATTGGATAAGATGTTGGTGTGAACCAGAATATGTTGAAGAATTACCTGTAGACTTTGACCACTAAAAATTATCAATAACCAAAACTAATTAATTATGAAAACAAAAGTTTTAAACTTAGGTACTGTTATTAATAAAACAGCACAAAAACAAATTTTAGGAGGTGAATCTCCTATGAGGTGTCCTATAGGTTATTTTTATTATTGTACTCCAAGAAAAACTCATTGTTATTGTAAGCTAGAATTTTTAGATAATTCAAAAGAGCTGATGGAGATAATATAACCGTTGTAAACAATTTAATAAAGTTAAAAACTTTACAACAATTACTTATGTTTTACAATTTAAAACAAGTACTTAACTCAATAACAAATTAATAATTATGAAAACAAAAATTTTAAATTTAGGTACTGTTATTAATAAAACAGCGCAAAAACAAATTTTAGGAGGTACACCTGCAAAATGTCCTGGAGATGGAGTGTTGAAATGTAGAGGAAAAGAGCCTTATATTATGTGTTGGTGTGAATATGATAAGAAGGATTTTCTTGAACCTAACTATTAGTAATTAATTAAAAATATAATTATGAAAACAAAAATTTCAAACTTAGGTACTGTTATTAATAAAACAGCACAAAAACAAATTTTAGGAGGTACACCTAAAAAATGCCCTGGAGATGGAGTATGGACATGTAGAGGAAAAGAGCCTTATATTATGTGTTTTTGTATATACGATAAACACTATGACCGTGAACCTAACTTTTAAGTAACAAAGCAATGTATATTCATGAAGTTTCTTAAGTAAAACTCTACTTAAAAAAACAGCCAATAGAACTATATTGGCTGTTTGTTTAGTTTTTCTAATATTATAAAAGTTTCTTAGCTTTTTTAACTTTTTGCTTCGTAAGTGCTATATCAATTACCTCACTCATGTCGGTTACATAATGAAATGTTAACCCTTTTAAGTAGCTCTCTTTTATTTCTTCTATATCCTTTTTATTATCAGCACACAAAATAATTTCTTTAATATTTGCTCGTTTTGCTGCTAATATTTTTTCTTTAATTCCACCAACTGGAAGTACCTTTCCGCGTAGCGTAATCTCTCCAGTCATGGCTAATTTATTTTTCACCTTACGCTGTGTAAATACAGAAACTAAAGAAGTTAACATCGTGATACCTGCACTTGGACCGTCTTTAGGGGTAGCTCCTTCAGGCACGTGAATGTGTACATCATACTTATCTAATACTTCAGGATTAATTCCAAATTCCTCAGCATTAGATTTTATATATTTCATTGCTATTGTTGAAGACTCTTTCATTACAGTACCTAAGTTACCTGTTATTGAAAGATTTCCTTTTCCTTTAGAAATAATAGATTCTATAAATAAAATATCTCCTCCAACGCTTGTCCAAGCTAACCCAGTAACAACACCTGCAACATCGTTATTCTCGTACTTATCACGTTCTAAACGTGCAGGTCCTAAAATAGTTTCTATATCTTCATTTGTCAAAACAACATTGTACTCCTCTTCCATCGCAATAGACTTAGCGGCAAAGCGAACTACTTTTGCTACTTGTTTTTCTAAACCACGGACTCCAGACTCTCTAGTATATCCTTCAACTATTTTCTCTATCTGCTTTTTACCTACTGTTAAATGTTCTTTTGATAATCCGTGCTCTTTTAATTGCTTTGGGAACAAGTATTTTTTAGCTATTTCTACCTTCTCTTCAATAGTATACCCTGTTACGTTAATAATTTCCATACGATCACGTAATGCCCATGGAATTTGATTAATGTTATTAGCTGTTGCTATAAATAATACTTTAGAAAGATCATATCCCACTTCTAAATAATTATCATAAAAAGCTGTGTTTTGTTCTGGGTCTAACACTTCTAACATTGCTGAAGAAGGATCTCCTTGATGACTTTGACTTAACTTATCTATTTCATCTAACACAAATACAGGATTTGAAGTTCCTGCCTTTTTAATATTTTGGATTAAACGACCAGGCATTGCTCCAATATAGGTTTTACGGTGTCCTCTAATTTCAGCTTCATCACGTAAACCTCCTAAAGACATACGTACGTACTTGCGTCCTAATGCTTCAGCTACCGATTTACCTAACGATGTTTTACCTACTCCTGGAGGTCCGTATAAACAAATAATTGGCGATTTCATATCACCACGTAATTTTAAAACCGCTAAATGCTCTAAAATACGCTCTTTAACTTTCTCTAACCCAAAATGATCTCTATCTAAAATTTTTTGAGCTCTTTTTAAATCAAATTTATCTTTTGAATACTCTCCCCAAGGTAACTCTAACATTAACTCTAAGTAGTTACGCTGTACACCATATTCTGCCATTTGAGGATTCATACGTCTTAAACGCCCTAACTCTTTCTCAAAAGTTTCTCCAACCTCTTTATTCCATTTTTTAGACTTAGCCTTAGTACGCATTTCATCTAGCTCTTGCTCGTGAGAAACACCTCCTAATTCATCTTGAATGGTTTTTAATTGTTGATTTAAATAGTATTCACGTTGTTGTTTATCTAAGTCAGAACGTGTTTTAGATTGAATATCGTTACGTAATTGTAACTTTTGAAGCTCTTTATCTAAATTCTTTAACGTTAATAATGCACGTTCTTTTAAATTGTCTTTCTCAAGTAATACCTGCTTTTGCGATACACTTAATTCCATGTTTGACGAAATAAAATTCACCAAAAATGAATTGGATTGAATATTTTTTATCGCAAAAGATGCTTCTGAAGGTAGCATAGGGTTTTCTTTAATTACCTCTAATGCTAAGTCTTTAATCGAATCGATAATTGCATCAAACTCTTTTTGATCATCAATTTCTCGCTCATCTACAGCTTCTTTTACTCTTGCTTTTAAGTAAGGGGCTTCTTGCGTAATTTCCTCTATTTCAAAACGCTTTTTACCTTGAATAATTACAGTTGTATTACCATCAGGCATTTTTAATACACGTAAAATTTGTGCCACTACACCTGTTTGATAAATATCATCAATTCCTGGATCTTCAACCTCACTATCTTTTTGTGCTACAACACCTACAACTTTATCTCCCTTGTTGGCATCTTTAATTAACTGAATAGATTTATCTCTACCTGCCGTAATTGGAATTACAACTCCAGGAAATAACACTGTATTACGCAATGGAAGAATTGGTAATTCTTCAGGAATACTTTCTTGATTTATTAACTCTTCATCTTCTGGTGTTAATAATGGAATTAACTCTGAATCCTCATTAAAAACATCTTGAAGCGACAAATTGTCTAAATGTAATATTTTTGATTTACTCATATCTTATTTATTCTGTCATAGTGGCACTTATCACTCTTTTATTGAAAAAAAACCACTTTTAAAAAACCTTAATCTACTGATAAACAAAAGAATAAACTAAAACTCTTATCTATCTCGTTATCTATATTTCAATTCTTATGCCAACGAAAGCTATAAATAATTTAATTTGTAACTTATTTGATTCTAAATCGTCTTACTAACATCTTATTTCAACATAAAACTAACCAAAAATGAAATTTAATTTTTTAATTCTTTCACTTATCTTACTACTAATTAGCTGTACTTCAAAAACAAACTCTTCTAAGTTTATTGAAAAAGCAGCAGGACGCTATTATTTTAATGCTGATGAAATTATAGAAGTTACTTTTAATAATGACAATAAATTACTTATAAAATGGCGTAATCAAAACTTAGAACCTTTAAAAGTGAATGATTCTTCTTTTTACGTTAGAGAGTTAAATGAAAAACTAATTTTTAATACTTCTAAGAATATGATAGGGTTAGCTGAAAAGCGTGAGCATGAAGGTGAAAAGTATGTCTTTAAAAAACTAAAAAAAGGAGAAAAAACTCCCAGCGAACATTTAGCAGAAGGTAACTTTGAAGCTGCTTTAAAAGGTTACAAAGCTATAAAAGAAAAAGACAGTTTAAATCCTGTAATCAGAGAACGAAATATAAATAGGTTAGGATATCAATATCTTAGAAAAGATGAGTTTGAAAATGCCCTTAATGTTTTTAAAATTAATATTGAATTGTATCCTAACAGTTCAAATACTTATGATAGTACCGCTGATGCTTATACCAGAATGAAAGATACAGCGAACGCTATTGAATACTATAAAAAAGCTTTAACCATTAACCCTGAAAATAGAAGTTCTAAACGTGCTTTAGAAAAACTTACTTTAAAGAAAGAGGAATAAATAATCTTGAAAGTTTTTTAAAGTAAAATTAACATCGCTATACCTATAAAAACTACAATTTGCGCCCATTTTAAATATATTCCCACCTTTTTGTGCCGTTTAATGTAATTAGAAATTTTTCCTGCCAAAATAGCAATGGAAGAAAATATTAAAAAAGATGTTAAAATGAATAATCCTCCTAATACATAAAACTGGAGTACGTTTGACAAGCTGTCAGAAAACAAAAACTGCGGGAAGAATGCCAAAAAGAAGATTGTAACCTTCGGGTTTAATACATTCATCCAAAAACCTGTTTTGAATAACTGCATTGTTGATTTTTTCTGAACATTCTCCGTAGAAAAGGCAATTTTAGCATCACTTTTATATACTTGAAATGCTAAATACAGTAAATATCCTGCTCCAAATAGCTTGATGATAAAAAACAAATTCGGATTCTGTTTGATGATTTCAGATACGCCAAAAGCTACCAAAGTTGTATGAATGATACATCCTGTCATTAAACCAGCAACTGTAGCCAATCCATATTTTTTACCATTGACAATACTTTGTGTTAAGACAAAAACATTATCAGGTCCTGGTGAAATCGCTAAAGTAGCCGTGGCTAATACAAAAGATATGAGGGTTTCTAGCATTTAAATAAGTTATTTGATCTTTAATTCATCAAATGTTGGATAAGTAATTAGTTTACCAAAATTAATCTTAAAAAAATCTAATTCATACAGTCTTCCTCTTTTATCCACGGACAATTCAATATCAACTAACACATTATCACTGTCGAGATACTCAGCTTTAAAAATACTTTCAAATCTTTTAGATTCATTTTTTAAATCAAAAGAAATACTTCCCATTTCTCCGTCATTTAAATCTTTTACTAAATTTGGCACTTCTTTTTTATCGTTAATTATTGATATAATCAACTCTTTTTCTTTGTTCTCAATTTTTCTCATAATTAACTTTCAGCTAAAATAGCCTTATTGATTCTTTTTACCAAACTAGGTCCTTCGTAAATAAATCCTGTATAAATTTGTACCAAATCTGCACCTGCTTTTAGCTTTTCTAAAGCATCTTTTTCAGAATGGATACCTCCTACTCCTATAATTGGAAATGCTTTATTAGAGTTATCCGTTAGATACTTAATTACTCTTGTGCTTCTATCTTTAACCGGTTGTCCGCTTACACCCCCATTACCTATTTCTTGTAAACGTTCTTTAGAAGCTTTTAAATTATCTCTATTTACTGAGGTATTTGATGCTATTACTCCATCAATTTTAGTTTCAGCAACTAACTCAATAATTTCATCTAATTGTTGGTTGTTTAAGTCTGGAGCTATTTTTAATAAGATTGGTTTTTGTTGTGCTTCTGCATTATTCAATTTTTGAACTTCAGTAATCAATTCTTTTAAATAATCAGCATCTTCTAATTTTGCATGACTTGATACATTTGGGCAGCTTACATTCAATACAAAATAATCTACATACGGGTGTAACCCTTTAAAACACGCTACATAGTCTTCCGTATAATTTTCAGGGGCTGTATTGGTGTTCTTACCAATATTTCCTCCAATAATTATTTTTCCTTTGTTCTTTTTTAATTGCTCAATCGCTGCTTCTAACCCTTCATTATTAAACCCCATTCGGTTGATAATTCCTTTATCATCTTTTAAACGGAATAAACGTTTTTTCGGGTTTCCTTCTTGACCTTTTGGTGTAACCGTACCAATTTCAACAAAACCAAAACCAAAATTAGCCAACTCATTATACAGTACTGCATTTTTATCAAATCCTGCTGCTAACCCTACAGGATTTTTAAACGTTAATCCGAATAAATTACGTTCTAACTTTTTATCGTTTACTTGATACATTCCTCTAAAAATAGAAGACATTCCTGGTATTTTAGATAGAAACTTTACGAGTGAAAATGTAAAGTGGTGAATCTTTTCAGGATCAAAAAGGAAAAAAATTGGGCGAATCAGTAATTTATACATTAGTTTATTTTAAGTATTGTTCTTTGTTAAATATAAAAAAAGCTCCAAAAATGGAGCTTCTGAATTATCGTAATACAGCATCTAAATTCTTTTCGAATGTTTGCTGTAGTTTCTGCATTATTTTGTCTATTTGCTTATCTGCTAATGTTTTGTTTTCATCTTGTAATACAAAGCTTACTGCATACGACTTTTTACCTTCTGGTAATTTGTCTCCTTCATACACATCAAACAAATCCACTTCTTTTAAAAGCTTTCTTTCTGATTGAAATGCTAAGTTATAAATTTCTTTGAATTCAACTTTATTATCCAATAACAATGCTAAATCACGCTTTACAGCTGGAAACTTAGGTAAATCGGCTACTTTTATTTTTTTCTTGCCTACTAAATCTAAAATATTCTGCCAGTTAAAGTCTGCAAACAATACTTCTTGTTTTATTGAAAACTCTTTTAAAATCGCTCTTTTAACAACTCCTAACTCTACTAACTTAGTTTTTCCTAAACTTAACGTAATTCCTTCAGAAAACACATCTGATTTTGTTGGAGTGGTTTTTAATTTATCAATTCCTAAACGACTTAATAAAGCTGTTACAATCCCTTTAACATAAAAGAAGTCTGATGCTTGTGAAGCAACTTTCCAGCTATCTTGTGTTCTATTTCCTGTTACAAACAATGTTAAATGCTTGTCTTCTTGGTATCCGCTTTCATATTTATGATACGTCTTACCAAACTCGTAAAACTTTAATGAATTGTTCTTTCTGTTAATATTGTACGCTACAGATTCTAAACCACTAAATAGTAACGATTGACGCATTACTTTTAAGTCGTTACTTAACGGATTCAACATTTCAACGTTAAAATCAGCATTTAAGTTCTCAGACAATTCAATATAATCTGCCTTTGTTAACGAATTTGCCATGGTTTCATTAAACCCTAACGATGTTAACTGGTCAGCAACAATATTCTCTATTTTAACTTCTTTATCACTATCAAAAGAAATAGACGTATTTAATTTATGAGAAAATTCTACATTATTATATCCATAAACACGTAAGATTTCCTCTATAATATCTGCTTCACGTTGTACATCTACACGATACGATGGTACTACCAATCCTAAACCAGCTTCAGTAACACTATTAATTTTAATATCTAATGAAGCTAAAATCTTTTTAATCGTTTCCTTAGGTATTTCTTGACCTATTAATTTATACGCATTTTCAAACGATAAAAACACTTCAAAATCTTCCACCTTTACAGGATAAAAATCTAAAATATCAGAAGACATTTTTCCTCCTGCATATTCTTCAATTAATAAAGCAGCACGCTTTAAGGCATATTTTGTTGTGTTGATGTCAATACCTCTTTCAAAACGGAAAGAAGCGTCTGTATTTAACCCGTGACGTTTTGCAGTTTTACGAACAGACACAGGGTTAAAATAAGCACTTTCTAAGAAAATAGAAGTTGTATGCTCTGTAACTCCTGATTGTGCTCCTCCAAATACACCTCCAATACATAATGGATTATCATCTGCATCACAAATCATAATATCCTCAGATGACAACTCTCTTTCTACATCATCTAACGTAGTAAACTTAGTACCTTCTTCTAAAGTTTTCACTACTACTTTGCCTCCTCTAATTTTAGAGGCATCAAAAGCGTGTAGTGGTTGTCCTAACTCATGCAATACATAGTTAGTAATATCTACAATATTATTTTTTGGAGTTAACCCAATTGCTTTTAATCTGTTTTGAATCCATTCTGGTGATTCTTTTACTTCAACATCAGTAATGGTTATACCACAATAGCGAGGTGCTAAATCTTTATCTTCAATTTCAATATCAATTTTATGAGTACGCTCATCAACATGAAAATCAGAAACAGAAGGAGATATTAACTCAATATTAGTTCCTTGCTGAATTAATCCAGCTCTTAAATCGCGTGCAACACCGTAATGACTCATGGCATCTGCTCGGTTTGGTGTTAACCCAATTTCAAAAACATAGTCTGTCTCAATGTTAAAGACCTCCGAACAAGGAGTACCTGGAGCTAAATTCTCGTCTAACACCATAATACCATCATGACTTTGTCCTAAACCTAATTCGTCTTCGGCACAAATCATTCCATGACTCTCTTCTCCTCTTATCTTTCCTTTTTTAATTTTAAAGCCTTCTCCTTTTTCATCATGCAACATGGTACCAACAGTAGCCACAGGAACTTTTTGTCCTGCCGCGACATTTGGTGCTCCACATACAATTTGTACAGGGGTACCATTTCCTAAATCAACAGTAGTAACCTTTAACTTATCTGCATTAGCGTGCTTTTCACAAGTTAAAACTTCTCCTACAACTACCCCTTTTAGGCTTCCTTTAATACTCTCTACAGTTTCTATTCCTTCAACTTCAAGACCTAAATCAGTTAATAACTCACCTGTTTTCTCTGCCTCCCAGTCTGTCTGTAAAAATTGTTGTAACCAATTGTATGATATCTTCATAATCAATCTCTAATTTTAGCGTGCAAATTTACGCAAAATAAAGGAAAAACTATAAACTAGTTACCTACAAAAGATATACTATTGATTATTAACCTTTTGATAACATCAAAAAATTATATTTTTTATTGATTTGCAGGAGGTTAACAAAAATTTAACTTTTTTTCAATAAAATATTATGAAACACAAACTACTCTTCTTCTTTTTAATAGCTTCATTAGCTGTTTTTTCACAAATTCCTTCATATTATAACGATGTTAATTTGAATTTATCTGGTTCAGCATTAAAAAATGAGCTCGCTACTAAAATTATTAATACACATACAACAAACCTATCATACACACCTGGTGTGTGGAATGCACTTAAACAAACTGATTTAGATCCTAACGACGCTAGTAAGGTTTTATTAATTTATGGGTATAGTGATACTGATGGTAATTATGTAACCGATAGAACTAGAAGTAAAGATGCTAATGGTGGTAGTGCTGGTACACAATGGAACAGAGAACATGTATACCCTAAATCATTAGGAAGTCCTAATTTAGGAACTTCTGGTCCTGGTGCAGATGCACATCATTTAAGACCTTCTGATATTTCTTTCAACTCTCAAAGAGGTAGTAAAAAATTTGTAAATAGTTCTGGTAATGCTGGTAGTGTTTCTGGAGGTTGGTATCCTGGAGACGAATGGAAAGGTGATGTTGCTCGTATGATGATGTATATGTATTTACGTTACGGTAACCAATGTTTACCTACGGGTGTTGGTACAGGAGCTACGATGGCTTCTGACTCTAACATGCTTGCTTTATTTATTCAATGGAATGTGGATGACCCTGTATCAGACTTTGAAAAGCAACGTAACCCTATTTTAGAAGGAATTCAAGGAAATCGTAATCCGTTTATTGACAACCCTGCATTTGCTACTAAAATTTGGGGAGGACCTCAAGCTGAAGATTTATTTGGAGGTGGTAGTGTATCAGACACACAAGCTCCTACTGCTCCATCTAATTTAGCTGCTTCAAATATTACAGAAACTACAGTTGATTTAACTTGGTCAGCTTCTACTGATAATGTTGGTGTTTCAGGATATGATGTATACAATGGAACTACGAAAATTGCTACCGTTACAACAACTTCGTATAGCGTTACAGGTTTAACAGCAGCAACTAATTATACTTTTTCTGTAAAAGCTAAAGATGCTGCAGGTAATCAATCTACTTCTAGTAATTCTGTTTCTATTACAACTAACACAAGTTCAGGTGGAGGAAATGGAACAGCTGCGGATTTATTAATTTCTGAATATATTGAAGGTTCTTCAAATAATAAAGCTATTGAAATTGCTAATTTCACTGGAACCAGTGTAAACTTATCAGGGTATTCATTAAAGAAAGCTGCCAACGGTGGTGGATGGACCAATACATTAACCTTAAGTGGTCAATTAACAAATGGTGATGTGTATGTCATAGCTAATAGCAGTGCTTCTAGTACAATATTAAATAAAGCTGACAGAACAGATACTGGTGTAATTTCTTTTAATGGAAACGATGCTGTTGGTTTATTCAAAGGAAATACTCTTATCGATTTGATTGGAAATCCTAATAGCTCTTCAACTTTTGCACAAGACAAAACAATGCAAAGAAAATCTTCTGTTACATCTCCTAACAGTACATATACAACTTCTGAATGGAATATATTAGCAAAAGATACATTTAGCGGCTTGGGAAACCACAACATTGATGGAGGAACTTCTACCCCAGACACAACTGCTCCATCTGCGCCAACCAATGTTGCTGCTTCAAATATTACACAAACTTCTGTTAATTTAAGCTGGACTGCTTCAACTGACAATATTGGTGTTACAGGATATGACATATATCGAGGAAGTTCAAAAATAGCCACTGTTACTACTACAAGTTATTCTGTAAGTAAATTAACAGCCTCTACAAGCTATACTTTTTCTGTAAAAGCCAAAGATGCTGCAAACAATATTTCTTCTTCAAGTAATACGGTAAACATAACAACTCTAGCAAACACAATTTCTTATTGTAGTACTAAAGGGAATAATGTAAATTATGAATGGATTGACAATGTTGTTATTGGTGGAATTTCAAACGCTACTGGTGCCAATGGTGGATATGCTGACTTTACTTCTTTAACTGGAAACTTACCTTACGGAAGTAATACTATTGTAGTAAGCGCTGGATTTGCTAGTTCTTCATACACAGAATACTGGAAAGTTTGGATTGATTTTAATAAAAATGGAACTTTTGAATCTTCTGAAGAAGTTGTTAGTGGTTCTTCATCTAGCTCTGGTAATTTATCCTATAATTTTTCTGTCCCTACCTCTGCTTTAGCAGGTACCACAAGAATGCGTGTATCAATGAAATGGAATGCAGCTCCATCTGCTTGTGAGACTTTTTCTTATGGTGAAGTTGAAGATTATACTGTTAACATAGGTAGTAGCTCTAAAGGTTTAGGATACAACAACATCACTATCGATGGAAAGTTGGGCAATGAAGCTTCTATTTTTGATGCTAGTGTTTCACCAAACCCTAGTGTAGACTTTGTAAAAATTAAATTAGCTGATGACAGAAATGCTACTTTTAAAGTTACAACCTTAACAGGACAACAAGTTTTAACAGGAAAAGTTACTCATAATAATCTTGATGTTTCAAACTTACATAACGGCATATATATTCTTGAAGTAAACGACGGTCAAAAATCATTTACAAAAAAAATCATCAAGAAATAGTTTATAGTTATAGAATACTAAAAAGAGCTTCCAAAATTGGAAGCTCTTTATTTTTTTATTCGACTTAAAAGACTAAACTTCAATCGTAGTTTTTGTTTCCTTTGAAGAAAAAACATAAGTATATAACCACATAAGAGTAAATGTTGGCACAACATCTAACCCAGGCATCGCTTCTTCAATAAAAGCAATGGCTCCTGCTACTTTACCTTTATTTCCTTTATACATTTTTGTCATTATATACGCTGATGCTGGTGCCCAAACAATATCTGACAACTCTCCAAGCCCAGGTATTAAATAAGATACATACCCTATAGCGTCAAACAACAAACTTAATGCTAGTTTTTGGTACTTTTTTTCTTTATTCATTTAATATTAAATTAATTCTACACTAAACAAATCAAAATTCAAGCCAAAATTTATAACTTTTATCTTGTAAATTGATAAGTTTGTTCTAAAATACTAAAAACGAATGACTTTTTCTGATTTTATCAATCAAATAGAAAGATTGCAGCAAAAGCAACTAGGTGGTTTAACTTCTCAATTTAAGTTAGCTCCAAAATTAAGAACACGGTTTTCAGAAGAATTAATACTAAGCAAAAATCCAAGAAAAGCAGCTGTTTTAGCGTTATTTTACCCTGACAATGATAACCAAACACGCTTTTTACTTACTGAAAGAGCGAGTTATAATGGAGCGCATTCATCTCAAATTAGCTTTCCTGGTGGGAAATTTGACAAAGAGGATAGTAGCCTACAAACAACTGCTTTACGGGAAACTTTTGAAGAAGTTGGTATACACTATAAATCTATTGAAATAATACGACAAACTTCAGACGCATATATTCCTCCTAGTAACTTTTTAGTAGCTCCATTTATAGGTGTTTCAGAAAAAACACCTCATTTCACTCCAAACGAAGAAGTTGCAGAAATTATTGAAGTTTTATTAGCTGATTTATTAGACGATTCAAACTTGACTTCAGTAGAAATGGAAACCTCATACATGAAAAATATTGAGGTACCATGCTTTAAATTAAACGATTACATTGTATGGGGTGCAACTGCCATGATGCTTTCAGAAATTAAAGATTTATTTAAATAGTTTTTTTTATGGTTTTCTTTTGTAATTTAGCATTTACACTAATAAAACCAGATTATAAAAATGCCTTTATTTAAAAGGAATCCTTTTGGACATATATTGTTCATTAAAAGATTTTTAATACAAGTTCTCGGAGTTATTTCTCACGGACGTTACCGTAAGTTTAATGACCTGCAAATAGAGGGAATGGATGTTTTAAGAGGTCTCCCCGACCAAAAAGTACTATTTATCTCCAATCACCAAACCTATTTTGCCGATGTAGCAGCCATGTTTCACGTATTTAATGCCGCTTTAAAAGGTAGAGATGACAATATTAGAAACGTAGGGTATTTATGGAAACCTAAACTAAATATTTATTATGTTGCTGCAGGTGAAACCATGCGTTCTGGTTTGCTTCCTAAAATTTTTGCTTATGTAGGTTCTGTCTCTGTTGAAAGAACTTGGAGAAGCGCAGGAAAAGATGTAAACAGACAAGTAAAAATGTCTGACATTTCTAATATAGGAAAAGCTTTAGACGATGGCTGGGTAATTACCTTTCCACAAGGTACAACTACCCCTTTTAAGCCTATTCGTCGTGGTACAGCCCATATCATTAAAACCTACAAGCCTATTGTAGTTCCTATAGTAATTGACGGATTTAGACGTTCTTTTGACAAAAAAGGATTGATGATAAAAAAACGTAACGTGCTACAATCTATGGTTATTAAAGAACCTTTAGAAATTGATTACGAAAATGAAGATGTGGCTAGCATTGTTGAAAAAATTGAGTATGCAATAGAGCAACACCCATCTTTTTTAAAGGTGTTAACACCTAAACAACTTCAGGAACAAGAAGAGTTTATTGAAAAGAGACGTTTTTGGGGAGCTGATAAACCTAAAGAAAAAGAAAAGAAAGATTAATAACATTAAAATTAACGTTTAAGTTATGGCTGATAAATCTATTTTAAATGAAAAGTCTATTGACTTTTTAGAAAAATACTTGAATAATGCTGCTCCTACAGGATACGAGTGGGAAGGGCAAAAAATATGGATGGACTATTTAAAACCTTATGTTGACGAGTTTATTACCGACACTTATGGTTCTGCTGTAGGAATTATAAACCCTGATGCTAAATATAAAGTAGTTATTGAAGGACATGCTGATGAAATTTCTTGGTATGTAAACTATATTTCTGATGACGGATTAATTTATGTAATCCGTAACGGAGGTAGCGACCACCAAATTGCTCCTAGTAAAATTGTAAACATTCACACTAAAAACGGAATTGTAAAAGGTGTTTTCGGATGGCCAGCAATTCATACACGTAATAAAGCGAAAGAAGAAGCTCCAAAACCAGACAATATTTTTATTGATTGTGGTTGCAGCACTAAAGAAGAAGTTGAAAAATTAGGTGTGCATGTCGGTTGTGTTATTACCTACCCAGATGAGTTTCACATTCTAAACGAGAACAAGTTTGTATGTCGTGCTTTAGATAACCGTATGGGAGGTTTTATGATTGCTGAAGTAGCACGTTTACTACACGAAAATAAGAAAAAATTACCTTTCGGTTTATATATTACAAACTCTGTTCAAGAAGAAATTGGTTTGCGTGGTGCGGAAATGATTACCGAAACCATTAAGCCTAACGTAGCTATTGTTACTGATGTAACACATGACACTACCACACCAATGATTGATAAGAAAAAAGAAGGTCATTTAGAGTTAGGTAAAGGTCCTGTAGTAGCTTATGCTCCTGCGGTACAACAAAAATTACGAGATTTAATTATTGATACTGCCGAAGCTAACAAAATTCCTTTCCAACGCTCTGCCCTATCAAGAGCTACAGGAACTGACACTGATGCATTTGCATACAGCAATGGTGGAGTTGCTTCTGCTTTAATCTCTTTACCATTACGTTACATGCACACTACCGTTGAAATGGTACACCGTGAAGATGTTGAAAATGTAATTAAAATGATTTACGAAAGTTTATTAAAAATTGAAGACGGAGAAGATTTCTCTTACTTTAAATAATATAAATAATCAAACGTCATTACTTATTTGTAATGACGTTTTTTTTACCAGCTTTTTATGGATGAACTTATAGATATTGTCGATGAAAATGGAAACTATACAGGAAAAACTTGTTTAAAATCTGAGGCTCATAAACATGGCTACTTTCACCCTACTATCCATGTTTGGTTGTACACTTCTAATAAACAAATACTACTTCAAAAAAGAGCACTAACTAAAAAAGTTTTTCCTGGTTTATGGGATATTTCAGTTGCTGGTCACATAGCTGCCGGTGAAAACATTAAAATTGCTGCTGTTAGAGAGGTTAAAGAAGAAATAGGTTTTGATATTCTTCCTGAAAACTTACATAAAATAGGTACTCGAAAACACATGGTAAATCACCCGAATGGAATTATCGATAATGAGTTTCATCATGTATTTATTGCTGAATTAACAGTTTCTGTCCAAGAATTAAAACTTCAAGAAGAGGAAGTAGCAGACTTAAAGCTATTTAGCTTAGAAACAATACTGCATACAAAAAACTACGAAAACTTATTACTTCCTCAATATCAAGACTATTATTCTTTTGTTCACAAACATATTTTAAATATTTTAACTTAATTTTTTAGCTTTAATAATTTAGTTTTAATTTTAAAATCAATTAGTTATATTTAGAATGAAAACTATCAAACTATGCTATCAAAACAAGAAAAGTCTGCGTTAAGGAGTAGGTTGTTTCGTCACTTAGACGGAATTGTTACTTGTCCAGCAGCTTACACTTTACATGAAAAAGGAATTACTAACTACTTATTAAAGAAGAAATCTGTTAGTTTAAATGAAATTACTTCCGAATTTAACGCTAATGACGGTTATTTAAATGTGGCTTTAAGAACATTGTGTTCTCAAGGCTGGTTAACACAACATGTAGATAATACACATAACACTGTTCAATTCGAAATCAATGAAGCTTCAGCTATAGCTTTTTCTTATTTTCACTTATATAAAGAAGCTTTTTTATTGTTGAAATTTTCAGAAAATTATAGCGCTCGAAAATTTGAAATTGAACCTTATGAGAAGCTTGAAAAGCTTTATAAAAACTTTACAAACAACTTCGGAATTAAAACTCCATCAACTTCTGAAGAAAAAGAAGCTCTAGCTCAGATCCTTACACATATCGAAGGTATTATTGTTGGTCCAACAACAGTTTTATTAGGTATGAGCGGTATGTTTCATAAATACTTTATGCAAACAAAATTCAGTGCTGATGAGTTTCATAAAGACGCTGATAATTTTAGTCGGCTACTTGATTTATTAACCAATCTAGGTTGGTTTTTCAAGACTAAAGACTCTTATGAGTTTACTGATGAAGGCTTGTTTTTTGCTCGAAGAGCAAGTGCTTATGGAGTTACCGTATCGTACATTCCTACACTCAGAAAACTAGACAAACTTATTTTCGGAAATCCTGATATTTTTAGAACTTCAGAAATTGGAAATGACGAAATTCATGTAGATAGAGAAATGAATGTTTGGGGAAGTGGTGGCGCGCATTCTACCTACTTTAAAGTAATCGATGAGATTATTATTAACCTATTTAATAAACCTATCAACGAACAACCTAAAGGTATTTTAGATGTTGGCTGTGGTAATGGTGCATTTTTAAAACATTTATTTAATGTAATTGAACATCAGACTAAAAGAGGTACTATGTTAGAGGATTATCCTCTATTACTTATTGGTGTCGATTATAACGAAGCTGCATTAAAAATCACTCGAAAAAACCTAGTACAAGCAGATATTTGGGCTAAAGTGATTTGGGGAGATATTGGAAATCCGAAAGCGTTATCAGAAGATTTACAAGATAAATACGGAATTAACCTTTCTGATTTATTAAACGTTCGTACCTTTTTAGATCACAACAGAATTTGGCAAGAGCCTGCTCCTAATGATAATTCAACTATTACCAATTCAACTGGAGCTTATGCTTACAGAGGAAAACGTTTGAATAACAACTTGGTAGTAGAATCTTTAAAACAGCATTTTACCAAGTGGAAACCGTTTATTAGTAAATTTGGCTTATTGCTAATTGAATTACACACATCAAAACCTGAATTGGTTGCTAAAAACTTAGGAAAAACAGCGGCTACTGCCTACGATGCTACACATGGTTATTCTGATCAATACATTATTGAGCTTGATGAATACATGAATACTATGGAAGCTATTGGGTTGACTTATGATAAAAACACGTTTAGAAAATTTCCAAACTCGGAATTAGCAACGGTTTCTATAAATCTTTTTAAGTAAAAAAGCTAGAGTAGTTAAACTACTCTAGCTTTTATAAAAGATAAGTTCAATTTATCTAAATGTTAAACTGGAATTCCTTATAAATAGACGATGAGTTTCCATTTTTATCTAAGACCACAACCATTAAAAAATAAGTCGTGTTATAATCAATACTTTGTTTTTCAATAAAAGTACTTTCTGTTTCTTTTATCAATTCAACTGTATCTTTTGACTCCCCTAAATATACTTTGTATTTTAAAATGTCATTATCAAGATCAGATGCTTCCCAACTGATATTAATCGTACCATCTTTATTATCTTCTAATGTTATACTCGCAGGAAATGGAGCATGATTAGAAACAGAAACTCCTTCTGTATAAAAATTCCAAGCACTATTACTCTGTTTTCCTTTATTTTGTATAATAGCAGTTACATTCCAAGAAAATTTTGTTGCTTTTGGCAAAATAACACTCATAGAATTAGTGTTAGTCATCTTTTCAATTCTATTTCCACTTTCAGTGTTAGTAAGTACCACTTCATAAGATATAGCATTTGTAGAATTACTCCATTTTAAAGGAATAGAAACTTCGGTATCAGATACTTCAGTTCCTTCTGTACAAAGCGTATTATTTTCAGGAAAAACTAACTCAAAAGCCCCTAATTCTGGTTCTGATGGTACTAGATCTTCACTTCCCCCTCCTCCACAAGAAATTAAAATTAATTGTATAAATAGTATAAATATTAGTTTTCTCATTTTTTGAATATTTTTGTGTTAACGGTTTGTGTTGAAGTAGTAACTGTTACAAGATACATTCCTGTAGCTAGAGTATCCATTGGTAATCTAGCTCCTCCATTATAAACATTAAGCTTAGCTGATAACACAGTAGCTCCCTCAAGGCTTCTTACGGCTACTATGGCAGAATTACCTGTAACACCAGAAATGTTTAGGTAATTTGTAACTGGAATAGGGTACAATGTAATACTTTTAACTGTAACGCTCTTGTTATAAACACCTTGACATGGTTTATTTGTTGTTATCTCTACAGAATTATTTCCATTATTTAGATTAACTGTTATTTCTCGTTCACCAGTATCTTTAAAAGTATACAAATACTCTTTATTATTAATTGTTACTTTATAGTTTTCACTACCTGATACTTGATAAGTAAGTGAAGTGCCTTTTAAACTCGCTTGAGAAACTTTTAAGGCTACTGGAGCACTAACCATTACATTATAACATTGGCTGAAACTAGGTAACTCTGACGCGGTAACACATATTTCATAACTTCCTACAGGTAACTCTGTAATTTCTAATCCAGAAGTATAGTTTACATTTTCAAAAGTTTTATTTATTACACCTTGTCCTACCAAAATTACTTTATAAATATAATTCTTTTTAAATGAAAGGTTTACAATACCGTTACTTTTATCTGGACAAGTGGTACTGCTTACCATGACCTGAATATCACTAGGCACTATATCAATTAATTGGTATTGAGCACAACCATTAACATCAACAATGCTTCCTTCACTTGTATTAGGACATTGATCAACATTATTGAATACATCATCATTATCATCATCTAATTGACTCTCCGAACATCCGTCTACATTTACCGGTTCTCCTGTTGGAGTATTAGGGCATAAATCTTTGTCATTATTTATTCCATCATTATCATCATCTAACTGACTTTCGGAACATCCATTAGAGTTTACCGACTCTCCTGCTGGGGTATTTAGACATAAATCATCTACATCCTTTATTCCATCACCATCTAAATCTGATGGATCCACATTTAATATTATTCTGTTTTTCGTCAATTTTAAGTCAGTAATAAGACTATTACTAATAACACAATCATAAACACCCTTATCAGTTAATTTTAAACTCTCAATAACATACTCTCTGCTTTTAGCACCATTAATATCTACCCCATCTTTACGCCATTGATAAGTATTGTTAGTACTTTTAGTAGCTTCAACAGTTAATCTAACTTCATCTTCTTCTATTACTGTAATTATTTCTTCCGTATCAATATTCGACTGAGGTTGGTAAAAGAAACCAAATAATGTTTTATAAGTATTAAATTCATTTTCAAAATCTTCAAAAACGAATTGATTATCTTGAATATCCAAAATTTGTAATTTAGTCAAACTCGTAAGATCTGGAATAACTCCTGATAATTTGTTTCCTCCTAATTCTAGTAATTGTAAATTACTAAAAGTATTAATAAATTGAGGTATTTGACCAGTAAGCTTATTTCTAGAAAAATCTAGAGAATAAAGAGCTGTTAATTTAGAAAAAGAAGCAGGTATTTCTCCTTCTATATTCCCATATATTCTTAAACTTTTTAGTTTGATTAAATCCCCTATTGAAGCAGGCATTAATCCAGTCAAAGGTATATTAAATGAGAGGCTTTCTAGATTAACAAGCGCTCCAATTTCATCTGGTATACTACCTGACATTTTATAAGCTCTAATACTTAATTCTTTTAGTTTAGTCAAATTACTTATTGTCGTAGGTATACTTCCTGTTAATTCATTATTAAATAAAGTTAACCTTTCTAAATTGGTTAAATCTAATATATTTTCTGGAAAATCACCTTCAGAAGAAAGATCCACATTACTTAAATATAGAGATGTAAGATTTATAAGCTCCGATAAATCATCAGGAAAATCCAATGTAAGCATGTTTCCATGACCATCAATTTTAACATTTTTTAATGATATTATATTAAAAAGACAACTTGGTATAACACCAGTTAAGTTAAGTTGATCTATATTTATCTCTTCAATCTTCGTAAGATTACATAAACTAGAAGGAATGCTTCCTGTGAGCCCATTACTAGTAGAACCTAACCCTAAAAGCGTTAATTTTCTAAGTTCTGTTAGATTTCCAAGATCATCTGGTAAAGTCCCATTAAGCTTTCTATACCTAATATCTAATTCTGTAACTCTACCAACTGTATTTACTGTAACTCCTTCCCAAGTACTTATATCTGCATTGAGATCCCAAGGATTTGTCCAATTTGCCCCATCAGTAGCATTATAAAATGCTATAAGGGCATTTTTATCATGTATTACACCTTTAGATTTAACTTTTAATGTTATTTCATTTTTCAATAATATTAAGTCGGTAATAATACTATTTTTTATAACACAATCATATACTCCATTATCATTAAAACCTAAATTATTTATTGTATAAGAACGATTCGTTGCTCCATTAATTTCAACACCATCTTTACGCCATTGATATGAATTATTAGTACTATTGGTTGCTTCTGCAATTAAAGTAATAGATTCTTCTTCTATTACCGTAATATTTTGCTCTTCATCTATTTTAAGTTGTGGTTGGTAAGAAAAAATATATGGTATTTGATTTTTGTAGTTTGTATATTCATTTTCAAAATCTTTGAAAACAAATTTATTATTATCAAACTCTAAGTTCTGTAAATTTGTTAATGTTGTAAAATCAGGAATAGTTCCTGACAAGTTATTATGACTGAAATCTAAACTTGTTAAAGTATTAAAAGTATTAATATAAGAAGGGATATGACCCGTTAGTTTATTTCTAGAAAGATCCAGAGCACGAAGAGATGTTAATTTTGAAAAAGAAGATGGTATTTCACCTTCAATATTTGTTGATACTATTGTTAAACTATTCAACTTAGTTAAATCACCTATTGAAGAAGGTATCACTCCAGTTAACGCCCCACTATGTCTAAGTGAAAGCTCTGTTAAATTACTAAGTAGCCCTATCTGTTCAGGTATGTTTCCAGTTAATCTAGTAATATAAAGAGATAATTTTTCTAAATTGGTTAAATCTAAAATACTCATTGGAAATCCTCCATTAGATGAAAGATCTATTCGACTCAAACTTAGAGTTGTAAGATTTGTAAGGTTTGATAAATCATCAGGAAAATCTAGAGTTAATAAAGGACTATTACCTATTAAATATACACTTCTCAATGATGCTATAGTAAAAAGACAACTCGGTACTGCTCCTGTCAATCCTGGCATATCTATTATAACATCTTCAACTTTTACAAGGTTACAAATACTATCAGGAATACTACCTCTCACACTACTAGAAGAACCTTCATTAAGATGTAATTTGATCAATTCTGTTAGGTTTCCTAATTCATTTGGTAATTCTCCATTAAGTTTTCTATAATTAAGTGATAAACTTGTTACTCTTCCTAAGGAATTTACCGTTACTCCTTCCCAAGAATTCATAGCTTCATTAAGATTCCATGAGTCTGTCCAATTTGCGCCATCAGTAGCATCATATAACGATATAAGAGCATTTCTATCGTTTATAGCTCCAATTGTATTGTAATTAATAATGTTTCTCTTTAAAGTAAGGTTTGGTACATTGGCATTCTTTACTTCACAGTAATACACACCTGCATCAGTTAAAGTTGATCCTGTAATTTGATAGGTAGGATTAGTAGCTCCTCCAATTGGAACATCATTTTTATACCACTGATAGGTATTATTAGCGCTTGTTAACCCTGTAATTGAAAAACTAATATTTTCTCCTACATTTAATTCAATTGTTTCTATTTCACCAACTCTATTTTGAGGACTATAGGTAAGTGTAGCAACATTATCTTCTAAAACTTTAGCTATATTGTCAAAAGATGGAACTCTTTCAAACACAGAAAAATTAATATTGTTATTACTGATATCTAAAGTGTTTATTCTGAATAAAGAAACATTAGTATAATCTGGTAAATCTGTTAATAGGTTATTAGATACAAAAACTTCACCTACGTTTGCAATTGATTCTCCAATCTCCACTGGTAACTTACCTGTCAATTTATTATGGCTTAAATTGATTTCAACAAAATGTCTCTCATTAAGCGTAAAAAGCTCTACAGGTATATTCCCTGTTAATTGGTTATTTTGAAGGTATAAGTAATTAAGATCTTTTGCATTCCCCAAAGCACTAGGAATAGCACTAGTCAAGTTATTATTTGAAAGATTTAGTGTATTTAAGCTTTTTAAGTTACCTAAATCAGCAGGTATAGATCCACTTAAATTATTATTTAAAAGATTTATCTCATCCACATGTCTTTCGGCTCCTGAAGCACCAAAAACAACACTGGTAACCACTCCATACCAATTCTGTGGAGAGTCATTCAAATCCCATTTGTTTGTCCAATTTGCTCCATCTGTAGCATTATAAAGCGCTATTAAAGCATCTTTATCACTTTGAGAAATTTCTTGAGCATTTACATATACGCCAAAAAGGACTAGCGTAAAAAGTAGTAGTCTTTTCATATAATTTTTTTAATATTCAGCGTCAAAAGTAATTAAAGTTACCTCAATCACAAAAAATTACTTTCCATTTAGTTTGTACTTACTTAGAAATCTATTTTTATCAGTCTTTTTAAATAGAAAAGCGGGGTTTAAACCTCGCTTTTCTATAATTTATATGACTCTTTTCAATATTCTATTTCTCCACGGTATTTTCTTTTACCGATAATAAGTTTGCAAATAACTTATAAGCTCCTGAAACTCCTGCTGGAAGCTCTCTAAAGAAGCTTAACCCTGTATAGATATAGTTTCCTTTACCATATTTAGCAACTAACAAACTTCCTTTTTTTACTGACTCCCCTTTATCATACATAGATAATATCGAAGTGTATTCTTTACTCCATTTGTTAGGAAAATATAAGCCTCGTTCTTGTACCCAACCATCAAAATCAGCTTCAGTAATTTTGTTTGGGTAATTTAAAATAGAATGTTCTTTAGCTAACAAGGTTACTTTAGAATATTCGTCTGTTACTCTATCACGTGATAATTGTAATTCATACGGCGCTTGTACATCTACTCCTCTATTCGTGTTGTATTGCACTATTAAATTTCCACCATTTTTTACATATTCTAACAAGTATTTTTGCTTAAACTGCAATTCTTTTATAGTGTTATATGCCCTAATACCAACAACAATTGCGTCAAATTGCTCTAAATTTCCATTAATCTCATTTACATTCAATTCTGTTACCTCGTAGCCAATTTGTTGTAAACTTTCTGGAATAGCATCTCCTGAACCTTGTATATACCCTATTCTTGTACCGTTCTTTTTTATATCCATACGTACAACTTTTGCTTGTGATGGTAATAATACTGACTGTTTAGGAATATGACTATAATTAATTTCTATCAATTCTTTATCATAACTTTTACCTTCAACTTTTGCTATAGCTTTTAAAACTCCTTCTGATTCATTTTGTGTTGGAGTAACCATAAAGTCAATCAACTGAATATCTCCCTTTTGGTCTATAGAAAATTTTGCTTCGTTTGGAGTAACTTTCCACCCTTTTGGTGCTTTTAGAGTAACTATTCCATTTGTATTTTTCGCTCCAGAACGAATTGCTACAGTTACTTTTTGAGATTTTTCTGAAGAAAAAACAAGTACCTTATTCAATAGCTTTGTTGTTACTTTCGGTAACACCTCAAAAGGTTCATAAATTTCTCCTTTATCTCTTTTAGCGTATCTATGTACCACTGGAATTGTAAATGCAATTGGTTGGTCTTCAATTATAATATTGTATTGAATTTGAATTGGCCTTAAAGACTCTGGATTACCTATTAATTTTTGATCGTTTACTTTGTACATTCCCAAATCCCACTGAGTAGCTAACCAATATGGCGAAGAGTAAGAAACATCTTTAGCGATATTGATTTTACTTTTAAAGTTTTGTTTACTATTGGGTGCTAAATCCAATTCTTTTTTGATGTTTTTCCCTTCAGGAAGGATAGTAATTGATGACAACTCCATAGAAATGAAACTTCTATTTAGTGCTTCAAAATTTACATTAATTGTACTGCTTGGAATTGAACTAGAACTTTCTGCCGAGGCTTCTAGATATAAACCTGCACAAGCTTTGATAATTTCATTCAATTCTTTAGTTTTAATAGCTCTCCAATGTGAATCTTTTAGTTGTCTTACCTTCTTATAGGCTTCCAATAGGTCTGGTAGATGTTTTGATGGATTTACAAAATCAAAATTTTGTTCAATATCATATAAAATATCTCCTATTTCTCCTCCGCCTTCTACTCTATTCCATGTTGTATTTATTCCTGAAAAAATATCTTTTTTGTCTTTAGGAAATTCTCCTTTTAAAAACTCTACATATTCTGTTTGACTTCCTCTAGTGGTTAACCTTCCAAACCCTTGGCATAAATGTTGACTGCTTGCTATTGCTGCTACTTCATTATTAGACAATCCTTTTAAAGGGTAGTACGTTCCTATATCAAAGCTTAACATATTACTTTTGTCTGCTTTTTCAAAAGCTTCTTCACTTCCGTAAAACCACCAAGATGTATTGAAAAACAACCTATTAGGCCTCCATGTATCTGTATACTTTAGTTGCTCAGGGTATTTTGATTTATCATTAGCTAAATCAAAAGCTTCAACACTTAACATCGCTGATGAAGTATGGTGGCCATGCGTTGTTCCTGGTGTTCTATGATTAAAACGATTGATAATCACATCGGGTTTGAAAGTACGAATTGCCCAAACTACATCGGCTAAAACTTTATCTTTATCCCAAATTTTTAACGTTTCATCAGGGTGTTTTGAATATCCAAAATCATTAGCTCTAGAAAAACGTTGTTCTCCTCCATCTACATTTCTTGCAGCTAACAGCTCTTGAGTACGAATAACTCCCAAAAGTTCACGCATTTCAGGACCTATTAAATTTTGTCCTCCATCTCCACGGGTTAGTGATAAATACCCTGTTCTAGCTTTTTCATGATTAGATAAATATGCTATCAAACGAGTATTTTCATCATCTGGATGCGCAGCGATGTATAATGCAGAGCCTAAAAAGTTTAATTTTTGAACTTTCTCGTAAATCTGATTTGAAGTAAGTTTTTGTGGTTTTTGTGCGCTTATTGTTAGTGAAATCAATAAAAAAGATAGTAATAAAAGTACTTTTTTGTGCATTTTTAATAGTTTGAATACTACACAAATGTAACTTTTTTAACTAAAGTATGAAGTACATTAACAAAATGCTAACATTTAAAAAAAGAAAAACCGAGAATACTGTAGACTTCTCGGTTTTTCTTTTTTTAACGTTATAAATATCCTCTTTTTTTACTCCCAATGTAAACCTAATACAAATGTTACATCTTCCCCTCCTATGTTATAAGTATTGGCAGTAAAAGAAAGTTCTTTAGGTTTTATATCACGATATTCAGCTAAAGAAATACTTTTCTTTACTAACTCTCTTTTCGGCTTACTTCTTTTTGTGTTTTGACCACTAAAAGTCAAAGAAAACGATTTATTAGGAATTCCATCATGATATACTTTTGTCTCATACATAAAATTTACAAGGTTTTGAGATTGATCTTCCCAATCAACCCATACCACTTCTCTAAACCTAGAAAGAGAGCTATTATTTGTATCGTCTTCTTTTGATAGATATACAAAATTCTCATTATTATTCTCATCTAATTCAGAAATAGAAAAACTTGCTCTTAAGGAAAGAAGTGAGTCATTATAACCATAATAAAAATCATCCAAAATACGATAACCAACTCCATTTAAAATAACATAAGTAATATATACTTTTGAGTGTTCTTTTTCTATAATTTCAAAGTTTTTACTTACAACTATTTTTTTCTCGCCATTAACATAAAAAGTTCCCTTTACATTTTTAGTGCCAAAATCTTTAAACGTTTTTGTTATTGAATTATCATAACCTTCAACAATCTCATCATCGAACACCCATTCAACACCACTTATATAAACCTCTTTTTCGGAAGATTCTTGAGTTACCCTAAAAGTAATTTCTTCAAACTGTGTTTTTTTACCTATAATTTCTACATAAAACTTCGGATCATCTATATCTATTTCTTCATCATTCGAAGAGGAACAAGCAGTTAATAAAACAGAAATTAATAAGAAGAAAGCAATTTTTGTTTTTGTAAAATACATTTTCATAGTTTTAAATTTTAAATTGACGCGAATATAGTTTTTTAATCTAAAAAATACTCGTCTTTAAAACCTATTAAATACAATTTTTCTTGTGCACGGGTAACAGCCGTATATAACCAACGTAAATATTCAACCGAAGCTCCATCTGGCAAGTATGGTTGTTCTATAAAAACTGTTTTCCATTGACCTCCTTGAGATTTATGACAGGTCATTGCGTAAGAGAACTTTACCTGAAGCGCATTGAAATACTTATTTTTCTTAACACCCATAAATTGCTTGTACTTTGATTTTTCATGTGCAAAATCTTCTTTTACAGCTTCATATAATCGGTTAGATTCTTCATAGGTTAATGACGGACTTTCACTTGTAAGAGTATCTAACAACAACACTGTTTCAAAAAGTTTCATATCAGGATAATCAATCATGCGAACTTCAACTTCTGCAAACTTAAAGCCGTATAATTCTTTAATTGAATTGATACGCATAACTTCACAAATATCTCCATTTGCTATAAATCCTGCCGAAGAAGAGTCTTTTAACCAGTAGTAATTATTTTTCACTACCATCACGTAATCTCCTGTAGAAATTTCATTTTCTTGTCCACGAATTTTAGTTCTAATCTGTTGATTGTATTGATTAGCTCTCTTATTTGAACGTACAATAATAGCAGT
This sequence comes from Tenacibaculum sp. TB-53, assembly GCF_059716285.2. Taxonomy (NCBI): domain Bacteria; kingdom Pseudomonadati; phylum Bacteroidota; class Flavobacteriia; order Flavobacteriales; family Flavobacteriaceae; genus Tenacibaculum; species Tenacibaculum sp. TB-53. Next base: position 766,824 of record NZ_CM202790.1, on the reverse strand, counting down.
ATCTTCCACTCCTATATCTCCATCATAAGCCATTGTTATAGCATCTTGAATATCATAACCATCTTGTAGACGAATAATGTCGGGATAATTTAAATCAAATTGAAAATGTATTGAATCATTCTGAATTAACAAACGTAAATCGGTTGCATTAGCCAAAATCCCTGAGCCTTCTTCTTGTCTAACCACTTCGTCTAACTCAATTTCTGTAACTTCTTTATTAAACTCAAACGAAAGTTTGTCAGCTTCTAAAGCTGGACTCATAGTTAACTTTACAGGTGGTAACTGTGCCGTATCTCCAATAAAAATAATTTTACAATTTTTTCCTGAGTATACATATGAGATTAAATCATCCAATAAAGAACCATTTTCAAATAATTTCGCGTTCTGCTTTTCATCAGAAATCATAGAAGCTTCATCTACAATGAAAAGAGTATCAGTATGCTTATTAGGTTGCATTACAAAATTTACAGCTCCACTACTTTGCTTTTTAGGAAAGTAGATTTTTTTATGAATCGTAAATGCCTGTCGGTTAGAATATCCTGAAATTACTTTCGCTGCACGACCTGTTGGCGCTAGTAAAACTGCTTTTTGTCCTATTTTCCATAAATTATGTACAACGGTACTTATTATTGTTGTTTTACCTGTTCCTGCATACCCTTTTAATAAAAATAAAGCGCGATTATCATCTGAAAAAATAAAATCTGTTAAGACATCTAGTAACTCATTTTGTTTTTCTGTAGGCGAATACGGGAATTTTTGTAGTATTTCTTTATAAAATTTCGGAGCAGTTTGTATCATATATCAAATAATATTCAAAGATAAGTCTATTTCTAAATAATTATTTTCATCATTGAAAAAAAATTGTAGATTTGCGAATATCATACATTAAAAATTAAAAAAATGAATTTATTATTAATGATTTTAGCAGCTGTTGTAGTTGCAGTTCTTTTAGCATTACTTGTTGTTAAGTTTGTTCCTCTAAAAATGAGATGGTTAGTCTCTATATTATTATTAGGAGCAACTGTCTTTTTAGTATATAAAATTTATAATGGTGTTATGGAACCTATTAATTTTAACAAAGACAAGAGAGTACGTTATGCTAAGGTTATTAAGAATTTAAAGTTGATTCGAGACGCTGAAGTAAAATATAAAGAAGTTTACGGAACATATACTAACAATAAAGATACTTTGCTTGCCTTTATTAAAAATGGTAAATTAGCTATTACAGAAACTAAAAACGTTGAAAAAACTGTTGAGTTAGGTGGTGGTATTACTAAAGATATATCTGTTAAAGTTATTGATACTGTAGGGTACGAGCCTGTTTTAAAATACTTTGAAGGTAAAGAGTATGCTACTATGTTTGATGTTCCTGGTACAGAAGAAAAATTTGAATTAGCTACAGGTAGAGTTGAAAAAGTTGCTGGCTTAGAAGTTCCAGTTTTTGAGGCGAAGGTTTCTAAGAAACCTATCTTAAAAGGAATGAATCCTTCTTTAATAAAGCAAGAATTAGAAGCCATTGAGACAGATCAAATTAAAGGTGAGTTTGTTTCTGTTGGTTCTTTAACTGAAGTAACTGTAGGTGGTAACTGGCCTCCTTATTACGATAAAGGTGACGCAATTGCAAAAAAAGAGTAAAAAAATTAGCGCTAATGCGCAGTATAAAAGTTTATCCATCCAATTTAGTTTGGATGGATTTTCTTTTTGTATATCAAACTCAGAAACAAAAGAAACTCTTCTTTTTACCAAGTATACATTTTCTGACTCTATTGCTTCTCCAGAACTATTACTAGATAAAATCATCCGTGTTTTTGATACTGACAAAGATTTACAACAAGACTTTACAGCTGTTTTTGCCATTCATCAAAACAATTTAGCTACGTTGGTTCCTAACAAGCTCTTTGACAGAAATAATTTAGTTCCATATTTAAATTATAACGTAAAAACATTAAAAACAGATTTTATAACCTACGATTTACATACTGTAATAGCTGCTAATACAGTTTATATACCTTATGTAAATATCAACAACTACCTTTTTCAAAATTTTGGGGAATTTGAATACAAACATCATTCAACGGTTTTAATAGATAAACTACTAAACTATTCTGAGAATGATTCTGAAGATCAATTCTTTGTATATGTTTCTTCTTCTTATTTAGATATCGTTGTTTGTAAAGAAGGCAAACTATTATTTTATAATTCATTTTTATACAATACAAAAGAAGATTTTATATATTACATTCTTTTCACTGCTGAACAATTACAAATGGATCCAAATTCTTTCCAATTGACATTTATCGGTGATATTGAGAAAGAATCAGATATATATTCTATTACTTATTCATACATTCGAAATATTCACTTTATTAATCCAATTAATAGTTTTTTTGCCGATAGTAAAGACTTTTCGAATCACTCTAATTTTATACTCATAGCCTAATGCGAATTATTTCTGGAAAATATAAAAGTAAAAGAATTACAGCTCCTAAAAACCTGCCTGTAAGACCCACAACAGATATGGCAAAAGAGTCTTTATTTAATATTTTAAATAACTTCTATTATTTTGAAAACATTTCTGTACTAGATTTATTTGCTGGAACAGGAAACATAAGTTACGAATTTGCTTCTCGAGGTACTGAAACCATTAATGCTGTTGACGCTCATTATGCTTGTATAAAATTCATTAATCAGACAGCTAAGGATTTAAACATGTCTATTAACAGCTATAAAAGTGATGTATATAAGTTTTTAGAAAAAACGCCCCTTAAAGTAGATGTAATTTTTGCTGACCCTCCATATGACTTTGAAGAAAAACAATTTTTAAAAATAGCTGACATAGTTTTTGATCGCAACTTGTTAAATAATGATGGGCTTTTGATAATTGAACACTCAAAACATACAGATTTATCTCAACATCCCTATTATAACTATGAAAAACGTTATGGTGGTAACGTTTTTAGCTTCTTTGAAATAGTTAATGATAACCAAGAGTAATACTTATAACTAATTTATCTATTAAAACAACCTAATCAACTATAGAAAACTGAATTCCAACGAAATAAGCTATTTATTTTAAAAGCAAGTTATAATTTTATAATATAAATTTAAAACTATGTATTATGGAATTTAAAATTAAAAGCTCTAAAAATTATTTAAAGATATCAGGTGACTTAACTCTTACCAACGTTCAGCTTTTTGAAGTAATGATTTATTCTTTTATAAAAAAATATAAAGACATTAGCATAGATATTAGTAATGTTACTAATATTGATACTCTAGGGGTTAACTCAATTGTAGAAGCTTATCAGTTTTCTTTAAAAAATAAAAAGAATTTGCTTTTTTGTGGCAAAGGCTCAAAAGATATTATGGATGAATTATATTACAGAAATGTGGCATAAAAAAACAGCCATAATTTTATATGATATTATGGCTGTTTTTTTAATTAATAATTTAAGAATACATTTTCTCTCTTAATTCTTTTACTTTAGAGTCCTCTAAATATTCATCGAAAGTAGCATACTTATCAATAATCCCTTTAGGTGTAATCTCTATTATTCTATTAGCTACTGTTTGTGCAAACTCATGGTCATGTGTAGTAAACAATACAGTTCCCTTGAAGTTTATTAATGAATTATTCAACGCTTGAATAGACTCTAAATCTAGGTGATTTGTTGGTTCATCTAGCATTAAAATATTAGCTCTTGTCATCATCATACGAGATAGCATACAACGTACTTTCTCTCCTCCAGATAATACATTACTTTTCTTTAAAGCCTCTTCTCCTGAAAAAATCATTTTTCCTAAGAAACCTCTTAAAAATACTTCCTCTCTCTCCTCTTCAGTTTGTGCGTATTGACGTAACCAATCTACTAAATTTAACTCTCCATTTTGAAAATAAGCAGAATTATCTGCTGGTAAATACGATTGAGTAGTTGTTACACCCCAACTATATTTACCTGAATCTGCTTCTTCATTACCTGAAATTACTTGATAAAAAGCTGTAGTTGCTTTAGAGTTTTTAGAAATAACGGCAACTTTATCTCCTCTATTCAAATTAATATCAACATTTGAAAACAATAACTCTCCTTCTGCATCCTTTTTTGATAAACCTTCAATATTTAAAATCTGGTCTCCCGCTTCTCTATCTCTTTCAAAAATAATTGCAGGATAACGACGTGAAGAAGGTTTAATTTCATCAACATTTAGTTTCTCAATCATTTTCTTACGTGAAGTTGCTTGTTTAGATTTAGCCACGTTTGCAGAAAAACGACGAATAAACTCTTCTAATTCTTTCTTTTTATCTTCTGCCTTTTTATTTTGTTGAGCTCTTTGTTTAGCTGCTAATTGAGAAGACTCGTACCAGAAAGTATAATTTCCTGAATAATGATTAATTTTTCCAAAGTCTATATCAGAAATATGCGTACAAACAGCATCTAAAAAGTGACGGTCATGAGATACTACAATTACTGTATTATCATAATTTGCTAAGAAATTTTCTAACCAAGAAATAGTTTCAAAATCCAAATCGTTTGTAGGCTCGTCCATGATTAATACATCAGGATTCCCAAATAAAGCTTGTGCCAATAATACACGTACTTTTTTCTTAGAGTCTAATTCTGATAATAATGTGTAATGATCTTCTTCTTTAATACCCAAATTTGACAGTAAACTTGCAGCAGAAGCATCGGCATTCCAACCGTCCATTTCTTCAAAACGAACTTGTAACTCACCAATTTTTTCTGCATTTTCGTCAGAATAATCAGCATATAATGCATCTATTTCTGATTTTATTTTGTGCAGTTCTTTGTTTCCCATTAACACAGCTTCTAAGGCAGTATACTCATCAAAAGCATAATGATCTTGTGTTAATACAGACATTCTCTTTCCTGGTTCTAAATGAACTTGCCCTGAAGTTGGTTCTTGTTTTCCTGATAAAATCTTTAAAAATGTAGATTTTCCCGCTCCATTTGCTCCGATAATTCCGTAGCAATTTCCTTGAGTAAACTTTGTGTTTACTTCATCAAACAAAACACGTTTTCCAAACTGAACTGATAAATTAGAAACTGATAACATGTATATTTTTTTAAATTCCGTGCAAAAATATAAAAACTAAAGACTATAAAAGAATTTGCATTAAAGTTTTTAACATCTTACTTTTGGCTCGTTTTAATTCGTTTTTAACAACGAATTAACAGCCTAATATTAAAGAGTTATCTATTTTTGAACTTTAATATTTAGGATAATTTGAATTATGATTAAGTATTTTATACCTCTCATATTAATTGTGTTTATTGGATGTAATAAGTCTGATAAGGATAAGCCTACCTATTTTGGAGGTAAAATTATCAATCCTAAATGTGATTTTGTTGTATTATCAGACAATTACGATTTTAACGACACTATACCTCTTAGCAAAAATAATACGTTCCTAGGTAGCTATAAGAAATTTAAAGAAGGTTTATACATCTTTCATCATGGTAATGAGCTTCAATATGTATACATGCAACCTTCTGATAGTTTGTTAATTAGACTGAACACATGGGACTTTGATGAATCATTAGTTTTTAGCGGTATAAATGCTGAACGTAATAATCTCTTGTTAGAGTCCTTTTTACAATATGAGCAAGATTTTAAAAATACCTTCGCATATCTTTCTTTACCTAAAAATGAATTTTTGGCTAAGATAGATTCAATGAAATCAGATAAAAAGATTATTCTTGAAAACTATAAAACTAACAGTAATGATGTTTCTGGTTTTTTAGATGTTTTTGATATATCTTTAAACTTCCCTTTATATACTAGATTAGAACAATATGCTATTAAAAATTTAAATAATAACATTCAAAATTTTAGTAGTTCTTATTACAGTTACCGCGAAAAGGCTCCTAATAAAGACTCTTTGATGTTTTATGGACCTTACTACAGATTCGTGATGGAAAAAATTAATAATGATGCTTATCAGAAAAGTAACGGAGTGAAAACTGATAAATTCACACAAAATCTTTTGCATGCCATTAACGAAAATGTAACTCTCGAGACTGTTAAAAATAAAATGTTGTACAATGCTGTTATTCGTAATTTTTACGAAGAGCCTAGTAGCGAAGTTAAAAGTGAAGCATTTTTTACTTTTTTTAAGTTAAACACCAACAACGAGCATAAAAAAAATGTTCAGCGTTTGATTAATGATTTAAAAGTTCTAAATAAAGGAGAGAAATTACCTCCTTTCAAACTAATTGCAGCAGACGGAGAGTTAAAAGAGTTTTCTAACATTTCTAAAAATAAAAACACTGTTGTTTTATTAAAAAACTACGAGTATGCATCAGATGATTGGGTTTCTTCTCGTTTCAATTATTTAGTTAAAAAAAATCCTGATATTAATTTTGTTCTTGTTAATTTGTGCGACTCTTCTAAAAGATTTACAAAAAACGTAGATGTAAAATATCAATACACCATACCTAGCGAAAGTGCCGTATGTGATTTTACCACCAGTAAATTTCCTCGTATGATTTTAGTTGATAAAAACGGAATTATTCAAAATGGTTATACTAGCTTATCTGCTAAAGATATAAATATAGAAATAAGCAACTTACAAAAAACAAAATAGTTAGCCTCTATTCATTTTATTTAGTGTACTTTTGCACCGTCCAAAAAAATCGTGCTAAAACGATTTAATTAATATTAATTATAGAATTCGCGGAGGGGCATCTGTGGGTTCTCTAAAAACACAGTATGTCAACATTTTTAGATTTAGGTTTGCAAGAACCTATCAATAAGGCATTAACCGATTTAGGTTATGAAAAGCCAACAGTAATTCAAGAAAAAGCAATTCCACAAATAATTTCTTCTACAGAAGATTTAAAAGCATTTGCACAAACAGGTACAGGTAAAACTGCTGCCTTTAGTTTACCTATTATTGAACTTGCTGATCAAACAAGCACACACACACAAGCAATCATCTTATCTCCTACTCGTGAACTAGCAGTACAAATAGGAAAAAACATTGAAGACTTTTCAAAGTATTTACCTAACTTGAAAGTAGCTACTGTTTATGGTGGAGCTAACATTGAAGAGCAAATAAGAAAACTTAAAAAAGGGGTACAAATAGTTGTAGGTACTCCTGGTAGAACTGTAGACTTAATTAAAAGAAGAGCTTTAAAGCTTGGTAATGTACAATGGTTAGTACTTGACGAAGCTGATGAAATGCTTAACATGGGCTTTAAAGATGAACTAGACCAAGTTTTAGAAGCTACACCAAACACCAAACAAACATTATTGTTTTCTGCAACTTTTCCTAGAGAAGTAGAAGATATTGCAAAAAACTACATGACTAACCCTGTAGAAGTTACATCTGGACAAAAAAACCAAGGCTCAGATAATGTAAGTCATGAGTATTACTTAGTAAACGAAAAAACTCGTTACCCTGCTTTAAAAAGAGTAGCTGATTTAAACCCTGATATTTACGGAATTGTTTTCTGTAGAACACGTAGAGAAACACAAGAAGTAGCTAATAATCTTATTAGAGATGGTTATAATGCTGATTCTTTACATGGTGATTTATCACAAGCTCAACGTGACTCTGTAATGGAGAAGTTTCGTAAAAAGAACATTCAAATATTAGTAGCTACTGATGTTGCTTCTCGTGGATTGGATGTTAACAACTTAACACACGTTATTAATCATAAATTACCAGATCAAATTGAAAACTACAATCACCGTAGTGGTAGAACTGGTAGAGCCGGTAACAAGGGAGTTTCTATTGCTTTAGTAAGCAAAAAAGAACAAGGCAGGTTACGTCCTATTGAACGTATTATAAAAAAACAATTTGTTCACACTCCTATTCCATCTGGCAAGGAAATATGTCAAAACCAATTATTTCATTTAATTGATAAAGTTCATGATACTGAGGTAAACACAGAACAAATTGAAGGTTTTTTACCAAGTATTTACGAAAAATTAGAAGATTTAAGTCGTGAAGAGTTAATTCAAAAGTTTGTTTCTTTAGAGTTTAACACCTTCTTATCTTACTACGAAAATGCTCCTGATTTAAACAACTTATCTTCAAGAGAAAATTCAAGAGGACGCTCTTCTAGTGAAAACATGACCCGTTTCTTCATCAATTTAGGAAGAAAAGATCGTTTAAACCCAGCCAAGTTAATTGGTTTAATCAACGATCAGAACATAGGTGATAAAATTGAAATTGGAGCTATAGATATATTAGATACTTTTTCTTTCTTTGAAGTCGATAAAAACTTCGAAAAAGAAACTTTAGATGCCTTTGCAGCAAATGATCCAGATTTTAATGGACGATCAGTGAATATCGAAATTACTAAAAACGATCGTAGTGGTGGTGGAAGAAAATCACGTAGAAGTGGTGGTAGCGGATTCAATGGTAAAAAACGTAGAAGTGATAAGCCTACTGATAGCAGAAAAAATTTTGGTAGAAGACGTAACGAAAACAGTTCTTCAAGAAGAAGTGATAACAAACCTGCTGCAGGTTTTGGTAGAAAACGTAGAAGAGATTAACAGTAGTGGTAGTGCTTCTGCTTCATTTCAATATTAATTATGCTAGGGAATAATAGTTTTATCTCTTTTAATTTAACATTACTATAAGGCAGTATTAAAATTAATGTAAAACTACATGATTAACGTAAGTTAACTGATAATATAACCGTACATTTTTTGTACGGTTTTTTATTTTGTTTTATATTGGCTAACGCTTACTTAAAAAGATTAAAATTGCTAAAAACTACGCTTATCACATTTAAACACACGGATAAAAGAAGTTTTTATTCTTTTATCCCAAATTGAATCAACCACAACTTTTACTATAGTTCAACAACTTAAATAATAAATCTAAATTCATAATTTAAAAAATAGAATGAAGTATATATATTTATTAGCCCTTTTTATTTCTATCAACTCATGTTCTCAAAATGAAAAATTAAATTTTGAAAACAATGGCGGTATGATATTGAAACTAAACTTTGATAAAACAAATATTGAATTCAAAGAAAAGATTATTCAAAGGGTTAAATTTTTCTGTGAATTAAATGATAAATATCAACGAGAATATGATTTTTCATCACTTGTAAATGAATCTAAAAATGAACTTATTTTTAAATTCCCCTTCCTTTTGACACAAAAGGACTTAGATAAACTTATATTATCTAAAGGAGAAATGTTAATCTCTAAAAATAATAATTACTTAAAAAAGGATAAGATAAAGAAACTCGAAACATCCTTTAATCAGTTATTACGTCGTAATATTGATGTTATTTTTAACAATAAAGAAATGTTATTAAGTTATTTAAATAATAGTCTTAATGAAGAAATTGTTATGACAGTAGATAAAGACACTGTATCTTCTTCAATCATTAGACAAATACCCAATAAAATTGAAAAATTGCCCTTTAGCATATCTTTAAACTACAATTCTGAAATAATATATACAATAGTTAGTCACCTTTATGAAAGGAATCTTAAAATAGACTTAGTACACAAAAATATTTATTTAAACTCAGCAAAAGGTATAATTAAAATGAAACCAGAAATGTTTTCTTTTTATAAAAAACTTAGGTCTTTATTTAAAGAAAACTACAGTTTAATGTATAATATATTAAATGAAATTCCTCCTACTGATAAATCTTTAAGTAAAATCCTACTAAATAGAGATCTAGAATTCATAATAAAACACAATTTTGATGATTTTTTAGTAGCCTCTAATTTTAACAATATTGATTCTTTAAAAGATTTTTTCAAGCAATTTAAATTTATTAACAGTTATAAAAATAAATTCGGTAATGAAGCTCAAGAAGAAATCTTAAAAATTATTAATATTATTAATAAAATTGAAAATTATAAGTAAACTACACATAACAATGACTAAAAGTAATTTCTTGTTCTTGTCTACTTTTTTATAAAGTATAAATTTAAAAATCCCCGCTTAGACGGGAATTTTTGCATTATAAAATAAGTAAAGACAGTCTATTGAAACAAATCAGAAGATAAATAGCGGTCTCCTCTGTCGCAAATAACTGCAACGATCACACCCTTATCAATCGTTTTAGCTATTTCTAAAGCTGCATGTACTGCTCCTCCACTACTCATTCCTGCAAAAACACCTTCTTCTTGCGCTAATTTTCTAGTCATGTTTTTAGCATCATTTTCATCTAGCTCCACTACTTGGTCTACCTTACTTTTATTAAAGAATTTTGGTTGGTATTCTGGCGACCACTTACGAATTCCTGGTATTCTAGCTCCGTCTTTAGGTTGTGCTCCTACAATTTGTACCTCTGGATTTTGTTCTTTTAAATAGGTAGAAACTCCCATAATGGTTCCTGTAGTTCCCATCGCTGAAACAAAATGAGTTACTTCTCCTTCGGTGTCGTTCCAAATTTCTGGACCTGTAGTTTTATAGTGTGCTTTCCAGTTATCGGTATTTTCAAACTGATTCAGCATAAAATAGCCTTTTTTATAGCGTAACTCTAGCGCGACATCTCTAGAACCTTCAATACCTTTTTCTGCATCCGTTAAAATAACCTCAGCTCCGTAAGCACGCATGGTTTTTACACGTTCTTCTGTAGAGTTTTCTGGCATTACCAATACCATATTTACTCCTAAAACTTTTGCCATGAGTGCTAACGCAATTCCTGTGTTTCCACTAGTTGCTTCTACTAAATAATCTCCTGGACGGATATTTTTCCTTTTAATAGCTTCAGCAATCATATTAAAGGCTGCTCTATCTTTTACACTTCCGCCAGGGTTATTTCCTTCTAGTTTTAATAATAGCTTTACGCCTTCCTTTTGAAGAATGTTTGAAACTTCTATGAGTGGCGTATTCCCTATACTATCTATAATTGTTTTAGTTTTCATGGTTGATTTTCGTACCTACATCATTTAACATAGGATTTTCTAGTGGTTATTTTATTTTCTGACTCATAGGTTACAATAGATCCTTCGGGTACAGAGGTGGTTACGCAAACATTAGCACCAATTATACTATCTCTTCCTATCACTACATCGCCTCCTAAGATAGTTGCGTTGGCATAAATGGTTACATTATTTTCAATGGTTGGGTGCCTTTTTGTGGATGCTAATTCTTTCTTTACTTGAATTCCTCCTAGGGTAACTCCTTGATATATTTTTACGTTTTCTTTAATAATGGTAGTTTCTCCAATTACAATTCCTGTTGCATGATCTATAAAAAACGAATCGCCAATGGTTGCTCCTGGATGGATATCTGTTCCTGTTAATCCATGCGCATATTCACTCATCATTCTTGGTAAAATCGGTATTTTCATTTTGTACAATTCATGACTCAAACGATATACAGCAATCGCATGAAACCCTGGATAGGCTAGATACACTTCACCTAAGCTTTTACAGGCTGGGTCAGTCTTTTCAAATGCCTTGGCATCTAAATCTAACTTTTCTCGTATTCCACAAAATGTTTGTTGGTATGCAGCCCATGTTACCGAAGCATTTTTGATAGCCAACCCGTTTAAAATTTTTTTAAACTTTTCTTTTAAATGATTTGCTTTTTCTTGACATACATCATTAAACAATGCGTAAAATAATTGTTTTGTAAAATTTGCTACATCATCTTTTAATGATAAATCGTATTGTTTAAATTGCATTTATTCTTTTTTTACAAAAATAACTAACTTTCAGGAGCTAACTCAACCTCTAATCCTTCTAATTCAAGTGTTATTTGAATCTGACATCCTAATCGGCTATTTTCTTCTACATGAAATGCTTCTGCTAACATTGCATCTTCATCATCATTCATCTCTGGCAATTCATGATTTGATTTTACATAACATTGACAAGAGGCACACATCGCCATTCCTCCACAGATTCCAATAGTTCCTTCTGGAGCAAGTTCATAAGAACGAACCACCTCCATTAAATTCATTGCCATATCTGTCGGAGCAACTACCTCGTGCATTACACCTTCTCGATCTGTTATTTTTATATTAATATCTTGATTATCCATCAGTAACAATTTATTATAGGAATCAGTAGTTAGGTAGGCTATTTTAGTTTTGCTGGTGAAGGGGCTTACTAAAAATTTGTAATTACAACAAACTTATTCGCTAAACTCCTAACTACTTTCATCCTAATCCCCAATTATTCAATTGCTTTTACTACCGCTTTTGGCGCTTCTTTTCTTGTTCCATCAAAACCGTCTACACCACCAACAGTGGTATATTTCATCACATATTTTTTATCTGGATATATACGTTTATAAGCACTTTGACACATGAGTGTTGCTTCGTGGAATCCACACAAAATCAATTTTAGCTTTCCTGGATAGGTATTCACATCACCAATGGCATAGATACCTTCTACATTGGTTTGGTAATCTAACGCATTGTTTACTTTAATAGCGTTCTTCTCAATTTCTAATCCCCAATTGGCAATTGGTCCTAATTTAGGTGCTAATCCAAATAATGGAATAAAATGATCCGTATCTATCATGTAAGGTTCTTTCCCTTTTTCTTCTACCACAACTCCTGTTACATGATTTTCTCCTAATACTGCTTTTACCTCAGCAGGAGTGATCAAGTTTATCTTTCCTAAATTCTTTAATTCTTGAACTTTTTCTACAGAGTCTAACGCTCCTCTAAACTCGTTTCTTCTATGAATTAAGGTTACCGATTTTGCTACATCTGTTAAGAAAATAGACCAATCTAAGGCAGAATCTCCACCTCCAGCAATTACTACATCTTTGTCTCGATACAGTTCTGGTTCTTTAATCATATACTCTACTCCCTTATCTTCAAAATCAGCAATGTTAGGAATAGGTGGTTTACGAGGTTCAAAACTTCCCAGTCCTCCTGCAATAGCTACCACAGGTGCTTGGTGTTTGGTTCCTTTATTGGTAGTTACGATAAATGTTCCGTCATCTTGCTTCTCAATAGTATCTGCACGCTCACCTAAGGTAAACCCTGGTTCAAATTGCTTGATTTGTTCCATCAAATTCTTAGTTAAATCTCCTGCTAAGATCTCTGGATATGCTGGAATATCGTAAATAGGTTTCTTTGGATAAATTTCTGAACACTGCCCTCCTGGTTGTGGTAAGGCATCAATTAAATGACAACGTAATTTTAATAACCCTGCTTCAAAAACGGTGAATAGCCCTGTTGGACCTGCTCCAATAATTAATATATCTGTTTGTATCATGTCCTCTTTATTTTGTCACTTCGACTACGCTCAGTGACCTCTCTCTATTTTATAAATTTATAGATTTCTTCATTTTAGTCTTGAGCCTTTCGACTTCCCTCAAGATAAACTTAGGCGAAAGATTACTTTACTAAACTCTCAGTTAGTTTATTTAATGTTTCTACTTTTTGTTCAAAGTTTCCTTTGATGGTTTTTCTATAACTATTTAAGTTTTGTACTAATTGATTGATGTCTTCTGGAATTACTTCTTCAAAAAACTGACGCAATCTTTTAGCAGTTGTTGGCGATTTTCCATTGGTTGAAATAGCTACTTTTACGTTTCCTTTGGTAACAATTCCGCCCATATAAAAATCACAATATGGTGGATTGTCCGCTACATTCACCAATTTATGTTGGCTCCTACAATCTTTATACACTTGTATATTTACCTCAGGAACATCGGTTGTCGCAATCACCAAATGTTTTCCTTGTAAATACGTATCGTTATAACTATCGTTTATCATATTCACCTTACCTTTTTGGGCTATAACAATGGTTTCTTCTCTAAAAAAAGGAGCGACCATCGTTACCTTAGCATCTGGACTCGATTTTAATAAAAATCGTAGTTTTTCCTCTGCTACGAACCCTCCACCTATAATTAGCACTTCCAATTCTTTAGTCTTTAAAAAGATTGGATATAGATTATTTCTTTCTTCCATTATACCACCTCTTTTAAAGCTACTTCTTGTTGTACTTGTAACAATTGTTGTCTATGGTTTACCACATCTCCCAACAAAATAATAGCAGGGTTACTCAAATTATTTTTAGCCACTACTTCTTCTATATTATCTACGGTACCGATTCCTATTTTTTCTTCAGGAGTAGTTCCATTTTGAATAATGGCTACTGGTAACTCATTCTTTCCTTCTTCTTTAAAAAGCTGAATAATTTCTGAAAGTTTGCCCATTCCCATTAAAATAACAACCGTTGCACTCGATTTTGCTGCTAAGGCAACATCGTTTGATAATTGGTGTTGTTTAGTGGTTCCTGTAATTACCCAAAAGCTTTCTGAATTTCCTCTTTTTGTCAACGGAATATTCTGATACGCTGGTACCGCTAACGATGAAGAAATACCTGGCACTACAGCAACCTCCAATCCGTGCTTTGCTGCGTACTCCATTTCTTCTGCCCCTCTTCCAAAAATAAAAGGGTCACCTCCTTTTAAACGTACTACATGTCCGTGAGAAAATCCTCTTGCAACAATCAACTCATTGATTTGTTCTTGTTGATAACGGTAGCACCCTCTTCTTTTTCCCACAAAAATTAATTCTGCATTCGGGTTTACGTACCCTAACAGTTCGTTATTCACCAATGCATCGTACAATACCACATCAGCTTGTTCTAATGCTTTGATAGCCTTTAAAGTGATTAAATCAGCATCTCCTGGTCCTGCACCTACTACGGTTAATTTCGGTTGATTTTTCATTGGACTCTCCTTTTTTAACTTTCTACGGCTACTTTTCGGTAGGCATCAATTGTTTTATAAAATGATGATGCTTCTTCTAAATACTTTTTTGCAAAAGCTTCCGTAGGTTCATTTTTATTGATTTGATAAATCAATTCTGAGAATGAACTTGATAATTCTATTTTATTTGTTGCTACAAACAATTCATCAAAATTGGTAATGATTCCTGCTTGTGTATTGGTTTTTGCTCCTTCTGCTGTTAACAAAGCTTTAGCAGTGTTTACCATAGCTGCATAAGCGTGGTAAATACTATCTGACCATTGTTGATTATTCAAGGCTTGTGAAGCATTTTCTAACTTTTCTTCACTTTCAAACAGTAAGGTTGCTACTAAGTCTATTACAACTCCAGCACATTCCCCTACTCCTATGGCTTTTACATAGTTTTTATTGTGACCCCAATCAATAAAATCATCTTCCGTTAAATTGGTGGTGTCTGATAATTCTTTTAACAGCTCATAGAAATATGTTTTACCTTGTCTATCGTAATAGCTTAAGAAGTCTTCATCTACTTGTTTATGGCTTTCAAAGTTGTTTAATAAGATTCGTAAAGATTCTGGTCCTCTTTTACTTGGTATTTTTATCAACTTATCAGCAAAACGACCATTTCCTTCTCCTAAAACTCCTCCTCCAACTAATACTTGTAAAGCTGGTGCTAATAACTTTCCTACTTTTATAGACATTCCTTGAAAACCAATGTGCGCCATGTTGTGTTGTCCACAAGCATTCATACACCCACTAATTTTAATGGTAATATCTTTGTTATTTACATACTGTGGATATTCAGCTTTTAACACATGTTCTAACTCTGCTGCAATTCCTGTACTGCTAGCAATACCTAAATTACATGTATCGGTTCCGGGACATGCAGTGATATCATTCAAACTATTATATCCTGCGTCTGCAAAACCTAACTTTTTTAATTCTGTATAGAAAAATGGTAAAAACTCCTCTCTTACGTGACGAATCAAAATATTTTGACGTAGCGTAAAGCGTAACTCATTTGCACCATATTTCTTGATTAAATCAGCTAACAAACGTGCTTTATCGGTATAAAAATCTCCTAAATGTACTTTAATGCCTATCGCGTATAACCCCTCTTGCTTTTGCTTGAAAACATTCGTTGTTTTCCAGTTTTGATATGCTTCTTTATCTTCAATTACTACAGATGGAACTTCGTTGGTTTCAAAAACAATGTCTTGTTCAAAGTTGGTAGTATTTATCGGATACGTTTTATACGCTAATGCATTTCTTTCAGCTGCAACCAGTTCTAAGAAAGCATCTACACCTAAATCTTTTACCAAGAATTTTAAACGAGCTTTGGCTCTTTTAGCACGTTCTCCGTAACGGTCGAACACACGTAACACTCCTTCAATAGTTGGTATCAATAAATCTGCTTCTAAAAACTCATAAATTACATCGGCATGACGTGGTTGTGACCCTAATCCTCCTGCCAATAATACCTTGAATCCTTTTACTTCTTTACCGTCAACTGTTTTCGTTTTTGCAATGAATCCTAAATCGTGAATAAAACTCAACGCGGTATCTTCTTCTGTTGCAGAGAAAGACATTTTGAATTTTCTTCCCATTTCTTGACAGATTGGATTACGCAAGAAAAATTGAAAGGTTGCGTGTGCATACGGTGTTACATCAAACGGTTCTTTCGGATCGATTCCCGCAGTTTCTGAAGCTGTAACATTACGTACTGCATTACCACATGCTTCACGTAACGTAATATCGTCTTTCTCTAACTGTGCCCATAATTCAGGGGTTCTGTCTAAACTTACGTGGTGAATTTGAATATCTTGACGTGTCGTAATGTGTAAACGACCACGAGAATATTCGTCAGAAACATCCGCTATTCTATGCAACTGTTCACTCGTAACTTTACCATACGGTAATTTTATACGAATCATTTGTACCCCAAACTGACGTTGCCCGTAAATTCCTCTGGCTAGACGTAAGCTTCTAAAACGTTCTTCATCTATTTTTCCTTCGTTAAACAAACGTATTTTACGTTCTAACTCTAGGATATCCTTTTCTACTAAAGGGTTTTCTATTTCTGATCTAAAACTTTGCATGTGGTTTTTTAATAGTTGTTTGCTTATAAAAGCGTTGTTATTCGTTATGTAAGAACTCTTGCTTTGCTAACAATTGTTCTTCTGTTTCTACATGTGCATCATCTGGCACACAACAATCTACTGGACATACTGCTGCACATTGTGGTTCTTCATGAAATCCTTTACACTCAGTACATTTATCAGGCACTATAAAATAGTACTCGTCTGATACTGGTTCATTCTCCTCGTCTGCATTTACAGAAGCTCCATCTAATAAGGTTACATTTCCTTGTAATGACGTTCCTTCGCTATATTTCCAGTCACTCGCTCCTTCATAAATGGCTGTATTTGGGCATTCTGGTTCGCAAGCTCCACAGTTAATGCACTCATCTGTAATGATTATTGCCATAACTTTTATTATTTACTTGATAAAACCAACTCCTGATGTAGTATTGGTTTTTGGATTGATGATTATAAACGCTCCGTTTGCTTTGTTTTCCTCATATGAGTCAACAAACAAAGGCTTGCTTACTTTTAAACTTACTTCACCTATTTCGTTTAATGATAATTTGGCAGGCGCTTCTTCTACTCCAGAAAAATCAGTACGAACAATTGTTTTTAACTCCGTTATTTTTGCTTGCGCATCATTTACACCATGCTTGATGTAATATTTTTGAGAAGCTTGTAATGGTGCTTTATCCATCCAACAAATAGTAGCTTCTAATTGTTTTACCACAGAAGGTTCTTCTCCTGTTTTAACCAACATATCACCTCTACTTACATTTACATCATCTTCTAAAGTGATGTTTACAGAGCTTCCTCTTTTTGCTCTTGCATATTCTTTATCAAAAAATCGAATGCTTTTTATAGTAGATTTTGTTGCTGATGGTAATACCGTTATACTATCTCCTACTGCTAAATCATCTCCATACAATTTCCCAGCATATCCTCTAAAATCATGATACTCATCCGTTTTAGGTCGAATAACTGTTTGCACTGGGAAACGTGCTTTTGATACTTCTTGCGTATCTTCAGACCCCAAGTTTTCAAGGTAATTCAGTAATGTTTCTCCTTTATACCAAGGGGTGTTTTCTGAAGACTTCACAACATTATCTCCTTTCAAAGCTGAAAGAGGTATGAATGTGATATTTTGATTTTGATAGTCACTCTTCTTTGCTAAATATTCTATCTCACCTTTAATCTGGTTAAATTTTTCTTCTGAAAAGTCAACCAAATCCATTTTGTTTACAGCTACTATCACATCTTTTACTCTCAATAAATTATTGATAAAAAAGTGACGATAGGTTTGTTCTACCACTCCATTTCTGGCATCTACCAAAATGATAGAAGCTTGAGAATTTGATGCTCCAGTAACCATGTTTCTGGTATACTCAATATGACCTGGAGTGTCGGCTATGATAAAGCTTGTTTTTGGTGTTGAGAAATATATGTGAGCTACATCAATAGTAATTCCTTGTTCACGTTCTGCTACTAATCCGTCAGTGGCTAAAGAAAAATCTAAGTAATCAAACCCACGTTGTTTACTTTTTTCTTCTATCGCTTCTAATTTATCTTGGGTTAATGATTTTGTATCGTATAAAATTCGCCCGATTAGTGTACTCTTTCCGTCATCTACACTTCCTGCTGTTGCTATTTTTACTACGTTCATATTTTATGTTGTTGGCGATTGGCAATTGGCCATTAGCCTTTAGCCTTTAGCACTTGCCTAGTTTTATATTGTTATTAATTTTCATATTGCTAACAGCCAAGAGCTAATAGCAAAAAACTTTTTTTAAAAATATCCTTGTTGTTTACGTTTCTCCATTGCTGCTTCTGAGCGTTTATCGTCTATTCTTGCTCCTCTTTCTGATATAGTTGATTCTCTAATTTCGTCTACTACTGTATCAATGTCTATTGCATCTGATAAAACTGCTGCCGTACAACTCATATCTCCTACTGTTCTAAAACGAACCATACGCTCTTTTACTTCTTCTTCCTCTTCTCTATACACAACTTCATCGTTTGCAGACCAAATTAACCCATCTCTAATAAAAGTGGCTCTTTTATGAGCGAAATAGATGGATGGAATTTCAATTTGTTCTTGTTGTATATACGACCATACATCTAACTCTGTCCAGTTAGAAATTGGAAAAACACGTACATTTTGACCTAAATCAATTCTTCCATTTAGCATGTCGAATAATTCTGGACGTTGATTCTTTTCATCCCATTGTCCAAAATCATCTCGTACTGAAAAAATACGCTCTTTAGCTCTCGCTTTTTCTTCATCTCTACGCGCTCCACCGATACATGCGTCGAAACCAAATTCTTCAATGGCATCTAATAACGTTTCGGTTTGTAACATGTTTCGGCTAGCGTACTTTCCTGTTTCTTCTTTTACTTTACCAGCATCAATATTGTCTTGTACTTGACGAACAATTAACTCAACACCTAATTCTTCTACCAAACTGTCTCTAAATTCAATCGTTTCAGGAAAATTATGTCCTGTATCGATATGCAATAAAGGGAATGGAATTTTTGCTGGGTAAAATGCTTTTTGAGCAAGTCGCACCAGTGTTATGCTATCTTTGCCCCCCGAAAACAATAACACCGGTTTTTCAAATTGCGCGACTACTTCTCTTAATATATATATGGCTTCACTTTCTAAAGCTCCTACTTGTATCGTTTCTGTATTCATAATCATGTTCTTTAAATATGTAAACCACATTCTCTGTTACTTTCTACTTTTGTGGGATCGAAGTACTTAAACTCGTTAGGTAATTGATGCTCTTCTAAATAAGCATCTAACTTCTCATCTGACCAATGGTAAAACGGACTCACTTTTAATATTCCATCTTTACTTCTTGAAACAATATCAATACTATCTCTAAAAGCTGTTTGTCCTTTTCTTAAGTTCGTAAACCAAACATCTGGCTTATGTTCTTCCATCGCTCTTTTAAAAGGCTCTAACTTCACTTGCTCAGTAAATACCGCATGTTTTGGGTCATCAACTGTTGGTAATCCTAAAGTGATGTTTCTGTGTGCTACCGTTTGTTTAGGTACATACAACTGAATGTTTAATTGTAATTTTTCAATTAACTCTTCAGCATGTTTATAGGTTTGTGGAGTATTATATCCTGTATCACACCAAATAACATCTATACTGTTTTTTACTGATGCTACTGCGTGTAAAATGGCTCCTTCATAGGGACGAAAGTTTGTGGTTACTACGGCTTTATTTGCTTGTAGTAATGCCCAAACAATAATCTCTTTTGGAGATTTGTTTTTTAACTCTGCGTTTACTGCTTCTAAATTCATTGTTTCTATACTCATTTTTTGCCCCATTTAATACTGTTCCAAACTCTTTCGTGAAAAAAATACAATAGCATTTTTGTTACTAATTCTACAGCTCCAATTGAAAAAGCTGTTTTTACTTGTCCTGTAATTACCCATGATATTAATATTGTATCTATGGTACCAACAACTCTCCAACTTATTGATTTTATAATGCTTCTTAGTGGCTTTTCAGAAAGCTTATCTTCTTTATAATTAGCTTTATTTTCTACTACTTGTTCTACAATCATTTTTAAAATACCATTACCCTATCGGAATACTAGGTTTTAAGTCGACAAATATACAGATGCTTTTTAATTTTCCAAGGGGAAATCAAAAAAATATTTGAATTTTACAATTTGTTAATGCTACACTAAATCTGCAAGTGTGTTATTACGAAGTACTTGTAGCGTATTATCTCTTACTTGAATCATTAGTTTGTGTACTGAGCATGCTTCTTCATCTGGACAGTCATCACATTTTTCATAATAATTCAAACTAACACATGGTACCATAGCAATAGGTCCTTCTAGTGTTCTAATAACATCAGTCATTTTAATTTCGCTCGCAGGCTTTAGCAAATAATAGCCTCCACCCTTTCCTTTTTTTGCTCCTAAAATCCCTGATTTTCGTAAGGTTAGTAATATGCTTTCTAAAAACTTGTGTGAAATATTTTCGTTTTCTGAAATGGTAGCTATTTGTACCATAGTGCCCTTTTCTTGTTTTGCAATAAAAGTAAGCGCCTTAATTCCGTATTTTGTTTTCTTAGAAAGCATATCACAAATATATGCTTTACTTCTTAATTATTTAATGCTTGATTTAAATCGTTAATTATATCCTCTACATTTTCTAGTCCTACCGAGCATCGTACCAATCCATCTGTTATTCCTACTTCTAATCGATCCTCTTCACTTAACTTACTGTGAGTGGTTGATGCTGGATGTGTTACAATCGTTCGTGTGTCTCCTAAATTTGCTGATAATGAGCATACTTTTATACTATTTAAAAAGTTGCGTCCAGCTTCAATACCTCCTTTTACTTCAAAAGCGACAATGTTCCCTCCCAATCGCATTTGCTTTTTTGCAATTTCATGCTGTGGATGCGACTTTAAAAATGGATACTTTACCAAGTTCACCTTCGGGTGCTCTTCTAAAAACTGCGCCACCTTCAACGCATTCTCGCAATGTTTTTCCACTCGTATCGATAAAGTTTCTAAACTCTTAGACAGCACCCAAGCATTGAATGGCGACATTGCAGGTCCAGTGTTTCTTGAAAACAAATAAATTTCTCTTATCAGTTCCTCTTTTCCCACTACAACACCTCCTAAAACACGTCCTTGACCATCTATTAATTTTGTTGCTGAATGAATTACCAAATCTGCTCCAAATTTGATAGGATTCTGTAAGTACGGAGTTGCAAAACAATTATCTATCACTAACAATAAATTGTGCTTCTTTGCAATACTTCCTAACAACTCTAAATCTAAAATATCAACTGCTGGATTTGTTGGAGTTTCAGCATACAATATTTTTGTATTCGGCTGAATTAAACTTTCAATCCTATCTACCTCATTAATTTTAAAATAACTCGTTTCTATATTCCATTTAGGTAAATACTTTGTAAACAAGCTATGAGTTGACCCAAAAACAGAGCGACACGATACTATATGATCTCCCGCATTTAACAGAGCTCCAAAAGTTGAAAACACCGCTGCCATACCGGTTGCAAACGCATATCCTGCTTCGGCACCTTCCATAGCCACTATTTTATTGACAAATTCTGTGGTATTCGGATTTGAAAACCTGCTGTATAAATTCTTCTCCTTTTCTTCTGCAAAAGATGCTCGCATATCTTCAGCATCATCAAATACAAAACTTGAGGTTAGGTATAAAGGTGTAGAATGCTCTGAAAATTGTGAACGTTCTGTTTGCGTTCGTATGGCTTGTGTTTCAAAATTTTTGCTCATGTTGTTTTTTTAGATGTTTGACCGCTTCGTTGTCAGATAAAAGAATCAAGATTTTTGGGACTTAGTTCTTCTACCTTTTTTCTGATGTCACTTCGAGTAAAATTATTGAAATGAAATAAAAATAATTTTTGTATCGAGAAGTATTCTAATCGTTCTCGATACAATTTTTACTTCGTTAACACTCCATAAAAATCACTCGAACTGACAAAGGCTTTAGTAAATCTTATCTCTATTTTCTTGGTTCTTGTTTCTTGTTTCTTTCTACTAATTATTATTCTTTGCTAATCGTAAGATGTCTCCAAATACGCCTCTAGCGGTTACTTTAGATCCTGCTCCTGCTCCTTGAATAACAATAGGTTGTTCTCCATACGACTCCGTATAGATTTCAAAAATTGCATCAGAACCTTTTAAACTTCCTAAAGGTGAATTCTCTGGTACAGATACTAATTTTACATCTAACTCTCCTTTTGTTTGTTGTAAATCTCCATGTAAATCTCCTATATATCTCAGTACGTGCTTCTCTTCCTGTGATTCTTTTTGCTGTTGAAATGTAGCATCTAGTTTTTCTAAGTTTCCTAAAAACTCATCAGAAGATATTTCTCTAAACTCCTCTGGAATCAAGTTTTCTATCTGAATATCCTCAAATTCATTTTCTAAATCTAATTCACGTGCCAAAATCAATAGTTTTCTGGCAACATCATTTCCACATAAATCCTCACGCGGGTCGGGTTCAGTAAATCCGCTGTCAATTGCTTCTTGTAATACGGTTGAAAACGGCACGTCTTCCGAAGAAAATTTATTAAACAAATAACTTAACGAGCCCGAAAACACACCTCTAATTCTCGTGATATTTTCTCCTGAATCATGTAGCAGTTTAATCGTATCAATCAATGGTAACCCTGCACCTACATTGGTTTCGTACAAGTAACTCTTATTATTTTTATCTAACGCTTTACGCAATTCTTTGTAAAAATCATACGAAACTGTATTGGCTATTTTGTTAGAAGAGACTAAGTCAAACCCAGCATCGACTAACGGAATGTAATTTTCTATAAAATCTACACTTGCTGTATTGTCTACTGCTATTAAATTTTCTAAATGATGTTCTTTTGCATAGTCAATTACACTATCAACTGTATGCTTATCTCCTACTGCTTTTTCAAGCTCATTCAACCAATTAGCTCCAACTCCATTTTTCTCTAATAATACTTTTTTAGAATTAGCAATCGCAAAAATGTTCAGGTGAATTTTACGTCTTTCTAAAATTGATTTTGAGTTCTCTAGAATTTGTTCTATCAAAGTTCCTCCTACTAATCCTTTACCAAAAACAGCTATGTTTATCTTTTTAGCAACTCCAAATACTTGACCGTGAATCACATTTAACGCCTTGTGTAACTGTTCTTTTTTTACCACCAAGCTTACATTTTTACCTGTAATGGTATTGTTAAATAATAAAGGAACTATTTGATTCTTAATCAACGCATTGTATGGCTGATGAAACTCACTTAAATCTTGACCTATAATTGAAATTACTGATACTTCTTCCTGAATTGAAATTTGATTTACATCTTTTGTTTGTAAATCATTTTCAAACTCTTGCTCTAAGGCTTTTACAGCAGCAGTTGCATTCGATTTGTCGACCACTAAACCAATTCCTCTTTCTGAAGAACCTTGCGAAATAATGCTCACGCTAATTCCATGATTACTCAATGCTTTAAAAATACGTGCATCTACCCCTACTTTACCTAACAAACCTCTTCCTTCAAAATTGATTAAAGCAACCTTGTCTAAAACCGATAATGATTTGATTCCTTTTAAGGTTGACTTTGCTGTAATAAGCGTTCCATTATCGTTAGGATTGAAGGTATTTAAAATTCGTAGATTGATATTCTTCTCTAACAACGGAATAATTGTTTTAGCATGTAAGATGTTCGCTCCAAAGTTTGCCAATTCATTTGCTTCTGAAAATGATAATACTTCTATCTTCTTAGCATCTGCTACCAAATCAGGATTTGCCGTGAAGATTCCATCAACATGGGTATAGTTTTGCAACTCTTCCGCATCTAAATAGTTTGCTAACAACGAGGCGGTATAATTACTTCCATTTCTACCCAACGTAGTAGTTTCGTTTTTTAGGTTTGAAGCTATAAACCCTGCTACCACATTCACAGTTGTTCCGTTATATTGTCTAAAGTGATTTAATACATTTTCTTTAGAAATTTCAACAATCGATTGCCCTTTGCCAAATATCTCATCCGTTTTTAACAACGTTCTTGAATCTGTAGCTAGGGCATTGATTCCTTTTTGTTGTAATAAATCTGTTACCGTTTTTATCGATAATAACTCACCTTGAGCTAACACTTCATCTTTTATCTTTTGGCTATAATCTCCTAACAAACTAACTCCCTCAAACAACTTTTCTAAGCGATTAAATTCCGTAGAAAAATCTACTAACGGAGTTAATTTCGTTTGCTCATATCGAAATGCTTCTAATTGTTCTTTAAAAGTTTTATTTTTAGCAGCTCTTTCTAAGAGTTCTTCCAGTTCATCTGTAGCATTTCCTCTTGCTGATACTACCAGTGCTATCTTCTCTCCATTATTAATTTTCTGTTCTATGATAGACACTACATTTTGTATCCCTTCATTCGACAAAGATTTTCCGCCAAACTTTAAAATTTTCATTCTTTTATTTGTTGATTTTTGATTGAATATAGGTTCAATAATTTTTTCTAATTGCTTGTATTCTATTAAGAAAGCGTCATGCCCATGATCTGAATTAATTTCATTATAGGTTACATTCGCATGGGCAGATGCCAGTTGTTTATGTGTTTCTCTGTTTTCTTCCGCAGTAAAAAACAAATCAGAATCTACGCCAACAATATGGATGTCTGCCTCGATTCTCTCTAATACATCTAGCTCTTCTCTTCCTTTTGTAACATCAATGGTTTTTAATAACTGATTCATCAATTTGTAAGAAGCTAACTGATAGCGTTCTTGTAATTTTTTTCCGTGATGTAGCAGCCAGCTTTCTACATTAAAAATCTGTAACTCTTCATTTTTTGAGCGTTGAAAACGTTTTTTAAACGACTCTGGCGTTCTGTAACACAACATTGCATGCATACGTGCATCATGCACAGGATTACTAGAATTGATTAAAAATTGCTCTTGTATTTGACAATTTGCTATCAACCAATCGGTCGATTTCCAATCAGTAGCTACAGGAATTAAATGTTCGGTAATTTTCGGGTTCAACACAGCCATTTCCCATGCTATTCCACCTCCTAAAGATCCTCCTATCAACGCAAATAATTGTGTTATGTTGAGTTGTTCTAGCCCTTGTAGAAAAATGTTTGCAATATCACGTGCTACGAAACTTTTGTAATCATCTATTAAGAAGTTATCATAACCGTTTCCAGGTATGTTAAAGCACAAAATGGTATATTCATTAGTATCTATAACCTTGGCTTCTCCTATTAAATCTTGCCACCAACCTTGGCTTCCTGCAACATTGCTATTTCCTGTGAGTGCGTGGTTAATAAGTACCACAGGAGCAGTACCCAATGCTTTTCCAAAAACTTGATAGCTTAACGGAATTGTATCGAATTGTGTACCGCTTAATGTGGTATAACTAAGAATATTAATATGCTGCAAATCACTTTTCATTATTGATGTCTTTATGGGCGTTCCCTTAAAGGGTCGGGCTTTCCGTTATATCTTTTGTTGGTTCTCGATACTTGCTTCGCAAACTCGAACTGACAACAAAAGGATGCCACCGCAAATGCGAAGCATTCAACGAAACCAATAAGTAAATAACCTATTATGAGTTAATCCCTAACGCAAGTTGTTTTAAACCAATACTTCTTTAGGAATTTGAGCAAATGCTTCTTGTAAATCGGTTTTTAAATCTTCAATATTTTCCAAACCAACTGATAAACGGATTAAGTCTTTAGTAACTCCTGTGCTTTCTTGAGCTTCATCACTCAATTGTTGGTGCGTAGTACTTGCTGGATGAATAATTAAAGATTTAGTATCTCCAATATTGGCTAGTAATGAAAAGAGTTTGGTATTGTCAGCAATGGTTTTAGCAGCTTCGTAACCTCCTTTTACTCCAAAAGTTACCAATCCACTTTGACCTTTTGGTAAGTATTTATCTGCTAAAGTTTTGTATTTGTTACCTTCTAACCCTGGATAGTTTACCCAAACAACTTCTTCTTGTTCTTGCAACCATTTTGCTAGTTTCAATGCATTTTCACTATGCTTTTGAATTCGCACTTCTAAGGTTTCCAATCCTTGAATGATATTAAAAGCATTGGTAGGACTCAAAGCTCCTCCAAAATCACGTAATCCTTCTAAAATTAGTTTAAACGTGTACGATGCTGCACCTAAAGTTTCGTGATATACCAATCCGTGATATCCTGCTGAAGGTTCTGTAAATTCAGGGAATTTCCCATTTTCCCAATTAAAAGTTCCTGCATCAATAATGGCTCCTCCTAACGAGTTTCCTTGTCCTCCAATGTATTTTGTTAAGGAGTGAATTACAATGTTAGCTCCGTGTTCTATCGGATTTAATAAAGCAGGTGTTGCTACGGTATTATCCACAATGAAAGGAACTTCTGCTTCTTTCGCATGCGCTGATATAGCTTTTAAATCCAATACATCTAACTTCGGATTCCCTAGAGATTCAACAAAAAAGGCTCTAGTATTCTCTTGTACTGCAGCCGAAAAATTATCAGGGTTTGAAGCATCTACAAACGTAGTAGTAATACCCAATCTTGGTAAAGTGACATTTAATAAATTGTAGGTTCCTCCGTACAAACTACTCGAAGCTACGATATGGTCTCCTGCCTTTAATAAAGTTAACAATCCAGTCGAAATAGCTGCTGTTCCCGAAGCAAAAACTACAGCTCCTATACCACCTTCTAAAGCAGCTAAACGATCTTGCAAAATTTGATTGGTGGGATTGTTTAATCGGGTGTAAATAAATCCCAATTCTTTTAACGAAAACAGGTTTGCTGCATGTTCTGCATCATTAAAAACATACGAAGTAGTTTGATAAATAGGAACTGCTCTTGTTCCTCCATTTTGTGTTACATCATGTCCTGCGTGCAACGCGTTTGTTGCGAATTTTTGTGTACTCATTTTTCTTGTTTTTGAGTTAATAAAAAATTAAACCAAAAGCCAAAACACATCTATTTTTAGATGTTGCTTACTAGAAAAATGTTATTAAGAAATTATAAGAAGATTCTTGTAGATATTAAAGAAACTTCTTTGGGTTATCTATCCACGAGTTTTTACGCTCTGGTAGAATTTAGCACCTTCTTTGTTTGCACAAAGGGTTGCTAAGGTTTCATAGGGTCTAATCCCTCCACCTTTCTTGATAACATCGTCAATAAGTGTTTGAACTTTTACGAGCACAAATATTCAATTATAAAAATGGATTTTCCAAATTTATTTTGATTTTTATTTTAAAAAGTGTTTTGAATTATTTTTAAAACAAATAACCAAACAACTTAAAATTAGTATATTACAACGCTTTATTTAAACTGAAATATAATGATTTTTTTTATCTTAAGAACTACAAGATAACATAGAGCATCCTACTTTATTTCGAGCCCATTCTGGTCGTTTTGCGAACCATTTTTCATATTTTGGTTGCTCATCGTAAGGATTTTTGAGCAGTAAATATAACTCATTTAACAATACAAAGTCATTTTTATTTGCATCATCAATGGCTAATTGCGCCATGTAATTTCTGAGTACATATTTCGGATTTACAGCATTCATTTTCTCTTTTTTGTCTTCATCCGAAACAGTTTCGTTTTGTAATCTATCTATATAACTTTGGAACCAGTTTTCCCAAGATTTTTTTATTTCGCCTACAACTTCTAAAGGCATATAAAATGTTTTTTCTATTTTTTTGATTGCCTCCTCTTTGGTATCATTTTTTGAAATCCCTGACAACAATCGGAAAAAAATGGTCATATCAGTTTCTGTTTTTTGAAGTACTTCTTCAAGGTTTGAAACTAACGTTCCATCTAATTCTTGTGAAGAAAAAAGCCCTAATTTTTCTCGCATCATTTGCATATACTTTTCAGGAAACTGCTCTTGGTAATTTTCCAAAACTGCTTCTAAAGGTTCTGCTTCTTCAATTAAAGGATATAAAGCATTTGCCAACTGATATAAATTCCATAAAACCACCTCTGGTTGCGAACCATATCGGTAACGCTTATGGGTATTATCAGTTGTATTTGGTGTCCATCCGTGGTCATAACCTTCCAACCATCCATAAGGTCCATAATCAATGGTTAAACCAAGAATAGACATATTATCGGTATTCATTACTCCATGTACAAAACCTACACGTTGCCAGTGAATAACCATTTCTAAACTACGCTCTGCTACCTCTTTAAAAAAGGAAACATACGTTTCTTTTGAAGGTTCACCTAAATGAGAATAATGATGTTTAATTGTATAATCAACTAGTGTTTTTAATGTTTTTACATCTCCTCTGGCAGGAAATATTTGGTAACTACCAAAACGTAAAAAAGACTCGGCTGTTCTACATACGATCGCTCCTTTTTCATAGGCAGCGTTTCCGTCGTACAATACATCTCTTAATACCTCATCTCCCGACAAAGCTAAAGACAGAGCTCTTGTTGTAGGCACACCTAAATGATACATAGCTTCACTACACAAATACTCACGAATAGAGGAACGCAAGACTGCTAATCCGTCTGCATTTCTCGAATATGGTGTCTCTCCTGCTCCTTTTAACTGCAAAGCCCAGTTTTTATTATCATAGACTGTTTCAAATAAATTAATTGCTCTACCATCTCCTAATTGTCCTGCCCAATGTCCAAATTGATGTCCGCCGTAGCACATCGCATACGGTTGTGTGTTTTTATATACATCATTCCCTGTAAAAACATTCTTAAATTCTTCTGAAGCTATTGCTATTTCTGAAAGTCCTAACTCATTTGCCATTTCATCCGAAACATGAATCATTTTTGGATTGGATGTTTTTTTAGGTGTTACATACGAAAAACAAGCTTCTGTAACCTGTCTTCGAGTATTTTCTTGAATTGGGTCTGCTGGTAATTCTTTAGTAAAGGTATTTTGTATATTGAATTTCAACACGTTCTATTGTTCTTTTAGTTTGTTTGCGTACATTTTTCTAAGTTTAGATAGCTTGGGTGAAATTACTGCAGCACAATACATTTGTTCTTTGTTGTTTTCATAATAATTTTGATGATACTCTTCCGCAGCATGAAATGTAGTTAATGGAGTTATTTCTGTTACAATTTCATCTTCATAATGCGGAGATAATTTTTCTACTACTTTTTCAGCAGTTTGTTGTTGCTCTTCATTCTGATAAAAAATTACTGAACGGTATTGTGTTCCTACATCAGCTCCTTGCCTATTTAAAGTTGTTGGGTCATGACTTGTCATAAACATTACCAACAACTCTTCATAACTTATAATTTCAGGATTAAATGTTGCTTGTACTACTTCTGCGTGTCCTGTTAAACCTGAACAAATTTCTCTATAAGTTGGTGTTCCTGGTACGGTTCCTCCCATATAACCAGATACCACTTCTTCTACTCCTTTTATTTGATTTAAAATAGCTTCTACGCACCAAAAGCAACCGCCACCAACGGTAATTAGTTCTAATTTATTATTTGTCATTTATATACTTTCTTTTATTCAGTATCTAAAATCATTGATGCTGAGTTAATGCAATAACGTAATCCACTAGGTTCTGGTCCGTCAGGAAATACATGTCCTAAATGAGCATCGCAAGTGTTGCACATTACTTCTACGCGTACCATACCAAAAGTAGTATCTTTTTCATATTGAATAGCATTCTCTTTTATAGGTTGCGTAAAACTAGGCCACCCGGTACCTGAACTAAATTTAATCGTTGAATCGAACAAAGGTGTGCCACAGCATACACATTTATATTTGCCAGCATCATAAACACTACACAATGCTCCTGAATTTGGTCTTTCTGTTCCTTTTTGTCTGGTAACTCTAAACTGTTCAGTAGTTAAAAGTTCTTGCCATTCTGTTGCTGTTTTTTCCACTCTTTTATCAGGTGTTGGATTACCATTAACTGCAAAATTAATTACGTCTTTCCAAGTTAAAATTTTGTCGCTCATCCTGCTCTTTCGTTTTATTTAACTTATTAGTAGTTTCTTTTCTTTGTTACTTACAAAGCTACAATTCATTATTTATTATATTGATTTTAATTCTCACTATTTATAAAAAGTGCTTTTACATTTGTTAGGAGTTTAAAAGTGCCCTTTTTACATTAGTTAATAAAGAAGAAAAAATGTTGTAAACAAAAACGCTGTTAGTTTAATTACTAACAGCGTTTTTGTTTTATAGTTTCTTTATAGTTTATCGTCTACTATAGTTAGGTGCTTCTTTAGTAATAGCAACATCGTGTGGATGACTTTCGTTAATTCCACTTGCAGTAATACGAATAAATCTTCCCGTATTTTTTAATGTTTCAATATCTTTTGCTCCACAGTATCCCATACCTGCACGTAACCCACCTACAAATTGGTGAATACTTTCTTGTAATTCTCCTTTGTAAGCTACACGTCCTACAATTCCTTCTGGGACTAATTTTTTAATATCGTCTTCTACATCTTGGAAGTAACGGTCTTTTGATCCTTGTTTCATTGCTTCAACAGATCCCATTCCACGGTACGATTTGAATTTTCTTCCTTCGTAAATAATGGTTTCTCCTGGAGATTCTTTGGTTCCTGCTAATAATGAACCTAACATTACACAGTCTGCTCCAGCCGCAACAGCTTTTGGAATATCACCTGTATAACGAATACCTCCATCAGCAATTACAGGAACTCCACTTCCTTTAATAGCCGCTGCTACTTCTAATACTGCTGAAAATTGTGGGAATCCTACACCTGCAACTACACGAGTTGTACAAATAGATCCTGGTCCTATTCCTACTTTTACTGCATCTGCTCCAGCTTCTACTAAATATTTAGCTGCTTCTGGTGTTGCTATGTTTCCTACAACAACATCTAATTCAGGGAATTTAGCTTTTACTTCTTTTAATACAGAGACCACTCCTTTGGTGTGTCCATGAGCTGTATCAATAATCACAGCATCTACCCCTGCATTTACTAAGGCTTCTGCTCTATCTACTGCATCATGCGTTACACCTAATGCTGCAGCTACACGTAAACGTCCATATGAGTCTTTATTAGCTATTGGTTTTTGTGTAAGCTTTGTAATATCTCTAAAAGTAATTAATCCTACTAGCTTATCATCGTCATTAACAACAGGTAACTTTTCTATTTTGTTTTCTTGTAAGATAACTTCAGCATCTTTTAAAGAAGTTCCTTCTGCAACAGTTACTAAGTTTTCAGAGGTCATAACTTCAACAATAGGACGCTCGTTATTTTTTTCGAAACGCAAATCACGATTCGTTACAATTCCTACTAATTTTCCTGCTTCATCAACAATTGGAATACCTCCAATTTTATGCTCACGCATTGCTTGTTTAGCATCTAAAACGATTGCACTTAACGACAAAGTAATCGGATCGATTATCATTCCGCTTTCTGCACGTTTTACTTTACGAACTTCTTGAGCTTGTTGCTCAATTGTCATATTTTTATGTAACACTCCTATTCCTCCTTCTCTTGCAATAGCAATTGCCATAGCAGATTCGGTTACCGTATCCATAGCTGCTGATACTATTGGAACATTGATTGTTATGTTTCTTGTAAATTTTGTTTGGATTGAAACTTCTCTTGGAAGTACTTCTGAGTAGGCAGGAACTAATAAAACGTCGTCGTACGTTAATCCTTCTCCTAATATTTTAGCTTGATGAGCTTGCATATGCAATCAATTTAGTGTGTTGTTAATTAATTGCATGCAAATATACTACAAATAATGCAAAAATTACCTTTAATTTTAAGTTAAGTAAATCGCTTTATATTTTATCTTTTGTTTATTGCTTTACCCTTCTATCAATAACGCTAATAATCAACTTTTATACGCTCAAGGTTTCTCTGCTTATTCTTTTCTATATCATTCTTAATTTTAGTATGTGTTTACCCTATTCCTATTCATAAACCTACAACTAATGGAGAACAGTACCCCCATAAAAGATACCAAGAAAGTAGTTAACACTACCGATGTTTATCCTAAGGTATTTAAAGAATTAATTACTGAAATTAACAACATGCTATCCTATGCTATTTACAATGGTATTACTATTAATACAGAAGTCAAT
Source organism: Tenacibaculum sp. TB-53 (assembly GCF_059716285.2). Classification (NCBI taxonomy): domain Bacteria; kingdom Pseudomonadati; phylum Bacteroidota; class Flavobacteriia; order Flavobacteriales; family Flavobacteriaceae; genus Tenacibaculum; species Tenacibaculum sp. TB-53. Next base: position 734,506 of record NZ_CM202790.1, on the reverse strand, counting down.
TCTCTCATTGAAAGTAAGGGTTTAAACGACTTGATAAATGCGCATAATATTCTTGTTAAAAACATTGCTCCTGCAACGCCAAAATCGATAGAATATACTAAAGCACTGCGTGAAGAAGGACAAAACAAATCGATTTTTAGTAAGCTTCCTGTGGTAAGGAACCTTATTTTTTTAGCTCTTTTCTTTTTACTTTTATTTATTGTTACTGCGCTTTCTCCTGATGTAAATAATAACTCATTAGATAAAGGTTTAATGAATAACTCTGGATTACCACTCCTTTTAAACCTCTCCTACTTAGCATCTGTTGCTGGTTTAGGAGTTATTTTTTATTTATTGAAAAGAGTTAGCGATTCTATTAGAGAGTCAACCATGGTTTCTGAAGAGTCTGTTTCTTATTTAGCACAGATAGTACTTGGTATTATTGCTGGACTAATTATGTCGGAAATTATTTCATTTTACACTAAAAGCCCTGAAGACATCAACCTTTTTAATAAAGGTGTTTTAGCACTGATTGGTGGGTTTTCTTCAGAAGCTATTTTTAGCATATTACAAGGCATTATAGATAGAGTTAAATCTATTTTTATTGTACCTAAACCCAATAAATAACTATTACTAAAAATAAAAGAGGTTGCACTGTTAAGTGATTATAATAGAGCTTACAACATACTAACCAAACTTAGCTCAATACTGTAGTAACCTCTTTTTTATTATAAACTAACTATACTTATGAAATACTTTTATGCATCTGTTTTTTCTTTTTTTCTTTTTTCCTGCGCCAGTATTCCAAGCTCTACTGTAACACTTACTAAAGAAGTTATTAAAGAAGCTGATAATATGCATCAACTAAATGTAGCTTTAGTCAACAAAATTTTTGATGAGCGAAAAGAAAAAATCAATTTATTTATTGAAAATAAGTACACCCCTACGCTATTAAAAAAGTTTGAGGGTTTATTACCAGATTCTTTAGATTATAAAAAAGAATTACCTAATATTCTAAATAGTATTGTTCCTATTATTAATCATAAAAAAGATTCGCTTCAAAGTGTATTAGATTTACAAAGACAAGATATTTTAAACCAACTAAACTCTAATTATAGCGATTATAGTAAAGCGACTACTTCGCTTCAAAACTTAATTAACTCTGCGGTAAACATAAAAACTACAGAAAGTGACGCTTTGTCGGCAATAGATCAACTTACAGGTGATAAAATTAATATAAAAAAGGTTGAAAACACCATTAATCAGAGTATTGATAAAACTGGAAGTGCCCTAAATAAATTGATAACCATTGAAAAAGTAATTTCTGAAAAATAACGATTATGAACTCTATAGACTGGAACAATATAGCTAAAGAAGCTGCTTCACAAACTGATGCTGAGTTTAACAAACAATTGGCTAGTTTAACAAACCTAAAGCTTAGCGAAGTGGATGCTTTTATTAAGGAAAGTAAAATTACCAATGCAAACGCCATAAAAACACTTAAACTTATTGATGATGCTACTATTAGTAATAATGAAAAAGCCAAAGCTATTTCTAATATTGAAAATGGCTTTGGCTTTGTTATAAGTTTAGTTTCTAAAGTGGTATAACTACCTAAAAATTGTATTGTCTTTTATAAATGCTGTTTTGTAACGCTCACTAAAGAGTATTTTTTCATCATTATCTAAGACAATAAGATTATCTTCAAAGTAAATTTCTTTGATTTTCTTTACGTTAACTAAGTAATTTCTATGTACTTGTCTAAAATCTGGATTAGATAGCATGTCTTTTAGCTTGGTTAGCGATAACTTTATTAGATAATTTCCTGAGTCGCAAATTATACTACAGTATTTTTCCTTTACTTCTACATAATTAATAGCAGCTACATCTACTTTAACCACGCTTCTTTTCTTCTTTATAAATAAAAAAGACGGACTTATTACACCATTGTTTGATGCTAAACTAATACTGTTGTTTTGTTGATAACACGACTCAATTGCCAATTCTAAAGAAAATAACAATTCTAATTTGTTATATGGCTTTAAAAGATATACTAACGGATTGGTTAGTTTTGCTTCATCAAAAATTTCTCTTCCTTGCATACTTGTTAGGAATAAAAAAGGCACATTAATTCCTTCTTTATTCAAACGGTGTGCTAACGAAATTCCGTCTGGTCTTCCGTTTATCATGATGTCTAAAATAATAACATCAAAAAAGCGGCTTCTAATTAACTTTTCTGCTTCTACCGCATTTTTTGCTAATGATACTTCGTAGTCATTATCTTCTAAAAAAGAAGAAAGTTCTAAAGCTTCTTCTTCTAAGTCTTCTAGCAATAGTAATTGTAGTCTTTTCATAATTTATGCGCTTGCGTTGGGTAACAAAATTCGTATAGTTGTCCCCACTTCCAACTCACTATCTATGAGTAATTTTCCATTATTCTTTTTAATTAGTGTTTGACACAGTAACATACCCAAACCTACCCCTTCAGATCTGTTAATTTTGTCAATACTTAAGTCTTCTAATCTTTTTATTTTCGCTAATTTTTCTTCTGAAATTCCAAAACCTGTATCTTTAACCTCAATTGTACTAAATTCTTTAGAGTCGTTATAGGTTTTTACTTCAATCTTGCCGTTTTCTCCTGTGTATTTTAGTGCATTATCTAACAAATTTCTCAATACTATTTTCAAGGATTCCTTATCTGCCTTTACCAAAATAGTAGCCTCTAACATGGTAGTTAGTGCAATGTTTTTAGCTTCTGCAATTTCTTCAAAGTTATAAACAGCCTGTTCTACCAATGGTTTCAAAGGATATTCTTCTGCCTTAAACGATAACTGATTGTTTTGCTCTAACGACCAATGCAATACGTTGTTTAATAAGTGACTTGTACTTTCTGTTAATGCAATAGCATTGTTGGTTGTTTCACTTACCACATCGTATTCTTTGTTTTTTAATTGTCGTTTTAGCTTTTCGTGCTGTCGTTTAATTGTATTAATTGGTGAACGTAAATCGTGAGACACTACAGAAAATAAATAGTCTTTCGTTTTGTTAGCTACGTTTAACTCCTCTTTTTGCTGGGTTATAAATCTATTTTTACTTCTTAACTCTCTATAAAAATAACCTAAAAACCCGAGAAAAACTAATAAACCCGAAGCTCCAATTACTAAACTCTTTTGCACTACCGCTTGACGTTTTAACTGTTCTTCTTGTAAAACGATTTCTTGTTGCTTTTGAGCTACGGCTAATTGTTTGTCTTTTTCTGTAAGCTCCCAAATTTTATCGCGGTTCCAAATAGAGTCTTTCCAACGACCGTATTCTATATAATAGTCTACACTTTTTTGGTAGTTTTTTCTATTCTTCTCTATAACCGCCATGTTTTTGGCTGTATATTGTTTAAGTTCTAAATCAGAAAATAATTTTGCTAGCTCATACGCTTCTTTAAATAACGGAATCGCCTCATCATCTAAATATTGATTATAATAGACATTTGCTAAATCCATTTTAGTTCTTATAATAGTAGCTGTATCTCTAGCCTGAACTAAATTCAATTCTTTTTGAAAATATTCCTTTGCTTTAATATATTCTTTTTTATGAAGATAACTTAAGCCTAAGTCATGAAATGCTTCTTTTTTTATTCTAGCATTAGTTGTAGAACTATTTTTTTCCCATTCCAATAAAACCGTAATTGCTTCATCATATTCCTTTAAATTTAGATAGCACCATCCTAACTTTATTTTTTTTAAATTTTTAAAAAAAGTATTATCTGATATTGACAAAAAACTACTAAGTGCTTTTTTTGTTAAACCTTTATTAATAGCACTTACTCCCTGAATATAATTAAGTATATCTTTCTCTATTATAGAACTTGTCCTATTTAATAATTTTGAAGAGTATACATAACAAGAATCAAACTTTCTTTCTTTTTGAAACTTAATTAATTTGCAGAAATCTGTATTTTTAGTGAAACGACAAATAGAATCACTTTTTGAATAGAAAAAATCTAAATCTTTAACTTCAATTTTTGACTGTCCAAATATTAAAGTACTGAAAGAAAAAAAAGAAAATACATAAAGCAACAAACACCTTTTCGAACACATATAATTCTTCTATTCCTGTGGTTTAGAAGGCGCAGTTACAGTTCCCCTATCCGTTTCAGGATCATCATTTTCACTACGTACTAAAATCATATCTACAGATGGAGTTCCTTCATCCAATTGATAGGCAAACTGTACATAATATAAATCGTACTGGCTAGCTACTTCATCGCAATTAAACTCTACTCTAAAATCTCTACAACTTACCGTATCGTATCCACCATCTTTGTTTAAGATTTGTGCTGGCATTACTCCATAGTAATTTAAATAGATTTCATTTCCTTGTAGTTGTAATCCGTTTGTGTTATCTACTGGGTTTAATGTGTTATCTGGTAAATATGCTAAAACCGTTACGGTGTTAGGAGTTGCACTGTTTCCTGATTCATCTCTAGACATGTTAACTAAAGGACCTGTAGGTACATTATCAACACTAATATTGGTGTCAAATTTTCTAAAATCTTTTAATGTTAATGTAACTCCGTTAACGTTTACTGGGTTTCCCATGTTTTTATAATTTTAATTTGGTTATTGGCTAAATTTACAATTATAAAAAGAAAAGAAAAAATAGTTTGTTAATAATTTATAGAGGAGTATCTAGATAAATACTCCTCTATAAAACTCCTAGTTCTTCCGCTAGCAAAGCAAATATTATTAATAGTTTTCGAAAGCCTTTATTAACACGATAAAGCTGTTATATTAATACCTTATAAATAATAAAGGGAGAAACCGAAGCTTCTCCCTTTATTTTAAATTTTAAACTGTAATGTTACATACCAGTTTCTCGGAGCGGATGGTATAATACCTGGTCCAGGGTACCCTGTTGCTCTACGTGTAAAGTATTTTTCGTCTAACAGGTTATTTACTCCTGTTTCTAGCTTCCATTTTTTATACGAATATGAAAAAGAAGCATCTACAATTGTATATGCTGGTATAGGACCTATTGTTCCGTAACTAGGATGTGTGCTATCTACTGTTGCATGTGTAGCATCTGTTTGTTGCTCAGACAAATGCGTTAACTGTAAGCTACTTAAAAAGTTTTTATATCCAAACTTTACTCCTGTTTTTAAGTTTAGGTTCGGTATAAACTCTACTTGATTTCCTATTACTGATTTTTCTAATGAATCTGTATATTCTGATTGTGTTAACGCTAGGTTTACATAGGTATTTAGCACGTAGTTTGATGACAGTTTAAATGCATTTGCCAAACTAACATCTGTAAAACCTTCAAAACCATAAATAAAAGCGTCTCCTACATTAGTTCTTAACCTATCTCCTGCATCGGGTCCGCTACTTACCCAAAAAATTCCGATTCTTTTATTGTAAAACAGTCCAAATCCGCTTAGATCGTAGGTTACTATGTTTTTAACTTTCCCTCTTATTCCAATATCTGCTGTGCCTCCTTCTTCATCATCTATGTTTTCATCTACTTTAAAAGTAGGACTTACCGTACGGATGTCATTAAAGGTTACTGAACGGTAGTTTTGAGAAGCATTTGCATAAACTTCTAACTTTGTTGATGGTTTATAACTTGCACCAATACCAAATAAAGCAAAGCTTCTTTCTTTTGTTCTATCGTCTCTAAACGTATTAATTCCGTTAGGTAACGGCACTCCGTTTTGTAGATCTTCATTATTCCACAATACTGTTTTATAATCTCCGTTACTTCCTGTTTTTATGTATTCTAATCTAAATCCAGGAGTTATTGAAAATTTATCTGATAGTTTAAAAATATGTTCTCCAAATAATGCTACGTTCGTATTGGGGAATTTAAAATTAGATGAGGCATAGGCATCTACATCTGCAAATGTAAAGTTTGCATCTACACCATTAGATCCAGCTCCTTGTTGTTCAGAATTATTTGCTTTGTAATATTTTACACCTAGTAAATAAGTATTCTTTTGCCCTCTAAAATCATAGTTTGATAAAAAGCGAATTTCTGTTCCCCAGTTTTTATATTGCCCGTTAATTAAATCTCTCGTAGCATAATTTCCATCTGCAAAAGGTTCATCTACATACGTTATAGGACTTACATTACTTGATTTATAATTTCCTCTAAACCCTATGGCTTTTCTCGAAGCATTTAACCCAAATAAGTTAACACTTAGGCGCGTGTCTTCTGTAAAATTATGGTCTAGTTTTACCGTCCACAAATTCCAGTTTACACGAAACCAATTTCTTGATCTGTTACTTTGAAAAGGATCTTCATTAAACATTTTATCATTTAACCCTCCTGCTTGTTTAGCTAAATAATTTAAATATGTTGCCTCTACTGTTAAAGTTGTTTTTTCTGATAGTTTATGATTTACATGACCATAAATATTTATTGAATTAAATTCTGAATTTGGTCTAAAACCATCTCCTCGTTTATAATTTATGTAACCGTAATAACCTGTTTTATCAACTGTACCTCCAACACTATTAAAAGAATTGAAAAGACCGAAAGATCCTGTAGATTGTCTTGTTATGAACTCAAATTCTTTACTCTTATTAGGTTCATTAAATTTAAAATTTAATAAGCCTCCAAATTGTGTTCCGTATTGTAATGATGCAGCTCCTCTTACAATTTGTATTTCTTGTAAGGCTTCTGCTGGTGGTGTGTAATAACTTTCTGGATATCCTAATACATCTGCACTAATGTCGTAACCGTTTTGTCGTGTATTAAAGTTTGATGTTCTGTTAGGATCCAAGCCTCTACCTCCAATGTTTAACTGTAATCCTGCATCATCATTTTCGTAAATATTGAGTCCAACTACTTGACTGTATATTTGGCGTGCGTTATTAGCTGCTTTGTTTCCTACTGTTTGGTCTAATAAAACTACCTCTGTTTTTTTTCCTTCGTAAATGGCAGTTCCTTCTACTGCTTTTAATCTTTTTAAACTAAATACTTTTCTTAGTCTTTGATTGATAATTACTTCTGATAATTCTTCATCTAACTTTAAAAGTGTTATGTTTTCTACAATATTTTTATTTGTAATAGTTAGTGCATGTTCTTTTATTTCGAAATTATAAGAAAAGAATACCAATGAATAGTTTCCTGATTGCAATGGTTTGGTTTTATAATTTCCTTGAACATCTGATATTGCTAACTTTCCGCCTGAAGCATCAAAAACTTCAACATTATTAATAGGGTTCCCTTTTTCATCAATTATTTTTCCTGAAATGGTATATTGTGCTACTACTGTTTGCACAGCTAAAAATAAGGTAAAAATAATGCTACAGGCCTTTAATTTTGATTTCATGATTAAATGGTATAATCCAATTTTTATGTTTAAAACTTTCTTTTTGTTGGTATAAATCTACTTTTGGATCTATAAATTGTGTGCTAAGTCGACCGTTTAATGTTACATAACTATCTACATATACTTTAGGGTTTTTCATTCCTTTTTTCTTGTAGGTGTCTCCTAAAAAATGAGCAAATTCAAGTATAAAATCTGATTGAAAACTCATTTGTTTTTCTTGTAATGTTGTTAAATAATCGCTATTATCAATATATACTTGCTTTTTTGTTTCTTCATCAATTATTTTAAACTCTGCATAGCCTGCTTTTTCTGTTAACATAACACGCCAAGAAAAACGGTATCCTTCTTCAGTCCAAAATAACTCTCCGGGGTACAACAAATACCTAAAAGGAATAATGATTTGTAGTATAAAAAATAATATTAAAAATTTTCTTGTTAATGTTAGTTTTTGGGTAGTTACCAAGGTTTTTCCTTGATCGAAATAATCCTTAGAAATTCTAAATATGGCTGCTATGATATTTAGTATTCTATGGTGCACTTTTGGATTGAAAAATATAATGGTTGAGACAATCATTATATAAGGGAACATTCCTATTGAAAATAGTATTCTTGTAAATACATGAAATATAACTACTGCAATAAACGCTATTGTGCGTGTTCGTTTATTTAATAATAAGAAAGGTATTATTAAATCGTATATGGCTCCTGCCCAGCTCATAGCAAAGTGAAACCATGTTTTAGCCATTAAAAAACCTACTAACGGTAAATTGTTTTGTACGGGTAACCATATATTTAATGGTGATGCTCTAAACAACCAATCAGAATTTAGTTTTGCTAATCCTGCATAAAAATATACAATACCTAATAGTAATTTTATAGCATCTATAGTCCAATTAGGTATTTTTTGATAGGCTATTTTCTCGTTTTGTTTTGCATCTACAGAAAAATAAGCATTTGCTGGTAAAAAAATTAGAATAAATGCTACTAAACTTACAAAGTAATAATGGTTTAAATAATAACTTTTATCCATTAATTCTATGTAGGTAAAGCTTAAAAAAAAGATAATTGCTGCTGCTCTATATTTATAACCTAACATTATAAATAGTGCAGCTATTGCACAAATTAAAAATAATAAGTAAGTGTAATTACCTAATGGTTTTATATACTCGAATCCGTAGTATGAAAAGAAAAATTTTGGTTTTATATACTGTTCCTCTATCCATCCGTTTAACCAAAAACGTAGTATGCTACAAAACATCATAAAACCAAAAAAAATACGAAATACTGCAAGTGGAGCAGCTTCCGTATTTTTTTTGAAGTATTTTTGTAATGTATTAATCATTATCAGCGTCGCTCGAAGTATTTTTAATACTCATAGCACTCATCATATCTGGTTTAAAGTTTTTTAATACTGTTTGCATAGCCTCATAAGTATTTAAAAACACATTTTTGTCATTTTGAATTTGATCTGTAAAATCATCTTTTAATAAACTTGCCTTATCTTCTAAATTTGTAAAGTTTGTGTTTATTAAATCTGCTAAATCTTTTCTTTTTAGAAATTCAAGATATTGCTGTAAACTTTTACCGTTATTTCCATTATAACCTATTCCTTTATAAAAGTTTTTTGTTGCTGTTAATGCGGTTATAAATAATTCTTTAGAAATGTCTTTTTTATAAAATCCTTCAACCAAGGTTACATCTGGTATACCTGTTCTTGCTCCTGATGGATTGGCTATTTTAGGGTCTCTTAATTGTTTTTCAAAAAAAGCTACAACATAAAAGTTTACTAATTTATCTACACTACTTGATATTGAGTATCCATCATTTTCAATAAAAGTTTGCTTGTAACCTCCGTTCCAATCATCCTTAACTTGTTTAGATAAATTATAAACTCTGTTACTTACATCTTTTAAGTATTGTTTATACTTAGCTGCATTTTCTGCTGTTGTGTAAAAAGTTACAGTTTCCTCATCAGTCCCTTTCCCGTTAAGTAAATAGTCTAAAGCTGGAAAACCTTGTACACTTATTAAATTAGGTGACTCTAGGTTATAAGTCCCTGACTTAGCATAATCATCTAATTGAGTAGCGTTAGTTGGTATTGTGTTCATATAACCAACCATGTTTATCTCTTGAGCCTTACCTACTTGATATAAAGAAACTTTTTGCCAAGTTACGTAAGCATTTTTCCAAGCAGTTCTTGCTTCAACTAAATTAGCTGTGCTTACTGTTGTTGTAAATTTATTTATTGCTTCGTTTAATAATTGTGTTTTCTCTACAAAATCATTGTATCCTGGAATAATCATTTGATCAGCCCAAAAAGTCAACATCTCTTTTCTATTAAAATCATCTGGGTTTGATGTACTAGGATTATCGCTACTACTTGAGCTACATGCAACGATTAAAGAAAGTACACATATGTATACGATTTTTTTCATTTTGTCTTAATTAATTTTTTATTAATCTAAATAAACACGCAAAAATAAAAAAAAATAGCCATGTAACTATACATGGCTATTTTAATTTATCTTAATTTAATGGTTTTAATCGTTTAAACTAACTACATCTTCTGTTGTGAATCCAAAATAGGTTCCTAATCTAGATGCAATTTGGTCTAATTGATCGTCTGTAATAGACCATAAACCATTATCAGCTTCTAACATTGCGATAGTTCCTGCTATTTGGTTTTTTTCAACTTGTTGTCCATTAATTTCAACAAATCTTAAAGATTGTAAAAAACCGTATGCTTCTGATAATGCATGTAAACTATTTGCATCTTTAGCTCCTTTTCCTTTTAATAGGTAATGTGCAGCCATAACCCCTATTACTTTAGATACTGATGCTCTAATAGTTTCAGCTTGCTTACTTGCTAATTCATAATCATTAGCATCTACTGCTGCTCTTCCTAATTTGAATGCATTATAAACATCATCAAAAATTCCTTTAAACTTACTATCATTATCAACACTTTTAATATATGAGTTTAGGAAGCCTTTTCTGTCGTCTAAAGAATTAACTGGTTTTGCAGGATCTTCTTCTAAACCAAATAAATACCCATAAGCTTCATCCCAACCATGTTGTAAAGCTGTATAATTTTTGGTATCATCTCCTTTGTATGGTTTTCCTGCTTCATGATCTGCTTTATTATCATCAATAAATTTTTGAGAAACATACTTGTTTATCATTTGATCTGCAATTACAGCTCCTATTAATGTTTTAGCTACTGCTTGATTGTACTCAACCCCTTTAGCACTTACATGAACTTCTCTACTACCTGTAGTTAATTTTCCTGCTGTACCAGCAGCAGCATCTGTATTCCAATTAGCATATACCTCTGTTGCATGGTCTTTAATCCACCCATCCATTTTCAGTCTTAACTCATCTGTTTCAACAGCATCTACGTTAGAGTTTGTTGCAGATGCAACTGTTCCTCTTAATTTTTTACCACTCTCATTTACAGATTTATTATTAGATGGTACAGTACCTGCAAATCCTTTTCCATCTTTAAACATTTCTATTAATTGAGCTTCTGTTTTTGTATTGGTTCCTAAAGCGGACTTTAATTCTGACGCCATTACTAAACGTGCTTCTTGCCCAGTAAAACTTACATTTGACTTACCGTCTTTACCAGTAAACGCATAAGTAGCTGGAGCTTCCACTGGTGGTTTTACATCATTATCATTATCGTCTGAACAAGATGTAAATACTAGAGCTGATATAGCTAACATTGAAAGAAATACTCTTTTCATTTTATTTAGATTAAGTTTTAATTAAATTTACTGGCAAATTTATGTAAGAAATTTATTTCACCAAATCTTATTAAGACTTATTTTAAATAATTTTTAACATATTTTACTTAGTTACACATGAAGTAAAATTAATCTATTTATTTTTTTCAAAAAGGTTTACAACTGCTTTACGGATATCATAAGCCATTTCATCTTTTTTTGGTTTATAAATATGTATTACATCTTTACTTTTATTTGAAAGTATAGGTATATCAAGACCTCTTAATAAATAATCTGAAAAAGCAACTGTATAGTTTTTATCTTCTTGAAGTTTTCCTTTTTTAAGAATCCATTTTCCGTTTTCTTTCTTAGCATTAAATCGTTGTAAGTAGGCACCTGTTCCTGAAGCAGCTTCTCCAAAGTCCAACACTTCTTTTAATAGACTTCCTTTGATTTCTACTTTTAAAACTTCACCTCCATAAGGCAAAACTCTGAAAATATCAACGGCATTTATATCTCCTGCTAGTACATCATCTATCCTAACAGAACCTCCGTTTACTAATGCACAGTCAACTTCGTTATTGTATGCTAAACTCATAGACTCAGCTATAATCTTACCCATATTTGTTTGAACACTTCTAATAGTACTTTCTCTTGCATCAAGAGGTTCTTTAGCTGTATATATAACTTCATAAGGATTAGAAACTACTTCTTGAATTTTACTTTGTAAAACAACCTGCCATTTATCAACTACAGCTTTTACTTTTTTATTTGAAATTATCGAATCGTTAATCTCTTTTAACTCTGACTTAAATTGAGTTTTCTTAGTTGCTGGATCATATTCAAATCTATGAATATAGACCGTTTTAGCATTTGCATCTGCTTTGGTAATTACTACCTCTCCTACTTTATCGTAACTATTGGTATGCTCATGTCCACCCATTATTAAAGGCACATTAGGTAATATTTTTGCTATTTCTTTGTCTTGAGTTAGCGAAGCATGGGTTAACCCAATAACTATATCAACATTATCTTTAATCTCATTATATGCCTGCTTTATTTCTTCGTACATATCTCCATAATATACATAACTCTTAGGGTTGGAAGGTATACAAACACTTATAAAACCTACCTTTAATTTTGTACCATCTGGATTTACAAATTCTTTTATATAAGAATCTTTTAAACTATGTTTTTCTCCATCAATTATTTTATGAAAATACGAGTGTTTACCATCTATGTTATGCAAAACATTAGCGGAAATCCATTCAAATTTACTCTCGTTTAACCTCGCTTGTAAGTGTGTGTAACTTAAATCGAATTCATGATTACCAAAAGCAACTAAATCAAAATTCATAGCATTCATAACTTCTACCATTTGTTTTCCTCTTACTCGTTCTCCATTATACTTCATTGTTCCAAGCAAAGAAGGTGATAAAAAATCTCCTGCCAACACTAACATTGTTTGTTCATTTTCTTTAAGTAAGTCTTGGTGTACGGTTTCCACCCGTGCCATTCCGCCATATTTATCTCCTTGTATTGGCGCTATTTCATAAACATCATTTAACTGAAGTATTGTAAAGTACGTTTTATCGGCATCTTTTGTAAACTGATATTTGTTTGTAGAAGCATTAGCTGTTTTTTTATTTAAATTACAACTAACTATAAACAAAAAGATTATGGGAAATACTATAAGAATTCTAACTTGTTTCATTTGATTTTACTTTGATAAAGAAATCAAATTTACAAATTTAGTGAAGATATTGACGTGTGTTTTGCCTAATCATTTTTCTGTATTCTACCAATTCAGGGAATTGATAAAAGAAATTTATTTTTTTATGCGCTATAGTTCTAGGCTTCTTTATTTTAGGCCTTAACACAAAAGCTGTCCAGCTTTCTACGATGTCTTCTTCTGGACTTTCTGCTGCATAGTCTGTAAGAAACTCTGTTCTGTTATTTAAATATAAATCATATAGTTTTTCTACACAATTTGCCTCTGTATAACAGTATTTTCGTTGAATAACATCCCAACGGTTTAAAAGGGCTCCTTTCCAAAAAATATTAACAAACCTGTTAATATAACTATCTTTATAAGCCTCTCCCTCATGAGTTAAATATAACTCTCCTTCTTCTTGCTTTCTTTTATTCGTTGGCCTTATTTGAGTTCTATTAAGTGTTAACAAATGTCCAAACTCATGAACTAAGGTATAAACAGACTCGTGTAATCTTCTTTTATCTTTAGTTTCAAAGTTTACATCTCTAATATCAATTTCTAATTGCCATTTATCATTTTTTGAACTCAAAGCTACTAAAGCACCTGTTTTTTCATCAACCCCATCTGTCATTAAAACAATACGCTTTATATATTTTTGAGTGAGCTCTTTTGGAAAAATTCTATTAAACTCACTCCAATAATAAGAAGCTAATTCATCACTTACAGAATGATTTTTAATTATTTTATTGCCTTTCACGTCCCATACTCCTATTCTTTCACTATCAACAGATTGAGAAAAAGCTGAAATAAAGAAAAAAAGAAAAACAATATTTAATTTCATCATTTTTTTAAAAAACTTCTAGGGCTTTATTATATGCACTTTCAAAACTCATTGGTTTTATATTAGTTATTACTTTATTTGATGTAAAGTAAGATAACAATTTCTCCGTAGGCATATTACCTGTTAAATCATCTTTAGCCATTGGACACCCCCCATACCCTTTAATAGCTCCATCAAAACGTCGACAACCTGCCTTAAATGCACTATCAACTTTTTCGTGCCACTTAATTGGTGTAGTATGTAAATGAGCTCCAAATTCTATTTGAGGGTAACTTGGTATTAGATTTGAGAATAAATAATCTATATCTTCAGGTGTTGAGCTTCCAATTGTATCTGACAAAGATAATATTTTAACACCAAACGACGAAAGTTTTTCGGTCCATTCTCCAACTATCTCGACACTCCAAGGATCTCCATACGGATTTCCAAATCCCATTGACAAATAAGCTACGACCTCTTTATTTGTTCGATTAGCAATAGCTAATACCTCTTTTAGGGTATCTATAGATTGGTCAATTGTTTTGTGCGTGTTCCGCATTTGAAAGTTTTCTGATATTGAAAAAGGGTATCCTAAATAATCTATTTCTTCAAATTGTGAAGCATCATTTGCTCCTCGAACATTTGCTACAATTGCTAAAAGTTTACTTGTAGTAGTAGATAAATCTAACATCGATAAAACTTCAGCTGTATCTCTCATTTGCGGAATTGCCTTTGGTGATACAAAACTTCCAAAATCAATAGTGTCAAACCCTACTTTTAACAGTGAATTAATATACTTAGCCTTTGCCTCTGTAGGAATAAAATGACTTTTAATTCCTTGCATTGCGTCCCTTGGACATTCAATAATTTTAACACTATTCACCATTGTGTCAAATATACATATTTTGATTCATTTTTTCACTTGTCTTAATCTTCCGATCCCTAACAAAAAACAAAACACACAACACTTTAATTATCAACAAAATATCAATATAAAATTTAAAACTATAAAAAATATTTTACTTTTATTGATGTAAACTGTCACAATTTTAAAGTTAAATTGTCTCTAGTGTAGAATGATTTTATTGGAGTCTCAACATACACATATTAACCAACTAATCGAACGCTGTAAAAAGAACGATAATGCTGCTCAGATGCAGGTTTATCAAAACTATTACAAAGCTATGTATAATACGTCATATCGTATCTTAAAAGACGAGTTTGAGGCTGAAGATTTAATCCAAGAAGCATTTTTAACTGCTTTCATGAAGTTAGATAGCTTTAAAGGTGAGGTTACTTTTGGTGCATGGTTAAAAAGAATTGTGATTAATAAAAGTTTAACCCAATTAAAGAAAGTTACTCGATATGATGAAGTACGAATGGATGTGATTCCTAGCTACGAAGTAGAAGATATTGAGATAGACTATAGTTCTTTAGAAGTTAAAAGAGTTATAAGCTGTTTGCAAAGTTTAAAGGATAATTACAGAATTGTATTGACCTTGAACCTTGTTGAAGGTTATGATTATGATGAAATCGCTCAGATATTAAATTACACCAATGAAAATGTGCGAACAACAATATCTAGAGCAAAAAAGAAATTAAAACAAGTATTAGCTGCTAATACTAATAAAAAACAAGTATATGGAGGATAAACTACATCAGTTTTTTAAAGAAAATGATTTTGATGTTTTCGAGCCTCATCAAGGACATTTAAATCGATTTCAACGAAAACTAAAGTCGCCAAAACAAGCTAAAAGGGCATCTTATTTTTGGATGAGCATAGCAGCGTCAATCGTATTAATTTTAGGATTTTATCTTGGTAGTTACCAACAAAAAAACACCTACGACTTAGCCGATATTTCGCCCAAAATGGCAGAAGCTCAAAACTTTTTTGTTACAACTATAAATCAAGAATTAAAGGAAGTTGAACAATATAGAAATTTAGAAACCGAAATGGTTATTGAAGATTCTTTAAATGAAATTGAAGAGCTAGAAGACCAATACAAAACGCTCGTAAAAGAACTATCTAAAAGAGAAAATAAACATCAAATTATCAGAGAAATGATACAAAATTATCAACAACGATTAGATGTGTTAGAAAAACTTCTTTTACGATTAGAATTACAACAAAACCCAGCAAAATTAGAAATATTAGAAGATGAAATTATATAAAGTACTTTTCCTACTCCTGTTCATTCCTACTCTTTTAGTAGCTAATGATAAAAAACACGAAAAAAGCAAAAACATACGTAAAACATTTTCTGTTAACAAAAACGCAACCTTATACATTAACAATAAATATGGTAATGTAAATGTAGCTACTTGGAACGAAAACAGAATAGAAATTAACGTCAAAATAACTGTTAAGGGTAATGACTTATCTAATGTTGAACGTAAGTTAAAAGCAATTGATGTTCAATTTGAAGCTACACCTAGCTTAGTAGAAGCCAGAACCATTATTGAAAAAACAAAATCAAGCTGGTCTTGGTGGGGTAGTAATAACACCAACTACAAAATTAACTACTTTGTTAAAATGCCAATCACCAACAATGCTGATTTAAATAATAAATACGGAAACATTGAGCTGGATAAATTAGAAGGTAAGTCTAATATTAATTGTGATTATGGTAAAATACAAATTGACCAATTATTAAATGAAACTAATAACATTAATTTAGATTACT
Source organism: Tenacibaculum sp. TB-53 (assembly GCF_059716285.2). NCBI lineage: Bacteria > Pseudomonadati > Bacteroidota > Flavobacteriia > Flavobacteriales > Flavobacteriaceae > Tenacibaculum > Tenacibaculum sp. TB-53. The sequence goes on along the minus strand of NZ_CM202790.1, from coordinate 718,254 downwards.
GTGGTACTTCTGAAATTAACTTTATGAAATCAGGAAACTTAAGTGTTGACTACTCTAAGTTAACCATTCAAAAATCAGAAAATTTAAAAGTAAACGCAGATTATTCTACCATGAAAATTGGTACTGCAACCGATGTTGATTTTAATAGTGATTATGGAAGTATTTCTGTAGATAATGCCTCAGGCATTAATGGTAATTCTGATTATGCTAGCATAAAAATAGGTACTATTAGAAAAAACTTGAAAGTTAATACCGATTATGGTAGTGTTAGAGTTAGAAATATTAAAAAAGGCTTTGAAAGTGTTGTTATTGATGGAAGTTATGCAGGAATTAAACTTGGCACGAATAGTAACAACAACTTTACTTTTACTGTTGATTTAGGTTATGCTGGATTTGGATATCCTGAAAACTATGTAAACATGTTTAAAAGCATTAATAAGTCATCAAAAAAATACTACGAAGGAACTTTTGGTAAAGGAAATTCTAATTCTACCATTTCCATAAAATCTAAATACGGAGGTGTTTCTTTAAAATTAAATGATTAACCAACTTACAAATTATATTACAATGAAAAAATTAGCAATCTTATTATTATCTCTTTTTTTTAGCTTTCAAACACAAGCACAAAGCTGGTGGAATTCAAAAAAAATTAAAGGAAACGGTAAAGTTACTACAGAAACTAGAAAAATTGGTTCTTTTGACAAAGTAAACATTGGAGGTTCATTTGATGTTTATTTAATTAACGGAATCGAAGGTAAAGTAACCTTAGAAGGAGAAGAAAATATTTTAAAGTACATTGAAACTGAAGTTAAAAACGGAAAACTAAATGTACACTTCAAACAAAACACCAATATTAAAGCCACAAAAAAACTAACAGTAACTATTCCTTTTGAAAAAATTGAAGCCGTAGCTTTAGGAGGATCAGGAAATATAATTGCAAAAAAACGTATTAAGGCTGATGTAATTTCTTTTGGTTTAGGAGGTTCCGGAAATATTATAGCCAGTGTAGACGCTAATACTGTTAAAACTTCTATTGGCGGTTCTGGAAACATTAAACTAAAAGGGAAAAGTGACAACTTAAAATGTTCTATTGGTGGTTCAGGAAATATAAAAGCATACGATTTAAAAACAAGTTCTTTAAAAGCTAGTATTGCTGGGTCTGGTGATATATCAGTAACCGTTAACAATAGAATTAAAGCTACAATAGTAGGGTCTGGAAGTATATATTATAAAGGAAACCCTTCAGACATAGATAAGACTTCTTTAGGCTCTGGAAATGTTATTGATAGAAATTAAAGTATCTTACTATATAAAAACTCCGCTGTAAGTTTACAGCGGAGTTTTTTATTTATTTAAAACAATTAACTTACTGTAGAGAAGCTAAACTAGCTTTAATTGTTTCAATCTTTGCTAACGTATCTGACTCTTTTTTACGCTCTAGGGCTATTACTTGCTCTGGTGCATTACTTACAAATCGCTCATTAGACAACTTCTTTTGAATTCCTGTTAAGAAACCTTCAGCTCTTTTTAACTCTGCATTTAGCTTAGTTATTTCTGCTTCTACATCAATGGTATCCAATGAAATTGGAACAAAATATTCATTTGATTTTACACGGAAAGATGCTGCGCCTTCTACCTTATCGGTAACATAATTTATATCTGAAGCATTTGTTAGCTTTTGAATTACTACATCAAACTCTTTTGTAAACTTTTCGTTATTTACAACAGACAATTCAACCGCGTCTTTAAACGAAATATTTTTATTTTTTCTAATTGTTCTAATTCCTGAAACGACCCCTGTAGCAAATTCAAAATTCGTTATCAATTCTTCATTTGTTTCTCCTACTGTTGGATATTTAGCTATAATCAATGCATCTTCAGGAGTTCTTTCTGTAATGTGTTGCCAAATTTCCTCCGTTAAGAAAGGCATAAATGGATGCAATACTTTTAAGTTATTCTCTAATACTTCTATTACAGCTTTATATGTTTTTGCATCGATTGGTTGTTGGTATCCTGGCTTTACAATTTCTAATAACCATGATGAGAAATCATCAGTAATTAACTTGTAAATTGCCATTAAAGCATCTGATAAACGATACTTACTAAAGTGATCTTCTATTTCTAACAACACTTTATTAAACTTAGCCTCATACCAAGCTAATCCTATTTTAGCCGTTTCTGGTTGCGCTAAACTTTCGTCTATTCCCCACCCTTTAATTAAACGGAAGGTGTTCCAAATTTTATTAGCAAATCCTTTTCCTTGCTGGCACAAATCTTCATCAAATAATAAATCGTTTCCAGCCGCTGCACTTAATAATAACCCTACACGAACTCCGTCAGCTCCAAAATCTTCAATTAACTTTAAAGCATCTGGTGAGTTCCCTAAGGATTTACTCATTTTTCTACGCTGCTTATCACGTACCAACCCTGTTAGGTATACGTTTTCAAACGGACGTTCATCTTTGTATTCATATCCGGCAATAATCATACGTGCCACCCAGAAAAATAAAATATCTGGTCCAGTTACTAAATCATTGGTTGGATAGTAATACTTTATTTCTTCATTTTCTGGATTACGAATTCCATCGAAAACCGACATTGGCCATAACCAAGAAGAGAACCAAGTATCTAACGCATCTGGATCTTGTTTTAAATCAGAAACACTTAATGATGTATTCCCTGTTTTTTCTTGGGCTAGTTTTACTGCATCTTCAATATTTTCAGCTACTACAAAGTCTTCTTTCCCATCTCCAAAGTAGAAAGCAGGAATTTGTTGCCCCCACCATAATTGACGAGAAATATTCCAATCACGAATGTTTTCCATCCAGTGGCGGTATGTGTTTTCAAACTTTTTAGGGAATAACTTCACTTCTCTATCTTCTCCTAATACAGCTTCAATAGCTGGCTTTACCAACTCTTCCATTTTTAAGAACCATTGATCCGATAATCTTGGTTCAATTACCGCTTTCGTTCTTTCTGAAGTTCCAACTTTATTAGTGTGAACTTCTGTTTTAACTAAGTAACCTTTCTCCTCTAATTCTTTAGATATTTCCTTTCTAACAACAAAACGGTCTTTTCCTTCGTAATGTAATCCAAAAGAATTTAAGGTAGCGTCTTCATTAAAAATATCGATTACTTCTAAGTTATGCTTATCTCCTAAGGTTTTATCATTTTCGTCATGCGCAGGTGTTACTTTTAAGCAACCTGTACCAAACTCAACATCAACATACTCATCCTCTATAATCGGAATTTCTCTATTACATAAAGGTACAATTGCTTTCTTTCCTTTTAAATGTGTGAAACGCTCATCGTTTGGATTAATACAAATAGCTGTATCTCCTAAAATAGTTTCAGGACGTGTAGTTGCAATAGTTACTTTTTCATCAGAACCTACTATATCGTACTGTAAGTAATATAAATTACCTTGACGTTCTTCGTAAATTACCTCTTCATCAGAAAGCGTTGTCTTAGCTTCAGGATCCCAATTCACCATACGATATCCACGGTAAATTAACCCTTTATTATATAAATCTACAAATACCTTAATTACTGATTCTGACAATGCAGGATCCATGGTAAATGCAGTACGTTCCCAATCACAAGAAGCTCCTAACTTTTTTAATTGATCTAAAATAATCCCTCCATACTCATTTTTCCATTCCCAAGCATGTGCTAAAAATTCTTCACGAGTTAAATCATTTTTATCAATACCTTGTTCTTTTAATTTCGCTACTACTTTTGCTTCAGTAGCAATTGAGGCGTGGTCAGTACCTGGAACCCAACACGCATTTTTTCCTTGTAAACGAGCACGACGAATTAACACATCTTGAATTGTATTGTTTAACATATGCCCCATATGTAATACTCCTGTAACGTTTGGTGGCGGTATAACAATTGTATAGGGTTCGCGTTCATCTACTTCTGAATGAAAGTAATTGTGCTTCATCCAGTAATCGTACCATTTTCCTTCTACTTCTTTGGAATTATATTTTGATGGAATATTCATATGTTATGTGTATCTTTATGGTTAATAATTTAACATTTTTTAACCTTTGGCATTGTTTTTGAAATTCGATTAGCAAAAATACAACTATCTATGAGGTACAGAAAATTAGAGGTTGTTTTTTTAGAACTTAAAGAAATAATACTAAATTTGTAGCGGTTAATACCCTAAAAAATTAATTTTTAACATTATGAGAACAATTTTATCATTTATCGCTGTTTGCTTTATTACCTTAACAGTAAGCGCTCAAGAATTTAAATTTGAAACTGAAACTATTGACTATGGAAAAATAGCTTATGGGTCTGAAGGAAAACGCGTATTTGAATTTACAAACGTAGGTGAAGCTCCTATTATAATTAAGGATATCGTATCTCCTTGTGGATGTACAGTACCTACTAAACCTGAAGAACCAATTATGCCTGGTAAAAAAGGACAAATTGAAGTTTCTTACGATACAAAAAGATTAGGTGGTTTTTCTAAAACTTTAACTGTTATTTCAAATGCTAAAAACAAAAGAAAAAGAGTTAAAATTAAAGGATTCATTGTAAAGGATGCAACTCCTGCCAAAGAGAAAAGTACGGTAAGCGATAGCTAAAAACTTATTATACATAAAAAAAGCTCAACAAATGTTGAGCTTTTTTTATATTCTTTGTTCTAGCTTAAACATAAACCTTAGCCTAACACCTGCTCTTTCTGCTTCTATCTTTATTTTCTTACCTGGTTTTGTATGAAACATATCTATAATCTCATTTAAATGATATTCATGTGCCGCCTTTCCATTAATTCTCTTTATTACATCTCCAATTTGAAGACCTGCTTTAAAAGCTGGTGAATTTTCTACTACTTTATCTATTTTATACTTAGGCTTAAAACGATAAAAATATGTACTTACTAAAGAAATTACATTACTTTTTTGTGTTTGATTATTTGAACCATAAGCATCTTCAAACTTAGTCGCTCCTTTTTCTTTTATTAACTCTTGCCCATCATATATTATATGTAGACCACTCATATTATAATAAAAGCCTCTATTTAATGAAGCGTTCTTTTTCAGTATTACTCTTTTATTCGGGTAATCAAGCCATACCTTAAAACGTTTTAAAATTCCTCCGCCAATACTACCATTCCTTTCTTTAAATTGTCTGGCATTAAAGGTTGATGAAGAATCTAAAAAAGATACTGTTGGTTCACTTATTTTAAACTTTCCCATAGAAATTTTCTGAAGCCTACTTCTATTTCCATAGATAGTACCACTAAACCCCTCTCCTATTATATCTTTAAAAAACTTCTTAGGTGTTTTCAACTCTTTTTTTGTTCCCTCAAACAACCAAACTGCGTCACTACCTCCTGTATCAATTAATAATTTTACTGGTAACATTGTTGTTTTCAAAGTATCAACTTGCACATTTACATCTATGTAAGGTTTATTTCTATAAAATTGTAAAGGAAAACTTTCACATCTATTACATACATTCAGTTTATAAGTTTTAGGGTTGTAAAAATCAATCCTCTTGCTAGCATAATTAATTTTGACTATAACATCTTTTAATAAATCATACCCTATAATACCGTGAATGGTTGTTCCCATTTTAGCAGAAATATCAAAAGCATCTTTCAAAATAACATATAACCCTTGATTAGAACTAGCTATGTTTTTAATTCTAAAATTATTACCTCTAGAAAATAATGCTTCTACTGGAGCTCCACTCCCTAACCCCCTTATAAACACTTTTTTTACATTATTTAAACCAATACTATCTTTAGAAGTTAGATTAAATAAAATTGTCTTATTTACCCCTGTATCCAAAATAAATGATAGTTTGTGTCCATTAATTTCCAATGGAATAACGACTAAATTGTTAATTAACTGAAACTTTATCGATTGTTTATCAATCTCTTTACCTAAAAACTGAAAGTTTTGTTGAGTAAAAGCTGAAGTACTTAAAAAAAGTATAAAAAAGTATAGTAATAATCTATTCAAAAGAACTTATTTTATAGTTATATACTTAAATATACAACCTTCATTTTAGAAATTCTGGTTTTTATGATTTTTTTAACCGATTTTTTCATCGTAAACATTCTAATACTCTCAAATATATTTTGCAAATTTGCCTTTCAAACAACTAATTTAATTTAAAAATGCCATCAATTTCTAGTAAAGGAAACGCAATGCCTCAATCACCAATTCGTAAATTGGTTCCTTTTGCTGAGGCTGCTAAAAAAAATGGAACAAAAGTTTATCATTTAAATATTGGTCAACCTGATATTAAAACACCACAAGTTGCTTTAGACGCAGTAAAAAACAATAGTATTGAAGTATTATCATATGCTAGATCTGAAGGTTCAGAAGAATACAGAACCAAACTAGCTAATTATTATGCTAAAAATGATATCCATGTAACGGCTAATAATATCATAGCTACTACAGGAGGTTCAGAGGCTTTATTATTTACTATTGGTAGTATTACCGATCCAGGAGATGAAATCATTATACCTGAACCTTTTTATGCTAACTATAATGGTTTCTCTACAGCTTCAGGTGTAAAAGTAGTTCCTGTTATTTCTAAAATTGAAAATAACTTTGCTTTACCTGCTATTGAAGATTTTGAGAAGTTAATTACTCCAAAAACTAAAGCAATTTTAATTTGTAACCCTGGGAATCCAACTGGATATTTATACAGCAAAGAAGAAATTGAAAAGCTAAAACAAATTGTGTTAAAACATGATTTATTTTTAATTGCTGATGAAGTATATCGTGAATTTACATACGATGGTGAAAAGCATAATTCAGTAATGGCTTTAGAAGGATTAGAACAAAATGCTATTATGATTGACTCTGTATCAAAACGTTACAGCATGTGTGGTGCAAGAATTGGTTGTATTGTTTCTAAAAACGAAGATTTTATTGGAACAGCTATTAAATTTGCTCAAGCACGTCTAAGCCCACCAACCTATGCCTTAATTGCCAGTGAAGCTGCTTTAGATACTCCTCAAAGTTACTTTGATGAAGTTATTGAAGAGTATGAGGATCGTAGAAATACCTTGATTTCTGAGTTGCAAAAAATTGAAGGAGTAAAAGTTGCCAATCCTAAAGGTGCTTTTTACTGTGTTGCTGAATTACCAGTAAAAGATACTGATGACTTTGCTCAATGGATTTTAGAAAAATTCAGCGATAATAATGAAACGGTAATGGTAGCTCCTGCAAGTGGATTCTATTCTACCGAAGGTGAAGGAAAAAATCAGGTGCGTATTGCCTATGTTTTAAACAAAGCCGATTTAAAACGTTCAGTTGAGATATTAAAAATCGCCTTAGAAAAATATAATAGTTAATTGAATATTCAAGAAAACATATCTTTAAAAGAGTACAACACGTTTGGTATTGATGTAAATGCCAAACGTTTTGTTTCTATTACTTCTGTATACCAACTACAACAGCTTTTAAAAGAGGAAAAAAATCTTTTTTTAATTTCTGGTGGTAGTAACATGTTACTTACCAAAGATATTGAAAACCTAGTTGTACATATTGATATTAAAGGAATTTCTATTGATAGAGAAAATAATAATGACATCTACATAACTGTAAATGCTGGTGAAAACTGGCATGAATTTGTGTTGTGGTGCGTTTCTCAAAACTATGGTGGATTGGAAAACTTATCTCTAATCCCTGGAAATGTAGGTACTTGTCCTATCCAAAATATTGGTGCTTACGGTGTTGAAGTAAAAGATACTATCACAAAAGTAGAAGCTGTTGAAATAAAAACAGGAAAATTAGTTTCTTTTTCTGCGGAAGAATGTCAGTTTGGATACCGTAATTCCATATTTAAAAACGAAGCCAAAGGGAAATATGTGTTAACTTCAGTAAGTTTTCAACTCACTAAAAACAATCACAAACTTAATACTTCCTACGGAGCTATTGAGTCTGAGTTAGCTTCAAAAGATATTACAAATCCAACTATAAAAGATATTTCTGATGCTGTAATCGCCATACGTCAATCAAAATTACCCGATCCAAAAGAAATAGGAAACAGTGGTAGTTTCTTTAAAAATCCAGTAATTTCAAGAGAACATTTTGAAAAACTTCAGAAAAAGTATCCTAATACTCCTAGTTATGTTATTTCTGATACTGAAATTAAAGTACCAGCTGGTTGGTTAATTGAACAAAGTGGATTTAAAGGAAAGCGTTTTGGCGACTATGGAGTCCACGAAAAGCAAGCCTTAGTCTTAGTAAATTACGGAAATGCAAAGGGAAATGAAATTTATGAATTGGCACAAAATATTCAACACACTATCAAAGAAAAGTTTAATATTAACCTAGAAATAGAGGTAAACATTATTTTATAAAATTACAATTAATTCTAACATTTTAGCCATACTTCAATTTCATTAGTATAAATTTATTTAATTTCATACAAAAAAAATATGAAGTTCGTATCTTTGCAGTACAAAACAATACATCATGAAATTAATTTTTGTTACCATAGGATTATTAGCGTTAGCATTTGCTGGAATTGCCATTAAAATTTGGGCAAAAAAAGACGGAGAGTTTGCTGGTACTTGTGCTAGCCAAAACCCGATGTTAAATGAGAGTGGTGAAGCTTGTGGATTTTGTGGTAAAACTCCAGACCAGTTTGATACTTGTAGTGAACCTCAACATAATAATTAAACAAGTACCAATTAACTAATCTTTTTTAGAATTTATCACTTTACCCTTCTCTCTTACAGCAGCTACTATTTTGCAAAAGGAAGTAAAAAAATCTATGTTTAGATGTTATATCGTTCAAGATATTACTCTTCCATAACTAGAGTTACTTAGTTTTTTATAGCTGGTATACTTGGTATTTACCGAATATCGCTATAAATTAGTATATTTATATCAAATCAAATTTTGAAACCCAAGCATTGGACATAAATCAGGAAAAAGTATTTCACCACATTCAACAAGCTAAAAAAGGAAATCAAATATCTTTTAATTATTTATTAGATACTTTCTGGGGGAGCGTGTATGCTTTTCAGCTGAAAAAAACCAAAAATGATAATGATGCTGAAGATATTACTATTCAAACTTTTTCCAAAGCTTTTGACAGAATTGAAACTTTTGATGAAAACTATCAATTCAAAACTTGGTTAATTACAATTTCAAAAAACGTATACATCGATTCTCTTCGAAAGAAAAAATCTACCATATATACACAAACAACTGAAGAACAAGAAAAAGAAGTGTATGCTGTTGTTGATGACGCTCCGTCTCCTGAAGACAAAATTATTACTGAACAAAACTTAGCGAAACTTCTAAAAGACATTAAAAAATTAAAACCAAAATATCAAGATGTCATCAACCTTCGGTATTTTCAAGAGTTAAGTTATAAAGAAATTTCTGAGCAAATTGGGGAACCGATAAATAATGTAAAAGTAAAATTATTACGTGCAAAAAAATTATTAGCTGAAATAATAAAGAAATCATAAATTGCAAAACCATAAAAATCAAAACTTTATGATTTTACAGTTTAATGCAATAAGAAAATATCTACATAAAAAAGAATTTCAACCAAAAAGAGAAGAAAAAAAGCATCTGAAAACTTTGTTTGAAAAGTTAAAAGATGGTGACTATTTAAACTTTTAAGCTCTCTTTTTCATGAAAAAATCTCTCTTAAACCTATTAGGCCCTGGACTATTATTTGCTGGTGCTGCCATAGGTGTTTCCCATTTAGTACAATCAACTAGAGCTGGTGCCGATTTTGGCTTTGGTTTACTATGGGCTTTACTCCTAGTACACATTATCAAATATCCTTTTTTTCAATTTGGCCCTCGATATGCTACAGCAACAGGCGAAACGCTTTTAGATGGTTATAAAAGACTCGGTAAAGGAGTTTTAATCAGCTACTTTATCTTAAATCTTGCAACTATGTTTACCATTCAAGCTGCAGTAACTATTGTTACAGCCAGTTTAGCTTCTAATATTTTTGGTATTTCACTTGATTTAGTAGCATGGTCTGTATTAATTATGTTCATCAGCATTGTTTTACTAGGCATAGGGAAATACAAATTTTTAGATAACTTAATGAAGTATATTATTGCTATTTTAACCATTAGCACTATAATAGCCGTAAACATTGCCCTATTTAAAACTGACAAGGGTTTTAGCTTTCAACAAATAATACCTAGCGGAACAGCTCAAGTAACCTTTTTAATTGCTTTCTTAGGATGGATGCCCGCTCCGTTGGATATTTCTATTTGGCATTCTTTATGGTCGGTAGAAAAAGACAAAACTACTTTTGTAAAAATAAAGCCTAAACAAGCCATTTTTGATTTTAATGTTGGCTATATTGGAGCCTTATTTTTAGGAGTTTGTTTTGTTATGTTAGGTGCTTTAGTTATGCATCAATCAGGAGAATCATTCTCTAGTAAAGGAACTATTTTTGCTTCTCAACTAATCAATTTATACACAAAAAACTTAGGAGAATTTTCTTCTGTATTTATTGGTATTGCAGCTTTTACAACTATGTTTAGTACTACCATTACAACATTAGATGCTTCACCAAGAGCTATGGAAAAATCTTCTTTTTTACTTTTTCCGAGAACAACAAGAACAATAAAATTAGGCTACTGGTTTTGGTTACTACTGTTAACGCTTGGAACCTCTGTTATTTTATATTGTTTTTTAAGTGATATGGTATTTCTTGTACGAATAGCCACAGTTTTATCTTTTTTAACAGCTCCGTTTTATGCTATTCTTAACTATATCTTAATTACTGGTAAGCATACGCCAAAAAAGTACAGACCAAATATTGGTTTACGCATTTTGAGTCTTATAGGTATTGTTTTTTTGTTCGGATTTAGTATTTGGTTTTTACTTAGTTTATAAATCTTTTCTTCGTAAATTTGCAGTTCAATTTTTATGGAATGGCAAACGAAACTGTAGCAACACCAGAAAGAACGAAAAAACCAAAATGGTTACGTGTAAAATTACCTGTAGGAAAAAAATACACGGAACTAAGAGGACTTGTTGATAAATATAAATTAAACACTATTTGTACCAGTGGAAGCTGTCCAAACATGGGTGAATGTTGGGGAGAAGGTACTGCTACCTTTATGATTTTAGGTAACATCTGTACACGTTCATGTGGGTTTTGTGGTGTTAGAACTGGACGCCCAGATACCGTTGAATGGGATGAACCTGAAAAAGTAGCTCGTTCTATTAAATTAATGAATATTAAACATGCGGTAATTACCTCTGTTGACCGTGATGATTTAAAAGATGGAGGTTCTATTATTTGGTCTGAAACAGTACAGGCTATTCGTAGAGCTAATCCGAATACTACTTTAGAAACTCTTATTCCTGATTTTCAAGGAAACGAAAAATTAATAGACCGTATTATTGAAGTAGCTCCTGAAGTTGTTTCTCACAATATGGAAACGGTACGTCGCTTAACTCGTGAAGTTCGTATTCAAGCAAAATATGATCGTAGCTTGGGGGTTTTAAAATACCTAAAAGAAAACGGAATGCGTACTAAATCTGGAATTATGCTTGGTTTAGGCGAAACAGAAGGTGAAGTAATACAAACCATGAAAGACTTACGTAATGTTGGATTAGATGTTATTACTATCGGTCAATACTTACAACCTAGTAAAAAACACTTACCTGTTAAGGAATTTATAACACCAGAACAATTCAAAAAATACGAAACATTAGGGTTAGAAATGGGCTTTATGTATGTAGAAAGTGGTGCCTTAGTACGTTCATCGTATAAAGCACACAAACACGCTAGCTAACCTTAAATTAAAATATCCTTAACTTTTTAACGGTTTAACGTTAAAAAAATGTCAAATAATTAAAAATTAAATAAAGTACCGCTTTTTATTTATAATTTTGGCACAGATATTGGAAACAACAATACCGTAAGCAAGTAACATTGTTTTCATTGTGTAAATTATTTGAATTAGTTGATTAACAAAGAAGCCCGCTCAATTTGAGCGGGCTTCCTGTTTTTATTCTCTTTAGAGATGCTAATTTTAAATAGCTCTAATTATATCATATTTTGTAATGATGTGGTGTTTTCCATTTTCTAAATCAACTAAAACTGCTTGATTTTCTTTGTTAATTAACTTAGATACCTCATCAATAGAAGCTGATTTTTTAACTGTAGGATATACTCTTCCCATTACATCTTTAATAGGCTTTTCTGCTATATTTTTATCTTCTAAATAACTATATAATAATGCTGATTCATCTACTGAACCTACAAACCCATTTACATCTCTTACAGGAATCTGTGATATTTTAAATGCACGCATTCTTTCGATAGCATGCGATACTAATTCTTCTGTTTGAACAGTTACTAATGGTTTATCTATATGATCTTTAATTAAATCTTCAGCTGTAGTAATTTCTTCATCTAAGAAACCTCTGTCACGCATCCAATCGTCATTAAACATTTTTCCTACATAACGGCTTCCATGATCGTGAAATAACACTACCACTACATCATCAGGTTTAAACTCGTCTTTTAACTGTAATAATCCTTTAATAGCTGAACCTGCTGAATTCCCTACAAAAATTCCTTCTTCCTTAGCTATTCTGCGTGTGTAAATAGCAGCATCTTTATCAGTTACCTTTGTAAATCCATCAATTAAAGAAAAATCAACATTTTTAGGTAAAATATCTTCTCCAATTCCTTCAGTGATATATGGGTAGATTTCATTCTCATCAAAAATACCTGTCTCGTGGTATTTTTTAAATACAGATCCGTACGTATCTACTCCCCAAATTTTAATATTTGGATTCTTTTCTTTTAAAAACTTAGCAGTCCCTGAAACCGTTCCTCCTGTTCCTACTCCAACAACAAAATGTGTGATTTTACCATCGGTCTGTTCCCAAATTTCTGGTCCTGTTTGCTCGTAATGTGCTTGTGCGTTTGAAGGATTGTCATATTGATTTACATACCAAGAGTTTGGAGTTTCCTCCCCTAAACGCTTAGATACTGAATAATATGAACGAGGATCATCTGGTTCTACATTCGTAGGACAAACAACTACCTCTGCCCCTACTGCACGCAGAATATCCATTTTTTCTTTTGATTGCTTATCTGAAATTACAAAAATACATTTGTACCCTTTTACAATAGCTGCTAATGCTAATCCCATTCCTGTATTTCCTGAAGTACCTTCTATAATGGTACCCCCTGGCTTTAAACGACCATCTGCTTCAGCATCTTCTATCATTTTAAGTGCCATACGGTCTTTTACAGAGTTTCCTGGATTAAACGTTTCTACTTTAGCTAATACTAAAGCATCTACTTCTTTTGTCACTGAGTTTAATTGAACTAAAGGTGTGTTACCAATAGTTTCTAATATATTTTTTGCGTACTTCATATCTTATTAATGTTATGCAAAACTAAGCAAATCGAATGGATTTTGAAGGGCGAATTTTTGTAATGATATATGAAGGTACTATCAACATTAAAAAGCAAAGTATTAGCGTACCTATGTTTAACAATAAAATTGCCAAGAAATTAATATCTACAGGCATTGTTGATACATAATAAGTTTCAGGATCTAGACTTATTAACTTCGTATATTTTTGAATTAAAAGCATACTAAGTCCGATGAGATTTCCCCAGAACAATCCTTTTAAAATTAAGTAAGAAGCATTGTATAAAAATATTTTTCGGATACTCCAATTTACACTTCCCAATGCTTTTAAAATTCCAACCATTTGTACACGTTCTAGAATAAGAACCAACAATGCTGTTACCATGTTTATTCCAGCAACCAACACCATGATTCCAATAATAAACCATACGTTATTATCTAATAGTTTTAACCACTCAAAAATAGCAGGATAATTATTTACAATGGTAATACTATTTAAGGTTGCTCCAATACTTGTATACACTTCATCTCCTTTTTCTTTGAGCATATCATAATCATCAATCAACACTTCAAAGCCTCCTATTTCATTATCTTTCCAACGATTAATTTTTTGAACCTCTCTTAAGTCTCCCAACAACATAATCTTATCAAACTGTTCAAAACCTGTATTGTATATTCCCACAATAATTGGCTTTCTTGATTTAAATTTCAAACTACTGTTTTCTGCTCCAAACCATGTTTGAATGGTATCGTTTAGTTTAAAATGCAATCGGTTTGCAATAGATTGAGAAATTAGAATTTCTCGGTTTCTATCTTGGGTAAAATCTGGTAAACGACCCTCAACTAAACACTCATTAAAAAAAGTAAAATCGTAATCAGCCGAAACTCCTTTAAAAATAATTCCTTCAAAATCAGTAGGAGTTCTAATTATCCCTCCAACATTAGCAAAAGGTTGTACTTTTTTTATGCCGTCAATGTTTTTAAACTCTGGATAAAACTCTTGGTTAATATCAATCGGAACTGTTGAAACATCTGAATTGTTATTATCGTAATTTACAATTTGAATATGCCCTTTAAAGCCTGTCATTTTATCGCGCACCTTATTCTGAAACCCAGAGGTAATCGACACTGCAATTAACATAATAGCTACACCAAGAGCAATGGCAATGGTTGCAATGGTAATAATTGGTGATGAAATACTGCTTTTATACTGTTTTCCAGCAATGATTCGTTTTGCTATGAATAGTTCGAAGTTCAAATGTTTTCTTTTTTACAAACCAAAAGTAACTAATTCTTATGTAAAGAAAGAGAAGAATACCTAGGTTTTAATTCTTTAACTTTTATTATTCTTAAAAAATAGAAATCTGTACCTTTATGTTTTAATTTTTTATAGATGAAGCTTACTTTTAATTACGTTTTTTTACTTTTTTTAGTATTCAGTTTTCAATTTTCTTCTTGTGCACAACAACAAAAAAAATCAACTACTAAAGAAGTGCCAATACAAGAACAGCCAAAAACAATTAAAACGGGTGCTGATAGAACTACAGCTTACCTTCCTCTTTTAAAGAATAAAAATATTGCCATAGTTGCAAATCAAACTTCCGTATTGCAATTGTTACAACGAGCTGAAGTTGCCCCCAACATTATGGGGTCTGAAATGGTACAACATCACTTAGTAGATTATTTACATAATTACGATAGAATTAACGTTCAAAAAGTATTTGCTCCTGAGCATGGTTTTAGAGGAAAAGTTGATGCTGGTGAAGCCATAGCTGATGGAAAAGATGTAAAAACAGGGATTCCAATTATTTCGTTGTACGGAAAAAACAAGAAACCTTCGCCTGAACAATTAAATGGAATTGATGCTGTTGTTTTTGACATTCAAGATGTAGGCGCACGTTTTTACACCTATATCTCTACGTTACATTATGTGATGGAAGCTTGTGCCGAGGCAAATATTCCTGTAATTTTATTAGATAGACCAAACCCAAACGGACATTATATTGACGGACCTATTTTAGAACCTGAACACAAAAGTTTTGTAGGCATGCACCCTGTTCCTGTAGTTTACGGAATGACAATTGGTGAATACGGTAAAATGATTAATGGTGAAAAGTGGTTAGCAAATGGTATTCAGTGTGATTTAACTGTAATTCCGTTAGAAAACTATACGCATCAATCAATATATAGTTTACCGATAAAACCATCGCCTAATTTACCGAACGATGTTTCAATAAACTTATACCCTAGTTTATGTTTTTTTGAAGGAACCAATGTATCTTCTGGAAGAGGAACAGATAAACAATTTCAAATTTATGGTTCACCACATTTAGAAAAAACTGATTTTAGTTTTACACCACAACCCAATGAAGGTGCAAAACATCCAAAACATAAAGAGAAAATGTGTTTTGGGGAAGATTTAAGCACTTCTGAAAGCTTAATTAACTTAAACCTTAGTTGGCTAGTAAAAGCGTATCAACAATCTCCTAAAAAAGACTTTTTCAATACTTTTTTTACCAAACTAGCAGGTACTACCAAACTACAAGAACAAATTGAACAAGGGCTTTCTGAAGAAGAAATTAAAGCAAGTTGGCAACAAGGATTGGAAGACTTTAAAAAAGTACGTGAACAGTATTTGTTGTATGAGTAACAAAGAAAATTCACTTTTATAAATTTTACGATTTTTCACTTTACACTTATATAGATTATATTCTAGAGTTAGTTTTACAAGCTATGAAAAAAGATATTTTACATAATTTAGAAAACCTTTTAAAAAGGTCCCTTATCCAGTTAAAAGGAGCTACCTTAGAAAAGATAATAACGAGTTATATAAATGAAACAAATCAACATTACTTAAGTATTGGAGTTAACCATTATTTAGAAGATGAAGAATCAATAGAATTAAATAAATTAAAGAAGAATCCTGAACTAAAACAATTCTTTCAAAAAGCAATTGAATTTAAATTTAATGAAAATCAAATAATTGAAAAATTCAAGTTGAATATACAAAATGCTTTTGCTGAAATAAAGGTAAAGGATCAATCTGAACAAAAGGTAATAAGGCTTCAAGCTATATTTTTAGAATATGACCTCTTACCTACAGCGTCAATTTATGGATATGGAAAAGGAGATTATCTATTATTAAAAAAACCTAAGTATTTAGGATTTTATCCAAAAGATGAAATATTTATTAGTATTGAAAAAATAGATTATAGTACTGTTTGGAAAAACCTAATCTCCTTTAATAATACTATTGAACAATATGGAATTGACGATTATATTTTTGAATCGGATATATACCTAGCTCTTAAAGATGCTTATATTTTCAAAACATATATTTTATTACATAAAGCTTTTGATGGACTAGGAAATAAAATATTCGATGGAATTGAAATTGAAAAACCATTAATGATTTATGGAAGCGAACATGATTGTGAAGCCATAAATATTTATATGTTTGAATAAATATAATTGGTTACAAAAACCCCTGCTCTTTCATCCAGTTATTAGAATAAATCTTATTCATATAACGAGAACCGTGATCTGGTAAAATTACGACTACTACACTATTTTCATCAAAAAAACCATTGTCTGCATATTGTTGTGTAGCCTGTAAGGCTGCTCCTGAAGTATATCCCGCAAAAATACCTTCTGCTTTCACTAATTCTCTGGCTTTTAAAGCCGCTTCTTTATCTGATACTTTTTCGTACACATCTACCACATCAAAATCAGTAGAAGTAGGAATTAAGTTTTTACCTAAACCTTCTATTTTATAGGGACTAATTTCATTTGAATCAAACTCACCTGTTTCATGATACTTTTTAATCACTGAGCCCATCGCATCGACTCCTAAAATTTGAATATCAGGATTTTGTTCTTTTAAATAACGTGCTGTTCCAGAAATCGTTCCTCCTGTCCCGCTTGCTGCAACTACGTGAGTTACTTTTCCGTCGGTTTGTTCCCAAATTTCTGGTCCCGTACTCTTATAATGTGCTTCAATATTTAGTTCATTAAAATACTGATTGATATAAATAGACCCTGGATTTTCTCTATGCAATCTTTTAGCTACTTCGTAATACGAACGAGGATCGTCAGGAGTAACATTTGCAGGACAAACATGTACTTCTGCTCCCATAGACTTTAACATGTCTATTTTGTCTTGAGAAGACTTATCACTCACTGCCAAAATACATCGATATCCTTTTACAATACTAATCATTGCCAATGAAAACCCTGTGTTACCAGATGTTGTTTCAACAATAATATCTCCTTCTTTTACGATTCCTTTTTGTTCTGCTGTTTCTATGATATGCAATGCAATTCTATCTTTAGCAGAGTGACCTGGATTAAAAGCTTCAACTTTTGCATAGTAAGTACCCGGTAAATCTTGGGTAATTCGATGCAGTTGAATCATGGGAGTTTGACCTACTAAATCTATTATTGAATTGGTAATACCTTGATGTCTCTTCATTATAGTTTGTAAATAAGAAAAAGTGTCATTACGAAAAACGGACACGAAAAATCTGTTGAGATTGTTCGTTGCTTTCGCAATGACACTTACACTCAATCGAGCGCAAAAATATAATTATTTTTTTAACTTACCTTCTAACATTAAAAAGAACGTATATTCTTCTGCTGTTTCTTTTAAAGCATCGAACCTTCCTGAGGCTCCTCCATGACCTGCTTCCATATTAGTATGTAAGAATAACATGTTGTTATCTGTTTTTAATTCACGTAGTTTCGCTACCCATTTTGCTGGCTCCCAGTACTGTACTTGGCTATCATGTAAACCTGTAGTTACTAACATATTTGGATATGCTTTTGCTTCAACTTGATCGTATGGAGAATACGACTTAATATAATCGTAATATTCTTTATTATTCGGGTTCCCCCATTCGTCATATTCACCTGTAGTTAATGGAATACTATCATCTAGCATGGTAGAAATTACATCAACAAAAGGCACCGCAGCTATGATTCCGTTATATAGCTCAGGATTCATATTTACAATAGCCCCCATTAATAAACCTCCTGCAGAACCTCCCATAGCATATAAATGCTCTGGAGATGTATAACCGTTATCAATTAAATATTTAGAACAATCAATAAAATCGGTAAATGTATTTTTCTTGTTCAACATTTTACCATCTTCATACCACTCACGTCCTAAATACTGACTTCCTCTAATATGCGCTAAAGCATATACAAATCCACGATCTAATAAACTTAAACGTGTTGTTGAAAACCCATCATTAATTGTATATCCGTAAGAACCGTACGCATATTGTAAGATTGGTGTATTTTTATCAAGCTTCGTATCTTTATGGTGTACAATTGATAACGCTACTTTTTTACCATCTCGTGCAGGTACCCATATACGCTTGCTTACATAATTATTTTTATCAAACTTTCCTCCTAAAACTTCTTGCTCCTTTTTAACTTCTTTTGACCTGTCTTTCATATTGAAATCAATCACAGAGCTTGGAGTTGTCATTGAATTATATGAGTAACGAATTACCTCTGTATCGAATTCAGGGTTACCATATACTCCTGCTGAATAGGTTTCTTCTTCAAAAGGTAAGTAGTAGTCTTCAGTTCCATCCCATCGTTTAATACGGATTTTATTCAATCCTTCGTTTCTTTCTTCTAAAACTAAATAGTCTTTAAAAATTGAAAAATCTTCAAATAAGGTATCTTCTCTATGTGGAATTACATCTACCCAGTTTTCTTTCCCAGGCTTATCTACAGGAGTTTTCATCAACTTAAAATTGGTTGCTCCGTCCTTATTGGTTTTAATATAAAAATGATCTCCGTAGTGTGCTACTTCATATTCTAAATCACGCTCACGTGGTTGAATTATTTGTAATTCTCCATCAGGATTATTAGCATCTAATACATGATATTCTGTTGAAACAGTACTATACGAACCTATTATGATATAATCTTTAGATTTTGATTTGGTAACAAAAGCTCCGAACGTATCGTCTTTTTCTTCATACACTAATTCATCTAAAGATGCATCAGAACCCAATGTATGTTTGTAAATCTTTGAAGAACGTAACGTTACAGGATCTTTTTTAGCATAAAACAACGTTTTATTATCATTAGCCCATACAGAACCTCCAGTGGTATTTTCAATAATATCTTTATAGATTTTACCAGTTTCTAAGTTTTTAATTCTAATAAAATATTGACGACGACTAACTGTGTCTGTAGCAAAAGCTGTCATTTTATTATCTGGTGACACATTTAACCCTCCTAGCTGGAAATAATCATATCCTTTTGCTTCATTATTCACATTGAACATGATTTCCTCTTCTGCTTCTAAAGTTTCTTTTTTACGGCTATAAATAGGATATTGCTGTCCTTTTTCATAACGAGTTATGTAAAAGTATCCATCTTTTTTGTATGGTACTGACTCATCATCTTCTTTTATGCGCCCTTTCATTTCTTGAAATAACTCTTCTTGAAACTCTTTAGTTTCTTTTGTCATTTCTTCATAATAAGCGTTCTCTGCATTTAAGTAATCGTATACTTTTTGAGTTTGTTCGTCTTTAACTTCTGCATTTTTTTGAGCATCAGTTAAACGCATCCAAAAATAATCATCAGTACGTATATCTCCGTGTTTCTCTAACTTAGTTGGTTGCTTTTCAGCAACTGGGGCTTTGATATCTTTATTCATTTCTTGTTTTTTGCAAGAACCAAAAATAAGACTAAAAAACAAAGCCGGTAGCATTATTTTTTTCATTTTTTAAGTTGGTTTATATTTCTTGTGAAAATACTATTTTTGTTGGAAAATAAATCATAAAAACTGTACAATATGTTCGGAGATATTTCTGGAATGATGGGTAAACTAAAAGAAGCTCAACAAAAAGTAGAAGAAACAAAAAAACGATTAGATACCGTTTTAATTGATGAAGCAATTGCTGGAGGAAATGTAAAAGTTACCGTAACCGCTAATCGTGAAGTTAAAGCTATTACAGTAGATGAGTCTTTGTTAGATGATAAAGAAGAATTGGAAGACTATTTAATCTTAGCGCTAAACAAAGCATTAAAACGTGCTGGTGAAATTAACGAACAGGAATTAGCTGTTGCTGCTAAAAGCGGAATGCCTAATATTCCTGGAATGGATATGTTCAAATAATAAGTTATGCCTGTACAATTAGAAGATTATATGTTGCCTTGCTTAAACAAAAAATTCTTTGGAGTTGACTGTTTAGGTTGTGGTATACAGCGTGCTTTGAGCTTAATTTCACAAGGAGAGTTCGTTGCTGCTTTTAAAATGTACCCTGCAATATATACCTTACTGCTTTTAGCTTTTGTTGTAGGTATTAACTTCTTCTATAAAGTAAAATATGCTCAAAAAATAATCAGTATATTGGCTATTATTAACATAATTATTATAGTGAGTAGTTATGTTATAAAAATGAATCAATTAATTTAAACTTTAGAAAACTATGGAAAAACAAAAACTACCAAATTCTACAGGTGTTTTAGTATTAGGAATCATTTCAATTTTA
This sequence comes from Tenacibaculum sp. TB-53, assembly GCF_059716285.2. Classification (NCBI taxonomy): domain Bacteria; kingdom Pseudomonadati; phylum Bacteroidota; class Flavobacteriia; order Flavobacteriales; family Flavobacteriaceae; genus Tenacibaculum; species Tenacibaculum sp. TB-53. Next base: position 697,362 of record NZ_CM202790.1, on the reverse strand, counting down.
GGGTGCTGCTGTTATGGATTTATTGGGTTAATTCTTGGTGTTGTTGCTTTAGTTTTAGCTAAAAAGGCTACAACTTTATATAATGAAAACCCAGATGAATATGATGGAATCAATAATATTAAAATTGGTAAGATTTTGGCTATTATTGGTGTTATTTTAAGTTCATTATATATAATTACTATGGTAGGAATGATTTTATTCTTTGGTTGGGATGCTCTACAAGACCCTGAATTATTAAGAGAACGATTAGAAAGTATACAATAACTGTATAACTCGTATATTACATAAGAAAAGCGACCACTTGGTCGCTTTTTTATTAATCTCCTATACTTTTAATTTTATCCCACCAACTTAACACAGTTTCAACTCCTTGTCTAATATGGACCCCAACAGAATACCCCCAATCGTAATCCTCTTGTAAACCTCCATTAATTTCTAATTTCTCTTTGAAACTTAGTTCTTTTAATTCTTTCATTTTTAAATTTTTATATTGATTAATTTATCTGGTTCCTGCATTAAGCCCTGAGAAAAAAGACTTTGCACTCTCTATTACAATCACAAAAGGCAACATTTGTAATGCTTTTACACTATCTATAATACCTCCTCCTGTTGTTTCTTTTAACTCTTTTTCTGAAAGAGTTAATAATTTAGAGTTTTTCATTTTTGTTTTTTTAATGTTTATCTCCTCCTGTTATACCATCATAAATCCCATGTAAAGAATCTATATTTCTGCCTAAAAAATAACCTGCAAAAAATGCCGCTCCTTTTAACGAACTAATAAATCCACCACCGTTTATGTCCTTTAACCCTTCTTTTGATAGAGTTTTTACTCCAAAATCATTACTCATAATTTTATTATTTAATTAATTACTATATTTTTTGTTGCAACGATACAAACATAAGTTTGTTCACTGCAAAAACATTGCAGGATATAAAAAAAGCGACCAAATGGTCGCTTTTTTTATATCATTCCTTTTGCTTTAAACTCTAGGTATTTATTTATTACATTAACAGACAAATGTTGTGGTTTTGTTAAAATAGCATGCACAGCGTTTTTTTCTAGCTCTTTTATCATCAAACGTTTTTCGTATGCGTATTTCTCAGCAATTGTTTTATGATACACACTTTGTAAATCTTCTGCATTTTCAGTAATCAACGTATCTAACTCCGTATTTTCAAAAAAAACAGTCACTAGCAAGTGTTTTTTAGCTATTGCTTTTAAATATGGTAATTGCCTTTTTAACGCCGATATATGCTCAAAATTGGTATATAAAATTAACAAGCTACGTTGATTTATTTTTCTTTTAATATTCGCATACAATAACGCAAAATTAGCATCTGAAAAATCGGTTGTAATATTATACAACTCTTCGTTGATAACCGATAAGTTTGTTTTTTTGTTACTGGCAGCTACTATCTTTTCAACCTTTTTGGAAAAGGTAAGCATCCCTGCTTTATCGTTTTTTAATAAGGCTATATTTGAAAAAGCTAAGGTTGAATTAATTGCATAGTCTAATAACTTCAACCCTTCAAAAGGCATTTTCATGACACGACCCAAATCGATAATAGAATATATGGGTTGTGATTTTTCATCTTGATATTGATTCACCATCAACTCTGCTCTTTTAGCAGTTGCTTTCCAGTTTATAGTACGTACATCGTCACCAGGAATGTAGTTTTTAATCTGTTCAAACTCCATCGTATGCCCTATTCGTCGTATTTTCTTCATACCAAACTCCGTTAAGTTATTGTGCATCGCCAAAAACTCGTACTTTTTCATTTGTATATATGACGGATATACTTTCACACTTTCTTCCGCAGCAAAGGAATAACGTTTAGAAAACATTTGTAAAAAAGAAGACACGAATATATTTACTTTCCCAAATTTGTATTCCCCTCTTTCAACTGGTCTAACACTATAGGTATAGGTTGATTTCTCACCAGGCTTCAAAGACATTGCATGTTCGAAATCTCTTTTTTGAAATTGTACTGGCAATTCATCAATCAATGAAATAAAAACTTGAAACGGATAATTATTTTCAAGCGTAATGGCTATTTCATTATCATCTGAATTTGATAGTTTTTCTGATGTAATTCTTTTCGCTAAAAATCCATTTTTAAATCGGTATAAGATAAACACATCAACACATATCGTTATTACAAATAACCACACAAGCATCCATGTTACTGAATAAAGCGCAGGAATCCAAAACGATAGTAAAAATAAAGCCGAAATTACGCTTATGTAGATAAAAAAGCGATTGTGTACGTATAACGATTTAAAGAATTGAATCACTACCTTGGAACTTCTACAGATTGTACAATCATTTCAATCACCTTATCGGCTGTCATCCCTTCCATTTCACGTTCAGGAGTTAACATAATTCTATGGCGTAATACTGGATAAATACTCTTTTTTACATCTTCAGGAATCACAAAATCACGTCCATTGATTGCTGCAAATGCTTTAGAGGCCATTAATACTGCAATACTTGCTCTTGGTGAACCTCCTAAATACAAATGTGCATTGTTACGTGTATTGGAAATAAGTTGTGCTATGTATTTAATTATTTTTTCCTCTACCAATACTTCAAAAACCTTGCTTCTGTATTCTAATAACTCAGCTTCTGTTAACACAGCTTCCACTTTCGTTTGCGGTAACGCTCCTTTGCGATCGTTATGAGCAGTGATTATCTGTATTTCTTCCTCTAAATTCGGGTACCCAACATTTATTTTAAATAAGAAACGGTCTAATTGCGCTTCTGGTAAGGCATACGTTCCCTCCTGCTCTATTGGGTTTTGAGTTGCTAATACCATAAAGGGTGGATTCATTTCATAACGCTCACCATCCATTGTAATTTGTTTTTCCTCCATCACCTCAAACAATGCTGCTTGCGTTTTAGCTGGTGCTCTGTTAATTTCATCAATCAACACAATGTTAGAGAAAATCGGTCCTTTTTTAAACTCGAAATCAGATGTTTTCATGTTTAAAACCGAAGTTCCTAATACATCCGAAGGCATTAAATCAGGCGTAAACTGAATTCGGCTGAAATCGGTTGCAATTGTTTTAGCTAACAATTTTGCTGTTACCGTTTTGGCTACTCCAGGAACACCTTCAATCAATACGTGTCCGTCAGCCAGTAAAGAAACCAACAGTAACTCCATAAACTCCTCTTGACCTACAATTACTTTCCCTAGTTGCTCTTTTATTTTTACAACCGCTTCTTTTAACTTTGACAAATCTATTCTGCTTGAAAATAACTCATTCGTATTTTCTATTGGATTGTTTTCTGTATCCATCCTATTCTTTTTTATATGCTTTAAAAGCTTCAATAGCTTTATTTAAGGCTATTAAATCTTCTTCGGTTATACTTGATTTTGACTGTATTTGCTCTATCTTTTTAAATAAAGCAACTACTTTTTCTTCTGAATTACCACTTCTATTAGCAAGGTTTTTATAAAAACGTTCGTCTATGTTTAAAGTTGATAATCGGTATTTTATTCTGATATATTCTAAAAAATAGTTGATTTTATGTTCAGCTATATTTTTATGATCTGATTTTTCGTAATACATATTGGCTATGGTACGTGTAAAAGCCAGTGTTTGATTTTTTAACGGTGTAATAACAGGAATTAATCGCTGATTACGCTTTCCTTTAAAAATAATAAAGAACAACACCCCTATCAATCCTATATAATATGCCCATTTTAACGATTGGGTTGATAAAATATAATGCATGGGAGAGGTTATTCTACTTTTTCCTGTCTTATAATAGGTATCCCATAAAATGGTATTGTTACTATTAGAACCCACCTCTGCTTCTTTATTACCCGGGTTATTTAGATATGATAACACATTCGCTACGTACTCATAATTATTATCTAATAGCATGTTATAATTCGTAAATGCCTGCGGGAACGTATGCAAATAAAAATTACCTTCTCCGTGTTTAACTTTGATAAAATTCGGCTTTTTACTGATGATGGAATCGTTTTCATTTCGTATTACCAACTCGCCTAAAATAGTTGTATTGAGCGTATCAACTTCAGAAAAATACAGCTTTGAAAAATTTCTATCAAAATAATACTCTTTTCTACCAAAAATAGGGTTACTCATTTTTTGATAGGCTTTTTCCTCAAACGCTGAAGTTGTTAAATAACTTGTCTTTGTTTGCAACGTATCTAAATATATTCCATTGGTTGCTATGAACACATCATTTCCTCTATCTGCAAACTCTAAAAGCTCATTCAACTCATCTTTGTCAAAATTCACTTTATTATCAAGAAAAAAATAGGTTCCGTTATTCTTATCGTCTTTTAAGTACACATACGGATTTTGGTAGATATCTTTTACTTCACTTTTTGGAAATAAACTTGGCATTTCTTTATGCAATACATATGTACCATATGGAATTTTATGTTTTGCAACATAACTTGGATACCAATTGATTTCTTTAGGCTTTACAGATTCAACATAAAAAATACCGAGCACTATAAGCACCAACAGACCAATGTATATTTTAAGTTTTTTATCCAAATTAGTAAATTTTAGCTAGTGTGTTTTTAAAGTTGTTCTCCGCTTGTGTAAATTTTTCTCTATCTATAGAAAACTCACCATACCACACATAATCGTACAAATAAGTTAACTCTTTAAAGTCTGTATACAGTTGTTTTTTAGATGATAACTCTTTTATATAATCTTCGTTTGTTTTTTCTTGTTTCCAAGAAATAAACTCTTTATCTGACAGTTTTTTTAACAGCAACAAATAATAATAACGTACTGCTAGTTGATAATTTCCTTCTGAAATTGCTTCTTGAATTAACTTTGGTAAGTCTTTATCTTTTATCAATTCTTCTTCTTCCGATAAATGCACAATAGGTTTAGCCTTTTTACCATCAATAATATTGCGTGCATTTACTTTTAAAAAGAACTTAATAATGAAGTACAACACCAACCCTGCAATTACATATGGTAGCGCTTTTAAAACAACACGTAAAAATCCTACTGCTGGTGTAATATCATCAAAAATATAAGAGAGAATTTTTATGACGGTTCGTTTTAACCAATCCCATATTTTTTCTAAAATAGTAGGTTCTCTTTTTTCTACAATGTATATAAATTCATCTTTTTCTTTGTACTCCTCTATTTTTTGAGTGTCAAACTTTTTTTGTTCAATAATAGTATCATCATACTGCACCTCTCTTTTTTCTTCCTGTGAAAATAGAGTGATTGAACAAATAAAAAACGTTATGTAAAAAAGAAACTGCTTCAAAAGATTACTGTCCTATGCTATCAATTCTTTCAATAGTCCCCGTCAAATTTTTTCTTTCATTAATATCGAAGTACAAAAGTACATTTGTAATAAGTGTTATCGAATAGAATAAAAACTTTCCTACAGTTGCCAACACATTTAACAATAAGTAAATAGGATCCCTATATGTATTAAACATTGATGTAGGGTCTTCATTTCCCATACTTATTCCCATCTTAGCAAGTTGATAAATCACCGCTGGTATTTGGAACACATAACCTAAAACTCCTACTAAAAGACCTACAACAAACATTACTCCGAACGTCTCCCAAAAATAACCAGAAATAAAATTAAAACTTTTACTAATAGTTTCAGTTGCTCCTTCATTTTCAAACACTAAAATTGAAGCTCCTAAAGACAATACTGTCGCTGTATAAATAACAGGTAGAAAACAAAGTAAGATACTTGCAAAAATTATTAATCCAGCTAAAATCCCAAATCCTGTAAACGACCAAAACTTAGCTTTTGTACCAGCTATTACTTCTTCTTTTTTTACAACTCCTTTATTGTCTATATAGGACTTGATATAATACATCCCTGCTAAATTAACATAAACAACTGTTACCAAATAGGCTATACCCATTATTATACCCGACCCTCCAAAACTCAATGTATCAAAAGGGTTGTTATTTGGAATTTCAGATAATAAATAAGTCATATAAACAGAAGTAACAACAGTAATTACAATAGGAATTGCTGCTATTTTTAAAATTGTTAAAAAGAACTGCTTCCCCTCTAATCTTATAAACTTAAAAGCATCTGAAATAATACTTCCTAAATCTCTTTCTTTTTTAAACTCTACGTATTCTTTATGCATTGGTTTGTTGATTTTTATAAACTTTAATTGGGTATATGACGTAATAAAATATAATGATTGCTAATGAGGTAGTAATGATTAAAATTGCTAACCAATCGGGCATTTCTGTATGACGGGTTACAAAACCTTCTAAAAATCCTGCAACTATAAAAAAAGGAATGGTACTTACCATTATTTTTAATCCATCTTTCATGCTTCTTTTAAATGATTCTAGTCGTGAATAGGTTTTTGGAAATAGTAATCCGTTACCTAATACCGATCCGGCACATCCTGCAATAACAATTACTGATATTTCTATGGTACCGTGAATCCAAATGGTTCTTGACGATTCCCAAAACAACCCTTTATCGTAAAAAAAATATAAGAACGAACCTAACATTATTCCGTTTTGCATCATAATGTATAAGGTTCCTACCGAAAATAGCATTCCTAATACAAAGGCATACATGGCTACTTTTATATTATTTACAGTAATTCCAATAAACATGTCTACTTCATTAGCTTTTTTATATACAGCCATTGGATCTCCTTTTTCAATATTCTCCAGAGTCATATTTACATAACCATCTCCTAAAATCAAACGGACAAAATCAATATCGGTTGCGGCTGAAAAAGCACCACAAATAGAAAAAAAAGCAAATACTAAAAACGCTATAAGCAGCTGTTTTTGGTAACTGTAAAACATCAAAGGAAATTCAGTTTTAAAAAAACTAATAAACCTGTTTTTACTTTCTTTTTTAGTTTTATAAATTTTTTGATGTGCTGCCGATGCTATTGAATTTAAGTATATCACCGTATTTCCGTTAGGATAAAAGGTTTTGGCATAACTCAAATCATCAGTTAACTCCACATATAAATTAGATAGTTTATCTGGTGAAATAACTTTCTTGTTATACAGCACATCTTCAAAAAGTTGCCACTTTTCTTTATTTTTATTTACAAAAGCAGCTTCTCTCATGTGTTTAAAAAATTAAAGCATGTTTGTTGAGAAGTTTCTCTAATCATAGAATATTTTTATCTTCGCTAAACTAAAAAAAGTTGCATAAATATCAACAAAAAAAAGTGAAAAACTAGTTCATGGATAATTTTCAAATAGAAACAGCTCAAAACATTGCTATCAGTCAAAATGTAGCTCATGTTACCACTCGCATTGGTTCATATTTAATTGATGCGTTATTTATTGTTGGGTACTACATTATCATTGCTATTATAATAGGAATGTTAGACATTCCCATGAGTATGGAATACATGAGTCTCTTTGTTTTACTAGGGCTTCCTGTATTCTTTTATAGTTTACTTTTTGAGGTTTTAATGAACGGGCAAACTCCTGGCAAATACTTTAACCAAATAAGAGTGGTTAAATTAGATGGTTCTAAGCCTACTTTTGGAAGTTATTTAATTAGATGGTTATTACGTTTTGTTGATTTCACTTTAGCTAGTGGTTCTGTTGCTGTACTTACCATTTTATTAAACGGAAAAGGGCAACGTTTAGGAGATATTGCTGCAGGAACTACTGTAATATCTGAAAAGAAAAGAATTACGTTAAAAGATACTATTGCAAGCGATGTAGTTGATAACTATACACCTACCTATTCACAGGTAACGTTATTGAGTGACAATGATATTCACACTATCACAAGAGTATATAGAGACGCCATAAAGAAAAAAAATCATAAAGTAATTTTGAAACTATACACAAAAGTTATTGAGTTAACAGGAATTACTACCGAGCAAAAGCCTGCTAAATTTATAGATACTGTGATTAAAGATTATCATTATTACGCGAGGCAGTAATATTTATTTTACACAAGTTTAAATAAACATTACTTACTTAAGTAAAAGCAACCTAATCAAAACAAAGAATGCCGTTCTAAAAGGGCGTCATTCTTTGTTTTTTTTATGGAATTCTATCTCGTAATTTAATTCTTGAAAAAAATCATAACCTTTTCTGTTCTTCTGTTTTTTTTCTATTTTCTTTCACTAAGTTTCCTCCTAAGTGATAAAGCAAGGTCACCCCAAACCTTCTTGAATCTGGTTTATTATTATAGTAATAATCTATAATATCACTTTGAGAATAGGCTTCATAACGGTTGGTATTAAATATATCACTTATAGTCAGTTGCGCTACTAGTTTTTTATTTAGGAATGTTTTTTTTATTCCAAAATCTACATAACCTGTTGCTTTTGTACTGTACAAACCAAGTAACTCCGATGAAAACCAGTGTGCAGAAAGATTCATTTTATAGTCTTTTGGCAAGGAAATATCTTGTTGTAATGTAAATGTTGTAGCCCACTTTGATAGTTGTTTTTCTCCTGAAACTTGTGAAATAGGATAAGTAGTATAACTTATGTCTGAAAAGAAAAGTAAATTCCAAAACGAATATAATTTAAATGGAGTTGATACCGTAAAATCAAAACGCTCTCGATTACCAAAATTATCACTTTGACTTTTTATAGTAGTACCATTATCATCTACTAAAAGCCTTCGATTTATAAAATTATCACTTTGGTTATACGTTGCAGAAAAAACATATTTATTTTTTAAGCTATATGTAAACGAATATACCCAAGCTAATTCAGGTGTTAAATTAGGGTTTCCTGAATAATAGAAGTACTGATCTCTATACCATCGTACTGGATTTAAATCGGTGTAAGATGGACGATTGATACGTCTGTTTAACGAAAAGTCAATTTTATTGTCTTTATCTAAAATTTGTCCAATTGAAAAAGAGGGAAACAACTTGGTATATTGCCATTGATTTGTTTCATTTTCTTTTACTGTATATCCTTCTGCTCTGGTATATTCTACACGAAGTCCAGCATCTATTGTTGTTTTATTTATTTCTTTTGATCCTGTTATATATGCTGCTGCAATCTGTTCATTATATTTATAATGATTACTTAATGCTGGTACTTTTACATAAGTATCTTCTTCTAACGATTCAAATTCGTATTGATTATCATTTTTTACCTTAGCATATTTAACCCCTGTTTTAATAGCATACTTCTTAAAAGGCAAATTAGCATCAATTTGTGCTGAAAAAATATCTACACTTCCTGGTTGGTGTGACTTGAGTACGTTAGTATTTAATTTATTTTGATTTGCATCATAATTGTCTGTTATCAGTATTCCATCTGAATAATTTCGATAGGATGTATAATTGGCATCTGCTGTTAATTTTTTTCCAAGAGAATCTATAACAAACATATAATGCACACTCCCCGCATCGTAATGATAAGGTTCAATTATTTTATTATCTGTTAATGTGTAAGATTGTAATTCTTTGAGATTATTAAATTTATTAACTGTAGAATAATTTTGTTTTTTAAAGTCATCAAAGTAGCCATGATAGTTAATACTTAAGCTATGTTTAGGTAAAAACTGCCATTGAGCTCCAAATCGCCAAGTATAATATTTTATTTTATAGTTACTTTCGTTTTTACGACTAAGCCACAGAGATTCTCCGTTCTCATTGATGGTATTTCCACTTTTGTTTTTGGTAAATCTATGAGGCGTATTATAATCAAAAGAACCATATAAATTCACTTTTTTTGTGCGTAAACTTGCCGAAATATTTTCGTTTGTCATCCAGTATTTCCCTTTTGAAATGGTAGTTCGTAAATTGACTGCATAACCTTTTTTAAGTTTTTTTTCGAGAACAATATTAATTATACCTGTATTACCTGCTGCATCAAACTCGGCTGTTGGTGATGTTATCAATTCTATCTTTTTAAGGTCTTCAGCACTCATTCCTTTTAATAAATTTGACAATTGACCTCCAGATAAATAGGTCATTTTACCATCTATCATAATATTTACCCCAGACGCCCCTCTAAATAAAATAGCATCGTTTTGCGCTACATTTATCCCTGGTAATTTTTTTAACATATCAAGAGCGGATTGCCCTGTTGTAAGAGTAGATTTTTTTAGGTTAAATGTTAATTTTCCTTTACTAGCCTCAATAAGCGGTTTTTTAAAATTAACCACTACTTCGTCTAACGCATTAGTATCTTCTTTTAAGGTTATGTTTATCTTTTCTTCATCAGTTACTTTTTTTTCTCTCGTAATCATTCCTACAAAAGAAAATACCAAAACAGATCCTCTAGTAGTTTTTATTGAATATTTCCCATCTAAATTGGTTACTGTTCCTTTATTACTTCCTTTTATAAAAACAGTTGTACCTGGTAATACTTGATTTGTAACATCACTAACGATTCCTTTTACTTCAACCTCCTGTGAAAAAACAAGCCATGGGAAAAGAATTAAAAAGTAACGTATAAGTATTTTGATATAATTTTTCATTATTTAATTTATTTTTTAGTTAGATAGATTTATCTACCTGTAATCATTCTGCTTATTTAATTTCTGTTTTTACACAGATACCTAAATATTAAGTATTACTTAAGAATGAATTATTTTGGTTTTATAAGTTCTAGAAGTTTTTCATTACAATTAGTTGCATAAAATGTTCTTCAACTCCTTTTTAAAAAAGTTGTAATTATTTTCAAAAAATTGAATGTGAAAATGTTTTTTTCTTTACACATAGCTTTTTATATGCTCTAAATATTTAGATGCATTTTATAATCCAAAGTTTTTAACTTTTGATTACGCTATCATTAAAAGAAACTAGAATAACTTATAAAAAACCAAGATGATATTTTACTTTGTTTTTCTCTAAAAAATTATAATAAGAAAGGAGGAGGTCTGGAGAAAAGTTGATACAAAGCAAAGTTACTTGTGGTAGTAAACTTGTAATTTTTAATAATTGATTTTTGAACTATTATTTCAAACTTATCAATAATTAAATTTTGAAAATTAGGAGTAAGTGCAGGAGTTAAATCATGTGTTATGCTATGGTCACACATGGTACAATGTACTGCATGATCCATATCATCTGTATGCATCAATACATGAATTCCTGTCATTTTCACTGATAGAAAAAGCACAAGGAATAAATAGGTTACGCTATTCTTTAACCATCCTTTTTTCATTACTTGTAAACTTACTAAAATTAACTTGAAAAAATGTTAATTTCACACTTGCTTTCGCTAAAAAAAACATATAACTTCTTCTAGTTAAAAACATATGAATAAGCCTTTTACTTGTATAAAAGTTAAAATATAATAGAATGTTTTATTTTTTAATTTAAACAGTGTAATACTTCGTTATATTTGTTTATTTCAGAAAAAATATAATGAATGTGGAAAGAGCATTATAATAAAATTAAAAAAGAAAAACATCCCCCAGCTTATACACTTCGTAAAGCTTTAGATTTTATAGCCACCCAAGATAATATAACAGAAAAAACAGCTGTAGACTTGGGTTGTGGTAATGGGGTAGATACATTTGCTTTATTAGAAAATGGTTTTTCTGTAGTTGCCATAGACAGTAACCCTAACTCATTACTTTACCTGCAACAAAACTTAGCTCCTAAACATTCTAAATTATTAAAATTTAGTAACGTTTCTTTTGAGAATTTAGAAAAGCTTCCTTCTGTTTATTTGGTTAATGCCTCTTTTTCACTTCCTTTTTGCCCCCCTAACCAATTTGATAATCTATGGTCGAATATCATTAAATGTATATCTCCTGGAGGAATTTTTTGCGGACATTTTTTTGGACCACAAGATTCCTGGAGCTCTAACTCTGATATGACTTTTCACAATATACAAGATGTAAAAAACTTATTTGATCAGTTTGAGATTCTTTATTTTAATGAAATCTCTAAAAAAGGAAAAACATTATCTGGAAAAGAAAAATTTTGGCATGTTTTTCATATTGTGGCAAAAAAGAAACACCTTATAAAATAATAAACTAACTCATTTATACCTACCCCTATATTATTCCCTTGGATATTTGCTTAAGTGTTTTTCTAGATACAATATATAAAACCAAAGCATATAAAATATTTTCTAAAGCCAAACTGTAATATATCCCCTCTATTCCAAAGTATTTAGTTAAAAGTAATACTACCGGAACAAACAATAATAATTGTCTTCCAATAGGTAACAACGTTGCTAATTTTGCTTCTCCTATAGCTTGAAAAAGAACTATGCTACTAGAAGATATTGGAATAACTAATAAAATACTTAGCAACATTCGTACATTAAAAATTTCTGTATCATTAAGTTCTACATTAGGTAATATAACATTAACCATTGCCTCAGGAAAAATCAGTATCGGTATTAATAGTCCAGCGCCAAGAACAACCCCTGCAAACCTATATATCCTTACTCCTTTTAAACATCTAGACGGCTTGTTAGCTCCGTAATTAATTCCTATAATCGGCTGCATAGATTGGTAAAGTCCTAAAAGCGGAATAGCTAAAAAAGTAAACAACCTAAAAACAGCATTAAAAAACGCCATAGCTTCTTCTGTTCCATAGAAAACCACTAACCTGAAAAGTAAAAATTGCCTAAATAAATTAGATAATTGCATTGTAAATGCTGAAAAACCAATACTTAAAACATTTTTAAGGATTTTATACTCCAACCTTATTCGAAAAGCTCCTGTTTTAAATGTTGCTTTTCCACAGATAAAGTATAAAGATGTTAACAAACTATAAATAAACATTGCTATAATACTACTCCATGCAGCACCTGCTACTCCCATCTGTAAAACGCCAATAAAGATGGGAGTTAGTAAAATATTTAAAATTACTGAAGCTATTGTGAATTGCATTGCTACTTTTATATTTCCTTCTGCCCGTATTAAGCTATTAGCTGACAGACCATAAATACTGAATAATGCTCCCAAAACGTATACTTTAAAATATTCTAAAGCATACGTAAATAGTTCTCCTGAAATTCCTATTACTGAGACTATTTCATGAGAAAAAATAATTCCAAAAACAGTTACTAAAGTTGCCCCTATGAGAGATAAGGCTATCATGTTTGGAATTATTTTCTTTTGAACTTCAATTTGTTTGGCGCCTATAGCTCTACTAAGAACAGATGCAGAGCCTGCAGCTATAAAAACAGTAATGCTTGTAACAACTAGCATTAAGGGAAATAACATTGAAATCCCTGTAAAAGCTTTTATTCCTATAAAATAGCTTGTATAAAATATATCTACAAGCCCGTTTATAGATATAACCATCATACCTAAAATACTTGGAACAGATAGTTTTAACATAAGACCCCAAAGGCTATCATTAATAAAATCAAGCTTTTGTTTTGTGTTATTCTTTATTTCGGAACTCATATTTACACCACTCTTTTAAGAAGTTATTTTTTTAAAAAAGACCAGTGATGTACCAAAAATTATAAAGGTTATAAGTATTACTTCTAATAAACTTTTTCCTATTCTTTGACTTTTAGTATAATCAGCATTCAACTTAAACTTAGGCAACCTTTCATAATCTCTTATTGTTATTTGCTTACCTAAAAACAATTTATTAAAATAAAAATTGGTAATATCTCTATGAAAAAGTTCAATTGATTGATAAAAAGATTGAAAAATTTCAGAATCCGTTTCAACTATTTCATTAAACATTCCTTGAGCATTTACTGCTGGATTTGCCCATCGAAATTTAGAAACCCATTCTTGTCTTAACTCAATTTGTTTAAAATACTCCTGTACTTCTTCTCTGTGATGATTATCATTAAGCGCAGTAAAAGATGCATAAGCCTTGGCCATTGTATTTACATCTATTAAAGATTTTGCTCCTTTTAAATCATCTCGGTAATCTAAATACTCAACAACTACAGCTTTAGCTTCTTCTATATTATCTTCATTTTCAAGACTTATTCTTCGGGTTATATCAGCTAATGAAGTATTGTCTATCGGATGTACAATATTTGCATATACATTTAATATTGCTGGAAAAACTATTAAAAAAAGTAACCATAAACCAGCAGCAGTAATGGCTGTTAATGAAGAATTCTTTTTAAAGCTTATTAAAAGAAACATTAAGGCAAACCAAAAGCTGAAATAACACAAGACTGCTAATAACCATAAACAAGCACTTAAAATACTTACTTTTTCAGCAACCGTAAAGGCTATTATAGACAAAAGGACTCCTAACCCTAAAACTAAAACATAATAAAAAGCAATTCTAATTAAGAGGATTTTTCTTAGCCCTATAGATTGTAACCTTAATAAGGGTAACATTCCGTTTTCCTTCTCCTCTGCATATAATCCATAAGTAAAAGTTATGATAAGCAATGGAAACAAATAAACAAAAACAAACGATAGGTCTAAATTTCCAACATAGAGTTTAAGTGGATTTGCTAATTCATTTTCAAACAATTGATAATATAAGCTCATTCCCGTTAACTTATAGTAATAAGGTTCTATATCTCTTTGTCCTAAAGACATGTGTGCTAAACCATGAGGAGGTAAAATTGCATGATATCCATGTCGATACCATGCATAGGCTGGCTTAGAAGCTATGTCAAATAATTGTTTATCTTTTAACGAAGTATGATTGGCATAAAAACTCTCTTTATACTGTTCAAATTCTTTCTTTTCAATATGTTTAACATTCTCAATTATTTTACGCTGCTCCGTTATTTTTGAATGCCCGTAATAAACAGCATAAATACCCAATAAAAATACGATGGTAAGCAAAATTATTTGAAACGTATTTCTAACAATTGAAATACCTTCACGCCTCCATAATAATATCGTTAATTTCATATCAATTTATTTTTGTGAGAAGAAGGTATTAGTAAGAACATTATTAAAACCCAAAAAATTAATGATATTAATTCTATTCTGTAATTTTTAAAGGTTTTCATTACACTTGGTGTACGATATTCCAGCCCAGAAACCGTTTCCCATAAATTTCTTCCTGCTTTGTACTCGTAAAACTCGCCATAACGTGAATTTACAGCCATATCATTATTCATTTTTCTCATTAATTTAAGACGGTATACTTTTGTTTTTTCTTGAAAATCATTAAAACTGTACCCGTCTGTTGCTGCAAAAGCCATTGAAAAATTTCTTACTGAAATGTACGGTGCAACAAACCCTATTATACTTCCTATTCTATTTTGATATTCAAACCTTCTGTTAAGAAGAGAATCATGAACTTTTTGTACTTTATAAGCATATTCTTCTCCCTCTTGCATTCGTATTGCTTCAAAATTTAGTGGTAATTGATGTAAAGAATCTACTCCATATTTTTTTAAGTACTGTTCCTTTAATTTAACAAGTCTCTCTTCTTTAGAGCCATCCATAGGCAAACCCTTATCTATATCCTTTTTAATTTTTTCTTTATATGCTTTAAGAGATGGTAAAGGATATAAACTCTCTCCTATATTAGCCGAAGTTTTTGGAATAATAATACCAGTCGTAATCCAAAACATTAATAAAGTTAGAAGAGAGTTTCGTGCATTTGAAGACTTAAAAGAAACCCAAACAGAAAAGTTTGTAAAAACAAATAAGTACCCAACGTAAAGAAAAAAGAGAAATAAAACTCGTAAGCCTACATCTTGCACTACTAAACTATTATCTTCAATTATTCCTACAATATAAAGTCCTGTAAAAAATAATATTAATATAAGTAGGACTATTAAAAAATAAGCCAAAACTTTACCTAAATAAATGGATCTCATTGAAACTCCTTGTCCTATTAACAACTTCAAGGTTCCTGTTTCTTTTTCTTTACTAAAAGTTTGAAAAGTGATGAATATAATAAGAAGTGGTAATAATAACTGAAGAACCAAAGCTGCACTCAATTCTCCAAAACGAGCCATATTACCATATCCTTGTACAGGTCTAAACATAAACTCATGTGCATAATGTGCTTCTAAATAAACGGAGGTTCCTGTATACGTATCCAATCCAAAATCAAAAAGACTTAAAAGCGTTTTAGGCTTAAAAACATATGTCCCGTAATGAGCCGCAATATGCGGATGCTTATTTCCTTGTTCTAACCACTCAGCTCTTCTTTCTTTTTGAGCCTTTTTCACCATATCCATTTCCTGTTTATAAGCTATATGTCCAGCATAAAGTGAAAAGCCTAAGAGGAACAAAATAATAGGAAACAAAATTTTTAAAGCATTTTGCCTTGCTATACTGGTAAGTTCTTTTTTAGCTATTAAAAATACTTGATGTATCATCTGTTTACATTTTTATTTTTTAGATGTAATGACTTATTACACACTATTCGTGCATATGTTTTAAGTACTTTTGTTCTAAATCATGAAAAGAAACTTGATTTGACTCCATCTTTTCAACCAAAATTCCTTCTTTCATAATACCAATATGTGTTCCTGTTTCTTTAGCTCTAAAAAGATCGTGTGTTGCCATTAAGGTGGCAACTTTTTGTTGCTTCATATTAAGTAGAAGCTCAGAAAACTCATTACTTGCTTTAGGGTCTAACCCAGATGTAGGCTCATCTAAAAGTAATACCTTGGCTCCTTTAGCTCTCGCTAAAGCAATCCCTACTTTTTGTCTCATTCCTTTAGAGTAACTACGAACTCTTTTCTTAATAAAATCTTTTTGTAAACCTGATTGTATTAATAAGTTTTCTAATGCTTCTTTTTCTATATCCACACCTTGTAGACCACAGAAAAAGTGAAGATTCTCCAGTCCTGTCATATATTGATACAACTGGAGATTTTCAGGAATATAAGACAACCATTTTTTTGTTTCTTGTGGGTTCTTTGTTACATCCAAACCATTAACAAAAGCGCTACCAGATGTAGGCTCTATAAAATTTAAAAACAAATTAATAGTTGTTGATTTTCCCGCACCGTTAGCACCGAGCAAGCAAAAAATATCTCCTGCTTTAATATTTAAATTTAAACTATTCAAGGCGGTAAAATCACCATATTTTTTTGTGAGGTCTTGTGCTTTTAACATGGTGTATTCTATTCGTTATTAAAATCTTCAAGACCAGATATGTAACCTCCTGTAGACGTAAACATTTTACTAGATGTGTTTGAACTGGTGTCAAAACTAAACACAGCATTTTCATCATTCGTTGCTATTGTAAATAATAATTTTTGGTCTTTATAAGGAAGAATAATCATACTACGAGATCCATATGTGGTAGGAAGTCCTGGTACAGCCCCTAAACTCGACTTTTTTTGAACATCAATTTCAAAATATTTGAATTGAGGTTGCCCAGTTTGATACTCATAAAAATCATTTACCTCCTCTACTCTTGCTGTAAAGCTTCTTCCGTTAGGTGCATGATAAACTCCATAACATACATTTCCTGTTGCTTCTTGCATATTCATAAAATAATCTGGGTCAAAAGAAGTTTCTCCATTAGGTATTTTTAGCAAACCACTAGGGCTACTTCCACTACTCATTGTAGTTCCTAAACCTTGTACATAAATATCTCCATTAGTAGTTTTAACCATTCCTGCATTTGCTGCATGTCCGCCAAACACCATTCCTGTTCTTTTATCCGAAATTATTTTTTCTACCTTTTTCTCTTTTAAATCAATTACCGCTACATAAGCCCAATCGTTTACTGGAGCAAAATTTTTCTCATAATGTACTCCCATAAACAACTTTCCATCGCGTTCAATCATATCTGTATAATAGGTGCGCGTAGCTTCAGGAAATTTTTCTTTAATTAATGTTAAAGCTACTTCGTCTGTAATACGCATTGTAGTTGGATTGAAAATAATAAGTTTTGAAATTCCCCCTGCTACTGAAGCATACGCTACCTCCTTACTTTCAAAATAAAGGGCAGAAAAAGTATTTGCCCCAGGAACAACAATACGTTGATCTTCGACTGCATTTCCTTCTTCATTAAATGAATATTTTGCAAGGGTTGCAGGTGCGCCAAAAGGCAATGCATACAACTCTTTATTATAAGAAACGGTTCTTGTATTTCCTGTTAATTCTAAAGCCTTGTCATTTCCTATCGTTGAAAATTCTAAACTTGATTTTCCTTGAATATAAGAGGTCTGATTAGGAAATGCTCCACTTACTGTTGTAATCCCAAAATTAATAATTACTGGATCGGTTCCAACTGGTGAATTATCATCACTACTACACCCTATGAATGTAAAAACTAATACAAATGTGTAAAGTGATACTAAACTTATTTTTTTTAAGAATTGTGTTTTCATTTTTATTTATTGATGTTTATTTTTAATTTATAAATGTTCTAAGTGTTATATAAAATGCTCTTCCAGGACGTTGCACACTAAAGTTATCGAATACTTTTTCGTTAAATATATTGGTCGCTTCAGCAGTAACCGTCCATCTATTTTCCGGGTGAGAAAGAGTGATACCTAAATTTTGAGTAAATTGAGATGGAATGGTGTTTTTTAAATCTTTATTACCATCTACAGCCCAAAACAGATAAAATTCATTTACGTAGTTTGCAGACCACCATGCTGAAATATTATTTTTTGTGTGCAAGAAATTTTCTTTGTGGTAGCGTACTTCTGCATTTCCAAAAAAATAAGGAATGTTGGGTAGTCTTGCATTAAAATAACGATTGTCCACAGCCCCCGTAATATTTTTCGGTGAACGGTTTCGTAAATCTTGATAGGTAGCATTTGCTTTTATATCAAGAAAATCTACGGGACGATAACGCAGCTCCATATCAACCCCAAGCGTACGTGATTTTAGTAAATTTTGATATTGGGAATAAAACTGTGAGGTTCGCAACCAAATAACATTGTTTGTTCCTCGATAAAAAAGATTCGTATCCCAATTAACTTTCTTTGTTTTTAACTGGAAACCTAAATTAAAATTATGGCTTTGTTCTGGTTCTAAAAATGGATTGGATTTTATTAAAGTAAAATCTCCAAAAAGCTCCACTTCATCAGGAAGTCTCGTAGCATACTCGTAAGAAGACTTTACTAAAAAAGATTTTGTAAGATGGTAACGAAGCGATTGTAAAAATCCAAAATTAGATGTTTCTTGCTGGTTAGGAACAAAGTCAAGGTTTTTTATTTCATACCCATCTGCATCTAACCAAAAATGTTTTGCCGCTGTATAACTCGTTAAACTTTTTGAAAAACGGTGTTCATAAGCAATTCCTAAAGCGTTTTTAAAAAGCTGGGTTGGATTCTTAAAAAAATCTTCTCCATAAAACTCAGCCGCAATTGGATCTTCTCCTACTCTTCTAAACCAAGATGAAAAAAGATTCAACGTAAACTTTCCTTTTTCCCAAGGATAGTAGTTTAAATTAACTCGATTTAAAACATTTTGAGAGGTTAATTTTAAAGAATTTCGTGAGGCAGAAATTTCCCCACCATCTGTCCGTTTACGATATATTTTACCATCCCAAGTATAGGCATTCAAGGTAGTATCAATAAAATGTCCGCTGGTACGGTTATAACCACTATACCATTTTATGTTCATTTTCTTTAAAATATTCTTTTTTTCATATTCTAAAGAAGTCCCTATAGTCGATTCATTATAAGTAGCTTCTCCATAAGGTTGAGCCATAATAGCATTGTGCTGTATATCATCGTCAAGTCCTGAATAACGAGCACTAAGAACCAATCGATCTGCATACTTTTTATCTAAAACTCCTGCATAAACGTTTAAAAGATGGTTAGAATATTTATCATGAAAGCGTTTAACTCTTGCTGGCTTTGGATTTCCTTGTTCGTTTGGTATTTCAACATCTACTTTATAGCTATTGTCAGAGTGATTAAAAAATGAATTCACCCCAAACATCCATTGATTGTCTGAACTCATTAATTGCGCATTTACGCTCATTTTATGGCTATTAAACGATCCTGCTGAATAGGAAACATCTAAGTAATCTGAATATGATTTTCTAGGAATTATATTAACCGCTCCTCCAAGAGCATCTGCTCCTAAGTCTACAGGTACTACACCCTTATAAACTTCAATTTGTTCTATTAAGTTTGAAGGCAATACGTTTAACCCTAATCCCGCTCCAAAATATGATAAAGGAATTCCATCTAGAAAAAAGGGTACCGATTTTCCAGTCATCCCATTTACATAGATTCTTGCAGCACTACCAAAACCTCCTGTTTGTCGTACATTTACCCCTGAAATTTGTTTTACAATATCACTTGTATTAATGTTCCTCTCTCGAAACTTTTCCATTTGTAAAACTGACACGTTAGCAGTACTCTCTTTTAATCTTTGAGCTGTTGATTTTCCTTCAAGAGTTACCTCATTTAGCTGATTTTGCTCAGGCTTTAACTGAATAGTAAATTCTATATTCGTTTTTTCACCTGAAACATCTATAGTCTGGTAATTTGTTTTAAAACCTACATAAGATATTTTTAAGCTATATTTTCCTTTCGGAATCTTTTTAAATGTAAATTCTCCATCTTCATTGGTTACTGTACTTTTATTAAGTTCTTGTATTTGGAGATGAGACTGAAATAAAGGAATCCCTAAATTGTCGGTTACTATTCCTGAAACTTTTACTGTTTGCGAATACAAAAAACTACTTGTTAATAGGCTAAAAAATAGTATGCATATAACTTTTTTACTTCCTAATTTTTCAAGGTATAACATCTCTGATTTAAAATAATTTTTAGTCATTATAACCTTACTTGCTTTATCAGCCCTTCAGCTTCCATTTCTTTAAATATCTCTAATTCTTTTTTTGACAGGCTATTTTTAGTGAGTAATCCATCTGCTTTATCCCATAATTCTTTTGCTTCTGACGTAAGAGAAAAAGCTTCATCTGTATCTTTCTTCATGAGATAATTTAGTTCTGGTGATTTACTAACTAATAGTATTTCGTGATTTTTTATTAAGTGTATAGGTTTCTCTTCTAATAATGGCACTATTTCTCGTTCTTCATTGTAGAGTAAAAAAGTATTTCCTGTTGAAATTGAAAGCGATTTTGTTTCATTTGGATTCATTTCAAAAGCTTCCATTTCTGTTTTCATACAACCTTCAGAGTTGATAAAGCACCTTACTATTTTTACTGGAGTTTTCTCTTTTGAATGATTGTAAACCATTGCTATTTTTTCTTCTTTTTTTACATTGATTAATGAGATTTTTTCTACCCAAAAATGATCATCTAAGTGAGTTTTTGAGTACTTTATATTTCCATTATTATGCACCTCGGACACGAGAGTATATTTTCCTAGAGGAGCATTATCGGGAACGTTATATGTAAAATAATAATGGCGACCAGCTTGTATGTTTGTAAGAATTTCTACAAGCTTTTCACGTTTACAAGCTCCTTCTAAATATGAAGCCAACACTAAAAGCGGAGTGTTTTTGTTTAAATATTTTAATTTTTGTGGTACTACTTCCTTGTTTTTATTTTCTTCTGGAAAAGCAACAACATGATTTTCAAAAAGCATTGTTACATTACCTTTAGGATCTTTTACTCCTATTTTTACCAATGGACATAAGTGTTTATCTTTTAAGTGTACTGTATTAAAATTCCAATGTATAGTAATGGTTTTACCTTGAATGGTTCTTTTGGGAAAAATGCTCATCCTTATTTTTTCAATCTTTTAATATTTTCTTTGCTGTATTTTTGAGGATATACTTTAAACCATTTTACCATGGTTTCTTCACCTAAATAGTCGTAGGTTGTAGACAACAAAAATTCCAATTTCTTGAGGTACTCTTCTTTTGCTTCATCTGGTGCAATTCTCATAGCCTCACTTCTTTCATCTTTTTCTTTTTTAGTTGCAGGAAGATGATGAAAGTAAGGGGTGTTTAAGTATTCTTTACTAAACTTATGGTAAAGTGGTGTAAACAGTATAAGGTTGTGCCACATTTCATCTATAATTAATAAATCATCTGGAATGAAGACTCCTGGAATTTGACTTATATACAAAAACTTCAACGTTTCCATTAATATATCTTCAGCTTCAGTTTCTGTAACATCATACATATCTAAAAACCTAGATATTACATTTTCATCACTAAAAGTTAGGAGTTTATGTAATTGTTCTTCTGTAACTTTTCCTTCCATTATATTTAACTGTTTTTACTTTTTAAAAAGCGGTAGGAATTTATCCTACCGCTATAAATTTGCAGACTATAAAGTGTTAACACAGTGCCCACAATTACTACAATGTGTAGTTCCAGCTGCTTGCTTAGACTTATCAGCTAAAATTTCTGAAATCATTGATTCTTTGGTTTTCATAATTAAAAATTTTAAAGTTTGGCCTACTCTATTCAATAAGGTTTTCAGCATTCCCTTTGTTGCAACTTCTTTAATATTATGGTACATAAATCCAATAGAATTCCTAGGCTTTTCAAAATGAGACTTAGTCTTTTGAAAAACTGAAAGATTTCTGTAAAGATTCTTTTGAAATTTAAATTTTAGTAATAACCTATGCTCTAGTATATTTAGGTACTTTTCTTACTTCTTATATTATATCTAATGCCTATAACTGTTTAAAACCCTTAAAAACACGTAAAGACATCTAAGCTGCTATAATATATTTTAGATAAGATAATCCTGCATCTAAATATACTACGAGCTATTCCTTTAAACAATAAAGAAAATAGGTTATTAAAATAAAAACAAAGTGGTGGTAAGAGCTTTTAAGCTGGTATTTTCTCCTCTTTAAAACTGAGACATCACAACAACGTATCTCAGATTCATTACAAGTACTATTTAAGTCAATATTCTATAACTGCTCAAATACTTGAATAAAAAAACATTAATTAGAAAGATTGAATGTAAAATAAAAACTCTTACACTAAAAAAGGTGGAGGTCTAGAAAAAAGTTGCTCCGCAGTAATAGTACCTGAAATAATAAAATTATAATCTTTAATTACTTCCCTCAAAACAATATATTCATTGCTTTCTATTGAAAAGTCTAAAGTATCAGGAGTAACTAACGGAGTTAAATCACTTGCAACTGCATGATCACATATCGTACAGTGTGATGTATGGTCTTTATCGTCTGTATGAGATAGCACGTGCAACCCACCTACTTTCATTGATAGAAACAGGACAAGAAATAAATATGCAATGCTATTTTTTAAACGATTACTTTCCATTTGGTTACGAATATAATAAATTAAATTATATAAACACATTTTTTTTACTACTTAAATTTTATTACAAACTCTCGTAGTTAAACTAGCTATATTTATGGAAAATTATGCATAGTGTAAAGCAACATCTTAACAATAATTTTTAATTTACTGAAAACAAACCCACTATACTCTCTCTTATTTTTTCGTTAATAAAAAGCTAACAAAAACTATTTTTTCACACGTTGAATATAGTATTTTCGCACCCTTTCTTACAGAAAAAATCACATTTCAAGGGTACGAGAACAACTATGAACGACGAAAAAAACTGGTTACAATATTATAAAAACAGCTTATCTGATAGTGAAAACTTAGCTATTGACATTAGTAAAATAAAAAACCTTTTTCATCAAAAATCATCCGATTTAAGTAACGCACTCATCAACGCTAAACAAGCAAGTCAACTATTAGATGTTGAAGAACGTAGAATTAATCGGTTAAAAGGAATTACTAAAAAAGACAATCCTAAGTGGCATAAGGTAGAAGAAACTAAAATATTAATAGCACCTTTTCATTTAGTATATCAAACGGATAATACAAAATTTAAACAACGTACTATTCATCCTTTTTGGATTAGTGCTATTGTAAATCGTTCAGGACAATTATCTGCTCCAAAAGATGGCTTTCCTTTAATTGTTCGTAACTATCTAACACCTATGGCAGATGTTAAGAATGATTTTATCTTCTCTTCTATCGACACCGTTTTAGATGCCAAAGACCTAGACGCTCCCGATTTTGAAAATAGCGAAGAACCTATACCTTGGGATGAATACTGGAACTATATTAACGAAGTATTTTCTGCCATAACTTTTAGCAACCTATATCGTTATCAAGTAGAACGCTATACCACACAATATGAGCTTACTTATTTCGCATTAAGTTCTAAAATTTCTACGGCAAAAAGTATTCTATTTCTATACGAAAATCTACTTAAAAATACGGATGAGTTACCTGTACTCTCTAAAATCATCAATCCATATACTAGAGAACGACAAGAAGCCATTACCGATAACGGATTTTTAGTGTATAACCATTTGCATTTAGGACAAATGTCGAATAAGTTCCCACTTTCGGTTAGTCAGCGAAAAACATTACTATCGTATTTAGTAGCCGAAGAAAATGCAGTTACCGCTGTAAACGGACCTCCAGGAACTGGAAAAACTACCCTATTACAAAGTTTAGTGGCTACCGAGTTTGTAAAAGCCGCTATTAATGGTGAAGAAGCTCCTATAATTTTAGCCTGCTCAAACAACAACCAAGCAGTAACCAATATTATTGATAGTTTTATCAACTCTGAAAGTACTATGGGAGAATTAGCCAACCGTTGGATTCCTGATTTTAACGGATATGCAACCTACCTCCCATCCAGTTCAAAAAGTGATAAAAAACTGGCTAACATTAATTACTTAAAAGGGAATTTATTTGGTCATGAAGGAACACTTTGTAATCTGGAAAATGAAAAATATATCTCTGAAGCAGAATATTATTTTTTAACAAACTACTGTCAATATTTCAATACCCAAACAAATTCACTTGAAGATGTATGTAACCATCTACAAGAAGAAATTATAGGTATTCAAAATATTTTAGCTGATGGTGTTGATTTCTCCAGAAACTATATAAATGCTGTAAATTACATTAACAGTATACTTGTACACGAAGAGAATTTCATCGAAAAAAGTACGTTTAAAATCTCCAAACTACAGGAATGGAGAACTGTTTTAAACGATTTAAAAACATCGACAAAAGACACTGATTTTATTGATAAAGTAAAACACTATTTTATTGATGAAACTCAGTTTGAATCAAGAAATGCTGAACACATTTTTAAGGCTAACGCTGAAACACTGTTGGATGCTAAAAAAGTAGCAGCATATATAAAAGAATGTACAAACAATGTAAATCTGCTACTGCAATCACATTTAAGCCTAAAAAATTGGAAGTACGAAAATAATATCAAAGGATTTCCTTTTGTTTCAGAAGAACAAATGTGGGCGTATGAATATGAAAAAATAAACTCTAATGATGCAACACAGCGTTTCTTTTATGATGAATTAGATATTGATTTACGCCATAAAGCATTCTTATTAGCAACCCATTATTGGGAAGCGCGTTGGTTACTAGAAACCAGAGAAATGTTAGAGGAAAACACCGAAAAAGGAACAGGAGAATATGCTATTAAAGCAAAATGGAAACGAAGAGCTATGCTTACCCCTTGTTTTGTAGCTACTTTTTACACAGCTCCAAGTCACTTTTTATACAGTCAATTTCAAGGAGAAAACGAAAACGGAAAACCTATTTTTGAATACTTACCACTATACAACTTTTTGGATTTGTTAATTATTGATGAAGCTGGTCAGGTTACTCCAGAAGTAAGCATCCCTGTATTTTCATTAACTCAAAAAGCCTTTGTAGTAGGTGATTTACAACAAATTGAACCTATTTGGTCTATCCCTAAAAAAATTGACCAAGGAAACTTAACAAGTCTTGATATTATTGAAAATCAAAATGACACACATTTAGATGAGTTAGGTTTTTTAGCGTCTAGCGGAAGTATTATGAAAATGGCTCAAAATGCTTGCGAATTTGAAACACCATTACCCGCTAAAAAAGAACAAGGATTGGTTTTATTGGAACATAGACGATGTAATGATGAAATTATTAGTTTTTGTAACGAATTGGCATACGATGGTATTTTAAAACCTATGAAAGGAAAGGCGAAAGAAAATCAAGCATTTCCATCAATGATGGCATATCATATAGAAGGAGTTAGCGAACGCAAATACAACAGTCGTCAAAACATTAGCGAAGTAAAAGCTATTATTTCTTGGTTACAACAAAACAAAGAAACCATTCAAGAAGCATACGATGTAGACGCTATTGAAAGTGTTTTAGGAATTATTACTCCTTTTGCTAGTCAGAAAGGAGAATTATCAAAAGCCTTAACCGATGCGGGTTATAAAGTAAGCGACATTAAATTAGGTACTGTACACGCATTACAAGGTGCAGAACGAAACATTATCTTGTTCAGCTCCGTATATTCTAATGACGACGAAGGAACCTTGTTTTTTGAAAAAGACAACAAGCCTAACATGCTAAATGTAGCGGTTTCTAGAGCCAAAGAAAGCTTTATTCTTTTTGGAGACACTCGAATTTTTGATGAAACCAAAAACACGCCTTCAGGAATTTTAAAAAGACACTTAAACATTTATGAAATGGCTAACTAACTACATTTTTATACATTATATTTTATTAGTCTTGCCTATAACTTTTCTTTTTTTAGACCTTTTACCTACTTAAAATACGTCTGTAAAATTCTTAACTAAAAATTAATTTGAAGTATTATAATTTATATAATTCACTTCTAAATCTTCTTAAAAATACTTACTTCCCTTTAAAATATCAACTCCTATCCCATTACCCAATACCTTTAACTAATAACCAAAATCCTAACGCTTAAGAGTTTCTTAAAACAAACGCTAACTTATATTCCTTATTTTTAAAGGTATATAATGTCAAACTAAAACTAACCAAAAAATGACAAACCCCTCACAAAATCAATCTTCATCATGCTGGAACTGCGATGGAGACATTACCCAAGTTACACAACGTTTAAAAGAAATGTTTGTAGAAATGGGACAAAAAACACGCATTGAAAACGGACAACAACCTGCCGAGAGAGCTGTATTTAGAAAACAACACGGTATAGCCTACGGTCGTTTTGTAGTAAACAAAGACATCGAAGAAAAATTCAAAATCGGAATTTTTGCTGGTGATACTTACGAATGTGCTGTTCGTTTTTCAAGTGATACTGGACCAACTTCTCCCGATTTACATTCCACCTTAGGAGTCGGCTTGAAACTCTTTGGTGTGGAAGGTCCTAAATTGTTAGGAGACGGTACCAATACCGATTTTATCTTTCAAAACATCGACCGTTTTTTTGCACGTGATGCACAACAGATGTGTAGCTTTACCACTGCTGGTGTTATTGACCGCGATTATGATTCATACATAGCAAAGCACCCTGAATTAGCCAGTATTCTAAAAGCTATGACCAAAGAAGAAGCTAGTGTACTAAGTGCTAGCTATTGGGCAATTCTTCCTTTTAAATTAGGTGATTCACAAATTGTAAAATATCGTTTAGTTCCTGAAGACACTTATAAAGGAACTCCTTTTAACGATAACAATTACTTAGGTATCGATTTACAACAACGTTTGTTAACCAAAGAAGCGACCTTCCGTTTCGAAATACAATTACGTACTAACGATGCTACCATGCCATTAGATGATGCTCAGGTAGTTTGGAGTACAGAAGAAAGTCCGTATATCTGCATTGCTAAATTACACTTGCCTCAACAAGATGTAGCTAGTATTGGACAAGCCGAGTTTGGAAGCAACTTAGCGTTTAATATTTGGAGAACCTTACCGCAACACGAACCATTGGGGTCGATTGCACAAGCTAGAAAAGTGGTGTATGCGGCAAGTGCCGAAGCACGTCATCAAGCCAACGGACAGCAATTACAAGAACCTAAAGAAATCAATCCACAGTTTGAAGGTAACACCGATGAAAATAGTGACTGTATCGTAAAAGCAGGTATCTACCCTCCTATTGGGGTGATGCGTGTAGGAAATAGTGAAAACGAATACTTTATTGGTCCACTGGTTGACAATCCTGAACCACAAACCGATCCCTATGCATACAGAGATAAAACAGGAGCCTTAAAAAGACAAGCAGCACAATTTAGAATCTACGGATTCAATGCTGCTGGAAAAGCGGTAAAGGAATTAACGGCTGAAAATGCAAAAATTACATGGCATAGCCATTTAGCCAATCAAAAATCGTCTTGGTATCAGTTCAACATTGCCTTAGATATTCCTGAAGCTGCTGATATGCCTCCTTCTATGTTACGTAATATTGATGTAAAAGACCGTAACTCTTTATTAATTGATGGTGGCGCAAAATCTATTACCGGAGCCAATGTTACCAAAGGTCCTTTCTTTGAAGGGGAATTTCTTTCGAAAAAAGTGTACTTAGGTGAAATGCGTACGGATGAAAAAGGACGTCTAATCATGTTAGGTGGACACGGAAAATCGGAAAACATCAACGGCGATATTGCCATTACTTTTGCCAATAACGAAGGTTGGCACGATGATATTTCGGACGGACCTGTTACTGCGGAAGTAGAATACGAAGGAACAAAATTAAAAGTAGATCCAGCCTGGGTTATTTGTGCACCACCAGATTATGCACCAATGCAAAAATCGGTACGTACGATGTGGGATTTAATGCGTGATGTAGCTGTAAAATCTAAAATGTTGGTACGTCCTGTAAGACCATCGTTTACCAAAGATATATTACCAATTTTCCAACGTATGACTGATTTACAATGGGTAAATGCTGGTTTTGCTGGAGCTTTTGGTTTTGGCGGTCAGTTCAACTACACCACTAATGAGTGGATAAAACGATTAGGGAATCCGTCACCTGCCTATATGGAAATGCGTAGAACGATTTCTAACAACTTCCGTCGTTTTGACATATCAGGAGCAGAAGCACCTCAACTATGGCCTTGGTTGTATGGTGATGCAATTAGTATTCCTTCCACAGGCTCTGTACGTCAACATGCTACGTTATCTGATTTACAATTAGAATTTTTAGATCAATGGGTACAAGGTGATTTTGATGCTGATTATGTAGACATGACTGGATGTCCGCACGTACCTAAACCACCAACGATAGACGAACTTCCTGTTTCAGAACAACCAGATATGTTAACTAAAGCAGCTATGGAGTTTTGTTTAGCTGATGCTTTTCACCCTGGTTGTGAAATGACGTGGCCTATGCGTTCATCTGGAATGTACATGGCTCCTTTTAGAATTAAACATGCACCTAAAACACCGCCTGTTAATACTACGTATTATGGTCCAATGATGAATAACGATATATTACCATTGGCAAAAGGACCTATTTTAGGCGGACAAGTAGCTGGGGGAATTACTCGTTGGATGGCGATTCCTTGGCAAACAGATACCGCTAGTTGTAGAGATGGATACACTAGTGAATACGATCCATATTTACCTACGTTTTGGCCTGCTAGAGTACCAAATAACGTTTTAAATGAAGAACGTTATAAAGAAACAATGGATTCGAATTTATCTGAAGAAACCCGTATTCAAGCCTTTAATTTCCGTTCCGATTGGTTAGACAACCTTCCCTTAGATGGTGAAGCACCAACTTATACAAATCAAATTAATAGCATGATTAAGTATTTTGATAAATTAGCCGTGGTTCAAAAGCGTCCAGGAGTTCAGCATGATCCTAATTTCCCTGAAGAAATGCAGGTGGGGATTACTCCTACTCCAGAACAAGAGGCAACATTATTAAAAGCTACCATACAAGAATTACAAAGTGTTTTAACTGCTAAACATGCGTTAAAGAAAGGACTTCAAAATACAATAGATACAGCCGTAGAAAAACTATCACACGATAATTTATTAAACGAGCAATTTGTTTTGGAAGATGCTCAGCGTAGTTTATTAAGCTTAACGGAAGATGAACTAGAAAAAGACTTTAAAGCAACACCAAATGTTATTAAAACCATACATTTAATTGCTTCTAAGTTACATCATATGAAACAGTCTGATTCGCATCAAGAAGCAGCTCCTAAAAGAGTTGAAGTTGGTATTCCTGAGAAGATGACACGTTTTTCAAGATATATTCCTAAATAATATACGAATTGAAAGAATATAATAGTACTACTGACATACTAATTATAGGTGGTGGCATTGCAGGTTGCATTGCCGCCATTTCTTTAGTTAATTATTATAATGTTACATTGCTAGATAAACTAGTTGAACCTGTTGATAGAATTGGAGAATCACTAGCACCTGCTGCACAACGAATTTTAAAAGAGTTAGATTTATTAGAAAATGAATCGGAAGCCATAAAACAAACCATATTTCGTAATAATTTAGGAATGCAATCCTATTGGGGAAATAGTCAACTTCAAATTGTTGACCATATGAGGAACCCCGATGGATTCTCTAGAAGTTTAGACAGAAAGAACTTTGAAGTATATCTAAGAAAGATTGCTGCTAAAAGAGGAGTTAATTGTATTTGGGGAACACGCCTTTCTAATAGCTCTTATGAAAATAATTACTGGAAAGTAACCACAAAGTCTGATGACTTAAAAAACAGAACCACACATACTATTCAGGCAAAATTCGTAATTGACGCCACTGGTAGGCAATCTCATTTCACCAAAAGCTTAGGTATTCAACGTACACAGTACGATAAATTGATTTCTTGTTGGATGAGCTTACCTAATACCCAAGAAAATACCATGAGCACCATTGCTACTGATGATTTAGGTTGGTGGTATAGTGCTGTAGTTCCCGATAATAAAAGGGTCATCGCTTTTCAAACGGATCCTGATTTAGTGGATAGAAACACTTTTAAGCATGTAAATACATTTTTATCCTTTGCCAAAGAACACAAACTCATTCAGCCTTTAATTGAAGGTAACGAAACTACTGTTAACTTTCATGGTACGGTAAGTGCTAACTCTACTCGTTTAGAACAAGTAACAGGTAAACAATGGGTTGCTTTGGGTGATGCAGCTATGAGTTTTGATCCGCTTTCTTCTCAAGGAATGTTCAACGCTATGGCAAATGCAATGCAGCTTCAAAAACTACTTATTAAGTATGATTTTATTAAGGACTTGGACTCCACCAAGGAGGGAAAATTCAATATATTGTATGAAAATCAACTACAACAAGTTTGGAATCATTATCTAAAACATAAAAACTTTTTCTACAGTACTGAGACTAGATGGAAAGAAGCTACTTTTTGGAAAAGACGCAGTAACTATTAACTGTTGATTTCTTAATTTTAGAACCCAAAAAAAGACCGCTTCACTTTTAGAGTAAAGGTTTTTCTGCTAAGTTTTGATCCCTTATGTTATCATTTCTGTAAAAGTTAACTAATTCGTTGACATTTTTGGTTAAAAATATTAGAAGCCACACCATTTAAACTTTGGTGTGGTCTTTATTGATTATAGTAATAAATATATTATAATATTTTTTCTTTTAAATATTCTTTTGATTCAAAATAAGTTCCATGAATTAAATCTTCCTCAATGGTTCTCCATAATCGTTCAATTTTCCATTGATTTGTGGTCTATAAAGCCTTATATATCGATGTTTTATTCCTAATTCACTCAGTATTCTTTCAAATGGATGAAATGACGATTTATCTTAAAAAACTCCTTCAGCAATTTTTTGAATATTGGTTGATCTTCCCATTGAATAATAATGTAAAATAGGTACTCCTTTTTGTTGTAGTTCCTTACTTTGAGCAATGCACCACTCTACTCCTACTTGTCGTACTTCTGCATTACTCTTACAATTCACAACCTCTTTTACCAAAGTATCTGGTAAATCAACTTTAAAACGGTGCGGAATTAAATTCAATTGCTTTTTGGTTGAGATTGGTTTTAATCCCGGAATAATAGGAACCATAATTCCCTCTTCTCTACATTTTTTTACAAACTCAAAATACTTTTGATTATCAAAAAACATTTGTGTTATCACATAATTTGCTCCGTTTTTAATTTTCTTCTTTAAAAAGTGAATATCAGAATCTAAACTTGGTGCTTCCATGTGCTTTTCAGGATACCCAGCTACCCCGATACAGAAATCGGTTTTTGATGAGTTTTGCAAATTATCATCCAAGTATCTTCCTTTATTTAAGTTCTCTATTTGTGTAACTAACTCACTTGCGTATGCATGTCCGTCTTTTTCAGGTTTAAAATAAGTTTCGCTTTTTACTGCATCACCACGTAATGCAACTACGTTATCAATTCCTAAAAAATCGAGATCAATTAAGAAGTTTTCAGTGTCTTCTTTGGTAAATCCTCCACATAAAATATGCGGAATAGCATCTACTTGGTATTTATTTTGAATAGCCGCACAAATACCTACTGTACCTGGACGTTTTTTTACTACTTGCTTTTTTAATAGTCCATCTCCTAACTCTTTATACACGTATTCTTCTCGATGGTAAGTTACGTCTATAAACGGCGGATTGAACTCCATTAACGGATTAATATTTTTGAATATTGATTCTATTGTATCTCCCTTTAACGGCGGAAGTATTTCAAACGAAAACAACGATGTTCCGTTAGCTTTTTCTAAATGTTCTATTACCTTCATAAGTCTATCTTATAAAGGCGTATTTAACTATACCAATGAAGCTGCAATTAACGATATTGCTGCCATTACCAGTAGCTGTATTGCAAACCGAATCTCTAAATTATACTTTTTCATTTGTCTAATTTTATTGATTTTTTATATGGCAATATTACTACTGTTTTGTAGTTTTCAGTTTACCTAACTTAAAACTTATTGTTAATTAAATACGCTCTTTTGTTTGTTTATTTTAAAGTTATTATTAATTATCTGATATGTTTGGATGTAACCATTTTCTGGCTTTTTCTAAGGGTATATTTTTTCGCTCTGCAAAATCTCTTACTTGATCGTCTGTTATTTTACCTAACCCGAAATACCTAGCTTCTTCATTGGCAAAATAATATCCTGAAACGGCCGCTGCTGGCCACATGGCTAAACTTTCTGTTAAACTTACTCCTATGTTCTCTTCTACCTGTAAAAGCTGCCAAATTGTTTCTTTTTCTAGATGATCTGGGCATGCAGGATATCCAGGTGCAGGACGAATTCCTTTGTACGCTTCTTTTATCAATTCATCATTCGTTAAGTTTTCTTCGGATGCATAGCCCCAGTGTTTCGTTCTTACTCTATGATGCAAATATTCTGCAAAAGCTTCTGCAAAACGATCAGCAATGGCTTGTGCCATAATTGCATTGTAATCGTCGTGATTTTCTTTGTATTGTAATGCCAATTCATCAGCGCCAAAAATGGCGGTACAGAAAGCTCCTATATAATCCGTTTTATCTGTTTCTTTGGGCGCAATAAAATCTGCTAAAGCAAAACTTGGTTTTCCTTCACGTTTTTTTAATTGCTGACGTAAGGTTCTAAATACTGCGACTTCCTTTCCTTTCTTTTGAACTGAAATATCGTCGTCGTTAATAGAGTTTGCCTCAAACAAACCAAAAATAGCTTTGGGCTTTAATGCTTGTTTTTCTATGATTTGTTGCAACATCTTTTGAGCATCTGCAAACAAATTGGTTGCCTCTACTCCTACTACTTCATCTTCTAAAATATCAGGAAACTTTCCATGTAAATCCCATGAGCGAAAAAACGGACTCCAATCAAAATATGGTACCAAATCTTTTAAACTTACTTGCTCCAGCTTTTGTACTCCTAATTCTTTTGGTTTAGTAATGTTAGTAGTCTCCCAATCTATTCTGAATTTTCGCTCTCTAGCTTCTTCAATTGGTATGTAGTGCTTCTGTTTTCCTCGTTTTAAGAATTTATCTCGAAACTCTTCGTAATCTTTCTTCAACTTGGCAACATACTCGTTTGAGGTTTCTTTATTCAATAAATCTCCTACTACGGTTACTGCTCTTGATGCATCGTTTACATGCACCACTGCATTTTTATACTGCGTATCAATTTTTACAGCGGTATGTGCTTTCGAGGTTGTTGCTCCACCAATCAATAAAGGAATCTCCAAGTTTTGGCGTTCCATTTCTTTGGCTAAATACACCATTTCATCCAACGAAGGCGTTATCAATCCGCTTAAACCAATCGCATCTACGTTCTCCTTTTTAGCAGTTTCAATAATCTTCTCTGGCGGAACCATGACTCCCAAATCGACAATCTCGTAATTGTTACAACCTAATACTACGGATACAATGTTCTTACCAATATCATGCACATCTCCTTTTACCGTTGCCATCAATATCTTTCCGATAGCTTGTTGTTCCTCGCTTTTCTCTGCTTCAATAAACGGATTCAAATACGCTACGGCTTTCTTCATTACTCGGGCAGATTTTACTACTTGTGGTAAAAACATTTTTCCAGCACCAAACAAGTCTCCTACTACATTCATTCCCGTCATTAAATGTCCTTCAATTACATGTAGTGGTTTTGCGACACTCAAACGAGCTTCTTCAGCATCTTCTTCTATAAAAGCATCTATTCCTTTTACTAAAGAATGTGTAATACGGTCTTGTAGTGGTAAACTTCTCCATTCTAAAACTTGCTCACTGCTTTCTTTTTTAGTTCCTTTTACCGTTTCCGCAAACTCTAATAAACGTTCAGTGGCATCGTCTCTTCTATCTAAAACAACATCTTCAATATGTTCTAATAAATCCTTCGGAATATCATCGTAGACTTCCAACATGGTCGGATTCACAATTCCCATATTCATCCCTGCTTTGATAGCATAGTATAAGAATACCGAATGCATAGCTTCACGTACCACATTGTTTCCTCTGAAAGAAAATGATACGTTACTTACTCCACCACTCACACTTACATGCGGTAAATTTTCACGTACCCATCGGGTAGCTTCAATAAAATCTAACGCATTTTTTCGATGTTCTTCCATTCCAGTTGCCACTGGAAAAATATTTAAATCGAAAATGATATCTTCTGGCGGAAAACCGACAATCTCGGTTAATATATTATACGAACGCTCTGCAATTTCAATTCTTCGTTCGTAAGTATCTGCTTGTCCTACTTCATCAAAAGCCATGATAATTACAGCAGCTCCGTACCGTTTTATCTGAGTTGCTTCCCAAATAAACTTTTCTTCACCTTCTTTTAAGGAAATGGAATTTACTACTGATTTTCCTTGTACTACCTGTAATCCAGCTTCGATGATTTCCCATTTAGAACTATCAATCATAATAGGAACTCTGGCAATATCAGGTTCAGAAGCTATTAAGTTTAAAAAGCGTACCATTGCTTCTTTTCCTTCTATCAAACCATCATCCATATTAATGTCGATGATTTGCGCTCCTCCATCCACTTGATGACGCGCAATCGCTAAGGCTTCGTCGAACTTTTCTTCTTTAATCAATCGAAGAAATTTACGTGATCCTGCTACGTTTGTGCGCTCCCCTACATTGATAAAATTACTTTCGGGTGTTATAATTAACGGCTCTAACCCCGATAATTTCATGTATCTTCTTTCCTCACTCATCTACTAACTATTTTGTCCTGCTGCAACAAATTCAGCTTTTCGTGGTTTGTATTTCGCTGCTATTGCTGCGATAGCTGAAATATGTTTTGGCGTGGTACCACAGCACCCTCCTATAATGTTGATTAAGTTTTTCTTTAAATATTCTTCTATTTGCTCCGCTGTTTCTTCTGGAGTTTCGTCATACTCTCCAAAGGCATTCGGTAATCCGGCATTTGGATGTGCAGAAATGGCAAACTCTGTTTTAGAAGCAATCGCTTCTAAGTGTGGTTGTAATAAATTAGCCCCTAAAGCACAATTAAAACCTACGGATAACAACGGAATATGAGAGATAGAAATCAGAAAAGCTTCGGCTGTTTGTCCCGATAATGTTCTACCTGAAGCATCGGTAATGGTTCCAGAAACCATGATAGGAATTTCTATATTTCGTTCCGATTTTACCTCTTCAATAGCAAATAAAGCTGCCTTTGCATTTAAGGTATCAAATACGGTTTCTACCAATAAAATATCGGAACCGCCATCAATTAAGGCTTCTACTTGTTGCTTGTAGGCAATACGTAACTCTTCGAAAGTAACTGCTCTGTATCCCGGATCGTTTACATCAGGTGACATACTTGCGGTACGGTTGGTAGGCCCGATAGAACCTGCTACAAAACGAGGTTTATGTGGTTCTTTCGCTGTAAATTCATCGGCCACCTCTTTGGCTATCTTAGCAGATTCGTAATTTAACTCGTATACCAACTCTTCCATTTGGTAGTCTGCCATGGCAATGGTAGTTCCTGAAAAG
Organism: Tenacibaculum sp. TB-53; assembly: GCF_059716285.2. Taxonomy (NCBI): domain Bacteria; kingdom Pseudomonadati; phylum Bacteroidota; class Flavobacteriia; order Flavobacteriales; family Flavobacteriaceae; genus Tenacibaculum; species Tenacibaculum sp. TB-53. The sequence goes on along the minus strand of NZ_CM202790.1, from coordinate 661,401 downwards.
GTGTTGGTTTCTACAATGTCTGCTCCTGCCGCAAAGTATTTTCTATGTACTTCTTTTACGGCTTCGGGTTGCGTAATGGACAACAAATCATTGTTTCCTTGCAACGGTGTTGGGTAGTCTTTAAAACGTTCTCCACGAAAATCTTCTTCAGTAAATTTATATTCCTGAAGCATGGTTCCCATAGCGCCATCGAGCACAAGGATTCGTTTTTGTATTTCTTGATAAATGTTTGACATTCCTGATATTTAGTGTAATGTTATCAGGAAAAGAGGAAGTAAAATTCTTTTCGTTATCTCTCTGCCGAAGCAGTAGAATGTAGCACCTTCTTTGTTTGCACAAAGGGTTGCTAAGGTTTCAAAGGGTCTATTCCCTCCACCTTTCTTGATAACATCAATATGTTAATGAACGGGACAAAGTTATAGTATTATTTTTAGTTACTAAAAAAAATGAATACTTTTATTAAGTAGATATTTAAATATTTTTTCTAGCTTATAGATATCTCTATCTTTTTTAACATTTTAAGTTGAAATTTATAGCCTTATGGACCACAAATAATAATGGCTAATTTTCCATATTATCTCATTGTTTTTGATTGATTAGATATAAACTGTCTAATTACAATATTTTCTAAACAAGCTATTCGAGTAAGTATAACTCCTCCATCCATTTCCAAATAACAAATCCTTGTTTTTCACTATCATTATCTGAATGGGAGCTTTAATTACTTTTTATTCAGGCTATTTACATGCATTACAACACATTAATCAATATACTTTTGTAAAAGATGTTTGCTATATAGCCATAGAGGTAATTATTAAAAGTATTTTAATTCAAAAAAAATCCTACTCTAACAGAGTGCTAACATAAATAAATATTAATATCTTATTATTCTAGTTAATATTTATCATCGTTTCATATAAACGTTGAAAAACTAAAAAGCTCAAATTGTAAAAACAATTTGAGCTTTTTCACTAATCTCTATAGTTGTCTTAAAACAGTTCTTCTACTTCAATAATTAAATCATTAATGAAGTTTTCTGCTTTCTTAATATCATTATGTAGTACTCTGTCATCATTTACTAAAGGTACATCTTCTCTAAACATTCCTACAAAAGAAGATAAAAACTCAGAAGTATTCTCTTCTCTAAAAGAAAGCCCTTGAGAAGCATTCATTAACTCTATTGCTAGTACAGAACATACATTATCTACTACTTTTTTTGCTTTCACAGCTGCATTGGCTCCCATGCTTACATGATCTTCTTGTCCATTACTAGACACAATAGAATCTACACTAGAAGGAGTACAAAATTGTTTATTTGCACTCACAATACTTGCAGCTGTATATTGTGGAATCATAAATCCACTATTTAAACCTGGGTTCGATACCAAAAAGTCAGGTAGCCCTCTTAAACCAGAAACTAATTGATAGGTTCTTCTTTCAGAAATATTTCCTAATTCTGCAACAGCAATTGCTAAATAATCTAAAGCTAGGGCTAGTGGCTGGCCATGGAAGTTTCCTCCTGAAACAATAATATCTTCATCAACAAATATGTTTGGGTTATCTGTTACTGAATTTATTTCTGTTATGAATGTTTTCTTTACAAACTCTAACGTGTCTTTTGTTGCTCCATGAACCTGAGGCATACATCTGAAAGAATAAGGGTCTTGTACGTGCTCTTTTGGTTGCTTGATTAATTCACTTCCTTCTAATACTTCTTTAATACGTTTAGCTGTAGCTAACTGTCCGTTATGTGGGCGCACTAAATGAATCAACTCATTAAAAGGCTCAATTCTTCCATCAAAAGCTTCTAAAGAAATTGCACCAATAACATCTGCTAAATAAGAAAGTTTATAAGCCTTTAATAAATTATGTACACCATAAGCACTCATAAATTGAGTTCCATTTAACAATGCTAATCCTTCTTTAGACTGTAAATTAATTTTCTCCCAACCAAATTTTTCTTTTAAAACATCTCCTGAAACTCGTTCTCCTTCAACATACACTTCTCCTAATCCTATCAATGGTAAAGAAAGATGTGCTAATGGTGCTAAATCACCAGATGCTCCTAACGAACCTTGTGTATATACAACAGGTAAAATGTCTTTATTATAAAACTCAATCAAACGCTCAACAGTGGCCAACTGTACACCAGAATGACCATAACTTAATGATTGTATTTTAAGCAACAACATTAACTTTACAATTTTTTGAGGAACTTCATCTCCAGTTCCACAAGCATGACTCATTACTAAGTTTTCTTGAAGTTGTTGTAAATTATCTCCATTAATTTTGACGTTACATAACGAACCAAATCCTGTATTAATTCCATAAATAGGATCGTTATGAGTTTTCATTTTCTCATCAAGGTAAGCACGACATTTTAATATCTTTTCTTTTGATTCTTCTGATAAAGAAAGTTTTTTATCTAGTAATACAATACTATGAATATCTTCTAAACCAAGTGGTTGGGAATTTATTATATGTGTAGTATTCATTTTAATATTTTTATGGTGTACAAATAACCAAAAAAAAGAGAAAACTTCAAGCTGATTTTTTATAAAAAATAGAACTAAGTTTAAATAAAATGTTAATTTCTTTGATAAAAAAGTTAAAAAAAGTAACTTCGGCGGCTTAAACACCGTTATTCTCACTAAACATTAAAGAATGAAAAAACTAGTACTTTTAGCCCTCATAGGAGTTACCATAATTTCATGTAAAAAGGAAGAAAAACCTGTTAAAGACTACTTGGTTTTAACTGGTAAAATTGATAACCTTAAAAAAAGAACTGTTACCTTGAATGGTTTTCAATTTGAAAAGAAAATAAAATTTGACAGAAAGACTGGTTCTTTTGTTGATACTCTTAAAATTGATAGAGAAGGCTATTACACCTTGGTTTACAATACAAAACCTATTAAAGCTATCAACTTATATTTAACAAAGACAGATGATACAGGTATTGTATTTGATTACGACAACCCAGATTTTATTAATTTTGAAGGTGCAAACAAAAAAATAAATAGCTATCTTCATGAAAAACAAAAAACTTGGCCTGAAATACTTGTTAGTGCTAATCAATATTTTGCCTTAGAAGAAGGTGAGTTTTTAGCAAAAACTAATGAATATAAAGATGCTGTAACTGAAGCATCTATTTCTAAACAATTGCCTGCTGATTTCTTAAAAAAGGAAGTCAAAAATATTGACTATGAATGTTTAAGAAACCTTTATAATTATCAAGATTATCACAGAACATTAACAGGAAATAAAGACTTTACCGTTTCTGAAAATTTTCCTGATCCATTAGAGAATTTCAACTATAATGGTAACGATTATACAATTTCATACTTCTATAGAGTGATGTTAGAGACCGAGTTAAAAAATTTAGCTCGAGAAAATAATAAAGAAGGTGATGATTATTATTTAACTTATCTAGAAACTGTACAAACTGAGGTTACTGACTCAATCGCTAAAAACGATTTGTTATATAATAGTGCTCAAAATAGTATTACATATGCTAGTGATTTAAAAGAATTCTACAGAAAATTTATGGCGTATTCTACAAATGAAACACATAAAAAAGAGATTACTAAAGACTACAATCTTTTAAAAACAACAGCAAAAGGCCAACCTGCTCCTAAGTTTAAAGACTATGTAAACTATGATGGTGGCACAACTTCTTTAGATGATTTATTAGGCCACGGAAAGTACTTATACATTGATGTTTGGGCTACTTGGTGTGCTTATTGTAAAAGAGAAATTCCTTTATTAAAGCGATTAGAGCAAGAGTACCATGGTAAAAATATTGAGTTTGTAAGTATTAATGTTGATGCTAAAGGTAATGATGAAAAATGGAAAGAAACCATTCAAGATAGGGAGATGACTGGTATACAGCTAATGGCTGGAGATAGTCACTTAAATTTAGAATGGGCTCAAAACTTCTTAATTAAAGGTTTACCGAGATTTATCTTAATCGACCCTGACGGAAATATTGTAAGTCCAAACGCTCCTGCACCATCAGAAGGAGAACGTTTAATCAATATGTTTGAAGAATTAGGTATCTAATTTACCAATAAAATAAAAAAGACCGCTAATAAAAATTAGCGGTCTTTTTTATTTACTTATATTTCTAAAACCTATTATCTCCATCTAAAATATCTCCTAAACCTCCTAAAACACTTCCTTCTCCTCTATCACCTTTTCCAGTTTGTGGAGCCATAGCTAACACTCTACCTGCTAACCTACTAAATGGTAATGATTGGATATATACAGTTCCAGGGCCTCTCAACTTTGCAAAAAACAATCCTTCTCCACCAAAAATGGTATTCTTTATACCTCCTACAAATTCAACATCATAATCAACGTCTTGAGTAAAACCAACAATACAGCCTGTATCTACTTTTAAAACTTCACCAGGTTGCAATACCTTTTTTGCCATTGTACCACCTGCATGCACAAAACCTATACCATCGCCTTCCATTTTTTGCATAATAAATCCTTCTCCTCCAAACAACCCCCTTCCTAAGCGTTTTGAAAACTCAATTCCGATAGATACCCCTTTAGCTGCACATAAAAAAGCATCTTTTTGACAAATAAACTTCCCTCCAAATTCTGTTAAATCAATTGGAATTATTTTTCCTGGATAAGGAGAAGCAAAAGAAACTTGTTTTTTTCCTTGACCATCATTGGTAAAAACCGTCATAAACAGGCTTTCACCTGTTAAGATTCGTTTTCCAGCAGAAAAAATTTTCCCCAACAATCCTTTTTCTTGATTTGAACCGTCTCCAAAAATTGTATTCATTTTCACATCGGCATCCATCATCATAAAACTACCACTTTCGGCAACTACTCCTTCTTGCGGATCTAATTCTATTTCTACATACTGCATTTCTTCTCCAAAAATGCGATAATCTATTTCGTGTGCATTCATAATTTTTTGTTTTTATATTTATAAGAAGAGTTTTTTACTGTTTTGTTACAAAAGATTCATTTTCGCTTAATACTTTTAACACTTTTAAAGCCTTAAAAGTCACTTCTTTTCTTTCTCTACTAAAAAACTTCATATCAAAATTCTTTTTTGGAACTACATTTGTAGCAAAGAAATAAGCATTTTTTTTAACTAAAACATAGCCTACAAACCAACCATTATTTTCTTCACCTCTTACTGACCAACCTGTTTTACCTCTCAATACATACTGATTGCTTTTATGCATTATCATCATACTTTTCATGATACTATCGGTACGCTCACTAATAAGTAACTCTGAATTATGTAATCGTTTTAAAAAGTCTATTTGTTGAAATTGATTAATCTTAGATTTACCTTCTAACCAGAAATTATCTAAAGTCATTTCATTTACATCCATTGAACCAAAATTCAACTTTGCTAAACTAGATTTCATTCTTTCAACTCCAATTTTTCTAGCTACCTCTTGGTAACATGGAACGCAAGAGTAGTGAAAAGCTTCTTTAAACGTTAAATCTTGCTCCCAAATCTTTAGATACCTAGACTCTCCATTCCATTTAAAGATTGCGCTATCATTTTTTACAACTCCAGCTTCTAAAGCAATGATAGAATTCGGAATTTTAAATGTTGACGCTGGTAAATTTCCAACTTTACACCAATCAAAATTATTAGAATAATGCACATCTTTATACAAATCATAAACTAGTATAGCTCCTTCTAATTTTGCCTTATCAAGTATTTCTTGAAACTGATTATTAACTAAAAATTTTGTTTCAACTTTCTCTTTTTTACTCTTTTCTTCACTCTTACAAGAAAATAGCAGTACTATAATTATAAAAATATAATTAAACCTTACCACAAAACTAATTTTTAACCTTTAAACTCCATTCGTATTCAAATTTTGAAACTGAAACTCCCTCCTCATTAAAACCTTCAGAAATAACAGTTACTGTTTGACCTTCTCCTGTATCAATTGCTTTTTGTATCGTCTCTCTTATTAATTTACCATCGTTACATTCAAAACGAATTTTCCCTGTAGCCTTTTTAGTAAAAGTTCCATTCATATTAGTAACCAGCATAGAAATTTTTTTATTCGAAGCATCTATTTCTTTCATTACCAAAATACCTGTAGATAATTCTGATGCCATTCCTTGTACTGCCCAAAACATTGATTTAAATGGATTTTGATTTACCCATTTGTGGGTTACTTTAACCACTGCTCTGTCGTTAGTAAGCGACTTTAATCGCACTCCAGTAAAAAAAGCTGAGGGTAACTTAAATAATAAAAAGGCATTAACTTTTCTTGGTGTAAACTTCATTTTTTCAGTATTTACAGGCAATGTACAGCTTTTTATTTAATTATATCGCTTCATTTAAATGTTAAATTTTGTTAATTTTTAGTACTATGTATTGCATAATACCTTTTAAAAGATATATATTTGCATTGTAAAGTATTATATAAATCATTTCACTATGCAACACAACAACCAAAATACCAATGCTTTTTTAATACATATTTCTGCTTTTGCAGGGTATTTATTTCCTTTAGGAAGTATTATCACCCCGCTTATATTATGGCAAACCTTAAAAGAGAGAAGTCCTTTTTTAGATGAACATGGTAAAGAGGCCGTTAATTTTAACATCAGTTATAGTTTATACATTTTTATACTAGGCCTTTCTTTTATTCCTTTTTTCTTCGGAAGAATTTTCAACGGATTTGATGGTATAGATATCGACTTTGGTGGATACCATGGACACGGAGGATTGTTTGGCATTTTTGGATTCGCTTCTGTTGTAAGTATTGTCGCTCTTATTAAAGTAGCGCTGATAATTATAGCAGCCATGAAAGCTAATAAAGGTGAAATGTATAAATATCCACTTACAATAAAATTTATAAAATAACCCATAAACCGCATTACATGAAGATAGAAAACACAAAAGCACAAATGCGTAAGGGAGTTTTAGAGTACTGTATCTTATCTATTTTACAAAAAGGAGATGCATACACCTCTGAAATACTCTCAAATCTTAAAAGTGCTGAAATGATTGTGGTTGAAGGAACCATATATCCGTTACTTACCCGCTTAAAAAATGCAGGATTATTAAGTTACAGATGGGAAGAATCAACCTCTGGACCTCCAAGAAAATATTACGTACTCACAGAAAATGGCGGAATGTTCTTGAAAGAATTAGACAAAACATGGCATAATTTAGTAAACGCAGTAAACCAAGTAACAAGTACAAAATCAACTAAAGATGAATAAGACAATAAATATAAACCTGGGCGGATTTTTCTTCCACATAGATGAAACTGCCTATCAGAAATTAAAACGATACTTAGATGCCATCGCTCGTTCGTTAAGCGATGATCCGCAAGGAAAAAATGAAATTATAGCAGATATAGAAGCTCGTATTAGTGAGTTACTATCTGAAAGAATTACCGATGCTCGTCAAGTAGTAAATGAAAGTGATATTGAAGAAATTATTGCTATCATGGGGCAACCTGAAGACTATGCGGAAGCTGAAGAAGGGTATAGCGAAAATACTTCTTTCAACTATAAGAGAAATACTTCTAACAAAAAAATGTTTAGAGATGGTGATGACAAGTTTCTAGGAGGAGTATGTTCTGGACTTGGGCATTATTTTAATATCGATGTGGTTTGGATTCGTTTAGCTTTCCTTATTTTAACATTAGCAGGATTTGGTTTTGGAATTATAGGATATATCATTTTATGGGTTATCCTTCCAGAAGCGAAAACTACTTCAGAAAAGTTACAGATGGAGGGTGAAGCTGTAAATATTGACAATATTGAAAAAAAAATTCGTAATGAGTTTGAAAACCTTTCTTCAAAGGTAAAGGAAGGCGCCCATGATTTATCGGATAAAATTTCAAATGCTGATTATCAAAAACTACGTAACCAAACTAAATCTGGTTTTCAGGATTTCATAGACACTATGGGTAAAATTTTACTAGCCGTATTCAAAGTGTTTGGTAAATTCATGGGCGTTTTATTAATATTTATCGCTGGTATTACAATCATTTCATTGCTACTAACCTTATTTTCTGTAGGAAGCTTAGAAATCTTAAATTTTGATGGAGACATGATTCACTACCCTCCTTTCTTTTATGATTCGGCTATGCCTAAATGGTTGTTAATGACATTTGTATTTTTCTTAATAGGAATTCCTTTTGTTGTCCTATTTATTTTAGGATTACGAATTTTATCTCCTAATGTTAAAAGACTTGGTATTGCAACAGTTTTAACATTATTCGGGCTTTGGTTAGTATCTTTATTAGCAATCGGATTCTCTGGTATTGAATATTTTACCACACATGCTTACGATGGTGCACATGTTTCAAAACATAGTATTACCTACAATCAAGAAGAGCCTTTAAAAATACGAGTAGTAAACGATGATAATATTTACTATCAACATAGTTTGCGTAATAGAGATAATTCAGTATCTGTTCATGTAAATGATAAAGAAATGAAATACTCTAACGATATAAATATCGATGTCCGTAAGAGTGAAACTGGTAATGCTTATATAGAAATAAAGAAAACTTCTGAAGGAAGAAAGCGAAATGATGCCAACATTAATGCAGAAGCCATTCAATACAACTTTAAAACAGCTAACAACACTATTGTTTTTGATGCCTTTTTTATTAGCGAATACAAGAACATGTGGAAAGATGAAGAAATTGATGCTGTTTTATACATTCCTGAAGGAACAACTATATACTTTGAAGGTTCGTCTCGTAACTTTTTAGATGATGTAAAAAACGTCCAAAATGTATACGACCGTGATATGGCCAACCATCATTTTAAAATGACTTCTAAAGGCTTTAACTGTTTAGATTGTGATGAAGAAGATATTAATAATGAAGATTCTGACGATTGGGATTCTGATAATGATGATGAGGTAAGCTTCTTATTTGACAGCACAATTAATAATACAAAAGCTGAATTTATTATCTCAAAGAAAACTACTGAAAGTGAACTTAACAAATTAATCAACTGGTTTAAAGATCGTAAAAACATAGATATTGATATTGTTAGCGCTAAATTTAATAATGATAAAACAATTGATAATCTAGTTTTAGGAATTGATTGTAACGACGGATATGTAGGTGGTATTAAAGTTTCAAACAGTACATTAGATACTATATCAAAAGGATTCCGTAGACTGTATAATGAAGAAGGAGCTTTAAGCTTTAAAACTTGGTAAATGCATAAACTGAAAAACTATGAATGATTTATTTGACTTCTTCTTTAAGGGTAACTTTTTTATGAAAATAGTTACACTTCTATACACACTCTTACTTTCATGGGTAATGAATGGACAAGTACAAGAAATTCCTAACTACAAACCTGTTGATATTGATCTACACAATCAAATTGTAAAAATGGATAGTATATTCTTTAACGCTTATAATACTTGTGACATGAAAACACAAGCAGATATTTTAAGTGATGATATTGAGTTCTTTCATGACAAAGGAGGTTTATCTACCTCTAAAAGTGAAATCATAGCTGCCACTAGAAAAAATATTTGTGGTAAAGTTACTCGTACCTTGATAAAGGGTAGCATTGAAGTATATCCTATTAACAACTATGGAGCCGTTCAAATAGGTTATCATAAGTTTTTTAATAATAGAGAACCTAATGCCAAATCTGTTCCTAGCAAGTTCATTGCTATCTGGAGAAAAGAACATGAAAAGTGGTTAATAACAAAAGTTATTAGCCTGCATTAAAAATATAGTTGACACTAACAACATTAGTTCATTGGTTAGCTAACTCCGATGACACTAATACTTGGTTTTATTAGTTAAGCCAAAGCTGTACAGCTTTGGCTTTTTCTTTGCATGAATCTCACTTATTAAAATACTAAAACCTATATCTTTGTTTAAAACATTCCTTGTATGAATTTAACCATTGAGAACATTTTATTAATAGGGTCTTTATTACTTTTAATAAGTATTATTGTAGGAAAAACATCTTATAAATTTGGAGTTCCTACTCTACTCCTTTTTTTAAGTATCGGAATGCTTGCAGGCTCTGATGGTATTGGAGGTATTATTTTTGACGACCCAAAAGCCGCACAATTTATAGGAATTGTTTCTTTAAATTTTATTCTATTTTCTGGTGGTTTAGATACAAATTGGAAAGCTGTTAAACCTATACTTAAAGAAGGGTTAGCACTTTCTACTTTAGGAGTATTGCTTACCGCTGTTTCCTTAGGACTATTTGTTTGGAATGTTACCAACTTTACGATATATGAAAGCTTATTATTAGGTGCTATTGTTTCTTCTACCGATGCTGCAGCTGTATTCTCTATTTTACGCTCTAAAAACTTAGCATTAAGAGAAAACTTGCGCCCTACTTTGGAGCTAGAAAGTGGTAGTAACGACCCCATGGCTTACGTATTAACTATAGCTTTTTTAACACTAGTTATTCATCAAGATCAAAGCTTAACCTCTATAATACCTTTATTTTTACAGCAAATGATATTTGGTGCTATTGCTGGTTTTTTGTTTGGTGTGCTTAGCAAAAAAATAATAAACTCAATAAAACTTGATTTTGAAGGGTTGTATCCTGTTTTGGTTATTGCACTTATGTTTATTACTTTTTCTTTCACTGATTTTATAGGTGGTAATGGCTTTTTAGCTATTTATATTTGTGCTGTTTATTTAGGAAACCAAAACTTAATTCATAAAAAAACTATTTTAAAAATGTTTGATGGATTAGCTTGGTTAATGCAAATAGTACTGTTCTTAACCTTAGGACTACTTGTTTTTCCTTCACAAATTGTTCCTTATATTGGTATTGGACTTATTATTTCACTCTTCTTAATTTTTATTGCTCGACCTGTAGGAGTTTTTATTAGTTTACTTTTTTTTAAAATGAAATTAAGGAGGCGTTTTTATATTTCATGGGTTGGCCTACGTGGGGCCGTTCCTATAGTATTTGCTACCTACCCTCTTTTAGCTGGTATAGATAAAGCTAATATTATTTTTAATATCGTATTTTTTATATCAGTTACTTCTATTATAATACAAGGTACAACACTTAGTATTGTTGCAAAATGGTTAAACGTTGCTTTACCTGAAGAAACAAAAAAATTAAGTGCCACAGATATGTTGTTAGAAGAAAATCCAAAAGCTTTAATGCAAGAAATTATAATTACAGAATCATGCAAATCGGCAAATAAAAAAATTGTTGAATTAAACTTTCCTAAAAACGCTATTATAGCCATGATAAAAAGAGATGGTAACTATATTACTCCTAATGGTTCAACTACAATAAATAATGCTGATATTTTAATTGTTCTTGCTGATAAAAAAAGTGTTTTTAAAGAAGTTAATGAAAGTCTTAAAAATTAACTTTTTATGAGTTTTAGTATTATTTAATAAAGTAACTTTGCAGTATGAATAAGGTTTTGAAATTTCTAAGTCTACTTTTTATTACAACGGTATATTTTACCGCTATTGGGTATACTCAAGAAGAGCAATCTTTTTCTAATAAGTTACGCAAACCTAATTCTGCTCTTAAAGAATATAAACAAAAGCTTTCTTCTAAGGGGTTACAGCACACTACAGAATCAGAAAATCTTACCAATCACTTTAACAACCTTCCTTCTACTAATGTAAAAAACACATTCTCAGAAGCAGGCATCAATTTTAAATCTGTTGAATTATTTTTCAACAGAAAATATATTCAATACATTTCTTTATCAAGAAATACTATAGTAAACTATAGAAAATCTGATTTAATATTTCCTTTTCATTACCATTGGTGATTTTTTTGAACTTTAATATTCAACTAATCAATTTTATCATAAAAAATATACTCTTAACTAATAATTAATTAAGAGTAAAACCCAATTTAATTAAAAATAAATGGATTTAGGAACCATAATCATTGGTGCTATAATATTAGTTATATGTATAGTTCCTTTTATACTTGTACGTAAAAAACAATTAACAAAAAAGAAGAAAAAACTTCAAATACTAAATAATATTTCTCTAGAATATAACTGTAATATAGAAGAATATGAATTTTGTAATGATTTTGTTTTAGGAATTGACAAATCTAAAAACTATCTTTTCTATTTTAAACAATCTGAAGAAAACATACAAAAAGAAGTCATTAATCTACAAACAATTGAAGAATGTATTGTTATTAAAAAAACACGAAGCATAAACGATAGAACAATTGAATTAATAAAGTTGAATTTTATAAAAGATAATGAAACTACTTCAATTATTATTTATGATGAAAAAAAAGACCTGTTAATTAGCAACGAATTACTAGTGGCAAATAAATGGGCTCTTCTAATTAATAGTAGTTTAAAAAAACAATAAGTTTTAATATCTAATCTAAGCCTTAGAATTACTTAAGGCTTAGATTTTTATTAAACTCTTTTTATACTTGCCTAACATTTTTTTTATGAATATTTTCGACAAAAATTATAGTTATAAATTAACTGCTATGTAAATACAAAAAGAATAAAGTGATTACCAAAAAAGTTTCTTCGTTCTTTCTATTATACAAACAACATTAAATAAGTGAATATGGGAAAAATTAAAATTGAAAGCACTGTTGGTGCTAAAATTTATGCTAATGAAAAAGAACTAGGTTTAATAAAAAAAGAAAACAAAGAATATGTAGTAGAAAACGGCAGGTATGAAATCTATGCCAAAGCGTCTTGGTGTGGTAGTCAAAAAATAAATATAAATGTTACCGATGATAAAACCATCACCTTAACTCTTAACAGTTTTAAATACGAGGGAATTATAAGAACAATTATGATGTTACTTGTTGCTTTATTTATGTTTTCAAAAAGTCTCATTTTTTTAATTCTTGCAGGAATTATTATTCTATATCCTTTATACTATATTTCTTTTGGAAAAGATAATTACTTAGAATTAAATGAGAAGCATGAAAACAACCTAGTTAATACACAAAACATTTAATTTTTACTTTAACAAACCACAACTTGTTTAATTAATACACCTATAAAAAGCTATGAACTACAAAATAATAAAACTACTCTTTGACCCAAGAGAAACGATTAATAAAAAAGAATTTTTATTTGGAATAATAATTTTATTCATTTTAGCCTTCTCTCTAGTTATTAATTTTATCACAAATATTAGTATCACAGCATTTATAAGCCATAAAGGAGTTCAAAAATTAGCTACATATCAAATTATACAGCCATTTACTATCCCTTATTTGCCTATTAACTTTATACTTTTTTACAGTTCTATTATTCTAGCAATTAAAAGAGTTAAAGACCTTAATTCTAAAGTATGGGTAGGTGTACTAACCGGAATATTTATCTTTCTTTTTTTTGATGTTACTTTCTTAAAAACAACTACTAGCACAGGAACGCTTTCTAATTTATTAGGAGTAGAAATAAATAATGAAGTAAAAAATTATCATCTATTTAATATGGGGATTTATATACTTTTAGGAGTAAGTTCCATATTCATTCTTTCGATTCTAAAAGGGACAAAACACTATGTAAAAGATGTTTACAATAAAGGAAGATTAACCATCTTTCAATTTATTAATCAATTAGGTTTTTTACTTATTATCATTTTTGTCTTGTCTATACTTTTTATTACTCTTTTTGGTATCGCTAGTAATAACAATACTCTTAATCTCCTTAATCGAAACATGTTTTGGCAATCAATTATTCTTGGTTTTACTGGTCTTTTAATTATTATGTGGTATTTAAAACTGGTTTACATGAGATTAAAAAACACTACTTTTTCTTTCTTGAACTATTTTTTATGTTTTATAGTTTATATTATAAGTTTAGCCTCTTTGATTATAATAACATATAAAGTTGATAATTTAAATTACATAAATACATATCAAACTTTTTTCTCGCTTATTAATATAGCATTTTCATTTATAAACCTTTCTTTATTTTTGTTAGACAAAGACTCGAAACCACTAGTGCTTGGTATTAAAAAACACAATTAATTAAACAGTTCTTCTGAAATTTTTAAATTCTCCTAGATTGATCATTACTAATCACATGGAAACGATTAACTATTACCCATTAACAAAAAAACTTAAAGTTATACTAACTTAATATAATCTATTTAGTAAGACTCGTATTTTTTATAAAGATGGAAATAATAACTATTGAGTAAAAGCCTCTTTATATCAATATTATTGTATATTAACCATTATATGAGTTATATGAAATATAAAACCCTATTCCTTTCTTTTTAATTAATCACAACTTCAACATTTACTTAAAGTACCCCTGTAGAAGTTAGTAAAAATGATTTTCTATAGGTGACTCTATTAAAGTTAAGTCAGCTATTTAAAAAACAGAACACTCAACATTTATTCTCTTGAAAATTAAAAGGTTTTTTCTATAAATATTTTTTTATAAACTCTAAAGTTATTAGTGTTAGCTATAAAACTATGATTGATTACTTATTAAAAATTGAATTGTCCATCTCCAGAGTAAGGAGAGGAGAAGTAATAAAAAAATACTGTAGCTTTGTAATTATGCAATGTTTCATTTACTCTTTTTCAGCTTCCCAAATTGGAGCAAGATTTCTTTTAGCGTCTTTAAACTTATCAGGCATATTTTTAAAAGGAGTAACAACAAAAGTAAAGCTGTCGTCTGCACTAAATCGCCAATAATTTCCTTTTAATGCTCCATCTTCTGTTTCAACATTCCAATCAGGGATATTAATTAAAGAGAATTCTTTAGCTTCTTTATTAAAATCTAAAGCAAAATCTCTTAATACATTTTCAGAAGGATACTTCAGTATAATTTTTGCGTTTAAATCCCCTTTATCAGTAACATAAAAAGTACATGATTTTGATGGATAGGTTTCTATTTCTTTTCTCCAATTTCTTGCTATCACCTTTTCTAGCTCTGTACTAACTTGCATACTATCTGCTTCATTCGCTATAAGTGCAAATATGTTTTCTTGAACTATGGTTATTGTTTGCTTATTTGGGTTTATGGTAACGGTTGTTTTCTCCGCTCCTATCCTACTGTTTTCTCCAAAGAAAACTCCCAATACAAAAAATGCTATTTTTATTACTTCCATCTTTTAAAAATTACATAGCTGTTATTAATTAAAAAGCCGAAACATATGTTTCGGCTTCAAATATTTTAGTTAAACCAAATAGTAAATGATTTAATTTTGGCTAAATCTGGAATTTGTTCTTTGGTTACTTTTTGAGTACTAAATTCTTTTAAACCTAAATCTTCATTATCAATCGTTATTGTTGCGTTTAAATCATCAATAAATAAGGTTGCTGATGAAAATGATGACTCTACTTTACTTACCTTAGTATTTGCATTAATTTCTTGAAAAGTAGATTTTATATTTACTCCTGATTTTGTTTTAAAACGATCATCAAAAATCTCAATACTCTTAATTGTTGACGTAGAGTCTAATTGTTCTTTTGGAGTAATTGTTAGTAAATGCTTTCCTCCTTTTTCATATACTAAATACTTATCATCTTCTTGAAAAAGATTATTTCCTTTAGCCCCTTCACTTAATACTTTAACTACTGAGTCTTGCTTAAATACGTTTTCTATTTCGTTAACAGTTGTTTTCGTTGTTAACTTTCCTACTTTTCCTTTAGCAATATCAAATTTGCTATTACCACACTGGATAAATAGTACTGATATTACTGCGATAACTAAAGGTTTCATAAATGTTCTCATTTGTCTTCTTTTATATTTAAAACGTCTATTTCTTGTATTTTTTATTTTATTACTTTTTTCAAAATTCCAAAGGCTGCTCTTATAAAGGTAGCACTGGTTAATACCTTTACTATTGGGTTCATACGTGTGCTTCTACTACGTGTTGAAGATTTTCTTCTTGTTTTTTCTTCCTCCTCTTTGCGTGCTTCTTCAGTTTTTTCTTTGTTGACTTTTTCTATCTTCTCGTTTAGCATTTCGTAAGCACTCTCCCTATCAATAGTATCGTTGTATTTCGGGATTAATCTTGAATTATCTAAAACTTGTTTAATTTCCTTATCTGTTAATACATCCATTCTACTCATAGGTGCACGTAACATGGTTCGTGCCAATGGTGTTGGAATTCCTTTTTCATTTAATACAGAAATCAACGCCTCTCCTATTCCCAACTGTGTTAATACTTCTTTAGTATCGTAATATTCAGAATCTGGATAGTTTTCTGCGGCTAATTTAATTGCTTTTCTATCTTTTGCTGTAAAGGCACGTAAGGCATGTTGAATCTTCATTCCTAACTGTGCTAATACGTCTTCCGGAACATCTTTTGGGTTTTGTGTTACAAAGTATAATCCTATTCCTTTAGATCGAATTAATTTTACGATGCTTTCTATTTGACTTAACAACGCTTTTGAAGCTTCATCAAATACTAAATGGGCTTCATCTATAAAAATCACCAATTCTGGTCGACCACTATCTCCTTGTTCTGGAAAAGTTTCATATACCTCAGCTAGTAACTGTAGCATAAAGGTTGAAAACAACTTTGGTCTATCTTGAATATCTGTCAAGCGTAATACAGAAATAACGCCACGTCCGTTTTCATCAATACGAGTTAAATCGTCAACATCAAATGATTTTTCTCCGAAGAATAAATCACCTCCTTGTTGCTCAATTTCAACAATTTTTCTAAGAATAGCCCCAGTACTTGCGGTAGAAATTCGTCCGTATTCTTTTTTAATCTCTTCTTTTCCTTCATTGGTTATGTATTGAAGGATTTTCTTGAAATCTTTTAAGTCTAATAACGGTAATTGGTTATCATCACAATATTTAAAAATAATCGCTACAATTCCAGATTGTGTTTCAGTCAAATCTAAAATACGTGATAATAAAACAGGTCCAAATTCAGAAACTGTAGCACGTAAACGAACTCCGTTTTGTTCTGAAATTGATAAAATTTCTATTGGATATTTTGTTGGAGTAAATGGTATTCCGATTTTTTCATGGCGTTCATCAATCTTAGCATGCCCTGGGCTTGGTTGTGCTAATCCACTTAAGTCTCCTTTTACATCCATTAACAATACAGGTATTCCTTTTTCTGACATGTTTTCTGCCAGCACTTGTAAGGTTTTTGTTTTTCCTGTTCCTGTTGCTCCAGCTATTAATCCGTGACGGTTTAATGTTTTTAAAGGAATATTTACATGAGCGTTTGTTACAGTTTCTTCTCCTAACATTCCTGCTCCTAGCGTAATAAACTCTCCTTTTGTTGTATAGCCCTCTTTGATGTAATTGAAAAACTCTTCGGTTTTACTCATTATTTATGACCTTTTTTGTGATAAAAACACGTAAAAGTAACAAAAATCATTCATTAATTTTTAATGTTGCCTATCTTTGCACTCTTATGTTGAAAAAAGAAGTACAAGAGTTAATTAATACAGGAGAAATGCTTCCGTTAATGGAAGAATTTTACACGATTCAGGGAGAAGGGGCACACACTGGTACTGCTGCTTATTTTATTCGTATTGGTGGTTGCGATGTAGGTTGCCATTGGTGTGATGTAAAAGAAAGCTGGGATGCTAATTTACATCCGCCTACAAAAACGGATATTATTGTTGAAAATGCAAAGAAATATGCCGAAACTGTGGTAATTACAGGTGGAGAGCCTTTAATGTGGAGTTTAGACTATATTACAGGGCAACTTCAAGAAAAAGGTATTAAAACACATATTGAAACTTCTGGAGCGTATGACTTTTCTGGGGTTTGGGATTGGTTTTGTTTATCGCCTAAAAAAACAAAATTACCTTTAGAACGTGCTTATCAAGAAGCAGATGAGTTGAAAATGATTATTCATAATAAAAATGATTTTCAGTTTGCTGAGGAACAGGCTGCTAAAGTTGGTAAAAAATGTAAATTATTTTTACAACCTGAATGGAGTAAAAAGGAAAAAATGACTCCTCTAATTATTGATTATGTGATGGAGCATCCTCAATGGAAAATTTCCTTACAAACACACAAGTATTTAAATATACCATAAACAAAAAAAGCAACCATACTTCGACTACGCTCAGTAAAAAGGTTGCTTTTTTAATATTCATTAGGTTCTATATGAATTAAAACATGCTCCAAGTCTGGGAGTTTTTCTCTTAAATAGTCTTTTAATTTATGAGCAATATCGTGTCCTTCTTTTACTGTAATAGTACTATCTACAATCGCATGTAAATCTACATGATATTTCATTCCTGCTTTACGAACAAAGCATTTTTCTGTTCCTAAAACACCTGTCACTTCCATAGATTTTTCTCTTATTTCTTCTATTAAATCATCATATACATGTTCATCCATTATTTCACCCAGTGCTGGTCTAAAAATTAGGTAACTATTGTATAAAATAAAGAACGAAGCCAATAAAGCTGCCCAATCATCAGCAGTTTCATAACCTTCTTTAAAAATAAGTGCTATTGAAATCCCTATGAATGCCATTACAGAAGTAATTGCATCACTTCTATGATGCCACGCATCTGCTTTTAAAGAAGAACTATTAGTTTCTTTACTCTTTCTGATAACCACTTGAAAGGATATTTCTTTCCAAATAATAATTGCCCCTAAAACGAGTAACGTCCATGGTTTAGGAGTTTTGTGTGGAGTTTGGATATTCTGTATACTTTCATAGGCAATAATTGTAGCCGAAGTTACCAAAAAAGCAACTACTACAAAGGTGATTAAAGGTTCTATTTTTCCGTGTCCGTATGGGTGATTTTTATCTGCAGGTCTTTTCGCATATTTCAACCCTAACAACACTAAAAGAGAAGAAAAAATATCGGTAGTAGATTCAATTGCATCTGCTATTAACGCGTATGAGTTTCCAAAAATACCTGCTAGTCCTTTTATAATTGCTAAACTAGTATTGCTTAGAATACTAAAATAGGTGGTTTTTATAGCTAACTCTTCTTTACTCATTGAATTATGATATTACAATCTCTTTTTATGAGGTTGTACGAAGGTACTTGAAAAGTATTGAAAAAAAAAGACTCACCAATTAGCGAGTCTCTTGGATAGTTTATAAAACTACCACTTTAACAACAATTAATAGTTAATAACGAATGAAAAATTAGTTCCAGCCTCCTCCTAAGGCTTTATATACTTTTACATTTGCTAATAATTGATCTCTTTTCGTTTCTATGATTTCAATTTTAGACTCTAATGCTTCTCTTTGTGTTAACAACACTTCTGTATATTCTGCTCTTGCTGATTTAAACAAACGAACTGAAAGATCTATAGATTCATTTAACGCTTCTACTTGTTGCTTTTTTAAATCGTAACTATTTTTCAAGTTGTCAATTTTTGAAAGCTCATTGGCTACTTCTAAATACGCATTTAAAATAGCTCTTTCGTATTCATAAACAGCTTGTAATTGTTTATTATTGGCTGTTTTATAAGCTGCTTTTATCGCATTTCTATTGATTAAAGGTCCTACAATATCTCCTGCTAAAGAATAGACTAACGATTCTGGTGTTGATGTTAAAAACTTAGGTTTAAATGCTTGTAACCCCACTCCTGCTTTAATTCCTATTGATGGATAAAAATTAGCTCGTGCTATTTTGGTATTCAATTTAGCTGCTGCTAACTCGTATTCAGCTCTCCTTAAATCGGGTCTGTTTTGTAACAGTTGTGATGGAATTCCTGCTTTTACTCCTTCAATAGGTTTGTCTATAAAATTATCTGAGTTTCTTTCTATAGGTTGTGGGTACCTTCCTACTAAAAAGTTAATTTTATTTTCAGTTTCTACAATCTCTTGTTGAAGTTCGTATAGGTGACTTTGGTTTTTAAGTACACTCGCTTCAAACCTACGTACTGCTAATTCTGTTGTTCTTGCGGCTTGCTTTTGAAGCTTTACCATTTGCAATGCATTTTTTTGAATCTCTAAGTTTTGTGAAACCATAGATAATTCATTATCTAATGCTACTAATTCGTAATATGAATTTGCAATTTCTGAAACCAAATTAGTTACCATAAAGTTTTTTCCTTCAACACTAGCTAAGTATTCTAATACTGCTGCTTTCTTCTCATTTCGTAACTTCTTCCATACATCTAGCTCCCAAGAAGCTGAAAGTCCTATTGAAAAATCAGTTAATGGTTCAGGAAATTTTTCCCCTTCGCGGATATCTAAATTTTCTTCTACAGCACCATTTCTAGTATACTTCCCAACCTTTTCTAATTCAGCTCCTGCATACATATTTACAAACGGTAAATACTCACCTTTTTTTGCTTTGATGTTATTTTTTGAAATAGCTACTTGTTGTAACATTATGTTCAACTCTTGGTTCTTTGATAAAGCTGTATCTATCAGAGAAATTAAATGTGAATCTGAAAAAAAGTCACGCCATTTAATAGTAGCTGTACTTAATGAGTCTGCTGGTTGATTCTTAAAATTCTCTGGTACTGCTTTGTTCTCCTCTCTTAATACTTGATTTGGCACGCAAGAGCACAAAATTAAGAGGACAAGCACACTTAAAAAGTGTGCTTTTTTTATTACAAATGAACTTCTTCGTTTAGTTTTCATTGTTTTCTCTTTTAATTATTTTCTTTAGAAGTTTTTTAAGCTCTGTTATTTTAACTTTTGTTTTACTTCCTTCAACTTCATTTATTCTTATAAACTCTTCAGAAACTGGTTCATTAGCTTCGTCTTTAATTAAGCTTCTTCCATCACTCATTTTAGCAAATATGTAATAGAGACCTGGTATAATTAAAACTCCGAAAATGGTTCCTATTAACATTCCTCCTAAAGCTGACCCACCAATAGTTCTGTTTCCAATAGCTCCTGCTCCGTGAGCTATAACTAACGGTATTAATCCTGCTATAAATGCAAATGAAGTCATTAAAATTGGCCTGAATCGTTCTTTAGCTCCTTCAATAGCTGCTTCAAAAATTGTAGCTCCCTGGCTTCGTTTTAGTACTGCAAATTCTACAATTAACACTGCATTTTTACCTAATAAACCAACCAGCATTATTATTCCGATTTGTGCATATACATCATTCGCTAGGCCCATTAGTTTTAAGAGTGTGAATGACCCGTACACTCCTACTGGAAGTGAGAAAATCACTGCTAATGGCAGTATAAAACTTTCGTATTGTGCTGCTAACACAAAGTATACAAAAGCTAATACAATGATGAAAATATACACTGATTCATTACCTCTTTGTGCTTCATCATAGGTAAGTCCTTCCCAAGCAACATCATACCCTCTTGGTAATTCTTTTGCTGCTACTTCTTTAATTGCGTTAATAGCATCTCCACTTGTGTATCCTGATGCTGGTAACCCTCTAATAGCTGCTGAATTATATAAATTGTATCGTGTTATCTCATTAGGTCCTAGTTTTTTTTCTAAACTCATGAACGCTGAATAAGGCACCATTTTTCCTCCCTCATTTTTAACATATAGTTTTTCTAAATCTGAAGGGATTCTCCTGTATTCTGGCGCTGCTTGTGTATACACTTTAAAAAATCTACCAAAACGAATAAAACCTTGTTCATAGGTACTACCTATTAAAATGTTTAGGTTTTCCATGGCTTTACCAATGGTTACTCCTTTTTGCATCGCTTTTTTATTGTCGATTTTTAATTCGTACTGCGGATAGTTTGCAGAATAAAAAGTAAATAAACCTGTAAGCTCTTTTCGTTTTGATAACGATTCCATGAATTTGTTATTGATACGTTCAAATTCGTG
Organism: Tenacibaculum sp. TB-53; assembly: GCF_059716285.2. Lineage (NCBI taxonomy): Bacteria > Pseudomonadati > Bacteroidota > Flavobacteriia > Flavobacteriales > Flavobacteriaceae > Tenacibaculum > Tenacibaculum sp. TB-53. The sequence goes on along the minus strand of NZ_CM202790.1, from coordinate 639,750 downwards.
GTAGTCTGTTGAGTTTGTTTTATCTAATAAACGCATTGAGAATCCTCCTGAAGATCCAAAACCTGGTACTGCTGGTGGTTCAAAATATTCTATAACCGCCCCTAAATCTTTGGTTTCTTCTTCTAATTCTTCCATGATTTCATGTACAGAATGATGACGTTCTGACCATGGTTTTAAGTTAATTAAACAGGTACCTGCATTGGATCCTCTACCTTCGGTCATAATTTCATATCCTGCTAAAGATGAAACTGATTCTACTCCTTCGGTTTCTTCACAAATCTGTTGTAGTTTTCTTGCTACTTCATTTGTACGTTCTAAGGTAGCACCTGGTGGTGTTTGAATAATAGCATAGATCATTCCTTGATCTTCACTAGGAATAAAACCTGCTGGTAATGTTTTATTGGTAATAAATATTCCTGCACAGAAAGCTAGTAATACTCCAAAGGTTAACATTCTTCTTGCTACGATTCTGTTTAACACTTTTACATATCTTCCTGTAAGTTTTTCAAACCCTTTGTTAAACCAATCAATAAATTTATCTATTATTGATTTTTTTCTTTCTTTTCCGTGGTTATTCTTCAACATTATTGCACACAATACTGGTGTTAATGTTAATGCTACCACTGCTGAAATAATGATAGAACCCGCCATTGTTATAGAGAATTGTCTGTAAAAAACTCCTACGGGCCCTGTCATAAATGAAATTGGCACAAATACAGAGACCATAACCAATGTAATTGCTAAAATAGCTCCCCCTATTTCTCCTAATGCTGCCTTAGATGCTTGGTAAGGTGTAAGATGTTCCTTCTCCATTTTTAAATGGACTGCTTCTACCACCACAATAGCATCATCTACCACAATACCTATGGCTAACACTAATGCAAACAGCGTAATTAGGTTTATTGAAAGCCCAAAAAGTTGCATTACAAAGAACGCTCCAATTAAAGATACTGGCACTGCTATAATTGGAATTAAGGTTGATCGTAAATCTCCTAAGAAGAGAAACACCACAATTGCCACTAAAATAAAGGCATCTCTAAGTGTATGTATTACTTGTTCTATTGAGGCATCTAAAAAGTTAGAAACGTCATAACTAATTTGAAAGTCAATACCTGGAGGTAGATCTTCTTTTAGTTCTTTTAGTTTTTCTTTTACCGATGCTATTACATCACTACCATTACTTCCAAAGGTTTGTTTTAAAACAATAGATGCTGATGGGTGTCCATCTAAATTTGAGTAAATATCGAAGAATTCACTCCCTAATTTTACTTCGGCAACATCTTTTAGTTTTAAAATTTCTCCCTCTTCATTTGCTCGAATAATAATGTCTTTGTACTGATTTGGTTCGTTATACCTGTTTTGATAGGTAAGTACGTATTCTAGTGATTGTGATTTGATTCCTGAACTTCTTCCTAATCTTCCAGGTCTTGCCAAAATACTTTGGTCTTCCATCGCTTCTAAAATTTCTTCTGCAGAAATATTATAGGCTCTCATTCGGTCGGGTTTTAACCAAACTCTCATCGCATATTTTCTACTTCCTAAAATTTTAGCACTGGCGATACCGTTGATTCGTTGAATTTCTGGTATCATTTTGGTATATGCATAGTTGTATAGGAACTTTTCATCGTTATTTTTTTCTTTACTAAAAAGGTTCACATACATTAACATACTTGGTTGTACTGGAGTAATAATTACTCCTTCTCGCTGTACTAATTCAGGTAATAAAGGCATTACTTGATCTACCCTTGTTTTTACCCTTACTACTGCTTGGTTGGGATCTGTACCGGGTTCAAAAATTACACGTAGGGTTCCTTCTCCTGCACTGGTAGCATCAGAAGCGATATAACGCATTCCTTGTACTCCATTGATGGCTGTTTCTAGAGGAATTAGTGTTGAGTTTACCAATACATCTGCACTTGAACCTGGGTATGCTATAAATATGTTTACCGTGGTTGGTGCAATTTGTGGAAACTGTGATATTGGGAGTTGTTTTATTGATAACAACCCCGTAAAAACAACTATTATCGAAATAACAATTGCTAGTACTGGTCTTTTTATAAATTGACTAAACATGTTTTGTTGAATTTTAGTTTTTGATTACTCTGCATATAAGTCTAAACTAGACATTACAGCATTTGGCTCTTTAAACTCAACATGTATCTTTTGTTGATCTTTTACCATACGGATTCCTTCTAACAATATTTTATCGTTTTCTGTAAGTCCTTTTTCTACTATAAATAAGTGTGGTAATTCTGCTTCTACAGTAATTTCTCGTTGTTTTACTATATTGTTTTTATCTACTACAAAAACATATTTTTTATCTAATACTTCAAAAGTGGCTTTTTGTGGAATTATTAAAGCTCCTTCGTACGGAACTTCCATTAAAATACTTCCTGTTTCTCCGTGTCTTAAAATTCCATCTGGATTTGGGAAAGTTGCTCTAAAGGCAATGTTTCCTGTTTCATTGTTAAACTCTCCCTCAATCGTTTCTACAATTCCTTTTTGATTGAATGGTTTGTTATTTGCCATTAAAAGTATTACTTCTTTTTTCTTGTCTTTATCTTGACTCATTATATAGTCTAGATATTCTGTTTCTGGCACATTAAAATATACCCACATTTTGCTATTGTCTGATAGTGTTGTTAGGAGTTCTCCTTCATCTAACAAACTTCCTTTTCTAACATGTAGGTGATCCATTATACCATTAAACGGTGCCTTAATACTTGTAAAACCTAGGTGTGTTTGGGCTAGCATTACTTCTGCTTTTGCTTTTTCGTAATTTGCTTTTGCTAAGGCTAATTCGTTTTTAGAAACTACGTTTCCTTCTGCTAATAATTCCGTGTTTTTATATTCAATTTCAGCAGCTTTTGCCTCAGCTTTTGCTTTTTGTAAATCTGCCTTATAAACGTTTGCTGATATTTGAAACATGTTTTGTCCTTTTTTTACATGCTGTCCTTCATCAACAAATACTTTCTTTAAATATCCTTTTTCTAGTGCCCTCAATTCTATATGCTGAATGGCATGTATTTGACTTACATAATCTTTGGTTATTGATGTATCTTTTTTAATAGGATTGGTTACAAGGAACTTTGTTTCTGGATGTTTAGATTCCTTTTTTGATTCGCAGCTAATATTAATTAATAGCGCAAATAGGCTCATGAAAATGAAGTTTTTTTTCATTTTTTGTATGTATTTGTAAAGTTAGAGTGAGTGTGTAACCATTGAATACCAATGGTTATTCTAAAAATTTAATTAAATTCTTATGTGTGGGTATATAAAGTAAACTAAATAAAAGGTTTAGGTTTACTTTACCGAAGAGGGTATCAAATTATAAAAACTTGAAATTTAATATGCAATTTTAAAATAGTACTATAAGTGTACTCTTTAAAGCGTTGTGCTTTTTCTTTTACTACACAAAACTGGCACTCAAAAAACTGCGCATGTAAAATGGCTGATAAGTAACTTCCGAATTTTGACAAACTTTCATCTACTTCATTTTCGTCTTGGGTTTTGTCTTCAATTTCACTGATTTCGAAATAACTCTCCCTTTCAGAATCTTGATATTTTTCGCTAAAAACGTAATTACTGATGTGTTGAGTAATAAATTGTGGCTCTTCTTTTACGTTTACAGATTTAAAAGTAGCCACTGAGGTAGTTGTATCAAAAGTCTTTTGGTCTGCATATGATGTAGACCATCCTTTTAATAAAAGTATTAATAAAAATAGATATTTATTAAATGTATTACTCATTTCAATCGGCAAAATTATAGATATATATTCATTTAACAAATAATTCGTATTGTAAAATATTTATAAAACAAAAAAACTCGCCGATTGGCGAGTTTTAATAGTATGTTTTTTAGAATATAAAGCTATTCTTTATAAACTCCCATATTTTCGTATTTCTCCATACGCTGAGCTATCAACTCTTTATCTTTAAGCTTATTAAGTTCTTCGTACGCTTTTATAATTTGCTCTTTAACAGCTTTAAAAGTTCCTTCACGGTCAGAGTGTGCACCTCCTAAAGGTTCTTTTATGATATCATCAACTATTTTTAGTTTCATACCATCTTCTGCCGTTAATTTTAATGCTTCTGCTGCTTTTTCTTTTTCTGACCAACTACGCCATAAAATAGAAGAACAGTTTTCAGGTGAGATAACTGAATACCAAGAGTTTTCTAACATATATACTCTATCTCCTACTCCTATTCCTAAAGCTCCCCCTGAAGCTCCTTCTCCAATAATTATGGTAATAATTGGAGTTTTTAAGCGAGTCATTTCAAAGATGTTACGAGCAATTGCTTCTCCTTGTCCACGTTCTTCAGCTTCTAATCCTGGGTAAGCACCTGGAGTATCTACTAAAGTTACTACTGGTATTCCAAATTTTTCAGCCATACGCATTAAACGTAATGCTTTACGGTATCCTTCTGGGTTTGCCATACCAAAGTTACGATATTGACGTGTTTTGGTATTGTATCCTTTTTGCTGACCTATGAACATAAAAGATTGGTCTCCAATCTTACCTAGTCCTCCAATCATAGCTTTATCATCTTTTACACTACGGTCACCGTGTAATTCCATAAATGTATCTCCACAAAGTGCTTTGATATAATCTAAGGTATAAGGACGATTTGGATGACGAGATAACTGTACGCGTTGCCATGCCGTTAAATTCTTATATATATCTTTCTTAGCTTTTTCTAATTTTTTTTCAATCTTCTGACATGTAGCTGTAACGTCTACATCACTTTCTTTTCCTATATCAAAACATTTTGCCAACTGATCTTCTAGCTCTTTTATTGGCATTTCAAAATCTAAATATTCCATTGTATTCTTGTATATAGTTTGATTTTCTAATTTACTAGTTAGTTGTTTGTAAAGGCAAACATACTAAAAAATTGTACAGTTTACCTTCATCACTTTTCTTAAAATATTATTTTTTTATAATTTTCTTTTTTATGGAAGAAACATTTTTGAGTACTCCATTTAATAATACTACTATTAAAACAATACAAGCCCCGTAATAAAACTCTGGATTCATTTGTTCTTTTTCTCCAAATATTAATAATGCTAAAATAATAGCGTATATAGGTTCTAAATTAATCGTGAGCATTACTGTATAAGGTGTTAAATACCTCATTACTTGCACTGAAGCTATAAAAGCATAGGCTGTACAAATACTACTTAAAATGAATAAATATATCCAGTCACTTGTTTGTAATTGAAAAAACTCTATTGAAAATTTTTGTGTAAATAATAAATATATAGTTACTCCTAAAACTCCAAATAATAACTGATAAAATGAAATAGTATTTGCTTCGTGTTTTTTTATAAACAAACCGTTTAGTACTGAAAATAATGCGGAGAGAAATGCTGAAATTAATGCATAAATAATACCTAGTGTATACTGACTTTCAAAATTAAAAATAATGTACAATCCCATTATTACTAACAAGCCTAATACTATTTCTATTGTTTTTATTCTTCTTTTAAAAAAGAAAGGTTCTATAAATGAGGCAAAAAAAGCTCCAGTACTCATCATTACTAAAGCTACAGATACATTTGATACTTTTATTGCTTTGAAAAATGTTATCCAGTGTACTGCTATAACTACTCCTGAAATGGCAAACTTAATTAATGCTTTTTTTTCTACTTTAAATGACTTCTTCCTTATTAAAAAATATAAAGCAATAAAACCTACTGCTAACAACATTCTAAACCAAACTAAAGGTACTGCATCAATTGATATTAATGCGCCTAAAATAGCTGTAAACCCCCAAATAAATACGATTAAATGTAAGAGTAAGTAATTCTTTAATTTATCTCCTTGCATTGAAATATAAATAAACAGCGTATAAACCAAATACCACATTAGGTCCCCAAACATTTAACAATGCATTTGCTCCTGCTACAGCTCCTAATACTTCTGCTACTTTTAAAAAGAATACATAAATAAACATAACGCTTATACCTATTGCCAAATTAACTCCTATGCCTCCTCTAGTTTTCCTATGTGCTAGTCCTACCGCAATTAACGTTAATATGTAGCTCGCAATTGGTAAACTTGTTCTCTTATATAATTCTACTAAATAAGCATTTAAGTTTTTTATTCCTCTTTTTCTAGACACTTCAATAAACTTAATCAACTCTGGTGAGTTCATTTCTTGTGCCATTATATTTTTATAATTAAAATCTTCTGGTGTAAATGTAAATGTAGTATCTAAACTTTTCCCCGAAAAGATACTATCTCTTTCTTTAAAAATTTTTCGTTCTTTCCAGTTATATAATTTAAACGTACTATCTTTTTCCTTCCAATTAATATTATCAGCTATAAGTTTCTTTTTTAATTTAATACCGTCATATAAATCTATTGAAAAATTATAGCCTGAATTTCTTTTTAAATCAAAACTTTGAATGTATACATAAGTACTATCATTCAATTGTAAGCTAAACTCTCGGATGGAATTATCTGCATACTTTTTTTTCTTTAAATACTTCTTTTCAAAAGCTTTTCGTGTTTTACTACTTGAGGGTACAAAAAAATGGTTCATTGAGAGTGCTATTGCACAAACTATAGTTGCTCCTATAAAATATGGAAATAAAAAACGTGTGAATGATACTTGTGAGCTATTGATTGCTACAATTTCTGTGTTACTTGCCAGCTTAGAAGTAAATAGTATAACTGCTATAAACAATGCTAATGGCATAAATGTATTAGCATAGTAAATAATAAAGTTTTTATAGTAATCGTTAACTATTTCAAACAATGTTAAATTTTCTTCTCGTAAAAACTTATCAACTTTTTCTGCAATATCAATAGCTACCGCAATAGGTATTAAAATAAGTAATGTAAACAGAAAAGTTACTAAGTAACGTTTTAATATGTACCAATCTAGTATTTTCAAATTACAAACGTTTATCCATTTGTTTTACCATTTTGTCTTTCCATTCAGTAAAATCTCCTGCTATTATGTGTTTACGTGCTTCACGAACTAACCATAAATAAAACCCTAGGTTATGAATAGAAGCTATCTGCTTTCCTAACATTTCTCTTGCAGCAAATAAGTGACGTAAATAGGCTTTAGAATACATGGTATCTACCCAAGTAATGCCCATTTCATCAATTGGAGAAAAATCGTTTTCCCACTTTTTATTTTTAATATTTATGCTACCATGTGCTGTAAATAACATTCCGTTACGTGCATTACGAGTTGGCATTACGCAATCGAACATATCAACTCCTAACGCTATGTTTTCTAAAATATTAATTGGTGTACCAACTCCCATTAAATAACGTGGTTTGTCTTCTGGTAAAATTTCAGTAACCACTTCTGTCATTGCATACATTTCTTCAGCAGGTTCTCCTACTGATAATCCTCCTATCGCATTTCCTTCTGCTCCTGAGTTTGCTATATACTCTGCTGATTGCTTACGTAAATCTTTGTATGTACTTCCTTGTACAATTGGAAATAAAGACTGACTATATCCATATTTTGGAGGCGTGTTCTCAAAGTGTTTTATACAACGATCTAACCAACGGTGAGTCATGTGCATAGATCGTTTTGCATAGTTATAATCACAAGGGTATGGCGTACACTCATCAAAAGCCATAATTATATCTGCTCCAATGGTACGCTGTGTTTCCATTACATTTTCTGGTGTAAAAAAATGTGTAGAGCCGTCAATATGACTTTTAAACTTTACTCCTTCTTCATTTATCTTCCTTCTTCCTGACAAAGAGTATACTTGATATCCTCCACTATCAGTTAAAATATTACGATCCCAATTCATGAACTTATGTAAGCCTCCTGCAGCTTCTAAAGTTTCTAATTTTGGACGTAAGTATAAATGATATGTATTTCCTAAAATAATATCAGGATTGATTTCGTCTTTTAATTCTGATTGATGTACTCCTTTAACCGTAGCTACTGTACCTACAGGCATGAATATTGGAGTTTCTATGGTTCCATGATCAGTAGTAATAACGCCTGCGCGTGCTTTACTTTTTGGATCGGTTATTTTTAAGTCAAATTGCATAAGTGGCAAAGATACACATGTAAGTTGAATGTTTAAAAGTAGATAGTTAAAAGTTTCTTATTACTAGTTTTTAACTTTTTCTTCTTCTTCCAAACTTGGATTTAAAACTTGCTTCCTTCTTTGGTTGTTTGTTATTTTGAGGAGAGGCTTTTTGATTCTTTTTTTCTGCTTCTTCGTATGTTTTTGACGAACCTGCTACGAGTTTATTAATTTCATCCATTTCTTTAGATGATAATTCACGCCACTCTCCTACTTTTAAACTTCCTAAAGTTACGTTCATAATACGTGTGCGTTTTAATTTCTTTACATCATATCCTAAGTATTCACACATACGTCTTATTTGACGATTTAAGCCTTGTACTAAAATTATTTTAAATGTGCTATCATTTATACGTTCTACCTTGCATTTCTTTGTTACAGTTCCTAAAATAGGAATTCCATTACTCATTCTTTTTATAAAGCGCTCATCAAAAGGTTTGTTTACCGTAACAATGTATTCTTTTTCGTGGTTATTCCCTGCTCGTAATATTTTGTTTACAATATCTCCATCATTGGTTAAAAAAATTAATCCTTCTGAAGGTTTATCTAAGCGACCAATAGGAAATAGTCGTTGTGGATGCCCCACAAATTTCACGATATTTTTACGTTCTTTACTATCAGTAGTACAAACAATGCCTTTAGGTTTGTTTAATGCTATATGTATCGTTTTGGGTTTTGCTTTTAATGGTTTTCCATCAATTTTTACCACATCTCCTTCATGAACTCTGTTTCCTAACTGGGTAGGGTTTCCATTTATGGTAACTCTTCCTTCCGTAATAAAGCGTTCTGCTTCACGACGTGAACAAATACCTGTACTACTAATGTACTTGTTAAGATTTATTGATGTATCGTTATTATTGTTTTCCATGTAATCAAAAAAAAGACAGTCTCAAAAGTACTAAATATTGTCATTTCACGAATTAAGAGAATCAGATTTCTCGACTTCGCTCGAAATGACATACTTTCGAGACTGTCTTGTATGTTTTAGATTTTATCTTTTAAAACATGATCATTTTTTGTGTACAACGCGCTAAACTTGGCCTTCTTTCATAATCAAACCCAAGTGTAATCATGTGTGTTCCGTAATTATAATCTTGTGTTTTATTCATATTGATACTAAAACCATACGACATGTAAAGATTATTTTTCTTTAAACCAAGTAATGGTGCAATAGCATTTGGTTGAAAAAACTGGTCATTTAAGAACGTATAACTTAAACCAGCCCAAACATATCCATCTCTAATTCCTCTTCTTGCTTTAATATTCATATCTGTTCTAGAGCGTTTATCGGCTTCTCTATACTCTACTAGCATTGATGGCTCTAACTCAAAGTTTCTGCTTAATTTCGTAAAGGTGTAAGATGTAAAAAGCACATACTTTCTTAGTACTTCTGGTTCACCAGTTTGAAAATCCTCTATCTCTTTATTTAAGATGTTCATAATGTTTGCACTAATACTAAATCGTTCGTAACGATATAACAAACCTACATCAAAGTTTGAATTGTTTAAAGTTCTGTTTGATACTGTTTGTCCTGAGTTATTTTCTGATGTATCAATACCAAATTGCGTAAAGCTATAACTTAAAGCAAACGATAGAAAACTATCATGAAAGTCACTTAATGTTAAGTGACTTGCAAATGACAATTTTGCTCCTTTTTGAGTGGTATACCCGTTTTTATCATTAAATAACGTGATTCCTCCACCAAAAGTATCTGCGATACGTGCTTCAACTGTTAATGATTGTGTATCGGGTGCGTCTTTAACTCCAATCCACTGGCTTACTCCATTTAATCTAACCTGTAAACCTGTTCCTATACCTGCATAGGTTGGGGAAATTAAAAATGGATTGTCTGCCAAATGACTTACATATTGGGGTAATTCTACTTCTTGTGCAGCAAGTTTTACACTACTAAATACTACACTTAAAATTATTACTATTTTTCTCATTTCTTTTTATCTATATAGTGTAAAGTGTCCCATTATTTTCTTCTCTTGACCTGATAACTCTTTAAAGTAAATAGTATACCAATAATCTCCTGATGGTAATGGTGTACCTTCATAAGTACCATCCCATCCTTCTACAGAACCTTTAAACTCGGCAATGTTACGTGCATATCTGTCGTAAATAAACACTTGAATATCATGATATTCTTCTACTTCACGAGGGTACCAATAATCATTTGTTCCATCTCCGTCTGGAGTAAATAAGTTTGGAACGAAAATAGTAATATACTCTCCTCTTATAGTTACTGTTTCCTCACAGCCTCTAGCATCTCTTACCGTAATAGTGTAATCTTTTGTTTGTAAGATTAAGAACTCATTATCTGATCCAAAATCACCTCCATCTACACTATACTCATAAGGTGGTAATCCAAAATCTGCATTGGCTATTAAAGTATTCTTAACCGAATCATCAATATCTAAGGTTAATGCTTGAATATCTTCAATACTAATTGGACTACTAGTAGAACTTTCAGAACATGAAGTTATTGTATGTGTTGCTGTAACATAGTATCCTGTTCCTGCTGGTACATCAATAAATTCTCCTGTATTATTTGTTACTACAGGGTTTCCTATTCCGTCATATAATGTGTAAGACATATTAGCTCTATATGCTTCATCAACTATTGCTTTAATAATATTTCCTACCTCACAGGTATATGCAAAATCAACTGTTAATTGTAAATCTACTGGTTCAGCCGTAGTTACTCTAATTGGGTCTGCAACATTACAACCTGCTTCATCTCTTACTGTAATGTAGTAAGACGTACCTGCTTGGATGTTTTCTGCTGCTCCTAACACAATTGTATTCGTTGTATATGGTGTAGGTTGTTCTATATTATTAATACTTACGTAGTAAGGTTGTGTTCCTCCTTGTACATCTAACTCTATTGTTGGAGTTGCATTATTAATACAAGTTTGTTCTGTAACTCCTACCAATGTTGCTGTAAATTGTTGTGGTTGATCAATAACTACATCAATAGTATCAATACATCCAACCTTATCTTTAACAGTAATGGTATACGTACCTGCTGTTAAGTTTCTGAACACATTATCGGTAACAAATTTATTTGTTGGGTCTGTACTAATATTGTATTCATATCCTGTTAAGTTTCCTCCTGAGGCTAATACTGTAATAGTACCATCATTTCCTCCAAAACAACTTACATCTGTATGGTTTTCAGCAACTACTAAAGGTTCTGGTTCTACAATAGGATGTGGTGCAGTATCTTCTGTACATACTTCTCCAAATCTGTTGGTACTTCTTACTCTAATTTTATATGTACCAACATCTAAACCTCCAAAAGTATTTGATGTTGTCCATGTTCCATCAATCGGATTATTACTACCATCTAACAGTTGGTATTCGTAATTACCGAAACCGCCTGCTACAGTTGCTGATAACACTCCATTAGCATCTCCATTACAGGTAACAAATCCTGAATCAACTACTAAAGTTGGTACTAAAGGTTCGTATGCATTGACTGTTACTACAACTGTATCTTCACAATTATTATCATCACGTACATAGAATGTTTGAGAACCTGGACTTACGTTTGTAAACGTATTGTCAGGACCAAAATTCACTCCATCGCTACTATATTCATAAACGCCTGTGCCTCCTATTGCACTCACTACTACGGTTGCATAACGGTTATTACAAGTTATATCTGCAGTGATATTTGCCGAAGCTTCTACTTCTGAAGGATCAATTATATCCACCTGCTCTGTATACGTACAGCTATATTTATTATCTCTAACAGTTAATGTGTAATTAGTACCCGCTGGTAAATTGCTAAATGTATTTGATAACTGTTCTACTTGCGTTACTCCGTCAGGATAGGTTAAAATATAACTATAACTTACAGTTGCATCTTGTGTTTGACCTCCTGTTACATTAGTTATTTGAATGGTTGCCGTTCTTTCTCCTTCACATAAGTTTGGAGTAACAGTTACATCTGCTGCCATATTTGTAGTTGGCTGTAATGTAAATGTAAATGTTTCTTCACACCCTGTAACATCTCTAACTGTTGCTGTATAATTACCTGCTATTAACCCAGTAATTCTTCTATTACTATCAAAATTTTGAACTGGTGTAGCTGGTGCTGCATCATTTACTAATTGATACTCATACGGTGCCCAACCTCCTTGAGCTTCTAACAAGATTTCTCCAGAATCAGTAACATTACAATTAATATACGTTGGTGTGCCTGTTAATGCTAATGCGTTTGCTGGTTCTTCAATTATAAAGTTTTCACTTTGTGCTTCACAGAATGGTGTATTCGTCATACTTACAACCACATAATATTCACCTGCTACTAAATTAGTAGTAATTGTTTCTGGAGTACCTCCTGTACCATTTCCTGATGTAATAGCAGTTGGGTTACCTACTTCAAATACTTCATAAGTATAAACATCTGTATATGGTGGTGTAGCTGCACTAAGATTTATTGTTGCACTTCCTGTACCACCAAAACAAGCTCTTTGAACATTACTTACTAATATATCAAAGGTAGGTTCTGGTTCTACCGTGTGATATACTTCTAAAGTACATCCTGTTGCTGCATTGTATATCTCAATTGTGTAATCATCAACCGGTACGTTATTAAATACTGCTGCATCTGCATCTGATACCACATTTAATGTTCGTGTATAAGGAGTAGCTCCTGTTCCTGTTATTGTATACTGAATATTTGGTAATGCTGGCACTACTTTTACAGTGATATTCTCTCCTGTATTACAGTCTGTATCTTTAATTACATCGATATCTGCTGCTGTCATTGGAGTAAATGGAGCTATCCTTACTACTCTAGATACAAAACAATCTGTATTTTCATCATATACTTTTACTGTATAATCTCCTCCAGCTAAATTAGTTGATATATATGTAAAGTTACTATCGTCTTGTAATACATCACCTGTTGCATTATCTTCAAACACAACTCGAACATAGTTTCCTGTTCCTCCTATAATCGCTGCCTTATCAACTGTAATTATAGCATTGTTTGTTGTATTAGTTCCTGCCGTACAAGCAAACTGTGTTACAGTAATGGCGTTTGAAATATCAATAATATCATTTTGATTAATACTTACAGTTACATCTGTTGTACATCCATTTACTCCGGTAGCTGTAACTATATAGTCATCTTCTGGTAAGTTCGCAAATACCGTATCACTTCCTGTTAAAACAGCATTATATGTTCCTGATACATTATTAATCTCATAACTTAATGGTAAAATACCATTATCTACTGGTGAAACTGTAACTTCTCCTGTTGATGTTCCAAAACAAATATCTGTTACTGTAGCTACTGCCGTGAAATTAGGAGTTTCAGCATCTTCAATTTCAATAGTTTTAACTACTGAACATTCTGGTGTTGCTCCTGTATCGTAAACTGTTACGGTATATACTCCTGCTACCGTAGGATTCAGCGTTAATGTTGTACCTGCTAAATTCGTTCTTCCTACTGCTATACTTGGTCCTGTAACTTCATAAGCATAACTACTAGATCCTGAAGTTACTTCTAATGCTACAGTTGCTGCCATTGGTGCATTACATGTTAACTTCTTAGTCTCTGTTAATGTAAATACTAAATCTGGTGTTATTGTAATATTTGATGTATTTGTTACAGTACCTACACATCCATTAGAATCTACTACATTTACTGTATAAGCATCTGCTGCTAAATTGGTAAATGTATAGTTTGCAGCATTCAGTATTTGCGTTTCTACTACTCCACTTCCGTTAGATAATGTATAAGTATATGTACCTGTACCTCCTGTTGCTGTTACTGATATACTTCCTCCTACTGTGGTATCACATGAATTGTCATTTTCAGTTACAGTAAATCTTACCTCTGCTGGATTTGCTATGACTACTTGATCAGTTGACTCACAATATAATCCGACAGCACCATTTTTATCTCGTACTACTACTGTATAATCTCCTGCTGGTAAGTTCGTAAAGATATTGTTTGAACTAAACGTGTTACCTGCATAAGCAACTCCTGGGGTAGCTGTTTCTTCTAATTGGTACACATAATCTCCCCAACCTCCTGATCCGGTGGCTGTAATAGTAGCATCTGAACCATTGTAACAGCTTACTACTGGATTGGTAACTCCTGTTACTGATAATGAATCTGCTGGCTCTGCAATGGTAAAGTTTGCACTTTGTGCTTCACAGAATGGACTGTTAGTTCCCATATCTATTCGTACATAGTACTCTCCTGCTACCAATCCTGTGATTGTTTCTGGTGTACCTGCTGTTCCTGTTCCTGTCACTGCCGTTGCTGTACCTGTGGTAGCATCGTAAACAATATAACTATAACCACTTGTGTATGGTGGGGTACTTGGTACAAAACTTAAGACAGCACTTCCATTATTATCTCCTTTACAATCTACATCATCTACATTGGTTATTAAAATATCAAAGGTAGGTTCTGCTTCTACTGTGTGATACTCTGTATATATACAATTGGTATCTCTATTTTCTAACTCTACTCTATAAGTTCCTGTTGCTAATAATGTTGTAAAATCTCCATCTGTATTAGTTCTAGTTTCTAATAGAGCATTCGTATCATCATACAATCTAAATTCAAAATTTGCTAATGCTCCTCCTGTATTTATAGTATAGGTAGCCTCTATATCTTCTCCCTCATTACAATCAATAGTTCTTTGTGGACTAATTGTTACACCTGTAATTGCTACATAAGCATCAATAGTAGTGTTTTCTACTCCTGAACATCCTTTATCGTCGTAAACAGTAATTTGTACTGGACCCCCTGAGGTATTCGTTGTACTAAAACTTGTACTCGGACCGTCTTGGGTTATTGGACCGCTTCCATCTGCTGGCGTATAAACAAATACATAACGTGTATAATTTGTTGAACCTCCTACTGTTCCTGCTGGAATAGTTACCGTAGCAACATCTACAGTGTTACCTGTACTACATCCAAATTGTTCTACAACTGGTGTACTCGGTACTATTGGAGCGTATTCATCTATTACAATATCTGTAACGGTGAAAGTACATCCATTCGTTCCTTCTCCTGTAACGGAGTATGTTCCTGGTGGTAAATCTGTTATTACATTTCCTGTAATCGTTCCTGCTGCAGGAATTATACTATAATTTAATGGTAAAATTCCATTGTCTACTGCCGTTAAAGTAATTCTACCCGAATTATCTCCTGAACATAAACTAGCCTCGGCAGACGCCGTGAAACTAGGAATTTCCGCATCTTGAATTTCAATAGTTTTAACTACTGAACATTCTGGTGTTGCTCCTGTATCGTAAACTGTTACGGTATATACTCCTGCTACCGTAGGATTCAGCGTTAATGTTGTACCTGCTAAATTCGTTCTTCCTACTGCTATACTTGGTCCTGCAACTTCATAAGCATAACTACCAGAGCCTGAAGTTACTTCTAATGCTACAGTTGCTGCCATTGGTGCATTACATGTTAACTTCTTAGTCTCTGTTAATGTAAATACTAAATCTGGTGTTATTGTAACATCCGTTGGGGTACCTTCTGTACATCCATTTGAATCTACAACATTTACTGTATAAGCATCTGCTGCTAAATTGGTAAATGTATAATTTGCAGCATTCAGTATTTGCGTTTCTACTACTCCGCTTCCGTTAGATAATGTATAAGTATATGTACCTGTACCTCCTGTTGCTGTTACTGATATACTTCCTCCTATTGAAGAATCGCATGAATTGTCATTCTCAGTTACTGTAAATGTTACCTCTGCTGGATTTGCTATAATTACTTGATCAGTTGACTCACAATATAATCCGACAGCACCATTTTTATCTCGTACTACTACTGTATAATCTCCTGCTGGTAAGTTCGTAAAGATATTGTTTGAACTAAACGTGTTACCTGCATAAGCAACTCCTGGGGTAGCTGTTTCTTCTAATTGGTACACATAATCTCCCCAACCTCCTGATCCGGTGGCTGTAATAGTAGCATCTGAACCATTGTAACAGCTTACTACTGGATTGGTAACTCCTGTTACTGATAATGAATCTGCTGGCTCTGCAATGGTAAAGTTTGCACTTTGTGCTTCACAGAATGGACTGTTAGTTCCCATATCTATTCGTACATAGTACTCTCCTGCTACCAATCCTGTGATTGTTTCTGGTGTACCTGCTGTTCCTGTTCCTGTCACTGCCGTTGCTGTACCTGTGGTAGCATCGTAAACAATATAACTATAACCACTTGTGTATGGTGGGGTACTTGGTACAAAACTTAAGACAGCACTTCCATTATTATCTCCTTTACAATCTACATCATCTACATTGGTTATTAAAATATCAAAGGTAGGTTCTGCTTCTACTGTGTGATACTCTGTATATATACAATTGGTATCTCTATTTTCTAACTCTACTCTATAAGTTCCTGTTGCTAATAATGTTGTAAAATCTCCATCTGTATTAGTTCTAGTTTCTAATAGAGCATTCGTATCATCATACAATCTAAATTCAAAATTTGCTAATGCTCCTCCTGTATTTATAGTATAGGTAGCCTCTATATCTTCTCCCTCATTACAATCAATAGTTCTTTGTGGACTAATTGTTACACCTGTAATTGCTACATAAGCATCAATAGTAGTGTTTTCTACTCCTGAACATCCTTTATCGTCGTAAACAGTAATTTGTACTGGACCCCCTGAGGTATTCGTTGTACTAAAACTTGTACTCGGACCGTCTTGGGTTATTGGACCGCTTCCATCTGCTGGCGTATAAACAAATACATAACGTGTATAATTTGTTGAACCTCCTACTGTTCCTGCTGGAATAGTTACCGTAGCAACATCTACAGTGTTACCTGTACTACATCCAAATTGTTCTACAACTGGTGTACTCGGTACTATTGGAGCGTATTCATCTATTACAATATCTGTAACGGTGAAAGTACATCCATTCGTTCCTTCTCCTGTAACGGAGTATGTTCCTGGTGGTAAATCTGTTATTACATTTCCTGTAATCGTTCCTGCTGCTGGAGCTATACTATACGTTAATGGTAAAATACCATTATCTACAGCTGTTAAAGTAATTCTACCAGAATCATCTCCTGAACATAAACTAGCCTCGGCTAATGCTGTGAAACTAGGAATTTCAGCATCTTCAATTTCAATAGTTTGTGTACCTGTAGTACATCCTGTATTTATATCCGTAACTGATACTGTATATGTTCCTGGAGCCAAACTAATAATTGCTGTAGTGCTACCTGCTGGGATAGCTACTGGAGCCCCTCCATCAACCGAATAAGTATAGTTTGCTGTGAAAGTTGCTGTATTGTGTGAACCGCTATTAATTGTAAGAGTAGCTTCTCCATTTAAAACACACTCTGCATTTTTTGTAGGTACCACATCAAATGTAACATTTTCGTGTACTATTACTGTTGTTGGTACACTTTCACAACCTGTAGCGTCTCTTACTACAATATCATAACTACCTGGGGTTACATTATTTTGTGTAAAAGTTGTGTTAGTTGTTTCTGTACCAAAGGTAGCTCCCCCATTTAATGAATATTGGTAAGGTGCTACACCAGTAGTAACTGTTGCTGTAATCGTTTTATTTGCAGGACAACTATCTGCTACTGCTGTGACTGTTGGTAATTGTGCTACATTTAAAGTTACTGTACCTAAATTAGCAGTACACGCTCCTGTTCCATTACTATCTTCAACTTCTACCGTAACATCTACAGATGTTATACTAGTAGGTGCTGTTACTGTAATTTCATTACCTGTAACTGTTGCTGTTGCAGTCGCTTCAGATAAAGTTACGTTATAAGTATAAGGTGCAAACCCTCCTAAAACATTTTCTACTCTTATCTTCCCTGGAACGTTACATGTAATATCATTTAATTTATTCAAATTACCTGTTATAGGCTGACCTTCTTTAATAGTTACATCTAAACTACCAAATTCACAAACAGGTGGTCCTCCCGTTGTATTGCTAAGCATAATATAATATACTCCTGAAGGTAACCCAGTTGCCACAATAGGGGCAAAACCTGTTTGTGGAACATTCGTATATGCAGGTAAAGCTGTACCTGCGTTAGTTACTGGGTCTCTTTCATACAATGTCCAAGTAAAATTACTGTTTAAATCTGTACTTGTATTATCTATCTCAAATGTAATTTGCCCATTAGAACTACCACTACATTGATTATTGTTAACTGTTGGTTTTATTGGTACTGAAGGTGTGAAGTCTTTATAAACATCTTCATTGTTCTGCTTAATACAGTCATCTGTTGTATCACTACCTGTGCCATTTGTATCTTTTACATAAAATACATACGTTAACCCAGGAGTTAGATTTTTAAATGTATACGTTCTATCTTGATCAGGTACTGGTGCTGGTGCTGGAGGTGCTGGACTATCAATGTCTGGATCAACCCAACCAGAAGGAGTTCCTATTGCAAACTGAAAAGGCCCTACTCCTCCAATTGCTTCCACAGTTACACTAAAACCTTCATTACAATTAGCAGGATCAGCAACTGGGTTTACGATTAAACCTTCAACTGGATAAGGAACTTCATATCTTCCAAAATTAAAAATACATCTTGTAGTAACACCATCTGCTTCTACAATCCTTATCGCTGGGTAAACTATTGTCCCTGAATCTATTCCTGTAAATGTAGGAGAAGATTGCCATGTTGCTCCGTCATCTTTACTAAACTCAACAGTATAAGGTGTTGGTACTGTAGGGTAATTAGTAAACTCAAAACCAAACAGGTTTTCATTTCCTAAAAAAGGTGTGCCGCACACAGGTAAAATTGAACTTAAATCGGCTGTTAAAGGTGGTAATTCTTCTAATGTAAAATCAAAAGTGTCCTCACACCCTAAAGCATCTGTAATTTTAATTTCATAAGTATCTACGGCTAAGTTATTGAAACTAAAATTAGTACCTGTGAAGTTGTCTAATCTATCTATTTCGGTATTTGAACTATCTTCAATGGTAATAGTATAAGGTCCTTGACCTCTATTTACTATTATTTCACCATCTACACTACCTCTATCTCCATTACATGTAGGGTTATTAGGTGTTGCTGTGATATCTACAGGCATAATATATGCTATTACAACATTTTCGATAACATAAGAACATGTTGAACTATCTCTTACATATACATCATAAGTGTTAGGTGCTAAATTAGTTATAGGGTTCGTGTTTGAAAAACCTGTTGTAGGTACTGGGTCTCCAGCTGTTACTACAGCATATTCGTAAGTTCCTGTTCCTGTACCTCCTGTAGCACTAATTGCTATTGATCCAGGTGTACAACTAGCGTTTGTGGGTGTTGCTGTTGCTTGTAACTGCGGATTAATAGTTATACTTTTAGTAGTAATACAACCCCTACCATCTTTTACATTAACTGTATAAGTATTTGGTGTTAGTCCTGTAAAAGTATATTCATCTGGTGTGGCTACATCTGGATTTTGCCATGGATTTCCATTAATGTTGTATTGATAATCTCCATTACCAACGGTGTTGCTCACTAAGATACTTCCACTTGTTCCATCAAAACATGTTGTTGTTACATCAAAATCTACTGTTTGCGATGGGTTTATTACTACAGTTACTGGTGATGAATCACAACCCAAACGATCTGTAGCTACTACTGTATAAATTCCTGCTGCTACATCTGTAAACTCTGTCGTAGTTGTTCCTATTGATGTTCCTCCATTATCAAATAACTCATAACTAAATGGTGCGCCATTTCCTCCGCTTCCGTTTGGTGTAATAGTAGCTCCTGTTGCTGGTACACAAGTAACCTCTTTTGTTACTGGTGCTACTACTGTTACTACACTTGGATCTGTTAAGGTTGCACTTACTGTTTGCTCACATGCTGCAATTCCTCCTACTGGACGAACTTCAATTGTATGTGTTCCTGATGTAAAGTTTGGTATAACAAATGGATTATTTCCTGAAGTACTTACCCAACCTGCTCCTATATTATATTCAAACTCAGTTGGTGTTGATGATGGAAAACTTGCTTCTACTTCTATACTTCCATTATTGTACCCTAAACATGTAGGATTTGTCGTGTTTATAACTGCTGCTGTAAATTCTTGATCTGCTGCTACTGTTACCAATACATCTTCTGTACAATTACTTCCATAATCTACAGTTACTGTATGAGCTCCAGCTGCTACATTATTAAAAATATTAGCATTTGCTCCTGTTTGTGCTGCAGCCCCATCTAAAGAATAAGTATAACTAGCATCAAATGGTGTTATGGTGATATTTCCTGTACCATCACAGTTATATACTACAGTACTTGCAAATGGTGGTACTGCTGGTAAATCTGCTATCGTTAAGGTGTCTAAAATTCTTTCACAGCCATTTGAATCTTCTACTTTTGTCTCATAATCTCCTGCTGGTAAATTAGATACTGTCGTCCCTGCTATTTGTGTATAAGCTCCTCCTCCTACTAATCTATAATAATAAATATAAGGTGCTGTTCCACCTGTTGGTGCTGTAAAACTTATCGTTCCTAAAATAGTGCCTGTAGGGCTACACATTAAGTCTGTTTTACTTGCTGAGCCTCCTGCTAATGCTGTTGGAACATTAATCGTTTCTGTTGATGTGGCTACTGGTGGACAACCGTTTGCATCACTTACTGTAATTTGATAAGTACCATCTCCTAATCCTGTAAAGCTGTAATTAACATCTGCTGATGGTCCTTGTACAAATGGACCTCCTGGTCCTGTAACTGTTACGGTATATGGTGAGGTTCCACTTCCTACAGTTACATTGATTGTTCCCGTATCTGTACTACAATTTGGTTGTGTTGATGTACTGCTTACGGTTGGTGCTGCTATTTGATTCACTGTTACTGTATCTGAATATTCACAGTAATTTGTTCCTCCATTTTTATCTCTTACATACACCGTATAAGTTCCTGCTGGTACTGCAATTGGACTAGAAGTGTACGAGGTTTGCACCCCTCCTGTTTCTACTATAAATTCATAATTACCGTCTCCTCCGTTTGGAGTAATTACTATTTGACCATCGTTACATGTTGCACTTACTGTTGTTATTGTTGCTGTTAACTGTGGTAAAATAGTTGCATCTTTTGCTGGAATTGTACAGCCTAATCCGTCTCTTACTTCAATACTGTAAGTACCATCTGTTAACCCTGTAAAAGTAAACTCATCTGGTGTAGCTACATTTGGGTTTTGCCAAATTCCTCCATCAATCCTAAATTGGTAATCATTATTACCCGATGTAACTTCTACACGAATCTCACCATTCCCACTTCCATCATAACATAATGTAGGTGTTAAATCAAAATCTACTGTTTGCGATGGGTTTATCATTACTGTTACTGGTGATGAATCACAACCCAAACGATCTGTAGCTACTACTGTATACGTTCCTGCTGCTACATCTGTAAACTCTGTCGTAGTTGTTCCTACTGATGTTCCTCCATTATCAAATAACTCATAACTAAATGGTGCGCCATTTCCTCCGCTTCCGTTTGGTGTAATAGTAGCTCCTGTTGCTGGTACACAAGTAACTTCTTTTGTTACTGGTGCTACTACTGTTACTACACTTGGATCTGTTAAGGTTGCACTTACTGTTTGCTCACATGCTGCAATTCCTCCTACTGGACGAACTTCAATTGTATGTGTTCCTGATGTAAAGTTTGGTATAACAAATGGATTATTTCCTGAAGTACTTACCCAACCTGCTCCTATATTATATTCAAACTCAGTTGGTGTTGATGATGGAAAACTTGCTTCTACTTCTATACTTCCATTATTGTACCCTAAACATGTAGGATTTGTCGTGTTTATAACTGCTGCTGTAAATTCTTGATCTGCTGCTACTGTTACCAATACATCTTCTGTACAATTACTTCCATAATCTACAGTTACGGTATGAGCTCCAGCTGCTACATTATTAAAAATATTAGCATTTGCTCCTGTTTGTGCTGCAGCTCCATCTAAAGAATAAGTATAACTAGCATCAAATGGTGTTATGGTGATATTTCCTGTACCATCACAGTTATATACTACAGTACTTGCAAATGGTGGTACTGCTGGTAAATCTGCTATCGTTAAGGTGTCTAAAATTCTTTCACAGCCATTTGAATCTTCTACTTTTGTCTCATAATCTCCTGCTGGTAAATTAGATACTGTTGTTCCTGCTATTTGTGTATAAGCTCCTCCTCCTACTAATCTATAATAATAAATGTAAGGTGCTGTTCCACCTGTTGGTGCTGTAAAACTTATCGTTCCTAAAATAGTGCCTGTAGGGCTACACATTAAGTCTGTTTTACTTGCTGAGCCTCCTGCTAATGCTGTTGGAACATTAATCGTTTCTGTTGATGTGGCTACTGGTGGACAACCGTTTGCATCACTTACTGTAATTTGATAAGTACCATCTCCTAATCCTGTAAAGCTGTAATTAACATCTGCTGATGGTCCTTGTACAAATGGACCTCCTGGTCCTGTAACTGTTACGGTATATGGTGAGGTTCCACTTCCTACAGTTACATTGATTGTTCCCGTATCTGTACTACAATTTGGTTGTGTTGATGTACTGCTTACGGTTGGTGCTGCTATTTGATTCACTGTTACTGTATCTGAATATTCACAGTAATTTGTTCCTCCATTTTTATCTCTTACATACACCGTATAAGTTCCTGCTGGTACTGCAATTGGACTAGAAGTGTACGAGGTTTGCACCCCTCCTGTTTCTACTATAAATTCATAATTACCGTCTCCTCCGTTTGGAGTAATTACTATTTGACCATCGTTACATGTTGCACTTACTGTTGTTATTGTTGCTGTTAACTGTGGTAAAATAGTTGCATCTTTTGCTGGAATTGTACAGCCTAATCCGTCTCTTACTTCAATACTGTAAGTACCATCTGTTAACCCTGTAAAAGTAAACTCATCTGGTGTAGCTACATTTGGGTTTTGCCAAATTCCTCCATCAATCCTAAATTGGTAATCATTATTACCCGATGTAACTTCTACACGAATCTCACCATTCCCACTTCCATCATAACATAATGTAGGTGTTAAATCAAAATCTACTGTATTTGGTTCTATAACAGGTACACTTACAGGTACACAAGTTGTACTCGCAATATTAATTTGTACGTCGTCTATAAAATTCCCTACAGTGCTATCGCCTCCTGCTGTTGATAATGCATCAAAAGCAATTATTGTGGTTGATTGCCCTACTGGAACGGTATAACTTCCTGTATAAACTTTCCAAGCGGTGTTATTTGTTTCCATAGTTTCAACAACTCCGGCTGTGGCTAAATCACCTCCTATTTTCACTGTTGCTCTATCTAAACCACTTCTTCCTCTATGCGCTACAGACCAAGTAATTATATCTCCTGGTTGTGTACAATACTCTTGGTATAAAGATGAAACTGTATTAGCATTTAATTCTGCAAAAGAATTACCTTCATGAGCAGTGACACCTTTAAATCCATTATGCCAAAGCTCTATTAAATTATCAGACGCCGTAGAGTCCCAACCAGGAATTTCATCTTCAATATACCATTTATATCTTGTTGCTGTTTCCGCAGGTCTTTCAAAACTTCCATTTTGGAATAGTTTAGCTGTACAACCACATTCGTTACAATTTCTACTATCTCTAATCATTACAATGTAATCGGTTGCTCTTGGTGGCACGTTGTTAAATACATTACTACTTTGCCAACTAGTACCTCCATCAATACTATATTCGTATGGAGGGATTCCTCCTGTAGCAGTAGCTGTAATAGTTCCTGTTGCAATATTACAAGTTACTTCTTGAGTTACCGATGCCGCTAAGGTTAATTCTTCTGGTTGCCCTATTGTAACATTACCTAAATCAATCACACAACTTGCCACTCCTCCGTCAGCTTCTCTTATAAACACATTATATGTTCCCGCTGCTAAACCTACAACTCTATAAGGGTTATCGGCTGTCATTGACCAAGTTGCTCCACCATTTGTCGAATACTCAAAACTTCCTCCTATAACGTTATTTGCTGATATTGTGATTGACCCATTATCTGAACCATAACACTCACTATCTGTGGAGCCTACGATACTTCCTGAAAATTCATTTCCTGCATTTACCCTAACTCTAATATCTTCTACACAACTACCTCCATAAGTTACTTCAGCGGTATACCCTCCTACTGGTACATTATTAAATACACCCGTAGTATTTGAGTTTCCGTTTAAAGTATAAGTATATGTTCCTGCAGGAGTAGCTGTTATTGTTACGTTTCCTGTACCATCACAATTATATACCACAGAACTTGTTACATTTGGTGCTGATGGTAAACCATTTATAGTTACATTATTTAAATCTATTATACATCCACTTGCGTCTATTGCTCTTGTGTTGTATGTTCCTGCAGGGAGCCCTGTTACTGGATTATTTGCTGCTAATGTATAAGTTGCAGCTGAACTTAACTTATAATAATATGTATAATTAGGAGTACCTCCTGTTGGTGCTGTATAGGTTATAGTACCAAAAGTAGTTCCTCCAGAGGTGTTACATTCTAAATCAGTTTTTGTAGCACTTCCTCCATTAAGTGGTGCTGGCTCATTTATTACTACATTAGGAATTTCATATAAACACTGATAAGAATTTTTTGATGCCCTTATGTAAATGGTATAAGTTCCATCATCTAAACTATCAAAAGTACCTGTAGTGTTCCATGTAGCATTATCAATGCTATATTCTACTGCATATCCTAAATTATCTCCATTAACACTAACATTAATAGTTCCATCTGTTAAACCATTACAAGTTACATCTGTTTCTGAATGAGTAAAAGCTAATTCTGGCTCTACAGTAATTTCTACCGGGTCTGAAATTGTATAACAGTTATTATCATCAATAACAATAAATCGATATATTCCTTCACTACCAACTGGCACATTGTAGGTGTATGGGTTTGTTGCTGGTGTTAAAAACGCAGTATTAGGAATGTCTGATGGGTTTGTATATAAATCTGTTCCCTGACTCGTCCATACAGCAAAATTATAATTATTACCTGACGATGTGTCTAATGTTCCTCCACTTGCAGTTAACTGAATAATTCCGTCTGAACTTCCTGATTCGCAAGTTATATCTTTAGTTTTTAATGCTGTAAGTAATAACTCATCTGGTTCATTAATAACAATCGTTTCTGTAGCGGTACACTGAGGTGTTGTAACTCTCACTGTGTAAGCCCCACCATCTGTAACATTAAAAGTAAAATCGTTATTAGCAGTTGGACCTTCTATTCCTACTACACTTCCACCTTGTAATAATTCATATGTATAATCTCCAGAAACATTATTTACTTGAACTCTTATTTGTGCTGAATCATTAAAACACTGCATAGGTGTTGTAATGACGTCCATATCTATGTCATTTTCCTGAATATTAATAGGAGGAAAAGTATATGTACATGAAGCAGCAGACGCACTGCTTACACGAATTGAAAGGTTATAGTTTCCTGCAGCTGTTAAATTTGAAAAAACATTACTATTTTGAAAAGGAGCATCATAACCTCCTGGACCTGTTAAACTGTATTGATAACCTGCTGGTATATTGTTTACAGTAATAGACCCATTGTTACCACATAAAATATCCTGTGTAATAAAGGTAGGATTTAAAGTTGCTTTGTACACATTGAAGTAGTAACTTTTAGGGCATCTTCCATCATATAAAACATCTAAACGATATTCTCCAGCATCTGCAAAGTTTCTAGAAAATTCTCCGCTTCCTACCTCATTCCATGTACAGCCCGTATTTATATTAGGACATCCTGATTCTGTTACATCGGTACAAGAAGATTCATCCAATTTAAACCATTGTATTGTTGTAGCTGAAGAGGTATCAAATGGTAAATTAATAGTTCTAGAACCACTATCACCACATAAGTAAACTTCAGCTAACTCTTCTCCATTACTTGCACAAGTTAATACTTGGTCTGCAAATGGTTGTAATGGATTTGGTTCTGAATTATATCCTACAACATGTATGGTTTCTTCAGCATTTATACATCCTGATGCTGCTGAGGCTATCTTATTAACTGTGTAAGTTCCTTCATTAGTTACATCAAA
The DNA here is from genome assembly GCF_059716285.2 of Tenacibaculum sp. TB-53. NCBI lineage: Bacteria > Pseudomonadati > Bacteroidota > Flavobacteriia > Flavobacteriales > Flavobacteriaceae > Tenacibaculum > Tenacibaculum sp. TB-53. The sequence continues at coordinate 613,587 of NZ_CM202790.1, read as the reverse complement.
AGATGGTACTGTAGTAACTCCTAATAAAGCGCCTAAGGCATCTCTCCATTCGTATGATTCAAACCCTGCTCCAGCAGTTAATGTTATACTAGAACCACACATTACTTGTGTCGTTTCAAAAGAACATCCACTTGTATCAACTAAAAAGTTTGAAGTACCAACTATACCAAAATTACAATCATCTAATCCCGAAAAACTAGGCTCATTATTAATAACTACTCCTCCTCTAACTCCTTCGTATCTGGCAAAAGCTTGATTTCTAACTTCATTAGAACACACATCTCTTAATTGACTACAGTCTGTTACTACTTGAACGTGCATACGAATGTTATATAGTGCTCCACCTTCTAGTACCATATTATCTGGTACTGAGATTTCTAATTCGGCTCTATTATCAGTAGCTGTGCTTGGTGGTTTATATCCAGTAATTGATACTCCTGGTGGTAAATTTATATCGAAACGCTTTGTAGTTCCGTCTGGTAACGTTACTTCTGTACCGTTTGGTGCTGATACCTCTATCAAATCAACATTCTTGGGTAATCTATCAGTAATTACAGTATTTCTAGCATCATCTGTTCCTACATTTTGAAAGCTTATGTTGTAAAACAATTCACTCCCTAAACCTACAGGTGTACCTTGTATATCATTTCCACTAGCATCCTCTATTGTTTTTATTAGTTGTACTTTAGGCTCTATAATTTCAACCGTCATGGCATTTAAGAACGGAAAATAAGCATCTTGAGCTGTAGTAAATTTTACATCGATAGATGTTTGTCCATTAGCTATTATAGAGTTTGCTGGGTTATTAAGATTAAATAAATCTACATCAAACCCCAATGTATTGGTACTTCGTGGAGCTCTAGTATTAACAAAATTATTGAATTTCGTAATAGAACTATTAAAAAAATTGTTCTTTTGATTATTAGATCCTGTTGTTATTCCCTCATAGTTATTCGATTGGTTTAAAATTTCAAAACTATCTCCAGTATAAGGCTTATCACCCTCTAAAGCAGCTGTAAGTAACTGAACTCTAACAGGTCCTAAATTTTTAGTTGTAAAACCAGAAAAAGTTACATATGTATCTACATCTCCATCAATAGTAGAAAAACCGTCAAATAATGAAATGTTTTTACTTGATTCAGTATCGTTTTCATAAACAACTACCATTACCCAACCTGCTGATGAACCAAGTCTTTGTCCAACAGAATCTTGACCAAGAGTTGCTTTAACATTTGCTCCAAAATAATCTCCATTTGGGTTTCCAAGAGTTTGTACTAAAGACGTAACATCACTATAACATACATATGGCTTTTGAGTAGCTTCTCCATCATCATAAATTATAGTTCCAGTAATATCTTGATAAGGTTGTCCCGGTATTTTAAACTTCATAGTATTGAAGTCATTATCTCTGGTGTTTACTCCATAAGATTCTTCATTCCAATTGTCATAAGGATAAATAGCAGCCCAATACAATCCTGCATATACAATCCTTGAACAACTAGGTAGGTTAAGAGTTGACATACTTGATGAAAAGGTAGTGTTATTGCCTGGTATGCCCATTACATCATCAATATCAATATAGCCTAACTTAAAATCTGTATTAGCACTTCCTCCATAATTAAAGTCATCATTTGGGCCTATGAAACTATAATTATTATCATCTATGCTTAAAATATTATTACCTACGTATGTTATATTTCCTTTAACATTAATACCTCCAACTCCTAACCTGTTATTGAATGGTGTGTCTGACAACTTATTAGCTGTAGATTTCTCTTGATTTTTTTGTATTTTTTTAGCACTCTCCTTGAGTCTTTTTGATACTCTTGCATCTTCGAATAGACTAGATTTTTCTTGTGAAAAACCAACAAGTGCATATAATACAATTATTAGTAGGGTAATTATTCTCTTCATAATATCAATTGGGGAAATTAATTAATCAAGTTCTTTTATTATATTATATTATTTAATTTGAATGATTGCTTTACGATCATAAAAAGCACCATTTAAATTTGTATTGTACATTTTAATCGCTTCCGATCTATCTGTTGTTTTAAAAATGTAGATATGCATGTAGCCTGTTTTTGGATCTACAAAATAATCTGCATCTATGTCATCGTTTCTTAATTCATCTACATTTCTATCAGCTAATGCTTTCTGAGAATTTACGTATACTCGTAAATAATATCCGGGCTCAACTCCTTCGGCCTGCATTGGATAAACCCTTGCTGGTGGTTGAGTCTTTGGCTCTTCATAACTACTAAGCTCTCCTCCTAAGGTAATTTTAACTACGTACACAGGGTCCTTAGTAGTCTTATTAACCTTTATTGTAGAATTATCTTTTTTCTCATCATTCTTTTCAAATAAACGTGTTTTATCATTAAAATCGTCTACCTTTTCTTCTGCCTCCTCTTCTTTAGCAAACCTATCTATGTATACATAGTATAATTTTTTATTAGGTTCAAATACATACTTAGCTTCAATATCTAATCGAGCCCATTTATCTATCAAAGCTTCTGCATTTTCTTTACTTCTAAATTGGTCCGAAACCACATAATACATAGTTCCTCCTCCACCAGAGCGAGTTACAGTACTCTTACGCCATGGTTTATTTGATCTTCTTCTTAATGTGGTATCTTTTGTTTGAACACTATCTTTAATAATTACTGTATTAGTATTGGTAACTATTTTAGGAGCCGGTTGATTTTTCAGTATTCGTAATACTTCATCTATCTTTTTATTTAGTATATCAATAGAATCCTGTGCTTGTTGAATCTCGTCAGATAAATCGTTGTGTTCTGGGTTTTTATATTCTATTTCTTTTTTAGGTGTTCTTTCTGGAAGGTTAACTTTAATATTTCCTGTTCTCCTCTTAGGTCGTTCTCTTGTAAACCTTTTTTTACCAAAATTATAAATAAGTCCAACTTCATTTGTTGCTGCAAAACTACTTTTTTCGTAACTAAATCCTATCGCTAAATTTTCTGAAAGGTTTATTCCAACACCAGCTGAAATTCCATATGTTTTGTCATAACCAGCTTTAACCCAACCTGCTTTAGGTAAATCTACTATAGCGCTCCCTCCAAAACCAAAGTCATCATTCCCTGGTTTTCTAGCGGTTGCTAGGAATCTTACATCAGCTCCTTCAAAAAGCCCTGATGCGTAAGTAAATTCATGAGAGTACATTAGATGTCCCGAAAATGTTTTTTCTCCAAAAGAAGTTGCCATCTCACTTTTTTTAAGATTAAAGTCTACTAAATTCTCGAAAAAGACACCAACATCAAACTTTCCAATAGACAACGTTACTGCTGGTTGAAAATTAACCACAGGATCATCTTGATAATTACTTAAAAAAGTATCGTCATCATCAGTTACTAGAACCTTCCCCCAGTTTAAACTTCTTCTACTATATAAAAAGTTAAATCCAAAAGTTAAATCCATCGTTTCATTTAACTGTAAACGATGTGCATAATTTGCTATAGCTCCAAAATCTTTTACCGACCCTACATCTTGTTGATATACAGCCACTCCTGCTCCAACATTTTCTCTCATTTTCCCTGAATACGTAAGCACATATAAACGGGGATTATCCTCAAAATCTATGTTACTGTTTCTTACTATAGCTGAAAGAGATGTTTTGTTTTCTCGTAATGCAGAAAATGTTGGCACGGTTAAAAAGCGATTAAACTTCATAAAGTTACGAGAACTGAAACTATTATATTGCTGTTCATTACCAGAAGTTTGCGCTTGTATAACAAACACATTTAATATCAATATAATAAGTAAGGTAATTTTTCTAATCATTCTAACCTTTTTAGTGTAAAACAGATATCGTTCCAGCTTTAATCAATTTGTCTTCTCTTATTATTTTATAATAAAAAACTTTTTGATTTCCTAAATCTTCTGTTGGCCAATCATTTTTGTACTCAGTTGTTTTTAAAATCTCTTTACCATTAGCATTATACAACATTACAGTTACTAGTGGCTGAAACGCATATTTGTTTGATATCTTCCATGTGTCATTTTTACCGTCTCCATTAGGAGTTAAGGTGTTGGGTACTATAATTTGATCATCTGGCTCTACAACTTCTACCGTTCTTGTTACCGAACAGGCCCCTACTTTTACTAATACTGTGTAAAAACCTAGCTCTGTTACTTCTAACTGTTCTGTTGTTGATAATGTGGTTCCTGATATACTCTCTCCTTGATACCACTCATATGACTCTCCCCCTGCTGCTGTTATAGTAGCTGAACTTCCTTCCTCCATTACCACAATCTCAGAAGGAGTAATGGTTACCGCAGAATCATCAAACATCACTACGTTTATAGGCTCTAGTTCATTATCACAACCAAAACCTGAATATTTCAACACATATTCTCCAACTTCAGTTACTATTAAGTTTTCAGGGTTAGCAGGGGTAACATCATCCGTACCATCTTTAATCCATTGATACGTATAACCTGCTACTATATTATTTATTGTATAAGTTATAGAAGACCCAGTACAAAGTGAGTTTGAAGTTGATGTGCTTCTTATTTCGGGTACTTCAGCCAACTTAACATCCAGCGCTTTAGACGTTCCTGATATAGCCCCTACATTTATAGTTAAAGTATACGAACCATTATCGGTATAGCTACTTAAAAACAGTCCATCACTAGTCTCACCAGATATAGGGTTTCCGTCCAAATTCCATTGATAATTTAGCATCCCTATTTGAGCTGATGTTAGGTCATACATATTACCATCTTCTGCCTCTACCTTAACACCTACTATGCTTAACTCTGTACTTCTAGTATTACATTCCTCATAATTAGTTTCTGTTCTAATGGTTGGTTCAAAAGACGTTACATTTAACAATGTAAACTTTTCAGAATCTACTATGGCATCACATGAAGTTCCTGTACTCTCAGTTACTCGCGCATAATACACTCCTGACTCAGTGGCATTCATACATCGTTGAGTTTTTGCTGTTAAAGGAGTATCAACCTCTTTATACCATTGTATCGTTCCAGAAGATGCATCATGATTTATACATAACTCAATAGTTTCACTGGGTAAAATCACTTTAGTCAAAGCTCCTTCTGCATTTACACTAAAACCTGCTGTTGTTTGTTGTTGTAACACTACATCGTTTGACTTGGTAGTACAGGTTCCTGTATCAATTATCAAATGATACGTTCCAAACTGCCCTGTTGTTGGTGTTGTATAGATTGAAGAATTAGATGATTGTACTAATTTATTGTCTAAGTACCAATTATAGGTTAAACCTGAACGATTTGTGTTAGCTTCAAAAGTATGTGACTCATCTCCACATATTTCTACGGTTGAAGGCCCTTTAATTTGTTTAGCTGTATTATCTAAGATAATTACAGAAGATATTGTTGAAGTTACACTACCACATTTTCCATAATCAATTTTCACTTCATACTTCCCAGGTAAAGTGACCTCTAGTTTAGGTTCCGTTGTAGTGGTAAATAATACATCATCTTTATACCATTCGTAATTACCATTCTGATTAGTATTTAATATAAGTTCTGCTGATCCACTATCACAAAGTATAACGTCTTTATAATTATTTAAAACTAAAGTATCTGTTGAAAATTTATATGCTGCAAACGAATCTGAATCTGGACTGGTCATTACTGGTGAACTAGCAACCAAACGTATCTTGTAATTAGTTCCGTAAGTATTATCAGGCAATTGAAAAGTTCTAGAAAAAGTATATGAAGAATTTTCAGTGGTTACTGTACCTACATTGATCGGACTTCCCCAATTTCCATCTGCATCAGATAATTCTATCGTAAATACATTATTGGAGTCAAAATCTGAACCCGAGTATTTAAAAACCACATTAAAATCTGTAGCTGCTCCATTACAAGCATTAGAAAACTGAATCTCAGGCTTAAGCAGCGTCTGAGATACAGCACTTGTTGCACAAAACAGAAGTGTCGCTAAAAGTAATAAAATGCTTTTAGTGTAATTTTTCATCTAAGGGATCCTTTAAGGGGTGTCAAATTTATAGTTTTTCTTAACAAAAACGGCATTAAAATTAACAAAATTTAACGCCGAAATATATAAAATCTATGTGTAACCCACAACTAAAGTTTAAAAACACAAAAAAACAACCAATAAAACACTACAATACAATACTTTAAAAAAAATCAACAATCTTAAACTTAACCACAAAAAAGCAACCTCGTAATATTAAAAATCCACCGTATATTTGCTATCTATTTTTTTGAATCATGACAAAGAAAATCACCATAGCCATTGACGGTTTTTCATCTACAGGAAAAAGTACTATTGCTAAGCAATTAGCTAAAGAACTTAGTTATATTTATGTTGATACTGGTGCTATGTATAGAGCTGTTACCTTATATGCTATGCAACATAATTATATTTCTAAAAACCATTTTAACTCAGAAAATTTAGTTGCTGATTTACCTAACATTTCTCTGTCTTTTACTTTTAATGAAAAACTTGGTTTTGCTGAAATGTTTTTAAACGGAACCAATGTTGAAAAAGAAATTAGAAGTATTGAAGTTTCTAAATTGGTAAGCAAAGTTGCTGAAGTTTCTGAAATTAGAAAAAAGTTAGTTAGCGAACAACAAGAAATGGGCAGAAACAAAGGGATTGTTATGGATGGTCGTGATATTGGAACTGTAGTTTTTCCTAATGCTGAACTAAAATTATTTATGACTGCTTCTGCCGATAAACGCGCTACGCGTCGCTACAAAGAATTAATAGACCGAGGTGACAAGGTTAACTACGAAGAAATTTTACAAAACGTACAAGAACGTGACAGAATAGATTCTACCCGAGAAGATTCTCCTTTAGTCATGGCAGACGATGCTATTGAGTTTGATAATTCTGACATGGGACTTAAAGAACAATTTGAACGTATTATGAGTTTAGTTAATGCTAGAATTCAATAAAAACTTCATATACTATTAATTATAATAAACCCACAAAGAATTTTGTGGGTTTATTTTTGCTTTTTTTATGTAAAGTTGTAAATTTCTAACATGGAAAATCTTCAAAAAATAATCAACGTTACACAAATACGAAAAGCTGACGAACATACTATTAGTAAAAAAGGAATTACTTCTTTTGCTCTGATGGGACAAGCATCTTTAGCCTTTGTAAAAGCTATTGAACCTTTACTAAACCGTTCTCTAAAAATTGCTATTGTTAGTGGGGTTGGTAATAATGGTGGTGACGGATTTGCTATTGCTAGAATTTTAAAAAGTAAGAAATATACTGTACAACCTTTTTTAGTTCAGTTTAAAGATGTACTTAGCTCAGATTGTGATATTAATTTTCAAAAACTTGATGATACTATCACTATAAAATCAACCAGTACAATTCCTGATTTTTCTGAATATGATGTTATTATTGACGCTATTTTTGGTTTTGGGCTTTCCAAGCCTGTTACTGGTTTTATAAAGCATGTTATTGAAAACATTAATAATGCTAAAAAAACCATATACGCTGTTGATCTTCCTTCTGGTTTATATTGCGATAAGCTTCCTGATTCTGAAACTGTTGTACATGCAGATATAGCAGTGAGCTTTCAAAGACCAAAACTTTCATTCTTTTTTCCTGAAAATGGAAACCATGTAAAAAATTGGAAAACAGTTGATATTGGTTTAGATGAAGATTTTATTCAACAGCAGAAAAGTAACTATTTTATTTTAAACGAAAAGATTACTGAAATTTTAATACCCCGATTACGTCAATCACACAAAGGAAGTTACGGACACGCTTTATTAATTGCAGGTTCTTACGGAAAAATGGGAGCTGCGGTACTCTCTTCAAAAGCTTGCTTGCGAAGTGGTGTAGGTCTGCTAACTAGTTACGTACCAAAATGCGGGTATCAAATTATGCAATCTTCCATTCCAGAAGCAATGTGCCTAACCGACGAGAATGAAGAATTCGTGACCCAACTCCCAGAAATTTTCAAATACGACATTCTCGCGATAGGTCCAGGATTGGATGTTAACGAAAAAACAACACAACTTGTAAAAAAATTAGTATCGAAAAGTAGTAGCCCGTTAGTTATTGATGCCGATGCTATTAATATTATTGCTCAAAACGAAGAATTAAAATCGTTACTTCCTAAAAACTCTATCTTAACTCCACATATTAAAGAGTTTGATAGATTGATAGGAAAGTCTGACACCTCAACCGAACGTTTTCAGAAGCAGCTTGAGTTTTCTGCAAAATATCAATGTATCGTAGTTTTAAAAAATGCATATACTGTGATTTCTTCTCCTGAAGGAAATTTATACTTCAACACTTCTGGAAACCAAGGAATGGCAACAGGTGGTAGCGGTGATGTACTCACAGGAATTATCACAGGCTTATTAGCACAAAACTATACTCCTCTACATGCCGCTTTATTAGGTGTATTTTTCCACGGAAAAGCAGGTGACGATGCCGCTTGCAAAAAAGGATACAACGCCCTAATTGCTTCTGATATTATTGATGCTTTACGAATAGAAAAAAGTTAGTTTTCTTTAGACGTTGATTGAATTAGTATTGCTAATAGCATTACTAAACCGCACCCTAAAGCATTCAACCACAAATACGGTAGCCAATCGATGTACCAAACTGCTATAATAATTAATTGCGTAATTATCGCTGCAATAAATACTGCATTTCCTTTAACAAACTTTATAAAAAAGGCTAGTAAAAAAATTCCCAACACATTTCCATAAAAAATAGAACCAATAATATTTACAAGCTGAATTAAATTATCAAATAAATCTGCTATACAGGCGACTAAAATTGCCAAAATCCCCCAACCTAGGGTAAACCATTTTGACATTTTTACATAATGCTCTTCACTATATTCTATTTTCGTATTTCGTTTGTATAAATCAATAGCTGTAGTACCTCCTAAGGCGTTTAATTCAGATGCCGTAGAAGACATGGCAGCTGATAAAATTACTGCTAACAACAAACCTATCAATCCTTTTGGTAAATTATTCAGAATAAAGTGAATAAACACATAGTCTTTATCGTTTGTTTCTACCAATGGATCTACTTTTGAAATAATAGTTTTTGCTTCTTCCTTTAGTACCTTATCTTGTTCATTAAACTCTTGAATCTGCATTACATTTTCAGGAGTTAATCCTTCAAAAATCAGCGCTTTTTTTCTTCCTTCAATAAAACGATGTTGCTCTTCTAATTTTACATATTGTTCTATTGTTTCAAGGTTGGAATTTGCTATTGCTTCTCCTGATTTTGGATTAAAATTTAACGGTGACGGATTAAACTGATAAAATACAAACACCATCACTCCTACTAACAGAATAAAAAACTGCATTGGTACTTTTAACAGCCCGTTAAAAATCAATCCTAATTGACTCTCTCTTAATGATTTTCCTGACAAGTAGCGTTGGACTTGGCTTTGGTCTGTTCCAAAATACGATAACATTAAAAATGTTCCTCCTAAAATACCTGTCCAAACCGTATAACGGTTATTTAAATCCCAAGAAAAATCAAGCACTTTCATTTTATCGGAAGCTCCTGCAATTTCTAATGCTTTGGTAAATGTAATATCGTCTGGTAAATACTGTAGTATCAAATAAAATGCTACAAACATTCCTGCGAAAATTACTGCCATTTGTTGTTTTTGCGTAACACTTACCGCCTTTGTTCCTCCTGAAACGGTATAAATAATTACCAAAACCCCAATGATGATATTTAAAGTAATTAAATCCCAACCCAAAACAGCAGACAAAATAATAGCTGGCGCAAAAATGGTGATTCCAGCTGCTAATCCGCGTTGAATTAAAAATAGAATTGCAGTTAAGGTTCGAGTTTTTTGATCAAACCTTCCTTCTAAATATTCGTAGGCTGTATAAACTTTTAATCGGTGATAAATTGGAATAAACACCAAGCAAATAATCACCATAGCGATTGGTAATCCAAAGTAAAACTGTACAAAGCCCATTCCGCTATGAAATGCTTGTCCTGGGGTTGATAAGAAAGTTATCGCACTGGCTTGTGTTGCCATAACTGACAAACCAATCGTCCACCATTTACTTTCGTTTCCTCCTTTTATGTAATCTTCAACATTTTTACTTCCTTTGGTTTTCCAAGCTCCATATAAAACAATAAACAATAAGGTTACCGAAAGAACAATCCAATCTACTAGCTGCATGGTTTATTTTGTATATATGTTAGTGATTATGTAAAATAACACGATGTATACTAAATTAGCTACTAAGACTAATGTATACTCTTTTTTCCATACATACTTTTTATCCATACTTTGTTTTTTTATTAGTTGATTATTGTTTTGGTTTTTCGTAAAAACTATTGGCTAATGATGCTTCACTTAACAAAGGCATTTTAAACTGAATTGGTTCTCTTCCTGGTTCTGTTGGTTGCCCATTTTCATCTTTAGCATACCAAGTTATGGATTTTGGTAATAACAAACCGTTAACATTTTCCCAATCATTATATCTTATAATTTTATAAGCATCAGTTGGTTCTTTGCTAAAATAAGTAACCGTATACCCTAACCATGCCATTTGTTTTGTTTCTGGATGGTAAAATATAAAATAATTATCATCTGGTGAAGTTCCTACGTTGGCTTTGTATGAAATTTTTATTCCTGGATAGCTAACTCCTTCAAAAGTCAGCGGTTTTGTTTCTGAATACACAATGCCATCATCAGCTAATACAAAAGGCATTGCATAAAAATAAAAATATAGATTGTAATAAAACTCCGGGTTTCCTTTAAACGCTGTTGAATCTTGTTGTTGTAACCACACTTCTTTTCCATCAAACCCTAAAGAATATTCTGGTGAATTCACTACTGTTTTTCGTGAATGTAAGTCTGTAGTATGTTCTTCATTTTTTAGTGTGAATGACAATGTTTTCATTTTTTTCCATTGTTCAATCCCTCCATGTTTTTCAAGAATTTTTTCTAATGTTTTCGGGTATTTTAATGTTGCTACCTCTTCTTTTTTAATTGTTTCCTTTTTAACTTCTTTTTTACATGCTATTGAAACAAGAGCTATAGCGATTAGTACTAGTATTTTTTTCATGATAATTGATTTGTTCTAATTGGTCGAAACTACCATTAGAAATTACAGTAAAAATAAAAAAACTCTCTAAATATATATTAGAGAGTTTTATGTTAACTATAAAAATTGAATGAATTATTCATCCGTTAAGGCTTCCATAAAAGCGATTAGGTCTTTAATTTCTTTTTCTGACAAATTCAATTTATCTGATGGTAACGTTTGATTTGGTACTTTATATCCTAACCCTTGTCCACCACCTTTATTATAAAAATCAACTACTTGTTCTAAGGTTTCATACACCCCATTATGCATATAGGGAGCCGTTTTGGATATGTTACGAACGGTAGAAGTTTTGAAAAAGTATTTTCGTTCTTCAGTTTTAAATATATTATAAGCTCCTAAATCATCATCTAACCCTGTTTCTTTCATATTTGGAACTCCAATAGATTCTACTTCTGTTTCCGTAAAATTAGGTGGAACTGTTCCGTTAAACACAGGTGGAAAGTGACAAGTGGCACATTTTGCTTTCCCCATAAAAAGATTAAATCCGTTGATTTCAGAAGTTGTTAAAGTGTTTTCTTTATTGTTGATATTTTTATCAAACTTAGAACTAAAATCGCCTAAACTTCTAATATAATTTGCTATTGCATTTCGGATGTTAAAATCAGTTACTTTTCCATATAGATTAGCAAACGACTTTGTATATACACTGTCATTTTTTACAGTTTCTGTCAAGTTTTCTAAATTGGTATGAAACTCATTCTTGTTTTCAACAACTCCCACAATTTGCCCCTCTAAACTACCTGCTCTTCCATCGTGAAAAAAGGTTTGTTGATAAGCAGCATACGGTAAGGTTGGTGTATTTCTTTTTTGTTTTGGAAAAGTTGCTAACCCATCTGTAAAAGCCTTATCTTTAATATGACAAGTAGCACAGCTCATCACACCGTCTTTTGATAAATTCTTATCATTAAATAGTTTTCTTCCTAAAGCTATTTTTTCATTAGACATCGCCTTTTCTAACTGATGATAATCGTTAAAGAAATCAATATTAAATGTTTCTTTAGAAAATAATGAAGTAATGTTATTATTGAACGTCATAGTTAAAGGGAACTCTACTTTCCAATCTTCTGAGGTTTTTGCCAACAACTCCAATTGTTTATGTGTGTGATTTTTTATAAAATCATAGCGATTAAACGACTCAAAATTGCCTTCTTGTAACATTTTTTGAGCTGTCTGCAACTCATTTACAAAATCAGTATACAATTTATCTTTTGAAAACTCACTTTTATAAGTACCTATAATAAAAAGTAAGGTTTCGTAGTTTGTTTTTGCTTCTAATAAAGATTGCTCTAATACTGGTGAATCAAAACCTGTTATTCCTACCAAAGCTATACGGGCAATTTGATCGCGCAACAGCCATAAAACATGGTGTTTTTTTAAATACAACGTGTTATTTGCCGCTATTAGTTTAAGCCTACTTACTGTCTTTTTTATAATGCTCCCTACCTCTGCAACGTCAACTTCATCCTCATTTAATAACTCTTCAATAACTTGAAACCCAAAAGGGGCTCTTATTTTAATATCCGTAGCATCCTCCTCTTCAATCTTTAAAATATTAGGAGCATTTAGACTCTTGTAGTTTTCTTTATCAGCAAAAGCTAATATAGGTTCTATCAACTTAAATTCCCTTCTCGCTAACTTATACTTATTTAGCTTTTCGGAAACCTCTTCAACAACATTAATTTCTTCTAAACTTGAAATACAGTCATCAAGACGCTCTGAATAATATTCTTGAACTTTTGCCACCAAAGCTTGATTATCTAGCTTTGAATAGCTTGTTGTTTTTTCTTGTTTACAACCAATTATAGATACCAGAAAAAGACACATGATAACATGTGCCTTTTTTATTTTTTGAAAATTGTTTGTCATTATCTATCTAATCCTTGAACTACATATAATTGACTTCCTTCTTTTCTTGTTTCCGCTGCATCGTTTGCCATAGGGTCAGTAAATGCTCCTCCATCAGCAGGTTCCCAGCCATGATTTTGAGTAATTAATAAAAACGTATTGCTTACTCCAATAGTTTCAGAAACATCAATCATACCAGTAATTTCCCATGCTTTATCTTGATAAGACGCTCCGTAACCTTGAGCAGAAGCTGCAACCTGATCGCACTCTAACACTTTCTTTACCTCTCCTGTTTTCAAGTTGTATTGATATAAGCTAGCTGCGTGATTCTTTTCACCATCAAAATATCCGTTTGGATCTTCTTGAATATACGCATAGTTTTCTGTAACTACGATATTATCTGGACTATGGAAAGCTTTTGCTTTTCCATCTAATTTATCTCCATCTAAAACACAGGTAATTTTTGCTGCTCCAGTAGGATCATTTTCATTTAACTCTACTTTATATACACGCCCATAGATAGTTCCTTTTCCTACTAAACCGTCTTTTTTACGACCTGTTACACAAAAATAAATTTCACGATTGTTTTTAGCAGAACCTCTTCTCCAATCAATATCTTCTAAACGAGAGAATCCCATCACTCCTTTTTCTTTAGCCTCTGCATCTAATAAATCGATATTCTTTTCGGTTAACTCAACAAAAGAAGCATTATAAGTTGTACCTTCTTTCATATCTACCTCATAAGCAATCCCTTCATCAGTTACCTTTAAACCATATAATTTACCACCTTCTAAATCTCCTCTATCACCTACATACATTCCTAATTGGCCTGAAGGTACTTCATTATCTGAATGATCATCTCCAATAAATACAACTGTTTTATCTGCGTACGCATCTTTACCAATTGCCACTGCATTTTCTGTAGACCATTGTCCCATAGCTGTTAACATTTTTGGAGTACTTGCTGCTGAAACATTTTTTAAAGGATCAGTTGCAAAAACTCCTTTAGAAGCTCCTCCCCATTCTCCACCAGATAAATATAATGGACCAAAACCGTGTTCTGCCTCTGTAATTAATGAACCTGAGCACTGTGCTGTACTAGCAGTAGCATTTGCATTTAAAATATATTCACCATGTACAGGCTTAAAAGTTTTATCTAATTTAATACGAGCAATTGAATAATCTGCCTCAATATTATTTATTAAAGTATAAGTTCCATCTGAATTTCTCATTAACCCAGCTCCATCTGCCATAGAACCGTATACAAAGTTTGGTGTATCTTCTAACTTATCTTCAGAAGACAATAAAGGAAAAATGTTTACTCCAGAAAACTCTGATTCTAATTTTAAAAAGTTTGGAGTTTTTGAGTATGCTTTTAATTCAATTGAATCTCCGTGACTAGGTGTACTATCAGAATCGCAAGATGTTAAAGCTATAGCTCCGCAAACGCCTAAGAACCCTAATTTAAGTAAGTTTTTCATTATTATGTTAATTTTTGTGTTATGTCCGCAAATCAACAACACTTACTTTAAGAAGTTCTTAGCTGTAGTTTAAATCTAGCTCACTAAAAGGTTACCAACTTTAATTAAACTTAAACAATTATTTTTATTCCCACCTCTAAACACTTGTTATTAAAACACAGCACTTAACTATTTATTAACTTACTTAACTCGTTTATCTTCTGACTATATAGCTTTTTTCTAATAAAAAAGAGCGCCTTAAAAGACACTCTCAGTTTGAGTATTTTACTTTGGTTAGAGTAAAAATCATTTTGTTTTTCTTTTTCTTCATAGAACTTTCCCTACGACGTGATATAATTCCCCATTTTATATCTTAACCTTATTGAAGGTCTAAATTTTAACCGAGACAAAAATAAGTCGTCTAATTTTCTTTTTGGTAAGTCAGTGACTTACTTTTAGTAAGTCACTGACTTACTTTTTCACCAAAATGAGGTAAAAAAGACCTCAAAAGCCAAAAATTTCGTTAAAACAGAAATTATTTAAAATTTTATATATTTGTTTTTTATGAAAAAAATGAATTTACATATAGCACAAGAGCTTGTAAGCTTAACATGTAGTTTTCGTGGGAATCCTGATGAAGGAATCTTTCGAAACCGGACGTTGTATGTTAATTATAATGAAAACTCAGATATGATTTGATTATAAAACTAATGATATATAAAGCGTCCAATTAATTTTGGGCGCTTTTTTTATATTTTTTTTGAAAAATGGAATTTTAATTTAAACATACTAAAAACTCTTAATTGAACTCTAAGCTACTAACGTACAAAACGTTACAAAAACACTACTTATCTGGATATTATCCGGACAGTCCTTCTTTACCTTAACAACAACATAATCAACTGATTTACAACAGCTTAAATTTAAAAAACACTTGTTTTATTGTAAAAATTTAGTATATTTGTACCATACTTATTAAGATACACTTAATTGGTATTATTAATAAATAAAAATTTAAAACGATGGTATTAACTAACATAAACAGAAGTATCAGCTTAGCTTATAGAAAAGGAGCAGATTACGGAACAAAAAAAGACAAGGATGTTTATTGTGGAGCAAAATATTTAATGAGGAGTTAGCAATTATTCTACACTTATATATAACAAAAAAGCGTCTTTTTTAAAAAGACGCTTTTTTTATTAAAAAACACATTTTTAACAAGTTAAAACTTGTATAATTCGTTTTTTTTCATTATATTAAGAAGACAAAATAAATGCTATGAAAACATTAAAATTGCACATACTAAATGAAAAAGGACGTTTACTCATTCAACAAGAACGCTTACTAAAATCATCTTCATTATATATAATGTTGTCACTATTTTAGAATTAAAAATCAACTAGCGTTCATTTCAAAATTGCAAACGCTTCCTTTATGACAAAGTAGAATTCCCTGAAGTCTGTTGTACTCAATAGGCCTTAGTAGTAACGCATCTTCATGAATTGATGTTTCAATCAATTTAATTCTACCTACTGCCCAAACACTTGGGTTAGATGACTATTGCCTCATTTAAAAAATGATGTAATACACACGAAAATTTATTTCGATGCTATACGAGCTGCACATGCGGCTAGGAAAACTATTGTCAAAATTTAAAAATTGAAATTATGAGAACTTTAAAATTTACACTACTAATAAGCACGTTATTTTTGTTAACTACAAGTTGTACAGACTTAACAGAAGATATTGTACCAAATGACACTGTTTACCAAACAGAATTAGTTACAAGTACTAATGTACCTACCGATGGTACCGGCGATGACGGTACTGGTGGAACTACCGACCTTGATACAGGTGGTAGTGATGGTAGCGGTAATGATGGTGGCAAAGGAAACTAACCTTTATTAATAAACCAAGCCTTTAACAAGAGTTAAAGGCTTTTTTTTTAGATTTGCTTTTCTACATAAAATTAAGATGGTAAAAAAAAGTACTCTATTTTTTTTGTTTATTATATTCTCTAAAAACTGTTTTGGCTACAACTTAGACACTTCCTTTATTCAAAGGGATAGTATTAATATTTGGATTAATAAATCAAAAAATAAAAAACTAGATATTGATAATAGAAAAAACCTACTTTTTAAATCATATCAATATATTTTAAACAACAACTTGAAAAGGTCTCTAAATTTAAGTTCTATTGCTTATGAATATTATAAACTAAAAGATACTACTCTATTTAAAAAAGTAAATAATAAAGCTATAGAGATCTCTCAGGCTCAAAAAGACTATTATGCTTTAGGTGATGCTTATTGGAATTTTGCTACGTATTATGTAAGAAAGCAAAATTATCCTAAAGCTTATTATCATTTCAATAAAGGTTATGAAGCTTTTGATAAAGGAAAGTTTAAATATGAAAGAGGAAAGATGCTATACGGAATGGCTCATATCAAGGGTAGATACAGAGACTTTTATGGCAGTGAAATATCTATTATAAAAGCCATTGAAATTTTTAAGAATTTAAACAAAAATAAAGACCTTTACTTTTCTTACAATCAACTTGCTTTACTGCAAGCTGATATCAAAGAGTATGATAAGGCTTTATTTTATTATAATAAATCACTTGAATACCTTTCTAAGTTAAAAAACAAAGAAAATGTTTATTTAGGTACTTATAATAACATCGCCAATATACACAAGATAAAGAAAAATTATAAATCTGCTTTAAAATATTATAATATTGACTTAAAGAAAAGTATTAATATTACCAATAAGGTAAGAGCACTTAGTAATAGAGCTCATTGTAAACTTTTAATTAATGACACTTCTAATATTAAGAAAGATTTCTTTAAAGCTTTGACTATAAGAGATAGCCTAGGTGATAAAACTGATATTTTAACTTCAAAAATTCATATATCAGATTATTATAAATATTTAAAAGACACTATACAAGCACTGCAATATGCCAAAGAAGCCAATTTATTGGCTAAAGAATTAAAAAACGGAGGAGATTATTTAACCTCTTTACAACAACTCGCCAACTTAGACAAACAAAATTCTAAAAAATACTTAGATCGTTATATAGTGTTTAACGATAGCTTAATTAGTGCTGAAAGAAGAGTACAAAACAAGTTTACACGTATTGAGTTTGAAACAGATGAATACATTGAAGAAACGGAGCGCTTGAGCCAACAACGTATATGGATTATAGTAACTAGTTTTGCAGGTCTATTAGTTCTTAGTTTATTATATTTTTTACGTGTACAAAAGGTAAGAAATGAAAAATTAAAACTAGAAGCGGAACAACAAAAAGCTAATGAAGAAGTGTATGTATTAACACTACAACAACAAGCCAAATTAGAAGAAGAACGTGTTAACGAACGTAACCGTATCTCAGCAGAACTTCATGATGGTGTTTTAGGAAAACTTTTCGGTACTCGGGTTAACCTTGGTTTTTTAGCTATGCAAATGAAACCTGAAACTCAAGAAAAACACCAAGCTTTTTTAGATGAGCTACAAGAGATAGAAAAGGAAATTAGAGATGTTTCTCACAGGTTAAGCGATAATTTTGATAGTTCAAATATTAACTTTACAACTATCTTAACCCAACTTTTAAAAGATAGAAGTACTATTGGTAATTTTTCTTATAAGTTTAACTTTGATAAGACCATTCCATGGAACGAAATTAACGAGGTTACTAAAGCTAACGTATACCGCATCATTCAAGAGGCTTTACAAAACATTATTAAGCATGCTAAGGCAAAAAATGTTACCTTAGACGCTTCTTTTAAGAGAGAAGAGCTTATTATTTCGTTAAAAGACGACGGAATTGGTTTTAATGCCGAGAAAAAGAAAAAGGGAATTGGAATAAAAAATATTACAGCAAGGGTACAAAAATTAGGTGGTACTTTAGAGTTTATTTCTAAAGAAAACCAAGGAACTACACTTGTTATTATAACCCCTTTTAATACTAAAAATGGAAAGTAAAAAGTATAACGCTTTAATAATTGACGATCATCCTTTAATATCAGAAGCTTATAAAAGTGCTTTTGCCTATATCGAAAGTCAAAATGAAAATATTTCTTTTCATATTCAAATAGCAAATAACTGTGGTGCTGCCGATGAAATTATAGAAACGTATTCTTCTTCTAATCGATCTATTGAAATTATTTTTTTAGATATTAGTTTACCCCCTCTAGAAGAAAAAGGTATTTTATCTGGTGAGGATTTAGGTTTGATTATAAACGAAAAACTTCCTGAGTCTAAAATTATTATCTCCACTACTTTTAACGATAATTACCGAGTACATAGTATTTTAAAAAACGTAAACCCTGATGGGTTCTTAGTTAAAAATGACATTACTCCCGTTGAGTTAGTTCATGCTATTGAAGAAGTACTTAACGACCCTCCTTACTACAGTAAAACGGTAATGAAAATGCTGAGAAATCAAGTGTCCAATGAGTATTTTTTAGATGATTTGGATAGAAAGATTTTGTATGAATTATCTATTGGTAATCGTGTAAATAAACTACCCAACATCTTACCCTTATCTTTAGCTGCTGTACAAAAAAGAAAACGACAAATGGCTAAAATATTTGAGGTTGACAATTCTGATGATCGTGATTTGATTTTAATAGCAAAAGAAAAAGGATTCTTATAAGAATCCCTTTTCACTATTTTACAATCTGTTATCAATTATATTCTGTACTACTTCTGGATTTAAAAGTGTAGAAACATCTCCTAAACTATCTAATTCATTATGTGCAATTTTTCGAAGAATACGACGCATAATTTTTCCTGAACGTGTTTTAGGTACTCCTTCAGTAAATTGAATTTTATCCAACTTCGCTATCGGACCGATATGCTCCGTAATAATTTGATTTATCTCTTTACGTAAGTTATCTTGATTTCTTACCTCTCCGGTTTCTTTCAAAATCACATAACCATATAAAGCATTTCCTTTTACTTCGTGCGGAAAACCGACTATCGCACTTTCTGCTACTGCAGGATGCTCATTAATGGCATCTTCAATAGGTGCAGTTCCTAGGTTATGTCCAGAAACTATAATTACATCATCTACTCTACCTGTAATTCGGTAATAGCCTACCTCATCACGAAGAGCACCATCACCAGTAAAATACATATCATCAAATGCTGAGAAATATGTTTCTTTATAACGCTGATGATTCCCCCATATAGTTCTTGCCATAGAAGGCCAAGGGTATTTTATACACAATCTTCCGTCAACCTGATTTCCTTTTACTTCTTTTCCGTTTTCATCCATCAATGCTATTTGAATTCCTGGTAAAGGCAATGTTGCATAAGTTGGTTTTGTTGGAGTGATATAAGGTAAAGGAGAAATCATAATTCCACCAGTTTCAGTTTGCCACCAAGTATCTACAATTGGGCTTTTCTTTTTTCCAACATTATCATTATACCAGTGCCATGCTTCTTCGTTTATAGGTTCTCCTACCGTTCCTAACACTTTTACTGATGAAAGGTTATGGCTATCAACAAATTCTAAGTTCTCTTTTGCTAATGCTCTAATTGCTGTGGGCGCCGTATAAAATTGATTTATGTTGTGCTTCTCTACAATTTCCCAAAAACGACCGAAATCTGGATAACTAGGAACGCCTTCAAACATTACAGTTGTTGCTCCGTTTGCTAACGGACCATACACAATATAACTATGCCCTGTAATCCAACCAATATCTGCGGTACACCAATACACATCATTTTCTTTATAATTGAAAACATTTTTAAACGTATATGCTGTGTACACCATGTAACCAGCTGTGGTATGTAACATTCCTTTTGGACTTCCTGTTGAACCAGAAGTGTATAAAATGAATAATGGATCTTCAGCATCCATAATCTCTGGAACACAATCTTGATAAGCTTCTTCTAATAAAGGTGCTAACCACTTATCTCGTCCTTCTTTTAATTGAATATCTGAATTAATTCTTTTAGCAACTAATACATTTTCTATAGTAGGACAATCTTCTAATGCTTCATCTACAATACTCTTTAAATCAATAGTTTTTGTCCCTCTGTAGGAACCATCTGAAGTAATTACCATTTTTGCTTCGCAATCATTAACTCTCGTTGCTAATGCTGTTGATGAAAATCCTGCAAAAACAACTGAGTGTACTGCTCCGATTCGTGCGCAAGCTAAAACCGAAATAGCTAATTCTGGAATCATTGGTAAGTAAATACAAACTCTATCTCCTTTCTTTATCCCGTGGTCTTTTAAAACATTAGCAAACTTACAAACACGTTTGTGTAGTTCTTTATAAGAAATATGTTGAGCTTCTTCTTTTGGGTTGTTGGGCTCAAATAAAATAGCTGTTTTATCTCCTCTGATATGCAAATGACGGTCGATACAGTTTTCTGTAATATTTAGCTTTGCTCCTTCAAACCATTTGAACTCAGTTTTCTCAAAATTATAGTCCAAAACGGTATCCCATTTTTTCCTCCAAACAAAATGTTCTTCTGCTATTTCTTCCCAAAATAATTCTGGATTTCTAACGGACTTTCTATATACTTGAAAATATTCTTCTAATGTTTTTACGTGGTAGTTACTCATTCTTATACTCCTTTTTATTTTAGCTTAAGCTACTAAAATAAATCATTTTTAATTGTTTATCAATTTATTAATTCTTCTTCTTAAAACATATACTAACTTTCATCTTCTTGTTGCAATAAACGTGAATGTATAATAAAACGAACTCCTAAAGGAATTTCTAATGAAAAACTTGCTCCTCTTCCTTCAGTTATATCAATGGTTAAGTGCGTGTGCTTCCAGTATTCATATTGATCTTTATTCATATAAAAAGGAACTTCATCTAACACACCTAACAGAATATCACTTTCATCTAAATACATTTCATCTTTAGGAAAAATCATTGGTGATGATCCATCACAACACCCTCCGCTTTGATGAAAAATTAATTCGCCATGTTGCTTTTTTAGTTTTTTAACTATTTCTTTTGCTGCATCTGTTATTGCTACTCTTTGCATATTATATTTTTTTATAAAATACTGAGCTTTAAAAAGCTCAGTATTTTCAAACAACTAAAAGAACCCTAACTTGTTTTTATCATACGATATCAACATGTTCTTAGTTTGACGATAGTAATCCATCATCATTAAATGGTTTTCTCTACCAAATCCTGATTTTTTATACCCTCCAAATGGTGCGTGGGCTGGATAAGCATGATAACAATTTACCCAAACTCTTCCTGCTTTAATAGCTCTTGGAATTTGATATAACTGATGTGCATCTCGTGTCCACACTCCTGCTCCTAATCCATACATGGTATCATTTGCTATTTCTAGCGCTTCTGCTTCATCTTTAAACTTTGTCACACACACAACAGGCCCAAAAATTTCCTCTTGAAATACGCGCATCTTATTGTGTCCTTCTAAAATAGTTGGTTTAATATAAAATCCATTTGCTAACTCTCCTTCTAGTGTATTAACTTCTCCTCCACATAGCACTTTCGCTCCTTCTTCTTTTCCTATTTTAATATACGCTTGAATTTTTTCATATTGATCATTTGATGCTTGTGCTCCTACCATTGTGTTTACATCATACGGACTTTTTTGTACTATTGCTTCTGTTCTTGCCACCACTCGCTCCATAAACTTATCATAGATGTCTTCTTGTACTAAAATACGTGAAGGACAGGTACAAACTTCTCCTTGATTAAAAGCAAACAACACCGCTCCTTCAATTGCTTTATCTAAAAAAGCATCATCTTCATCCATTACACTATTAAAGAAGATATTTGGAGACTTACCTCCTAACTCCATCGTAACTGGATTTAAGTTTTTAGAAGCATACTGCATGATTAACTGTCCTGTAGTAGTTTCCCCTGTAAATGCTACTTTATCAATTCTTGGGCTTGATGCTAATGGTTTTCCTGCCTCTGGACCAAAACCATGAACTACATTAATAACTCCTGGAGGAAAAACATCGGCTATTTTTTCCATTAACAATGTTGCTGATGACGGAGTTTGTTCTGCTGGTTTTAATATTACACAGTTACCTGTAGCCAATGCTGGTGGCAACTTCCACGATAACATTAAAAGAGGAAAGTTCCAAGGAATAATTTGCCCCACAACCCCCAAAGGTTCTTTAATGTTCATTGATAAGGTGTTTTGATCAAGCTCTGTTGCACTTCCTTCTTCTGCTCTAATAGCAGCAGCAAAATAGCGCCAATGATCTACCGCTAAAGGAACATCTGCATTTAATGTTTCTCGTATTGGTTTTCCATTATCACAGGTTTCTACTAATGCAAACTCTTCTAAATTTGCTTCAATTATATCTGCTACTTTATTTAGCAATGAAGCTCGTTCTGCTGCTGAAGTGTTTCCCCAACTTTCCTTCGCTGCATTGGCTGCATCTAAAGCTAGTTCTATATCTTCTTTTTGTGATCTTGGATATTTTGCTATGATGCTATTATCAACTGGAGATTTGTTTTCAAAATATTCTCCACCTAAGGGAGACACAAACTTCCCATTGATAAAATTTGCATACGTGTCTTTAAATTTTGGTTTCGTGTAACTCATAAAACTTTGTATTTTTGTTCTTTACTTAAATTAACTATCCCGAAATAACACTTCTACAATCAACCTGTATTAAAAATGAGTATTTCGTAATTTTTGTAAAATTAAAATATCATATAGTCAATATATTGAACGTATTTATTAAATTGTAACACATATCTATTATCTCAAAAAAAGGATAAATAGATTTTTGTACTATTGATTATGAACCATTTATTAAGTCGACATAAAGAAAGTAGAAAACTTACTACTTTAATAGAGAACAGAACTACGTATAATGCTGAATATGCTGAGTTGAATATTTTTGAGACTCATAAAAGTGCTGAACAGGTTTCTTTGACTTTTGATTTTCCTGTGATTGCAAGTATGCTCACTGGAAAAAAAGTAATGCATTTAGAAGGTATGGAACCTTTTGATTTTTTCCCTGGTGAATCTGTGGTAATGCCAACTAATAAAGAAATGATTATAGATTTCCCCTTGGCTGAAAAAAATAATCCTACTCAATGTTTGGCTTTAGGTATTGACTCTGATAAGATTGATGAGATAGTAGATAAGTTTAATCACAATGTTACTATAGAGCGCGAAAACAATAATTGGAAATTAAACGAAACTTCTTCTCACCTTGTTCATAATACGGATATTAATCATTTAGTTGGACGTTTAGTACATACGTTTACCGATCAAAACAAATCTAAAGACATTCTTCTTGATCTTATGATACAGGAATTGATTGTTAGATTATTACAAACGAAGGCTAAAGCTTTTATCTTAAACGATCCTTCTGGCACGCTTACAGACACCCGCATTGGTATGGTTATTAAGTTTATAAAAAACAACCTCACAAATAAAGATATTACTGTAGAATTGTTAGCTAAGAAGGCTTGTATGAGTACATCTCATTTTCATAAAAAGTTTAAAAACACCTTAGGAATTTCTCCTATTGACTACATAAACTCTGAAAAAATTAAATTTTCTAAAAAACTTATAAAGCAATCTAAAAACCTACGAATCTCTGAAATAGCTTACAAATCTGGTTTTAATAACATTAGCTATTTTAACAGACAATTTAAAAAAATGGAGATGATTACTCCTCAGCAGTTTAAAAAGTCTTTTATAAAAGAGTAAATCATTAACTTTTTAAAAAAAACTTTTATAGCTACATTTGTTTGATATGATGATATCTCTTTTTCTAGATGTTTTAAGTACTAATTTGTACATAGTCTTACTCTTTTTTATTGTGGCTATTCTATACTCTTCTGTCGGATTTGGTGGTGGTTCCAGTTACTTGGCTGTTTTAGCACTCACTGGCTTACTTTTTACACAAATAAGAGCTACAGCATTACTTTGTAATGTAATGGTTGTTACAGGTAATGTTTTACTTTATATGCAACAAAAACAATATAATTGGAAAAAGGTTATTCCGCTTACTTTATTTAGTATTCCTATGGCTTTTTTGGGTGGCTATTTACGAATAAGTCAAACTTTTTTCTTTATTCTTTTAGGTTTCACACTACTTTTTGCTGCTATTACCATGTGGAGTTCAAACAAAGTAGTTACCAACAGCAATAAAACTACCGATTTAAACATAGCAAAAAATGCAGGTTATGGCGGAATTATTGGTTTTATTTCTGGAATGGTTGGAATTGGTGGTGGTATTTTCTTAGCTCCGTTACTTCATTTAACCAATTGGGACACTCCTAAAAAAATAGCTGCTACAGCAAGCTTTTTTATTTTAGTAAATTCTATATCTGGATTGATAGGTCAATATGTGAACCCTGAATTTTCTATCGACTGGAAGCTTACTTCTATTTTATTAATTACTGTTTTTATTGGTGGTCAAATTGGTAGTAGAATGAGTAACCAATTCTTTAATTCCACACAACTGAAAAAAGCAACCGCTATTCTAATTGCCTTTGTAAGTATTCGGATTTTAATTAAGTATTTATATTAGCCAATTATTCATATTATTTTCTTCTACATAAAAAAAGCAACGTAAACACGTTGCTCTTTCATCCCCTAAACATAGATAACTATTTCTTAGCCTAACCAAGCATTCATCATCCACAATGTTTTTTCTTGTTCTGCAATAAAGTCACTCATCATTGAGTTTGTTCCTTCATCTTCTGCTTCATCAGACAAATCAAGAATTAAACGTTCTATTTTTAATAGTTCTGATAACGAATCAATAATTAATTTTACTGCTTCAACATCATTTGAAATATTTTTTCCTACTGGTACTTTTGATACACTAGTGTAATCTTCAAAAGTATGCAATGGTGTTCCTTGTAATGTTAAAATACGTTCTGCTATTAAGTCTACTTTTTCTTGTGCATCTGTATAGAATTCTTCAAACTTCATATGCAACTCAAAAAAGTTTTTCCCTTTAATATTCCAGTGTAAACCTCTTGCATTTTGGTAATATACTTGAAAGTTTGCTAGTAGGGCATTTAACTCTTTTACTAAGTTTTCAGTTTTTTGTTTATCTAATCCTAAAATTGTAGTTGACATATTGTTTTGATTTTAAGTTTTTTACTTTTTCTATTACAAATTTAAGGCAAGTTTTAACAGTTTTACTATAAACGTAATCGATTGTTTTAATATCTTTATCAAAAATTATTATTGAAATGACTATAACACAATTAAAATATACACTAGCCGTTGCTGAATATAAAAACTTCACCATAGCTGCAGAACATTGCTTTGTCACGCAACCAACGTTAAGTATGCAAATTCAGAAATTAGAAGAAGAATTAGATGCTAAAATTTTTAATCGTTCTAAAAAACCTATTGAATTAACTGAAGTTGGTAAACGTATTGTAGAACAAGCTAAAGTAATTGTTGATGAAAGTAATCGTATTATTGATATTGTACATCAACAAAAAGGCTATGTAGGTGGTGAGTTTAGACTAGGAATAATCCCTACAATTATGCCTACACTACTTCCTATGTTTTTAAAAACATTTAGTAAGAACTACCCTAAAGTTCAATTAGTTATTGAAGAATTAACTACAGAAGAAATTGTTAGAAAGTTAATGGATGGTTATATAGATGCTGCTATTGCTGCTACTCCATTAGAAAATGAAGCCATAAAAGAGCGTGTTTTATATTATGAACCTTTTGTAGGTTTAGTTCCAAGTGAACATCGATTATTTAAACAAAAGAAATTAAAAGTTGATGATTTAGAAGTTGATGATATTTTATTGTTAGAAGACGGACATTGTTTTAAAGACAGTGTAATTAATCTTTGTAGAACTAATAAAAGAAGCTCTACACATCACTTTCAGTTAGAAAGTGGAAGTTTTGATACATTAATAAAGTTATCTAAAGACGGATTAGGAATGACCTTACTTCCTTATTTAAATACGCTGGATTTAAATGAACGAGACAAAACTCATTTAAGAGAATTTGAATCTCCATCTCCTGCACGTGAAGTTAGCTTGATTTATCACAAATCGCAATTAAAAATGCAATTGATTGAAGCTTTAAAAAGTACTATTGACAGTGTAATTAGAGGCGCTATTGCTTTTAGTGATGTAGAAATTATAAGTCCACTTCAGAAAAAATAAACCTCATTAAGCTAACATTTTAAAATAACTGACCTAGCTATGGGATGGAAAATATCATGCGTAATTATTAACTCTAACAAAGAAATAGAGAAAGAAAAACTCTTAAATAGTATCGGTTTTCATAATCTAAAAAAAATAGTTCCTAAAACGTTTGAAGAGGTTATGTTACCTCCTGGTAATACCGTTTATATTACAAAATACAAAGGAAATTGGATAATATGTGAACAAGAATTACCCATAAAATCATTTGAAGAAAACACTTCCTATGAGGAAAATACACTATCTGATTTTTTCCCTGATACAGAAATATGTTCTATTGCTCTTCAAAGCACTGTTAATTTTTGGGGATATTCTGTTACTAAAAATAATCAAAAATTAAGGGTTAAAGGAGGAACATCAGAACTAGGCACCTTTATTGATTTCGGTAAACCTCTTAAAGAGGAAGAAAAACTATTATCTAAGTCAAAAATAGATGAAAATGGAAATAGGTTTTATAATTTCGATGAATTTACTGAAGGAGAATTTATTGAAGATCAAGTAGGTGAAAATTTTGTATTTGAGTTATGTACAAGGTATTTTGGAAAGCAATTGGATTCAGATGATGAGTTATTATTTGATACTAATTTCGAAGGATATAGTTTTTCAAAAACACCTACTAACATAAGAAAAGTTTCTTCTCCTCTTGATAACTTAAATAAAAACACTCAACTAAACACGAAATTCCTAAAGTATCTATTATTTATAGTTGTAATAATCATTATATGCCTAATTCTAAAAAACACATAAAAAATCCCGCTAATAGCGGGATTTTTTATTTTTTATCGCTCTGCGATTTAAAAACTATATTCTGATAAAGGTTTTGGAAAATCTTCTGGATTTGCAGCTAAGTGATAACGAGGGTCATCTACTGCTTCTTCAATAACATCTGCAAAAATCGGGCTTGCTTTATATAACAATACCTTACAATCTTCACTTAAATGTTTTAAGGTTACCTTCTTCCCTGCTTTTTGATATTTTTCTACTAATATAAAAATAGCTTCAATAGCTGAATGGTCTGAAATACGCGATTCTACAAAATCAATTTCCACGTTAGCAGGATCATTTTTAATATCAAACTTTTCGTTAAAAGCAGTAATACTTCCGAAGAATAATGGTCCCCAAATTTCGTAAATCTTAGTTCCATCTTCTTTAAAACGTTTTCTCGCTCTAATTTTTTTTGCATTTTCCCAAGCAAAAACTAATGCTGAAATAATTACCCCAACAAATACAGCAATTGCTAAATCAAAAATTACAGTTACCGCAGATACTATAATTAATACAATTGCATCCGATTTTGGAATTTTATTCATAATTCTAAAACTAGACCATGCGAACGTATCAATAACCATCATAAACATTACTCCTACTAAAGCTGCGATAGGTACTTGTTCAATATATTTATCTGCAAAAAGGATAAAAATTAATAAAGTAACCGCCATCATAACTCCTGATAAACGCCCTCTACCACCTGCGTTAATGTTAATTACTGTTTGACCAATCATACCACAACCACCAGTTCCTCCAAACAATCCACTTAACATATTTCCAGCTCCTTGTGCTACACATTCTTTATTACCATCACCTCTTGAATCTGTTAACTCATCCACTAAATTCATCGTCATTAACGTTTCAATCAACCCAACTGAAGCTGCTAAAAAGGCATACGGTGCAATAAACTTTAATGTATCTAAATTAAATGGCAAATTACTCCAAAGTTCTGCTAAATTCATTTTCTTAGAAATTTCATCAAAACCATTTAAACCAGCTCCTCCTCCATCTCTAATAAAATCTCCAACATTTATAGACTCTAATCCACCGAAAATAGATACAAACGTAACAATTAAAATAGCTGTTAACGCTGCTGGTACTTTTGTTGTTAATTTTGGAAGCAACCATATAATTAGCATCGTTAACAACACTAACCCAACCATAGTATATAGCTTTGTTCCTTGTAAAGTAGATTTTACTACCCCACTATCTTTTACTGAATAAAATCCGCCATTTTCAATATTATAAACAACTTTTTTTGTTTTTGCATCAAAAACTTGTGTTTCTGATTTTACAAAAACTTCCTTGTTTGTTTCATTATTAATAATTGAATTTCCTTTAATTGAAAACAATGCAGCACTTGATACTAGATCTTGTACCTCATTATCTGCAACTTTATACACCAACTCTTTCGATTCAGTTTTACGCATATTTTGACCAAAAATGTCCTTCTTATTTTCTTTGAACATTCCTAGTTGAGCTATAAAAATAACTATAGCTAAACCATTTACGAATCCCATCATTACTGGATGTGGAATTAACCGAACTAATTTCCCTAATTTAAATACTCCTGCTAACACTTGAATAACTCCCATTAAAACTACAGCTGCTAGTAAATAAAAGTATCCCATATTTTCTACAGGAGTATCAAACAGCAGTCCTTTTGCATGTCCTTCTTGTATCATGTTTACAAAAATTACAGCCACAGCACCAGCTGCTCCTGAAATTAAACCAGGTCTTCCTCCAAAAATTGCGGAAACAATTCCTACCACGAAAGCTCCAAACAAAGCTACAATAGGACTAATTTGAGCTACGAAAGCAAAAGCTACTACCTCTGGTATCATTGCTAACGATACCGTAATACCTGCTAACGAATCGTCTTTTATATTAATCTTCTTACTTTTAATGTATTTCATCATAATTTCTAAGAGTCTTTTGTAAAAGTGCGCAAATGTAAAGATAATTTTATAGACCAAGTTTTAGCTTTCATTAAGTTTAATTTTGTCAGCGTAAATTTTTGCCTTAATTTTGAACGTTGAACTATCAAACCAATTTGGTAGCAACAAATGAGCAGAAAAACACTACTTACTTCGAAAGAAATTGAAATCATTCTGCATCGATTAGCGTGTCAGTTAATCGAGAATCACAACGATTTTTCTAATACCGTTTTAATAGGATTACAACCTAGAGGCTCTTATTTAGCTAATCGATTGGCTAAATTATTAAGAGAAGAGTATCAAATTAAAGGCCTAAAATTAGGCTTGTTAGATATTACCTTTTATCGTGATGATTTTCGCAGAAGAGAAGAACCATTAGAAGCCACTTCTACACAAATTGACTTTTTAATTGAAGGAAAAAAGGTGGTTATTATTGATGACGTATTATTTTCAGGAAGAAGCGTTCGAAGTGCTTTAACAGCACTACAATCGTACGGAAGACCTGATAATATTGAGTTATTAGTATTAATAGATCGTCGCTTTAGCCGTCATTTACCAATTCAACCTAATTATAGAGGAAGACAAGTAGATGCCATCAATGAAGAAAAAGTAGTTGTGAACTGGCAAGAAACTCATAAAGAAGATACAATTTACCTTGAACCCAAGCCCTCAAAGCTTGATTAGTTATGATTAAAAAAACAAACTAAAATGAAGCAGTTAAGTGTTGAACATTTATTAGGAATTAAATACCTTAACAAAAATGACCTTGAGCTTATTTTTGAAACTGCCGCTCATTTTAAAGAAGTCATTAACCGACCTATAAAAAAGGTTCCTTCGTTACGTGATATTACCATCGCTAATTTATTTTTTGAAAATAGCACACGTACAAAGCTTTCTTTTGAATTAGCTGAAAAACGTTTATCTGCTGATGTTATTAATTTTTCTGCAGGGCAATCTTCAGTAAAAAAAGGAGAAACTTTAATTGATACTGTTAACAATATTTTGTCGATGAAAGTTGATATTGTTGTGATGCGACATTCAAATGTAGGAGCAGGAATTTTCTTATCAAACCATGTAAATGCTAAAATTATTAATGCTGGAGATGGCACACATGAACACCCTACCCAAGCATTATTAGATAGTTTTTCTATGCGGGAAGCTTTAAATAGCGACTTAAAAGGAAAGAAAATTGTAATTGTAGGTGATGTTTTACACTCACGTGTAGCTTTATCAAATATTTTTGCACTACAATTACAAGGAGCTAAAGTAAAAGTTTGCGGACCTAGTACGTTAATTCCTAGATACATTTCTAGTTTAGGAGTTGAAGTGGAAACAAATCTAAAAAAAGCTTTAGAGTGGTGTGATGTTGCTAATGTATTACGTGTGCAACACGAACGTATGGATATAAAATACTTTCCATCAACTAGAGAATACACACAACTTTTTGGTATTAACAAAGAAATATTAGACAGTCTTGGCAAAAAAATTGTCATAATGCACCCAGGACCTATTAACAGAGGTGTAGAACTAACAAGTGATGTTGCCGACAGTGATCAATCAATTATTCTAAACCAAGTAGAAAATGGAGTTGCTGTTCGTATGGCAGTTATTTATTTGTTAGCACAACAAATAAAAAGATAGTCATGAATATAACTGATAAAACTAATTACACCCTAGTAACTTCTGATGAAAAAACATTTTCTGACTTCTTTGAAAGCTTTGAAAATGAACATGTAAACCTTACAGATAAAAATTTAATTGTTGTAATTTCAGAAGAATTTAACCCCTCTAACAAAAATATTTTACTATTTTTGGAATACGCAGAAAAACATCAAAACAATGGCACATCTTTTGTTGTTATATCTAAAGATGTTACTATTGATGATTTTCCTGAAACTTTTAACATTGTTCCTACTTTAATTGAAGCAGAAGATGTTATAGAAATGGAAAACATTCAGCGTGATTTAGGTTTTTAACCTTTAATTTTAATAATTATCCATCCCCTAAACGATAATTTATGATAAAAAAAATACTTTTTATAACTTTTTTCTTAACTATTTCTGTTGCTTTTTCACAAGAAAAATCAATTAATAAGTTAATAGCATCTCCTAACCCTTTTACGAACAATACTACTATTTACTTTAATGCTAAACATAGTCAAACAGTTATTTTAACTGTTAGAAATGTACTAGGTAAAACTGTTTATAATAAAGAGCTTAAAGTGGTTAAGGGACGTAACTCTTTCCCTTTTCAACGTAATGATTTAAAGTCTGGTATGTACATTTATGCAATACAAAGTAATAAAGAAATAATTTCAAAACGCTTTGTAATCAAATAAATGAGTTTACACTTAACTGTTTTAGGTTGTCATTCTGCTACTCCAAGAGCTAATGCCTACCCTACCGCTCAATACTTAGAAATTAACAATCGTCATTTTTTAATTGATTGTGGAGAAGGTACACAACGCCAAATGCGAAAATACAAGGTTGGTTTTTCAAAAATAAACCATATTTTTATTTCTCATTTGCATGGTGATCATTTTTTTGGTTTGGTTGGACTCATCGCTACTTTTGGGATTCTAAACAGAGAAAAAGAGTTACATATTTACGGCCCAAAAGGCATAAAAGAAGTGACAACACTTCAGTTAAAAGTTTCAAAATCGTGGACTAAGTACCCTATTACTTTTCACGAATTAGAATCAAAAGAAAGTGAACTTATTTTTGAAGATGATAAAGTTTCTGTAAGAACCATTCCTTTAAATCATAGAGTGTATACTAACGGTTTTTTATTTACTGAAAAACCTAAACTTAGAAAGTTACACATTGAGAATATTCAGCAATATAACGAAATAGAAACTTGTGACTTTCATAACATTAAAGCTGGTAAAGATATTATTCTTTCTACAGGAGAAGTAATTCCTAATGAAGAACTTACAATTGATCCTCCTAAACCTTTAAGTTTTGCTTTCTGTAGTGATACTGCCTATAAACCAGACATTGTTCCTATCATTAAAGATGTAGACTTGTTATACCACGAAGCTACATTTTTAAAAGACAGAGAAGATTTATGTGATAAAACTAAACATTCTACTGCAGAACAAGCAGCTTCTATTGCTAGTAAAGCAAATGCAAACAAATTAATTATTGGGCATTATTCTAGCAGGTATAAAAACATTAATGATTTTAAAATTGAGGCTCAAACAGTTTTTAAGAATACTGAATTAGCGGAAGCAGGGAAACGATATAGTACTAATTCTTTTCCTGTTGAAATTTTAAATTAATACTGCTTTGTTGATAGAAGTACCAAAGTACATGCTATTTCACTCTCAATACCATTTTCCTTTAACAACTCCATAAGCTCAATATTTTCGGTTCCAGGGTTAAAAATCACTCTGCGAGGTTGTAAGTTAATTATATACTCATAATAAGATTCCTGTCGCTTTGGATTTAAATATAAAGTTACAGTATCAATATTTTCGAAAAAAATATTTTCTGTTTTAATAGCTACATCTGCAACAATTCCTTTTTGTAAACCAATTGCTACAGTTTCTATTCCATTATCTCTTAGCCTTTTAATAGCTATATTCGAATATCTAGAGGATTTTAAAGAGGCTCCTAGTACCAAAGTTCGTTTTTTCATTTTCTGTTAATAATACGTTAAACTCTCTTAAGTTAAGTAACAAAGTTAGGTAATAAAGAGTCTATTAAGCATCAAAACAATTCAAAACAACAAAAATGAAAAACATATTACTAATACTTTTAGCTGTATTTACTACAAGTATTTATGCACAAATGCCTAAAAGTAGCCTACCCAAACCAGGAGTAATTTCTGGTAAAGTAGTCGATCAAGCAACCAAGCAACCTCTTCCCTATGTAAATATTATAATCAAAGATATTGCCAAAAAAATTATTACTGGTGGAATTACTGATGACAATGGCTTATTCTCTATAAAAAATATACCTGAAGGAAATAGTATTGTTGAAGTTCAGTTTATAGGGTATAGAACATTCTCTAAACCTATTTCTGTAAGTCGTAAATCAAGCAATGTTAATTTGGGCACTATTCCTCTAGAGGAAGATAGCACTACTTTAGATGAAGTAGAAATTAGAGCAGAAACTTCTTCAGTAACTCAAAAAGTAGACAGAAAAGTTATTAACGTTGGTAAAGATTTGACCTCAGCAGGAGCTACTGCTTCTGATTTATTAAATAACGTACAATCTGTAAGTGTTGATAGCCAATCAGGTAACATTAGTTTGCGTGGTAACGAAAATGTACGTGTATTAGTTGATGGTAAACCTACCAACATTCCTGCTTCTGAGTTATTAAAACAAATACCTTCATCATCTATTAAAAGTGTTGAGTTAATTACCAATCCTTCTGCTAAATACAACCCTGAAGGAATGAGTGGTATTATTAATATAATTCTTAATAAAAATGCCAATATGGGCTTTAATGGTTCTATAAATACTGGAGTTGAAGCTGGTCATTATGTTCGTTACAATGCTTCTACAAACATGAATTACAAAACAGGAAAAGTGAACTTTTTTGGTAACTATGGCTTTAGAGGTGGTGATAATTACAATTTTGGATACATTAGTAGACCTGGAGAAAATTATCAAGACTTTATTTTTCAGAATGATGATGAATCACATTTATTTAAAATTGGAGCAGACATTTATTTAGATGATAAAAACACTCTTTCGCTTTACACAACTCAAAACTGGTTTAATGTTTTTGCTAAAGGACGTGCTATAATTACAGATAATAATGGTAATTTAATTGAACATTCACCTAATACTCAAAACAATGAAAGTCATAATCAAACCTATAATGTAAATTATAAACATGATTTTGAAAAAGAAGGACATAACATAGAGTTTGAAGCTAACTATTCTAAAAACAATGCTCCAAACTACTTAAATAATTACTTCTTAGAAGGTACTCAACCTGATTATTTCAATGATATTAATAATGATAGAAAAAGTACATTATTAAATTTAGATTATACAAACCCTATCTCTAAAAATGGTAAACTTGAGTTAGGTTTAGAGTATCGAGTAAATAATACCGACAATGTAAACCTAACAAACCAACAAATTGTATTAGAAGATATTAATGGAAATAAAACATATAGAGATGTAGGAGATTCTTATTTTACTTATGACAGAGATATTTATTCTGCTTATATAAACTATGGTCATCAGTTTGGAAAATTATCTATGCAATTAGGTGCCCGTTTTGAGCAATATAAAATTGAAGGAAACTTTACAGGACTAGATGAGAATGGTGATGTAAAGAAAGATAAAGTTACTGATGATATTTTCAGCGTATACCCTTCTGCTTTTTTTACTTACAATCCTAATGATGCAGATCAATTTCAGTTAAGCTATAGTAAAAGAGTTGATAGACCAGGAATACAGCAAGTAAACCCTATTAGAGAATGGAGTACTCCTTTAATTACTTCTGTAGGTAATCCTGATCTTGTTCCTCAATTTACAAACTCAGTTGAATTTAATTATACAAGAAAAATAAAAGGTGGTTCAATAACATTAGGAAGTTTTTATAGAAACATCACTGATGTAATTAATAGAGCTACTTACATGGATCCTTTAGATGAAACAAACACTAGGCAAATATTAACTTTTGCTAATTTTGATGACACAGACGCTTACGGTTTAGAATTTTCTGCTAGTTATAAGATAGCAAAATGGTGGAGAGCAAATGCTAGTATGGATTATTATTCTCAAAAGCAATTTGGAACTACTGATTTAAGCGACCCGAACTCACCAACTATTGAAGTCAAAACAGATATTTTTAATGCTCGTATAAGTAATAGTTTTACAGTATCTAAAAAATTACGTTTACAATTGTTTGCAATGTATAGAGGTCCAAGAGAAGACATTCAATGGAATGTTGACCCTATGAAAATGGTAAATATTGGTGCTAATTATAGTATTCTTAAAGGAAAAGGAAATATTAACCTTAGAGTAAATGATATCTTTAACGATATGAGATTTAAGTTTAATTCTGAAAGGCCTTTTGTTCAAAATGGACGTTTTAAATGGGAAAGTAGAACTGCTTATATTGGATTTAACTATAGATTTGGTGGAGGAAAAAACAAAGCTCGTGCCAGAAAACAACGTGATAATAATGAAAAGCAAGGAGGCGGAGGCTTCATGTAGCATTACATTTCTTTAATTATTTAAAAAAAACGAAGTTAAATACTTCGTTTTTTTTATTTTTAGCAGAATTTCATTCCCTTCAATATATGAAAAGATTGCTAATATTAATTTTATTCCTAAGTACTTATTTGAGCCTAGCTCAAAACCTACAGGTTACAGGAACTATTTTAGATAAAAAAAATAACCAACCAATACCCTTCGTTACTATTTCTTGTAAAAATACTTCTAACAAAATACTTACTGGTAGTATCTCTGATGAAAAAGGGAATTTTAAAATTGAAAAACTTCCAAAGGAAAATTTACTTTTAACTTTTCAATTTATTGGTTACAGAGCTTTTGAAAAGAAAATTGACTTAAAAAAGAATAGTAAAATAGGAACAATTTTTCTTGAAGAAAATACTACTCAATTAGATGAGGTTAAAATACAAGGAGAAACTTCAACTATTATTCAAAAAATTGACAGAAAAGTCATTAATGTAGGTAATGACTTAACAGCTGCTGGAACTACCTCTTTAGAAATGCTTGAAAACATTCCTTCTGTAGATATTAATCAACTTTCTGGAACTATAAGTTTACGAGGTAATGAAAATGTTAGAGTTTTAGTGAATGGAAAACCTTCCAACGTAAATACAGCTCAATTATTAAAACAAATACCTTCCAACTCAGTAAAAAGTGTTGAAATAATTACAAATCCTTCAGCAAAATACACTCCTGAAGGTATGAGTGGTATTATCAACTTAATCCTAAAAAAGAACACCAAAATTGGTTTTAATGGTAGTATTATTGCAGGTATTAAGCACAGTAGAAACACCAAACCCGACATAATCTTAAACACCAATTACAAGGCAGGAGTTACTAATTTTTATCTAAACTATAATACTAGTTGGGGCGATTATGAAACTTTTAATAACTTAACAAGAGTAGACAGTAATCTGTCTCAAAACCTTTACTTTTTAAATAATTCTGAAAATCATAACATCAAATTTGGAATAGATATAGATCTTACAGCTAAAAGTATTTTATCTATATACACTTATCAAAATTTCGATAACAATAGTTTAATAACGAATGCACTAGTAACCGAAAACAATTCTTTGACTTTTGACAATAGAAGTTTTTCTAATTACAATCAAAAAAATGAAACCTATAATGCTGATTATGTTTACAATTTTGATGATAAAGGACAGAATTTAGAGATTGAACTTAATCACTCTCTAACCAAAAATCCTGAAAAAACAACTAACGAAGAGTTTATAAATCCCAGTTCAAAAGAATATAATTATACAAATGACATTAAAGACACTCGTAAACTTTGGTTGTTGAACATTGATTATATAAAACCTATAAAGTCAGGAAAACTAGAATTAGGATTTGAATTTAGAAAGCAAGATTTTTACAATCTAATACTTACCGATAGAGAAAACATAAATGATTCTACTTCTCTTGAACCTATAGGAAATACAACGTTAAATTATGATAGAGATATTTATTCAGGATATATAAATTTCAACAAGGAGTTCAAAAAAATTTCAATTCAGACAGGTTTAAGATTAGAACAATTTTACCTAGATGCTCTTTTTTCGAATACAGAACAAGGAAACACCACTTTAAAAAATAATATTTTTAGTTGGTATCCTTCATTATCAATTCTATACAGCTTTACTGAAAAAGATAAGTTACAACTTGCCTATAGTAGGAGAATTGACAGACCTTCTGCATATCAGATAACACCAATTCAAGAGTGGTTTTCTCCTCTAACTATATCAAGAGGAAACCTTAATTTACAGCCGCAATTTACAAACTCTCTAGAGCTTAATTATACTAAAACAGTCACTAAAGGTTATATATCATTCGGAACATTTTATCGAAGAACAAATGAAAAAATTGGTCGACTATTGCAGCAAGATGAACAAAATTCAGACAAAGTCATTACTTCGTTTACCAATTACGATTATGCAGATAGTTATGGTATTGAACTTTCTTCTAGTTTTAAGCCAAAAAAATGGTGGACACTCAATTCTTCTTTTGAAACGTACATTCAAGACTCTCAAGGTGTTTTAAATGGTAACTTTGAAACGGTAAAAAACACCTTAGTAAAAGGACGTATAAGCAACTCTTTTAAAGCTTCAAAAAAACTGAGCTTCCAGCTATCAGGTATTTTTAGAGGTAAAAGTAAAAACATTCAGTATTCTATAGAACCATATACTATGATTAATGCCGGAGCTAGGTTAAAGCTATTTGACGGTAAAGGAAGTATTACCTTAAGAAGTACTGACATTTTTAATAATGTAAATTTTGATTATACATCTAACACCCCTTTTATGCAAAAAGGAAAGTATACACTAGAGTACAACTCTGTCTACCTAGGATTTTCCTATAATTTTGGAAGTGGAAAAAACAAAAGTAAAGGCAGAAAATACAGAGATAATAATGAAGCACAAGGAGGTATGTTTTAATAAAAAATCCGAAGTTAATACTTCGGATTTATTTATTTTATAAGTAGGTAGTCTAACATTACCAACGAATCACTACCGATCCCCAAGTAAATCCACTACCAAAGGCAGCTAACACTACCAAATCACCATCATTTATTTTTCCTTTTTCCCAAGCTTCTGTCAATGCTATAATAACCGAAGCAGCAGTAGTATTACCATACTTCATAATATTATTATACACCTTGTCATCAGATAACTGGAACTTCTTTTGAATAAATTGTGCAATACGTAAATTCGCTTGATGAGGAATTAACATATCAATATCTTCCTTTTGCAGTCCGTTTGCTTGTAATCCTTCCATAATAGCTTCTGAAAAACGAACGACTGCATGCTTAAATACAAACTGACCGTTCATATATGGATAATACGAAGTATCATCTGGGTCATTGGCCTCTATGATTTCAGGAACCCAACGTCCTGTTGAAGGTCCTTCTAGCATTAATTCTTTCGCAAACTTTCCTTCAGAATGTAAGTGAGAAGATAAAATCCCTTTTCCTTCCTCTTCCGAACGTGATAAAACAGCTGCTCCTGCTCCATCTCCAAAAATTACAGTAACTCCACGACCACGTGTAGAACGTTCTAAACCACCTGAATGATTTTCAGAACCAATTACTAAAACATTTTTATACATTCCTGTTTTGATAAATTGATCAGCAACAGAAAGTGAATAAATAAAACCAGAACATTGGTTACGTACATCTAACGCACCAATTGTAGGCATATCTAATAAATCTTGAATTTGTACTCCACCTCCTGGAAAATATAATTCAGGACTCAACGTAGCAAAAATGATAAAATCAATATCATCTTTAGTCAATCCCGCACGCTCAATAGCTATTTTAGCGGCTTTTGCTCCCATTACTGATGTAGAATCATCAGAAGTTTTTGGGTCTATCCAACGACGCTCTTTTATACCAGTTCTCTCCTGAATCCATTCATCACTCGTCTCCATAAACTGAGTCAAGTCATCGTTAGTCACTACGTTCTCAGGAACATAATAACCTAATCCTGTAATTTTTGAGTTATACATATTTTTTATGTTGATTATTCTGTAGTTAACAAATTAAAAGCCTGTAAAAGTATGAATTTTATATAATTCGTACAAAAAGTGCCATCTTGTCACTAATTCTTATTTGGTATTTTTTTTGACTATTGATTCTGCAGAAAATAATATCAATTAAAATATATACTTATGAGTAAAGGAAACATTAATGTATCGGTTGAAAATATATTTCCACTGATTAAAAAATTCTTGTATTCTGACCACGAAATCTTTTTACGTGAATTAATTTCTAACGGAACTGATGCTACAACTAAATTAAAACATCTTATTTCAATTGGTGAAGCTAAGACAGAATTAGGCGATGCTAAAATTGAAATAAGTATCGATAAAGATGCGAAAACCCTAACCATTAAAGACCAAGGAATTGGTATGACAATGGATGAGGTTGAAAAATACATCAACCAAATCGCTTTTTCTGGTGCAGAAGAGTTCTTAGAAAAATACAAAGACGATAAAAACGAAACAGGTGTTATTGGTCACTTCGGATTAGGTTTCTATTCTGCTTTTATGGTAGCTGATAAAGTAGAAATTTTCACAAAATCATTCAAAGACGAGCCAGCTGCTCACTGGACATGTGATGGTTCACCTGAATATACTTTAGTGGAACACGATAAGTCTGACAGAGGTACAGAAATCGTATTACATATTGCTGAGGATTCTACAGAGTTTTTAGAAGAAGGTAAAATTCGTGGGTTATTAACTAAATACAACCGCTTTAACCAAGTGCCAATTAAATTTGGAACTAAGAAAATAAATGATCCAGATTTTACTCCAAAAACCACTAAAGACAAAGACGGTAAAGAAGTAACTGAGCCTCACAAACAAATTGAAGTTGATGATATCATCAATAATACTGAACCTGCATGGACTAAAAAACCAGCAGATTTAGAAGATGAAGATTATAAAAACTTCTACCGTGAGTTGTATCCAATGCAATTTGAGGAGTCTTTATTCCATATTCACTTAAATGTAGATTATCCATTTAACTTAACAGGAATCTTATATTTCCCTAAGTTAACGCAGAACTTGGATATGCAAAAGGATAAAATTCAATTATACCAAAACCAAGTTTTTGTAACAGATAACGTAGAAGGAATCGTTCCTGATTTCTTACAAATGTTAAAAGGAGTAATTGATTCTCCAGACATCCCATTAAACGTTTCTCGTTCATACTTACAAGCAGACGGAGCTGTTAAAAAGATTTCTGGATACATCACTAAAAAAGTAGCAGATAAACTTTCTTCTTTATTCAAAAATAACCGTGAAGATTTTGAACAAAAATGGAACGACATCAAGGTTATTATTGAGTACGGAATGTTATCGGAAGAGAAATTCTTTAGCAAAGCAAAGAAGTTTGCCTTATACCCTACTGTTGATGATAAATTCTTTACGTTTGATGAGTTAGTTGAAAAAACTAAAGATGCTCAAACTGACAAAGATGGAAATCACATCGTTTTATATGCCGCCAATAAAGATGCGCAACACAGTTATATTGAAGATGCAAAAGCCAAAGGCTATGAAGTATTGTTGTTAGACTCTCCTATCGTTTCGCATTTAATGCAAAAATTAGAAATGGAGTCTGGCGATGCTAAAGTACAATTCAAACGTGTAGATGCTGACCATATTGACAACTTAATTAAAAAAGATGACACTGTAATTTCTAAACTTTCTGACGAAGAAAAAGAGCAATTAAAGCCTGTTATTGAAGGAGCTGTAAATAATACAAGTTACACAATACAATTAGAAGCTATGGATTCTAGTGCTTCTCCTTTTATAATTACCGTACCTGAATTCATGCGTCGTATGAAAGAAATGAGTGCTACTGGTGGTGGAATGATGGGAATGGGTAACATGCCAGAAATGTACAATTTAGTGGTAAATACGAATCACGAGTTAGTATCAGAAATATTAAATGCTGATGAAGACAAGCAAAAACAATTAGTTACACAAGCATTTGATTTAGCTAAATTATCTCAAAACCTATTACATGGTGAAGAGTTAACAAATTTTATCAAACGTTCATACGAACTAATTAAATAGTCGTTAAGAGCTATATAATTAGTCTTAAACAACGCTAAACTTCATTACAAACTCATGGTTTGTAATGAAGTTTTCTTTTTGTGTTATTGTATTTTAATAGTTTCTTATAATTTTACTGTAACATTACACCTATCTGAATATTATATTAATTGATTAGTTAAGGTAACTTCTACTATTAGTAATAATATTTTCAAAGCCTGATGAAAAACTTTAATTATACTTTATTTTAAATGTATAACTATTTTTTTCAAGACGATATATGTTAAATTGTTTGAGTACTTAAATAAAAACTTTTACTTTATATAATGGCATACAAAATAAGTATTAACTCTTGAATGTTTCTGAAAATCATAACGTAAAAAAAATAATAACTCCTACTCGATTACAAGAATACGCTGTTGGAGTTTTTAAAACGATTCCTACAAAATCTGGTATAAAAAAAGCTATTAAAAAAGGATTAGTAAAAGTTAACGGTAAAACTGCCTCAACAGCCTTATATATTAAAGGAGGAGAAACTATTGAATTACTTCTTCCTAAAGAAAACTTACAAAAAAAACATTTTAATTTTCCCTTAGAAGTCCTCTTTGAAGATAATTATTTAGCTATTGTTTATAAACCCTCAGGAGTTTTAGTTAGTGGAAATTCTTTTGCCACAATTGATAACGCTCTTACACAAAACTTACAAAAAAGTACTCTCTTTGATACTACTCGCCCTCGACCTGTTCACCGATTAGATTATCCTACAAGTGGATTGTTACTCATTGGAAAAACAACTGAAAGTATTATTGTTTTGAACCAACTATTCGAAAAAAAGGAGATTCAGAAAACATATCACGCAATCTGCATTGGTAAAATAGAGAGGAAAGGTGAAATTAACTTTCCTATTGATGATAAAAAAGCTTCTACTTCGTTTGAAGTTATTGAAACTGCTGAGTCACCTAGATTTGATTTCTTGAACTTGGTTAAATTACACCCTAAAACAGGAAGAAAGCATCAACTACGCAAGCATCTTTTCGCTATTGGCAATCCGATTTTAGGTGATAAAGAATACTTTATAGAAAATAAAATATTAAAAGGAAAGGGGCTTTTTCTTCATGCTTCAACACTCGAATTCACACACCCTTTTACTAAAGAAACAATCAACATTACAAAAGAGCTTCCAAAGAAATTCAAAAAAATATTCCCATAAAAAATCTCCTTTAAAACATATATCTTTGCTACATGCGAATAGACATTATTACGGTAGAACCCGACTTAATAAAAAGCCCGTTTGAAAACTCAATGATGAAAAGGGCTATTGATAAAGGACTCGCTGAAGTCCATTTTCATAATTTACGAGAATATGGTTTTGGTAACTATCGTCAGATAGATGACTATCAATTTGGCGGGGGTGCTGGAATGGTTTTAATGATTGAACCCATAGCTAAATGTATTGAAAAGCTACAATCTGAAAGAACGTACGATGAAATCATATATATGACTCCAGACGCTAAAACTCTAAATCAAGCTACAGCAAATACCCTTTCTTTAAAAGAAAATATAATTATTTTAACGGGACATTACAAGGGCGTAGATCAACGTGTACGTGATAAATATGTAACCAAAGAAATTTCTATTGGTGACTATGTGTTAACTGGAGGAGAATTGGCTGCAGCTGTTTTATGCGATGCTGTCATTCGTTTAATTCCTGGGGTTTTGGGTGATGAAACTTCTGCTTTAACCGATAGTTTTCAAGATAACTTACTATCACCTCCTGTATATACAAGACCTTCAGAATATGAAGGAATGAAAGTTCCTGAGGTGTTACTATCAGGTAATTTTCCTAAAATTGAAGAGTGGCGCTCAGAACAAGCTTATAAAAGAACAAAAGAAATACGTCCAGATTTATTAGATTAACTAATAATCAATGATTTATTTATTTTTTTTATCAAAAGAAAAATTCTAAATTTGCAGCCACAAAATCAACCTCTGACGAAAATCGTGAATGTTGCTTTTATACAACCATAAATAACAAGAAAATGGATTTAGTAAAATTTGTTCAAGACGAATTTGTAACAAAAAACGAATTACCAGAATTCGCAGCTGGAGATACTATTACAGTATACTACGAAATTAAAGAAGGAAACAAAACTCGTACTCAGTTTTTTAGAGGAGTTGTTATCCAAAAAAGAGGAAGTGGAGCTTCTGAAACATTTACTATTAGAAAAATGTCTGGTACTGTAGGTGTTGAGCGTATCTTCCCTATTAACTTACCATCAATCCAAAAGATTGAAGTAAACAAAAGAGGTAAAGTACGTAGAGCTCGTATTTACTACTTTAGAGGTCTTACTGGTAAGAAAGCAAGAATTAAAGAAAGAAGACACTAGAAACTCTTTTGTCATTACCAATCCTAAATGTATTTACTTAGGATTAAAAAACACTAAACCTTATTACAAATT
This sequence comes from Tenacibaculum sp. TB-53, assembly GCF_059716285.2. NCBI lineage: Bacteria > Pseudomonadati > Bacteroidota > Flavobacteriia > Flavobacteriales > Flavobacteriaceae > Tenacibaculum > Tenacibaculum sp. TB-53. Next base: position 570,083 of record NZ_CM202790.1, on the reverse strand, counting down.
ATGTAATAAGGTTTTCTTTTTCTATCATATTTACTAGAAAAATACTGTAAACAACTATGTTTTATAAGCTTATAGTCTACTATTAAAATACCATCTATTTAAAATAAATACTCCATTTTTTCGTATTTAACTTAACATTCTAAAACTTAACCTCCTTTCTCTTTTTTTACATCTTTAAACCTCCTTTTTGATATATTTGTTCATAATCAAAAACATAACCATGAAGAAAATCCTCTTAACCATTGTAGCTGCCACCACACTTTTTGCTTCTTGTAAACAAGAAAAAAAAGAAGCGGTTAACACTCCTACTCCAGAAAACATGGAGTTTGATCAGTTACTAAAAGACTATAACGAAGGGAAACTACAATTAAACCCTGTAAATGCAACTTTTGCGGGTGATAATCGTTTTAACGATCTATTTCCGAACACATTGTCAGACGAATATCAAACAAAAAGCAAGGAGTTTTACAAAAATTACAAAACAAAACTCAACAATTTTAAAGATACCGACTTAACCGATAGTCAACAAATGAGTAAAGCTGTATTGGATTGGGATTGTGATATGGCATTGGCACAAGCTAGCTATAAAAACGACTTATTAATGCCTATTAACCAAATGTGGACAATTAACCTTACCATGGGGCAATTGGCAAGTGGTAGTAGCGCACAACCTTTTAAAAAAGTTGAAGATTACGACAATTGGTTAAGCAGATTAGACAAATACAACACGTGGTTACAATCGGCTAAAGAACGTATGCAACAAGGTATCAAAGAAGGATATGTTTTACCTAAATCATTAATCAAAAAAGTAATTCCTCAATTCGAAAGCTTAACTGTTGTAAAGAAGTCTTCTGAAGGAATTATCGATTTTTCCGAGCATTTATTCTATTCTCCAATAAACACTTTACCTGCAGATTTTTCTGAGGGTGATAAAACTAGATTAACAGAAGCGTATACCAATATATTGAATGATAAATTAATTCCGTCATTCAAAGCTATGTATGAGTTTTTAAAGACTGACTATTTAGCGGCTGGTAGAGAAAGTAGCGGTATTTCTGATATTCCTAACGGAACAGCATACTACCAACATGCTATCAAAAATTATACGACTACCAACATGACTGCTGATGAAATTCATGAATTAGGGCTAAAAGAAGTTGCTCGAATTTTATCAGAAATGGAGAAAGTAAAAGAGCAAGTTGGATTTGAAGGAAACTTAAAAGAATTCTTTGATTTTGTTCGTAACAACAAAGAGTTAATGCCATATACTGAACCGCAACAAATTATTGATAACTTTAATGCGATTCACGAAAAAATGAAGCCACAATTAGAAAAATTATTTGGTAATAAGCCAAAAACTCCATTTGTGGTAAAGCAAACTGAAAAATTCAGAGAAGCTTCTGCTAGTGCTGAATACAACCCTGGTTCGTTAGACGGAACTCGTCCTGGAGTTTTCTATACACCAATTCCTAATGCTACTAAATACAATGTATTTTCTGATGAAGCTTTATTTTTACACGAGGCTATTCCGGGTCACCATTATCAAATTTCATTAACGCAAGAAAATGAAGACTTACCAGATTTTAGAAAAACGTTATGGTACAGCGCTTATGGTGAAGGTTGGGCTTTATATACTGAAAACTTAGGAAAAGAATTAGGTTTATATACAGATCCTTATCAATACTTTGGAATGTTAGGTATGGAAATGCATCGAGCGATTCGCTTAGTAGTAGATACAGGAATACATGCTAAAGGTTGGAGTCGTGAAAAAGCAATTCAATATTCATTAGATAACGAAGCGGAAGGAGAAGCTAGTATCATTTCTGAAATTGAGCGTTATATGGCGAATCCTGGACAAGCATTGTCATATAAGATCGGACAATTAAAAATCCGTGAATTACGCGCTAAGGCTAAAAAAGAATTGGGGGACAAATTCGATATTAAAGAATTCCACAATCAAGTTTTAGAAACTGGATGTATTCCGTTAGCACTTTTAGAAAACAAAATTGACAAGTGGATAGCTTCTCTAAAATAACTTTCTAAATCTTCATAAAAAGTCCGTTCTTATTATTTAGAGCGGACTTTTTTAGTATTTTAGACCTCAATTTATTTATTATGAAATGAGCCATAAAGAATATGAAATCTATCAAAATCTCTGTTAGCGAATTACATCTGACCAATAAAAAACAATAAAAACAAACAGATGAAAAAGCTATTATACTCCCTATTTGTTACCTCATTTACTTTCGCTCAAACAAATACCGAAATTCATTTATTTGACATCAATTCTGAAGATGGACAATGGAAGGTGACCAATGGAAAAAATATTTCTAACAATGATGGATATGATAGTCAACCTTATTTTTATGATGAAAACACGATCCTATTTGCTTCCAATAGAAATGGACAAACCGATATTGTAAAATATTCTATAGATAGTGAAACTAAGAGGTTTATTAATAACACACCAAATGGAGGTGAATATTCACCTCAACGAATTCCCAAGTCAAAAGATGTATCGGCAGTACGTTTAGATAATAATGGTTTACAACGTTTTTATCAGTATAGCTTTAAAACGGGCAAAAGTAAAGAAGTAATTAAAGACTTAGTAGTAGCATACCCTATGTGGTATACTAAAAACCTTGTAATTTCTTCCGTAATTGTAAATGATACTCTTCAACTTTATATGAGTGACTTAAAAAAGAACACTAACATTTCAATAGCTAAACAAACAGGACGTTCATTTCATAAAATTCCAAACTCTAACTTAGTTAGTTTTATGAAACAAAACGGTAAAAAATGGGAAGTTTGGTCATTAAACCCTTTTTCTAAAGAAACTAAAAAAATCGTTTCAACAGGTAAAAGTCAAGATGTTTGTTGGCTTCCTAATGGTACACTGTTAATTGCTTATCAGAATATGATTTTTCAATACAACCCTAAAACAGACAAAGAAATAACAGTTTTTCATCAGTTTGAAAATGAGAACATCAATAATATTTCAAGAATTATGGCAAACCCAGAAGGAACAAAACTAGCAATCGTAGCAGAAGTATCTCCCAGAGCTTTGGCACAAGAACAATTAGAAGCTTATAATAAAAGGGATATAGATGCATTTTTAAAACCTTACGCTAAAGGTGTAAAAGTATATAGCTACCCAAATAAATTAGAATATGAAGGTATTGAAGAAATGCGCAAACGATATGCCCCTAAGTTTGAAACAACAAAAGATTTACACTGTAAAATTATTAGTAGAATAGTTAAAGGAAATGTAGTGATAGATGAGGAAGAAGTTACAGCAAACGGAGCTACCTTTCATGCTGTTGCCATCTATGAGATAGTTAATGGTAAAATTACTGTGGTTAGGTTTGTAAAATAAATTTATAAGTCTAACTTTTTCACAAAGTACACTTCCACAATAAGTAAAAAGAGAATAAATACAATTTATTCTCTTTTTTGTTTTGTAATTTAGTAAGCTAAATTCCTTAATTATGAAAAAATTCATAGTACTATTCTTACTAACTTCTACAACAATATCAGCACAAACCGATACTAAAATATACGATATTATTAATGCTATTTCAGCAGATAGAATTAAATCAGATATTACTACACTAACAAATTTCGGTACCCGTCATACATTAAGCGATACTATTTCAAATACACGTGGAATTGGTGCAGCCCGTCGATGGATTAAGTCTGAATTCGACAAAATTTCTTCTAATTGCAACAACTGTTTAAAAGTATTTTACCAAAAAGACTTTGTAAAAAAAGGAACTAATAGCAGAATCACCAAAGATGTTTGGGTTGTTAATGTAGTTGCCATTCAAAAAGGAACTAAACACCCAAATAATTATATTGTAATGAGTGGTGATATAGATTCAAGAATTTCCGATCCTAATAACTTTATTGATGATGCTCCTGGGGCTAATGACAATGCCTCTGGAATGGCAGGAACTATTGAAGCAGCACGTGTATTAAGTAACTATACATTTGAAAATAGTATTATTTATGTAGGATTGTCTGGTGAAGAACAAGGCTTATTTGGTGGAAAAGGATTGGCTGCTTATGCCAAGGAAAAAAATTGGAATATTGTGGGAGTTATGAATAATGATATGATTGGAAACATAAAAGGTGTTGATGGAATTATAGACAACCGTACATTTAGAATCTTTTCTGAACCCGTACCTCCTACCGAAACTGAACGTCAACGAAAAGCACGTCGCTTTTATGGTGGTGAAGTGGACGGAATTTCACGTCAATTAGCACGTTATATTTATACAACAACTAAAACGTATATGCCAGAAATGAATCCGAAAATGATTTATCGCTTAGATAGGTTTGGTCGTGGCGGACATCACAGACCTTTTAACGATACAGGTTTTGCTGGCATTCGAATTATGGAAGCACATGAAAACTACACGCAACAACACCAAGATATTAGAACTGAAAATGGTATTGAATATGGAGACCGCTTAGAATTTGTAAATTTTGAATATGCTAAAAAATTAACTGCTGTAAATGCTATTAATTTAGCAAACATCGCTTCTGCTCCACCTTCTCCTAAAAATGTAGGAATTGGTGGTATTGTTGAAGCGTCTGCAAAATTACAATGGGATAAAGTTGATGGTGCTAAAGGGTACAAAATTTATTGGAGAGATACTACTTCCCCAACTTGGGATAACTTCAAATATGTAGAAAAAACTACTAAGTTTACTTTAGAAGGAATTGTTCTTGACAACTACTTCTTTGGTGTAAGTGCTGTAGGAAAAAACGGACACGAAAGTATCGTTTCATTCCCTTCTAAAATTATACGTTAACAAATGGACGACAAACCTCACCTATATTTTAAAACAGACACAGAATGGCGTAAGTGGTTATTAGAAAACCATAACGAAAGTGATGGAGTTCATCTAATTTTATACAAAGTTAACGTAGACATACCTAGTATGCGTTGGGAAGAAGCTGTAAAAGTAGCTTTATGCTTTGGTTGGATAGATAGTACTGTAAAAAGTTTAGGTGATGGTAAAAGGCGACAATACTTCTGTCCTAGAAAACCTAAAAGTGTTTGGAGTGCTTTAAACAAGAAATATATTAAGGAACTAACTACTTCCAACTTAATCCACCCTGCTGGAATTGCGTCTGTTGAAATTGCTAAAAAAAATGGTTCATGGAATGCTTTAGATACTGTAGACAATTTAATAATTCCAAAAGACCTACAGATTGAATTTGAGAAAAACCCCACTGCTCTTAACAACTTTCAAAATTTTGCTCCCTCTTACCGTAAGAACTACTTGTACTGGATACATCAAGCTAAAAGAGAAGCTACTAGAGTAAAACGAATTGATGAAATTATTCGTTTGTGTGAAGCTAATATTAAATCTAAATGATTTTTAGTATTTTGTACTCCAATCAATTAACTATATGCAAGTAGAACCCCTCATTAAAAATTTTAAAAACAAAGATGTAAAAGCTTTTGAATGCCTTTACGAAATGTACAAACAAAGCGTTACTGGTGTAGTTTTTAATATTGTTAGAGATCAAGCAATAGCTGAAGAAATAACACAAGATGTTTTTATAAAAGCTTGGAATAATGCAAACTCTTATTCTGAGAAAAAAGGACGTTTTTTTACATGGATTATCAATATCGCCAGAAATGCAGCTATTGATAAAACAAGGTCTAAAAACTTTAAAAACAGCTCTAAAAACCTTGATGCCGAAATTTTCGTAGATATATTAGAGAACCACGATAGCTTGGACTCTAAAACTGATGCAATTGGTATAAAAAACTTTGTAAACAAGTTAAAAGACACTTGTATCAAAGTTATAGAGCTTCTTTATTTTAAAGGCTTTACACAAAAGGAAGTTTCTGAAAGTTTAAAAATACCTCTTGGTACTGTAAAAACTAGAAGCCGAAATTGTATTAACGAATTAAGACTTATGCTTAAATAATGGCTACAAACAAACACATAGAATCTGGAATATTAGAACTATATATAGCTGGTGCTCTTTCTGATAAAGAAAATGAGCAAGTATATAGTTTGATGATGGAACATCCTGAGATTTTAGAAGAAGTAAAAGAAATTGAAAAATCAATTTCTATTCTTACTTCTCATGTTGCTCCTAAAGATGCTAAAAATTCTTTTAAAGACGTTTTAATAAAAATGTTACAAGAAAAAGAAGATTCAGCTAAAACAATTCCTTTACGAACATCAAAAAATAATTGGGTAACTTATACAGGGTGGGCTGCTGCTTTAGTAGTTGGTAGTACTTTAATTTTATCGTTAAATAAGAGTGCTAATTTACAAGGGCAAATAGACACTATTAATGAAGCTAAAGAACAATATGAAATTCAGTTAGATGAAACTAATGCTAATTTAGCTGAAAACAAAAAACTTTTAGCAGTAATAAGAAGTAAAGATATAGTTACAGTTCCTTTACAAGGACAAAAAGTATATCCTGAAGCCTATGCAAAGGTATATTGGAATAAAAACTCTAAAAATATTTTCTTAGATGTTCAAGGTTTACCTGATCCACCAGAAGGAAAAGTATACCAAGTATGGTCTTTAAAACTTGATCCGTTATCTCCAACTAGTTTAGGTACTATAGATAACTTTACTGCTAGTGATAGTAAAATATTTACTATTAACAATCCTAATGATTCACAAGCTTTTGGTATTACTCTTGAGCCAGCAGGTGGTAGCGAAACTCCTACTTTAGAACAATTATATACTCTAGGTGCAGTATAATAATCTATTTTATAAATTAATATAGCCGCTTAAAGCGGCTATATTTTTGTTGCCATTAATCCTTCTAAAAAATGACAACTTATCAAGCCCCCCCGGACTATCATTATCTTTAAAAAGAATATCGTATGGTGGCTTTTGCAGAAAACGGAGTTCCTGGTGTAAAATGAATTTCTTCTACAGAATTTGGTTCATTTTGCAACCTTGATTCTGTAGCAAACTGTGTTTCATTCCAAGCTACATCAAAAATATTTTCTAACGCTACACCTAGTGTTATATTATTTATTTTATAGCTAATATTCGCATCGGTAACAAAATAACCTTCTGCTACTATTGAATTATCTTCATTTGCAGGTCTATCACCTATATATCTGTAATGAACTCCTCCTGAAAAGTTCTTATAATTATTTACTGATAATCCCCCTGTTACAGTCACTTTAGGAGCTAAAGGAATATTGTTTTCTCCTGACGAATCGTCAACACTTTCTGCTTTTGTAAAAGTAGCATCACTATCAAGATATAACCAATCTGTTAGCTGATATCTAAGACCTAAATCAATACCATAACGCTGTGCTTCTCCTGAAGGCTCTACAATACCAGCATCTCCAACATATACTAACTCATCTTCTGAAAGTAAGTACCATAATGCTGTATTTATAGCTATTTTTGAGGTTGGTTTCCAAACAGTTCCTAAATCAACACCATAAGCTCTAGGTAATGTTTTCCTATTAGGTTGTGTAGCTACTACTCTAGTATCGTTTGAGTGAAAGCCTATTCCTGATTTTAAAAACCATTGAATTTTTTCATTTGGAGTATAAGTAACATTTATCTTAGGATTAACTACTACTTGTGATTCAGAAAACGTTTTGTATTCATCTAGTAAATAATCATTGTAGTTAAATTTTAAATAATCTAAACGTAAAGCTGGTGCCACCATAAATTTTCCAAACTCAAACTCACTATTTACAAAAGCATAATAGTTAGTTTGATTTACCTTTCCTAATTGAATTCGATCTAAAATTTCTTTTCTTTGAAGTGTATGCGATAACTCTAAGTTATCTACAATATCAGCACGTAAACCTGTTCCAAAAGTTAACTCTACTGGTGTATTTGATATATGAGTTTTCTTTTTAAACTGTGTATTGAACCCGAAAACATCTCTGTTTTCAGTTTGCTTTATTTGATCTCCGTTCACAGGATCATCTAAAAAGAAGGTAAAGTTTGAAAATAAATTAAAATTATAATTTGAATAAAAAACATTTGAAGTTACGCTAACATCGTTCTTTAAAACTTTTGAGTGCTCTAAGTTTATGTTTGTTCTTGATGTTGTTCCTCCTTCAGTATCATCAATTGAACCATAACGAGTAATATTTCCATTATCAACTTCTCTTTGTGGTATTTGCCCAGAAGCATCCCATTTACTGGTAAAATGTGAAGCTGATAATGATAAACTACTATTATCTTTTAAAAAGGTTCTATACTTCGTGAAAATATTAATTCGACTAAAATTTTGAGGAGATTCTACAAAGCCATCTGTTTCTAAATACTCAATAGCTACATAGGCATTGTCTGTATTGTTTTTATCTAACAAATTAAACATTCCTAAAGTTCTAAAAGTATTGAACTGACCTATGCCTACTTCAACTTGACTGTTTTGTAAATATGTTTTTGTTTTAAAATCTACATATCCGGCTGTATTAAAGTCTCCCTTACTAGCGTAATAAGGTCCTTTTCCGAAATTAATTTTTTCGATGGTTTCAGGAATTATAAAGTGTAAATCACTATACCCTTGTCCGTGTGCATGAGAAACCATATTTACTGGTGTTCCGTCTACCGACAACGCTATATCTGTACCGTGATCAATATCAAAACCTCTTAAAAATATTTGTTCCGCTTTTCCTCCACCAGCATGTTGACCTATGAAAAGTCCTGGTACTCGTTGTAATATTTGTTGAGATGAACTTACTGGTTTTTTATCTAAATCAACTCTTACAATTGTTTGTAATGGATCTCTCTTGTTAGATAATACCATCTCATCTAACAAAAAACTTTTCATTTCTAAAATAATTGTTTTTGGAGAGCTTAGATCGTCACTACCTAATTCTAAGTTGATTTTTTTGTATCCTAGAATTCCAAATTCAATAATATCTCCTACTTTTGAATTATCTAAGATAAATTCTCCATTAACTTTTGTGTGTGTATGGCTGTTACTAATAGTATTATATACATATACATTCTCTAAAGGCTTTTTGTTGGTATTTAATACCTTTCCTTTAAATTGTTGTGAAAATACATAGTAACTACCTAGCAATAATGCTAAAAATAAAATCTTTGTTTTCAAAATACTGAAGTTTGGTTATATATTTAAAATTTTTTCTGTCATCAATGGACCTAATTCAAAAGAGCTATCTAATAACTCTTCTTTTAAAGCCATAGCTTTATCATTAATTCCATTTGCTTTGTAAATTTCAGCTATATGATACTGTATTTCGGGCTCGAAAGTTTTATCTACTACATATGTATTAATTACTTCTAAAGCTTTTTTAAAGTCTTTATTTTTGTAATAATACCAGGCTAGTAAATCGTAAGATTGTGGCGTAGGCCTACTCTCAATTTCTTTTTCGATGTATGATAACGCACTAGATGTGTCATTAAATTCTTCTAAATATAATTTAGCTAAATGCTGATTATACATTACACCATATGAGCTATTTTTTACAGCCGATAAATATACCTCTATATTACTTTCTTTCATTGTTAAATTATTCTTAAACTCGGCTATTTCTGCCTTTAACAAATAGTAATCTGGAGAAGAATGTTCGTTACTTATAATATCTAAAATTCGGAGTGCTTCATCTGCATTTTTATCATGAGAATATACAATCCAAGCAATACCTTTTTTTGCATACGCATTACTGTTATCTAGTTCTAATGCTTTTAAGTATAATTTATAAGAATCCTTTATTTGACCATTATGTCCATAAAAGTCAGCTAAATTAGTATAACTCCATGCTTTTAAGTCTTTATTATTAGCTTCTTCTGCTTTTTTCATGGCTTTTTCCATAAATCGGATTGCCGAAGATAAATCTCCTTTATAATCATGCCATTTAGAAACTCTTATTAGGTAATCAAAGTCAGCATAGTTTTCAATTTCAGCTAAGTATTCTGAAGCTTTATTGGGTTCACCTAACTCTAAATAAACATCAAACAACATTTTTTCAGTAGCATTTAGATTCTCTCCATTTACCTCAGCTTTTTTTAATAATTCTAACGATTCTTTAAATCGATGTTGAGAAATATAGTTTCTTGCTAATGATCGTAAATGTGAGGCTTTGTTATAATTTGTTTTTTGATTGATTTTTAACAGCTTTTCTTCAGCTTCTATCAAATAAGAAATATTTCCTTTTTCTGAGAAAAGTAATGAATTAGCCTTTGCTATTTTACTTAAATATGGATACTGCGTTGGCTGATTGTTTAGTTTTTTCTGCCAAAAATCTAGTTCTTTTTGAGCTAACGATTCTGAAGTGGTGGTTGTACTTTGTAGATATTTATTATACTCTTCTTGGTTAGCTACTTTTGTTGTTTTTGAAGTTGTACAACTTAATATTGTGCTGCTTAAAATAGCACAAATAATTATTTTTATAGTTTTCATTTTAGAAGGATTTTTAGTTAATAATTTGTTTAAAAATTGGTTGCTAAAAAGCAACCAATTTTAACCCCAGGAGGTTTAGTCTCCCCATTTTACCAAGGACTTGCTAAATATGGAAAAGAACTTAAGAAGTCTTTATCATTTCCATCTACATGATCATCTGATAATGTAGGATTTTCAGAAAAGTCCTCGCCTCCGAAAATCAATAATAATTCAACGGTAATTACATCATCTGCCAAAGCTCTACCTGTTAACACATTTGTTCCATCATAAAAAGTTGTTGTTCCATCTAATGAAACGGTTAATACATCGGTAGCTAAAACACCTGCAAAAGCTGCTGCATCTAAACCTAATGCGTTGGTATCTCCGTCATTTGCATATGCTGGGCTTAACGCTTTTAAATTTGTTTCAAACATTGCAGCAAAATTTGCTCCTTGTTCTGACGGTATTGTTACATTAAACGCATCTTTCATATCGCTATTTACAAATACTGTATTTACTGCTGGTCTACCCATTTGGTCTTTTTGCATGTAACTTCCCGAGAAGTCAATAGAAGCCATTGGTGGCATGTTATTATCATCATCACTACAACTTGCTAAGGCAAAGATTGATAGAATTGAAATTGCTAAAATTTTTATATTGTTAAGTTTCATGTCTTTGAATTTTAAAGTTGATTGATTTTTACTGCTTCGTTTTAGTTTCTACCCAAGTATTAATAGTACCTGAGCCTCCAATCATAGATTTTGGCACCTCTACTACTACTGATAATACATTTGTTCCAGCAAAAGTATCTGCTCCTGGATCGTTAAAACCACCTGCATTTCCAGCTATAATTTCACCGTATTGTGCAAAATCCATAAAGAAAGGATCGTCTCTAGGCCCTGCAAAAAATTGCATTCCTCCCTTACTACCAATAATAGCACTAGATCCATAAGGAGTTATAGAAACCCCATATTCTGATCCATCTTGTGGTAACGTACTACTTAAACCAGTAGTTGATGGATTGTATGGACCAAAAAAGTACATTTTACCATCTCTAGGAATTGCTTGAATTACCAAGTCTTCAACATTATCACCAGTATTATCAATATTAAACTCAATTAATACATTTTCATCAAAACTTGCTGCTGCCGTAGCTGAAGGACTTAGTAATCCTTGAATATTTGCTGCAAACACAAGATTGCTCGTATTTTCTCCTTGAAAAGCGTAAAAGTCTGTAATATCACTTGAGCCTCCTGTTACATCTGGAGCATCAATGTGATCGGCTGCTAATAAGACTAAACCTATTAATGCTAAAGCACCGGCTCCAATAATTAATTTCATTTTTTTCATGGTTGTAAATTTTAAAGTTAATTACTCATTCTACCTTACTTACGAGAAAATGGTGATGACGGTTTTTATTTTTTTAACTTTTTTTTATAAAAGATTCGTAAGTCTTAATTTTACTAGGTATTTGATGATTATTTTTTTTATAATCTTTCTCCTACTCTCCTCTTTTTTAAAAATGAATGTTTATTTTTGAGTACTATGGCAACTATATTAATTACAGGAGGAACTGGCTTAATCGGAAAAGAGTTAACAAAAAGGTTAACTAGTAAAGGGCATGTGGTTAACATTCTTACCAGAACTCCAAAAAAGAGTAACGAATTTCGTTGGAATGTTAAAGAAGGCTTTATTGATAAAGATGCTTTTAATAATGTAAGTTATATTATTCATTTGGCAGGAGCTGGAATTGCTGATAAACGTTGGACTAATGAAAGAAAAAAAGAATTGATTGATAGCCGTGTAAAAACAGCTTCTTTACTATTTAATAAAATACAAGAGTATCAAATATCCATCAAGAAATTTATTTCTGCTTCTGGTATTGGATATTATGGAGCAATTACTTCTAATAAAATCTATACAGAAAATGATAAACCTGAAAATGATTTTATCTCTAAAATTTGTGTAAAATGGGAGAATGCTGCTCTTCAATTCGAACAAATAGATATTCCTGTAACCATTTTACGAACTGGTGTTGTACTTTCTAAAAATGGTGGTGCATTACAAAAGATGAATACTCCTTTGTTTCTATCTGCCTTAGGAAATGGTAAACAGTATATACCTTGGATTCACATTCATGACTTATGTGAACTGTATACAAAAGCGATAGAAGACAACGGTTTTACTGGAGTTTATAATGCTGTTGCTCCCGAACATCAGACTAATGAAAGTTTTACAAAGCTACTAGGAAAGGTTATTAATAAACCTGTACTTCCCATGAATGCTCCTTCATTTATTTTGAAAATAGCTTTAGGTGAAATGGCTTATATTTTATTAAAAGGAAGTAGGATTTCCTATGAGAAAACAAGTAATGCTTATAATTTTATTTTTTCAAACTTAAATACTGCTTTAACCAATATTTATAATGAATAACAAACTTCAAAATCCTGTTTGGCATTCGTTGTGTGAAACACATGAAAAATTTGCTATTAATTATAATAGTGTAAAGTTTTATAATCCTACTATTTGTCCTTTTGGTGCTTTTACTGAGGCTTCAAAAACAACTTATGCTCTAAATGAATATGCAAAGCTTACGGATAAATTCTTTTTAGTTTCTGAAAATAAAACACCTACTTATGACAAAGACAAAATTCTTCTATACAAAAAGATTGATGGTTGCCAAATGATACTTGAAGACTTAACTGATTTTGATATTATTGAAGAAATAATTCCGTTAACTGAAGAACATGTTGATGAAATTTATAACCTTGTATGGTTAGTAATGCCTGGTTATTATAGAAAAAGAACTTTTGATATGGGAAAGTATTTTGGGATTTTTAAGGATAACAAACTTGTTGCTGTAACTGGACAACGTATGCAAACTGATAGCTTTATTGAAGTTAGTGCTGTAGTTACTCATCCTGAACATACAAGAAAAGGATTGGCTAAACAACTTTCTCAACATGTTACTAAAGAAATTTTAAAAGCTGGAAAACATCCTATTTTACATACTAATAAAGGAAATCCTGCAATTAAGCTTTATGAAAAATTAGGGTATCGACTAACACGAGATATGAATTGGTGGTATTTTCATAAAAAATAAGAGTTCTCAATAAACTCCTAGATTCTTCAAGCAAGCCTTAATATTTGGTAAACTGTACTCTCAAAATGTATCAATAAAAATATTAATAGTTAAATAATCAACATAGTTGAAACAAAAAGGCTTAGGTAAATACCTAAGCCTTTTAAAATATTATTTCTTCTTTCTTAAAAATCTTGATTTACATCCCAAGATTCTAAAATTTCTTTTAATGTTTTTATAAACATACCACCTAAAGCTCCATTTACTACTCTATGATCATAAGAATGTGATACAATCATCTTATGACGGATTCCTATAAAATCTCCTTCTGGAGTTTCAATTACTGCAGGTTTTTTAACAATAGCTCCTAAAGCTAAAATTGCTACTTGAGGTTGGTTAATTATTGGTGTACCTGTAATACTTCCAAAGCTACCAACATTCGTTACTGTATAAGTTCCTCCTTGAATCTCATCCGGTTTTAACTTATTAGCACGAGCTCTAGTAGCTAAATCATTTACTTGCTTTGTCATACCTACCAAATTTAACATATCAGCATTTTTAATTACTGGTACAATTAAATTTCCGTCAGGTAAGGCAGCTGCCATTCCTAAATTTACGTTCCCTCTTTTAATAATTTTATCTCCATCAACAGAAATGTTTATCATTGGATGCTTCTTTATTGTAGAAGCAACAGCTTGCATAAATATTGGTGTAAATGTTAACTTTTCTCCTTCTCTTTGTTGGTAGGCTTTTTTAACCTTATTTCTCCAATTAACAATATTAGTTACATCAATTTCAATAAACGATTGTACGTGTGCTGATGTTTGAATAGAGTCAACCATATGTTTAGAGATTAATTTCCCCATACGACTCATTTCTATAATTTCATCTTGACCACTTAACGAAACAGGAGTTGGTGCTGGTGCTGACTGAGGTACTGATTTCTTTTCTGTTGAAGCTGGAGCTACAACTTCTGGCTGACTTCCTCTGTTTTCTAAATATGATAAAATATCATTCTTAGTAACTCTTCCTTCTTTACCAGTTCCTTTTATAGTTTCTAGTTCTTCAACAGATATTCCTTCTGTTTGTGCAATACTCTTTACTAATGGAGAGTAAAAACGATCGCTTGATGAAGTATCAATCGTAGTAGCTACAGTTTCTTTAGCTACTTCAACAGTTTTCTCTACAGCAGCTACAGTTTCTGGTTTAACTTCTTCTTTCTTAGACGCATCAGCTGTTGCTCCTTCCTCTCCTTCTATTTCTATAATTGCAATAGTTTCACCTACTTGCACAACAGCATCTTTTTCAAATAAGATTTCAACTAAAGTTCCTTCAACTTCACTAGGTACTTCGCTATCTACTTTATCTGTAGCTACTTCAACAACGGTATCATCTATATCAATAGTTTCTCCAACTTCTTTTACCCAAGAAGTTATTGTTGCTTCTGCAACACTTTCGCCCATTTTAGGCAACTTCAATTCGTATCTAGCCATAGTGTATAATTTTAAACGCTTGCGAAGTTACTAAAAAGCAACGATTTTTTCATGGTTTTATACGTTAAATATTTTTGATTTTTTCTTTACCAATTAAATTATCCTCAATTCAACTATAAAAAACAACAAATAGATTATTGTTATCTCTATAAACAGAGAATATCATTACGAATAATCTAATATCTAATTAAACTATTGTTTCTTTACTCAAAATTCTATTTTTGAACTCTTTAACCTAATTAAAATTATTAAGCACTATTTTATTTTTAATATTAATTTTCTATCTAACAAAAAAAGACAAAACTTTATCTGTTTTGTCTTTTTTCCTTTGTATTTATTTTAAAAGAAATGTTTACACCCAATTTTTAGGTTTTGTCAATACCTCTAATAATTTTGCTTCTTCAGAACCTTCTTTTGGATGGTGATTATATTTCCACTGTACTGTTGGTGGTAAACTCATTAAAATACTTTCGATGCGTCCATTAGTTTTTAAACCAAATAAGGTTCCTCTATCGTGTACTAAATTGAATTCTACATAACGACCACGACGAACTTCCTGCCAATCTTTATGCTCCTGAGTGTGGGCAATGTCTTTTCTTCTCTCAACAATAGGCACATAGGAGTTTAAAAAGCTATTTCCTACTTCAGTTACAAAATCATATCGATCTTGCATAGAGAACTCTTCTGTTTCTTTTAAATAATCAAAGAACAAGCCTCCTAAGCCACGTGCTTCATTTCTATGCGCATTCCAAAAATAATTATCACAAGTTTCTTTGAACTTTGGGTAAAAATCTGGGTGATGCTTATCACAAGCTTCTTTACATATCTCATGAAAATGTATTGCGTCTTCTTCAAATAAGTAATACGGAGTTAAATCTTGTCCACCACCAAACCATTGGGTAACAATATTTCCTTCACCATCATACATTTCAAAATAACGCCAATTAGCATGTACTGTAGGTACAAATGGATTCTTCGGGTGAATTACCAAGCTCAATCCACAGGCAAAGAAATCTCCACTTTCTACTCCAAACTGCTTTCTTAATGCTTCTGGTAACTCTCCAAATACTTTAGATATATTTACGCCACCTTTTTCAAAAATATTCCCATTTTCAATTACACGAGTTCTACCTCCTCCTCCTTCAGCACGCTTCCATAAATCTTCTTGAAACTTAGCTTCACCATCTATTTCTTCCAGCTTTGATGTTATGGTATCTTGTAATTCTTGAATGTAGGCGTAAAATTGTTCTTTCATGTGTTTGTTTCTATTGACGTGCAAAAGTACTTATTCTGGTAATTTTTTAAGCTGTATTTTCTTAATAGTTTCTGTAGTAGCTGCGGTTACTGATAGTGGTAATACCAAAATTACTCCGATAACAGGAATTAATAAAAACAACATAAATACCACTCCATTTCCTATAGCTAGCCCTTTATTTTCTTTTACAAAATTGATACTTTCTCTGTATTTAAAATGACGTTCTAAGGTATAATCCATATTTCCAAAACCGGCATAATATGCTTGCATTAAAAACAGTAATATCGTTGAAATAATACCAATTACAGGAATAAAACCTAACAATAAGATAGGGATTGTCAATAAGAGCTCTCTAGTTAAATTTCTAAGGTTTATTCGTATACCTCTAATTAATTGCTCTTGAAAAGAAGTTATTCTATGTGTATGGTCTTCTCCTCTAAGATGATCTTCAATTTTTTCTGAAACTGGACTCATAAAAGGCGCAGATAAAGCCATTACAATATGTTTATACAATACCAAACCTATTACCACAATAAGTAATCCGCTTATAAAAGTACTGATAACCTCAAAGGTTTCTTTACCAAACTCCCATTTCCAGAAATTGGCTACATAATGACCAATATTATCTGAAAATGTATAGGCCATAAAACCAATAAACGTTGCTGTTAATAGGCTTATAAACATTGGAATAATAAAATACTTCCATAGCTTTAGTTTTGAAATCATTCCGAAAGCACCAAAATAGGCTTTAATTCCTTTTACAATATTTTGTATCATATCTTTTTTTGTGTGAAAATAAAAAACCTCTTTCAATAAAGAAAGAGGTTACTAGTAATATTATTTCAAATGATTTATTTTAATATTGGTGCTAAAAAATCTTCAAAGTTTTTGGTATTTATTTCGTTAACTTTATCCCAACCTACTTCTTTTGTTGGTGTTGCAGCTCCTCTTTTAACATTAACAAACTGTTTGTCTTTACCTATTAAGTATGCTGTTGGGTAGTCTAACTTATGAACAAACCCACTGATATCTAAAAATCCTTTTTGAACTTTATCAATATCTCTTGCAGGAACAAGCTTAATTCTCTTATCTAGCTTTTCAGCCATTCTTTTAACTTTAGCTTCCTTA
Source organism: Tenacibaculum sp. TB-53 (assembly GCF_059716285.2). Classification (NCBI taxonomy): domain Bacteria; kingdom Pseudomonadati; phylum Bacteroidota; class Flavobacteriia; order Flavobacteriales; family Flavobacteriaceae; genus Tenacibaculum; species Tenacibaculum sp. TB-53. The sequence goes on along the minus strand of NZ_CM202790.1, from coordinate 552,751 downwards.
TCCCAGAAAATCATAATAAACTCCAATTGATTATTATATTTTTCTACCATTTTGTTTAGGGCTGGTACATCTCCCCAGCAAGGAGCCGACCAAGTAGCATTAGCTATCAATACAATTGGCTTGTTAATTTTGTCTGTACTTACTGTTTTACTGTCAATTGTAGTAAAGTTATAATTTAACAAATAAGAGCCTTTAATGCACTTATCAATCAAACCTTCGGCACTTTCTTCTACACAATTGTTTACTGCAAAATTGTAATACGTTTTATTTTGTGCGAAAATAACAGTTGTTAAAAAACACATCAAAACAAAAGATAATTTCTTCATTTTTAATTATTTAAAAGGGGTTATCTGTCGGCTTTATACTCTTTTACCGCATCTATAAATGCTTTTGCATTCTCTATCGGTATATTTGGTAAAATTCCGTGCCCCAAGTTAACAATATATTTGTCTTTACCAAACTCATTTATCATTTGGTGTACCATCTTTTTTATTTCGGCCGGTGGAGACAATAATCTTGAAGGATCAAAATTACCTTGTAATGTAATATTTCCTCCTGTTAAATAGCGTGCGTTTCTTGCTGAACACGTCCAGTCTACTCCTAAAGCTGAAGCATTTGATTGTGCCATTTCATGTAAGGCAAACCAACATCCTTTACCAAAAGCTATTACTGGTGCATCATCTTTTAATGCTTCTATTATTTGATTAATGTATTGCCATGAAAACTCCTGATAATCTGTTGGAGATAACATTCCTCCCCAAGAATCAAAAACTTGTACAGCATTCACACCTGCTTTTACCTTTTCTTTTAAATAAGCAATTGTGGTATCTGTAATCTTCTGAAGCAATTCGTGTGCCAAAACTGGTTGCGTAAAACAAAATTCTTTTGCCTTATCAAAATTCTTAGACCCTTGCCCTTGTACAACATAACATAAAATTGTCCATGGAGACCCTGCAAAACCTATCAATGGTATTTCATCATTCAGCTTTTCTTTAGTTGCTTTAATAGCATCCATTACATAGCCTAATTCTTCATGAATATCAGGTATAATTACACTATCTAATCCTTTTTTGTCTCTTACAGGGTTTGGTAAATAAGGTCCAAAATTTGGTTTCATTTCCACTTCAATATTCATTGCTTGTGGAATTACTAAAATGTCTGAGAATAATATTGCAGCATCCATTCCGTATCTACGAATTGGTTGTACTGTAATTTCTGATGCTAATTCTGGAGTTCTACAACGTGTAAAGAAATCGTACTTTTCTCGAATTTCCATAAACTCTGGCAAATACCTTCCTGCTTGACGCATCATCCATACTGGTGGACGATCAACTGTTTCTCCTTTTAATGCTTTTAAAAATAAATCGTTTTTTATCATGTCTATCTGTACGTCATTCTTCCTCGTAATGACAATTATTTATTCTACATTTTTGATACTGCTTCCATCGACTTATCAATGGCATTAGCTATCTCTTGAATATCTTTTTCTGTTAATGCTGATGATAAGAACCAAGCTTCAAACTGACTTGGAGGTAAAAACACCCCATTTTTAGTCATTTCCCAAAAGAAAGTTGCATATTTCTTCGTATCTGAAGTTTGTGCATCTTCAAAGTTGGTTACTTTTTTATTAGTAAAGAATGGATTAATCATCGAACCAAATCGGTTAACTGTAATTTCAACTCCGTGCTTTTTTGCTGATTCTAGTAAGAATACCTCAATAATTTGAGCTATCTCATTGAACTTTTCGTATGGATTTTGCTTCTTTAATTCTGTTAAGGTTGAAATTCCTGCTGCCATGGCAATTGGGTTACCACTTAATGTTCCTGCTTGATACATTCCTCCTAATGGGGCTACTGTTTCCATAATTTCATTACGTGCTCCATAGGCTCCTACTGGAAAACCTCCTCCAATTACTTTTCCTAAACAAGTAATGTCAGCTTCAACACCTAATATTTCTTGAGCTCCCCCAAACTTAGAACGGAAACCTGTCATTACCTCATCAATAATTAATAAGGCTCCTTTTGAGTTTAGATACTCTTTTAATTCTTTTAAGAAATTGTTTTGTGGAGTTACCACTCCCATGTTTCCAGCGATAGGTTCTAAAATAACTCCTGCAATATCATCATGAGCTTCAAAATGTGCTTTTACACTTTCTAAATCGTTGTAATTTGCAATCAACGTATTTTTTACAGCTCCTTCTGGAACTCCTTTACTTCCTGGTAAACTCAACGTAGCTAAACCAGAACCTGCAGCTACTAATAAAGCATCTTGATGCCCGTGATAACAACCTGCAAACTTTATAATTTTGTCTTTTCCAGTAAACGCTCTCGCTAAACGAATTCCGCTTAATACAGCCTCTGTACCAGAATTTACAAAGCGTACTTTATCCATTCCCGGAAAAGCATCACAAACAATTTTTGCTAATTTAATTTCACCTTTTGTTGATGCTCCAAAAGAATACCCATTTTTCAACGCTTTTCTAATAGCTTTTTCTACTTTTTTATGGCGGTGTCCTAAAATCATTGGACCGTAAGACAACACTAAATCAATGTATGAATTATTATCTACATCAATAATCTTACTTCCTTTCGCTTTTTTTATGAATAAAGGATTCCCTCCTACGGATGCAAATGCACGCACTGGTGAATTTACTGCTCCTACTAAGTTTTCTAATCCTTTGTTATATAATTCTTGTGATTTCTTAAAGCTCATTCTTCGCTAATTATTAGTTGTTAATTATGAGTTTTTAGTTGATTAACTCATTTTTTAATTATCTATTTAAAACTCTAGCTGCTTCTTTGGCAAAATAGGTTATGATAATATCTGCTCCAGCTCTTTTCATAGAAAGTAAGCTCTCCATCATTACTTTTTCACCATCAATCCAACCTTTTTCGGCTGCTGCTTTTACCATTGAGTATTCTCCACTTACATTATAGCAAGCAATAGGTCTATCAAAATTATTTTTTAAATCTCTTATGATATCTAAATACGATAGAGCTGGTTTTACCATTAAAATATCTGCTCCTTCTTCATCATCAAAAGTTGCTTCACGTAAACCTTCATCTCTATTAGAAGGGTCCATTTGATACGTTCTTCTATCTCCAAACGACGGTGCTGAATCTACCGCTTCTCTGAAAGGTCCGTAAAATCCTGATGCGTATTTTACAGAATATCCCATGATTGGTAAGTTCGCAAAACCTGTATTATCTAACGACTCACGCATCATAGCTATAGCACCGTCCATCATTCCTGATGGTGCTACCATATCTGCTCCAGCTTTCGCATGTGATACGGTTTGTTTTGCTAAGTTAACTAGAGTTGCATCGTTATCTACATCATTATCGTGTATAACTCCACAGTGACCATGACTTGTATATTCACAAAAACATACATCAGTAATTACATATAAACTTGGGTAATTCTTTTTTATGAATCGGATAGCTTGTTGCATAATTCCGTTATCATTCCAAGTTTCAGTCCCTTCATCATCTTTTTTAGATGGAATACCGAATAACAATACTGCTGGAATTTTTAAAGCTACAACTTCATCTAATTCTTTAGAAATAGTATCTAATGAATAACGATTGATTCCTGGCATTGATGGAATTTCGGTTTCAATGCCTGTTCCTTCTTCAATAAATAATGGGTATACAAAATCATCTACCGAAAGCTTATTTTCTCTAACTAATCGACGGATGTTTTCTGTTTTTCTTAGTCTTCGTGTTCTAAACATTAATTTTCTTTTTAAAAGTTTAAGGGGTAAATCTTTTACTTTTATTAATTTCTTCTTCTATTTGAGACAAATACACCTTATCATAGTGATGAGTGTATGGATCATTTAATAAATATCCTTCTTCAAATAACTTCTTTGCTTCTAATATTATTTCTTTATACTTATTGAGGTTATTCTTTTTTTTATAACACATTGCTATGTAGTACCTATTATCTGCTAAATTATTATTCTCCTTTTGCTTCATAAGGTTACTTAAAGCTCTATTATAATTTCCTTTTTCGAAATACAAAACTCCTAGATGAAAATAGTTGTACAGATCAGGTTCTTCGTTATTATCTTTTAAATAATCCTCTATTATTTTAATTGCCTTATCTTTTTTTCCAACTGCTTTATAACAAATTGCTTTTGCTATTCGTAAATGATAGTCTCCATTTTGACAGTAACCTATATCATCTTTTATAATTTTTTCATATTGTTCTATATCTTTTATAGCTCCTTTATAATCTCTAAAAAATTGATATCTACACCATCCTCTATAACCTAAATGCATTTTAGGATTTAATTCTACAGCCTTGTCAATTAATGGTTTCCATGATAAAAAATCTCCACTTTTTAAATATGCAATTGACTTAGCCCAATAAGCTTTATCATAAGTAGAATCTATCTGTATGGCTTCATCTAATAATTCTTGATACTTTTTGGTGAACTGATAAAATTGATAGGCTTCTTTTTGTTTTTTACAAGCCTCATATTTTTTAATCTCCCCTTCCCATTTGTATGCATTGCAGTTTTGAGTAAAAGTATTACTCGCAAAAAAACTTAACAAACATATTATAATAGATCTCATGGTAAAATTTCAATAAGGTTTCCTTTTTCAATTTTAAATATCAAGTATTGATAATAATCTATTTCTCTATCTCGACCATCTTGTTTTGTTTTCCAGCCATTTAAGCTTTGAGTTAACATCAATAGCTGATTAGTGATTCTATTATCAAAAGTAAATTGTTCGTAGTTATTATTCATTTGTATAACTCTAAACCTGCCTGTTTCTCCTTTACAGTTAACAATGAAACGAATCCTTATCAATCCGCTTTCATCCACTTTTATATGAGTATACTTTTTTTTAAATAAATTTTCTATTTCTCTTTTACTTCCTTTATACTCTAAACCTTTGCCATTATTGAAGTATTGAAATATTTTATCATTTTCGTTGCATGGAATAAAACTTGGACTGTCTAACTTTACATCATAACCAATATCTCCTATTTGACGTGGATATATAAGTTTTTCTGTCTTTTTATTTTTACAGCTAAAAAGAAACAAAAAACACATAAAATAAAACATTCCCTTCATTTCTATTCCTTTACAAAATGTAAATTAACCAACTCCAAAACGCTTTCTACTGTTGGTAATTTTGCTATTTGTACTTCTTTAAAATGTTTTTTTGCTTCGTTAGCAGTACTATCTCCAATACAAAAAGCTATTTTATCTGCAGTATTTTTTTCCATGTAACTCTCTACTGTTGATGGGCTATAAAACAACACTCCATTTACCTTTTCATTAACTTTTGCTGGACTATACGTTGTTTTATAAGCTTCTACTTCATTTACAGTAATGCCCTTTGCTTTTAAGATAAGTGGTAAAGTATCTAAACGTAGATTACTACAGAAATAAGTTACCTCCTGCCCTTTTAATTCTTTTGACAGATAATCAGAAAGTTTCTTAGCATTTCTTTCTGAGTGTCTTACTTTTCCTATACGTTGTTCAATTAACTTTTTGGTTCTTCTACCAACACAATAAATATTTTTAAATTGTAATTCATCTGAAGTAAATGAGTTTAGTAATGCTTCTACTCCGTTTTTACTAGTAATAATTACATTTTCTATTTCTTCCTTAACTACTTTAGGAGCAATTCTATTAAATCGAATTTTAATAAAATCACTATCCTGAACATTCATGCTTGTTGGTAATAGTTTTTTTTGTGCTTCTGATAGTTTTTTTGTCGAATAGATTGAAAACTGTTTTTCAATTCCTTCGTCTTCCATCATAATTAGCTTCCCTCCTTTATCTATCACGTAATTTGCACAATCTTTTGCTATATATTTATGTTTTCCTACTTTTACTTTCTTGCTAACTTCAATTTTCTTTTTACCATCTCTACTTAGTAAAACTCCTTTAAAGTTAATTTCTTCTTCTTTCTCATTTATAAAAGCTAATGCACCAATAGGTGCTGTACATCCTCCTTCTAAACGATTTAAAAACTCACGCTCTATACCTGTACAAATTTCAGTGTCTTTATCATTTAGGTTAGCACAAATTTCTTTTATTTCTTGATTTTCATCTAAAGCTGTAACCATTATAGCTCCTTGTGCTGGTGCAGGAATCATCCAAGACAAATTAACAGCTCCTTTAGGTCTTAAACCTACACGTTCCAATCCTGCTGCTGCAAAAATAGCACCGTTCCAGTCATTACTTTCTAACTTTTGCAAGCGTGTATTTACATTTCCACGTAAACCCTCTACCTTGTGAGTTGGATAACGATTTAACCATTGGGCTTTTCTACGTAAACTACCTGTAGCAACTACTCCGTTGGGTTGCGCCATAAACTCTTCATTGTCCTTTAACAACAATATATCGTTATAATTAGCACGTTTTAAAACAGCTGCTTGTATAATACCTTCTGGCAATACTGTAGGAACATCTTTCATAGAATGTACTGAAATATCAATGTCGTCATTCAACATAGCGATATCTAAATTTTTAGTAAAAATCCCTGTAATTCCTAATTCATAAAGGGGTTTATCTAAAACTAAATCACCCGTTGCTTTAACGGGGATTAATTGAGTTTGATGGCCTAATTCTTCTAAAAGTTTTTGAACTTTTCTTGCTTGCCACATAGCCAATTGGCTATCGCGGGTACCTATTCTAATTATCTTCTGCATGGATGGTTTCTAAATTTGCTCCAAACACTTTAGCCATTACTTCAATACTTGTATTTACCGAAGTTTCTTCGTCTTTTAAGTGTTTAACAAACTGTGTGGTTATTTTTTGAATAAATCTTGATGTTAATATTTCTGCCTGTTCTTCATCAAAATTTTTAATTTTCTTCTTATGGAAGGCTATTTCTCCTTGTTGAATATTTTGTAATGATTCTTTTAAAGCAGTAATTGCTGGCGTAAATCTTCTATGATTTAACCATTCTTGAAATTCTTGGTTATGAGTTTCAATAATCGCCTCTGCTAATGGTACTTCTTGTTGGCGTATTGCTAATGTTTCATCAGTTATTTTGGAAAGATCATCTACATTTACCATTGTTACATTCTCTAAACCTGCCACTTCTTTTGACACATTTGCTGGCATTGATAAATCTAAAATCAATAATTCCTTATCTGTTGAAACATGTTCTTTTGTAACCGTAGGAAAACTTGCTCCTGTAGAAACAATTAGAACATCACTATTTGAAACCTCCTTTGCTAAATTTGCATATGACGCTTTTCTAATAGAATTATGTTCTTTTACAAATGCTGAAGTCTTTTCTTCAGTTCTATTAATTAAACTTACCGATTTATTTTGTGTGTATTCTGCTAGGTTTTTACAGGTATGTTTTCCCATTTTACCTAATCCAAATACTAAAATATTTTTCGAGTTGTAATCTGGCAAATTATTAATTAAGTATTGAACAGCTGCATATGATACTGAAGTGGTACCTGAGCTTAACTTAGTTTCATTTTTAACTCGCTTGCTTGCTTGCATTACATGGTTCAACAAACGCTCAAAATAAGCATTTGTAGTTCCTACTTCTTTAGCTTGTTTAAATGCCTGACGTAACTGCCCTACTATTTCGTAGTCACCTAAAATTTGGCTATCTAAACCTGTTCCCATTCTAAAAAGATGGTTAATAGCCTCTTTGTTTTTGTATACGTTTGATACGTTTGCAAATTCTTCTACCGAACCATTTGAGTATTTACACAACATGCTTATTAACTGAAAAGGATGTTCTGCAAAACCACAAATTTCTGTTCTATTACAAGTAGACAACACAAAAATTCCGTCTATACCTCTTTGCTTGGCTTCTTCTAAAAGTTGTATTTGATTTTCTTTAGAAATACTAAATTTCCCCCTAATCAAAGCATCAGCCTTTTTATAACTAACGCCTATATTGTATAAATTATTATGATGTTTGTTTTCTACTATCATTGAGTCTTCTTCAAAAAAGTCGGTCAAAAATATAAATATTGAACAAAAAAAAGTATCGCTAAAAGAACTTTTAATGTCGCTATTTGTTTTTTCACTTAAAAACCCCCTAAAAACTTCTGTAAAAGTGTATTTTTGTAGTAAAATAGACTAGGGAAAACATTTTATTTTAGAACCATTCTAAATAACAAGTTTTACGTAAACCACTAAATTCATGTCAAAAAACATCGCAGAAAGTACATTTAGAGAAATTTCTATAGAAAAAGGGTTTTTTGTCCTAAAATTTCAAAACAATTCTGACCAAACGGAGTTTTTTAAAAGAGATATAGACAACTCATACATACAACTACACTACTGTGTTAAAGGTAATTGTAAGTTTAACTTCAATAACAATAGCTATACTTTTAATGTTTTAGACAAACATTCAATTTTCCTATATAACCCACAACAAGATTTACCTATCAATTTAGAAATACTACCTAAAACCTCTTTGGTTTCAGTTTTAATTTCTATTGAAAAGTTTCACGCTCTTTTCTCTAAAGAAGCTAGTTATATACCTTTTTTAAGTGAAAATAATAAAAATAAAAAATATTACGACAACGCAGAAATAAGTGCTAATGTTTTATTCGTACTTCAACAAATTTTAACAGCGAAAAACCAAAGCTCTATGAAAGACCTTTATATAAAAGGAAAAACATACGAGCTATTAAGTTTACATTTTGACAGCGGTGAAAACACCAATGAAGAATATTGTCCTTTTTTGGTGGATGATCGTGAAGTTTTAAAAATAAGAAAAGCAAAAGATATAATCATTGCTAGAATGAGTGAGCCTCCTAGTTTACAAGATTTATCTAACGAAGTAGGTTTAAACTTAAAAAAATTAAAAGAAGGATTCAAACAAATTTATGGAGATACTGTATACAGCTTTTTGTTTGACTATAAAATGGATCATGCTAGAAAACTATTAGAAAGTAACCAATATAATGTTAACGAAGTTGGTTTACAGGTTGGTTATAGTACTTCTAGTCATTTTATTGCTGCTTTTAAAAAAAAGTTTGGCACTACCCCTAAACAATATGTAATGAGTTTACAACAGTAGAAAAAAATTAAAAACTCATAATCTTATAAAATGAAACAACTTACTCATTACGATATAGAAAATAACCAACAAGAATTTCCTATAACCATTGTTTGTGATACTATCCGTACTCCTGAAAATATAGGAATGTGTTTTCGAATTTCAGAAAGTTTTGGCGTATCTAAAATATATTTACACGAAAGCTCTCCTTCTGTAGATAATAGAATTGTAAAAAAAACTGCTCGAAATACAATTCAACAAATATCACATAATACGTATAACAATTTCGAACAACTTATCCATCAATTAAAAGAAGAAGGAAACACTATTATTGGAATTGAAATTACCGATGAAAGCATAGATATTAGCGATTACGATTTCTGTACACATTCTAAAATTGTATTACTTTTGGGTAGCGAAAGAAACGGTATAGAAAACATAAATTTAGTAGACGCAACAGTTGCGATACCAATGTACGGAAGAAATTCTAGCATGAATGTAATTCACAGTTTAGCTATCGCATTATACGAAACGACAAATCAGTTAAAAGAAAAGAACTTGAAATAGTATGAAAGGAGTTTTATTAGTAAACCTTGGCTCACCAGAAAGCACAAACCCTAAAGACGTAAAAAAATACTTAGGAGAATTTTTAATGGACGAACGTGTTATTGACGTTCCTTACTGGCTAAGAACATTTATTGTTAAAGGTATTATTTTAAATACGCGCCCAAAAAAATCAGCTGAAGCCTATCAAAAAATTTGGTGGAAAGAAGGCTCTCCTTTAATTGTATTATCAGAACGTTTACAAAACAAAGTACAAGCAAAAACAGAACTTCCTATTTCCTTAGCAATGCGTTATGGAAACCCTTCAATTAAAAGTGGATTACAAGAATTACACGACAAAGGTGTTACTGAAGTTTTATTAGTTCCGTTATATCCTCAATTTGCCATGGCAACTACTGAAACTATTTTGGTATTAGCTGAAGAGTTAAGAAAAGAATTCTTTCCTAACATGAAAATTACCGATGTCCCTGCTTTTTATAACAAACCAGAATATATAAAAGCACTATCTAATAGCATAAAAGATTATTTATCTGATAAAGATTATGACCATATTTTATTCTCTTATCATGGAGTTCCAGAGCGTCACATCAGAAAATCTGACATTACAAAATCGCACTGTAATCCTGAAGTAGGAAATTTAAGTTGTTGTAATACTCCTTCAGAAGCTCATAAATATTGCTACCGTCATCAATGTTATCAAACCACTAAAAATGTAATTTCTGAATTAGGATTAGACGAAAATAAAGTTTCTACCTCATTCCAATCACGTTTAGGAGTGGATCCTTGGTTACAACCGTATACCGACAGAACTATTGTAAATAAAGCAGAAAAAGATGGCATTAAAAAATTAGCTATTGTAACTCCTGCTTTTGTATCTGATTGTTTAGAAACACTAGAGGAAATAGCTATGGAAGGAAAACACGAGTTCTTAGAAGCTGGTGGTGAAGAATTTTACACAGTTCCTTGTATTAATGATAATGATGAATGGGTAGATGTTTTAGCTGGATGGATTAATGAATTTCAGTTAACAACAAACAATTAACAGATTGCCACGCTTTCGCTTCTCTTGAGCCACAGTCGAAAGGCTCGCAATGACACAAAAACTGTCATTATGAGAAGCGATAACGACGTGATAATCTCTTTCAAGTTATAAGTTAACAAAATTAAAAACTTGTAATTTTACAACTTTCAAACATTAAAACTCATGGATTTTTATTACGTAAAAGCATTACACATTATATTTGTAGTAACTTGGTTTGCCGGATTATTTTATATAGGTCGTCTGTTTATTTACCATGTAGAAGCAGAAAAAAAAGACGAACCTGCCAAGTCTATATTGCAAACTCAATACAAGTTAATGTCTAAACGTTTATGGTATATTATTACTTGGCCTTCTTTATTTTTAGCAAGTTTTTTTGCTTTTTGGATGCTATATAAAAATCCTTATTACTTAAAAATGCCTTGGATGCATGTAAAATTAGCTTTTGTATTAGCGCTATATTTTTACCACGGATTTTGCCATAAAATATACAAAGAACTACAACGTGATGAGATTAAATACACACCTAATAAACTCCGCATATTTAATGAAATTCCAACTGTAATTTTATTCGCTGTTGTATTTTTAGTCGTTTTAAAAAGTGCTATCAACTGGATTTGGGGCGTTGTAGGAATTATTTTATTTGGCGTATTATTGATGATTGGTATCCGTTACTATAAAAAAGTAAGAGCTAAAAAATCTTGGGATAAATACGAGCAAGAATTGATGGATGAGGATGAAAAACTAAACGAATAATCTATAAAAAAATAATAGTGCTATGAAAAAAATTTTAGTTTTAACAATTGCTATATTTAGCTTATTCGCTTGTTCTTCTGACGATGAAAACAATTTAGACCCTATTATAGGAACTTGGTATTTCTTTTCTTATGATGGAATAGAAGTCGACGACTGTAATAAAAAATCAACTATGTTTTTTTATGAAAACGGTACTTTTTTAAGTACCATTTATGAAAATAAAAACAGCACTAATAATTGTCAAATAAAAAATACCACAAAGGGCACATGGAGTTATAAAGGAAAAGGATACTATGAAATTATTGCTTCTTCTGAAACCTCTGAGAATATTTTGAAAATAGTTTTTTCTGACAACAAAAACACTTTTACAGCTATTGAATGGTTTACTGCATTCAAAAGAAAATAACATAAAAAAAGCGAAGTTTAAAACTTCGCTTTTTTTATCCCTTTATAGACTGCTCAAAAGGTATCCTATTCACAATACTTCTACCTAGTGTAACCTCGTCTGCATATTCTAACTCATCCCCTACTGAGATTCCTCTAGCAATGGTTGATGTAGTTACTCCGTATTTTTCTATCTGTTTGTAAATATAAAAGTTCGTTGTATCTCCTTCCATAGTAGAACTTAACGCGAAAATCAGTTCTTTAACCTCTCCCTCTTTTACTTTTTCCACTAACGATTCAATCTGTAAATTTTGAGGACCAATTCCTTCAATAGGAGAAATCTTCCCTCCTAACACATGATACAAACCTCTATATTGTGCTGTGTTTTCAATCGCCATTACATCACGAATATCCTCCACTACACATACAATCTCAGCATTTCGCTTCGGATTACTACAAATATCACATAACACTGTATCTGAAATATTATGGCACTTTTTACACGATTTTACATCATTTCGTAAATGCGTTAAAGCCTCTGCCAAATACTTCGTATTTTCTTTCGGTTGTTTTAATAAATGTAACACCAAACGAAGTGCAGTACGCTTACCAATACTCGGTAATCTGCTTACTTCATTTACTGCATTTTCTAATAATTTCGACGAAAAATCCATGTTGCGAATTTACAATTTTTCGATAAGGATTAAGTATCTTCGTAGCTTTAAAATTAAAACTTCAATTCACATGAATTCAGAGATAAGAAACCTAGAACCAAAAGCTGTTTGGAAAAATTTTGCCGACTTAAACGCTGTACCTCGTCCATCAAAAAAAGAGGAAAGAGTCATTCAATTTATGGTAGATTTCGGTAAGAAACTAAATCTTGAAACCATGGTTGATAAAGTTGGGAATGTAATTATTCGCAAGCCTGCTACACCTGGAATGGAAGACAGAAAAACAGTAGTAATGCAAAGCCATTTAGATATGGTACACCAAAAAAATGCAGACACTGTTTTTGATTTTGACACCGAAGGAATTAAAATGTTTGTAGATGGTGATTGGGTTAAAGCTGACGGAACTACATTGGGAGCCGACAACGGTTTAGGTGTTGCCGCTATCATGGGAGTTTTAGAATCTACTGATATTCCTCACCCTGCTATCGAGGCTTTATTCACAATTGATGAAGAAACAGGTATGACAGGTGCAATGGGACTTGAAGGAGGTTTATTAGAAGGTGAAATTTTATTAAATCTAGACACTGAAGAAGATGATGAAATAGGAATGGGATGTGCTGGTGGTGTAGATGTTACCGCTACTAGAAATTATAGTGAAGAAACTACTCCTGAAAACACAATCGCCTATGAAATTTCTGTTACAGGATTAAATGGTGGTCACTCAGGAATGGATATTATTAAAGGTTTAGGAAACGCTAATAAAATTATGAACCGTTTGTTATTTGACGGTTTTACGAATTTCGGATTACGTGTTTCGGAAATTGACGGAGGTAGTTTACGCAATGCTATTCCTCGCGAAAGCTTTTCAACTGTAGTTATTGATGCTGTTTCTAAAGAACCTTTCCAATTTGAAATACATGAGCTTATCAACAACATCAAAGCTGAGTTTTCAACACTAGAACCTAATCTTTCTATTGAATTAAAAGAAGTTGACACTCCTGAAACTGTAATGGACTTAGGTGTTCAAGAAGGATTAATTAAAGCGGTTTATGCTGCGTTGAATGGTGTATATCGAATGAGCCCTGATATTGAAGGTTTAGTAGAAACCTCAAACAACATTGCTCGTATTATTGTAAAAGATGGTGCTATTAAAATTGGATGTTTAACACGTTCTTCTTCTGAAACAAATAAGTGGGACTTAGCTAACTCATTACGTTCATCTTTTGAATTAGCTGGTTTTGATGTAGAGTTTTCTGGTTCGTATCCTGGATGGTTACCAAACGTAAATTCTGAGATTTTAAAAACTGTAACTAATTTATATGAAGAGTTACACAACGAAAAACCTATTGTAGCTGCATGTCATGCAGGATTAGAATGTGGTATTTTAGGCCAAAACTACCCAGAAATGGATATGGTTTCTTTCGGTCCAAATATTAAAGGTGCACACTCACCTGATGAGCGCGCACAAATATCATCAACACAAAAATTCTGGAAATTTTTATTAGAGATTTTAAAGAATACTCCAGTTAAAAATTAAAGACTTATACATAAACTTTAAAACCACAGCTTTTCAGTTGTGGTTTTTTGTTTACATTTATAAAATGAATTTTTTAGCGCATTTATATCTTTCTGACAACAACACTAATGTAATGATTGGTAACTTTATTGCCGACCATGTAAAAGGAAGAAACTTCTCTCACTATCATGAAGACATTCAAAAAGGAATTTTGTTACATCGCGAAATTGACACCTACACAGATGCGCATAAAATTGTTAGAATCAGTAAACGTCGCCTTCACGAAAGATATCGTCATTATGACGGAGTAATTATCGATATTTTTTACGATCATTATTTAGCCAAAAACTGGAAAAATTATTCACAAATTCCACTAGACGTCTATGTAAACTCTGTCTATAATTTACTTCAAGACAATATTGATATTCTTCCTGAAAAAACACAAGAAATGCTACCCTACATGATACAGTATGACTGGTTATATAATTATCAATTTGCCAAAGGAATTCAGGAAGTCCTAAACGGAATGAATAGACGCACTAATGGGAAATCAAAAATGAATTTAGCAACCGGAGATTTGTTAGAGAATTATCAGATTTTCGAAAATGATTTCACTACTTTTTTTGAAGACCTTCGCACATTCTCTCATCAAAAACTAAAAGAACTAAGTTAACAACACATGAAAAAAGCATTCTTATTTTTTTTAACACTCACAGTATTATATAGCTGTAAAAAAGAAAAAGTTCTAGGTACAATTACTGAAAAGGCTATGGTAGTTTCTGCTCGTAAAGAAGCTTCACAAATTGGTTCGGATATCTTACAAAAAGGAGGAAATGCTTTCGACGCTATGGTAGCCACAGAATTAGCTTTAGCAGTAACATATCCTTACGCTGGTAATCTTGGTGGTGGTGGATTCATGGTATATAGAAAAAATACGGGAGAAATTGGTGCGCTTGACTATCGCGAAAAAGCTCCACTTGCTGCTCATAAAGACATGTATTTAGATAGCTTAGGAAATGTAATTAAAAACAAAAGTACTTTAGGAGCTATGGCTGCAGGAATTCCAGGAACAGTGGCTGGTGTTTTTGCCACACATGAAAAATTCGGCTCATTACCTATTCAAGAGATTTTAAAACCAATCATAGCTTTAGCTAAAAAAGGAGTTGTAGTTACTCAAAAACAAGAAGACCGTATAAAAAAGTATCAACATTATTTTTTAGAAGTAAATAAAGACTCTATTCTTTTTGACAAGCCTTGGAAAAAGGGAGACACTATCAAATATACTGCTTTAGCAGCAACTTTAGAACGTATTGCAAAAAATGGTCGTGATGAGTTTTACAAAGGAGAAACCGCTAAACGCCTTGTTGATTTTATGCAAAACAATGGCGGAATTATGACCGAAGAAGATTTGGCTAAGTATGAAGCTAGATGGAGAACTCCAATCACTTTTACCTACGACGATTTACGAATTATTTCAATGTCTCCACCTGCTAGTGGGGGAATTTGTTTAGCACAGATAATGAACGGAATTGAACCGTTTGATTTAGATAAATACGGTCATAATTCAACAAAAACTATGCAGATAATTACTGAAGCAGAACGTAGAGCTTATGCAGATAGAAGTTTTTACTTAGGAGATCCTGATTTTGTAGAAATTCCTATTAAGACACTCATCAGTAAAGAATACACAAAAAATCGAATGCTTGATTTTTCTTTTGAAAAAGCCACCCCTTCGTCCGATGTATCTCATGGAAGTATTACTATGATTGAAAGCAATGAAACCACCCACTACTCTATCGTTGATCAATTTGGAAATGCTGTTTCTGCCACTACAACCATTAATGGAGCTTACGGTTCTAAACTATATTGTTCAGATTTAGGTTTTTTCTTAAACAATGAAATGGATGATTTTTCAAGTAAACCTGGTGTACCGAATATGTTTGGTTTAGTAGGTGCTGAAGCCAATAAAATAGAACCTGAAAAACGCATGTTAAGCTCTATGACCCCTACTATTGTAGAAAAAAATGGTCAACTATACATGGTTGTAGGAACTCCTGGAGGTTCAACAATTATTACTTCAGTTTTGCAAACTATTTTAAATGTACATGAGTTTGATATGGGAATGCAAGAAGCCGTGAATCAACCACGTTTTCACCATCAATGGTTACCAGATGTAATTAAAATGGAACCAAAAGGTTTTGATAAACAAGTAAAAAGACGTTTACAAAGTCTTGGGTACGAGTTAGACGAAACCAACTCACCAGTTATCGGAAAAGTAGATGCTATTTTGGTGCTTCCTAACGGGAAATTAGAAGGCGGCGCTGATCCCAGAGGAGATGACACAGCTGTAGGGTTTTAGTTTTTAACATTTTTTTCACTCCCTTTAACAACTAATTAAGTAGTTTTAAGATTTAAATTTCAACAAAGCATGAAAAAAATACTGACCTTACTCACTTTAGCTACCTGCTACACTGGCTTTCCCCAAGAAACACGCCTTTTAAGACAACCTACAATATCTAACTCTGAAGTCGTTTTTGTATATGCAAACGACCTTTGGAAGGCTCCGATTAAAGGTGGAGATGCCATACGACTTACCAGTGATGACGGCTATGAGTCAAACCCACATTTCTCTAATGATGGTACTATGATTGCCTTTACTGCACAGTACGATGGAAATACTGATGTATATGTAATTCCTGCTACTGGTGGTGAACCCAAACGATTAACCTATCATCCAAGTGGTGACTTTGTACAAGGCTGGACACCTGATAACAAAGTTTTATTTCGCTCATCTAGAGAAGGCAGACCAACCCAAACTACTAAATTCTATACTGTTTCACTTAAAGGAGAATTACCTAAAGCTGTAAACGTTCCAAGAGCTGCTTATGGAGAATTTTCAAAAGATGGTAAATACCTTGCCTACACCCCTATTACGAGTTGGGATGCAGAATGGCGAAATTATCGTGGTGGTCAAGCAATGCCTATTTGGATTTTAAATATGCAAAATCAAAAACTAGTTAAAACTCCTCAAAAAGACAAAGAAAGGCATTTAGATCCTGTTTGGTACAACGGTAATGTTTACTACATTTCTGAAAGAGACTATACTAGTAATATTTGGTCATATAACTTGGCAACCAAACAAGAAAAACAACTTACATTCCATAAAAGATTTGATGTAAAAAGCTTAGATGCTAATTCAAACGGAATTGTTTATGAACAAGGAGGATACATCCACTTTTTAAATCCTAACACCTCAACTACCAAACAAATACCGATAACAGTTCATGGTGATTTAAACTATGCTAGAACTCGTTGGATGGATGTAAAAGGAAGAAATTTAACAAACCCTAATATTTCCCCTAAAGGAAAAAGAGCTATTTTTGAATACCGCGGTGAAATTTTTACTGTCCCAAAAGAAAATGGTACTTGGAGAAACTTAACTAACTCTTCAGGTGTAGCTGATAGGTATCCTATTTGGTCTCCAAAAGGAGATAAAGTAGCTTGGTTTTCTGATAAAAATGGAGAATACGAATTGGTGATTTCCGACCAAAATGGAGACAACAAATCATATATTACCATTCCTAATCCTACTTTTTATTTTAGACCAGATTGGTCTCCTGATGGTAAATATGTATCATTTACCGATACGCATTTTAATATTTGGATTTTAAATTTAGAAACTAAAAAAGCTGAAAAAGTAGCTACTGATAATTTTGCACATCCAAATAGAACCATGAATCCGAAATGGTCTCCTGATAGTGATTGGATTGCTTATGCTAAACAAAATGAAAATCATTTTAAATCTATTTACGCATATCAAATCAGCACCAAAAAAACAATTCAAATTACAGATCCTTTAGCAGATGCTATTTCACCTGTTTGGGATGCTTCAGGGAAATATATTTATACCTTGGCTAGCACAAACTACGGATTAGCATCTGGGTGGTTAGACATGAGTTCTTACGACCCTTCAGTAACTCGTAGCTTATATGCCGTTGTTTTGAACAGCAAAGACAAAGCTCCTAACCTACCGAAAACTGATGAAGAGAAAGCTGAAAAAAAAGATTCAGAAGAAAAGAGCAAAAAAGAAAAAAAAGACGATAAAAAAACATCAAAAGAAGCTGATAAAATAAAAGTTGTGATTGATGAAGAAGGTATTTTCAATAGAGCTATTGCCTTAAAATTACCTACTAAAAATTATACAGCTTTATACAAAGCACCAAAAAATCATGTTTTCATAGCTGAAGCTATTCAAAACAAACCTGATGTGATTATCCATGACTATGACATTTCAAAAGAAAAAGCTACTGAATTTACTAAAGGAGCTCGTTCAGTAACAGTTTCAGAAGACAGAGAGTCTGTATTACTATCAAGTAAAGGAAACTGGAGTATTGTTAGTAGTAAATCTCCAGTTAAACCTGGTAAAGGCTCTATAAAAACCAACTTAAAAATTAAGGTCGACCCAAAAGCTGAAGCTCATCAAATCTTTAAAGAAGGTTGGCGCTATATGAGAGATTTTTTATATGTTGATAATGTACACGGTGCACCTTGGGACAAAATCTATCAATGGTACGCTCCTTGGATTGATCATGTAAGGCACAGAACTGATTTAAACTATGTTGTAGACATTATGAGCGGTGAAGTTGCTATTGGTCATTCATACGTTTATGGAGGTGACACTCCTAAAACCAACTACGTTCCTGTTGGATTACTTGGTTGTGATTTTGAAGAATCTAATGGCTTATACAAGTTTTCAAAAATATACAAAGGAGAACGTTGGAATCCTAATATTAAAGCTCCATTAGGGCTTCCGGGAATTGATGTTAAAGAAGGGGATTATTTATTAGAAGTTAATGGAGTTCCTGTAACTTCAAAAGACAATCTGTATAAAGCATTAGAGCAAACCGCAGGAAGAGAAATTTACATTAAGACAAATTCTAACCCCACAGTTAATGGAGCAAAAACTATTTTGGTAAAACCTGTTGCCAGTGAAAGAAATTTGCGCTCTATAGACTGGGTAGAAGAAAACAGGAGAAAAGTAGATAAATTATCTAACGGAAAATTAGCGTATGTGTATGTTCCGAATACTTCAAACAACGGATTTACCTCTTTTAATCGCTATTATTTTTCTCAGCAAGATAAAAAAGGAGTTATTATAGACGAAAGAAATAACGGTGGTGGTAGTGCTGCCGATTATATGATTGATATTTTATCGAGAAAACCTTTTGGGTATTTTAATAGTAAAGCTAATAAAAGAAAGCCATGGACAACACCTATAGCTGGTATTTGGGGACCAAAAGTGATGATTATTAACGAGCGTGCTGGTTCTGGAGGAGATTTACTTCCTTATATGTTTAAAGAAAAAAAATTAGGACCACTAGTTGGAACTCGTACATGGGGAGGTTTAGTAGGAACCTGGGACACTCCAGCTTTTATTGATGGTGGTAGAATGGTTGCACCACGTGGTGGATTTTTTGATTTGGATGGTAATTGGGCCGTTGAAGGTGAAGGTGTAGCTCCTGATATCGAAGTACACCAAGAGCCAAGTAAAATTTTAAAAGGAAAAGACCCTCAGTTAGAAAAAGCTGTTGATGAAGCTTTACGCTTATTAAAAAGTAATGAATTTATTCCTAAACCTGAACCTGCTCCACCTGTGCGTTGGAAAAGACCTTCCGGATATTAAAATCACTTTATATAAAAGTATAAAAACTTCTTAAAACAGGGGGCTTTTAGCCCCCTTATTTATTATATAATAAGAGTCTGCTCATATAATTTCCTAAAATAAAAAGTAATTCATAATTAACAATATTATCTTTTCTATCTATTTCAATAATCTCTTTAATTGATTTATCGTATAATCAATTTCTTTAATTGTATTTAATTTACTAAAAGAAAATCGTATAGATGTTTTCTTTTCTTCTTTTTCACTTAAGAATTCTCGTAACACATGAGATCCTTTACTACTTCCACTTTGACATGCACTACCTCCAGAAACAGCTATCCCAGATAAATCTAAATTAAATAACAGCATTTTATCCTCTAAAGGAAATTGTATATTTACAATTGTATAACTAGTCTTTTCTATTGACTCTCCATTAACTCTAATATTTGGAATAACTTCTTTTATTTTTTTTGTAAAATATTCCTTTAATCCAAAAATATATTTTTTGTCTTTTTGTAAATTTTCAAAAGCAATAGTCAACGCTTTTTCCATTCCAACTATTGAATGTACGTTTTCTGTACTAGATCTTGCTCCTTTTTCTTGTTCACCACCATGTAACATTGGTAATATTCCAATCCCTTTTTTAAAATAAGCAAAACCAACCCCTTTAGGTCCATGGAACTTATGTGCACTTGCAGTGATAAAATCTATTTGTGTTTTTTGTAAGTCTATATCATAATGCCCAATAGCTTGTACGGTATCTGAATGAAAATACGCCTCATGCTCTTTACATAATGCTACAACCTCTTCTATTGATAGTAAATTACCTATTTCATTATTCACATACATTAAACTCACCAAAGTTTTTTTCTTTGATTTATTTAGTAAATCCCCCAAACTCTCCATTGAAACAGCTCCTTCTTCATTTACCTTAACATAATCTACTACTAGATTATGTTTTTCTTCTAAAAACTGTACAGTGTTTAAAACTGCATGGTGTTCTATCTTGGAAGTAATAATTCTCTCTACTCCTAAGTTTAAGACTGCATTAAACAAAATTAAGTTATCAGCTTCGGTCCCTCCTGCTGTAAAAATGATTTCACTTGAAGACACATTAAAATGTTTCGCTATACTCTTTCTAGCTGTTTCAACAGCTGCTTTAGCTTTTCTACCATGCTGATGTATGGATGACGGATTTCCAAAATTGGTTTGCATTGATTGTTGAATAACCTCAATAACTTCGGGCAACATAGGTGTTGTTGCGGCATTGTCTAAATAAACAGATTTCATAGAGCAAAAATAAGTTTTTCTTAACGATAGTTATGTTTTCAAAAAATTATTGATTCTGAAAAATATATACCTCTGTTGCTCCTTGCCCATATCTTTGATAAGAAGCGTCGTAATATTTAACTGGATAATTATTTAATAAATACTGTAACTCAGTTTTTAAAACTCCATCTCCTACTCCATGTATTAAAACTAGTTTTGATATTCTTTTAGATATACAATACTCTAACTTATGTTTTGCTGTATTAATTTGTATTGATAAAATATCAAAATTATCCATTCCTCTTGTAGATTTTAACAGCTTTTCAGCATGTAAATCTACTTCCATTACCACTTCTCTTTTATCTTTTATAAAAGATGTTTTTTTCTTTTTTTCTTTATTTTGAGTCTTGGCTTTAAGCATTGGATTGTTAATATCCGAATATTTACTTAACTCACTTTGATCTACCTCAACTTTTACTAGCTCTTTCCTAAGAAAACAATACTCCATTCCTCCCTCATCTTTAACAAAAATTTCTTCATTTTTAATTTTTGTTACAACTCCTTTAATATCAGCATCAATTACTGCTACTTTATTTCCTATTTCTAAACACATCCTTAACCTTTATTTAATTAGCCAAAAGGGTATTAGCTTGTATTTTTGCAAATGATTTAATTATGCAAAATAACTGCAAATAAATGATAAACACTAAGAATATCAATACAAAAATTTTCTTTGAGGAAGCTAGAAAAGAGTTAACCCTTACCGAAGACCGAAAAGATTTATTGGTTGAAATAATAGACACTATTTACGAAGAATATCTTGACAGAGAAAAAATAAATTTAAATTTTATTTGTACTCATAATTCTCGTAGAAGTCAGTTTGCACAAGTGTGGAGCTTTTTTGCTATTGAATATTTTAACTTAAAGAATATGTTCACCTATTCTGGCGGAACAGAAACCACTTCTTTTCATAGAAACACAGTGAAATGTTTACAAAAAACTGGCTTTATCTTTAACGTTGTTGATTTTTCTCACCAGAATCCAAGGTACTTAGTTTCTTTTAAAGGAACTAAAAAATCAATTTTAGGTTTTTCCAAGTTATATGATCACCCCCAAAACAGTTATCCTTTTGTAGCTATAACTACTTGTGATAATGCCGACCAAAACTGTCCATATATACCTGATGCTATTGAACGTTTTCATTTACCTTATAACGACCCTCAAACATCTGACAATACAGACTTAACCGAAGAAACATACTTAAAAGTTAGTAAACAAATTGCTGGTGAGTTATTTTTTATTTTCGAAGAAATTTATCAAAAATTATCTTAGCTACACTTCTATACTCTTGTCATAAGGTATACTTTTTAAAATGTGATTAATCACACTTATTCTTGCTATAGTTTTCCTATTTGCTCGAATAACTTTCCATGGAGATATTTCTGTATTTGTTTTTGAGAACATTGCCTTTTTATACTCTGTATAATTATCCCAAAGTTCTTGCGCTTTTTCATCTACAGGCGTCATTTTCCATTGTTTTAATGGGTTGTTTTTTATATCGTTGAATCGTTTAGCTTGTTCTTTTTTATTAATAGACATGTAGATTTTTACCAAACGAATACCTGACTCTAAAATCATACGTTCAAAATCATTTACTTGATTCATAAAAACCTCATACTCTTCTTGTGTACAAAAACCATTAACTGGTTCTACTACTGCTCTATTATACCAACTGCGATCAAAAAAAACTATTTCACCTGCTTTTGGAAACTGTTCTACATACCTTTGAAAATACCATTGTGTTTTTTCATCTTCATTTGGTTTAGGAAGCGCTACTATTCGCATATGACGAGGATTGATACGTTCTGTAATTCTACGTATTGCCCCTCCTTTTCCAGCAGCATCTCTTCCTTCAAAAATTACAATTATTCGTTCATTTTTTTTTATTGTCCAAGCTTGTAAACGAATTAACTCTACTTGTAATTTTTTTAACTTTCGTTCGTAATCTACATATCGAATTGCTCTTTCTATATTAAAAGATTTAGACAGTAAAGCCTTTAAACCTCTTGTTGTATTTAATTTATTTACATCTCTTTGAGTTAACTTCCCCATAATTAATCTAAATGTTTTACTGAACGATAATAACGCATTACTATATTTGGATCTGGTGTTAAAATAGTTTGCGCCTCTTCTTTTCCTTTATAATCAAATTGAGACAATACATGACGCATACACTCAACTCTAGCTTCTTTTTTGTTATTTGTCTTTACTACTATCCAAGGACTATAAGCTGTGTGCGTTTTACTAAACATTTCATTTTTATAATGACTATACTTATCCCATAACTCTTGTCCTCTTTTATCTACAGGGCTGAACTTCCAACGCTTTAAAGGATTATTATTCCTAGAATTAAATCGACGTAACTGTTCTTCTTTTGAAATTGATAACCAAAATTTTATCACAACAACTCCATCTTCATATAACATATGTTCAAATTCAGGCACTTGAACCAAAAAATTCTTATACTGCTCGTCCGTACAAAATCCCATTACAGGCTCAACTACAGCTCTATTGTACCAACTACGATCAAAAAAAACTATTTCTCCAGGATTTGGTAACTCTTTAATATAACGCTGAAAATACCATTGTCCCTTTTCTACATCTGTAGGTTTATTCAAAGCTACTAAACGAGTAGAACGCGGATTCATATGCTCCATAAAACGTCTTATACTCCCACCTTTCCCTGCAGCATCTCTTCCTTCAAAGATAACTGCTACTCGCTTCTTATTTTGCGCAATCCATTGCTGAAGTTTCACTAACTCTATCTGTAGTTTTTTCAGTTCCTCTTCGTAATTTAACTTTACCTGAACCTTGGTTATTGAAATTTCCTTTTTTTTTATAATTGCTAGCAACTCTTCATTTGTAGAAACACTTTCAAAATCTTCAATTGTTAATACTTGCTTTTCTTTCATATGTTTATTAATTATTCTTGTTAATAATTTAACCAAGGTTGTGCTAAAATAATACGATATTTACACCTATGAAAAAAAACATGTCACTTTTATTTATCTTATTTACTCTCTATCTATTCTCACAACGTAAATATGGCAAAGAATTAAGTTTTTTAAATGATAATGACTTATATGTTTCCACCTATCAAGATCGATATTATACAAACGGAGCCTTTTTAACATACCGCTTCTTAAGTAAAAAGCAAGCTGAAAATATTAATAAAAAAATATATGAAATCCAATTAGGTCACCATATGTACACTCCTTATAAGGCTGTTGTTGAAACTATTGAAGAACATGATCGTCCTTTTGCTAGCTACTTATTTGGTAGTTTTGGGGTTAACCGATTTTACGCTAATAAATCTATTCTCAAAACAGCTTTACAAATAGGAACTATTGGATCTTATTCTTTTGGTGAAGAACTTCAAGGAATTATACATAAAATGTATGGTTTTAAAGAAGCTACTGGATGGGATTATCAAATAAAAGATGCTTTTGCTCTTAATCTAAAGGTCGATTATATTAAAAAAATAACTAAAGACAATGTTTTTGACCTTAACTGGACAAACTCTGCTAGGTTAGGTACTGTTTATACTGATTTATCAACTGGTTTATTTACTCGTATTGGCTTTAAACCTCTAGAAAGTATTATTAATTCTATTGCTTTTCATGGAAACTTAAACAATAAAAACACTAATTTCGAAAATAAGACGGAAGTTTTTTTATACCTAAAACCAATGCTCCATTATGTTGCTTATGACGCAACTATTGAAGGTAGCTTTTTAAACAAAAAAAGCCCTGTAACGTTTGATGTAGAACCTTTTAAATTTACAACGGAGTTTGGAATTCGTTTTACAAGTAATCGTTTTAATTTTGGTTATGCCATAAACTACCATACAAAAAAACTTAAAAGTTCGCGTGTTCCTAAAGGAAATTTTTATGGTACAATACAATTAAATTATCAATTTAATTAAGAGTATTGCACTCTTTGAAAAAATAATTTTTAAAATCATCAAATTAAGATATATTTGTAAGTCTAATAAATAGAAAAATTACTAAATGAAATTTATCGTATCTAGCTCACAATTATTAAAACAACTACAAGTTTTAGGTGGGGTTATAAATAGCAATAACACGTTACCAATTTTAGATAACTTTTTATTTGAACTATCTGAAAACGAATTAAAAATATCGGCTTCCGACCTTGAGACAACCATGTCATCAGTTATTGAAGTTGAAAGTACTGATACTGGAGCGATTGCTATAAATGCTCGTTTATTATTAGATACTTTAAAAACATTTCCTGAACAACCTCTTACATTTAAGATTGAAGGAGATAACACTATTGAGATTATTTCGGAACAAGGAAAATATGACATGGCATACTTTAGTGGAGATGAGTTCCCTAAAGCTGTAGAATTACCTTCTCCTAGCAGCACTGAAATCCCTTCTCATATTTTAGCTACAGCTATTTCTAAAACTATTTTTGCGGCTGGTAATGATGATTTACGTCCTGTTATGAGTGGTGTATTTTTTCAGTTCAATTCAAAAGAATTAACTTTTGTAGCCACTGATGCTCATAAATTAGTTAAATATACACGTACCGATATTACTGCTGATAAATCAGCCGAATTTATCATGCCTAAAAAACCTTTAAACTTATTAAAGGGAATTTTAGGGGGATCAGAAAACAATGTGACTATTGAATATAATGATACTAATGCCAAATTTACTTTTGATAATGTAGTATTAATCTGTCGATTAATTGATGGAAAATACCCTAACTACGAAGCTGTTATACCAAAAGAAAACCCAAACAAATTAACTGTTGACAGAGCTTCTTTCTTAAATTCTGTACGTCGTGTATCTATTTTCTCTAGTAAGACAACACATCAAATTCGTTTGAAAATGGCGGGTACTGAATTAAATATTTCTGCAGAAGATTTAGACTATTCTAATAAAGCCGACGAACGATTAAACTGTGATTATCAAGGTGACGATATGCAGATTGGGTTTAACTCTCGTTTTCTTAGCGAAATGTTAAACAACTTAAACTCTAACGACGTTTTAATTGAAATGAGCTTACCAAATAGAGCTGGAATTTTAACTCCAATTGACGGTACTGAAGAAGGCGAGTTAGTAACTATGCTTGTTATGCCAGTAATGTTAAACGGGTAATAAATTTTCCACATATAAAAATTACAAAAGCCACAGAATCAAAACTCTGTGGCTTTTGTAATTTTATTTAATATCTTTCTCTTTCAAAAATGAGAAATAATTGTAAATTTACCTCTTTCAAACTTTATAAATTATAATGGGTAGAATTATTGCAATTGCAAATCAAAAAGGTGGCGTAGGTAAAACTACTACATCTGTAAACTTAGCTGCGGCTTTAGGTGTTTTAGAAAAAAAAGTGTTGTTAATTGATGCTGACCCCCAAGCAAATGCTACTTCTGGTTTAGGTTTAGACGTTGAAAGTATAGAAATTGGAACGTATCAGGTTTTAGAACACACGATCTCTGCGAAAGACACTGTTTTAAAAACTGACTCTCCAAACGTTGACTTAATTCCTGCTCATATTGATTTAGTTGCTATTGAAATTGAATTGGTAGACAAGCAACAACGCGAGTACATGTTAAAAAAAGCGTTAGAAGATATTAAAGATGATTACGATTTTATTTTAATTGATTGCGCCCCATCTTTAGGGTTAATAACTTTAAACTCTCTAGTAGCTGCCGACTCTGTTGTTATCCCTATTCAATGTGAATATTTTGCTTTAGAAGGTTTAGGAAAATTATTAAACACAATTAAGAGTGTTCAAAAAATACACAATCAAGAGCTAGAAATAGAAGGCTTGTTATTAACTATGTTCGATTCTCGTTTACGCTTGTCAAACCAAGTGGTAGATGAAGTACGCAAACACTTCAGTTCTATGGTTTTTGAAACAATAGTACATAGAAATATCCGTTTAAGTGAAGCACCAAGTTATGGCGAAAGTATAATTTCATACGATGCAACGAGTAAAGGTGCCGTAAATTACTTAAATTTGGCGAACGAAATTTTAACTAAAAACGCATAATTACTGTAAATGGCAAAAGCAACAAAAAAACAAGCTTTAGGTAGAGGTTTATCAGCATTATTAAAGGAAACTGCAGAAGTAAATTCGGCAGAAGATAAAAATGCAGATAAGTTAGTTGGAAATATTATTGAAATTGATATCAACTCAATCGATGTAAACCCTTACCAACCTAGGACTTATTTTGATGAAGAAGCGTTGCGCGAATTAGCTAGTTCTATTAAAGAATTAGGAGTAATTCAGCCTATTACTGTACGTAAACTATCAAGCGATAAGTTTCAATTAGTTTCTGGGGAGCGTCGTTTTAGAGCTTCTAAACTTATTGGAAACAAAACCGTTCCTGCTTACATTCGTTTAGCAAACGATCAGGAAATGTTAGAAATGGCGTTGGTAGAAAATATTCAACGTAAAAACTTAGATCCGATTGAAGTTGCTCTTTCTTATCAACGTTTAATTGATGAAATTCAACTTACTCAAGAAGAACTAAGTACCCGTGTTGGTAAAAAGCGTTCTACAGTTACTAACTACTTACGTTTACTTAAGCTAGATCCTATTATTCAAACAGGAATGCGTGATGGTTTTATTTCAATGGGGCACGGTCGTGCATTGATTAATATTGATAGTAACTCTGATCAATTAAACATTTATGAGAAAATTGTTCGTGATAAACTATCAGTACGTCAAACTGAAGAACTTGTAAAAAACTTAAAAGCTGGCAAGGTCGCTAAAACAGCCAAAAAGAAAGCTTTACCTAATTATATTTCTGAAAGTGTTAAGGATATTAGCGACTATTTTGGACATAAAATTGATGTTACGGTGAACAATCGTGGAAAAGGTAAAATCTCTATTCCTTTTCATTCAGAAGAAGATTTTAACCGTATTAAAAACTTACTAAAGTAATTGAACGTACGTACTATCATATTCGCTTTTTTTAGTCTTTTTTTGTTTCAAAATACTTTTGCTCAAAAAGATTCTATTGCCGTTAGAGCAAAACAACTTCAGTTAACAAGCGACAAATACAATCCTTTGTCACCTTCAAAAGCTGCCTTTTACTCAGCTATTTTTCCTGGAGGTGGACAAATTTATAATGGAAAGTATTGGAAAGCCCCAATAGTATGGGCAGCAATAGGCGCTAGTGCTTATTTTTACATTGATAATAGCGATCAGTATGATCGATACCGAACAGCTTTTAAACTTCGTAAACAAGGATTAAAAGACGAATTTACTAGAGAGGACGGAACTGTTCTTATTTCTACTGCTGGTTTAGAAAGTGCACAGAAAACTTTACGAAAAAATAGAGATTTATCATTATTAACTGGTGTACTTTTATATGTTTTGCAAATTGTTGAAGCCAGTGTTAATGCACACTTATTACAATTTGACACAGACGATAGCTTATCTGTAAAACCAGTAATCACTCCAGATCCTTTATTTATCGAAGCACCGAAAGTTGGTTTAACACTAAAATATTCTTTTTAAGATGAAAATAGCCTTACTTGGTTATGGTAGAATGGGTAAAGAAATTGAAAAAATTGCTTTACAAAGAGGACATGAAATTGTTATAAAAACTTCTGGAAAAGAAGTGTATGATATTACAAAAGCTGATGTAGCAATAGACTTTAGCATTCCTTCTTCAGCATACGACAATATCAGCAATTGTATTAACAATAATACACCTGTTATTTCTGGAACTACTGGCTGGTTAGATAAGTACAACGATATTGTTGAGTTATGTAATGAAAAAAACGGTGCTTTTATTTATGCCTCTAACTTTAGTTTAGGAGTTAATGTTTTCTTTGAACTAAACAAACAACTTGCTAAAATGATGAATACTTTAGAACAATATAATGTTTCTATTGAAGAGATTCATCATACTAAAAAGTTAGATGCACCAAGCGGTACTGCAATTACATTGGCAGAAGGTGTTATTGAAAATACTAAGCAAAAAGCTTGGGAATTAGACGAAAAAACATCAGAAGAAAATATTCCTATTAAAGCTATCAGAACTCCGAATGTTCCAGGTACTCACACCGTGACTTACAATTCTGAAATAGATACTATTGATATTAAACACACAGCTCATAATCGTCAAGGTTTTGCTTTAGGTGCTGTAATTGCTGCTGAGTGGTTAAATAATAAAACAGGTGTTTTTACTATGCGAGATGTGTTAAACTTAGGTTAATAACGTAACAAACAGCTCAAAAAACACACAAATAAAATTGAATTTTATTCCTTAATGGAACTACAAAATATATAGATTATGACATTTACTGAATGGTTTTTATTCTTTTTATTCATACAAGTTGTTCATTTTTTAGGTACTTGGAAGCTATATACTAAAGCAGGCAAAAAAGCTTGGGAAGCTGCTATACCTGTTTATAATGCTATTGTATTGATGCAAATAATAAATCGTCCAAAATGGTGGGTGATTTTATTGTTTATTCCTATAGTTAACCTATTAATGTTCCCTATTATTTGGGTTGAAACTTGTAGAAGTTTTGGTTTTAACAAAAGACCTGATACTATTTTAGCTATTCTAACTTTAGGATTATATATCTATTATATCAATTATTTTACAGATGCAAAATATATTGAAAACAGAAGTTTAAAACCAAGATCTCCTTTAGGTGAATGGGTTAGCTCTATTGCTTTTGCTATTATTGCTGCTACTTTGGTACATACTTATATTATGCAACCATACACTATTCCTACCTCATCTTTAGAGAAAACCTTATTAGTTGGTGATTATTTATTTGTAAGTAAGTTTCATTACGGTGCACGTGTACCAATGACTACCGTTGCTGCACCAATGGCACACGATACTATTCCTGGATTGGGTATAAAATCATTTTTATCTGATGATAAAAACAAGGAAGGTTTATTAAACAAGCTTTCTTTACCTTATATGCGTGTTCCTGGCTTTCAAAAAATTAAGCGTAATGATATCGTTGTTTTTAGCTGGCCTTCAGACTCTTTAGCCACAATGTGGGGAGATAACTCTGGTAACTTTACCTATAAACCAATTGATAAGCGTACGAACTACGTAAAACGTGCTGTAGGAATTCCTGGAGATAGCTTAGAAGTACGTGATGGTTATGTTTTTATTAATGGAAAGAAAACTGTTTTACCAGATAGAGCGAAACCACAATGGCATTTTATAGTTGATACCAACGGAGAAAAGTTTAGCCAAGGAGCCCTTTCTAGATATAATATTAGAGAAGGACAAGTAATGCCTGATGGTAAATATGCTTTAAACTTAACAGATGAAGAAGCTGCTTTAATAGCTAAAAACCCTATTGTAGAAAGTATTAAAAAACACTTAACTCCAAAAGGAGCTTATGACAAATCAGTTTTTCCTCATGACCCAAGATATGCTTGGTCTTCGGATAATTTTGGACCAATATATATTCCTAAAAAAGGAGCTACTGTTAAATTAAATTCTAAAACAATTCCTTTTTATGAGCAGATTATTCGTAGATATGAGAATAACAATTTAACAATTTTTGGAGACGATATTTATATCAATGGTGAGAAAGCAAAAGAATATACTTTTAAGCAAGATTACTACTGGATGATGGGAGACAATCGTCAACGTTCGTTAGACGCTAGAAATTGGGGGTATGTGCCTTTTGACCACGTAGTTGGTAAACCTGTTATGATTTGGTTAAGTTGGGATGCTAATGCACCTAGTTTTATTGCTAAGTTAAATTCTATTCGTTGGGACAGAATGTTTACAACTGTTGGAGGAAATGGTAAACCTGTTTCTTACCTTTGGTTAGTTTTATTGTTGATTGGAGGTTATATCGTGTACAGTTTTAGAAAAAGTAAAAAGAAAAAAGCATAATGTCACTTTTTATTCCAACTTATTTTGCTCCTATTTCACAGTATGCAGCAATCTATCAATCGGATGCTATTACTTTTGAAATAGAAGATAATTATCAAAAGCAAACCTATCGTAATCGCTGTTATATTTATGGAGCCAATGGTAAATTAGCTCTTAATATTCCTGTTAAACATAAGACAAAAGAAGGTAGAAAAAAGACCAAAGACACCTTAGTAGAAAATGACTTCCCCTGGCAACAACAACATTTTAAGTCATTACAATCAGCTTATCGTTCTTCTCCATTTTTTGAATTTTTTGAAGATGATTTACAAGCTATTTTTAATAAAAAGTACACGTTTTTACAAGACTTGAATATTGATACTCATTTATTTGTAACTGACGCTTTACAAATTGAGCAACGATTTAACAAAACAACTAGTTACGAGTTAAACTCTGAAAGCAAAGACTTCAGACCTTTAGCTATTGCCAAAAAAGGAGTTGAAATAAAAATGGATTCTTATATTCAAATGTTTGATGATAAATACGGATTTATACCTAATTTATCTATTTTAGATCTTTTGTTTATGGAAGGTGCTAATACTATTAGCTTTTTAGAAAAAATTAATATAAGCCTAAAATAACTTTCTTCATACTATTTTAGTATTTCTTTATTTTTTAACATAAACTAAGAGGTTATTTAGTTATTTTATATATATTTGCCACCGAAGCATTTCCCCCTTTTTTAATGTTTCATTTCCCCCTTATTATTAAGAAAAGACTTGTTCCCTTTGTGTGCAGGTCTTTTTACTTTATATACCTTTTGGCTAGATTGTTAATCTGTTCAGAAATAGATAATTTTACTACGACAAAGACATAAATTACTATAATTAATATACTCTTTAAAACAATGTTTACTATTGGGTGAATTGGAAAGTCAAAAAGATAAAACTTAGGTATTGAAAAATTCCAAAAATTAAACCCTAAAAACATAATTAAGACAACAAGAATCATTAAAAATGTTTTATTAGTAAAAGGGGTCATATTAAACTTTTCTTTTACAAACCATAGTTTAAAGGTATTAAACACCAAAACTGTAATAAGTGTTGCTAGTGCCAACCCTTTTGTTCCCATTTCTAAATCATTAAAAAAGTAACTATTTAAAAAATATACAGAAAAGGCCATTCCTAAACCTACAGGTAACGTAATACGATAAAATTTAGAATTACTTATAATAGCACCATTACTACCTAATGACATTAAAAATAACTTTGCAGACGAAATCAATAATACTACTAATACTCCTTCTTTTCCATAGTTTTTATTCGGCATCAACCTGAATAACTCCTCCACATTACAATTTACTAAGACAAAAAACAGCCCGCCAATCAACAATAAATTAATAGAACTCTTCTTATATAAACTTTCTGTTTCTTTTGGGTTATCTTCATTAAGAGCCTTAGAGGTTAATGGCTGTAAAATTTGCCCCATTGCCCTACTTGGTGCCTCTATAAATGATCCTATAAACACAGCTACCGTATAATATGCAGCTGTAGCAAAACCTTCTTTCCCTGGTATCATTACTTTGTCTATATCTAAGATAATAGCTCCTGCACTACCTGCTAAAATGATATAAAAAGTGTATCGTAAAACTTCTTTAAAGTTGTTTGGTAAACTGAAGGTAAATTTTGGTGTATATAGACGAAAAGCATACCCCATCATTAAGAGTACTCTTATTATGTAAGCTATTGACATATATACTAAAAACTCTTCTTTTGTTATAAAGTTAAAATACACAGCAAAAAGTAAAACCATCACAGCTACTCTATTGTATAATTCCTTTAAAATATTCCCAAAAACCGATTGCATTTGTACTCTTGCCCAAGAATAAAACACTTCAAAATAAGCACAAGCTACAGCGATTATATAAATATAAATGGTATAATCTTCAATTATGAGGTTGCCTCCACTTCCATTTTCTACCACATAACTCATAATCCAATTATGAAATAAACTCCAAAAATATCCTATTGGAATCGCTATAAATAATGGTAAAAAAATTATAGAACTTAAAAATTTATCTTTTTCTACTTTTGAAGTATATCCAGAAAAAAACTTGATAATTGTAAAGTGAACTCCAAAGGCTGTAACAGGCATAATTAAGTTTGAAGCCGAAAAAACATAGGTTGCTAATCCATAATACTCATCTCCTAAAAATCGTGTATATAACACCAAAGTATTAACACCTCCAATCAAAAATCCTAAATATATTATTAGAGTATTCCTGAACGATTGTTTAAATACAATTCCCAATTTATTCTTTTATTAATTTTAATATTGATTGATATATTTTTTCTCCAACATTATCTCCATATAACGGCTCTTTAAAATCTTTTGATGTAGCTAGAAACTGTTGAAAATAATTAATTATTTTTCCTGAATTAGCTCCTGTTATAGCTGCATAACCATTACTTACTAACTCTTTCCATTCTGTTTCTTCTCTTGCTATAACACAAAACTTCTTATTAAAGAAAGCCTCTTTTTGTAAACCTCCACTATCAGTTATAACAAGAGCACAATTTTTTAATAACTCTAACATAGAAAAATACCCTACTGGTTCAATAAAGGTTATATTAGACTTTAATTTGTACTTTTCTAACATTTTTTTTGTCCTTGGATGCAATGGCAATACTACTTTTTTAGAAACATTAATTTTTTCAAGAGCTTCAAAAATATTAGCTAATCTCTCTTTTTCATCAGTATTTTCTTGACGATGAATTGTTGCTAACACAAACTCTTTTTTCTCTAAACCTAAGTCTTTAATAATAGTTGACTTCTCTTCGGAAACTTGATTATAAAACTCTACAGCATCTTTCATGATATCACCATGCTTTTCTATCAAAATATCAAAACTATCAAAACCTTCATTTCTCAGGTTTGATACAGCAGTATCTGTTGGACAACTTAGTAGGTTTCCTATTCTATCTGTTAAAATACGATTTATTTCTTCAGGCATTTGCATATTGAATGAACGCAAGCCCGCTTCAATATGTACTACTTTTATATGTAGTTTTTTAGCTGCTAAAGCTCCTGCTAACGTCGAATTTGTATCTCCATATACAACAACTGCATCTGGCTTTTCTAATACTAAAATTTCTTCTATTTTCTCTAACATTTGCCCCGTCATAGCACCATGACTTAAACCATTGATATTTAAATTATATTTGGGGTTAGGTATTTGCATTTCTTCAAAAAAAACAGCGCTCATGTTAGCATCAAAATGTTGCCCTGTATGCACTATTATTTCTTCTACTTCATTATGCTTTTGAATCACTCTACTTAATACAGCTCCTTTTACAAACTGTGGACGTGCTCCTAATATGGTTATTATTTTTTTCAAGAATTAACGACTTTTTTTAATACTATAGATAATTTCTCTGTTAACTTTTTCCGATGATATTGCTCTATGTTTTTAGAATTAACTTCTAAAATCCCTTTCTTATATTGATTATAAAGAAGTTTAATTTCTTTTTTCATTTTTACTACATCATCAAAACCAACAATAGTTCCTGAGTTAGTTTTAGCAAGTATTTCTGCTAAATCACCATCTTCTGGACCCACTGCTAAGATAGGGCGTTTTGCTTGTAAATATTCAAATATTTTACCTGTAATAATTCCTTTAGCACTTGGTACTTTATTTACTGCTAACAATAAAACTTGTGATGTTTGTTGTTGTTGTTGTGCTTTTTTATGAGGTAGATAAGTAATTTTTGTAATATTTTTAAATTGATGTGTTTCTAAAGATTTTTTAACTCCTTTCGCTATTTTCCCTATTAGTTTAATTTCTAAATCTTCTGTAAACTCTTTATCTTCTTTACATAACTCTGATAATGCTTTCCATAAAACTTCAGGATTCCTATCATCATTCATCAAACCTATATGCGTAATTGAAAACTTTTTATCTAGTATTACATTTGTTTCTCTACTTTCTTCTGCATCAAAACCATTAGTAATAACATGAATATTATTAGAAAATTTTTCATAATTCTTTTTCATAGTTTTACCTACAACTAATACCGCATTGGCATATCTTAACACTTCCTGCTCCAATTGATGATGTGTTGCTTTTGATTTTTGCGTGAGTGGTAATTGATGAAAATAATCAATATCTGTCCAAGGGTCACGGAAGTCTGCTACCCACTTCAATCCTAATTCTTTTTTAAGCTTTAATCCGATTAAATGCAAGCTATGTGGTGGTCCAGTAGTTATAATAGCATCAATAGTATTTTCTTTTAAATATTTTTTTAGCTTATTAACTGAAGGCTTTACCCAAAACCTTCTTGCATCAGGAATGAAATAATTAGCTCGAACATATTGCATTACCTGACCTATTAAACTTGGATTAGTATCTAAAAAACCAGCACTTGTTTTCGTTTCTTTTTTCTTGAAAACAGATAACAAGTCATTAGGTTCCCAAATTGAGTTTCTTAAAACCGTTAAATTTTCAGGAAGATCTTTTTTTAATGTTGTATCAACTATCGGATATTTAGCATCTTCAACTGTGTAAACTATTGGTTCAATATTAAAATTTCGCAAATATTTTACAAACTTCAACCATCTTTGTATACCTGAACCTCCTGCCGGCACCCAATAGTATGTAATTATTAATACTTTCAAATTAAACTATTGTATAGGTTTATTAATTCTTTTGAGGTTTTATCCCATGTAAATTCATTTCGAATAAAAGCTTCTCCGTTTTTTCCTAATTCTTTTCTCAGCAGCTCATCTTTATATAACCTCAGTACTTTATCAGTAAAATCTTCTACATTTTTTGCTTCATGTATCAATCCGGCATTTACTTTTTCTACTATGTTTTTTTGAGCTGTTGCATCGCTTACCAACAAAGGTTTCCTTAAACTCATGTACTGGAATAATTTATTAGCATGTGTAGTATCGTGATGTAAATTTCTATGTAAAGGAGACAAACAAACACTACTCTGTTTTATATACTTAGGAAATGTAGTTTCTTCTTGCCACCCTTCAAAACATACTTGTTCTTCAACTTTTAATTCTTCAGATAACTTTTTTAATTTAGTGTTTAGACTTCCTACAATTACTAATCGAATATTCTCTATTTCCTTTTTTAATGCTGGTAAACTTTTAATTGCTGTAGCTACTCCCCTTCTCTCTCCTGTATCTCCTATATATAGTAAGTTAAAAGTATCTCTTTTTGAGCTTTCTTCAAAATTATCTTGCTTTTCAAAAAATGATTTTCTTACTGTATTAGGAACAACAATAACTTTATCAGATTTTATTTTTGTTCTCTTATATATTTCCTCTTTTGCTTCTTGAGTAACAACTATTACTTTACTAGCTTTCTTAATAAGTTCTTCTTCTTTTTGCTTCCATTTGTTTGTTGATATTAAAATATTTTGCGGAAACTTTTTTAAATGAGGATAAAACCTCATTATCTCAGGCCTATTTTCATGTAAATCTAATACAACCGGGAGCTGCTTCTTTTTATTGGCTAACATTACAGCTTCAGCTACAACCATATCATGTATATGAATAGCCTCTATTTCATATTTATTAAGAAAATGTATTATCTTTTTCTTTAGTGAAAGAGAATATAATGGGAGGGTATAAGCCAAAGCAGATAACTTATACTCTAACTTATTTGACTCATATCTTTTTACTTTTATTTTACCTACAAGTTCTGATGTTGGCTCATTACCATAAGTTAAACAAAATAAAAAAACCTCATGTCCAGATTTTATTAATTCTATTGCTTCATTATGTACTCTAGGGTCAGGAGGAAACGTCTTATCTAAAACCATTCCTATCTTCATCCCTTTCTCTCTTTCTCAGCATATACAGCATAATATCTAGGTGTATATTTTCTTAAAACAGGTCTTATACCCAACTTGTTTATTGGACTTGTCCATTTTTCAGTATCAACAATATTCCAACCTGATTTTTCTAATAACCAATCATACTGCCAGTCTTCAAACTCATGATAATGTCTATCCCACATATCTGTTTTGCTTCTGTACGCACTTGCAAACCACAACTTTAAAGGAACAGTGGTTATCATTTTTTGTGCTTCAATTTCTCTTAACACGTTAAATGGTGCTAATAAATGTTCAAAAATCTCAAAAGCCGTTACTGCATCTACATTATAATCTTTTACAATTTGGGGTAATAAATCTAAATCTTCCCCATTTGTATTATAAACTGTATATCCATTTTCTTCCATAATTTCAGAAAATGGGTTACGCACTCCTAAATCTAGTATTGTAGCAGGAGCTGTAAGATGTTTTTGTAAAAACTGAAGTGTATGGTTATATCTTTTCTTTGGTAGTTTAAAATACATGAAATTTATTTTAACACAAATGTATTACTATTTTATCATTTCGTGTAATAAACCTTTTAATTGAGTTTAATTAAATATTATACAAAAAAACATAAAAGCGAAAGATTAATCTTTCGCTTTTATAAAATATTAATTTTCCATAGCAACTTGTACTTATCTAGTACGTTTTGTTTAGTGCAAACATATTATTGTTTTATTTAAAAATAAAATATTATATCCCGTATTTTATAAAAAGCACAGTTAAATTAATGTATATTTGAGAGCTTTTTATGAGGTTATTTGAGAAAAAGAATTCTTAATTACTTAAACTATTCTAATGATTAGGTTTATACTTATAACATTAATTACTTTATTTTTTTCATTAAATACAGTATCACAAACAATATATTTAGATTCTATAAACCGAAGTAAGATTGACTTTTATAAAAACATTAATACTGATAGCTTGTTCTTTTATTGTGATAAGTTAGAAAATTCTAACAATATTTGTACAAAAATAGAAGCTGCTACTGATAAAATTTATGGACTTTATAGATTAAAAAGATACGATGAAGCTGCAACTTCTTCTAATAAGGTAATAACACAAATTGATTCTTTACTCCAAAATAATAACTTGACTTGCCTTATTGATAGAAAAATTGCTTCTTTAAATAGGCTTTTTTGGATAAAAAAAAATCAAGAAAAGTACGAAGAAGCTTACTCTATACTTATTAAGTATGAAAAAGAAATAATTAATCATCCTATAAAAGATCAAAAATGGATTAGAAATAAATTGGGACTTGTTCTTAGTAAAGCTGTAATAAAAAATAAACTTAACATGCAAGAAAAAGCTAAAAGTATACTACTAAAAGCTATTTCGGAATCAAAAAAAACTGTTCTTAAAGATTTTCAAAAAAACAATTTTTTTCTTCAATGGAAAGCTAACTCTTTTAATTGCCTTGGAAACACATATATTTTAATTAACAATAAAAACCCAAATACCATTCTCCTGGATTCTGCTGACTATTACTTTGACAAAGCTTATAAATTAACACAACAATTTACTCCTCAACATAAAGACTCTAAAATATATTATTACTTAAGAAAAACTAAAGTTTTAATGGCTAAAAAAGAATTTTCTAAAGCTATTGATTTAATTAATAATTATAAAAATATAAGTAATGGTTATTCTTATTTTAACAAAGAATATTACCTAAAAGCCATTTGTTTTCACAACTTAAAAAATTCTGATTCCGCTATTTACCATTCTAATAAATTATTAATGAATTATAAAAAATGTGAAAGGAGTAAACTTATTACTATTTACGACATTCTCTCAAAAGAATATAATAATTTAAATAAACTGGATAGCGCTTACAAGTATTCTAAACTTACTTTAGAACAACATCATTTAACAAAAGATACTAAAGACAAAACTTTCAATCTTTTTTACAACAATAATTTTGCTCAAGCTCAAAAGCTTAAAAAAACTATAGAACAAAGAGAAGCAGAAAAACAGCGTAACCTCATTATTTCTTTTATTATTTTATTATTAACTTTTTTCGTTATTACTTTTTATTTATTTAGAAAAGAAAAAGATAAGAAGAAGAAACTTATATCTGTAATAAGCAATAATAAAACGACAGAAATAGAAAAAAAAGAATACAATATTGATGAAATCTTAGAAGCTAAAATTCTTAATGAATTTAGGAATATTGCTAATAGTTTAGATTTTTTAAAACCTGATTTTTCAGTTAACTACATTGCTGAAAAATTAAATACCAATACTACTTATATTTCTTTTGTTTTTAATAAGTATTACGAAGAGTCTTTTAAACAATACTGTACTAAGCTTAAAATTAACTATGTAGTACATAAATTAAAGACAAACAAAAACTTTAGAAAATATTCCATTCAAGCCATTGCTGAAGAAATAGGTTACACCAACGCATCTGCTTTTACAAGAGCGTTTAAAAAACATATTGGTGTAACCCCTTCTGTATTTTTAAAAGACCTTGAAAATTAGTTCTTCTTCTTTTTTATAACAAACCAACCAATAGGTATTATAAGGAGTAAAGCATAACAAATTAAAGACAATGAACTTCCTGTTTTAATTACTGAAGGCTCATATTTAAAAGTTATTTTATGTTTTCCTGCAGGAACTTCTATTCCTCTTAAAACATAGTTTACTCTATAATATGGCACACTTTCTCCATCAATATAAGCGTTCCATCCATCTTTATAATAGATTTCAGAAAATACAGCAAATTGTTCTGAAGTTGTACTTGCTTCGTATATCAATTCAGTAATATCTTTCTTAACTAGATTAATCGTAGCAATAGAATCTTTTTGAAACACATCGGCTTTTAGATTAAACTCGCTTGAGTTAATAACTGCTTCTGATTTAGTATTCAAACTATCTAACGCTATAATTTCTTCATTTGCTGAAGATACTTTTTTCAGTGAATTAACAAACCATGCATTTCCATTCGCTTCTGGATTTTCTTGAAATTGTTCTTCACTAACAATAAAATACTTCGTGTTTAACATATTTAACACCTCCATATTATTTTTAGCTATCTGATAATCAAACAATTCTTGATAACGTTTCATTTTGGCAGCATGGTACCCTCCTATCGAATTGTGGAAATAAGAAGTTCTACCATCTTGCATAGGACTTACGCTAAAATTAACAACTCTGTAATGCCCTTTATCTTTTAAAATTTCTGTATCAGCTTTTGTTGCTGTAAATGGTTTTTGTACTCTTCTAGCTGAAGTAAAATCTTCCTTATTAACATAGTTAGCATCTATTGAGACCAAATCAAAAATTATCAATCCTCCCAATACAATTAACACAGGTACTTGCTTCAATTTTCCTTTCAAATAAAACCACAACATTCCTGCAACAACTAAAACCAATAAAAGAGAACGTAAACTATCATTAAATAACATTTCTTTTCTATCTGCAACTAAAGCATCAATTAACTCTGGAAGTTGCTGATATTGTGCATCACGTAATCCTTCAAAAGCGAACAAACTAGATCCAAACAGTAAGAATAGCAAAGAAATTCCTCCAACAATGTAAAAAGCTTTCTTTACTGCATTTTCTTTTTCTTCGGAAGAATTCTCAGAAGAGAAAAATTCTTTTAATGCCAGAATTCCTAACAAAGGAACACATAATTCTGCTATTACTTGAATAGACGATACTGCTCTAAATTTATTATATAAAGGTATATAGTCAATAAAGAAATCAGTTATTATAGAAAAGTTTTTACCCCAACTTAATACGATCGAAAAAATGGTAGCTGCAACCAGCCAATATTTTAATCGTCCTTTTACTAGAAAAATTCCTAAAAAGAATAAGAAAAAAACTATCACACCAATATAAGCTGGTGCTTCAACAATAGGTTGTTTCCCCCAATAAGTCAACACTTGACTAGAATACTCTTTTGCTACACTTTTACCAGCATTTTGCTCTAAAACTTGATAAAAGTTTGAGTCTTCTTCCAACTCTTCAACTGTTCCTCCTCCCATAAAACGAGGAATCATCAAGTTAAATGTTTCGGCTATTCCATAGCTATATTCAGTTATATACTCCTTATCTAACCCAGTAGACTTTTCTTTTGATGTTCCATCAGGGTTAATTGTTAGTTCTGATTTTCCTCTCGTACTATAATCAGCATACTCTTTCATTGCTAACAACCTAGTAGAATTAGCTCCAATACCAATTAACATTGCTGCAACCAAAATAGCTGATTGTTTAAAAAACACAGGTAATGTTCTCGATTTAAAAGCTTCAACACCTTCAACAATTACCAAAATCAACAAACAAAACCCTAAATAATAAGTCATCTGTGGATGATTTGAATAAACTTCTAAAGCCATTGCTAAAGCCGTTAAAATAAACCCAAATAAATATCGTTTTCTAAAAATATAAATTACTCCTGCAATCACCATTGGCATATAACCTATAGCATGTGCTTTCGCATTGTGTCCTGCTCCAAAAATAATTATCAGATAAGTAGAAAACCCAAAGGACAAACTTCCTAAAATAGCCAGCTTCCAATCTACTTTTAAGGCAGTTAATAATAAGAAAAAACTTAAAAAATATAAGAAAAGATAATCCGCAGGTCTAGGTAAAAAGCGAATAACTTTATCAACATAACGTACAAAGTCATTCGGATAATAAGCACTTACCTGATATGCTGGCATTCCACTAAAAGCATTATCTAACCAATAAGGCTCTTCTCCTTTTTCAGCTCTATATTCTTTTACATCTTTTGACATTCCTATAAACTGAGTAATGTCACTTTGTTTAATTTGTTTTCCGCTTAAAACCGGGTTAAAATACAATACAGATGCTATTGCAAAAACAATAATTGCTATTGCAAACGGTAAAAATTTCTTTAAGTTCATGGTTAGTCTATTTCTTCATAGTCAACGTACTCGCCAACAGAATTATTACTTTCTTTAGAATTACTTGGCTTTTTATCAATAACAGTTTTTCCTACTTCAACATCAGATGCTTGTTGTTGGTTTCTATACTGTTGTGCAGCTTTCTTTTGTACTTTGTCTACTGCTTTTTTTATTAAGTATGGTCCAAAAAGTTTCGCTAAAAACTTAATAACGTAATAAACTAACAGAATAATTAATATGGTTTTTAAAAAATTCACAGGTCCAGCTTCATTTAAATATGTCATCTTTTTCTTAAAATAAAAAAATCAATCAAAAATAACAATTTGAAGCAAAAGGAAGCGTTAAGAGTTTACAAAACTTATATTATATAGGTAATTGTATTTTTACGTATGTTTGTACAACCTGAAAATTTGGATTTATTATATGATTAAGAAACTTCTTATCCTTTTTGTTTTTTGCTCTATTCTAACTACTAACGCGCAATATACACCTGTTATAAATTCAAATAAGCCAGGTTTTTCTGAAAGCCCTTATAGTGTTGGCTCGGGTGTTTATCAGTTCGAAACAAGTATTTTTTATAGAAAAATGAATGCTACACCAACTTTTAGCAATCCTGAAGCCTTAGGATTAAACTTGTTTTTTAGAACCAGCTTTATTTCTGAAAAATTAGAAGTAAACTTTAATACTTCTTTACAAAGAGATAAAATAGCATTTAAAAACATTTTTGAGTCATCATATAATAAAACAGGGTTAAGTCAATTTAGTCTAGGTGCAAAATATCTGATTTATGCTCCTAAATATGATGATAAGAGCAAAGAAATAAGAAGTTGGAAAAAAAGACATTCTTTCGACTGGAAAAGGTGGATACCACACATTGGTGTTTCTGCTGGTATAAATATTGGAAGTTTTTTAACTGATTACCACGAAAGAGGTGGGTTTAGTCCTAAAGTTGGTATTTTATTACAAAATGAATTTTCTGACAAATTAAATGTAATCACTAACCTACATTATGATTATATTGGAACTGATTTTTCTCAACTTTCTTACATAGTAACGGGTACCTATAACTTTAATGATTATTGGTCTGGTTTTGCTGAAATACAAGGTATTTTTGAAGAATATGAGAAAAAAACTAATATAGGAGCAGGTGCCGCCTATCTTTTTAGTGAAAACTTACAGTTCAATGCTTCTTTAAGGGCAAACTTACAACAAGATGAAATTGGTATATATAGTTCTTTAGGAGTATCATACAGACTTAATAGACATAAAGACGATTTTGTTGAAATAGATGAATTTGGAAATAAGATTGAAGAAGAAAAACCTGTTAAATATGACGAAAACAGAAATTTCTTTGGTCGAATGTTTAGTAAAGTAGGAAAACTATTTTCTAAAAAAGAGAAGAGAAAAGTTGATTTAGATAATGACTCAGGTAATGGAGAGCTTTTAAACGAAAAACCTAAGAGAGAGCGCCAAGGATCTTTGGTTGATATGATTGTTAAAGAAGATAAAAAACAAAAGAAAAAAACAGCTAAAGAAGAAAGAAAAGCTGCTAAAAAAGCTAAGAAAAAAGCCGAAAAAGAAGCGAAACGCAAAGAAAAAGAACGCTTAAAACTTGAGAAACAAATTAAAAAAGAAGAAGAAAAAGAGGCTAAGCGTAAAGAAAAAGAACGTTTAAAGCTTGAAAAAGAAATAAAAAAGCTAGAAGAAGAAATTAAAAAAGAAGAACAACAAGAGAAAGAAAAGGAAAAAGAAAAGGAGGATAATTAAAAGCCTTAAATTTGTAAAATGATTCAAATTAAAGAAATAACTACCAAAAAGGGAATGAAACAGTTTGTTAAGTTTCCTTTTTCTCTTTATAAAAACAATAAGTACTGGGTTCCTCCTATTATTAAGGATGAAATTGAAAGCTTTGACAAAAATAAAAATCCTGTTTTTGAACATGCCAAAGCTCGTTTTTTCTTAGCATTAAAAAACAATGAAATAGTTGGTAGAGTTGTAGCTATTATCAATTCTTATGAAGTAGAAAAGCAGCATATAAAAAAAATACGTTTTGGCTGGTTTGATGTTATTGATAATATTGAAGTATCTAAAGCTTTACTAAATAAAGTTGCTGAAATAGGTCGCGAAAATAACTTAGAATACATAGAAGGTCCTGTTGGTTTTAATAATTTAGATAAAACAGGAGTTCTTATTGAAGGGTTTGACCACATTGGAACTATGATTACATGGTACAATCATCCTTATTATGCGAAACACCTAGAGCATTTAGGGTTTACTAAAGAAAAAGAATACATCGAAAGTATATTCTCTTTCAGTAACGTTGATATTAAGAAATATAGAAAGGCTAGTAATATAATTCAAAGGAGATACAACTTAACTCCTTTGAACTTTACTTCTACAGATAAAATTATGCCTTATGTTGATGAAATGTTTAACTTGTTTAGTAAAACATATTCCAAACTATCAACTTATGTACCTATTTCAGATGCTCAAATAGCTTATTTTAAAAAGAAATATATAAGCTTTATAAACCCTGAGTATATAAAATTTGTTGTTGACGAAAATCATAAACTAGTCGCATTTGCTATTGTTATGCCTTCTTTTTCTAAAGCTTTACAAAAAGCAAAAGGAAAACTTTTTCCTTTCGGAATTTTCCACTTGTTGAATGCAAGAAAAAACTCTAAAGATGTTACTTTTTATTTAATTGGAGTTGATCCCGAATATCAAAACAAAGGAGTTACAGCCATTATTTTTGAGCAATTTCATCCTATATTTTTG
Source organism: Tenacibaculum sp. TB-53 (assembly GCF_059716285.2). Classification (NCBI taxonomy): domain Bacteria; kingdom Pseudomonadati; phylum Bacteroidota; class Flavobacteriia; order Flavobacteriales; family Flavobacteriaceae; genus Tenacibaculum; species Tenacibaculum sp. TB-53. Next base: position 508,432 of record NZ_CM202790.1, on the reverse strand, counting down.
GCTAAAGGAATTCAAAACTGTATTAGAACACCTGAACTTGAAGAAAATCATGCAATTCATCAAATTTGGAAAGATTTTAGTCCTAAAATTCACAAAAGAAGAAGAACATACAAACTCGATTTATAATGCAACTTTTTTATAATCCGGATTTATTAATCACTTCAAAAGAAATTACTTTCAACAAAGATGAAAGTCGTCATATAATTCGTGTTTTGCGGAAAAAAGAAGGAGATATATTGCATATCACCAATGGAAATGGTATTCTTTTTTTTGCTGAAATAATTATTGGAAATGATAAAAAGTGTATTGCCAAAATTATTAAATACGAAGAAAAACCTAGTACAAGAGATTATTATTTACACGTAGCTATAGCACCTACGAAAAACAACGATCGCTTAGAATGGTTTTTGGAAAAAGCTACAGAAATTGGTATTGATGAAATAACCCCTATTATTTGTAAAAACTCAGAAAGAAAAGTTGTAAAAGTTGACCGTTTAGAAAGAATTATACAATCTGCAATGAAACAATCACTACAATTTACATTGCCTAAACTTAACCCTCCAATAAATTTTTCTGACTTCATAAAAAATGATTTTTCAGAAGAAATTTTTATTGCTCATTGTGAAAATGATACTGAAAAAAAGTTTTTAAAAAACGTTGCTTCTCTAACATCAAAATATACAGTGCTTATTGGACCCGAAGGTGATTTTTCTCCTGAAGAAATACAAGAGTCATTAAACAAGAAATTCATCCCTATTTCTTTAGGAAAGAATAGACTTAGAACAGAAACCGCAGGCTTAAATGTAGTTCAAAGCATATCCTATTTACATCAATAATTCATTTTTCGTATATTTAGCTCTTTTAAAGTGTTTTATTTTGACTACAGCAGATTTTTTTAATCTCTTTTTGTTAATTAGTGCCATTCATGGTTTTGCTTTTAGTATAATACTTTTTTGTTCTAAAAATGGACGAGAAAAAAGTATGATATACTTAAACCTTTTAATTTTGGCAATTTCTCTAAACAATATTCAATCTTGGGTTTTAGAAAAAGAATTATTTCAGCATAAGTTTGCTTTAGATTATGTACAAATACCTTGGCATTTTTTAGCAATGCCTTTTTTGTATATGTTTTTAATTCACTACCTAAACCTTGCTGAAAAGTCGTACAAAATATTAAAATTAATTATTCCTATTTTTTTTATTCTTATAATTAGCCAAATTAGCTTTGTTCTATATTACAGTGATTCTGCTTCAAGAGAGTATTTAAATTATACTTATGAACGGTATACCTCCATCGAGGAAATATTTAGCTTAACTACTTCGTTAAGTATTTTTTTTTATTCATTTTATATTTTATATAAGAAAGAAAAGCTCTTTCCTAAAATTTTATCGTTTGATAATCTTAGATGGATTTATACTTTTTTTATTTTAACTTCAATTGGATATGCTCTTTGGATTTTAGCCTTAATTATTAAAGTAAAAATGAACTTTACCGGTTTCTTATTCTCTTATTACCCTTTAAGAGTTTACACTACTGTTTTAATTTACTGGTTAGGTTATCAAGGTTTAAGACAAATTCGTGTATTAAAAGAGCGTAAAAAAATTAGAGAATCTCTTTTAATTGATTTAAATGATGACTTTGGTATAGATTTAATTAATTTAAACACAAATAAATGTTTTTCTCAAAACCAAATAGACAAACAACAAGAACAGTTTAATGAAATAAACCAATTTATTAGATCAAAAAAGAAATATTTATTAAATAAATATACTTTACAAGACTTATCAAAAGATACTAAACTAAGTTCTAGTACTCTTTCTCTTATTATAAATAGTGTTGCTAAAAAGTCTTTTACTGATTACTTAAATGAAATGAGAGTAAATTTTGCTAAGACTCTTTTAGTTGATTCTGATTATGCTGACTATACAATAACTTCAATAGGCTTGGAATCTGGATTCAACTCTAAATCTACGTTTTATACCGTTTTTAAAAAGCATACAGGTTATACACCTGTTCAATTTAAAAACTTATCTGTAATTGTTTTAAATTAATTTTATAATCTTTTTATAAAAAGACAGTTCGAAAACATCCAAAATGGACGTTTTCGAACCCTTATATTTTACTCTTAAGCTATATTTGTGATGAGAAATTAAAAAATTAGTAATTGAAAATAGTTGAAGGGGTTTTCAATTTATAATGTGAAATTTCTAAAAAATTTATTGAGGTGTAATTTATTTCTCAATTACGAAGAAGAGGAAGCTATAGCTTAAAAACATCAATATTTATTATTGGTGTTTTTTTTTTATTTAAGAACTACATAATACTTTATTAATTAGCTTTCATATTCAAAAGAATTATTTTTTTAAAGAAAAGAAGGCGATAACAAATTTGTTAGTGTTTTTTTATTGTTGTTTTACTATATTGCTTTTAAATTCAAGTTAATTCATGAAAAACCTCACCCTGCTTTTTATTTTTCTATTAAGTCAAAATATTTTTTCTCAAGAAATAGCTGTTATACAATATAAAGGAGGTGGTGATTGGTATGCAAATCCTACAGCTTTACCTAACCTTGTAAAATTCACTAATCAAAACACGAAAACCCAGATTGACAAAAACATACAAAACATTACGCTAGACGACGAAACTATCTTTGACTACCCAATAGTTTTCATAACCGGACATGGTAATATTTTATTTACAAATAATGAAATTTCAATACTAAGAAGTTATCTTATTTCAGGAGGCTTTTTACATATATCAGATAATTATGGTCTTGATAAATACATACGAAGAGAATTAAAAAAAGTTTTTCCTGAATTACAACTTCAAGAAATCCCCAGCAATCACCCTATTTATCATCAAACTTTTTCCTTTCCTAAAGGCTTGCCAAAAATTCACGAACATGATAAAAAACCTCCTCAAGGTTTTGGTTTGTTCTATGAAGGTAGACTTATAGTTTTTTATGATTACGAAAGTGATTTAAGTGATGGATGGGAAGATACTGCCGTACATAACAATCCAAAAGAAATTAGAACAAAAGCTCTACAAATGGGGGCTAACATAATAGAATATGCCTTTAAACATTAACACTTTACAAATTGATAGTATTAAGATTAATTTTGATACTGAAGCTTTATGGATGCTTAATGTTGCTCTAGCTATCATTATGTTTGGTATTGCTTTAGATATGAAGGTAGAGGATTTTAAAAGACTTATTAATGAACCTAAAATATTATTTGTTGGATTATTATCTCAGTTTATTTTACTTCCTTTTTTAACCTTTATCCTTATCAATATTATTAACCCATACCCTAGTTTTGCTTTAGGCATGATTATGATTGCTGCTTGCCCTGGAGGAAATGTTTCTAACTTTTTTAGTAAAATGGCAAAAGGCAACGCTGCATTATCTGTTAGTTTAACAGCATTTTCAACGATAATTTGTTTAGTAATGACCCCGTTAAACTTACAATTATGGGGTAGTTTATACGGGCCTACTAACGAAATTTTAAAAAGTGTTTCCTTAAACCCTTTTGAACTTTTTAAACTTGTCCTTCTTATTTTAGGAATTCCGATAGTTTTAGGAATGTTAGTTAATCACTATCATCATGAAATGGCTAAAAAAATCAATAAACTTTTACGTCCATTTTCTATTTTCTTTTTCCTTTTATTAATTGTAATAGCCCTTTATGATAACGCTGATGTTTTTAAAGACTATATACATCTAGTTTTATTTCTTGTAATATTTCATAATATTTATGCGTTTATTATAGGTTATGTAACTGCTAAATCTTTTAAATTAAATAAAAAGGACTCTAAAACTATTTCTATGGAAACAGGAATACAAAATGGTGGTTTAGGCTTACTACTTATTTTTAGTTTTTTTGATGGCCTAGGAGGAATGGCCCTTCTTGCTGCGTTTTGGGGTGTTTGGGATATTTTTTCAGGAATAATGTTAGCTACTTACTGGGGAAGAAATAAATAATACATGAAAACACTGTTGTACTACTTTTTTAAAGCTTTTGTAAAAACTGGCTTATTCTTTTACTCTAAAAAGACAACGATTATTGGAAGTGAGCATATTCCCAAAAAAGAAGCCGTAATCTTTACAGCTAATCACCCAAATGGCTTAATTGACCCTATACTTATAGCTACACATATAAAAAGGAGAACAAACTTTTTAGTGCGTGCAGCTGTATTTAACAACCCTATTATTGCTAAGTTTTTCAACTCGCTTGGAATGATGCCTATTTATCGTATTAGAGACGGTGTACAACAACTTAGTAAGAATGAAGAAATTTTTAATAAATGTCAACTCCTTTTAAAGAATAATAAAACTTTACTAATCTTTCCTGAAGGAACACACAAAAAAGACAGAGCTATTAGACCACTTAGTAAAGGCTTTACAAGAATTATTTTTAAAACTTTAGATAATTTCCCTGACACTCGAATAAATATTATTCCAGTAGGAATTACATATCAAAACGTATCTAGCTACCCTTCAAAAACTGCTATCCATTTTGGTTCTCCAATTTTGGCTAACGATTATTACGACAAACAAAACATAAATAAATCTGTAAAACACATAAAAGAGCTTGTTTCAAATCAATTAGAAAACTTATCTGTTCATATAGAACAAAATGAAAGTTATGAAACTACCTTAGCTAATTTAAATAATGCTCAAGTAGATTTTACTAAAATTGATGAAATAAACAGTATTGTAAGAAATAAAAAGGTACTTGTACAAAAAAAGCGTAGTATTAACTACGCTCTCCCTTTATTCTTTTTAATTGTTTTAAATAGTTTAGTTCCATATTCAATTTGGAAATTTTTAAGTAGAAAAATCGATGAAATAGAGTTTATAGATACCTTTAGATTTGGTGTAAACGCTATTTTATTTCCTTCCTTTTATTGTATACAAAGTTGGATAATATCTATATTTTGGGGTTGGAAAATAGCTTTAATCTACTTTTTCACTTCCTTTTTACTTATTCTTTTATATACCAAATTATCACCTACTCCACCATCAAAATAGCATCTTGAATATCTTGTTGAATTTTGGTACGTATATTACTTTTTACTAAACCATAATTTCTCATTGTTGGATAAATTCTGTTTGATAAAAACACATACACGACACCTGTTGCTGGGTCTGCCCAAGTATACGTTCCAGTAAAACCACTATGTCCAAAACTCACATCCGAAACACAGCCACAAGTTGCTTTTACTTTGGGGTTTAATTGTGGTTTATCAAAACCTAACCCTCTACGTACTCTTTTGTTTTCATAATAGCGTTTATTAAACTTATGCACTGTTTCTGGCTCTAAGTACTTCTTTCCTCCATAAGATCCATCCTGTAAAAACATTTGCATAATTTTAGCTACATCATTTGCATTTGCAAACAACCCTGCATGCCCTCCTACTCCACCTAACATAGCTGCTCCCATGTCGTGAACATAACCATGAACTAATTGATGTCTAAAATAATTGTCTCTTTCTGTGGGTACAATTTCATCTTTAGTAAACTTATTTAAAGGTAAGTATGTCATTCTATCTGCCCCAATAGGTTGATAAAACTGTTCTTCAACCAGTTTATTTAAAGGTCTTTTATATTTTCTTTCTATAATTTCTTTAAAAATATAGTAGCCTAAATCACTATACTTATATCCTACTCTTTTTCGTTGTTCAGAATCAACTATTTGTTTATAAATTGAATCTTTATATTCTTTAGCTAAGTATAAATTTCTTGCTACTTTTATACTAAACCTTGAAGTTCTGTTTTTTCTATAAAACTGTGTAGAGTTCTTTCCTGTTACACTGTCTTTAGTATGCAAATAAAATGGAATCCAAGCACGTAAACGTCCATAATGGGATAATACTTCTTTTAATAACAAAGTGTCTTTATTCGATTTACTATACCTTGGTAATACATCTCCCAAGTTTGAAAATAAACTAATTTTTCTTTCTTCTTCTGCTTTCATTATCATGGGTAACGAAGCTAAAATTTTAGTTAAAGAAGCTAAATCGTAAATATCTGAATTCCTAACTGGTTTATTTTTTGCTAAGGTATGATAACCAAAACTTTTATTATAAATTACTTTTCCATCTTTGGCTACTAAAATTTGTCCACCTGGAGCCATCTTTTCTTGTAAAATTGTATCAATTCTTTTATCAATAATTGAAAGTTTTTCTGAAGAAACTCCAGCTTCTTCAGGAATTGTGTATTGTAACACATCCAACCCATCTACCAATAATCCATCCCCTGCTTTAAACTCATTTTTTATAGATACTGGCAACTTTCCTTTTAAATTAAAAGCTCCAAAAAGGGCTTGCGCTGATAGCTCTTGCGCTAACTTACTATTTTGATATGACATTACAACTCCTTCTATGTTAGTAAAAGAAGGAACTTGAAGTAGACTATATGGACTAGCAAAAACATCTAAAATAACTTTATGGTTCCTTGCTATTTCTTGTAACCACACAAGGTCTTTATTAGAAAACTTGTAACCTTTCCAAGGGTTTTTATTTGATTTATGAAAACCTATAACTATAAGATTGTACTTTTCTAACTTCTTGTTCAATACACTTAAATGCTTATCAGAAACCTTATCTACTTTTGTATAGTTTTTAAGCATTTCATAGAAATCTGATCCAGTATCACTTCCTAAAGAAATGTAAGCTACTTTTTTATCCTTAAGGTTGTTAATTGGTAAAATTCCTCCTTCATTTTTTAGAACTGTAATAGCGTTTTTTATCAATTTACGATGTAAAACCTCATCATAAGGGGTATTTATATCTTTTACAACATTTTCTGTAGTAATAGGCTTATACTTGTTTAACCCTACTAAGTATTTTGCCTTTAAAATCTTTTTAACTGAATGATTTAATCGCTCTTCTGTTAATTTTCCTTCCAATAGGGCTTTCTTAATCAACCTAATTGATTCAGGGACATCTTGAGGAATCAACAACATATCGTTTCCTGCCAAAATTGCTGCTAAGTCTATTTCTGCTGGTGTTGAATAATTTGCAGCTCCTTTCATATTCAATCCATCCGTGATAATCAACCCTTTAAAGCCTAACTGATCTTGTAACAGATTGGTTACAATACTTTTTGATAATGATGATGGTAATTTTGGATTCGTTTCTAAAGCTGGAATACTCAAGTGCGCTGTCATTACACTTCCTACACCTGCTTTAAATATTTTTTTGAATGGATATAACTCTATTGAATCTAGTCGTTCTTTACTAAAATTAATTGTTGGTAACGTGTGGTGAGAATCTGCTTCCGTATCTCCGTGTCCTGGAAAGTGTTTTGCATTCGCTAACACTCCTACCTCTTGCATTCCTTTTGTAAATGCTATTGATTTTTCTGCTACATTTTCTTTATCTTCTCCAAAAGAACGGTTTCCTATAATTGGGTTATCAGGATTAGTGTTTATATCTACAACTGGAGCAAAATTTATATGAATTCCAACTCGTTTACAGTGTTCTCCAATTCTTTTACCTACTTCCTGAAGTAAAACCGTGTCCTGAATAGCCCCTAATGTCATGTTCCAAGGAAAACGATACGTGTTTTTCAAACGCATATCCAAGCCCCATTCGCCATCAAAACCAACCATTAAAGGTATTTTTGCTAATTCTTGATATTTATTGTTTAAAACTACTTGTTTATCAGGTGTTCCTTGCATAAAAATAATATTTCCTACATGGTATTTTGTAACCATATTAGAAATAAAATCTTCGTGTTTTTTATCTTTATTTGAATATGCTTGTATCATAAACAACTGTCCTATTTTTTCATCAACAGACATAGTTTTCATGATACTATCTACCCATACATTTTGTGTTATAGAATCTTTTGCCAATAAAGGGTTTACTCCTTGGACTTGGGCTTGAATTATTTGTATAAAAACAAACGTTAGTAATGTTAATACTTTTCTTTTCATATATTATCCCTTAACAAGCCTTACAAAAAACATGTAAGGCTTTAACATCTTTTTTTATAAAATCAATAGTTATACCAAAAATCGTGCATGCCAACTCTGGTTTGCTGGTACTTCCCATTTTGTTTCAAAATCTCCTTTTGTATTTACCATATTATTAAACACAACTGTTTCTGCTGTTATTTTTTGTTCTTTGGCAAAATTTTGGAACTCTGGAAGTTTAACAATATTAATGTTATCTCCATCTTTAAAAGAAACATTCATTTTGTTCATTAAATCTAGCTCTAGCTCTTTTTCTAACTCCTTTATAAAACGTACAGAAGCATCAATTGAACAACCAGAAACATTGTTGAAGCCTTCATCTACTGCCAATACTAAAAACTGATTATATTTAATAGTAAATGATCCTTTTAAATCGTCTCCATGACGTGTCCAATTGTCAATAAAAAGTAATGCTTTTGCACTGATAAATTCTATTTCTTCTTGTGTAAATTCTCTATCTGACTGGTACACCCAAACCCTTGAGTTTTGGGGTAATTTTTTATATTCTGTAAACATTTTTCTTGTATTTGTTTTCGTACTATCTAAATTAAAGAACAACCGAGATAATTACTAAAAATAAATGTTAAAGATTACCTTAAATTAAACTTCTGTTGTAAAGCTTGTAGCTTTTCTTCATCAGTCATCGTATCTTTCGGTGCCGACATTCGTTCTTTTATTTCTTTTAAAACCTTTTTTGTGTACAAAGGAAAATCAGCATTCTGAATCCAAGCATTGTATCCTGGGTTTTCTTTAAATACTTCTTCAACAGTTCTTCCCTTATACTTTCCAAAAGAAAAAATTTCTTGATCTTTATCATTAAATAAAATAAACCCTGCAAAATCTGCTCTTTTTCCGTGGGTTGAAAATTCACTCAATGCTTCTACTGAGTTTTCTAAATCTTCATATTTTTCAACCTGTGCTAATAAAATTTCATAGGTTGCCTTTGTATCCGCTTCTGCTCCATGTGCTCCTACTAATTCTTTTCCGCAATAAAATTGATATCCAGCACTTAGTGTTCGCTGTTCTTTTTTATGAAAAATGGTTTGTACATCAACTGCTTTTCTATTATTCATATTAAAATCAATTCCTGCTCTTAACAGTTCTTCTGCTAATAAAGGAATATCAAATCGGTTAGAATTAAATCCTGCTAAATCTGCATCACCTATTAACTCATTAATTTGCGGTGCTAATTCTTTAAAAGTTGGTTCTGTAACTACTTTTTCGTTTGTAATTCCATGAATTTCTGAAGCTTCTTTGGGTATTTCTATTTCTGGGTTTACCAACCATGTTTTACTTTCTTTATTTCCATTAGGAAACACTTTTAAAATAGATATCTCAACTACTCTATCTTTAGCAATGTTTATTCCTGTTGTTTCTAAATCAAAAAATACGATTGGTTTTGTTAAATTTAAATTCATTTTTTGTAGTGCTTAAAGACAATATTTTATTTACTTTACATATATTATCTATTATTGTCTTTTCTATATATTATTCGTTCGTTAATTCTTTTTTAAATTCATCTATTTGGTCTAACACTTTCTTTGGCAGTGTAGGCTCTTTAAAATTATATTTTTCTAATTCTTTTTCTAATGTTTTTGCTACAATGTAACGTGCTGTAGGTTTATCATCTGCAGGTATTACATACCAAGGAGCATAATTTGTTGATGTTCTCAACAACATATCTTCATAACACTCTTGATATTTATCCCATAACTTTCGTTCTTTTAAATCACCCGCAGAAAATTTCCAGTTTTTTTCTGGAATATTTAACCTACGTAATAATCTGTTTTTCTGTTCTTCTTTAGATATATTTAAAAAAAACTTTAAAATAATTATTCCGTTTTCAGATATATGCCTTTCAAACTGATTAATACGCTCCATTCTATCATGATAAAAAGTATCATTTAAATCATCAACGTTATTTACTGTGGGAATATTTTCGGCAAAAACATACTCTGGATGCACTCTTGTTACCAAAACATTCTCATAATGTGTACGATTAAAAACTCCTATTTTTCCTTTAGCAGGCAAGGCTATATAATGACGCCATAAAAAATCATGTTTTAATTCTAATTCTGTTGGTACTTTAAAGCTATGCACTACTACTCCACGTGCATTAACATCTTTAAAAACTTCTCGAATTAAACTATCTTTACCGGCTGTATCCATTCCTTGTAAACACAATAAAACACTATACTTACCTTCTGCGTACATTGTGTCTTGTAAATCACTAATTTTTTTTCTTGATTTTTTCAGCTTCTTCTTAGCATTATCAACAACTTCTTTAGTAGAAAATTCATTTAACTTTCTTTTTTTAGAAAATATGTAGGCATTTGTGTTCATCCGCTTTTTTTATAGCATAAAAGTACAAAAATATAGACTTCTTCTATTGATTTTTTCTTGGTTATTATCAAATATTACAATTAAATCCAAGATATTCTTTTATTTATTTTTTTGAGCTTTACTTCCAAATAAATGACAGAATGAATAAAACAGTTATTATACAAGCAAGTTCTAAAAGTGTAGGAAACACAAACAAAGTGGTTAATTACCTCAACAGCAATGAGTCTTTTGATTTTATCGATTTAAAAATAAAAAAAATTGGTGTATTTGAATATGATTTTAGCAATTCTGATGATGATTTTATCCCTCTTATAGAAGAAATTGTTAGTAAATACAATACACTAATATTTGCCACCCCTGTATATTGGTATAGTATGAGTGCTACGCTGAAAATATTTTTTGATAGATTGTCAGACTTGTTACATTATAAAAAAGATTTAGGAAGACAGTTACGAGGTAAAAATATGGCTATGATTAGTAATTCTGGTGACAACGATCTTAGAGATGGCTTTGAAATGCCTTTTATTGAAAGTGCAAAATATTTAGGCATGAACTACTTTGGTAGTACTCATGCTTGGTTTACTGAAGACGGAAATAATATACATCCTGAAGCTAAAGTTAAAATTGATTCTTTTAGAAAAATACTTACTCAATAAAGCACTTAAAATCTTTAACTCGCTCTCTGCTTACAATTATTTCAGTATCATCGTAAGATTGCAACTTTAATTGTAAGCGTGAGTTGGTATAAGAAACAATATCTTTTATCGCATTTATGTGTACTATAAATGTTCTATTTACCCTAAAAAATTGCTCGGGGTCTAACTCTTCTTGCCAATATTCTAAAGAGTTATCTATTAAATAATTTCTATTAGCATTTGTATGTATGTAAGTTGCTTTATTTTCTGAGTAAAAACATTCAATATCTTCTGTATTGATAATTTTTAAGTGCTGTCCCACTTTTATAGTAAATCGCTTTTTATATTTTCTATCAACTGGGTTAATCAACAGCTTACGAATGTCATCTATATTAACCTGTATATTACTTTGTATAGGTTGATGCTCTTTAAATTTATTTACTGCTATTGTTAACTCATCTTCATCTATGGGTTTTAACAAATAGTCTATAGAATTTAACTTGAATGCTTTTAATGCATATTCATCATAAGCCGTTGTAAAAATAATGGCTGATTTTACAGTTACTTCTTCAAAAATTTCAAATGATAATCCATCTGAAAGTTGAATATCTAAAAAAATTAAATCAGGATGAGAATTGTTTTGAAACCAGTTAATCGACTCTTCTACTGAGTGCAACATTTGTTGAACTTCTATATCTAATTCAGCTAACATTCTACTTAACCGTCTTGCAGCTGGCTTTTCGTCTTCAATAATTATAACATTCATAGTTTGGTTTGGTCTACTTTTAGCAATTACTTGTTCATGTATTCTTTAATCTTTCGCTCTTCCCATTTTTTAGAAAAAAGTTTTCCTTTTGAAAAAACATTAAATCCGTGTAAAAATACTATAACTCCCCACCAAAAGAATAAATTATAGTTGTTTACATCTAAAAAAGCTTCCATTACTGATTCGTCTCCATAAACAATATCTTTATATATTCTTCTTCCTATAAAAATTAAGTTTATTAGTATGTAAAACACTAAATGTTTGTAGAACTTTTTAATTTCATCTACTCTTTTTTGAGCTCTTATATATTGTTGTTCTCTATTTATAGTTTCCATTTTCTCTCTTTTTTTAGTTCATCTAGATACTCTTGTATTTTGCGTTGTTCCCAATCTTTATTAAAAAATATATTAGTTCCAAATACTCCTAACCAATGAAAAAAAACTCCAATCCCCCAAAAAAGCCAAGTAGCATATACACCAAAATTGCTTATTGCTTTGATAAAAGTTAACTTGTCTTCATTCATCAACCCCATAATAATTACAACTGAAATGAATATATTTACAATTATATACGCTGCTAAATGCCAATAAAATCCTTTTATTTTTTCTACTCTTTTTTTGGCTAGTAAATATTTATGCTCTTCTGTATAATCTCTTTTCATATTAGTCTTTTTTATTTAAGTATTCCTTTATCTTCTTCTCCTCCCAATCTTTTCCAAGCCCTAAAATGTTAACACCAAAAACTAGCATCCAATGAATAAAAGTAACTAGTACTATTCCTATAACAGGAAACCAAAACCAGTGATAATAAGGTGAGAATTTTAAATTCACTAAAACAATAATAATCACTGAAATGATATTTACTAAAGCATGAGCATAAAACCCTTTTACTTGTTTTACTTTCTTTTTAGCCTCTAAATACTTTTTTTCTTCTCTATAATTACCTTCCATTGTTATTGTTTTCTAAAAATTCTTTAATCTTACGTTCTTCCCAATCTTTTCCTAAACCTATTTTTTCTATTCCAAAAATGCCCAACCAATGAAAAAAAACTCCAATTAACATTCCTATTATTGGATAATAAAACCAATGATAACTTGGCACAAACTTTAAGTTTATAAAAATTAAAACTGGAATGATTAATACAGTGACTATAAGATGAATGTAAAACCCTTTGATTTTCTCTACTCTCTTTTTTGCTTTTGCATATTTGTAAGCTGTTGTGTATTCTTTTTCCATCTCATTTATAATTTTTTATCATCATTCATTAACTCCTTAATCTTGCGTTCTTCCCAATTTTTACCTAAGAATAAATTATAATTATTTACTTCTAAATAATGAAAAATTAATCCTATCCCCCAACCTATCATAGGAAACCAAAACCATTGAAACTTTGAATATGTTTTGAGGTTTATAAAAATTAAAAAAGGAATAACTATACAATACGAAACTAAGTTTTGATAAAACTCTTTTAGTTTTTCTACCTTTTCTACTGCTTTTACATAATTACTGTTTTCTAAACTTTTTGTATCCATGATACTATCTTTTATATTAATTAACAGCGGTAAACACACTGTGAATATTTTATTATTATTAATTATTTGAATATTTCTATCGGTTATTAAACCGTAACGATCTGCTATATTTCTTAATCCTACTTTTGTACTTTTTCCTATAGCCTCTTTCGGATTAACGTTGTTTTGAATCTTTAAAAAACCTTCTTCTTCAAAAATGTTTATTTCTAAGGGTTTATTTGAAGAAACTACATTGTGTTTTACTGCATTTTCTAATAATAATTGAAGAGATAGAGGAACTATTTTTAAATCTGAATTACTTACTTCTTCTGGAATATAAAATTGAATAGCTTCTTCAAAACGCATTTGTAATAACTCCATATACGTCTTAGCAAATTGTAATTCTTCTTGTATAGGCACCAATTCTTTATTACGTTGTTCTAGTACATATCTATACACTTTAGATAACTTTGTTGTAAACTTCTCTGCTTGTTTTGGATTTTCGCTAATTAAAGAGGTTAGTACATTTAAACTATTAAACAAAAAATGTGGGTCTATTTGATTCTTTAATGTTTCAAATTTTGCTGTTTCTGTTTTAGCTACTATTTCATGCTGTGTTGTTTCTTCTTTTACAGACGCTTTCCAGTTTACCATAAAATCTTTGGCATGAAAAAACACGGCTATCGCTAACGATAATATGATTGCAAATAAATGCATCCATAAAAATCGTCCATTAAAAAAGTTATCTATATTATTATTAAAAATTACAAAGTACTGTACGTAATGGATTAATAATACAGCTACAGTTGTATAGCTTATTGTTGCTATGATTCCTGCCCAAACTCTTTGATTGGTTTGCAAAACCCAATCCCACTTTTTACTTAAATAACCATTAATAATTCCATTACCTAACCCCAGAACAAAAGAATACATTCCTGAAAACAAAAACACTAATCCAGCTTCTTTTAATGTAAAAGCTTGATTTATTATAGTAAAAACAACACCAAAAATAATTGTAAGCTTTAAGCAAATCCAAATATCATTCTTCAAACTATTAAATGTTTTTTTTACTGGTGTTTTCATTCTTTATGCTTATTATATTTAAAGGTTTACCCTCTTCATTCTAAAATTTAATATCGAAAGATACATTTTTATCTTTAACCAAAAACTTTGCTTCGTCAAACACAGGCGGTCCAAAACGTGATAATTTATTGTTTGATACTCCATAGTCTTCTATTGGCATTCCATTAGGTTCAAAATCCATCTTATTATTATTGTTTGCGTCATGAAAACAAATAATAGCATATTCTCCTTCTGATACTTTTTCAAAAATTACAGTACTTTTTCCCTTTATTATTACTGATTCTTTTGCCTGTAGTGGTTCTTTTCTAAAGTTCTCTTTAGTATATAAGGCAAATTTTATTTTTCCTTTATCTGAAGTGACATTTACAACTGTCGTTGCAATTGTTTTGTCTTGAGCTGAAATTGTTTCAATTGTAAACAAGACGACTGTAATAACAATATGGATTACAAGTTTCATTTTATTTATTTTTTACGGTTAATTATGACACAAATATTCATAAGATGCTTTATCTCTAAAATAAAAACACACTGAATTGTATTATTTTTAGGATGAATTGTAACAATTTGTATTTTTGAGCTACTTATAACATAACAACTCTACTAAACTTAGTGAAAAAAGAATTAGAAAATAGATTTTTAACTGATTTCGAAGCCAATCAAAACATTGTGCATAAGGTATGTAGGATTTATACAACCAATCAAAATGCACATAACGATTTGTTTCAAGAAATCACCATTCAGTTATGGAAAAACTATGGTAAGTTTAGAGGAGATGCAAAATTTAGTACTTGGATGTATCGAGTAGCATTAAATACTGCTATTTCTTTATATAGAAAATCAACAAGAAGTATAAAAACACAAGACTTTACAGACTATTCTTTTAAAATTAAAGCAGAAGAATATGACGACACTGAAGAAATACAATTAAAAGCCTTATATGGTGCTATTCGTAAACTAAATGATATTGATAAAGCGCTAATTTTTTTATACCTAGAAGACAAGCCCTATAAAGAAATTTCTGAAACCTTAGGTATTAGTCAAGTAAATGCTCGGGTTAAAATGAACAGAGCAAAAGATAAATTAAAAAAGATATTAAACCCATAATTTAAATGGATTTAGATAAATATAAAAAAGCTTGGGGAAACCAGTCTGAAGAAACAAATAAAGTTTCTAAAATCGACATTTATAGAATGGCGCATTCCAAGTCATCATCAATAGTAAAGTGGATTTTTATTATTGGAATTTTAGAGTTTATTTTCTTGAATTCTTTCTATTTTATTTTTGACATGGAAGAAGCTTATGAGGAATATAAAAAACTTGGGTTATATAACTTTATGATTTATTCTCAATTTATCATATACCCTGTACTACTCTATTTCTTGATTAAATTTTACCTTAATTATAAAAGCATTTCTGTTGTAGACTCTACTAAAACTTTAATGACAAAAATTATTAAAACAAGAAAAACTGTAAAGTACTACGTTATATTTAACTTGTTATATGTATTTACTTTTGGAATTATAGTTGCAATTGCATCACTAAAAGCTCATCCAGAATTTAACTCTAAGCAAGTTTTAATTTCAATTATTGTTACAGTAATAATGTTGATAGTTATGCTTATAGTTTTATGGTGTTTTTATCAGCTCTTGTATGGAATTTTACTAAGAAAGTTAAATAAAAACTATAAAGAGCTTGCTAAACTTGAAGACTTAAATTAAAAAGAACTGTTTTTTCATAAACTTTTATTAACGTTATATAATTAGCATTCACTATATTAGCCATATTAATTCATTACTTATGAAAAAAGTATTTATTATAGCTGTTTTCCTTTTTTATTCTGTTTTTGCTTTTACTCAAGAACATAGTTTTTGGAAAAATCTTCGTTTTGGAGGGGATGCTAGCTTTGGCTTTGGTTCAAATAACACAACGCTTGCTATATCTCCAGCTACTGTTTATGATTTTAATGAATCTTTTTCTATAGGCTTAGGAATTGGTTATGTGTACAATAAAAACGAAGGTTTAAGTTCTAATATAATCACTCCTAAAATAATTACTTTATATAGACCTATTAGAGAAATTGAATTTTCTGCCGATTTACAGCAAATGTATGTCAATACAAACATTAATGGTACTTCTAAAAAATATAATTACCCTGCTTTAAATATTGGAGCTTCTTACAGAATAGGTGTTGTTTCTTTAGGCGTACAATACGATGTTTTGTATGAAGAAAGCAAAAGTGTATACGCTTCTGCTTTCTCTCCTATCGTAAGAGTTTTCTTTTAAAAAAACTCTCTTAATTCTTGTAATAATTTTTCATGCATCTCATTTGTATAATCTAAATGAGTTACTATTCGTATTTTTCCTTCCCCCATAGAAATTAGTAATATACCTCTTTCTGCCATCTTTTTCATAAAATCATCTGGATTTATAGAATCTTCTACATAAAAAATAACAATATTCGTTTCAATAAGTTCTACCTTTTTCACATACGAACAACTTTCTAATACCTTACCTATTTCTTTTGCTTTTTGATGATCTTCTGCTAAACGCTCTACTTGATTATCCAGAGCATAAATCCCAGCAGCTGCTAAAAAACCAGCTTGTCTCATTCCACCACCAAACAACTTTCGTACACGTAACGCTTTTTCTATATGTTCTTTAGTTCCCAACAAAACAGATCCAACAGGAGCTCCCAATCCTTTTGATAAACAAATTGAAATCGTATCAAATAACTCTCCATATTGTTTTGGGGTTTCTTTTTTTGCCACCAAAGCATTAAATAAACGTGCTCCATCCAAATGATACGCCAAATCATTGGCTTTAGCTACTTTTTGAATCTTTTGTAATTCTTCAAAGTCCCAGCAGGCACCACCTCCTTTGTTTGTTGTATTTTCAACACAAACTAATCTACTATAAGGTGTATGAATATCATTTCTTCCTCCTACCACACTTGCTAACTGATTCGCTGTAAACATTCCTCTACCCCCATCAATTAAACAAGAAGTAACTCCTGCATTAAACGCAGCTCCTCCACCTTCATAGTTATATACATGTGCCCATTTGTCGCAAAACATTCTATCCCCTGGTTGTGTGTGAATCTTTATCGCTGTTTGATTTGCCATGGTTCCCGAAGGAAAAAATAACGCAGCTTCCATTCCAAACAAATCCGCTACTTTTTCTTGTAACAAATTCACTGTCGGATCTGCTTTAAAAACATCATCTCCTACCTTAGCACTCATCATTGCTTCCAACATTCCTTGAGTTGGCTTTGTTACTGTGTCACTTATTAAGTTTATTTCCATTTCTAACTACGATTTTTAAAATGTATTTTTGCATCTATGATTACACACGAACAGCTTAAAAATATCACTGAACGAATTGGCAAGTTAAAAGGATATTTAGAAATTGACAAGAAGTTAATTGAAATTTCAAATGAAGAAGAAAAAACAGCAAATCCTGATTTTTGGAACAATCCAAAGGAAGCAGAAGCTGTAATGAAATCACTTCGGTTTAAAAAGAAGTGGGTAGAAGATTATAACACTGTTGTAGCTATGAATGACGATTTAACAGTTTTGTATGATTTTTATAAAGAAGGTGATATTGATGAAAACGAAGTAGAAGAACAATTTGATAAAGCTGCTACTTTTTTAGAAGATATTGAGTTTAAAAACATGCTTTCAGAAGAAGGTGATAGTTTAAGTGCAACGATACAAATTACAGCAGGTGCAGGTGGAACTGAAAGTTGTGACTGGGCAGAAATGCTAACTCGAATGTACACTATGTGGGCAGAAAAACAAGGTTTTAAAATAAAGACCTTAAACTACCAAGAAGGTGATGTTGCTGGTATTAAAACGGTTACTTTAGAATTTGAAGGCGATTATGCCTTTGGGTGGTTAAAAGGTGAAAATGGGGTCCATCGCTTGGTACGTATTTCTCCTTTTGATAGTAATGCGAAACGTCATACTTCCTTTGCTTCTGTATATGTGTATCCTGTAGCCGATGATTCTATCGAAATTGAAGTAAACCCAGCCGATATTGAAATTACTACAGCACGTTCAAGTGGTGCTGGTGGACAGAATGTAAACAAAGTTGAAACTAAAGTTCAGCTCTTGCATAAACCTACAGGAATTCAAATTCAGTGTTCTAACTCACGTTCGCAGCACGATAATAGAGCTACTGCAATGCAAATGCTGAAATCGCAATTGTACGAAATTGAATTACAAAAACGTTTAGCTGCTCGTGACGAAATTGAAGCAAACAAAATGAAAAATGAATGGGGAAGTCAAATTCGTAACTACGTAATGCACCCATATAAATTAGTAAAAGATGTCCGTACAGCCCATGAAACAGGAAATGTAGATGCTGTTATGGACGGAAATATCAATCCGTTTTTAAAAGCCTATTTAATGATGATGGGGCAAAAAGAAGATTAATACTATAAAACTCTTAATAATGATAAAAATATATCACAATCCACGTTGTTCTAAATCAAGACAAGGTTTAGAGATTATAGAAAACTCTGGTAAAGAGTTTGAAACTGTAAAATATTTAGATACTATTCCCTCTACTGAAGAGTTAAAAGGAGTTATTAGTCTATTAAATATTTCTCCAATCGATTTAGTTCGTAAAAATGAAAAAATTTGGAAAGAAGAATATAAAGGAAGAGAACTATCAGATGCTGAAATCATTAAAGCCTTGGTTGACAATCCTAAATTAATAGAACGCCCAATAGTTATTAATGGCAATAAAGCAGTGATTGGTCGTCCACCTGAAAACATCAAAGAAATCATTTAACTACTTAAAAGCTCTCAAGAAATTGGGAGCTTTTTTATTCACATTTGTTAATAAAACATTACATCCAACTTGTTGATAACAAAACACCTAAAACACTAAAAAAGAGTTATTTATTTCTTATATTTGGAAAAGAGTTTACAAAGTAAGTGACGTCAGAATTATAGTTAACTGTATTAATCACTAAAAGTAAACCATTAAAGTAACGTTCTTTATATATTTTGTTTTTAAACGTAATTAAAGCTAAATACGATCATCATAATTTTTGATTAATTGTAAGTTATTAATAATTTATAGTTTTCTAGTTATAAGTTTATAAGTATTATTGGTTTAAATTTAGCTGGACTAACCTGTTTAAAAACATCGAAACTTTTATTTTATAGGTGACATAATTTATAAGGTAAAGTTTCTTTTGAGGTAGTAACGTAGCTTTATCTAAGGAAAAAGCATAAACACCGTTTATTTGATAATGTAGTAATATAAATCAGTACCTCTTACTATTTCAAGAAAGCCATATCAATTACAAGAAATTGTTTGATATGGCTTTTATTTTTAATAACAAATTCTCTATTTCACCTCTTTAAATTATCATATTCACAACAAAACACACTAATTAATAATAATTTACCATCAAAAAACTCAGCCGTAATTCTTAAATTTGCGTCACTTCAAAATATAATTTAATTTATTACTTATACATATGAATAAGACTGCTAAAATTATGTACACAAAAACGGATGAAGCTCCAGCATTAGCTACTCGTTCGTTTTTACCAATCGTAAAAGCTTTTACAAAATCATCTAACATAGAAGTAGAAACCAAAGATATTTCTCTTGCTGGTCGTATTCTTGCTAACTTTTCAGATTTTTTACCTAAAGAACAACAAGTAGAAGATGCTTTAGCTTTTTTAGGAGATTTAGCAAAAAAGCCAGAAGCTAATATTATTAAACTTCCTAACATCTCTGCTTCTGTACCTCAATTAAAAGCCGCAATCAAGGAACTACAAGCTTTAGGATACTCTTTACCTGATTACCCTGAAGAAGCTACTACCGATGAAGAAAAAGCTATTTTAGCACGTTATAACAAAGTAAAAGGTTCTGCAGTAAACCCTGTTTTACGTGAAGGTAACTCTGACCGTAGAGCTCCAAAAGCTGTAAAAAATTACGCAAAAAAGAATCCTCATTCAATGGGAGCTTGGAGTACAGACTCTAAAACTCATGTTTCAACAATGACTGAAGGAGATTTTGCACACAGTGAAAAATCAGTTACAGTACCAAATGCTACAGATGTACAAATTGTACATACTGATGCTAATGGAAACAAAACTGTTTTAAAAGAAAAGGTATCATTACTAGCTGAAGAAGTAATTGATGCTTCTGTTATGAGTAAAAAAGCATTGTTAACTTTCTTAGAAGAACAGGTTAAAGACGCTAATGATAAAGGAGTTTTATTCTCTTTACACATGAAAGCAACCATGATGAAGGTTTCAGACCCTATTATATTTGGTCATGCTGTTCGTGTTTTCTTTAAAGATTTATTTGCTAAACACGGTGATACATTTAAAAAAATTGGGGTTGATGTAAACAACGGATTTGGTAACTTGTTGAGTAACCTAGAAGAATTACCAGCTGATAAAAAAGCAGAGATTTTAGCAGATATTGAAGCTATTTATGCTAATAACCCTGATGTAGCAATGGTTAATTCTGACAAAGGAATTACTAACTTACACGTTCCTTCTGATGTAATTATTGATGCTTCTATGCCAGCAATGATTCGTACTTCTGGACAAATGTGGAATAAAGAAGGAAAACAACAAGATACTAAAGCTGTGATTCCTGATAGTTCTTATGCTGGTTTATACCAAGAAACTATCGATTTCTGTATTAAAAATGGAGCTTTTGATCCAACTACTATGGGTACAGTTCCTAATGTAGGCTTAATGGCTCAAAAAGCTGAAGAATATGGTTCTCATGATAAAACTTTTGAAATCACTACTGACGGAAAAGTTGAAGTTATCGATGCTAATGGAACTGTATTATTAGGACACACTGTTGAAACGGGTGATATTTGGAGAATGTGTCAAACTAAAGATGCCCCTATTCAAGATTGGGTAAAGTTAGCTGTTACTCGTGCAAGAGCTACACAAACTCCTGCTGTTTTCTGGTTAGGAAAAGAAAGAGCACACGATGCAGAAATCATCAAAAAAGTAGAAAAATATTTACAAGACCACGATACTACAGGTTTAGAAATTAAAATCTTATCTCCAATAGAGGCTACCAAATATACTTTAGAAAGAGTTAAAGAAGGAAAAGATACTATTTCTGTTACAGGAAACGTTTTACGTGATTATTTAACTGACTTATTCCCTATTTTAGAATTAGGAACTTCAGCTAAAATGTTATCTATCGTTCCATTAATGAACGGTGGTGGATTATTTGAAACTGGTGCTGGTGGATCTGCTCCAAAACATGTTGAACAATTAGTAGAAGAAAATCACTTACGTTGGGATTCTTTAGGAGAATTTTTAGCATTAGCAGTTTCTTTAGAACACTTAGGGGAAACTAACGATAATACCAAGGCTAAAATATTAGCAGAAACCTTAGATGATGCGACAAGCAAATTGTTAGATAATAAAAAAGGACCTTCAAGAAAAACTGGTGAGCTAGACAACAGAGGTTCTCATTTTTATTTAGCTATGTACTGGGCACAAGCTTTAGCTTCTCAAGACAAAGATGCTGATTTAAAATCTCAATTTGCTCCTATAGCAGAAAAAATGGCTACTAATGAAGCGACAATTGTAGAAGAATTAAATTCTGTACAAGGTAAAGCTGTAAACATTGGTGGATATTATGAACCAAATGATGATTTAGCTAATGCAGTAATGCAGCCAAGTAAAACTCTTAATAATATTTTACAAAACATATAATTAATTAGTTATATAAAATTCAAAAGCAGGTGATAAATCACCTGCTTTTTCTATTAAAAAAGTAAACCAAACAAATTATTAAACAATAATGTCCGCCGAATTATTATTTAACCCCCATTACTTTGTTTTAACTTATAATTATGACACCATAAAATTATAATCACAACAATCTAATTTCTTAAAACTTTTAATTAGTAAATTTGAAGCATGAAGTTTACAAAAACAACCGAACAAGATTCCAACTATAATAATTTGGAAAAAATGAGTGTATCTGAATTACTGTTTAACATCAATAAAGAAGACAAATCAGTTCCTTTCGCTGTAGAAAAAGCACTTCCTCAAATAGAAAAACTAACGAAACATATTGTATTAAAATTAAAAGAAGGTGGTCGATTGTTTTACATTGGTGCTGGTACCAGTGGTAGGCTTGGAATTGTAGATGCTAGTGAATGTCCTCCTACTTTTGGCGTTCCTCACGAGTTAGTTGTTGGATTAATCGCTGGTGGTGATTATGCTATTAGAAAAGCTGTTGAATTCGCTGAAGATTCAACGAATCAAGGATGGAAAGATTTACAAGAGCATCAAATATCATCAAAAGATATTGTAGTAGGTATTGCTGCGTCTGGCACTACACCTTACGTTATTTCTGCTTTAGAAGAATGTAACAATAACGGTATTATTACAGGCTGTATAACCTGTAACCAAGGAAGTCCCTTAGCTTTAACTGCTCAATTTCCTATTGAAGTTGTTGTAGGCCCTGAGTTTGTGACTGGAAGTTCTAGAATGAAAGCTGGAACAGCACAAAAATTAGTATTGAATATGCTTTCTACAGCTAGTATGATTCAATTAGGAAGAGTTAAGGGAAATAAAATGGTTGATATGCAATTGTCTAACAACAAATTAGTAGATAGAGGAGAAAAAATGTTAGCTTCTGAATTAAATATCGACCAAGAAACTGCTAGCGAGCTATTAAAAAAATATAGAAATGTTCGTGAAGCAATAAAAAACTATACAAATGAATAAACCTACTACTTTTGAAGCTGGTATAAAAAAGCTCTTAGTTTTTTTAGGGTTGTTAATTATTTCTCCATTAGTATTAAGTATTGCTTTTAAAGCCTTACGTGCTTTTAAAGATGCTCCAAAAGTTTTTATTGCATATGGTCTGCTCGCAGTTGGTGTGTTGCTAATACTATTTACCGTATATTATGGCTTTAAAACTTTTAAAACTATATTAGACCACCTTTTTAGCAAATAACTTTTGATTAAAAATAGTTCCATAAAAAAAATAACAGACTGGGAGCATTGGCCATCCGCTATGTTTTATCTTCCTAATCTTCCTTACGCTTTTTATCTAGCCTTCAAAGCCAAACATTTAGCTTTTTTTAGTGCAACTAATCCATGTATAAAAAGCTCTGGAAATGGAACTGAAAGTAAGTACGAAACAATTTTATTAGTTCCTGAACAACATAGACCTAAAACAGTTTTAATTAAACCAAAAACTGATTTTAAAACTGTTTGTAAAAATATCAAAGAACAAAAAATTAATTTTCCTTTAATAGCAAAACCCGATGTTGGCTTTAGAGGTTTATTAGTTGAAAAAATAACTACAAAAGAAACACTAAAAAACTATCTTGAAAAATACTCCATTGACATTATTATTCAAGAGTTTTTAGATTATAAAAATGAGTGTGGGATATTTTATCATAGAAACCCAAAGGATGATTCTGGAAAAATTTCTTCATTAACTCTAAAACATTTTTTATCCGTTACAGGAGACGGGACCTCTACTTTAAAAGAATTAATTTTAGCTGATAAAAGAGCTAAATTATACGTCGATTTATTTTTTAAAATTCATCAAAATAAACTTACAGAAATACCTGTTAAAAATGAGGTTATTAAACTTACTGCTATAGGTAATCATTCTAAGGGAACTCAGTTTATTAATGGTAATCATTTAATAAATGATAAACTAACTGACACTTTTGATAAACTAAGTAAATCAATTCCCGGTTGGTATTATGGACGAATTGATTTAAAGTACAATACTTTTGAGGAACTAGAAAAGGGTATTAATTTTAAAATACTAGAAATCAACGGAATTATAGCAGAACCTACTCATATTTACGATTCACAAAATTATACCTATCTAAAAGCCTTAAAAGCTATAAGGGTACATTGGAAATCACTTTTTAATATCGCTATTACGAACCATAAGAATTTCAATACTCCATATAAAAATTCGATAAGTTTTCTTTATGAAATTTTTTTACTAAAAAAATATACAAAAAAAATTAAACGTCTTTCTAAATAAAAAATCTTTCTTACCTTTGTAAGCGAATACATGTCCATGTATTTTTTAAGAATCCCCCCGAGTCTTAAGAACAATTAATTATTTAACTGAATGGAAAGAAGATTACTTTTTTCTTTGATTCTTGTTTGTGCTATTATCCCAACCTTTTCTCAAGTAAAAGTTGGAGATAATCCCTCTTCAATTCATTTAAGCTCTATCCTAGAACTAGAGAGTTCTGACAAAGTTTTAGTTATAAGTAGAATGACCAGCACTCAAATGAATGCAATTCAACCTTTGCGAGGTGCTTTAGTTTTCAACATTGACCAGAATTGTGTTTTCATGTACGATGGTAGCTCATGGAGAAGTTTATGTTCTTCAGGAACTAGAGAAAGTATTGACGTAACTACTTCTTCCACACCTCCTATTGATAATGAAATAGGTGATTTTTGGATTAACGACTCTCAAAATAATACCACCAGTATTTGGGATGGAACAAATTGGATTTCTATAGACAACAACCCTAGAAGAGGAAATGGAACACCTAATAATAGTACTGCCCCGAATCCAAGTTCTGGAGATGTTTATGTAGATACAACCACTGGTATAATTTATGCTTATGATGGTACCACTTGGGTGACATCTAACACAACACCATCTGCAAATAACGGACTTTTAATAAATGCTAGTAATACTATTCAATTAGGTGGTGTATTAATTCAACCTACCACTATTGAAACTAGTACTACAAATACATTAGCTATTAGTGGTTTAGAAAATGGAAGCACTACTACTGATGATATCGTTACAGTAGACAGAACTACTGGCGTTTTAAAAAGAACCGCTGCTTCTAACCTACTAAATGAAGAAGTTATAAAAATTATAGCAACTGATGGTCAGGTAACTTTTACGGGGCTTACATTATATACAACTGATAAAATTAATGTATACAGAAACGGAGTTAGAATAGACTTTACTGTTGATAATGCCACAACAATTACCATAGAACCTGAAGCAACATGCTATGCAGGTGATGAAATACGAATAGTTCAACTTTATTAATAACAATCCTTAATTAAAAATCTTAAAAACAATTTAATTATCAATTCATGAAAACAATTACAAACAAATTTAAATTAACATTAGCTGTCTTAAGTTTATTGGCTATTGGTACTGTTAGTGCGCAAATCACTGGTGTAGATATTGCTCCTGCAAATAAAGACATTCAAACTGGAGTAAATAAAACTATAAGAGTTATAGACAATAAAGGTACTATTAAATACATCCAAACTCAAAATGGTATTACTACATTAACTAATACTACTAACAATACCACTACCACCACTATTCAATTGGGAGGAACTTTAAATAGTGATACTACAATCACTTTAAATGATGGTACTACAGATCATAACTTTACTATTGATGGTATTAATTTTAACCTAAATAATACAGTTGTTGAAAACGGTGCTGCTGCAACTGCTGATGCAGGACAAGCTGATGGTATTTCTACTACTGGTTACACTCTTTTAGTAAGAGATCAAGCTACTGGTCAAGTAAAAAAATTACTGTTAAGTGATTTAATCCAAAGTGGTCATGATATTTTTGATAGTACTACTACACCTGCAGTTGTTGCTACAGCTAATCCTGCTACCTTAACTTTAGTACTTACAAACGCTCCTCAAACATTAGAGTTTAAAAATGTTAGTGTATATAGAAATGGTGCAAAACTGATTGCTAATAGAGATTATAGTATTATAGCTGGGGCAACTGCTACAGACCCTGCCTCTGTTTCATTAGCTCCTACCAATACAGCTCCATATGATTGGTCAATAACTACCGAAGATATTATCGAAGTTCATTGGTCTAAATAATTAAATCTTAATTTACCTTAATGCTTGAAAACATTAAACATATAAAAAGATTTATACTAGCTTTTGCATTGGCACTATCTTCTTTTAGTGCCAATGCACAAGAAGTTAGGGTTATAGATAATAAAGGAACTATTCAAAAAGTAAATAATAATAACGTTACTACTTCTACAACCGCACCAACCAACCCTGTTGAAAATGATGTTTGGTTCGATACAACCAATAGTCAAATAAAAATATATGACACTGTAGACGGTTGGAAGTTAATTAGCTCTACTATTGCTTCTCAAAATATCTATACTGCCAACGGTGATTTAACTTCAAACCGTACTTTAAACGGCACCAATAGCTTTGGTTTAACTTTACAAAACTTAAACTATCTACAACTATTTAGTAACACTATACAAATAAATGGTATTAACAGTACCCAAATAAGTACCACAGGAGGCCCTATGCAACTATCTGCTTCTTCAACAATGCAGTTAACAGCCCCAAGTAATATTATTTTACAAAGTCCTACTGAATTTAACAGTAGCTTATTAGATATTAATAATTCTGCTGGAACTTCTGGTCAAATATTAACCTCTACAGGCACCGGTGTAGATTGGATAGATAATCCTGCTTTGAATAACTGGCTAATTACAGGTAATACTGGAACTACGAATACAAATTTTTTAGGAACGATTGATGATGTTAAAATGCAAATCCGTTCTAATAACGTTTCTATGCTAGAGTTTGGTAGAAGACAAACATTAGGCTTAAACGAACCAACTAGAACTGATTATAACAACCCAAACCAATCGTTAGTATATTTAAATGGTTCTGATGGTGTATCTGCATTACAATTTAGAGCTGACGGTGCTAGCTTTTATAAACCTATGTTTTATACAACTTCTAATGGAAGTTTTAGGTTAAAAGGTAGTTCTGGAGGTACTGATTTTTTTGAAATAGGTTCCGCTGGTCCTACTAATGACGGTCGTTTAGAGTTTGTTATTGCCGATGATGGAAACGAACCTATTGTTTTCAAAAGGTTTGACTATAGAAATGGAGAGTTCTATAAAGAGTTTTTTAGAGTTCAAGGATCTAATGCTACTGAGAATGCTAAAACACGTTTTGGTATTAATATTAATCAGAATCAATATTCTGTAACAGACAATATAAATGCACCTTCAAACGGAGGTGTTACAAACCCTAAATTAATAGCTAATTCGACTTTACAAATTGAGGGATCTGTCTCTAAATCTATTGAACAAATTAACTCTAACACTACACTTAATGAAGACCATCATACAGTAGTTGTTACAGCTAACGTTACAATTAACTTTCCTACAGCAAATACCTGTAAAGGAAGAATCTACATAATTAAAAATGTATCTGGTGGAAACATTAATTCTTCTACTTACAGAAACGAATCAAACACAGATACATCTACGATAAACAATAATACTACATTAAAGGTACAGAGTGATGGAACTAGATGGGTAAGTATTAGTAATATTCTAAATAATATTAACAATAATTGGAAAGTTACTGGTAACTCAGCCACAAATCCTACAAATAATTTTATTGGAACTACTGATGCTCAAGATTTATCTTTAAGAACAAACAATACTGAAGCAGTTAGAATTCTTCAATCTAATCAAAATGTTGGTATAAATACCACTATCCCTTCTGAACGTTTAGATGTAAATGGTAAAGTACGTATTAGAGATATATCTACTGTTACTACAAATAATGATATACTAACAACCAATACAAACGGTGTTGTTGAAAAGAAAAAATTGATTGCCTCTGAAAGTAATAATCAAATTTCTACTGGAGCCAATGGTGGTGTATATTTAGGACCAACTGTATATACTGGTGCTTTTATAATTAATACAAACGGAAATGTTACTATAAATACACTACCTTTTCAACCTTCTCAAATAACTTTTGTAGCTCACGCAAATGTTGAATCTTTTAACTTAGATCTAGACAATAATATAGGTGATAACAACAGAAGCATTGCTAATTCTTTTGGTACAATGAACGGTTTTGCTAGAAATGACTCTGGAACAATAACACAACAAGTTATTTATATTGGAGGTAGTGGTAATTCTATAAATGATATTTCAAGGTTTGCATCTTCTTCAAACTGTATAGGTTTAAGATATAGTGATCAAAATGGTAATGATCTCGGTAAAATTACAGCTTCCATGACCTCTTTTAATACAAATGGTTTTACTATTAATGTAAATAGAACTAATAATGCTAGCTCCGAAAACCTTGTTGTATTATACACAGCATATAAATAGTTTAAATGAAAAATCTATTTTTCATATTATTTTCTAGTTCATTACTTGCTCAAAATGCATTTTACAATGTTGGAAATGTGCAATTACATAACGACGCCAAAATAGGTTTTCATACTAATGTAGTAAATAATGGTACATTAGATAATTACACAGGTTTTGCTGGTTTCTATGCTGATAATGAAGTAAGAACGATTTCCGGTACTAATAGTGTTAGTTTTTTTAATGTAGAAGTTGATGCTTTACAAAATATAGAACTTTACAACTCTTTAAAAATTCGTAATCAATTAGACTTTATAAACGGGCAAATTGTCACACCTAGATTTGACAACTCTATTTCTCTTCAATTTTTAGACTATGATTTTTATGCCGGGGAAGATAACTCTAGACATATTAATGGTTATGCCTTAGTAGAACAAGGAAATAAAAATACTACAAATTTTACATTCCCAATTGGAGATGGAAGTATGTTGCGTCCTATGAGTTTGCCAAACCATGATAAATATTATGTGTTCAAAGGAGCTTATTTTTACGAAAACCCAAATTTTCCTTCAACATTTACTTCAGTTTTTTTAACAGATCAAAAACAAGCTATTATCGAAAACGTAAGTAATATTGAGTTTTGGGATTTAGATGGAAATAATGAAACTCAAATTACATTAACATGGAATAACCGTAGTGATATTACATCAATAGCTAATCAAATTTCTCAATTAATAGTTGTTGGCTGGAGCAAAGCAGAAAATCAATGGGTAAACTTAAATGTAATGCAAGTTACCGGAGACTTGTCTGAAGGAACAATTACATCGGCGGCATTTACACCTAATAATTACGAAGTAATAACTATTGGTTCTTTGTTAAATAATGAAATAAGTAATAACAATAACATTCTAATATCTCCAAATGGAGATAGTCTTAATGACTTCTTGGTCTTTGATGAAGTTAATAACTATACACATAATAAATTAACAATTTATAATCGTTGGGGAAACCTAGTTTATGAAACTTTAAATTACAAGAATAATTGGGATGGAACCTCTAACGGTAGAGCTACACTAAACAAAGAAAGCAAACTTCCTACTGCTACGTATTTTTATTATTTAGAACTAGGTAACTCACCCAATAAGTTAAACGTTATGAAAAAAGGTTGGGTGTATATTAACCGATAAATTATTAATTATTAATTACTACTTTATTAATATTTTCTTAGGTGTTGTAGGATTATACCCAAAATCTGCATCAGGTAACTCTATTCCTAATTGATTTATAATAAAACCTATACTAGCAAAGTGATGTATTGCATGACTATGTGCCTGGATTAAAGCACTGCTTAAAGTATAATTTGCTGTTACTTTCCCTGTTCCTAAATCGTCAGTAACAGAAATAATTTTATCAAAATCTTCTGTCTTCAAACAATATAATTGCTCTATAACTTCATTAAAATATGCTATTCCTGAAGCTGTTTTTTGCTCTGCTAAATGATTACGTTCTCTATCAGAAAAATCAACACAGTTTTTACTTAGCCCATTAAAAATGCAGTTAAAAACGTCTAAAATATGTCTCATATTGGCCCCTATGCTCGAATAATAAGGCGGAATAGATGTATCACTATATTGTTCATCACTAATTGCTTCTAATAATTTAATCCCTCTTTGTAAATTTTTATCAATAGCTGCTATCATTCGTAAGTATAAGTTTTCAAGTAAGTCGTATAAATATAGAACTTTTTACGGGGAGAAATAAATTATTTTTTAAATCCTAAAAAAGACACTAAATATCAGTAGTTTAAAGTAAAAAATCACTTTATATTATTACTTTTAAAAAGCTTTAAAATATTTTTTGGCACGTTCTTTGGAAAATTACATAACAACTGCGGAAGCCGAAAAGCATATAGAGTAAGCATAACCCTAAAATTAGCAATTATGAGAACAGGGATACTTTTATTATTAGCAATGATGTCATTAACAACTGTAAATGCCGACAACATTGAAAAATCAACTAGCAAAATTGGGGTTACATACCGTTATAATGAAGCGGTTACCTTTGTAGAAAGAGGAATCCAATTTCATGTGTTTTTAAATGGAGATTTCGATTTTAACACTCACTACGATAGATATTCTGACTATGGTGTACGTATAAAACGAGATAGAAGAGGACGTGTTAGAAGTGTTGGAAACGTATATATAAATTACGATGCCAGGGGAAATGTAAAAAGAATTGGTAGTGTATTTATGAGATACAAATTCGGAAACTTATTTAAGGTTGGAAATCTACATATTCAATATGATAGATGGGGAAAGCCAAGGTTTAGAGGACATGTAAAATCAGGAGGACATCACTATTATGGAAATGATCATTATTATTACGATGATGGAGTTGATGTAAATATCGACATAAACATAGGAGATATTTTTGATTATGACGATGTATATTTTTACAGAAAAGACTTTAGAAGAAACTATCGTCAGTTTAGAGAAGATAAAAACTTTTATTACTACAGAGCATTACCTAATGCAAAAATTGGCAAGCGTAGTAAAGTTATAAAAAGACGTAAACATAAAATTTACAAAAACGACAACAATAAATATAGAAAAGGAAAGCCTGAACAAAGAGGTAAATCAAGAAGAAACCATGATTAAACAAAAATCCCTCATCAAAATTGATGAGGGATTTTTATATTTTATAATTTAATAATTACTTCGCTACATTTACTGCTCTTGTTTCTCTAATTACAGTAACTTTAACCTGTCCTGGATACGTCATATCATTCTGAATTTTTTGAGAAATATTAAATGATAATTCAGCAGCTTTAGTATCGTTAACTTTAGCACTTTCTACCATAACTCTTAATTCACGCCCCGCTTGAATTGCATAAGCTTTTTGAACTCCGTTAAATCCAAAAGCAATATCTTCTAAATCTTTTAAACGTTGAATATAAGAATCTAATACTTGACGACGTGCACCAGGTCTTGCTCCTGAAATTGCATCACAAACTTGAACAATAGGAGCTATTAAACTCTTCATCTCAATTTCATCGTGGTGAGCTCCAATTGCATTACATACATCTGGCTTCTCTCCGTACTTTTCAGCCCATTGCATCCCTAATAATGCGTGTGGTAATTCGCTTTCTGTTTCAGGTACTTTACCTATATCGTGTAATAAACCTGCACGTTTAGCTGCTTTAGCATTTAATCCCATTTCAGCTGCCATAATACCACAAAGATTTGCTACTTCACGTGAGTGTTGTAATAAATTTTGACCATAAGAAGAACGATACTTCATACGTCCTACAGTTTTAATCAATTCGGGGTGTAAACCATGAATTCCTAAATCAATAACAGTACGTTTACCAACTTCAATAATCTCCTGAGTGATTTGTTTTTCGGTTTTCTTTACGATCTCTTCAATTCTTGCTGGGTGAATTCTTCCGTCTGTAACTAATTTATGCATTGATAAACGAGCAATTTCACGACGAACAGGATCGAAACACGATAAAATAATTGCCTCTGGCGTATCATCTACAATAATCTCAACTCCAGTTGCAGATTCTAAAGCTCGAATATTACGTCCTTCTCTACCAATAATTCTACCTTTAACGTCATCTGATTCTAAATTAAATACCGACACACAATTTTCTACAGCTTGCTCTACTCCTACTCTTTGTATAGTGTTTAAAACCACCTTACGAGCTTCTTGTTGCGCTGTCATTTTAGCTTCTTCAATGGTATCTTGTATGAAAGACATTGCATCAGATTTTGCCTCATCTTTTAATGATGCAACTAATTCTGTCTTAGCTTCATCTGCAGATAAACCTGAAATTTGCTCAAGCATGTCTACATGACGCTTGTGCATTTTTTCTAGCTCAGATTCTTTTTTTTCTAAGAACTCTAATTTATAATCAAAATCAGCTTCTTTTTTTTCTAATTGTTTATTAAGTTTTCTGTTCTTATCTAGTTCTGATGATACTTGACTCTCTTTATCTCTAATTCTTTTTTCTACATCAGAAACTTTCTTTTCTCTAGATAAAATTACTTTTTCATGCTCTGATTTTAATTCTATAAACTTCTCTTTGGCTTGTAATATTTTATCTTTTTTTATTGCTTCAGCCTCTACTTTAGCTTCTTTAAGAATGCTATTAGCCTCTTTTTTTGTTTCTTGTATTAATTTATTTGCATTAGATTTTTCTAACATTTTAGCAATAAAAAAACCTACTGCTACACCTATAATTCCTGCTAAAACAGGAAATAATATTCCCTCCATAATTTTGATTTGATTGTATAAAAAAAGCCCACATTAATAGGGTTTTAAAAACTCCAAAATAACAAGTTTAGGATTAACTGATTGATCAAGGATCCGAGGTAAAATCGGCTTGCTTTACTAATCACGACTCATCCTTTATAATTGAATAACGTTGAGTTTAACAAACAATGTACTAATGTAGGCAGTATATTAAATAATATATTTTAAAGAACGTTATAATAAATGATCTTCTAGCAAGTTAGTCAATTCATTTATCTTTTGCAATACTTCGGCTTTTTCTTTAGTATTTTTTAACGATACTATTTCTGCTTTTGATGCAAACTGTAAAGCACTCATTGCTAAAACATCTTGCTTATCTGCTACCGCATAATTTTGTTCAAACTTGGCTATTAATTCGTTAATACTTTTTGCTGCTTTTCGTAATCCTTCTTCTTCATCTGTACTATTTACACTTAATGGATATGTTCTCCCAGCAATTACCACATTAACTTTTATTTTTGCCATGCAAAAAAACTTATATTATGTATTCAAAAGGGTGATGCACTTATCAATCTCTCGAATTAAAGTATTTATTTTGAGTTTTGTTTCTCTTGTACTTTCGTTACTGCCCTCAATAGTTTTTGCAACTTTCAGCAAATTAAATTGTTTTTGCTGTTCTTCTAATTGCCTCTCTTTTTCCTGTAATAAAACTTGTAACTCTCCGTTATTTTGAAGTAAAACTCTATTTTCTTCTTTCAAAAACTCGTAGTTCGAAAGTAAGTCCTTCAATCTATCTTCCAGTAAATGAACTGCTTTTAAAGGGTTACTCATTTATTTTAGAGAATAAAACTATATTTACAAAGTTATTAATATAACTTATAATTAGCAACTCTTTTAGTGTTTTTTACTAAATTACTGATTTTAAATCTTTAACAGCTTTAATAGAATTTTATTAGTTTTGCTTTAAAACTGTTGCATTTTGAAATTTTATTTTTCTCTTATTCTATTTATCTTTTTTATTAGCGGACAAGCTCAAAATAAGTATCCGCGAAACTATTTTTCAAACCCTTTAAAAATTCCTATTGTATTGTCTGGTACTTTTGGAGAATTACGAAGTAACCACTTTCATTCTGGAATAGATATTAAAACTCAAGGTAAAGAAGGTATTCCTATTTACGCTCCTGCTAATGGATATGTTTCTCGTATAAAAGTGCAGCAATATGGTTTTGGAAAGGCTTTATATATAACGCACCCTAACGGTTATACAACTGTATATGCACATTTAAAACGTTTTGAACCAAGCATTCAACAGTATGTAAAAAGTATTCAGTACAAAAAAGAAAAATATAGTACAGGAAACCTTTTTCTTAAATCAGATAAATTCCCTGTAAAAAAAGGGCAACTTATTGGTTATACTGGTGATACTGGTAGTTCTGGAGGTCCGCACTTACATTATGAAATTCGAGATACTAAAACAGAATATATTATTAACCCAATGCATTTTGGTTTAACAGCTGAAGACGATAAAACTCCTACTGTTCAAAAATTAGTAGCCTATCCATTAAGTGATGATGCTAGAATTAATAATTCGGCATTAAAATCTGTTATTTCATTTAAAAATAATGGTGAAGGTAATTATGTTGCCGAAAAAATTACTGCCAGTGGCACTATTGGTTTTGGTATTAGCGTGTTTGACCGATTAAATGGTGCTTTAAATAAAAATGGAATTTATAGTTTAGAAATGAAAGTAAATGGTAAACGTGTGTATTATCATGATGTTGAAACCTTTTCTTTCGCAGAGAGTAAATATATTAACTTATTAATTGACTATAAGCATTATAAAAAATATAGAGATAGAGTACAAAGAACACACAAGGTAAACGCAAATAGACTTAGCTTATATGAAGATTTAATAAACAACGGAAAAATATATATTGAAAACGGAGCTAATTACAATATTGAGATTATAGCCAAAGACTTCAAACATAACACTTCTAAAGTAAGGATACCAGTTAGAGGAACTGCAAGCAATTTAGTATTTAAGGGAAAAGATACTACTAACTATAAAATTATAGCAACTAACTTTAATAAATTTCATCAAAAAAATGTAACAGCTGCTTTTCCTAAAAACACTTTTTATAAAGATTGTTTCATTGATTTTAAAGTTGAAAATGGTACTGCAAAAATTCACGACCCTACAATTCCTTTAGACAAACGTTATACACTAACTTTTGAGACTTCTTTTTTAACAGAAGATCAAAAACAACATGTATATATCGCTAATGTTACAAACCCTAAATATCCAAGATACACATCTACAAGAAAAAAAATTGACAAAGTATATACTACCACTAAACTCTTAGGTAGTTATGCTTTACGTTTTGACACAGGAAAACCAACTATTCAGCTATACAATTTTAGTAACAATCAGTGGATTTCTAAAAATAAAACACTGAAAGTTAAAATTGGGGATAAAGAAACGGGAATAAAAAATTACCGCGCTACTATTGATGGTGAATGGATTTTAATGGAGTATAACCATAAAAAAAGAATACTTACATACGATTTTAATGATAAAAAGTTGGTTGGTAGTAAACATATTTTTAAACTTGTAGTCTCTGATAATGTGGGTAATACTGAAACAGTTTCAGCAACATTTTTCAGAAAGTAAACTAAACAAGCTTGAAAAAATTTATTCTTTTATTACTGTTCCCTTCACTCGTTTTTGCACAAAAAACAGCTACAGTAAAAGGAATCATTACCAATAAATTCAATACACCAATTGAAGGAGTTGCGATTTCCTATTTATCTAAAGGAACTACTACCGATGCTAATGGAATGTATCAATTTACAATTCCCATCCGTAAAACTGTTACTGTTACATTCACACATGTTTCTTATAAAACTTTGGTGAAAAAATTCACTTCTAGAGGAAAAAGAAACTTTAACTTCTCTCCTACTTTACAAATTAAGAGTGAAAAATTAGAAGAAGTTATCGTTAAAAGCCAACAAAAAGAAGCCCAAGGAATTACCAAAATAAAAACTAAAAAAGTAAAAAACATACTTGGTGCTAATGCTGGTGTTGAAAATATATTAATGACGCTCCCTGGAGTTAGTAACGACAACGAATTAAGCACTCAATACAATGTTCGGGGTGGTAATTTTGATGAAAACCTAGTATATGTTAACGGAATTGAAGTGTATCGTCCATTTTTAATCCGCTCTGGTCAACAAGAAGGCTTAAGTTTTACCAATCCGCATATGATTCAGAATATCAATTTCTCTGCAGGTGGATTTCAAGCAAAATATGGAGACAAACTATCTTCTGTACTAGACATTACCTATCGAAAACCAACTAACTTTGGCATACAATTAGATTTGAGTTTGTTAGGAGGAAGTTTTACTATTGAAAATACTTTTGCTAATAATAAACTAAGTGCAATTGTTGGTGTTCGTTACCGTGATAATAGCTTATTTGTAAATAGTAAACAAACCGAGGTTAACTTTAGACCTCAATTTACAGATGTCCAATCATTTTTAAGCTACCAAGCAACCAGAAAACTTACATTAAATTTCTTAGGAAATTTCTCTCTTAACAACTATAATTACAAACCACTAACTCGTAAAACCCGATTTGGAACCTTAACAAATCCACTAGAATTAATCGTTTTTTATCAAGGGCAAGAAAAAGATCGTTTTCAAACCTTATTTGGAGCGCTCTCTGCTGACTATCAAGTTAACGACAATCTAAAACTTACTGGTACTATTTCTTCT
Organism: Tenacibaculum sp. TB-53; assembly: GCF_059716285.2. Classification (NCBI taxonomy): domain Bacteria; kingdom Pseudomonadati; phylum Bacteroidota; class Flavobacteriia; order Flavobacteriales; family Flavobacteriaceae; genus Tenacibaculum; species Tenacibaculum sp. TB-53. The sequence continues at coordinate 471,932 of NZ_CM202790.1, read as the reverse complement.
TTTAATACACAAGAAGAAGAATATTTTGATATTGCTGCCGCTTACGCCATAGGTGAAGTAAATAGTAATATTGGTTCTGAAAATTTTGGTGAAGTTGAATTTTCTCAAGGAATTGGTTCGCAAATTAATCATGCTCGTAACGACTTGGATGCTTTAATCAGCAATATTCAACTAAAAGCTACTTTAAAAGATGGTAATAATGAATGGAAAGCTGGTATTAAATACCAAAAAGAAAATATTAAAGACCGTATTCGTGAATGGGAAGTAATAGATTCATTAGGCTTTTCTGTTCGTCCACCACACCACACCGGAAATAATCAACCATACGAACCTTTTACAGGTCCTATTGAGCCTTACAGAAATGTGAGAGCAGAAAATGAAACAGACATTAACCGTATTACTAGTTTCTTACAATTCAGTAGAAAAGCAATGTGGAATGACCACCAAGTTTGGATGAATATTGGAGTTCGTTCTCATTATTGGTCTATAAAAACAGCTTTTACTAATAATTTTTCTCAAACAACCTTTAGTCCTAGAGTACAATTTGCTATTAAACCTGATTGGGAGAGCGATATGCTATTTAGAATATCTGGCGGATGGTATTCACAACCTCCATTTTATAAAGAATTACGTGATTATGACGGACAAGTACACCCCAAAGTAAAAGCGCAAAAGTCAATTCACATAGTTGCTGGGAATGAATATAGTTTTAACGTATGGGAACGCCCTTTTAAGTTAGTTACTGAACTTTATTACAAAGATTTATCAGATGTAAATGCTTACTCTGTTGATAATGTCCGTATTCGTTATCGCGCAGACAATGTTACTAATGCCTATGCTTATGGTTTAGATGTTCGTTTAAACGGAGAGTTTGTACCTGGTAACGACAGTTGGGTTAGCTTTGGTTATTTAAAAACCGAAGAAAATATTAACAATAGAGGTTATATTGCTCGACCAACTGATCAACGTTTAAAATTTGGTGTATTATTTCAAGATTATGTGCCTAACTTACCTGACTTAAAAGCTTATCTAAACCTTGTTTATAACACTGGGTTACCTGGCGGTGCTCCTGCTTACGCTGATGTATATCAATTTCAAAATCGTTTGAACGATTATAAACGTGCCGATGTAGGAATTTCTTATGTTTTTGCTGATGCTAACAAACAACATAAAACTGGATTCTTACGTAACTTTAAAGAACTTACCGCTGGTTTAGAATTATTTAACATTTTCGACATCCGTAACTCCAACACCAATACATGGGTACGTGATGCTTACAGTAAAAACCAATACGGTATTCCTAACTATATGACAGGAAGAGTGTTGAACTTTAAGTTAGGAGTACAATTTTAGTCTTCTCTACTCTTTTTTAACGAAAAATTAGCGAAAAAACTTCCTTAAGCATTTTCCACACATAGTACTTTAGCTTAAAAATTTAAATAGTTCTGTGAAAAGCTCTATCTATTTTTTTACAAGAAGTCTAGTAAGCATTAATATTACATTACAAAAAATAATTACAATGAAAAATCAAAAAATTGAAATAGAAAATTTATGGAACCGTTTTAAAAATTGGGTTTCTTCTAATGCTCCTCATTTATCTGAAGAGCTTCAGCCTGCAATTCAACCAGAAGAAATAAAACAATTACAACAAACCATACAAACAGAACTACCTGAAGACTTTATAGCCTTTTTAAGTATACACAACGGTCAAAACAGAAATGCCGAAGGCTTAATAGATGCTGAAGAGCTACTTTCTTCTAATAGAATAATTGATGAATGGAAAATTTGGTATGATTTATATGAGGGTGGAGATTTTGAAGATAGTGAAGCTGAACCCGATGAAGAAATTAAAGACTTTTGGTGGAACCCTAAATGGATTCCAATTACTTATGATGGTTCTGGAAATCATCTATGTATAGATATGGATCCTACAGAAAATGGAACTAAAGGACAGATAATAAGAATGTGGCACGACGATAGTGTAAGAGAGTATATAGCACCTTCTTTTAAGGTTTTCTTTGAGAACTATTGTACCAATCTTGAAAACAACAAATATGTATATTCTAACGAGTGGGGAGGAATAATTATTAAAGAAGATTTGTAAAACCTTTAACTCAGCTCAATAGCAGTAATATTTTAACTTCAAAATAAAACAAGTGAAAAGATAGCACACCTTAGCTTGTAATTGAATAAAGTTATTGTATTTTAGTATCTAAAAAGCAATTACAAATGAATTGGATTTTGTTAATTATAGCTGGTTTATTTGAAGTAGCTTTTGCAGCTTGTCTTGGAAAAGCTAAAGAAACTACTGGAATAGAAGCCACATATTGGTATATTGGCTTTTTAATCTGTTTATCTATCAGTATGTTGCTTCTCATAAAAGCAACCCAAGAGCTACCTATTGGAACTGCCTATGCAGTTTGGACAGGAATTGGTGCTGTAGGAACAGTACTAATTGGAATTTTAGTTTTTAAAGAACCCGCTACATTTTGGCGATTATTTTTTATCACAACATTAATTACTTCGATTGTAGGACTCAAAATCGTTTCACATTAACCTAAGTCATGAAAACAACACCCAAACACGACGAAAGAATAGCGAGCATGACTTTTGCTTCTGTTTACCCTCATTATGTTACTAAAGTTGAGAAAAAAGGAAGAACAAAAGAGGAGTTACACCAAGTAATTGAATGGCTTACTGGTTTTAACAATCAAAAATTAAACAAATTAATTGATCAAAAAGTAACTTTTGAATCCTTCTTCAAAGAAGCCGACTTAAATCTAAATGCTCATTTAATTACAGGAGTTATTTGTGGTTATCGAATAGAAGAAATCGAAACTCCGTTAACGAAGCAAGTTCGTTATTTAGACAAGCTTGTAGATGAATTAGCTAAAGGTCGTAAAATTGAGAAAATTTTACGATAAACCTTTTAATTTTTCTTTTTAAAAGTTATATCGGTTTCTTTGTTATTTGAATAAAAGAGGCCTTGAACCCTTTTTAGGGCACTTAATAACCCTTAACCCTACCTTCACACAACACCTCTTTATTTACAAGACTTTCAAGACGAAGGCCTTTTTTATAAAAATAAAAACACCAGCAAAGATGATAAAAATTGAATACATTTGCTTTTGTTAATTTTCAACACATGAAACTAGTTTTTGCTACTAACAATCTAAACAAACTTGCTGAAGTACAAAAAATGTTACCTAACTCTATTGAGTTACTTTCTTTGAAGGACATCGATTGCTTTGATGATATTGAAGAAACCGCAACTACTTTAGAAGGAAACGCCAAAATTAAAGCAAATTATATTACTGAAAAGTTTGGATATAATTGTTTTGCCGACGATACAGGTTTAGAGGTAGAAACTTTAAATGGAGAACCAGGAGTATATTCTGCTCGCTATGCTGGTGAACCTGCTAATGCAGAAAACAACATGCAAAAACTATTAACAGCGTTAAACAATAAAACTGATAGAAATGCTCAATTTAGAACTTCTATTTGTTTAAATTTAGATGGAAAACAATTTTTATTTGATGGAGTTTGTAAAGGAACCATTTTAACATCTAAGCAAGGTGAACAAGGTTTTGGATATGATCCCATTTTTCAGCCTGAAGGATACAATAAATCATTTGCAGAAATGACTTCAGAAGAAAAAAACAAAATAAGTCATAGAGGATTAGCTATTCAACAATTAGTCGCTTTTTTAAAATCAATTAGCTAATTGAATTTATCAAAAACATACACAGTTCACTTTTTACTTTTATCAGTTTTACTGATTATTTTTCTACTACTAAACATTAGTTTAGGTTCCGTATCTATTCCTTTAAAAGAAATTTTCAACTCCTTATTTGGTAACCCTGTTGTAAAAGATAGTTGGGAAACCATTATCATTAATTACCGCTTGCCAAAAGCAATTACAGCAATGCTAGTTGGGTCAGGATTAGCTATAAGTGGTTTATTAATGCAAACATTATTCAGAAATCCACTTGCAGGCCCTTTTGTATTAGGAATATCTTCTGGTGCAAGCCTTGGTGTAGCATTACTCATTTTAGGTTCTAGTGTTTTTGGAGGATTTTTTCTTGTAGCTATTTACTCTAACTGGGCATTAGCCATTGCTGCAAGTGCAGGATCTTTCTTAGTATTATCAGCAGTTATCATAGCTGCAAATAGAGTTCGTAATACGATGTCTATTTTAATTATTGGATTAATGTTTGGCTCATTAACATCAGCAGTTATTAGCGTATTAGCTTTTTTTAGTGAAGCTGAACAAATACAACAATATTTATTTTGGAGCTTTGGAAGTTTGGGGAATCTAACTTGGACTGAACTTTCTGTTTTTGGAATTATTTACCTTGTAGGAGTTCTTGGAACATTCTCTGTCATAAAACCTCTAAACAGCTTTTTACTAGGCGAAAACTATGCAAAAAGCTTAGGAATTAATATTAAAAAAAGTAGAAATATCATTTTACTAATCACAAGTATTCTTACAGGAGTAATTACTGCTTTTTCAGGTCCTATTGCTTTTGTTGGACTAGCTGTTCCTCACATCGCTAAAATGATTTTTTCTACATCAAACCACAAAATTTTATTACCCGCTGTTGCTTTAATTGGAGCAATTATTCTTTTAATTTGTGACAGTATAGCGCAGTTACCCACAAGCGAATTCACTTTACCTATTAACGCAATAACATCATTATTTGGAGCACCTGTAGTTATATGGCTATTAATTAGGAAGAAGAAAATATATGTGTAAAACTAAGATTATAAACAGTTAAACTAGCAAACATCAAGCAACAACAAAAACATATCGTCTTACAAACAGAAAATCTTTCAATAGGATACAAATCAAAAAAGCAAGAAACAGTTATTGCTTCAGCTATTGATTTAGCTATCGAAAAAGGAAAATTTGTTGCTTTGTTAGGTAAAAATGGAATTGGAAAATCAACCTTACTCCGTACCATTTCTAAGGTTCAAAAACCTTTGAACGGAATTATAAAAATCAATCAAAAAGAACTTTCAACCTACACCAGTCAAGAATTATCTACTACCCTAAGCTTAGTATTAACTGAACGTTTACCCCTAAGTCAGCTAACTGTTTTTGAACTCGTTGCTCTAGGACGTCAACCTTACACCAACTGGATTGACAAACTAACTCAAGAACATCTAAAAAAAATTCTCTGGGCAATTGAACAGACAGAAATCTCCCATTTAAAAGATAAACGATTTTATGAATTGAGCGATGGTCAGCTACAACGAGTACTTATTGCTAGAGCTTTGGCTCAAGATACTGAAATCATTATTTTAGATGAACCTACTGCTCATTTAGATATACATCATACATTCAAAGTGTTTTCTTTATTAAAAAAACTCGTAAAGAATACAAGAAAAACTATCATTATATCTACCCACGAAGTGAATTTAGCCATTCAACTTGCAGATGAATTCATACTTCTTTCTGAAAAACAACTATATACAGGTACTTCACAAGACTTAATTAGTAAAAATGCTTTTGAAAAACTTTTTCCAAAAGAATTAATAAGTTTTAACAAAACATTAGAACAATTCGTTATCAAGAAAAATTAAATTTGAGCAATTGTAACATTTTCTTACTTTTGAAACTAATCGAACTAAACAAACCTTAACTATTGATGAAAAAATTACTTTTTATGGCTAGTGCAATTGCATTGGTAGCATGTGGTTCTAGCAAAGAAACAGCTAGTACTGATAATGATACTACTGATTTTGCAGCTAAATATGCCAAAACTATTACTGCAAAAGATTTAGGAAAACATCTATTTATCTATGCTTCAGATGAATTTGAAGGAAGAAACACGGGGGAGCCTGGACAAAAAAAAGCGGTAAAGTATTTAAAAGATTTTTATGTTAGTCAAGGAATAGCTTCTCCTTTAGGTGGTGATGATTACTTTCAAGAAGTACCTTCTGAATACTTAAGTAACAACCGTAGAGGAATGACTTTAAAAGATTCTGAAAATGTTGTTGCTTTTATCAAAGGAACGGAAAAACCAGATGAAATAGTAGTTATTTCAGCTCACTTAGATCACGAGGGAGTTAAAAATGGAGAAATATACAATGGTGCCGATGATGATGGATCAGGAACTGTAGCTATTTTAGAAATTGCTGAAGCTTTTAAACAAGCTGCCGATGCTGGTAAAGGCCCTAAACGTTCTATTTTATTTTTACACGTTACAGCTGAAGAAAAAGGTTTATTAGGATCTAAATATTATACTGAAAATCCAATTTTCCCATTGGCTAATACTGTTACCAACTTGAACATTGATATGATTGGTAGAGTTGATGACCGCCATAAAGGAAATCCAAATTATGTATACTTAATCGGTTCTGATAAGTTAAGTACTGAATTACATAACATTTCTGAAGCGATGAATAAAAAGTATACTAACATCGATTTAGATTATAAATACAACGATGATAACGACCCTAATCGTTTTTATTATCGTTCTGACCACTATAATTTTGCTAAGCACAACATTCCTATTATTTTTTATTTTAATGGAACACATGCCGATTATCACAGACCAACTGACACTCCTGACAAAATCAATTATGAAATGTTAGAGAACAGAACTCGTTTGGTTTTTCATACAGCTTGGGAAGTTGCGAATCGTGAGAATCGTGTTGTGGTTGATAAAGCCGCAGAATAAGGTCTAATCAAATTTAAATTATAAAGTTTAAAAGCTCATCTAAATTAGATGAGCTTTTTATTTTCTTTAATATTACTCTTAAAATATATCTCGTTTTAAACTTAAAAAAGAACCCTAACCAGATTATTTATCTACTAAAAAAAATAAATTAGAAAAATAATCTAAACATCAAACTAATACCTGATAAATAACATTCCTTAGTTTACATTTGCCCGCTTAAATTTTAATACTATGGTTAACGAAGGGAAATTATCATTAGAAAATCAACAAAAACTAGATAAATTACAAGAAGAATTAGCTTCTGCTCGCGATACTTTTTTAGGATATCCTGTATCAAAAGATTTCGATTATTCAGAATTAAATAATTTTTTTCAATATCCAATTAACAACCTTGGTGATCCTTTCGAACAAGGCACTTATCGTGTGCGAACCCATGAAATGGAACGTGAGGTTATTGCATTTTTTGCAAAACTATTTAGAGCAAATCCGAAAGACTTTTGGGGATATGTTACCAACGGTGGTTCAGAGAGTAACCTGTATGGTTTATACATTGCTCGTGAATTATTTCCTAAAGCTATGGTATACTATTCTGAATCTACTCATTATAGTGTACGTAAGAATATCCATTTATTAAATATCCCAAGTATTGTAATTAAATCGCAAGAAAATGGCGAGATGGATTATGAAGATTTTGAAAACACTGTTCGTATGAACCGTCATAAACCAGTAATTGTATTGGCAACTTTTGGTACAACGATGAAAGAAGCAAAAGACGATATAGGTAGAATTAAAGGAATTTTAAGCAACCTCGCTATCCAAGACCATTATATTCATTGTGATGCTGCTTTAGCTGGCTCTTATGGACCGTTCATGCAACCTCGCCTTCCTTTTGACTTTATGGATGGTGCAGACAGTATATCTATTAGTGGACATAAATTTATTGGTTCACCAATCCCAACTGGTGTATTAATGGCTAAAAGATCAAATAGAGATAGAATTGCTAAAGGTATTTCGTACATCGGCTCTTTTGATACTACTATTACAGGCTCTCGTAACGGACATTCTCCTTTATTCTTGTGGTATGCTTTAAAGCAATTAGGTGTCGAAGGTTTACAACAGCGTTATCAGCATAGTTTAGCTGTAGCTGAATACTGCGAAGCTGAATTACAAAAAATTGGAGTAAATGCTTGGAGAAACCCTAATGCAATTACTGTTGTATTACCAAAAACTCCACAAAGTATTAAAGATAAATGGCAGTTAGCTACTGAAGGGAACATTTCTCATGTTATTTGTATGCCTAACGTAACAAAAACTCAAATTGATGAATTTGTAAATGATTTAAAAAATTGTACAGAACAAATTATTGAAGAGGAATTTTCCTATGATTTTTCATTAAGCTAACCTTTTATTAATCTAAGACAAGTACTTTTGATTGCTATAAAAGAAAATTTAATTATGAAGAAATTATTATTAAGTACAATGCTACTTGCATTGTCATTTGCTTATGGGCAAGAAAAAAAAGAAAATGAAAAATTAACTATTGAAAAAGATACGTGGTATGTTGGTGGGAATGTTTCTTTAGGACACACCAATTCCGAATTTGAAGATTCACCTAATACTTCTAAGTATTTTAATTTTAACTTCTCCCCTAAGATAGGTTATACTTTCAACGACAACTTAATTCTAGGGTTGGGCTTAGGGTATGGATACACGGAAAGCGAGTCAGGAAACACAACAAATAATCAAGTAAACACAACTAATCATTTTAGAGTTTTCCCTTACATCAAAAAATATTTTCCTGTTGGAAAGAAATTGACTATTTCGTTACAAGGAGAATTTAGGTATAGCTATTCAGAATATGAAAAAAATGACGTTTTAAATTCTAATGGAGGGCATACAAACGAGTATTTTATTGGTGTTCGACCAGGAATAACTTATTTCTTAAACAAAAATTTAGCTTTAGAGGCTAACATAGGAACTTTAGGATACAATAATGCTACACAAAAGTCCGGGAGTCCATCAAAAAGAACTTGGAGTTCTTTCAACTTTAATATAAACTCAACTGATTTAATGTTCGGTTTATCATATTATTGGTAGTATTAAAGTTTACAAATCAAACAAGAAACGCTAAGAAAATTCTTAGCGTTTTTTTATACATTCTATTATTTGAAACTTTTTATTTTGTTCTAACACACTCACCGAAGAAAAAAGCTTTATTAGGTGTGTACTATAATTCAAATGTGAATTAGCAACTAACAAAAATCTTCCGTTATTTTTCAAACAATTTTCTACTCCTTTAAAAAGGTTTAGTGCCACTTCAATATTATTCTCATATTCAAAATGAAAAGGAGGGTTCGATACTACTAAATCAAAAGAATTTTGTTTTACCCCCTCTAAAGTATCATCACATAAAAATTCTGCTTTTTTTTCTTCTAAGTTAATTTTAGATGATTCTATAGCTAAGTTAAAATCATCTAGCAAAGTTACTTCTGCTTGTGGGTTTTGCTCAGTAACTTCATAAGCTATAATTCCATTTCCAGAAGCTACATCTAATACTTTTAACTCCTCTGTTTTAACTTCTAAATTTTCTAAGAAAAATTGCGTTCCTATATCTATGCTTCCAGAAGAAAACACACCGTAATATTGCTGTAAGACTTTGCTTTTCCACTGGATGGTATTAATTAGATCCTTGTGCTTGACTTCTTTTTTAGGTACTTTTAAAATCAACAAACGTGCTTTTTTCCATGCTTTTGATTGAGTAACCTCTTCAAAATATTGTTCAGCAACTTTTATAAAAGAAACTGAAAAATATTTAGTCATAAACCCACAAACTACTTCAGTATTTTCATGTGAAGCTTTATGTATTTGTTGTAAAAACAACTCAAACAACTCTAATGACTTTGGAATTTTAATCAATGCTAAATCAACACTCTCTAAGTTGTCTAAAGGAGTTTTAAAATCGACTTCCGTAGAAATGTTATTCAGTTTTAAATTTTGACGAATTGCTTTTTGCTGACTAGCATACGTCCAAACAGCCGTAACTTTTTTATGCTGTAAAGCGCAATTCCACACTCCAAAACGGTCATTAAAAAGGTGTAAACCCTCTATATACTTATCGGTTATATAATCTAACACTAAGAGTTCAGCGTTACTCCAAGCTCGTAAACTTTTATCGGAAGTATTGGGGTAACGCTGTAATTGATATGTTTTTGAATTTATTTTTACTCTAGTATCCAATTTTAACTAGTTTTCTTTATTTAACTAACTAAAACCTTTTCTTTAGTGTAGTAAACTTTATCTAACGAAGTTATTTCTCCTGTTCTTTTTCTTCTAAAAATGTGTTTTGCCTCTACATGTCTAATTGAATCTTTTCCCATAGCTGCAACCATTTCTTTAATGGCACTAATTGTCTTATTATGGTAATTCTTTACACGCATATTCTTGTACTTAACTACCAAAGCCTTTACCAAGTCCTTCTCTTGTGTCGCCACACCTACAGGACAAGTATCTAAATTACATTCGCGTGCCTGAATACAGCCTAAACTTAACATAAAGCTACGAGCCATACCAATTGCATCGGCTCCTAATGCTAGATATTTAATCACATCAAAAGCATCAATAGCTTTACCACTTGCAATAATTTTTATTTGGTCTTTTAGTCCGTATTTTTTCAACATCTTATTTACAAAAGATAGTCCTTCTAATAACGGTGTACCAATGTAGTTTGAAAACTCTAAAGGTGCTGAACCTGTCCCTCCTTCTCCTCCATCAACAGCTATATAATCAGGGTAATTATTAGCATCAGCAAAAGCTTTAATCATCGCTTCGATTTCATCGTTGTCTCCAACACAAAACTTAATTCCAACGGGTTTCCCTCCAGATAATTCTCTTACCTGTTGAATAAATGCAACCATTTCGTCAAAATTAGAAAAAGCATCGTGTGCCGGTGGTGAATCTACTCGTGTAAAAGGCTCTACAGAACGAATTTCAGCAATTTCTTTCGTGTTCTTTTTTGCTGGAAGAATTCCACCATGACCTGGTTTAGCTCCTTGTGAAAGCTTTATTTCAACCATCTTTACCTCTTCTCTAACAGCATTTTTCTTAAAAACCTCAGCATCAAAAACACGTTTACCATTTACACTTTTCCCTGCTCCAAAATACCCTGTACCTACCTGAAAAATTAAATCTCCTCCTTGTAAATGATAAGGAGAAACTCCTCCTTCACCTGTGTTATGAGCAAAACCACCCATTTTAGCACCTTGGTTCAATGCCATAATTGCATTTTTACTCAATGAACCAAAAGACATTGCAGAAATATTGATTATAGAAGAGTCATATTTTTGTGTACACTTATCTGAACCAATAAGTACTCTTTCTCCTTTAATATGATGATGATCTTTAGGAAATAGTGAATGTTTCACAAACTCATACCCCTTTGCATATACATTATGTTGAGTACCAAAAGGTACTGTTTCAATTTCTTTTTTTGATCGCTGATAAACAATACTTCTTTTTTCACGATTAATAGGCTTTCCGTTTAAATCGTCTTCAATAAAATACTGTTGAATTTTTTCTCTTTCTTCTTCAAATACCCAACGTAAACGAGCAATTACTGGAAAAGCTCTCATTAATGAATGCTTTTTTTGAATAAAAGCATCATATATTGCTAACAGAGTAACTGCTGTAGCTACTGTTAGTAAAATGTAATTTCCCATATCTGGCATGAAATAAACTAACACACCACATAAAATATTTATTACAATAACAACAGATAAGATAGTATCTCTCATTTTTTTTATTTTTTTTGCAAAAATACAATTTTAGCATAAAAAAAGCTCTGACATATAGCCAGAGCTTTCTTGTATATTTGAATACTTGAAATTATTTTTTGAATTTCGCGTACTTATTTTTGAACTTATCAATACGCCCTGCAGTATCTACTAACTTAGACTTACCAGTGTAGAAAGGATGTGAAGTTCTTGAAATTTCTAATTTAATTAATGGATACTCAACTCCTTCTACTTCTAAAGTTTCTTTTGTGTTAGCAGTTGAACGTGTTAAAAAAACATCTCCGTTAGACATGTCTTTAAACGCTACCATTCTATAATTTTCTGGATGTATACCTTTTTTCATCTCTTGTAAATTTAAAATCTTTTATTTTTGTTGAAAAAATTATAAAGTTGGTAAAGCTTTATAGTTCTTTCATATATCAAAAACCTGCAATGGCTATTTGAGGGTGCAAATTTAACCCTTTTTTTTAATTTGCAAACAAATAATTTGCTTTAATTTGTAGTACATCTTTATAAACTATAGAAAATAACATTTTATATATGCGTTTTTATAAACTTTTATCATTAGGATTAACTACTTTACTCATAACTTCTTGTAGTGAAACTAATTACAAATTTAAATTAAACACTACTAAAAAAACCACTCTAGGCGAAAAAGCCGCTATTAAGTTTGAACAATTGAAGGGGGAGCAGATAGATTCTGTACATCTTTATGTAAACAACAAACGTGTAAATACTAACGAAACAAGTGTTACTGTTAATACTGCCGATTTTGGTGTAGGAAAACATGCTGTTACTGCATTGGCTTTTTACCCTAACAAATCAAAAAAATTAAACAACTCTATTGAGATTTTAGCAAAAGAGGCTCCTGCTGTATATTCTTATAAAATTGTAAACATTTACCCACATGATAAAGGAGCCTATACTCAAGGACTAGAATATAAAAACGGTTATTTATATGAAAGTACGGGTCGAAACGGTGAGTCTACTTTACGAAAAGTTGAATTAGAAACTGGAAAAGTTTTACAAAAGATAGATTTGGACGAAAAGTACTTTGGTGAAGGAATGACCATTTTTAACAATAAAATTTATTGGTTAACATGGCACGCTCGAAAAGGATTTATATACGATTTTGAAACATTTAAACAACTTGGCAGCTTTAATTATACCAATAGTAATCAAGGATGGGGATTAACACATAACGGTTCTGAGCTTATTAAAACGGATGGAAGTAACAAAATTTGGTTTTTAGATGCCAATAATCAGCAAGAAAAAAGAAGTGTTCAAGTATACACAAACAAATATCCCGTTGATAATTTAAATGAAATTGAGCTTATAAATGGTAAAGTTTATGCTAATAAATGGCAACAAAACTCAATAGTTATTATCAATCCAGAAACAGGTGTCGTTGAAGGTGTAGCTAACTTAAATGGATTGAGAGATATTGTTGCTAAAGATCAAACTTTGGAGACTCAAGATGATGTACTAAACGGAATTGCATATGATTCTGAAAACAATCGTTTATTTGTTACAGGAAAACATTGGGGAAAATTATTTGAAATAGAATTAATCAAACAATAATCCTAAACCATGAAAAATACCCTTCCCATACTAGCACTTATTCTATCCATTATTGTAATATCTTGTAGAAAAGACTTCAATACAGTACCTAGTTATGGGAAGTTACAGTTTTCAAAAGACACCGTATTTCTAGACACTGTTTTTAGCAATATAGGTTCTGCTACGTATAACTTAAAAGTATACAATAAGAGTAGTAAAACTATTACAATTCCAGAAATCAAATTGGAAAATGGAAATACTTCAAATTATCGATTGAATGTAGATGGATTAGCTGGTGACAGTTTCAATAATATTGATATTTTGGCAAATGATAGTATTTATATTTTTATAGAAACTACTATTAATGTTAACACCATTACCGATCCTTTATATACTGATAAAATATTATTTGATAATGGAGAAAACCAACAAGATGTAGATTTAGTTACTTTAGTACAAGACGCTCATTTTATTTTTCCTTCTAAAAACAGTTCGGGTATTGAGACATTAACTATTAACGGTAAAGAAACCGAAATTCAGGGTCGCTTTTTAACTGACGAAGAACTAACCTTTACTAATGAAAAACCTTATGTCATTTACGGTTACGCTGCTGTACAATCAAGTAAAACACTAACAGTTGAAGCCGGAGCTAAAATTCATTTTCACAATAATTCAGGCTTAATTATTGATAAAGATGCAAACTTTAAAGTGAATGGAACTTTAGATGAAAAAGTAATTTTTGAAGGAGACCGATTAGAACATCAGTTTAGCGAAATTCCAGGACAATGGGGAGCTATCTGGATACGTGAAGGTAGTTTTAACAACGAACTAAATTATACTCAAATTAAAAATGGAACTGTTGGACTTCTTGTTGACGGACAAGATACCTCCTCTCCCACGCTAACAATAAAAAACACTGAAATATATAACAGTTCAAACTATGGTGTTTTAGGTAGAAACACACATATTGAAGGAGAAAACTTAGTAATAGGTAGCGCAGGACAATCTGCATTAGCTTGTACTTTTGGTGGTAAATATAACTTTACCCATGCTACTTTTGCTAACTTTTGGAACAATAGTATTCGTCAATTACCTTCGGTTTTAGTCAACAACCACATTAGTTATCTTAATAATGATAACCAAGAAGTTACAGAGACTAATGATTTGGTTACCGCTAACTTTATAAACTGTATTATTGAAGGAAACAACAACGTTGAATTTATTCTTGATAGAATTGATGGTACAACCTTTAATTACTCGGTTGAAAATTGCTTAATAAAATTTAATGACCTTAATAATTCATTCACAGATAATACTGAATTGAATTTTAATGATACTGAACATTATCAAAATAACATTTTAAACGGAGAGCCTAACTTTAAAGATGTTACTAAAAATGAGTTTATCATTGGTGAAAATAGTGATGCCATTAATAAAGCTAAACCTTCTGCTGTTTCTAATGATATTTTAGGTGTAGACAGAAGCACTTCCTCTGATATTGGAGCTTACCAACATACTAATTTTTAACTCTTCAAAAAGAGTCATTAAACATTAAAATATTTATCAAGCGATATATAGCTTACAAGCTATAAAACGAATTCAAGCTAAAAAATATGTTACTTGTTTTTTTCGTTACATAACTTACCTGTAGTACACTTCTTTTCAACCTAAAAAACACTCCATTCATCGAATTAAAAGTAAAAGAACATAGAATCTAAAATATATTTGTAGTGTATTTGTTTCATTCATAGTAATAAAATAGATTAATTAGTTTGGTTAGTTGAGAGCTATTCTTTATTAATAAACATTGAATAGCTCTTTTTTAAAAAAGAAATCATTAAACATCAAAATATTTGTCGGGGGGCAACACTATAGATACGTATCTATAAATAAAAGGAATGCTGAGCATTCCTTTTTTGTTCTTTTTTATAAATTCTTTCCAAAAATAAATTCAAATTAAAAAACATGTTACTTGTTTTTTTTCGTTACATAACTTATCTGTAGTGGGCTTCTTCTCAACCTAAAAAACACTCCATTCATCGAATTAAAAGTAAAAGAGCATAGAATCTAAAATATATTTGTAGTGTATTTGTTTCATTCATAGTAATAAAATAAATTAATAAGTTTGGTTAGTTAAGAGCTATTCTTTATTAATAAAATTGAATAGCTCTTTTTAAAAAAAGAAATCACTAAACATCAAAATATTTGTCGGGGGGCAATACTATAGATATATATCTATAAAAAAAGGAATGCTTTGCATTCCTTTTTATTTTTAACGTACTGTTTTTCAATTCATAATTTCTTTATAAACCCTCCCACCTTTCATCACAAAAACTACTTTTTCCATCGTATGAATATTTTGAATAGGATCTTCTCCTACTGCAATGATATCTGCTACATACCCTTTTTTAATCTGTCCTAACTCATTTTTCATACCTAATAATGCTGCATTAGTTACTGTTGCAGACTGTATTGTTTCTATAGCAGGCATTCCTGCTTCAACCATGTACCCAAACTCTTTTCCATTCTTACCATGTTTAAAAACTCCTGCATCGGTACCAAAAGCTATTTTTACACCCTTTTTATAAGCTCTTCCAAAAGTTCCTTGTATTTGTGGACCAACAGCCAATGCTTTAGGCACTACAATTTCTGGATAAAAGCCTTTTACTTTAGCCTTCTCTTCTACTTCTTTTCCAGCTGTAATAGTTGGTACCAAATATGCATCGTATTTTTTCATCAACTCCATTGTTTCATCACTCATATAAGTTCCATGTTCAATCGTTTTTACCCCTCCAATTATAGCACGTTGCATTCCTTCATCTCCATGAGCATGAGCCGCTACATGCATTCCGTAATCTTTAGCTGTTTCACAAATTGCTTTTATTTCCTCAATAGTAAACTGCGGATTGTCTCCGCTTTTGGCCACACTTAATACGCCTCCTGTAGCTGTAATTTTTATACAATCTGCTCCATTTTTGTAACGCTGTCTAACCGCTTTTCGAGCATCTTCTACCGAATTTACCACTCCTTCTTTTGGCCCAGGGTTTCCTATTAGCTTTCTACTGCTTCCATTTGTTGGGTCTGCATGCCCTCCTGTCGTTGCTAAAGATTTCCCCGCAGTAAACACTCTCGGACCTACAATTTTTCCCGCTTTAATTGCTTTAGCTAAAGAAATATTAACACCTGTTCCTCCCAAATCTCTTACCGTGGTAAAGCCGTTTGACAAAGTGGTTTCGGCAAACTTAACTGAGTTATAAGCTCTATCAGCATCATTCAAAATATATTTTTCCAGTCTTGTTTTCGGACTATGTTCACTTTCAATATGCACATGCATATCAATCAATCCAGGCATTACCACCTTATCTTTCAAATCTATCGTTATATCATCAGTGTTTTCAGGGTTCACATATCCTTTTAACACATCAATAATCTTGTTACCTTTTACAATTATAGTTTGTTGTTCTTTTATTTTACCTTTTTCTGTATCAATTAATTTCCCACAAAATATATAGGTATTTTGAGCAAATGTTGTGATTGACATTGTTAGGAGAACCGCTAAAAAAAGTCTTTTTTTCATGATAATTTAAGAATGATTAAACAATAAATGTAGTGATTTTTATGTAGCTTGCCTTTTTAAATTTTGACAATTACATGAAGAACGTTGTTATTACAGGAACTAGTAGAGGTATTGGTTTTGAATTAGCACAGCAGTTTGCTAATCAAGGACATCAAGTATTAGCCTTATCAAGAAACACAAAACCTTTAGAACAGGTTAGCCACCCAAACATCACTATTATCTCTGTTAATTTATCGAACGAAAGAGATCTACAAAAAGCAGTTGAATTTGTTTCAACTAAATGGAAAAAGGTAGATATCCTTATCAATAATGCAGGAAAGTTGGTTAACAAACCTTTTGAACAACTATCTACGCAAGATTTTGAAGAGGTTTATAAAGTGAATGTTTTTGCAGTTGCTGAATTGACTAAAACCCTTCTACCGTTTATGCAAAAAGGGAGTCATGTGGTAACAGTGAGTAGTATGGGTGGAATTCAAGGAAGCATGAAATTTCCTGGATTAGCTGCCTATAGCTCTGCCAAAGGTGCTGTAATTACCTTATCAGAACTATTAGCAGAAGAATACAAAGAACAACAAATAGCTTTTAATGTATTAGCCTTAGGCGCTGTACAAACAGAGATGTTAGAAGAGGCTTTCCCTGGTTATGAAGCTCCATTATCTGCTAAAGAAATGGCTAATTATATTTTTGATTTTGCTTTAACTGGTAATAAATATTATAACGGAAAAGTGCTACAGGTTTCAAGCTCTACTCCATAATAAAATAACGTGTATCACTTTTAATGATTTTCGTTTAACATAACTGAAAAGAAAATTGTATCTAGAAGTATTAGTTAATTCTCGATACAATTTTTTATTTTTTCATTTTATTTCAAAATAAAAACCGCTCGAACTGACTTTTGAAAAAAACACTAATTAAATACATCCCCAAAGAAGCAATTCCATTAGTTGAATATTTAATTATTGAGCATAAAATCAATTTGAAAATAGTAAGTGAACGCCAAACCAAACATGGTGATTTTCGTCGCTTACCAAATGGTCACATGCAAATTACAGTAAATAACAACTTAAACCCTTATCAATTTTTACTGACGTTAATTCATGAAATTGCACATCATGTTACGTATCAAAAATTTGGAAGAGTACAACCTCATGGTAAAGAATGGAAAACAGTTTTTCAACATTTAATGTTACCTTTTTTACAGCCAGAAATTTATCCAAAAAATATTCTGCCATATTTAGCCAATTATTTAAAAAATCCTAAAGCCAGTACAGATACCGATACAAACTTATCGTTAGCTCTACGAGGAGGTAAAGCAGAAAATGGAAAGCATTTTATATTTGAAGTTCCTGTAGGGAGTGTTTTTAAATTTAAAAATATTTTATATAAGAGAGGAAATAAACGAAGAACTCGTTATGAATGCTTAAATTTAAACAATAAAAAAACCTACTTATTCAATCAAAACGCAGAAATTGAATTAATAAAAACTTAAAATTCTTATGAAGAATAATTATTACGCAGTAATTATGGCTGGTGGCGTAGGTTCTCGTCTTTGGCCTGTAAGCACAGAAAACAATCCTAAACAATTTCATGATTTATTAGGAACTGGAGAATCTTTATTACAAAAAACCTTTTACAGGATCAATCAATTAGTTCCTTCTAAGAATATTTTAATTGCTACGAATCAACGTTATAAAGAATTAATATTAAAACAACTTCCTGAGATTAGCTCAGAACAACTACTTCTTGAACCTACAATGCGCAACACAGCTCCTTGTATTTTATATGCTGCATTAAAAATCCGTCAGCAAAATGAAAATGCTGTGATGTTAGTAGCCCCATCAGATCACTGGATAGAAAACGAAACCGAATTCCTTAAAAACATAGAAACTTCTTTTAACGCTTGCTCAAAGGAAGACATATTAATGACTCTAGGAATACAACCGAATCACCCAAATACGGGGTATGGCTATATTCAATTTGAAGAAAATACTTCTGAAATAAAAAAGGTACAAACGTTTACCGAAAAACCTAATCTAGAAAAAGCTACTCAGTTTTTAGCGAGTGGCGACTATTTATGGAATGCTGGTATTTTTGTTTGGTCTGTTTCTAGCATTTTACATTCCTTTAAAAAACATCTTCCTGAAATGGTAAACATTTTAGAAACCGAAGATAACGTGTACAACACTAATTTCGAAGATGATTTTATTAAAAGTAACTACGAGAAGTGCGAGAATATTTCTATCGACTTCGGAATTATGGAACGCTCTGAAAAGGTACACGTACTCCCTGTAGATTTTGGTTGGGATGATTTAGGTACTTGGGGTTCTTTATATAACAAACTTGATAAAGACACTCATCAAAACGCAACAGTTGGAGCTACAACTATTTTTAAAGATGCCAACGGGAACATGGTTAGTACTAAAAATGGCAAAAAAGTAGTAGTTCAAGGATTACAAGATTTTATTATTGTAGAAAAAGATGATGTATTAGTTATTTGTCCACGTAAAGACGAACAAGACATTAAGCAACTACGAACTGAAGCAAAAGAGCAATTTTAACAAACTACCTCTATCTTTATAAGATATTACTGATTAATGGAATATTCCAACACTCTTAACATAGGAATTTTAGCACATGTGGATGCTGGTAAAACTACCTTAACCGAACATTTATTATACCATACAGGAGCTATAAGAAATATAGGGAGTGTAGATAAAGGTTCTACTGTTACTGACAGTTTAGCACTGGAAAAAGAACGTGGAATTTCCATAAAAGCAGCTACCACTTCTTTTATTTGGAATGACACCAAAGTCAATCTGATAGATACTCCTGGACACGTAGATTTTTCTAGTGAAGTTGCAAGAACATTATGTGTGGTAGATGCTGTTGTTTTAGTTATTTCAGCTGTTGAAGGTGTACAAGCTTATACCTTAACTATTGCAGATGCTTTGCAAAAACTAAAAATTCCGACAATAATTTTCATTAATAAAATTGACCGACAAGGAGCAGATATAGAGAATGTTTTAGAACAAATAAAAGATGAGCTTCAAATTAAAACTGTGTCTATCTATACCAGTCATCATGAAGGATTGGACACTGCTTGTATTAATCCCATTTTTCATAATAGTTCGGCTACCAAAGAACAAAAAGAAGCGATTTTAGAAGAGTTAATTGAAACCGATGAAAGTTTGCTAGAACAATACTTAAATGGTCACTCCATTACCGATGAAACCTATATAAAATCTATTATAAAAAACACCTCAAAAGCTTCAATTTCACCTGTATTTACAGGAATAGCTAAAAACAACATTGGTGTAAAGGAACTATTAGATGGATTAACAAGTTTCATTAAACCAGATAAGAATACTGCCACACAAGAAACTTCTGCTTATGTATACAAGTTAGAACATCATAAAACTCATGGTGTTATGGCACATGTAAAAGTTTTTTCGGGTGAGTTATCCTCTAAGTCGGTTATTTATAATCATACCCAAGCCGTAGAAACTAAAATAAACCAATCGAAGGTTTTTCATCATACCAAACATATTGACACTACTATTAAAACTGGTGATATCGGAATTATTACAGGTGTTGTTGATACAAAAACAGGAGACATTCTTGGCAACCCCGAAGGAATTCCAAAACTACCCGAATTAAACACGCCTGTTTTAAGTGTACAAGTAATACCTGATAATGATAAAGATTACAATGCTTTAGCGCAGGCTTTACAAATCATAGACAGAGAAGATCCAACACTACAATTTAAATGGCATAAACCCGAAAAAGAATTATTATTGTTACTAATGGGAGATATGCAAATTGAAGTGCTTACACATGTTTTATTAGAGCGATTTTCAATACCAGCTACTTTTACAGAGCCTCAAATTGTTTATAAAGAAACCATAAGCAAAGCCGCAGAAGGTTATGTTTGTTATTGGATGCCTAAACCTTGTTGGGCAATCATGACTTTTTTAATTGAACCCGCTCCTCTAAATTCTGGTGTTAGTTACCAATCTATTGTTTCTAAAAATGATATTCATAACAAATATCAAAATGAAATAGCCAGAACGATTCCAAAAGCTTTAGAGCAAGGTTTACTTGGTTGGGAAGTAACCGATGTAAAAATAACATTGATTAAAGGAGAAGATCATAATGTTCATTCAAGACCTGGTGACTTTAATTTAGCTACTCCAATGGGTATCATGAAAGGTTTACAAGCTGGTGGAACACATTTGCTGGAACCTTTAGTTCGCTTTGAAATAAAAACCAATGAAGAGTTTTTAAGTAAAATTATTTCTGAACTTACTACTAGAAGAGCTACAATCGACTCTCCTACTTTTCAAAATGAAATGATGCATCTTACAGGAACGATTCCTGTTGCTACTTCTTTAGATTTAAGTATTAAATTAAATACTCTTTGTAGTGGTCGTATACGTTTACGAATGGTTTTTCATGGCTATGATGTATGCCCTGAAGGAGAAGGAAAATCGAGAGACTTTAAAGGAGTAAATCCACTGGATGAAGCTCAATGGATATTACACCGTCGTGGCGCATACAAAGCTGACGAACGAGTAATTTAATTCACTTTCTTTATTTCATCCAACATTAAAGAATTAAAAGCTTTCTCTTCTCTTATAAAATGACTTTTTATAGAGATATAATTAAGAGAGTCAACCTTTCCTTCTAAACGCATATAATCTTTTTCGGTTGTTAGCATGATTTTTTGTTTAGACGGCAGCTCATTAAATATTTTTTCAATCTTTAAAATGTCTTGCTGAGTAAAATTGTGATGGTCAGGAAAGTTTAGATGCTTATAACTTACTTCATTTTCTTTCAAAAAATTCAATAAAGGAGTCGGATTCGCAATTCCTGTTACTAACAAAACTTCTTTATCCTGCAAATCATCAATTGTTAACTCTTTTGTTCCTTTTAAATTCTCATCGTAAGCAATCGTTGTAAAGAACACTTTTTGATATGGCTTCGGATTGAGTTTTCTCACTATCTTTTCTTGTTCTGTCTTCGATAAATTCTCAGGACATTTCGTAACCACAATCACACTAGCCCGTTTAGCTCCTCTCCTGCTTTCTCTTAAATTCCCTGTAGGCAATACAAAATCATCTACAAATAAATCGTTATACTTGGTTAGTAAAATATAGCTACTCGCTGTTACTTTTCTATGCTGATAAGCATCATCTAACAACACAACTTCTGGTGGATTCTTATGTTGTAATAACTGTTGAATTCCGTTCGTTCTATCAGCATCCACAGCTACGGCAACATCTTTTTTAAACTTCTTATAAAACTGTAAAGGTTCATCACCTACATCTTCTGCAGTATGTGTGTCATTTACTAACTGAAATCCTTCTGTTTTACGTTTATATCCTCGACTTAAAACTGCAATTCTATAATTACCTTTAAGTAATCGTATCAAATATTCAATCTGTGGAGATTTTCCTGTTCCTCCTACACTTAAATTTCCAACAGCAATTACAGGAATATCAAAAGAAGTAGCTTTTAAAATACCTACATTAAAAAACCAATTACGAATCCTCGTAATTACATCATACAAAACAGCAAACGGAAATAATAAAAATCGAAGTAGCTTCATTACATCAAAAGTAATAATTTAAGCATTAATCTACAGGATACTTTTATTTTCATTTTTCTACTTTGTAACTTTGCTATATTAATACTTTGAAAATTACCCAAATGCAAATAAAAGACGTTACCAACTACATTGAACAACTAGCTCCACTTTCGTATGCCGAAGATTTTGACAATGTAGGCTTATTAATAGGAAAACACAATACTGAAGTAACTGGGGTTTTAGTTACCCTAGACACGCTTGAGAAAACTGTAGATGAAGCAATTGCTAATAACTGTAATCTTATTGTAAGCTTTCATCCAATTGTGTTTAGCGGATTGAAAAAAATAAACGGTAACAATTATGTAGAACGTGTTGTGTTGAAGGCTATTCAGAATAATATTGCTATTTATGCTACACATACCGCCTTAGATAATGTAAACAATGGTGTTTCAGCTAAGATGGGAGAAGTTTTAGGCTTAGAAAATATGAAAACTTTGATTCCTAAAAAAGGAATCATAAAAAAACTAACTACTTATGTTCCTTTTGCAGAAGCTAATAATCTTCGTGAAAAATTATTTGAAGCGGGTGCAGGTAATATTGGTAATTATGATAACTGTTCTTTTAATGTAGAAGGAAAAGGAAGTTATAAAGGCAATGAAAACTCAAACCCTACTGTTGGTGAAAAGGGTAAATTGATGTTTGAAGAAGAAACCTGCATTACAGTAACATTCGATTCTTATTTAGAAGGAAAAATACTTTCCGCTCTCTTTAAAAACCATCCTTATGAAGAAGTTGCCTACGAAGTTATTACGCTGGATAACCAAAACCAAAACGTAGGTATGGGAATGATTGGAGAACTACCTTCGGCGATGAATGAAAAAGACTTTTTATTATTTGTAAAAGAAACCTTTAAAACTGGTTGTGTACGACATTCAGAATTACTTGACAAACCTATTAAAAAAGTTGCAGTACTAGGAGGTTCAGGAAGTTTTGCTATTAAAAATGCCATACGAGCAAGTGCAGATGCCTATATAAGTGCTGATTTTAAATACCATGAATTTTTTAAAGCTGAAAAAAGAATCTTACTTACAGATGTAGGACATTATGAAAGCGAGCAGTTTACAAAAAACCTTTTAGTTGATTATCTTAGCAAAAAATTTAGTACTTTTGCAATTATTTTAAGCGAAAAGAGTACAAATCCAATACACTATATTTAACAGATGGCAAAAAAAGAAGTAACGGTAGAAGAAAAATTAAGAGCGTTATACGATTTACAGTTAATCGATTCTAGAATTGACGAGATTAGAAACGTTCGCGGTGAATTACCTTTAGAAGTTGAAGATTTAGAAGATGAAGTTGCCGGATTAAACAAGAGACTTTCTAATTTAGCTGAGGATGTTAAAAATTTAGAAACTGACATTAGTAACAAAAAGTTAGCAATTGAAGAATCTAAAAACTTAATTACTAAATACGAAGAACAACAAAAAAATGTTCGTAATAACCGTGAATTCGACTCTTTATCTAAAGAAATTGAGTACCAAGAGCTAGAAATTCAATTATCTGAAAAGAGAATTAAAGAATACAAAGCTAAAATTGCTCAAAAGAAAGAGGTTATTGATAACACCAAAGAAAAATTAGCTAAGCAAGAAGCACATTTAGCTCACAAAAAAGGTGAATTAGATGCTATCTTAAAAGAGACTGAGAAAGAAGAGCAATTATTAAAAGAAAAGTCTGAAGAGTTTTCTCAATCTATTGACAAGCACTTATTAACGGCATACAAAAGAATTAGAACTAAAGTAAGAAACGGTTTAGCTGTTGTTGCTATTGAGCGTGGAGCTGCAGGAGGTTCTTTCTTCACTATTCCACCACAGGTACAATTAGAGATTGCTAACCGTAAGAAAATTACAATTGACGAGCACAGTGGTCGTATTTTAGTAGATCCAGCTTTAGCACAAGAAGAAAAAGAAAAAATAGACAACTTATTTGCTTAATATTTTTCTTAAAGTATATACAAAAGCCTCCAAAAATTTGGAGGCTTTTTTATTGCTATCAGTTTTGATTATAAAATTAGTGACAATTAAAAATCAAAGCTCCTCACTTTTCACCTAACGTTACATTTTCGTATCTTGCATTCTGCTTATGATACAATTTATATTAAATAATCAGGTAATAAAAACTACAGCAAACGCTGGTATTACCCTACTCGATTTTATTCGAGAACATCAACAGTTAAAAGGTACAAAAATAGGATGTCGTGAAGGTGATTGTGGTGCTTGTACCGTTCTAATCGGTGAACAAAAAAACGGTAGCCTTAACTATCAAAGTATAACTTCGTGTATTTCTCCTTTAGGGAATGCTAACGGAAAACATATCGTTACGGTAGAAGGTATCAATTTACCAAAAGAACTGAATACCGTTCAAAAAGCAATGGCCGATAATTATGCGACACAATGTGGTTTTTGCACACCAGGATTTGTGGTTTCTATGACTGGTTATGCTCTTGACAGTAAACAAACAACTTCTTGTAACGATGCTGTCAGCGGAAACATTTGTCGTTGCACAGGATATAAATCGATTGAAAAAGCTGGTTTTGAAATAGAACAAAAACTACAACAAAAAGATAAGAACCATCAAATCGACTGGCTAATCAAAGAAGGTTTTATTCCTAATTATTTTGAAACTATCCCTGAAAAATTAGCACAAATACAACCAAAAACCTTTGAAAAAACGGGAATAAAAGTAGCTAACGGAACCGATATTTATGTACAGCATGCTGATAAAATGGCGGAAGAAGATGTACATTTATTAACCGATAAAAACGCTTTAAAAGAAATTTCTTTTACCGAAGGATTTTGTGCACTAGGTGCTAATACAACAGTGACCGAAATAGCAGAAAGCAAACAATTACAAACCCTCTTTCCTAAACTAAAACAATTTTTGAAACTTGTTTCTTCTGAGCAAATCAGAAACATGGGAACCATCGGTGGTAACTTTGTAAACGCCTCTCCTATTGGCGACATGTCTATTTTCTTTTTAGCATTAAATTCAATGGTAAACATTCAAAAAGAAGATGGAAACGTGCGACAAATTCCATTTCAAGAATTTCATCAAGACTATAAAAAGTATGATTTACACGAAGGTGAAATCTTACAATCAATACAATTCAAAGTTCCACAAGCAGAAGACTTTTTCAATTTTGAGAAAGTAAGCAAACGAACACATTTAGATATTGCTAGTGTAAATTCGGCAGGAAGAATTACACTAAAAAATAACACAATTACAGATGCACATTTTTCTTTAGGAGGTGTAGCCGCTATTCCAAAATATTTATCCGATACCAACACCTTTTTAATAGGAAAAACAATCAATTCTGAAACTATAAAAGAAGCAGAAGCTATTTTACAGTCAGAAATTTCGCCTATTAGCGATGTTCGTGGAACTGCTGACTATAAGCGATTGTTGGCAAGACAATTATTTTTTGCTCACTTTTTAGAACTATTCCCAAATCATGTAGAACTTAAAAAATTGATTGCCTAATGAAGACGATGAAAAACATTGACAGCTTTACACATGTTAGAGGGGAATCGTTATTTGTTGACGATTTAATGCTAAGACAGGATACCTTATTCGGCTTGGTGTTCGACTCGCCAAAAGCACATGGAAAAATCAAATCGGTAGATTATTCAAAAGCAGAAGAACTAGAAGGTGTAGTAAAAATATTTACCTATAAAGATGTCTTAGGAGAAAATCAAATTGGAGGCATCATTCCCGATGAACCCTTATGGGCAGAAGATGAAGTCCATTTTTGGGGACAACCGATTGCTTTTATTGTTGCAAAAAGTGAAGCTATTGCTAAAAAAGCTAGAGCCTTAATTACCATAGATATTGAAGAACTTCCTGTAATCACAACCGCAAAAGAAGCCAAAGAAAAAGGTAGTTTTATCAATGCTCCTCGTTCATTTAACTTAGGAAATACCCAAAATGCTTTTACCGAATGTGACTATGTGTTTGAAGGCGAAACTTTTTCGAACGGACAAGAGCATTTGTACCTCGAAACACAAGGTTGTTATGCGGTTCCTCAAGAAAACGGAAATATAAAAATTACTTCCTCTACGCAAGGCCCTACTGCTGTACAAAAAACAGCGGCCAAGGTTTTAGGTATTCCAATGCATAAAATTGAAGTAGATGTAATTCGTTTAGGTGGTGGTTTTGGAGGTAAAGAAGATCAAGCAACTCCTTGGGCTGTTATGGCTGCTGTGGCAGTGCAACACTTAAACCGCCCAGTTAAATACATGCTGAATCGTCATGACGATTTGCGTATGACAGGAAAACGTCACCCCTATTCATCATTTTATAAAATAGGACTCACCAAAGACTTAAAAATTAAAGCTTTTGAAGCAGAGTTCTTACAAAATTCAGGTGCTGCAGCTGATTTATCTCCTGCTATTGCTGAGAGAACTTTGTTTCATGCTACCAATAGCTATTTTGTTCCAAATGTACATACTACCGTGTATAGCTGTAAAACCAACCTACCTCCTAATACCGCTTTCCGTGGTTTTGGTGGTCCGCAAGGTATGTTTGTTATTGAAAGTGCTATTGCAGATGCCGCTGATAAAATCGGAATCAACAAAAGAAAAATACAAGAAGCAAATCTATTAGCTGAAAACGATGAGTTTTCTTACGGGCAAATTGCAACCGAAGTACAAGCACAAAATTCGTGGTTTAGTGCAAAAGAGCAATATCAACTTGAACAGCTAGAACAAGAAGTAGCTGAATTCAATAATAAGAACGACCGCTACAAAAAAGGGATTTCATTAATGCCTATTGCTTTTGGTATTTCGTTTACCAATACCCCGATGAACCATGCACGTGCTTTGGTACATATTTATCAAGATGGAAGTGTTGGTGTTTCTACAGGTGCCGTAGAAATGGGACAAAGTGTAAACACCAAAATATTACAAGTAGCACAAAGTATTTTAGGAATTTCGCCAGATAAAGTAAAACTAGAAACCACGAACACTACACGCGTTGCCAATACTTCACCTTCTGCAGCAAGTTCAACTGCCGACCTTAACGGAAAAGCAACTGAAATGGCTTGTAATTCATTAGTTGAACGACTAACAGAAGTTGCCGCTGACATGCTCTCTACCAAAAAAGAAAACATCTCTTTTCAAGAAGATGCTGTTTTTGTAAGCGATAAAAAATCAGATCTAACATGGGAAGCTTTAATTGCTGAAGCGATGCTACGTCGTGTGGCGCTATCTGAAAATGCACATTATGCTACACCAGTTATTCATTTTGATAAAACCAAAGAAAAAGGACATCCGTTTGCCTACCATGTATACGGTACTGCAATAACAACAGTTACTGTAGATTGTATCCGTGGTAATTATGAAATTGACAGTGTAAAAATTGTACACGACTTTGGTAAAAGTATGAATATGGGCATTGATTTAGGGCAAGTTGAAGGTGCTTTGGCACAAGGAATTGGTTGGATGACTATGGAAGAAATCTCTTATAATAATGAAGGACGATTATTATCGAATGCCTTGTCTACCTACAAGGTGCCTGATATTTTTTCAGCTCCCAAAACAGTTGAAACCATTCCGTTAAAAACTGAAGGGAATCAAATGGCTATTAAAAAATCGAAAGCGGTTGGTGAACCTCCATTAATGTATGGAATTGGGGCTTATTTTGCCATTCAGCAAGCGGTAAAAACCTTTAACCCTAATTATAAATTAAAATTCCACGCTCCTTTTACACCCGAAAAAGTATTGATGGGATTGTATGAAAAATAGAATGACATACGCAATAAACGAAAGTATTTTTGATATGTTTCCTAAATTAGAGAGTGACAGACTTTTATTTAGAGAATACACAATGGCTGATGCCTCTGAACTGTTTAACGTTAGAACTCATCCTCAAGTTTCTAAATACTTAGACTCTGAAGTTTCGCAATCTCCCAAAGACATTGAAAAAAGAATAGCACTCATTCAGCAAGCTTTTAAAGATAAAAACGGAATTACTTGGGCTATTACGCTCAAAGAAAACAATACTCTTATTGGTGATTTTGGAATATGGAGATTAGACAAACAAAACTTTAGAGGTGAAATAGGCTATGTATTAAACCCTGATTATTGGGGAAAAGGTTATATGAAAGAAGCTATGAACACCTTAATTCACTTTGCTTTTCACACATTCAACCTTCATAGTTTAGAAGCCAACATAAACCCTAAAAATCAAAATTCAAGAAGTATTCTTTTAAAATTAGGTTTTCAAAAAGAAGCCTATTTTAGAGAGAACTACTTTTATAATGGGAAGTTTTTAGACAGCGAAATTTACTCGTTATTAAAATCAGATTTCGTTTAATTAAAAAATAGAAGGCTTATCAAACTACAATACACCAAACAGAATATATTTAGGGGGGCGTTAATTTATAGTATTGGAGACACCATTGCATCCCTTTTACTAAACGAGTTTTCTATATACAGACTCCTCGGAATGGTACTTATAGGTGCTACTATTTATGCTTTTGAAATCCCTAATTATTTTAATTGGATAGAAAAAAAGACAGCCAACAATAGCGGACTCAGAAAAACTATAGCGAAAACAATATTAGCGATTGCCTACTTTAATCCACTTTGGATTTTTAGACATTTGCTGTTTATCAAATTATTTTCTGGAAATTTTGACCAAATAACCAGTAACTTATTCATTGTTGCTTGTTGGTCGTTTTTAGTGAACATCCCTATTTCATTTATCGCTAATTTTATCATTCAAAATAAAGTAAAACTCGATTGGCGTTTTTTAGCAAGTGCTATTTTTTCTGCATTGATGGCTATTTATTATGCCCTAAGCGAAACCATTTTTAAGTAAACTTTTATGGAATTTTGGCAACAGTTACATACAAAACTTCAAAATAAGCAGAAGGTATACCTCCTAACGGTAATTGAAAACCTTGGTAGTTCTCCAGGTCGAAAAGGCTTTAAAATGTTAATTGCTGAAGATGGTTTTATTTTCGGTTCTGTGGGCGGTGGTGTTATGGAGTTTGCGCTCGTTGAAGAAGCAAAACAACTATTACAACAAGAGAATCCGCCAACATTTATAAAAAAACAAATCCATAAAGGAAATATCAAAGATGGTTCTGGTATGATTTGTTCTGGTGAACAAACTGTGGCCTTTCATTACTTAGATGCTAAGCATATTTCAATAATCTCAAGCATTATTTCTTCTTTACAACACGGTAAAAAAGGAATATTACATTTATCTCCTACCCTATTTGATTTTACTTCTCATACTCTAGATAATCAATTTGAATATACCATCAACTCAAAAGAAGATTGGTACTTTAAAGAACATATTGGTTTTAAAGAAACCTTATACATTGTTGGTGGTGGACATGTAGGCGTTGCTGTTTCTGAACTCTTTGTGAAACTTGGTTTCTATGTAGTTGTTTTTGACAATCGAGAAAACCTCAACACTTTAGAAAATAATCAAACTGCTCATAAAAAACAGGTTATTGATTATAAAGATATTGAAAACTACATAGAAGAATCTTCTTCAAGCTATGTAGCTATTATGACTAATACATATACTGATGACAAGTTGGTATTGAGTAAGCTCCTTAAAAATAACTATCAATTTTTAGGAGTTTTAGGTAGCAAAGCAAAGTTGCAAGCGATGTGGGAAGTTTTACAAAATGAAGGATTTACTCAAGAAGAATTAAACAACGTTCACGCACCTATAGGGCTTTCTATAAAAAGTGAAACCCCTGAGGAAATAGCGGTAAGTATTGCGGCACAAATTATTCAAATTAAAAACACCTAAACGAATAATGAATCAACCTAATGAATATAAAACCTTTTTAACAAGCGTTTTTAATCGTTATGCTACGGTGAGCGACGATTCCATTTCTTCTTTGTTTTCAGCTGCAAAAATTCATGATTTAAAAAAAGGAACCACTCTATTACCTTTTGGTAAAATATCAAAACACGTTCATATTCTTTACAAAGGTGCTGTAGTTTCGTGTTTTTTACATAAAGATGGTACGTTATACCACAAAAACATTTTTTTACCAGAGAGTTTTGTAGGTTCTGTAGTATCGTCACTTACTAATACACCTTCTCAGTTTTCTCTGGAAGTTATAGAAGACTCTACAATTATTAGTTTTCCGTATGATGTATACAGACAACTTATTAGAGAAAACCAAGATTTACAAAACTTCTATATTGCTTATCTTGAAAAAAATTGGGTAATTGATAAAGAAAAACGAGAAATTGATATTGTTTTAAAAGAAGCTAAAGAACGTTATCTCGATTTTGTAAAGGCTAATCCAAACATAGAAAATAGAATACCCTTACACTATATTGCCTCTCACTTAGGTATCACTCCTACTCAATTAAGCCGAATACGTAAGAGCATAAAAAAAACTGTATAGCAATCAACATATGTAAAGAAAAAGGTGTTATTTCCTTTCCATCTTTGCAGTATGAAAATATTCTTTTTATACTTTTTGGCCTTTATTGGTGGGGTTTCACTAGCTGTTCAAGCAGGATTTAACACACAATTAGGTGCTATTGTAAAGCAACCTATTATTGCTGTTATAGCCACCTCTATAGCTAGTGCTATTTTTGGGTGCTTATTCATCTTTCTATTCAAAGAAGAAAGTATTCAACTAACTATAGCGCAACAAGTACCTTGGTATTTATGGTTTATTGGCGGACTTTTTAGCATGATTGGTATTTCTCTTTATTTTTACACCATACCAAAACTAGGGATTTCAAAAATGATTGCTTTTGGCTTATGTGGTCAATTGATTTTTTCGTTATTCGCAGGAAAATTTGGTTGGTTAAACCTGCCTGTTGAGCCTATAACTACCAAAAAATGTGTTGGAATTGTTTTCATGGCAATTAGTATTCTTTTAATCAACTCAAAATGAAAAAAATAGTATCAAACATTAACAATTTAACCTCTTTATGGAAAACTGCTGCGGCTCCATATCAAGGATATCATAAAGAAACATCTTTTGAAAGCGCTTATATTGAAAATGCCCAATGGCCTAATAGAATTTGGACCAACCTCTCTCCTTCTGAAAATCAACTAAAAGAAGTACAGCTACAAATGTTAGGAGATGGTAAGCATTTTACATTTTCTTTATTTACACTACCAAATCAAGAAAATAATATGGAACTTGACGCTAAAATTCAGTTAAAGTCTACACAATATGGAATGAGTTTAGAACTAAAAGAAAAGTTCGAAACGCAAAGACAGATTGATTCTAAAAGAGTAGAAAACACGGAAGAAGCTGGTATTTGGAGCAATGCTTTTTTTAAAGCCTTTAATTACGAAATAAGCACAGCCACCATTTTAAAAACTAAAGAAACCATCCCCTACTATCTTGTTTATTTTGAACAAGAACTTGTTGGAACCGTAATTTTATACACCACAAATACGATTGCTGGTTTGCACAGCTTAGGTATTATACCAGAAAAAAGAAAACAAGGTTTTGCTACCGAAATTATGCGTCACACATTGAATAAAGCTATTGACAACAACTTATCCTTAGCTACGTTGCAAGCCTCTGAAATGGCTAAAGAAATGTATTTAAAACTAGGGTTTTCTTTAGACTTTTTAATGGAGAACTATATACTCAATACAACAAACTAACAATTTTCTACACAATACGAATATTTTATCTTTTTTGTTGTTTGGTGTTACTCCCATTAGGCAGTGAATGACACTTCCCTTAGGCAAGGAGTGTCACTCCCCTTAGGCTTCGTGTGTCGACCCGATTAGGCTTCGTGTGTTGACCCGATAAAAAAGTTACACTTTTTTATCTTACTTTTTTTATATTTGAATGAATAAAAATTGCTAAAAGTTCCATTTATCCTACCGTAAAAAGAATATAACAGTAATTTTATTACGTATATAAGCTAGTTTTAGCTGTAATTTAAGAACCTCATAAATTTTATGTATAATTTTATTTTTAAAGAGAAGCCAAAATCCTATAACAGTCTTAAAGGAACTAAAAAAGATAATTACAAAATTGCACTTGAAAAAGCATTCAAAGCATTTTACGCAAATCATTCATTGTTGAAAGGACATCTATACGCTACAATTTATTATTTCTTTAATAAAAATTTCCATTTAGATGTAGACAATTTAAGCAAACCTGTTTGGGATTGTTTAGGTGGTTTACTTTATGATGATGACAAACAAATTAGAATAAGGACTGCTGGAAGCTTAAACTTGGAATTAGAAGATTATAGTGTAATTGATGTTTCTGGTTTAAGTGGAGACTTTGTTTTAAAGCTTTTAGATGCCTTCGAGAATGAGGAGCATATTGTCTACATAGAATGCGGAAAATTTCAACCTTCAATGTTTAAATTTAATATCGAGTAGTATGGAAATCAAAAAAAAGTATCTTTCAAAATATCTGCACGATATTGCTATTTTACAAATAAAAGAAGATTATGAAAATAGAGGATATGAAGTATATCTTGAAAAAAGAATAGGAAAATATATTGCAGATATAGTTGCAGAACGAAAAGATGATAAAGTTGTATTAGAAATTAAAACAGGAAAAATGACCAGTGAAAGGCGTAAAAAATTATCGTCTATCGCTGATTACATCAAAGAAAGTGGCGAATATAGATTTATGGTTGTCGTTGCTACACCACCTAAAGAAAAACGGCTTGAAATTAAAAATTTTGAAGAGATTTTATGGGACTATCTTTTTGGAAATTTACCTAATGAAATTTATATACTTTCTACTCATTCTCGTATCGATGAAATAATCGAAATTGATATAGATGAAATTGAAATTAATGGTAATGCCATATTTGTTATCGGAGACGGAGTTCTAAGCGTTGAACTGCAATACGGTTCAGATGGTGACCAATTAAAAGGTGATGGATTAAAAATGTTTGACTCTTATCCATTTAATTTCAAATTTACATTAGAATATGATACTGACAAGAATTTGAAAATAACTGAAGTTCACAATTTTGAAGTTGACACAAGCTCATTTTATGAATAAAAAACTACCTACAACAATGACTATAAGTAATTGCTTGTTCTCGCCTACTTTTTATCCTTTTGAACAATAATATGCTATGCTAAAAAAACTCTTTCGTAAAAAGAAACTATCTGATATTTATTCTAATTACGAAAAAAATCTACGACAAGGGAAAGACTTTTTTGAGGGTATTTCTCTTAACAGGAAAAAATATAAAACTCAAGTTTTAAAACTATTTAGAGAGGCTATTGAAAACAAGGATAATGATAAACTTACCTTTTGTATTACCATGTGCTTTTATGATGGTACTGATAATGAGTATATAAATGTTTTTGAGGAAATTATTTTAGCTGAATGGCATGAAGAACATGAAAATATTGTTGATATAGTTAGAAGTTTTAAAGATGATAGGTTTACTGAGCCTCTAAAAGAAATTGCTGTAAAAGAAGAGATTTACAGAAAATATGATGATGAAAACGAATCAACTTTAAGAAAATGTATTCATGCATTGAAAGCTATAAACTCCCCTAAAAGCAATCAAATAATAAAGGAGTTAATAGACAGCGGAAATGAAAATGTAAGATATGCCTTAGAAAACTATAAAGATTAAACAAGTTGTAGCCTATTAATAGAAAAACACCTCAAATGACACAAGAACTATATCAAAAAGCAATAAAATTTGCTGGAGAAAAGCACAAAGATCAAAAAGTTCCTGGAACAAATTCTAACTATTTGCTACATATTTCTAACGTTGCTATGGAAATAATCTTAGCATATAATGCAAATAACAATTTCGATTTAAATTATGCTGTTCAATTAGCGCTACTCCACGATACATTAGAAGATACTGATACCAACTTTTCGGAGTTATTGAACATGTTTGGAGAAAAAGTTGCTATTGGGGTTCAAGCATTGACTAAAAATAAAAACATAAGCTCTAAAAAAGAGAAAATGATAGACAGCTTGAACCGAATAAACAAACTTGAAAAAGAGGTTGGAATGGTAAAATTAGCAGACAGAATTACAAACCTTCAAGAACCACCAAAACATTGGAAAAAAGATAAAATTCAACACTATTTATCTGAAGCTATCGTAATTAATGAAACACTAAATAACAAGAATGAATATTTAAATAAAAGATTAGAAAATAAAATTGCTGAATACAAAAAGTATACTACTAAATAAGAATAACTTATTATTAAACTCTCCCGAGAAATAACTATAAAATTAATCTTTATAATGTTTAACTGTAGTAATAAACTCTTAATTACAAATATAACCTACTTTCAATCTCAAGAAGATGTAAGAAACTTCAAAAAACCACTAAAATAATTAATAACATTAAACTAAACTTAAAAATATTATATTTAACTCCATAATTAACAAGCACATAAAAGCTGTTATTAACAATTAGAAGCCAAACTTAAATAAGAATTACAATGAAAAGAATTTACTCAATCTGTTTGTTATCAATAATTACTTTAATTTCATGTAAAAATGAGAAAGAGACTTCCAAAAACAACTTAGATGAAGTTGTTAATAATGAAGTTACAACCAAAGAAAAAAAAGAATTAAAGAATAACACTAAAAAATTTTCTTGGAAAAACATAATTGAATCTAAAGTTGATATTGGTGCATACCCTTATATAACACCACCAAAAGGTATGTTAGTAAATAAAAATACTAGCAGCACAGAGTCTTATGACTTTCACAAACTTGAAATGTTTGACGGTAATTCATTTTTTGACATAGAAGGACGAGTAGATAAAATGGGAATTATGATGGATGGAAATCAAAAATGGAATCAATACTATTTTGATAAAAGTATTAAAGACTACTTAACAGCTATTGGCGCTCAACTTATTTTTGAAGGAAAAATACCTAATGAACTTGTAAATCAAAAAGGAGAAAGCGTAAACGATCGTTATACTTACTTTAATAATTTTTATGTTGGAGATGTTGTAAACCATCCTATTCGTATGTATGTATTAAAAACGCCTACTAAAAAAATAGGAATTCAAATCTATTCTGATGTGGCTAATGCACAAATTGGAGTTGTGGAATCAAAAGAATTTGAACAAACAATAGAGAAAATAACTGCAGATAAAATCATAAATGAAATAAACACTAAAGGCTTTGCTACATTACATATTAATTTCGATACTGGCAAATCAAGAATTAAAGCTGACTCTTACGAAATAGTGAGTGAAATATCTAAAATGTTAAAAACAAATCCCAATTTAAAAATAAGTATTGAAGGACATACTGATAATGTGGGTAATGAAGATTTTAATATGAAACTATCTAAAAACAGAGCCAAATCTGTTCTTATGTCACTCGTAGATGAAGGTATTGAAGAATCAAGACTAGAAAGTAAAGGCTTTGGGCACACGAAACCTATAGGTAATAACGCTACAGAAGAAGGAAAAGCACAAAATAGAAGAGTTGAACTAAGAAAAATTTAAAGAAATATCGTGTAAGCAGTATAAAAACTGCTGCTTACACAAAACACAACATAATTCTATAGCCTTAATATCAGCGACCCGTGCAACCTTTAATAACTCTTAAAACATCTTTTATTCCCTAAATAGCTGAACTTATGGGATTTCGTAAGAGTTTATTAATACTTTGTATTAGGTTCGCAAGAATTGTAAAAGCAATTAGCTTTTATAATTAATTAACAAATAACAATAACTTTATTTTAAGTAAAACATTGATTTTAATATATTTGATAACGTATAAAATTGCTAAACTTTACGATATCCCATACTATTCTCCGGATAAAACAAATAAAGTTTGACATATAACGAGTTAGCCTACATTATAAAAATGCCAATATCAAAAGAAGAAATAGAATTAATTAAAAAAGGATTCCAAATACTTGAAACGGATTATGGAATTGAACCTCTTGAAGATGAAATTGATGAAGATTTGGAATATGTTTATTTTCCATTTCCCAGAGAAGAGGCTGAAGTAGAAGTAGAAACCGATAATTTGCTTGTTTATTTAAGTGAAATAGAGTCATTAAAAATACACGATTATAACAAGGTAACTACTGATATTATTACACAAAGGGTAATTACAGCAAGTGAGCTTGGACCAATTTTCTATTTAGGCTTTTTACAATCAACCACTAAAGATGGAATCAGTTTACAGATAGTAACAGAACCTATTTTAATAGGTATCGCTGCAACAAAGAAGGATGAATACAGCAAATATCATCCACCTTGTTCAAGTCACGTTGCAGTAGAGGTAATATATCCAAATAAAGAAAGTCGCTTATCAGATGAGGATGAAGAAAAATTAATAAAATCATATTTTTTTGAGTTGTCTCACACTTATAAAATAGGATTCAATTTTTCAACTTTCCATCATCCAGACGAATTCGATGAAGATGAATTTCAGCAAGAAATTAGTAATCTTCCAGATGCCACAGAAGATTATAATCCTGCAATGGATTTATTCATCCAAGCGAATCAAGCTATTAGTGATGATTTGAAATACCTCACTTACTACAAGATTTTTGAATATTTCGCACCGTTTTATTCTAAAATCGATGCTTTTGAGGCTATGCGTAAAAAATTAGATTCATCTAACGCCACATCGTTAAATGCCGAATTCATTGCATCAATCTTTGATTTGACCAAGAACTATGAAAAAAGTATTAGAGATAAAGAACTGGTTAAATCCCTAATAGACAATACATTTGACCTTGTAGACATTTACGATGATTTGCCTTTGTCAATAAGAAATGGAGCAAACGTTGAAAAATTAGAATATAAATCAAAGAAAGATATCAAAGACCGAGTGATTAATCATTTAGGAAACGTTTTATACTCAACACGAAATGGAATTGTTCACGCAAAATCTAACTTTGAATCAACTGGAATTGAATGTCCTGAAGAGGATTTAGAACAACTGAATATATTTATGCATAAAGCTTGCTATAGCACAATAAAATGGTACAACCGATTGCCAAAACATCTAAAAATAACGTAGGCTAACAATGGCTATAAGTAATTGCTTGTTCTCGCCTACTTCTGAAAATCCTCGCGGATTTTCAATTTGGTGTGTACTTGCAAAGTTAACCGCTAAACCACGCAACTACTCATAGCCTAGACCGTTGTGGGTAATTTAATAAAAAACTGAAATATGAGTGAAAATACTGAAATTGAAATTGAAGAAGTTATAGACGAAGGAGAAGTTTATCAAACCTTTGACATTGCAACTTACCCATCTGATTTTACATTAAGAGGAATTGTTGATATGTGGAATAATGAAGGAATTACAATACCTGACTTTCAAAGAGAATTTGTATGGTCAATGAAACAATCATCGTTATTGATTGAATCTTTTCTACTTGGTCTTCCAGTTCCGCCAGTATTTTTCTACATTGATGAAGATAATTCAAATTTAGTAATAGATGGACAGCAAAGAATTTTAAGTACAGTCTATTTTTTTAATGGTTTCTTTGGTTCTGAAAATAATCGAGGACGAAGACAAGTATTTCGATTAGCTGGCTTAAACGAACAGAGTCCTTATTACAAAAGAACTTACGAAGAATTAACAGATTCTGATAGGAGAAAACTTGACAATTCAGTATTAAGAGCAATTAATATTCGACAGTTATCACCAACAGGAGAAAGTACTAGTATGTATCATATTTTTGAAAGATTAAATACTGGTGGAACACCTCTTAAATCTCAAGAAATAAGAAATGTTGTTTTTAGAGGTGAATTAGTAAATATTTTAAGAGAACTTAATAGAAATGAAAATTGGAGAAATATACTTGGTGCTAAAAACGTGAATAAGCATCAAACTGATGTTGAATTAATTCTACGTCTTTTTGCACTTCATACTAGACTAGCAGAATATGAAAAACCAATGAAAGAGTTTTTAAATATTACAATGAAAAGAAATCAAGATGGAAACACAAGAGCTGTTAGAGATTTCATTGATAGATTTAATGCCGCAACTGAAATAATTATTAATCAATTAGGAGAAAAGCCATTTCATATTAGAACTAGACTAAGTTCTTCGACTTTAGATTCTGTATTAGTTAACCTTATGCAGAATTTGAATAACGTACCAAGCAATCTATCAGAAAGATATAATGCTATGATACAAACAGAGGAATTGGAAGAGTTAACAACAATTGGAACTACTGACCCAACAGTTGTCAGAAATAGATTTCAATTTGTTAATCAAAACCTGTTCAATTAAATGGCTTATACATCTCATTTTGTGATAGCTGACGATATGATTAATCATTTGAATTCTATAGTTGGAGGAACTTCTGACCAATTTATGAGTTCTAGATATATAGGTTTTGTTTCGGTTAGTGCAGTAACAGTTTACGAACTTGCTCTTAAAGAAATATTTATTGAATTTGCTCAGAAAAAACACAATGTATTTGGCACATATGCTGAAAGTCATTTTGACAGAATTAACGGAAGAATTAAAACAAGTCAAATAAAAGACGATTATGTTAAAAAGTTTGGAACTAAATACTTGAGAAGATATCAAAGAAAAATACAAGAAACTGAAGATATTTTTTTAAGAAGTCACAGAAAGAGTGTTTTAAGTTCTTACAACAATTTAATTACTTGGAGAAACGATTTTGCTCACGAAGGACATATACCGAATACAGTTACATTTAGTGAAGTTGTAAATTCCTATAATTTAGGAAAAGAAGTCATCAGGTGTGTAGCTGAAACAATGATTAGGTAACAAAAACTACCCACAACAAAGAACTGAGATAAAAAACAAGTTAACTTTATACTTTTTTAAACCATAATGATTTTTATAAATTTAGAGCTTGTGCTTAACCGAGAAGTTAGTTTGTAAAACCACTACTTTTCATATACTTTACCGTTAATACAATATCTTAAACAGTAATTCTTTTAAAATATCGGCATGGGTTTAGTTGGCTCCTATCCCTTTGCTTTTTACATCGACATCACGTAATAATGCTATAATTTGTGATACTTTTCGCATCGGGTAGTTACCGGCAGCATTTACATAGTCGTCCACAAAATAAGGGTTTACTCCTAAGTTTTTAGCTACCGAAGCTTTCGATTTGTCTTTTAATCCGTGGTATTAAAATTCATATATAGAAAAACGATTACTTATTCTGTTAATAAACTTTTTAAGAGTACTATGAATTAACAGGTAGATAATTAACTTCATTGATTAGTTAACCTTAATAGGTAATTTAATTCTTTTAGGAGGAGAAGTTGTTTTATCAAAATTTGTAAACTTTAAAAAAATACTATCATTTGATAATAATTTTTGTGTCAATTCAGGCAGTTTATTTTTGAAGTTTTTAAAACTACTCAAATGTATTGAGTCTTTATTTAAATGTTTGTTTTGAAAGGCTGAAAGAATTTTATTAGAATCCGTCAAGTTATTAATAAGATGTTTTGAGTAAACGACATACTCTTTTTTTTGTTTTGGAAGTATCTCTTTTTTGAGCGTGCTACTCAGTTTTATTAAATCGTTATTATCATTCTCCTTATACAAAAATGCGAAAGCACCTTCACTAGGTTTTTTATAGATGTATTGATGAAAAGTAAGCTCTTCCTTTTGATTAGCTGATTTATTATTTATAGTTAAAACAAAGGGAAAGCTAATAGCCCAAATATCTTTCTGCTCTTTATCATACCAAACGACAACTTTATGTTTATTAGAAGGGTAATTATCTACTTCTATTTTACTGACAGTTTTACAAGAGGTACATGCTAATAACAGTATATATAAGTATATTTTCATTTTGATTTATTTTTGAAATAAAATTGATTCAATAACTCTAGGGTTTTCTTTTAGGTAGTCTTTTTTTACTTCTTTAATTAAAAGCTCTATTTTTTTAGCACCTCTAGTATTTGCATCATAATCTAAAAGTTCGTCAAAAGTTTTAAATTCTCCTAATAACAATGCTGAGAGAGTTTTACTTGAAATAGGAATCAAATTATAATCTGTTTCATAAACATGTAAAAATGTTCTTAAAGCATCTAATCCTTTTATTTTTGCTCTTTCAAGTTTTTCTTGCATTATTTAGTCAACTATAGCTTCTTGCTTTCCATGTTCAACTAAAGCTACATATCCTAAAAACTCAAGCCATAAACTAATACCTACTATAGGTGTTTTGGGTAAAAAACGTTTTAACAAAAAATCAGGTACGTTTAAAGTTTAATAGGGACCTTAATTCTTTTTGTAGATAGTTTACTTTTTTTATCCTCGTTGTTAAAGCTTAAGAACAAACTATCTTTTACCAATATATTTTCAGCTAAATCTGGTAATTTGTTTTTAAAATCATTAAAAAAGTCGAGTACTATAGAATCACTTTTAAACTCTCTATTTTTATAAGAGTACAATATTTGGTCGGAATATTTCTTGTTTGTTATTAAATGTTTAGAATAAATAATGTATTTTTTCTTTGTACTAGGTGTTATTTTTTTTCTACTGAAGTTCTTTTTCTTTTTTAATTTTCCATTTGCTTCTAACTCGTACAAAAATGTATGTGTACCACTGTTTTTATCTGCATAAATATATTTATGAGATATGAACTCACGTGGTATTAGAAAACTTTTATTTTCAACTTCTAAATATATAGGAACACTAAAAGCCCAAATATCTTTCTGCTCTTTATCATACCAGGCAATAACTTTATATTTATTAGACACTTTATTTGTAACAGTAATTTCTTTAGTTGTTGTACATGAAACTAATAGAAGTGTGAGTATAATATTTAAATACTTTATTTTATTTAGAGAAAAAATTGATTCAATAATTGTTTTAGTTTCACTCTATTTCGAATCCTTCTTTAATAAAAGTAGCACTTCCTCCTTCTTTAATTACATTATTTATTTTCATTTCATAAAAATCACATCCCCATTTTTTTGACAATGTGGTAAAATGAGGTCTTACTTTGTATTTAAAATCACTTAATATATAACGCTCTTTGTTTGGAAAAACCAAAACAACAGTATCTTTCAATCCAATCTCTTGGTATATAGTCACATCCCTTCTTAGTCTTATACTATCTGTAATTTTTTCTGGTACATATAGTTTTGAAATAAGTGGGTTTACTCCTCGTATTTCTAAAACAATATCAGAAATTTCATTATAAGAATATCCTAAAAAAATTAATGAAAGCTCTGTTATTTTTTGTTTTTGACTACATTCTTTCTCTATTTTAATGTAATTGTCTTTTTCTTTATTTGTTGATTCACATGTTGTAAAAAAAACGAGTAAAAAAACGAGGCATAAAACGTGAAATACTTTATTTAACTTTAATATATCCATAATAATTTTTTGCAAAATGTTCCCATGTAATTTGTGTTTTTAAGTAACGACTGTCAGAACCCCATGAGTAAACTTTAAAATCGTAGTTATTTATAATTCTCCCTTTAGAATCCCATGCTTGTATTTTACGAATTGTTTTTTCTAAAACTACCCAATGAAACTCTTGATAAGACGAAAATAAAGTATCTCCATCATCACTAATTAAATCGGAGTCTATCATTAACATTAACTTGTATCCTTTATTAATTTGTTTATTAATGTCATCTACTTTTTGTTCAGTTATCTTTATACTTATTCTTCTAGCAATTACAGAGGAATATACACCTTCTGTACTTACATCATTACAAGCTAACAGCTTTTCACTCAACTTCGTCATTATACTTGGCCAATTAATTGCAGAAGCATCTTGATTTATTTTCCCTGTATAACCAAAGCTACTTTCTTTATTTCTAGTTACAGCCATAGTTATCCAATCTACATCTGGAATATTGGGGTGGTCATTTGATAAAGGTTTAACATCATAAAGCTTATAAGAATCGCTGTTAGGTGAGACAACATATTTATTATATGTTGTCTCACCTATTCTATGTAACTCCTCTACTAAATTATAATATCCTTTAGGGTCTTTCTTTGCTAATAAATAAAATATACAAGCCATTCCACATAAAGAAGTTCCTCCTTGATCAATCCTCCAGGGTCTAACTTTCCTATCCTGTGCTTGAGTTAATACTCTTTTTCTATCAAACCACCTAAAGCGATAATGGTGAAATACTTCTAATTCAGCTTCATTTTCTTTACTTTCAATGTAAGCATAAAACGTAATTTTATTACCACAGTAATCTAAATCATTAGCCTTAAAGGTAGCTTTATCTCCTTTTGCATTTATACTCCCCTCTACAATTTCTCCTTTTGCATTGGTGTAATCATAAGACCA
Organism: Tenacibaculum sp. TB-53; assembly: GCF_059716285.2. NCBI lineage: Bacteria > Pseudomonadati > Bacteroidota > Flavobacteriia > Flavobacteriales > Flavobacteriaceae > Tenacibaculum > Tenacibaculum sp. TB-53. The sequence continues at coordinate 429,477 of NZ_CM202790.1, read as the reverse complement.
TTTTATGGTGTTACTGTTTTTTGGTACTTTATCATTTTTATATTTAGTAACTTTTAAGATATACTCCTTTCCATGAATTAGTCCTTCTTTTTTATTTGCTCCTCCATTACTTGACCCCTCATCTAGATTTTCTATTTCAATTTTCTCTATAAAATACTTCTCTTTCTTTGGTTCTTTATTTTCCTGCGCTTTATAAGAAGTTTCTTTTATAGGCGGTATATAACTTTCTTGCCAGTGTTTTATATAACGAGTAGGGCTTTTTCTACGCCAGTCGGTACTATTATTAAAAAAACGATAGTCTTGCATTGCAGTTGATATAGTTAAGGTAACCTGCATACCTTTTTGATTATCAAAAGTTTCATAATAATTTACAAGCACACCATCTTGAAAGTTGTATTGGAATAGCTCTACTCCATCAAACTCGTCTTTGTAAAAAACTATTTTACCGTCTCTTAACTGATAAAGATTAAAAGGATGACGTATTTTTTTATTGCCTCTTCTATCTGATTTAATCCAATCAACAAAAGTATCATCGTACATTTCAGATTCAAAAGTTACTGAAATAGTTCCTCCTAATAAGGCTGAAGTAGGTTTACCATTCCAATCAGTAAGTCTGTTATAATTTAAGTTAGTAGTAAGCAATTCTCGTTCCTCACCACATATAAAAAGCTTTGCTTTTATGTTCATAGACGTATTTTTAGGGTGGTACAATTTTTGAGTTAAAGATATAAAACATCTTCAAAATCACACATTTAATATATTGATTTTTAAGTTTTTTACTGTAAAACACTGTCTTTTAACAAAAACCAATTTTATTTGTACGCAGCTTGTACCTGTGCACACTATTTTATGTACTTAAAAAGTCACTAAGTAGTACGTGTTTTTTTTCTCTTTTATTCTAGCAGTCATCTATTTCAATACATTTAATTATGAAACTAGACAGGTAACTTAACTCTATCACTTACTTATTTATTAGAGTTTACTTTTAAGTTATTAGCTTCTGAGTCTTTCATATTGACTTTTAATTCATGATATTAAAAACCAAACCTCATTAGAATTTAGATTTCTAATGAGGTTTGGTTTTCTGACCTTAAAATATATAACACTATTTAGGACCAGTTATAACTAAGAATTAAATGGTAGTTTAAGCGTTTAAAACTTCCCCTACTTTGTCAGCAGCCTCTTGGAACTCAGTAGCTGAGATTATCTCCATTCCGCTATTGTCTATTAATTCTTTTGCTTCTTTAGCATTTGTTCCTTGTAAACGACAAATAATAGGCACATTAATTTTGTCTCCCATATTTTTATAAGCATCTACAACACCTTGAGCAACACGATCACAACGAACGATTCCTCCAAAAATGTTTACTAAGATAGCTTTTACATTAGGATCTTTTAAAATGATTCCGAAAGCAGTTTCAACACGTTGTGCATCTGCAGTACCACCAACATCTAAAAAGTTTGCTGGATCACCACCTGCTTGCTTAATTAAATCCATAGTTCCCATTGCTAAACCAGCTCCGTTTACCATACATCCAACATTACCATCTAAATCTACATAGTTTAATCCTGCAGCTTTAGCTTCTACCTCAATTGGATTTTCTTCACGTAAATCACGCATTGCTGCATAATCTTTATGACGATATAATGCATTCTCATCTAACGATACTTTAGCATCTACTGCCATAATTTTATCATCAGATGTTTTTAATACTGGGTTAATTTCAAACATCGAAGAATCAGACTTGATGTATGCAGTATATAAAGCAGTAACAAATTTTACCATTTCTTTTAAAGCCCCACCGCTTAAACCTAAATTAAAAGCAATTTTACGAGCTTGAAAAGGTAATAATCCTGTTCCTGGATCAATTTCTTCTGTAAAAATTAAGTGTGGAGTTTCTTCTGCCACAGTTTCAATATCCATACCTCCTTCAGTAGAGTACATAATCATGTTTCTACCCGTAGCACGGTTTAATAAAACTGACATATAAAATTCATCTGGCTCACTATCACCAGGATAATATACATCCTCAGCAATTAACACTTGGTTAACTAACTTTCCTTCTGCTGAAGTTTGAGGAGTTACTAACATCATTCCTAAAATATCATCAGAAATGCTCTTTACTTCGTCTAAGTTTTTAGCTAACTTAACACCTCCACCTTTTCCACGACCACCTGCGTGTACTTGAGCTTTGATTACGTGCCAACCAGTACCTGTTTCTTCTGTTAATTTTTTTGCTGCTTCAACAGCTTCTTCTGGAGTATTTGCAACAATTCCGCGTTGAATACGAACGCCAAAACTGCTTAATATTTCTTTACCTTGATATTCGTGTAAGTTCATTAGATATGAATTTTTAAAAGTCGAACAAAAATACAAATTCAATTTATAATACCTTATAATTTGTACTTTAATTTATAATTAAATCAAGTTTTATTTAATTTTCATTCTACTATTTTTTTAACATTTAAACTTTTAACACTCTTTTTTTTAACACGTTTTTACTGTAATTAACATGATTTTATGATTTATTAATCCAAATCATAATAATTTAGCGCAACAACTAACACTATACATCAATAAATTATGCTTAAGATTTTAGCATTTATTATAACTTGTTTCTTCTTTATTGAAGTTACAACCGCCCAAACCATTAATAAAAACAGAAAAAAACTAAATGTAGTACGTGTAGATACCCCTCCAAAAATTGACGGAAAATTAAATGACATTGCCTGGAAAAATACTCCAGCCGCAAAAGATTTTGTAATGTTGCGTCCTGATAACGGAAAAGCAGAACCTGACACCCATAAAACAATAGTAAAGTTAGTATACGATGATAATGCTATTTATATCTGTGCTAAAATGTACGATCCTGAACCATCTAAAATACCTGCAGAGTTTACTAACAGAGACAATATTGGTAACAGCGATTTCTTTTTAATAACTATTAACCCTAACGATGACGGACAAAATCCTTTTGAGTTTATAGTAACCAGTTCAGGAGCCCAAGCAGACTCAAAAGTCTCTAACGGAAATGAAGATTTTAACTGGAGTGCTGTATGGGATAGCGATTTTAGTATTAATCAAGATTCTTGGGTTGTAGAAATGAAAATCCCTTATAGAGCTTTGCGTTTTGCTAATACTCCTGTTCAATCATGGGGAATCAATTACCACAGAAAAGTGCTCAATTTAAATGCTCAATTTACATGGAACCATATTGATAATCAACAAGGGAATTGGACTCAATATGATGGTTTATATGAAAACTTCACCAATATAAAACCTCCTACCCGATTAAACTTTTATCCGTATGCCTCAGCAACTACGACCACTAAAGATGGAAATACAGACTTTGATTGGAGTGTAGGAATGGATGTAAAGTATGGTATTACCGAAAACTTTACCTTAGACGCTACTTTAATTCCTGATTTCAGCCAAGTAGGTTTTGACAATGTTACCTTAAACCTCGGTCCTTTTGAGCAGCAATTTACAGAACAACGTCAGTTTTTTACTGAAGGAACAGAACTATTTAGTAAAGGTAATTTGTTTTACTCAAGAAGAATTGGAGGACGACCAATAGATCAATTTTCTAACGAACGAAAAGACGATGATGAGTTTATTAATGGAAAAAAAATAAATGATGAAGTTATAGATGTTCCTGATAAAGTTCAAATGCTAAACGCCATAAAAATATCTGGAAGAACCAAAGGTGGTTTAGGAATAGGATTCTTTAATGCCATTACTGAAAAAACAGAAGCTACTGTTGAAAGAACTAAGCAAACAATTAATGGATTAGATACTATTAGCAATGTAAGTACTTATAAAACTACAGTTAATCCGTTTTCTAATTACAATATTATGGTGTTAGACCAACAGTTTAATCAAAACTCATCTATTACCTTAATTAATACCAATGTAACTCGTGATGGACGATTTAGAGATGCTAATGTTACTGGACTTCTATGGCATGTTGAGGATAAAAAAAGTAGGTATAATATAGACGGAAGTTTTAAAATGAGTAGTATCTCTGACGATGAAGACAACCCTAATACGGGGTACACTTTCGATACCAGTATAGGTAAACATTCAGGGAATTGGCGTGGAGAAATTGGATATAATTTTGAAAATAAAGACTACAACCCTAACGATATGGGGATTCTTTTTAGCAACAACGAACAAGCTATTTATGGTTTTGTTGGCTATCGATTATTAAAACCTAAAGGAATATTCAATAATTATAGAATTAATGTTTTTTATGATATTAACTTCTTACACAATCCAGGAACGTATGTAGGTACAAATGTTAGTTTATCTTTTGGCGCTGATACAAAAAAGCGATTCAGTTTTGGAGGAAACTTGAATTATAGCACAGAACGAAAAGATTTTTTTGAACCTAGACAAGGAACTACTAGTGGAGTTTATTTTAACAGACCTGAAAGGCTAAATGTAAATCATTGGGGGTCTACTGATTATAGAAAAAAGTTTGCAATAGACTACGATTGGTATTATACTTTTTACAAAAACAACCCTAAAGAAGATTATGGGTTTAGAGTTTCTCCTAGATATCGTTTCACTAATAAGTTTTCTTTGATTTATGGTTTTAGATATGGCAAAACCAATAACGGTCAAGGGTATGTTACAAAGATTGATGAAGATGATGTAGAAGAAAAACCTTTATTAGCTCCTTTAAAAAATCACATTATTTTCGGGCAACGAGATTGGGATACTTATGACAATTCATTAACTGGAAAATACACATTTAGTACAAAATCAGCAGCGTCGTTATCGTTTAGGCACAATTGGAGTAAAGTTCCATATTTAGGTCTATTTTATAGTTTGAATGAAGATAATGGAGAACTTGTTTCAAATAATTATCAAGGAGAACACGATAAAAACTTTAATAGTTGGAACTTAGATTTGAACTATCAATGGCAATTTGCTCCTGGTAGTCAATTGATTTTTTTCTACAGAAACTCAATAAGGCCTGATCATGATTTTGCTCCAGCTAATATTGATTTTAAAGACAACATCTCAAAACTTTTTGACCAAAGTATGCAGCATAGATTCTCTGTTCGATTGGTTTATTTTATCGATTACAACAACATCAAAAACATAATTTAAATACTCGTTCATTTATTATTTGAAATCAGGTAAACCCTAAAGTTTATCTGATTTCTTTTTTATACATTCGTACTAAGAAAATAACACTATGATTGTTGCTAAAAACATCCACAAACATTACGGAGAGGTAGAAATATTAAAAGGCGTTGATCTTCATATAAAAAAAGGAGAAATCGTCGCTATTGTTGGTCCGTCAGGAGCAGGAAAAACAACCTTATTACAAATTTTAGGAACTTTAGATAAGCCCTTAAAAAATCAGAGCTACGAATTATTGGTCGATGGTGTTTCTATAAAAGGTTTAAACGATACCAAAGTTTCTGCTTTCCGAAATAAACATATCGGATTCATTTTTCAATTTCATCAGTTGTTACCAGAGTTTACTGCTTTAGAAAATGTTTGTATTCCTGCTTTTATAGGAGGAAAAGGAAAAACAGAAACCGAAAAAAGAGCAAAAGAATTACTAGCCTTTTTAGGATTATCACATAGAGAAAACCACAAACCTAACGAGCTTTCTGGAGGAGAGCAACAACGTGTTGCTGTTGCTAGAGCTTTAATTAACGAACCTTCTGTTATTTTTGCAGATGAACCTTCTGGAAACTTGGATTCAACCTCAGCAAAAAACTTACATGAACTGTTTTTTAAGTTACGTGATGAGTTTGGCCAAACGTTTGTATTAGTTACACACAACAAAGAATTAGCAAAAATGGCTGATAGAACACTTACAATGAAAGACGGAATTATTGTTGAATAGTGTAACTATTTAAAGTTTCTTGCTACTAACTAATAAATCAATTCCATGAAAGAAACTTTTCAAGAGCTCATTACCTATTTAAAAAATCCTGTTTTAGAAAAAGATACTAACCAAGATATTTCATATCGATTTCAAAAATTCTTTCATTTACTTATTATAAGTATTATAACAGGTGCTTTATTATCTCCTCTTTTTCTTCTTGTTGAAGAGTTAGGTTTGATCAATATGAATGAACACGCTGTAGAAGATTTACTAAAAGCTCATACCAAATGGTTTATTGCTTTTCTTACCATTATTTTAGCTCCTTTGCTTGAAGAACTGTTTTTTAGAGCACCAATCACCTTATTTCATGGGAAGAAAAACTTCAAAATAGCCTTTTATGTGTTTGCACTACTTTTTGGTTTAGTACATTTAACTAACTTTGGTATTACCACCAACGTACTTTTATTAGCTCCAATACTAGTAGCTCCACAAACTATTTTAGGCGGTTATTTAGGGTTTATTAGAGTTCGTTTTGGCTTAGGATGGAGTATATTATTACACGCTTGCTATAATGCTTTCTTTGTTTTGCTTAGTTTTGCAGGAGATTTAGCATAAAATGAACAAAAAGGAGCTTAAAGAGTTTTTAGACGAAAAAGTAATACAGTACAACAATCCTGATTTTATTGATAGTGATCCTATTCAAATTCCACACCAATTTTCAGTAAAAGAAGATATTGAAATTGCTGGTTTTTTAGCAGCAACTATTGCTTGGGGAAATCGTAAAATGATTATTAACAACTCCCATAAAATGATGGATTTAATGGGAAGTTCTCCTTATGATTTTGTTCTCAATCATTCTGAAGAAGATTTAGCTAATTTTGACGGATTTGTACACAGAACATTTAATGCCGATGATTTTAAGTTCTTTGTTCAAGCATTAAAAAACATCTATCAGAATCATGGGGGATTAGAAGCTGTTTTAAAACCAAAAGATAAAGTAGATAATTACCAACATGCTATACATCGTTTCAAACAAGTTTTTTTTGAAATCCCTCATCAACCAAGAACTCTAAAACATGTTTCTGACCCTTTAAAAGGCTCTGCATCTAAAAGAATTAATATGTTTTTACGTTGGATGGTTCGCGATAATACCACTGGAGTCGATTTAGGCATATGGAAAACACACTCGTCAGCACACTTACATTGTCCGTTAGATGTTCACACAGGAAATATTGCTAGAAAACTAAAAATACTTACTAGGAAGCAAAATGATTGGAAAGCTATTCAAGAACTTGATCTTACTTTAAGAACGTTTGATAAAAAGGATCCTGTGAAATATGATTTTGCCCTTTTTGGTTTAGGTGTATTTGAAAAGTTTTAATTTTTTACATTTACAAAAAATTATATTAGCATGAAAAACTGTTTTGACAAAATGATGTCTCTTGATATTTATACATCTAACTTAACTAATGATGAGTATTCTAAAATAGCCAATAATCTTACACTCGCTTCCAAAAAAAGTATAAATATTTTAAGTTGGGGAATTCAACAGTTATTTATGAGTTCAACAGTTTCTAATGATATTAATGTTTTAAAAAACTTACGTAAAAACTACAACTGGAAAAATAACATAACTTCTATTTTAAACGAGAACTATTATGAAGCGCTTGTATTAACAGATGTTACAAAAAAAATTATTTGGGCTAACGATGGCTTCTCTAAAATGACTGGATATGACATTGATTTTGTTATTAACAAAACTGGACGTTTTTTTCAAGGAGAAAAGACAAAAGAAAGTACTCGAAAACGAATTAGAAATAAATTATTAAAAGGGAAACCTTTTAAAGATATTATTGTTAATTATAGAAAAGATAAGTCCTACTACAAGTGTGAGTTATATATCATTCCTTTATATAAAAACAGCCCTACAGAAGTTACTCATTTTTTAGCTTTAGAAAAAGAAATAGCTTAGCATAGTGCAACAATTCATCCATTATTTTTTACATTTCGGATTTCCTGTTTTTATCGCTTTCTTCTTTTTTAAAAAAAATTGGATAAAAGTTGCTATAACACTACTAGCAACTATGCTAGTAGATATAGATCACTTATTAGCAATCCCTATATTTGACCCAAACCGATGTAGTTTTGGGTTTCACCTATTTCATTCCTACTATGCTATTGGAGTGTATGTTATTTTACTTTTTTTTAAAAGACCATACAACATTATTGGCTTAGGGCTATTATTACATATGCTAACCGACTTTATCGATTGTTTGTTTATGTACAACACTTGTAGTTCTTGCCTAGAAAATGCTCCTGCTCAAAGACTATTAGAAGCTATAAATAAATTACTTTTTTAGCTGTAAATCACAGTACCAAAAACTTCTATCATAGTTTTTAGTAGTCGTTTCTTCTGATTTCTTAGTTTTCTTTGAATCTTGATAACAATTGTCATCATCGTTTTTATGTAACGTATACGATTTCAATACCTTCTCTCCTATTTCAAACTCCACAGGTTTCTTAAAAATAGGACCGTCATAACAAAACGTATGGAACTCTCCATTCTCCCCACAAACATCAACTCCATCAGGAAGTTCATTAATAAAACCTTCATCAATAACTCTCCCTACAAATTCTTCTCCTAGCAATTTTGCATTCACACAAACAGTAATTGTTTTAAAGCCTAAATCTAAAAACTCTCTAAGTAATTCTTTTGTATCTTGTTTCCAAAGTGGGTAAACACCAGTAATTCCAACCTCTTGTAGCTTCGAATCGCGATATGCTCTCAAGTCTTCCAAGAAAATATCACCAAAAATACCATTTACAAGTCCTGCTTCTTTTAACTCCGCAGTCTTCTCTTTCATTCTTTGATTATATAAATCCATTGTAACCTCAGCTGGAAAATATATTTTTTCTAAAGGAATACCAATGCTTTCAGTCTGTGCATTCAGTAAATCCTCATGTAAACCATGCATTGAAACACGCTGATAATCTTGATTTACATTTGTAATCAATTTTTGTACATCGTATTCTTTTTGTTGTAAAATTTTATACAATGCTAATGACGAATCTTTTCCTGAACTCCAGTTAAAATAGGCTTTTTTCATGCGACAAATATGCATAAAAAAACCTGCATTGCGCAGGTTTGATTTTATTTTCTCTTTTGATTTAAAGGAACTGGTCTTTCTTGTTTTACTACTGGTTTTCCGTGCAAGTCAAAATCACCTGCATCAAAAATTTCAATATCGATAAACTCTCCTAGTTTGATATAATACTCACGAGCATCAACAATTACGTCATTATCTACATCTGGTGAGTCAAACTCGGTACGTCCGTAATAGTACTCTCCATCTTTTCTATCGAATAAACATTTGAACGTCTTTCCTATTTTCTCTTGATTCAATTCCCAAGAAATTTGCGACTGCACTTCCATGATTTCATTCACCCTTCTAAACTTTACATCCGCAGGTACATCGTCTTCTAAAACATACGCTCCTGTATTTTCTTCATGCGAGTATTCAAAAGCTCCTAAACGCTCAAAACGCATCTCTTCTACCCAGTCTTTTAATTCTTGGAATTGCTCTTCAGTTTCTCCCGGATATCCAACAATTAATGTTGTACGAATTGCCATGTTTGGCACTGCCTCTCGAAATTTATGAATCAGCGAAGTCGTTTTTTCGTGCGTTGTACCACGCTTCATCGACTTTAAAATTTCGGTATTGATATGCTGTAACGGAATATCTAGATAATTACAAACCTTTGGTTCGTTTTTCATCACTTCCAATACATCCATAGGGAAACCTGTTGGAAATGCATAATGCAAACGAATCCACTCTATACCTTCAACTTTTACTAATTCTTTTAATAAATCTGCTAAAGCACGCTTTTTATAGATATCCAATCCGTAATAGGTTAAATCTTGTGCGATTAGCATAATTTCCTTAATCCCTTTTTCTGCCAATTTCGTTGCTTCTGTAACCAAATCTTCAATTGGTGTCGATTTATGCTTGCCACGCATTAACGGAATGGCACAGAACGAACACGGGCGGTCACATCCTTCTGCAATCTTTAAATAGGCATAATGCTCTGGAGTCGTGGTTAAACGTTCACCGATTAACTCATGCTTATAATCTGCTTCTAAAACTTTTAACAAATTTGGTAAATCGTGTGTCCCGAAATACTGATCTACATTGGTAATTTCAGCTTCTAAGTCTGGCTTGTAACGTTCGCTTAAACACCCCGTAACAAACACTTTATCTACTTCACCTTCTTCTTTCTTCTGTGCGTAGTGTAAAATAGTTTCTACACTTTCTTCTTTGGCTTTACCAATAAAACCACACGTATTAATTACTACAATATTTCCATCGTCATTTTCATCTTCATGAACCACTTCTTTACCATTAGCTTTTAACTGCCCCATTAACACTTCACTATCGTAAACGTTTTTAGAGCAACCTAAAGTAACTACATTAATTTTGTTTTGTTTTGTTGTTTTGGTACGCATACTATAAAAATTCGGTGTGCAAAGATACGTTTTAATTGAACTTCTTTAACTTTAAACCCTTAAAAATTAGTTTGATTGAAAATCTGTTTTCGCATATATTTGTAGCTATAAAAATTGCTTACACTTTAAATTACTATGAAAAAAACTATTTCTGTTCTCTTCTTACTATTATTTTTATCATGCTCTAACAATGATAATATACCTCCTGAAAACACAAAACCAGAACAATTAATATTAGAAAACATTAGCTTTTATGGAAATGAAGTAACCATAGATTGGAATGATGTTTTAGATATTGACAATGATATTATATATTATAGTCTATACATTAACTCTGTCTTAGTTACAGAGACAACTTATTCTAACTATACTTTTCATTTAGAATATAATAATGAATATGAAGGAAAAATAATAGCAACGGATAAGAAAGGTGGAGTCTCTGAATTAAATTTTACATTTGAGAGTCTTAAAAGTAAAATTCTTTTCATTCCTATAGCTTCAAATGATTTAATTGCTTATGATTTAATAACCAATGAAATATTGTGGAAATCCAAGACCTATTCTCTCATAGAAGCCCACACTGGACATAAAAACCTTATTTTTTCGGGTATAAACGGAAATGCGTTAAATATTCTTTCAGGAAAACCTATATGGAGCATAAATCCAAATATAGACACCAATGATGAATTTTATAGAGATATAATAACAGATGACACTTATTTATATACCTTTGATGTTTATTCTAATTTACAATGTTTTTCTATTGAAAAACAAGAAAAATTGTGGGAACGTAGATTTAATTTTACAACACCGCTATCTATAGATGATTCAAAATTATATATATCAAACGAAAATTATTTTGAGGTAGTAGATAAAGTTTCTGGAAACGTAACATGGAATTTCAAACCTGACAACAATACACACGCTGCTCTTGAAATAAACACCAATCCGTTAATACATGAAGGCAATATTTACATTGGGGATAATATAGGTCGATTTTATTCTTTAAATAAAAATACTGGAACTTTAAACTGGACTTTTAACGCAGGGCTTTTTAATGGATTTGAAAATTCGCCAACTATTTATAATAACTATATTATTACTGCAACCGCTAGAGATTTATATGCTCTTGATAAAGAAAATAATAGTGTAAAATGGAGTTATCACAAAAATAACGGAGTTATAGAATCATCTCCTTTTGTGTACAACGATAATATTTATATCGGAATTTCTAACTCCACTGATGGTAGTGGTGAACTAATTTGCTTTGACGCTGATAATGGAAATATAAAGTGGAAATGTAATTTACAAAAGATGACTACAAGTTCTCCAATTGTATATGAAAATACCGTTTATATTGGAGATTGGAATAAAACCTTTTATGCTATTGATGCTAGCTCAGGTAACTTAAAATGGACTTTACAAACAGAAGAAATTATAACTAAATCACCTACTATTATTATAGGTAATAGTGATATTGTAATTTACCCAAGTTCATATGGCTTAAAGAATTAAAACTATACTTAAATAAATAAAAATGATAAAGAAAATTATATCTATTACTTTTACAATACTAATGTTTGTCTCTTGTTCAAAAGATGATGAACCAGAATCTCCAATTATTTTAAGTTCTGAAAGTAAAATCACTTCATTTACATTAAAGGTAAATGATGAAGTTATAAATGGGAATATAGACCAAACAGCTAAAACCATAGTTTTTAATGTTGTAGGTGCTGAAATCTCAGCATTAACTCCTTCTATTGAATACTCTACTGGAGCAACTATATCTCCCTTAGAAAATGAAAGTCAAAATTTCAATAACGAAGTCCCTTATACAGTATATGCTGAAAATGGGGAAACAAGTATTTATAGAGTTCAAGTTAATAATAGACCTCTAAGCTCTGAGAATAAAATTCTTTCTTTTTCTGTCATCTTGAATAATCAAACTATTGATGCAGAAATTAGTCAAGATTCTAACATAATAAGTTTTAACACTGGAGAATTAGATATAAGCTCTCTTACCCCTACAATTTCAATTTCAGAGTACGCTTCAATTTCTCCTAACAATTCTAATAGCCAAAATTTCGAAACACCTGTAACATATACTGTTACAGCAGAAAATGGTGAACAACGTGAGTACAAAGTAATAGCAAACATGCCTGTAATAAATAATTATAGAAGCTATTATCTTTATTACATTAGAGCTAACATGGTAATTTCAGGAAAATTTATAGATCCAAGTAAACCTGGAGCAGAAATATATTTAACTGATGGCACAAATAAATATTATTTACCTATTTTAAACTATGAGAGTTATTCTTCACAAGAGAGAGTCACTACTTTCAATATTAATACTAAAATTCCTGAAAACATCCCTACAAACACTAACTATAAAATAATTTATAAAACAAATTTAGTAGAGATTGAATCTGATCAGTTTATTGATATTTTGGCAGAAAATGCACCTAAAATAATATCTACAAATCAAAACTCTTATAGCTATGGAGATAATTTAATTATTACTGGTGAAAACTTAACAGATTATATTGGGGTTCCTTCAAATGGAAGCTTTTACCAGTTTAATCCTAATGGTAGTATTGATGCAACTCTAAATCCTGAAAAGACAGAATATAACTTATTAATGGATGGGAGTTTTGTTCGCAGTGCCTTTTTCAACAATAATTTAACTGAAAGAACAGTTATATTTATAGGATCAGAAGGAAGAATGGGAGATCAAATTAATATTAATGTTAATAATTAGAATGTTTATTCATCTAATAAAGCAAAAACTCCACTTTAATAGTGGAGTTTTTTAATTTTTATAAATTATATGATATTATTTTTTTATACAAAAAAAGAATCAACAAATTCGTGTTTGTTAAATACTTGTAAATCATTAATACCACCTCCTACTTCAATATACCACAAAGAGCTTCTCTTCTATTTACACATTTAAAACTTGTTTGATTTTTAAACTTGTTTTAGATAACTTCGCTACTAATTGAACTTTATATTAAAGAATGGACGAACTCAAAAAATTGCTACATGACTTAATTGGACTTACTGAAAATAAGTTTAAAACATTTTATAATCAATTAGAAAAAAAAGAGTATAAAGCAAAAACATTAGTTATTAAAGAAGGGAGAAAAGCTAAGGATTTATACTTTATTGAATCTGGTTTTTTTAGAACATTTAAAAATATAGAAGGTAAAGAGTTTACAACCTATTTTTCTTGCGATAACCAGTTTATAACAGTTTTTGATAGTTTTATATACCAAACTCCTTCTCTTGAGTTTCTAGAAGCTATTGAAGATAGCGTAGTTTATAAAATTTCTTTTGAAAGTTTAACTCAATTATATAAAGAATCTCCCAACTTTGAGAAGTTTGGTAGAGTTTTAGCTGAGCAAAATCACCTTTGTGCACAACAAAGAGCTCTAACTATGCAAACAAAATCGGCTAAGAAAAAGTACTTAGACTTTATTAAAAACTATGATAAGAAAATTGTTTTAAGAGCTCCTCAATACCAAATCGCAAGCTTTCTTGGTATAGCTGCCGAATCTTTGAGTAGGATTCGAAAAGAAGTTACTATTTCCTAACATTTGTCAAGATAGAAATAAATTACTGTCATTTTCTTTGTCTTTATAAATTATAAAAACAAATACAATGAAAATTGCATCATTAGTAAAATACGCTACATTATTAATCTTACTCATTTTTATAACCAGTGTTACTTTTAAATCATGTTCAATTAATCCAGAAGCTTGGTTTCCTCCTACACCTCCTAAATTAGTAGGCGCGCTTCATGAAAATGAACTACTAAGCTCAACTCAACACATCGATTTAGACGGTTGGTATGGGCCTGAGGATATTGCCATAGATAAACAAGGAAATCTATATTGTGGAGTTCATACTTCTGAAACAGACTTTTCAGATGGTAGAATTTTAAAAATTGACACATCGGGAAAAGTTTCTGTCTTTTGTAATACGGAATCTTGGGTTGCTGGTTTACATTTTGACAGCAATCAAAATCTAATTGCTTGTGACTTAGAAAGAGGGTTGATTAGTGTAGATAAAAAAGGAAAAATTACCACTTTAGCAAGTGAAGATGAAAACGGGAACAAGTTTCTTATCACCAATGATGTAGACATTGCTTCTGATGGGATTATTTACTTTACCAATACTTCTTCTAAAATTCCTTTTAGTAGAACACATATTTGGAAACTATTAATGGAAGCTAAACTTGATGGAGGTCTTTATAGTTACAATCCGAAAACCAAAGAAGTAAAAACACTTATAGAGGGTACTTATTTTGGAAACGGTGTTGCAGTTTCTCAAAAGGATGACTTTGTGTTAATGGTAGATTTGGCTAAATATAGAATTCTTAGATACTGGTTAAAAGGCAGTAATAAAGGAATAACAGATATTTTTCTTGATAACCTACCTGGTTTTCCTAATGGAGTCTCTAGAAGAACCGATGGTAGTTTTTGGCTTGGTTTTTCAACTAAAAGAGATCCTTCTTTAGATGCAATACATTCTAAACCCCTTGTAAAAAAGTTAGTATATGGTCTTCCTCTATTTTTACAACCTAAAGTAGCTCGCTATGGAATGATTATGCATGTGAGTGCTGATGGAGAGATTTTAAAAACTTATTATGACACGACTGGTAAAGTTGTATCAGAAGCTAGTTCTGTTGAAGAGCATGATGGATATCTTTATCTCGGCGGAGATGTGTCTGGTTATATTGGAAAATACAAATTAGAGAATTAAAATAAAAACTCCCGTATTAGGAGTTTTTATTTTATATGTAGTCCTATTAATGATAATCAACTGGAGTCTTTCTTGCTTTCGTTAGTTTCTCAAAAGCATACCCTAGCTGCAATAATTCTTTTTCAGTAAAAGGCTTCCCTATAAACGTTAAACTAACAGGTTCTCCAGAGTTTTTATATCCCATAGGAACTGTTAATGTCGGATACTTCGCTACTGCTGCAATACCAGAATGATAATTATTAATTGATAGAATAACGTCTAAATTTTGGGCTTTTAAAGCTTGTAAAAATTTCTTTCCATTATAACTTAGACTATCTTTTACCACCTCTAACTGAGCTAAACTAGTCGTATCTTTTATTATTCCTTCAAATAGCTGTTGTCCGTAAGGAGCTCTTTTTGTAGAATCTTTTTTATTAAACTCAACCACATCTTGTATATTTTTCACTGTTAGATTTTTGTTTCCGTGAGTAGCTAAGTATTCAGGTAAATCATGTTTCATATCTATATTTAGCAGCGTAATAAATCCATCAAACGAAATTTCTGGTGGAGTTATCTCTATAATTTCTGCACCAGCTTCTTGTAACTTTTCTACACTTGCTTTATAAATAGAATCTGTTAAAATAGGTTTTAGCACTCCTATTCTTTTTCCTTGGATTGTGTAGCTTTCATTAAGTAATTCTTTAGGTTTAAAATCTTCTATTTCTAAAGAAGCAGCATCCTCATTATCTTTTCCTAGCATCGCTTCAAATAAAATAACATTGTCTACGACACTTTTAGTCATCGGACCTGGAGTATCTAACGTACTTGAAATCGGAACAATTCCTGAGCGACTTAAAACACCAATTGTTGGTTTTAATCCAACCACTGAGTTTTGACTTGATGGTGAAGTTATAGACCCTGCTGTTTCTGTACCTACAGCAGCTACGGCATAGTTTGCTGCTACAGAAACTCCACTTCCTGAGCTAGAACCTCCTGTTTCAAAAACTTTTCTTCCATAAGGATTTAAGGTTTGCCCTCCAGTGGCACTATACCCTAACGGACAATCTTCACAAAAGAAGTATGCCCATTCACTTAAGTTTACTTTTCCTAAAATTAATGCTCCCGCTTCTCTTAATTTTTTGACAATAAAAGCATCCTTGTCAGTTGAGTTGTTTTGTAAAGCTACAGCTCCAGCAGTCGTTATCATTCCTGCGGCATCAATATTATCCTTTATCAAAATTGGAATTCCATTCAAGGAAAATTCATTTGCTTCTTTTGATTCTTTATCTTTTGCTCTTGCTTCTTCTAATACCTTTGGATTTAGAGATATAATTGCATTCAAATACTTTGTACTATCACTTTCAAACTTTCGTATTCTATATAAATAGAATAATGTTAGTTTTTCGTACGTGAGTTTTTTATTTGTTATGCTCTTTTGAATAGTTGGAATATCTTTTTCTAAAATTAATGGCTTTAGTTGTTGATATTCTTCTTCTGAAAATCTTGATAGCTCCTTTTCAAAAGGTTTGAGTTCTTTATTTAAATCTAAAAAATGAGACTGAAGTAATTTAAACTGCATTCTCTTTTTCTCGTGATCTTGCTGTTTTTCTATTTCTGATGATTCATTATAGCTTTTAAAATATACCTTTACAGCTTTTTGCTTACATGCACTTATAAATAGAAGAGTTAATAATAAAAAAGTAGCTTTTCTCATTGGTCAAATATTTGATACTCAAATGTAATTATAAAAATTGAAAAGCTTTATTTAGGATAACAAAACTTCCTTATTATCTAAACTCTAATAGTTGATAATATACGGATATTATTATTTAGAATGGTTTGTTACGGCAAAATCTCCCCAGTCTGCGATAGACTGAATTATAGGAATTAAACTCTTTCCTAAATCAGTTAAAGAGTATTCCACTTTTAATGGTGGTTTTGAGGTATACACTTTTCTTTTAATCACACCATCTTCTTCCAAGGCTTTCAACTGTAAACTTAAAGTTCGTTCTGTAACCATTGGAATTTCTTTTCTTAACTCACTGTAACGAAGCGTTCCTTTTATTAAATGAAAAAGAATTACTGTTTTCCATTTCCCTCCAATAACTCCCATAGTAAGACTCGTACAACAAGGGAACTCTCTTCCTTTAAACTTAAGTGTTTTAGATTCTTGTACCTCCATAATTTATACTATCCTTTTTGACCGTTATTGCAAAGATAAAAAACTATACTTACTTTTGATACTATAATTTTTATAGTTTAATTAAAAAATAGAATATGAGCTTTATAACATCAATGCAGCAACGTTATACAACAAAAAAATATAATGCTTCAAAAAAAATTGAATCAGAAAAAATCAAAGAGTTACAACAGGTTTTACAATTAAGTCCTTCTTCAATAAATAGCCAACCATGGAAATTCACTTTTGTTTCTGACACTGATACTAAAGAACAACTTTCAAAAGTATCTTGGTTAAATACTAGCAAGGTTATTGAAAGTGATACCATTGTTGTTTTTAATCGAATTAATGATATTGATTTGTTTGAAAAACAAATTGAAGAAGAGCTCCCTGAGGGTGCTGTTGGTTATTATAAAGAATTTATAAAGCCAAAACCTGAAGAAGAAATTAAAGCCTGGTTTAACAGACAAGTATATTTGGCTTTAGGAGTTTTTTTAAGTGCTTGTGCTGAAATGAGAATCGATGCCACTCCAATGGAAGGTATTGAACCAGAAAATTATGACAAAATTTTAAACAACAAAGATTACGCAACTGTTGTTGCTGTGGCTATTGGCTATAGAGATGAAGAGGATTTTAATCAACCAGACAGAAAACCTAAATCGAGATTGGCTTTTAACAAGGTTATTGAAACTGTTTAGAATAAAAAAACTCCCAAATTGGGAGTTTTTTTATTTACTTATGTTTTTCTATTTAAAAAACGAATCTACAAATTCATGTTTGTTGAATACTTGTAGGTCATCAATACCTTCTCCTACTCCAATATATTTCACAGGTATTTTAAATTGATCTGAAATTCCGATAACAACACCTCCTTTTGCGGTACCATCTAATTTAGTTACTGCTAACGAAGTTACTTCTGTTGCTTTCGTAAATTGTTTTGCTTGTTCAAAAGCATTTTGTCCTGTTGAACCATCTAACACTAACAATACATCGTGTGGTGCATTTGGTATTACTTTTTGCATTACACGTTTTATTTTTGTTAGCTCATTCATTAGGTTTACTTTATTATGTAAACGTCCTGCAGTGTCGATAATTATAACATCTGCTCCTTGATTTACACCTGATTGAACTGTATCAAAAGCTACAGAGGCAGGATCGGAACCCATTTCTTGTCTTACAATTGGTACGTCTGTTCTATCTGCCCAAACTTGTAGCTGATCTATTGCTGCGGCTCTAAAGGTATCCGCTGCTCCTAAAACAACTTTTAACCCTTTCTTTTTAAATTGTGAAGCTAGTTTACCTATCGTAGTTGTTTTTCCTACTCCATTAACACCTACAACCATTAACACATAAGGTTTCGTATTTGCTGGAATAGTAAAATCGGTGTCGTCACCAGTATTGGTTTCTGATAATAAACCCGCTATTTCTTCACGTAAAATTTGGTTTAGCTCTTCTGTTCCTAAATATTTGTCGCGAGATACACGTTCTTCTATTCTATCTATTATTTTCAGGGTAGTTTCTACTCCTACATCAGACGATACCAATACTTCTTCTAAATTATCTAATACATCATCATCAACCTTAGCTTTACCAGCAACTGCTTTTGATAATTTAGAGAAAAAACTTGTTTTGGTTTTTTCTAATCCCTTGTCTAAGGTTTCCTTTTTCTCTTTAGAGAAGATTTTCTTAAAAAAACTCATTTTTAAATATTATAATCGCTTACATAGGTTAAAAACTATACCATTTTACTAATACAGTCAAATTGTCATTGTTCCACAGCTTTAGTGTTAAGGATTGAGGCATTTGTTAAAACTCTCCCGATACTTCGGGAAGCGACTGCCGAAAGCCCGACTTGCTAGGATAATTCCCAAATCTTTAACGTATTCAAAAAACTTGAGACTGTCAAATATAAAAAAAGCTACTCTCTAATGAAAGTAGCTTTTCTTTAAACTGTATACAAGAATTACTTTTTTGCTAAAAAGTCATTCACGCTTTCTGGATCCATAATAGCTTCAACAAATGTATAAGCTCCTGATTTTGGAGACTTTACCATTTTGATAGCTTTGGTTAATCTTTTTGAACCTGTTTGTAACGATGCTACTGATTTCTTTGCCATTTTATATTAAAGTTTACGCCGTAGCTTATTATTTAATTTCTTTATGAACTGTCATCTTCTTTAAGATTGGATTAAATTTCTTTAATTCCATTCTATCAGGAGTATTCTTTTTGTTCTTTGTTGTAATATAACGAGAAGTTCCTGGTTGACCAGAAGCTTTGTGCTCAGTACACTCTAAAATTACTTGAACTCTGTTTCCTTTTTTTGCCATCTCTCTAAAATTTTATCTAGTAAGGAATTATTTAGTTAAGAAACCTTTTTCTCTAGCTTCTTTAATAACCGCAGAGATTCCTTTTTTATTAATATTTTTTAATGCAGAAGCAGATACTTTTAAAGTTACCCATTTATCTTCTTCTGGAATATAGAAACGCTTAGTCATTAAATTAGCGTTAAATCTTCTTTTAGTTCTATTTAAAGCGTGAGATACATTGTTACCTACCATCGCTTTTTTTCCTGTTAATTCACAAACTCTAGACATCTTCTTGACAGTTTTTAGTGTTATTTCTAAACGAGGTGCAAATTTATGCATTTTAATTTACTGCACAAAAATATTCTCGATTAAATTTTAATTAATTTTAATCTTTTCAAAACTAGGCTCAGCATCTAACCTATTTGGAAGCGTAACGGCTGCAAAAATACTAATTTATTTTAATATGGCAGCTTGTAAAAGTTCTAAAGATTTGGTTACCGTTCTATTAATTACCTTTTCTCTTGGCTCCCCAAAATTAAACTCATAAACATCTACTCCACTTTTAGTTGCTATACCAATATATACCAATCCTACACTTTTATCATTATGATCGGTTGTTGGACCTGCATTTCCTGTTACAGCTATCGCGTAATCTGTTTGTAACTTCTCCAAACATCCTTTTGCCATTGCTAAAGCTACTTCTTTACTTACTACCGTATATTTATCAATAACTTCTTTAGAAACATTGAGTAGTTGTTCTTTTAAAGCTGCTGTATACGTAACGAATCCTCCCATAAAATATGAAGATGCTCCTGGAACTGAAACTATGGTTGACGCTATTTTCCCTCCTGTTAAACTTTCTGCTGTAGCAACAGTTTTCCCATGTTTTTTTAACAATTTACCCACTTCTTTTTCTAAAGATGTTTCATTATCATCTCCTACGATAATTTCTGGTATTAGCATATATAATGCTGCAACTTGCTTTTCCATCTCTTTCACTAATACCTCTTTATCTTTTCCTTTAGCTGATAAACGTAAACGAACACGTCCATAAGATGGCAAGTAGGCTAGCTTTATAAAATTAGGTAAACTTTCTTCCCAATCAGAAATTCTTTCTGCAATAATTGTTTCCCCTGTACCTACCGTCATAATTGTCCTATGTAAAATGAATGGCAATTTAAAAGTAGACCGTAGCTTAGGCAATACATGATACTTCATTAATCCTTTCATTTCATATGGCACTCCCGGAAGAGATACAAAAACAGTATTATTTTCATAGAACCACATTCCTGGTGCAGTTCCTAAACGATTCATTAATAAGGTTGCTTTGGAAGGAAGCTGCGCTTGATACTTCTGTATTTCGTTGAACGGATGATTAATTTTTTTGAATAGATATTTAATATTATCAATTACTTCTGGATATTCAACAATCTTTTCATCTTTAAAATATTCAGCAATTGTTTTTTTAGTGATATCGTCTTTGGTAGGTCCCAATCCTCCTGTAACAATAACAATATCTGCTCTACTTTCTGCTTCTTTTAACGCATTTAAAATATGTTGTTTTTCATCCTGGACTGAGGAGATTTGATATACCGAAATTCCAATTTTATTAAGTTCTTGACCAATCCATTGTGAATTGGTATCTATAATTTGTCCGATAAGAATTTCATCTCCTATCGTAATGATTTCTGCATTCATGTATATATCTAAAAAAGAATCCCGCCGAAGCGGGATATATTTTATTTTACTTTAATTTGAAAAGCTTGTTTTCCTTCAATAGTTCCTGTTAAAATGTCATTTTCTGCCACTTTTCCAACTCCTGCTGGTGTTCCTGTAAAGATAATATCTCCTTTTTTCAACGTGAAATATTGCGACACGTAACTAATCAACTCATCAATTTTCCACAACATACTAGTGGTATTTCCATCTTGTACAACCTCATCGTTCTTTTGTAATTGAAAAGACAAGTTTTCTAAGTCAAAATCTTCTTTCGGAAAAAACTCTCCTACTATAGCACTACCATCAAAAGCTTTTGCTTTTTCCCAAGGCAATCCTTTTTCTTTACATTGTACTTGCACATCACGTGCAGTAAAATCAATCCCTAAGCCTACAGTGTCATAATATTTATAAGCAAATTTTGGAGAAATGTGTTTTCCAACCTTATTAATTTTTACCAATACTTCCACCTCATAATGGATATCATTTGAAAACGGAGGAATAAAAAATGGCATTTTTTTAGGAAGAATAGCCGAATCTGGTTTTAAGAAAACTACCGGGTTTTCTGGTCTTTCATTTGCTAACTCTTCTATGTGTTTTGCGTAATTACGTCCTATACAAATTATTTTCATTTCTTCAAGTACGAATTATGATTTTAGAATTACGAATTAAAAACCTCTAACTCGTAATTCATAATTCTTAAAATTATCAATCAGTTATGGTATCCACGTTTTAGGGAAGTTTGGCTTACGTTTTTCTAAAAACGCATCACGTCCTTCTTTGGCTTCATCCGTCATATATGCTAAACGAGTTACTTCTCCTGCAAATACTTGTTGCCCTACCATTCCATCGTCCGTTAAGTTCATTGCAAACTTTAACATTTTTATTGAAGTTGGTGATTTTGCTAAAATTTCTTGTGCCCAATCAAAAGCTGTTTGCTCTAGCTCATCATGTGGAATTACGGCATTTACCATACCCATTTCATACGCTTCTTGTGCTGAGTAGTTTCTTCCTAAGAAAAATATTTCACGGGCCTTCTTTTGCCCCACCATTTTAGCTAAATATGCTGAACCATAACCTGCGTCAAACGAAGTAACATCGGCATCAGTTTGCTTAAAAATAGCATGTTCTTTACTCGCTAAAGTTAAATCACAAGTTACGTGCAAACTATGTCCGCCACCTACAGCCCAACCTGGAACCACGCATATTACTGCTTTTGGCATAAAACGTATTAAACGCTGTACTTCTAAAATATTCAAACGGTGGTAACCATCATCTCCAACATAACCTTGGTGTCCACGTGCATTTTGATCTCCTCCAGAACAAAAACTCCAAACTCCATCTTTAGTTGATGGCCCTTCAGCAGACAATAATACCACTCCTATATTCGTATCTTCATGTGCATCATGAAACGCATCCAATAACTCTGAAGTAGTTTTTGGTCGAAACGCATTACGTACATTGGGTCTATTAAATGCTATTCTTGCAACGTTGTGTGACTTTTTATAGGTAATATCTTCGTACTCTTTGGCAACTTTCCAGTCTGGTTGTATCATAATTTTAAAATATTGTCGTTATTTAGTTGTACAAAAATAACATAATAACTTTATTTTTCTTTTCTATATTTGAACGATATAATTTACCCCTAAATATGAAACAAGTATATTTATTATTTACCCTATTAATTAGTATTAGTCTTTTTTCTCAAAAAGTTGTTACTCAAAAAATCAATTCAAAAGAATTAGAAAAAGATAGAAATGTAAAAATCTACCTTCCAGAAGGCTATGATGTAGATGAAACTACTAATTATCCTCTAGCTATTGTTTTAGGTGACGAGTATCTTTTTGATTTATATGTAGGTAATGCTAAGCTTTATGCTAATGTAGATAAAGCACCCAGACAAATTGTAGTAGGTATTGATATGAAAAACACTTATGGAAAAGATATTTCTATAATACCTTCTAATAATTCCTTAACCAGTTCAGGGGTACATTTTTTTAATTTTATTAAATATGAGTTAATTCCTTTTATGGAAGGAAACTTTAGAACTTCTCCTTTTATGACAATTGTAGGTGAAGGAAAAGCTGCTAATTTTATTACTCACTACTTAAAAGATGAAAAACCTATTTTTAATTCTTATATCTGTATCACTCCTGATTTTCCTAAGTTTGCTCCAGCTATTATGGAGTCTTATTCTCTTAACAGACTGGGTTCTATAGATAACACTTACTTCTTATATACAAGTAATAACAAAAAGTACATTGACACTAATCAATATAATCGATTTAGTGATATTAAAACGTTATTAACATCCTATGAAGCTAAAAACTTTAATGTTGTTTTTGATGAATTTGATTCTTCTCCAAGCTATTTAGCTATAATTGGAGAAACTATTCCTAGAGCTTTTACACAAATGTTTAGCTTATATTCTAAAATTACTAAAGAAGAGTACGAAGCTAATGTTAAAGATTTGGCTCCTTTAGATGCAATTAAGTATGTGGAAAAAAAATATCTAGATATTCAGTATCTATACGGTTCTAACTTAAATGTTCGTTTAGATGACATTTTTGTTATTGAAGATATTGTAATTGACAGACAAGATGGTGATTACTTGAGAGTTTTAGGGGATTTTGTAATGATAAAATACCCTGATTCTCATATGGGTGATTTTTATATAGGTAAATACCATGAACTTGGAAAAGACTACGAAAAAGCAGATTTTTACTACAAAGCTGCTTATGGAAAAATGGATCCTTCTGATCCTAATGCAAATGCTTTTTACGAAAACATTAAACGTGTAAACGATTTAATGGGAAGTAAAAAGAAAGAAGAAATTAAAAATAATGACGAGGAAATTATTGAAGAAGAAGGACAAGAATAGTTTATTTTAACACTATTCTGTCTTCTTGTAATTCTATTTTTTTACTCTTATACAAGCTGCCAATAGCTCTCTTGAATGCTTTTTTACTCATCTGCAAGTGAAATTTAATTGATTCAGGAGAGCTTTTATCTGTTAACAATAAAAAGCCTTTTTCTTCTAGCTTTTTTAAGATTATATCAACATCTGAATCAATTACGTTTTTAAATCCTTGCGGTCGTAGTGATACATCAATTTTTTCATCTTCACGTATCTTTTTAATATAACCTATTGTTCGCATTCCTTCTTCTACATCACTAAAAACTTCATTGTTATACAATAAGCCTTCATATGCTTCATTAATTAATACTGAATAACCTAAAGCGGTTTGAACACCAATTACTAAATCTACCTTATCACCTTCTTTTAATTCCATTTTATAAGTTTTTAAAATAGTTTTTTAAAACTACGTCATTTATTTCTTTTGGAGTAAAAACCTCCATTATTTTTGGCTGATCCGATTCTTCATAAAACGAAATCAAACTATTTTGCAAGCTCTTTAAGTCTTTTGTTTGAACATATTCAAAACCATACATTTTTGATAAATACTCTGCAGTTAAATCATGCGGTGTTTCAAAGTACTCCGTAGCATTTGTTGTTAATGGCCCCGGGATATATCTAAAAATACCACCTCCTGCATTGTTTAAAATAATAATTCTAAAATTCTTCGGAATATTTGTGTTCCACAATGCATTGCTGTCGTAAAAGAAACTTAAATCTCCTGTTATAAATATTGTTTGATTTTTTGAGGCATATGCTGCTCCTACAGCTGTACTTGTACTTCCATCAATCCCGCTTGTTCCTCTATTACAAAATACTTTTAGCGTAGAGTTTACATCAAACAATTGTGAATATCGAATAATTGAGCTGTTACTTATTTGTACTTGCGAATTATCTGGGATACTTTCTAAAATAACTTCAAAAGATTTTAAATCTGAATATTCGCAATCTTTCAAATACTCTTCGTGTTTTACAGCTCTTTGTTCTTTTTCTTGTAACCATGTTTGTTGATAATTACTTTCAACATTTTTCTTTTCCTTAGAAAGACTTGTTAACAAGGTTACAGGTTTTACTTGTAAAAATTCTGACAAACAGTGATACGTATCCATCGCCTTTAACTCATCAACATGCCAGTGATGTTTTGGCTGTAATTTTCGTAAAAACTGTTTAATTCTTTTAGAAATTACCATTCCTCCTAAAGTGAGTAATACTTCAGGTTGCAACTCTTTATACCCGTCTTCAGTTAACTTAGAGATTAATTTATCTATGTTATTGATAAACTTAGAATTGTATATATTTGAGGTAGTTTCTGTTAACACTAAAACAGAAGTATCTTCTGCATATACATTCAATATTTTTTGAAGCTCAACATCAGGAAAATGACTTCCTACCAAAATCATTTTTTTGACTGAAGAGTTCCAAATAGAAGCTATTTTTTCTAAATCAAAAGATTTCTCGACTGCGCTCGAAATGACATTCATCTTTTCAAAAGATTGCTTCACTTTGTTCGCAATGACCGAATCTGATTTTTCAAGTGTTTCATATAAAGGTTCATCAAATGGAACGTTTATATGAACTGGTCCTTTTTGAGTGATTGAAGTTTGTAATGCCTCAATTAATAAACTGATATTATTTTTTAACTGACTTTCTTCTTCAATCAAATTAGCTGAGAATAAAATATGGTTCTTAAACACATTCTCTTGACGAATGGTTTGTCCATCACCAATATCAATCAGGTGCTTGGGTCTGTCTGCTGAAATTACAACTAGCGGAATATTGCTATAAAAAGCTTCTGCTATCGCAGGATAATAATTCAACAAAGCAGAACCTGACGAACATACAATGGCAACAGGTTTTTGCTTTTGTTGTGCTATTCCCATAGCAAAAAAGGCAGCACAACGCTCATCTACCACACTTAATGTTTCTATTTCTGGATGATTTGAAAATCCGACAGTAAGTGGTGCATTACGAGAGCCTGGAGAAATTACAACGGTATCAATATCAAATTGATTACATGCTGAAACTACTAATTGTGCGAGTTCTTTTTTTGGGTACATATCTTTTAAAAAATGAGATTCCCGCTTTCGCGGGAATGACAAAATACTAAAGCCAACTTCGTTGGTTAGTTTCCTTTTTTATAATCTGCTAAAAATTTTGCTAAACCAATATCTGTTAAAGGGTGTTTTAACAACCCTTCAATTGCACTTAAAGGCCCTGTCATAACATCAGCCCCAATTTTAGCACAATCAATCACATGCATTGTATGACGTACAGATGCTGCTAAAATCTCAGTATCAAACGCATAATTATCAAATATCTGACGAATTTCAGCTATTAGATTTAAACCATCTGTAGAAATATCATCTAAGCGACCAATAAATGGCGATACATATGTTGCTCCTGCTTTTGCTGCTAACAATGCTTGACCAGCTGAAAACACTAAAGTTACATTGGTTTTAATTCCTTTATCAGAAAAATATTTACACGCTTTTATTCCATCTTTAATCATAGGTAGTTTCACTACTATTTGAGGGTTTAAAGCAGCTAACGCTTCTCCTTCCTTTACCATACCATCAAAATCAGTAGAAATTACCTCAGCAGAAACATCTCCTTCTACAATTTGACAAATTGCTTTGTAATGATTGATAATATTCCCCTCTCCTGTTATTCCTTCTTTAGCCATTAACGATGGATTTGTTGTTACCCCGTCTAAAATACCTAAAGCTTGTGCTTCTCTTATTTGATCTAAGTTAGCTGTATCAATAAAAAATTTCATCTGTATATTTATTATGTAGTTGTGTTCTAATTCTTGAGTTTTGCGAGTTCAACTCTCTATAAAAACAACATATAAAACAATGTTTTATACCTTGATTTTTCTTTAATTACTAATCTTCTGCGAATTTACAATTTATAATGATTCATTAGTAATTTTTCATAAATTTTATCAGGCAAAATTCTTTTTAATATAATTGAAAATTTCTCCATAAATCCACCAACTTTATAGTGAATTTTTGGGTTCTTGTTTTCTATGATTTTATAGATTGCTTCTGCCATTAGTATTGGATCTGCACCAGAATCAACATGAGCATCCATCAAGGCTAAGTTTTCAGCATATTTTTCTTTGTAAGCAGAATCTTCAAAAACAGGTGTATGGTATCTTCCTGCTGCAATATTCGTAGCAAAATCTCCCGGAGCTACATTAACAACCTTAATACCGAAACTTTTCACCTCCATACTTAACGCTTCTGTTACCAACTCTAACGCCCCTTTACTTGCAGAATAAATTCCTCTAAAAGGTAACCCCATGTATCCTGCTATTGAAGTTGTGTTAATAATCGTTCCCAGTTGCTGTTTTCTCATATGAGGCAACACTTCTTTAACAACATCAATTACCCCAAAAAAATTTGTATTAAAATTATCTTTCATTTCTTGTGTAGGTGTATCCTCAATTGGACCAGTAATTCCTTTTCCTGCATTGTTTATCAACACATCAATCTTTCCTTCAGCAGTGATTACTTCTTCTACAGCTTTCTTTATTGATTCTTGGTCAGTTACATCTAATACTACCATTTGAAATGGAGTAGTTACTTTTTGTGGATTTCTACTTGTTCCGTAAACTTTAAACCCTTTATCGTGTAAATAGGTAGCTATTGATTTTCCTATTCCTGAAGAAGCTCCTGTAATGAAAACTGTTTTTGACATTGTTCTTATTTTAAGCAAATATCTTAAAGTTAGCTTCAATAAAAAAACTTTAAAACTTATCTTAGCATTTTATCTTACAAGAACAAATACCATGTATAAAAAAACGTTTTCTTTATCTGTTTTTATGACATCTTTAGCAATTTTAGTTGCTGGATGTTCTTCTTCAACCGCTCAAAAAAGCACCTCTTTATTTTCAAAAAATAAAACGTTTACACGTCAAGATTCTTTACGTGGTTCTATTACGCCTGAAAGATCTTGGTGGGACTTAACATATTATCACCTTAACGTAACCGTTAATCCTGACAAAAAGTTTATTAAAGGAAAAAATACTGTACAATATAAAGTTTTAAAACCTTATCAAGTTTTACAAATAGATTTACAACCTCCTTTAAAAATTACCAAAGCGACTCAAAACAATAAAGAACTAAAAGTTATTTCTGAAGGAAATGCGCATTTTATTCAACTACAATCTCCTCAAAAGAAAGGAACTGTAAACTCTGTTGATGTATATTATGAAGGTAAACCTAAAGAAGCGATTAGAGCTCCTTGGGATGGTGGTTTTTCTTGGAAAAAAGACAGTAATGGAAATCACTTTGTTGCTACTTCTTGTCAAGGGTTAGGAGCTAGTGTTTGGTGGCCAAATAAAGATCATATGTATGATGAGGTAGATAGTATGGCAATTAGTGTTCGTGTACCTAAAAATTTAATGGATGTTTCTAATGGACGTTTACGTAATATTGAAAAACACAATGACGATACAACTACTTATCATTGGTTTGTTGATAATCCTATCAACAACTACGGAGTTAATGTAAACATTGGAGATTATGTACATTTTTCTGAAAAATACCAAGGTGAAGGTGGAGCGTTAGATATGAATTATTATGTGTTACGTGACAATCTTAAAAAAGCCAAAAAGCAATTTAAAGACGCTCCCAAGATGATGAAAGCTTTTGAACACTGGTTTGGTAAATATCCTTTTTATGAAGATGGCTTTAAACTAGTAGAAGTTCCATATTTAGGAATGGAGCATCAAAGTTCTGTTACCTATGGAAATCAATATAAAAACGGGTATTTAGGTAGAGATTTATCTGGAACTGGTTGGGGACTAAAATTCGACTTTATTATTATTCACGAAGCTGGTCATGAATGGTTTGCTAATAATATTACCAATGTAGATATTGCTGATATGTGGATTCACGAAAGCTTTACAGCTTACTCTGAAAACTTATTTTTAGATTATTACTATGGTAAAAAAGCTTCTGCTGAATATGTTATAGGAACACGAAGTTCTATTCAAAATGATATTCCTATAATTGGAAATTATAATGTTAATGATGAAGGTTCTGGAGACATGTATTATAAAGGGGCTAATATGCTTCATACAATTCGTCAACTAGTTAATGATGATGAAAAATGGCGTCAAATTTTACGTGGTTTGAATGCTGATTTTTATCATAAAACAGTAACTACTCAAGAAATCGAAAAGTACATGATTGAAAAATCTGGTATTGATTTAAGTAAAGTATTCGATCAATATTTACGTACAGTGAAGATTCCAGAGCTGGAGTATACTATTGAAAACAACACCTTAAAATATCGTTGGAATAATGTTGTTGGAGGTTTTAATATGCCTATAAAAGTAACTGTTGATGGAAAAGATGAATTACTAAAACCTTCTGATAATTGGCAAACAAAAACTATTAAAGGAGACTCAATTGAGGTTGACAAAAACTTTTATGTAAACTCAAAACCTCTATAAAGCAACTGTATTTTATCTTTTTCATGATTAAAAAGCTTTTAAAAAACGTTATCCTAAACCCTAAAAAGTTGTTTTTAATAGATGGTTTTGGAGCTTTTTTATCTGCTTTTTTACTGGGTGTTGTGTTAGTAAAGTTTGAAAGCACCATAGGAATTCCTCCTTCTAGTCTGTATTTTCTAACTGTTTTTCCTTTGATCTTTACTATGTATGATTTTTACTGTTACCGAAAAAACCACAATAATCTTAGATGTTTTTTAAAAGGAATTGCAGTTGTAAACCTACTATATTGCTGTCTTTCTATTGGAGTAGCATTTCTTCATAGAAAAACTATTACTAACTTAGGATGGACTTATATTATCGTTGAAGTCTTTATTATTACCATTCTATCAAATTTTGAACTCAAAGTAGCCAAACAACTTACTAAAAAAACAAATAAAAAACTCGAACCTTAAAAGGCTCGAGTTTTTAATGATTATTATATTGTTTTTAATAATCTAATCTTTTTAAGTAGTCTAGTTTTTCTTGCCAAAGATCTAACTGGTCTTTAAATTCTTGGATTCCTTTACGTACATTTTGTACTAAAGGATTATCTTCTGTAGCGTTTGAAATAAAGCTTAAATTGTTTTCTAACTGTTGCATTTCTCGTACAGTTTCATCTATTTTTTTTCTAATAAAGAACTGTTCACTATCTAATTTTCTATAGTCTTCTTGTGCTAAATATGTATCTACAACGCCTTTAAACTTCATCATTTCAATATCAATTCTGCTCATATCCAATTTATCGAGATGTGCATCCATTGCTTTGTTGAATTTTTCATCCAAATAACGTGCATTTCTTGGCAATGCTCCTAGTGCTCTCCAATCTGCTAAGGCTTTTTCTACATCTTCTTCGGTAGAAATTTCAGCAACTTTAATTTGCTCTACAAATTCTTTCTTAGCCTCTACTACTACTAATTGTTCTTTATTTTCTTCATTCTTATGGGCGTGTAATCTATCAAAATAGTAATTACAAGCATTTTTGAATTTTTTCCAGATATCGTCAGAAAATTTTCTAGGCACATGTCCTATTTTTTTCCAATCTGCTTGAATACGCTTCATAGTATTGGTAGTTTCACTCCAGTCTTCACTATCTTTTAAGCTTTCTGCAAGCTCTACCAATTCCATTTTCTTCCTTAAGTTCTCGTTTTGTGCACTTTTTTCATGCTTGTAAAATGCATTTTTAGCTGAGTTAAACTTTTTAGTTGCTGCTTTAAACTCTTGCCAAACAGCTTCGCTCTTACTGTAAGGTAATTTTCCTATGTCAAAGTATTTTTTTCGTAGTTTTTCTATTTCTACAATACTTTTTTGCCAGTCGTTGTGTGTTTTATTACTTGATGTATCGTACGCATTTATTTCTGCTGCAACAGCTAGTTTTGCATCAATCATTTCTTGATGCTTTGACTTTAATTCTCTGTAATGCTGATGACGTCTGTCATGAATTTTTTTAGTTGCTTCACTAAACCTTCCCCAAACATCTTCTCTATGTTCTCTTGACACAGGTCCTACATCTTCTTTCCACATACGATGTAATTCTTGTAACTCTTTAAAAGCTACATTAACGTCTTCTACATCATTTAAAGCTTCTGCTCTTTCAATTAGTCGTAGTTTTTCTTCAAGGTTATGTTTAAAATCTAACTCTCTAAAGTCTTTATTTAAATGTAGTAAATCGTAAAAACGTTCTACATGATGATGATATGTTCTCCAGGTATCATTATACTTTGTTTTAGACACAGCTCCAACACTTTTCCAACGATTTTGAATTTCTTGAAAATCATTATACATCGTTTTTGGGTCAGCATCTTTAATTAAAGTCTTTAACTCTTCAATTAAATTATTTCGTCTCTCTAAGTTTTCTTTTAATTGTTTTTCTAATTGAGAATAGTAAGCATCACGCTTGGATTTATATTCACCTAATAACTTATTGTATTCTGTTTTTGTTGGACTAGAGAATTGAAAATCTATAGAATTTCCTCCATCTGCCAAAAACGCCTCTTTCTTCTTTGCTAATAAAGCCCCAAACTTTGAGTTAAACGCTGTTTTAATAGCATCTACATTTGATTTTAATTGTTGAATTGGATGGCTTTTTAGTAATTTTTTTAATTCATCTACCAACTTTTCTAGCTCCATCGAAGCATAATCAAGCATAGGTATTTCGTGCTTTTCATCTGCTTTTTCAGATTCATTGGCTACTTCATTTTCAACTTCATTAACTGCATTTTCAGTTTCCCTACTAACCTTTGATTGCTCTTCTGTGATTGGCTTTTCTACTTTCTCTTCGTTGTTTTCTAACATATCTACAATGTTTAAGTTCCTTTGATTTAGATTATAAAGATAAGGATTCTTAGAGAATAGCAAATTTTATTTTAGTTTTTAAAATTTTAGCTATTATTCCATATTTTCCAAGCTTTTTCTGCTTGTAGCTCTAACATCTCTAATCCATTTTTTATAGTTGCTCCCTGCTCTTTACCTTTACGTAAAAAAGTAGTTTCTGACGGATTATATATTAAATCGTATAATAAATGTTTATCTGATAAAAATTTATATGGAATATCTGGACAGTTCTCTACGTTTGGATGTGTACCTAACGGTGTACAATTTACAATTATATAATGTGATTCTATAAGTTCTTTACCTATATCTTGATAGGAGATTTGCTTTTTTCCTTCAGGAGTTCTAGATACATATTTATATTTCACTCCTAAGCTTTCAAATACATAGGCTACAGCCTTAGATGCCCCACCTGTTCCCAATATCAAGGCTCTTTTATGATATTTCTTTACTAATGGTTTTAATGATTTTTTAAACCCATACACATCAGTATTATATCCTTTTAATCTCCCTTTCTTGGTTATTTTAATAGTATTAACTGCTCCTACTTTTAGAGCTTTCTTGTCTATTCTATCTAAAAAATTAAAAACATCTAACTTATATGGAATCGTAACATTCATTCCTTTTAAGCGTTTTTTATTTTCTTTTATTTTTTCAGGTAGTTCATGTATTGATTGAATATCAAAATTGATATACTCATGATTTTTTAAATCTAATTTTTCAAATTTTTCGGTAAAATATCCGCGAGAAAATGAGTACGAAATGTTCTTTCCTACTAAAGCATATAAATGCTTATTTTCTTTTTTGGTCATAAAAATCAATAATTAGTATTAATGCAATTCCAATAATAATGAATCCTATAGAAACCCATGTTTCTTGATTGTTAAAATTGGGTATAAATCTCTGGTAATTTTCTATAATTTTGTTCCCACTCTGATCAAGCAAAAACACACCTGCTTCTTTTTTATAAATAGTTTCTTTCCATGGCCAAACAACACCTAATGACCCAGTAATAAAACCTATAATAATTGCTGTTACAATTTCATGCCATCTTTTTAAAACATACCCTAAAACATGTGAAATAGACACAAGCCCAAAAGCTGAACCTGCTGTAAAAACTCCTATAATTTTTAAGTAACGAACTTTTACTTGATCATTCAGTACTTCAAAGTTTCCAGACAATAGATTTGTAATTACATTGCCTAATACATTTACACTGTCTACTAACAACAAAACATAGTTTCCTAATAATATAAGAATAAATGAGCCTGAAAGTCCTGGTAATGTCATTCCTGAAACTCCTATAATACCACATAAGAAGACAAACCAAAGATTATCATTTTCTGTAGCGGGTGTCATAAAACTAATAGAGATTCCAACTGATGCTCCAATAAATAGTCCTAAAACTGTTTTAAGTTTCCATTCTCCAAAATCTTTCGATATATAATAAATAGAGCCTATAATCATTCCAAAAAACCATGACCATACATACAGTTCGTAATTTTTCAAGAAATAATCTAAAATAAGAGATACACTGAAGTAGCTGAACATACTTCCTGCCATTACCCAAACTAAAAATTGTAAATTGGTATAGGTTGCAAAACTTTTAAAACGTCCATTAAACAACAGTTTAAAAGCTTTACCATTGATTCTTTGAAAAGTATAAATAAGCTCTTCATAAAACCCCATTACAAAAGCTACCATGCCCCCTGAGACTCCTGGTACCTTGTTGGCTCCTCCCATTATCAAGCCTTTTAAAAAAAGGGTTATTTTTTGTGATAGCGTGCGCTCTTTATACATGCGGTTTGATTAGAACGCTAAGTTAGTTATTTTCTAGTGCTTTTTTACTGCTAATTTTTCTAGCAATAAAATAAGTGCAAAACCAATTAAGGCTAAGATTATTGCATACATTAATTGTGGATTTCCATCGTAGGAAAATGGTGAAATAGATAACTCATTAAAAGGGATTTGTTCTCCGTGTGAATTGGTTCTGTATGTCAATACTTTCTTCCAAGGCCAAATTTTGTTTAATGACCCTATTATAAACCCTGTTAAGACAACGAGAGTATGGTTTTTATAGTTTTCAAACAGATACTTTAAAACTCTTGAAAAAAGTAATAAACCTACAATCGCTCCTAAACCAACAACTGTTATAGTTGTTAAATCACGGTTGTTTACGGCTGCTAATACTGGTTTATAGGCTCCTAATAACACTAGTATAAAAGATCCTGATATACCTGGTAAAATCATAGCGCAAATTGCTATTGCCCCTGCTAAAAACATAAATGACATTGAAGAGTTTTCTGAAACCAACGGATTTAGCGTTGTGATGTAATAAGCTAATATAGCTCCCAACATTAGTAAAATTCCTGAAGCGAGATTCCATTGAGTAACTTGTTTTGCTATGTAAATAACACTTGCTAATACTAACCCAAAGAAAAAAGACCATACTAAAACTGGATGGTGCATTAATAACCAAGAAATCATTTTTGCTAACGAAACGATACTAATAAAAATTCCAACAAAAAGAGTTACTAAAAAGTTACCATTTACTTGTTTCCAAGCTGATTTAAAACCTTCTTTTTTTAAAGTTTTAAGTAACTTTAAGTTAATATTACTAATAGAACCTAGTAGTTCTTCATAAATTCCTGAAATAAATGCAATGGTACCTCCTGAAACACCTGGAACCACATCAGCAGCTCCCATAGCAATTCCCTTTAACATGATTACGAAGTAATCTTTAATAGTTCTATTCATAAAAATAGTTTGGTTATTTTTTCTCTTTTGATTTAAAATTTATCAATCCTTTTTTCTTTGGTTTTAAGGTATCTTTTTTTACTTCTTTCTTCTTTTCTTTTTTATTTAACCCTAATTTTTTCCCCAAGTCACGTAAATTATTAAAGTTAACTTGATAAGAAATCCCTACCCCTTGTGTATATCCTTCTTCTTCTGTGGAATATTGCACTTCATTTTGGCGATTAAATACTGTACCTCTTAAATTACCTTCTTCATTTAAAAGGACCTCTACTTTTACTTCTCCCACTACACTGGTTTGTGTATTAGCTCCAACAGGAACTCCTACTTTACCATTAACCAATACCCTA
This sequence comes from Tenacibaculum sp. TB-53, assembly GCF_059716285.2. NCBI lineage: Bacteria > Pseudomonadati > Bacteroidota > Flavobacteriia > Flavobacteriales > Flavobacteriaceae > Tenacibaculum > Tenacibaculum sp. TB-53. The sequence continues at coordinate 394,322 of NZ_CM202790.1, read as the reverse complement.
TCACTTAATTGCGTTGATACAGATACATCTACTTGATCGTCTGAATTAAGGTTGTCTACATCTCCTCTATCTCCTTGTGTATAACCTACTCCTAACTGAAATTTATTTCCATCGCTATTTAACATATTTGTCAAAATTCCTGAAGCTATTTCTGAAGCTGTTCCTGTAATTCCTGAACTTGCACTACTTCCAATAGCATCTGGATTATAAAATGTACCGAAGGCTAACAAAAATGAAAAGTGCTGCATTTTAGTGTTTAAGTCATTCTCATTTAAAATAAATTCTAACTCAGAACTTACTGTTGAGTTTGCATTTGGTATTTTAATATCAAACTCTTGTTTTGAACTAAATAGACCTCCTGTAATTTTGGTGTATAAATCAATTGGAATCTTACGATTTGAATTAATATTATCTAATAACTGTGCTGGGTTTGCTTTGGTTCTATATACTGCTGTTATATCTAAATCGGCTTCATAAGGATCTCCATTCCAAGAAATAGTTCCTCCTTTTTGTACAATAAAGGGTTTTGTTATTCCTGCATACTTAAAATTATAAAAACCATTATCTACCGTAAAGTCTCCAAACATATTAAACTTACCTCGTGTATCAATATCAATTCTAAGGTTTCCTTCTCCACTTCCTTTTAACTCACTTCCAGAAACTTTATCTATTACAACTTGTGCTACAGCATCTTTTGTTACGGCTAGATTAAGTCTTAAGTCAAGACCTTTAATATCTCCAATAACTTTTCCTTTAGTTCCTTCTTCTTCTTCTCCTGTTTTAAATCTAATTAACTTGTAATTATCTATCGTTTTAACATCACTTAATGGAATTACAAATAAAGTTCCTTTGTTTGTTTTTCCGTTAACCTCAATATCTAAAAAGCTAGTAAGCCCTCTAATTTTAGCTTCTCCATTTAAAAAACCTGTTCCATAATACTGAGATTCTTCAGTTTCTTGTGTGTCTAAAATCAGTAAATTTTGTGTATTGATATCAAAATTTAAAAACCAATCTTTAAAGTTTTGATGTACAATACTCCCAGATAAACCTCCTTGTGTAAGATACTTTGTATCCTCTAAGATTATGTCTTTTAGTATAAATTCTTGTTTGTCTAAAACAACACTTGTATTTCCTTTAAGATCAAAATCTACATTTAAATACGGAAAAGCTAATCCTGCATTTTCAAAATTTAAAACTCCTTTAAAATCAGGATTTCTTAAATAACCTGTTGCTGTAAAATCTCCTGTTACTTTTCCTCTTAGTTTAGACAATACATCTTCTCCTAATGGACTGAAAGCAGCAATATCATATTCTTTCAAGTAAATATCTAAATCTATAATTGGCCTATCCTTTGAAAAATCAATTCCACCAGTAGCAGATATGTTTTTTGCATTTTTATTTTCTAGAGATAGATTAACATTGTATTTTTCATAAGAATTATCTCCCGTAACATTTAACGCCAAATTTCCTTGCGAATAATTATTAATGTCAAAATTCTCTATGTATAAATTACCAACTGGAGCTATCGTTTCATTTTCTTGTTTAAATGCTAATTGTCCATTTAATTTACCATCTAATTTTAAACTATCGATAGGGGGTAAAAAGCTAGCTAATTTAACTTTATTAAAATCTGCTTGAAAATCTTTGTAAGTACTATCTCTTAAAACTCCTTTGAAATCGATTCTTTGTTCTCCCGATTTCAAAATAAATGGGCTGATTGTAAATTCATCTTTTTGTAAATCAAATGTTACTTTGTTATTTTTATCATCATTGGGATTTACTTCCCAATCAAACCCCTTGTAATATAGCTTCGATTTTTGAATTCCTACTACGGATTTTTGAAGTTCATTGATTGTATAGAAAAAATCTAAACTAAAACTTTCTTCATAATTTTTTCCTCCTTTAAAAACAGACTTAAAGAATAGCGTATCATTTTTGGTACGGTTTAACAAGTTTAATTTCTCAATGTTATAATATTTTGTATTCACCTTATTTGCAGTTAAGTGAGTACTATAAAGCGGGTTTTTATTATCTAATCTTAACACCACTCCTTCTATTATATTTTTATACGCGTTTATTTCTGGAGATTCAAACGTTAGTTTTAATGAGTTTTTATCTGAATTAATACGTCCTTTTAATCGTGTATTCTTTCCTATAGAAATATTTGGTAAAAAAACATCTATAATTTGATTATAAATTGTAAAGTCAAAATCTAAAAACTGATTTGGCGCTACTTCATGCGGACGATAGTTTGTATACACACTACCTAAAGCATTTTGAGTAATTGGTAACAGCTCTTCGAAAGAAAATTTACCTTTAAGAGATCCTTTTACAATATCTGATGAATTTACTTCAATAGTTTTTATGCTATCTTTTACTGATGAATTTACCTCAAAACTCTTAAATGGGTAGCTTTGTTTTTGATTTGTATAAATTAAGTTTTTGAACGTTGCTTTACCAATAATATCATCAAACGTATTTCCTGAAATATTTAAATTAATATTCCCTTTTAATTCAGAAATACTATCACGGGTAAACAAATTTGTCTTTTTTAAATCAATTCTATCAACATCAGCGATAAAATCAAATTTGTTAATCTCTGATGAAAAATCTGCTAGCCCTTCAAATTTCAACTTAAAGTTATCATCATCCGCATTAAGTAAACCGTCAAACTTTTTATTCTGAAACTGTCCATTTACTTGTAAGTTTTTGTATTCATACTCATTAAAAAACAAACTACTTACTTTTCCTATTATTATGGTGTTTACATTATCTACATTAAACCCACTCCCATTAACATCCGCTTTTAATGAAACAGTTCCTAATACAGGATCATTAGCAAAGACTCCAAGATCAAAATTTTTAAACTCTACCTCTCCTGTATACTCAGATTTATCAATATTATCAATATTGGTTAATTGAAGATCAGAAATTGCGGTTCCAATTTCTGATTTTACTGATACTGTAGCGTCCATTTGTTGTGGAGTTACTCTTACTATTCCATCCAAAGTAAAATTTCCTAGTCTTTGAAATTCTGTTGGCAATGTTCTTCCTAATAAATTTGGTAGTACATTTCTTAGTTGATAATAATTTGCTGTAAGATTATCTAAGTCCGCATCAAATACAAAACCCCTACTAGTTTTAACTGCGTTAACAAACCCCATGTCTCCAATAATTCTCATACCTCCTTTTGAGTGTACTCTTACATTACTAGCACTAAAATTGTTCAAAACACCATCAATATCTCCACTTATATAAAGAAAATCATGTCCGCCAATTTCACTATATAGTTTGTTTAAATCTCTTACAGAGACTACACTTTCTTGAAATTTAGCCTTTATCCTAACTTTATCATTAAAGTTTACAAAATCTTTGCGATTATAGGTAAATTTAACTTCTGCTTGCAATTTTGTGTCATTGTCTGTTGCTAAAATTGTATTACTAAAATCCATAAAGGATTTTGTATATGTAAAATCGGTAGCTAGGTTTGATACATTTACTCCCCTGTTTTCAGTAAAGTACATGTTTCTTATTTTCATAGAAACATCAGGGCCTATAATAGAAAAATCATTTAATTCAGCTCCTGCTTTATACGCTGCAAATTCAAGAGGGTCTTGTTTATTTTCATCCATTAACTTAAAAGTTAAATCATCTAAAGAAATTTTATCACTTTTAAGAACAAACGGTGCAGCTAAACTATCTTTAGGTTTTCCGTCTTCAAAACTATCTATAAAAATAGACATATTATCATTCTTTTCACCTTTATATGTTTTCATATAAAAATGAACGCCACTTAAAGAAGCTTCTCCTAAATCTACTTGATTTTCTAATATACGTTTAGCATTTTGTAAAGAAGTAGTTAGATTATTCACAAATATTAAAGTGTCTTTGTGGTGGTCTCTAATCTCAATTTCTTTTAACTGGACACTTCCCAACCAAGACAAATCAATTTTTTTTACAACTATATTAGTATTAAATTCTTTATTCATCCAATTAGTTGCTTGTTTAGCAAGTTGACTTTGCACAAAAGGGAGAGATAGTAAAATAAAAAGCAAGAGTAAAAAAAGTACTGTATACTTTAGTATTTTACCTATTATGTTTCCTAATCTTTTAATAACTTCCTTTATTTATAATCTTATTTAACAAAAGTAATCAGCAAACAGCAAAAATGCTGCCTTATTTTAAAGAAATGTTTTTTTTAACTAAAATCTAACGTAATATCAATATTTTTGTCCTCTAAATCAGAAAAGATTTGAGTGCAAAAAACATCTATATTTTAGGTATTGAGAGCTCTTGTGATGATACAAGTGCTTCAATAATTTGTAACGGAAAGGTATTAAGTAATATCGTAGCAAACCAAGAAGTACATGCTAAATATGGTGGTGTAGTTCCTGAATTAGCGTCAAGAGCACATCAACAAAACATTGTTCCTGTTGTGCAACAAGCTATTGAACAAGCTGGTATAACTAAAAACGATTTAAATGCAATTGCTTTTACTCGTGGCCCAGGGTTAATGGGCTCATTACTGGTTGGTACTTCTTTTGCTAAGTCTTTAGCCTTAGGGTTAAACATTCCTTTGATAGATGTTAACCATATGCAGGCACATATTTTAGCTCATTTTATTGATGAAGAAGGAAGTAGAATACCTCCTTTTCCTTTCGTTTGTTTAACAATTAGCGGTGGACACACGCAAATTGTAAAAATTACCAATCATTTTGAAATGGAAATTTTAGGTGAAACAATTGACGATGCAGTTGGGGAAGCTTTTGATAAATCTGCTAAAATTTTAGGTTTGCCATATCCAGGTGGACCTTTAATTGATAAATATGCGCAATTAGGAAACCCTAAAGCTTTTAAATTTACCAAGCCTAAAGTTGGTGACTTAGAATTTAGTTTTAGCGGATTAAAAACTGGAATCTTATACTTTATTCAAAAAAACATAAAAGAAAACCCCAATTTCATCAAAGAAAACCTTAATGACATCTGTGCTTCTATTCAATACACTATTATTGAAATTTTGATGGATAAGCTTAAAAATACTATAAAACAAACTGGTATTAAGCACATAGCTATTGCTGGTGGTGTTTCTGCTAACTCAGAAATACGAAAACGTTTAATTTTAGCTGAAAAACATTGGGGATGGACAACATATATTCCAAAGTTTGAGTATACCACTGATAATGCTGCTATGATTGCCATTGCAGGGTATTTAAAATATTTAAACAACGATTATTCAGATATTTCTGTAACAGCTAAAGCTCGTTTAAAAGTTACAGAGTAAACCTTTTTCAAACTAGAATGACTAATTTTAAAAATAGAATCTTATTTAGTTTTACATATTATTTTCTATGGGTAGTATACTTTTTACTTGCCCGTCTTTTATTTTTAATATATTATTTTGATAAAACCTCTGAATTAAGTTTTATCACTACGCTAAAAACATTCGTGTATGGTATTCAATTAGATTTTTCTTTTGCTGCATACTTGGCTGCTATTCCTTTTCTAATTATTTTGCTATCAATATGGATTCCTAGAAGAATTATTGGTTATATTATTAAAGGGTATACTTTCCCTATTCTTTTAGTTATTAACTTGTTTATGTTAACGGATATTTCCTTGTATAAATTCTGGGGAGTTCGTATAGATGTTACTGTCTTAAATTACATTAATACTCCTAAAGCAATGTTGGCTTCTGTAAGTACTTTACAATTAGTTGGCGGACTTTTTGCTTGGGGATTACTTTCGGTAATTACTATTTACTGTTTTAATAAGATATTGAACAAAGTTCTTAAAAAGTTGAATAAGAAGCATTTTTTAGAAGCTCCTATATTTTTATTATTAATTGCTAGCTTAATAATTCCTATACGAGGTGGTTTTGCCAACATTCCTATTAATCAAAGTAACGTATACTTCTCTAAAAATATGTTTGCAAATCATGCTGCGGTAAATTTTATCTGGAACTTTGCTAATACAATTACTCATAAAACCGACGGCAAAAACCCGTATGTTCACTATAAAAAAGATATTGCTAAAAACATCATCAACAAAACTAAAAATCAGCTTTTAACAGCTAATACAGATTCTATCTTAAATACTAAAAAACCAAATGTCATTTTACTTATTTGGGAAAGTCTCTCTGCTAAAGCAGTTGGTGCATTAGGAGGTGAACCTGATGTTACTATAAACCTAAACAAACTAGCTAAAGAAGGTATTTTGTTTACTAATTTCTATGGAAATGGAGACAGGACAGATAAAGGGGTTCCTGCTATTTTAAGTGGCTATTATCCTCAGCCTACAAAAAGCATCATGAAAATTCCATACAAAGCAAGAAAGCTACCTATACTCACCAAAGAGATGAAAAAATTAGGGTACAATACTAGTTTTTATTATGGTGGGGATAGTAATTTTGGAAATATGATTACCTATTTACGTAATGGTCAAATAGATAAAATTGTTGATGGAACTGAATTTGACAAAGAAAACTGGAATTCGAAATGGGGAGCGCATGATCACATCTTTTTAGACCGATTTATGAAAGATTTATCTTCTCCTACCCTTAAAGAACCTTTTTTTGAAGTAGCTTTAACATTAACCAGTCACGAACCTTACGAGTTCCCTGGTGAATATAAATTTGGTAAAAGTTCTGTAGAAAATTTATACAGAAGTGCACAAGCATATACAGACAAAGCTATAGGTAAGTTTATTCACAAAGCTAAAAAACAACCTTGGTGGAATAACACTTTGGTTATTATTTTATCTGACCATGGACATCCATTACCTAAACACAAAGGTTATTTTAACTCCCCTAAAAGATTTCAAATTCCTATGGTTTGGTTAGGTGGTGCTCTCAACAAAACAGGTATTACTGTTAATAATTTTAGCGCTCAAAGTGATTTAGCATATACTTTAACTGACATATTAGGAGGTAATCCAGAAAAATTTCAGTTTGGAAAAAATATTTTTAATAATTCTGAAAATCAATATGCACATTATGTGTTTAATAAAGGATTTGGTACAGTTTCTAAAAACGGAACCTTTGTATACGATTATGTAAGCAAAAAACCTGTAATACAAGAAGGTAATTACCACCCTTTAGATTCTCTCGGAAGAGCTATTAGTCAAAACGCTTATCAAGATTTTTTAGATAAATAAAAGTTAATCTTTCATTAAGAGAGAAACTGTTAAAATCCATTTCATTACTTTTACCCTATGAAATGGATTTTATCGTTATTTTTACTTGCCGCTTTAAGCATTCAGTCTCAAAAATTACCTGAAGGTTTTACATATATAAAAGAAGTGTCTCCTACAATACAAGGGGAATTAAGATATTGTCATGCTAACAACTTTATGGGGGTCCCTGTTAATGGATATGAAGAAAATATTCTTATAGCTACCACCCCTACTGCTAAAGCTTTAAAAAAAGTCCAAGATGAGTTAGCAAATCAAAAATTAGGTTTAAAAATTTATGATGCTTACCGTCCTCAAACAGCAGTAAATCATTTTGTAAAATGGGCTCGAGTAATGAATGATACATTAATGAAACAACAATACTATCCTGAGGTTAATAAACGTCATTTATTTAAAAAGGGATATATTTCTTCAAAATCTGGTCATTCAAGAGGAAGCACTGTAGATTTAACAATTATACGCCTAGAAACAGGCGAAGAGTTAGATATGGGAAGTCCGTATGACTTTTTTGGAGTTTCATCTCATATCACCTATGAAAAACTTACTAAACAACAAAAAAAGAACAGACAACTATTACAAACTGTGATGCGTAAACATGGTTTTAGACCTTACAGTAAAGAATGGTGGCATTTTACCCTAAGAGGAGAACCTTTCCCTAAAACCTTTTTTGATTTTCCTGTAAAATAACTAGTTTTAATCCTTTATTTTAAAATCACTTAAAAATCGGCATTATATTTGCTTAGATTTATTTACAATGATGAAAATAATACCAACACTTGTAATCATTTTTTTATGTAGCGTTACATCCAATGTTCTTGCACAAATGGATGGTTCTGTTAATGGTAAAAAAAAGGGAAATTCTGCTTTTGGTGTTATAACTGCACCTGTTAAAGAAGTAAAAAAACCTAAAGCGTTAGGTTTTGACAATAACAATGGATTTAAAACTGCACATAAAGAACAACAAAAAGAACTTCAAAAAAAACAAGCTCAAAGAGATTTAGAAAATAAAGGAATCTTAACTAAAGCTAAAATTGCAGAAGAACAATACTTAAAATCATTCAAACAAATAAATGGAATGTATCAGTATCCTGTTATTGATCAGGACTTAGGGAGTTTTAGTACTAAATCAAAAAGTGTTAACATTATTTGTAGGGATTATCAATATCCTGACGGAGATAAGGTTACCATCTATATAAATGATGTACCTGTTGTTAGCAACCTTATACTAAGACAACGCTATCAGTCCTTTAATATTCCTCTAGATAAAGGAATCAACACTATAAAAATTGTAGCTTTAAACCAAGGTACCTCTGGTCCAAACACAGCCGCATTTAAAATTTATAACGATGCAGGTATCTTAATTTCATCTAATGAGTGGAATTTAGCTACAGGTGCTAAAGCCACTATAATTGTAGCTAAAGAACAATAATTACACCTTTACACTTCACCAAAAACCTTTCTTCAACTTTTAGTAATAACTTTTTTTAAATTACTAAAAACTACTTATTTTTGTAGCTACGTTTTGTAATAAGTAAAGCAAACAAACATTTAAATAAACAACTAAGTATATAATGAAGAAAATCACCAAAGAAACCTATATCAATTGGTATAGAGACATGCTATTTTGGAGAAAATTCGAAGATAAGCTAGCTGCAGTTTACATTCAACAAAAAGTAAGAGGTTTTTTACACTTATACAACGGTCAAGAGGCTGTTTTAGCCGGTTCATTACACGCAATGGATTTGACTAAAGATAAAATGATTACTGCTTATCGTAATCACGTTCAACCAATTGGTATGGGTGAAGATCCAAAACGTGTTATGGCAGAGTTATATGGTAAAGCTACAGGTACTTCTCATGGTATGGGAGGTTCTATGCACATCTTCTCTAAAGAATACCGTTTCTATGGTGGTCACGGAATTGTAGGAGGACAAATTCCATTAGGTGCTGGTATCGCTTTTGGAGATAAATACAAAGGTAGCGATGCTGTTACTTTATGTTATTTTGGTGATGGAGCTGCACGTCAAGGTTCTTTACATGAAACTTTTAACATGGCTATGAACTGGAAATTACCAGTAGTATTTATTGTAGAAAATAATGGATATGCTATGGGAACTTCTGTCGAAAGAACTGCAAACCATACTGATATATGGAAATTAGGCTTAGGTTATGAAATGCCTTGTGGACCTGTTGATGGAATGAACCCTATCAAAGTAGCTGAAGCTGTAGATGAAGCTATTCAAAGAGCTCGTCGTGGTGATGGTCCTACTTTCTTAGAAATGAAAACATACCGATATAGAGGTCACTCTATGTCAGATGCTCAACATTATCGTACAAAAGACGAAGTTGAAGAGTATAAAAAAATAGATCCTATCACTCAAGTTTTAGATGTCATCAAAGAAAAAGAGTACGCTACAGAAGATGAGATCAAAGCAATTGATAAAGAAGTAAAAGATATGGTTAAGGAATGTGAAAAATTCGCAGAGGATTCTCCATATCCAGAGCTTAATCAATTATATGATATGGTATATGAACAAGAAGATTATCCATTTATAAAATCTAAGTAAACTATGGCTACAATTATAAACATGCCTCGCTTAAGCGATACAATGGAAGAAGGAGTGGTAGCTTCTTGGTTAAAAAAAGTAGGTGATAAAGTTGAAGAAGGTGATATTTTAGCTGAAATCGAAACTGATAAAGCTACAATGGAATTCGAGTCTTTCCATGAAGGAACTTTATTACATATCGGAGTTCAAGAAGGCGAAACAGCTCCTGTTGATAGTTTATTAGCTATTATTGGTGAAGAAGGAGAAGATTTTTCAGCATTATTAAATGGAAACACTTCCGCTTCTGCTGAAACAAAATCAGAAGAACCTAAAACTGAAGAGCCCAAAGCAACATCTACAAATACTGCTATTCCTGAAGGAGTAAAAGTGGTAACCATGCCTCGTTTAAGTGATACAATGACTGAAGGTACCGTTGCTTCTTGGTTAAAAAAAGTAGGTGATAAAGTTGAAGAAGGTGATATTTTAGCTGAAATTGAAACTGATAAAGCTACAATGGAGTTCGAATCTTTCAATGAAGGTACTTTGTTACATATCGGTGTTCAAGAAGGTGAAAGTGCTCCTGTAGATAGTTTATTAGCTATCATTGGTGAAGCTGGTACTGATGTTTCATCATTAGTAGAAGCTCATAAAGCAGGTACTTTAAATAACAACTCTTCTGAAAAACAAGAAGAAGCTCCTAAAGCAATTGAAGAAAATAAAACAGAAACAGTAGTTACTCCAGTAGAAACTGCATCAAATAATAAAGGTGGACGTATTTTTGCTTCCCCTTTAGCTAAGAAAATTGCTAAAGACAAAGGAATTAATTTAGCAGATATTAAAGGTTCTGGAGAAAATGGTCGCATCATCAAAAAAGATGTTGAAAACTATAGTCCAGCTGCTAAAGTTGAAGCTCCTGTAGCTACAAGTACAGCTACAACTCCATCAGCAGTAACTAATTTTACTACTGCAGCAGGTGAATCTGTAGAGGAAGTTAAAAATTCTCAAATGCGTAAAGCTATTGCTAAAGCACTAGCTAATTCTAAATTCTCCGCTCCTCATTTCTACTTAAACATAGAGGTAGATATGGACAATGCTATTGAATCTAGAAAGATTATTAATCAGATGCCAGAAACAAAAGTATCCTTTAATGATATGGTGGTTAAAGCTTCTGCTATGGCATTGAGAAGACATCCTCAAGTTAATACTACTTGGAATGATGATGTAACAATATACAATAAACATATAAATATAGGTGTAGCCGTTGCTGTACCTGAAGGTTTAGTTGTACCTGTTCTTCGTAATACAGATTACATGAATATCAATCAAATAGATATTGAAGTTCGTCAATTAGCGTCAAAAGCTAGAAATAAAAAACTAACTCCTAACGAAATGCAAGGAAGTACGTTTACGGTATCTAACTTAGGAATGTTTGGTATTGAAAGCTTTACTTCAATTATCAATCAACCTAATTCTGCTATTTTATCGGTAGGTGCAATTGTACAAAAACCAGTAGTGAAAAACGGCGAAATAGTGGTTGGAAACACTATGAAGTTAACCTTAGCATGTGACCACAGAACGGTTGACGGTGCTGTTGGAGCTCAGTTTTTACAAACCTTAAAAACTTATTTAGAGAATCCAGTTACAATGTTAGCTTAATATTCAATAAATTATAAATAAAAAACTCACCTTTGGTGAGTTTTTTTTATGAAATCAAATCTACTTTATTTGGAGTTAATAATATTAATTACCTCTCTTACCAATTTAGGTACCGACGCTGGATTTTGACCAGTTACTAACCTTCCACCCACTTCTAGATGTTCATCTGCTACATCTGAAAAAAAGAACTTTCCTCTATGATCTTCAACTGTTTTTCTTATTAAAAAAGAAAAACTTTTAAAATATTCTTTTTCTTTCTTTTCATGATCTTCAGGAAACCCATTTACTCGCTTGTTTTTTTACCACATACTCGCCGTCACTTTTCTTTAGAAAAACAATTCCAGCAGTACCATGACACACTGCACTGATAACACCTTCTTGCTTTTCATAAATATCCATAGCTATTTTTTGTATTTCCTTATTCTTAGGTACATTAAACATAGCACTTCCACCTCCCACATAATAAATTGCTTTATAGCTAGACGAATGAACTTCTGTTGTTTTTTTAGTCGTTTTTAAAGCATACATAAAGTCATTATCATACAAGTATTTTTTCTTATTCTTTTCAGATGTATCCACATATTTTAAAGGAATTGCACCTCCTTTTGGACTAATAATATCTATATTAAACCCAGCTTCCGTAAACATTTTATAAGCCAATACTATTTCATCAAAACTATTTCCTGTTGGTATATTAGTACCTACATAATAATCTGTATTAGAAACCACAAATAAGATTTTATTTCCTGTCTCATAAGAAGCTTCTCTAGTTGCGGTTTTACTTATAATTTTCCAATTATTCGCAAACTTCTTCAGTAAAAAAAGATCTACAAACCTCCATTTACGATTAGGTATTAGGATTTCAACTTTTGTCGTAGCAATATCATTCGTTATATCAACTGAAATGATCTCTCCTATCCTACCATTAAACTCTCCCTTTTTGTTTGATGAAAAAAAATTTGAATATTCTTCAGTAGTAAACTGTTTAAAGCCATCTTTTCTTGTTAAATAAAATGTTACATATTTGTAAAAAGAGTTTTTAAGAGTATTCATTTTATTAAAAGAACTTCCTTCAATATAATTATTAAGCGTCTGTTCAATCAATTCTTTATCAGAATGAGGTAGATTAACATCTGGACGATTTAAACTTTTATAAAACAAACGGTCGTCAGACATAAAACTCTTGCCGTAGTTAATTACTTTCTGTTGTTTACTTCCATAAATACTAGCTAGAAATTTCCCTTTAGTATCTTCTTTTTCTTGTGAAAAACTAAACAGAAAAAAGAAAGACACTACTGCTGTACATATAAATTTCATTTTAAAAGGTTTTTAATTTGAATTCAAACCTCTTAAAACAATCTTCCTTTTTAATGATGTCTTATAATTTAGGCGTCCTAAATTATAATTCTGTACTAAAAACCTTATAAAAACTGCTTTTGATATTGAGCTGGAGTTTGCCCAACAACCTTTTTAAAGGTAGCATAAAAGTTTGATTTTGAAGAAAAACCAGCTTCAAAACCAATATTTTCTAAAGTAATTTTATGATTCTCTTTCAATAGTTTCTTCGCTTCCTCAATTCTGTACTCATTCAAGAATGTTGCAAAGCTTTTTCCAAGGTTATCATTTAGAAATTGCGATAATTTATGAGAAGACACTACTATTTTAACTGAAATATGAGACAGTTTTATAGCTGTATTTTTATACAACTCTTCTTCTTTCATTAAAGCATCTAATTGAAATTTTAAAGAATCAGCTTCTTTACTTTCAATCTTTTTTGCAGAGTATTTTTTCTGGTAAATCTTTAAAAATAGACTCTCTATTTTTCTTTGAAAGGAAAAGTAGTATTAATCCATAAAAAACTATTGAAAAAGTAACAGTTCCTATAAAGTAAAAGTAACCGACTATATAGGCTAAATAAATTAGTAAACTACTTATATAAACAGCTATTAGCCATATTTCAGAAGTGTTACAACTTACATTAGAAAACAGCTTTCTAAAAATATCTTTTAAAATAAATAATGATAATACTATATAAACACCCCAAACAAAATAAATAAACTTAACAAAATATGCGTTCCAAAAAAGAATATTACTTGAGCAAGGCTTTATAACACCAACAATAATTACTACTAGAAATAATAAAAGAAAATGAAGTATCCATTTTAATGGAATCACCTTCTTTTTAAATACAGATGCTTTTAAGTAAAAGTATAGCGAAACACCTATTAAAAAACAAGCTTATAAACCTATTTGTATGAGCAATAAATTTCTTTCTTCTTTGGGGGTAAATATTGTATAAACTGATTTGACTATTCTAATGGTAACAAAGAAAACTAACAATCCGAATATAAAGTTAGTTACTCTCTTTGTTTTATCTAGCAATAAAAAATAAATACTAACTAAAAAACCATTAAAAACCCCTAAAGAACAAATAAAAAATAAACTTCGTTATATAAACTCATTTCGTATTTCTAAAACGTAAATATTAAAAAAACAAATTTCAATGTACAAATCTTATTTAGTATAATTACTTCTTTTATAATTATAAAAATAACGGGCAAAGGATTAAAAACTACGAGATACAGCAATCCTAAAAATAAGATCAAAAAAAACCTCAATCTTTTAAAGATTGAGGCTTGATAAAGAAAGGCAACGACCTACTCTCCCACCTGTGGCAGTACCATCGGCGCTAATGGGCTTAACTTCTCTGTTCGGAATGGTAAGAGGTGAGCCCCATTGCGATAATCACCTTAAATCGTTTCAGTATATTTCAACTGTAAAAGTTAACATATTAGTAAAATCATATCCTAAATTCATCAAAGAGTTTGCTCCCGGCCACTAGGACCGGGATACGTACATAAGCCTATGGGTTATTAGTACTACTCAGCTACATACATTACTGCACTTACACTTATAGCCTATCAACGTGGTGATCTTCCACGACCCTTTAAAGAAATCTCATCTTGTGGTGGGTTTCGCGCTTATATGCTTTCAGCGCTTATCCCTTCCCGACGTAGCTACTCTGCAGTGCCCCTGGCGAGACAACAGATACACTAGAGGTCAGTCCAACTCGGTCCTCTCGTACTAAAGTCAGATCCACTCAAATTTCTAACGCCCACAGCAGATAGAGACCGAACTGTCTCACGACGTTCTGAACCCAGCTCGCGTGCCACTTTAATGGGCGAACAGCCCAACCCTTGGGACCTTCTCCAGCCCCAGGATGTGACGAGCCGACATCGAGGTGCCAAACCCCCCCGTCGATGTGAGCTCTTGGGGGAGATCAGCCTGTTATCCCCGGAGTACCTTTTATCCTTTGAGCGATGGCCCTTCCATGCGGAACCACCGGATCACTATGCTCTACTTTCGTACCTGATCGACCTGTATGTCTCTCAGTCAAGCTCCCTTATGCCATTGCACTCTACGCACGGTTACCAAGCGTGCTGAGGGAACCTTTAGAAGCCTCCGTTACTCTTTTGGAGGCGACCACCCCAGTCAAACTACCCACCACGCACTGTTCTCATTGCTGAGTTAGGCTCTAGATAAGCAAAGGGTGGTATTTCAAGGATGACTCCACAACGCCTAGCGACGCCGCTTCAAAGTCTCCCACCTATCCTACACATTACTTATCCAAAGTCAATACGAAGCTATAGTAAAGGTTCACGGGGTCTTTTCGTCCCGCTGCGGGTAATCGGCATCTTCACCGATACTACAATTTCACCGAGCTCATGGCTGAGACAGTATCCAGATCGTTGCACCATTCGTGCAGGTCGGAACTTACCCGACAAGGAATTTCGCTACCTTAGGACCGTTATAGTTACGGCCGCCGTTTACTGGGGCTTCATTTGATTGCGTCGCCGAAGCTAACAACTCCACTTAACCTTCCAGCACCGGGCAGGTGTCAGGCCTTATACATCATCTTTCAATTTAGCAAAGCCCTGTGTTTTTGATAAACAGTCGCCTGGATCTTTTCACTGCGGCCAACATTGCTGTTGGCGACTCTTCTCCCGAAGTTACGAGTCTATTTTGCCTAGTTCCTTAGCCATGAATCTCTCGAGCACCTTAGAATTCTCATCCCAACTACCTGTGTCGGTTTACGGTACGGGTTCTTATAATCTGAAGCTTAGAGGTTTTTCTTGGAAGTTTTTAGGCACACTATCCACGCATCCGAAGACTTGTGGTACTATCACACTTCAGCTAAACCAGCGGATTTGCCTACCAGTCTAATACCTAAATGTTTCAACGAACTATTCCGTCAGTTCGCGGTGCTTTCAGTACTCCGTCACCCCATCGCAATTATAAGAAGTACAGGAATATTAACCTGTTGTCCATCGACTACTCCCTTCGGATTCGCCTTAGGTCCCGACTAACCCTCAGCTGATTAGCATCGCTGAGGAAACCTTAGTCTTTCGGTGAGGGGGTTTCTCGCCCCCTTTATCGTTACTTATGCCTACATTTTCTTTTCTATACGTTCCAGCATGCCTCACAGCACACCTTCAGCACATATAGAATGCTCCCCTACCACTTTTAAAAGTCCATAGCTTCGGTAATATGTTTATGCCCGATTATTATCCATGCTCGACCGCTCGACTAGTGAGCTGTTACGCACTCTTTAAATGAATGGCTGCTTCCAAGCCAACATCCTAGCTGTCTGGGCAGTCAAACCTCGTTTTTTCAACTTAACATATATTTGGGGACCTTAGCTGATGGTCTGGGTTCTTTCCCTCTCGGACATGGACCTTAGCACCCATGCCCTCACTGCTGAAAAACATTCTATAGCATTCGGAGTTTGTCAGGAATTGGTAGGCGGTGAAGCCCCCGCATCCAATCAGTAGCTCTACCTCTATAAAACTTTTATTCAACGCTGCACCTAAATGCATTTCGGGGAGTACGAGCTATTTCCGAGTTTGATTGGCCTTTCACCCCTACCCACAGGTCATCCAAAGACTTTTCAACGTCAACTGGTTCGGTCCTCCACTGTGTGTTACCACAGCTTCAACCTGCCCATGGGTAGATCACTCGGTTTCGCGTCTACTACTACTAACTATAATCGCCCTATTCAGACTCGCTTTCGCTTCGGCTCCAGACCTTAAATCTTTAACCTTGCTAGCAACAGTAACTCGTAGGCTCATTATGCAAAAGGCACGCCGTCACACAGTAAATGTGCTTCGACCGCTTGTAGGCGTACGGTTTCAGGTTCTCTTTCACTCCCTTACTTAGGGTTCTTTTCACCTTTCCCTCACGGTACTAGTTCACTATCGGTCTTTCAGGAGTATTTAGCCTTACCGGATGGTCCCGGTGGATTCATACAGGATTACACGTGTCCCGCACTACTCAGGGTACTGCTATATCCTCTTCGATTACCTGTACGAGACTATCACTCTCTGCGGTTCGTCTTTCCAAACGATTCCAGTTCTCTTAGATTCTAATGTCGC
>NZ_CM202790.1:0-375000 GCF_059716285.2 Tenacibaculum sp. TB-53 | reverse complement strand
TAATTACGCTGTCAATTTCAATATTTTCAATGAACTTGTGGCGAGTCACCAATGACAAGTTTTTACTTATCTTACGACTCATCCTCTTGTAGAAACACTAGACTCGAACTAGTAACTTATCGTCTTCCAAAATTTCTGTGATCGTACCGCTTTGTGAAAGCGGATGCAAAACTACAAACTCTTTTTAATCTGACAAAACTTTTTTTAAAGTTTTTTTTTCGTTTGATTTGCTACACTATTTTAATGAACTGCTTCCCTAAAATTCGGACTGCAAAGATACTTACTTTATTCCCTAATAAACAAGAATTTGTTAAACTATTTTTTAACCTTTTCTTTAAATATCTTACTCCCCTATTTTAATGAACTCTTACTAACTTTAAAGCTTATCGCTTTTCCGTTGGCGGGTGCAAATATAGATACCTTTTCCCACTTAACAAGCAATTTTTAAACCTTTTTTTTAAATATTTTTTAATACGTTATTATATAATTAGTTACACCCTGAAGTTTTTCTAACCAATCAAAACAATACCTACTCTTTTACTCTAAACACTCTATTACAAACCGTGACATTATACTTACTGCACTTACCTACATGAGCCCTAAAATAACTTGTATATACTATATATAATGTAACAAATCGCGTTAGGGATTGAAGTGACATCCTTTGTTTTTGACTTGCGATAGC
This sequence comes from Tenacibaculum sp. TB-53, assembly GCF_059716285.2. NCBI lineage: Bacteria > Pseudomonadati > Bacteroidota > Flavobacteriia > Flavobacteriales > Flavobacteriaceae > Tenacibaculum > Tenacibaculum sp. TB-53. Next base: position 374,315 of record NZ_CM202790.1, on the reverse strand, counting down.
ATCTCAAGAACAAAAGATATAGCGGAAAGCCCGACAGTTTACTTGTGCTTGAACCTTAGTGAAAAACACTTGTAAACTGGAACGACCTTGAAATAAAAATCCGTTTTGAAATACCTTATATATATTGTAGGTAATTGCCTTTTATAAAATATTATTTAAAACAGTGTTGTTTGATTCGTTTGATACTTATCAAATTTGGTATAATCTAGTGGAGGGAGTGTTTTATCTTTTAAATACAATTTTCTTGCCAGCTTAAATTGTGTATTTATTTGCTCTGCTATTTTTCCTTCTCCTCTCATTCTACTCCCATAACGTGAATCATTCAACGAGCCTTTATGCGTGTCTTCTATTTGATGTAGTATTTTGTTTGCTCTATCTGGGTAGGTTTTTCTTACCCAATTGGTAAAAATTTCCCCTATCGCTCCATTCAAACGTACTATTGTATATGCAACTGATGTTGCTCCTAACTCACTTACTTTTTTTACTAATGGTAATATTTCATGACTATTGATTGAAGGTATAATTGGCGCCATCATAACATTAACTGGAATATTATTTTCCGCTAGCGTCTTAACTGTTTCTAATCTTTTTTCGATTGTTGCTGTTCTTGGCTCTACTACCCTTCTTGTTTCTTCTAACAACGATGTGATCGATATATTCACTCTCACTAAATTCATAGCTGCCATTTCTTTTAAGATATCTAAATCACGAAGTATTAGTGCATTTTTTGTTATCATACTTGCTGGATGCTTTAACTTTAACAGCACTTGTAGCATTTTTCGTGTGATTTCAAGCTTCTTTTCTACTGGTTGGTAACAGTCTGTATTTCCTGAAAACATAATATTTTGGGGTTGCCAATTACGACTTCGCAGTTTTTTCTCTAATAGTTCTGGTGCATTTGTTTTATATAGTATTTTACGTTCAAAATCTAATCCTGCTGAATACCCCCAATATTCATGCGTGTTACGTGCATAGCAATATATACATCCATGCTCACAGCCTTGGTATGGATTCATTGAATATGAGAATCCAATGTCTGGACTTTTTATTTTATTTAAAATTGTTTTGGGATAAATTTCTAAATAGGTTGTTTTATTGTTATCTACTGATTCATTTTCAGCTTCGCAATAATTTAAAAAGTCATCTAACACCTCGTGTTGATGTTGTATAAATTTATTGTGCGTGTTGTGTTGTGCACCACGCCCTTTAATATAGTCCATAATCATATCTAAATAAAATATTATAAAATTGTCTTTAGAATGACTTTATCGAGAACAGGTTCGTATAAACTTCTCGATACAATTTCGATAGAGCATCGAAATCATCCGAAGTGACCTTGTAAAGGTACTTTAAAATAAAGTGATTTATTTAACAATAGGTAAAATTGTTATAAACAAAAAACATCATTTTAAAAAATGATGCTTTTGATTTTAAATTCTCCTTGTTTTATTCATTAACCAAAAATCAGCGAGTACTAAAGCTGTTAATGCCTCTACAATAGGTACTGCTCTTGGCACCACACAAGGGTCATGTCTCCCTTTTCCGTGTATCTCAGTAGCCTCTCCTTTTGAGTTTGTTGTTGCTTGATTTTGCATTATTGTCGCTACAGGTTTGAATGCTACCCGAAAATAGATATCCATTCCGTTAGAAATCCCTCCTTGAATTCCTCCTGACAAGTTAGTTCGTGTTGTTCCGTCTGGATTAAAAATATCGTTATGCTCAGAACCTTGCATTTTTGCTCCACAGAAACCACTTCCAAACTCAAATCCTTTTACAGCGTTTATAGATAACATGGCTTTTCCTAACTCTGCATGTAATTTATGAAAAATAGGTTCTCCTAAACCTACAGGTACATTTTGTGCTACACATGTTATTGTTCCTCCAACAGTATCACCTGCTTTACGTATTTCATGAATTTTAGCAATCATCTTTTCTGCTGATACTTCATCAGGACAACGGACAATGTTACTTTCAATTTTAGAAAAGTCTAAATCTTGATATGGCTTTACCATAAAAACGTCTCCTACTGATGATGTAAATGCATTTATATTAATGTGATTGATTAATTGCTTTGCTAGCGCTCCTGCCACAACCCAATTGGCTGTTTCTCTTGCTGATGTTCGTCCACCACCTCTATGATCTCTAATTCCGTATTTTTTATCATACGTGTAATCGGCATGTGAAGGACGGTACACATCTGTATTATGGTTATAATCTTTACTTTTTTGATTTGTATTCTTTATTGCAAAACCTATTGAGGCTCCTGTAGTCACTCCATCAAAAATACCCGACAAAAACTCAACTGTATCTGGTTCTTTACGCTGTGTTACTATTTTAGATTGCCCTGGCTTACGACGATCTAATTCTTGCTGAATAGCATCAAAATTAACTTTTACTCCTGCAGGGAATCCATCAATCACACCTCCAATCGCTATTCCATGAGATTCACCAAATGTAGTTAACTTTAAAATATTTCCGAATGAATTAAACATACCTTACTATTTAATAAGACGAAGGTAGAATTTATTTACTAAAAACGATAATTTTCATTCTTATAATTATCGATTAATCCATTACCTCATCCTATTATGTATTCAGTTTATTTTTTATTTAATTTTTTTTAAATTTTATTTCACACCAAACTTATTGATAGCAAAAGCATTACGTTTCACAACACTTTTAAAGCTTAAATTTTATTAAAAAAAGTATCAAAAAACTTTTTTAGAATTGAAAAAAGGTCATATATTTGCACCCGCAATCAGGGAATATATCTGATGAGGCACTCAGGAGAAATGGCAGAGTGGTCGAATGCGGCGGTCTTGAAAACCGTTGTCTGTAACAGGACCGGGGGTTCGAATCCCTCTTTCTCCGCAAGTCCGAAGCGAAAGCTTCGGATTTTTTTTTAGGGGATTAAAGAAAAAAAGCTTACAAATTTGTAAGCTTTTTTTATTTTACAATTATCACGCCTAAAAATAACATTACACAAAAAATTAAGTGTAACAAGAACAAACTATGTAAAGCATACCTAAAAGACTGTACACTTTGTTTCAAATTATAAGTAACTTTAGAAGTTTAAATAGGTTAACTTACTTCTTCTCAAATATGTCACGAGTATGATATATAGACCTAAAGTTTAAGGCTATTTAGACTACACTTAAAACATATTTAGAGAGAAAACATCTCATTTACCTATGAGATACTTGTAGAAAGCGTGAGCAAGGACATTACCGAACTATTAAAAATTAAGTATTGGAAAACACCTTTTGTTATCCACCTTAAGAAAAACTAAATAATATATTCTAAGAGAAACTATTATATAAATTTATAACAACACGAAAAAACTGCCCACCTATATACTACATAAAGGTTAGACAGTTTATTAAATAATGTACATAATAGCACTAAATTTTACACTAGAATAACAAAATAATAGTTAAAAATTAAACTTACTATCTATAAAAGTATATAGCTTATAAGCCAAGCTTCCTATGATACCTCCATTAACAAAACCTACCAAAATATCTATAGGAAAATGTACTCCTAAGTACAATCTGCTATAGGCAAAAATCAAAGGAAAAAGAACTAGAATTTTTATATATCTTACATACTTCTTTAAAAGAAGAATTATAAACACTGTAACTACTGTAGAAGTGGTTGCGTGACCTGAAACAAAACTATAACTTTGAGGCCTAATTAGCGTTCTTAAAACATCTTTTATTTCTGGGTCATTATTAGGACGTAATCTCTCAAAAACTCCTCTTATGAAATTTGTGAATTGGTCTGAAAAGGTTACTAAAACAGCTATAAAAACCACTGTAAATAATCCTTTTTTCCACCCAAACTGTTTAAACACTAAAAACAGCAGAAAAGCGAACAAAGGTGTCCAAGTAAATTGATTGGTTATTGTTAACCAAAAACTATCCCATTGCTCATTTCCTAAGCTATTAAGATAAATTAAAAGCTCTTTATCTTTTTGTATAATATTTTCTATCACGATTACTTTCCTACTTTTAATACTTCTATTTCAAAAATTAAATCCGATTTTGGAGGTATCGGTCCTACTCTACGGTCTCCATATCCTAGATAAGAAGGTATAAACAATCGTACTTTATCTCCTTCTCTCATTGTTCTCACTCCTTCTTTCCAACCTGCTATTAATGGAAAGTTTTCGTCATCTACAGTAAAAACAAAAGCTTCTCCTTTATCTAAACTAGAGTCTATTTTTCTTCCATCTGCTAAATACAGCGTATAATGCGCTGTTGTTGGTAATGCTGGATTTACTTTTTTTCCACTTCCTTTTTGTAATGACAAAATTTTCAAACCAGAATCAGTTGTAATTGCATCATTAATTCCTTGTTCTTCTTGATACTTTTGTTTTAACTCTTCTAGCTTTTTCTTTCTCTCTTCTTCTTTCTTTTCAACGTTTGCTAATTCATTTTCAAAAACTACTGGAGCATCAAACTTAGCCGCCTCTTCTCCTATTCTTAAAATTTCTATCTGTTTTATATAGTCATTTTTCTGAATGGTATCTACTACTGACTGACCTTGTAAAACACGACCAAAAACCGAATGTCCACCATCTAACCAAGGTGTTGCTTTGTGTGTAATAAAAAATTGACTGGAATTGGTAACTGGTCTTGAGTAGTTTGCCATAGACAACACCCCTGGTCCGTCGTGCTTATACAACAGTTTTCCTTGTTCATCCATTGGGAATTCATCAGCAAATGTATAACCCGCATCACCAGCACCTGTTCCTGTTCTATCCCCTCCTTGTATCATAAAATCTTTAATAACCCTATGAAACTTCGTTCCATCATAAAACGGTGTTCCTTTTAACGAATCTATCATTTTAGGATGTGTTCCTTCACTCAAGGCTACAAAATTCGCTACTGTCATTGGAACTTTATCATAAAAAAACTTTACTAAGATATCTCCTCTGTTTGTTTGGATATCTGCATACAACCCGTTTTCTAAATTAGGGTATTTCGCTGATTTACATGACACAAACATTATCAATACAACAAATACAATTTTAAATAATTTCATTTATTTCGTTTTTATTTTCTCATATAAACAATTAATTAGGTTAACAACAAGTGCTAACCTAATTAATTATCAACTATTTAAGTTTTGTTTATTTTATCTCTAATAACTCTACTTCAAAAACTAAAGCTGAAAAAGGCTTAATATGTTGTCCTCTTTGTTGCGCTCCATAGGCTAATTCTTGAGGAATAAAGAATTTATATTTTGCTCCTGGCCTCATTAACTGTAAACCTTCTGTCCATCCTTTAATTACTTGTCCTACTCCAAATTCAGTTGGTTCACCTCTTTCTACTGAGCTATCAAACACAGTTCCATCAATTAAAGTTCCATGATAATGAACTTTTACTCTAGAGTTTGCTGTTGGAACTTCGCCTTCTCCTTCTTTTAAAACTACATACTGTAAACCACTCTCTGTAGTTTTTACTCCTTCTTTAGTTTTATTTGTTGCTAAAAACTCTTCTCCTGCTTTCTTGTTATCTCCAAATTCAGCTTCTGCTTTTTTAGCTTGCTCTTCTTGCATTTGTTTCATTTTTTCTTGTTGCTTCTTTTGAAAAAATGCTCTTAAAATATTGTTTATATCTTTTGACTCTACTAATAGGTTTGTAGAATCCATACCATTTTTAAAACCTTGCACAAATAAATCCTGATCCATATCATCAAAATTCATTTTTATTTTATTAGCCATATCTAAGCCTAAAGCGTAGCTTACAGAGTCTACTTCTGTTGCTAATGAACTTTTTTGTTTAAACTGACCGTTACTGCATGAAACAATTGATAAACCTACAACTGTAGCTGCTAAAATGTTGGTTAATTTCATTCTTCTATTTTTGATTTTATATCGATTAATGTTACTGTACTTTGTATTGGCTGATTTACAGCTATTTTATTTCCATCTCCAGTAACTCCAAAAGCTCTGTATGATGGAATGACAAATGTAATAGTTTCTCCTTTTTTCATCAACTTTATTCCATCTTGTAATGCAGGAATAAAATCTTCTTTATCTACTTTGTAACTTCTCTCCTTTGTTTCATAAAGAACATCTCCATTCAGACTTACTATATTGTAAGACAACATAACTAAATCTTCAAACTTCGGAGAACTTGAGTTTAATGTATCTTTAGTAATATATGTATACCAAAAACCGTTAGGTGAAGTTTTATATTCTTTAAGAGTATCTTTAGCCACCCATTCTTCTAAACGTTTTTTTTCTAAAGCGTTTAGTTTCTTATTCTCTTTAAGAACTTCTTTATAAAAATTTGTTGTACCGTGTTGCTTTGGTCTTCTTGCTTGCGGCTCTTTACAAGACACTATAAGTATAGCTGTAAAAACAAAAAGTATTATTTTATGCTTCATACGATTTTTCTAACTCTTGTTGGTATGTAGGTAATAACGACTTAAATCTTGCTATCGTATTTTCCAAGCTATCATCACTTCTACCTCCAGCTGCATTATCATGTCCTCCTCCATTAAAATAATTACGTGCAAACTGGTTTACAGAGAATTTTCCTTTTGAACGAAAAGATATTTTCACAATTCCTTGTTCTTCATCTTCAATAAAAATGGCAGCAAATACAATTCCTTTCAAAGATAATGCATAGTTTACTACCCCTTCTGTATCTCCTTTTTCGTAATTAAATTTTCTCTTTTCTTCCTCAGTAAGTGTTATAAATGCTGTTTTATATTCTGGTAAAACTTTCATATTACTAAGTGCTTGCCCTAACAACAATAATCTATTGTAAGAGTTTGCATCGTGTACATTACTGTGAATCTTATCATTTTCAGCTCCTTTATCTATTAAATTTGCTATAATTCTATGAGTGGTACTTGTTGTAGATCTAAAACGGAAAGAACCTGTATCGGTCATAATACCCGTATATAAGCAAGTTGCTATATTTTTATCTATTAACTCTACATCTCCCATCATTTCAATAAAGTTGTATACCATTTGACAAGTTGAAGACATGGAAGTATCTGAATACATATACATGAAATCGTCTGGTTGTTGATGGTGATCTATTAAAGCAAAATCGTTTTCGTATTGCTCTAAAGTGTTTTGCATATCACTTCCTACTCTATGTAACGCATTAAAGTCTAGTAAGAAAACAATGTTAGACTTCGCTAAAGCTTTGACAGATTGGTTGTTTTGACGATCAAAACGCTTAACAGTTTTTGACCCAGGAACCCAATGCAAAAAATCAGGATATTCGTTTGGCATTAACACTTGTGCCGTATGTCCTTTTTTGTCTAAATAATGTTTTAAACCTAGTGTTGAACCAATTGCATCTCCATCTGGGTTTCTATGCCCAATTATTACAATATTCCTAGGTTTAGATAAGAACTCTTTTAATTCTGTAAAATGCTTTAAAATCATAAGTGGCGAAGATACAAATTAATGCTATATTAACCTTTTTATGTATTGCTTTTTGTTTCTTTGCTATAAAATTAAAACTTAATGAAATCTACTAAATTTATTACCCTATTAACCTTTTTGCTAAGTATCCCTTTTCTATCTTTTAGTCAAGATACATTTTCCATTGCTTTTGGATCTTGTAATAACCAAAAACTTAACAATCCTTTTTGGGAAAACATTCTATCACTTCAACCCGATGTATGGATTTGGGGTGGAGATAATATTTATGCAGATACTAATAACATGCGTAAAATGAAACGTATGTATAAAAGTCAAAAAAAGGTTAAAGGATATAAAGAACTAACTACCAAAGTTCCAATTCTTGCTACATGGGATGATCATGATTATGGTAAAAATGATGCAGGTGTAGAATTTGAAATGAAAGACGAAAGTCAACAATTATTTTTAGATTTTTTAGATGTCCCTAAAGATTCTCCTAGAAGAAAACAACGAGGCGTTTACCACTCTAAAACTTTCAACACAAAAGATGGTAGTGTTAAAATTATTGTTTTAGATACTCGCTATTTTAGAACTTCACTTACTAGAGGTACTAACGGACAACGTTTTCAACCTAACAAATATAACGAAGGTACTGTTTTAGGCGATACACAATGGAAATGGCTTACAAATGAACTTACAAACTCTACTGCTACTTTTACTATAATTGTAAGCAGTATTCAAATCTTATCAAAAGAACATGGTTTTGAAAAATGGGGTAACTTTCCTCATGAAGTAGCTAATTTATTCAGTTTAATTAAAAAAGCTAAAAACACCAACGTAATTCTTCTTTCTGGAGATAGACATATTTCTGAGTTTTCTAAAACAACTATTGAAGGACTTGCTTATCCTCTTATAGATTTCACTTCAAGTGGGTTAACACATGCTTATTCTTCATTTTCTTCAGAAGAAAACAACTTCAGAATAGGAAATGTTGTAAATTCTTTAAGCTATGGAACGTTGCTTTTAGATTTAAAAACTAAAAAAGTAACCTTTCAAATGCGTGGTAAAAACAAATCTATCTTACAAGAAATCAACCAAGTATACCCTTAACTTGCTAATAACATTAAAAAGTGTATTTTTGCGCCGATTTATGCAAAGTTTGCATAATCAACAACAATTAAGAAATTTATCATATACTGATATTTATTACATTTAATAATGGCAACAAATAGAACTTTTACAATGATTAAACCAGATGCTGTTGAAAACGGACATACTGGTGCAATTTTAGAAAAAATTAATGCTGCAGGTTTCAGAATCGTAGCTATGAAAAAAACACAAATGACGAAGCGTGATGCTGAGACTTTTTACGGGGTACACAGCGAGCGTCCTTTCTTTGGTGAGTTAGTTGAGTTTATGACTCGCGGACCAATCATCGCTGCTATCTTAGAAAAAGACAACGCTGTTGAAGATTTTAGAACTTTAATTGGTGCTACAAACCCAGCTGAAGCTGCTGAAGGAACTATCCGTCAATTATACGCTACTTCTATTGGAGAAAATGCTGTACACGGTTCTGATTCTGATGAAAACGCAGCTATCGAAGGTGCTTTCCACTTTTCTGGTAGAGAAATGTTTTAATCTTTAATTTAGATTACTGAATTTATAGATATTATAAAGGCTCGCTACAGTTTTGTAGCGAGTTTTTTTTATAAATATTTCTCTAATTATTTTCCCTTTACTAAGCAAAATGCATCCTTTTAGCTAATTTAAATTAGCTTATTTAGGGTTTATAAATTCAGACTGATATTTTTCTAAAAACTTCTTCTGCCTATCTTCCATTTGTTTCATTATTTTATCTATCTCCATAAACTCTCTACCAAAATTACTTTTAAAAAAGTCATTACTAAAATAATGTTTACTAAAAAGAGAGTCTTCAGAAAAGACATCTTCAAATCCTTGCGTTTGAAATTCTGAAAAGTTTGTAAAAAATTTAGATTTAAATGATTTTAACAAACTATCTCTGTCTATAGAAGAAAGATTTGTTTCATTGTTGTTAAGTGACCAGGTATAAATACTATCATAACGTATCAAGTTTCCATTTTCATCAAACTCTTTATCTACTTTCCAACTTCCTTTAGGTTGTTTTTCTATACGCTCAACACTTTCTTTTTGTCTGTGTTTTTGACCATTGCAACTAATAGTTAACAAAGCCAAGACCATACATAACATATACTTTCTCATCATTTTTAATTTTTTGTTAAACAATTCGTAAACTTAATAAGGTTAATTAAACTTCTACACCTTATATAAACCTCCTGTTTCTGGTGACTTCACTAAATTGTTTTGATGAAATATTTTTGATTTTCGTTCACCTTCTTTATACCAAACACACTCTAAATAAGTATCATTATTATTCACCCCTAATAAGGCATCCTTCTTTAGGATGTATTTGAGCACTTCCATCTTTGGAGTTTTATTACTACCTTTTAATCTCACCCAATCTCCTGATTTAAATTTTCTAGGCATATGATTGTATATTAAATTAATAGGAAAATATTTATAAAGGAGGCTGATAATTCAGCCTCCTTACCTCCTTTAAGGATAAAAAATCATTATGAAATTTTAATTGTTCTTGCTGGTTTTTGTTTTGCTTCATCTTTTTTAGGTAAAAAGATGTTTAAGATACCATCCTTGTAGCTAGCATTAATCTTATCATCATTCACGCTTTCTGGTAGCGTAAATGTTCTTTTAAACGAAGAATATCCAAACTCTCTACGAGTATAGTTTTCTTGTTTTTCTTCATTTGTTTCTTTTATTTCTGTGCTAATAGATAATATTTGATTATCAATATTTATATGAAAATCAGATTTGCTTAAACCAGGAACAGCCATTTCTACAATATAACTATCTGCTGTTTCTTTAATGTTTACTTTAGGTAAAGTAATTCCTGTATTAAAGTTTGATGTAAACACAGCTGGAAGATCTCTATTAAACACATCATCTAGCCAACTAGACAAGTTAGGGAAGTTTACGTTTGAATTAGTGCTTGTTAAACTTCCGTTTTTAGGAACATTAATTAAATTGCTCATAATTACAAAATTTTAATTAAACATTATTTCAAATACGAAACCTTAAGTGATTTCAATCACCTATTTTGCAAATAATGAGCCAAAATAAAAAACGAGACAACTTCTTTTATTAACTTTTAATTTTCTTTAACATACGACTGTTATTTTTACAGTCACCTATTGTTTTTCATCAAAAAAAGGTCATTTTGTCATATTAAAAAACTCATCAACACACTCAAAAACAAACACTTAGTTCATTTTAAATTTAATTCACAATAACTTCGTTAGTATTGAGCATAAATCATTAAAACGGATTCGGGTTCTTAAAAAATTGTCATTAATTTAAAAAATAGTGTGAGAAAAATATTACTATAGTATTATCAGGAAGAACTGAAGTAAAAACAAGTGTATTTTATACTTTTTTAACTCAAAGCACTTTATAATTTGCATCATAATGTAAACCACTTTTCACTATTGCAAAAGCTTATTTTAGTAACTTATTACACACTGCTATTAAAGCAGATTTTACTTTTACCCTAGCAATAATTCGATCATAAAGCTCTCTACACTCTTTATTGTACTTACATATTGATGAGGAAAGCTCAACGAAGCTCGCTGATGGTTTCGTTGCCTTGAGGAAAGGCCAGCGAAGTTCGCTGATGGTTTCGTTGCCTTGAGGAAAGCTCAGCGTGACGCGCTGATGGTTTCGTTGTGTTGAGGAAAGACCAGCGTGACGCGCTGACGGTTTCGTTAGGGAGTATTCAATAAAGTGTGTCAGCAGCGATATATAGAATCGTTGCTACTCCGTAAAACATCTTTTATTTTCTAAATAACTTAGCTTATGGTATTCCGTAAGATTTTGGACACATCTTGTAGTAAGTTCGTTGGAGTTGTATAATTAATTAACAAACAACAATAACTCGTTAATAACTTTATTTTAAGTAACCTGTTGATTTTAATATATTTGAAAGCATATATAAATTAGTTAGCTGTAATTAGAAAAACGTTAGAACATTTCGAATACGGCTTTCCGTAAATGAAGATGAAAGGAAATTAATAATTTAGTCAACCTAAAAGAATAAAAAAAAATGGCAAGATGTACAGCACCTTCGAGAGGACATAGAACAGCAAGTGGACGAGCAAATTGTCCTGCGTGTAGTAGTAGATATGGTGGATATAGTTCTGGATATTCATATCCGTCTTATGATAACTCTTATACTTCAAGCAAAAGAACATCTTCATCTGGAAATTATAATAGTTCAAAAGGTCGAACTCGAAAAGCTTCTTGGTCAAAATCTGGTTCTGCTATTTATTATACTTCAGCAGAGATAAATACACTTACACCTGTTAGAAAAGTCGTTGAAAAAAGAGCTAAAAAACCTGATATTAGAGACATTTTTCTTTGCCACGCTTGGGATGACAGAAAAGAATCTGCGTTAGAATTATACAACTTACTAGAATCAAATGGTGTAAATGTATGGTTCAGTGAAAAAGACATACCATTAGGAACTTCATTTCTTCGGGAAATCGATAAAGGTTTAGCCAAATCTAAAATTGGAATTGTTTTAGTAACACCTAGCTTCTTGAAAAGAGTACAGAACGAAGGTGTAGCTGAAAAAGAATTATCTGCTTTACTTGCTACAGACCAACTTGTACCTATTGTGCACAATACAACTTATGATGAATTGAGAGATGTGAGTCCATTGTTAGGGTCAAGAAATGGATTAGATACACAAGAGGATACAATGGAAAATGTTGCAAAGAAATTGGTTGAATTAATTACTGTGAATGAAAATAACTACAGCTAACATCGTCTATAAAAAATTGCTGCATTAGTACTTAAATAATGGTCGTTGCACTTTTGTTACGTCTGATTTTCCTTCGGAAAATCCTCGCACACAAAAACACAACTTTCCATACACAAACACGTTGCTGTAATTAAAAAATAAAGAGAAAAAGATGCGATTAGCAGAAATAGCAAAACAATTAGGAACAAATAAAGAAATAATGGATTCATACTGGGAATACCATGAAAGAAAACAGAATTGGTTTTTTTCTCCAAATCCAAATTTAGATGGAGCTACAAGAAGACCTATGTTTCCAAGTCTTATAGATTGGAAAAAATTAAAATCATCTGAGAGAAAACGAAAATGGAATAACCTTAGTATGAAGCAACGAATGACAATTTCAACTCTTGCTGGATTTGGATATGAAGGGAGAGGAATTAACTTAGACAATATATCTCACTTTTCTAGATTAAGAGAAGCTTGTATGAGTAAATGGAAAATAAACTTATACAGTGTGTTCTGGAGTGATTTAGGAAACGGAAAACGTTGGCTTTGTAATGTTTTTGTTGGTGATGCTATTTATTTATACGGTTTAAATAACTTTACTTCATCAAATAATCATTATTATGACCCAGAACAAATCTATATGGGTAAATCTTCTTTAAGAAAAAGAAAAAATTATAAAGATGTTAAAGTTGGAGATATTGTTGTTTTTGGAAAAGGACATGTAGAAATTATTACAAGTATTCAAAAATATTGGGTTGCTGATGATGGGTTTTGCTCTATCGGCGCAGGCAGAGGTAGGGGTAGATCTTATATGGGAAGTATAGAATGTGATGGGGTATTAACACTTTCAGGAAAAAGAGAACTAAATAATAGCAATCACACATACTTTTATATATAGAATGCGAAAATTTTATTTTTTATCTTGTTTGTCTAATTTTCTAATACTGCTTTTAGTTGGACAGTTTGTTTTTCCTTTAACCGAAGGAATAGTTAGTAATCACATAAAAAAATTTACCGAAATCAGTAGTTACGTAAATTATAGTTACTATTTCTATTTTTTTGTGTTTTGGTGGCTTGCACCACTTTCAATACTTTTAATAAAAAATTACTTAAAACATTTATTACTTTTTATTACAATAAATATATTATTAGCGGTCATAATTTTAATAAGCTCTTTTAAATATGGTTTTGAAATAATTTTGTATGACCTACTGTTATTTATAGTGCCAAGTATGGTAATTTCTATTTCGGTTTATTATTCTCAAATGATAATTGGAAAAAAACTACTACCAACAAAGTATAAGCGTAATGCGGAGTAGAGTGCTAAATACGAAAAATAGACTATTATAACCTTAAGGTTAAACAAAAGTGAAGTGCTCCTAACCTCGCACTACGCTTATACAAGCCGTTAAGGGTAAGACAAAAACTGAAATCGAAGAAAATGATAAATTTATATTGGCCGATTTACAAAAACCTTGAAAAAGAAATAGTTGAATTATCAAATTTAATTCATTTCGATGACCAACAATTGAGTGTTTACTCGGTAAAGATTTCAGAATTATTAATTAGATGTTCAGTAGAAATTGAAGCAATTTCAAAGGAATTATATTTTCAAAATGGAGGAACCAAAGAAAATGATAATGATTTATTTTTTGACACGGATTGTCTAGACTTTTTAGAAGAAAAATGGGATTTAAGTAAGAAGAAGATTATTGTAAGTTCTTCAAATTTCTTTTTCGCGAATTCATATAATAGAATTTTTACACCTTTAAAAAAGGCTAACAAAAGGGGGGCAAGTGGTTCTAAATGGAAAAAAGCTTACCAAGCAGTAAAACATAATCGCACAGAAAATTTAAAAAAAGGCAATCTCGAGAATTTACTCAAAGCAATGGGGGCCTTGTTTCTATTGAATTTATATTATCGAGATGATACGTTCGAACTGAAAAAAAACAATAATGCTGACTTTGCAGAAAATTTATCTAATATTTTTAATGTAAAAGTACACACGTGGCGAGGAGACAATAATAGAGAAGGTTCATATGTAAAAAAGGATGATTTTGAAGAATGTGTTTACCTCGTTAAATGGACAAATGATTATAAAAGCAAAATGAATACATTTTCAATAGAACAAAATAAACACCTATACGAATTAATTTTTAAACATCCTAAAATATCAAACTACATAAATAATAACCTTATAGAAGAAGGTAAAATCAAACAAGCTGAGTTTGCAAAATTCATAGAGAAAAGAGAATATTTTAAACTTTTAGATATGAAAAAAGAATATGTCCCAATGGTAAATTTTGCATCCCACAAAGCTAAGGAAAAACTTAGTTTTGATTGGTTCTTACCATTTGAATTTGAAGGAGTTTTGAATAAAAAACAACAAATTTATACATAACCCAACCCATAAGAACTAAAGTCAAAAATAAGTAAATTTTATACTTTTTTAACCCAAAGTACTTTTATAATTTGCGTCATAAGGTAAACCACTTTTTACTATTGCAAAAGCTTTTTTTAGCAGCTTATTACACACCTTGCATTCTACACCAACATCAATTTTTTAACAAGCTCCTCTCCTATTTCCTCATTAATCATACGTATTATCTTATCTTTACCGTAACTTAACTCTTCTCGTAGTACCGAGGAAGACAAACGAACAATTAAGGTTCCGTTTTGTAGTTTTACTTCACTGGTATACGAAGCTACTCCAGCACCCATCAACTTTTCCCAAGCTTCGTCAATATGAATTTTTTGAAATCCTTTTTTCAACTTATTATTCTCTTGAATAAAGCTTCCCATTAAATCTTTGATTGAAAAACTATCGTTTTCTCTTTTAGCCATTTGATTTGCTTTTTGCCTTGTTTTCTTGCAACTAAGATTATAATTTAAAAATCTGATACTCTTGATTACTCTTTTTTATCACTTCCTCTGTTCTATCAGCATGGGTATCTGTAATAAAAATTTGTCCAAATTCATCACTATTCACTAAATCGACGATTTGAGTAACACGGTTTTCATCTAACTTATCAAAAATATCATCCAATAACAAAATAGGAGTTACGTTAGATTGCTTTTTAATAAACTCAAACTGTGCCAACTTTAATGCTATTAAATACGATTTTTGTTGTCCTTGTGAACCAAATTTTTTAATAGGATGTTCCTCTATTTCAAAATTTAAATCATCCTTATGAATTCCAACAGATGTATACTGCAGCATCTTATCTTTCTCTAAGTTTTGTTGCAACAAAACTTCTAAAGACACCTCGTGCAACTGACTTTTATAACGTAAATTTACCTCTTCGTTTGCTCCAGAAATAATTTTATGCTTATCGTTAAAAATAGGCACAAACTCTTCTAAAAAAGCTTTTCTTTTGTTATAAATAACCGTTCCATACTCAATTAACTGCTCATCGTATACTTTTAAATTTAACGCATCAAATGTTCTATTGGCAGCAAAATACTTCAACAATGCATTTCGCTGACTCACCGTTTTAGTGTACGAAATTAACGTTTGCAAGTACTTTTTATCTTGTTGAGAAATTACTCCGTCAATAAATTTACGACGAGTTTCGCTTCCTTCAACAATTAAATCCCTATCCGCAGGAGAAATAATCACCAACGGTAGCTGCCCTATATGTTCAGAAAATTTTTCGTAGGCTTTTCCATTGCGTTTCAATACTTTTTTCTGACCTCTTTTTAAGGAACAGATAATTTTTTCTTGTCGGTCGTTTAACAAATAATCTCCTTCAACCATAAAAAAATCTTGACCGTGTCGGATATTCTGTCCTGCAATCGAATTAAAGTAACTTTTAGCAAATGACAAGTAATAAATTGCGTCTAACACATTGGTTTTTCCAATACCGTTATTTCCTACAAAACAGTTAATTTTCTTTTGAAAATCAAAAGTTTGAGATTCAATATTCTTAAAGTTTACCAAAGAAAGTTTTTGTAAATACATGAATGAGCCCTGTTACTAAAAGAAAGCGCAAATTATCGAAAATTTACGAAAAAACGACTTTTAAAATCCAATTAAAAAAACTATTTTTGTCGCCACTAATTTTTTAAGCAATTATGGCTACATACAAGAAAAGAGGTTATAAACCTAAGAAAGAAAAGGTTACACAAGAAGTAGAAGAAACATTTGATGAATCTCAAAGTACTACAGCTGAAGTATTTAATACTTTAGATAATACGGCGAACAAATCAGAAGAATGGATTGAAAAAAATAGCAAGCCATTATTTTACGGATTGGTAGCTGTTGCAGCTTTAATTTTAGTGTACTTAGCTTATAACAAGTTTATTGCTGAGCCAACACAACAAGAAGCTTCAAACGAATTAGCATACCCTAGAGCTTTATTTGATGAAGCTTCAACTTTTGCTGGAGCCAAAGCTGATTCTATCTATAACCTAGCTCTTATAGGAGGAGTTAATGGAAAATATGGTTTTATTGATATTGCTGATCAATTTAGTGGCACAAAAGCAGGAAACTTAGCAAACTATTATGCAGGTATTTCTTACCTAAAAATAAAAAAATACGAAGAAGCTATAGAGTATTTAAGCAGCTTTAGTTCAGATGATGAGCTATTAGGGCCTACTGCTTTAGGAGCTATTGGTGATGCTTTTGCTGATATCAATCAGCCAGAAGACGCTTTAGACTATTATCAACAGGCAGCTAATAAAAAAGATAATCAATTTACTACGCCTTTATTTTTATTCAAAGCAGCTCAAATTGCAATGGATTTAAAAGAATACAGTAAAGCTGAAAAATTATACACAACCATTAAAGAAAAATACGCTGATTCTGATCAAGGAAGAGATATTGAAAAGTATATCAACAGTGCAAAATACGCTCAATAATGGCAACAACAAATTTATCTTATTACGATAAAGCAACAATCCCAAATGCGAAGTCTTTTCGATTTGGGATTGTTGTTTCAGAATGGAATCCTGAAATCACTAAAAACCTTCATAAAGGTGCTATTGAAACTTTATTAGATTGTGGAGCTACAGAGGAAAATATTGTTTCTTGGGATGTTCCTGGTAGTTTTGAATTAGTGTACGGATGTAAAAAAATGATCGAAACACAAAAATTAGATGCTATTATCGCCATTGGAAATGTTATCCAAGGTGAAACCAAGCATTTCGATTTTGTATGTGAAGGAGTTACTCAAGGAATTGTAGATTTAAACATTAAGTACGATGTTCCTGTAATTTTCTGTGTATTGACCGATAACACCAAACAACAATCTATTGATCGTTCAGGCGGTAAACTAGGTAACAAAGGAATTGAATGTGCAGTAGCTGCAGTTAAAATGGCAGCAATTAAAAATCAAGAACGTCCATCAAAATCATTAGGTTTTTAATTAATTCTGTTATAGTTAAATATTATTAAAAAGCGTTTAGATTTTGGAATCTAAACGCTTTTTAACTTTAATTTATACACATTTTTTGACCACCTCTCTATAATTCAGTAACTTTGGAATTCGTCTTATTTGGTGTGATTTTTGTTCCACTTAAGCTATTAAAGAAGCAACAATTTTATGGGATTTATTAAAAGAGAAAATAAAAAGTTCGATTACAAACCTCGTTATTATCAAGGAGAAGGAAATCCTTATGAGATAAAACAAAAGTTTGATGAATACAGAACTACTGTTGGAAAAAGAAAAAGTTTAAAGGGAAAGTTTAATGCTGCTTTTGACGAATTTAAAGAGTCTGGTTACAAACTGAATAAAACTATAGTTATTATAGCGTTAGTTTTAACGCTTATTTTCTTGTTTATTATCGACTTTGATCTTACAATCTTTTTCCCAAAAAATAATTAAATGTCAGATATTATACAGTTACTACCTGATCATGTTGCAAACCAAATTGCTGCTGGAGAAGTTGTGCAACGCCCTGCTTCTGTAGTAAAAGAATTGATTGAAAACTCTATTGATGCTGGTGCTACTTCTATCACCTTATTGTTAAAAGATGCTGGGAAAACTTTAATTCAAGTAATTGATGATGGTAAGGGAATGAGTGCTACGGATGCTCGTTTAAGTTTTGAACGTCATGCCACTTCAAAAATTAAAGATGCACAAGATTTATTCAACCTAAATACTAAAGGTTTTCGTGGAGAAGCTTTAGCTTCTATTGCTGCCATTGCGCATGTTGAATTAAAAACGAAACAAGAAGATGACGAGTTAGGAACGCAGATAAAAATTGAAGGTAGTGAAATAACTTCTCAAGAAGTGGTTTCAACTGCAAAAGGAACTAGTATTGCTGTTAAAAATTTATTTTTTAATATTCCTGCACGTCGTAACTTTTTAAAATCAGACACTGTTGAAACCCGTCATATTGTTGATGAATTTCAACGTGTAGCCTTAGCGCATCCTACTATTTCTTTTTTATTACATCATAACAACAACGAGGTTTATCATTTAAAAAAGAGCAACTTACGTAAACGTATTGTAGCTATTTTTGGAACTAAAATGAACGAAAAATTAGTTCCTATTAATGAGCAAACAGATATTATAACTGTTAACGGTTTTGTTGCTAAACCTGAATTCGCAAAGAAAAAACGTGGTGAACAATTCTTTTTTGTGAATGACCGTTTTATAAAAAGCTCGTACTTAAATCATGCTGTAGTAAATGCTTTTGAAGGTTTATTAGAAAGTGGTTCGCATCCTTCTTATTTCTTGTATTTAGAGGTGCCTCCTAATACAATTGATATTAACATTCACCCAACAAAGACGGAAATTAAGTTTGATAACGAAAAAGCATTATACGCTATTTTACGTGCTACTGTAAAACATAGTTTGGGGCAATATAATGTAGCTCCTGTATTGGATTTTGACAGAGATGCTACTTTAGATACTCCTTACGACTATAGTAAAAAAAGTAACTCATCTATTCCTCCAATAACTGTTGATCCTACATTTAACCCTTTTAAAACGGAAACTAATTACAAAGAGCCATCTAATACAAGTAGCTCCCCTAAAAGTAGTACAACACACAGTTATCAATCTAACTTTAAAAAAGATACTGGAAGTTGGGAAGCTTTATATACAAATACTGAAACCATTGAGCCTATTCAGCAAGAACAACTTTTTGAATCTGAGCAAGAAACTGAAACTGGAAAAACCTTCCAAATTCAAAAAAAATACTTGTTGAGTTCTATAAAATCAGGCGTGGTATTAATTCATCAATCTTTAGCACACCAACGTGTTTTGTATGAAGAATTTTTAGAGAACATTACTGTTAAAGAAGCAAGTAGTCAACAATTGCTGTTTCCTGTAAATATTTCTTTTTCTTCATCTGATATAGAAATGATATACAGTATAAAATCTGATTTAGAGAGTGCTGGTTTTATGTTTGATGAATTCACCAAAGAAAGTGTGGTAATTGCCGGAATTCCTACTTCAATAAGTGAAAGTCAAATCACCCTTATTTTAGAACAGTTATTAGACGATATTAAACTCGAAGTACCTGATAGTAGTTTTAGTCACTTTGACGTGATGGCAAAATCATTTGCTAAATCATTAGCTATAAAAACAGGAACTTCTTTAAGTGCAAAAGAACAAGAAAATTTAGTAAACAACTTATTCTCTTGCAAAGAACCTAATATTTCACCCTTTGGCAAACCTACATTTAAAACATTAGCTTTAAATGAAATTGATGCCATTTTTAATAAATAAAAAGTAATATGCCTAGATTAACACAAGCCATAAAGCATTTAATAATCATTAACGTGATTATGTATTTTGCTCCGCAGTTATTAAACATGGATTTAACTAATCTATTTGCTTTACATTATCCAAAAAACGAACATTTTGGGGTTTGGCAATATGTTACACACATATTTATGCATGGCGGACCAGCACATTTACTTTTTAACATGTATGGTTTATGGGCATTTGGTACCCCACTTGAACAAATGTGGGGGCGAAATAAATTTTTATTCTTCTATTTTTCTGCAGGAATTGGTGCAGGTTTAATTTACACTTTCGTGAATTACTATCAATTCAATGGAATATACGAACAGCTAATTGGTATGGGAGTTTCTCCTGCTGAAATTCAAAATATTTTAAGTTCAGGTCAGTATAACGATAGCTTAATAACTTTGTCTAATAAAACTATGAGTGAGTTTTATAGTTTATACCACACGCCTGCCGTTGGTGCCTCTGGTGCTATTTATGGAATTTTAGTTGCGTTTGGGTTAACTTATCCTGACGCTAAACTAGCATTGATTTTCTTCCCTGTTCCTATTGCTGCCAAATACTTTATTCCTTTAATTATTTTAAGTGATTTATTCTTTGGTATGACTAGTTATTCAATTGGTAACATTGCGCATTTTGCGCATATTGGTGGTGCTATTATCGGTTTTATCATTGCTTGGTACTGGAAAAAAAATCAATTTAAATTTCGTTAATTTAGTATCTTAACTTGTCTTTATTCAAGAAGTCATAAAAATATGAATATACTCGAAAACTTAAAATATAGATTCAAACATGCAGGAATTGTTGAACAATTAATTTACGTAAACTTAGCTGTTTTCTTACTTGTTTTTGTGACCAATACTTTTGGGTTTCTTTTTCAATCAAAAACAAACTTTTTAGTAGAATGGCTTGCGTTACCTGCCAACTTTGATGACTTTATTGTTAAACCTTGGACTATTATTACCTATGGTTTTTTACACACTAGTTTTTTACATATTCTACTAAACTTAATTGCCTTATTTTATATCGGACATTTATTTCAACAATACTTTACCCCTAAACAATTACTCAGTTTTTATTTACTAGGAACACTTTTTGGAGGTATTATTTTTGTTGCGAGTTATAATTTTTTTCCTGCCTTACAAAATGTTGCTCATAATAGTGTTTTGTTAGGTGCTTCAGCTGGTATTTCTGCTATTTTTATTGGTATTGCTACTTACATGCCTAATTATGAATTAAAGTTCCCGTTAATTGGTTTTGTAAAACTATGGGTATTAGCTTGTATTTGGATTGCTATTGATATTATTCAAATTCCTGCTGGTAATGCTGGTGGGCATTTAGCACATTTAGGTGGTGCCTTACTAGGCTTTTTCTATGTTCGTAGTGCTAGTAATAAGGAGTTGGACATTTTTAAATCGGTAAACAAACTTTTTTCTAAAAAAGAAAGAAAACTCAAAACAGTTTATAAATCTGGTAATAAAACACCAAAACCTAACGTTGATAAGACTAGAAACCAAGAAGAAGTTGACGCTATTTTAGATAAAATTAGTAAATCTGGATACGATACTTTAAGTAAAAGTGAAAAAGAGTTTTTATTTAAACAAGGAAAAAATTAGATGAAAAAGTTTTCGATAGCTCATAAGTTTATATTCTTTATCAATTCAGTTTTTGCAGCTGTTTTATTGCTATCATATGCACTTCCGTACGTATCTCCACAAACAATTCCTTTCCTTTCTGTTTTTGGGTTGTTTGTTCCGTTTTTAGTTATCGTAAACATTGCTTTTTTTGTGTATTGGCTTATTAAAATGCATAAAAATGCTTTTTTATCATTACTTGTTTTAGCCATAGGATGGTTTGTTTCTACTCCATTAGTTAAGTTTTCTAATAAGGAGGTAATTTTAAATGATGATTTAAAAATAATGAGCTACAATGTCCACTTGTTTAATCATTATAAACATGAAGAAGATGTTACTACTGAACAAAAGATTTATGAGTTCATCAATAATGAAAATCCAGACGTTATTGCTGTACAGGAATTTTACAATTCTAAAATGTTAGATATTAAACTTCCTTATAAATACATCAAAACGAAAACGAAAACGAATAAATTTGGATTAGCTATTTATTCCAAACACCCAATTATAAACTCTGGTTCTCTTGATTTTAAACAAAGTGCTAACAACACCATTTTTGCCGATATTCTTGTAAAAGATGACACCGTTCGTGTTTATAATGTGCATTTAGAATCATTAAAACTAAATCCGAAAAAAGAAAATTTTGGAGAAAAAAGTTCTGAGCGTTTATTTAAACGTTTAGAAAATGGTTTTGTAAAACAAGTAAGTCAGGTTGAATTAATTCAACAGCATGAGTATTCATGGAAAGGTAAAAAAATTGTTTGTGGCGACTTTAATAACACCGCTTATTCTTGGGCTTATAAACAATTGGCTTCTGATAAAAAAGATGCTTTTATTGAATGTGGAATTGGTTTAGGCAAGTCTTTTAGGTACATTTATCCTATGCGAATTGATTTTATTTTAACAGATAAAAAAGCTACTGTGAATCAATTTAAAACCTACGGAGACATAAAACTATCTGACCACTACCCTGTTATGACTCGTTTACATTGGTAAATTAATTTTTAATTCGGTATAAAAGTGTATTTTTAACCGAACTAAAAATAATACTATGAAACAGCATTACCATGTTGCTATTATTGGCAGCGGACCATCAGGAGCTTCAACAGCTTTTTACTTAGCTCAAAAAGGAATTTCAACAGTTATTATTGAAAAAGAAACTTTACCACGCTATAAAACATGCGGTGGAGGTTTTGTTTTTAGAGGTCGCAAAAACTTACCTTTTGATATTAAAGAGGTCGTTGAAAAAGAGTTTCATACTGTTGATATTTATTTGGGAGAGAAACTTCACTTTAAAACGCATAGAGAAGAACCAACTATTTCTATGATTATGCGTGATTCTTTTGACAATCTTATCACGCAAAAAGCAAAGGAGTTTGGTGCTACTTTACTAGAAAACCATAAGCTAAAAGGACTAACTTTTTCTGATGATATTATTACTCTTGAAACTTCTCAAGGTAATTTTACTGCTAATTTTGTTATCGCTGCCGATGGTGCTTTGAGTCCTACAGCTAAAATGGCTGGGTGGAAAGAAGATACTCGTAAATTAATTCCTGCTTTAGAATATGAAGTAGAAGTTTCTGACGAAGACTTTAAACGTTTATCAAAAGAAGTTCGTTTTGATATTGATGCTATTCCTTACGGTTATGCTTGGAACTTCCCAAAGAAAAAGCATTTATCTATTGGGGTTGCCTCTGCTAGAAGAACTAAAATTAACTTGAAAGAATATTATCAAGAATACTTAAAAACATTAGGAATTACAAATATTGTTAGCGAATCACAACATGGTTTTCAAATTCCTGTTGCTCCTCGTACAGATGGTTTTGTTAAAAATAATGTGTTTTTAATTGGTGACGCTGCTGGTTTTGCTGATCCTATTACTGCTGAAGGAATTTCTAATGCTATTTACAGTGGTAAATTGGCTGCTGAAGCTATTATTGAGAGTGAAAAAGAGCCTGAATTAGCTACTAAATTATATTTAGAAAAAATATCAGAAAGCCTACTTCCTGAAATAAAAACTGGTTTATGGCTTTCAAAATGGTTTTACGAGCAAAAGAATATCCGAAATATTGTATTAAAAAAATATGGTCAGCAGTTTAGTGAAGCGATGGCCGATGTTTTTCACGGGGATAGAAGTTATCCTAAAGATATTAAAAAAACAATTACGAATCGAATTAAAGATTTAGTTTCATATTAACAAAGAGATTGCTTATAGCTACTATCATTTTTGATTAGCAATACAGTTTTAAAATTTAAATACTATTATTTACACTTCTTATTTGTAAAGAAGAATATCTAATTTTGTGTTTAATTAGAACAGTATTATGAATCTAGATAGTTACTTAATTCCTATAATTTATTTACTCGGCCTTATTCAAGGAATAATATTTAGTATACTTTTAATTTACTTGGATAAAAAAAATAATCGCCCTACATTACTTTTAGGGTTATTTATTTTTGCTTACTCCATAAATTACCTCAAACCAATAGCTAAACTTTTAGATTTAGATAAAAATTATTCTTTTTTAAATAATCTTCCTGTTGATTTTACTTGGTTACTATTCCCTCTTTTTTATGTTTATATAAGAAATATTTCTATACTACCTAAATCTAATAAAGTCTATTTTTATTTATTACCAGGTTTGTTAATGTTAATTATAGATATATTGGTTTATCTTAATTTATCATCAGGGTTAGAACAGTTAAAACTTTCAAAAGAATTTCGTTTTGTTAATCATATAGGTGGGCATTTATATGATATTTTTATATACTACAAAACTTATACTTTTATAAAAAAACATACCGAAGAAACTAACAATCAATACACTTCTACTACAGGTAAAGAGCTACAATGGGCTAAAACATTTATGTCAATTGGTCTCTTTTTTACGCTCACACTTCATTTTTTACCTGAAATAACAAATAAAACTCTCAATTTATTTATTATTTTAATTGATGTTGGGCTTTTATACTGGATTAGTATTTATGGGCTACAACAACAAACAATTAAAAACTTGACTCAAC
Source organism: Tenacibaculum sp. TB-53 (assembly GCF_059716285.2). Lineage (NCBI taxonomy): Bacteria > Pseudomonadati > Bacteroidota > Flavobacteriia > Flavobacteriales > Flavobacteriaceae > Tenacibaculum > Tenacibaculum sp. TB-53. Next base: position 349,703 of record NZ_CM202790.1, on the reverse strand, counting down.
AAAAAGACTCTAAGATTGAAAAGAAGAACAATTTTAATAGCGAGAATAAAATAAGTAAAGTTGATACAGATTTATTTAACCATATTCAACAAACTATAATTTTACATAAAAAATATAAAGATCCAGATTTAACCATTGCTGATGTAGCTAATATTACAAATCAACACCCTAAAAGAATTTCTTTTGTTATTAATGAAATTTCAAATAAAAACTTTAAAACTTTTATAAATGGTTTTAGAGTTAATGAAGCTATAGAAATTTTAAAAAGTAATAATTCAAAAAACTATAGTATTGAAGGTATTAGTTTAGAGGTTGGTTTTAAAAGTAAAAGTGCTTTTTATAGTGCCTTCAAGAAAGAAACTGGTACTACTCCTACTAATTATAAAAATAGCTTTTTATAATATTTAACCTATAAAAACCTGTTTCTTTCATTTAAAAAAGAGTTAATTAAAGTTCTATTTTCTGATTTTCGAACTCATTATATCTTTATCTTTCATATTTAAATGATTTAAAATATTGAGTTTTGCAAAAAATTAAAAATTAAAACTACATGAAAATTAAACATTTTTTAAAACCTCTATTTTTTTTATTTATCTCTATTATACTTACTAACTGCTCTAGTGAAGAAAACGAAATAGAAATAATACCAACTAGTTTTAATACTAGTAATGATTTTAATTATTTTATTAACCACAATAATACTCTTAAAATATATTTAAAAGGCACTTTTAAAGATGGTAATGATTTAGCTGATGTAACTGATAGAGGATTTGTATATGGAAAATCATCAAACCCTATTCCTAATGGCAACAATACTGTGGTTGCCGCAGGTCCTGCTGACAATATTACTGGTATAGTCGACAATTTACAAAAGGAAACAACTTATTATATTAGAGGTTATTTTAAACTAAGTGATAACACATATTTCTATGGAAATGAAATTAAAATAAACACTAGTATAGACGCTAGTGAAAGTAGGTCTATTAACATGATAATCAAACCGAAACTATTCTTTAAAAATTCAGAAGGTATTACCCCAGAATTAGAAGTAATTTCTATAGAAAAAGAATCTCCTAAAGAAATTGGTTTTGAATACAGTGTAAATGAAGATTTTTCTAACAGCTCTATAGCCTTAGATACTGATGTATCTGGTAATATTTTTAAAAATATTTATACTGAATTTATTGAAGAATTAACACCTGAAACCACTTATTACTTTAGACCTTATGCTAAATACAATGATGGTAGTGTTACAAATGGAGGAACTAGTGTTGCTTCTTTTAAAACAAATAAAGCATTTTAATTAAAAAGTATTTTCTGACTAGTGCTAAATAATTATTACAGTTATTTAGTACTGGTCGTTATTTTTTCATTTATGCCTAAAAAATAAACACCTATTCTAAAAACGATTTAATCTACAATTTTTCTAGTAACTTGCTATAGAACAATTACACATACAAGTGAAAGAAATTAAAACTACTATTTTTTTAAAACTTCCTTTTCTGTTTGATACAGATAAACTATTACATGATTATTCTTTAGTTGTAAATCAACATTGGATTCCTCATTTCAACACATCTGGATATCAAGGTGAGTGGAAAGCAATCTCTTTGTATTCTAGCAATGGTGATGCTTCTAATATTTTTGCTTTTCAAAATGATAATAGTACTATTAAGGAAACTCCGATAATGAATGATTGCAATTATTTTAGAGAGGTTATCAACTCTTTTCAATGCCCTATTTCATCTGCTCGCTTATTACGTTTGAATGTTGGTGCAGAAATTAAACCTCATCGTGACTACAAACTAGGCTATGAAGATGGTAACTTTCGCTTACATATTCCGATTATTACGAATAATAAAGTTGAATTTATTTTAGATGATGAACAATTGAAAATGTTACCTGGTGAGTGTTGGTATACGAATGTAAATTATATACATTCAGTTACTAATAAAGGAAATGAAGACCGTATTCATTTAGTTATCGATGCTGAAAGGAACGAATGGTCTGATACTTTATTTTTTTCTCTTGCTCCAAAAGAAAGTTTTCAACCTAAACAAGAAGAAATTGATTCACCAGAAACAATACACCTTATACTAAACGAGCTAAAACGTAGCAATGAACCTGCTTCGAAAAAACTTATTAATGAAATGGAACAGAAGTTATCAAAGCTTACATCAAAATAAACAACTCTTATAATAGCTTGTAATGAATTTAAAAAAAGAGTTACTACATATTACTTCTAAATTCTTTGATGAAACATCTAATTATTCTTCTTCTTTAAAAGATTATAAACAATTACTCTTTAGAATTTCAAATGAAGCTATAAATCATGAAGAGCATCGAAATAATGTTCAACTTGAAAATGGTGTAGCAATAGGTACTTTATGGGCAGCTAATTGCCTTGATGATTTAGAAAGAACTCTAAAATTTATCAAAGGAATTGATATTGCTATTCAAGAGAAGATCTATCAAAAAGACTCATTACATATACTTTATGCTGGTACTGGTCCTTTTGCTTCGCTTATACTTCCTTTTATATTAAAGTATGCTGATTTGAATATAACATACTCACTTTTAGAGATAAACCCTCTGAGTTTTGAAACTTTAAAAAGTACAATTAAAAAACTAGATTTAGAAAACCATAATATCAACTTTATAAATCAAGACGCTACAAAATATAAATTCCCTAAAAACTTTTCTCCAGATATTATTTTAAGTGAGACGATGCAACGTGCGTTGGATAGTGAGCAACAAGTTTCTGTTTTTTATAATTTAATGAAGCAGTCTAATTCAAATACTGTTTTTATTCCTGAGAAAATTACATTAGCTATTGGTACTAGCTCATACAAAAACGATGAACCTAACATTCAACAAAAATATTATCGTGAACATCATAAGGTTTTTGAAGTTAGTAAAAAAGCACTGAATTCAAGTGAGTGGTTGTTTGAAAAAAATTCAAACAATTTAAATTTTATTGAAAAACGTACAGTTTTAAGAGAGAAAGAACTTTCTACAGCTAGTGAAATTGTGGTGATGACAGAAATTACAATTTATAAAAATGAGAAGCTTATGATAAATGAAAGTGGCTTAACTGTTCCTAAGTACATTCAGGATGTTTCCAACAACGAAAAAGGATTCTTAACTATCAAGTCTAGATATATAATTGGCTCTAATCCTAAACTTGAGTTAAAAATTATTTAAACAAACTTTAAGTTTACTCCTTTTTTCTCAGCATATTTTTTTGCTGCTTCTTCTAGCTCCAAGTTTTTTTCTTTAAACTCTTCAAAACTTCTTACTTTAAACTCTTTTATTAACTGATTAATTTCTTGTTGAGTTTTTCCTTCATCGTACATATATGCTATTTCTGCATAGTCTTTTTTATAAAAGTCTATACAAAACTCAAATAATTCAATTGAAGCATTTATTAAATCTTTTGAATCTTCGTTTACTTCTAACTTCTGAATGTCTCTTAAACTTCTTTCAAGGTTTGGTATTGTTACTCTGTGAAGATATTGAGAGTATGTTGCGGAATATTCTTCTCCATCATTATCATAATACTTTAAATATTCATTTTTTTGTAATTCTTTAAGTTGTTTAAAATATCCTATGCCATAGTTAACAGTTAATAAATTGGCTTTGAGTACTGTTTTTTCAACTACCTTTTGCGGAGTTTCTTTCTCACACCCTGTTAATAAGATACATACTACAATAATTCCTAGAATATTTTTTATATTTTTCATTTCAACTACCTTTTATTGTTCTAAAAAATAATTTCAGTTTTATACAAAAACATTGCAAACAAGGCTTTTTTTTGATTTTTTGATAGAAACCCCACACCCCTACCTTATTTAAGCCTTCGTTTACAATGTTATATTTTATGTTTTCTCTTTCTTTATTTTGTTAGTTTATATGAAAATGAATGAAGCTACAATCATCCATATTCCAACAACGATTCCTAATAATCCTAATTTTCCTTGTTTCGGTGCAATCTTCCCTCTCAATATTTCTGCTTTTTCTCTAGCTTCTGGATTTTTTGATAGTAATAATTTGTTTATCATTCCGTATCCTAACATAAAACCTAATCCTGCTTCTACAATGCTTCCTGCTAAAAAGGTTCCCCACCATATTGGTGCTGTAGTTAACCAACCTAAGTTTAAAATAGCTGAAATAATTCCCCAAATTCCCCAAATACAGAAAATAAGACCAATCCATCCTTGGTAAGGCTCTATTTTTTCTAATAATTCTTTAGCATTAGGCTTTTTTGATAAAATTAAAGATGGTACCGCTACAATACTTAAAAATACTAATGAGATTCCGTAAATCATGTTTGATTAAAATTTAAATGGTTTATATTGATTTTTATTATTTATGTATTAAAAGTGCTGAAGAAAATATAAACAGCATTAAAAAAGTTACGATGATAAGCCCCGAAAACATCCACCAAGGAGTTTTACTTGTTTGCTTATATTCTTTCGCCTTTCGTTGTAAGTCTGGTGGCATTTGGCTTTTACTCATTTCCAGTTTACAATGACCACAAATACTATATGTTTTTTTGTATAAAGGAATAACAGGAATCCAAAATACATGTACATACAATCTATTTACTTGAATAAATAAACGTTCTGGTGTATTGCAATAACTACAACTATGATTGTTTACTGGCTGTATACTTATTTTGGCTTCTCGCCATCCAAAAATGACCATAACTTTATTACTTAATAATTATGGTACAAAGATGCGTTAGATGTGATTCTTAAAATAGACTGAAACTAGTGAAAGTTACTACCCTGTTTTCAGGGGGTGGTAAAATTACTACTCTACTAAGCCCAGTTTTATTGCGTATTTTGTTAATCCTGCAAGGTTTTTTACGTTAAGCTTAGATATTAAGTTTTTTCTATAACTCTCAATAGTATGCTTACTTAAAAAGAGTTTATCTGCAATTTCTTGTGTAGTATATTCTTCTGCAATTAATTTAAGTACATCTTTCTCTCTAGCTGTTAACATTATTGACGTTTCCTTTTTTTTATTAAAAACATTTTCCATGTAAGCTTCTCGTACAGATTGTGAGAAGTATTTTTCACCACCAAGAATAGTTTGTACTGCTTTTAGTAGTTCAGATTGAGTTGCATTTTTAGATAAATATCCGTCTACATTATTTTTAATTAATGTATCTATCATTCCTGCATCTGTATGCATACTAACGATTAACGTTTTGATGTCTGAACGTTCTTTTTTTATATAATCGTTTAACGTAATACCATCTATATCTGGCATAGAAATATCACTAATAACAATATCTATATGTTGATTCGGATTTGTTTTTATGTACTTTATTACATTTTCACCATTATTTGCTGTAAGCAAGATATTGTACACATCTTCATTTTTAAAAATATTTACCAACCCATCTAAAAACATTTTATGGTCGTCAACTAAAATAATATTGTAAGTCATCATATATTAATTTAAAGGTACATTAATATCTATCACTGTTCCTCTACTTGGAAAAGAGTTAATTAAAATATTTCCCTTAACTGTTTTTAATCTGTCTTTTAAATTCTGAAACCCTAATCCATATTTTACTTTTTCTTGATCAAATCCAACACCATCATCTTCAAAAAGTAGTTGTATCGTGTTATTAAACAGAGAAAGCTGAATATCTATTTGTGTTGCCTTCGCATGTTTTAATGCATTGGTTAATAATTCTTGAATTATTTTATAAAGCTCTACTTTTAAATTCTCATTTATTTTATCTACCTCTTCCGTTGGATGGATTTGTAACGTTATTTGTTCTTTAGATAGCGCTTTTACATTATTTATATATTCTGTTATTATTGTTGTAAAAGCAGAATCTTTAAACTTTTTAGGCATTAAGTTATGAGATAACTCTCTTACCTGATTATAGGTTTCATCTACTTGCTTAATTATGCTTTCTTCCTCTAATTTACTCTTGTTTGATAGTTGTAACTTTATGGTTGCTAAATTTCCTCCAATACTATCGTGTAGCTCTCTGGCAATACGTTTTCTTTCATTATTCTGCCCTTCTAATGATGCTTTTACTAACTTTAATTCTTGGTCTTTAAGTAACGTAGTTATTTTTTGTTGGTTTACTTCTTCTAAAGTCTTATTAAGTTTACTTTGTGTTTGAAGCTTTTGATAGTACACATATAATAAAGCAAGTACAGGTATTAATACTATAAGAAAGGCTATTAGTATGTATGCTTTCATTGTTTTTTGTCGCTCAATCTCTTGCTTTTGCTCCAGTGTTTTATACTGTACTTCAAGCTCATTTACTTGCTGTTTATTTTGACTTACTAAAATTTCATTATTAACACGATTTAATTGCGTCATTAAAGCATGTGCATTTTTATAATCTCCTGTTGAAGCATAGGCGTTTTGAAGTCCTAAAATAGCTCTTCTTTCTATCTCTAAATTTGCCCATTGTATGGAGTTTATATATACTGTAGAAAGTATTTTTTTAGCATTTTCATAGTCTTTTTCTTTTAAATAAAGAATACCTAATGTATTTCCTGTCTTAGCATACAATGTAAAAAAACCTTTAGATAACGACTCATTAAAAACATAATAACAAACATCTAGAGCTTCTGTTATTTTACCTTCTTCTTTCAATACTTTTCCTAGCCACAAATCAGTTTCTAAAGCTTCTTTCACAAACCCCTCGGCCACGTAGTGTAATCTAGCTTTATTATAATTTTCTCTTGCTTTCTCATACTCTCTTTGAGTATAATAAATAAACCCTAGTTCATAAAAAGCATCGTGTTTTAATTTTTCGTTTGGAGCATTTTCAATGCATTCTTCTATAATTGCCTTTCCTTCCTCTTCTTTTCCTCTAACATACTTTACAGCTCCTAATCCTATTCTATTTTTAACAAATAATTCATCATCCGGTTTATTATTTGAGTGCTCTATTCCTTTAAAATACCATTTCAAAGCTTCATCAAAAAGTCCCTTTTCTAACTTTCCTTCAGCCACTATACTAGAAACCTTTGATAAATGATTTTCTTTATCTATCAATTTATTCTTAGTTGTTTCCGTGTACAGTTTATTTCCATAGTATATAATGGAATCTAAATTTCCTTTTTCTCGATGAAACTCTATAAGATCAAATGTCGCATCATATTTAGCTTTGAAGTCTTTTGCCTTATTTATTTTTGAAAAAAGAGAATCATTAGGTATTGTGGGGTTTACACCAAAAGCCTTAAATCCTTGTACTCCCACCGACTGCGACATTCCTTCTAAAGCAAAAAACAAAAGAACTGTGATTATAACTTGTTTTGCAAATAACAACCTCATTTCTTTTTTTAAGTAACCTGTTCTCATCTCAATTATTAAATCTTTTCTATAAACAATAAGAACCGCTAAAATTACATAACATTTTTATTTCTTAATTAACTATTAACAACTTTATTATATACTCTTCATTTCCAAAACAGAAGCAGTTTTTATAAAAAAAACAAAAATTATTTTTTATAGTTAGGAAACCTAACTATATTTGTATCAAAATTTAAAATCAATATAATTATGAGTAAATCTATTTTTTATCACGCAGGTTGCCCTGTTTGTGTAAGCGCAGAACAAGACATTATTAACTTAATTGGTTCTGATAATGTTGAAGTAGTTCATTTTGGAGAAGACAAAAGTCGAATTTTAGAAGCAGAAAATGCTGGTGTAAAATCTGTCCCTGCTTTGGTAACTCCTACTGGTAATGTTCTCCATATTAATTTTGGAGCATCAATGGAAGAAGTAAAAGGATAATTTTTTTGCTCTATAAAGTTAGGATTCCTAATTTTGTAGAGCTTTTAATATTATAAATATATAATAAAATGAAAGCAGCTGTTTGGGATACCTACGTAACTAAAAAAGATAATACAATAATGCATTTTGATATTATTGTGCCTTCTAGCAATAAAGACACTAACATAATTTTCAACTATGGTAAGGAATATTTAAAAACTAAAGGATTAGAAAACCTTGAACTATCTTCAAAAGAATGTGTATTTTGCCATATTGAAATACTCAAACCCGAATGGGAAGATGCTATACATAAAAAAGGGTATTTTATATACGAAATGGAAAACTGTAATTAATGAAATCTCCTTTTGACTTAAACCAGCAAAACACTAAAATTGAAAGTAAAATAGTTGTAGCTTTAGAACGAATTTCTGAAGCTTTTAGAGTACTTCTTTGGAGCGAAAGCAAGGAGAATTCTTTAAGCCCTATCCAAATTCAACTTCTAATCTTTTTACTGTTTCACTCAGAAGAAAAATGTAAAGTGAGTTATTTAGCTGAAGAGTTTAACATGACTAAAGCTACTGTTAGTGATAGTATTAGGGTTTTATTAAAAAAAGAATTAGTTCAAAAGTTTCATAACCCTAACGATACTAGAAGTTATATTATTGGTCTAACTGAACAAGGAAAACAAATAGCTGAGAAATCAGCTAACTTCACTTTCAATATTGAAAAACCTTTGAGTTCATTACCTGAAGATCAAAAAAAAGACATACTAACAGGACTCTTAAAAGTAATATACCAGCTTAATAAAGCAGGAGTTATAACTATTCAAAGAATGTGCTATACTTGCTCTTATTACCAACATGAAAACAATGAACATTTTTGTAACCTTTTACAATCTAAACTAGCTTCTAAAGAGTTAAGAATTGATTGCCCTGAACACGAATTTAAGAGTTAATAATTTAAAGCATCAACTTTATTTTTTTGGGTATACTAAAAAATTAATTTATTACATACAACCTTTTATTTTTGACAAAAAAACACAAATGGCTATACATAACTTGATTCTTCAATCGAAAGAAACAACTATAGAACTAGATAAAATTCATCTTAGCGATGAAAACAAAAATACACTACATCAACTATTAAAAGAATTTAAACACGTTGCTGTTTTAGATAAATACAAACTGCCTGTTGATAATAAAATTTTATTATTCGGACATACTGGTTGTGGTAAAACTACCACCGCTAAGGCTATTGCCAAAAAGCTTGATAAAAAAATTATCATACTTAATTTGGGGAGCATTGTTTCTTCAAAACTAGGAGAAACAGCTAAAAACATTTCCGAAGTTTTTAAAAAAGCAACTCGAGAAAGTGCTGTTTTGTTTTTAGATGAATTTGACTACATAGGCAAAGCTCGTGATTATGACAGCAAAGATTCTAGCGAGATGAAACGATTGGTAAATACTATTATTCAACTTGTAGATCAACTTCCAAATGACGTTTTATTAATTGCTGCCACAAATCACTCTAGTGTTATTGACACTGCTCTTTTAAGACGTTTTCAATTAAAACTAAAATTCGAAGCACCTAGTGAATCGGATTTAGATAACTATTATGAGACTTTGCTGCAACAATTCCCGGAAGAGTTTAGAGAAATAAATCGTATATATGATATATCGTATGCAGAAGCTAAAGACATTACTCTTCGAGCTGTAAAAAATAAAATTATTGAAAAAGAAGAACTAAACAATCAATTAGTAAATGGATAATATTCAAAATAACCTCAACATTATTCATCAAAGAATACAATTTGCTTGTAAGAAAGCTAATAGAAACCCAGAAGATGTTCGTTTATTGTTAGCTACAAAAACAGTAGATACTGATAAAATAAATTTTGCTTTAGAACAAGGTGAAACTCTTGTAGGTGAAAATAAAGTACAAGAATTAAAACAAAAATGTAATGCAATAAAACAACTGCAACCTGAAGTACATTTTATCGGTCATTTACAAAGTAACAAGATTAAAGAAGTTATAAAATGGGCTAGTTGTATTGAATCTATAGATCGCTTATCTGTCGCTCAAAAATTGCATCAACGCTTAACTTTTGAGGAAAAAGAAATTGATGTATACATACAAGTAAACACCTCTTTTGAAGAAAGTAAGTTTGGAGCCAAACCAGAAGAAACTATTGAATTAGTAAAAAAGATATCTGAATTCAAAAATATTCATATCAAAGGATTAATGACCATTGGTTTGCTAAGCTCGGAATCAGATGAAGTTCGAAAATGTTTCCAACTTTTAAAGCAACTTCAAGAAGAAATCAAAGCACTACAAATTCCTAATGTAGAAATGAATGAACTCTCTATGGGAATGAGTGGTGATTTAGAAATTGCTATAGAAGAGGGCGCTACTATTGTACGTGTTGGAACAGCTATTTTTGGAGAACGAATATACCCTGACAGCTATTACTGGAACGAAACAAAAAGTAACACTTAGTTTTTCTGTACTCTTTTTAGGTTTAACAAATCAATCGGATTAATTCCTAAACCGGTAACATTATTTTGTGTAAAGCGAATTACCTCATCGTAATATAACGGTACAATTGGTGCTTCAGCAATAATAATACTATCCATTTTTTGGTATAACTTATAACGTCTTTTTATAGCTACTTCTTTGATAGATTGTTCATACAAAGTATCAAAAAAGTCATTTTTAAAATGTGTATAGTTAGGCCCATTAGGAGTAAAATTTTTGCTGTAAAATAGCGACACATAGTTTTCCGCATCAGGGTAATCAGCAATCCAACTTGCTCTAAAAATAGGCAACTTTCCATTTGCTTTTCCTTGACGCAAGGTTGAAGGCGGAATCACATCTACTTTGGTAGCTACTCCTATTTTTTGTAATTCACGTTGAATAAACTCACACAAATCTAAATAATTGCTGTTCGTTGTAATGGCTATTTGTGGATTCTCATCTCCTGTCTCTTCTTTGTATTGTGCTACTAACCTCTTCGCTTCTTCAGGTTTGTATGAATATCCTTGTTGGTTATTGAATGAAGGCAATCCTTTCGGGATGAATCCACTTGTAGCAGGACTCCCAATTCCGTTTCTTAAGAACTTAATCATCTTCTCCCTATCAAAACCATAATTGATGGCTTGTCGTATCAATTTTGATTTTGTTGGATGTTTCTCTTCTCCATCTAAGTAAATTCCTAAATATTCTGTGTTTAAATACGCTCCTGTTTGCATATTGATTGTAGAAGCATATTTCTCTTTTAAAGTTCCATCAGTGTTTAGAATATCATCTTTATACGAAGCATCTAAACTCTTCATAAAGTCGATATTTCCTTGAATAAACTGTAAAAACTCACTTTGTTTGTCTGGTAAAAAAGTAACAGCAACCGACTCTAAATACGGAAGTTGTTTTCCATTTTCATCCTTTTCAAAATAGAATGGATTTTTTCTCAATACCAACTTAGTATTTTCAACCCAAAGTTTAAAATGAAAAGGTCCTGTTCCAATCGGATTTGCTCTAAACTCATTCCCAAAATAATCAATAGCTTCTTTTGGTACAACCGAGCAATATTTCATAGCCAGCAGCCCTAAAAAAGGTGGAAAAGGTTGCTTTAAATTGATGGTAAAGACAGAATCGTTCTCTGCTTTGAATTTTTCTACATTTTGTAGTACCCAACCTCCTGGAGACGCTACATTCTTATCAAGTAATCTATTAAAAGAATATTCAAAGTCTTGGGCTATTACATTTCTCGTAGAATCTTTTCCAAATAACTCATGCTTATGAAATAACACGTCATTTCTTAACTCAAACTGATACGTTTTTCCATCTTCAGAAACTGTCCAGTTTTTTGCTATCGAAGGTTGTACTTGTAAACTATCATCCAATTCTACCAATCCATTATATAGTTGGTTGACTCCCCAAATATTTCGCTGATCTTTTGCAAAAGCAGGATCTAATGAAGTAATATTTGAGTGCTCATTATAACGAAAAACCTGATTGTTTGTATATTTTGATTTCTTTTTAGTACAAGAAAAAAGAAACAATAAGGCTATTAATACAACTAATTTATTTCTTTTTACGTTTATTTTTATAGTAGGTTTTATCTGCAATGTATATGGTTTTAGAAACTTCTGCAAAAACAACAGTTTTATCTTGATTCGTTATTTTAATATCTTTTATTAAATTGATTTCCTGTTCATTTTTAACCTGCTTTTTTATTTGTTTTATTTCATCTTCAGAAAAAATAAAATCTACATAAGCGTCTTGCTTTACAGGTCTTTTAAATAATATTGTTGCAGCTTTATCCCAAACTACATAAGTATCTCCAAGAATATTTATTAACTGAATCATAAAAATAGGATCGGTTGCAGAAAATAAACTCCCTCCAAAAATAGATCCTACGTAATTCTTATTCTTATAAGTAATAGGAATTTTTACTTGCGCTTTTAACAAATCTTCAGAAACATAATTTATTTTCCCAGTAGATCTTCTATACATGGGAGAAATATTGAATCCATACTTAAAAATAGTACTTTGTTTAAAAAACCTTTTTAAAAAATTAGAAATTGTTGCGTACATACCTATCCTTTTTCAAAACCATACTCTCGTTCTACTTTACATATACGTAGTTGATATTTTTTATACCACCTTTCTCTTCCTTTATTTCTAGCTTCAGTATGCTCTACATTATTTTTCCATTTTACAATAGCATCCAAACTTTCCCAATAAGAAACCGTAATGCCTACATTGCTCCTTGTCGACTCAACACCTAAATACCCATCTTGTTCTTTAGCTAAATTGTCCATTTTTTCAGCCATTTCATAATATCCTTCTGTATCATCTGAAAGAGTTGTCGTGAAAATTACTGCGTAATACGGAAGTTTTAAATTACCTACTATCATAAAATTAGTTCATATTTAGTTTCTGGTAGACCAATATCGTCACTTATAAATTTCTCTACCGCAACAAAGTTGAATCGTTCTAATATTTTAGCGGAAGCAACATTTTTATCCACCACACACCCTATAAGTTTTTTCATTCCTATGGATTTACAGTACTGTATTAATCCTTCACAAAGTTCAGTTGCAAAACCATTTCCCCAGTATCGTTCTATAAACCGATATCCTATTTCATCATTTCCTTCTTCATCTTTTACCAAAGCAACCGTACCTACAAATTCATTGTCTGACTTACGTTCTATGGCATATATCCAAAAATCATTTTCTTTATTAGTGTATCGTGCTATAAGCTGTTCTAAATCCTCTTTACTTTCTTCTAAATCTTTAGGTTCCCCAGTGGCGTATTGCAATACTTTCGGATTGCTTTCTAGCTCATAAAAAGGTTCTATATCAACAACTTGAAGCTTTCGAATAAGTAATCTTTTCGTTTCAAAAATCATGAATATTATCGTACTTTTGCAAACCCAAAACTGCTTTAAGCAGTCGTAGATTAAATAAACTATACGAACTTCTAAAAAATTAAAGACTTGTACAAGGCTTTTGTTTTTTATTTAGGATAGAGAAAAGATGAATGTAGATAAGAAAGTAGCTTTTTACACCTTAGGTTGTAAATTAAATTTTTCAGAAACCTCAACTATTGCCAGAAACTTTGTTAATGAAGGATTTGAACGTGTCGAGTTTGAAGAGGAAGCAGATATATATGTGATTAATACTTGTTCGGTAACAGATAATGCTGATAAACGCTTTAAGAGTATTGTAAAATCTGCTTTAAAGAAAAATGAAGAAGCTTTTGTTATTGGTGTAGGATGTTATGCACAATTAAAGCCAGAAGAATTAGCTGCAGTTGATGGGGTAGATTTGGTACTGGGTGCTACGGAAAAGTTTAATGTAACTAGCTATATTAACGACTTAACCAAAAATGACATTGGTGAAGTACATTCTTGTGAGATTGAAGATGCCGATTTTTATGTAGGTTCTTATTCTATTGGAGATCGTACTCGTGCTTTTTTAAAAGTGCAAGATGGTTGTGACTACAAATGTACTTACTGTACGATACCGCTAGCTCGTGGAATTTCTCGAAGTGATACGTTAGAAAATGTATTGAAAAATGCCAAAGAAATTTCAGAAAAAGGGATTAAAGAAATCGTTTTAACAGGAGTAAATATTGGTGACTACGGAAAAGGTGAATTCGGTAACAAAAAGCACGAACATACCTTTTTAGAGTTGGTACAAGCTCTTGATAAAGTAGAAGGAATTAACCGTTTACGAATCTCTTCCATTGAACCTAACTTATTAAAAGATGAAACAATTGATTTTGTTTCCAACTCAAATACGTTTGTTCCTCATTTTCACATTCCTCTACAATCAGGAAGTGACACACTTTTAAAGAAAATGAAGCGTCGCTATTTACGTAAAGTATATACTGATAGAGTTGCAAAAATTAAGGAAGTAATGCCTAACGCTTGTATTGGTGTAGATGTTATTGTTGGGTTCCCTGGTGAAACAGATGAATTGTTTTTAGAAACCTATAACTATTTAGCTGATTTAGATATTTCTTACTTACACGTTTTCACGTATTCTGAAAGACCAAATACTGAAGCTAACGAAATGGATGGTGTGGTTCCAAAGAAAACACGTGCAAAACGAAGTAAAATGCTGCGTGGATTATCTGTTAAAAAACGTAGAGCTTTTTATGAAAGTCAGTTAGGTAACACCTTAACAGTTTTATTTGAAAGTGAGAACAAAGAAGGGTATATCCATGGATTTACCGAAAACTATGTAAAAGTTAAAGCTCCTTGGAATCCTGAATTAGTAAATACATTACACACAGTTACGTTAACAAAAATTGATGAAGATGGTTTAGTTCGTTTTGATTTTGCAGATACTGAAGTTATTGCTTAACTTGTCAACTAGTTCACTCAATCAAAAAAACTACCTATGAAGTATTTATTATACTCTTTTTTAGCCTTAGGAATCTCTTGTGGTATTCCTAAAAAAGGTTCTGAAACCAAATTAACAGAGCCAACTGAAAAAGTAATAATTGCTAAATAAGAAGCTACTAAACCTATGGCTTCTCAAAATCAACTGATTGTTGTTCTTAAAAACGCTAAAAGTATTGATGATGTAAAATCACTTATAAAAAATAGCGGTTTAACTTGGAGTAAAATGGCTTATGAAACAGATGCTTCAAAAATAGGTATTGTTGAAGTTCCAGAAGGGAAACGTGATTTTTGGATTGATAAATTACAAGAAAGTGGTGAGTTCAGATTGATTGATGCCAACACCGATGAAAAATTAACTAACATTATTTCCGAAGAAAAAAACAATCTTTTAAGAATTACTAAAACTCAATGTTTTGGTGACTGTCCAGTATATACTGTTTCCATTGATAAAGAAGGAAACGTTGTTTACAACGGAGTAGAATATGTACTTGTAAAAGGTATTCAGAAATTTACGCTTTCTGAAAAACAACTACAGGAGTTAAACGAAAAACTTACTAAAAAGGATTTTAAAAATTTTAAAGACGCTTATAACAATCCTAGAATACCTGATTTATCTAGCACTTACATAGTTCATGATGGAAAACAAATTTTAATTCGTTTATGGAAAGATATTCCTGATGAACTTATTGATATACATGAATATATAGATGGTATTTTATTAGACAAAAAGTTTATTGAATAATGCCTAAAACTCACTTATATTTTGTTCCTGGTTTAGCTGCCAATACCAAAATATTTGAGCGTATTTCTTTACCAGAAGAACATTTTGAATTACACTTTTTAGATTGGATGCTTCCAACATCTATCGATGAAAGTATTGAAGAATATGCCGAACGATTATGTGCTAAAATCCAACATAAAAACCCTATCTTAATTGGGGTCTCTTTTGGGGGAATTATCGTACAAGAGATGAGTAAAATTATTGATTGTAAAAAAATAATTATAATTTCTAGCGTTAAAAACAATAAAGAGTTTCCCAAACGTTTTAAATTAGTACAAGTAACAAAAGCCTATAAACTTTTCCCTTCTAAAGTTATTTCAAATATTGAAAGTTATGAACGCTACTTTTTTAATGATTATTTAAAAAAACGAGCTGAGCTATATAAAATATATTTATCCATAAGAGATAAAAAGTATTTGCAATGGGCTATATACAACGTATTACATTGGGAACAAGAAAAATCAATTCCTGGAATAATACATATTCATGGAAAAAAAGACGAGGTTTTTCCTATAAAGTATATCAAAAACGCAATTGAAGTTGAAAATGGTACACATGTGATGATACTGACAAAGGCAAAAACTATTTCTGAAATATTAAAAAAGGAATGTTTTTTGATGGATTAATACCATTACACAACTTGACAAAAACTAAAAGAACAAATGAACAAATCAATCCGTTTCTTATCTATCTTAACTATAGTATTTGTTGGAATTTTATTCACCAATACTATAAGTAAATCAAACGAACCTACCATTAAAAATGTGGCAGAAAGCTATGAGGTTAAAGCTTTAAAACTACCTAACGATTTAAATTTAGCTGGAGAACGAGTTCCTATTGAAAAACCTGACATTAGAGAACGAATGGATCGCGAGCTATTGGTAAACACCTATTGGCAGTCTAACGGATTGTTATTAATAAAGCGTGCTAATAAATACTTCCCTATTTTAGAACCTCTACTAGAAAAATATGGCTTACCTGACGATTTTAAATTTTTAGCCTTGGCTGAAAGTGGATTCATTGATGAAACATCACATGTAGGAGCTGCTGGTATGTGGCATTTTATGAAACAAACAGGAAGAGAATATGGATTAGAAATTAATAGTAATGTTGATGAACGTTACCATATTGAAAAATCTACTAAAGTAGCTGCTGAATATTTAAAAAAATCAAAAGAGCGTTTCGGTTCTTGGACACTTGCGGCAGCAGCTTACAATGCAGGCAACTACGGTATTTCAAAAAGATTAGATGCTCAAGGTGTAACCAGTTATTATGATGCTTTATTGCCTGATGAGACTGAACGTTATGTGTTTAGAATTTTAGCCTTGAAAGAAATTATTTCTAACCCTAAGGAATACGGTTTTGTTTTTGACCAAGAAGATTTATATACCCTACCTGAAACCTATACTGTTAAAGTAGATACTGCTATTAGTAATATCGCTTTATTTGCTAAAAAATTCGGAACTACCTACAAAGAGCTTAAGCTACATAACTCTTGGTTACGTGAAAACAAATTAAACAACCGTAGTAGAAAACTATACGAAATTAAAATCCCTGTTAAATAGTGAGAAAAGTACTTCCTTTTATATATTTATTCATAGGTATATTTATTTTAATTAATACATTTTCCATCTCTTTTCAAAAAAGAGAAGTGTATCGACTTTTATTCAGCTTTACAACCGAAAACCAATATATTTTTCTACTCTTTAGAGTATTATTTGCTTCTTGGTTTATAGTGGATGGCGTTAAAAAATTAAGAAAAAATCAGTAAATATTTATGGATAATTTTTTAATCGGAATAGGAAAACGAATTAAAGAAATTAGAAAAAAGCAACATATTACTATCAATACTTTAGCAACCAATGCACAAGTAAGTAATGGTCTAATTTCAAGAATAGAAAACGGAAGAACCATTCCATCTTTACCTGTTTTATTAGAAATTATAAGTGCTTTAGAAATAGATGCCAGTACTTTTTTTGAAGGAGTTGAGAAAAAAACTGGTTCAAAATATATTCATATTAAAAAAGAGGAACAGCAATTAATAGAAAAAGAAGTAGAAGCTGAAGGATTTACGTATTATCAAATTTTTGGTAAAAGTTTAAATGCCGTTGGTTTTGAAGCTGTTTTATTAACTGTATCTCCCAATTCTAAAAGAGAAAAGGTAATTACTGATGCCTGGGAGTTTAAATACATTATGAGTGGTGAATGCACCTATCTTATCGATAATGTTGAAGTTACAGTTAAAGAAGGTGACTCTTTGTATTTTGACGGAAGGCTTCCTCATGTACCTGTTAATCGTACTCAAACACCTTGTACCATGTTGGTACTATATTTTTATTCAGAAAATAATTAAGTAGGGTGCTCACACACCCTACTTATTTTAATCTTTTAGTTTTTTAATCCAGGCCAAGTGCTATTGTTAACCTCTTTAGGATAACCTGATACTGCACTATCTGTTGATTTGTTATACTTAATGTATGTATTATCATCAAGGAAAAAATAACAATAAGTTAAGTCCCAATCTACAGCTGCTGTAATCTTTGTTGCGTAATCTCCTAACCCCGGCCAGCTTCCATTGGTAATAGCTACAGGGTACCCAGAATCTACAGAGTCATTTGTTATACTATATCTTATATAAGTTCCATCGTTTAAAAAGAAATAAGCTCTACTATTATTCCTTTTAAAAGCTGCCACAATTTTATTCTTATATGGTTCCAAACCAGGCCAATTTCCATTTGTTATATTTGCTGGATATCCTGAATCTACAGAGTCATTATTCATATCGTAACGTAAATACCTTCCATCTTTTAAGAAGAAATATCCTTTATGATTATGCCATTTAAAAGCTGCACTAATTAAATCTTTATACGCCCCTAACCCTGGCCAAGTACTGTTATTTACCTCTTTTGGGTAACCATCATCAGACTTATCTAACAGTTTGTCATAACGTATGTAACTATTGTCACTTCTAAAAAAATAAGCTCTATTGTCTGCAAAATCATTCCAATCTAATCCTGCTATTATTTGAGAATTATTATAAGCCACAGAACCTGTTTGTCCGTCAAGTAACAGGGTGTAGTTAATACTTCCATCAGAATTGTTAGCATCGGTAAAATACCCTTGTGAAGCAGGTACCGTTGCTACGTATGCATTGTTTTTATAAACATCAACATTGTTAGATGCGTTAGAACTCCAATAAACTGTATTGGTATTTTGCATCATTACCTTCCTAGTACCCACACTCCCTACTAAAGAAGTACTATTTAATTGCCATTCTTTTTGAATGGGGATATTTAAGTGAGTTAAGATAGAAGGAACGATTGCTGTTTGTGCAACATGACCGTAAATTCCGCCAAAATCTTGATTTGGTACATTTGAAACATATGAGTTGAATTCAGCGTTTCCTTCTTTGTTCATTCCTACAAAAATTGTTTTTTCTTGCGTTGTTTGTCCTCCATGGTTAAATCCACCAAAACCTCTTCCGTGATCTGTTACTACTAATATTAACCAATCTTCGTTCGTTCTTTTTTCTACCTCAGCTACAATTCTACCGAACTGTTCGTCTGCTTTGGTAATAGCATTATTATAAGCACTACCAAAACCTAACGAATGCCCTACACCATCTACATCATCAAGATGCACAAAAACCACGTCTGAATTTTCATTATTAATTGCATGAATGGCTCCTGTGACCGTATTTTCATCTCCTCCACTTTTTGAGTGGTAATCAATATAGTTCAGTTGCTCTCTAAAAAAATCATGAATAGGTCCCCAAGTAACAACACTAGCAGTTTTTAGCCCTGAATTTGATTCTTTAATTAATTGAAAAACACTTTTCGCTTTCGAAATATGAGAAGTATTGTTGTCTGTAACTCCGTGTTTGTTTACCCAAACACCTGTTAAAATAGTTGACCACCCCGGTCCACTACTTGTTTTTTGTTCAGAAGAAGTATTATCGATACCTCCTGCATACCCTTTTACAATACTCAGCTTATCTAAATTTGGAGTGGAAGTTCCTGCAATTTTCTCAAATTGGATTCCATCAAAGCCTACAACAAGTACCTTTTTCTTTAAAGAAGATTTTCTTTGTCGTTCTAGTTTTCCTTTTTTTTTGGATACCTCATCCAAGTTGTTCTCTTGACAGCTCGACAATGCGAACAATAAAATTAAAGCGCTTAGCTTTACTAAATAATTGGTTTTCATTTTAAAAAGTTTACTAATAGTTAATTTACTAATCAAAAATACACTATTAGTAAACTTTTAAAAGACAGTTTTCGAGTCTTAATACAAAGATAAATTAGCTAACATTAAAGATATATTTAGCAAACATATCATTTACATTTTATTAAACTAACTCACTTAAAGACAACAAAATATAATCTGGATTTTGGACTTCTAATTGTTCTTTTGTTTGCGCTCCTGATAAAACACCGATGGTTACACCACAATTTGCATTTTTACCTTCCTCAATATCGATGGCTGAATCTCCTGCTTTTAAAACAAAACTAGCATCAGTTATATTAAATGTTTCCATTGCTTTTTGTATCATTTCTGGATGAGGACGTCCATTTTCTACATCAGAGGCTGTTAATAACATATCGTAATGTATATTCTTGTCCCATGCTAATTTTTCTAACAACTTTTCTGCTACTTGTCTGTTATAACCCGTATTTAAAACTACTATTATTCCTTTTTGTCTTAAATTAAGCAATACATTCTCTACGCCTTTTATAGGCTTTACTTCTAAGTTTTCATAAGCTTCATCCAGCATTTTTTTGAATTCTTCAAATATTGCTTCAGACTCCCCCAGTTTATTCGGCTTGAATTCAACTAAAACATCTTTTATTGCTTGATGTTTTTCTTTTCCTGCTCCAATTTTTAAAACGGTATTTAAATCAACTGCTACTCCGTGTGTATTTAATGCTTTATGTAAGGTTTTATACACTACATTTTGCTCATCTACTGTTGTTCCTGCCATATCAAAAACAACCATTTTAATATTTTCTAACATCTATTTACTTAAAATAATTTATTAATACTTTCTTTTGAAAAGCCTGCGCTACCTGTCATTCCTTTCCCTCCAATTCCTGTTACAATGTGTATATTTTCTCCTACCGAATGTTCAAAAAGATCTTTGGTTTTACATTGGCTATAAAATCCTGCCCAACGATGCTGAATTTCGTACGTTGGTAAATCGATAATTTTTTTAGCTTCTTGAATCATGAAGTTATCTATATCTTCATTCAAGTCAAATCCAAGATCATCTATATTTTTTGCCGTTGCATATTCGTGTGAATCACCCAAAATAACAGAACCATCTGTTGCTTGCTTAAATAAAATATGTACTCCGTATTTTTTCTCAAACGAATTCGGGTCTTCATTAGCTTTTATTGTATTCCACGAAGCACATTCTTCAAAAGCTTCGTACCTTCTAATAGTCAATCCTGTTAAAATAGATCCGTCTAGTTGGTAATTCTTTTGTCGTTTTGTTTGCATCATTTGTAGCTTCGATACAATTAAATCACTTTCATTATATATTGACGGATACAGTGTTTTAAAATCACTTCCGTTGCAGATGATTACTTTTGACGCCAATACTTCTTCGGAATTTGATGTTAACACTGATACACCACTGGTAACATTGTTTGTAGCCATCACCTTAGTATTATAGTGTATTGTTACATTCAATTCTTTTTTCATGAACTCATGTAAACGAAGAATCATAACTCTAGGCTCCACAGTTACTTCTTCAGGAAAAAATAACCCTGCTTGACAATAATCACTACGCAAGCCAGCATATTTATCTAAACATTGTTCTTTGGTTAACAGCTGTGACGTATAGCTATTATTCTTATTAATTTGATGCAATTCTTCTATTAACTGAACTTCTTCTTCGTTTGAAGCAATATATACGGTTCCGTTTTGACGTATGGAAACATCAAACTGTTCTTGAATGCTTTTATAAATAGCTAAACTTTCTCTTCCATAGTTTTGCCATTTTTGATTCATTCCTGAAGGCACTACTTGTCCGAAATTACGAACGGTAGCTCCTTGTGGTTTGTTATCTTTTTCTAAAATAGCTACTGACAACCCTTTCTTTGCAGCATGATAGGCATGAAAAGTTCCTAAAACTCCCCCTCCAACAACAATAAGGTCATATTTATGATTCATATACTAATTGATTTATTTTTTGTTCTTTGTTTTTTTTAGCTTTAAAAAAGTAAAAGCTATATAGTGTTATAAATATTCCTATAAATGCTAAAATGTAAAGTGCGTATGTAAAAAAGCTTAGCCATGAAATATCTCCTTTTCCGAAGTTTTTATATAAAAGAATTAATATACTTCCTAAGTAACCAAAAGCATCAGCTATATAGATTAAGAACCCAACATTTCCGTTTATTTTAAAAGTAGCTATCATGCGGTCGAAAAATATTCCGTTAAAAGGCACATAGCAACTATACAATCCTAAACCAGAAATAATCATCCACGTTAATGCTGAAATTTCATTGTACTGAAATAAATAAGTACTAATAATCACTGCTAAGCACGATACAAACAACACATAATGATAGTAAACAAATGCTTTGTAGTTTTTGCTAATACTTCCTATTACCCCTAAAATAATGAGTACAATAATGGCTATAGGAATTTCTGAAATACTATAAATTGAAGCATCTTTGTACTCTAAAGAGTCCCAGATTTCTCGTGCAAAGTTGTCTCTAAAATCTCTCAATGCTGTGAGTAACATAAAAAAGAAAACAATGAGTATTAAAGGGCCTGAAAATTCTTTGAATAACTTTTTTCTTCCTGCTGAATCTAATGGTTTACGTACTACTTTAAGTCGTGTATCTTCTGCTGTTGGTTTGGGTAACTTCTCTAATAACCAAGCAAAAAATATCAACGGAATTATAAAAAACAGTCCCGTTATAAAAGGCATCCAATGTTCGTTAAATCCAAAACTATCCAACACTATTTTCCCGACTGATTTTACAGCTCCTGAAGAAACTATAAAACTTGAGGACAAGATTACTCCTAATAGTTCTGTGGCTTTTCTTCCTTCTAAATAAGAAAACACAATTCCCCAAACCATGCCTAAGGGCAATCCATTTAAAAACAGGAATAAGATATTGTAGGGTGCGGGAGTTATAGCAAAACCTAATAAGCTTACTTCTGCAAATAGAATAAAGCTAACTAAAGCGAGCATCCTTTTACCTGATTTCATTTCGGAAATGACTTTTATCCCTATAAACTTTGATAATGTATACCCTACTACTTGGGCTATTATCAAGAGAATTTTATAATCAATTCCCCAAAAACTTTCATCGGCAAAAGTGGCTACTGTAAATGGCTTTCGAAAAGCGTACATACAAAAGTACGTACCGAAAGCTGCTATAGAGGCTCTTGCTATAAATCTTATATTCATACTAACATTTTTAATAATGCAAGCCCTCATAAAAATGAGAGCCCGCATTGCATTTATAAACAGAAAACAAGTTCATTACAGATTATACTTTACACCGATGCTTCCTTTTATACCGTAGAATTCTACTTGCTTAGGACGGTCTTCAGTTTTTCCATAATGATAAATTAGGGCATTGTTTAATATGTTATTTACATCTGTAAAAATGGTCCAGTTTTTACCTATTTGATATGAGGCTGAAAAATCTAGTGTGTTGTATTTTCCATAGTAAATATCATCAATGTCTCTTTCTCCAAACCCAATTGCATAGCTTCCTTTGTGGTTATAGGCTAATCGTGTATTGAATCCTCCTTTTTCAAAGAATAACTGTGCATTAAATAAGGTATTGGCTTGGTATGCAATAGATACTTTTCTTCCACTTGGTTTTGTCATTTCAGAATCCATAAATGTTGCATTTAACTGAGTTCCGAAGTATTGTAAGAATCCTGGTAAGAAATCAAATCGTTTGTTAATTCCTAATTCTATACCACCAATCCAAGCGTCTGCTCCATTTACAGGTGTACTAAACTCTACTCCTGTATTTCCGTTGTAAGTACCTTGATATGTATCGTTGAATACAGGATCTGTAATTGATTTATAGAAAATACCTGCATTTATTACTCCTACATTTTTAAAGTAGTACTCTCCTAATAAGTCAAAGTTCCATGAGAATGTAGGGTTTAAGTTTGGATTCCCTCCTTTAAACTCGTTATCAAATGAGATGAAGGTACCTCCTGGAGCAATATCTCCAAAGTTTGGCCTTGAAAAACTTCTTGTTGCTGCAAAACGAATGTTTAAATCAGTTTTTGGAGAGTATTTTACATGTAACATTGGTAATACTGCCCAATAGTCTTTTACATTTCTTACAGCATTTAATTGGCTTTGATCAGCATCCCAAACATATCCATTTACCTCTGTTTCTGTTTTGGTAGCTCGTAAACCTCCCAATACCGTGAATTGATCTGATAATTTTAAGGTTCCCATTCCATAGAATGATAAATGAGTTTCATCTACATTAAAGTTTCTTCCTAAACCTCCACCGTTCTCTAAAATTTCTGAATCTCCTTCTAAAACAGTTAGGTTGTTTTTATTGTTTTTCCAGAAGTTTACCATTCCTTGTTCTGATAATACTGGCCCAAAAGTAGATTGAATATTAGACCCCATTTCGTTTAAAAAATCAGCTCTTCCTGGTTGCTCTATGATATTTTGAGAATACTCTGACAAGTTAGGTTTTGTTCCTGCGTTTGCTTCATCCCAACCATAATACACGTCCTCAAACTTAGCTCTACGATCCTTATCTCTATACTTTGTACCTACTTTTATTTTAAAGTTGTTATTAAAAGTATGCTCATAGTTTAAAGACGCTACAATATTATCACGCTCTTTAATTGATATTTTATACAACTCTAAATCTGCAAACGACATTTGAGATGCATCCATTTTAAATGAAGGATCGCTAAAGAAACCAAATAAAGCATCTGTATCGTTATAGTCTAACAATCCACCATCTGCTTTCCAATAAGCTCTATCGTCTCCAGCTCCACCATCTGCTTCCGGTCTATTCTGTAAATATTCAGGTTTCATTCCTACTCCATCTTGCTTAAACTTCACTACATAGTAGCTCTTATCTTGCTCTGTTGGAATTCCTCCGTATCTAAACTCATTATTATAATTAGCTATACTCCAATCAAACTTACCATTACCTGTAATATGTCGCCCTCCAATTTCACCACCAATCATTTCAGTAATTAATTCATTGTAGATATTTTGTAACTCAACCCTTGCTGTGTTTGTTCCTGAATCAAACTTATCAAAACGTACTCTGTGCTTGTAGTGTGTTTCGGTATCTGACAATGTTCCGTACACTCCCCTAAAGTGCATTTTATGCTCTGGTGTAAAATTATACTCCATCGCTCCATTTAACCCTTTGGTTATTCTTACACCGTTGTAATCTCTTAACTCCATTCTAAACACACCTTCATCACCTTTTCTTCTCGCTTCAAAATTGTCCGTTCCCCAGTTTCTATTCCAATATGAACCGTTTACAATAAATCCAAACTTTCCATCTTTACTTCTATTTCCATACGTTAATGAAGCATTGTAAATAGGCTCTCCAGATTTTTCATTATAACCACCACCAACATTTACGTTTAAAACTCTTTTTGCTGGTGCTGTTTGTGTAATAAAGTTTACTCCTCCACCAATACCATCAGCTTCCATATCTGGTGTGTATGCTTTTGCTGCTTGTACATATGAGATTAACTCTGATGGGAAAAAATCGAAAGCCGTTGCTCTTGAAGTTGTTTCTTCTTCTGCGGTAGGAATACGGTTTCCGTTAATTGTTGTAGAAGCCCAGAATGGCGGCAATCCACGAACTGATACAAAACGTCCTTCTCCTTGATCTCTTTCAATAGATAATCCTTGAATACGTTGTACCGTTTCCGCTGCATTTCTGTCTGGTAATTTCCCTATTCCATCTGCTGCAATCACATTCATAATACTCATTGATTTCTTTTGAATACTCAATGCTCTTGCTTCACTGTTTCTTCTTCCTGAAGAGGTAATAATTACTTCTTCTAAATTTTGGTTAGATGGTACTAACGTAATTACACCTACATTTTTCTTTACATTCGTGTTAATTGAAACTCTTTTTGTTTCAAAACCTATGTAAGATATCTCTAAGGTAACTTCCCCCTTTTTGACATTAGACAACACAAAATTTCCATCAAAATCTGTGTTAACGCCTTTTGTTGTTCCCGACAACATAACACTAGCACCAGGCAAAGGATAATTTCCATCATTTACTATTCCAACAATAGTAGCCCCCTGACCTAAAGCTGCACTACATGTAAAAAGAACAAATAGTGAACTTAGTAAAAGTTTAAAATTATTCATTGGTTTATTATTTACAATTATTAAAATTAATATTGCAAATCACTACATTATTTTACTATTTGTAAACTTTTAAACATTAAGAAAACTTTTACGAATTGCTATTATAGCGTAACAGAATTGTTAACACCAAAGGTTTTAGTTTTAACTAAACGTAAATAACACTGTATTTCAACTAGTTAAAAACTAATTTAGGTATAGATAAAAACAAAAAACTCTCAACCTTAGTTGAGAGTTCTCTTGTTATACTTTTTTACTAGAAGTAAAAAAAGCTCATTCTAAAGAATGAGCTTTGTAATTTATTTACAACTTATTTTCTATTGAAAATCAGTGTTTAATTTTATGTAATCTAAGAATTCACGCTTGGTTTCTTTGTTTTTAAATGCTCCACCAAACTCAGCAGTTACTGTACTGCTTTCAATATCTTTAATTCCTCGTGAGTTAACGCATAAATGTTTAGCATCTATAACACAAGCAACATCTTGCGTTCCTAATGCTTCTTGCATAGCTTGTACTACTTGCATTGTTAAACGCTCTTGTACTTGCGGACGCTTAGCGTAATACTCTACAATACGATTCATCTTAGATAAACCGATTACTTTACCATTTGAAATATACGCCACATGTGCTCTACCAATAATTGGTAATAAATGATGCTCACATGTTGAATATACAATAATGTTTTTTTCAACTAACATTTCACCATACTTGTATGTATTGTCAAATGTTGATGCCTTTGGTTTGTTTTTTGGGTTTAAACCCATAAACAACTCATTTACGAAAGCTTTTGCAACTCTTTTAGGGGTACCTTGCATGCTATCGTCTGTTAAGTCCATTCCTAGAGTTTCAAGAATTTCTTTAACACTTTCTTGAATTCTTTCTATTTTTTCGTCGTCAGAAATATCGAAAGCATCTGCACGTAAAGGTGTTTTAGCCGACGTAGCAATGTGGTTCTCTCCTATTTCGTCAATTCTATCGTCATTCATTTTGTTGTTGTTCACTTCAAACATTTCTATCTAAAATTAGTAGGGCGCAAATTTACAACATTGTTGGTAATTTACTGCACTTTATTTATCAATTCGTCTAAAGAACAAGTAGTTTGCTCTCCTGTAGACATATTTTTAACAACAAGCGTACCGTTTTCAACAGTTGTAACTACAAACTCTATTTCTCTATTTGTAGCATACTTCCATTGCTTTTTTTGCTGGTTGTTACTGCTTGCCACATCTGGATACATTTCTGACTTAATATTGTTCTGTCTTAATGCTTTTATGGCTTTTATTTTATCTAAACTCTCGTTTTCGTCAAAGTTTAAGAACAATACTTTAGGTTTTGGTAATTCTACTGCTTCAAACAGTCCTAATTCTTCCATCACCAAGTAAATTCTATCCAACCCGAAAGATATTCCTACTCCAGAAACATCTTTTAAACCGAAAATACCTGTCAGATCGTCATAACGACCTCCACCACCAATAGAACCCATTTTTACACCTTCAGGTGCTGCTACTTCATAAATAGCTCCTGTGTAATAGTTCAATCCTCTAGCTAAGGTTACATCTAATTCTAAGCTTGCTGAATCTAGCCCAATACTTTCTACATTATCAACCACAGTTCTTAAATCAGCTACACCTTGTAATCCTTCTTCCGATTCTTGTAACATAGCCTCTAAAGAAGCTAACTTATCTTGATTACTTCCTGAAAAATTAAATAACGGATCAACTTTTTCTATCGCTTCTACAGAAATTCCTTTCTCCAACATCTCCTTAACCACACCGTCTTTTCCTATTTTATCTAACTTATCTAAAGCCACTGTAAAATCAATCAACTTGTCTGATGCTCCAATTACCTCAGCTATTCCAGATAAGATTTTTCGGTTATTGATTTTGATAGTCGTACCATTTAACCCTAACTTACTAAAAACGGTATCATATAATTGCACAAACTCAACTTCTTGCCATAGTGAAGTACTTCCTACCACATCGGCATCACATTGATAAAACTCGCGGAAACGTCCTTTTTGAGGTCTATCAGCTCTCCAAACTGGTTGAATTTGGTAGCGCTTAAACGGAAACGTAATTTCGTTTTGGTGTTGTACTACGTAACGTGCAAACGGTACTGTTAAGTCGTAACGTAAGGCTTTTTCAGAAATTTTCGACGTAACTTTTTGACTGTCTTTATCTGCCAATAAGTTTTCATCTACTTTCTTTAAATAATCACCAGAATTCAAGATTTTAAAAATCAATCGATCCCCTTCTTCTCCATATTTTCCCATTAATGTAGAAGAGTTTTCAAAACTTGGCGTTTCAATAGGTTGAAATCCGAAATTTTCAAACGAATGTTTAATCGTATTAAAAATATAGTTTCTCTTTGCTACTTCCGTTGATGAAAAATCTCTTGTTCCTTTTGGGATTCCTGGTTTCATTTTATTAGTTTTTAGTCGTTAGTCCTTAGCTGTTTGCCCTAAGTTGTACTAAGCATTAACGTATAATTATGATTTTTTCAATTAGGAGTTAATTGACAATTCGTAATTAAAAATTCGTAATTTGTTTTGCGTTTTAGCCTGCAAATATCCGAAAAAATATGAAGAAAAATGTTATTTAGCTCTCGCTTTATTTTTGCGTTTTAAACGATAAATTGTAGCGTTTAACTCAAAACCTAAGAGTAGAATAATGGCGTTTAACCACACAAAAAGCATTAAAATTAACAGCGTACCAATTGAACCATATAGTTGGTTATATTGCGCAAACTTTACTACATAAATTCCAAATAAATAAAAAGTAAACATAGATACTACGGTAGTTAAAATAGCTCCTGGTGAAAAGAATTTCACTTCTTTTCCTTGTTTGGTTCCGTATCTAAAAAGTAGGGATACAATGGTAAAAATCATCACTAAAAACAAGAAACCTCTTCCGTAGTAAAACAAATCTAAATCTCCTGTGTTTAGCCATCCAAACTTATGGATTCTTGTTAACGCTACTTGATAAAAAATAATCAGCGTTACGGTAACTATTAAGAAAAAAGACATGAGTAATGACACCCCTAAAGAAACAACATAAGCTCTAAAAACGCTTCTCATTTCTTTTACATGATAAGAATATTCAAACCCACCAAATATGGCATTTACACCATTTGTCATTAAAAAAATAGACGCTAAAAAACCGAATGATAACAATCCTCCGTACTGATTGTTAATAATATCTTTTATCACAAAATCTACCGCTTCAAAGGTTTTTGGTGGTAACGCCTCTTGCATTAAAGAGAGTAGTCCGTCTTGGAATCCATCAATTGGGATGTATGGGATAAGCGTTAAAATGAATAATAAGAATGGAAAGATTGCCATAAAGAAACTAAAAGCAATACCTCCTGCCCTTGTTGTTAATGCTCCTTTTACAATACCTATAACATACATTTCGAGTACATCATACAAAGACATTCCTTCTAACCCCGGAATTTTAATTTTCTTTCCAAAGGCTACGAGCCAGTTAATTACTGGAATTTTCTCAAGGTTTTCTTCTATCTGTTTAGTCATTTTTGTTAGCTGCTGGCTTTTGGCTCTATGCTATTAGCTTTTAATTTTTCGTTTTTCACTTTCAACTTTGCATCTTTCAAACTTTTTCACTTTCAAATTTTACTCCACCACAATATCATACTTATACAATAACCCTATTATGTTTTCATTGGAAAATTTTGCTTTTTTAACCCTATTATTTTCAGGGTCGATTGCAAAATTAGTGGCAGTTGTAAGATCTGCTTTTTCTAAATTCGTCTGATCAAAAATTGCTCCTTTTAAATCACAATCTTTAAAGAGCCCCCTACTTAAGTCAGCTTCAACAAAATCTACTTCTTGCAAATTACAACTTATAAATTTTGTAGTAGGAATTTTTAATTGGTAAAAAGAAGATAAGTTTAGTTGGCAGTTATGAAAGCTCATTTCTAGCAAAAAGTTGTTGCATTCATTAAACTTTACCCCAACCATTTTACAATTTTCAAAAGTGCAATCTTTAAAAAAAGTGTGGTTTACCACTGTATTGCTAAAATTACAGTTGATAAACTCACACTCTAAAAATTCAATATTTGAAGCATGTACGTTCTCGAAATTGCAATTCTCGAACGTACAGCTGTCATATTCTCCTTTGTTGATTTTTGTTAGTGTAAAATCAACTTTTGTAAATGTTTCGTTGTCAAAGAAATCATTCATTTATTGTAATCCTCTCGCTTTTAACATTGGTTCAGCTTGTGGATCTCTTCCTGCAAAAACTTTATACATTTCTGCATAGTCCATCGTGTTTCCTTTCGACAAGATTTGTTCTCTAAACTTCTGACCATTTTCTCTGGTTAACAATCCGTTGTTTTTAAACCAATCGTAGGCATCATGACTTAACATTTCTGTCCATAAATACGAGTAGTATCCTGCAGCGTATCCTCCACTAAAAATATGTGCGAAATAGGTTGAACGGTATCTTGGTGGCACCTCATCAATCTTTAACTTCATTTTAGCTAATGCCTCTTCTTCAAATTTAGCTACATCTTCAATGTTTGTATCTGCTGATATGGTGTGCCATTGCATATCTAAATTAGAAGATGCTAAGTTTTCAATAATTGAATATCCTTGATTGAACGTTCCTGCATTCTTAATTTTTTGTAATAACGCATCTGGAATTACTTCTCCTGTTTTATAATGTAATGCGTAGTTATTTAATACCTCTGGATGAGTTGCCCAGTTTTCATTGAACTGCGATGGAAATTCTACAAAGTCTCTTGCAGTACTTGTTCCTGAAATTGATGCATATTTTTGATTTCCGAATAAACCGTGTAACGCATGTCCGAACTCATGGAAGGTAGTTTCTACATTATCAAAACTGATTAATGCTGGTTCTCCTTCTGCTGGTTTTGGGTAATTACAAACGTTGTAAATTACTGGTTTTTGACCTCTTAATTTCGATTGCTTTACAAAAGCTCCCATCCACGCGCCACCGCGCTTACTATCTCTTGCAAAGAAGTCTCCGTAGAACAATCCTAACTTGCTTCCGTCTTCTTCAAAGATTTCATACACTACTACATCTGGATGATAGGTAGGAATATCGGTACGCTTTTTAAAGGTGATTCCGTATAATTTTGTAGCCGCATAAAACACACCTTTTTCTAATACGTTGGTTAACTCAAAATATGGTTTTACCTCATCTTCGTTTAAGTTGTATTTAGACTTACGTACTTTTTCTGCAAAATGATTCCAGTCGTATGGAGCTAAAGTAAAGTCGTTTCCTTCTTTATTGATTTCTGCTTGAATTTCTTTCGTTTCAGCAGCTACTTTTGATAACGACCCCGGAATTAATCCGTTGAACATTTCAAATACTTTATCTGGTGTAGATGCCATTGTTCCTTGTAAACTCCAGCTTGCAAAGTTGTCAAAACCTAAGATTTGTGCTTTTTTAGCACGTAACGAAGCCATTTTCTTTACTAAATCGCTTGTGTTATACTCACCTGCATCAGTTCTGTGAATTGATTTTTCAAACAATTCTTTACGAACTTCTCTATTTTCTAAAGCTTGTAATAAAGGTTGTTGTGTGGTATTAATCAGTTGGATTTCGTATTTACCATCTTTCTCTAAACCTTTAATTGTTTCTTCTGAAAGTCCTTTTAACTGTTCTTTATCGGTAACCGTTAAACCTCCTTTTTTACTCGCGTCTAGTAACTTTTTTCCGAAGTCGTTAGATAAACTTGCTAATTCTGCATTGATTTCTTTTAACTCGTTTTTCTTTTCTTCAGATAAGTTAGCTCCTGCTTTTACAAACTTTTTATACTGTTCTTTAACCAAGTGTTTAGATTCAGCATCCAATTCTAGATTCTCTAAATTATCGTGTACCGCTTTTATTTTTTCAAACAACTTAGTGTTTAATAAAATTTCATCGTTGTGTTTAGAAAACTTAGGTGCTAATTCTTTTTGATTGTCTTTAATTGTATCGTTTGTATGTGCTCCTGCTAAAGCATAAAAAACAGCCGTAGCATTATCTAACGTTTTGCTACTTTCTTCAAGTGCAACAATTGTATTTTCAAATGTTGGCGCTTCTGTATTTGCTATAATTTTAGCTATTTCTTCATTTTGAACTTCCATACCTTTTAAAATTGCAGGCATAAAATGTTCGTTCTTTATTTTAGTAAAATCTGGTGCTCCAAAGTCTAAAGAACTTTTTACTAATAATGGATTTTCTACCATGTTTGAAGTGGTTTCTTTTTTAGTTTGCTCTGTTTTACACGACATCGCTACTACTAGCGTTGCTATGAGTAATAGTTGTTTTTTCATTGGTTTGTTTTTTAGTATTTAAACAAAGTGAACGTAATTACCTGTTAAGATTACTTCGTTTCACTCGTAATGACGATTCTTAATTAATCAACAGCTTTTAAGCTTAAATCCATATTGTATACCGAATGTGTTAAGGCTCCAGACGAAATAAAATCAACCCCACACTCTGCGTATTCTCTAATGGTTTTTTCATTGATTCCTCCAGAAGATTCTGTTAAACATTGCTCTCCTATCATAGCTACCGCCTTACGGGTATCTTCATAGTTAAAGTTGTCTATCAAAATTCTGTACACACCTTCGTTTTGTAAAATCTCTTCGATTTCTTCTAGGCTACGTGCTTCTACAATTATTTTAATATCCAATCCTTTTTCTGCTAAGTACTTTTTGGTTTTGGTAATTGCTTGTGTAATTCCGCCAGCAAAATCGATGTGATTGTCTTTAATCATTACCATATCGTATAAAGCAAATCGGTGGTTTTCTCCGCCTCCTATTTTTACCGCCCATTTTTCCAAAGCACGAATTCCTGGTGTTGTTTTACGGGTATCTAACACCTTGGTTTTGGTTCCTTCTAACAAATTGGCAAAAAACTTAGTTTTGGTTGCAATAGCACTCATACGTTGCATTGCGTTTAGTACCAAACGTTCTGCCATTAAAATAGACTGTGACTTTCCTGATACATAAAAAACAATATCTCCGTACTTTACGGGTGAACCATCATTAATCAACGTTTCAACTTTTAAATCGGCATCTACATAGTTAAACACCATTTTAGCAAATTCTACTCCCGCTATTATACCTTCGTCTTTTACTAATAGTTTTGCTTTTCCTGTTGCATCGGCAGGGATGCATGATAATGATGTATGGTCTCCATCTCCTATATCTTCTCTAATAGCATTTGCTATAATTAAATCTAACTCTTTATTAAATTGTTCTTGTGAAATCATAGTATTGAATTGTTGAGGTAAAAATACAATTATTTTTAGTTCTCTGTTTTGAGTTTACTGCTTATTGTTGTGTAATTTTTACCGTTTCTTTACTAACAAAATTCTAAACCTGTTACAGGTTGTTTTTCACTTTCTACTACTTTGTGTGTATGGTATGTGTTTGGTTTATTTTTAGCGTATTATCTTACACTTTTTACATCGTACATTTTGATGAAATTTTGTTAATTCGAGTGAATTTTACTATTGAAATGAGTAATATTTGTATCGAGAAAAAGAGTTATAACGCTTAAATTAGTTCTCGATACTACTTTTGTTTTTTTATAATTTTAAAACATACAGTAACGTCTGTAAATTGAGCCGCCCTTTCCAACAACACGCTAAAAAACTAACAATCAAGCATTAAAAACAAACACATAAGGAAAAACCTTACTTTTTTTACGGTTTTTTTTAAAAAAAAAATATTTTTATAAGATACCTTTGAAAAGATTTTTCCTTTACGGATTCCACTCTTTTAAAAAACACAATTGATTTTAAACTTTTAATTATAATATTATTTCGCGAAGGATAGACACAAAGGTGAGTGTCTTTAATAGTTCACCCAAAAAATAATTTATAAAATTTTATTATGCTAAACAAAATTGTTAATCTAAATGGAGTTACAATACTTAACAGGAAAGAACTTCACAGTATTGCTGGTTCAACTTGTAGAATTGCAGTAAGAAATGAAGATGGTTCTTTTAGACATTGGTCTGCAAAAGTTTATTCGGTAGAAGAAGCCCAATCTGCTTATCAACTTCAGCAAGAGTATAACGATGGTAGCTATGCTTCTGGGTATTGTTGTGCCTCTTGCTAAAAAGAACACAGTTTAAACTAATTTAAAGGAAAGGTTAAAAAAACCTTTCCTTTAATAATTAAAATTAAAAATGACGCTGATAAAACCTATTTCACTTGTGCTTTTTACTTTATTATTCTTCTCTTGTACCAGTAAAAAAAATAATGAAACTCCTAAACCTTTAAATGAATTAATTGTTTGCATAGAAAACTATTCTAATAATCAAATTGCATTAAGAAAAGAATCTAGTTATCAAAACATTGATAAAAGTCTCTATACATCAAAAAAGAAGATAGATACTATTAATATAAAATTAAATAAAGGTGAATTTATTTATTTAAGTCATAAAAAAATTGTTCCCGATACTCTCTTTTTAGGTAAAGGTGACAGCATAAAGATTAAAGCTTATGAAGACAGAATAGAATATATTGTTAACTCCTACAACCAAAATAACAAACGATTTAAAGAAGTTTCACAAAAATTAAAGCAAGATAGCATCTATCAAAGCTTCAAAAAACAAATAGATTCCTTAACTAATATCTTTTATTCTATAAACCACAATAAAAGGCCGATGATTGGTAATAATGATTATCAAAAATTTGTTAGCTATCCTGTAAAAGTAAACAGAGGTATATATCCTTCTAAACATGAAGAAGAAAAAATTCTTTTTAAACTATTGAACAAACTTTACTTGTATAAAATTGATTTTTTTAAAAAACAAGAGCTACCTAATGATTTAAAAGAGCATTTAAGATATAAGTCTTTAATAGAATATAACAATAAATTAAAATTATTCTATCGTTATTTCAAATCAAAAGCTGCTAAAGGCAAACTCAATTCAACCATTTTTATAAACGACAGCCTTCTTTTAAACCCCTATTCCAAAACATTAATGCTTTCTTTCTTAAGAAAGAATGTAATTAAATCTAAACCTACCTATACTCGCTCAAGACAATACATTAACTATGTAGAGGCTTTTGATAATGCTCCTTTATATTTTAATGACTCACTTACAAAATATGCTCGGTTTTTAAGTATTGAAGCTATGATTAATT
Source organism: Tenacibaculum sp. TB-53 (assembly GCF_059716285.2). NCBI lineage: Bacteria > Pseudomonadati > Bacteroidota > Flavobacteriia > Flavobacteriales > Flavobacteriaceae > Tenacibaculum > Tenacibaculum sp. TB-53. Next base: position 314,765 of record NZ_CM202790.1, on the reverse strand, counting down.
TTGGAGAATCTTTTAATGTTACTAGATCAAAATTTAATGAATTTAAAAACAAATACCAAGATGACAGATTAAATACTATTCTGGAAGACAAGTATTTACTTGATATTGATATATTTGAAAATATTAAGAATGATGTAAAACTTATAAATCATAATCAAGAAATAAGTTCTTTGAATGATTTAATAAAAAACAACAACGGTAATTACATATTTATCGATTTTTGGGCTAGTTGGTGTTTCCCATGTAGGGAATCTATGCCGGACTATCAAAAGGTGATACATAAATTTTCAAAAGAAAAAATCACTTTCCTTTACCTTTCTATTGACAAAAATAAAGACAGCTGGTTGAGCGCTGTAAAAACTGAAAATATGGAAAGTTATCAGCATAGTTATATGGTGCTAAATCAAGAGAGTGCAAACTTTTTAAAATCAATTAAATTGGTTAATATTCCAAGATATATACTTCTTGATAAACAAGGAAAAATCCTTCATGAAAATGCTCCTGGTCCTAAAGGTGATGAATTAACTGTTTTTTTGAATAAATACCTAAGTAAGTAATATTAAACCTAAACATATAAAAGTAAAAACCGAACATTTTAGTTCGGTTTTTTTAATAACTAAATATCAAAACCTTGCATGCATTATTCTTAAGGAAAAGAACTATACCCTTTAAATTAGTTCTCAATAGTTCTACTGAGCGAAGTCGATGTATGATTTTCGTCCCTCAAAATCACTCGAACTGACAGTTTTCCATATTTCTGTCTCTAAAAGCATCAACTGGTTGGACACTCTTGATTTATTTTCTTGCTTTTACGACTGTTTTTTACTCCTTCTTGTTTGTTTTTTATATTTTGCTATCTAAATACTAACTGAATTTTAAAACGTACGTGTTGTAAAGATTAAGAAATCTTCTTTCACCTTATAACTACTCTTATATCATGGCTATAAACTATCCTTTTGGTCTTCCGTTAAAACATAATTTTGCTGAGTTTGTACACTACAACGGTTTATTTCTTCCGCATGAAACTGATAGAATTTTGAATTTATGGAATGAGAATCAAAAAATTAAGGCTACACTTAGCGGATCTGACACTTATGATGATGAACTTAGAAAAAGCGATGTAATGTTTATTGAAAATACGCCTGAAACTGAATGGATTTACAACCGATTGGCGGGTTTGGCTATTCAGTGTAATAACGAACGGTATTGGTTTGATTTGTTGGGCTTTCATAACAATTTGCAATTGGCTAGCTATACTGAGGGTGACTTTTTTGATTGGCATTTGGATTTTGGTGCGGGTGAAATTTCTGATAGAAAACTGAGTATTTCCATGCAATTATCTGACCCTGATGAGTATGAGGGCGGTGATTTACAGTTTATGCTGAATCAAAAAATTGTAAGTGCTCCTAGAGAGAAAGGTACCATCATTGTTTTTCCTTCTTTTATGATGCATCGCGTAACTCCTATTACCAAAGGGGTTCGTAAATCTATTGTGGGTTGGGTTGCGGGGCCTCCGTATAGATAGTGATTAGTTTTTAGTTTTTAATGCTTAGTTATTAGTTGTTAAGAGTTCGTGATTTATTTCTATATAAAGTTCTTATGGTGTTACGGCAGTTGCCTTTGATAAAAAGGTCTATGCCGTAGTGTTAGCGGAGTATGCCGTGATATCAGCGACCTATGCCGCGGTGTCTTCGGAGCACGCCGTGATATCAGCGACCCGTGCCGTGGTGTCAACGGAGCACGCCGTGATATTAGCGACCCGTGCCGTAGTGTCTGCGGAGCACGCCGTGATATTAGCGACCCGTGCCGTGGTGTCAACGGAGCATGCCGTGATATCAGCGACCCATGCCGCGATGTCTTCGGAGCATGCCGTGATATCAGCGACCCGTGCCGTGGTGTCTTCGGAGCACGCCGTGATATTAGCGACCCATGCCGTGGTGTCAGCGACCCATGCTGGAGACTATTCAATAAAGTGTGTCAACTTGGTTAAAGTTCCTCCTATTATTCAAGAGGGAAGACAACCCTATTAGACTTCGTTTGCAATCCCGATAAAAAAGTTGCGCATATCCTACCATAAAAAGAATATATAACTAACTTTGTTATGTATGTAAACTAGTTGGGTGTAAGCTAAAAAAACAGATAATAATGAACAATTTAGAACTCTTAGAATTTAGTAAAATATTAAATCGTTATTATCTAATTGAATCTGAAAAATTACCATATCAAATTAATTTAATTGATGAATTAAAATCAAACGAAAATTCTCATAGTAGAATTTTTCTAAAGTTTATTAGTTATAAATCTGAAAACCAATATCCTTTTTTACAGTCATTCTTAAATTATTTAGGAGGTAATTATGCAAAAATTAAAGTTGTTGAACCAAAATTTTCGGTAGAAAAAGATAGAATAGATGTCTTGATATTAGATGATCTAGGAAGATATGCAATAATAATTGAAAATAAAATAAATGGAGCTATTGACCAAAATGAACAAATCGAAAGATATGTTAACAAAGTCAAAGGAAAATCATACGGAATCGAACAAATATATGTTTTATATTTAACAGAAAAAGGAGGAAGTCCAAGTGAAAAAAGTAAAAGTTTACCTAAAAAATTAAAAAAAGAACTGGATAGTAGATATTTAGAAATAAATTTCAAAGAACATATTTTAAACTGGTTAGAGAATTATGCTTTACCTTTTTGTAGAGTAAAAGATAAATTACTAATAAGTGCCTTAGAACAATATATTGATTATCTAAAAGGATTATTTAATAATAGAGAAATTGAAAAAGAATTGAATTTAGAAATGAAAGAAATAATAAAAGAAAAACTCAAATTAAACATAAATAATCTAAAGAAAATTGAGAAAACAAACAAAGAACTTAAAGATATAAACCGATTAAGTAATTATTTATTAGAGATAAAAAATGAATCTTTTATTGATTTATTTAAAGAATGGAAAAATAAATTAAGTCAAAAAGAAGGAGAAATAACAACTAATATTACTTTTGGAAATACAGTAAATGAAAATTCAATTCCTAGATTTTTAGTTCTCGGATATAAATTAATAATTAATGAAAAAGAGTGTATTTGTGGAATTGGAATGGACGACTTAAATTCCTTGCCTTATTTTGGTTTAACTTGTAGAAGTATAGGTAAAGAACTTAAAGAAAAATCTATTACCGAAACAATACAAAAAGAATTTGGAGAATTTAAATCATCTCCTAGGTGGTATTATTATAAAACAACTTCTCTTGATAAAATCTTTACTGAATTCATTGAGTTTTATAATAAAATTGAGAAATTAATAGATAAGCCTACACCCAACAAAGACGTGTATAATTAATGACTAGTTCTCGCCTACTTACGAAAACCTTCGACGGATTTTCTATTCGGTTTTTATTTGCTAAATTACGTGCAAAACCACGCAACAAACCATATACAAACACGTTAGGGCAAATTTGAGAAAAACCTAGTGACTTTAATCATATGTCGTCAAATAAAAGAAAAGATTTACATCGTATCTGATTCAAAAGTTACGGATAAAAATGCTGTACGAAATAATCCACTTACTGGAAATCTGAAATCATTAATCTTGAATCCATATTTGAGTTTAAGTTTTGCAGGAAACATACACTATGCTGAAAAAATACTTGAATTATTCTACTCGAATAGAATCGCAAACTTACAGCAATTAGTACTTCAGTGTTTAAAAGCAAATATCGAATCAAACAATGAAACTGATTTTATAATTGCTTCGCTTGAAAATGGAAATCGGATAGTAATCAAGATTTCGGACAAAACTGCTCAACAAAATCAACAAAATGCTTGGATAGGAAATCAATTGGCTTTTAATAAGTTTCAAGAATATTATCATACTTCAGATTCAGATAAAAAAGAATCTTCTAAAATTAATAAAGCGTTTAAATCTGTAATTGAAAACGAAGGAATTGAGGATGTTGCTGATTTTTGCTTATCAATAGAAACGGTTTACCAAGAAAGCATAAAAAAACATTGCTTCATTTACGAAATGAGTGCTGAAGTATCTTTTCGACCTGGAACAATAACAATTTCAAAAGGCAAACAAAGTCAAATTATCCCATTTGGTGGACCTGAAAAAGGTGCATTTCTTGCTTTATATATGAGGTCATTTAACCTTCTTAAGCCAGCAATTGCAATACACTTTCCAGAAGGAAAATTTGGAGTTCTGTTTTGTCCAGCTATTAACTTAAATAAAGCAGAGATAATTAAAGAGGCTGATGGAGAAAAATTTATGGATATAATATTTGAAAAATATGGAATAAATTTAGAAGGACTTGTTGCAGAAAATGGAAATAGATTAACGATGAAAATGAATAAAAAAAACTTGCCCTAACAAAGAACTGAGGTAAAAAACAAGTAAATTTTATACTTTTTTAAACCAACGTACTTTTATAATTTGCGTCATAAGGCAAACCACTTTTTACTATTGCAAAAGCCTGTTTTAGTAGCTTATTACACACCGCTATTAAAGCAAGTTTTTACCTAAAAAATAATAGATAGAAATATCACTAATAACTTAGTATAATTTAGTTCACCCATCGTTCTTTAATTTGCTATACACCTCTAAGTCTGTAAAAACATTTCCTGTTAGTAGCTCTCCATCTCTTTCAACTCCTTCCAATTTAAAGCCTAACCGCTTAGGTATGTTTTTACTAGGCGTATTTCCTACAGCACATTTTATTTGAATTCTATTCATTTGTAATTTCGTAAAGGCAAAATTGCATAACTCATTTACTGATTTTGTCATAATACCTTTACCTTGTTCCTTTTCAGAAAGCCAATAACCTATTTCTGTTTTTTTATTAAGAATGTCTGTATCTTTTAGACCAATCAGCCCTATAAACTCGTCTTGTTTTCTAATTGTAAAAGTATATTCTAACTTTTCTTCAGGAACATTAACGACCGAGTTTACAAAGCTTTCGGTATCCTTTAATTCTTTCGTGTAGGCTACAAATGGCAGCCATTTACCTAAGTAGGTTCTTTCTTTATTAATTATTCTGAAAATATCAGCGGCATCATGCAACTCAAGCTCTTTTAACTCTATACCAGAACCTACTTTTAAAATCCTTTTTTCTTTTTTATAAATCACAAAAAACTACTGATTCCCTAAAATAATTGGCATTCCACTTTTACCAGAACCAATAATAACAACTTTGCTGTTAGTAGAATTAGCTAACCTGTTTGTAGCTTCAATACCTTTATCTTGTAAAATTTTATCTGTTAACGATGCACTTAAAATTCTATTGGCGTCAGCTTTACCTTTTGCTTCAATAATTTGCTTTTCTGCTTCTTTTTGAGCTGTTACTAATCTAAACTCATATTCTAAAGACTCTTGCTCTTGTTTTAATTTTCGTTCAATTGCTTCTTTAATAGTTGATGGCAAGGTTACATCTCTAACTAAAATTTCATTTAACTGAACATACTGTTTTTCTAATATTTTTTTTGTCTCTATAAATATTTCGTCTTGAATAGCATCTCTTTTACTAGAATATAACTGCTCTGGTGTATAACGCCCAACTACACTACGCGCTGCTGAACGAATTGCTGGCTGAATTACACGTTGTAAATAATTTTCACCTAGTGTTTGATGTAAGTTTCCTAAATCTTTATAAACTGGTTGGTACCAAGCGGATGCATCTATTTGAATTTCTAATCCATTAGACGATAATACTTTCATTTTTTCAAAAAGCTCTTGCTGTCTTACCTCATATACATGTACTTTATTCCAAGGAGCAACTACATGAAAACCTTCTCCTAATGGTGGCTCATCTGTTACAACTCCTCCTCCAAACGTTTTATACAATACTCCTGCCTCTCCTGAATTTATTGTTACCGTAGATTTTGCTATAAAAATTATCAAAACTATGGCTACAGGAATTAGCAATCCAAATTTCGGAAACTTTAACTCTACTTGATTTCTTGTCATTTTTTATATGTTTTATACTCAAATGTACAATTAAATTTATGAACCACAGTTTTCATAATCGCATTCTTGTGATGTAAATTCAAGTTCAAGAGTAATATGTTCTAAATGAAAATCATCATGCAAAACCTGTTTAATTTCTTGTTTTATTTCATGGCTTTTTTCCCAAGACATTTCTTTTTCTTCTAGTACTAAATGGGCTGTAAACACGTTGTATTCCCCATCCATAGTCCATAAATGACAATCATGAATGCTCTTTACACCTTTCATAGAAACTATTCTTTGTTGAATTTCTTCTACAGAAATATTTTCAGGAGTTCCTTGTAATATAACTCTAAGACTCTCTTTTATGTTTTTATACACATTATACAGTACAAAACCAGCAATAGCGATAGATAAAACAGGATCTAATACTGGTACATCCCAAAACTGCATTACAATACTTGCAATCAATACTACTCCCCAGCCTAACACATCTTCTAATAAATGTAATGAAACTACTCGTTCGTTAATTGAAGTTCCTTTTTTTAATTTTAATACAGCTGCTCCATTAACTATAATTCCTAAAACAGCTAACCACATCATGCCTTTGGCATCTGCGCTTTCTGGATTGATAATTCGAGGAATTGCTTCTTTAATAATAAACACTGAACCTATTACTAATACTATCGAATTGATAATAGCACCTAAAAGAGAAAATCGTTTATACCCGTAAGAATACTTCTTGTTTGCCTTTTTTGTCGATTTTTTTTGAAAATACCAAGATAGCCCTAAACTTAAGCTATCGCCTAAATCATGCAGTGCATCTGACATAATAGCCAAACTATTGGTATAAAAGCCTCCAATAAATTCAATAATTGTAAAAGCGAGATTAAGAAAAAAAGCTACAGCTATATTCCCTGTAGAGTTTCCATGTGAATGATGGTGATGGTTGTGTCCCATGTTTTTATAAATTGACTTTAAATGTATAAAAAAGATGCATTACAACTAAACAAGCGATTATGGATTAAATAATCGCTTGTTGTTTTGTTAATGGGCATGACCTTCCATTCCGCCTGCCATTTGTAATAGTTTTCCTTTTAAAAAGTGTGCTCCTTTAGTTACAATAGTTACGTTGTAATTATCTTCTTGAATTGTTTTTATTGCTACAAATCCATTATCCGAACCTCCAAAAGTTACCTCAACAGGTATAAATTCATCTGCTGACTTTTTAACAAAAACAAAGTTCTCTCCTTCATTTTCTATGACTGCTTCTTCAGGAATTGCATACACTTCCTCTCCTCCTAACAAAATCTGAGCATTGATAAACATTCCTGCTTTTAATCGATTTTGCTCGTCTTCAAAATGTCCATGTACATTTACCGTTTTCGTTTGATCGTTTACTTTCTGACTAATCAATTTTATATACCCTCTATAAACTATATCTATTCCAGATGGTTGAAATTCGAACTCATCTCCCTTCTTTATTTTAGTTATGTCTGTTCCAAAAACATTTAACTCCGCATGCATATGATCATTATCTATTATTTCCATCATCTCCGAGTTAGCTGCTAAAAACATTCCTTTGTTTAAATTATTCTCCACAACATAACCAGAAATCGGAGCCTTTACATACACATATTGTTGGATCCCATTAGCTGCAACTGTAGTAGGTGATAATCCTGCCATTTTTAATTGTGCTACATAGCTATTCGCTAAACTTTTTGCAGATCGATAACTTCCTTCTGCTATTTGAAATGATTTTTTTGAGGTAATATCATTTTCTAACAACATTTTCTTTCTTTCATAATCTGCCTTAGCTACTTTTAACTTATTTATCGCTTCAAGATACGCATACTGTAGCTCTATAAAGTTAGGATGCTGTAATACTGCTACTGTTTGTCCTTTTTTCACCTTATCACCAGGCAACAAATCTGTTTTATAAACAAACGCTTCTAAAGGCGCATATATAGTGGCTTTGCTTTGTGGTGGCACCTCTATCGTTCCTGTTACTGCTACTTTTTCTCTAATCTTTCTTTTTTCGATTGTAGCTGTCTCTATTTTAGCTGTCACGATTTGTTGTTGAGTTAAATGAATTCCATTTTCATTATGATCTTCATCGTTCGTTACATTTTGTGTTGTTTTTTCTGCTGTTGCATGATCGTGGTCTGAATGATCTTCTTTTATTGAGTTACAACTAACAACAATAATGATAGTTACTAATACTATTACTAATTTTTTCATGTCTATATTTTTATTCTTTTATATAAAACTCGTAGGCTATTACTGTTTGGTTAAAATTATTAACCAGTGATAAATAGTTTTGCATTACCTGAAAATAAGCGGTAAAACTCTGATTATATTGGTAGGCATCAATCTCTCCTACTTTATAAGCTAGTGCTAGCTTTTTTATAAACTTTTGCGCTTGTGTAACTGTTGAGTGAATACTTACCAACTCTTCATTTAAATACGTAAGCTGTTCTTGTAAGCTTTTATAATTATTCTGAATTACCATAGCTCTATTATTATTTTCATAAGCTATTTCTTCTTGTATAATTTTTTGCTCTTTTATTTTTGCATTATTAGACCAAAAAGAAAGTGGAATATTTACTCCTACATTAAAACCTGTATAGCTGTTCTCATTTCCTGTTTTTCTATTAATTACACCAGCTGTTAATGCTGGAAAATAAGTTGATTTTGCTACAGATACACCTTTAGCCGCTACCTTATTTTGTTGCTCTAAACTTTTGATAAAGTCTTTTGACAACGAATCTTTTTGAATTAAAAAGTCCTTTTTTTGAGGTAGTTTTTCAAGCGGTTGTATCAAATAATCAATTTGTAATAATTGCTTTAATTCATTTTCTACTTGAATGAAATCTTTGTATACTTTATTCTTTTGTGACTGTACTCCTAACGATTGTAAAGAGGTTAAATCGTTTTCTAATCCTCCTATTTCTCCAGATGCATGCAACTTATCAGCTATTTCTTTTATTTGATTGGTACTAAGCTGTTGCTCTTCCATTAGCGATAACAATCCATATAAGTAATTCCACTGTTGGTATAAACTTCTAGCCTTTCTTACTGTTTCTTTCTTTGTTATATTATTATTAATCGTTGCTAAATTATTTTTCTCTTTAGCCAACTTCTTTTTTTGAATATGCGTTAAAATAGAACCGAAACTCTGATTAACAGACCATTCTTTTTCCGCTATGCCATTGGCTACACCAACATCTTGGTATTGAACTGTTGTTGGATTCAATTCAATCGCTTTACCAATTCCAGCTTTCGATTTTTCAATTGCTAACGTTGATTTTTTCATCAATACTGATTTTTGCAACGCCAATTCAATAACTTGTTGTTCTGTTAACTTTTGGGGCACTTCTTGTGCTTGAACTCCAAAAACTCCAATTGCAAATACTACTACAGTTACTATACTCTTTTTCATTTTTAAGTTGACTTTCTTTTCAAAAAGCATATACAACACAGGTAAAATAAGTAAGGTTAATAAAGTTGCAGACACCAATCCTCCAATTACTACGGTAGCTAAAGGCTTTTGTACCTCTGCTCCTGCTGAGGATGATAATGCCATAGGTAAAAACCCTAATGAAGCTACAGCTGCGGTCATAATAACAGGACGCAAACGCACCGAAGTTCCTCTTTTCACAATTTCAGTAAGGTCTGATACTCCAATGGCCTTTAAACGATTAAACTCAGCAATTAAAACGATTCCATTTAACACCGCTACACCAAATAAGGCTATAAAACCTACTCCTGCTGAAATTGAAAAAGGCATCCCTCGTAACCACAACGCGAAAATTCCACCAATAGCAGACATCGGTATGGCAGTAAATATCAATACACTTTGTTTAATAGATTTAAATGTAAAATACAATAACAAAAAGATGAGTAATAACGCTACTGGCACTGCAACGCCTAATCTGGCACGAGCCTCTTCTAAATTTTTAAAAGTTCCTCCATACGTAATATAATATCCCGGATCGAATGTTATTTTATCTGAAACTTTGCTTTTTAATTCGTTTACAATACTAGCTACATCACGTCCTCTTACATTAAAACCAACTGTTATTCTACGCTTAGCATCATCTCTTTGAATTTGGTTAGGCCCTGTTTTAAAATCTACTGATGCTACAGCTGTTAACGGAATTTGTGCCCCGGTTGCAGTTGTAATGTATAGTTTACGAATATCTTCTATACTAGCTCTTCTGTTTTTTGCTAAACGCACTACCAAATCGTAACGCTTTTCACCTTCATACACTGATCCTGCACTTTGACCTGCAAAAGCTGCATTAACAGTCGTATTTACATCTTCAATGTTGAGTCCATAATAGGCTAACTGACTTCTGTTATACTCAATTACAATTTGCTGTAATCCCGTCATTTTTTCAACATACACATCTTCTGCTCCTGCTACATCTGGAATAATTCTACTTAACTGATTGGCATATTTTACCAATCTGTCTAAATCTTCTCCATAAATCTTAAGTACAACATCTTGTCTAGCACCTGTCATCAACTCATTAAATCGCATTTGAATAGGCTGTTGAAATCCAAAAGAAACACCTAGCATGTTTTCATCCAACAATTGTTGCATCTTTTCTGTCAGTTCATTCTTGGTGCTAGCTTTTGTCCATTCCTCTTTTTCTTTTAAAATAATAATGATGTCTGAAGCCTCTATTGGCATAGGGTCTGTAGGAATTTCAGAAGAACCTATTCTACTAACTATTTGCTCTATTTCGTCTGGAAACTCCTTTATTAACAGCGCTGATGCTTGGTTGGAAACATCAATAGTATACGACAGCGAACTTCCTGTTGATACAGTAGTTTGTACTGCCAAATCTCCTTCATCCAAAGAAGGAATAAACTCTGATCCCATTTTAGAAAAAGTGACTAAACTGAGTATAAAAATAGCTACTGAGCCTATTACTACTTTTATTTTATGAGTTAACACAAAGTTGAGTATTGGGGTGTATACATTTTGTATCGCTGTTATAATTTTATCTGAAATATTCTTCTTGTTATTGATTGTTTTCTTTAAAAACAACGAACTCATCATAGGTACATAAGTAAGCGATAGTAAAAAGGCTCCTAAAATTGCAAAACTTACGGTTAATGCCATTGGTTTAAACATTTTTCCTTCAATACCTACCAAGGCAAGAATTGGTAAGTACACAATAAGGATAATGATTTCTCCAAAAGCCGCACTTGTTCTTATTTTTGAAGCCGACTCATACACTTCATCATCCATTTGATTTTGGGTTAATTGCGTTCCTGATTTTTTTAACCCTAAGTGATGTAGTGTTGCTTCTACAATAATTACAGAACCGTCTACAATAATACCAAAGTCAATTGCTCCTAAACTCATTAAGTTTCCAGAAACGCCAAACACGTTCATTAAACTAATAGCAAACAGCATTGCTAACGGGATAACCGACGCTACAATTAACCCCGCTCGTAAGTTTCCTAACAGCAACACCAAAATAAAAATGACAATTAAAGCCCCTTCAATAAGGTTGGTTGATACCGTTTTTATGGCTTTATCTACTAATTTAGTTCTATCTAAAAAAGGTTTTATGGCAACTCCTTCTGGCAAACTTTTTTCTATTTGTGCTATTCTTTCTTTTACATTCTCAATCACTTTTGAAGAATTGGCTCCTTTTAACATCATAACAATAGCACCTACCACTTCTCCGTCAGTATTTCTTGTCATTGCGCCATATCGTACCGCATGCCCTAACTGAACTTTCCCTATATCTTTCATCAGTATAGGTGTTCCGTTTATATTGTTTTTTATGACAATATTCTGAATGTCTTCTGGAGTTTTTATCAACCCTTCACTTCTAATAAAATACGCTTTAGGATTTTTATCTATATATGCTCCCCCTGTATTTTGATTGTTTTTAGATAGTGCCTCAAAAACCTCATTTATACTAACATTTAACGATTGCAAGCGTTCTGGCTCAATAGCTACTTCATATTGCTTTAAAAAGCCTCCGAAGCTACTTACATCAGCCACCCCTTCAATTCCTAAGAGTTGGCGACGAACAATCCAATCTTGAATAGAGCGTAACTCCATTGCATCGTATTGTTTTTCGTATCCTTCTTTGGTATATAACGTATATTGATAAATTTCACCCAATCCTGTGGTCACTGGTGCCATTTCTGGTGTTCCTACTCCATCAGGAATTTGATTTTTGGCTTCTATCAACCGTTCACTAATTTGTTGACGCGCCCAATAAATATCGGTACTTTCTTTAAAAACGATTGTAACGACACTTAATCCAAATCGAGAGAAAGAACGAATTTCTTCGATATCTGGAATGTTTGACATGGTAATTTCTATAGGAAACGTCACTAAACGTTCTATATCTTGGGCTGATTGTGAAGGTGCTGATGTTATTATTTGCACCTGATTATTGGTAATATCTGGTACAGCATCAATAGGTAATTGTTTTAGAGAGTAAATTCCCCAGCCTATTAATGCCACAACCAATGCTCCAATAATCAATTTATTTTTAATTGAAAATTTGATAATGTTATCTAACATTTTGTATTGATTTAATTCTAGTGTAACATAATTTCTACCGGTTATTATTAAATAATCGGTACAACAGCTTGTAGTTCTTGTTTACACAAGAGCTACTACTGTTAGTAATAGTAAAATAGAATTAAGACTTAGGTGGCTGGAAAATAGCCGATAAGTATGAATTATAATAGGTGTTTCTATAGAAGTTAATACGGTTTCTTACTTCTAAGAAAATAGGAATATTATAACTATAGTCAGTCGGAATAAAATCTGCTGTAATTGTAATTACGTTACAATGATGGTGGTGTTCTTTGTTTTTTTCTTCTTCTGTATCATTTTCATGATGTTCATCTTGATGCAAAGTATTAAAACTTTCAACATGAACCTCAGTTTCGCTTTCAAAAACAATAGCATCTACATGTGCTTCTAAAGGAGGCACAATTAACAGTAAAGTTAATAATATGATGATGCTTTTTTTCACTAATCTAGTTTAGAGTTACAAAATTATAAAATTTTATGAACCTTCTTTATCCAATCTGTCTTTAACGTATTCAATTTTTGTTTTACCATGCGCAAAAGGGCTTCCTTCTTCATCCAAACTTACCATAACAATTTTATCAATTGCGATAATTGTTTTTCGAGTTATTTTGTTACGAACCTCACAGCTTAAGGTAATAGATGTTGTTCCAAACTTTACTACATCAATTCCTATTTCAACAATATCTCCTTGCTTTGCTGAACTAACAAAATTTATTTCAGACATAAACTTGGTTACTGTTTTGGGAATTTCTAATTGAATAATAGCATATAACGCTACTTCTTCATCAATCCATTGTAACAATCGTCCTCCGAAAAGTGTTCCGTTAGGGTTTAAATCTTCTGGTTTTACCCATTTACGTGTGTGAAATCTCATAGTTATTTATTGTTCTATATTTTTAGCTTCAAAAGCTATTAAATCGTTATTTACAAAGGTAAACGTTATTTGTATAGGATTGCAACATACCTCACAATCTTCTACATACGTTTCAGATGTACTGGCGTCCAGTAACATGGAAATTTCTTCCCAACAATGCGGACATTGAAAAAAGTGCTCATACATCATATTTTACCATAGTATTTTCTAACAAACCACTCTATTGACAATAAAACTATAATCAATAATAACAACCATTTCCAATCAACTAAACTTTGTTTTTGGGTAATAGACTTTTGAGTGGTATAAAAAGATGCATCTTCTTGTATCTTTTTTAATAATTCGTCAACTTTATCTACATAAGCAATTGCTCCGTCTGTTTTTAATGCCAATTGTTCCAGTTTTTTAAAATTAGCATTGGTAAACTGCTCTTCTATCTGATAGTCTTCAATTTTAAACCTACCTGAACTTCTTATATTTTGATTCTTTACAGTTACGGTATATGAATATTCTCCTGAGGCTAATCCTTCAACAGCAACTTGATATGAGTTGTTAAATAACGAAAAAGGAATACTTTTTTTAGCCTTTGATTCTAAATTAGTTACTGTTAACTCTAAAGATGCTCTGCTATCAAATTGGTAGTTTTTATCAACATAAAATGCACTTATAGTTATCGGTTCATTGGCTGCATACAAACGTTGCGCTTTTACCTCTAAACGTTTCCTCTTTTTAGTGGATGCTAAATACTGAACCAAATTTCCTACAAACGTATCAACACTTTCAAAGTTTTTCTCTTTTAAATAACTGGCAGCTCTCCATTTCCAAATACCTTCACCAAATAGCACTGCATACTTTTTATCATTCTCTTCAAAGGTTGACAATAACGGTTGCGTGGTTTCTACCCCTGCATACTTCTGATACAATAAGCTTTGAGATTCTTTTTTAAGCTGTACTTCTCCAAACTTGTCTTTTAGTGGTGGAAATTGACCAAAACCGATATCCTCTTGGTAAAAAGTTAGAAAATCTGCATTGTAAATAGCCGTGTATTCTTCTTTTTGATTGATGGCTCTTTTTTGAACTCCCAAACCTTGACTATTCAAAAAGTTCCAATCTGTTTTAGTTCCTGAAACCAGTAAAAAATTAGAGGATATTTTTTCTAAAGTACTTTTAAAATAACTGTTAGGTTGATACAAAACAAAAAACTGATACGCATCTAAATTTATATTCTTATCCAGTATCAAAGCAATATCTACTTTTCGTTGTTTATTGCTCTCTATCGCTTTTTTAAGCGCTCCTAAATCTGGGTGTAGGAAAGAACTTAATAGTAAAACCTTGGTTTGTTCATCTAAAACTTCAACTGAAAAGCTTTTATAATTGTTCTTTGTGTTTTTTTCATTCGCTATACTACTTATCGATGCTGTGTAATAGTGTACTCCTTTGGTAGCAGACACTAAATTGGCTGTAACAGTTTGTACAGGGTTTTCTGGTGAAAAACGTACTCTTTTTGAAAAAACTCTGTTCCCATTTTTTACAATTGAAAAAGTAGTGTTTACCGTTTCTTTTCCTTCATAATACAACAATGCTTCTACAGGAAACTTGTTCTTTACATAGCTGTACTTATTCACATTTAACTGCGAAATTTGAATGTCTTGATACTTAATGGTATCACCAATAACTACAGGAAATACTTTATGCTTTGTTGATGAAAACTCATAATCGTTTCCTTGTGTTTGGTTTCCATCGGTTATTAAAATGGTAGCTGCATTTTTATCTTTATTCAACTCATTAACAGCATCAATTGCTTTTGAAATATCTGTTTGAGTTTCAGCAAACGATAAACTATCCAACACCTTAATATCGTTCCCAAACGAAAAATACTGTACGTTAAATTTATCTTGAAGTTCTTCGTTGCTTTCTACTTTTGATATTACTTCTTGAACCTTTTTTTCTTCTTTAAAAAACTGAGTAGATAGTGAATTATCCACCAATACAGATAACACCGGTTGTATGTTCTCTGTTTCAAGAGTTGTTATCTTCGGATTGATCAATAACAATCCTATTAAAAAAAGACTTAGGGCTTTTAAGCTAAAAAGTAAGATATGTACTTTCGGAGTGCTATTTACCTTATAGAAATATTGAAAAAAAGCAATGGCTACGCTTATGAATACGGCTAATACAATGTAAATTATAGTTATTGACTCCACTCAGCTTATTTTAGTATGTGAAGATAAAAATATCTAACAAATAAAAACACCTTTTCTTCTTTTTCATTTATGACTTCAATCATAAAAAACTAATTATCAGTTACATAATTTTATCAAAACTATTATATTATGGTAACTACTAAAAACATAACCGCTGAAAAAACACTTCAAAAAACAAATAGCATGGGAATTACGGCTTACATCAATAAAAAAATTGCTGAAGGAGAACGAAATAGCATTGGTGTATCTATTATATTAATTACCGTAGGCTCTATGATTGCCTCCATAACAGCTGCTTTAGCCGTAAATGGTGACGTTAATTTATTTGCCCTAATTTTTGCTTGTGTAACCGCTATGGGGGCTAACGCTGCTGCCATAAGTCAACGCCCTTTTAAAATAATTGCATGGGCATTTATTATCAATATACTCGGTAATATTTCGTTGATCTTTTACCTACTTATGTCGTAGTTGTAGGCTTAGGCTTTGCTTCAAACATTCTAAAAAAGAGCATAGAAGCTATGTTTCGTGCTCTTTCTTTAGCTTCATGCGCTTTGGTTCCGTCAAAAAGTTCATCAACCGTTTCAAACCACAATTGCAACCAGCGTCCGAAGTGTTCCTGATAAATAGCATACTCAAACTCTCTATCTACATCCTTATGTGCTTTCATCGGATTTCCTTTAAACTTTCTAACAAAAAACAAATTTGTTTCCCAAAAATCGGTGAGTTTTTGTAAATGAGGTTCCCAGGTTTCTTCTGGGATTGTTTTTAAAAATATAGGCCCTATAAAATCATCCTTTCTAATTTTATCGTTATAAAAGGTTGATACTAACTTATACACATCTTCCCTATTTTCTATGTCTCTTTTATCCATTTACAAATCGTTGTTGAAATACGCTACAAAAGTATATCTTTATGCAATTGCAATTTATGACTTAAATCATAATGATTCCAGAAGAACTCTTATTAAAATATACCGCTGAAACCAAAAGTTTTCAAAAAGACGAAATCATTTTCTCTGAAAAACAAACCGCACACTACTACTACCAAATAGTAAGCGGAGTGGTTAAAATGAATAATTTTAATGATGACGGTAAAGAATTTATTCAAGGGGTATTTTATAAAAACCAAAGTTTTGGTGAACCGCCTTTATTTATTGATGTAAAATATCCTGCCAATGCGGTGGCTATTTCTGATAGTACGGTTCTAGCTTTATCTAAAAGCAACCTGTTTAAATTACTACAAGACAATCCTGAAATTCACCTAAAAATCACCCAGAGTTTAGCAAAACGTTTGTACTACAAAGCTATTATTGCTTCTGAAATATCGAGTCAAGAACCTGCTCACAGAGTACTCCGCTTTATAGATTATTTAAAAGACGATGTATATAAAGTTGAAGGAAAATATTCTTTTAAAGTAGCCTATACACGTCAGCAAATAGCAGATATTTTAGGTTTACGCGTAGAAACGGTTATTCGAGTCATAAAATCTTTAGAAAAAAAGGGAGACCTAAAAATTAGCAAACGAAAGGTATATCGTTAAAGCTTTCCTACAGAGACCATTCAATAAAGTGTGTTACAAATCATAAAATTAATAGGTTTATGGAATTCCGTAAGATTTTGTACACCCCTTGTAGTAAGTTCGCTGGAATTGTATAATTAGTTAATAAATAACAATTACTCGTTAATAACTTTGTTTTAAGTAACCTATTGATTATACTATATTTGATAGCGTATAAAAATTGCTAAATTTTATGTTATCCCATACTTTTTCCAGGATAAAACAACTAAAGTTTGACATATAACGAGTTAGCAAACATTAAGAAAAAAATAAACAATGACATTAGATAATCTACTTGAAACAATAATAAAATCAGATTATACCAATTGGAATGAGATTGGTTGCTGGGGATATGGAAGTGGCCCCTCTTATAAAAGTCAATTTACATTTTATGAAGCATTTGACGGAGATTCAAATATCTTAAAAGAAGATTCGCATAGTACTATTTCTGTTTATAAAGACGACCTGTCAATAACAATGGCTTATGGTTTAATGTCAAATGATGATTTTAAAGAAGAATGGGCTAACAAATTCCCTGACCCTAAAGCCTATTCTCAAATAGTTGATATCTTCTATAACAATTCCTTAGTTTTTCGAGAAACATATCTTGTTGTAGATGGCGGACGATGTAAGTTACCAATTCCAAGTTATGATGAAAACGGAGAACTTTATGTAGCACGAGGATATTACGATTTCATAAAATTCTTAGAAATGCTTTCATCTGGGACATCAAAAAACTTCGACTATTATTTCGGACAAACGGGAATTAAAATTATTGACAGAGAATGGAAATAACTAGCCTGATTGTTGGAATTGTTGGAGCTATTGCTTCTGCTTATGGCGCATATTTAGCTATAAATGAGGCTAAAAAAGCAAAAAAGTCTGCTGATAAAGCCGAAGAAATGAAAAATACTATCGCAACAGAGCAAAACAAAATTTCTCTTGGAAGACTATTCAATGAAACTAAAAATTGTATGCGAATTACAATTAAGTTAGCAACTTCGGCTACACCAGATAAAAAAACTAGAGGATTAAATTATCAAGATTCAATAGGAAAGATTAGAGAGTTTATTGATATTTTAAAGGAAAACTGCCATTACTTACCTGAACCAAAGATAAAACTAGTCGAAAAAGAATATCAGAATATCGAAACTCAACTTGTTGTATTAGCCAAAGAAAATAATCAACCAAAAAAATATGAGATTGGAGACGATATTCATAAATCTATGGGAGAGATATTAAAACACATTAAACCTGAATTAGACGTAAAAACGTTTGCTTACAAGGTATATAATACATAGCAAATAAGTACTAAACCATAATACTTGTGTTTATTTTAAAAGACCATCAAATTTTTAATTTGGCTTTTAAAAAGAGAAAATTAAAACCAAAATATAAAAATTCGGCTCTGTGCTAATCCGAAAAGTTAGTGTCTTTTTATAAGCTATCTTTCATACACAAACCGTTAGGTGTTATTTAAAAAACGTGCCATCCTGAGATATAAAAACATGATATTAAAAAGCGATTCAATATTAAGAAAAATTCCAAGTGAAATAGGAAAAAAACAATTATTGATAATTGATGGAATTAGATTGACCGTTGACGCTATAGATATTAATTTTCAAAATTTAAAAAGCCATCTTTTAAATTGTTACAAAACAGGCACAAAACAACTAAGTTCAGAAGAGGTTACAAAGTTGCTAATAATAAGTACTTCTATTATTGACTTTACAGACAAGTTTAGTAAACTACTATCTCAATTAGACTATTACCGAGGAAGAAACAACAATAAAAGAAAAGAAAAACTAAAAAAAATCACAGATATTAAAGAAATTGTGGATATTTCAAGGTGTCAGGAAATAATTTTGTTGAGAAATACAATTCAGCATATAAATGGAAATATTGACAAAATAGTATCAAAAAAAGATACAATATTTGGAACTTTGAGATGGGTTCATATACTTCAAAAAGAAGACTCTGATGAACACCAAGCAATTAGTGGAATTATAACTTTTGGAAAAACAGAAAACTACTACGCTGACTTCATAAATCCTTATAGCGTTTCTGAAGGTGTAATGATAGGTATTGATGAAATTGAATACTCACTGGGAGACAAAAAAATGAGTATAACTTGGCTTATTGTTTTGATTAAAGAAGTATGTAAAATACTAGAAAAGGAAATTAAGTCTTATGAGTTAAATACAACGAGTACAGCCAAAGGAGATAGGTTAATGATGATTGATTGGAAAAAAATAAAAAACACCATCTAATACCGTGTATAATTAATTGCTAGGTTCTTACCTAATTACGAAAGTCCTCGCGGATTTTCTATTCGGTTTTTATTTACTAAGTTAGTTGTTTAACCATGCAAAAAACCATGTACAAAACTGGTAGCTACAATTCGTTTACATAATTCTCTGCACGCTTTGTTGATTTATATATCTGTAAGGAAAACTTAGTGAAGCTCGCTAATATTACAGCATGGGTCTCTGATATTACGGCATGCTCCGTTGACACCACGGCACGGGTCGCTGATACCACGGCATGCTCCGTTAACATCACGGCATGGGTCGCTGATATCACGGCATGCTCCGTTAACACCACGGCACGGGTCGCTGATACTACGGCATCCTCCGTTGACATCAAGGCACGGGTCGCTGATACTACGGCATGCTCCGTTAACACCAAGGCATGGGTCGCTGATACTACGGCACGCTCCGTTAACACCAAGGCATGGGTCTCTGATATTACGGCATACTCCGTTAACACCACGGCACGGGTCGCTGATATCACGGCATACTCCGTTAACACCACGGCACGGGTCGCTGATATCACGGCATGCTCCGTTGACACCACGGCATGGGTCGCTGATACTACGGCGTGCTCCGTTGACACCACGGCATGGGTCGCTGATATCACGGCATGCTCCGTTGACACCACGGCATGTGTCGCTGATACTACGGCATGCTCCGTTAACACCACGGCATGGGTCGCTGATATCACGGCATGCTCCGTTAACACCAAGGCACGGGTCGCTGATATTACGGCACACTCCGTTAACATCACGGCATGGGTCGCTGATATCACGGCATACTCCGTTAACACCACGGCACGCTCCGTTAACACCAAGGCATGCTCCGTCAACACCACGGCACGGGTCGCTGATACTACGGCATGCTCCGTTAACATCACGGCATGGGTCGCTGATACTACGGCATGCTCCGTTAACACCACGGTATGGGTCGCTGATTGTTCCGTTGTGTTGAGAAAAGACCAGCGTGACGCGCTGACGGTTTCGTTACGTTGAGGAAAGCTCAGCAAAGCTCGCTGACCGTTTCGTTGCGTTGAGGAAAACTCAGCGAAGCTCACTTAGAGTATTCAATAAAGTGTGTGGGAGTATTCAATAAAGTGTGTCATAAATCATAAAATTGATAGATTTATAAAACTCCGTAATATTTTATATACATATTGTAGTAAGTTTATTGGAGTTACATAATTAATTAACAAATACCGATTACTCATTAATAACTTTACTTTAAATAACGTATTAGTTTTAATACATTTGAAAACGTATAAAAAAAGGTGGATGCAAAAACTGAAAAGTTAAGTATTAAACCATGTTATTCATATCCGAGTGCGTTATGCTTCATATGAACAAAAAACAAAGAAATGGCAGTTCCAAAAAATAAAGAAGAATTGATTTTTGAAATTGAGAATAACTATTCCAAACTGAAAAAGGACTTAGAAAGTATTCCAACGGAACTGACCAAAGAAAAAGAACTCGAAGGACATGCAAAAGAAACTAAAATGAGTGTGTCAGATTTGGTTGCTTATCTTGTTGGTTGGTCTGAACTCGTCCTGAAATGGAATCACCGAAAAGATAAAGGACAAATTGTGGAATTTCCAGAAACAGGATTTAAGTGGAATGAATTAGGGAAACTTGCTCAAAAATTTTATTCTGATTACGAAAATTTTGATTACAAAACACTTCTAACCGAATTGGACAGAAATGTAGGAAAAATATTAGAGCTAATTAAAACGAATGACAACGCGGATTTGTATGAAAAGTGGACTAAAGGAAAAATGATACAATTAAACACTTCATCACCATACAAAAACGCAAGAAGCAGAGTTCGAAAGTGGAAAAAACAGAATGAAGAAAAAATACGAACTCATAATAATACATAACTGCAATTAAAAATTACTTCTTTTATAATTATAAAAATAACGGGCAAAGGATTAAAAACTACGAGATACAGCAATCCTAAAAATAAGATCAAAAAAAACCTCAATCTTTTAAAGATTGAGGCTTGATAAAGAAAGGCAACGACCTACTCTCCCACCTGTGGCAGTACCATTGGCGCTAATGGGCTTAACTTCTCTGTTCGGAATGGTAAGAGGTGAGCCCCATTGCGATAATCACCTTAAATCGTTTCAGTATATTTCAACTGTAAAAGTTAACATATTAGTAAAATCATATCCTAAATTCATCAAAGAGTTTGCTCCCGGCCACTAGGACCGGGATACGTACATAAGCCTATGGGTTATTAGTACTACTCAGCTACATACATTACTGCACTTACACTTATAGCCTATCAACGTGGTGATCTTCCACGACCCTTTAAAGAAATCTCATCTTGTGGTGGGTTTCGCGCTTATATGCTTTCAGCGCTTATCCCTTCCCGACGTAGCTACTCTGCAGTGCCCCTGGCGAGACAACAGATACACTAGAGGTCAGTCCAACTCGGTCCTCTCGTACTAAAGTCAGATCCACTCAAATTTCTAACGCCCACAGCAGATAGAGACCGAACTGTCTCACGACGTTCTGAACCCAGCTCGCGTGCCACTTTAATGGGCGAACAGCCCAACCCTTGGGACCTTCTCCAGCCCCAGGATGTGACGAGCCGACATCGAGGTGCCAAACCCCCCCGTCGATGTGAGCTCTTGGGGGAGATCAGCCTGTTATCCCCGGAGTACCTTTTATCCTTTGAGCGATGGCCCTTCCATGCGGAACCACCGGATCACTATGCTCTACTTTCGTACCTGATCGACCTGTATGTCTCTCAGTCAAGCTCCCTTATGCCATTGCACTCTACGCACGGTTACCAAGCGTGCTGAGGGAACCTTTAGAAGCCTCCGTTACTCTTTTGGAGGCGACCACCCCAGTCAAACTACCCACCACGCACTGTTCTCATTGCTGAGTTAGGCTCTAGATAAGCAAAGGGTGGTATTTCAAGGATGACTCCACAACGCCTAGCGACGCCGCTTCAAAGTCTCCCACCTATCCTACACATTACTTATCCAAAGTCAATACGAAGCTATAGTAAAGGTTCACGGGGTCTTTTCGTCCCGCTGCGGGTAATCGGCATCTTCACCGATACTACAATTTCACCGAGCTCATGGCTGAGACAGTATCCAGATCGTTGCACCATTCGTGCAGGTCGGAACTTACCCGACAAGGAATTTCGCTACCTTAGGACCGTTATAGTTACGGCCGCCGTTTACTGGGGCTTCATTTGATTGCGTCGCCGAAGCTAACAACTCCACTTAACCTTCCAGCACCGGGCAGGTGTCAGGCCTTATACATCATCTTTCAATTTAGCAAAGCCCTGTGTTTTTGATAAACAGTCGCCTGGATCTTTTCACTGCGGCCAACATTGCTGTTGGCGACTCTTCTCCCGAAGTTACGAGTCTATTTTGCCTAGTTCCTTAGCCATGAATCTCTCGAGCACCTTAGAATTCTCATCCCAACTACCTGTGTCGGTTTACGGTACGGGTTCTTATAACCTGAAGCTTAGAGGTTTTTCTTGGAAGTTTTTAGGCACACTATCCACGCATCCGAAGACTTGTGGTACTATCACACTTCAGCTAAACCAGCGGATTTGCCTACCAGTCTAATACCTAAATGTTTCAACGAACTATTCCGTCAGTTCGCGGTGCTTTCAGTACTCCGTCACCCCATCGCAATTATAAGAAGTACAGGAATATTAACCTGTTGTCCATCGACTACTCCCTTCGGATTCGCCTTAGGTCCCGACTAACCCTCAGCTGATTAGCATCGCTGAGGAAACCTTAGTCTTTCGGTGAGGGGGTTTCTCGCCCCCTTTATCGTTACTTATGCCTACATTTTCTTTTCTATACGTTCCAGCATGCCTCACAGCACACCTTCAGCACATATAGAATGCTCCCCTACCACTTTTAAAAGTCCATAGCTTCGGTAATATGTTTATGCCCGATTATTATCCATGCTCGACCGCTCGACTAGTGAGCTGTTACGCACTCTTTAAATGAATGGCTGCTTCCAAGCCAACATCCTAGCTGTCTGGGCAGTCAAACCTCGTTTTTTCAACTTAACATATATTTGGGGACCTTAGCTGATGGTCTGGGTTCTTTCCCTCTCGGACATGGACCTTAGCACCCATGCCCTCACTGCTGAAAAACATTTTATAGCATTCGGAGTTTGTCAGGAATTGGTAGGCGGTGAAGCCCCCGCATCCAATCAGTAGCTCTACCTCTATAAAACTTTTATTCAACGCTGCACCTAAATGCATTTCGGGGAGTACGAGCTATTTCCGAGTTTGATTGGCCTTTCACCCCTACCCACAGGTCATCCAAAGACTTTTCAACGTCAACTGGTTCGGTCCTCCACTGTGTGTTACCACAGCTTCAACCTGCCCATGGGTAGATCACTCGGTTTCGCGTCTACTACTACTAACTATAACCGCCCTATTCAGACTCGCTTTCGCTTCGGCTCCAGACCTTAAATCTTTAACCTTGCTAGCAACAGTAACTCGTAGGCTCATTATGCAAAAGGCACGCCGTCACACAGTAAATGTGCTTCGACCGCTTGTAGGCGTACGGTTTCAGGTTCTCTTTCACTCCCTTACTTAGGGTTCTTTTCACCTTTCCCTCACGGTACTAGTTCACTATCGGTCTTTCAGGAGTATTTAGCCTTACCGGATGGTCCCGGTGGATTCATACAGGATTACACGTGTCCCGCACTACTCAGGGTACTGCTATATCCTCTTCGATTACCTGTACGAGACTATCACTCTCTGCGGTTCGTCTTTCCAAACGATTCCAGTTCTCTTAGATTCTAATGTCGCAGCCCTACAACCCCAATATTGCCGTAACAACATTGGTTTGGGCTAATCCGCGTTCGCTCGCCACTACTAACGGAATCACTTTTGTTTTCTCTTCCTATGGTTACTTAGATGTTTCAGTTCACCACGTTTGCTCACCCGAAGGTGTGACATGTCTTCAACATGACGGGTTGCCCCATTCGGAAATCTACGGATCATAAAATATGTGCTTCTCCCCGTAGCTTATCGCAGCTTATCGCGTCCTTCTTCGCCTCTGAAAGCCTAGGCATCCTCCATACGCCCTTATTTAGCTTATTGTACTTTTTGCTGTAGTATCTCTACTACAACGAGCTCTTTATAATTCTTGTTCTTATAAAAATATGTTGTTAGATGTTATCTAACTCTCTATCTTGATTCTTTACGATATCATTTTACCAATATGTCAATGAACGTTGTGGCGAGTCGCCACTGACAAGTAATTAAACTTGTTAGTTACAATCTGCCTGCAATACTCTCAGAAATAATAATTATTATTATCTCTGGGCATTGCCCAGTGGAGAATATCGGAGTCGAACCGATGACCTCTTGCGTGCAAGGCAAGCGCTCTAGCCAGCTGAGCTAATCCCCCAATTGCAAATTCAAAATTATGAATTCAGAATTATGAATTGTGAATCCCAACTTCTAGAATTTCCTGTACTTAGTCTTAAAATTGTAGTCTCGGGCAGACTCGAACTGCCGACCTCTACATTATCAGTGTAGCGCTCTAACCAGCTGAGCTACGAGACTGTCTTAGACAGCTTAGATATTAATATCAAACATCTAAAAATTATCTCCTTTTTAAGATCTTAGTCTATTTTTTTTTAAAATTAACAGCAAAGAGTAAAACTAACCTCTATTGTAACTCACCATCTTTCTCTAGAAAGGAGGTGTTCCAGCCGCACCTTCCGGTACGGCTACCTTGTTACGACTTAGCCCTAGTTACCAGTTTTACCCTAGGCAGCTCCTTGCGGTAACCGACTTCAGGCACCCCCAGCTTCCATGGCTTGACGGGCGGTGTGTACAAGGCCCGGGAACGTATTCACCGGATCATGGCTGATATCCGATTACTAGCGATTCCAGCTTCACGGAGTCGAGTTGCAGACTCCGATCCGAACTGTGATATGGTTTATAGATTCGCTCCAACTCGCGTTGTGGCTGCTCATTGTCCATACCATTGTAGCACGTGTGTAGCCCAGGACGTAAGGGCCGTGATGATTTGACGTCATCCCCACCTTCCTCACGGTTTGCACCGGCAGTCTCGCTAGAGTCCTCAGCTTTACCTGCTAGCAACTAACGATAAGGGTTGCGCTCGTTATAGGACTTAACCTGACACCTCACGGCACGAGCTGACGACAACCATGCAGCACCTTGTAAAGTGTCCGAAGAAAAAGGTATCTCTACCCCTGTCACTCTACATTTAAGCCCTGGTAAGGTTCCTCGCGTATCATCGAATTAAACCACATGCTCCACCGCTTGTGCGGGCCCCCGTCAATTCCTTTGAGTTTCAATCTTGCGATCGTACTCCCCAGGTGGGACACTTATCACTTTCGCTTAGTCACTGAGACAAATCCCAACAACTAGTGTCCATCGTTTACGGCGTGGACTACCAGGGTATCTAATCCTGTTCGCTCCCCACGCTTTCGTCCATGAGCGTCAGTATATACGTAGTAGACTGCCTTCGCAATCGGTATTCTAAGTAATATCTATGCATTTCACCGCTACACTACTTATTCTATCTACTTCCGTATAACTCAAGTCAACCAGTATCAAAGGCAGTTCCATAGTTAAGCTATGGGATTTCACCTCTGACTTAATTGACCGCCTGCGGACCCTTTAAACCCAATGATTCCGGATAACGCTTGCACCCTCCGTATTACCGCGGCTGCTGGCACGGAGTTAGCCGGTGCTTATTCTTACAGTACCGTCAAGGTCGTACACGTACGACTGTTTCTTCCTGTATAAAAGCAGTTTACAACCCATAGGGCAGTCTTCCTGCACGCGGCATGGCTGGTTCAGAGTTGCCTCCATTGACCAATATTCCTCACTGCTGCCTCCCGTAGGAGTCTGGTCCGTGTCTCAGTACCAGTGTGGGGGATAATCCTCTCAGACCCCCTACCTATCGTTGCCATGGTAAGCCGTTACCTTACCATCTAGCTAATAGGACGCATAGTCATCTTGTACCAATAAATCTTTAATTTAAAAATGATGCCATCTCTAAACATTATGGAGTATTAATCTTCATTTCTAAAGGCTATCCTCCTGTACAAGGCAGATTCTATACGCGTTACGCACCCGTTCGCCGGTCGCCGACATCTAGCAAGCTAGATTCGCTGCCCCTCGACTTGCATGTGTTAAGCCTGCCGCTAGCGTTCATCCTGAGCCAGGATCAAACTCTTCATTGTATAATCTTTAATATTATTAATGTTAAGTTCCAAAAGAATTTTATAATAGCTTAATCTCTTAAACTACTACCGGTAATTCTACTCTTTAATTACGCTGTCAATTTCAATATTTTCAATGAACTTGTGGCGAGTCACCAATGACAAGTTTTTACTTATCTTACGACTCATCCTCTTGTAGAAACACTAGACTCGAACTAGTAACTTATCGTCTTCCAAAATTTCTGTGATCGTACCGCTTTGTGAAAGCGGATGCAAAACTACAAACTCTTTTTAATCTGACAAAACTTTTTTTAAAGTTTTTTTTTCGTTTGATTTGCTACACTATTTTAATGAACTGCTTCCCTAAAATTCGGACTGCAAAGATACTTACTTTATTCCCTAATAAACAAGAATTTGTTAAACTATTTTTTAACCTTTTCTTTAAATATCTTACACCCCTATCTTAATGAACTTTTGCTAACTTTAAAACTTAGCGCTTCTCCGTTGGCGGGTGCAAATATAGATACCTTTTCCCACTTAACAAGCAATTTTTAAACCTTTTTTTTAAAATATCTATTAATACGTTATTATATAATTAGTTACACCCGAAAGTTTTTCTAACCAATCAAAACAATACCTACTCTTTTACTCTAAACACTCTATTACAAACCGTGACATTATACTTACTGCACTTACCTACATGAGCCCTAAAATAACTTGTATATACTATATATAATGTAACAAATCGCGTTAGGGATTGAAGTGACATCCTTTGTTTTTAGGTAAATTTAACTAATGTTATGATAAAAAGTATTTCAAATTTAGAGGGAGCAACAATTCTTAATCAAACAGCATGAGAGTTACTTATAACATTAAGACCACTCATATCTCTTCGAGGTGACAGTTACCGAAAAAGATTACTTAGTCATACCTCTTTTCTAAATAATCGAAATCAATAAACACCAACCACTTCGGAAATCCACATTTTTTTCTGCATATATCACCTTTTAAATCATTATTCCAACAAGTAATTTTGCATATATAAAATCATGAATTATGGAAGAAGTAGTTTTTAAAGCCTTATTAACTGATACTAAATTTAATAGAATAGATAATTTTATTCAAGAAGTAATTAACACTAACAAAAATAACGGAGCTACCTACGAGTCAGTAAGAGAGTCTATTATAAAATTGGTTTTATACCGATTTATTAAAATAGACACTAACGCTTCTAACGACTGTATTCTACGAGAGAATAATTTTTATCAAGCTCGTGAACTTGGTAGTGTGAGTTCCTGGTTAGAAAAAAGACGTACTTACGAGTATTCTTAATAAAGTTACTTACACACACTAAAGTCAAATTGGATAACAACCTAATCCAGTAAATCAAAAACGGTCATTTCGAACGGATACTGAGCGAAGTCGAAGTGGAAATCGACGTAATCCATTGAATGTGAACTAATCACAAACATACACTTTCATTTTGTCTTGATACAAAACGAAACAAAAAATCAAGACTTATTTTTCCTTTTTTGAATTCTACGTTGTATTCCGTATTCGAATCCAGACCGTAAACTCTTTGGATTCTCTTATACTCCATAACCTTGAATTCTAGCAAAATAAAAATAGGTCGGTTTTTACTCATAAGCCTTCTTTACTTTACAATGACAATAATAAAACGTCATTACGAACGGACACTGAGTCTTTCGACTATCGCTCAAGATAAACTATGATCGAAGTGGAAAGTGATGTAATCTCATGAATTAGGAGTTACTCATAACTTTAAGATTTCTCGCTATCGCTCGAAATGACGGGAAACAAAAAAAAGATTGCTTCGTCATACCTCCTCGCAATGACGATAATAAAACGTCCTCAGGAAGCAAGCCAAAAATTACATCTAACTGTCACTTCGAGTGAAATTCATAAAACATAATAAAAAGGAATTTTGTATCGAGAAGTATTTGGTAGTAACAAGGTTCTCGATACTATTTTGTTTCACTTGGTTACACAAAATCACTCGAACTGACATTTAAAACGTTATTACGAACAAACACTGAGCACAATTAAAGCGGAAAGTGACGTAATCTCATAACTTTAAGACCTCTTAACTTACTTCGTAAGCTATCTTCGAGGTGACTGAAACCAAGAAAAAGATTTCTCAGTCGTAACCTCCTTCGAAATGACCGTTATCAAGAAACTCCCCTCCTTTTGTTATTGCTTGTAAAAAACTCTTACGTCTTCTGCTTGTAATTTTAATAAGTCGTCTTTCACTCTAACTCTTATTAAATGCATTCCTTTTGAAAGGTTTTCAGATATTTTAAGCCTCCATAGGTGTTTACTTTTTGTAGTTGGTTTGGGCATTTTAGATAGTTTTTGTCCTTTATACCTTTCTAATTCTTGAAGTAAATAAAATCTTTTTAACTCTGGTGCTACTCCTTGATAATACTCCATAGATTGCCATGTTGTACCATCAAAAGAAACCTCAACTTTTGTAGATTCTCCTCCTGCAAACACATTCGCATATACATAAGGTTCATTTAAAATGTTCATTTCTGTATCCCATTCTTTGTTCTCTGGAACCCAAATATACATTTGCTTTTCTATAGGTGCTCCTGAAACCTTATAACTAAGATGATAATCTTTATCTTCTGTTTCTAAGAACCAATATCCTTTTGGAGTACCATCATACATCATCGCAAATGGAACTCCATGAATATCGTGCGCTCCTTGCCACCAAGCACCACAAACCGCTCCTCCTACTAACTGATGAACTGCTGGTTTCTGATTTCTTTGAAAGTAGCTATGGTATTGTGTATGTGTATGCCCCGCAGCAATCAATACTTTGTCAAAAGGATTCATTAATGATATGAATTCTTCCTTATTACTTGTATACTCCAAAGGGATATGCGTAAAAACTTTTATCGAGTTATACTTGGTTGCAAACTTCTTAGTAATGTGAGACACAAATGTTAATTGATCTTCATCAAACTTACCTATATACTCACGATTATTTATTGGGAAATTGTTGTTGAGCACCAAAAACAGGTTGTTTCCGTATTCAAAAGCATAGTACGAAGGTCCAAACGAAGCTTCGTAAGTTTTGTCTCTATTAGAAAGTTCTTGTTCTCCAAAGTTTAAATCGTGATTCCCTATTACATAAAACACAGGTACTCCAATCAACCCTAATGATTCTGATAGAGGTTTAAATATGTTAAGATTATCAAACGAAAGATCTCCTAATGGAATTATTAAGTCTGGTTTGTTTTTTACTAATTCTTCTGTTACTAACTTATTAACATGATGAATATCATCAATTACATCTGATTGAGGATCTCCTAACAACGCTATTTTCACCTTGTCTTTTTCCTTATTAATATATAACGGAAAATCAAATGATTTTTTATTGGTTAACTCTTGAAATAGATAGTAAAACTTCAAATTATTTTGTGGGGTACGTGGTGAAACGTACCCCTTTGGTTTGATAATAAATAGTGGATTATTCTCTAAAGTCTTTATTTTATAAATCCCTTTAGTATTTGTTGCTACAACATCTTTTCCATTGCTTACAAGTATACCTTTAAGGACTTTATCTCCTTTGTCATAAATTCCATTTTTATTCTTATCATGATAAACTCTTCCTGAAATTTTAGGCAATTGCCCTAAAGCTACTTGTACTATAAGTACTAATAAACCGAAAAGAAATCTTGATCTATTCATTAGTTTTTACCTTTAAGATTTCTAGAACCTTCCCTAAAAGATCGCTATTTTCATAAACTCCTTGTAATTTATCTGATTGTGGACCGTATGCAAACAAAGGCACCATTGCTCCTGTATGATCGTGAGTAGTAAAGTCTCCTTCAATCATATGGTTTTCTACATTTCCTTGTGGAATAGAAAACCCTGAAGTTTCATGATCTGCTGTAACAATTACTAAGGTATTTTTATTAGCATCTGCAAATTTTATCGCTTCAGTTACCGCCTTGTCAAAATCAATTCCTTCTGCTATAATTCCATGGGTATCGTTAAAATGTCCATAACTATCTATTTGAGCTCCTTCTATCATTAATAAAAATGGTTCTTTTTTCGACTTTAAAAAAGACAAACTACGTTGAGTTGCTTTTGCTAAAAAATTACCTCTTCCTTGCTTGATTCCTGGCATACCTCCTTCTGCTGTAAAAACTCCTACTTTTTCTTCATCATTAGCAATTTCTTCAATAGTATTTTTAATACTGAAGGGCATCGTTTGTTTATTTAAGAAGTGTTTTGCTCCACCACCTATAAACAATGAAATCTCACTTTTTTCAAGATCTCTTGCTATTTGTTGCATATGTGATCTATCTTTTTGATGTGCGTAAAAAGCCGATGGAGTTGCTCCTGTAATTTCATCAGTAGTAATTAAGCCAATATTATAATTGTGTTCTACTAATAACTCACTGATGTTTTTTACTGGTTTGCCATCTGGTCCTACACCAATTGCTCTATTGTATGTTTTAACTCCAGTTGCTATAGCAGTACCTCCTGCAGCAGAATCTGTTGTAAAATCGTCTGAAGATTGTGTTTTTAAAAACCCAACACTTCTTAATTGAGTTAATGTTAAATTTCCACCATTTGCTAAAGCTGCTGCTGAAATTTGAGATACTCCATTTCCATCACCAATTAATAAGATGATATTTTCTACTTTTTTGTTTTTTTGATCGTAGGCGAATGTAGGTTTGTAAACTTCTGATTTTTCTTTATTGAAGCTCACTCTTTTTGATAAGCTTTTTAGGTATTTAGTAGCTTCAAAAGGTTGATCGGTATTTATAAAATCAACTTTTAAATCTGTAAAAACTTTCCAAGCTGACTCTGAATCTGGTGCTCCCCAAAAACGAAAAGGCTTGTTTAAATTGTGTGCTGTTTCAATTACTTTTTTTACTCTTTTAAGATCATCTGCAACCATTCTTCCTTTTCCGTTCCATACAGAATAGTTTTTATAATCAACACTAATTAACCCAACCTTATTCCAAGCTTCTTGGTTTAAAATCTTAGTTAATTTTTGATGGTCGAATTGTATATAATCCGGATAGTCTACATAATCTTTGACCTGTGGTTTTCCACCTGAAATAACAAACTGTATATTTTCATTTTTAGTTAAATCAGGATACTTCTTTAATATTTTTACTAAACGATTTAGTGTACTATAAGGTTCTGACTTTACATCTATTAACAACTGTATTTTATGTGTAAGTTGAAGATCATTCTTTAAAGCAGTTCTTAAAGGATCTAAATAAAGCGACTCTATAGTGTGTTTGCTGATAATCTCAGCTGTTTCGTGTGCTACAAATAGGGTATTATCTTTGAATATTACATCTATTTCTAAAGAATGAACTCCCGCTGCATAGGCTTTCCAAAAAGGAACAGATTGTTTATAATCGTTGTGAGAATGTACTTTATAAGTATAGTTTGAGGTTTGTGCTTGTATAGCTCCTACCCCTAATATTAGGTATAAAAATATCTTTTGAATAAATTTCATTTTATGCATTTATAAAAAAGATGCCGCCTCAACGACATCTTTTTGTTAAACTTAAATTAAACTAAAAAAATGACTAAAATTACCATCCTATGTTTTGCTTGATTCCTGAAGAGATAATTGCTTCATTAGGAATTGGCCATACATGCATATAACTAGGGTCAAAATTTCTTGCTTGCCACACTTGTTCAACAGTGTAGTCTGAATCTGGGTTTGATCTATCTGTATGAATTCTACCATATAAAGGTTTACTATATACTTCAGCAGCATCTCCCCAACGTACTAAATCGTAATGTCTGTTAGCAAACTCACCAGCAAACTCAACTCGTCTTTCGTGCTTTATATCTTCTAATGTAGCATTGGTAACTGGAGCTAATCCTGCTCTTTCTCTTACGCTGTTTAAATCAGCATCTCCGTTTCCTCCTTGTTGTATTAATGCTTCCGACTTCATTAACAATATTTCTGCATAACGCAGTATTGGAGTATTATATAGTGTTGTTGGTGAGTTACCGTTGGAATTTATATACGTTCCTACTGGATTTTCAAATGTATACTCATACATGTATTTGTTGAACTGAAACCCTGATAGTGAGTTTTCTGATTGGTATCTTTTTGTTTCTCCAAAAAATTCAAACTCGTCTCCAAATTTTAAGATGGTTACTTCTCTTCTTGCATCGTTAGGTTCAAATTCGTTATACAAGCTTTCTGTTGGTGTATAATATCCCCAACCGTTATATTGCCCCCAGCCTTTATTTTCTAACATTACACCTGGTAAAATACTTCCGCCTTCAACACCTGAATTAGCAGACCAAATATATTCACTCGTCCAGTTATTAAGATGACTGTGTAACAACCTGAAATCTTTTTTAGGGTTATCTGTATCAATAAGTGCTCTACCCGATCCTGAATTTGTTACTGCATCACAATAAGTTACCACATCAGCATATTTAGAACTGTCGTATTGTGCCCAATACAAATAGGTTTTTGCAATGTAAGCTAAGGCTGCATCTTTATGTGCGCGTCCGTAATCACCTTCTCCCATTTCTGTAAAAAGAGGCAATAAGTTTGCCGCTTTTTTTAGGTCTTCAACAACAAATTCATAATTTTCTATGACGCTTTGTGGTCGTTTATAACTTCCTGCTTCATTGTTCATATTATCTTCGGTAACAATAGGGATACCTCCATTTTTATCATTATCTCCATAGGTATGTGCTAACCAGAAATAATGAAACCCTCTCATAAAGTAAGCTTCGCCTAACAAACGATTTTTAGTTGACTGACTAATATTCATTTGCGAAACATTTAAAATAACATCGTTCGCTCTCCTTATTATCTTATAACTTTGAGGATACATCCAAGAGGTATAACCTTCATCTCCAGTTATATTAAAATTTTTCACATTATCTGCTGTAGCATTTAGTCGTCCTGTTACCATATCGTCTGATGCATTGATATACCAAAAGAACCCTCTTCCAAACATATCATCATCTTTCATATAATAATATAAACTGTTTACTGCTTCCAGAGCATCTTGCTCTGTTTTCCAAAAGTTTTCATATGAAGTACTTCCTAATGGATCTAGATTTGTAAAATCATCTGAACAGGAAACAAATCCTACTTGAATACTTACGATGTATGCAATTAGTTTTATATATGTATTTTTCATCTTCTTATTTTTTATTTTGTTATAATGACAATGATATTCCTGCAGAGATAGTTCTTGCTGAAGGATATCTACCTACATCTAATCCCTTACCTCCTACTTCAGGATCCATTCCACTATAGTTTGTGATTGTAAACAGATTTTCTCCTGAAACATAGATTCTTAATGATGATTGACTTAATACAGAACTCATTTTACTTGTTGGTACTGTATAACCAAGTGTTACGTTTTTAAGTCGTAAGTAAGAAGCGTCTTCTAAATACCAACTAGATGTAGTTCCATAAGTTTGATTATTATCTTGTGTTGATAATCTTGGAATATTTGTGTTTGTATTTTCAGGAGTCCAAGCGTTTAATACACCATTATCTAAATTATATCCTTGTTGAGAAGCATTGAAAGCTGTAAACTTATATGCATTAAATACTTTAACACCTCCTACTCCTTGGAAATTCATATTTAAATCAAATCCTTTATAATCTAAATTTAATCCTAAGTTATAGGTTACTTCTGGTAAATAACTATCCATAAAAACACGGTCGTTATTATCTATTTTACCATCGTTGTTTGTGTCTTGAAACTTAAAATCTCCCGGTACTGCGTTAGGCTGTATTAATTGCCCATCTTTACTATGTGCATTGACTTCTTCTTGTGATTGGAAAATTCCTAAGTAAGGCACTAAGTAAGTTGAGTATAATTCTTTTCCTACTACAGATCTGTATGGGTATAATGTGCTTCTAACATTATCTGAGTGTGCTATATAATCAATTCCACTACTGTTATACCCATTAAGGTTCTTTAATTCATTATCAAGAAAACTAGCGTTTGCACTAATACTATAATTTAAGTCTCCTACATAATCTTTATACGAAACTGCAAATTCATATCCTGTGTTTTTAACTTCTCCTCCATTTACATCAGCAGCCGACGTTCCTTGGTGAATATCTTCTAGTCCAGGAATAATCATTCCTTTTGTGGTTTTCTCAAAATAATCAGCAACAATAGAAAGTCGGTTGTTGAATAAATTCATATCAATTCCAAAGTCTAAAGATTCTGAAATTTCCCATTTAAGGTTAGGGTTTGATTGTCTTCCTACATACGTACCTTTATCGTCTAAAGAACCATCTGCTCCTAAAATAACATTTGTGGTGTTTAAAGGAACATCAAAAGAGTAATA
Source organism: Tenacibaculum sp. TB-53 (assembly GCF_059716285.2). NCBI lineage: Bacteria > Pseudomonadati > Bacteroidota > Flavobacteriia > Flavobacteriales > Flavobacteriaceae > Tenacibaculum > Tenacibaculum sp. TB-53. The sequence continues at coordinate 279,756 of NZ_CM202790.1, read as the reverse complement.
CCCTACAGAGTTTATATTTCCTATTTGTCCCCAAGATGCTCTTACTTTTAAATTATTAATAGCTTCAATATTAAAGAAATCTTCTCCTGATATTTTCCATGCTGCTGAAGCTGATGGAAAATAATCTGCCTGATTTTCTTTAGCTAAACGTGAGGTTTCATCTCTACGAATACTTCCTGATAAGAAATACTTACCTTTATAGTTATATAGCACCCTTCCTATTGCAGAAGTTAAAGCATCCTCGTACACATCTGTCTCTGGAGTTCTAATTACTGATGCATTAGACATGAATTGATTGAAAGGTTCTTCACTACTAAATCCTTCTCCTTGCTGGAAATAGTATTCGTAATCGGTAAACTGTGACGAGTAAACAGCGGTAAGATCTAAATTATGATTTCCAAAACTCTTTTTATAGCTTAATTGATTATCCCATACCCAACGCTTAGTATCTGAGTAACTCTGATATAAATAATTATTTAAATTCGTTCTTCCTAACTCAGGAATTTTTGGAGAAAACTTTTTATATTTCGTATCCGTAGTACTATAGCTATAACTCGTTTTAAACTTTAATCCGTCCGTAATGTCGTAGTTAAGGTATACGTTAGCGTTTAAGTAATTAACAGGATTACTAATATCTGGACGTAACAACAAGGCTACAGGATTATATACGTCTCCGTAAGCTCCTGCATAATTTGATAAATTTTCTGGTACTACTCCACTAAAATTTCCGTTTGCATCACGTATTGGTGCTGATGACGGCATGTATAATGCATTTACAATACTACCTGAGTAAGAACTTGTTGAGTTTGTACCTACTGCTTCACTTCTTGAATAATACACATTTTCACCTATAGTAATATTATCTGTAAGGTGTATGTCTGTTTTTACTCTAAAAGAAAAACGTTCTGAATAGGTATTTAGTAATAATCCTTCTTTTTTATGATAACCAAAAGAGGTCATATAATTCATCTTATCAGTAGCACCACTTATATTCATATTGGTATTGTACATAGTTCCTGATCTAAAAATAGCATCCATCCAGTTAGTACGTGTTACTTGACCCCATGGATTTTGTTCTGCATCGTGAGCAGACTGTCTTGGAGCACCTGCATTATCTGCCGCCATATTGTATACATCTGCTTGTTGCTTTGCATTTAAAGGCGTAGGTAATTTAGCTGCTGATTGCACACCGCTATAAAAGTCAAAACTAATTCTTGGTTTTCCTTTTTTCCCTTTTTTAGTTTCAATTACAATAACACCAGAAGCTGCTTGTGCTCCGTATATTGCAGCAGCAGCTGCATCTTTTAAAATAGATACCGATGCGATGTCGTTAGGGTTAATTGCTGGCCCGTAATACGGTACACCATCTACAACTGTAAGAGGTTCTTCATTCGCAAAAGAACCGTACCCCCTAATTACTACTTTACCGTCTTCAGATGGATCTCCTCCTTGTTGTAAAACAGTTACACCAGATACACTTCCTTGTAAAAAATCATTCAACGTAGATACTGGCCTACTAGACATAGATTCTATGTTTTCTACTGTTGAAATGGCTGAAGTAAGATCTCCTTTTTTTGCACTACCATAACCAATTAGTACTACCTCATCTAAAACGCTCGACTCTTCATTAAGTGCTATTGAAAACTCTTGGCTTCCCGAGAAAGGAAGTTCTAGTGTTTGAAACCCTATAAAAGAAACTACTAAGGTTCCTTGATCTTTATTTACACTTAGCGTAAACTTACCATCAAAATCGGTAGCTGCTCCATTCTTACTTTGCTCTTTAATAAGAACAGTTGCTCCGGGAATGGGTTCTCCGTCTGTTTTAGACACAACGGTACCTTTTAAAATAGTTTGTGCTACCGTTCCGGAGACTACCCCGAAACATAATAACAATATAAATAAATAGTGTTTTTTCATTTGATAATTTAGGTTTTGATTCTGAGACGAATCTATTTCAAGATGCTTTTTAAAGAGGGTCAAATGGTTTCAAAAAGGAGTACTTATATTTCAAAAAGCCTCATAAAAACACCTTAATTCTTACACTTTTGTTTCAGTAACCTTCTGCTAACATTAGCCTAATCTGAAGCTAACTTTTATGCTACTACTTTTTGTTCTTTGTAAGCTTTAGGACTCATATTAAAATGCTTTTTAAATTGCCTGCTAAAGTATTTTGGATTGGCAAAACCGCACTCAAAACTAATTTCTGAAATGTTTAATACATTTTGACCTAATAGGTGTTGTGCTTTTTGAAGTCTTAGATTAATTAACACTTCTGAAGGAGATTGTTTGAGTATTTCTTTAAAAACACGGTAGCATTTTACTTTAGATATTTCTAATTTTTCTTGAAGACTTTCAATATTAAAAGTATGATCGTGCAAGCATTCATGCATATAAGTAAGTGCCTTTTTTACTAGCTTTTCGTTTGGTGATAGTAATTGCTCGTCTTTATGATTCTCAATCCAACCGATGTGACTTTCTGTTTCAAATAGTTTTTTTCTGCTGCTTAGTAAGTTGGTTAGCTTTGCTTGCAAAAAAGTTTTACTTACTGGAAGCTGAATGGTAACATCTATTCCTAATTTAGTAACTTCTTCCATTTGAAAGTATCCAATTTCTTCTGATAGGTATAATATAGGACAGTTAGATAGTTTTATATTTTCTTTACGGTTTTCTAAGAACTGTACTACTTTATTTGTAAGTTTTACATCATAAAAAACTATAGTATCTACATTGAGACTTGAAAGTGCTGAAAATAATTTATCTACATTGTTTTCAAATATTAAATGATAAGTTTCTTCTCCCAATAATGATTGTAATATCCCATAGTTCATTTCACTAGTCAATACCAACACTTTATGTTTGCCTTGTGGGAGCTCATTTATCATCCCTATATGATTCCACTGTATCATTGAGGCTTTTTCTGAGGTTACTTTGTGAAAGGGTACTTCTACTTTTATTGAAATAATTCCTTCTTCAGAATTATTTATATCCAACTTTCCATTTAATTCTAATAGTAAATCTTTCGCTGCTTTAAAATAAGGACTATAGCGTTGTAAACTTTTTATATTATTAACTAAAATACCACTATCAGAATTTACTTTTAGTATTAGTTTGTTTTCTTTTTCGGTATAGGTTATTTGTATGTTACTACCTTGATTACTATACTTTATAAAGTCATTGAAAATATATTTATAAAAAAGTTTAAAACGAAGTAAATCAATAGTTATCCACTTGTCTTCTACTTGGGTTTGATAGCTAAGATTTATTCCTGATTGTAGTAATTTTCGTTCTAAATTTTGGGTTAAATGATGTAAGAATGTATTGATTTTTATTACCGATTTTTCTGTAGTGTTTATTCGGTTTACTTGTTCTAAAAAATCCCACTCCGTTAATACATCTATCATGGTTTTCGCTTGACTAACTAATTTTGTTTGTATTTCATTTGGAATGTTATTTTGCTGACTATATTGTAGCATTTGCATTAATGGCTTTTTAAACTCTGCCAATACAAACGTTTTAAATTTATCTATTTCAAAATCTTCGTTTTTTAATTTGTGATGTAAAGCCAGTACTTCTTCTTTTTGTTTGATAATTTTTCGGTTTTGATCTTCGAGCTTTACATTAGCTTTTATTAAGTCTTTCTTCTGCTTATTAATTATAGCTGTTCGTTCATTAATTTTTTGTTTAAGTTTTTCTTGGTAAATTTTATCTTTACGAACTTTATACCCTAAACCTAAAATGAGTATAATTACCCCTCCTGATGCTAAACTCCATGCAAACCAAGAGGTTTTATAAAAGGGTGGGGCTATTACTATTTTTATAGAAAATATATTTGTTTTAGAAGCACTTAAACTATTTTTCACTTCTAAAACATATTCTCCATGTGGTATTTTCTTATATAAAATAGGGGTTGTTCTATACACTCTCCAATCTTTATCAAAGCCTTTCAACTTATATAAAATTAAATTTTCATGATTTTTTCGGTAGGATACAGGAGTTATACCTAGGCTGATATTATTTTCTGAAAATGTTTTTTCTACTACACTATTATTATTTTCTACCCCATCTATTTCTACAACTAATTGAGGGAGATTCTTATTAAACTCTATTAATTCAGGAGCGAAGTAATTAACTCCATTAATACCACCAAAATACAACACCCCCTTGTTATCTTTATAATAAGCTCCTTCTGAAAACTCTGGAGCTTGCCATCCTTCTTCTGGATGTAAGACATTTACTTTATAGTTTTTTCTATTTATTGAAGCAAGACCTTTAGTTGTACTCACCCATATGTGTTTTCCTTTAAGAATTACACTGTAAACCATATGGCTTGGTAAGTTTTCTTTCTCTGAAATAGTTTTTACTACTCCTTTTTTACGATCAAAAACTGTTACTCCCCCCAAAGTTGCTATCCAATACAACCCTGTTTCTTCATCTTTATCAATACTATATACACTATTACCTGTTAAACCATTTTCTGTAGTAAGGTGATGTTTTTCTCCATTATTCCTATTAAATAGGATCATTCCATTATTTTCTGTTGCTAAAGCCAGTTCTTCACCATTAACAAAAACGTCTCGAATATGATATGCTTTTAAAAACTCGCTTCCTTCAACATTTTCAAACTTATTTTTTTTTGTGTTGAACACTGCAATTCCTCCCCAACAAGCAAACCAAATTCTACCATTGTTAGTTTCTGTCATTGCATAAATCCTATTTGCTGGTAGTAAAGGATTCTCTTTTGCTTCGTAATAAGACACTTTTGTTTTATTTATGTGAATTAGTCCTGCATAGGTACCAACCCAAATAGAACCGTCTGTAGCTGTATATAAACTACGTATTCTTTCCCAATCTTTATTTTCTTTTGCTTTCTCTAATCGTTTTTTAATAAAACATTTGTCTGATTTACTATAGTTATATAATCCTTTGGTATAATAACCTAACCAAAGATTATTATCGTTGTCCATTGTTATAGCTCTTACAGTTTCATTAGGCAAATGCCTATATTCTACAGGATGGGGAGCAATAGTGTTTATATGTTCAGACCCAACGTAAGCCATACTTAATCCTCCATCTTTATGACCTAACCAGATGTTACCAAAGCTGTCTTCATAAATTTTTTCAATTTCATTTCCTGTAAAACTGTAAGGGTTATATAAATCGTAGGTATAGTGCTCTATTTTTGTTTCGTGAATATCTACCTGATTATTTCTTATTACATAAAGCCCACTTTTTCTTGTTGCATACCATATATTTCCTTTTCTGTCTTGATAAGATTCATTAATAATTACTTCAGGAAACTTGTTAAGTAATAATTGATCATTAATTAGTTGTTTGTTTGTTTTTACTTGTGTTTCGTTTACCTTCAGGAAACTCATTCCATCAAACTCTAAATATTGTCCACTTTTAGTTTCTACTATAAGATTATTTTTCTTTGACAGCTTTAGGTTAACGGGAGTTTCAGAAAAATAAAAATTTTGAAAGATTGATTGATTTACAAACCTACTTACGGTATTATTATCTGTTAAACACCAAATTGTTTTAGTCCCATCTCTTTGTAGACTATAAATTACATTTCCTGCAAGAGAAGTTGAGTCGTTATTTATATGTTTGAAAACTTTAAAATCTTTACCATCATAACGATTAAGTCCATCCCAAGTGGCAATCCATAGTCGTCCTTTAACATCACTTATAATATCATTTACTGAGTTATTGGAGAGTCCATCTTTTGTAGTTAATGTTTTAAATTTTAACGATTGACTAAGACTTGTAGTAACAATTAAAAAAAAGAAAAAAAACAACCTCATACCAAACAATTTCATCTTTTATAACCGACAAAACTACTTTAGAGAAAACACAGATTAACCATAGTAAAATTAAGTTTTGATTACCTAAATGTTAATATTCCAACCTACCATATAACTAAGGATTGTTAACTAATTATAAATTCTATTAATACTAAATTTTAGCCCTTTTTTATATAAATATAAAAAAGGGAAAGCCTTACTTATTTTACGGTTTTTAAAAAGTTTAAAGAGTACTAATATCCTATTTTTAAGAAATTTAAAACAACTAATTATGTTACAACACATTTCAACCTTAGGATTGACATTAACAAAAAAAGAACAAAAACTTGTTCTAGGTGGTGCATTACCAACATGTAGAGTGTGCTTTGATTATTGTAAATCTCAAAACTTTCAGACTAAAGAAGAGTTTAGTGCTTGTTTTCATGATTGTAAACAAGAGCTTTGTTAAATTTTAAAAGCGGACTTTCGTCCGCTTTTCTTTTATCTACATCTTTTAAAACACTTTTCTTATAAGTTTTTTATGTACTTATAAGGTAGTACTAAATTTGATAATTGTATTAATGGTAACTGAGTTTCGGTTACTTCAGAGAATACCGACAAATCAAATGAAAAATAGGCTTCTGTTGTTGTTGGTTTTTTATCTTCATACCACTTTTCTAATGCTTTTGCTAACTGACATACAAAAGGTGTATCAAAAGTAATTTCTTCTGAACATCCCTCAGTCGGTATTGTATAGTCTTCTGGAATTTTAAAAGAAAAAGGTGTGTATAATAACACTGGTAATTGAACCGGTGGTAAATCACTTTTAGCTGTTTCTTGTAAATAGTAATTCCAATAGCCTGTTATCTTAATTGTTTGTTGATGTAATTGATCGTACGTAAAAAATGTTTTAAAGAATGTTGCCAAATGTTCTGACAAAGACATACTGCTTCCATTCTCATCTAAGATTTTAGCTATATTAATTTTAGTATTATTACTTAACAACGGTATTAGTTTATTAGAAAATCTAATTAAAGGAGTTCTGTAAATGAACTTAGGATTTGTAGGGTTGTCTTCCACCAATCCTTCATTTCTAATTACTGCAATTCCTGCCCATGTATTTTGGAACTGCAATACATTTAACCCGTTTACCTCAACAGTTCTATTTGGTATTTCAAAAGAGCAAGGATATCCTAAATACTCCTTTACTTTGGCTTTAGGGTCTTTTACGTACCAATACGAATTTTCAATTGGTGCTCCAGATTCATCCGTTGCTTGTACTCTTGTATAATTATTTATGTTAATTAATGGAGCACTAGGAATCTCCGCCAGCTTAAATTCATTCATAAACAACTGCTTGTCTATTTCAGACATATCTTGAGGAAGCACTATACTTACTACCAAACGCTTACACTCTTCACCTCCTTGGCAATCACAAGTAGTAGTAAAATGTGGATCTTCTTTTTGTTGTATGATAAAATTATAAGCACTTGTAGTTTCTGTATCCCCCACTTGAGAAGCTTTATAAAGCATTGCTTTTTTATTATGTTCATCCCAAGCTAATGATAAATTATTAGTTAACTGCACCATAGCTTGCATTGCATAAAATGCTTTGTCAAGATTTGGATCAGTCTCATCAGATGTAGGAGATATTAGGGTTAAATATTTAGTCATATCATTTAATACTGATGACCATACGTTTACCATTTGAGCCATATCGTTGAATAGATTACGTGTACTACCACGTTTAGCTTGTAGGTTATTATCCTGACTATCAAAAGTATTAAACCTAACATCAGAATAAATTTGGTCTTGTGCTGCTTGATCTTCAGAATAAGTGTACGTGAAATTCCATTCTGAAGCTTTCTCTAGAACTTCTTTCGTTGTATCACCTACTACTGACACTGCTTTACCTTCTTGAGTTGTTAGCGTTGGTGGTTTTGGATAATTACGAAGAACTATAGGAATATCTACAGTACCTAAAGACTGCTGTAATGGAGATTTATCGAAATCAGGTCCTACTGTTTCAGCTAAATTAACAGGCACTATAAATGTTAACCATTTTGATGCTTGATATCCTTTTACATCTGGCACATCTGTAATATCAAATTCAACATGAGTAATTTGATAATCCATTCCTAGAGGCACTGTCGTAAACTCTTTTGTGTTTTTAGTAGAAAAGATAAAAGATATATCAGATGTTTTTTCTCCATCTTCGTAATCTAACTGTATTTTGGCATTAGAAATTGAATACAGTTTACTATCTCCTTCTGTACTACTAACAATACTTGGAGTACCATATAAACGAGGAGCTATCTGATTTTGACCTTCTCTTGCTATTCCTGATTCGGCAGTAACTTCCATTTGTACCACTGCATTAACAGAATAAGTATTTCCTAACTGAATAAGTAGTTGTTGTTTAAACTTTTCTTGAGCATTTAATTTTCTTGTTTCATTTACTTCTGGTGCTGTAAGAATTGGCTCTACCTTAGTTGAAATAGTTTCTGCCAGTAATGATTTAGCTTTGGTTATGGCTTCAAGGTAAGATGTAGCATCACTATTTAAAGATTTTAAAAACTCTTTTTCTTCTTCAGATTTTAATTCATCTACCAAAAATGCTGGCACTGCATATTCTGAACTTAAGAAAAGGTCAATTGCATCTAAACATTGTTTTCCCCAAATATCCATATCTACATCCGTAAAGTTCTTTACTGTACCTTTTTCACAATCTAGCCCTTTACCTGTTACATAAGAACATATTGGAACATCCTTTTTAGATACTAAGCTAGTGGAAATTGGTAAAGGCGCATAAAAAGATGCATTTAATAAACTATAAATATAGATCTGTATCTTATATGTGGTAAACTCTTCTTGGGTAAGAACTCCTTGTAACGCTTCATCAAAACTAGCTTTACTCATATATATAGTTCCTACTAACGGAGTAATCTTATCTACTACAGAACTAGGAACTCCTAGATTTGATAGTTTAGAAATTGAATCGTTTGTAAGTTCATAAGAACCTGCTGGCTCAACATTCCAATAAATACCATTGCCTGGTTTTAGTCCCATTCTTACAATGTAAATAGCTTCATTTTTCTGACTTCCAACCAACTCTTTATCTATACCTGTAGCTATTTTAAGTACGTATTCATTTTCTTGATAGAATGTTTTTTCAAAATTGACCGCAAATTTTGTTAATGAATGATTTTGAACTTTCTCACCTGTACTATTTTCTTGTTCAAGATTAGGAACATAAGTATTTGGCTGAACAACTGTATTGGTTGAAGTAACCGATGGGCTATCTTTAAAATCGTTGTTAACAAAAGAAAGATCTCTTTCCATACGTAATGCCACTGTTAACTCAAAAATAGAAGCTGTTTCCAAATTTTCTATTGCAACTGGTTGTTTTATTGAACTCATTGTTGGAGCTGTAGGAACCGATTGACAGTAAGCAATAGCATATAAATAAGCGTAAATTTCTTTTACAAAATTATTGATTGGTGCTAAGTCTACATCTGTTTCAATTCCTGGCAGCAATGAAGTGCTTAATGAAAGTGTAACCGTATTTTGATCTTCTACATAAGGATTAAATTGATTAATTTGATAGTATATGTTGGTATATACAGCTAAATCGTGTAATGCATTTTTTTGATACTCTGGTGCATCTGGATTATTAGGGTCAGATACGCAAGGTTTACCATCTGTATTTAGGTATCGTGTAACATCAAAAGAGAAATTTAATAACAATTCTCGGTCTGTATCATTTTCTAAGGTTACATCATAAGTGATAAACAAACTTGGCCATTGCGAGAACCCTTTTAATTCATCAAGGTATCCTACTTGCACTGGTGGATTATTAAGAGGTGATTTTGTATTCAACTCTGGATTACTAAACGGTGTTACCGTTTCATTACCGTAATAATCAACCCAATCAAAATGTATTTGTAATGTGTTACCTATACCTCTATATGGATTGTCTTCTTTTTGAGGGAATCCTACCGGGTAAGAATTATTAGGGTTATCAACCGCATACTGTGCAATAGGCATTACTTGATTATAAGTCCAAGGCGAATTAGTATTCTCTTCATTTTGGTCTTTATCATTCGCTGGACCCGAAGGTAAGCCTACAATACTTTTGTTAAAATATCTGTTAGCAACTACTTGGTAGCTTAATAAATTGTATAAGTTATTCAAATAGGTTTCTGCATATCCAGCATCACTTGGATTATCTGGAGGAGTTCCCGGATTTGTTCTACTTAACTCAAAACCTGCTGTACCTTGTTGTATTGATGATACTTTATGAACTACCTGATCAACTATAGCAAATGTTGTATTGACATTAAAAACAGCTGCATCTTTAATTATAAAAGATAATGTATCAACATCAATAAAATAATAATTAGCAATGCTCTGCATCGTATTACCTGGTGTACCTTCTCCTGTTGTTATTTTATAAGTAACTGTAGGTATTTCTACCAATTGCCACACAGGTAAACTATCCCAATTGTCAATACTTGGATTAAGGCTCTTAACATCATCTGGATTTACATTAAAATATTCTGCTATGGCTGTTAAGTTATTAGACGGTGTATCTGATGAAAGACCAACCTCATATTGCAATCCGTCCAATACAATTGGTTTTGCTGAGGTATTAAGTTTCACATCTGTTTCATTAAGGTTAGCGAGCTCGCTAATTAATATATTGTATTGAGATGAAATGCTTTGTAGCGTTTCATTTGCTGAAGTAGTTGTATAGCTTAAATCTTTTTGGGCTTTAGATTCTGCATAAACGATAGAAGATGATGTATCAATTTTGTCTCCCGTTATAGCACAGTTCATAAAATCTTTAAGAATATTATTATATGAATTGCTATAAGTAACCAATAATGATATTGTTCCATTTCCTGAACTATCAAAAATAGTATCAGGGAAACCAGTATTTCCTTCAATTTCGTTGTATAATAAATAGTATCCTCCAGATCTTGTAATACTACACTCCCATAACAGTTTTACAAAATCGTATAATGAATTTAAAACTCCATTAGGTTTTTCAGCTTCTTCTATTTCAAGACTTTTTTGTAATGATTTTAATTGTACTGGATTTGTTTCTGTTGATAAATTAGATTGAACTATAAATGTTTTCATATTTAGATTTCCAACAGAAAGTAATCCATCACTTCCTTCATACAACCATTGTATATCTTCAATTACTCCTTGATTATTAGAAGAAGAATTAGGGTCTAAAACTCTTAATAATCTTTCTAAAACCTGTGTTCCTGATTCATTCGCTCCTATTAACTCATAAGTAAATGCACTTGTACCCGGAGCAGTATCGTCAGCCTGCTTTTTAATGTCTATTTCTAAAAGTGTAGACCATCCATAATACTCAGAGTTTTTATAATCCATTGCTCCAGTTGTGGCATTATATGTTCCTATTTGAATATCCATAGCTGAACCAGCTCTTTTAGGTATGGCTATCTGTTGTAAAAGACCTGATGGGAAATTCCAAATTAGTGGAGATATTTCAGTTTGTCCTCCCAAACTACCATAAGGAAGGGTTACCTCTCCTGAGGTACTCCATTGGGTAACTGTTTGAAATGTATATTGAACAGGAATTAAGTTATAAGGCTTCATAGCTGCCAGTTTTAAAATATTTGGCTCAATACCTGTTTGCTGAGCATAAGTAACCACAGTAGCTATTTGTGATATGTCTTCTGGGGTTAACTGTATTGGTAGTGTCGCTTTTTTAGGATCTCCTGAAGGAACTTCTCCGTTAAATTGCAACCAACTTAATGTAGTGTTGATTAAATTAATCGTAAACCCTTCTTTAACGTCACTTGGTATTTCAAATTGCTGTCCAGTTAATCGATATAATGCACAATCATCACCTGTACATGGAGAGTTTGCATCGAGTGTTAAACCTGGTAAGGTAGTTGGCAACCTCATTCCATGAAGTTGGTATCTCGATACCATACCTGATAATTGTGTATATGATTGTTTTGCTTTGAAATAATCTAATATACTTTGTACATCTAAGCATCTTAATTCTGGTATGTTTGTTGTACTGTAATTATCTGAATCATAAAATAAATTATTGATTTGTTGGTTATGATAATTTGTTCCTAAAACCTCAGAGGTTGTGTTATATTTTTGAGCTATTTTACCTAAAGTTTCTGCATCATCTGGATTACTAAAAGTAGCAGTTGTGTGAACAAAAGGTTGAATTAATAATACCCCTAATGGTTGTACTTGCAATGATTGAACTTCTGCATCATTAGCAAGATCATTTACTGTTACTGTATTAGTAGGGGTATTTAGTTTTTTTGCAATCCCTATTAGAGTATCTCCAGGTACAATTTCATAGGTAATACTATCATAAACAAATGAATTACCTGATATAAATAATCCTGGAACAGATTGGTTTTGTAATAATAAATCAGCTACTGAAATATTATTAAATGTGGCACTAGCTATACTAGTAAAGGTATCTTCGCTTTTTGCTGTATAATTTGCAGCTGCAATAATCAAGTTTGCTTCCGTAGTTAAAAGTGTATTTTTCTGAAAGCTTGAATCATTCGCTAAATCTGCTACGGTAGTTTGCAATCCTGTAGCTACCTCGTTAATAGTATCAGTCGCTTTTACCGTATAAGTCTTGGCATCATACGTAATTTCTTGAACTTGTAATAATCCTGGAATGGCTGCATTTTGTGTAATCAGTAATGCTGTTTCTAAGGCGTATTTAGCTCCGATAGAAATAAAATTGTCGCCATCAAGAATAGTGTACATTACTCCAGTAATTTGAATGTCAATTCCACCATTTAAAGGATGAGATTGATTGGCCTTAGAAAGGTTACTTACCTCAACAGCATTAGTTGTTCCATCAGAAGTGCTTATACTATTAGCCCAGTTTGCCATGGCATTTAGACTGTTACCCTTAGATAATGGATATGTGTAATTTTTTAATGCATCTTCTGCGTATCCTATAAGTTGTTTTCCTATAAGTACAAAATAGTCTTCAAATACAAATGTTGATAAAGAATGTTCTACTGAGGTGCTTTTTTTCAGGGCTGCATTCGTGTTTTCTTCAGATACTTTTACAGCTAATTCATTAAACCACTTTTTAACTTCAGATAAATACGCATCTGTTGCCATATTATATGTGCTAAAATCAATATCAACTCCTGCATCTGGAACAGATAACTCTAAATCGAAAAACATTGGGAATACGGCTGCTGTTTCAGGTTTTGAACTTTCTGTAACGTTTTGAATGTTCACTGCCTCAAATGTATCTTCAAGGAATGATAATAGTTTATCTGTAGGAATTGGTAATGGAGTATCTTCATTTGATAACAAAGCTAGTAATAGCTGTAAATCGGCTTCAGAAACTGCTAATTCGTTTGCTGTAGCTCTCGTACTTTCTGTAGCTGTTTCATCTGCATAGTTTTGTATTAACCATCTAAAAAAGTCTTGACTTAAATATTCAAACGATGAAGTAACTGTACTATCTGGGTTTTCTGCATCAGGAGCATCAATCCAAAGTGAAGTGACATACTGAGCTGTTTGACTCTTTAAATCCCCACTTTCTGATCCAGCAACAGTTAAATGTGGAATAAAATAGATATTTAGTGTAGGTGACTTCTCTTCTGTACTTACCATTAATTTAGAGCTGTAATGCATGTCTTTGATCGGTAACTCCGATAATTGGCTTGATTTTGCTGCATATACCAAAGCTCTGTCATCAACAGAATCTGAAAGTTGTCTGTTCCATGGAGCCATACTTGTTTGATCTGTACCAATGGTAAGATCTGTTCGTATTTCTGCCTTGAAGCTAAAGTTAATTTTAATAGAGAATAACCCTAAGTTTATTTTTGCTGAAACTTGTACATCTACTGAAGCTACAATAGCCAGAGGCATTTTGTTATAAGCTTCTAAAGTTGCTTGTGCATATACTTTTACTGTTATATTTACAGATGCCGAAATAATTCCAAAATCTAAAGAACCATATAATTTACCAATTAACCCAAGAGTTCCTTGTAACCAATAGTAATAAGAAGTTTCGACTTCTGTCTTATTATTCTCTTGAAGAGTTCCTTGATATGGATGATATGTAGCAATTACCCCTTCTAAAATACCAAAAATTGTAATGCTAAATCCAGCTTTTAATACTCCGTAATTAATACTATAACCAACACCTACCTGTAAACCTATTCCAAAAACAATTACTGGATTAAAATTACCATAATTAGTTTGTGGTACTTTTTTGGTAGTAGCACTGCTCAGTTTTCCGAAGTAAAAACCTCCTGATCCCATTGCTGGAATTCCTGGTGGTACAATAGCCTGTAAGGTAAAAGATCTTGAAAAGTCAAGTTTATACGGAAATCCTATATCTACCATAAAATCACCATTAGTATAAATGGCTAATGCAATAGAAGGAAGTGTAATATTAACTGCTCCGAACTGCAAATATCTCAAGGCGTCTGGTAGTGTAAGTGCTATTTGGTATACTCCTACTCCATCTGAGATTTTTTTATACATAATCTCAAAATCTAAGCCTGCAAAAATTTTAGCTTTATCACCTGCCATGGCAATTCGTAAACCATATAAGTTAGGGTCATTGAATACGGCTTGCATTTCTAATGTCCAAACTGGTTTTTCTTTGGTACCAACATTAAGGATTCCAAAATCGGTACCTATTAACCAATTGGAGTTTTCATTAAATGAAAGTAACGAGTTTCCTGAACCAGGACCAATAGGTACTTTGCCTTTTTCTGGAGTTTCAAATGCTTTTTCCATAGCATCTGTAACTTCTTTTATTGATTGGTATTGAGCTGCATTATTTAGCTCAACATGTTGCCCCATAGCTAATAAACGTAGCTCAAAATATTGCGTTCCTTGTCCAGGAACCTCTGGCATATTTTTTACATCTTGTCCTTTTTCTTTATTAAAGACATTACTGTCGTTAACAGCTGGTACTACTGAACTACCATCAAATGCTATTTGAACACCTTGTGCATTTTTTGTTAGCTTAATACCATTGATTGTTATGAATATTAAATCAAGACTTTTTGGTAATTTATAATCTACTACTACCTCCTTAGTATCTAAATTATAAGTAACCTTAAATCCATCTAAACTTATTTTATTGAGAATATCCCAAGGAGCATCTAATTCAAAGTTAGGATCGAATAGCATTTTCATAAATGAGGTAAGTAACGATCCTACACTCCAATTTTTAATCTCAAAAATGATCGTTCTACTTTCTCCTGCAACATTATATTTCGCTATAAATCCTTCCCATTCAATCATTAATAATTGGTCATCACCATCAAAATTATAACCAATTTTAACTTCAGCATTAAAGTATTCAAGTAAAACACTTCCCATTACACCGCCAGAATATTGCTTTCCTGCTGCTTTGGTTGCATCATATTTTAAGGCTAACGCCGCTGCAATATCAATTTTCTGATTAATAATAGGGAAAGTAAACTTCCACTCCACACTCGTTTTAACTTCATAAGAGCCTTTTTCTGCTCCATTTGGAATATCTGCGGTTAAATCAAAACTAGTAATTGACAAATCTGCTGGTAAAAAACTAGTAGGCAACTCAAAGCCCACTTTTTTAAACAAACCGTCCATCAATTGTCCTAAGTTTAACTTGTCACCTGCAGGCATGTTTATACTTAAATCCCACCCTCCATCTTCTGTTGAAGAATTATAATTTACTGCTGATTGTAATCTTAAATCTCCTATAGAGAAAAGACCACTAATAGCAGCTGTATATACATTTGAACCTGTTCCTGTTACTGGAGAAGTAGAGGTAAGTTGTAATGCTGCATCAGTTAATGATATATTGGTAATAAGGTTCATTTCAATATCTCCTGATGCAAAAAATGCATAGTATTTACTATTGATATCCATATCAATACCAAACCCTGTAAATACTACACTTACCAAACTTTCTGGTATTTTTATAAAACCGCCTGTTATGGCTGCTAATAAATCATTAATTGAAACGGTTCCATCAAAAGCTGCTGATAAAGTAAGATCAGAAGTAATTTCTACATCAAAACCTCCTTTGAATATGGTTGGAAAAAAATTTACTCTTGATGTGAAAAAAATACTCTGAGCATTGATTGTTCCTGGTCCTAATATCCACCAATTTACATCAAACTCTTCAACCGAAAAATTATCAAAGAGGTTCCATGTACCAACTGACCCCACTTGTGCTGAAACACTATTTATTTGTACCCCATTAGTAAAGTTTAAGGAAGTTGTAAACCCTTTGAATGCAATACTATTTAAATACTGTTGCAATGTTGGAGGAATATTACTAAACCAATTATTACCAGCCATTAATGAGAACATATTTAATGGCGTAAGTGGTTTTTGAGGATCTGACGATATTGCAATATCAAAAGCTGATGATTTTGGAGCAACTGAAGTAGTGAAATCCATTTGAATATCTGTCCCAAGATGCAACTGTAATTGAAAAAATAAAGAAGGTGTTTGACTTATTTCTGTTGTTGATTCTGAATCTTCTTCTAAAACATCCTCTACAGATTCTATCTTGAAACCTACAGCAGGGTTACTTACTTCTAAAAACAAAAGAGATACAGGAGTAGCATTTATAGGTACAATAAGATTCATATCTGGATATAAATACTCCTTATTATCTACTTTTGATGGATCTAACATCCCTGTTAAAGGAAGTTTTGTACTTACCGACCATGATGTTAAAAAATCAACAACATCAGCTAACCAATCTGTAAGAGTTATCATAGCAGAGAAATTCTGCCCTTCAACTAAAGGGATGTCTGAATTTTGCCATTTAAAATTATCCTTTTGTTCTGTACTAAACATAAAAGATGGTGAAGTATAAGGTAACCCATCAAAAACACCTCCTGTCATATATTCCCAACTAGTCTTAAAAGTCCAATCACTTAATGCGATTTGTATAGTAAACTGAGCTTCTCCTTTCTCATCAACAACAACCTTTAAAATAACATCTGTATTAGTTTTTTCTACATTTAAAATGTTTGCTTTAGCATTACTTATGGTCAATGTATTCCCTGCTGGATCTGGAATAGATGTTTCTGACGTATCTATCAATAAAAAAGTTCCTTCAGCTAACTGATATCCTTTAGACAATAACTCATCTAAGTTTTCTGGAGGTGTTAATTGAGAAGCAGAAAAAGTAGCAGCATTAATAGTGATATTTCCATTATTAGCAGCTGCCTGATCTCTAAAAGTGGTTGTTAAATTATAAAGACTCATAATACGAGGTGTATATATTGTTATATATCTATAATTAAAGGAAGATGATCGCTGGTACTTCTTATATGACCATAATTTGACCATCCTTTAAACTGGCTAAGGCCTCCAATAGTTCCAGGTGCTATCCCTCCATTTCCTCCCGGACCATTAGGAGGAAGAGGTAACGCTACAGGTAATCCAGCATTTGGTGCTCCAATTGGTATTTGACTCATATTTGTAGCATATACATAATGACCTGCAGGAGCTCCTCCAGGAGTTGGCATCACCCTATTATAAGGGCTTCCAGTAACCCTATTAATTATGGTTATGTTTGCTGCGGGTCCCCCTGCTGCAGCTCCATATCGAGTTAAAATATTGTCAATACTATCATAGCCTTGAAAATTAGGATTACTTCCAACGTATTCATATCCAGGATATCCATTCGTAAACCAAGGTTTTGCTTTATTACTAGTTTTTATATGTGTAAAAACATACCCTTTATCTGGCCATCCGTTATTAGCTGTTGGATTTATGGCTCTAGTATATCCTGCACCTGCAGGTAAAAAACTAATGAGGTTATTATAGGCTATAGGCTCAAAGTAAGCATTGAAAATATTAACATTAAAATCTCCTACAATAATTCCTACTTCGTCTGCATTTAGATCATTTGTTATTTCTCTTACGTTGGAAAGCTGATTTGTACCATTTGCTGCTGCTACATTATTAGGAGGTGCATGATATGACAATAATTTTATAGTTCTATTATTAGCTGCCTCCCAAAATGTTGTTAAATATGGTGGTCGATTTCCAACTCCAGGAAATTGTAATCTATTCGGAGGCATTGCATTATCTGTAAAAAGCCATTGCCCTGCTAACCTATTAGAATTTATTCCTGCATTGATATTACCTCCAGGAACAGCTACTGCAGGTAAACAATTGTTCCAAGGAGCTGCGTAGGTCGCTAGATTTGGCGCTCCAATATTAGCTATAGAATCTGACGAATTTCCTCCACCTTGCCAACCCCACGGACCGCTAAAATTAAGATTAGCACTGTTATAGTAGACAGATATTCCTTCTGAAACACCTCCTACACCAAGAATCAGAGGAGGTACTAGCATCCAGTTTACCCCAAGTGCAGCTCTAATTCTATTTAATAAATCCAAAGCTCCTTGGCTACCTCCTGCTGTCACAAGAGTTCCTTCAGCTCCTCCTCCAGTAGAAGTCTCTACTATTACCAGAATATCTGGAGGATGGGCGACAATAGTATCCATAATATATTGTCTTCTATTTACAGATGCTGCTTGACCAGACAAAGAGCTTCCACGTTGCCTTTTTCTACTTGGGTTATTTATTTTATTAATACCAAACTGCTGTATATTCCAATAGAGTACTCTTGCCATAGCTTAAGGTTTTGTTTTGTTATATGCTGCATACCATCCTAAACTTTTGGCAGTAGCTCCTGGGTTTGGGTTACCAAAAAGTAAAAAATTGGTACTTCCTCCTGGTGGTAGTTTGAGAATTCCTAAAAACTTCAATGCTATTTTACTCAATGTCATTAAATATGATTGTTGAGCTTCTACATATTCTAATTTTAAAGTATCAATAGATAATTTTAAAACTCCTTGTAAACTAAGAAGTTTAGCGTTGCTGCTGGTTCCTGGAAGTTTTATTCCTACAAATGCGTTATAGGTAGTATCGGTAGCTTTATTCCCTGGGCTCCATGCAATCAATAAACTAGCATTAAAATCTAATGACGCCGCTAATTCACCGGGAGTTCCCATATTTAAGGTCATTTCTAATCCATACCAATTTTCTGAAAGCCCAGTAGTATTGATTCCTGGCAAACTTAAATTAAGATATCCTAAACTAGAAGGTTTGGTATCCTTATCTCCACTAACAAGGTTATTGATTTGTAGTGCAAAGTTAGGGTATAAACTTAGCTGTCTAGTTGTACTAAGATCTGAGTTAAATACTATTTTTGAAGCATCAAAAGCGTAATCTACTACTGTTGGTGTACTGATATCAAAAGCCATATCAATATATAAGTTGCTATAACTTAAACCATCTATGATGTCTGTATCTTTACCATTACCAAAAGAAAAAGCGTCCATGATAATTGTTTTTTCTTCAGTTTCATTTGTTTCAGGAGTGGTTGTTTGCATTACTGCATAGTTTAAATACCCCCACATAGCAAAACTAGATTCTATATAAGTTGCTTTTGGATCGGTTGTTAATGTATTAAACTGAATTTTGGTAATTTCTACATTTTTAAGAAGGTTGCTATCAAAATAAAATAAGTTATCATCCGTATTTTCAAACACATATACTGGTGTACCATCATGATCTTGATATGTACCATCAAGCACTACTGTATTTAAAGTTTTAGAACCATATTTATTATTGGTACCTATGACGGTATCAGAAAATAAATTGTTCATTGTTAATTGTACCTTACTCTGGAAAAATTTTATCGTTGTATTTTCAAAAAGAACTTGTAATTGAAGTACTTTAAAATCGTAAGTAGCTCCCGCTAAAGGAGGTACAGGCTTATTAGTATTTAACCCTTGTAATAATTGTTGCTGATAAGCTGTGTCTAGATAATTAATGAGTCCGAAAAGAGAACTCTTTTTTTGCATTTGAATTTCACCGTCAGCATTTACTTTATTGACTTCTATTCCAAAATGATGCGCATTAAATCTAGTCAAGTCAATACCAGAGATCAATCCTTTTAATTGTTGAGGAAATTCTTGTAAATCAATATCAGCTTTGAGCACCAATATTCCGTTCCAATCTTTATTGTTTATAATATTATGGAACTTTTCATACAGAATTGCCTGATTACTTTCTGGGTGTTCTAAACCATATTGATAAGCTTTTTCAGCATCTTCTATATAACTCTGTATCCATGATGAAATAGCTATTAACTGTTGATAAGCATTGGCTGGATCTTCAACTCCTTCTGTATTGAAAGTATTGGGTTGAGTCCAAGTTTTTGGATTTTTAACTCTATCTAATAAAGTCCCTTTACAAAATTTAAAAATAACTACGTTATTATAATCAGCATAAGTATTTGTTGTTCCTACATTAATATCAAATGGCCAATCTTCAATTGACATTTTGTTATTAAATATAGCCTCTGATGTAGTCTGCCCCCCTTGTTCTCCACTTTTAGAAAATAATGCTCCCAAATGATTGTTTTGAGTTGCTACTAAAAACTGCTGATTGGTTAAAAAAGCACTCTGTAATGTAGTGGATAGATTTACAAAGCTCATCTGGTACTGGGCTGGGTCAGTTGGTGTCTGGTTTTCAGGATACAAATATTCAGGTGTAGCCCCCTGATGAATATCATTTTGTCCTAAGTTGAGTAAACTCCAAGCTCCATTATTATTTACATTTGCTATTAATCCTTGCGGAGTTGTAGAACTTGTATAACTACCATCTACGTTACTCAAAAGTCTTTTTCTTTTGCTTACACTTTTTGATGCTCTTTGCGTAGTTAATTGTGCTGCAATAAGTGTTTTTCGTTCTTTACTAAGTACTTCAGATTCAAAACTAGTTAAATTATCGTTTCCTGGTTTTTGAGAATCTGCTTCTACTGCCAAGTATGGAACAATAGGAACATAAAAATTTTGTTGAGGCATATCTACACTAGGTTCATAAAAGCCTAGTAAATTAGATTTACCCGTAATAACTTGGCTTACTCCATGATCTTTAGCAAATAAAGAAGCGCCTTCAGGCTGAGAAACATATTGTACATTCTCAGCTACATCAGATATAATATTACACCATCCTGTTAAATATTTATTTTCTAAAGTTGGACTATTGGTTCCTGGGTTTACCAGTGAAAGTTCTTGTGCAGGAAAATTTGGAGCGTAAGCTGATTGTTTACTTTTAAATCGTAATACATCTCCTACAGGAGTTCCATCTTTAATGGAATAAGGTGTAAAAGAGATAGTTTCTGTTCCTGACAACCCTGGTAGAAAGTCAAATTGTCCATTTTCATCTACTTGATCTGATTCTGGGTCTAGAAAAAAATCGCCCTCAGGTTGTAAGTAAAATCGCTCTGTTTCATTAATATCTCTGGGAGAAATAAGTAACAAGGAACTATTAGGTAATGGAGTTAAATTGTTAGACGGATTCGTGTTTTCAATTAAATTAACTTTTGGCCATAAAGTAATAGAGTGCCCTGTATTTATTGAAAAAAAGCTAGGTAAATAGCAAGGTGTCGATTTTCCTGAAGTACTATTAAAAATGCTTCCTGTAAACGCAAAATAGGTATTTAACCCTTTTTTATTTCCTATATCTAAAGGATCAATAGCCGCTTGGGTCATTGCATACTCTACATCAGATTGAGGTTTAAAAATAGGATAACTATATTTTTCAATACTCTTGTCTGTTGGTTCTGTATGGTAATAACAAGTTTCTGAATAAAAGGCCTTAAAATCACTTTCTAAATTAAATCCTATTGGAAAACTAAATGCACCACAATTATATTGAGTAAATGCTATAGATATGTCTTTATTAAGCAACGTATCACTTCCAAATTCTTTACTGTTAAAAGATATATTGGGACTGTTTAAATCGTAACTTAATTGTATTTGTGTAGCTGCACCTTCTGGAATGAAAGATACTTCTGTATTATTTCTAATTGATAATGTTGCAAAACCATTTCCCATAGTGTAATTAAAAGTTTGGCTAACCTTAATTACATTCTGAGAGTTCACATAAAAATTAATTGCAATAACATTTTCATTGGTTGGTTTTGAATTTACATCTAACAACCAAGCAGTGGTAATATTATTTGAAAAGTTTTCTCTATACTTTTGTAAATAAGCTCTTACTTCGTTTATATATTTAGTAATATTTTCAGCATCAGGAGCATTTTCAGCAAAAAGAAAATAAACAGAAAGTTTTTTTGCTTTTGATAAAGTAAGTGTAGATTCTTTATAGGTAGAATCTTCTGGTAGTACTATGGCAGACCATTCATTAAGTTCTGGTGTTACGTTAATATACAATAACGGATCTCCAGAATTCACATTACTAAATAAAGTACCCTCAGTATCTTGTAGAGTTGAACCCATAGCATTAGAATAATATGTGTGTAAAATAACTTGGTAGTGCAATAAAGTATGAGTATCAAAACTGAGGAATTGACCCCCCCTTAAAAAAGCATCGTGATACACTATAAACTAATCATCCTTAGGACATAAAATAGATACAATTACTATTACATCGTAAGGTGATAAATTGGATACAATCAGTTGACTCCCTTTAAAATCAGCGACAGCTATAAGCTGCTGTCTAATCTTTAAAATATGAATACCATTAAACGAGGTACTGTCATTAAATTTTACATTATTAGTATCTCCTGTGTTAACAACAGTAGCTTGCTGAGCTTTACTAATATTATTAATATAACAAATACATTGAGACCCGTTATTGGTATCTAATACAGCATATTCATTCTTTAAAAGCACAATTGTATCCAGTTTGGATTTTGTAATACTTTGAGAAAATGCTGCATTACTCGCTAATACAAAAAAAGCAAGGATTGTACATACTATATACAATCCTTTTTTTTATTAACCTTGTGTAGTTTGTGCTTGAATTTCTGCAGTTGCATCATTCTGAGCATTAGTAATATTAGAAACGGTTACTTGCGAACCTGCAAAATCTCCATTACACACCACACTATAAGATGGTGAGTTTGGCGGAATATTAAATAATCCATTAGCTGGTTTCGTAGCTCCATTATCATAACAAGTAACACCTGTAGGTGCACCTGCTATTGTAAATGTTAGTGTATTAGCTCTACTAGAATTTGTAATAGTAAGAGTAGATTGTGAACCATTCGCTGTATTCCAGGTTGCAAACTGACCTGAATCTATAGCTGCTGAACCTTGTTGGTTAATTACTGGGTTTTGTGTTGCAGTAGTTGCCATAATTTAAAAGTTTAATTAGTTAGTGGTAACGAAGTTAAACTCTTATTTCCCTTTTTCTTTGAAAAAAACTATAAACGTAATAATACTAAGTATTAATGACTATAATTTTGATACAAGTGTTTTTTACCTATCCATACAAAAAAACATAACACACTGAAATAAATGGAATTAAAATAAAAAATCTTATAATAATTTAAAAACTCATTTTATTATATAAAGTATGAGAATACCTTACTTATTTTATGGTTTTTTACATAGTTTCCTTCTATTAACTTTTTATTTTTAGATTCTAAAAACTGGAAATATGATTAAAAACATTTTGAACTTAGGTTCTATCTTAAACAAAAATGAACAACAATTTATCAATGGAGGCGGTGATGATCCTGTAAAAGATTTATGCATTCCCGCCCCTAAAGAAGCTACTACTTGTCTGATGCCTATTAATGATGAGTGCTGTGGTTTATGGGCTTAAAACTAAAAGCTATAAAAACTGTTTTTGAACAGTTTTTATAGCTTTCTAAAATTAAGCTTAAGATAAAAAGTCTTCTTAAATTTAAAAAAATCTTGGTTTTTTATAAGTATCTTCTCTTAATTTAAAATCGAATAATAGTAAAAACTCGTGCGACCCTGAACTAAATTCTCCTAAGTTAGATATAGTATGATCATACGCATAACCTATTTGTAGATTTTTCTTTATTTTAAAATTAACTATTCCACTCCATGAATCATCTAACCTATGAGATACTCCGAATTCCACTTTATTATTCCACAATAGATTTAATGATAAGTCCAATGACAAAGGTGTCGAATCTGCGTACTTAACTAATGTTGATGGTTTTAACTGAAAGTTATTCTTTAAATCCACCACATATCCTACTGTTAAAAAACTGTGCATCTTTTCGGATGCTTTAGTTATTTTCCCGTTCGATCTTTCAAAATGTAATGTTTCTAATAAGTTAGGTATAGAAATTCCTACATAAAATTTTTCTTGATAATAAAACGCTCCCACTCCAAAATTTGGATGTGTTTTATTACTGTTCTGATTAAACTTAGGATCATTAGATTCTACTTGATTTAACGTTAACAGTCCTATTTGTTGAAAAGTTGCTCCTCCCTTTAACCCAAAAGCTAACTTGGCTTTTTCTGATGTGTTTATAGTAAAAGAAAAATCGGCATAAGCATGTGTTTCACTTACGGGACCTATTTTATCATGAAGTAAAGATAACCCCAACCCAACTTTTCTACTTACAGAACTATGTACAAATCCACTAAATGTCTTTGGAGCTCCACTAACACCTACCCATTGTGACCGTGCCAGTAGTCCTAAACTTATCCCCTCTTTACTACCTGCATAGGCAGGATTAATAACTGCCATATTATAAATATATTGAGTGTATTGAGGATCTTGCTGAGCTAAACCTTTACTACTTATGTTTATTAATAAAATGAGTAGTATTACATATGCTTTCTTTTTCATATAGCTATTTATTTAAATACAGCCAACCTTGGTAAGGCTTTGTTTTTCCGTCATTAAAATCTATTACATACCAATAAGTTGCAGCTGGCATGACTTCTGTATCTCCAGTTAATGTTAATTTACCTTGTGACTTTCCATTCCACCAAACTGGATTCAACTCATTATTATTACTATAATTATATACTACATTTCCATACCTATTGTATATTTTCATCTTAAATTTAGGGTATTTCTCTGCTAAATAAGGGATTACAAATTCATCATTAACACCATCGTCATTGGGAGAAAAAGAGTTAGAGGTAGAAAAATCTATAACAGGATCAATTGTTCCTCTTTTTTCTTCACAAGCCAATGTAAAAATGCCGTAACCAGAAACCCTGGCAGTTATACTTTTATCTGAAACATTTATGCTAATATTTTTTCTTTCTCTTATCCATTTCTCTCCGTTCCATCGTACTATCATTATTTTACTTGGATCTGAATAAATATCTTCTGGCGTGGTCACATCACTCCATGTTAGAGTTAATGCTACCAACTCGTTGTTTGATTTATTTTGAACTTCCCAGAACTCATTCATATCTATTAAACCAATATCTTCTTCTTTTTTATCGAAATTAATGTTTGCCTTTTCCCAATTAAAACAGACATAAAATTTTGTAGTTGGATCTGAAGGAGCAGAAATAGTTACCGTTCTTGGTATAAAAGTTTTTGACTGATAGTCTCCTACAGGAAAAGTAAAGCTTTCGTTTCCTATTTTTTGTGCTTTATTATTCACATAGCTTTTATTACTTACCCCCATGTTCGTTGCTCCATTTAAATAAGTAACTATCCCATTTTCTTCAACTTTCAAAATACCGTTTTCAAAAAATGTAGTTCCTACTATTTCTATTTCTTTACCTAAATTAAAAACTAATCCCTCTAATTCATTATTGAATTCTACAAACATAAAACTAGAGGTTCCTCTACCTGAAATAGCTTGATTTTCATTACCTACAAAACTTGTAAACCCAGTTATTTTGTTATTAGAAAACTTAAACTTTCCATTATTTGTAAAGTTTTTAAACAAGTACAAATCGCCATCGTTTGTAATTGCTCCATAATCATTTATAAGTACATCTTCATGAATACTTACCAATGTATTTTCAGAAACATAAAGAGATCCAATACTTGTTACTTGAGCTTTAACAGCCATAACAAAGCACATAATTATTGATGATATTATTTTTTCTTTCATAATTATCAACTTATTATAAAGAAGTACTATCAATTTTATACCAATAGTAATTGGTTCCATCAAAACCACATTGTATTGTTATAGAAGAGTTAATTCCTAACAAGGATATACCTAATGAGCTTAATCCAGACCCTTTTATAGAGCCACCTCCTATTATATTTAAATTTAAAGCTACTGAAAGTCCTATTAATAAGCCATTACCTGCTCTGTTTACAATCACCAATTTATTTCCTAGGTTACTACTATTGGGAGTTGGTATTGTTATATCTTCACCTAACCCGAGATTTAGTAATCCTGTTTGTTCAATAATTACTGTACCATCTGAATTAGTAATAGTTGTGGTGCTGGTAGGGTTCTTAACAACTCTTATACTATTTAATCTTGCTAAGTAAGAATTAATGTTTGCAATATTTGTTTGATTTGTTGTTGCTAAAGTATTATTTCCTGCTACATTTCCTGCTAAAGAAGAAGCTCCTATATCTACAGTTCCTCCGTTTACTAAACTAATAGTATTCCCACTTAAACTTAAATCTTGCGTGTCTGAATTTACAACACTCCATGTTATTCCATCACTAGTTTTATATAATATTCCTGAAGCTGTATCCGTATAAACTTGACCAGCAACACCTGTAACTGTTCCATTAGGGTTTCCCACCCCTGATAAAGTAGTATCCTGTCCTGCCGCTCCAGTATCTCCTTTTAATGAAGTGATAAAGTCGGCTTCGGTTCCACTGTTTCCAGCATCCAACCAAACTTGATAGGCTGATTTTCCGTCTACTCCGTTGGTTCCATTCGTTCCAGCAGCTCCGGTATCTCCTTTTAATGAAGTGATAAAGTCAGCTTCAGTTCCACTGTTTCCAGCGTCTAACCAAACTTGATACGCAGATTTTCCGTCTACTCCGTTCGTTCCTGCCGCTCCGGTATCTCCTTTTAATGAAGTGATAAAGTCAGCTTCAGTTCCACTGTTTCCAGCGTCTAACCAAACTTGATACGCAGATTTTCCGTCTACTCCGTTCGTTCCTGCCGCTCCGGCATCTCCTTTTAATGAAGTGATAAAGTCGGCTTCGGTTCCACTGTTTCCAGCGTCTAACCAAACTTGATACGCAGATTTTCCGTCTACTCCGTTCGTTCCTGCCGCTCCGGCATCTCCTTTTAATGAAGTGATAAAGTCGGCTTCGGTTCCACTGTTTCCAGCGTCTAACCAAACTTGATACGCTGATTTTCCGTCTGCCCCATTGGTTCCATTCGTTCCCGCAGCTCCGGTATCTCCTTTTAATGAAGTGATAAAGTCGGCTTCAGTTCCGCTGTTTCCAGCATCCAACCATGTTTGATACGCGGATTTTCCGTCTACTCCATTTGTTCCCGCAGCTCCAGTGTCTCCTTTTAATGATGTGATAAAGTCGGCTTCAGTTCCACTGTTTCCAGCGTCTAACCAAACTTGATACGCTGATTTTCCGTCTACTCCATTCGTTCCTGCAGCTCCAGTGTCTCCTTTTAATGATGTGATAAAGTCGGCTTCGGTTCCACTGTTTCCAGCGTCCAACCAAACTTGATACGCTGATTTTCCGTCTGTCCCATTGGTTCCATTCGTTCCAGCAGCTCCGGTATCTCCTTTTAATGAAGTGATAAAGTCGGCTTCGGTTCCACTGTTTCCAGCGTCTAACCAAACTTGATACGCTGATTTTCCGTCTACTCCGTTCGTTCCTGCCGCTCCGGCATCTCCTTTTAATGAAGTGATAAAGTCGGCTTCGGTTCCACTGTTTCCAGCGTCTAACCAAACTTGATACGCTGATTTTCCGTCTGCCCCATTGGTTCCATTCGTTCCCGCAGCTCCGGTATCTCCTTTTAATGAAGTGATAAAGTCGGCTTCAGTTCCGCTGTTTCCAGCATCCAACCATGTTTGATACGCGGATTTTCCGTCTACTCCATTTGTTCCCGCAGCTCCAGTGTCTCCTTTTAATGATGTGATAAAGTCGGCTTCAGTTCCACTGTTTCCAGCGTCTAACCAAACTTGATACGCTGATTTTCCGTCTACTCCATTCGTTCCTGCAGCTCCAGTGTCTCCTTTTAATGATGTGATAAAGTCGGCTTCGGTTCCACTGTTTCCAGCGTCCAACCAAACTTGATACGCTGATTTTCCGTTTGCCCCATTGGTTCCATTCGTTCCCGCAGCTCCAGTGTCTCCTTTTAATGAAGTGATAAAGTCGGCTTCGGTTCCACTGTTTCCTGCATCTAACCAAACTTGATAGGCTGATTTTCCGTCTACTCCGTTCGTTCCATTCGTTCCCGCAGCTCCTGTATCTCCTTTTAATGAAGTGATAAAGTCGGTTTCAGTTCCACTGTTTCCAGCATCTAACCAAACTTGATAGGCTGATTTTCCGTCTACTCCGTTCGTTCCATTCGTTCCCGCAGCTCCGGTATCTCCTTTTAATGAAGTGATAAAGTCGGCTTCGGTTCCACTGTTTCCAGCATCCAACCAAACTTGATAGGCGGATTTTCCGTCTACTCCATTCGTTCCCGCAGCTCCAGTGTCTCCTTTTAATGAAGTGATAAAGTCGGCTTCGGTTCCACTGTTTCCAGCATCCAACCATGTTTGATACGCGGATTTTCCGTCTACTCCATTGGTTCCCGCAGCTCCAGTGTCTCCTTTTAATGATGTGATAAAGTCGGCTTCGGTTCCACTGTTTCCAGCGTCCAACCAAACTTGATACGCTGATTTTCCGTTTGCCCCATTGGTTCCATTCGTTCCCGCAGCTCCAGTGTCTCCTTTTAATGAAGTGATAAAGTCGGTTTCAGTTCCACTGTTTCCAGCATCTAACCAAACTTGATAGGCTGATTTTCCGTCTACTCCGTTCGTTCCATTCGTTCCCGCAGCTCCTGTATCTCCTTTTAATGAAGTGATAAAGTCGGCTTCGGTTCCACTGTTTCCAGCATCCAACCAAACTTGATAGGCGGATTTTCCGTCTACTCCATTCGTTCCCGCAGCTCCAGTGTCTCCTTTTAATGAAGTGATAAAGTCGGCTTCGGTTCCACTGTTTCCAGCATCCAACCAAACTTGATACGCAGATTTTCCGTCTGTCCCATTGGTTCCATTCGTTCCAGCAGCTCCGGTATCTCCTTTTAATGAAGTGATAAAGTCGGCTTCGGTTCCACTGTTTCCAGCGTCTAACCAAACTTGATACGCAGATTTTCCGTCTACTCCGTTCGTTCCTGCCGCTCCGGTATCTCCTTTTAATGAAGTGATAAAGTCAGCTTCAGTTCCACTGTTTCCAGCGTCTAACCAAACTTGATAGGCTGATTTTCCGTCTACTCCGTTGGTTCCATTCGTTCCAGCAGCTCCGGTATCTCCTTTTAATGAAGTGATAAAGTCAGCTTCAGTTCCACTGTTTCCAGCGTCTAACCAAACTTGATACGCAGATTTTCCGTCTACTCCGTTCGTTCCTGCCGCTCCGGTATCTCCTTTTAATGAAGTGATAAAGTCAGCTTCAGTTCCACTGTTTCCAGCGTCTAACCAAACTTGATACGCAGATTTTCCGTCTACTCCGTTCGTTCCTGCCGCTCCGGCATCTCCTTTTAATGAAGTGATAAAGTCGGCTTCGGTTCCACTGTTTCCAGCGTCTAACCAAACTTGATACGCAGATTTTCCGTCTACTCCGTTCGTTCCTGCCGCTCCGGCATCTCCTTTTAATGAAGTGATAAAGTCGGCTTCGGTTCCACTGTTTCCAGCGTCTAACCAAACTTGATACGCTGATTTTCCGTCTGCCCCATTGGTTCCATTCGTTCCCGCAGCTCCGGTATCTCCTTTTAATGAAGTGATAAAGTCGGCTTCAGTTCCGCTGTTTCCAGCATCCAACCATGTTTGATACGCGGATTTTCCGTCTACTCCATTTGTTCCCGCAGCTCCAGTGTCTCCTTTTAATGATGTGATAAAGTCGGCTTCAGTTCCACTGTTTCCAGCGTCTAACCAAACTTGATACGCTGATTTTCCGTCTACTCCATTCGTTCCTGCAGCTCCAGTGTCTCCTTTTAATGATGTGATAAAGTCGGCTTCGGTTCCACTGTTTCCAGCGTCCAACCAAACTTGATACGCTGATTTTCCGTCTGTCCCATTGGTTCCATTCGTTCCAGCAGCTCCGGTATCTCCTTTTAATGAAGTGATAAAGTCGGCTTCGGTTCCACTGTTTCCTGCATCTAACCAAACTTGATACGCAGATTTTCCGTCTACTCCGTTCGTTCCTGCCGCTCCGGCATCTCCTTTTAATGAAGTGATAAAGTCGGCTTCGGTTCCACTGTTTCCAGCGTCTAACCAAACTTGATACGCTGATTTTCCGTCTGCCCCATTGGTTCCATTCGTTCCCGCAGCTCCTGTATCTCCTTTTAATGAAGTGATAAAGTCGGTTTCAGTTCCACTGTTTCCAGCATTCAACCAAACTTGATACGCTGATTTCCCATCTGCTCCATTGGTTCCCGCAGCTCCAGTGTCTCCTTTTAATGAAGTGATAAAGTCGGCTTCGGTTCCACTGTTTCCTGCATCTAACCAAACTTGATACGCTGATTTTCCGTCTACTCCGTTCGTTCCTGCCGCTCCGGTATCTCCTTTTAATGAAGTGATAAAGTCAGCTTCAGTTCCACTGTTTCCAGCGTCTAACCAAACTTGATACGCTGATTTTCCGTCTGCCCCATTGGTTCCATTCGTTCCCGCAGCTCCGGTATCTCCTTTTAATGAAGTGATAAAGTCGGCTTCAGTTCCGCTGTTTCCAGCATCCAACCATGTTTGATACGCGGATTTTCCGTCTACTCCATTTGTTCCCGCAGCTCCAGTGTCTCCTTTTAATGATGTGATAAAGTCGGCTTCAGTTCCACTGTTTCCAGCGTCTAACCAAACTTGATACGCTGATTTTCCGTCTACTCCATTCGTTCCTGCAGCTCCAGTGTCTCCTTTTAATGAAGTGATAAAGTCAGCTTCAGTTCCACTGTTTCCAGCGTCCAACCAAACTTGATACGCAGATTTTCCGTTTGCCCCATTGGTTCCATTCGTTCCCGCAGCTCCGGTATCTCCTTTTAAAGAAAGGATAAAGTCAGCTTCAGTTCCACTGTTTCCAGCGTCTAACCAAACTTGATACGCTGATTTTCCGTCTACTCCATTCGTTCCTGCAGCTCCAGTGTCTCCTTTTAATGAAGTGATAAAGTCGGCTTCGGTTCCACTGTTTCCAGCGTCCAACCAAACTTGATACGCAGATTTTCCGTTTGCCCCATTGGTTCCATTCGTTCCCGCAGCTCCGGTATCTCCTTTTAAAGAAAGGATAAAGTCGGCTTCAGTTCCACTGTTTCCAGCGTCTAACCAAACTTGATAGGCGGATTTTCCGTCTACTCCATTCGTTCCCGCAGCTCCAGTGTCTCCTTTTAATGAAGTGATAAAATCGGCTTCGGTTCCACTGTTTCCTGCATCTAACCAAACTTGATACGCTGATTTTCCGTCTGGTCCTGACGATGCAACTGAACTCCATAAACTACCATCAGAGCTATAAACATCTCCGGAATTAGTATCTACATATAAAACTCCTGTAACAGGATCTACAGAGTTATTAATAGGTGATCCTATACCAGTTAATAACTCATTCTCTTGCAAAAGAGATGATAAATCGACTGATTTAGAACTTGCATTTTCCAACTCAAGAGTAAGAATATTAGAGCTATTTAAGAAGAATTTTTCTATTTGTTGATTATCTACTTGTGTAGTAATCAGGTTTGAGACCGTGGTTATATCTACTAATTGTTCCCATAGCACTCCATTCCAATAATAAAATCCTTTTCCAGAATTTTTATTAGTGTTATAAACTAATAAACTTTCTTTAATTGTATTATTATTTACTGGTAATGATGTACTTAAATCATTAATATTTAATCTAGGTATTAATAAGCCTCTGGAATCTGATTTAATATCTAACTGAGCAGATAGACTAGGTGTTAAGGTTCCAATGCCTACTTGAGCAATAGTAGCTGTGCTTAAAACTAAAAGTATGAGGGTAGCTAATTTTTTCATTATTTACTTTGTTTGGGTGGGACTTCTTGATTATCATGTATAATATTTTATTAAATTGACTTTATTTTTTCTTAAGTATGATTAAATGCTTTTACTAGCACTGTATTAATAGTTAAAAGGTGACACCTGTAAAAAACACTTAAAGTAAACTGATTTACAATACTCTAACCTCTTACAATTTAATAAAAAAAAATAATTTAGGTAAATATTACTTTTACTCTTTTTAATTATCAGGTAAATTTCCCTTAAGAAATAACTCTTTTGAATAAAGAAATAATTGAACTTTTAAGTAGTTTGATAATTATAAAATGGAAATATTAATGAGTCATCCTAAAATAGGTTTACCTATTAAAAAATATATTTAAACCAGAGAAACTAGTTTATCTTATTTTTTGTTGTGTATAAAATTAAGTGTTTTCATATTCAAACCCACGTGTGGTCTTAGATTATTCTAAATATTTATTGACTTTTTAATGAGTTTTTTTAATTCCTTTTCTCTCTTACATTTATAAATTAAGGATTAATGTTTCAAAATTGCATTAATCCCTTCTGTTAAAGTATTTTGACGACAGTCGTATCCGTATAATCATTTATGATTGTATTCCTTTTCCAAGAACTTTACATCAATAACTCAGCATTTTTTCTCTATCTAAGAAAATGATTAGTCATTATTTTTTTTACTTGATATGTCAAATAAAATTATATCTTTACTTGATATATCAAACAAAATGAATTTTAATACACCAACCACCACAGTACTATACTCTATTGAGGAAGCTATAAAAGCATACCGCAAATTAAGTCAACATAATATCTCAGAAGTTGTACCTAGTATTACTGTAGATCAGGGTTTGATTTTATTATTACTTGAAAATAATGACAAGTCACAAACTGAAATTGCCGATTTAATTTTTAAAGACTACGCTTCAATGACACGAATTGTAAAATTGATGATAAAGAAAGATTATCTGATAAAATTTACAGACAATGAAGACAAACGAAAAGCTAAATTAGAAATTACAGAAAAAGGAAAAGAAATTATCAAGAAACTAAAGCCTGTAATACAAAAAAATAGAAAAACTGCCTTAAATACCATTTCTATTAAAGAGCTAGAACAGCTTTATAAAACCTTAAAAAAAATAACTAAAAATTGTAATCATTAAAATGAAAAAATTAACCTATTTACTTGTACTTTTAATTACTATCTCCTGTGCCAAGGAACAAGCTACTACTTTAAAAAAACCTAAAATCACTCAAATTGTAAATTATTTAGATTCTTTAGATAGATTTAGTGGAGCTATTTTAATTGCTAAAAACAATAACATTTTATTCAAAAAAGCATACGGTTACGCCCACATAGGTCATAAGATTAAAAATAATACAGAAACAAAATTCAATCAAGGTTCTATTGGTAAGTCATTTACTGCTGTAGCCATATTACAGTTAATACAAGAAGGAAAATTATCACTTCAAGACAATATCGGAAAGTTTATTCCAAATTACCCTAATAAAACTGTTAGAGATTCTGTAACAATAGCTCACCTTTTAACACATACAAGTGGACTAACTCATTTTTTTGTTAGGAAATCTTTCATTGAAGGATCAAAAGATTTATATAGGTTTTCAAAAGATTTTAGCTCTCTTTATGAAAATGAACCAATGGAGTACAAGCCAGGTGAAACATTTTCATATCGTAATACCAATTACGTTATACTTGGTAGAATTATTGAAGCCATATCTGGTAAAGAATACAATACTTATTTAGAAGATAATATCTATTCTAAAGCTTCTATGAAAAATACTGATAATTATGACTTGGATCATCCTATTGAAAATGCTGCTGAAGGTTATACCGTTTCTGATATTTATCCAAATAAACTAAAAATAAACTTTCACACGTATCCCGTAAGAGGTGGTGCTCATGGGGGCGGATATACCACCTTAGATGATTTGTATAAGTTTTCTAATGCTTTGAAAGACTATAAACTACTTAATAAAGAATACACTAAACTATTCACTATTCCTTTAAAAAAAGACAGTTACTATGGTTATGGAATGCAATTTCCAAACCCAAAAGAAGGTAATATATATGGTCATAGTGGAGGACATTATGGTGTGGGTAGCGAATGGCGAGTTTATAAACAAGAAGGATATACTGTAATAATTCTTACAAATAAAGATGCCAATAAAGGCTTTTTAGATGTACGCTATTTTATAGAAAAAACTATTTCTGGAAACACTCCCAAACTAGACAATTACTTTTTTACCAAAAAGGTAATTAAAACCTATTTAAATAGTGGCTTTAAAAAAGCTAAAGCCATGATTAAGGGCTCTAAATTTAAGCTTTCAGAAATTGAGCTAAATACTAAAGGTTATGAAATGATTAAAAGAGGTTTTTATGAAAAAGCTATTGACTTATTTACACTTGAAGTATTTTCTTTTCCCGAATCATATGACGCATACGACTCTTTAGGAGAAGCATATATGAAAGATGGACAAATAAGAAAAGCTATAAAAAATTATCAAAAGAGTTTAGAAATAAACCCTGAGAACTTAAATGGAAAGGAGAAGTTACGCGAATTATTGGCTATGAATAATTAGCCATAACAAAAACTCCGCCTTTCAGCGGAGTTTTTATTTTTATTCTTCTTCATCGTTAAATGAAGAATTCTTCTTTGCTTTTTTACTACCTTCATACAGTTCGTACTTTACAAAACGGCAATCTAAATCTGCATTTTTAAGCGGTATTCTTTTCGACGTTCGTAACCCTACAAACTTTAGCGCTTGAATATCCGACGTAATTAACCACGCAGTTGAATTTGGATAGTTATTCTTTAAGGTGTCTCCTATTTTTCTGTAAAATTCTTCTACATCAATATTTAAACGCTCTCCATAAGGCGGATTGAACAAAATTGTAGTTTTACCAAATACTTCTTTTTTAGAATTGAAAAAGTTTACGTGATGTACTCCTATAAACTCATTCAAATTAGCATTGATAATATTTTGCTGCGCTTTTCTAACTGCCGATGGAGCCTTATCAAACCCCATAATTTTGAAATGAGAACTTCGTATTTTCTTTAATAACGAATCTTGAATAACAAAGTATAAATCTTCATCATAATCCTTCCAGTTTTCAAAAGCAAAGTGCTTACGGTTGATATTTGCAGGAATTTGATTCGCAATCATTGCAGCTTCAATCAAGATAGTTCCTGAACCACACATCGGGTCAATAAAATTTTCTTCCCCTTTATATCCTGAAAGTAAAATTAATCCTGCTGCCAATACCTCATTAATCGGAGCAATATTCGTAGCACTTCGGTATCCACGTTTGTGTAACGATTCACCTGATGAGTCTAACGAAATAGTTAGCCATTCTTTGTGAATATGTACATGAACTTTTACATCTGGATATTTTAAATCTACATTCGGACGCTTTTTATACTTATGCATAAAATAATCAGCAATGGCATCCTTTGATTTTAAGCTAATATAATGTGAATTTGAAGTAAAGTTCTTTGAATTTACTACCGAACCTATCGCAAACGTTCCATCAACATCCAAAAAACGTTCCCATTTTACACGTTGAATTGCTTCGTATAAATCTTCTTCATCAAAAATTTTACTGCGTTTAATTGGTTTTAAAATACGAATAGCAGTACGTAAAGCTATATTTGCTTTGTACATAAAACCTTTATCACCTCTAAAAGTAACACTCCTTACTCCTTCTTTCACTTCCATTGCTCCTAGTTGACGTAACTCATCTGCCAAAACACCTTCTAAACCTGCCATGGTTATGGCGGTCATTTTAAAATCTTTTTCCATGTAACTGTAAAATTTCATTGCAAAAGTACAGCTAATTTTGGGTTGTTATGAATCTTTTCTACTTTGAATGTAAAAAACGTAAGTTTTGCGTATTTTTGCAGACCTTTATAATTATGAATACAACAGATTGGTTTACTTCGTGGTTTAACACACCATACTATCATATTTTATACAAGCATAGAAACGATGCCGATGCACAGTTTTTTATGCGTAATATCACTTCTTTCTTACAACTGCCTAAGTTAAGTCGTATTGCTGATTTACCCTGTGGAAAAGGACGTCATGCAGTATACTTAAACTCGTTAGGATATGACGTTGTGGGTGGTGATTTAAGTAAAAATAGTATTAAACATGCCAAACAGTTTGAGAATGACACGCTTCATTTTGAAGTTTGGGATATGCGAGAGCCTATTGAAAGTAAATATGATGCTATATTTAATCTCTTTACTAGTTTTGGTTATTTTGAAGATGATAACGAAGACATTGCTGTTTTAAAAAGTATTAAAAACGGATTAAAAGAAAACGGTGTATTTGTCTTGGACTTCTTAAATGTTGAAAAAGTAAAAAATACACTTATAAAAGAAGAAATAAAAACTATTGATGGTATTGAGTTTAATATTAAAAAAGAAATTAAAGACGGATTTATATTAAAACATATTTCTTTTACAGCTGAAGGAAAATCACACTCGTATACAGAGCGTGTAAAATTTTTAACTTTAGAAAAACTACAATCATATTTTAATAGTGTCAATTTACAAATAACACATGTTTTTGGCGATTACAGTCTTAATGAGTTTAATTCACAATCTTCTGATCGCTTAATTATTGTTGCTAAATGAGTTACTTTTTACTAATTGTTTCTGTTTTAGTAGGTGTTTTATTCGTTTTTACACTAAAACCTAGTAAAACCTTCGTTCGCTTATTATTAGCATTTAGTGGCGCTTATTTACTATCAGTAACTATCTTACATTTATTGCCAGAAGTATATCTCTACACTAATAACACAAGATTAGTTGGTATTTTAATTTTAGTGGGAATCATCATTCAATCGGTATTAGAGTCTTTTTCTAAAGGTGCTGAACACGGACATATACATTTACATTCTGACTCGTCTAAGTTTCCTTGGTTATTATTTATTAGTTTATGTGTACACGCTTTTTCAGAAGGATTACCTATTCATCATGCAGATGACAACTTATTATGGGCTATTGTTGTACACAAAATTCCTATTGCAATAGTTTTAACTACCTTCTTATTACATGCTAAGTATTCTAAAAAAACAGTCTTTTTATTTTTAACCTTATTTGCATTAATGAGTCCCTTAGGTATTTTAGTATCTAACAACGTTCTTTTAGTGAAACAATACCATACAGAAATTACAGCTTTAATAGTTGGAGTGTTTTTACATATTTCAACCATCATTCTTTTTGAAAGCACGGAAAACCATAAATTCAACTACCAAAAGTTTGCTGCTATTATTTTAGGAATATTGTTAACTATCTTCTCTATGCACCAACCCCATTGAGAAAGCAGGTAAACAAACTGCTAAATACTCACAGGGTTCTGTAAATGGATTAGAATATTGAACACGTGTCTTTTTTTCAATTTTAATCGATTGTCCTGCTTCTAACACCACAATTTCACCATCAATATTAAATTGCTTTTTTCCTTTGATTATATAAGTATATTCTTCAAATTCTGGTGTTTGAAAAGGCTCACTCCAGCCTGGAGGTGCTATCATGTGTGCTATACTTACTTTTGAATTTCCATCAGTAGCATTTCCAAAATGCTCTTCAATTAGTTTTCCATCTGTCGTTGGTACTACAAACGGGCTTTTTTGAATCTTATATTTTTTACTCATAAGTATTCTATTTATTATTATTTTTAGATTGGACTCAAATAACTTTTCGATTTATAGCTTAAAATTGTCTGTTCTTAAAATATATAAAAACACTTGAAAGAAATTTTCTTAATATGCAAAATAAATTTAATAGATAATTTAGCGATAAATCTTTTATAAATAACAATAACTAAAATAAAAAACTGTGTGTTAAATTATCAATCATAATATTAATATGTTTACAAGCTATAGTAACAACTTCATCATTAACAATTAGAACTTCACACAGAGAGTACTTTGACTTTCTATTCTTATAAATTTTCAAAAAAACAGATACTAAAAGTGCTAAAATCTTACTACTTTACACAACTAAAGTCTAGATTAAACGTATCTTTAAACTTTAATCGCAAATAATATTAATATGAATTTAAGAGGAGTTGTTTTTTTTATTTTTATACTCTCAAACTATTTGGCTTTTGCTAATGATACAATTATAAAACACCTACTTTTTACACCTCAAAAAATATCTATTAAGAAAAATACTATTGCTGTAGAACAAGCACAAATAATGTTTTTAGATAATTTTTTAAAAACAAGTAATAATGAAGCCTTTACAGGTAAACATATTATACAAACTAACAGAGGAAATTTTAAAGTTTGCTTTGAAATAGATAATAGTCTTCCAAATATAGATGCATATGAGCTAGAACTTAAAGCTTCAGAAATTAATTTATCTGCTAAAAATATAAGTGCTTTACGTTATGGTAAACAAACTTTAAACCAATTAATATCTTACGCTAAAGATAAGCACAACTCATTGCCTACCCTTAAAATTAGTGATTGGGCTGATTTTGAAAAGAGAGGTTACATGTTAGATATAAGTCGGAACAAAGTACCTAAAATGGAAAGTTTATATCAGTTAATAGATCAATTAGCAATATGGCGAATTAACGAGTTACAACTTTATACAGAACATACTTTTGCTTATCGTAATCATCCCATTGTATGGAAAAATGCGAGTCCGCTTACAGCCAGCCAAATTCAACAACTCGATTTTTATTGTTTAAAAAAAGGAATAGATTTAGTACCTAACCAAAATTCTTTTGGACATATGGAAAATTGGTTAAAACATGATGAATACTTAAGTTTAAGTGAGTGTGAAACCAATTGTAAAACAAAATGGGGTAATAAAAAAAGGACTGCCCTCGCCCCTACAAACCCTGAATCATTTAAATTAATACAAGAGTTATATGCAGAGCTTTTACCCAACTTTTCTAGCAATTATGCTAATATAGGAGGTGATGAAACTTTAGAGTTAGGTTTAGGTAAATCAAAATCATTATGCGACTCTATTGGTAAAGGAAAAGTATATTTAAATTTTTTAAAAAAGTTAAACACTGAGATTATAAAAAATGGAAAAAAAACTCAGTTTTGGGGTGATATTGTACTAAATCATCCTAAATTAATAAAGGATATTCCTAAAAATATGACTGCTTTAGTTTGGGGTTACGATGCTACTTATCCTTTCGATAAAAATTTAGCTAAATTCCATAAAGCTAACTTAAATTTTTACGTGTGCCCTGGTACGTCTAGTTGGCGTTCTGAAATTGGTAGAAACGCCAATGCCTTTATAAATCTTAAAAAAGCTGCAGTAGCAGGAAAAAAATATAAAGCCAAAGGTTATCTCATAACAGATTGGGGAGATTTTGGGCATTTTCAACCAAAATCTGTCAGTTATCCCTCCTTAATTTTAGGAGCTAATTATGCATGGAATTACTCTGATAAAACAGAAAAAAATTTAGCCTTTCTTTTAAACAAGTTTGTATTTAAAGATGCTACAGGTTATGCTGCCAAAGCTGTCTTAACTTTAGGAAATTCTTACTTAAAAGCTAAAATACCTGAAGGAAATGCTAACGCTTTTCATTTAATGATTAGACGATTTAGATGGACTATAAAAGGACATTACCAAACCAAACATATTACCAAAAGTGGTTTATTAGCTTCTAAAGTTGAAATTAAAAAAGGACTCGCATTATTACATAAAGCACAACCAACAGCTTTAGATTCTTTAATCGTTATTAAAGAACTAGAACAAGCTTCTAAACTGGCTCTTTTTGGAATTGATTTAGGTTTAGCAAGATTAACAGCTAAAAATACGGCTACAAAAAATATTCCACAGAAAAAAAGAAAGGAATTAGCTTCTGAACTTACAACTTTAATAGAAAACCATAAAACAATTTGGTTACTTAGAAACCGAAAAGGAGGGCTACAAGATTCTACCGAAAAACTAGAAGACTTACTAAATTATTTAAAAGGATGACAGAAAAACAAAAAATGCTAAATGGTGACTACTATAATTCAAGAGATCCTGAATTAATTAAAGTTTACCACAAAACCAGAAAGTTATTAAAAGAATATAATTTCTTAAATTCAGAGTTAACACTAGAACGAGATAGAATTTTATCTGAACTCTTTGCTTCAAAAGGTAATGGAGTTTGGATAGAAACGCCTTTTTTTTGTGATTATGGTGAAAATATTTCTATAGGAGAAAATACTTTTATAAACACTAACTGTATGTTTTTAGACAATAATAAAATTACCATTGGTAAAAATTGTTTAATAGCTCCTTATGTACAAATTTATACCGCTACACACCCCATAAAAGCTTCTGATCGTATTATTAACTCCAATAACACAACTCATTATCTAACTTCAACCAAACCAGTAACTATTGGAGATAATGTTTGGATTGGTGGTAATTCTATAATTTTTCCTGGAGTATCTATTGGAAATAATGTAACTATTGGTGCTGGTAGTACTGTTACTAAAAACATCCCCAGTGACGTGCTCGCTTTCGGCAACCCATGTGAAATAAGAAAAAAGTTAGATAGTTAACTATTAAAAAATAAAGAAGTTTATTCCTTAATATATTACGAAATCAATATTTTCAATATCTGATCCTCTAAAAGCTCCAGTAATACTATCTTCTAATTTTTGAGGTAAAGTTACCTTTTTTAACTTTTTGCTATCCTTAAAGGAGTCGCTCCCTAAGGTTGTTATGTGCTCTGGAATTGTAAGTTCTTCAAAATTATTTTCAGCAAAACAATCATTACATAATTTAGTGACCGATTTTGGTAAATCTATACTCGTAAGTGCATTTCCTACAAAGCAAAACATATGAATTGTTGTTAATGATCCTTTTATAATGAGTTTTTCAATTTTATTTCTTCCAAAAGCTCCACCTCTTATTTCTGTAACTTTTGACGGTATAACTAACTCTTTAATTTCATTTTTATAAAAGGCATCCTCGTCTATATATTCTAAAAATTTTGGTAAGATTACTGCTTTGAGCCCTTTATCATCAAAAGCCTCCCTTAATATATACGTTACAGGTTTATTGTTTATATAGTCGGGCATCACAACACTTGTTGATTGTCCTATATAATCTAAAATTGCAATACCTCCGTTGAACTCTCTAAAAGAATACTCTTCATTTTTTAAAATCGTAACCTGCTCTTTCATTCTGTTTATTTTGTTTTATTGATAATTACAAATACTAAAATTATATAGAAGAAAGTGATTTTTGAAAAGTAATTTGTTTTCGTTGCTATTGTTTTTATATTCGTTTCAAAAAATATTGTTTTATAGTATGAAAAAACTGCTCACAACAATATTTCTTATAATTTAAATTTTTCTTTTAGTTAATCCAGGAATCAGGCTCTGTAATAACTGATAGTAAAACAAAGGAAAAAATCCGGTATGTAAATTATTTAAATAGTTTAAGTAAAACACCGACACATTGTTAAAAAAGAAATAATAAACTTTTATCTATGAATAAAATTGAAATAGCAAAAAAATATATAATGCATCTCCTAAACGGAAACATAAAAGAGATTA
Source organism: Tenacibaculum sp. TB-53 (assembly GCF_059716285.2). NCBI lineage: Bacteria > Pseudomonadati > Bacteroidota > Flavobacteriia > Flavobacteriales > Flavobacteriaceae > Tenacibaculum > Tenacibaculum sp. TB-53. Next base: position 238,465 of record NZ_CM202790.1, on the reverse strand, counting down.
TTAGTTTATTTAATAGTAATGGGATTGTTGAATCACCTATTTATGAAATAAGAAAAGCCGACGAATTTTATCTTGAATTAAATAATGACACTTCTAACTCTGAACTTTTCATAAAAGGAATTTTTGAACAAAATAACTCTAATAATTTAGCACTCTACTTTACTTACAAATGGACTTTAAAGAATAATAAAAAAGTAGAATTTGATGTTGTTGATATTATTGAGTTTGATTCTGAGTACAAAATAATGAAACTAAAAATAATTTATGACACAGTGACTTCTAGAAAATTAGTCAATGAATTAAAAAAATAAAAACTATGAAATGAATACCATGATTTGCGGAATTGGAACGTCTAAAATTTTAAGTACTGAAATAGAAATAGTAAAGTACCCCTTTAAACCTTCATTAGTATTTCCTAATAAAAAAATTAAAGCTTGTGAAATAGACGCTATATGCTACCAATCTTATCCTCCTTTAATCAAAATTAAGGATGAAGTAATTTTTATCCAAAAAGAAAAAGCTGAACTTTTAAAAAGTTTTGTTAAAAAAAACAATATTACAACCTTTAAAGAGTCTAAAAACTGGAATTGGCTGTTAGAGCCTTACCTTGACACAGTTTATACACATGAAGATGATTTAAATATAATTAACTTGTTAAATACAAACGGTATTTCTACCCCTGAAATCTTGCAAATAAGAAATGAAGTAGGTAAACAAATGTATAAATACAATTTTAACACCATGCTTTGGAATTGGTTTACCTTAGGGCTGCCTGATGTTTTAGCTGCAATGAGAGTAAAATATAGAGAAAAAGAGTTTGCTAACTTTTATAAAAGAGCAATGGAAATTGAGTTAAGAAAGCCCTTATCTAATTAAATAGCATACCAAACTTTTAGGAACTAAATTAGTTAATACTATTTTCACGTAATATTAACACAATTAAATTGCGCGCAATTTAATTGTAAGGTATTTTTGTGTTGTTATTTAAGTAAATTATGTCAGAACAATTAAAATTAAAAAATCAAGTATGTTTTCCTGTATATACACTTGCCAAGGAAATTATTAGTTTATACAGACCTTTATTAAAAGAGGTAGACTTAACCTATCCTCAATATTTAGTAATGATGGTTTTATGGGAAGAAGGCAATCAAAGTGTATCTGAAATTGGCACTAAACTAAACTTAGACAGTGGCACTCTTACTCCTTTATTAAAAAGACTAGAGCAAAAACACCTTATAGAAAGGAAAAGAGAAACCACCGATGAACGTGTTGTAAAAATTAACCTTACAGATAAAGGTAAAAGCATACACAAAAAAGCAACTTGTATTCCTGATCAAATGATGACTTCATTAAATGTTTCTACAGAAAAATTAATAGAGCTTAAAAACACAATAGAATATATTTTAAATCAAATTAATAAATAATGAAAACAATTTATAATATCAGCGCCAAAGCAACTGGTGGAAGAAATGGACATGTAAAAAGTGAAAACGGAGTTTTAGAACTTGATGTTAGACACCCTAAAGCCCTTGGAGGCGCTAATGACGACTATCCAAATCCTGAAATGCTTTTTGCAGCAGGATATTCGGCTTGTTTTGACAGTGCATTAAACCTAGTTATTAAAAAATCTAAAATTAACACTGGTACAACTACCGTTAAAGCAACAGTAAGTATTGGCCAAATAGAAAATGGAGGCTTTGGACTTGCAGTAGCCTTAGATGTAAATATTCCTGAAGTTTCTTTAGAAGAAGCTAAAAATTTAACCGAAAAAGCACATCAAGTATGTCCTTATTCAAATGCTACAAGAGGAAATATTGAAGTAACATTAAATACAACAAATAATTAAATATTAATACAATGTCATTAATAGAAAACCTTAACTGGAGACATGCTGTAAAAGCTTTTGACCCAAATAAAAAAGTAAGCGAAGAACATATTGAAAAAATTATAGAAGCTGCTAGATTAGCACCAACCTCATCAGGACTACAACAGTTTAGAGTCATTTCAATATCTAATCAGGAAGTTAAAGAAAAATTAGTACAAGGAGCCTTAAACCCTGACTCTATGAAAGACTGCTCACATGTATTAGTTTTTGCTGCTTGGGATAACTATACCGCAGAAAGAATAGATAAAGTATATGATTTTACTACTGATGAAAGAGGTTTACCTAGAGGAAGATTTAGCAGTTATACAGATATGCTTAAAAAAGCATATTTAAATCTTCCTAATGAAGTTAATTTTGCACACACCTCAAGACAAACTTATATTGCTTTAGGCTTAGCTCTAGCACAAGCAGCAGAGTTAAAAGTAGACACTTGTCCTGCTGAAGGATTTGACAATAAAGTGGTTGATAAAGTTTTAGAGTTAGATAAAATAGGCTTAAAAAGTGTATCATTGATGTACATTGGGTATGCCGATGATGAAAAGGACTGGATTAAACCAATGAAAAAAGTTAGAATTCCTAGAGATGAGTTTGTTATTGATGTAAAATAGTACAGCAATAAACACCATTTTATTAAAAAGTAAAACACTTAACTAAATGCTTTTCTTACAGCTTTGCCTGTTTATAGAAAAGCATTTGTTTTTTATTAATATAAATTACATACTTCATTTTACAATGAAATAAGATATAAAAACGCCATGTACTTTTACACTCAAATAAACACGTAAGTAACTATAAACACTATAGAAAACACATTATTAATCTATTCAATAAAAAAAACGCTTTTTTGCTCATCAATATTTAGATTGGAGCAAAAGAGGACATCATATTGCAGGAGCATTAGGAGCTTCTCTTCTCGAAGCAATGATTAAAAAAGATTGGTTACATAAAAAACCAAACTCTAGAGAAATTATTATTACCTCTTTTGGTAGAATAGAATTGAAAAATAAGTTAAATTTAGAGGTATAAAACATAATACTAACTTCTTTGAAAAAACTACTTTACTTACTTCTCTTTCTTCAACTTCCAGTTCAAGCACAACAAATATTATTCGTTGGAAATAGTTTAACCTATATGAACAACATGCCTAAAATGTTGGAGTATATTGGTAAACAACATGGTGTTACTATTAAAACCAAGAGCTTATGTTACCCTAATTACGCTATTATTGATCATATTAACGAAGGAAAACTTCAAAAATTACTAGCTAAAAAACAATTCGATTATCTAATTATTCAACAAGGTCCTTCCTCACAAGCAGAAGGAAAAAGAATGCTAGTACAAGATGGGGCTACAATAAAAGCCTTTTGCGAGCAATATAACACCAAACTTGGTTACTTTATGGTATGGCCATCCGTTAGATATTACCATACTTTTGATAAAGTAATTAAAAATCACAAATCTGCCGCCAAACAAAATAATGCTTTGTTATTTCCTGTAGGTAATCTATGGAAAGAATACAATACTTATAAAGGCAAAGAGTCTTTATATAGCTTAGATAACTTTCATCCTTCAACAACTGGAAGTTTTGCAGCTGCCCTTACTATTTTTCATCAATTATATCCAACAAAAAACCTTCAACAACTCCCTTTTAAAAAGTATAAAAAATGGGTAGCTAATGAAGATTCTTTTAACTTGTTAGTTCAGTTAATAGAAAAGTATTAGGACTTCATACACTTTTTCAACACCTGTTCTGCCCTTTGTATATTAAATTTAGGATAAAATTTTTCTTTTATTTTTTCTTCCTTTCCTAGTTCAATGGCTCTTTTTACATTATTACAAAAAGGCTCTGTAGATTGTCCAAAAAAACGAGCTGCTCCCATATCTGACTCTGCTTTACTTAAAATAACTCTCGGATTATTAGGAGCTATTTTCAATGCTTTTTCATACAACGCCGCATTTTTCATAGACATCGTCATTCCATATTTCTGTCCATCAAAAGCCATATATGAAACATGTAATAATGCCTGTGTAATTAATATTTCAGGGTTTTCTGGTGAAATGGATTTTGCGATATCTAAAAACTCTTGTGCATTATTTAATTTAGCTATTAACGTTGCTTCTTCTTTTATTTGAAAACTTTCTAAAATGTTAATCATTCCTGCGTAATAAGACGGCAACCAGTTGTCTTTTTCTGCTTTAGAAATACGTTCGAATAATTGAGCTGCTTCCGTTGTTTCATTTGCTCCCCATAACTCAAATGCCTTTGTCATTCCTTTTTCGTATTTACTTTGTGCTGAAACACTTATTGTAAATATTAATAGTACTAATGTGATTATTTTTTTCATCTTTTAATCTTAATTGTTTTGTTTTTATTACTCTACAGGAAGTAGGATATCTTCAATACTCTATCAAGTAACTAATTCTTCTTTTGTTAATTTATATTAATTACTAATGATATGTCTTTATTTACCAAGAATTTGGCGTCTTTATATTTTGGAGGTCCCATAAATCCTTTTGCATCGTTAGAAACTCCTATTGGCTCTTTTGGTATTCCTATAAAGTTTGTATCCATTTTTTTATTATTATTTGTATCATGAAAGCAAGAAACCGCATATGTGCCTTTTGGAATATCGTGAAACTCAACCCTAGCCTTTTTATTAGTAATCTTTACGATCTCTCCCTTATACCCTTCTTTTAAAAAACTTTTCTCCGTATTGTATAATGCCACAAATAATGCACCTTTATCTGATTTTATCCCTTTAAAATCAATTGAAACTGTATGTGTATTTTGAGCTACCATAGCTGTTAAGCACCCAAATAAAATTATCATTGTTAAAATTGTTTTTTTCATCTGTCTCGTATTTATTTTAGATAATATTGATTATTATTTTGACTATTCAAATATCTTTTGATTTTCGTTAATTATATAAAAAAGAATACTGAATCGTTATTTTTAATTACTGAATTGTTGTTATAAGTTATTTAACTGGTTGTCCTTTTTATTATCACTAATCGTCCAAAAGAACCCTACAAAGAAGAAACTATCCGCTGATGGTATTATAGCTTGTCGATTAAAAGTCCCAGCTGGATTTGGTGTGTTTTTATAATTATATCCAAACACATTTTGTGTTCCTAAAACATTATTTACTGAGAAATACAAGATTTTTTGCTGACTAATTAAGTATGCCCAATTTAAGCTTACAGAATTATAATTTTTAGTTTTCTGATTCAGAAACCCACCTTTATTAGGGTTTGTATAACTTCGTCCAGATGCAAAATTATAACTCATTCCTACTTGACTTTTCCAATCTGCAATCCAATGTTTTGCTACGACTGATAAGTTGTGTTTTGATGCAAAGTTTGGTGTAGCTTTTACTGGGTAGTTTTTATAATCTCTTTCAGTATCTAAAAACGAATAGGAAACCCAATAATCTGTGTTTTTTACATTTTTATTATCTCTCCAAAAAATATCTATTCCTTTTGAATACCCTTCTCCTAAGTTTGAGAAATTTGAATAGGGTAATGCTCTATCAGTATCATATTTTACTAAATCTTGATACTTTTTATAATATCCTTCTATTCTTAAAATTTGTTTGTTTTTAACATACTGATAATTTGCTATAAAATGAGAAGTATTCTCTGCTTTAAATTGCGTGTTGAATTTTAGGTATTCATTTTTAGGATTTTGATAAAAGCGTCCGTAAGCAAATGAAAACTGTGCATTTTCTCCTGGTTTATAAGCTATAGAAGCCCTTGGTGAAATGGTGAACTCATCTAACAATTCAGAGTTTTCCATGCGTACTCCTACTTTCGTTGCTAACTTTTTACTAAAAAAGATATCTGCTTCAATAAAACTTCCAAAGATATTATTGTCAAATCCGTACGTAGTATTTCCATTCGTTTCACTTCTATAATCTTCAGAGAAATCGGTTATAAAATATTCTGCACCAAAATTCAGTTTAAATCGGTTTGAAAATCTCTTTTTCAACGTTGCCTTAACATGAGCTGAGTTTTCATTATCTACAACCTTATCATCCAATATGTTTATCTTTGAATTATCATTAGTAAACGATACTCCTCCTGTAACTGTCCAGTTATTAGCTAAATGTTGTTTATAAGATCCATTGAAATACAAGTTTCTATTTTTCAACCCAAAACGAAATCCATCTTCATAATTAATATCCTCTTGAATCATATCAAAATCAGTATAACTATAAGCTCCGTACAACTTCAACAAAGACTCATTTTTAAATCTAAAACGATATACAGCTTCACCGTTTAATGATTGCACTGGCTTATTCCAAGTATTCCTATCGGGAAATAATTTTTGATAGGGTGCTAAATTGATATAGGATGCGTTCACACTTAGTGAGCTTTTTCCAAATATCTGAGTGTTTCCTACTCCTAAACCAACTGTCATTAGTGAGATATCTGTCTTCTCTTTTACTGCTTCGTCATTCGTGTTTAGTAATAAAACACTTGACAATGCTTGACCGTATTCTGCTGAATATCCTCCTGTTGAAAACGTAATTCCTTTAAATAAAAACGGAGAAAATCGACCACGTGTAGGAATGTTACGTGCCGAAGGACTATACGGAGTAAACACTCGAACTCCATCTATAAAAATTTGTGTTTCCTCCGCCTCACCTCCACGCACAAACAAACGTCCATCTTCACTAACCGAAGAAGTCCCTGGCAAGGTTTGCAAGGCTCCAACAAAATCTCCCAGTGCGCTTGCGGTGGTTACTACATCTAAAGGTTTTAACGCTGTTACTTTGGCGTTATCTCCGGCTTCAAAAGTTCCAGCATTTATAGTTACTGCATCCAACGTATTTACATCTTCACGAAGTATTATTTTTAAATTTTTAAACGTTGATACTTCAGCTGTTTTTATATACGTTTCAAAAGAAATAAAAGACACTGTTAATGTTTGTTCTCCTTCTTCTGAAGTTGTAAAAGAGAAGTTTCCTTTTTCGTCAGACGAAGTTCCGTCATAAGTTTCCTCTAAATATACATTTGCTCCTTCAATAGGATTTCCTTTAGTATCAGTTACTTTTCCTTTAATAGTAGTTTGTGCAATTAATAATGTATGCGTTAAAAAACATACAATAAGTAATAAATGTTTCATTTTGTTCGTTTTTGACACCACAAAACTGCTTTCTTTTCAATCTTTAACACAAAAAGAAATACTCAACTGTATAATTTTACGGATGAATTGTTTTGCAAATCAAAACTAAGATTACTTAACTCTCCTTATTTTACCTTTCTTGCTTTTATTTATTCAAATCTTGCTAAATTTTAATATGTAAGGCCTACAATACTTTTGATAAAGTTGTACTTTTACATAGTATAAATTAACAATAATGGCACACGATTTAAGTGACTATAGAAAATCTTACGAAAAAAGAGAGTTACTAGAGAATAATTGTCCTAAGAATCCTATTGAATTGTTTAGGGATTGGTTTTTTGTTGCAGATGAATCTGAAATGGTAGAGGAAGCAAATGCTATGACGATTGCGTCTATCGGGTTAGATGGCTTTCCAAAAAGCAGGGTTGTTTTATTAAAAAAATACACTTGGGAAGGTTTTATTTTTTATACCAATTACAATTCAGAGAAAGGAAAGGCTATTTTAAATAACAATCATGTATGCCTATCTTTTTTTTGGGCTGGTTTAGAACAACAAATTATCATTAAAGGAAAGGCTGAGAAGCTTGCTGAGAATTTGTCTGACGGGTATTTTGAATCGAGACCAGATGGAAGTAAATTAGGTGCTTGGGCTTCTAATCAAAGTGAAGTAGTTACCTCTCGTAATGAGCTGGATAACAATCTTGCTTCTTTTGAAAAAAAGTTTGAGAATCAAGAAATCCCTAGACCTAAACATTGGGGTGGTTTTTTAGTAAAACCAGTTTCTATTGAGTTTTGGCAAGGGCGCCCTAACCGTATGCACGATCGCATTCGATACACCTTACAAAAAGATTTTTCTTGGAAACTTGAACGTTTAGCTCCTTAGTTTTATATTTACATAGCTTTTTATAATTAAATGAAAACACTTTATATTGTTCGTCACGCAAAATCATCATGGAAATATGAGAGCGTTAAAGATATTGACAGACCTTTAAAAGAACGTGGTATTAACGATGCCCATCTTTTATCTAAGTACCTAGCGGAAGAAATAAAAAGACCTGACGTATTTCTTTCTAGTAGTGCCAACAGAGCACTTCATACAGCTGTTATTTTTTGTGAGAACTTTGGATATCCTTTATCCAATCTTAAAATAAAACGTCAATTGTATAGCTTTAGTGATGGTTATTTAGTAAAAACAGTAAAAGCTCTTGACGATAGCTTTAACAGTGCTATTGTTTTTAGCCACGACCATGGTATAAATAGTTTTGTAAATAAATTTGGAAACAAACCTATTGCACATGTAACTACTTGTGGGGTTGTTGGAATAGAGTTTGATACAAAGCATTGGAAAGATATTAAAAAAGGAAACACAGTTTTAGTCGAGTTTCCTAAAAACCATAGATAAATTAGTACATTTTGAAGATAAAGAAGTACGGCGCTATTGATATAGGATCTAATGCAGTAAGGTTATTAGTAGCCAACGTTATTGAAGAAAAAAATAAAGAACCACAATTTAAAAAATCATCCTTAGTTCGTGTTCCTATTCGTTTAGGAGCGGACGCTTTTGTTTCTGGAAAAATATCAGAGGCGAATACTCAAAGAATGCTTGATGCAATGCAAGCCTTTAAATTAATCATGAAAATTCATGGTGTTGAAAAATACAAAGCCTGTGCTACCTCAGCAATGAGAGAAGCTGAAAATGGAGAAGAAGTTGCCGCTACTATTTTAGAAAATACTGATGTTAAGATTGATATTATTGACGGAAAAAAAGAAGCAGCTATAATTTCTTCAACAGATTTAAATCAATTAATAGAATCTGATGCTACTTACTTATATGTTGATGTTGGTGGGGGGAGTACAGAGTTTACTTTGTTTTCTAAAGGAAAAATTATTAACTCTAAATCTTTTAAAATAGGTACTGTACGTTTACTTAATAATACAAAACCTGAAAATAAAGCGCTTTTTAAAAAGGTTCAAAAATGGATTGAAGAAAATACTGGTGACTATAAACGTATTTCTTTAATTGGTTCTGGAGGAAATATTAATAAGCTATTTAAAATGTCTGGTAGAGATAGTGGTAAACCTATTTCATACATTTATCTTAATGCTCAGTACCAATTCTTAAAAAAGATGAGTTATCATGAACGAATCTCGGAATTAAGTTTAAACCCTGATAGAGCCGATGTAATTATTCCTGCTACAAAAATATACTTATCTGCCATGAAGTGGAGTGGTGCAAGAAAAATATACGTTCCTAAAATTGGGCTTTCTGACGGAATAATTAAAAGCCTATACTTTAATAAACTTTAGATTTACTATTACTTTTTATTTGTGACTCTTTTGGAATTATAGTGTCTTAATAAGTATAAGTAATATTTTATTTACTATACTTCTCTAACAAGTAATCAAAAAAAACCGAGCTATTTGCTCGGTTTTTTATTTTAGTTTCTTCTTATTTGTACTTTGTCTGTTTTCAACTCTTTCTGTATCCAACTTCTCAATTCGTTTTCATTTTTTACAAGAATAGAGTCCTTTAACTTTGCATTCCATTTTACTGATACTACTGTTGCTGTATCTACTTTTATAAAGTCGCTTGAAGATAGAACTTTAGCTAAACTCATTTCTTTTATATCATTGAATCTAATTTTTGCCTCTGTACTAATTTTACTAAAAGGAATTGAATTCTTATCTCTATATAAAGCTTGTTGTTCAATCGTTTGATTTAAATTAGATATGGTTCTTTTTAAATCATCAATCTCCATATGTAAACCTTTTATAACATTGTCTTTTTCATCCAATTCTTTTACAGCTCTATCATAAGCATCTACTACTCTATCAACACTTTTAGCTTTATTTTCATTTATAACTAAAGAATAAGAATCTATTTTAGGAAAAGCCTTTAATTCGTTACGTAAAAATGACTCTGTTGCATCACTTACATCACCATTAAAAAACAAGCTTATTGTTTTATCTTTAACTTCTAGTCTTTCACGCTGTAGCCATAAGTTAGGATTATCGTATACTTTTGCTTTTAAAAACCTTTTATAGTTTGCGTCTATTACACTCTCATTATACACTCCTACAAAAGTAAATACCGCTGGAACCATTACTAAAAAGGCTATAAAAGATGCTATTTGCGCTATTCTTTTACGTTTAGCTGAGTTTACATAACGAATCATAGTAAAACCTAACAGTTTTAATACTAAGAAAGTTGCTAAAGCGATAAAAATAGTATTAATTGTAAACAAGTACATCGCACCAAGAAAGTAGTCAAAATTACCTATTGCCAAACCATACCCTGCAGTACACAAAGGCGGCATTAAAGCTGTTGCAATTGCTACACCAAAGATTACAGAAGCAATTGTTCCTTTTTTGGTTCGTGCAATAATTAATGCTAAACCACCAAAAAAAGCTATTAATACATCTCGAATATCTGGTCTTACCCTACCTAATAACTCCGAAGTTTCTTCACGAAGTGGAAATATAAAGAAAAATAGAAATGCAGTTAATAAGCTCAATACAATCATAGTTGCTAAGTTTATTAACGATTTTCGTAATGTGTCAATATCATTAATAGCAATAGACATTCCTACTCCTAAAATAGGTCCCATTAGTGGAGATATTAACATGGCTCCAATTACTACTGCTGTTGAGTTTGCATTTAAACCAATAGATGCCACAAAAATAGAACAGATTAAAATCCAAGCTGTGGCTCCTTTAAAAGAAATATCACTTTTTATTGCTTCTATTGTTGCTTCTTGGTCTGTATCATCTCTAAAATCGAGTAACTCTAAAATAAACTTTTTTACTTTTTCCCATAAACCTTTTGCATCTTGCTGTATCGCTTGCTTCGATTGCTCCGCTGCTGCTTCTTGTTTATTTTCTTCCATAAATTCTAATTTTTGTTAACTTTGGAAAGATACGAAATTCAGTAATTAGTAAAGGCTAAAAAACTCTGAGAGACAAACTATTTTAGTTTACCTAAATAATTTCGTAACAAAGACTAATCTTTTTTAATAACCTCACTAAAAAAATTAAGGTTACTCTAAAATAAATAAATCGTTATTATAAACTATTTCTCTGATACCCAGTTTATATGGTAATATTTGTTCAGAGTACTCTTTGTATAAGCTAGGGTTTATTTCTCCTGTAAAGAGTAGCTTTCCTTCCTCGTTATATGTTTGTATTGTTATAATTTCGTCTACTTTACTCATTTTTAAGTATACTTCAGATTGATATCTAGAGTTGGCTTTTAAATATACTATTCCTGTTACTAATTTACCTTTTGAGAAAACTGCAGTATATTTAGGTTTGTTTTTTTCATATTGAACAACTTCTCCTTCTAATTGGTTATTTAATTCCTTATACGTTAATAGCAGCTGGTTTTGCATATTGTAAACAGTGGTACTCGTTTCTTTTTCTGATATATATTCGGTAATTATTTTTTGATTTTTATTTTGTTCTATTTTCTTTACTAGAGCACCATTTTTATATGTTTTTTTGGTTCCATAAAGGTCATTCTTTTGCCCTTCAAAAGGCTTTCCTTTCTTATATAATAATCGAGATATTTCTTTACCTTTTTCATCATAATAAATACTATATCCTTCTTTTTTATTTTCGTAATAATTTTCTTCTTTTTGTTTTTTACCTCTTTTATAATAAATAAAAGTTCCATGCTTTTTATCGTTAACGTAATTTCCAGTTTCCTTTAAAGTTTTTTCGTCGTATTCAAACTTTTTATAAACTCCTTCCTTTAATCCATTTTTTACATTTATTTCTATTCGATCTTTATAATCATACATAACCCCTGTAGGTTTTTGATTGGTAAAAGTCGCTTGCCCTATTAATTTTCCTTCTTTAGAGTAAAATTTAGCTTCCGAATTAACATCTATATCTTCTCTTAAAACATATTCATTATTCCTTGAGTTATATACTTTTTGATATCTTTTTGATTTTATAAGTTTTCCTTTATTTAACTCTTTAACTTCTTCTATTTGATCTGTTTTATAGAAATACTTGTATTCTGTTCCTGTTTTAGTTATAAAGTTATAATTAGCGATAACTTTTCCGCTTTTATCGTAATAAATTGCTGTTAACTTTTTTCTGTACGAATTAAGTTTATAGATTACTTCACTTTTTTTTCCTCCATTAATATAGTAGCTAATGATTTTTGATAAACTTCCATCTTCGTAGAATCTTGTTTCTTTATAAAGAGCGTTATCTTCTTTATAATCATACTTTGTTCTTTCTACTACTTCTCCATCTTTAAAGCTCTCTTTTTCTGAAATTTTGTTTCGATAGTTTTTCTTATACAGAGTACCTTCAATAGGAGTTGGCGAGTAATAACCTGCTTCTAAAGCTCTAGAGTTATAATAACCTTCTTTTAGCTTTACTTTTAGTCTTCCTAACTTCTTTCCTGAAATATCATAATAGGTAATTTCCGAATTTTTTAAATGCGAAAATACCAATGTAGTATCTTTATAATATTCTACTACTTCTTCTGCTATTCCATTTTTGTAAGTAATATCTTGTTTATTACCTCCTTTATTTTTTACAACTCTACCTTCTAATTTATCATTTATTTGTTCTAACACCCCTATTTGAGTACCTTGATCATCGTAGCTTATTACCTTAACAAGGTTCCTTTTATCTCCAAATTCTTCTTTTTTAATTAGAATACCTTGTTTGTTAAATGTTTCAACCTTTTTTAATTTTCCTTTTTCATAAGTATTTATTTTTTTTACCACTGCTGTCTTGGTGAAAAAAAACAAGTATTTCTTTCCTTCATAAGGAGTTTTATAATTTAATTCTTCTTCATACTTGTATTGTATAGCCCCTAACTTGGTGTTTTGTTCATCATAAAATGTTTCTGTTAAAGTACTTTTATTAAAACGATTACGAGTAATTCCATTATGATAAAAGTATTGTGTAAAAACTGGATTTCCTTGTTCATATTCTGCAATATATTTAACACTCATTGGGTTATAATAATAGCTTACTTTTTTCCCTTCTCTATATGCTCTTTTATCATAAGTTATCTGTCCTATTTTTTTTCCTTTTTTACCATAATATATTTCTTTAGTTATTTTTCCTTTATCATAGTAATGCTCATAACGAATATCATTTTTATCTCCTTCAAAAAATATTCTTTTTGTTATTTTTCCATTCTCGTAGGTAACCTCTTCGATTGCTATAGTCGTTTTTTTGTCCTTACTTTCTGTATAATAAGTAGATATTCCTTTTAGTTGCTTATCATCAAAACTCATTTTCTTTATAAGTTTTCCTTCTTTAGTATACCAAAAGGCTTGTTGCAAATAAATACTATCTTTATACTTAGAAAGTCCTGTCATTTGTAATGTACCATCAATATAAAAGTCATTAACACGATATAGTTTTCCCTCCTTTTGTATAGGGTTTCTATAAAAAGAAGCATTTTCTTTATTGGTTTCTTTCCAGTTTTTATCTAACCAAAGTGTGTCTTTTTGAGCTTTAGCTATAGTTATACAACACAATAATAAAGCAATTGTAAAAAAGGATTTCATATATTAATTTTATATGTTTTTAATTTAAATGTTAGTTGTGACGTGCAACATTTTTTTTGAGTTTCAAAAATACAGTAATTTCAGAACGTTATTAAAATATACGTAAACCATATTTAGTTACAAATCCAAAAATATAGGGCTTTTGAGTATTACCAAAAGCCCTATATTTATTATTGAAGTTCTACTAATTTTTATAGTAATGTTTAAAAACTATTAAATCTTTAACTTACTTTTTAAATTCGGTGAAACTGCATCTTTATGTAATAAAACAGATATTGTTTTTAATTTAAAATAAGGAACTGACATATATACATACCCCTGATTTCCTTGATTTTTACCCCAAGAGTTCTTTACTTTAAAATAGGTATTTCCTTTTTGATCTTTTACCAAACCTACAATATGCATTAAGTGATCGTCCGTTGTATTAAAGTTTTCAAATTCTGCTTGACGTAAACTTGGTGTAACAGTTCTTTCTTCAACTATTTCTGTTAGTGCTTTTTCATTTTCTGTACTACTTGCAGGAATTATTGCTACTCCATTTTTTGATGAAAATGTTTTTTCTGAAACATCACAGTCTAACTCTACGGTGTATCCTTTTTTAATTGCGTTTTCTGTTACTGCAACTAATTCATCTAAAGAAACATTATAAAATGCTCCGTTTGAAAAATTATCTGGAATATTTAAGATGAATTGATCATATTTTTTTGCATGCTCAAAAGAACTAATCGTTACATAGTTTGAAGGATCTATTTTTACATACTCTGCAAACGTTTTAGGAGTATATTTTTTTCCTTCAAAAGTAAATTCCTTTTTATTTTTTCCTAAGTATACATCCAAAACACTTTCTACTGATTGCTTCCACTTTGGACTTAATTCTCCTGCTGGATTTTTGATATAAGCATCCAACATCGATTTTAATACCGCAATCATTTCAGCGTGATTATGTCTATCTTGTCCTAAATCTAAACCAGTAAAAACTTGCTCAGGTACTAATCCGTATTTTTCTACAGAATTAATAACATCATGTGCCAAACCTCCTTCGCTAAATTGTGCTTTTCCTTGGCGGTATAAGTAATTATTTGCTTTATCTGAATACGTGTTGCGAACCGTATACATTTCAGATAAATCAATGCTTTTACCTGTCAATCTAATAATTTCTGATTCTAAAAAAGAGGTTGTAGAAAAGCTCCAACATGTTCCTGTTCTTCCTTGGCTTTTTACTTCTGTATCTTCAATGTCTTTTATTGTTGAGAATTGATATTTTTGTGCTGAAGTTGAAGTTATACTTAAAAAAGTGAATGCTGCTCCTAATAGAATTTTTTTCATATTTAAAAATCTTATGATAATTTAAGCAAGCAATTTACTCTTTTTAAAAGACTATTAAACTTCAAAACTGTTAAAAATCTACAATAACACCTACACGAGGTAAGGCTCTACCTGTTGTACTTTCTATTTCTTCTAGTAAATATCTTGAACTATCGTTAGGATCGGTCACTCTTCCATTTCCATCTTCAATAGGTAATAAAAATGGTTGCTGTTTAGAGCTACTAGCATATATATTTTGAACATCTAAATACAAGTTTATAGCCGCTTTTTTTAAGAACCATGTTTTATCTACACGTATATCTAATTGTGTATACGTATCTAATCTTTCTGTGTTTAGTTTGGTATAATCTAAAATTCCGCCGTTTTGCACATCATAATTATCTTTTAAAGAAGAAGCGTCTAAATCGTATGGCGTATAAGGTTTACCGCCAACTAATCGAAATTTCGTTCCTATTTCCCAGTTTCTATTTAATTTTTTACCTGCTGTAATTGTTAGTAAGTGCTTATTATCCCATGTTGAGGGAATATAGGCTCCTTGTGCATCTTTAAATTCACTTCTCACAAAAGTATACGACGCTATTCCGTACAATCCACTATACGATTTCTTTTGTGCTAACAACTCAAAACCATATGCTCTACCCTCAGAGGTTGAACTTACTGCTTCGTTTCCTATAATACCAAAATCAGCACCTAAGTTTGCTAGACTTATTTGGTTTCTTATTGAAAATGGATAGTTTTTATATCCTTTATAAAACCCTTCAAAAGTTATTTTTGAACTTGTATCAGGCTTATAACTCAATCCACTTACAAAATGATCTGATTGTATGTACTTCAATCCATTTATATTCTCAAACTCTCCTATATCGTTTTTATATCCTAATACTGTATACGATGGTAATTGATAATAACGACCTACTGAAGAACTCACCGTCCATTTTTCAGATAAATTATAACCTAACGACAATCGTGGTGAAAATTGGTTAAATGGATTTTTCATTTCTGAATTGTAATCAATCCCGTCCATTCTAAAACCAAAAGAAACTCCTAACTTTTCATCTAAATATCTTTTTGATACTTGTCCGAAAACTCCATATTTCACAAAGTCTATGGCTGAATTAAAATTATAAATAATAACTCCATCTGAATTAGCATTTTTTTGATAATTACTATTCGTATACCTCGCTGTTTCTAGATTAAAACCTAAGTTAAAATCAATTTTGTTAACAGTTTCAAAGCTATTTTCATATCGTAATTTATTCTCTATCTCTTTAGATGAATAATCTAACAATAAGTTTGCTGGTATTTCTTCATTTAAAAAATATTTCACCGCCTTGTTTTTCCACTCATTCCTACTTAACACAACCAAGTGTGTTGAGTTTGGTGCAAAGTACTTATAACTTGCTCCTACCGTATAATTCCATTGGCTGTTTACGGGAACAGCATTTAAAATAACTTTATTTCTCTTTATCGTTTCTAAATCTGTTTCACCATCATTTACCTCTTTATTAATTTCAAAATCATCAATAGCACCCAAAGCAACTATTGATAATTCACTGTTTTTTGATAATTGCGATTTAACATTTACTTGAAAATCGCTGTATGTTGGTAAAAAAGGAAGTTTTATCAACTTAAATAAAAACTGTAAATACGATTGACGTGCAGAAAACATAAAAGTCGTATTCTTCCCTAATGGACCATCTAAGGTAATTCCTGCGTCTGAAGTTCCAATAGTTGCTCTTGTATTTAGTGAATTTGGGTTTCCTCTTTTTTGAGTAAACTCTATAACAGAACTTAAAGAGTTACCCCTATTAGCAGGAAAAGCACTTGAATAAAAATCTACCTTACGAATTAAATCTGCATTCATAATTCCAACCGGTCCACCAGTTGCTCCTTGTGTTTGAAAATGATTTATTACAGGAACTTCAATTCCATCTAAATAAAACTTATTTTCAGAAGTTGCTCCTCCTCTAATAATAATATCATTTCTAAATCCAGGATTAGAGGCTACACCAGGAAAAGACTGAATTACTTTTAACACATCTCTATTACCTCCTGGGTTCTTTTCTATTTCTGCTATACCCAAACTTTGAAGCGATAAAGGGCTATCTACAGACTCTTTAAATAGTGGTGCTTGTATTTGAACTTCTTTTAACTGTGTTGCATCTTCAATTAACGCTAAGGTTATATATGGCGAATTATCTTTAGTAACTAAATACTCGTCAGAAATTAACGTTTTATAACCTACAAACGATGCTTGTATTTTATTGTACCCTAAAGGAACATTACTCAATACAAACTCTCCATTTTCATTTGAAACTGTCCCTATTTCTGTTCCGTGTACTAAAATATTTACAAAAGGAAGCACTTCTCTTGTTTTAGAATCAATAACCTTCCCTGAAATTCCTCCTTCATTTTGGGACATTCCAGTAAACGACTGAAGTAAAACTAAGAATATCAACACTTTTTTCATATCAAAATATTTAAGATTTAACAAAAATACACATTATGTTTAACAAAAAACAAAAAATATTAAACAACATAATTATACAAACAAAAAAACTCAATCGATATGATTGAGTTTTCGTGGGGAGAGCAGGATTCGAACCTGCGAAGTCGTAAGACAACGGAGTTACAGTCCGTCCCATTTGGCCGCTCTGGAATCTCCCCAAAGCTTTTTAAAAAAAGCTTCTCATTTATTAAGAGAAGCTTTATAGTGACCGGGCTGGGGCTCGAACCCAGGACCCTCTCCTTAAAAGGGAGATGCTCTACCAACTGAGCTACCCGGTCATTTTTTGCTTTTGCTATTCTGCGTTTGCGGGTGCAAATATAGAAGCTTTTATTGTTCCCACAAACATTTTTTAGAAGTTTTTTTGAAAATTTTTTAATGTTTTTTGTTACCTATTAATTAACAGAAAGTTACCTAAACATCATTTAAGTATGCTTTTCTTACTTTTTTAAATAAATTAGATGAATACACAAAATCTACCACTGCTTCATTATCTGTTTTGAAGATTTCTTTATGTGATCCTTCCCATGCTTTGACTCCATTTTTTAGAAAAACAATCTTATCTCCTATTTCCATCACCGAATTCATATCATGTGTATTTATTACTGTAGTAATTTTATACTCATCGGTAATTTCTTGAATTAGGTTATCTATAACAATAGACGTTTGCGGATCTAAACCTGAATTAGGTTCATCACAAAACAAATATTTAGGCTTCATTACAATTGCACGGGCAATTGCTACACGTTTTTGCATTCCTCCAGATAATTCAGCAGGAAACTTTTTATTTGAATTTTCTAAGTTTACACGGTTCAACACAAAATTCACCCTGTCTAGCATTTCACTTTCGGGTTGTTTGGTAAACATTTTTAAAGGAAACATTATATTCTCTTCTACTGTTTGAGAATCAAACAAGGCACTTCCTTGAAATACCATTCCTAATTCTTGACGAAATTGACGTTTATCTTCTATCGTCATATCAGTATTCGCAAGTCCATCATAAACAATGGTTCCTTGCTCTGGTGTGTGTAAGCCAATTAATGATTTTAAAAATACTGTTTTACCTGAACCACTCTGACCAATAATTAAACTTGTTTCTCCTGGTTTAAATGAAGTTGTTATCCCCTTTAAAATCTCAACACCATTAAATCCTTTGTGTAAATTGTTTACTTCTATCATTAGGTTAATAACATTTGAGTTAAGAAATAGTTCGCTATAACAATAAGCACTGTAGTCCAAACTACAGACTGTGTACTTGCTTTTCCAACTTCTAATGAACCTCCTTTTACATAATATCCATGATAGGAAGGCACTGTGGCAATTAAAAAAGCAAAAACCACTGTTTTTATCAACGCATAGGTTATAAGAAACGGATCAAAATCTAATTGAACTCCTGCTATATAATCTGCTCCGGAAAACAAACCCGATAATACCCCTGCCATCCATCCGCCAAAAATTCCTAAAAACATTCCTAGAATTATTAAAAACGGATAAAAGAAAACTGTAGCTATTATTTTAGGAAGCACTAAATAGTTTAATGAGTTAATTCCCATCACCTCAAGTGCATCAATTTGCTCTGTAACACGCATAGTTCCAATACTTGAAGTTATATACGAACCTACTTTACCTGCTAAAATAATAGAACAAAATGTAGGTGCAAAC
This sequence comes from Tenacibaculum sp. TB-53, assembly GCF_059716285.2. Classification (NCBI taxonomy): domain Bacteria; kingdom Pseudomonadati; phylum Bacteroidota; class Flavobacteriia; order Flavobacteriales; family Flavobacteriaceae; genus Tenacibaculum; species Tenacibaculum sp. TB-53. Next base: position 219,419 of record NZ_CM202790.1, on the reverse strand, counting down.
TCTAAAACTACTGATCGTTTTGCTGCAAAACCAATCAACGATTTTGGTATAAACGGACTTTCTAAATTCAATGCTGTTTGCAAGGCGATTACCCCTCCAATAAAAAACGATATAAAAGCTATAATTCCTATCGACTTATGCCCCAACTCATCTACTTCTCTAAATAAAGCTTCCCGAAATACTCTTGCTCTTTGTGGCTTTGAAAAAACCTGTTTTAGCATTGAAAAGTATTTACCTATATGCTCAATGTAATTCATTAAATGAAATATATTTTTTCTTTTTGCTAAAGTATTAAAAAACCATTAACTCATCGCCTTATTTATAAGTTTTAGCTTGCTTTTTATGTACCTTTGAGTTTTAATTTTCAAAAAACAAAATGAGAAAAATAGCTTTTTTAGCAGCTATAATATGTTTAACCAGCTGCTCTGTTAATAAAAAAACAAATACTCAAAAACCAAAACTAGTAGTTGGTGTTGTTGTTGACCAAATGCGTTACGATTACCTTACTCGTTTTGCTAATAGATATGGTAACGACGGTTTTAAACGTTTACTTAGAGAAGGATACTCTTTAGAAAACGCTCATTACAATTATATTCCTACTTACACTGCTGTAGGGCATACTTCTATTTACACAGGAACAACGCCTACTAATCATGGAATTATTAGCAACCATTGGTATGATAAATATTTAAAGAAAACTATTTATTGTGTTGATGATAATAACTACAACACTGTTGGTAATAACGGTGAAGGAGGTAAAAAGTCTCCTTACAGAATGTTAACTACTACAGTAACCGATCAGTTGAAACTAGCTCAAAACATGAATGGCAAAACCATTGGTATTGCCATAAAAGATCGCTCAGCTATTTTACCTGCAGGACACACAGCTAATGCTGCTTATTGGTTTGACGGTGGTGATAAAGGGCAATGGATTTCTTCTTCTTTTTATTTGAATGAATTACCAACTTGGGTACAAGAATTTAATGCTTCTGGAAAAGCTGATGAATATTTAAGTAAACCATGGGAAACTTTATATGATATTAGTACGTATACCCAAAGTATTGATGATGATAATAACTTTGAAGTAACTTTCAAAGGGGAGGAAAAGCCAGTTTTTCCGCACGACATTCCAACGTTAAGAAAGAGTAATAATAATTACAGTATAATAAAAGGGATTCCTGCTGGTAATTCTATCACAACTGATTTTGCTAAAGCGGCTATTATTGGTGAAAACTTAGGAAAATCTGAGTACACCGACTTTTTAGCGGTTAGTTATTCTTCAACCGATTATGTTGGACATCAGTTTGGAGTAGCTTCTAAAGAAATTGAAGATACGTATTTACGCTTAGATCAAGATTTAGCTGATTTATTTAAGTTTTTAGACACACAGGTTGGAAAAGACAACTACACATTATTCTTAACTGCCGATCATGCTGCCGTGCAAGTTCCTTCATACTTAGAATCTTTAAAAATACCTGCTGGTTATGTAAAGCCTGTTGCTTTCAAAAACTTTTTAAATGAAATTACCTTAAAACATTTTAAATCGGATGAAATCATTGAAAACTTTTCTAACTTCCAAGTTTTCTTAAATAAAGATAAGATTAGAGAGTTAAACCTTAACTATGAAAACGTAGCACAAACCATAGCGGATGAAGCTATTAATCATAAAAAGATTTATAAATCGGTAACTGCTAGAACCATGCAAACTACTACGTTTACTAACGGAATTTTACATGTTTTACAAAACGGTTATAACCAAAAATTTTCGGGTGATGTTATTTTAATCCCTAATCCGTCAACTATTGCTAGTAGTTCAAAAAAAGGGACTACGCATGGTTCTGGATACTCGTACGATACACACATTCCGATGATTTTTTATGGAAACGGAATTAAGCAAGGTGTTTCTAAAAAGAAATACGAAATTGTAGATATTGCTCCAACGATTTCTAATTTATTACAGATAGAATTCCCTAACGGATGTTCTGGAAAGATTATTGAAGAGGTTCTTGAATAGGAAACTTAGAAATGAGAAAACAGAGACTAGAGAATAGACCGTAAAAAAAACTCCAATTTGATTTCATCAAATTGGAGTTTTTTCATTGATACATTTTCAAATTACCAAATTGCTACATTACACAAAACTAATTTGGATTGTTTAATATAATTAGCGCTGCTATAACTCCTGGGACCCATCCACAAAGTGTTAATAAAAACACTATTATAATTGATCCACAACCTTTACCTATCACTGCCAACGGTGGAAAAAATATTGCTAATAAAACTCTTAATAAACTCATAGTACTTTTTTAGTTAGTATACTTAAAAGACGAGTTAATTAGAATTTTGTTACACTTGTGTTAAAAACATATAAGTTTACTTAATCTAACTAATATATTCTGCTAATGCATGCAAACTGCTTTAAAAGGAAATTATTTGCTGTGATATAGGAATGTCAATATATTTGAGAATTATTTAAATTTAAATTCAAAAAAATTGACATTTTCGAAAAAGAATATTTTGTATCTATTAAGAGTATTTTGTAGGTACTACATTGCCCTTCAAATGTTTTCTTATGCATTTGCTAAAATCCTTAAAACACAATTTAATTTAGGTTTTTCATCAACCATTGATGAGAATGTAAACAGCTTTAATGGTTTAATGCTCACTTGGCATTATTATGGTTATTCTAGAACTTATGGATTAATCATTGCTGGCGTTCAAATAGCATCAGCTTTATTCTTATTATTTAGAAAAACTGAACGTATTGGAGTCATACTTTTTCTCAGTTTCATGGTTAATATCTTATTGATAAATTACTTTTATGAAATTGATGGCGCTAAACCTATGTCAATTAGATTGACAATCATGGGGTTCTTCCTTTTGCTTTCAGATTGGAAAGCCTTGACAAACTACTTTTTAAAATCTACCTCAAAAGAGTCTCTTATTCCTGAATTAATACCTACTAAACTAAAAGTTTTTTATTGGGGTAAATTTCTAATCATTCCTTGTATGATACTATATGGGTATATACACATCAATAACCTCAAAGAAGAATACATGGTTAAAAACGAGCTTTTTGGAGTATGGGAGATTACCCCAAGAAATACTAAAACCAAAATTGACAAACTTTATATTGAATTTAACAATAGAGTAAAGGTTAGGGATACATCTGATAATTTCTATTATGGAAAAATAGAACTCGATGATAAAAACAAAAATTTAAAGCTAAAAGTAAAACATTACTCCGATAGAGCCTATAACTTTATTCAAGATAGTTTAAAAAAATTGACTATTAAAGAAGATAATCTTAAAGAAACTAAGAGTAATATTCGAGAGTATTATAACTCCAGAAAAAATACGCTACCCATAGAACTGTGTTTTAAATATGAGTTAAAAAATGATTCTTTGAATTTAATTGGAAAAAGAAGAAACACTTATTTAAATATTACTCATAAGTATAAAAATTAATACTTTATCAACATAAATAATAGCTGCTTAATTTTAAGCAGCTATTACACTACTAGTTTATATCCACCTAGCCTACACAAACCACTACATCAACTTTCCAAAGAAGATCGCATTTATCAATAGTTTATTCGTTCCAAACCAAAAACCTCTAAAATTGGTATTGTCTGTAAAAACGATTACCCTTCCACTACCTAAGCGTCCTGCTTTAAATGGAACGGTGTTTTTCAATTCCTTTAAATTTTCTTTTGAAATATAACCACTCAATAACGGATTGCTTGTATACTGAATTGGATTGTTAAAACTCTTCGCATCTGGTTGAATAAACTGTTTTGTATTTCTAAACAAAGCTATTTTATCATTTTTGTATCCAAAATTGATTGGATGTGAACGATCAATCTTTGCTTCAAAAATTGCTCCTCCAATTACTTGCGCTCCAAATTGTAACGAACGATTTTCAAATGATACATTATTTACAGAATCTATTTTAGCTTTATTAAACTTTACATTAATAAACCCTCTGTTAGACAACCAATTTACTGTATTTCTATACCCGATTAGCACTCCTCCATTACGTACCCATACTTTTAGTTTCTCTACTAAATTCTTATCAATAGAGCGACTATTCGGAACAATAATCGTAGTATACTTATCTAGATTTACTCTCGAAGCATAATCGGTATCTAACTTTGTTAGTTTCATGTCGTAACGTTGATCTAATAAATGCCAAATTTCTCCTGCATCATAACTTGTTACTCCTTTTCCAACCAACATCGCTACTTTTTGCTTTTTTACAGCTTCAAAGTTTCTACTTCCTAAATCAATTCCTTCATTTAATCCTGTAGACACACCTTTAATTTCAATATAATTTTCATTGGCTACTTTTCCTAAGAAATCGAACAACTCATTTCCATTTAATTTTTGATTTTGAGCTGGAATAAAAATAGTTCCGTAATCATACGAATTACCATCGTTTACAAACTCTTTCATCGCTACCTTCGCTCGCAATCCTTTTTCTAAAATCGTATTTAACGCTTTAGGTGTACTATACTCATTCCAAGAAAATAAGTAGCCTACACTACTTTTTTGTTGAATTGTTCCTTGTTTTGGTTGTAATTGAGTCACCTCAGCTCCTGCTTTCGATAATGATACATTATCCGCATAATCAACTCCAAATGCATAATTAAAGGTCCAAGCAGATACATCATAAAACAAACTATCTTTAAATGTAGTTCGTACATCAAACATTGCTTTTACCAACCTGTGATTTTTTTGGTTCATAGGTACTACGTAGCTATACCCTTTTTTGAAACGTTTTCCATTCGATGTAAAATCTTCTTTTAACTCGTGGAGTTTTATTTGATGACGTTGTAAAACCTCAGCTAAGTGATTTGTTTTCGTCGCATCTTTTTCATCACCAAATACTATCGCTTTGTTTGTTTCTGAGCTTCTTGAATTTTTATAAAAACCTTGTTGATACTGTAAGATTTTAGTTCGCATGTTTTTAGCAGCTTCTAGTGTTGACAATGCTGCTGTAAACTGATTTCGAATAGTAAATGGAAACGTTAAAACTCCGTTTTCACTTTCTTGTGCATGCCCACGAGAACTTCCTTGTTCAAACAAAATCCCGATTCCTCCATTAATATCTGGAAAAGTTGACCCTTTTCCGTAGTAAAAATCATCAAAACTTTCCTCTGAATAATAGGTTGAACCTATTTTATCGAATGCTTTTGCATGATAGGTTGCTATTTCTTTAGTTAACTCCTGATTCATTTTTGGAGTTAACGGATTTGTTCTACTCGGAATTCCTGGTTGGAAAAAAAAGGTAGAATTTGTTCCCATTTCATGATGATCGGTTAAAATATTAGGCAACCACTTGTGGAATGTTTTAATTCGTGCTCTACTCTCAGGTAATTGAACTGGCAACCAATCACGATTCATATCAAACCAATAATGATTAGTTCTTCCCCCTGGCCAAACTTCGTGATATTCTCTATCATTTGAATCTGGATTAATATTATTTGCCTTATTTGTATTTGCCCAATATGCAAAACGTTGTAAACCATCTGGGTTCATTGCTGGATCAAAAAGTATTACTGAGTTATTTAATAATTCCTCTATTTTTTGTCCTTCTGCTGCTGCTAAATAATACGCTGCTGCCAAGGCTGCATTTGAACCACTTGCTTCATTTCCGTGAATTGAAAACCCTTGATATACCACAATTGGACTATTAGAAACATCTATAAAAGCATCGTTTGTTGCTTTTATATGATTTTCTCGTATTTCTTCTAAATTTTGATGGTTTTTAGAGGAAGTAATTGTTAGCAATACTAAAGGTCTTCCTTCATAAGTTGTTCCTCTGTTTTCAAGCACTACTCTATCTGAAGCATTCGCAAGTGCTTTCATATATTCTACCAACTTATCATGTGTAACATGCCACTCTCCTACTTCATGTCCTAAAACAGATTTTGGAGTAGGAATGTTTTGGTTATAAGAAACATTTTTTGGTAAATAATAACTCAAATCGACAGTTTGAGCTGTTAATGTAGCACTGATAAATAGTAGTGATAGTAAAAATTTCTTCATTATTTTCTTGGTTTCATTTTACGATTCGTTATAAAATTAGGTAATTAATAGCACTAATAGACAAAATCCCGCATAAACCGCGGGATTTATTAGTTTTAAATATTTAACTGTTAATTATCTGTTTCTTTTATCTTTAATAGAGCAACCTATTGCTCTTGTATCAGTCTTTGTTGGTTTTTCTCCTTTTATCAAAGCATCTACAGCATTTTCAACAAAACGTTCTTTTACATTCTTTTCATCTCGAGAATTATCGTCAATAGCTCCAATATATTCTACAATTAATTTATTATTTACTTTATTTAAAATATAAACATGTGGGGTTCTTGTTGCTCCATATTTAGGATATACTTTTTGTCCTTCATCAAACAGATAAGGAAATGTAAATCCTTTTTCTTTGGCACGTACCTTCATTGCTTCAAAACTATCTCCTTTTGATACTTCTGGGTCATTTGGGTTGATAGCTATGACAGGAAAGCCTTTCTTTTTATATTTTTTATCTAGAGCAATTAATCTATCTTCATTAGCTACAGAATACGGACACATATTACATGTAAACACAACAATAAATCCTTTTGCGTCTTTATAATCTGCCAAAGAAACCATTTTATCATCTATATTTTTTAATGTAAAATCAGAAGCTTCATCTCCTACTTTATAACCTCTAGAGTTATTACTAGTAAATGCTGAAATAGATGCCACCACCAATAACATCAATATTATTTTAATTGTCTTCATAATTATTTAGTTTAAAAAGGTTTGTAATTCGTTTTGTAACTCTACATAGCTAAAAGTTCGTTCATAAAATTTTCTTTTTTGCTTATTGTAAATTAGGGTTGCTGGTATTGAACCTGACCAGCTTTCTGCAATATCTCTAATCCAAAACTGCTCATTTGAATCTTCAAAATGAAGTATTTTAGATTGTAGTTTTTTCTTTTTGATAAATGGTATCAAATTCGTTTCTATTTGCTTAGAAAAATCTAAACTTACCAAAACAACTTCAACATTTTTATCTTTATATTTCTTATGAAGTTTTTCAAAAGCAGGTAACTCTTTTACACAAGGCATACACCATGTAGCCCAAAAATTAACTACATACGTTTTATCGTTGCTTTTATGTAAAAATGGTTTTAACTCTTCGTAATTTAACGTAGTAATTTTAACTTTTTTAGATGTGTCCTTTACCTGAGCTTTGGCTGTTGTTCCACTAAAAAAAGCGGTTATTATAAGTATGAGTAAGAATTTACTTCTATGCATTTTAAAACGATTTCTCTCAAAATTAACTGTTTATCGTATTAAAAAGATAGAATTAACTAAATATTAACAAGAAAAAAGCTCGGAAAATATATTTCCGAGCTCTTTATTTTATCACTGTATTTTGTTGTACTAACTAAAAATTTCATTTAGTAATTTAGCTAAACGCAAACCTCCTTTTTGTAACTGTTCTCTCACTACAGGAAAGTATACATACGAATAACGGTAACGTAAGTTCTCTCCTACTTCAGCAGATTTGTATACTTCTTTAGTAATCTTATGTGTATCATGTAGCCAATCTACAACAGTTCCTTTTTGAATTACTTTGATTTGTTCTTTAGATAAATCTCTTGCATTATCAGCTAATTCAACATAACTCATGTCCCATTTATTAATTAAATCTTCATCCCAAACTCTGTGTAAATTAGAGCCTTTTCCATGCCACTGAACCTGAATTTTATTGCCTCCTAAATCTTCTTTTTGCCCAACATGCATGGGTTGATGTAAATCACCTACCAAGTGTACTAGCATTTTTAAGTAAAAACGTTTGTCTTCAATTGAACTATTTTCATCTTTTAATACTTTTACACATTGCTCTATACCAGTAATCATATCTCCTTTCGGATTTTTTTCGGTATCTTCATAACGAGCGTCTAATGGCATGTTTACATAATGCCAAGTATAAAACTTTCCATATTTCTTTCTATCAGACTTTATTTCATCTGCAAAAGTAGATACAAATGCTAAGCTCTCACCTTGTAGTAATTTTTCAATTTTCTTTCTAGCTTTCTTAGTCAAATGTTTTTCTGCAATTTTTCCAGTAGCTCTGTGACCTGTTGGGCCCCAAACATCTTCGTTATTAGCTATTGATGAAATACTCACTAACAATGCAACTAGTACTATTAAAAATTTTGTTTTCATGAATGGTTTAAATTATAATCGGAAGCTAAATTATAAAATATAATCATCAAAAATTTGGATTTAACAAAATTTAATTTATATCTTTATGATATCATTTTAACATCAATTTAATTAAAACAAATATGAAGGCAGAAAAAATTATCAAACCAGCAAATGGGTACCTAATGTTTTTTATTGTACTTATTCTTTTTATTGGCGGAATTGCTTTAACCGTTAAAACCGAAAATCCAATATTTATATTAATGTCTGTAATAGCATTTATTTTGGCATTGGGCTTTATTTTAGTAAACCCTAATTCTTCAAAAGTTTTGTTATTCTTTGGAAAATATGTAGGTACTGTGAAGCAAAATGGTTTATACTGGGCTAATCCATTATACAAAAAGAAAACTGTTTCGTTAAGAGCTAGTAATTTTGATAGTGAGCGTTTAAAGGTTAATGATAAACTAGGAAACCCGGTAATGATAAGTACTATTTTAGTTTGGAGAGTTACCGAAACCTATAAGGCTGCTTTTGATGTTGATAATTATGAGAATTTTGTTCGTGTACAAACAGATGCTGCTGTACGAAAACTAGCTAGTATGTATCCATACGACAATTTCGCAGATGAGGGGCACGAAGAAGATATTACACTACGATCTAGTGTAAACGAAGTAAGTGAAGCTTTGGAAAAAGAATTAGAAGAACGATTAGCTATTGCAGGTATTGAAGTTTTAGAAGCACGAATTGGTTATTTAGCCTATGCACAAGAAATTGCAAGCGCTATGCTAAAACGTCAACAAGCTACAGCCATCGTTGCTGCTCGACATAAAATTGTGCAAGGTGCGGTGGATATGGTGGACATGGCTTTAGAAGAGCTAAACAAAAAAGAAATTGTGGAGTTAGACGAAGAACGCAAAGCTGCCATGGTTAGTAACTTATTAGTTATTTTATGTGGAGACAAAGAAGCGTCTCCTGTGGTAAATGCTGGTACTTTAAACCATTAAGTTATCAACACAAAATCAATTAACGTGGTACAAATTATAAACACTATTATAGTATATATCTTAATTTTTATGAGCTCTTTACTATAAACTAAAAGAATTTTGAAATTGTATTTTTGTAACCATTTTTGCGTTTCAAAAAACACTATTATAAAACACAACATGGCAAAAAAGAAAGCTTTTGCACTCCGTATTAATGAAGAAATGTTAAAAGCCATTGAAAAATGGGCTTCCGATGAATTTCGATCTACCAATGGACAGATTGAATGGATGCTTATGCAAGCCCTTAAAGAAGCTAAAAGAGAGCCAAAAAAGAAAGAAGAAGAATAACAAATCTTAAGAACTTGTTAAAAAAAACGTCCAATTTTATTGGACGTTTTCTATTTTGTACATTGTACAACCTTAAATTACAAGCAACTAACTCTTATGAAAAACCTTTTTTATCTACTATTTATAACCTTCTCTTGCGCTACTTTTTCTCAAGAATTCTCAATGGATTTAGTCAAAAACATGAAACCGAGAAACATTGGTCCAGGTGGAATGAGTGGACGTGTCACAGCCATTGATGTTGTTGAATCCAATCCTGATATTATGTTTGTTGGTACAGCTTCTGGAGGTATTTGGAAATCTACTTCAGGAGGCATTAAATGGGAGCCTATTTTTGATAAAGAAGTTACAGCCTCTATTGGTGCTTTGGCCATACAACAATCAAACCCTAGTGTAATTTGGGCAGGAACTGGTGAAGGAAATCCTCGTAATAGTTTAAATGGTGGTTATGGAATTTTCAAATCTCTTGATGGAGGAAGATCGTGGAAATCGATGGGGTTAGAAAAAACACGTCATATACATCGTGTAGTGATACATCCAGACAATCCAGACATTGTTTACGTTGGTGCTATTGGATCACCTTGGGGTGAACATAAAGAACGTGGTGTATACAAAACTACCGACGGCGGTAAAACTTGGAAACAAATTTTATTCAATAATAATAAAACCGGTGCTGCAGATTTAATTATGGATCCATCCAATCCAAACAAACTAATAGCTGCTATGTGGGAACACAAACGTGATCCTTGGTTTTTTAAATCAGGAGGTAAAGGAAGTGGTTTATACATTACCCATGATGGTGGAGAAAACTGGAAAAAAATTACCGAAAAAGAAGGTTTTCCAAAAGGAGAATTGGGGAGAATTGGAGTAGCAATCGCTCCCTCTAACCCAAACACTGTTTATGCTTTGGTAGAAGCAAAGAAAAACGCTTTATATAAAAGTGAAGATGGTGGTTTTTCTTGGAAAAAAATTAATGATAAAAAAGGCATTGGAAATCGCCCTTTTTATTATTCAGAAATTTATGTAGATCCTCAAAACGAACATAAACTATACACTGTTTTTACCTATGTAAATGTTTCTATTGATGGAGGAAAGAACTTTAAGCAACTCATGCCTGCTTATGGTGTTGATAATGGTATTCACCCAGACCATCACGCTTGGTGGATTCATCCTAAAAATGGAAAATTCATGATTGATGGAAACGATGGTGGAATGAATGTTACCAAAGATGGAGGTAAAACTTGGCGTTTTATTGGGAATTTGCCTGTTGCACAATTTTATCATATTAATGTAGATAATGAGTTTCCTTACAATGTGTATGGTGGTATGCAAGACAACGGTTCTTGGCGTGGACCTGCTTATGTATGGAAAGACCAAGGAATACGAAATTCTTATTGGCAAGAGATTAGTTTCGGTGATGGTTTTGATGTTATTCCTGACAAAGACGACTCGCGTTATGGTTGGTCTATGAGTCAACAAGGTTATGTATCTCGTTACGATTACAAAACAGGTAATAATTACACTGTTCGTCCAACACACCCTGATGCTACTATAAAACTACGCTTCAATTGGAATGCAGCTATTAATATTGACCCGTTTGATAACAGCACTTTATATTTTGGAAGCCAATTTGTACACAAATCAACCGATAAAGGTTTAACGTGGAAAGTAATTTCTCCAGACTTAACTACAAATGATAAAAGCAAACTCAAGCAATCAGAAAGTGGTGGGTTAACCATGGACGCTACCGGAGCAGAAAACCACTGTACTATCTTAGTAATTGAACCTTCTCCCCTAGAAAAAGATATGTTATGGGTTGCTACGGATGATGGACAAGTACATATTACTAAAAATGGAGGTACAACTTGGACAAATGTTGCCAAAAACTTGAAAGGTTTACCTGAAAATAGTTGGATTACGCAAATAAAAGCATCTAATAAAAATAAAGGAGAAGCTCTACTAGTTGCTAACGATTATCGTCGTTTTAACTATAAACCTTATGCATACAGAACAAAAGATTACGGAGCAACATGGGAACGTATTGTTGATGAAAGCGATGTAAAAAGCTTTACACAATGTATTATCGAAGACCCAATTGAGCCAAATTTAATGTTCTTAGGAACTGATGACGGTTTATATATTTCTATCAACGCAGGAAAAAAATGGACAAAATGGACGGAAGGGTTCCCTACTGTTCCTGTAAAAGATTTAGTAATTCACCCAAGAGAACACGATTTAGTTATTGGTACTTTTGGTAGAGCTGCTTGGGTGTTAGATGACATTCGTCCGTTAAGAGCAATAGCTAAAAACAAAAACATTCTTACCAAAAATATTGAGTTATTCACACCTCCAACAGCATATCAAGCAGCATACCAACAACCCACTGGTAGCCGATTTGGTGCTGATGCTATGTTTAATGGAACTAATAGAAGTCGTGGTGCTTTGGTTCAATTTTATGTGAATAAACCGAAATCAACAAAAAAACCTGAAGTAAAAGGCAAAGATTCTATTAAAAAAGAAGACGAGAATACCATAAAATGGGATTCTATCAAATTTGAAGTTTTTGATGGTAACAGACTTATTAGAACCTTTAAAAGAAAAACTCCCAAAGAAAATGGTATTCATAAAGGTGTTTGGTTTATGAGTGAAAAAGGTGTTGCCAGACCTTCTAGAACTATCAGGAAACAAAAAAGAGAACCTAGAGGTGTTAGAGTAAAACCTGGAATCTATAAAATAAAAGCTTCGTTTGGTAACCAAACATCAGAACAAAATATTACTGTAAAGTTTGACCCAAGACTGCATATTTCTCAAAATGCAATCGATCAAAAATATGCAACAGCCAAAGATCTAGAGGCTCTGCAAAAAATTATAGCTGATGCAGTAAAACAGTTAGTTGAGAGTAAAAATATTGCAAATAGTTTCAACCAAAAACTATCTAAAAAAGACAAAAAACTTTATAAAGAATCAATTAAAGATTCTAAAGATATTATTAAGAAAATAGATACACTTTTAGCTGTTTATTTAGGAAAGGTAGATAAAAGACAAGGGATTACACGAAACCCAGAAGTAAATGTTATGCAGCGTTTAGGGACTGCTAATAGATATGTGAATAGTAGATTTGGCGAACAAACTTCTACAGAAAAACAGTTAATTATTCAATTTAAAGAAGCATTAAAACCTGCTTTAGAAAAAACCAATGCTTTCTTTAATAAAGATTGGAAAGAGTATAAGGCAGAAGTTGAGAAAATAGATTTATCTCCTTTTAAAGAAACCAAGCAGTTTAGCTTAGAATAACAAACCCTATCAAAAAAACGAAATTAATAACCCAAACACACACTTATGAAAAAACATTTCTTATTACTTGCCATTGCCGTTTCGGTAATTGCTTGTAAAACGGATAAAAAAGAATCTGTTAAAACCAGTACAGCTCCCAAAAAATATTCTATTGAGCAAATGATGGATAACGAAAACGTTTTTGGTGGAAGCTTTTCTCCTGACAACTCTAAATTACTAGTAACTAGTAATCGTTCAGGAATCTATAACATGTACACCGTTTCAACATCTGGAGGAGAATTTGAACCTATTACAAAATCAGATAGTTCTTCCGTTTTTGCAACATCTTATTTTCCAAAAGATGAAAGAATGTTATTTAGAATGGATAATAATGGAGATGAAATTTATCATATCTTTTTAAGAGAACTTAACGGTGATATTAAAGATTTAACACCAACTAAAGGTGCCAGAGCAGGCTTTTTTGGTTGGGCTAAAGATGAAAAGAGTTTCTTTTTTACTTCAAACGAAAGAGACAATCGTTTTATGGATCTCTATGAGATGGATGTGGAAACGTTTACTCCAAAAATGATTTATGAAAATAAAGAAGGTTATAACGTAGCAGCAATATCAAACAATAAAAACATACTAGCCCTAAGCAAAACGGTTAATACTAACGATAGTGATTTATTTTTATTTGATAGGACCACCAAAGTAATCACCAAAATTAACCTAAGATTAAGTGGTAATTCTGCTGCTGATTTTTCTATTGATGATACAGAGTTCTACTATACAACAGATGCTGAAGGTGAATTTGCTACTTTAATGAAATATACAATTAGTACTAACGAAACAGAAAAAGTATTAGCCAAAGATTGGGATATTTCCGGAAGCTACTTTACAAACAATGGTACCTATAGAGTAACATACATTAATGAAGATGCTAAAAATGTAATTGAAGTTTATGATGTTAAAGCCGGTAAAAATATTGAGCTTCCTAATGTTGATGGAAAAAGTATTACTAGCGTTGGTTTTTCTAGAGACGAAAGTATAATGCGTTTTTATGCTGGTGGTTCTAATACTCCTTCAAACTTATATGTGTATGACTTAAAAACAAAAAAACAAACGCAGCTAACCGATGTGTTAAATAAAGAAATTAATCCTGCTGATTTAGTAAAAGCGAAAGTAATTCGTTACCCTTCTTTTGATGGAGTAACTATTCCTGCAATTTACTATGTACCTCATCAAGCTTCAGAAGATACTAAAGTTCCTGCTTTAGTTTGGGTTCATGGAGGTCCTGGAGGACAATCACGTCAAAATTTCAGTTCTAGAATTCAATATTTAGTAAACCACGGATATGCTGTTTTGGCTGTTAATAATCGTGGAAGTAGCGGATACGGTAAAACCTTTTTTACTATGGATGATTTAAACCATGGAGAAAAAGATTTGCAAGATTGTGTAGAAGGGAAAAATTGGTTAGCAAAACAACCAGAAATTGATGCTGAAAAAATAGGTATTATTGGAGGATCATATGGTGGTTATATGACCATGGCTGCTTTAACATACACTCCTGAGGAGTTTGCTGTTGGAGTAAACATTTACGGAGTTACAAACTGGATGCGTACCTTAAAAAGTATTCCATCTTGGTGGGAATCTTTTAGAGAGGCTTTATATAAAGAACTAGGAGATCCACACTCTGCAGACTCAGTAAGGTTGAAAAGAATTTCTCCTTTATTCCATACAGACAAAGTAACCAAACCATTAATGGTATTACAAGGAGCTAAAGACCCAAGAGTTTTGCAAGTAGAATCTGATGAAATTGTAGCTGGAGTTAAGAAAAATGGAGTTCCTGTAGAATATGTGCTGTTTGATGATGAAGGGCATGGTTTTGTTAAAAAGGAAAATCAAATAGAAGCTAATAGTAGAATCTTACAATTTTTAGACACCTACTTAAAGAAAGAAGAACCTATAAAAAACGACCAATTATAAATAAACTCGAAGAACTTTAACAATATAACTTTTCATAAAAATTATTGAGTTTATATTTTTGTCAATACAACATAAAATCTCCCGTATATTTATTTATGTGGGAGATTTTTAATATGACAAAGAACTACAACACTATTATTATGCGAAAATTATTCTTATTAATTGTCTCTTTACTTTCATTAAACAGTTTTTCACAAAATCAACCTGATCCAACCAAAGAATTAGGGGTTTGGTACATGTATAACGGATCACACCAAATTTCAGATAAATTTGGTTTAAAATCTATGGCACATTTTCGCTTTTTTGAAGTTGGAGATGACATGCAGCAATTTATCGGGCGTTTGGGAGCTAATTATAAGTTCAATAAAAATATCAACGCTACTATAGGGTATGCTTTCTTAAACACTGATGAAACTTTTAATGTTAATGCAGGCGACTTTAACGAACATCGTATTTATGAAGACCTAAATGTAAATCATAAAATAGCTAGTTTAAACCTGGCACATCGTTTTAGAGGTGAACAACGTTTTTTTAAATCAACTACCAGTAATTTCTTTCGATATCAACTTGCATTGGGACATCCTATCAATGAAAAATGGTCTACATACCTATACAATGAAACCTTTTTAGATTTTGAGGGAGAAGCTTATAATCAAAACTGGTTTGGAGCTGGTTTTAAATATAAAGTATCTGACGTAGTTAAGCTTCAAGCAGGATATCAACTAATACATGTAAACGAGGTTGGTAACTTTAATAGAATTCAATTAGGAGTTGCAATAAGTACAGATCATAGAAAATAGAACTAACTAATATTTCATACTTTAGCGACAAATTATTTTTAAATGGAAGCACCTCTTTTTACAAACGATGCAATCGTATTTGGTATTTTAATGATTTCGTTAGGTTTTGTATTTTATACAGAATCAAAAACCTCAGGATTTTGGCCTAAGTTTTATAAAATAGTCCCAGGTTTATTCATGGCTTATTTTATCCCTGCAATATTTACTACTTTAGGAGTTATTTCTCCAGAATGGGAAACTACCAGTGCTGCTGGCGAAGTCGTAAAAAACAAATCACAACTATACTATGTTTCTAGTAGGTTTTTATTACCTGCTGCCTTAGTTTTAATGACATTAAGTATTGACTTAAAAGCTATTTTCAACTTGGGCTCAAAAGCTTTAATCATGTTTTTTACAGGAACTGTCGGTATTGTTATTGGAGGACCAATTGCCATTTTATTAATTTCTGCTGTTTCACCAGAAACAGTAGGAGGAGCTGGATTTGATGCTGTTTGGAGAGGACTTTCTACCTTAGCTGGTAGTTGGATTGGTGGTGGAGCTAACCAAACTGCTATGCTAGAAATTTATCAATACAATCCAGCTAAATATGGAGGAATGGTGTTTGTTGATATCGTAGTAGCTAATATTTGGATGGCTATCATTTTAATTGGAATTGGTAAAAAAGACAAAATAGATAAATGGTTAAAAGCTGATACTTCAGCTATTGAAGATTTAAAACAAAGAGTTTCTAACTTTACACAAAGTGTAAAAAGAACTCCTACTTTAACCGACTTTATAATTATGCTTGCCATTGCTTTTGGTACTGTTGGTTTTGGTCATTTTGCAGGAGCGTATTTAAGTGACGTTTTTGCTTCGTTAACAGCAACTATGGAATCTCAAACTACAAAAAACATTTTCTCTTTCTTAGGATCAAACTTTTTCTGGTTAATTAGTATATCAACAATTGTTGCTGTTGTTTTATCTTTTACGAAAGCTAAAAATTACGAAGGTGCCGGTGCTAGTAAATTAGGAAGTATTTTTATTTACGTACTAGTAGCAACTATTGGTATGAAAATGGACTTAACGCTAATTTTTGATAATTTCAATTTAATTTTTATTGGTTTGGTATGGATGGCAATTCATGCTGGATTATTAATCTTAGTAGCTAAATTAATTCGCGCTCCATATTTCTTCTTAGCTGTAGGAAGTCAGGCAAATGTTGGTGGGGCTGCATCTGCCCCAATCGTAGCGCAAGCTTTTCATCCTTCTTTAGCAACTGTAGGTGTTTTATTAGCTGTTTTCGGATACGCTATCGGTACCGTAGGCGCAATCCTATGTACAATTTTAATGGAAATAGCCTCAAAAGTTTAGGAGAAATCTGCATATTTGCAACAGACAAATTTTGAATTCAATGAAGAAAATTATTGCTCTTTTCGCAATTGCACTTGTTGCTTTTGCTTGTTCCTCTAAAAAAGAAGGAAACATGGTTGTTAAAGGTCAGATTAAAGGATTAAAAAAAGGTACTTTATATCTTCAAAAGATGAAGGACACATTATTGGTATCTGTTGATTCTATGGCGTTGTTAGGTGATGATAAATTTATATTAACAGATAATGTCGAGTCTCCTGTAATGTATTACTTAACTTTTGATGGTAATACAACAGATAAACACATTATGTTTTTTGGGGAAGAAGGTGAAATTACCATCAACGATAAAATTGAAGAGTTTGGTTTTAAACCTGAAATTAAAGGTTCTAAAAACCAAGAAGTAATGAATGAGTATCGTAAAATAAACCAACGTTTTATGGAGCAACGTCTAGATTTTGTAAAAAAAGAAGTAGAAGCTCGTCAAGCTCAAGATGAGGTACAATTAGAACAAGTAGAAGCAGATTATAAGAAAATGGTACGTCGTCGTTTCTTATTCTCTACAAACTTTGCTATTGCAAACGCTGATAGTGAAGCTGCACCATACATTGCATTATCTGAACTATATGATGCTAACATTCAGCTTTTAGATACTATTAATAATAGTTTAACTGATAAAGTTAAAAATTCTGAATACGGTAAACGTTTACAAAAGTTTGTAGATGATATAAAAACTAAAGAAGGAAAGTAAATATTCTTTTCTTTAAAAGAAGTAAAAAGCTCATTCAGTTTGAATGAGCTTTTTTACTTTTATATTCTAAATTTTAAAAGACAATACTGGTAACTTACTGTGATTGGCAATATCTTCTGAAATACTACCTTCAAAAAAGTGTGCTATTCCCTTTCTACCATGCGTAGCTACTACTAAAACATCTGAGTTTATTTTGTCTGCGTAATAGAACACTCCCTTTTCTACAGAATAATCAGAAATTATTTTTACTTTATAAATGTTTTCATCATAGCTTTCATTTGTTTGATTAAAAAAATGCTTCATTCTTTCTTCTAACTCTTCGGTACTTTTAAACTTAGACGTTGGTGTACTTACATATACCAGCTCCATATCTGCATTAAACTTCTTAAGAAACTCTTTCGCTTCCATATATGGTTTTACATCGTCATCAGAAAAATCACAAGCAAACAGTATCTTTTCTATCTGTTTTACTATCGGTTCCTCTTTTATTACTAATACAGGTACATGCGCATAACGGATTACCTTTTCTGTATTAGAACCAATAAACATTTCTTTTAAACCACTAGCTCCTTTAGATCCCATAACAATCAAATCTGCTCCTTCATTTCTTGCCAACTGGTCTATTTCGCTAAAGATTTTAAAATGCTTTATAATTGGAGTTACTTTTATACCCGATAAATACTCTTTCTCTAAAAATTCTGCTAACTTTTTCTCAGACATTTGTAAATAAAACAACATTTCTTGTTGTAAATAACTTTCTGATCTACTTAAAACAGCATTAGATAACTCAAGCATATGTACTACCAACACCTCAGCATCTGACTTTTTTGCTAAAAAAGCTGCTGTTTGTAAAGCATTTTCAGAATATTCAGAAAAATCAACTGGGACTATAATTTTTTTCATGATTAATTACTTTTAGGTTCTACGTCTTCTATAAAGTTACCTAAATTTTGTCAGTAAAGCTATGATTTTTGTCACTTTATAAACCACTATATATTCTATACATTTGCTTTCTTAAATTTTACATTTGTTATGGATAAAAACTCTTCTAAATTTGTAGGCGTTGTTGTACGTGCCTTTATTTCTTTAATGGTCGTTTCTATTTTAGGTATTTTATTAAAGTTTTTTATTACCATACCCAATCGTATTTTTTTTAATAGATCTATAGCATATACTAGTACACATTATTCATATAAACCAGGACAAAATGGATGGACTTTTGATTTTTTTGTATTAAACAATGATGGTTTATATGTAGCCTTACCCTTACTTCTAGTGATTTTTATTGCTTTAGTTTTTTACTTTGGAGTATTTTCTGCTATTGCAACATTTTTAAATTTTAAAGCACAAAACACGCAATTAGCCAAAAGAGATTTTATTTTAACACTACTTGTTGTTAGCTTCTACTTTATGCCCAAATACATAAATATTGATTCTTTTTTAAACATCAATGAAAGAGGTGATTATGTACTTAAAGAGCGCATATATAATCCTAATAATGAAATTTGGGAAATAGGTGTTCAAAAAATAAGAGGTAACTATATTAAAGAACATAAAACCGTAAGCAATGACTCTTCATTTTTAGTTGTAAGAAAATTTAACACTAAAAAAATAGATACAGTTTTATTTGAAAAATTAGTTATTCCAGGCAATAATGTTTACGTTTTTAGTGCAAAAGATACCTTATGGTTATTTGAAGCTTCTAATAATTATATAAAAGCTTTTAACATGGTTAACAGCAACATGGTTATAAAAAACAAAGAAGATTTAAACCGTATGATGCCCAAAAAACATCAAAAAAGTGGTATTGCCGAATTAAGTTATTCTCCTGCTCAAAAAAATAGTGTCTATGTAAAAACTAATTACGGTGAGGTGTTATACTTGCATACAGATGATAATTTAATTACTGATAGATACAAATACACTAACAGCACATACTATCTAAGACGCATAAACGAACATAGATATAAATTATATGCAAAAAAGAAACAGCTAGCTACTACCTTACAAGAAACTATCTTTTTAAATGCTGAAATTATTTCTTACAGAAATAATGTTGTTGTTATTAGACACAAAGTCAACATAAAAAAAGAAACTCCTTATATCATTTCAGCATATGATACTATAACAGGAAATAAACTATGGGATTTTAATGAAGAAAACAATCCTTTTTTAAATAATGCTTATGGTAAAGTTACTGTGAATGCAACTTTTTTACCAAACAAAACAATTCTTAGTTTTTATGATGTTTTTACATTAAAAGGAAATGTAATAATAGACAATCAAGGAAACTATATAAAACAGGAAATTAACATAACCAACTATTAAACAAGTTTTTTACACTTTTCAAAATTATGATTAATGGCAACCTTCAACTGAATTATGAAGATCAGATACAGGAAGTGGAGAAACATAAGGTATTCCTAACCCTAGTCCTCTAAGAATAAACAATACTCCAATAATAATTACAACATAAGGTATTGCTTGTTGAATTCTTTTTCGCACCAAACCATTTGCAAAATTCCCTACATAAACCACTGCCGTCATTAATGGTATTGTTCCTAATCCGAAGAGAAACATATATAGGCTTCCTGATAACATATTAGTTGTACTCAACGCTCCAAAAACTGCCATATAAACTAATCCACAAGGCAAAAATCCATTTAGAAAACCGATGGTAAAAAAAGTATCGTTTCCTTTTTTTTTCAACTCTTTTCCTAAAGAAGATTTTACTTTCATTACCAACCTATTTATTGGATTTGAAAAGTTATACCTTTGAAAGGTTTTTGGTACAAGGATTGCCAAAATCATTAACACTCCTACAATAATAGAAAGTTGTTGCTGAAACCCGAAGAAATAAAACCCTTTACCTAGTAAACCAAATAAAAAGCCTATTAAACTATAAGTAAATAAGCGTCCTAAATGATAACTAGTTATTTGAAAAAACTGTTTTACTTTATTCGTTCTGTCTACAGGTAACATAAAGGCTATAGGACCACACATGCCTATACAGTGAAAACTACCTAATAAACCAAATATGATTGCTGAAAGAAACATTAAAACACTAACTCTTTCTGAAATAAATAATCTTTATTTTTGTAGTTCCAGGAAACTGTTATGTTCCAACGACCACCCAACAAACGTTTCTCAGGCACGAGCAAATATGTTTCGGAAATCGAAATAGGTATTTCGAAATCCAATTGTTTATCAGATGGTCTGTATAGGAACACTTTTCCTTTTATATCTTTAGGGTTAAAGTCCGTTGGAAAATGGACTTTAATTCCTTCAGTTACTTTTTCTATTTTAATATTCTTTTTTAATGCTTTCGCATTTTTAGTAGCATCTAATTTGTTCTGAAATTCTAATTCTTGTTGGTAGTATTTTTCAGTTACTAAATCGTGATTAAAGTTTTTACCTGTACTCATCGTAATTACGAAATACATAATAAAGCCTATAAATCCTATTATTGCTATTACTATACCCGTGCCCCAGTTTAGTTTCATTTTAATTTGTTTTTAGTCTTTGGTTCTTAATCTTTATTCATACTTACTCCTAAAAGCTAATGAACTTTAGACTGATTTATCTATAACTTCTTGGTCCTAAAAAGTTGGTTGTAGTAGTTTCAATAAGTTTATCACCACTATACACTCCTATTTTTAGTTTTTCTTTTTCATTTTTCATTTCAGACTGATGTAACTCTATAAATAAGGTTCCTTCTGCTAATCCTTGTTTAGGTACTTCAAAATCTTGATGTGTTACTGTTTCTATTTTTCCTTTATGAGATAACAATTTATAACTCACATTATCTATTTGTTTTGTTGTTTTATTTACTACTTTAAAAGTGTAAATATTACTAATAACTCCGTTTTCTTTGTGTTGATACAACTGCCCTGGCAATCGTAAAATTGTTGCTTCTACATCGTTCCTCAAAAACAGCATCCCTATTAAAATTCCTATTAAAATAAACAAAACTGCTGAGTACCCTTTCATTCTTGCAGTGAATTTAAAAGGTGCTTTCTTTACAATATTTTCTTCACTTGCATAACGAATAAGTCCTTTTGGCAATCCTACCTTTTCCATTATATGGTCACATTCATCAATACAAGCTGTACAGTTTACACATTCTAATTGCGTACCGTTTCGAATATCTATTCCTGTAGGACATACATGCACACATTGAAAACAATCTATACAATCTCCTTTTCCAGACGCTGCTCTATCTTCTTTTTTATTAAACTTTCCTCTCCCTGCTTTTCCTTCTCCTCTTACATGATCGTAAGCCACATTAATAGTTTTATTATCTAACAGCACTCCTTGCAGTCTACCATAAGGGCAAGCTATAATGCAAACTTGCTCTCTAAACCATGCAAAAATAAAATAGAAAACTCCTGTAAAAATTAGCAATGATATTAAAGTACTAATATGGTCTAATGGGTTACCTGTTATGTAACTTATTAATTTATCACTTCCTATTAAATATGCTAAGAAAACGTTTGCTATAATAAAAGAGATGATAAAAAAGACTATCCATTTTAAGACTCTTTTTCTTATTTTTTCTGCATTCCAAGCTTGTTTTGCTAAACGAATTTGTTTTCCTCTATCTCCCTCTATTAAATATTCAATTTTCCTAAAAACCATTTCTAAGAAAATAGTTTGCGGACAAATCCAACCGCAAAAAATTCGACCAAAAACAACAGTAAATAGAATGATAAACACCACTCCTATTATCATTGAAATTACCATTAAATGAAAGTCTTGTGGCCAAAAAGGAAATCCGAAAATGTTAAATTTACGTTCTAAAACATTAAATAGTAAAAACTGATTTCCGTTAATTTTAATAAACGGTGCTAGTAATAAAAACGCTAATAAAAAATAGCTTATATAACTTCGATACTTATAAAACTTTCCGCTTGGTTTTTTTGGAAACACCCAAGCCCTTTTTCCTTCATCATTTATAGTACCAATACTATCTCTGAATTGTTCGTTTTTGGGTGTTTCCATAATCAACTATTAAAAACTAATTTGTAACTTCTATTTTTTTATTGAATACTATCTTTTACTTGCTCTTCTACTGGTTCTGCAACAGTTGATGCTTGACCTTCTTCTTTATATAACTCTCCTTGAGGTTCTTTTGGTTTTGCTGGAGTAGTTCCTTGTAAAGAAATTATATAACTCGCAACCTTTTGAATGTCTTTAGGTTTTAATGTTTTGTTCCAAGCAACCATACCTTTACCGTCTCTACCTCCATTAGCAACTGTATTAAAAATATTCTTCATTCCTCCTCCTAAAATCCAATACTCATCTGTCAGATTAGGTCCTATACCTCCTCCTCCATCAGCCATATGACATGCTGCACAGTTTAAATTAAATACAGCTTTACCTCTACTTAAATCGGCATCAGAAGTTAATACTGTAGCAGTTTCAGCATCAATAATAGCTTCCTTTGAGTTTGATTTAAATGCTGCTAATTCTCTTTTAGCTTCTGCTACTGCTTGAGCATACTCCATTTCTTGGTTATCTGCTCCTAATACATGATATCTTACTAAATATACTGCTGCAAAAATGATTGTTGCATAGAACATATATAGCCACCATGGTGGTAAGTTATTGTCTAACTCTTTAATTCCATCATAATTATGATCAAGAATAATTTCATCTTCTTGCTCAATTGCTTTAGCCTCTGTCCATTTACTAATAAGTTTTTTAGCCCAAGCCCATTTATCAACTTCTTCTGGTTTAATTCCATCTTTTTCCATTTGAAGTTGCTCTGCTCTTTGCTGAGCCACAATATTTAAAACTTCTTTTAAAACGACAACAGTTATAAGCCCTACAATCGCTATCCAAACTAATGGGTGTTCATATAGACTAAATGGATTTTGATATGATTTAATTGCAGTAGCAATAGCAAAAAAGGTTACTGCAACAAAAATGATATATACTATAGACTGAAAATATTTTTTCATCTTTTTAAATTTTACTAATTATCTAAAGGCAATTCACTTACCCTACTTATATATTCTTTCTTGGCTGTAAATACCCACCAAAACAACACTACAAAAAATGTAAAGAATATGGTTAGTGAAATAATTGGGTATATTTCAATACCTGCAATAGTTTCCATATGATTTTTTACAAACTTTAACATAATTTCTAGTTTTTAGCGCTTAATTGGTCTTGAACATCTTTAATCTTAATATCGGTACCTAATCGTTGTAAATAAGCGATTAAGGCTACGATTTCCCTATCTTTCATTTCTATGAAAGTTTGTCCATTTTCTTGAGCATACTTTTTATCTGCTTCATAGTTTGTTGCAAAGTCTGGATCAGCATACAAGTTCTCTTGAATTTTAGCTCCTTGCTCTTCCATGCTTGTTTGTGCATTTGCAATATCTTCTTCCGTATAAGGAACTCCTAAGCTAACCATTGCTTTCATTTTGCTTTCGGTATCACTCTTATCTAACTTATTTCTTACTAACCATTGGTATGCTGGCATAATAGATCCTGGAGATGTACTTTGTGGATCATACATATGATTTAAATGCCAACTATCGTTATACTTTCCTCCAACTCTTAATAAATCTGGACCTGTACGTTTAGAACCCCATAAAAACGGATGGTCGTATACAAACTCTCCTGCTTTTGCAAATTCTCCATAACGTTCTACTTCCGATCTAAATGGACGTACCATTTGTGAGTGACATCCCACACATCCTTCACGGATATAAATATCTCTACCTTCTAATTCTAGAGGAGTATAAGGTTGTACGCTTGTTATTGTTGGAATATTAGATTTTACTAATAATGTTGGAATAATTTGAACAACTCCTCCTATTAAAATCGCCACTGTAGCATATATAGTTAATTTTACAGGCCTTCTTTCTAACCAAGTATGCCAACCTTCTTTAGAAGTTCTGTATTTAGATACTTTTGTTAATGCCGCTGCTTCTGCTAGTTCATCTGTTACTCCACTTCCTGATCTTACCGTTTTAACAATGTTATATAACATTACAAATGCTCCAAGGATAAATAAGCTTCCTCCAATAGCACGCATCCAATACATTGGAATAATTTCGTTTACTGTTTCTAAGAAGTTACCATAAGTTAACGTTCCATCTGGATTAAACTGTTTCCACATTGAAGCTTGTACAAATCCTGCAACATACATTGGTAGCGCATACATAATAATACCTAAAGTTCCAATCCAGAAATGGAAGTTAGCCAATGCTGTAGAATATAATTTTGTTTTGAACATTCTTGGTACTAACCAGTATAACATACCGAAAGTTAAGAATCCGTTCCAAGCTAAGGCTCCTACGTGTACGTGAGCGATAATCCAATCACTAAAGTGCGCAATTGCATTTACATTCTTTAATGATAACATTGGTCCCTCAAAAGTTGCCATACCATAACCTGTAATTGCAACTACCATGAATTTTAATACTGGATCTACTCTTACTTTATCCCAAGCTCCACGAAGAGTTAACAATCCGTTAATCATACCTCCCCAAGATGGTGCAATTAACATTACTGAGAACGCAACTCCTAAATTTTGAGCCCAATCTGGTAATGATGTATATAATAAGTGGTGAGGCCCTGCCCAGATGTAGATAAAAATTAATGACCAAAAGTGCACAATAGATAATCTATATGAATATACTGGACGATTAGCCGATTTAGGAACAAAGTAATACATTAATCCTAAGAACGGAGTCGTTAAGAAGAATGCCACAGCGTTGTGTCCGTACCACCATTGTACCAGTGCATCTTGAACCCCTGCATACACAGAATAACTTTTCATGAAACTTACTGGCAACTCTAAACTATTAAAAATATGTAATACTGCTACGGTTACAAAAGTTCCTAGGTAAAACCAAATTGCTACATATAAATGACGTTGTCTTCTTTGTAAGATTGTCCAAATCATGTTAGCACCAAAAGCCACCCAAACTAGGGCTATGGCAATATCGATTGGCCATTCTAATTCAGCGTATTCTTTTGAAGTGGTATACCCTAGCGGAAGTGTTATGGCTGCTGCAACAATTATTAACTGCCATCCCCAAAAGTTAAAGTTACTTAAAAAATCACTCGCCATACGGGCTTTCAGTAATCGCTGTAGTGAGTAGTAAACTCCTGCAAAAATGGCATTTCCAACGAATGCAAAAATTACTGCGTTCGTATGTAATGGTCTTAAACGTCCAAAACTTAACCACGAAATACCGTCAGTTAAATTTGGGAATAAAAACATAAAAGCCAATAACAATCCCACTGAAAAACCTACTATTCCCCATAGTAAGGTTGCGTAGATGAATTTTTTTACGATCTTATTATCGTAATAAAATTGTTGCATTTCCATAATCTATTTGAATTTAATATCTATTGTTAATTGTTAGTTCTTTGTTTCCTCTTTTACCAATTCATCATCAAACAACATGCGAACCGACGGCGTGTACGAATCATCGTACTGCCCTTTTTTTACTGAAACAATAAATGCTATAAAAAAAATAATAGCCACTAAAATACTTAGTGATAATAGTAAGTAAATAACGCTCATATCTTGCCTGATAATTATAGTTCAAAGATACTTGTGAAGATTTTCTTAAAATATGACTTTTGTCATGTTTCAAGTTTTTTACACAAAAAAACTCGAAGAAAAATATTCGAGTTATTTGTTGTTTAAATTGTCATTGAAAACAGTTGGGTTTCAGGTTGTTTTTTGTGTAACTTTTTATCAAATGCCATACAAATATTACGCACATAGGGTCTTGCCTTTTCTGGAACGGTTAACTTACTCCCTTTTATAGAAACCAAACCATCAGCCATCATTTCTTCTAATTTTTCTATATGTGTTTCTATATTTTCAATCTGTAACTGCTCTTCTTCCCACGAAGTGGAAAAGTGACACATGATATTTAAAATATGTTTTCTAATTTTTAAATCTTCTTCAGATAATATATGCCCTCTAAACACAGGAATTTCTCCTTCGTTTACAACGCTTTCATACTCTTTTACCGTTTTTACATTTTGTGCAAACCCGTACCAAGAATCAGATATTGACGACATTCCTAAACCAATCATTAATTGTGTTTTATTGGCGGTATACCCCATAAAATTACGATGCAACGTTTTCTTTTTTGTGGCTTCATACAAGCTATCAGTAGGTAATGCAAAATGATCCATTCCTATTTCTATGTAACCCATTTCTGCAAACAATTTCTTTCCTATTTCATACAACTCTCGCTTTTCTTCATTTTTTGGTAGGTCATCTTCATTAAATCCTCGCTGTCCAACTCCTTTTACCCACGGAACATGCGCATAACTATAAAACGAAATTCTATCAGGTTCTAGCTCTTTTGTTTTATTAATAGTATGAATTACATTTTCCTTGGTTTGAAACGGAAGTCCAAATACCAAATCGTGACTGATAGATGTATATCCTATTTCTTTTGCCCAATTATGTACGTTTTGAACATTTTCAAAAGGCTGAATTCGATGAATTGCTTCTTGTACTTTTGGATTATAATCTTGTACTCCAAAACTTACTCGTGTAAATCCTAAGTCATACAAAGTTTGTAGGTGTTCTTTTGTGGTGTTGTTTGGATGCCCTTCAAAACTAAATTCATGATTGGGATGTTTTTCTGCGTTCATAAAAATCCCATCAATTAATCTTTTTAATTGTTTTTCTGAAAAGAATGTTGGAGTCCCTCCTCCTAAATGGATTTCTTTTATTATAGGTGTTTCATCTACCAAATTAACATATAACTTCCATTCTTTTAAAACAGTTTCTATATACGGATCTTCCATTTCATGACGTTTTGTTATATGTTTATGGCATGCACAAAACGTACATAAACTCTCGCAAAATGGTAAGTGAATATATAAGCTAATTCCTTCTGATGAGTTACTTTCGATAAACGATTGTTTAAAAGTTTTAATCCATTTTTCTTTTGAGAAGCTATCATTCTCCCAATACGGAACGGTTGGATAACTTGTATATCTTGGTCCTGGAATATTATATTTTTGAATAAGTGAATTCATATTCTATGCTACTGTTTTGTTTCATTCTTCATCAAAACCTTTTAAAATGACGATTAAGCCAATTCTAAAGCGATTTCAATCATTTCTTTAAAGGTTTGTTCTCTTTCTTCAGCGGTTGTTCTTTCTCCAGTAACTAAACTATCTGAAATGGTTAAAATTGACAGTGCATTTACTTTGTGTTTTGCTGCAACAGTATATAATCCATTTGTTTCCATCTCAACACAAAGCACCCCATAATCTGCCCACTTTTTATAGCTTTCAAATTCATCAGCATAAAACTCATCTGAACTTAAAATATTTCCTGATTTTAGCGGAATTCCTTTGTTTTTTGCTACATCAACTGCTTTTTGGAATAGTTCAAAACTTGCTGTCGGCGCATAGTCGGCTCCGTTGAAACGTATGGTATTTAATCCAGAATTTGTCGATGCTGCCATGGCTATAACAATATCTCTAATTTTTACATCTTCTTGATAAGAACCAGCTGAACCTACTCTTATTAAATTTTTAACTCCATACTCTGTAATTAATTCATGACAATAAATTAATGTGGAAGGAATTCCCATTCCAGTTCCTTGAACAGATATTCGCTTTCCTTGATACGTCCCTGTAAAACCTAGCATTCCACGAACATCATTGTAACACGTTGGATTTTCTAAAAATGTTTCTGCTATCCATTTTGCGCGCATAGGATCACCTGGTAATAAAACAGTTTCTGCTATTTCTCCTTTCTTTGCTTCTATATGTACGCTCATTCTTTGTTCTTTTAGATTTTGAGTTATTAAAAACTTATTTTAATACTGATTCTTATCTGAAATACCACTCGTTACTAATGAAACACCTGACGAGGTTCCTAAACGAGTTACTCCCATTTCTATGTACCTCTTAGCTGTTTCAATATCTCTAATACCACCAGCTGCTTTTATCTGTGCTTTTCCATCTACAACACTATCCATTATCGCTACATCTTTAAAAGTAGCCCCTCCAGTACCAAAACCTGTAGATGTTTTTACAAAATCAGCCCCGGCTTCTACCGCTAATTGACTTGCTATTTTTATTTGTTCCTTAGATAGATAACAGTTTTCAAAAATTACTTTTAATATATTTTCTCCTATTTCTTCTTTAATCAATCGAATTTCTTTTTCTACATAATTTTCTTCACCATCTAACAACTTACCAATATTAATAACCATATCTATTTCAGAAGCTCCATTTTTTATACATTCTTTGGCTTCAAAAATTTTAGTTTTGGTAGTCATTGCTCCTAAAGGAAAACCTACTACAGCTGCTATTTTTACATCCGAATCTTTTAACTCTTTAGCTGCCAATTCTACATAACATCCATTTACACAAACTGCATAAAAGTTATATTTTTTGGCCTCATTACACAGCTTTACTATATCTGCTTTAGTTGCTGTAGGTTTTAATAAAGTATGATCTATATATTTATTAATCTGCATCTTTTTATTTTATTTTTCTACCTAAAATATTGGTAGCTATTGTTGTAAATACTACTACACTAATTGAACTCAACGGCATCAAAATAGCTGCTATTACTGGCATCAACTGCCCCGTTACCGCAAAATAAAGTCCAACAACATTATACATTAAAGATAATAAAAAACAATACTTAATAATTTTTATCGCTTTTTGCGATGCTTTTATATAGTTTCCTATTTCACTAAACTTTGTGGCATCTAAAATAGCATCGCAAGCAGGTGAAAACACATTGATATTTTCCGATAAAGCT
Source organism: Tenacibaculum sp. TB-53 (assembly GCF_059716285.2). Taxonomy (NCBI): domain Bacteria; kingdom Pseudomonadati; phylum Bacteroidota; class Flavobacteriia; order Flavobacteriales; family Flavobacteriaceae; genus Tenacibaculum; species Tenacibaculum sp. TB-53. Next base: position 189,954 of record NZ_CM202790.1, on the reverse strand, counting down.
ATTCCTACATTGCTTTGAGCTAACGCTCCTGCATCATTTAATCCGTCACCAATCATCAATACACTTTTGTTTTTTTCTTGTAGTTCCTCTACATAATGTAGCTTATCTTGCGGTTTTTGATTGAATAAAAATGTTGTTTCTTTAGGTAATAACTCTTCTAAAAACTTCTTTTCCCCTTCATTATCTCCAGAAACTACAGATAATTCATATTTTTTATTTAAGCTTGAAAACAGGTTTTCAACTCCTTTTCTATAAGCATTTTTAAACACAAACTTTCCTTTATACTCTTCGTTAACACTAATATGAACAGAAGTATCAAAATTTAATCGTTCTTCTGCATTTTTTACAAAAGAAGACGAACCTATTTTTAATCTTGTTTGTTGATAACTTGTCTCAATTCCCTTTCCTACATACTCTTGGTAATTATCAACTGGTAACATTTCTTCTTCTAAAGAAGCATATAACATTCTACTTAGTGGATGATTTGAGGCTCTTAATGAGCTTTTTAATATCGCTTTTTGGAGTTTATTTAGATCTTCACCTTTATATGTTATCGTATTTTCTTTATTGGTGGTAAGCGTACCTGTTTTATCAAAAATAATTGAGTTTATAGCTGCTAATTGTTCTACTACTGTAGCATTCTTTAAATAAAATTTCTTTCTCCCAAAGATTCGTAGGATATTCCCTAAAGTAAACGGTGCTGCTAAGGCTATGGCACAAGGACATGCAATAATTAGTACTGACGTAAATACGTTTAATGCTACACTTGAATCATAGTATAACCAAAATGCTGTAGACAAAAACGCTATTGACAATACGATGATGGTAAAATTCTTACTGATTTTATCAGTTAGCGTTTTAAACGATGAATTTTTATCTTTTTGAAATACATCATTACTCCACAACTGTGTTAAATAGCTTTGTGAAACCGAAGCTAGTACCTCCATCTCTATACTTCCTGACAGTTGCTTTCCTCCTGCAAATAATTTATCTCCTGACTTTTTATTTACAGGTACAGCCTCACCTGTAACAAAGCTGTAATCTATTTTCGCTTCTCCATTAATTAAAATTCCATCAACAGGAATTAATTCTTGGTTTCTAATTAATAATCTGTCTCCTTTATTGACATCATAGATTTGCGTGTTTTCTTCTTTTTTATCCGTAGTTATTCTTGTTACTGCAATTGGGAAGTACGATTTGTAATCGCGTTCGAATGACAAGAAATTATAAGTTTTTTGTTGAAAAAACTTCCCTAGTAATAAGAAGAACACTAGCCCTGTTAAACTATCAAAAAAGCCTGTCCCTAAATCCAACATAATCTCTGCTGTACTACGTACAAATAGCACTAAAATTCCAAGAGCAATAGGAACATCAATGTTTAAAATTTTAGAGCGAATTCCTTTGTATGCTGAAATAAAATAATCAACTCCAGCATAAAACACTACAGGTAACGAAAATATAAACATTAACCAACGGAAGATTCCTTTGTATTGCTCTAACCAATATTCTGATACTTCAAAATACTCCGGGAATGATAAAAACATAACATTTCCAAAAGCAAAACCTGCTATTCCTAGTTTATAAATTAAACTACGGTCTACCTTCTTTTTCCCTACCTCATAATCTTCAAGGCTTATGTAAGGTTCATAACCAATAGAACTTAATAGTAATACTATTTCTTTAAGTGATGTTTTTTCGGAATTGTAAGTAATTCGTACTGTTTTCTTTGGGAAATTAACTTGAGATGAAGATACAAACTCTTGTAGTTTGTGTAAGTTTTCTAATACCCAAATACATGAACTACAATGTATATGTGGAATGTATAAATTTACCACTTGTACATTACCATCGTTAAACTCTAATAGTTTATCTACAATGGATTCATTATCCAAGAAATCATATTTTCCTTGTATCTCTTCAGGTATTGCTCCTGGGTTGTTTTGAAAATCGTAATAACAAGTTAAATCGTTCTCTGAAAAAATTTCATAAACCGTTTTGCATCCATTACAACAGAAAAATTTATCTTCTTTTGTAATTGTTTTTGTGTCGCACTCGTTACCACAATGAAAACATGTTGTGCTTTCCATATTTACTCTTTTGCCTAGTACAAATGTCGGATAACATCTCAAATTAAAACATGATAATTGTCAGGTTTTCCGTATATTTGAGTAGCAAAAAAAAGGGCATATCTATGAGCAAGTGTGAGCAATGTATCATCAGAGAATTTAATTCTTTAAAGGCTTTAACAAAAGATGAATTGATAAGAATAACAGGATGTAAAACGTCTAAAAAAATAAAAAAAGGAGAAGTTCTCTTTGATGAAGGCGAATACATAAATGGTGTTTTTTGTGTTAAAGACGGTGTTTGTAAAGTGTCTAAAATGAGTGATAATGGTAGAGACCAAATTATTCATTTAATAAAAAAAGGAGATATTTTAGGAGAGCGAAGTTTGATTAACAATGAAGCTTCCAATTTAAAAGCTATTGCCGTTAATGATATGGAAGTATGTTTTATTCCTAAAGAAGAAATTATTAGAGATTTAGAAAACAACTCTAACTTTTCTATGGACATTTTGAAAAAAATGGCCAATTCTTTAAAGAAAGCAGATGATATTATAGTAGATATGGCTCAAAAAACCGTAAAACAACGTTTAGCTGCTACTCTTTTGCTTTTAGACTCTAAGTTTGACAAGAACGAAAATGGCTCTATAAATATTAATTTATCTCGAGAAGATATGGCTAATATTATTGGAACAGCAACGGAAAGTGCTATTCGTTTACTTTCAGAGTTTAAAAAGAAAAAACTAATTGATTTAAAGGGTAAAGAAATTTTTATAACCGATTTAAAAGCTTTAAAAGAGCTTTCAGAAGGTTTTTAAAACAAAAAAATCGTCTATATAGACGATTTTTTTTTAAGCTTCCCCTGTGGTTCCACCAAAGTTCATTGGAATTGGTGGTTGCTCATAATCTTTTATTTCTCCATGTGCTTGTTCAAACTTACGAATATTATCTGCTAATGCTTTCGATAAACGTTTAGCATGCTGTGGTGTTAAGATTATTCTTGATTTTACTTTTGCCTTAGGAACTCCTGGCATAATATTAATAAAATCTACTATAAACTCAGAAACTGAATGGTTTATAATAGCTAAATTACTATACGTTCCTTCTGCTATTTCTTGGTCTAGCTCTATATTTAATTGCGGCTCTTTCTTATTGTCTTCCATAATTAAGTCTCTTAATATATTTTAGTTAAAAAAATAAGGGTTTAGAGTTCTAAGAACTCTAAACCCTTGATATTATTTATAAACTTAAGTTTTTATAAACTTTGTTCAATCTCATCCTTAGGTCCAACTACGATATCTTCGTAAGCTCTCATTCCTGTACCTGCTGGTATACGTTTACCAACAATTACGTTTTCTTTTAATCCTTCTAAGGTATCAATTTTACCATTTACAGCGGCTTCATTTAATACTTTAGTTGTTTCCTGGAATGATGCAGCTGAGATAAATGACTTCGTTTGTAACGATGCTCTTGTAATACCTTGTAATACTTGCTCAGCTGTTGCTGGTTGAGCATCACGTGCTACTACTAAGTTTTTATCTTCTCTACGTAATAAAGAGTTTTCATCTCTTAATTGACGGGCTGAAACTATTTGTCCTGGTTTCAAGTTAGCAGAATCTCCTGAGTCTTCAACAACTTTCATTCCGTAAATAGCATCATTTTCTTTGATGAAATCCGTTTTATGAACTAATTGATTTTCTAAGAATAAAGTATCTCCTGAATCAATAATCCTAACTTTACGCATCATTTGACGTACTACTACTTCAAAGTGCTTGTCGTTAATTTTTACCCCTTGTAAACGGTATACTTCTTGGATCTCGTTTACTAAGTATTCTTGAACTGCTGAAGGTCCTTTGATATTTAAGATATCAATAGGAGTAATTGCTCCATCAGATAATGGCATTCCTGCTTTGATAAAGTCGTTTTCTTGAACTAAGATTTGATTAGATAACTTAATTAAGTATTTCTTAATCTCTCCTGTTTTAGATTCGATAATAATTTCACGGTTACCACGCTTAATCTTACCAAATGACACAACTCCATCAATTTGTGCTACTACAGCTGGGTTAGAAGGGTTACGCGCTTCGAATAACTCAGTTACACGTGGTAAACCTCCTGTAATATCTCCTGCTTTACCAGACTTACGAGGAATCTTAACTAATGTTTTACCAGTTTCTACTTTATCTCCATCATTTACCATTAAATGAGCTCCTACAGGTAAACTATACGAACGTAAAGCATTACCATCAGCATCTTCAATAATTAATGAAGGAATGATTTTTTTATTCTTAGAATCTGTTATTACTTTTTCTTGGAATCCTGTTTGTTCATCGACTTCTACAGAATAGTTAATTCCTTGTTCTAAATTGTCGAACTTAACTTTACCTCCAAATTCAGAAACAATAACTCCGTTAAATGGATCCCATTGACATACTGCATCTCCTTTCTTGATCGTCTTTCTTTCTTTATCAAAGATAATAGAACCGTAAGGAATTATGTTAGTACTTAATACGATGCCTGTTTTCTTATCAGTAATTTTAATTTCTGCAGTACGAGAAATTACGATATCTACTTCTTCGCCTGCTGAATCTTTACCTTTTACAGTACGTAAGTCATCAATAGTTACAGAACCGTCGAATTTTGCGATTAACTTATTGTCTTCAGAAATGTTTCCTGCTACCCCTCCAACGTGGAATGTACGTAATGTTAACTGTGTACCTGGTTCTCCAATAGACTGTGCAGCAATTACACCAACTGCTTCACCTCTTTGAACTTTTTGACCTGTTGATAAACTTTGTCCGTAACATTTCTCACAAATTCCTCTTTCAGATTCACATGTTAATGCTGAACGAACTTCAACTTTATCTACGCCTGATGCTTCAATTTTGTCAGCTAAAATTGGAGTAATCAACTCTCCTGCTTCAACTAATAATTCATCTGTAGTTGGAGCATAAACATCATATAATGCTGTACGTCCTGAAATTCTTTCACTTAAAGGTTCAACGATTTCATCGTTTTTCTTTAAGGCAGAAACTTCTAATCCTCTTAATGTACCACAATCTTCTTCGTTTACGATAACATCTTGAGATACGTCTACTAAACGACGTGTTAAATATCCTGCATCGGCTGTTTTTAATGCGGTATCGGCAAGTCCTTTACGTGCACCGTGCGTAGAGATAAAGTATTCTAAAATTGATAACCCTTCTTTAAAGTTCGATAAAATTGGGTTTTCAATAATTTCTCCACCTCCTGCGGTCGATTTTTTAGGTTTTGCCATTAATCCACGCATACCAGTTAACTGACGAATCTGCTCTTTCGAACCACGTGCTCCAGAATCTAACATCATAAATACTGAGTTAAACCCTTGCTGGTCTTCACGTAAACGCTTCATAGATAATTCAGTTAATCGGTTGTTGGTAGATCCCCAAACATCAATTACCTGATTATAACGTTCTTTTTGCGTTAACATACCCATGTTATAATTCATAACAATTCCATCCACTTCTTCGTTCGCTTCAGCAATCATGGTATGTTTTTCTTCCGGAATAATGATATCTCCTAATGAGAAAGATAAACCACCTTGGAAGGCAAATTTATACCCCATTCCTTTGATATCATCTAAGAACTTACCTATTGATGGAATATCTGTTACTTTTAGGATATTACCAATAATTCCACGTAATGATTTCTTTGTTAATACCTCATTAATATACCCTGCTTGTTCAGGTACCACTTCGTTAAATAATACTCTACCAACAGTAGTTTCTATTAATTGAGTTACTAACTCACCATTCTCGTTAAAGTCTTTAGTTCTTACTTTTATTCCAGCATTTAAGTCTACTTGCTCCTCATTATAAGCAATAGTTACTTCTTCTGGAGAATAGAAAGTTAACCCTTCACCTTTAATAGGTACTTCTGGAGTTGACTTTCTTTCTTTTGTCATATAATATAACCCTAAAACCATATCCTGAGATGGTACCGTAATTGGTGCTCCATTTGCAGGGTTTAAAACATTATGAGAAGCTAACATTAATAACTGTGCTTCTAAAATTGCTTCTGGTCCTAATGGTAAGTGAACCGCCATTTGATCCCCATCAAAATCGGCGTTAAATGCCGTACATACTAATGGGTGTAAACGAATTGCCTTTCCTTCAATTAATTTTGGTTGGAAAGCTTGAATACCTAAACGGTGTAAGGTAGGGGCACGGTTTAATAAAACAGGGTGTCCTTTAATTACATTTTCTAAGATATCCCAAACAACTGGTTCTTTTCTGTCAATTATTTTCTTTGCAGATTTAACTGTCTTAACAATTCCTCTTTCGATTAACTTACGAATAACGAAAGGTTTGTACAATTCAGCTGCCATATCTTTTGGCAATCCACATTCGTATAATTTTAATTCTGGTCCAACAACAATTACCGAACGTGCAGAGTAATCAACACGCTTACCTAATAAGTTTTGACGGAAACGTCCTTGCTTACCTTTTAAACTATCAGATAATGATTTTAATGGTCTGTTAGACTCTGTTTTTACAGCTGATGATTTACGTGTGTTATCAAATAATGAATCTACTGATTCTTGTAACATACGTTTTTCATTACGTAAAATTACTTCTGGTGCTTTAATTTCCATTAATCGTTTTAAACGATTGTTACGGATAATTACACGACGATATAAATCATTTAAGTCAGAAGTAGCAAAACGACCTCCATCTAATGGTACTAATGGACGTAATTCTGGTGGAATAACCGGAATTACCTTCATAATCATCCATTCTGGATTGTTTTCTCTATTTTTTTGAGAATCTCTGAATGCTTCTACAACATTTAGACGCTTTAATGCTTCATTTTTACGTTGCTTAGAAGTTTCAGTGTTTGCTTTATGACGCAATTGGTATGATAACTCGTCTAAATCGATTCTTTCTAATAAATCAATTAAACACTCTGCACCCATTTTAGCGATAAACTTATTAGGGTCAGAATCTTCTAAATACATATTTTCTTGTGGAAGCTCATCTACGATATCTAAGTATTCTTCCTCAGTTAAGAAGTCCATTTTTTGTAATGGTTCTCCTTCGGCATTCTTAGCAATACCTGGTTGAATTACTACGTAACGTTCGTAGTAAATAATCATATCTAACTTCTTAGATGGTAACCCTAAAAGGTATCCCATTTTGTTAGGTAATGATCTAAAGTACCAAATATGTGCAACTGGTACTACTAAGTTAATATGACCTACTCTATCTCTACGTACTTTTTTCTCAGTAACTTCAACACCACAACGGTCACAAACGATACCTTTATATCGAATTCTTTTATATTTACCACACGCACACTCATAGTCTTTTACAGGACCAAAGATACGCTCACAAAACAATCCATCTCTTTCTGGTTTGTGTGTACGGTAGTTTATAGTTTCTGGTTTTAACACCTCTCCTTTAGAAGCCTCTAAAATAGACTCAGGTGATGCTAAACCTATTGAAATTTTGTTAAACTTCTTAACAGTGTATTTTTCGTTTTTTCTTGCCATGATAATGGATTCGAATTAAAAATAAATGTCTTATAATAAGACTGATATTGAAAAAATGATTTGCCTCAGAGCTTACACTCTGAGACATTTCACTGTGATTATTCTTCTAATTTAACGTCTAATCCTAAACCTTTAAGTTCGTGCATTAATACGTTAAATGATTCTGGTAAACCTGGTTCTGGCATTGCTTCTCCTTTAACGATAGACTCGTAAGTTTTTGCTCTACCTAATACATCATCAGACTTAACAGTTAAGATTTCTCGTAAGATACTTGATGCACCATATGCTTCAAGTGCCCATACCTCCATCTCACCAAAACGCTGACCTCCAAACTGTGCTTTACCTCCTAATGGTTGCTGAGTAATTAATGAGTAAGGTCCAATAGAACGCGCGTGCATCTTATCTTCAATCATGTGACCTAACTTAATCATATAAATTACTCCTACCGTTGCAGGCTGATCGAAACGTTTACCTGTACCTCCATCATATAAATATGTGTGTCCGTAACGTGGTATTCCTGCTTCATCAGTTAAAGCATTGATTTGATCAATTTTTGCACCATCAAAAATTGGTGTTGCATACTTTTGACCTAATTTTTGACCTGCCCATCCAAGAACAGTTTCATAAATCTGACCAATGTTCATACGAGATGGTACCCCTAATGGGTTTAATACGATATCTACTGGTGTTCCGTCTTCTAAGAAAGGCATATCTTCTTGACGTACAATACGTGCAACAATACCTTTGTTTCCGTGACGTCCTGCCATCTTATCCCCTACTTTTAACTTACGCTTCTTAGCTACGTAAATTTTAGCAAGTTTTAAGATACCAGCTGGTAATTCGTCTCCTACAGAGATTGTAAATTTCTCACGACGTAAAACTCCTTGTAGGTCGTTTACTTTAATCTTGTAATTGTGAACTAATTCTACAACTAATTGATTTAAGTCTTTATCAGTAGTCCAAGTTCCACTTAAATGTGTAAAGTCTTCTACAGAGTTTAACATTTTTTGTGTAAACTTTTTACCTTTTGGCAATACTTCTTCTCCTAAGTCGTTATACACTCCTTGAGAAGTTTTTCCTGATACTAAGTTGAATAACTTTTCAACTAAAACATCTTTTAATTCTTCAAACTTAGACACATAAGATGCTTCTAAAGCTGCTATTGCTTCTTTATCACGAGCACGCTTATTCTTATCTTTTACTGCGCGTTTGAATAATTTTTTGTTAATTACAACTCCTCTTAATGATGGAGACGCTTTTAATGATGCATCTTTTACATCTCCTGCTTTATCACCAAAGATAGCACGTAATAACTTTTCTTCTGGGGTAGGGTCAGATTCTCCTTTTGGTGTAATTTTACCAATTAAAATATCACCAGGATTTACTTCTGCTCCAATACGAATCATTCCATTTTCATCTAAGTCTTTTGTAGCCTCTTCAGAAACATTAGGAATATCGTTTGTTAATTCTTCAGCTCCTAATTTAGTATCACGAACATCTAATGAATATTCATCAATATGAATAGAAGTAAAGATATCTTCACGAACTACTTTTTCAGAAATCACAATCGCATCCTCAAAGTTATACCCTTTCCAAGGCATAAAGGCTACTTTCATATTTCTACCTAAAGCTAATTCTCCTTTTTGTGTTGCATATCCTTCACAAAGTACTTGACCTTCTTCTACTCTATCACCTACTTTTACAATCGGTTTTAAGTTGATATTAGTACCTTGGTTTGTTTTTCTAAACTTAATTAAGTCGTACGACACTTCATCAGAATCAAAGCTAACCATGCGCTCTTCTTCTGTCCTATCGTACTTAATTGTTATTTTATTGGCGTCTACATATTCTACAACTCCTGCTCCTTCAGCATTGATTAAGATACGAGAATCTTTTGCTACTCTACGTTCTAAACCAGTACCAACAATTGGAGACTCTGGACGTAATAATGGAACTGCTTGACGCATCATGTTCGATCCCATCAGTGCACGGTTCGCATCATCATGCTCTAAGAAAGGAATTAATGATGCCGAAATCGAAGCAATTTGATTAGGAGCAACGTCCATATAATTAATTGCTTCAGGGTTTTCCACTGGAAAATCTCCTTCTTCACGTGCAATAACTCTTTCGCTCTCTATTTTACCATCATTTGCTACTGGTAAATTAGATTGAGCAATTTTCATTCCTTCTTCTTCTTCTGCTGATAAATAAATTGGTTCTTCAGAAGAGACTGAACCATTATCTACCTTTTTGTATGGAGTTTCAATGAATCCCATATTATTTACTTTAGCATAAACCGCTAAAGAAGAAATAAGTCCAATGTTTGGTCCTTCAGGTGTTTCAATCGGACATAAACGACCATAATGCGTATAGTGAACGTCACGAACCTCGAAACCTGCTCTTTCACGTGATAAACCTCCAGGTCCTAAAGCTGATAAACGACGCTTATGAGTAATCTCTGCTAATGGATTTGTTTGATCCATAAATTGAGATAACTGGTTGGTACCAAAGAAGGAGTTAATTACTGAAGATAACGTCTTAGCGTTAATTAAGTCGATTGGAGTAAACACCTCATTATCACGAACATTCATTCTCTCACGAATAGTACGTGCCATACGAGCTAAACCTACACCAAATTGACCTGCTAATTGCTCACCAACAGTTCTAACACGACGATTAGATAAGTGATCGATATCATCTACTTCAGCCTTTGAATTGATTAATTCAATTAAATACTTAATGATTGTAATGATATCATTCTTAGTTAATACTTTTTGATCTAAATCTTCATTTAACTGAAGTTTAGTATTCATTCTAAAACGTCCTACTTCACCTAAACTATAACGTTGCTCTGAGAAGAATAATTTTTCAATAATACCTCTTGCAGTTTCCTCATCTGGCGGTTCAGCATTACGTAATTGTCTATATACATGCTCTACAGCTTCCTTTTCAGAGTTTGTAGGGTCTTTTTGTAATGTATTGTGAATGATGGCATAATCTGCTTGCTGATTGTCTTCTTTATGTAACAAGACTGTTTTTGCACCTGCTTCAATTATTTCATCAATATGTTCTTTTTCTATGATAGTATCACGGTCGAAAATGATTTCGTTACGCTCAATAGAAACAACTTCTCCTGTATCTTCATCTACGAAATCTTCATGCCAAGTTTTTAATACTCTTGCTGCTAATTTACGCCCTAATACTTTCTTTAATCCAGCTTTAGAAACTTTTACTTCTTCAGCTAAATCAAAAATCTCTAAAATATCTTTATCTCTTTCAAAACCTATGGCTCTGAATAACGTTGTTACTGGTAATTTTTTCTTTCTATCAATATAAGCATACATTACTTGATTGATATCGGTAGCAAATTCAATCCAAGAACCTTTGAATGGAATTACTCTTGCAGAGTATAACTTGGTTCCATTAGCGTGGAAAGATTGCCCAAAGAATACACCTGGTGAACGGTGTAATTGTGACACTACAACTCTTTCTGCACCATTAATAATAAAGGTACCAGAGTTTGTCATATAAGGAATTGTACCTAAATACACATCTTGAACGATTGTTTCGAAATCTTCGTGTTCTGGGTCAGTACAATATAATTTTAAACGTGCTTTTAGAGGTACACTGTGAGTTAATCCACGCTCGATACATTCTTGAATGCTATACCTTGGAGGATCTACAAAGTAGTCTAAAAATTCTAATACAAATTGATTACGTGTATCTGTAATCGGGAAGTTATCCATGAAAGTTTTATACAAACCTTCTTCTCCTCGCTCTTCAGCTTTAGTTTGCAATTGGAAGAAATCTTGAAAAGACTTCACCTGAATATCTAAAAAGTCTGGATAATCAGCTCCTAACTGCGATGACGCGAAGTTAATTCTTTCAGTAGTATTTATCGTTGCCAAAAGAGATGCTATTTTTAATTAAAAATATTATTTTTGAAACTTAATTGTTTCAATACTGCAATTTTAATTGCTCTTACTGATTAAAAATCAGCACTTTATAATCGTAAATTCACAAATACAAAAAATGTGAAAAATAAAGAACGAATATATACACAAAATGGTTTAGGCCTAAAAACATGAGTCTTTAGTACCTAAACCTTTATTGTTTTTTCCCGTTTTCTATAATTCGGGAGTATAGCTTACTTAAGCTCTACCTCAGCTCCTGCTTCTTCTAAAGACTTTTTAAGACCTTCAGCCTCATCTTTAGATACACCTTCTTTGATTGGTGCTGGTGCGCTATCTACAATACCTTTAGCTTCTTTTAATCCTAATCCAGTTAATTCTTTAACTAATTTTACAACTGCTAATTTAGATCCTCCAGCTGCTTTTAAGATTACATCAAACTCAGTTTTCTCTTCTGCTGCATCTCCACCACCTGCTGCTGGTCCTGCTACTGCTACTGCTGCTGCTGCTGGCTCAATACCATACTCTTCTTTTAAAATATCAGCTAATTCATTAACTTCTTTTACTGTTAAGTTAACTAATTGTTCTGCGAAATCTTTTAAATCTGCCATTTTAATTGTTTTTTAAAAATTTTATTTATTTAGTTTATTAGTGCGCGAAATTATTTTTCTGATAATGTCTTTAAGATACCTGATAATTTACCTCCACCTGACTGTAATGCTGAAACAACATTCTTAGCAGGAGATTGTAATAAGGTAATAATATCTCCAATAAGTTCTTCTCTAGATTTGATATTTACAAGAGCATCTAATTGGTCATCTCCAATATAAACTGCCTCTTCTACATACGCCCCTTTTAATAAAGGACGATCTTTTGATTTTTTTCTGAACTCTTTGATAACTTTTGCTGGTGCATTTGCTGCTTCAGCAATTAACATTGAAGTGTTACCTTTTAATACCTCTGGTAATTCTCCGAAATCTTTATCAGAAGCTTCCATTGCTTTTGAAAGCAATGTGTTTTTAACAACAGCCAATTGTACGTTCGCTTTAAAACATGCTCTACGTAAGTTAGATGTAGTAGCTGCATCTAAACCAGAAATATCTGCTAAATAGATCGTGCTAGTATCTGCTAATTGTGCTGTTAAATCTTGTATTACTTGTGATTTTTCCTCTCTAGTCATAATTAAAAAGTTTTAACTGCCTTACGATACTGTTTTAACATCTACAGCTACACTAGGACTCATAGTAGAAGACATAAAAATACTTTTAATATAAGTTCCTTTAGCCGCTGTTGGCTTTAATTTAATTAATGTTTGAATTAACTCGTTTGCATTTTCTTCAATCTTTGCAGCATCGAAAGATGCTTTTCCGATTGCAGCGTGTACAATACCAGTTTTATCTACTTTAAAGTCGATTTTACCAGCTTTTACTTCTTGTACTGCTTTTGCAACATCCATAGTTACTGTACCAGTTTTAGGGTTAGGCATTAAACCACGAGGACCTAATACACGTCCTAAAGGACCTAATTTACCCATTACGCTTGGCATAGTAATAATAACGTCAACATCAGTCCAACCTCCTTTAATTTTTTGAAGGTACTCATCTAATCCAACGTAATCAGCACCAGCTTCTTTAGCTTCTGCTTCTTTATCTGGAGTAACTAATGCTAAAACTTTTACATCTTTACCAGTTCCGTGAGGTAATGTTACAACACCACGAACCATTTGATTAGCTTTACGAGGATCTACTCCTAAACGTACTGCTAAATCTACAGATGCGTCAAACTTTACGTTTGTAATCTCTTTAACTAATGCTGATGCATCTTGTAAGCTATAAACTTTAGAGCTATCTACTTTAGCACGAGCTTCTTTTTGCTTTCTAGTAATTGCCATTTCTAAATATCTTTTAAAGTTTAAGCAGGTGCATCACCTGTTACTGTTAATCCCATAGAACGAGCTGTTCCAGCAATCATTCTCATTGCAGACTCTACTTCAAAGGCATTCATATCTACCATTTTGTCTTCTGCAATTCCACGAATTTGATCCCAAGAAACGCTTGCTACTTTTTTCCTATTAGGTTCTCCTGAACCTTTCTTAATTTTGGCCGCTTCTAATAACTGTACTGCAGCTGGTGGAGTTTTTACAACAAACTCAAATGATTTGTCTGTATAAACTGTAATAACAACAGGTAATACTTTACCTTGTTTGTCCTGTGTACGAGCATTAAACTGCTTACAGAACTCCATGATGTTAACACCGGCAGCACCTAAAGCGGGTCCAACTGGTGGCGACGGATTCGCTGCACCTCCCCTAACTTGTAGTTTAACTAATTTACTTACTTCTTTTGCCATTGTTTAAGATTTAACGATGTGTTTAAATTGGAAGCTTAAACCCATCAAAATATAGGTGTAACAATTATATTTTCTCTACTTGCATATAGTTTAACTCTAATGGAGTTTTTCTTCCGAAAATCTTTACCATTACTTCTAACTTACGCTTTTCTTCATTTACCTTTTCAACAGTTCCATCAAACCCATTGAAAGGACCATCAATTACTTTTACAGTTTCTCCAACTGAATAAGGAATTGCAATATTTTCATCTTTAACAGAAAGTTCATCAACTTTACCTAGCATTCTGTTTACTTCTGATTTACGCATTGGTACAGGGTCACCTCCTTTTGTTTCTCCTAAGAAACCAATAACACCTGTTACTGATTTAATTACGTGAGGAACTTCCCCTGCTAAATTAGCCTCAACCATTACATAACCAGGAAAGTAAACTCTTTCTCTGTTTATTTTCTTTCCGTTTCTTACTTGAATAACTTTTTCTGTAGGAACAATTACTTGGTTCACAAAATCAGACAACCCATGACGAGCAATTTCAGTCTCAATGTAAGTTTTCACTTTATTTTCTTGACCTCCAATAGCTCTTACCACATACCACTTCATCACCGAATCAGCCATCATTAAAACATTTTAAAGAAGTTATCTAACCCTGTTTGAAAAACCTTATCTATCCCCGCTACAGCTAAAGCAAATACGATTGTAAATGCTGCAACTACTACAGTAGACTTTTGAGCTTCTTCACGAGAAATCCAAGTCATGTTGGTATTTAATTCTTCAAAAGAATCTTTAATGTATTGTATAAAGTTACTCATATTTTATCCTTTTAACGAGTTGCAGTATTCACCACAACTCGTTTTAGTTTTGCACGGGTTGAGAGGCTCGAACTCCCGACACCTGGTTTTGGAGACCAGTGCTCTACCAACTGAGCTAAACCCGTATTTTAAAGGAGTCTCTCTTTAAAAAGAGACTCCTTATGCTTTATTATTAAACTATAATTAGTCTAAGATTTCAGTTACCTGACCAGCTCCTACTGTTCTACCTCCCTCACGGATTGCGAACTGTAAACCTGTGTTTAATGCGATAGGTTGGATTAAGTCAACAGTAATAGTTAAGTTATCACCTGGCATTACCATTTCAACTCCTTCTGGTAAGTTAATGTTACCTGTTACGTCAGTTGTACGTACGTAGAACTGTGGACGGTAGTTGTTGTGAAATGGAGTGTGACGTCCACCTTCTTCTTTCTTTAAGATATACACCTCAGCTTTAAACTTAGCGTGTGGAGTAATAGAACCTGGCTTACAGATTACCATTCCTCTCTTAATTTGAGTTTTTTCAATACCTCTTAATAAGATACCTGCGTTATCTCCTGCCTCACCTCTATCTAAGATTTGACGGAACATCTCGATACCAGTTACAGTAGATGTTAATTTTTCATCTCCCATACCGATAATCTCAACAGGATCTCCTGTATTAATGATACCAGTTTCGATACGTCCAGTTGCTACTGTACCACGACCAGTAATAGAGAATACATCCTCGATTGGCATTAAGAAATCTTTTTCAGTATCTCTTGGTGGCTCTTCGATCCAAGTATCAACAGCTTCCATTAACTCTAATACTGTATCAACCCACTTTTGCTCTCCGTTTAATGCACCTAAAGCAGAACCAGAAACTACAGGACCATTATCTCCATCATACTCATAGAAAGATAATAAATCTCTCACTTCCATTTCTACTAACTCTAATAACTCTTCGTCATCAACCATATCAACTTTGTTTAAGAAAACAACGATACGTGGAATACCTACCTGACGACCTAATAAGATGTGCTCACGAGTTTGTGGCATTGGACCATCAGTAGCAGCTACTACTAAGATAGCTCCATCCATTTGCGCAGCACCAGTTACCATGTTCTTTACGTAATCGGCGTGACCTGGACAGTCAACGTGCGCGTAGTGACGGTTAGCTGTTGCATACTCTACGTGAGAAGAGTTAATTGTGATACCTCTTTCTTTTTCTTCTGGAGCGTTATCGATTTGATCAAAAGCTCTCTGCTCAGAAAATCCAGCATCTGCTAATACTTTAGTAATTGCAGCAGTTAAAGTAGTTTTACCGTGATCTACGTGACCAATAGTACCTACGTTTAAGTGCGGTTTCGAACGATCATAAGTTCCTTTTGCCATGATTATTAATTTTAATTCTTAGTTAAATATATTTAGTGTTATTTTTAAACTCTTGTCAAATAAACTCTAAAATAGAGCCAACAACGGGATTTGAACCCGTGACCTCATCCCTACCAAGGATGCGCTCTACCAACTGAGCTATGTCGGCAACGAATTTAGAGCGGGAGACCAGGTTCGAACTGGCGACATTCAGCTTGGAAGGCTGACGCTCTACCAACTGAGCTACTCCCGCAATAAAATTTCATTAAGATAGTGGGGAGAGCAGGATTCGAACCTGCGAAGTCGTAAGACAACGGAGTTACAGTCCGTCCCATTTGGCCGCTCTGGAATCTCCCCTAAACCTTAAATAATATTTTAATGAACTTTTATTTTTTAGAGCCGATGGAGGGACTCGAACCCACGACCTGCTGATTACAAATCAGCTGCTCTAGCCAGCTGAGCTACATCGGCTTTTGTTATAAAAAAACAATCCGCTATTTCTAACGGACTGCAAATGTAAAAAGTAATTTTTAATTTTTAAAACTTTTTTAATTATTTTTTATCGTTTTTATGAGACTAAGGCATCCTTTGATTTTTCTTTTGATTTTTGCAACTGTCTTTTTAAAGATTCTACAGACACACTAATACCTTCCTCAAAGGTCTTAGTTTGCTTTTTCACCATTAATTCGCTTCCTGGTATATTAATTTTTACTTCAGTTATTTTATTCTCCTTTTCACTCGTTTTTTGCACTTTTAAAAACACTTCTGCATCAACGATCTTATCATGAAACTTCTCTAATCCTCCTATTTTTTTCTCAATGAAGTCTATTAATTTTTGGTCTGCTGAGAAATTTACTGATTGTGTGAATACCTTCATAATTCTTCGATCTTTTAATTTGACCCTCTAGGGTGAGTCTTGTTATACACTTTTTTTATTTGCTCCAAGCTATTGTGCGTATAAACTTGGGTAGAGGCTAAACTTGAATGCCCTAGTAATTCTTTAACCGAATTTAACGACGCACCGTTGTTAAGTAAATGTGTAGCAAAAGCATGCCTTAATATATGGGGGCTTTTTTTTGCTTTTGTTGACACTCTACTAAAGTACAAATTTATTATTCGGTAAACAAGGGTTTCATAAATTTTAACGCCTTTTTTAGTCACTAAAAGCACCTCTAGATCTACATCCTCAATTCCTCTTTTTTGTCTTAAATATTCTTGTAAAGTTTTATACACTGACGGCAAGATCGTTACATACCTTTCTTTATTTCTTTTTCCTAATACTTTTATTGTTCTACTAGTATGATCTATATCTTTTTCTTTAACATTTATCAACTCAATCCTTCTCATTCCAGTTGAATACAACATTTCCACAATCAACCTATCTCTTACTGATTCAAAATCTGATCTCTCTTTTATTAGTTTTAAAACTTCTTCTACTTCATTTTGATCAAAGGGAGTTTGTATTTTTTTTTGAACTTTTAGCGCCTTATGATTTGAAAGCGGATTCACTGTTACTTCCCCTATTTTTTGCAGAAACTTATAAAAGGTCTTTAAAGAGCTTACTTTTCTATTTACGCTTCTATTTGATATATTATCATTTACCAAACTAACAATCCATGTTCTAATTTGGTTATAATGAATACTCTCTAAATCCTCTTGATCAAACTCAACCTCACAAAAATCTTTAAACGCTATTAAATCCGTTTTATATGCTTGAATTGTGTTTTTTGAATACTTTTTCTCAAACTCTAAATACTCTAAAAAAGCTTTTATTAGCATTATCTATCTTATTTATTAATTGAAGATACAAAAAAAACCTGTATTGATATCAATACAGGTTTTTCACTTTTTAGGATGATTACTATCCTACTTCTTCTTGAGTTCTTAATCTCTGAACATAAGATGCTTTAATCATTTGAGCTCGTTTTGCCACAGATGGCTTAGTAAACTGCTTTCTGTTACGTAATTGCTTCATCGTTTTTGTACGATCAAATTTACGTTTATAACGTTTTAACGCTCTATCGATATTCTCTCCTTCTTTAACTGGAATGATTAACATATTTTTGCACCTCCTTTCATCGTAGTTTCTATATCTTTAAAAATTGACAACGTTCAGTATATCAATTAATTATATTATTTTATTTCATTTTTGGACGGCAAAGATACAAAGTATTCTTTAAAAACACACTATTTTATTTCTTTTTAGTTTAAAAATGAGGCAAATAAAAATCCTGCTTTCACAGGATTTTTACTTAAATATTTATCAAGAATCATTTTTACAAAATAGGAGGCATTAGGTAGCTGGTCTATATTCTTTCTTATCTATTACCATTTTTGCAATAATTTCTTTCAATATTTCTGAAGTACCTCCCCCTATCGGTCCTAATCGACTGTCACGTAATAAACGTGCCATTGGATACTCTTCCATATAACCATAACCTCCTAGTAACTGTAAAGCATCGTATATAACCTCATCTGCCATTTTAGTAGACAATAGCTTACTCATACTTGCTTCTTTTACCACATAAATACCATCATTTAATCGTTTTGTAATGGAATAGTTATATTCTCTACACATATCTACTCTACTGGCCATTTCTGCTACTTTATGACGTAAAGCTTGAAATTTATCTAATGTTTTTCCAAAAGCTTCACGTTCACTCATATATTGTACTACATAATCAACAGCATATTCCGCACGCGCATGAGCATTGATTCCCATTACTAATCTTTCTAAAGCAAAGTGTTGCATTATATATGGAAATCCTTTTCCTTCTTCCCCCATTAAGTTTTCAGCAGGTATTACCACATTATCAAAAGCTATTTCAGCAGTATCTGAAGCTCTCCATCCTAATTTATCTAACTTAGTTGACGATATTCCTGGAGTATCTCTATCAACTATAAAAATACTCATTCCTTTATGTTTATCATCAGGGTTAGTTTTAGCTGCTACTACTAAGTAATCAGAATATACTCCATTTGTGATAAACGTTTTAGATCCATTAATCACATATGAATCTCCTTTTTTTATTGCTGTAGTACGCATTCCTGCTACATCACTTCCTCCAAAAGGTTCTGTAATACATAAACACCCTATTTTATCTCCTTCTATACTTGGTGTTAAATATTCATTCTTAATTCGATCATCTCCTTCTTTATTTACATGTGTCATTGCTAAATAAGCATGTGCCCACATATTAGCTGCAAAACCTCCTGAGTTTATTTTTTGTAGTTCTTCTAAAAAAATAACTGTATAAAAAAGATCTAAACCTAATCCTCCATATTCTTCAGGTTGATTTAAACCAAAGTATCCCATTTCACCGAACTTCTTCCAGATAAAACGCTCTACCGTACCTTCTTTCTCCCATTTATCTATATGAGGAACTACCTCTTTTTGTAAAAAATCTCTAAAACTCTGACGAAAGGCTTCATGCTCTTCGGTAAAGTACATACTATTCATAGTGGTTTGTTTATTAAATTTTGTTGCTTGTTTATTCTGCTTTCAAATATAAGATTATTCTATCGTATTTATTTAGTGGAAAATCTTTAATATTTCTTAATTCTGATATATCTTGTAGTTCAGCTACTTCATCTCGATATTCAAATATCTTTTTACATAACTCATAATCAATATATGGATTTTTTAACACTTCTTTGAATTTGGCTGTATTTACATTTACTTTTTTAATAGTTGGTTTTTTAATTACAGTAAAAGTTTGCATGACTTTGTTTGCTGCAGCTTTATTTATTCCCCAAACTTCATATAATTGTTTTGAGAATGAATACCCTTGTAACTTCTTTCTATACTTTATAATTCGAGAAGATAATACTTCTCCAACACCACTAATAGTTTCAAAATCTTGTTGAGTGGCTTTATTAATATCATTAGTAGAAATTTTATATACCTTATTATATGTATGCCTTTCACTTAAACCTAACTCTATTTTACTTTTCTTCTTTTGGTTTTCTTCTTTTACAACCCAATCTGGAAATTTAAAATAAGGAGCTATTCTGTTCAAAAGACTATCAGATATTTTTGTTACTTGTTTAAAATCTTTAGCCGAGTTAATCCATTTATTTTGTTTTCTGTAATTGTGTAATCTATCTATTTCCTCTACAGACATTCCTAGTTGATAACCTTTAAAGTCTGTTATATAATTTGGATTGAATGGATATCGTTTAGGTTTTCTTTTAATCAATTCAATTCTTTTCAAACTATCAATAGTATTTTGAAGAGCTACTAGCTCTTTCTTATTTATACCCTCTATTTTTTCTGAAGAAAAATCTATGTACACATATATAAATTGTAAAACAACTATTAAAAATAATAAAAAGAAAACCCCATTTCTTTGGCGTTTATTATACCAGAAATGGGGTTTAAATATTTTCATTCGTTTTGTTTTTTATTCTTCTACTGCTTCTTTTTTAAGGTTAATAGCATCTAAATATCTTTTTAGTTGCTTTTTAACCACTGGCATCAATAAGTATAAACCTACCATGTTAGGGAACACCATTGCAAAAATCATTGCATCTGAAAAATCCCAAATAGACTTCATACTCGCTGCTGCTCCAATTACTACGAAAGTTAAGAACAAAATTTTATATGTTAAATCTGCTTTTTTTCCTCTACCAAATAAAAATTTCCAAGACTGCAATCCGTAATACGACCAAGAAATCATTGTAGAAACTGCAAATAAAACAACTGCTACAGTTAAAAATACATTTGAGTATGGAATGTAAGCTGCAAATGCTCTTGAAGTAATTCCTGCTCCCTCATAAGCCACACCGTCAATAAATACAGATCCTGTACCATCTCCTCCATATTCAAAAGCTCCTCCAAAATTAAAGATAATAATTACTAAAGCTGTCATTGTACAAATTAATACAGTATCAATAAACGGCTCTAATAATGCCACTAAACCTTCTGATGCAGAATATTTTGTTTTCACTGCAGAGTGCGCAATTGAAGCCGAACCTGCTCCAGCTTCATTAGAAAAAGCTGCTCTTTTAAACCCTACTAATAAAACACCTATAACACCACCAACACCTATCGCTGTAGGATTGAAAGCTTCTGTTATAATTAAAGAAATAGCATCATCTATTAAAGAGAAATTAACCCCTAAAATATACAAACAAGCCAATAGGTATAGCAATGCCATAAAAGGAACTACTTTTTCTGTTACAGAAGCAATTCTTTTGATACCTCCAATAATTATAATACCTACTAAAATGGCTAGTACAATACCTATGATAGCTCCAGCTGCTGTACTCTCTAAACCTAACAACTCTTTAATAACTATTGTTGCTTGGTTAGATTGAGCTGCATTACCACCTCCAAAAGAACCTCCAATACAGAAAACTGCAAATGCTCCTGCTGCTATTTTTCCTAGTGTTGCAAAACCTTTTTCTTTTAATCCTTTAGATAAATAATACATAGGACCTCCATACACTGTTCCGTCTTCTCCTACATCACGATAATGTACTCCTAATGTACATTCTACAAATTTTGTTGACATCCCTAACAAACCGCAAATAATCATCCAGAAAGTTGCTCCCGGGCCTCCTAAAGCAATTGCTAATGCAACTCCTGCAATATTACCATTTCCAACTGTACCAGAAACCGCTGTTGCTAATGCCTGAAAGTGAGAAACTTCACCTTCATGACTTTCATCGCGAATAGTATCTTTAATATCTCCATCAATTTCTAAGTCACTATGTAAGCTCTCTATATTTTCAATATGCTCCTCAATATCGTCAACTTCATTCATATCTACTCCTTGAGCTATACCATCTTCACCATACAATAATTGCGCGCCATGTTTTTCAATATCTTCATATTTCCCTCTTACAACATTTATTGCAGTAAAGAAGTGACGGATATTTGGAAATCCAAAATAGAGCGTAAAAAAAGCGGCACTAGCCACTAACAAAATCAATACAAAAGGGGTACCAAATACTGGAAAAAAAATCACACTACTAAAAAAATCAGAAAAAGGTTTAAACGCTTCATCAATCATTTGATCAATTCCTTTTTCCTGTGCAAATGTTAACATTGGTGTTATTGAAAACAGCAATGCAAGTAGTTTTTTATTCATAATATGTATTAGATTTTTGAATTAGTAGCCCGCAATATCATAAAAAAATGCACTTACAACAAGTTTTCGTTGTTAAATATGGTTTTTACATTAGCTTTTCTTTAAATTTATGTAAATCTTCTTTAAAAGATTTTGGTCGCAATCCTAATTCTGTTTGGGCTTTTGTTAAATCAAAACCCGTAATAGCAGGCCGTAAGGCTGTTTGATTTAAAACAGCTGTAGAAATTGGTTTTATTAAGCTTTTATCTAACCTAAAAGCTTCTGCTATTTGTTGTGCAATTTCATAAATACTCATCATTCTTTTTGAGGAAATATTGAAAATTCCTAGTGCTTTTTTATCTATTGATAATTTACACGCTAATGCCAAATCTTCTACATAAGTTGGCATACGAAATTGGTCATCTACTATAGTTATTTCTTTCCTGTCTTCCAACATTTTCTTCACCCACAATACTATATTAGTGCGCGACATATCATATACTTTTCCATATACTAATATGGTACGTAAAATAGCATAATTTACCTTAGACTTTATTAATAATTCTTCTGATTTTAATTTGGAGAGCCCATAATAATTCAACGGGTTTGGCTTATCACTCTCTTTGTATGGTCCATTTTTCCCATCAAAAATAAAATCAGTTGAAATATGTATTAAATGAGTTTTATTTTCTTCTGAATAGTTTTTAAGATATTGAACTACATCTATATTTAGATTATCACAAGCTTGTTTATTTGTTTCACAAGCATCAACATTTGTCATTGCTGCTGTATTCACAATAACATCTGGCTTATATTCAGACAGTTTTTTGTAAAGCAAATCTTCATCTGTAATATCAATTGAAACATAATTAAAGTCACCTCTACCACTTCTATTTTCTCCTCTTGAAAAACCTATTACCTGATATCTTTCTTTTTCTTCTAATAAAAGGCTTACTAAAGTTTGCCCAAGTAAACCATTACTTCCAGTTATTACAACTTTCTTCATTAAAAAACTTTTCTAAGTGTTTCTATCTGTTCAGGACGTCCTAAAACAATCAAATTTCCTCCTATTTCTAATTTCACCGAAGCTTCTGGGTTGATAATGTAATCTTTATTTGGAGTACGATACCCTATAATTGTACAACCTGTTTTTTTTCGTAAATCTAAATCTAATATTGTTTTATCAATGTATTTTTCTGGCAAGTCATTAATTGCTACTTCTTCTAAGTTAGCAGTTGTTTCTCCTTCAATAGTTAGCCTATCTACAAACTCAATAACATCAGGAGTTACAACTAAAGATGCCATGTGAGAACCTCCTAATTTATCTGGCATAATTACATTATCTGCTCCTGCTATTTTTAACTTACTATATGATGTTTCTTTAGATGCTCTACTAATTACTTTACAATTTTTATTTAATTGTTTTGCTGTTAGCACTACAAATAAATTATCGGCATCAGAAGGCAACGCTGTTATTAGATTTTCTGCATTCATAATACCTGCTCTTAATAGAGTCTCATCAAGCGTTGCATCTCCTTGAATAGTTAACACTCCTTTTTCATCTAACTGCCTCACTACATCATTAAATTTTTCAACCACTACAACTTGTTTCTTGTAGTTTTTCAATTTCGAAATAGCTTGTTTACCATTTCTACCATAACCACAAACTATGGTATGACCTTGTAACTGCTCTATTTGTTTTTGCACTTTTTTTATTTTTAACTGATGAAAAAATTGCCCACTAATTAAATACTCTGAGAATGAAGAAACTGCATAACCAAAAACAAACAAACTAGATATTATCAATCCGATAGTAAATAGTTTTTCCCCCGTACCAAAAGGATGTACTTCTCCAAAACCAATGGTACTAATGGTTATAATCGTCATGTACAAAGCGTTAATAAAGGAATAATCAAAAAGTAACATATAACCTGTTACTCCTAGCATAACTATTAAGACAGAATAAATTATAGCTCTATATAACCTTGATTGAAACACTGTGTTTATCATAAATCAAAAACAGATGTTCTTTTAGTATAAATCATATCTTTTAATCTTAGTAAAAAAGCCATTGTTAAATATAATCCAAAAGACAAACCTACTGTTACAAATGATATATAAATAAAAAACAAACGTACATTAGTGGCTCGCATACCCAATCTATCAGCAAACCTGGAAGACACGTTAAAACCATGGCGCTCAAAAAAAAGCCTTACAAAATCTATAAATTTCATTTATTAATTAAGTTTTATTCGCAATATACTATTTTCAGTTTATTTGTTGATAATCGCTGCTTCAAAATAAATTTGGTTTTGGTAACTTTGCTGTTTTTGGTAAAATCCTCACTTTGAAAGAACAAGAATACATAGAAGTTTACGGAGCTCGAGCTCATAATTTAAAGAATATTGATGTTAAAATTCCTCGTGAAAAGCTAGTTGTAATTACTGGCTTAAGTGGTAGCGGGAAATCTTCTTTAGCTTTCGACACGATTTATGCTGAAGGACAACGTCGTTATATTGAAACTTTCTCTGCATATGCACGTCAATTTTTGGGCGGATTAGAAAGACCTGATGTTCATAAAATTGACGGACTTTCTCCTGTAATTTCTATTGAACAAAAAACAACAAACAAAAGCCCTCGTTCTACTGTAGGAACCATTACTGAAATTTACGATTTTCTTCGTTTACTATTTTCTCGTGCAGCAGATGCTTATTCATACAATACAGGTGAAAAAATGGTAAGTTATTCTGACGAACAAATTAGAAAATTAATTTTAAAAGATTTTGACGGCAAACGTATTGCCATTCTTGCACCATTAATTAAATCAAGAAAAGGGCATTATCGTGAACTATTCGAACAAATTTCTAAACAAGGTTTTGTTCGTGTTCGTGTGGATGGAGAAATTAGAGAAATTGAAAAGGGCATGAAACTCGATCGTTACAAAACGCACGATATAGAAGTCGTTATCGATCGATTAGCCGTGAATGATGCTGCTGAAAAACGTCTAGAAGAGACTATTAAAACTGCCTTGTACACGGGTGATAATATTTTAATGGTAATTGATGTTGATGATGAAAAACCTCGTTATTTTAGTCGTGAACTCATGTGTCCTACTACGGGAATCGCTTACCCTAATCCTGAACCTAACACTTTTTCGTTCAACTCACCAAAAGGAGCTTGTTCTCACTGTAACGGACTAGGGATTACCAACGAGATAAATCATCAAAAAGTAATTCCAGACGATAGCATTTCTATCAAAAATGGAGGAATTGCACCTTTGGGTGAGCAAAAAAACAGTTGGATTTTTAAACAACTTCAAACTATTGCTGAGCGTTATAACTTTAAACTAACCGACCCTATAAAAAGTATTTCTAAAGAAGCTATGGAGATTATTCTTCATGGAGGAAAAGAAAAATTTGAAATTCAATCAAAAACTGCGGGAGTTACCAGAAATTATGAGATTGATTTCGAAGGTATCATTGCCTTTATTGAGAATCAATATAAAAACTCAGAAAGCACATCAATCAAACGTTGGGCAAAAGGTTTTATGGATGAAGTTACTTGTTCGGTTTGTGATGGAAAGCGTTTAAAAAAAGAAGCGCTTCATTTTAGAATCACTGATAAAAATATTAGTGATTTAGCCCAAATGGATGTGCTAGAGTTGGCTAATTGGTTTCAGGAAGTTGGCACAAAATTATCAGAAAAACAATTAACTATTGCTTCTGAAATTTTAAAAGAAATTCGCACACGCATTCAATTTTTATTGGATGTTGGGTTAGATTATTTAACATTAGACAGAACTTCAAAATCTCTTTCTGGTGGAGAAGCCCAACGTATTCGACTTGCAACACAAATAGGTTCACAACTTGTAGGTGTTTTATATATTTTAGATGAGCCTAGTATTGGTTTACATCAACGTGATAATCAAAAATTAATTGACTCTTTAATTAAACTTCGTGATGTTGGAAACTCTGTTTTAGTGGTTGAACATGATGAAGATATGATTAAGAATGCTGATTTTGTTTTAGACATTGGTCCAGGTGCAGGTAGACATGGAGGAGAAATTGTTAGCGAAGGCAACTTTGACGATTTAAAAAGTCACGATACCCTTACTGCTGACTATTTATCGAGAAGAAAAGAAATTGAGGTTCCTAAAAAACGTCGTGAAGGAAACGGAAAAACAATCTCATTAAAAGGCGCTTCTGGAAACAACTTAAAAAATGTTTCCGTTGAATTTCCTTTAGGTAAAATGATTTGTGTCACAGGTGTTTCTGGTAGTGGGAAATCTACCTTAATTAATGAGACCCTATACCCTATTTTAAACGCGCACATTTACCGAGCAGTAAAAAAACCAATGCCTTACAAAAAAATTGAAGGCTTAGAACATATTGATAAAGTTATTGATATTGACCAGTCTCCTATTGGTAGAACTCCACGTTCAAACCCTGCTACTTATACAGGAGTGTTTAGCGAAATACGTAGTTTATTTGCAAAAACTCCAGAAGCCTCTATCAGAGGGTATAAACCCGGTCGTTTTAGTTTTAATGTAAAAGGTGGACGTTGTGAAACCTGCCAGGGTGGTGGTGTTCGTGTAATAGAAATGAATTTCTTACCAGATGTTCACGTAGAATGTGAAACTTGCCAAGGAAAACGTTTTAACCGAGAAACTTTAGAAATTCGTTATAAAGGAAAGTCAATTTCTGATATTTTAGAAATGACAATTAACGAAGCTACAGCATTTTTTGAACATATTCCTAAAATCTATAGAAAGTTAAAAACAATTAAAGATGTTGGTTTAGGATACATTACACTCGGACAACAATCTACTACTCTTTCCGGAGGAGAAGCCCAACGCATTAAATTAGCTTCTGAATTATCAAAAAGAGATACTGGAAATACCTTTTATATATTAGACGAACCAACAACTGGGCTTCATTTTGAAGATATCCGTGTATTAATGGAAGTATTAAACAAGTTAGCAGATAAAGGAAACACCGTTTTAATTATTGAGCACAACTTAGATGTTATCAAACTCGCCGATTACATTATTGACATTGGTATGGAAGGTGGTAAAAAAGGCGGTAAAGTTTTAACATTTGGAACTCCTGAAGAAGTTTCCATCCACAAAAAAAGCTATACAGCAAAATTCTTAAAAAAAGAGTTAAAAAAGTAACATAACTACATTTTTAATAAGTAGATAATTTGTTTTTTATATATTTTTTTTTGATTTCAAATTAATTTATATAAATTTATGAACTGATTTAAAAAAAGAAATCAGTTAAATAGTATTTCCCCCCGAAATTATTTAAACATGAGAAAAGAAAAACAATCTGCTTTGTTAGCAGATAATTGCCCGCTTATTTGTGAAACGTACAAGAACATAATATCTAAAATAGCTAGGTTAAACCCAAGTTTTAATTTTAACACAGACATTACCTATAATTGTAATGGAGCTTACGACATTATAAAAAAAACAATTGAAAAAGAAACTTCACTTAGCTTTGTTGTTTTAGACTTAAAACTTTCTCCTGCTAAGAATAGAAAAATCTTATCTGGTGAAGATTTAGGGCTTTTAATAAGAAAATTACTTCCAAACACAAGACTGATTGTTTCTACTGATTGTAATGATAATTACAGAATTTATAACATTTTTAAAAGCTTAAATCCTGAAGGTTTTCTTATTAAGAACGATTTAACTTCAAAAGAGTTAAAAAATGCAATAAAAAATGTAACAAACAATATACCTTATTATAGTAAAACTGTCTTAAGCCTCTTAAGAAAAGAAGTTTCTAATAATTTTTCCATTGACGCAATAGACAGACAAATACTATACGAACTTTCATTAGGCTCTAAAATGAAAGATATGCCGAATTACATACCTCTTTCCGCAGCTAGTATTGAAAAAAGAAAACGACATCTAAAAAAAATATTCAATGTTAAAGCTAAAGGAGACCGAGAGTTAATATTAACAGCCAAAGAAAAGGGCTTTATTTAAAAAAAAACGATTACGGTTTTCCCTTACTTTTTTTATGGTTTTTTCTATAAAAAAACAACTATCAAAATATAGCTTTGGGGAAACAGAAAATAACTATCCTTAAAACCTTTTTACTTTTGAAAGACACATTAATCAATTTAGTACAAAATTTACTTAAGAAAAATAGTATTTCTTTTGATAAGGAAGAATTGGCTTTTCAAATTCAAAGTCACCCTTCTTACCCTAGTTTACATGCAATTACTGGAGTATTAGACCATTTTAACATTGAAAATGTGGCAGCTGACGTTCCTGTTAATTCAGAAACACTTTTACAACTCCCCGGCTGTTTTATTGCTCAAATAAACAGTGAACATGGTCAAGATTTAATTGTAGTAGAAAGAAAAAAATCAGATTATATAATTTATGATTCTGAAAACAAAAAAACGAAGTTATCTGAAAATGAGTTTCTAAGTAAATTTACAGGAATTATTGTTGCTGTTGAAGAAACTGAAGGTTATCAAACAACTAAAAATAACTCCAAATTAGTTAAAACTATCGGTTTTTCTCTTCTTAGTATTTTTACGTTATTTTTTGTTTTTTATAGTTCAACTTCATGGTACAATACTTTTTATTTCTTACTATCAGTAACAGGATTAATTATCAGTATCGCAATTGTAAAACAAGAACTTGGATTGAAAACCGCTATTGGTGATGCTTTTTGTTCAGGAGCTGATGATAAAAAAGATTGTGACGCTGTATTAACCTCAAAAGGAGCGGAAATTTTAAAAGGATATAAATTAAGTGACTTTAGCATGCTTTATTTTATTGGGTTATCTCTTTTAACTTTTACTCAAATTTCTAATCCTGTAATTTCATATACTATTAGTTTACTTGCTATACCTATTACTCTATACTCGCTATATTATCAATATGCAGTAGTAAAAAAGTGGTGTCTTTTATGCTTAAGTATAGTTGGAGTTCTTTGGCTACAAGCACTGGCTCCAGTATTGACAAATAATTACATTAACACCTTTATAATTAAAGATTTTGTCACCTTGGGTATCGTTGCTTCTTTTACGTGGTTAGCTTGGAATTATATTAAACCTTTATTTACTGAAGTTCAAGAACTCAAAAAAGAAAAGATAGCAAGTGTTAAATTTAAGAGAAACTATGCTTTGTTTGATAGTTTATTACAAAAATCACCTCAACTTGACACTCAATTAACTGATAGTAAAGAAATTGTTTTTGGAAACCCTAACTCCAGCCTTGAAATTACAATAATCACCAATCCTTTCTGTGGACACTGTAAACCTGTTCACGCTCATGTTGATGAAATTATTAAAAGATACCATAACAATGCAAAAATTAAAGTACGCTTTAATGTAAGTGTAGAAAAAAAAGATAGTGATGTCGTTAAAATTACCAGTAGACTCATAGAAATATATAATACACAAGGAGAAAAAGAATGTCTTCAAGCCATGGATGCTATTTATGAAGGGCAAAAACCAGCTGCTTGGTTAAAAAAATGGGGTGAGTGTTCTAATAAAGAAACTTATACATTGGAGCTAGAAAAAGAAAAGAATTGGTGTAATCAAAATGGCATCAACTTTACTCCTGAAATTTTAGTAAACGGTAAATCATTTCCTAAGGAATATAACAGAACTGATTTAATTTTATTTATTGAAGATTTAGAAGAAAATATAGAAGCTTCTGATGTTTCATTAAAAACAGTATAAAAAGACAAAGCCCAAAAAGGGCTTTGCATTTTGAACAAAATTCTCTCGCGAAGAATAGACACATTGGTGAGTGTCTTTAAATGTTCGCCGCAAAAGTAACCTTAATATTTTAATTATGAAAAAACAAATTCTAAATTTAGGTAAAGCTTTAAAAAAAGCGGAACAAGCTCAAATTAACGGAGGTAGAATGCAATGTGATGTCAACAGAGACCGTGTTTGTGAAGACTTCGGTTGGAAATGTGCAGAAACATATTGTCGCATATTAATGCCTTTATAATTATGAAAAAGAAAATTTCAAACTTAGGCAAGGCTTTAAAAAAAACAGAACAAGCTCAAATTAACGGAGGCAGAAAACAATGTGATAAAAATAGGGATGGTATCTGTGAAGACCATGGAAGACACTGCGCAGAGTTTTATTGTAGTTTTGTTTCATAATAAAATTTTAATCATGAAGAAGCTAATTTTAAACTTAGGTAAGACTTTAAATAAAACAGAACAAAAAACAGTTAATGGTGGTAATGCCATTTTCTGTGACGCAAATGGCAACTGTCCTATAGGTAGTTACTGCGATGGTCATTTATGTATAGATAACGGTTCTGGCAATGGGGGAAGCGACCCTAATAAAGACTGTAGAAACCCTCACAGGTTTTGTATTGACGAATTCGACACTTGTTGTATCTACTAAAAATATTTCTTATGAAGAAATCAATTTTAAACTTAGGTAAAATTCTAAACAAGAAAGAACTAAAATCAATTAACGGTTCTGTTATTATTGCCTGCTATAGTCATGCCGAGTGTCCCCAAAAAATGGGATGTTGTAAAAACCCTCCTTATATTGGAATATGTATGGAAGGAGAAGCCTATAGAAGATTATGTAATAATTAATAACTTCAAATAAGTTAGAGGGTTAACTCTCTAACTTATTTCATATCTAAACTGAACTTGAAAAAATTCCCAAACTATAAACAGACAGAAGCAAAAGATTGCGGACCTACTTGTATTAAAATCATAGCCAAACACTATGGTAAAACTATCAATACTCAACAATTAAGAAACCTAAGCGAAACAACACGTGAAGGCAGTAGCTTATTAGGTCTTAGTGAAGCTGTCGAGTCTATAGGCTTTAAGTCTTTAGGTATAAAATTAGCCTTTAACAAACTTAAAGAAGCCCCATTTCCTTGTATTATTCATTGGAATAAAAATCATTATGTGGTTCTTTACAAAATAAAAAAAGATGTTGTTTATATTTCTGACCCAGCTCATGGGCTCATCTCTTTTACTAAAGAGGAGTTTATCCAACATTGGATTGGTAATAATGCCGATGAAAATACAGAAGAAGGTATTGCCTTATTAATAGAACCAACTCCCAAATTCTATCAAGAAGAGTTTGAAGAAGATGAAAAATTTGGTTTTTCATTTATTTTCAAATACTTATATAAATACAAAAAGTTTATAGTTCAATTAATAATTGGGCTCCTAGCTGGTAGTTTATTACAATTAATCTTACCTTTTTTAACTCAAAGTGTTGTTGATGTTGGTATTAAAAACCAAGATTTAAACTTTGTATACTTAATCTTATTTGCTCAATTATTTTTATTCATAGGAAAAGCTTCTTTAGAAATTATTAGAAGTTGGATTTTACTTCATCTTAGTACTCGAATCAACATATCTTTAATTTCAGATTTTTTTATCAAATTAATGAAATTACCTATCTCCTACTTCGATGTAAGAATGACAGGAGATTTATTACAAAGAATCAACGATCATAAGCGTATTGAACGAATTTTAACCACTTCTTCTTTAACTGTTTTATTCTCTTTTTTCAATCTCATAATTTTTAGTTTAGTTTTAGGGTATTATAGCATGCAAATTTTTGGTGTTTTTGTGTTAGGAAGTGTTTTATATTTTGGTTGGGTATTATTCTTCTTCAAAAAGAGAAAAGAGCTTGATTATAAACGTTTTTCTCAAGTAAGTCAAGAACAAAGTAAAGTAATTGAACTTATTAATGGAATGCAAGAGATAAAGCTTCACAATGCTGAAAGACGCATGCGATGGAATTGGGAATATGTACAAGCTCGTTTATTTAAAGTAGCTACTAAAAGCCTTGCTCTTGAACAAACACAAAGTGTAGGTTCTAACTTTATCAATGAACTTAAAAATATGTTCATTACTATACTTTCTGCTAAACTAGTAATAGATGGACAAATTACCTTAGGTATGATGATGGCTATTAGCTACATTGTCGGACAACTAAACGGACCAATTACACAACTAATAAACTTTATGAGAGATATACAAGATGCACAAATCTCCTTAGATAGATTAGGTGAAATACACAACATGGAAGATGAAGAAAAACCTAGTGATGAAAAAGTAACCATCATTCCAGATAACGCATCTATAAAACTAAATAATATTTCATTCAGGTACACTGGTGGTTTAGAGCCTGTTTTGAAAGATTTATCTCTTGAAATTCCTGCAAATAAAACAACCGCAATTGTAGGGGTTAGTGGAAGTGGAAAAACCACATTAATGAAATTACTTCTTGGTTTTTATCAAGTTGACCAAGGAGATATTATGATAAACAACTTCAACTTAAAAAACATTTCTCAAAAAGAATGGAGAAGAAACTGCGGTGTTGTTATGCAAGAAGGATATATCTTTAATGATTCTATAGCTAAAAACATTGCTGTGGGTGAAGATTATGTTGACAAGGAAAAGCTAGCTCACGCAATAGACGTAGCAAATATCAACGATTATATTGAGGGATTACCGCTAGGATATAATACCAAAATTGGTAGTGAAGGTAGTGGATTAAGTACAGGTCAAAAACAACGATTACTTATTGCTAGGTCGGTATATAAAAACCCAAAATTCTTGTTCTTTGATGAAGCTACTAGTGCACTTGATGCAAATAATGAAAAAATTATTATGGGTAAGCTTAATCAATTCTTTGCTGACAAAACAGCTGTTGTAATAGCACACCGACTAAGTACTGTAAAAAACGCGCATCAAATAGTTGTCCTTGAAAAAGGAAAAATTATTGAAAAAGGAAATCATGAAGAATTAATCAAATTAAAAGGAAGTTATTACCATTTAGTCAAAAACCAACTAGATTTAGGTAAATAAAATATTCACTCGCGAAGAATAGACATAACTCTTGAGTGTCTTTAAACTATTCAAGGGTTTTATCAAACTTAAATTATTTTAAAATGAAAAAATCAATTTTAAATTTAGGAACACCTTTAAACAAATCTAAGCAACAGTTAATTAATGGGAGTAGTAATCAACCTTGTCCCTCAATTAATTGTTACTACGGAAATATCGATACACAACTTTATGGTAGTGCAGTTTATTGCGGTAGTTGTAGCGACTACACTAACCTCCCTAGTATCTGTAAAAACAGAGTTAGAGTTGGGGTTTATTGCTCTGGTGTTTAATCTAAAAAAAAAGTGAAATTAAGTAAATAGAACAACAAATTAAAGTAAGTATCCATTGTGGCTCTGAAATTGATTGTTATGATCAACCATTAGTAAAACCTTTTAAGGATAATTAATAGAGATGTCATGCAGGAAACTGTGTCTTAACATAATTAATATTTATTTCATCGGTGCTCTTCTACTACAAGGGTACCTTTATACACTCTAAATATGCCCGATAATTCTCAAAATATAGAAATTCGAAGTGAAGAAGTTCAAGAAATTTTAACCCATGTGCCTAACTGGATGATTCGTTGGGGTAATACTTTACTACTTGCACTTATATTAATGTTATTATTCATTTCATGGTTTGTAAAATATCCTGATATAATTTCTACAGAAGTAATGGTTACGACCTCTACTCCACCTGAGAAAATTTATGCAAAATCAACAGGACAATTTGAAACTTTCTTAACTACTGAAGGCAAAAAAGTTTCTGAAGGTGATGTTTTAGCAGTTATTGAAAATAGTGCTTCTTTTAAAGATGTTTTACTATTAAAAAGTATAATTGATACAATTGAAATAAACCAACAAAAATTCTTTTTCCCTATTGATAAAGTTCCTCCACTAATTTTAGGAGATATAACCTCTAGCTACTCTCAATTTGAAAATGATTATTCTGAATATACCTTAAACGAAAAACTAACTCCGTTTAAATCGGAAAATTTCGCTAACCAAATGTCTGTTATAGAAGCTAGAGGCAGACTACAAATTTTACTTTCTCAAAAAGATTTAAATCTTAAAGAACTAGAATTTAAAGAGAAAGATCTTGATCGTAGTAGAAAAATGTTTAACCAAGGGGTTATATCTGCTAAAGAAAAAGATCAAAAAGAAATTGAATACTTACAAGCAAAACGCTCATATAAAACCCTTGAATCATCAATTTCTCAAATAAGAGAATTAATCAATAACTCTGCTAAAAACCTAGAAGGCACTTCTATAAAAAAAACACAACAAGATACTCGTTTAAAAAAGAAAGCTATTCAATCTTTTTTATACTTAAAAAAGGCTATTAAAGACTGGGAAAAACAATATGCTCTAACTTCTTCAATAAATGGTAAAGTATCCTTCTTATCTTTTTGGAATAAAAATCAAACGGTTAATACGGGTGATTTAATATTCACCATTATTCCTAATAAAGGGAATTCATTTATCGGTAAAATTGAAGCTCCTGCTGCTAATTCTGGTAAAATAAAGAAAGGTCAAAAAGTTCAGATTAAACTTTTAAATTATCCATCTGATGAATTTGGCGAATTAAATGGAAGAGTTAAATCAATTTCTTTAACTCCTGATGAGGAAGGTAATTACTTAATTAATGTAGAGTTACCACAAAAATTAATAACAACATACAATAAAACTATTCCTTTTAGACAAGAAATGAAAGGTGCTGCGGATATAGTAACGGAAGATTTACGTTTAATAGAACGTTTCTTTTATCAATTAAAAAATATTATCAAATAATAAAAAACAGACATAAACCTTGAGTGTCTATAAATGTTCAAGGAATTTATTAACCCTCGAAATTTTTCTATTATGAAAAAATCAATTTTAAATCTAGGAAAAGCTTTAACTAAAGCTGATCAAAAACAAGTTAACGGAGGTACTGGTTGTGTAATTTATACACCAGCAGAGTGCTTTGCTTGTGGTGGTTTCTCTTTACCTAACGGATGTTGCTTAGGATCGTATGAAACACATGCTTGTTTAGGAGAAGATGTTCCTCAATAAGAGAGTTCATTTACTATTATTTTAATTGAATCATTCCTAGGTTTAAACCAATTAAGAATAAAGTAGGTTTAAACCTAGGATAAATTTAGATTATACACAAGTAGACTATCAAGCCAATATAGATTATAAATTTACCCTAATAGAACAACTCATTATTAATAATATTTACTCGCGAAGAATAGACACAAAACCTTGAGTGTCTTTAAATAATTCAAGGATTATTAAATATTTAAATTTTTTAATCATGAAAAAATCAATCTTAAAATTAGGTAAAGCTTTAGAAAAAGCCAATCAAAAACAAATTAATGGAGGTGCTGCCAATAGTTGTTATCAAGATGGTAGAAAATGTTGTCAAACTAGTCCAGGAGGACATACTATATGTGATGCTGGTAGATGTGACAGATTTGGATGTATTTGGTATTAAATTTAAAACTTTTAAGTTATGAAAAAATCAATCTTAAACTTAGGAAAAGTTTTAAATAAAACTACTCAAAAGAATACCTTTGGAGGAAGAGTTCCTAGATGCTGTTTAGACTGGGATCCAATTCAACGCCACTGCTACAAATGGCAGCCAAACTGTTTATAAGCTTTTTAATTAAAGTTATATTAATTACAAACAGCTAGAATCATAACTTCTAGCTGTTTGCTTATTGAAAAAATATAGTCTTGTTAAAAAGCATAATACTAGTAAAATTTCTTTTACAAAGAATAAACACAAAACCTTGAGTGTCTTTAAAGAATTTAACAACTAATCAATTTTAACTTATTATCATAAAAAATCAATTATAGGATTAGAGAAAGCGAAAAAGTCGAGGTAAATAAAACAGTAATTTTCTTGGTTCAGTTGTGTAACTAACTGTTTTTATGTGAGAAATTTTCTTTTTATTACTTCTAAAACCTCGTGTTTATGCTAATGAATCTTATAAAGCTCAAACTTGATTAAAGTTTTACGTATAAAAAGCTACCTTGATTTCAAGGTAGTTTTTTATTTTTATCTTGTATCTATCCATAAAAAACCACTAAATTAGCAAGCTTGCTAAAAATTAAATTTTAGCTATTTAATTTGTTATTTAATATAAAAGTAGAAGAATTATGAGTCCGAATGATGACAGAAAAATTAGAGAAAAACTACAACAAAAAACTTGGAATGAAATAAAAACCAACGATTCTTGGGCTATATTTAAAATTATGTCTGAGTTTGTTGATGGATATGAAAAACTAAGTAAAATTGGTCCTTGTGTATCTATTTTTGGTTCTGCCCGTACAAAAACAGACGATCCTTATTATAAATTAGCAGAAGAAGTTGCTTTTAAACTAACTCAAAGCGGATTTGGTGTTATTACAGGAGGAGGTCCTGGTATTATGGAAGCTGGTAATAAAGGAGCGCACCGAGGAAAAGGAACCTCTGTTGGTTTAAATATTGAACTTCCTTTTGAACAACATGACAATCCATGGATTGACCATGACAAAAACTTAAACTTCGATTACTTTTTTGTTCGTAAAGTTATGTTTGTTAAATACTCACAAGGTTTTGTTGTTATGCCTGGTGGATTTGGTACTATGGATGAACTTTTTGAAGCTATAACACTAATACAAACTAACAAAATTGGACGTTTCCCTATTGTACTTATGGGTAAAAAGTTTTGGGGAGGCCTACTTGATTGGATTAAGAACACATTATTAGAGGAAGGAAATATTAGTGAAAAAGATTTGAATTTATTTAGAGTTGTTGACACTGCTGATGAAGCAGTTGAACACTTTAATAAGTTTTATGCTAAATATCAGCTAAAACCAAATTTCTAAAAATTTTTATCTTTAAAGCTCGTTGTATTTACAACGAGCTTTTTTATTTTCACAAAGTTTATGAAACTTAATGTTTTCTGTAAAACTTTTAAACTCGCATTATATAATATTGAAACAGAAAATACTCCTTTTAGTATGTACTTCCATCTTGTATTGCTTTAAAATAGTAGCACAAGAAAACTCTGTTGAAATAAAAGCTAAATTAGATATAGGCAACGATGTTATTCATATTCTACAAAAAACAACTTTTTACAATCACTCTTCTTCTAATCTAGATTATATTTTTTTACATAACTGGGCAAATGGTTATAAAAACGATGATACTCCCTTAGCAAAACGGTTTATTGAAGATTACAAAAAAAACTTTTACTTTTCAAAAGAAAAAGATAGAGGCTACAGTAAAATAAAAAACTTAACTGTTAACTTTAAACAAGTTTCATTCAAAGAGAATAAAAATCAACAAGATATTATTAAAGTACTACTCAACAAACCTTTAAAACCAAAAGACAGCTTAATAATACGTACCTCATATTCTGTGAAAATTCCAAATGCAAAATATACAGGATATGGAAAAACAAAAACTGGATACCATTTACGTTTTTGGTATCTAACTCCTGCCGTATATGATAAAAAATGGCAACTGATGAGTAACTTAAATTTAGACGATCTATACGAGGAGCTCTCTAATTACTCTATTTCTATAGATATTCCTAAGAGTTATCATATTGAAAGTAATTTGTATCAATATAAAACTGAACACAATAGCTATACAAACTATTATTTAGTTGGCGCCCAAAAAAAGGATATTATACTCCATATTGACACTATTAAAACTTTTAAATCTTTTAAGCTAAAAGATAAAGAAATTAAAACTGATGCCTATCTTAAAAAAATCACGAATGAAGAGACTACCAAAATTATAAATAAACAAATACAATTTATAGAAAACTTTATAGGTAAACACCCTCATCCTGAAATTTTTGTAGATTCTCGAACTATTAATAAAAATTCATTACATGAAATTTATGGGCTTCCAAGCTGGTTGAAACCTTTCCCTAAAAACTTTAGATGGGAAACTGGGTTCTTTAAAGCTCTTACCCAGAAATATTTCGACGATATTATTATTCAAAACCCAAGAAAAGATTATTGGCTTACTGATGGCTTGCAAACTTTTTTAATGATGGAGTATGTAAAAAAATACTATCCTGAAATTACTTTTCTAGGAAAATACTCTAAGTATTGGCCAATAAAAACATATAACATTGCTCAATTAAAGCAGAATGACAAATACCCTCTAGTATATCAGTTTAGCTCTCGAAAATTTTACGATCAATCTTTAATAACCTCTAGTGATTCTCTTTCTAATTTTAACAGAAAAGTTGTTAGTAAATACAAAGCAGGTTTAGGTATTAAGTATTTACACGATTTTGTAGGCGATAGTATTTTAAAAAAATCAGTAAAAGAATTTTATATTCAAAATCAATTAAAGCCCTCAAGTAGTAAATACTTTGCTCATATACTTCAAAAAAACACTTCAAAAGATTTGCAATGGTTCTTTGGAGATTATCTTACTACCGATAAAAAAATTGATTACAAAATAAAAAAGGTAGCTTATACCAAAAATAAAGACTCTCTAATTGTTACAATTAAAAATAAAAGAACGTTTAAAGCTCCTGTTGCACTATATGGCATCCAAAATAAAGATATAAAATTTAAAACTTGGATTACTAATATAGACTCTACCAAAACAGTTAAAATTAAAAGAGGCGACTTCAATAAACTAGCTTTAAACTATGAAAACAACTATCCTGAATTTAACTCTCTTAACAATTTTAGAAATGTAAATAATAGCTTTATAAGCAAGCCTCTCCAATTTCGTTTTTTTAAAGATTTTGAAAACCCCTATTATAATCAGTTATTTTATTATCCTGATATTAAGTATAATTTGTATGATGGTTTAATACTTGGAGTAAATATAAATAATAAATCACTGGTTAATCATAATTTTCAATTTAGTTTAACCCCAAACTATAGTCTAAAAAGTAGAAACTTTACAGGATCTTTTTCTGTAGCATATAATCATTTTTTAAGAGACTCTAAGATTTATAAAATACGATATGGAATTTCAGGAAGTAACTTTCATTACGCACCTGAATTAGGGTATAATACTTTAAGTCCATTTATTAATTTTCAATTTAGAAGAAATACACTCCGCGATATAGGTTCAAAATTTTTAATAGCTCGAATGGTTAGTATTAATAAAGAAGTTGAACCTAACAATACTCAGAGTGATCAAGACAAGTATAATATTTTTAACCTTCGCTATATCAACAACAAATTTGATGCTATACGCAGAATACAGTATGCTGCTAACCTTGAAATAAACTCTAATTTCAGTAAAATTTCAACCGATTTTCGTTATAGAAAGTTCTTTACTGCTAATGAAAGTTTTGAAGTCCGATTTTTTGGCGGACTCTTCTTATCAAACAAAACAGAAGGAAATTACTTTAGCTTTGGATTAAATCGCGGAAATGATTACTTGTTTGAGCAAAATTTATTTGGTCGCTCAGAAAGTGAAGGTATCTTTAGTCAGCAGTTTGTCGTTGGTCAAGGAGGTTTTAAATCTAAATTTAAAGAACCATACTTTGCTAATCAGCTTATAACATCTATTAATACCAGTGTAAGCGTATGGAAGTGGGCAGAAATTTATAATGACGTTGCCATGTTAAAAAACAAAAATACCTCTCCAAAGTTTTTTTATGAAAACGGTATTCGATTGAACTTCCTTCCTGAAATATTTGAATTTTATCTTCCTATTTACACCAATGAAGGTTTTGAAATCAATAAAAGAGCCTATCCTTCAAAAATTAGATTCATCATTACAACAGATATTGATAGAATTTATAATTTTATTAGAAGAGGTGTATTATAAATATCTCAATAATTACTTTATTTTAGTTGTTTTTTTGAAGAATATTCAACGAAAATAGAAATTTTTAAATATCAACTAAAAAACCTATCTTTGTAACCATACCTAAATTAGATGATTATGACGCAAAATACCGAAATAGTTAATACTCAACAGCTTTCTTTTCAAGATTTTAAAAATGAAGTTTTAAAGGACTATAGAATTGCTCGTATTAGTCGAGAATGTAGTTTATTAGGAAGAAGAGAAGTTTTAACAGGTAAAGCTAAATTTGGAATTTTTGGAGATGGTAAAGAAGTACCACAGTTAGCTATGGCTAAAGCTTTTCAAAATGGAGATTTCAGATCAGGTTATTATCGTGACCAAACCTTTATGATGGCTATTGGAGAATTAACTCCACAACAATTTTTTGCAGGATTATACGCACATACTGATATTGATATTGAGCCTATGTCTGCCGGTCGTCAAATGGGAGGACATTTTGCAACACATTCTTTAGATGAAAACGGTAACTGGAAAAATTTAACCGCTCAAAAAAATTCATCATCAGATATCTCTCCTACTGCAGGACAAATGCCTCGTTTATTAGGATTAGCACAAGCATCTAAAATCTATAGAAATGTTAAAGGTTTAGAAAAGCATACTAACTTTTCAATCAACGGTAACGAAGTTGCTTGGGGTACTATTGGTAATGCTAGTACAAGTGAGGGATTGTTTTTTGAAACTATCAATGCTGCTGGTGTTTTACAAGTTCCAATGATAATGAATGTTTGGGATGATGAGTACGGAATTTCAGTTCATGCACGTCATCAAACTACTAAAGAAAGTATTTCAGAAATATTAAAAGGATTCCAGCGTGAAAATGAAAGTAATGGGTATGAAATTTTCGTAGTGAATGGTTGGGATTATGTTCAGTTAATTGACACTTACAACAAAGCTTCTAAAATTGCTAGAGAGCAACATATACCTGTATTAATTCATGTAAAAGAATTAACACAACCTCAAGGACACTCTACTTCAGGTTCTCACGAACGTTACAAATCGAAAGAACGTTTACAATGGGAACAAGAGTTTGATTGTATTGCTCAAATGCGTAAGTGGATTTTAGAATTTGAACTAGAAAATGAAGATGGAGAGACTTTAAAATTTATTGATTCTGAAGAAGATTTAATCAATATTGAAAAAGAAGCGAAAAAAGAAGTTAGTAAAGCTAAACGTGATGCTTGGAGCGCATATACAAACGAAATAAAAGCAGAAGTAGCCGAAGCTATTGCTTTGTTAGATACCATTGCACAAAAAAGTAACAACGGTTCTTTCATTTCAAAATACAAAAACGATTTAGCGGCAATTGCTGAACCTATCAGAAAAGATATTTTAGTAGCAGCACGTAAAACGTTACGTTACTTAAGAGATGAAGATTTCACTGAAAAAACTGCACTTCAAAACTTTATTAAAACTTCAATTGATAAAGCTGCTGTAAAATATTCAGCTCATTTATTAAGTGAAACTGAATTAGCTACTGAAAATATTTCTGCCGAAGCTCCAACCTATGCTTCTGAAAAAAATATGGTAGATGCACGTATTATTATGCGTGATAACTTTGATGCTATTTTAGCAAAACACCCTGAAGTGTTAATTTTTGGGGAAGATGCTGGGTATATAGGTGATGTTAATCAAGGGTTAGAAGGTTTACAAGAAAAGTTTGGTGAGTTACGTGTTTCTGACACAGGAATTCGTGAGGCGACTATTTTAGGTCAAGGTATTGGTATGGCAATGCGTGGTTTGCGCCCAATTGCTGAGATTCAATATTTAGATTATTTACTGTATGCTTTACAAATTATGAGTGACGATTTAGCTACGTTACGTTACCGTACGTTTGGTAAACAAAAAGCTCCTTTAATTATCCGTACTCGTGGGCATCGTTTAGAAGGAATTTGGCACTCAGGTTCACCAATGGGTGGAATTATAAACAATATTAGAGGTATTCATGTATTAGTTCCTCGTAACATGACTAAAGCCGCTGGGTTCTATAACACTTTATTGGAAGGAGATGATCCTGCCTTAGTCGTAGAATGTTTAAACGGATACCGTTTAAAAGAAGAATTACCAACAAACTTAGGAGATTTTAAAACTCCAATTGGTGTTGTTGAAACTATCAAAGAAGGAAACGATATCACCATTGTTTCTTATGGTTCTACCCTACGAATTGTTGAAGAAGCTGCTAAAGATTTAGCACAAGTAGGTATAGATGTAGAAATTGTAGATGCTCAAAGTTTATTACCTTTTGATATTAATCACGATACAGTTAAATCAGTGGCTAAAACAAATCGTTTATTAGTTGTTGACGAAGATGTTCCTGGAGGAGCTTCAGCTTATTTATTACAAGAAATTGTTGAAAATCAAAATGGTTATAGACATTTAGATAGTAAACCACAAACATTAACAGCAAAAGCACATAGACCTGCTTATGGTACCGACGGAGATTACTTCTCTAAACCATCTGCAGAAGATATTTTTGAAAAAGTATACGAAATTATGAACGAAGCAAACCCTTCTAAATTCAAGAGTTTGTATTAATAATTAATTTTAAAATAATTAAAATAAAAAAAACGATTTTAGAATATTCTAAAATCGTTTTTTTATTCGCTTTTTTATATAATTATTCAGCTACTTTTTCTGCTACCGCCTCAGTAGCCGCTTCTGCTTCCTGCGTATCTAAAGGCTGATTTTTTGACTCGTAATCTTCTATTTTATTCTCTATAACTGGGATAAACTTAGAAGAAGATAGATCTGAATTATTTATAACATCTTTCAATGCCTTTATTCTTTCTGTCATTGTTGGTTGAGTATTTGCTATTCCTGCAAATTTAGCTGTTGCTATATCAACTTGATCATTTGTAATATTAGAAGTTTTTACCCAACCTTCTTCTATATACTTCCCTTCAGATCTTTTTCCTTTAACTTTAATCCAATCGCCTTGAGTTTCAGTCACAGCAAT
This sequence comes from Tenacibaculum sp. TB-53, assembly GCF_059716285.2. NCBI lineage: Bacteria > Pseudomonadati > Bacteroidota > Flavobacteriia > Flavobacteriales > Flavobacteriaceae > Tenacibaculum > Tenacibaculum sp. TB-53. The sequence continues at coordinate 147,232 of NZ_CM202790.1, read as the reverse complement.
AATATCCATAACGCTGTACTTTTTTTCTGTTTTAGTAAGTAAATCTGGCCTTTTGTAAACTACTGCCTCTTCTAACATAGCTCCCACTTTACCATTAACAGCTAAAAAGGTAGATCTAGTCCATCCTTCTTTTCCGTCAATCAACTTTACTTTGTAATACTCTTTCTTAGAAACAGAATCTATAGTTTCTTCTCCTGTTAAGGTTACTTTTTCTCCTAAACTAATAGAAGTTATCCATTTCCCTTTTGCAGAAGCACTTTCTCTAATAGATAATTTATCTAATAAACAAATTGCTGAAGTAGACTTTTCTTCTTTTTCACTAATAGATTTTTCAGTTGTTGAAGTACCTCCTTTGTTTTCTGAGTTTTTGTCGTCTTTACAACCTATACAAATAGTAGACACTAATGCAATAGCAATTAATATTTTTTTCATTATTATAAATTTTTTACGCAAATATATCATTTATTAATTAAATAATTTAACATGCTTTATTTACATTATTTGTTTAAAATAAAATTCCCAACATTACAGCTTAAACATTTTTTGTTTTGGCAATAATTATTTTTCAACTCTAATAAAGCCTGAGATTCAAAAGCATTTTTTGCTTTAATTTTTAACTCATCAAACTTATTTATAATTGAATTTTTTTCTGGGTGTAATTGTTGTATCAATTTTAACAAACTTTCTTCATTAACCTCTCCTCTAGCTTGTTCATAAACAAACTTTAAAGGAATAATTGTATTAATAATCAACAAGTCAATAAATGATTTTGTAAGTATTTTAACTGATTTTTTTGACTCAGAACCAAACGTATAATGAGTTTTCCAAAACTCATTTACTTCAACTGTAAATAAATTATAAAAACCCTCTATTTTATTTACATCCATTAACCTTGAAAATAAGCTTTCATATTTATTATATAAAGCCACTAATTGCGCTATTCTAATCGTAGGAAAGTTATTGGGGCGCATTCTAAAAAATTGAAAACGATGTTTTATTAATGATTGTAGCCTGTATTTGTGCTTTATGTAAACATACTCATTTTTAAGTTGCTCATAATAACTCTCTTCTATTTCATCAACTAAAAAACCTGCCTGTCCAAACAGTAAAGCAGATAGCTGCTCTTCGTTAAATCGAACTTTACGTAATACAGAAAAATCAAACGATTGTGCTAGTTCTAGAAAGGCTGCTCCATTAACTTTCAATCCGAAATTCTTAGCTAATAACTGAAACAACACCGCTTCATAATCATTATTTGATTTTTGTAACAGCTCTTTTATTACCACCGATTTATTCTCTAATCGTTCAAAATACAAACGTTCTAACCAGTTATTTAATAAAAAAGAATTGATTTCTCCTATCTGCTTTTCACAAGGAATCCATCGTCGTTCTTTTAAAAACAATTTTCTATAATTTACCAATACATCTTCTTGAACAATTTTTTGTAATTCAACCGTTGGTAATGGATGATTATTTTTCATAAACACATCAGAATCATGTTCCCACACAACATGTAAAATAACCGCATCATAATTCACATCTTTTTCATGATGATGCGCATACCAATCTGATGACTTTATATGAATTTCAACATTTCCAACCCATAGCTGCCCATCAATCTTCAATTTTGTATTCAAAAAATCAGGTCCTGAATTCGTATTATGACTCCCTGTGTTTAATACTTCAACGATTTCTCCTTTTACTGATATTAAATTTGCTTTGCTAAATAGTTTATACTGCCAAATAAAGTGCAAGAACTCTTCTTTCATACATTTTTTTATTTTCAATGTACAAAATATTTTTATGATACTATCAATATTAATTATTCGAAGTATTTTTAGACTACTTTTTATTCTTCTATTTTTGTCAAAATAAATTACTATAGGTAAACTTACAGGATAACAATGTAAGGGCACGTTTTTAATTTAGAGATAAACCTTGAAGTATTTTAACTCTCAATTATCGAGTAAAAATTAAACCACATGAATAGTATAGAAAATTTACAATGGCGTTACGCTGTTAAAAAATTTGACGAGCATAAATTTCTTTCCGAAGAACAAATTAATCTTTTAAAAGAAGCATTTAATTTAACTGCTACTTCTTATGGATTACAACCTGTAAAAATGGTTGTGGTTAAAAACAAAGATTTACAACAACAATTGGTGGCACATTCTTGGAATCAACACCAAGTTGCACAGGCTTCTCATTTATTGGTATTGTGTACCCCAAAAGAACTTACTACTAAAGATGTTGAGAGCTATTTTAAATTAGTAAAAGACATAAGAAACACACCCGATGAAGTTTTAAATCCTTTCAAAGAGTTTTTAACTAACGATATAGAGAATAAATCTCCTGAAGTATTGTTCCATTGGATGAAAAACCAAGCATATATTGCTTTAGGAAACTTAATGACTGTTGCTGCAAATGAAAAAATTGACAGCTGCCCTATGGAAGGTTTTGTTCCTGAAAAATATGATGAAATTTTAGAATTAGATAAATACAACTTACAATCAGTTTTAGTATTACCTGTTGGTTTTAGAGCAGAAGATGACTACATGAAAGACTTAAAAAAAGTTCGTAGAAAAACAGAAGATGTCGTTATTGAGCTTTCTTAGACAACACTAATTATGAATTACGATTGATAATTTTAGTACATTCGTAATTCATAATTTAACTATATGCAACCGTTACATATACTACTCCTTATTTTAGCCTATTTTGGTGTATTAATTCTTATCTCATACATCACAGGTAAATCGGCAAACAATCAAACATTTTTTAAAGCAAACAACTCATCTCCTTGGTATTTAGTTGCCTTTGGTATGATTGGAGCATCATTATCTGGAGTTACTTTTATTTCGGTTCCTGGTTGGGTTGAAGGTGACAAAATGAGTTATATGCAAATGGTACTAGGGTACGTATTAGGTTATGCCGTTATTGGATTGGTACTACTTCCACTCTATTACCGATTAAATTTAACTTCAATTTACACCTATTTAGAAGGACGTTTTGGTAGATATTCGTACAAAACTGGGGCTTCTTTTTTCTTACTTTCAAGAACTATTGGTGCTGCCTTTCGCTTGTTTTTAGTGGCAAATGTATTACAGTTAATTTTGTTTGATGCTTATGGAATTCCGTTTTGGGTAACAGTAACAATTACCATTTTACTTATATGGCTATATACTTTTAAAGGAGGCATAAAAACTATTGTATGGACAGACACTTTACAAACGTTGTTTATGCTAATTGCTGTTGGAGTTTGTATTGTAATGATAAAAGATGAAATGCAAATTGATAATTTGTTTTCGTATGTAACAGACAATAGCTTATCTAAAACTTTCTTTTTTGACGATGTAAAGGCTGGTAACTATTTTTGGAAACAATTCTTTTCAGGAGCTTTTATTTCAATTGTGATGACAGGTTTAGATCAAGACATGATGCAAAAAAACTTGACTTGCCGCAATTTAAAAGATGCTCAAAAAAACATGTTTTGGTTTACTATAGTACTCGTTATTGTTAACTTCTTTTTCTTAGCTTTAGGAATCCTGTTAACTGATTACGCTACAGTAAATGAACTAAACGCTCATAAAGACAACTTATTTCCTACCATAGCTATGAGTGGTGATTTAGGTATAGCTACTTCCCTATTCTTCCTTCTCGGTTTAATAGCAGCAGCATACTCAAGTGCTGATAGTGCTTTAACTTCGTTAACTACTTCTTTTAGTATTGATATTCTTGAAATTGATAAAAAAGATAATGAGCAAGAAAGAGAAAAAACACGAAAGAAAATTCATGTGCTGTTTTCATTTATTTTAGTGGCTACTATCTTAATTTTTAAATATTTTATTGCTGATGAGAGTGTAATTGCTAAAATATTCCAATTTGCTGGTTATACTTACGGGCCGTTACTAGGTTTATATGCTTTCGGACTGTTTACTAAATTAAACATAAAAGACAAGTTAGTTCCTATCATTTGTTTAATGGCTCCTATTATAACTTATATTATTAGCTTTTACAGCAAGGAAAAGTTTGGGTTTGATTTTGGTTTTTTTGTATTGATATTAAACGGATTCTTAACTTTTTTAGGATTACTTTTGATAAGTAATAATAAACAAAGTAAATCAGCAATTCTGCCTATAATTATGTCTCTTCTTGGTTTTCTAAGAGCTATATTGAATGGATTTGAAGACTGGAGAGCTATATTATTCCTAATTTTAGGTTTTACTTGGCTCAGTATTATTATCTCTAGATTAAAAAGCAAGCATAATGCCTAAAAAAGGAAAAGCTAAAAATACTGTAAACAAAGCGAAACATACACGCTTAATGAAGCAGAAAGAAAACAAACTTCGTTTGGAAAAACAACGTACTAAAGAACGTTTAAAAGCCATTATTAAAAAAGTTAACGAACAAAAAGAAAATGACAGCTCAACAAATAATTAAAAAGTTTGACTTAACGGAACATCCTGAAGGTGGATTTTATAAAGAAACCTATAGAAGCAACGGAATTATTAAAAACAAACACTTAAATTCTAACTTTGTAGGTGATAGAAATTACAGTACTTGTATTTATTTTTTATTAACTTCTGAAAAATTTTCTGCCTTTCATAAAATCAATCAAGATGAAATTTGGCATTTTTATAAAGGAAGTACCTTAAAACTACATATGATTTCTCCCAAAGGAAACTATTCTTTTGTATTGATTGGAAATAATATAGAAAATGATGAGCAACCACAATTTGTAGTTCCGGCTGGTTACTGGTTTGCTGCTGAAGTTAGTAAAGAAAACTCATATGCTTTTACTGGTTGTACTGTTGCTCCTGGGTTTGACTTCAACGATTTTGTTTTACCTAAAAGAGAAGAGTTAATACAACTATTCCCACAACATAAAGAAATCATAACTAAACTAACACATTTTTAAATAATTCTTCCTCACTACCTATATACAAATCTACTATATAGTGTATAAGAAGTAAGATTCTTTTACATTTCCTTTTCATCTATTAATTGATTAAATTTGTTACTTAGTATTACCTATCTACAGATACTAAAAAAAACTTCAATTATAAAAGTAACGAAATACTTAGCCGTTATTTTACTTAAAAAAAATGAAAAATAATACATACAAAAAGCTATCTATTTGGTATAAAAAATTCCAAATTAGCAAAACACCTCAAATGAATTTAGTTTGGGGATTCTTCTTATATACCTTTATCGGTTTTATTTTACTATCAATTCCTCTGTTTCATAAAGCAGATGTATCTTTTTTGGACAATCTATTTATCTCAACATCAGCAATATCAACTACAGGGCTAGTTACTATCAGTATTTTTGATTCCTATAATTTCTTCGGACAGTTTATTATAATGATGCTCATACAAATTGGTGGAATTGGCTACATGACACTAACAACCTACTACTTGTTATTTATCACAAAAAAAATAACGCATTGGCATAGTAAATTATTAGGAACTGAATTTACGTTACCTAATAGTATTAAAATAAAAGATTTTATTAAAAGTGTTATTGTCTTTACTTTAATTATGGAAACTATTGGAGTTATACTGTTTTATATTGCTTTTACCAATTCTGGTATGCAAAACTTAAAAGCCATTTGGTTTGCTATTTTCCATAGCGTTTCATCTTTTTGCACTGCGGGTTTTGGTTTATTCAACAATGGCTTTGAAGAATACCACGATAACGTTTTTATAAATACAACAATCTCTATTTTAGCTATAGCAGGTTCTTTAGGTTTTATTGTTGTTACCGATTTATGGTATCGTCTTTCTGGAAAGACTAAAGAAATATCCTTCACAACAAAAATTATTGTCTACGGATTTATATTCTTATTACTTTCAGGAACATTACTTACGTACCTATCAGAATCTTCTTTAAACCTAAACTCCAACCATTCGTTAATGACTTCTTTTTTTCAAACAATGTCTGCAATGACAACAGTTGGTTTTAATACTGTACCTATTGGTGGTTTTTCTTTACCAATATTATTACTACTTACTTTTTTAATGTACATAGGTGCATCACCATCTGGAACAGCTGGAGGAATGAAAATCACAACTTTAACAGCAATGATTTCTATATTAAAAAGTAGATTATTAGGACAGAAAAAGATTACGTTTTTAAACAGGATTATACCTTTTGATAGAATTTACATAGCAACCTCTACTTTTATGTTATATACCAGTTTAATTTTTTTATTCTCTTTTTTACTTTCATATAGTGAAAGCTTCTCTTTTGACAAAATATTGTTTGAAGTTGCTTCTGCTCTTGGCACCGTTGGATTAAGTACTGGAATTACTGGGGACTTATCAAACCTAGGCAAATTCCTCATAATTATTCTAATGTTCATAGGAAGAGTTGGTGTTTTAACTTTTGGTTTTGCTTTATTACAACAGAAACAAAACGAATTAGAAAAAATAAAATCTGACGATTTAGCCGTATAATTTTTTAACCGATAGCGAAATAATAATCGCTATCGGTTTATAATTTTACATAAACGCTATCTGTAAGCCCATCAATACAAATATTACACCTGAAATTTTATTTAACCTTACCCCTATTCTTTCATTCTCTTTAATCTTAGTTGAAAATATCCCAGCAAACGATGTTAAAACCAAATACCAAATGGTAGTCATTACCGCATAAATTACTCCCATTATTATAAAAGGAACTGGATTTTCTATCTCTGTTGGGCTTATAAACTGCGGAAAGAACGCTATAAAGAATAATGCAACTTTCGGGTTTAATATATTTGTTACAAACCCTGATGTAAAACTGCTTTTTGCTGAATTTTTCTTTTGTTCTTCGTTTGTATTAGCAATCAGCCCTTTTTTTGACATCACTTTTGTTACACCTAAATAAATTAAATAAGCTGCTCCTAAATACTTAATCAATGCAAAGAATATTGCTGATTTAGCTACCATAATCGATAAACCTAATGCTCCAAACAAAGTATGTACTAGAGCCCCAGTGTTTAAACCAAAACTAGTATATACACCAGATCTTCTTCCTTGGCTAATTGACTTGTTAATTAAAAAGACGGTTTCTATTCCTGGTGTCAAAACAAAAAGAATAGTTGCTACTAAAAATGCTATAAAATTCTCAATTCCCATTTCGTTACTTCTTTAAAAATGATTACAAAGTTTTTTATGCAAAGCAACAGCAGTTCTCTTTATTAAAAAATACTTATTTTTGACTGATTAATGCAAAAAACGCATTAAAATGACTATTCAACAGATTCGATATTTTTTAATTCTAGCAGAAGAATTACATTTTTGGAAAACAGCAGAAAAAGTTTACACCTCTCAATCGTCATTAAGTAGGCAAATTCAATCTTTAGAAGAAGAATTAGGTATTACTTTATTTGAGCGAGATAAAAGAAATGTAAAACTTACTGAAGCTGGTGTATTCCTTAAAAAAAAATGGGATGTTCTATTAGACGAGTTCGATCGTACACATCAACATGCTAAAAAAATTGATGAAGGTTCTTCTGGACTTGTTAGTATTGCCTACCCTGGCTCTATCTCTTACAACTATTTACCTGAATTACTCAAAATATTTTCAGAAGAGAAACCAGATTTAAAAGTAGAACTTATGGAGCCTACTGATATTACACTTGAAAAATTACTTTCTAGTTATCAAATAGATTTTGCTTTTAGCAGAAATGAAGTTCTAAATGCTTCTATTTTATCTGAAAGATTGTATGCTGAACCCGTTTGCCTTGTGGTTCCAAAAGATCATTGGATAACAGAAGATTCTTTTGTTGATTTAAGAGACGTAAAAGACGAAAAATTTATCCTTTCTGGTTTACATCATACTACTTATTTTTCCTCATTACTACGCAATATTTTTAACACTTATGGTTTTGAACCTCAAACTCATATTGAATCTGATTTTGGGAGTATGATATTAAACTTAATTGGTAGAGGTTTAGGAATATCTATTTTACCTTACTCATATCAGTTTTCTTTAAATACGAACATACGGTTTATTACACTACCCGAAAGCACAGAATTATATATCAATTGGCGCAAGAACGACCATAGAAAAGTAATTAAAAGTGTTATTGAATATTCTGTAAAATTAGGCAAAAACTACAACCGAAAGTTTGTATAAAACAAAAACCTGAACATTAGAAAATGTTCAGGTTTTTGTTTATTTGTATACGTACAAGTAACTATTTATCAATCGAACCTAAAACACGTTTCATAAAATTATTTAACGCTTCTTTTTTAGGTGTTCCATCTTTAATCATTTTATTAACTTCAATTGCTCCGTACATATTAGAGATTAACTCTCCTATAACGTCTAGCTCTTCATCTTTTAACGATGGAACCTCTGTTAAAGCTTCAAGCGTCTCAATAGTTTCTAGTACATAATCTTGGTCATTTTCTTCAATAAATGAAGTTAAATGTTTAATTACTGGTAATTTCATAACTAAGCTACTTCATTTACTAAATCCTTCAATACATCAAACTTATTGGTTTGAGTTTGATTTACTAATTTTCCATCAATATAAGTAGCAAAAGTAGGCAAGTTACTCACATCAGCAAGTTTTCTACTCTCTGGAAATTTTTCGGCATCAGCTATTACAAAAACCATATCTTCATTCTCAGAAGACAACTTTTTAAATTTAGGTTTCATAATACGGCAGTTACCACACCATGAAGCTGAAAACTGAACTACAACTTTTTTATTACCTGCAACAACTTCAGATAAATTGTCTTGACTTAATTCTTGTACCATTTCTTTAATTATTATCCATTTCGAAAGGAGCTCGTGCTCGACCCCTTCACTTATCTCACACGAACTTGTTTCCTTTCTTTAATTATGTCTAATTAGTTTGCTGCTAAATATTCTGCTGTTGCTTTTGCATTAGCTTGCATTGCTTCTTTACCTTCTTCCCAGTTTGCAGGACATACCTCACCTTTTTCTTGTACGTGAGTATAAGCATCTACTAAACGTAAATATTCATTTACATTACGACCAACTGGCATATGGTTTATTCCTTCATGAAAAACAGTTCCTTCTTCATCTATTAAATATGTAGCTCTATAAGTTACATTATCTCCTTCAACCTGTACAGTTCCTGTAGCTTCATCATAAACCTCGTTAGAGATGTCTAAGATACCTAAAATAGATGATAAATTACGATTACTATCAGCTAATAATGGGTAAGTAACACCTTCAATACCTCCATTATCCTTAGATTGGTTTAACCAAGCAAAGTGTACTTCAGGAGTATCGCAAGAAGCTCCAATTACAATGGTATTTCTTTTTTCAAATTCTGGTAATGCAGCTTGAAAAGCATGTAACTCAGTTGGACAAACGAAAGTAAAGTCTTTCGGATACCAAAACAACAACACTTTTTTCTTGTTTTTAACTGCTTCTTCTAATACATTTAACTTAAACGTGTCACCCATTTCGTTCATTGCATCTACGTTTAAACTTGGAAATTTTTTTCCTACTGCTGTAGCCATTTTATAGTTTTTTATTGATTAATATTTTTTTACAGGCACAAATGTATTTTGTTTCTTCTCATTTAAAGTGTGAATCTAAAAATATTTTTTTATTTCACTATAACTATAACCAATAGTTAACATATTTTTAAATCACTAAAAAAAATATACCTTTATATTCCAACACATTATAAAACACAAAAACAAAAACTATAGTTATTTATTATTTTAAAATAAAAAATATAGATAAAAATTATTCATTGTTTTATAGTAGCTTTGCCCTATTCTAACCTATTAAATTATAATAAAATGAAAAACACAAACTCACATTCTTCGAAAGGTAAATGCCCCTTTTCACAAGGTGCAAACACAGAAATACATGATAACATCATGGAGTGGTGGCCAAAATCATTAAACTTAGATATACTACATCAACACGATACCAAAACCAATCCTTTAGACAGTAATTTTAATTATGCTGAAGAATTTAAAAAATTAGATTTAGAAGCAGTTAAAAATGACCTTAAAGACTTAATGACCGATAGTCAAGATTGGTGGCCTGCCGACTGGGGACATTATGGTGGTTTAATGATTCGTATGGCGTGGCATGCTGCTGGTACCTATAGAGTTGCTGATGGTAGAGGTGGTAGTAATACAGGCAATCAACGCTTCGCTCCATTAAATAGTTGGCCTGATAATGGTAATTTAGATAAAGCAAGACGATTGTTATGGCCTATCAAGAAAAAATACGGAAACAAACTATCTTGGGCAGATCTTATAATTTTAGCTGGTAATATGGCTTATGAATCAATGGGCTTCAAAACTTTTGGTTTTGCCGGCGGACGTGAAGATATTTGGCATCCTGAGAAAGATATTTATTGGGGATCTGAAAAAGAATGGTTAGCGCCAACAGGGAGTAAAGGTTCTCGATATTCTGGAGACAGAGACTTAGAAAACCCATTAGCTGCTGTAATGATGGGATTAATTTATGTAAACCCTGAAGGGGTTGACGGAAAACCCGATCCTTTAAAAACCGCAAAAGACGTAAGAGAAACCTTTAAGCGCATGGCAATGAATGATGAAGAAACCGTTGCTTTAACTGCCGGTGGACACACTGTAGGAAAAGCACACGGTAATGGTGACGCAGGAGCCTTAGGTGAAAGCCCTGAAGGTGCAGAAGTTCAAGATCAAGGCTTTGGCTGGATAAACCCTAAAGGGAATGGAAATGCTGCAGATACTGTTACTAGTGGTTTGGAAGGAGCTTGGACAACTACCCCCGATAGATGGAACCATACGTACTTTCATTTGTTGTTAAATCATGATTGGGAATTAACAAAGAGTCCTGCTGGTGCTTGGCAATGGGAACCTGTTAATATTGATGAGGCAGATAAACCTGTAGATGCTCACAATCCGAACATTAAAAGAAACCCAATAATGACTGATGCGGATATGGCAATGAAAATGGACCCTGAATACAGAAAAATATCTGAAAAATTCTATAAAGATCCAGCCTATTTTGCTGACACCTTTGCACGTGCTTGGTTTAAACTAACACATCGTGATTTGGGCCCTAATACACGTTATTTAGGGGTTGATGCTCCAACAGAAACACTTATCTGGCAAGATCCTGTTCCTACTGTAGACTATACTTTAAACGATACTGAAGTTGAAGAACTAAAAGAAAAACTATTAAACAGTGGACTTACTCGTACTGAACTTATCAATACTGCTTGGGATAGTGCTAGAACTTATAGAGGATCAGACTTTAGAGGTGGTGCTAATGGAGCACGCATTCGTTTAGCTCCTCAGAAAGACTGGGAAGGAAATGAACCTACAAGACTAAAAAGAGTATTAGATAAGCTTGCTGAAATTCAAGCTAGTTTAAGTAAAAAAGTTAGTATTGCTGATTTGATTGTTTTAGGAGGTAGTGCTGCTATTGAAAAAGCTGCTAAAGATGGTGGTGTTGACATTAAAGTTCCTTTTACCCCTGGAAGAGGTGATGCAACTGCTGAAATGACAGATACTGAATCTTTTGATGTTTTAGAGCCTCTACATGACGGATACAGAAATTGGCAAAAGAAAGATTATGTAGTAAAACCTGAAGAATTGTTATTAGACAGAACACAACTTATGGGGTTAACCGCTCCTGAAATGACTGTTCTAGTTGGGGGAATGCGTGTGCTAGGAACTAACTACGGAGGAACTAAACATGGTGTATTTACAGAAAATGAAGGTGTATTAAGTAACGACTTCTTTGTTAATCTTACCGACATGAAATACTCATGGAAGCCTTCAGGGGAAAACTTATACAATATTGTTGATCGTAAGACAGGAAACACTAAGTGGACAGCTACACGAGTGGATTTGATATTTGGTTCTAACTCTATTCTTCGTTCGTATGCAGAAGTATACGCACAAGACGACAACAAGAAAAAGTTTGTGAAAGATTTTGTAACTGCCTGGACTAAAGTAATGAATGCAGACAGGTTTGATGTAGTATAAATCACAACTAAATAATAATATTTTAAGCTAGATTTTTTTTTAATTAAAGAATCTAGCTTATTTTTTTACACTCTAATCACCACTCCCTCTTTCTTCCTCATAAGTCATTAATAGCAATTGAGTTAACATTTAAATTTATTGAGCTAAAGAAACATCAGCTATCAAAGTATTTTTGTTACAGAAATCATTTAATAATTAAAAAACAAATATATTATGAGCAACGATAAAAGTATTTTAGGCTTATTAGCAGGAGTAGCTGTAGGAGCAGGATTAGGTATATTATTTGCCCCTGACAAAGGGAGTAATACACGAAAAAAAATAGCAGACGGAGCAGCCTCTGCAAGAGACACTATTACTTCAGAAGCAACACACCTTAAAGAAGAAGTTAAGCATAAAGCTGAAAGCTTAAAAAATAATGTGGCTGAATCTCTTAGCAGCAAAACAAACTCATTAGAAGAAAAATTAGAAACTATTGTAACTGATGCTAGCTATAAAGCTGAAGATGTTATAACCCAATTAGAACAAAAACTAAAAGTATTAAAGGCTAAAAACAAAAAATTACAAACTAAATAATGTCGATATTCAAATCAATACATACCAACTCTGAAAAAGCAATTGAAAAAGGCGAAAGCTTTATAAAGAATTCTGAAGAATACTTTAAATTAAAAATATTTTATATACTAACCTCTTCTTTAAGCATGATTTTCAATTTTGCTATTATAGGTATATTCCTACTTATTGCTTTTGTTTTTTTGGCTGTAACAATATCGGCAACCATAGGTAATTATTTAAACAATGTTGTTTTAGGATACTTGTTAGTAGCTTTACTTTTTATGATTTTCGCTTTAATAGCATATAGTATGAGAACAAATGTAGAGAATTTTGTAATTAAAAATTTATCTAAAAAGTATTTTGACGATGAAGAAAACCTATAATAATAGTAAAGAAATAACTAAAGAACTAAAATTACTGAAGCTTAAAAGAGATATTTCTTTAGAAGAAATTAAACTTGTAAAAGAACAATTTAAAGAAGATTTATCTGTAGGGAATTGGTTTCAAACTATATTTGAAACAGTTGGTAAGTTTGGAATATATACTTTAGCTAGGAAATTTTTAAAATAATCTTTTTTCAACTCAATCTTGAATAGCTACAAAGCTTTAATTTAGGTGTAAAACATATAACTTCTTTCCTCTTATAATTAAAAAACTATCTTCTTCAGATGGTTTTTTAATTATAAGCTTTACTCATTACGTACTCAATATTGTTTCATATTTATTTTCTTTTTTTGTGTTTTTTTTTAAAAAAAAAGCTTCATACCCCCTTAATTCTGTTAGCTTTTATGAACTTTTACAAAACAACAAAGATGAAATTGTATTAGCTTCTTCCTAATACAACCTCACCTTTATTTATATAACAATTATTGTAAACTACTTACTATAACTTACAGTTTACCATCCAACGTATATTAAATTTATCGGTACAAGCCCCATACAGTGCGTTCCATTCCGTTTCCAATAGTTCAGTATGAACTATACCTCCGTTAGACAACTCATTAAAAACAACAGTAGCTTTCTCCTCATCATCTAAATCAACACTCATTTGAATATTATTACCACTATTTAGCGGAGTATCTGGAGAAACATCATACGCCATAATGTGAATCCCCTTCCCTTTCAATTCTGCATGTTGTATTTTATGCCTGTAATCTTCTGGAATATCTCTCTTTGAGTCTTTGTACGTTTGTTTGTTTACAATTTTTGCATTAAATAAGTCTGCATAAAAATTTAATGCGTTTTGACATTCTCCTCTGAATGCTAAGTATGCTTGTATGTTCATAATTTTTATTGTTTTGTATAAAAATAAAAACAAGCATCTATATAAATTAACTCTATTGCTGTGATTATTAACTCAAAAATTTAAAACGTTATTAATTATTTACTAGCAAATAATTTTACATCATTTTTAGAAACTTCTTTTTCTCCTAAAATAAGTAAACGTTCAACTACATTTCGTAATTCTCTAATATTTCCTGTCCAATCATACTCTTGTAACAATTTAATAGCATCTTCCGAGAAACCTTTCTTAGGCATCCCTTGTTCTTCAGAAATTTTCTTGGCAAAGAAATCTACTAATAACGGTATATCTTCTCTTCTATCGTTTAATGCAGGAACTTTAATTAAAATCACTGCTAAACGATGATATAAATCTTCGCGGAAACGTCCTTCTTCTATTTCCTTCTTTAAATCTTTATTTGTTGCAGCAACTACACGCACATTTACTTTTATATCTTTATCCGAACCTACTCGTTGAATACGATTTTCTTGTAATGCTCGTAATACTTTCGCTTGTGCCGACAAACTCATATCTCCAATTTCATCTAAGAAAATGGTTCCTCCATTAGCTGCTTCAAACTTTCCTGCTCTATCTTTGTTAGCTCCTGTAAAACTCCCTTTTACATGCCCAAACAATTCACTTTCTATTAACTCAGAAGGTATAGCTGCACAGTTTACTTCAATCATAGAACCTTTAGAACGGTCAGATTTTTCGTGTAACCAATGCGCTACTAACTCTTTTCCTGTTCCATTAGGTCCGGTAATTAAAACTCTTGCCTCTGTTGCAGACACTTTTTCAATAATATCTTTAATATGAGTAATAGCATCGCTCTCTCCAATCATTTCATAATTCTTACTCACCTTCTTTTTTAAACGCTTATTTTCTACTACCAACTCCTTTTTATCTAGAGCATTTCTTACAGTATTCAATAATCGATTTAAATCTGGCGGTTTAGAAATATAATCAAAGGCTCCTAAGCGCATGGTGTTTACTGCAGTATCTAAATCACCATGACCAGAAATCATTACCATTGGTATTTCAGGTTTTAACTTTCTAGCTTTTTCCAACACCTCAACACCATCCATTTTTGGCATTTTAATATCACACAAAACCAAATCGTAATCTGTTTTCTTTATCATTTCAATTCCTTGCAAACCATCTTCAGCTTCTTCTACTTCATAGGAATCGTTTTCTTCAGAAATAATTTTTTTTAATACTCTGCGAATTGCAGCTTCATCTTCTATTATTAATATTTTACTCATATTTTTTTAGTCTTTTAGATATTAAAAAGGCTAGTTTAATAAATTCTTGAAATCAGAAATCATTTTTTGGAGCTCACCTACTTCGTTTTCTGAACCTATTAACGTTACTTTATTAACACATTCTTTACAACAAGAAAGAACCATTCGTGGTTACAACTCAAAAAGCAAGCCAAACATTTTTCAGCTTAATTATTTAGTTCTTCTTTAGAATTTCCTTCCTCTTTACCTTCAATTTCTTTCTGATTGTTTTGGAGTACCTCTTTTTTTGGAGGTTCAAAATGCAACCCTTTTGCATCTACAATATGTATATCTCTTTGAGGGAACGGAATACTTATATTATGCTCTCTAAACAGCTCGTCTATTTTAAACCGTATATCACTTTTTGGTATCGCTGCCTGAAAACTATCATTTAACGTAAAAATTAATTTAAAATTTAACGAACTATCTCCGAAATTTTCAAAAAGTACTAAAGGAGCTGGATGCTGGTATACTTTTGGATGTTCACTGGCCGCTTGCAACAATAATTTTTTCACTAAAGCTACATCACTACCATAGGCCACACCCACTGTTACACTTTCTCTAGTTGTAGTACCATTTTGCGTCCAGTTATATAGGCTGTTAGATAAATACTTGTGATTAGGAATAACCAATACTTTATTATCGATTGTTACGGCTCTAGTGGTTCTCAGTTTTATCTCTTCCACCCTACCAACTTTTCCATCTAGTTCAATAATATCCCCCACATGAACACTTTTATCAAGAATAATAAAAACTCCAGAGATTATATCTTGAAAAAAGGTTTGTAACGCCAAACCAATACCTATTAACAAAGCAGAAGACGCTACTAAAATCGCACTTAAATCGACTCCTGCTGAACTTAAACCTATTGAAAAAACAATTACATATACTAACCAACTAGTAAATGAGAAAATAGTATCAAATTTATTTTTGTCTTCCTGTTCTAGTTTACTTTTTGCTAGTACTTTTAAATATTTCAACAAAAGCTTCACTAAAAGTAAACCTACTATTAAAAACAAAATTGTTTTTACTGTAAACTCGATATCTTTTCCTCCTATTGGTATTCTATAGTTTAGAAAATCCGTTATTTCTTTTATTATTTCTTTCATCCTAGTTTATGTTATAATCGTTACACACAATTTATAATCAACACTTTTAAACAATATTAAGTAATTTCATAAAAGTGTTAATTACCCATTATAACGAATCCATTTCCATAAATCTTTGTAGGTTGGTTTTTTACCGTACATTAAAATACCTACACGATAAATTTTAGCGGCAATCCATACAATTACCATAAAAGTAAGAATTAATAGCAACATAGAAATGGCTATTTCCCACCAAGCAACTCCAAACGGGATTCTCATTAACATCACTATTGGAGATGTAAAAGGTATATAAGAAAATATTACTGAAACCGGACCATGAGGATCGTTAATAACCGTTGCAAAACCTACATAAACTGCCAAAATTAACGGTAGCATAATAGGCATCATAAATTGTTGTGTATCCGTTTCATTATCTACCGCTGCACCTACTGCTGCAAACAACGAGCTATATAACATATACCCTCCTAAGAAGTAGAAAATGAATAAGAAGAACATTTTTACTAAAGGCAATCTGAAAATTTCTTGCACAATCATTTCACCTTTATTGGCTGCTGTTTGTTGAATAGCTTCCATTTGTTCTGGTGATACTTTTGCCGACTGCATTTCCATCATATCAACTCCAAAGAAAGAAGATGCTACTAGGCTAAACACTAAAAACAAAATCCCCCAAATAAAGAACTGTAACAATCCAGCTGATGCATTTCCAATAATCTTTCCTAACATTAATTGAAAAGGTTTTACTGAAGAAACGATTACCTCAATAATTCTACTTGTTTTTTCTTCAATAACACTACGCATTACCGATGTCCCATAAATCATTACAAACATCATCAATAAATATCCTGCGATAGCTCCTACACCAATCTTTAATCCGTTGATTAATTTTGATGATTTTTCCCCAGAGAAATTCAACATTTTAATTTCTGATGAAATTTTAGACTCTTCTATATGCGCAATATCAATTCCGAAGCTTGTTAGTTTTTTATGACGTAACTCCTTATCAATTTTATCTTCTAAACGTTCCATGATAGACATACTTGGCGAATCTTTAGAGAAAAACTCAATCGATTTTGCCAACATTTCTAAACTATCTTGTTTCGGAATGTATAAAGCTCCGTAGTAATCTCCTTCTTCGACCTTCTTTTTAGAGTTTTCAATTCCTAAGGCTGTAAAATCTTCATACTTTACTGTTTTTGAATCTTTAAAAATATCTTTAGAGAACATTCCAGACTCATCAACATATACTATCTTCTTAACCTTTTCATCGTTCTTTTTCATTAAAAAAAATACTAAAGCCCCCATACCAATCATTAACAATGGACTTAAGAAAGTCATAACGATAAACGACTTATTTCTAACCTTAGCAATAAACTCGCGTTCTATAATTAATCGTAATCTTTTCATTGCTTAACTGTTTTTATGGATTGCTTGAATAAAAATATCGTTGGCACTTGGCACTAACTCTACAAAATGTTGTACTTGTCCCTGAGTTGTTAAATACGATAACAAATCGTTTGGAGAACTTCCGTTGGTAAGTTTTACATTTAATTTTAACCCTTCATTTAACAATTTAAAATCTGCTGGTAAAACCTCAAAGTTTTCTTTTAGCTTTTGCTCCACTTCTTTTGAATTAGAAGTAGCCAATCCAACCTGAAAAGTATTAGTTCTAAACTCCTTTTTAATATCTTCTAGCTTACCATCTAAAATTTTATTCGATTTATTAATCAACGCTATATAATCACACATCTCCTCAACAGACTCCATTCTATGGGTAGAAAAAATGATGGTAGCTCCTTCATCACGCAACTGTAAAATTTCTTTAGCTATTAGTTGTGCATTGATAGGATCGAACCCCGAAAAAGGCTCATCAAAAATTAATAATTTAGGCTGATGTAATACCGTTACTATAAACTGTACCTTTTGAGCCATCCCTTTAGACAACTCTTCAATCTTTTTATTCCACCAAGCTCCAATATCAAATTTATCAAACCAATATTTCAATCGTTTTTTTGCTTCCGATTTACTCAACCCTTTTAATTGAGCAAGATATAGTGCCTGCTCTCCTACCTTCATACTTTTATACAATCCTCTTTCTTCAGGTAAATATCCTATATGTTCTATATGATTTGGAGCTAACTTCTCTCCATCTAAAATAATTTCACCTGCATCAGGCATTGTTATTTGGTTGATAATTCTAATAAGCGAGGTCTTTCCTGCACCGTTAGGCCCTAACAAACCAAAAACACTACCTTTAGGAATGTGCATTGAAACATTATTTAATGCAGTATAATCGCCATAACGCTTTACTACATTATTAATTTCTAATAAATTGTTCATAGATTTATAGTTGATTAATTACCGTTTATTTAAAAACAGTAGTGACAAACTTACATATTTTTATACTCAATTAGTATACGCTTCTCTCTAAACGTTACAAGATTAATTTTTTGTTAATTTTATTATGCATGCATAACTTTTTTATAAAATACTATGCATGCATAATAAAATTTTATATATTTGGCATTCATGGATAAGGATAAATCAATAGATCACCAATTAAGAGCCACGTGGCAAGCCGTTGCTAAAATGTATAACGAGCAAGCTGCAAAGCATGATAGCACAATGGCTACGGCTTTTGCTTTATTGAATATAGATTTTGAAAACGGTACTCCTTCAACTGCTCTGGGACCGTTAATGGGAATGGAACCTACAAGTCTTTCTCGTTTGTTAAAGACAATGGAAGACAAAGGAGTTATATGTCGCGAGAAAAATCCTAATGATGGCAGAAGCGTTATTTTAAAGCTTACTAAATATGGTAAAGAAATGCGTGAAGTTTCAAAAGGGCATGTATACCAATTCAATAATAAAGTAAGAGAACATATTACTGAAGAAGAATTAGAAACCTTCTTCAAAGTAACAACAACAATAAACAAACTAATTACAGATAAGTTAATATACGAAGAAGAAAATATTGACAATAAAGCTGTATAAAACAAACCAACAAACAAATGGCAAGAAGAATTAAAAAAGTAGCAATTATCGGTTCTGGTATCATGGGATCAGGTATTGCATGTCATTTTGCTAACATTGGCGTTGAAGTATTGCTTTTGGACATCGTTCCAAGAGAGCTTAACGACAAAGAAAAAGCAAAAGGATTAACCTTAGAAGACAAAGTAGTTCGTAACCGTTTGGTAAATGATGCTTTGACTGCTTCATTAAAGTCGAAACCATCACCTATCTACAATAAAAAATTTGCAGATAGAATTACTACTGGGAACCTTGAGGACGATTTACACAAAGTAAAAGATGTAGATTGGATTATGGAAGTAGTTGTTGAACGCTTAGACATTAAACAAAGTGTTTTTGAGCAAGTTGAGAAATACCGTACACCTGGTACTATTATTTCTACCAACACTTCAGGTATTCCTATTAAGTTTATGAACGAAGGACGTAGTGAAGATTTCCGTAAACACTTTGCGGTTACACACTTTTTTAACCCTCCTCGTTATTTAAAATTATTTGAAGTTGTTCCAGGACCTGACTGTAAACAAGAAGTAACTGACTTCTTAATGGATTATGGTTCTAAATTCTTAGGAAAAACTTCAGTATTAGCTAAAGATACACCAGCATTTATTGGAAACCGTATCGGTATTTTCGGAATCCAATCGTTATTCCACCAAGTAAAAGAATTAGGACTAACTATTGAAGAGGTTGATAAATTAACAGGACCAGTTATTGGACGCCCTAAATCAGCTACTTTCCGTACTGTTGATGTTGTTGGATTAGATACTTTAGTACACGTTGCTAACGGAATCTACGAAAACTGTCCTAACGACGAAGCTCACGACTTATTTAAGTTGCCAGATTTCATCAACACGATGATGGAAAATAAGTGGTTAGGAAACAAAACCAAACAAGGTTTTTACAAAAAAACAACCAATGCTGAAGGAAAGCGTGAAATTTTAGCCTTAGATTTAGATACGATGGAATACCGTCCGTCTAAAAAAGCAAAATTTGCTACCTTAGAATTAACAAAAACAATTGATAAGCCAATTGACCGATTTAAAGTATTAGTTGGCGGAAAAGATAAAGCAGGAGAATTCTACCGTAAGAACTTCGCAGCAATGTTTGCGTATGTTCAAAATAGAATTCCAGAAATTTCTGATGAATTATACAGAATTGACGATGCCATGAAAGCTGGTTTCGGATGGGAAAATGGTCCTTTCGAAATTTGGGATGCTGTAGGAGTTGAAAAAGGTATCGAATTAATGAAAGCTGAAGGAAAAGAGCCTGCTGCTTGGGTTACTGAAATGGTAGCTAAAGGAGAAAAATCTTTCTATACAGTTAAAGACGGTGCAACATATTACTACGATGTACCTGCAAAAGCACAAGTTAAAAAGCCAGGACAAGATTCATTTATCATCTTAGACAACATTCGTAAAACTACTGAGGTATTCAAAAACTCTGGAGTTGTTATTGAAGATTTAGGAGACGGAATCTTAAACTGTGAATTCCAATCTAAAATGAACACTATTGGTGGTGATGTTTTAGCTGGATTAAACAAAGCAGTTGATTTAGCTGAAAAAGACTTCCAAGGGTTAGTAATTGGTAACCAAGCTGCAAACTTCTCAGTAGGTGCCAACATCGGAATGATTTTTATGATGGCTGTTGAGCAAGAGTACGATGAGTTAAACATGGCTATCAAATATTTCCAAGATACCATGATGCGTATGCGTTACTCTGCAATTCCTACGATTGCTGCTCCTCACGGAATGGCGTTAGGTGGTGGATGTGAATTATCATTACACGCTGATAAAGTAGTTGCTGCTGCTGAAACCTACATCGGATTAGTAGAGTTTGGAGTTGGAGTAATTCCTGGTGGTGGTGGATCTAAAGAAATGGCGTTAAGAGCTCAGGACTTATTCCACACTGGTGATGTTCAATTAAACGTATTACAAGAGCACTTCTTAACTATTGGTATGGCTAAAGTGGCAACTTCAGCTTATGAAGCATACGACTTAAACCTACTACAAAAAGGAAAAGATGTCGTCGTTGTAAACAAAGACCGTCAAATAGCAGAAGCTAAAAAGCACGCTGTGTTATTAGCTGAAGCAGGTTATACACAACCAGTAAAACGTAAAGATGTTTTAGTATTAGGTAAGCAAGCCTTAGGAATGTTCTTAGTAGGAACCGACTCTATGGAAGCTTCTAAATATATTTCTGAACACGATCAGAAAATTGCAAACAAACTAGCCTATGTAATGGCTGGAGGAGATTTATCAGAACCAACAAAAGTTACTGAGCAGTATTTATTAGACCTTGAGCGTGAAGCTTTCTTAAGTTTAACTACTGAAAGAAAAACGTTAGAGCGTATTCAGCATATGTTAAAAACTGGTAAACCTTTACGCAACTAAAAGTTGCGAGTTATTAGTTTTCAGTTATAAGTGATCAATTAATAATCACTAAAAACTTAAAACTAAACACTAAAAACTTAAAAGTATGAAAACAGCATATATAGTAAAAGGATATAGAACCGCCGTAGGGAAATCTAAAAAGGGTGTGTTCAGATTTAAAAGAGCTGACGAATTAGCTGCTGAAACCATCAAGTATATGATGACAAAGTTGCCAGAATTCGACGTAAAGCGTATCGACGATGTTATTGTTGGTAACGCGATGCCTGAAGGGTCTCAAGGATTAAACATGGCAAGAATTATTTCGTTAATCGGATTAGATTCTGTAGATGTTCCTGGAGTTACCGTAAACCGTTTCTGTTCATCAGGATTAGAAACTATTGGTATGGCAGTAGCAAAAATTCAATCTGGAATGGCAGAATGTATTATTGCTGGTGGAGCAGAAAGCATGAGTTCTGTACCAATGACAGGTTTTAAACCAGAATTAAACTACGATATCGTAAATGCAGGTCACGAAGATTACTATTGGGGAATGGGTAATACTGCAGAAGCAGTAGCGCAACAATACAATGTATCTCGTGCAGATCAAGATCAATTTGCATACGAATCGCACATGAAAGCTTTAAAAGCATTAGATAGTGATCGTTTCCAAGATCAAATAGCTCCAATTGATGTAGAAGAAACTTACATTGATGGAAACGGAAAACGTGCTACAAGAAATTACACAGTTACTAAAGACGAAGGTCCACGTCGTGGAACCAGCGTAGAAGCCTTAGCAAAATTACGTCCAGTATTTGCTGCTAACGGTTCTGTTACCGCTGGTAACTCATCACAAACAAGTGATGGAGCTGCCTTTGTAATGGTAATGAGTGAAGATATGGTAAAAGAGTTAGGTATTCAACCAGAAGCTCGTTTAGTAAGTTATGCAGCAGCAGGAGTACCACCTCGTATTATGGGAATTGGTCCTGTAGCAGCTATTCCAAAAGCATTAAAACAAGCAGGTTTACAACAAAGTGATATTGAATTAATTGAGCTAAACGAAGCGTTTGCTTCACAATCGTTAGCAGTTATTCGCGAATTAGGATTAAATCCGGATATCGTTAACGTAAATGGTGGAGCAATTGCTTTAGGTCACCCATTAGGATGTACTGGTGGTAAACTATCTGTTCAGTTATTTGATGAAATGCGTAAGCGTAACATGAATAACAAATACGGAATGGTAACCATGTGTGTAGGTACTGGTCAAGGTGCTGCTGGTATTTTTGAATTCCTAAATTAAGAAACAAGACTATTAGAATCAAGAAACAAGACGATGCACAATTTCAAAAAATTAAAAATTTGGACTGAAAGCATGAATTTAGTTTCTGATTCTTATAAATTAACTAGAACCTTTCCAGACTTTGAAAAGTTTGGCTTGGTTTCTCAGATGAATAGATGTGCTGTTTCTATTCCTTCTAACATAGCTGAGGGTTCAAGTAAAAGCACTAACAAACATTTTAATAAATATTTAGAAGATAGCTTAGGTTCTTCATTTGAATAGGAAACACAATTAATTATTGCTTTTAATGAAAGCTATCTATCTGAAGAAAAGTTTAAAGAATTAGAACAAAAAATTAAGTCAATACAAAAAATGATTTCAAGTTTCCAATCTGGTCTGAATAAGTCTTGACTCTTGGCTCTTGAATCTTAAAATCTAATATACTATGTCAGAATTAACAAAAGATCTTTTACGCGGAGGGCAGTTCCTAGTAAAAGAAACAAAATGTGAAGATATATTTACTCCTGAAGATTTTTCAGAAGAGCAAACAATGATGCGTGATGCGGTTAAAGAATTTAACGACCGTGAAATCATTCCTCATAAAGAACGTTTCGAAAAGAAAGATTATGCACTTACCGAAGAAACTATGCGTAAAGCTGGTGAATTAGGATTTTTAGGTGTGGCTGTTCCTGAAGCTTATGGCGGATTAGGAATGGGATTCGTTTCTACCATGTTAACATGTGATTACATTTCAAGTGGAACAGGATCTTTTAGTACAGCTTTTGGTGCGCACACAGGTATTGGTACCATGCCAATTACTTTATACGGTACTGAAGAGCAAAAGCAAAAATATGTTCCTGCTTTAGCAATGGGAGAGCGTTTTGGAGCTTACTGTTTAACAGAACCAGGAGCAGGATCGGATGCTAACTCAGGAAAAACTACTGCTGAGTTAACCGAAGACGGAAAACACTACAAAATTAACGGACAAAAAATGTGGATTTCGAATGCAGGTTTTGCTGAAATCTTCATCGTTTTTGCTCGTATCGAAGACGATAAAAACATTACTGGTTTTATCTTAGAATATGATAAAAACAATCCTAACGGAGTAACTTTAGGAGAAGAAGAACACAAATTAGGTATTCGTGCATCATCTACTCGTCAGGTATTTTTCAACGATACCTTAGTTCCTGTTGAAAACATGTTATCTGTTCGTGGTGGTGGATTCAAAATTGCCATGAATGCTTTAAACGTTGGTCGTATTAAGTTAGCTGCTGCTTGTTTAGATTCTCAAAGAAGAATTGTAACTCATGCTGTAAACTATGCAAACGAGCGTAAGCAATTTAAAACTCCTATTGCTGAGTTTGGAGCTATTAAAATGAAATTAGCTGAAATGGCTACTAACGCTTATGTTGGTGAGTCTGCATCATATAGAGCAGCTAAAAATATTGAAGACAGAATCGCTATTCGTGAATCTGAAGGAAACACGCATCAAGAAGCAGAATTAAAAGGTGTTGAAGAATACGCTATTGAATGTTCTATCTTAAAAGTAGCAGTTTCAGAAGACGTACAAAATTGTGCTGATGAAGGAATCCAAATTTTTGGAGGTATGGGATTCTCTGAAGAAACTCCAATGGAGTCTGCTTGGAGAGATGCTCGTATTGCACGTATCTACGAAGGAACTAACGAAATTAACCGTTTATTATCGGTAGGAATGTTAGTTAAAAAAGCAATGAAAGGTCATGTAGATTTATTAAATCCTGCAATGGCAGTTCAAAACGAATTAATGGGAATTCCTTCTTTCGATACTCCAGATTATTCTGAATTATTCTCAGAAGAAAAAGAAATTCTTGCTAAACTTAAGAAAGTATTCTTAATGGTTGCAGGAGCTGCGTTACAAAAATTTGGACCAGAGTTAGAGCAACACCAACAGTTATTAACTGCTGCTTCAAATATTTTAATTGAAATATATATGGCAGAATCTGGAATTTTAAGAACAGAAAAGAACGCGAAGCGTTTTGGTGAAGAGGCTCAAAAAGAACAGATTGCAATGGCTAAGTTATACTTACACAATGCTGTTGAAATTATTACCAAAAGTGCAAGAGAAGGAATTATTTCTTTCGCTGAAGGTGATGAGCAACGTATGATGTTAATGGGACTTAAGCGTTTTACAAAGTATGCAAACTACCCTAACGTAGTTGAATTACGTAATACAATCGCAGAAAAATTAAAAGCAGAAAATAAATACTGCTTCTAAACATATTAAAACTACCTAATGTTGCTAACAAGCATAGGTAGTTTTTTAAAACTTTCTTCAACTTTTATAGGTTTTAGAATTTAGTTGTTTGTTTAAAAGATCGTCAAATTAGGTTTTGGCGGTCTTTTTTTATGCCCTCAAAAAACGTTATTAAACCTATACGCTACAATATCAACCTACTAAAAAACAAGAATCTTAAGGTTTTCTTAAAACGTTTTTTCATATCTTTAATGGTATATTTATTGTTATTTAGAAGCAAAAAACATAAAATAGCATGATAAAACTTACCAATTCAGCACTACTAGTAATAGCATTTTTAGCCATCGTTAGCTGTAAAAACGAAGCAAAAAAAACAGATACACAAGAAACCACAAAACAAGAAACTGTAGCTACAATTACTGATGTTACAGGAAACTACGTTTCTTCAGAATATGAAAAAAGAAACGAAGGGTACGATTGGGTTTCAGTTGCTGTAAAACCTGCCGCAAATGACAATATAAAAATTGCTGTTCGCTCACGTGCTGACAAGAAAAAACCTACTTGTACTTTTGACGCTCTTGCTAAAAAAGCAAATGACAGCACGTATACAACTGACATAAATGGTAAGACTGTAGTATTTTCTTTTAAAAACAAACAAATTTCTATTGCAACGGCAAACAAAGAAGATAACGGTTTATTAAACTTTTACTGTTCAGGTGGAGGAAGTCTTGCAGGTTCTTATCATAAAATTGAAGGAAACCTTGACCAAACACAGATAGACAAAACCATTTTTAGAAAAAATGTAACCTTACAAGGAATTAGTTTTAGCATTGCTACTCAAAAAAATGGAATGGAAACTGAATTAACAGTTACTCCTTACGGATTAGAAATTGACAATTCTGCCGTTACTCAAACAATTGATGGTAGTGTTGTTGATGCTGAAATTGAAGATTTAAACTCTGATGGTTCTCCAGAAATATTAATCTATACAAAATCTGACGGAAGTGGAAGCTACGGAAATGTAATAGGATTTTCAGTAAACAATAAAAAATCGATGAGTCAAATATACTTCCCTCCTATTACCGATAATAAAGAATTAAGTAAGGGATATATGGGGCACGATGAATTTACCATTATTGAAACAACCTTAGCGCAACGTTTTCCTATTTATAAAGAAGAAGATTCTAATGCTAACCCAACAGGAGGTACCAGACAAATTACATACAAATTGGTAGATGGTGAAGCATCAAGAAAATTTGTAGTAAAAAACTCAACTGAATTTAATACTAATAACTAAACTTACATATTATGAAAAAACTATCATTTGTATTCGCAGTAATTCTATTAATTACAGTGTCTTGTGCTAAAAAAGATACTGCTGAACAATTATACGGAACCGCTTGGGAACTAGAATACATCTCTGGACCTAGAATTGCTTTTGAAGGATTGTTTCCTGATAAAAAGCCACAACTTACGTTTGATAAAGAAACAAAGAAAGCTACAGGAAATAATGGTTGTAACGGTTAT
Source organism: Tenacibaculum sp. TB-53 (assembly GCF_059716285.2). Classification (NCBI taxonomy): domain Bacteria; kingdom Pseudomonadati; phylum Bacteroidota; class Flavobacteriia; order Flavobacteriales; family Flavobacteriaceae; genus Tenacibaculum; species Tenacibaculum sp. TB-53. The sequence goes on along the minus strand of NZ_CM202790.1, from coordinate 120,605 downwards.
GCTGCTGAATTTACGTTAGGAGAAGAAAATGCGATTTCTTTTGGAGAACCAGGACCAACAACTATGATGTACTGCGGACAAGGAGAACAAGAGTTTTTAAAAACCATTAAAAAAGTAAACAAGTATAGTTTTGACTTAGAAGGAAAACTAAACTTATTAATGGACGATGTAACCATGATGCGCTTTAAAAAAGTAACTACTGAAAAATAATTCACGATAGTTGTTACTTTAAACGAATTAATAACTTAGGGGAAACCTCATACTATACAGCCTTTTTTTGGTTTGTTGGTATGAGGTTTATTTTTTACTGCCAAAGGCAACGTCCGCTAATAAGTATACAGTGAATGTTGGGTTGAATCTGTACTGATGTAAAAGCAGAGAGCATGCCGTGATATTAGCGACCCATGCCGCGGTGTCTGCGGAGCACGCCGTAATATCAGCGACCCGTGCCGCGGTGTCTGCGGAGCATGCCGTGATATTAGCGACCCGTGCCGTGGTGTCAACGGAGTACGCCGTGATATTAGCGACCCATGCCGTAGTGTCTTCGGAGCATGCCGTGATATCAGCGACCCGTGCCGTGGTGTCTGCGGAGCACGCCGTGATATCAGCGACCCATGCCGCGGTGTCAACGGAGCACGCCGTGATATCAGCGACCCGTGCCGTGGTATCTTCGGAGCATGCCGTGATATTAGCGACCCATGCCGCGGTGTCTGCGGAGCACGCCGTGATATCAGCGACCCATGCCGTGGTGTCTTCGGAGCATGCCGTGATATTAGCGCCCGATTAACGGGGAGTATTCAATAAAGTGTGTCAACTTGTTTAAAGTTGCTCCTATTACTGAAGAAGGAAGACAACCGATTAGGCTTCGTTTGTAGTCCCGATAAAAAAGTTGCACTTTTTTATCTTATTTCTTTATATTTGAAAGTGTTAATAAAATTGCTAAAAGTTCCGCATATCTTACCGTAAAAGGAATATATAAGTAATTTTATTACGTATATAAACTAGTTGTGCATAATGCAAAAAACCGTGCTAAAATTGAACATTTGAACTAAAAAAGCCAACCGCACAAACAGCACATTTATTTTTTTCCAACCGCAAAAAGCCACCGCTGAAAAAAATAAAAGAGCTGTTTTTCGCCAACGCTCGAAAAAAATGATACATTAGGAAAATGCAAACCGAAGAAGAAATCCTAAAAATAAAAAAAGTGAAAAACACCGCAGTCAGAACTGTGGTTTTACGTCATCTTTTGAGCCAAGAAAAAGCCCAATCTTTAAAAGATATTGAAAACGCATTGGCATACATGGACAGAAGTTCGATTTTCAGAACACTCAAAACATTTGAGGAAAACAAAGTCATCCACAGCATTGAAGATGGTTCTGGAATGACCAAATATGCGGTTTGTGCCAAAGGCTGTAACTGCGACCCAAAGGATTTGCACTATCATTTTTATTGCACAAACTGCGATAAAACATTCTGCCTTTTTGATGTTCCTATTCCAAAAATTCAACTTCCCGAAAACTTTAAGTTACAACAAGCAAATATGGTCGTAAAAGGCTTGTGCGACAACTGCAACAAGTAATCTTTGCAATCGAGTTGCAGTAAATCCTAAATACATTTGCATTATTCTTTTAAACCAGAATAAGCAGATGAAAAACATATTTTTAAACACATTATTTCTATTCGTATCAATTATATCTTTCGCACAGACGAGCGATATTTCCATTTCTGTTAGCGATGCAGAAACCAACGAACCATTATTGGGTGCTACGGTCTATTTTGAAGAATTAGAAAAAGGAGCAGTAACAGATTTTGACGGAATTGCCACATTTACAGAAATCCCAAATGGAAACCATATTATAAAAATTTCATACATAGGCTTCAAAACCATAGAAACTACTATTGATGTTGGAACAAAAAAGGAGTTCGCTTTCAAGCTCGAATCTGGAGGTAATGAACTTGACGAAGTTGTCATACAATCTTCAAGAAGTACACGAACTGTTAGAAAAATTCCAACTCGAATTGAATTTATTGGAGCGGAAGAATTAGGCGAAAAAGCGGTAATGAACCCAACCAATATTTCAATGGTACTTCGGGAAAGTACAGGAATACAGATGCAACAAACTTCTTTAAGTAGTGCGAATACCAACATTAGAATTCAAGGTCTTGATGGACGTTACACACAACTTTTACGAGATGGATTTCCACTTTATGGCGGATTTTCAAGCGGTTTGAGTATTCTGCAAATTCCGCCATTGGACTTAAAACAATTTGAAATCATTAAAGGAAGTTCATCAACACTTTATGGTGGTGGAGCAATTGGAGGTTTGATAAATATGGTATCAAAAACACCTGACGAAGAGCCAACTTTGGATATTATGTTGACACAAACACAAGCATTAGGAAGTACAGCTAATGTATTTTATAGCAAACGAAATGAAAAATTTGGAGTTTCATTATACGGTTCAGGTCATTATCAAAAGGCTTACGACCCAGAAGATGATGGCTTTAGTAATTTACCACAAACAACATCTATTTCTTTCAACCCAAAATTCTTTTATTATCCATCAGAAAAAACAACATTTTGGTTTAGCTTAAACGGAACGTATGACGACAGAATTGGTGGCGACATCACAAAAATTGAAAGTGGCGCAAATGGCATCCATCAATATACCGAAGAAAATCTATCAAAAAGGTTGAGCAGTCAAGCGGTTTACGAAACTCAATTAGATTCGGTTAGTTCATTAAATATTAAAAACAGCATCTCATTCTTTGATAGAAAACTAACCATTCCCGATTTTGTTTTTGATGGTAAACAAACCAATACATTCACGGAAATAAACTATCAAAAGTCCGCCAATAAAACAGATTGGATTTTTGGTGCAAATCTCTATACTTCTGCTTTTGATGAAAATAATAATGTGACTTTGCAACGTGACCAAACAGACATAACATTCGGAGCATTTGTAAATAATATTTATGACATTTCGGATAATTGGATTTTGGAAACAGGATTACGAGCAGATTACAATACTGATTTTGGATTCTTTCCGCTTCCAAGAGTTTCATTGCTATACAAAAACGATAGTGGATTTTCGAGCAGAATTGGTGGTGGATTAGGTTACAAAATTCCAGATATTTTTACAGAAGAGGCGGAATTTATCAATTTTAGAAATGTACTTGGTATTGATAAATCTTCACTAAATGCGGAACGTTCTTATGGTGTAAATCTTGATTTCAACTATCAAACACGTTTATTTGAAACTGTTGGTTTTTCTATTAATCAACTGTTTTATGTAACTGCGATTAATGATGCATTACTGTTAAATTCAACTGATAATGGATTTTTCCAATTTGAGAATGCAACAGATGAAATTTTGAGCAAAGGTGCTGAAACAAACATCAAGTTTACCTATAAAGATTTTAGGTGGTTCCTAAATTATGCACTCATTGACACAAGGTTGAACTATTTAGCTGGCAATCCTCAAAAACCTTTGACAGCAAAACATAACGCAGGAAGTGTTTTGATGTACGAATCTGAAAAATGGCGAATCGGTTATGAAACGTTTTACACAGGAAAGCAATTTTTGTCTAATGGAACAGAAACAACCGACTTCATAACAATGGGTTTTGTGGCAATGCGAAATTTTAAATGGGGAACAACTTTTGTGAATTTTGAAAACTTTACCGATAGAAGACAAAGCAGGTTCTCGCCTTTGGTTTTGCCACCACACGACAATCCAGAATTTCCCGAAATATATGCACCAACAGACGGTTTTATATTTAGCGTTGGAGTAATTATCAAACCTTTTGGAAACGAAGATGACGACTAAAATGAACAAAACGATATTTGAAATCAGTAAGATGGATTGTCCTTCAGAGGAAAATCTAATCCGAATGAAACTGGACGGAATTCAAGAAATCAAAAATCTTGATTTTGACATTCCAAACCGAAAATTGACCGTTTTTCACGATGGTCATAACGACCAAATTGAAAAGTCAATTATCGAATTAAAATTAGGCGGAAAGAAAATCTCGACCGAAGAAACCAACGAAAAAGATTTTGTAGAAAACACCAACCAAAAAAAGCTACTTTGGATTGTACTGGCGATAAATTTTGTCTTTTTTATTATCGAAATGACAACAGGAATAATCTCAAAATCAATGGGACTTGTTGCCGACAGCCTGGATATGCTTGCCGACAGTTTCGTTTACGGAATTAGCTTGTTTGCAGTTGGCGGAACGTTGATTAAGAAAAAGCGGATTGCAAAACTTGCTGGATATTTTCAAATCACACTTGCGATTATTGGATTTGTGGAAGTTTTAAGAAGATTTTTCGGAGACGAGAAACTTCCCGATTTTTCGACAATGATTATCGTTTCGATTTTTGCACTTATCGCAAACGGAATTTGTCTTTACATTTTGCAAAAGTCAAAAAGCAAAGAAGAGGCACATATGAAAGCGAGTATGATTTTTACCTCGAATGACGTGATTATCAATTTAGGAGTTATAATCGCTGGACTTTTGGTAAATTGGTTAAGTTCGAGCAAACCTGATTTGATTATTGGAACCATTGTTTTTGTTTTAGTAATTCAAGGAGCTTTTCGAATTTTAAAACTAAGTAAGTAAAGACAAGGCTACATTGATAGAGTTTGATAGCTCTTTTTTATCTCCAAAAGTATCATATAAACTAGCCCTATTAATTCCTAAATGGTAAACCAAATCTTAAACAAAAGTTGCTGAATAGCCTTCGTTTCCAAAACAAACACATTGCTTTGGTTAATGCTTCTTCTTCATTAAATGATTTAACTCTTGGCATATAAAAAATGTGGAAGTATAAATAACTTCCACAGAATTAGTTTATTTATTAAACTAAAAATGTTAAAACTACGAACAGACTTGTCTGTTCTTAAAAATTCATATAACTTTGACAAAAATTAAGAATATGAGTAGCCCTAGAGAACGTATATTAGAAACTGTAGCGCATTTATTTCATCAACAAGGTTATAACAGCACGGGTATTAACCAAGTTATTAAAGAAGCTAAAGTAGCCAAAGCAAGTTTTTATCAGCACTTTAAATCAAAAGATGCTTTGTGTGTCGAATTCTTAAACAATAGACACGAATTTTGGTTTAAAGAACTATTTAAGTTTACTTCAAAAAGTAAAAATTCAAAAGACACAATACTCCTTTCTTTTGATTTTGTAGCTCATATGAATACAAAAGAGGATTTCAGGGGGTGTAGTTTTTTGAATATTCTATCAGAAATATCAAAAGAGCAAGAAACTATACTCATAGTGATTCAATCTCATAAAAAAGAATTGAATAATTTTTTTCAGGAGTTAACAGATAACGAATTACTAGCTACCCATATTTACCTACTTTTTGAAAGTGCTATCATAGAAAGTCAACTCTTCAAATCAAATGAAATAGTATATAAATCAAAAAAAATAATACAAAACTTACTATAATTATTATGGAACAGAAACATCCACTCCCTCCTTTTACTCTTGAAACAGCTAAACAAAAAATTCAACTAGCAGAAGATGCTTGGAACTCTCAAAATCCTGAAAAAATTGCATTAGCTTACACTATAGATAGTGAATGGAGAAATAGAGACACTTTTGTAAATGGTAGAGAAGAAATTATTAACTTCCTGAGTAAAAAGTGGCAAAATGAGCTTAATTATAAACTAAAAAAAGAATATTGGGCTCACAGTGAAAATAGAATTGCTGTACGCTTTGAATATGAATATCAGAACAAAGAAGGCAAATGGTATAGAGCTTATGGTAATGAAAACTGGGAGTTTGACAATAACGGACAAATGAAAAAAAGATATGCCAGTATTAATGATCTTGAAATAGAGGAAACTGATAGGTATCTTTAATATCCTTAATTTTTTTAGCATAAAAATAACAGTGGCTCTGATAAATCATCAGAGTCACTTTTTGTATTTTTATAACTTGAATAAAAATTGGAAAAGTTAATTTAAAAAACTCCTATTCCTAAATCTTACTCGCTGTATTTTGCTCCTAAAAATTAAAATAATAACAATATCTCATAAATTAAAACTACGCTTAAAAAATTAAACAGCTTATGAAATCTTTATTTTTAAAATATAAAATTGCTTACACTACACTTGTCTTAGCTCTATTCCTTTTTTCCTCTTGTTCTAGTGACGATGAGACTCCTGATACTGGAAATGATGTTTATATTAGCATACCTGATAAACATTTTGAGGCAATATTAGTAGAACAAAAGTTAGATAGTGACGGTAGTATTAATCAAAAAATATCAATAGAAGATGCAAAAAAAATTACTCGTTTAAACTTAAACTTAGATCGTAGTTTTGGTGAAACGAGTGACTTAACTGGTATTGAAGCTTTTTCAAACTTAACGTATTTATCTGCTGCTGGACAAAAGATTAAAGCTATTAACCTAAGCTCTAACACAAAGTTAGATACCTTATATTTAAACGCAAACTACTTAACTACTATTGATCTTAGTAATAATCCTAATCTTCTTTTAGCAGATATTCATTCTAACGACCTTACGACTATTACAGGCTTGGAAAAAGCTGGTAAGCTTAAAATATTAAATTTATCTTTTAATAAATTAACTCATTTAAATATATCTAATAATTCTTTAGAAGAATTAACGGTAACTAACAATTTACTAACTTCATTTAAAACAGAAGACACCTCAAAATTAAAAAGTGTTGTATTAACAAGTAATAAAATTACTTCTATTAGTATTGATGACATTAGCCCTTTAGAAACATTTTTAGCTTCAGATAATCAAATAAATACTATTAATATCCATTCATTTATCAATTTAAAACATCTGTACATCACTAGTAATTTACTTACTAATTTAGATGTTAGTTCTAATTTGAAACTTGAAGATTTAAGAGTAGACAGAAATCCTGATTTAACTTGTATTGAAATTAATGCAGACCAAGCAATACCAACTGTTTATAAATCTGATAGTCAAAAATTAAGTGACACTTGCTTATAAATTACAAATGGTTAGAATAAAAGAGGTAACTTTATAAAAATGTAACACTTAGGAAAAAAATTCTACTTTTTTGTAGTTTTACAATATACTAACTCAAACTTTTATAAACATAGGTCTATGGAAACAGTTACTACTAGGACAAGTAATGCTTTTAGTGATCGTATTAAGCTACCTCTTAACTTTAATACCGCTAAAATGCTTGAAGAGGCTAAAGCTTTACAGCTAGATAATTTTGAATATTATGATGTAATTCCTTTACGGTCACCTGCACATTTAGTGGATACCTCATTACCTTTTCCGCCTCCTGCTGAAGATTATGCTGATGGTTCTTGGACAGATTGGCTAGATACTAATGCCTTAAAAAAGTCTCCGTATTTAACTAGTGTTATCGATTTTTTTAAAGAGAATACTACTGTTAATTTAGTTAGGTTACTTCGACTAGCACCACACTCAACAGTTAAAGAACACACAGATCCTACCTTAGGTTTGGAGGTTGAAAAATCTGTAATTAGACTTACTATTCCTATCTTAAATAATGAAAATGTAACTTTTTATTTGAATAACACTCCGGTACTCATGAAACCTGGGGAATGCTGGTATATGCGACTTACCGATCCTCATAAAGTTATTAATAATGGTGATGAGGAACGCATAAACCTTACTATTGATATGATTCCTAATGATTGGATTCGACAGCTTATTCGTGAAAGCGAACAAAATTCTAAATAAAATAAAAAGGGTACGCTAATACGTACCCTTTTTTAATTTTATATACTTTATGTTTTATTCTAATGCTCCTAAGTAACGTTCAGCATCTAAAGCCGCCATACATCCTGTACCTGCGGCTGTTACAGCTTGACGATATTCTTTGTCTTGCACATCACCTGCAGCAAAAACTCCTGGTAAATTAGTTTTAGTAGATTTTCCTTTAGTAATTAAATAACCTGTTTCATCCATGTCTAAAACATCTTTAAACAATTCAGTATTTGGTTTGTGCCCTATTGCAATAAATACACCTGTTACTGGAATCTCCGTTTTTTCACCTGTTTCATTATTCACAGCACGAACTCCTTCAACAACATTCTCACCTAATACCTCATCAATTTCAGTGTTATACATAACAGTAATATTTTCTGTTTTGTTTACGCGGTGTTGCATTGCCTTTGAAGCACGCATATAATCTTTACGAACTAACATGGTAACTTTACTACAAATGTTAGCTAAATAGGTTGCTTCTTCTGCTGCGGTATCACCTGCTCCAACAACAACAACATCTTGTCCTTTATAAAAGAACCCATCACAAGTAGCACAAGCAGAAACTCCACCACCAATTAAACGTTGCTCACTTTCTAAACCTAAATATTTAGCAGTAGCTCCTGTAGAAATAATAACAGTTTGAGCTTCTATTTCTGTTGATTCATCCACAATTACTTTATGAATTCCTCCTTCTTCGTTAGAAAACTCTACTTTAGTTACCATTCCAAAACGTACATCTGTTCCAAAACGCTCTGCTTGACTTTTTAAATCTTCCATCATTGCTGTACCATCAGTACCTTTTGGATAACCTGGAAAATTATCAACTTCTGTAGTGGTTGTTAACTGTCCTCCCATTTGCATTCCTGTGTACATAACTGGTTTCATGTCTGCCCTTGCTGCATATATTGCTGCTGTGTAACCTGCTGGACCAGACCCAATAATCAAACATTTAATTTTTTCTGCCATTATCTTGAATTTTTTGAAGTTACAAATGTAATTTTTTTTTATTTCTAGTTATATCCTTTTAAATATATTTTAACTATTACCTTATAAGGTCAAATTATTTAATAATTGTTTCTTTTTTTTATTTGTAGTTCACTTTTTTTTTCTACATTTGCAGTCCCAATTAAAAACAGAGGTGTAGCCTCTCGTTTTAATCGAGATAAACTACATTATGATTTTTACACTTTTCGGGGTGTAGCGTAGCCCGGTCATCGCGCCTGCTTTGGGAGCAGGAGGTCGCAGGTTCGAATCCTGCCACCCCGACTTAAAAGTCCTATGAATTATATAATTTATAGGACTTTTTTATTTTTTAGAATTACTTATTATTCCTTGCTCTTTTTCTACTTAAATTTGTATTACATTAGTTAGATTCTAACCTCATGAAAACCATCCCTGTAAGACATTTAAAAACTTCTCAAAAAGAACCTAACCTATCTGGTGATTTTATGATTAAAAATCTTCAGGAACTTCTTAATGGAAAAGATATGGTTCACGAGCTTCATAGACATGATTTTTTCTTCTTTTTAGTATTGAAAAAAGGCACTGGAAATCACGAAATAGATTTTGTTAATTATGATGTTACAGATCATACTATTTTTATAATCCGACCTGGTCAAGTGCACGAATTAGAACTAAGAAGTAATAGTGAGGGTTTTATGATTCAGTTTAATACTGATTTTTACTATCCTTTTAATAAAAGAATGAATTCTCTATTACAAAAAGTAAGCGCTTCAAATTATTATCAATTAGAGGAAGACCTTTTTTCAAAAATTAATTTTTTATTGACATCTATTTTTTCAGAATACAAGGATAAAACTGAAGCATATAAAGAAGTTATAAAATCTAATCTTCATATTTTTTTTATAGAATTACTGAGGCTAAGAAATACCAACAATAAAACTCCTAACACTAAAGATCTGTATATTCAAGAATCTCTTGATAAATTTTTACATTTATTAGAAACAAACATTACTAGTATAAAACAAGTTTCAAAATATGCTAGCATGTTAAATCTATCTAACTATCAATTAAACACTATAACAAAACAGACTTTAGGTAAAACAGCTTCAGAACTTATAAACGAGCAAATTATATTAGAATCCAAAAGATATCTTTTAGCATCTTCCAATCAAATAAACCAAATAGCATATCACTTAGGTTATGATGATGTTTCTTATTTTATTAGATTTTTTAAAAAACATACAGGTTATTCTCCTGATGCATATAGAAAAAAACTAAAATAAGTACAATACTACTTTACATTTATCCTATCATAAAATTTTAAACTCACTATACTTTTACATCATATAATTTAAATCAAAATATGATGAAAAAAAGCGATATAAAATATACAGCATTTTGGGATGAAAGATATCAAAACTTAGATTTTGCTTATGGTAAAGAGCCTAACTTATTTTTTAAAGAAGAACTTCAAAAATTAAAAACAGGAACTATTTTACTGCCTGCTGATGGGGAAGGTAGAAATGGTGTATATGCTTCCAAATTAGGATGGAATGTTACTGCTACCGATTTAAGTATTGAAGGAAAGAATAAGGCTCAAAAATTAGCCAACGAATCAGGTGTGCCTCTAAAATATATAGTAGGCGATATACAAGATCTTGAATTTCCAAGAGAGTCTTTTGATGTTATTGGTTTAATTTACGCACATTTTTCTGCTTGGAAAATTTCTAGTATTCATCAAAAATTGACTACACTTCTTAAACCTAATGGGCATATAATTTTTGAAGCTTTTAGTAAAAATCATCTAAATTATCAGAAAAACAATCCTAAAATAGGTGGTCCAAAAGATGTAGACATGCTTTTTTCTTTAGAACAAATACAACAAGATTTTACTGGTTTTGAAATTCAATTTTTAGAAGAAAAAGAAGTCTTTTTGAATGAAGGAAATTCTCACAACGGTAAAGGAAGTGTGATTCGTTTTATAGGTAAAAAACTCTAGACAATGATGAAAAAATTACTAGCTACAGTATTTTTATTTGTAATTTTTAAGAGTTATGCCCAAAAAGTCGACCAGTTTAATTCATGGTGGTATTATTCTGGTAAGTACCAATTAACTAAAAAGTTCAATATTGAAACGTTATACTCTTGGAGTAGACATAATTTTGTTAAGGATTGGCAGCAATCAAAGTTAAGGATTGGCACAAGTTATGACTACTTAAAAAATCTAAGTTTTGGTGCTGGATATGAATGGGTAGTGCTCTTTCCTTATGGAGCACATCCCGTTCCTACAAAAAGAACTGAACATCGTATTTATGAGTACTTCACCATAAAAAATAAAATTAAAAAAGTTTCCGTCAATTATGGAATGCTACTAGAACAGCGTATTATGGAAGACAAAACAAGACATAGATTACGATTAATATTTGGTGCAAAAACACCAATCATACGATCTAAAGAGGGTAAAACAATAATAGGCTTGTCATTCTCTAATCAAGTATTTCTAGATGTTGATAGATACGCAAATAATAAAAATTTTAGTCAAAATAGAATTTATGGAGCTTTCGATATTCCCCTAGATGCTTCTTTTACATTAAGTTTAGGATACATGAATCAATACATAATCATAAAAGAAAACCGTATTGAAAACGACCATACTTTAATGATTAAACTTTCTCACAAAATTGATTTTAGAAAAAAACTTTAACATATTCTCTTATAATATAAATTATTACCTCTTAAATATCTCTTTTTAATGTTTTTTGAGATTGTTTTTTTTAACTAAGCAATACATACTTATATATAAAGATTTTATTATTTTAGTCATTAAAATAACACATAGCTTGAAACGCTTTAAAGCACATATTGCCCTTATTTTCTTAACAGTCTTTATTAGTGTTAAGCTGGTTGGATTACATGCTCTTACTCATGAAGATAGTACAGTGGAGGATTGTAGCAGTTGTGAATACGTTATAGTAGGTAATAAAACTCCTATTATTTGCCTTCAAACAATCACTATAAATTTCACTGCTGTAAATAAACCTATTTTTAATAGTGTTTTTTTCAAAATTACTATATACTTCAAAGACTTTATAAACTATTCTCTTTTTTCCAGGCCCCCTCCTATTTATTAGTTCTTTATTAAAATACAGAATTAAACACTGGTAGTTTATCTTAAAATAAGATACTAAAAAACAAAACATTACTACATAATTAATATTTCTATTTTTTAGAGTTTATTAATTACTGTAGTAGTACTAGATATTAATAGAATTAGTTACTTAAAACTTACATATACATGATACAAACAAACAAGCTGACAAAAAAATATGGTGATTTTATTGCTGTAAATAATTTAGACTTACAGGTTAATGAAGGTGAAATCTTATGTTTACTTGGTGCCAACGGTGCTGGTAAATCTACAACAATTAACATGTTATTAAACTTTATTAATCCTACATCTGGAATTGCAAAAATTAATGGTTTGGAGGTTACTAAACATCCAATCAAAACTAAAAATTTCATTACTTATATTCCAGAAAATCTAATGCTATATGCTTCATTATCTGCTATAGAAAATTTAGATTATTTTTTAAAACTCTCTGGAAAAAAAATTGACAAGCCTGAACTTAGTTTATTTTTAGAAGAAGCAGGTTTACAAAAAGAAGCTCATAATAAATATGTCAATACATTTTCTAAAGGAATGCGACAAAAAGTTGGAATTGCTTTAGCAATTGCTAAAGAATCTAAAGTTCTACTTTTAGATGAACCTACATCGGGTTTAGATCCTAAATCTAGTAATGAATTCTCTGATCTTTTATTAAAAATGAAATCTGAAGGAGTTGCTATTTTAATGGCTACTCATGATTTGTTTCGTGCAAAAGATATTGCTACTCACATAGGCATTATGCGTAATGGCACACTACAAAGTACTAAAGCTTCTGATGAAATAACATTATCAGAATTAGAGAAATTGTACTTAGATATTATGAATTTTAAAAATGTAATAGCTTAATTATGAAAACTATTATTTGTAAAGAACTTACTGAACTACGGAGAGATGGACGCTTTGGGTTTTCAATAATCATAATACTTATACTCCTTTTAATTGCTGGTATTACTAGTTATAATCAATTTAAAACTATAAATAAACAATATAGTATTTCTAAAGAAAAGGAAAGGAGTATGTGGGATACACAAGGAGATAAAAATCCTCACTCTGCTGCTCATTACGGCACATATGCTTTTAAACCTAAGTTTGCTTTATCATTATTTGATAATGGTGTGAATAAATATACAGGAAACTCTATTTTCTTAGAAGCTCATAAAAGAAATGAAGCTGCTTATAGTGAAGCTTCGGATCAAACAGAACTAGCAAGGTTTGGTACATTATCTCTCAACTTTGTACTGTTATATTTGATTCCTCTGCTTATATTATTAATGGGCTACAATACTTTTACTAAAGAAAAAGAATTAGATACACTACGTTTGTTAAAAAGTCAAGGTGTTTCACCTGTAAAACTAGCTTTAGGTAAATGGTTTTCTATCTTTATTCCAGTTTTCATATTAAATACAATAGTTTTTCTTGTTGTTGGCATATTCCTTTCTTCCAACAGTTTTACAGGTCTTTTTAGTTGGAACAATTTAAGTCTACTTTATACCTCTTACTTAGTTTATTATATGATTATTGTTACCATAACTATACTTATATCATCAATTAGTAAATCTTCAGGAATTTCTTTAGTTGTAAATATGTCTTTATGGATTCTGTTTTGCTTCATTACACCGAAAATAGCTACCAACTTAGCAAACGACTTTCATCCTTACCCAACGAAACAACAATTTCAAGCTAGCATTAAACAAGATAAAGAAAAAGGACTAGATGGTCATAATCCATGGAGTAAAGAGGCTCAAATTTTAAAAGAAAAAACATTAAAAGAGTACGGTGTAGATAATATTCAGCAACTGCCTTTTAATTACGATGCTTACAGAATGCAAAAAGGAGAAGAACATGAAGCTAGAGTTTACAAAAAACATTATGGTTTTTTAAAAGAGGTTTTTGAAAATCAAAACACTACTTATCAAAAACTAGCCGTAATTTCTCCTTTTATACCTATTAGGATTCTTTCTATGGATATTGCCAATACTGGTTATATAGCGCATTGGAACTTTACCGATGCAGCCGAAAGTTATAGGGTTAGTACTCAGAAGTTTTTAAATGATGATTTCAAAAACAATTCAAAAACAGGAGACTGGAGCTACAAAACCGAAGCTGATAAGTTTTCAAAACTACCCGAATTTAAATATCATCCTCCAAATTTATCTACTATCATTACCTGGAACTTTAAGAACTTTTTTATTCTTTTTATTTGGTTGCTTGTACCTTTTTATTTACTAATTACTTTCTCTAAAAAATTATAATTATGTTTTTCCAAACCATAAATTACGAATTGAAAATTTTATTTAGAAATGGATGGATTACACTTTTAACTGTAATACTTCTTTCTATTATAGGTTTTGCTACATATAATGGACAAAAAAAAGTAAAACAACGTACCGACGATATTATTAAAGTAAAACAAAACTTAGTAGAGAGTGATACTAAAATGCTAAAAAACATTCTTGATATTGAAAACGGTATAGACACAGGACTCCCTTATTGGATGCTCCCTAACAATCCTTCAACTGTTGGTACAAGACACCCTAGGGTTGTTGCTATGGATGCTCAACCTCTATCTTTTATTGCTACAGGTCAAAGTGATTTATACACTCATTTTATGAAGCCAAGCATATTTGGCAATAATTTTGCACTAGATTATACAGAAATTGCTAACCCTGTCCAATTATTGTTTGGTACGTTTGATATTTCTTTTGTATTTATTTTCATACTACCATTATTAATCATTGCATTTACCTATAATATTTTATCCCGAGAAAAAGAACTAGGTACATTAAGGCTTATCGGATCTCAACCTTTAACAATTAGAAAGTGGTTGATTCAAAAATTAGGTTTTCGTTTTATTTTATTTGCTAGTATTTCTTTAGTTGTTTTTTTAGTTTGTATTTTAATTTTTACAAAAAATGCTCTTTTAAACTTTTCTCAATTATTTGCTACTATTATGTTATTAATTGCTTACGAAGCTTTTTGGTTTTCGCTAGCAGGTATTGTTAATTTAAAGATCAATAATTCTTCTAAAAATGCTTTATCTCTTATTGGTCTGTGGTTACTAATTGTTTTAGTTATTCCTGCAACTGCTAATCAAATTAGTACCTCTATATACCCTACACCTTCTCGCTTAAATATGATTAATGAGATTAGAGAAGCAAATAGAGAAATTGAGAAAAAACAAGATGAAATTTTAGATGGGTATTTACGAGATCATCCTGAGTTAGCTAATAAAGAAAATAAAAATTTTACTTTCTGGCATCGTTATTTTGCCTCACAAGATTTACTTGAACAACAACTTTCTCCTTTATTATTAAACTATAATAAGGCTTTAAAAAAACAACAACAGGTTGTTGATTATTTTAAATATACATCTCCAGCTATTCTCATGCAAGAAGCTTTAAATAAAATTGCTGGAACCTCAGCTAACGATTACGAAAATTATAAACAACAAGTAGTATCTTTCTCCAATAAATGGAGAGACCACATTGTTCCGCTTTTATTTAAAAACAAAAAATACACAATAGAAACCTATGAGAGTCGTCCTACTTTTATATTTAAACCTTTAGAACAGAAAACAACAAAAAACTTAATAGCTATTTTAATGTTGACTTCTGTAGTGATACTCACTGGTTTTCTTATTAAGAAAAAAACATCTTATTTTAGTTAGTCTTTTACCTTCCTAAAAAAGGGTATAGACTTCATTAGTATAAAAATTAAAAAACCTTGGAAAGTACCAAGGTTTTTTTGGATAAACTAAATATTTTAATAATACTCCTATAATAAAAACAATATTAATTTGCAGGATCTAATTTATTAATTGCTGTAATCGTTCCTCCTTCTACTTCGATTCCCTGTGTAGCTTTTGCTGTTCTAGCATCTATATTGTAAACATAGCTCCCGTTTTTTGTTGTTATACCAATATAAACTATTCCTTCAGCTTTAGACACATAATGCCCTTTTGATGCAATACTTTCTATTTCTTCTTTTGTAGGAAGCCCAGTTACATCTGTTAACGTTTTTGCATATACATCTACAATAGCCAAATCTTTCCCAGAACTATATGTCCCTTTTGAAGCTGTATCGTGCAAGTTTACTAAAAATTTACCATTTCCTAAATATAAATGAGAAGTAACATATCTATTACCTGAAGCTTCTTCAATGTTATAATAAAAAGCTTGGTCAAATGCTGTTTCTCCTTTTTTTATTCTTGTTATTGCTGATGGTTTTGTAGATGTTATTTCTCCATTAGTTGTTGCTACAGAAGAAGAAAAAGCATATGTATCTCCTTTTTCATCTACAGACAAACCATTGTTAAAATAACGTCCAATATGACTAGTTCTATCGTCATGAATCGTTTTTACATACTCCATTTCTGGATAAGAATACACTGCAATATTGGCTTCGTTAGGGTAGTTCGTTCCAAATCTATCTGTAGAATTTCCTTTAATTGTAAAATAGGGCAAATACACATAATCACCTACTTGAGTTATCCAAGTAAAGAAAGCTAACTCACCATTTTCCTTATTTGCTAAGTCCTTAGTATTAATTTGTCCTTCGGCTACAAATTGTGATGTTCTGGTATCAAGACGGTACCAAGAAGCTATAGGGGAGTCAGAATTTCTTGATATTTTTATTAATAGTAAATCGTCTTTAACTGGCGCAAACGCTTGTACAGTTTCTGATTGGAAGTTAGATAACTTTTCTAATGCTCCTTTATCGTCTAACTGATAGGTTGTAACAGCTCCTGGGTTTCCTTGTCCGTATAATAAACTAAAAAACTTATTATTACTAGTTACATAATAACGATATGTTCCATCTTGCTCAATACCGTTTCCTACTGTGCTAATTTTTCCTTGGGTTAAATTATCTGTTGTAAGTATATAATCTGCAACTCCTTCTGATGCTTTTGGTGTCGCAGTTATTAAGTATTTTGCTCCTTTTTGAGGTGTTTCTCCCTGTTTTGGAGTATTATCATCACTACATGACGTAAAAATTGCCGCTGCAATAAATAAAGCTGAATAAAGGTTTTTGTACTTCATTTGTTTTAATTTATAATTGTTATTTAATTATCTTCTATATATGTGTTCTTAAAAAAAAGTGTATTTAATTTTTCCTGTAAAATTTCTACTAGGTTTTTGTAAACTAAAATTGTCATAAAGCTCAGCATTTAACAAGTTTCTACATTCTAAAGTAAATTGTAGTTTCTTGTTTAATGAGTATGTAAAACTTATATCATGTGATATTTGTTGAGGAATTTCAAGTTTATTACTCCCTAAACTTGGCCAGTACAAATAAAAATCATGAACAAACAACAAGTTATAGGCTACATTTAATTTGTCTTCTTTATTCCATAGATTAGAAAAAGTGTAGCTCGCGTCAGCATTTCCAAATAAATAAGGCTCGTTAGGAACTCGATCTTTGTAAACAACACTAACTTCTGTTTGATTATCTTCATATTTTGTGTTATTTCTTAAGTTTTGATAAGTTATGTTTGCTCCTAGTGAGACTTGATTATTAAAGTTATATCTTGCCTCTGCTTCTACACCAAGGTTGGTTACACTCGCTAAATTATCCATAACTTGCCTACTTTGATTTTTATTAAGTGTAGGTCTAATGAAATCTTTTGCATCTCTATAAAAACCATTTGCATTAAAATTAAAAGAGTGATTACTGCTTGTATGCTTCCAAAGACTAACTCCTAAATTATAATTATTACTACTTTCTGGTTTTAGACTTAAGTTTCCTTCTAAATTAATTACATCTCCATAAAGTTCATTTGCTTCTGGTAAACGATAACTTTTTTCATAAGAAGCTTTTAATTGTATATCATCGTTTACAAAATATGTTGCAGCAAGCCCATACCCTGTATGATTAAACTTATTAACTTGATTTCTATACGCTACATCTCCGTAGTTTCCACTAGGATTATATGCCTCTGCAAACTTATTACGTTGATAGTATTTTTTTATAAAAGCTGAAGTATTCCAGTTTGAACTTTTAAAATCATAGCCTAAACCCATCACATTTTTCATCACTTTTTTGGGGTGTTCGTAAATTTCGTTATCTGGATTTAACTCATTATGCCCTACTCTATCAAACGTATTAAGAGTATTACTAAATGTAATTTTATGCTTATCATTCAACTTATAGTTTAAGCTTGTTGTTGTAATACCTGCGTTATTTTTGTATTTATATAAAGAATACGAACGTTCTCCTCCAGGGCCATCATATTCTTTAAAATCTCCAAACCAATTGTAACGCCTATGTAACGTATCAATATTTTTTTCTTCTCCCAAGTTGATATTAGCGGTTAACTTAAAATCTAAGTTTTTAAATATAAAGTCGTTCTTTTTATACTTTACACTAGGCATTATAATATTACCTTTTGTATGCCAAGCCCCAAACACGCTTACCATTCTTGCTCCTGTTTGAATTTCTCTATAACTCTGTCCTAGGGTTATACCAAATAATAATTGATCTGCGAACTCAGTATTTACAAAACCTACATTAAAAATGGCTACTTCGTTATGGTAAGTATCATTAAAACGTTTTACTCTTTGGTTGGGAAAATATTCTCCGGTGTTTAAATCAGATACATCAACGTTTACTTTATAATTGTTATCAGAATAGTTTTGAAAAGCATTTAATTGCGCAGTAAACCCAGATTTTGCTACATAAACAGCATTTACATGTGATCTATGAGTATTAAACGAACCAAAAGAATACGAAGCCTCTAAATGACTTTTTTTATGCTGTTGTGTTATAATGTTTACAGCTCCTCCCAATGCATCTGCTCCTAAACCTATAGGTACTACTCCTTTATATATTTCTATGCGTTCTGCTAAACTTATTGGAATGTTATTAATTTGTAGAGATGAACCAAAATTATCCATGGGTAATCCATCAATAAAAAATCGAACTTGATTTCCTCTAAAACCGTTAAGTGAAAAATTCATTCGAGAACCAACTCCTCCACTTTCTCTAATGCGTACTCCTGCTACTCTATCTAACGCATGTCCTAAATCTAAAGAGGTATGATGTAACTGCTTAGCATCAACAACACCTACATTATATGCTTTTTCTTTTACTTTTTTTACGATACTTTTTCCTGTTACAAGTACCTCATCTAACTCTACTGATGATTCTTCTAATTGTATTGATAATACTAGTTCTTCTCCCTCTTCTATCTTAAAAAATAGTTCCTTAGTTTTAAAGCCTACAAAAGAAACTTTAAGTACATATTTTCCTTTAAGCTTACCTTTAAAAAGAAAATGACCATTTATATCAGTTGAAACTCCTTTATTCGTGTCTTTTATAATAACTGTTGCTCCAGGAATTGGTTTTTTCCACGCATCTACTACTGTTCCGGATAATTTAGATTGTGTATATCCTACGAATAAAAATAGAAGGTTAATCGTTATAAAACTTATTGATTTCTTAAATATATTCACTTTGTTTTTATTTAGACTTAATTGAAATTAAAAACAAAATTACTCCTATAAAACTGTAAGCTTTATACGCTAAACGGATAATTAGCTACGCTAAACGGAGTAAATAATACTGATTATTAAGATGATTCTTTTAAAGCTTTTTATTTCTTTTTATTTTGAAGAAAATACTAAATGATGTTATTGAAAGTAGCAACCAAAAAGCATCTACCACAAAAATTTGTGAATATCCTTTTTGCCAAGAAACCCATAGCCAATTGCCTGTAATAGCACCATTTGAGATAGGTACTAGAAATCCTAAAATACTTCCTAATAAAAGTGATATTTTATTGGTAAAGTAATTGTCTTTTTTTACGATAAAAAGTGAGCTTAGTATAAGCCATCCCCAGAAAAATATCTGATAAATAAATACTTTTCTATTGTCTCCATTGCTGTTTGAAAAACATTTAACGGTAATAAAAACAAGAGCAGTTATTGGATATAAGCTTAAACATATAGCCATATAAATATTTACTAACCAAGTGTTGAATTTACGTTTGTAACTAGGTACGCTTTTTTTATCTCTTGCAACTAACCAAATAAGTACACCAGATATGATTACAAAACAGGTGATAAAACCCAAAACCAAGTAAATTAATTTCATTCCATAACCACCAAAATCTCCAAAGTGTAATCTTTTTAAAAGATTTGTAGCTCCTTCTATATATGATAAGCTATTTTTTGAATCTTTTGTTTTTACTATATATCCATCTGAAGCTTTGAATGTGATTGACCCTGAACTTAAAAAGTTATCCTTATACTTTGGGTATCCTCCTACTTTTACATGCATATTTGCATCTCCATAATTAAATATTTCGACACTATTTAATTGTAAGCTAGGGTATTCTTTTTTTGTTTTAACTAAAAAATCATTAATAGAAATAGTTTTTTCTAATTCTACTGCTTTGTACTCATAATTTATATCTTTTTCGTAATTCAATGCTTCGGTTAAAGCTTTAGAATTATCATTAAAAATATAGTTTTGCACAGGTGCTAGCATTACCATATAACCAATAATTAGGTATGCGCCTGTAACAGCAAATATAAACTGATATGGTAGTCCTATTACACCCAGTGCAACATGCGCATCTGTCCAAATAGTTTTCCATTTGGTTTTTGGTCGAAATTGGTAAAAATTAGGTACTATTTTTTTCCAGTGAACGATAATTCCTGTTATAATTGCAAACAAAAAGAAAAAAGCTATTAAACCAGCAAAAACATACCCAGATCGTCCATAAAAATTTAATTGTGCAAAAAAATGTAGCCTGTAAAAAAATTCTCCTAAAGAATAGTTTTGGTTATAATTTGCTTTTTTAAAGGTTTTTAAATTTGTATAAAAAAAAGCTCTTTTAGGCTCTTTTTTTGGTACCAATGTATCTTTAGACTGCCCCATTCTGGTGATTACATTTTGTCCTTCTATATTTCTATAAAAAGAAATGTCTCTACCTTTTAGGTAATACTCTTCTCCTAAATTATTTAATAAAGCATCAAAATCTCCTTCTAAAAAAAAGTTTTTTTCAACGGGCTCATTTCTTTCCCAAGCTATTATTTCATCTCTTAAAAAAGAAATAGATCCTGTAAAAAAAATTACATATAATGCTGCACTTATAACAATACCACTAATGGTATGTGTATGAAACATTATATTATATACTCTCTTAGCCATAATGGTATTTTAATATTTTATTATAATTGATTTGGATTATTTAAGTAAATGACTATAATAAATAGAAGACTAACAAGGGTATAAAGTGCCCATATTTTCCATGCACTTTTGGCTAAAAAGGCTAAAATCATTAAAACCGCCCACATAATAAATCCAAAAAAACGTAGTGTCATTATTACATTTGGTATGTTAAAAAAAGTCATTAACATGATGTGAAAGGTTTCTGTTACAACATATCCTCCTACAAAACCAGCACTTATTTTTGCAATACGCTGGATAGGTGAACTTGTCAAATATTTTTTATTTGCTGGCATAATTATTTAAGATAAACTTCAAGTAATAGTGATAAAATCATCATAACAACTAATATTGAGAATTTTAAAAAGCGTAAAGGTTCAATTAAAACAACTAAACTTGACACTAACATTAATAGAGTTAAATATGAAAATATTCCTGCGCCAAAACCTAAATATAAAATCGCGCTAGTTAAACCAATAATTAACAAGACTACACCTATATACTTTCCTTTTATTTTATTCTCATTAATCCATTTTTGAAGAGGTAAATAAAATGTTAAATCTGCTCTATTTGAAGTACTGTATAAAAAATAAAAACCTATGAGAGCTAAACAGCCTATAATTGTTAACATGCTATTTTTTTTTATAAGTTATAACTAAAATCGATTTTGTCATTTTTTATGTTAAAACTAATTTTACTTATTAAGACTAAATAAAAATAAATTATTTTTGTCTTCTGCAAAACTAATTTTTATTCGAAAATCGGGGGATACGTTAAACGGATAAAAAACATACGTTAAACGGAATAAGAAAGCATGAAGGTTACCATATATAATAATGAAGAAGCTATTTTTGATAAGCTATCTAATATTAAAAATATAAATGATAATTTTTACAAAACCTTAGTAACTAACTTTAATGAAAATAATTTTAAAGGTTGGTATAAGGAGCATGTATTTGAAAACTTCAAAATAGGTTTTGGCTCCATAAAAACTATAAAAGGCTATAAAATATCTTTTAATATTAAAGGAGAAAGTATAGAAATGTTATTTAACTTAAAAGGGAAGTTTACTATACATATACCTGAAATAGAAAGTAAGTATTTTTTTAACTCTAACTCACATAATATTAACTTTTATAGCAATACAAAAGGCTTTTTAGAGTGTGAATCTTCAGAATCTTTTATTGTACGCCTTAACTTATCTCCTTTATTCTTCATTCAGTATTTACCCGATGATATTAGGTTTGATGATTTTAAAAAAATCATTAGTGATAAAAAATTTGGTAAACTTAATTCAGAAAACTGCTTAATAAATTCAAGAATGCATTTTTTGATAAAAGAAGTTATTGCCTCTGAATGGGATAATCATTTTCGAAAAATACATATTACCTCTAAAATATTAGATCTTCTTTTATTACAACTTTATCAGTTTACACCTAGTACTCCTAAAAAAAACACAACAAAGCTAACTACTACTGAAGCTAATAAAATTGAAAGGGTTTATGAATATATACTTAATAATTATACATCTCCGCTAACCTTATCTTTGTTATGTAAAGAAATTGGCACCAATGAATATGCCTTAAAAAAAGGGTTTAAAACCACATTTGGTATTACCGTATTTAAATTTATTGCTAATTTAAGAATGAATAAGGCTAAAGAACTATTATTAAAAGGCCATACCGTAAATGAGGTTTCTGAAAAGGTAAGTTATAAAAACCCACAACACTTTTCTACTGCCTTTAAAAAGAAGTTTGGTACTTCTCCTAGTAAATTTTTAAGTGAACTAAGTTTTTATGATATAAAAAATTAATAAATGTCAGTTTTTAATAAAAAAACCCGAAACTTTTTTTGTTTATTTTTTTACTAATTTACTTCTAATTAATAACTACTTGTAAGTGTATTAGCATAGCAGAAATTTTCTAGGGTTTTAAAATTTATACCCTAGAAAAGTTAAAAAGTCGAAGTTTAAATCTTTATTAAAATTAAGGAGTGCTGTTCCTACACCAATTATTCCATGCGACATGGAAAGTTGAGCATTAATATCAAACTTATTAAAAGTTGTGTCAAATCCAGCCCATTCATTATCATGTCTTTTATGTTCTTTTGTTTTTGTATACCAATAGTTTATAGAATCATTAAGAAAATCTTCTTCTAATTCTTTTCTAAACTTTTTTAGTAAAGAAGCAATTCCTAATGAACCATAAAATAAATTAGCATCTGTTAAGTATTTATTTTCATCATCTTTAAAATTAGCTGCGTTTTTTAATGTTTGATTAATTACCTCTTTGTAAACTTCTAAATTACACGCCTTAACTGCTTTATGAATTCCATAGGCAATTCCGAGATCTCCGTAATTTAAATTGAAAGAAAAAGATACGGCATCTTTAACGTTATTTGTACAAAAAGGAAAAAGAAATGTTTTGTCCTTTAACTTAGACTCAACAACATATTTTATAGCTTCATTTATTAGTTTCTTTGTCCTTTTTTTCTCAAATCCTAACCCATATAATTCAACTAAAAAATCTACAATTCCAATGACTCCATGTTTTACTCCTAACTCTACTAAATATCGCCCTTCTCTTTCAATGGTAGAAACCCAATAAATTCCAGTCGTTTTTTTATCTTTTTTTGCTAGTTTTTCTATTTTAGAAAGAATTAATGAAAATAATTCATCGTAATTTTTTCCGGAATGCTTGGCTCTATTTATAAAATAATTACCATACTTCAATATTCCTGTAACTGGGTTTAGATTGTCTTCTTTTAATTTATCTATTAAAAGTTCTTGAAGAATTGAGTCATAGTTATCGAAGTAAAATGCTACTTCTTCTTTTTTTATAACACCTTCTTTGATGTAAAAATCAAGCAGAATTCCTATTTCTATAATATCTGCTATAATATCATTTCCTTTATAGTCTTCATTTAAACCACTGATTGATTTCTCTAAAAAAGAGAGACACTTATCCTTATTATCCTTATAATGATAAAAAAGAGAAACTCCTGCTAATCCATTAACAACTCCCATAGAAGTTAAAATTCCATAATTATTGTTAATTGATTTTTCTATTTCTAAAATTATATTATTTGTATCCATTTCTAACTTCCTAATTCTAATTGATTTTTTACTAAACTAAAATAGTCTCCTTTCTTACCTACTAATTCATCATGGTTTCCTACTTCACTTACTTTCCCTTTCTTTAACACTACTATTTGATCTGCGTGTTTTACTGTACTAAGCCTATGAGCTATTATTACAACTGTTCTTCCTTTAAAGAAGTTGAATAAATTATCATGAATCTTCTTTTCATTTTCTGCATCTAACGCTGAAGTTGCTTCGTCAAAAAACATGTAATGTGGGTTTTTATAAACCGCTCTTGCTATTAATATTCGTTGCTTTTGTCCTCCAGAAAGTCCACTACCTGAGGCTCCAATTTTTGTATCATATCCTTGAGCTAACGAATCAATATACTCATCAATATTCGCTATTTTTGCTGCCTCTCTTAACCTTTCATAATCAATTTCTTCATCTGATGTCGCTATATTTCTTTTTATTGTATCAGAAAAAATAAATCCATCTTGCATTACTACTCCACAATGTTTTCTTAGACTTCTAGGTGAAATATTTAAAATATTTTGGTCATTATAACTAATATAACCTCCTATAGAGTTATAAAACCTTAACAATAACTTCATTAATGTAGTCTTTCCACTTCCGCTTGCCCCAACGATGGCTGTAACTTTTCCGTCCGGAATGTATAAATCAATATTATTAAGAACAAAAGGAGACCTGGGACCTTCATACTGAAAAGAAACATTACTCAACTTCACACCTGTATTAGTACCATTATTTGATAACTTTAACTCAGAGTATGATTCTTTTTCTTCTGGATCTTCATTTTGTACTTCATTTAACCTTGATAAACTTAATTTTGCGTCTTGTAATGATCTTATAAAATTAATCAATTGATCTACAGGAGAATTCATCATACCTATTATGTATGAAATACTTAATAAAACACCTAAAGTCATGTCTCCGTTTACTACTAAAATTGCTGTATAAAAAGATACTAGTATATTTTTTACGTGGTTTATAAACGTGAAGCCTGATGATTGAATTTGATCTAATCTTAATATTTTTAAATTTATATTAAACAACCTATCTTGAACTGTTTTCCATTGGTTACACTTATACTCCTCAAAAGAGTTCAATTTCATTTCTGTTACTCCATTTAGTATCTCGTATATCGTTTCTTGATTGTTACTGTTTTCAATAAATCTGTTATAATCTAATATTTTTCTTTTCTTTAAGAAATAATGAGACCACAACACAGACAGAAGTGTTAATGATGTATAAATTAATAGTATTGTTATATTATAGTAAGCCAATACTCCAAAGAATACTGAAAAAGTAATCATTGAGAAAAATGTAGTTATTGATTGTGATGTTAAAAAGTATTCTATCCTATCATTATCTTGTATTCTTTGTTGAAAATCTCCAATAAGCTTTGAGTCGAAAAACTTTAAAGGTAAGTCTAGTGTTTTTAACAAAAATTCTGAAATTATTTTAATACTTATTTTGGTTCCTACCACTAATAATGACCAGTTTCTAAATATCTCTATAACAATTACTCCTAGGTACAAACTTAGCTGAGAGAATAAAATATATTCAATATAGTTTACATCTTTTTTATCAATTCCTTTATCTATTAAGTACTGTGTTAAAAAAGGGAAAACCATATTTATTAAACTTCCTAGAAGCATTAAAATGAATACAAATACCAACTTTTTTTTATGGCTTTTAAAAAAGTCTATAAAGTATTTTAATGATATTTTTTCTGGTTTTTTAAATTCTGTATTTACAAACTTATTTTGTGGTTTTAAGAACAATGCAACTCCTTTTCCATTTTCACCTAACCATGATTTGGAAAATTTCTCATCATTTAAATTTACAAAACCATGTGCTGGATCTGCTATTTGCCATTTCTTTTTCCTTGCTAATAAATGTGGTCTTTTATGTTCTTTTAGAACTACAAAGTGATTATTATTCCAATGCAAAATACATGGATAATTTAAATTATCTATATCTTTTAACTCTTGTAGTCCTAGAGTAGCTGAAAAAGTCTCAAAACCTAACTTTTTTGAAGCTTCATCTATTCCTAATAAAGAAACTCCTTCCTTTGTTATATAACACTTTTCTCTTAGGTAATTTAGTGATATTTCTTTTCCGTAATGACTTGCAACCATTCCTAAACAAGATGGGCCGCAATCCATTTTATCATATTGTCTAATAAGCTTCATTTTCAACTTGTTTTTGGTTATACTTTCTCTTACCAATCTCTTGGTTATAATATCTTTCTAAAATTCCATACATTATAAGTTCATGAAACCTAGGATTTGCTTGCACAAATCTATTTACATGCATGTGAATATAGCTCCATAACAAATCATCTAAATTTTCCTTAGCTTCTATACTTAATTGAACTTCTTTTAATGCTGAATACCTCTCTTTATATATGTTTTTCACCTCAATTTCTGGTGTGTTTAATATGCTGTTTATATCTTTTACATATTTTCTAAACTTATTGTTTACATCTTTTTTTATAGTTTTTACTTTACCATACTCAACCCAAAAGCTATTAAACATAGTATTTATAATTTGATGTCTTTTAGCTAAACTAATGTCAAAAACATTAAAAAAATCATCTATTGATTTTAAAATAAAAAGCCACCTTCTACTCTCTCCATTATCTTTTAGATATTTTAACATGTTTACGGTGTACTCTGAATCTATATGAAATATAGTTTCAGAACTCTCTATATTTTGCCAATAATACCTTTCCAACTCTCTGTTGTATGTTGACAAGTCTAACTTCCATATTTTTTGTTCTTCTAATAAATGTGATAATTCATTATGAATAATCTTAGACATCTCTGAGTAGTTTTTTTCATTTTTTAAATGAAATCTTAACCTTAAGTGAAAATCTGGATCGGTAAAGCGAATAAAAAACCACTTATCTATTATGCCTAATGCTTTTAATTTTGTTGCTATTCTAGAAATGTTTTCAATTAAAAGTTGATCTGATGTTATTCTTCCTGTATAAAGCTTAAAATATACCCATTCATCACCGTAAATAAAGGTTCTCTTTACATTATTGTTTTCAATTTTATGTGTAGTAGAAATATTTTTAAATATATTTAATTCTTTTTGAGATTTAACAACTCCAATATATTCATTCGCATAGCTTTCAGGTGTTTCATTATTATGCATATCGTAAATACATTCTGTAACTCTTAAAATTTTATTTTTTTCTATTTCTTGATATAGTATGTTAAGTGTATTGTAGTTTTCAATATCAATAATCATCTTATCTTCACCACCACTAGTTATATAAATATACCTTGGGACACTTTTCTTTATTAAATCTGCTTTTAGGCTTTCTATTCCTTTGTAGTTATCTTTCTTTAATAACCATGTTGCTTTTCTTAGAATTACATCTTTACCGTATGTTAACCTTGGACAATATTCTAAATCCCCTATATTAAACCCTCCAAAGTTTATTGAATAATCATTATGACGATCTTGTGATTGTAAGTCGCATAAAAAATGATAAATAGGCAATGAATTGTAATGATAATTTTGAGCTGAGCTTAAAAAAGGAACAACTTCTTTATTCTCTTTTTTTGATCTAAGAACAATTCTATTTCTTTTCAAGCTAATGTATAAGTCATTTACATCTATAACTTTGGTATTACCAGAAGCTTTTGATATTATACTTATTTCTGCATCTCTATTTACTTTTCTTATTAGTATGTTTCCTGCTCTGTTATTAGGTAGGTGAATAACTTCTGCTACAATTTTATTTTTAAGTAACGACTTTTCAAAATCTGTTACATAATTAATAATCTCTTGAACTTCTGTATCACTATTACTAAATCTTCCTATTAGATTGGTTCCTGTTGTTCCTCCAATGTGTTTAAGATATATTTTATCTTTAGTGTATGAATAAGAAATAGAAAAGGCACCATTTTTTGCTTCATTTTCCTCTTTGAAAATGGTTAAATCTTCTTTTGCTAAATTTATTTCTTTCTTTTCAGGGTTTCGAAGTAATAAATTAAGCCAAAAATTATGAACTTTTGTTTCTACTTTTCTTTCTGATGTAACTTTTCGAACTTGTGGCATAGTCACATCATCTATTAAATCAGAAAATATTACTTCCTCTTTTAAGTGGGGTAAATACCCTATTCCCAACTCATTATCTAAAGCTTCAACTAATGCTACTTCTTTATCTTCATACCTATTATAAAAACTCCTTTTAAATACAGTTAAATTTGAATCTTCTTTTATGTTTTTTTTAGATACCTTAGATAAAACACTCATTAATTTATTTAACTTTATATCTATATTTTCTGTATCATTTATACTTTTGGGAATCTTTTTTAAATTTGAATTAATGACAAATTTTTCTTTAAAATCAACTCCTATTTTTCTTAAATCTTTAAAGATTTCATTATAAATATCTATTGAATTGAAAACTTTTTTATCTAATTCTATCAGCTTTTCTTTAACTTTTATTAATGATGAAAATATTTTTTTTAACTCTTCATCTGTATCTATTTTGGAACTATTTTCTTTATAAAAATTAATTACTTGATTTAAAAGGTCTTCTTCATTTAATGTAGCTTCAAATGAGCTTATATATATTTTTGAATTTATTAAATCTAATAAATAGGCAGTCACCTCTTCTTCTTCTACTCCATCTACTAAATTTAATATCATATTTTTTAATTCTTCAAAAGTCATTGTGTCATTTTCATGTGACACTAAGTAATCTATTAACTCATCACTATCTATTGAAGAAAGTGTGTAACTTATATTTCCTTTAGAAAATTTTGGTTCTATATACCTATACTTGTCTCCTATTTTATATATAGTATTGTTTCTTCTATATTTTACTGTTTGTATAATAATCGGATATTGATTAAGGTGATTTAATAAGTTTAGCAAATACTCTAAATCAATACTTGAATACCTCTTATACTTTTTTTCGTTATCTAAACTACTATTTGAGCTTAAAGTAGTGTAAGAAGTAAAAAGACCAAAAGGCACTGTATTTGAAACTGATCTTAAAAAGTATTTTAGTATAGCTTCGTTTATTTTTCCTCTTTCTTTCTCTTTTTTTACTACTTTTTCCCATTCTTTATATAAACTAGGAGATGATAAATAAACCGCTTCAGAGAACTCCTTATTAAAAAATAAAGAATCTATAAAACTATTTAGCTCTTTTTCTTTTTCAGGAATTTGATTGTATTTATTTAAAGATAATAATGGTTGTCTGATTATTTTGTTTGGTAATAAACTAATATTTTTCATCTTAAAACGTTTTAAGTACTTGCTGTGTTGTTAATTCTTTTATTAATTCTAAGTTTTCTAACTTAGCTTCTATATCTTTTTCGGTATCGCATATTATGACTTCATTTACCCCATATGCTTTTTGAATTTTCTCTAATTTTTCTAAAAAAGTATATTCATTAACCGGAATAATTTTCAAGCCCTCTCTTTTGTTTTTATATTTCTTCTCTTCTTGCTCTACTTCTTCTTTTGTTTTTGAAAAAGTAACTGCTATTGCTATAGCTACTTCTGGAAGTTGCCCGTTCGTTTGATAATACTCTTCTTTATATTCTTGTAACCCTTTGAGGTCTTCATCGTATTCAAAAACATCTAAACCGTGCATTAGAGACCTACATATGTTTAATTTATTTTTTATTGCTAAATCTTTTTTCCTATAACTGTTAGATAGATACCATAAGGAAGGTGCAATTCCTTTAAATGGAGGAAGTACAATCTTGCTTTCATTGTATTTTTTTTCTTCTTCATGCAGTAGTTCACATATCGCTTGAAGGTTTTTCTCGTACATCGTATTTTCAAATGTGCTATTATTTAAATTGAAAAAATTATGTTGATGTGCGTTTTCTGGACGTCCTTTAGACAAACCAAAATCAATTCTGTTATTATAAATATTATTAAGTAGTTTATAATTTTGCGCCAAAGAATATGGCGAGTAATAACCTATTAGAGATCCTGCAGATCCTATCCTAATATTTTCTGTCATACCCGCAATTAGGGTCATTAAGATCTCTGGGTTATTGTATGGATGTACAGCACTAGCTCTGTGGTGCTCTGTAAGCCAAAATCTAGAAAAATTTAACTCATCTGCTCTACATGCATAAGTAAAAATATCTTCTATAGCATGCATTGAATTTTGTTTATTGCTAGCTGCAAACTCTAGTATTCCAATTTTTAAAATATCGTTTATCATAATAGTAGTATTTTGGACCAGTTAAATTCTTCTTCTCTTTCAAACTCTAAAAGAGATAAAGCTGTAGCCGGCAGATTATTTAAAAAATTAAGAGGATGTTCTTTTATAGTACTTTCAGTAAGAAAGTTTAATGTTTTTTTATACCAAAAGTTAGATGCTTCTTTATACTTTGAGTTTCTAGTTTTTTTATATAAGAACATGTATGTTTTTAACACTCCTGAACTCCCAAAGTAAAACCTATGATCCCAAATTCTTGTATGTTTCTCTTCTCTTTTTTCAAGGCTTTCTAAAGCTATTTTATTAGCAATAGTTAGTAGCTCATTAGTTTTAAATTTTTCATTTAATGAATATATTAATGTAGAAAAATTCACATCACAATTAGACCAGGCTAGCACAGCTCTATAATTTAAGCCTTTTTCAAACTCATCTCCTTTGTGAATACTTCTAGGCAAGTAGTATTTCTTGTCTTTGATTATTTGATATTCATTCTTTTTCATAATATTCATTAGTCTATCTAATAAATATCTTACGAAATACTCTGCTCTTTCATCATTTATATCATTTAAAACTTTTATTATCGCACATAATCCGTGGGCATAACCAATGTGCACGCCTTCTATATATGTGTATTCATTATAAAATAAAAAGTTTTTATCCTCTTTTAACTTTTCAAACAAAGCTTCTAAAACTCTATTAACAAGAGGTTTGCTATCTACATAATTTAGATAAAATAAAATTCCAAAAGGACCTCTAACGAAATCATAATTATTATTTTGAATTAACTCAATAGCTTGATCTACTACTATGTTATTTATTTCTTCTAGTTGTGAATTGTAACCTTCATCTATTATTTTTTCTTCAATTAGTAACTGTAAAACATACCCTAAACCACTCAAACCATTTTCTAATGTAGAATCATACATTAAGCTAGAAACACCTTTTTCAATATTTGTAAAAACAGACTCTAAGTTTTTTTCTATTCTTTGTAAATGATCTTCTTTATTAAAAACCTTATAAAGACATAAGTAGTAATAAACAAGTCCTAACTTTCCATTTAATAAACTATCTGACTCTAAATCTTCTCTTTTTATTTTATCTATATTTTCTATTAATTTATGTGCTTCTTTCATTTTGTATGACTTTAAAATACAGCAGCAATTAAACTGCTGTATTTATTATTATTTTAATAGAGTTATATTTACTTTGCAATTTCATTTTAGTTTAAAACTTGATCTGCAGATCCATTACACGTTCCTGTATCACAAGACGCATTACATGTAAAATTTAAACAAGAAATACTTGCTGCGTCTCTAACCCCTCCTTTTAATTGAGACATTTGAGCTTCTTGAAGTTTTGTAATTGCTTCTTTATTTAACTTTAATCCTTTGTTTAGTGTGATTTTTTTCATCTTTATTTATTTTTAGACAAGGTTCTTTTAGGTTAAAAAGAACCTTGTTCTATTAATTACTATTTAATTAATAACTTGATCTTTACAAGAGTTTCTATTACAAGATTTAATACAAGATCCATTTGCACAAGTAAGACCTTCTGCTTCTCTTACTCCTCCTTTAAAAGAAGACATTTGTGAATCTTGAAGCTTTGTAATTGCTTCTTTATTTAACTTTAATCCTTTGTTTAATGTGATTTTTTTCATCTTTTTGTTTTTTAATTAATTACTTGATCTGCTCCTCCTTTACAAGAGTTTTTATTACATGATTGTATACAAGATCCATTTGCACAAGTAGCTCCTGCTGCTGCATTTATACCTCCTTTAAAAGAAGACATTTGAGAATCTTGAAGCTTTGTAATTGCTTCTTTATTTAACTTTAATCCTTTGTTTAGTGTGATTTTTTTCATCTTTTTGTTTTTTTAATTAATTACTTGATCTGCTCCTTTACATGAATTTTTATTACATGACTTAATGCAAGATCCATTTGCACAAGTAAGACCTTCCGCGTCTCTAATTCCTCCTTTGAAGGAAGACATTTGTGAATCTTGAAGCTTTGTAATTGCTTCTTTATTTAACTTTAATCCTTTGTTTAATGTGATTTTTTTCATCTTTTTGTTTTTATTATTGTATTCGGTTAGCATTACAAGAATCCTCATTACACGACTTAATACAAGATCCATTTGCACAAGTAAGACCTTCTGCTTCTCTAACTCCTCCTTTAAAAGAAGACATTTGTGAATCTTGAAGCTTTGTAATTGCTTCTTTGTTTAATTTTAACCCTTTGTTTAATGTGATTTTTTTCATCTTTATTTGTTTTTATTATTAATGAATAACTTGATCCGCTCCTTTACAAGAATCCTCATTACACGACTTAATACAAGATCCATTTGCACAAGTAGCTCCTGCTGCTGCATTTATACCTCCTTTAAAAGAAGACATTTGTGAATCTTGAAGCTTTGTAATTGCTTCTTTGTTTAATCTTAATCCTTTGTTTAATGTGATTTTTTTCATCTTTTTGTTTTTTAATTAATTACCTGGTCTGCTGATCCATTACAAGAGTTTTCATTACAAGATTTGATACACGATCCGTTTGCACAAGTAAGTCCTGCTGCTCTAATACCTCCTTTAAAGGTTGACATTTGAGAGTCTTGTAACTTTGTAATTGCCTCTTTGTTTAACTTTAATCCTTTGTTTAGTGTGATTTTTTTCATCTTTAAAATTTTATATTGAATTAATTATCAGTTATATTTTTAAGACTTTAACTGTTTTTCGGTCTGTAAACCTTGGCCTTGGTTATTTTATATACTCAATTATTATTGAGCCCTATTTTGTATATCTCTATTACCTGATCTATCTCTTTTTGTTCTAATATTTTTATTTCCAAATGTGTATCTTACTATAAAACTTAATGATCTTGAATCGTAATAGTTATTATAAGTTGTTTTAACATTGTTATAATAACCTGTCACAGTAGTTACACTTGTTTTTAAAACATCATTAGCATACATCACTAGGTTTAAATCTCCTTTTAGTAGTTTTAATCTAAGAGATAAGTCTAAAGGACCGTAACCTCCATGTCTTGAAACATTTTGTTTTGCTGCAAAAACATGGTAATAATTAACCCCTAGTGATAGCGTTTTTTTAGAATTTAATTTTATATAGTTCTGAGTTTGTACAAAGGCATTAAACCCTTCTTGTTCTCTAATAGTTTCAGGTATTGATGAAGACATTTTAGAATACCCTATATCTATCGTGTTGTATGAAGTCAACCATTTTAATTTATCAAAGATATACGTATCTGTTATTCCGTAATTTTCTATATCTAAATGATTATAATACGTATAGTTTACCACTTTACTTACAGGATCTAACTCTGAAATTTGCTCATACCCTTCTGTAATCTTTTGACTATATACCTTTAATTCGTTCTTTTTAGAATTAAATATTAGTTCTGTGTTAGTAATAAATGAAGGTTGTAAAAACGGATTACCTTGTATTGTTTTAAAGGGATTTACAACTATCTTAAAAGGATCTAAACTTTCAAATCTAGGTCTATTTAATCTCCTACTTACATTAAACGATAGTGACTGTTCTCCCTTTAATTTGTATGTAAGGTATAGTGTAGGAAAAAACTTAGTATATTTATTTTCGTTCGATTGGTTATTTGATTTAGAGTATGATTTAGTTACTGTGCTCTCTAATCTAAGTCCTGCTTTTGCACTAAACTTTTCTGAAATTTTCTTAGTTCCTGATACATATGCTGCATAAATATGCTCGTCATAATTAAATACATTAGATTGATTCTCATCTAAAACTGGGGTTCCATTAAAGCTGTCATAAAACTTAAAGTCATTATTAGTTTGAGAAAAAGACACTTTACCTCCTAACTTTATATCTATTGAATTATAGGGTAACGATACGTCTATTTTTCCTGAAATATTTTCAAAATCATAATCTATACTCGTATTGTTTGAAAAAGTAGGAGTTATCGTATTTTGTTCTCTCCTTTCTCCTTTATTTTCACCTTCTTTAAACGAAGTAGACTTATAATAATCTACATCTAACGAAATCTTTTTCCCTAAACTATCTAGTTTAATTGTATTGTAAAAATTTAACGCATGGCTCTTGGCATCTTTGTTAGAAACTCCATCAGATAATAAGGAATACTTTAACTCATCCTTTAAATCGTAAATCAAATCTTTATTACCTGTCGAAGAAATTATATCTGAGTTTGTTCCTGAGTATCCTAACCCTAATTCCCATTTTTCAGTTAAAGTTTGAGTAAATGACAATCTATAATTTAAATACTCGTCCTCATATTCTGAAGGTCCATTACCCCTCCATGTTTCATTTGAAAAAAAGTTATTATTTCTAAAAATGTTTCTTTTTAAATAAAGTCCATTAGAAATATTTACAGTTAAATATGTATTTTTCTTTTTGTAATTTAGAGCTAAACTTCTTCCGTAGGAAAATAATGTTCTCTGGGTACTTGACATGCGGGCTACGGCACTCCAAAAATCTTTCTTTTCTTTTTTAAGAACTATATTAATTACTCCTCCATTTCCTTCAGCCTCAAACTCTGAAGGTGGCACTGTTATTACCTCAACTCTAACAATATCAGAGCTATTAATACTGGCTAAGTACCCTCTTAAATCATCTCCCGTCAACGGCAACATTTTACTATTAACCATCACTCTTACAAAACTTTTTCCAAGCATTGTTAATTGATCATCTCTAATAACTATATTTGGTGTTACCCTCAATACTTCTACGGCAGAACCTAACTCTTGAGCAACTGTTTTATCTATATTAAAAACTAAACGATCGTTTTTCCTAACTAATGTTTGTTTTTTACTAGTTATTATTACTTCTTTAAGTAAGCTTGTGTCCTCTTCTAAAACAATATTACCTAAATCATTAGTTGTTACATTGATTTTCTTGGTTTTAAAACCTAAAAAACTTATTTCAATAAAAAATGAAGTTTTTTCTTTTACTTTTAATCTGAACTCCCCTCTATCATCAGTAGTTACTCCATCTATAAGTTTATTATTTATAGAATCATATAAAATTACATTGGCTAGAGAAATTGGCTGTTTTTCTGTATCAACAACCACCCCATTGTACGTTATTTGTGAGAGGATATTTGTACACATTAAAAGCAAAATCATATTTAAAACCTGTTTCTTCATTTCTTTAATTTATTTTATTATACTTCAAATTTAAATGACCTCTACATCTATCTCATTACACTAAAGTGTAGTTAACCAACTGACTGTCAACAACTACACTTTTAGGTAGTTTTGATTTTTTTACTGAACTAACGTCTATTGATTTAAATATCAAATGCTTATTTTTTCTATAAAACCCTATTAAACCTGAATAAGTCATACACACAGGTATAGTCTCTGAGCCTAAATAGTTCACTGCCTCACCAACCACAGTAGCTTCTATTCCTAAAATTCTTAAAACTCTTAACAACTTACTATCACACTCAGCGAAAGCAACAGAGTTTTCTTTTTCACAAATTGGACTTATTGCACAAATCATTAGTTTTTTAAAAAGGTTTATATCACTAACCTCTTTTTTTATTGCGAATCTACCTATGTGCCAAATTGTTTTTAAAGGAGACATACCTGCAATTTCTATCGGGTTAATTCCAAATATTTTTTGAATTGGTAACTTTCTTGAGTAATCCCATCTTAGCACTCTTATAGCACCTTGAATTTCTCCTTTGTTATTTTTTGAAACAAATACTTTTGAGTTCTTAGAAAAACCTAGCTCTTCTTTATAAATAGATTGAATACTTGAATAATAATTACTTGGTAAGCTTCCTTTAGTGTGATGTTTAAAATTCTCTTTAACTATGAATTCAGCTAAATTTATCATTTCACTTGACGATAATATTTCTAAGGATTTGTTTTTAAAAGTCATAACATTGTGTTTTATACTCTCAAAACTATCTATAGACTACTGCTTTTCAATTACACAAAAGTGTAGTTAAAGTGTTGATGGCCAATAAACTACACTAAAGTGTAGTTTTATTAAACATAATAATATACTTTTTAGTAGATTTGTTAGAACTCTTCAATATTTTTAATTATGGAAAACAACATCAATGATTTTTTTTCAATGAAAAACACTGTTGATAATATTTCTGAAAATGAACTTCTTAAAACATCTGATTATTTAGCTCCTATAAAAGCTTTTGCAAGAACTACTTATAAAAGTATTTATATTATTGACTATCAAAAGAAAGGATTTGAATATGTTTCTGATAACCCCTTATTCTTGTGTGGTCATACATCTGAAGAAGTAAAAGAAATGGGATATGCCTTTTACTTTAAGTATGTTACACCTCCCGATTTAGATTTACTTTTAAAGATAAATACAGTAGGGTTTGATTTTTTTGAAAAACTGCCTATTGAAGAAAGATTATTCTACACAATTTCTTATGACTTTAATATCAAAAATCAAGAGAAAAAAACCATTTTAATAAACCAAAAATTAACTCCTTTATTTTTGAATAATGATGGTAAAGTTTGGAAAGCTATATGTATTATCTCTTTATCTACAGAACAACACTCTGGAAATATCAAAATATACAAACAAGGAGACAACAAAATGTTTACTTATAATCTAGAAGGTAAATATTGGAAAACAGAAGAAAAAATAACACTTACAAATAGAGAAAAAGAAATATTACAGTATTCTGCAAGAGGTTTTAAAATCAATGAAATAGCTGAATCTATTTTTGTATCTCCTGATACTGTTAAATTTCACAGAAAAAAATTATTTGACAAATTAGAAGTTGCTAACATAACAGAGGCAATTTCTTTTGCTACCAATAATAGACTTATTTAACTATTAATTGACGACAAGTAAAATTCAGGAAATTTTTTCACAGGTTTCCCCACTGAAATATTAAACAGCAAGTGCGTACAAATAGACGCTACTAACCATGAGGCTACAGATAGTTGAGGAGGAGGTAATACTTCCTTCTCTTTTTTATATTCTTCTATAACATCTTCTATCCATTTCTGAGGCTTTCCCCAAAACTTCATATAACTTACTGCGTATTCTACCATTTTTACTTCGTTAAACTTCTCTTCTTCTTTGGCTATTGATTCTAACGATAAACTATCTGGTGTGATTACAGAAACTAAAGCTCCCCAGCCTAAATTATATGGATGAATAATTGGCACCCCTTTATCTCTACAAATCTTATCAAACATTAATGGTATGTCAGACGTAAAATCTAAAGCATTTACCGCTACTTTATGTCCTTCAATTATTGAATGTATATTTTCTTTTGTAATAAAACAATTATGAACCGTAATATCTGCTTTCGGATTAATTGATAACAATCTTTTAGAAAGCGCTTCAACTTTATCCGTTTTAATATCATCTTCAGTATAATTTTGCCTATTCAAGTTTGATAGCTCAACCTCATCACCATCAACTATAGTAATTTTTTCAAAACCTAACCTTAATGCACATTCAGCAATATTACTACCTATACCACTACCGCCTAATAAGATTGGATAATTCTTTATCAGTTCTTGCTCTTCTGGTTTAATATATATTCTATTTCTACTATACATTGATTTTTTCTAAGATTTATTTAAACAAAAATAATTAAACATACCTAATCAAATCTTACACTAAAGTGTAGTTATTAAAAGATTAAAGCTCATAATATTTTTTAAAACAAAAAAAACCTTGGAACTACATGATTCCAAGGTTTTACAACTAACTCTACAAATCTAACATACTTGCTTAACAAGAATGCTATTCTTTTAATAAGACTTCATCAAAAAATTTGTCTTTAAGTTTTTGATAAGCTTCTAAATTATTTTGATAATTCTCACGTAACCTATCGTACTCTTCTAAATAAGCCATATCGCACTGTATATCGTCACATTCTGCTACATTTACATAGGTATTTGAATATGATAAAACAGTTTTATAAAGCTCATTATTTACTTTTTTTCTCTTAGAAAAGAGTTCTAGTATTTCTTTAGAAATAGTTTTATTGACTAAAGAGTATTCATGCAAGCTTAAAAGGTTCTCAATCTCTTTATTAATATACTGTAACTGATCTACCCATCCTTTTAATTCTACATGGTTGTATTTATGTACTACATCTATATCGCTACCGTGATTATTAAGTGTCATTTTTTTATCTTTAAATTAAGGTGCTGAAACTTTCGTTCTTTTTTTCTTGAACTACTTTTAAAATTTTAACTTCTTTCTTCCCTCCTGGTAAATCCCAATGAACTACATCATTTAGAGCATAACCAAATAAAGCTATACCTATTGGCGTTAAAATAGAAACCTTGTTGGTTTTCAAATCCTTTTCAGTTGGTCTTACAATCTGAATAGTTTTTTCCCAAACATCTCCAGAAGCTATAGTCACAACAGTATTTAAGCGTATGACATCATCAAACATTTGTTCTTCATCTAAAATTTTTGCTGTTTTTAACTCCTCAGCAAACTTGCCTAATGATGTTTGTACTTTACTTTCTTCAGTATGCGCTGAAACATTAAGTAAACTCTTAATGTACACATACTCTTTTTTCTCTAAAACTAAACTTCCGTGTTTCATTTTACTCCTTTTTATGGAAAAATACCTCGTTGAACATACGCTTTTTCAATACGTTGTATCGCTATACAGTAAGCTGCTTTTCGCATATCAACACCTTCTAACTTAGCATAATCTGAAACTCTAGTATAGGAGTCTTTTAGCTTCTTGTCTAATCGCGTAATTACTTCTTCCATATTCCACAACTCTCCGTTACGGTTTTGAAGCCACTCGAAATAACTAGTGATTACTCCTCCTGAATTACATAGTATATCAGGAATAATTGTTACTCCTTTTTCTAAAAGAATTTTTTCTCCTTCAACATTTATAGGTCCGTTTGCTCCTTCAGCTATTAAATTAGCTTTGATTAAGTGTGCATTATCTTCAGTTATCTGATTACCCAATGCTGCTGGTATACAAATATCACAGTCAGTAGCAAAAAAATCTTCCTTCTCTATTGCTATTGATTCTGGGTACTCTACCAAACTTCCATTATTAGCTTTTGTATAATTGAAAAGGTCATCTACTTTAATTCCGTTCGTATTTTGAATACTTCCGTAAGCATCTTGAACCCCTATCATTTTTGCTCCTTCTTGTTCTAAAAAGTAAGCCGCCCAATACCCAACGTTTCCAAACCCTTGAACAATAAAAGTTTTTCCTTCTAAAGTTTGGTTATTTTCTTCTACCCAAAACTTGATGGTTAAGAAAACTCCATAACCTGTAGCTCTGTCTCTTCCTTCTAGACCTCCACTACCTATTGGTTTTCCTGTAACTACATGTTGATTCATTGAACGTTCAGCTGGTGCTTTTGTGCTCATATAGGTATCAGCCATCCACGCCATTGTTTGAGCGTTTGTATTAACATCTGGAGCAGGAATATCATGCTCTGGTCCAATATTATCTCCTAATGCAAACGTAAAACGTCTGGTAATACGCTCTAATTCATCTTTTGAATATTTTGCTGGGTCTATTTGAATTCCTCCTTTACCTCCACCGTATGGTAAGCCAGCAAGAGATGTTTTCCATGTCATCCACATAGCTAATGCTCTGGCTGCATCAATATCTACCGTTGGATGGTAACGTAAACCTCCTTTATATGGTCCCAAAGCATTGTTATGCTGTACACGATATCCTTGAAAAATTTCAACGTCTCCATTATCCATCTTTACAGGAAAATTAACAATAATTTCGTTATTCGTAATGCTTAATATTTTACGAATATTAGGGTGTAAACCAATTTGATCAGACGCACTATTAAATTGCTCTAGTACATTATCAACCATCCCTCTAGCATTCTTTCGCTTCACTGGTTTTTTTAATTCCTTAGTTAAAGTCATCTCACTTTTGTTTGAATTTATGTTGCTTTTAATTTTTTCTGTTTTTATACAGCTTGCATTTCTTTTTCTATAATTACTGCCTGTTTTTTTTCTTTTTTTACATCTACCTCATTATACTCACTACACGACCATACCTTTTCTTTAAATTTGGTTAACACACATATATTTATCTCTGTACATGATGGACAAATATTAAAAGGGTTAGCATTCATAAATTATATTTATTTTATTCTCTCTCTTAAAAGCAAATGATATACCGTTAATGATGCCAAAAAAAGAAAAACTCCCAACCCCTTGCAAACAAGAGGCTCTGGAAGTTTTTATAAATTTTTACTTAAAATAAAAGCGGGTAATTTCTCCTCAAGTGGAGAAAAAACACCCAGAAAAATTTTTGTTATTCTTTCAGCTTTTCTCGTAATGTCTTACGGTCTATTTGAAGAATTTTTGCTGCTTTTGTTTTATTGTTATTAGTAGCATTTAGCACATGTTGTATGTGACGTTTTTCCATTTCTTTTAAAGATATTAATCCTTCTTCTGAAAAATCGACATTATACTTTAGTGAATCAGGTAAATGCTCTACTTCTACTATACGATCACACATAATTACCGCACGCTGTATTATATTTTCTAACTCTCTAATATTCCCTGGCCAATTATATCTTTGTAGTATAGCTAAAGCTTTAGGGCTTATTTTTACGAAACTATCTTTATATTCTACCCCATATTTAAACAGAAACTTTTCTACTAACATAGAAATATCTTCTTTTCTTTCTCGTAAAGGTGGTACTTCTATTTCTACTACTGTCAACCTATAAAATAAGTCTTCTCGAAATGTTCGTTTTTGAATCATTTCTTTTAGGTTATTGTTAGTCGCTGCAATAATTCTAACATCTACTTTCTCTGCTTTTTGAGCTCCAACCTTTACCACTTCTTTTTCTTGTAAAGCCCTTAATAACTTTGATTGTACATTTAATGAAGCATTTCCTATTTCATCTAAAAAAATAGTTCCTCCATTAGCCGCTTGAAAAAAACCATTTCTGTTACTATCTGCTCCTGTAAAAGCTCCTTTTATATAACCAAATAACTCAGACTCTAATAAATTCTCAGGAATAGCTCCACAGTTTACCGCTATGTATGGTCCTTTAGCAAATTTCCCTTCATAATGTATTGCACGAGCCACTAACTCTTTACCTGTTCCACTTTCTCCTTTAATAGAAACTGTTGCTTTATTATTTTTTACTCGATCTATTATTTGAAAAATTTCATTAATCTTTTCTGAAGCCCCTATCATATCTCCATAAAAGTCCTTTTTCTCTTTTTCTTGAGTAGTTTTTTTATGACTTTTTTCTGCTTTTTTTAAAGCATCGTCCATTGCCGTTTTCAACTCATCTTTTGTAAAAGGCTTCGTTAGGTATGCTACTACTCCTGACTTAATGGCTTCTAATGAATCTTGAACAGATGGATATCCTGTTACTATAAGTTTAGGTAACTTTGGATAGTGTTCTGAAACAAATTTTACAAGCTCAAAGCCATCCACTTCTGGCATTTTTAAATCGGTTATTAGCAAATCAATTGGGGTATCTCTTAAAATTGTAACTGCTTCTTTAACTGATACTGCCTTGTAGGTATGATAATTCCAAGATTGTAAATGTCGATGTAACAACTCTAAGATATGAACATCATCATCTACTATTAATATATTTTCCTTTTTTAACGGCATTTCTTTTATTTTGGTAATCTAACCTCAAAGATAGCACCTTTTTCAATGCCATTTTTAGCTGTTATTGTTCCTTTATGACTCAATACAATACCATGCACAACACTTAACCCTAACCCTGTTCCTTCTCCTGTTGGCTTCGTTGTATAGAAAGGCTGAAATACTTTTTCAAGACCTTCGTCACTTAATCCTATCCCTTCATCAGAAATTCTTAATATCACTTCTTTATCCGTTTGAAATGTTTCAATAGTAACCAGTCCTTTTTTAGGTGAAAAGTAAATAGCATTAATAATAAGATTGAAAATAATCTGAGTAAGTTGAACCGTATCTGCCCGTAACCACAACTCAGATTCTTCCACTTTCACTAGGTATTTTACAGACTGTCTTCTAAAAGTAGCATCCAATAAGTTTATTGCATCTTTTATACTCGGAATAATGTTTACTTTTTTCATTTCTTGTGGCATTTCACAAGCAAAATACATGAGTTTTTTTACTACTTCTCTTGAAAAAATTGTACTTTGAATAATTTTATCTACATCTGCCAAAGCCTTTTCATTACTAGACATATCTGCTTTCAATAATTCTGAGTAACCTAAAATATTAGCTAGCGGGGTATTTAATTCATGGGCAATACCAGCGGTTAATTCTCCTAAGATTGATAAACGATCGGCGTGTTCCATTTTACGCCTCATCGACAGCTCATTGTTCTTTATTTCAATACGCTCTAAAAGTCCCCCTATTTTTATAGCAACTGTATCAAATAATTCTTTTTCCTCTTTTAAATATAGATTATCCTTAAGTTCTTTTCCTTTTATAAATGCTGATATTTTTCCTTTAGGTATATTAAATACCAGAATAGTACTTGAAATTATACAAAGCTCTTTCTTTGTTTTACTTTTCTCTTCAGAATACTCTTCTATATCGATAAAAACTTGGGTGCTTTTTGGAAACTGTAATGCTTTTTTTAAACTTTTCGTTATTGCTTTTAAAGTTACATCAACTTGATCAAGATTAGCGTTTATTATTAAAGATGTTACCTCATAAAGACAGGTTAACTCTTTTATACGCTCTTTTAGTTCTTTTTCTGTTGTACTTACTGACCTCATTGATTAGTTTTTATTAAGCTCTGATAAACTCTTGCTCTTTCTGGGAATAAAAATACAAAATAACTCTCCTTTGCTCACTTTGTCTTTAAAAACTCTTACATTATATATTCTTTTTTATGCTTTACCTATTTTATGTAAATTCGTAGTTATGGAATTACTTTTTATAGGTTTGGCAGGAGGAGCCATTATATCCTATTATATTTTTAAAAAATTCACCTCAGTAAAAAGAAAAAATTTGACCGAAAAACAATCGGTAGTTTTGTTAGATAAAATAAAAAAAGTATCTAAATTAATTACTGTTGAAGGAGAATTTGCCGAAATATATCACCATGAAAACACCAAAGAAAAATTTTTAGGACTTGTTACCAGTAAGAAAAAAGCCATTATTCTAATTAATGCTAAAGTGCATATTGGTTTTGATTTTAGGAAAATAAAAATGCATACAGATACTAAGAAAAAAGTATTAGTTCTTTCTGAATTTCCCCAACCTGAAGTATTTTCAATAGAGCCTAATTTACGTTTCTATGATATTCAAAACGGATTACTTAACAAGTTTAGTTCTGAAGATTTAACTGAAGTAAATAAAGAAGCGAGAGAACACATTCTTCAAAAAATACCTGAAAGTAATTTAATGCAAACAGCAAACAAAGAAGCCCTAGAAGCAGTTACCTTAATGCAAAATTTAGTGGAAACTATTGGATGGAAACTAGACTACACTGCTTTAAAAATTCCTGAATCAACTCAAAATTTAATTGAATAATGAATATTGAAGAATTTCGTAACTATTGCATTACCAAAAAAGGAGTAACTGAACATTTTCCGTTTGATGATAATGTTTTAGTATTTAAAGTAATGAATAAAATGTTTGCTTTATCGGGTTTAGATAGTTGGGAGCAACATGAACCTAAAATTAATCTAAAATGTGAGCCTGAGCGTGCTTTAGAATTACGAGCTGAATATGAAAGTATTAATCCAGGATTTCATATGAGTAAAAAACATTGGAACACAGTTACTTTGAACAATGATGTTTCTGATACTTTTGCTTTTGAATTGATTGACCATTCATACGAACTTATAGTGAAAGGATTAACAAAAAAACTTCAAGAAGAATTAAAATCGTTGTAATACAATGCTTAAATCCGACCTTAGAAAACTATACAAACAAAAGAGAAATACGCTTACTCAAACAGAAAAAGAAAAATTACAAGAGAGCATTTACCAACAAATATTCGAGTTACAAACTGATGATATTCATACTGTACATTTGTTTTTATCCATGCGAAAGTTTAATGAAATAGACACGAAGCCCATCATTGATTTTTTTAGAGGCAAAGGAAAAAGAATTATTGTTAGTCGTTGTAATTTCGAAGATGATACTCTTTCACATTTCTATTTTGAAAAAGACACTGAGCTAGAACTCAATAAATTTGGAGTTCCTGAACCTATAAATGCGGAAGAAGCTAATGTAATAGATATTGATTTAGTTTTTGTTCCTATGTTAATTTCTGACGAACAGAACTGTAGAGTTGGTTACGGAAAGGGCTTTTATGATCGATTTTTATCTGAATGTAGAGAAGATACTCGTACCATTGGACTTAACTTCTTTCCCCCTATCAA
Organism: Tenacibaculum sp. TB-53; assembly: GCF_059716285.2. Taxonomy (NCBI): domain Bacteria; kingdom Pseudomonadati; phylum Bacteroidota; class Flavobacteriia; order Flavobacteriales; family Flavobacteriaceae; genus Tenacibaculum; species Tenacibaculum sp. TB-53. The sequence goes on along the minus strand of NZ_CM202790.1, from coordinate 75,911 downwards.
AAAGATAAAAGATACTCATAAGTTTGACGTTCCATTAGACTTTGTGATATATCCAAAATAAAAAAATCCCACATCTAGCGGGATTTTTTTATTTTATATAAACTAACGACTATCCGTTCATTGAAATCAAGAACTCCTCGTTATTTAAAGATCTTTTAATTCTGTCTTGAATAAACTCCATCGCTTCAATAGGGTTCATATCAGCTAAATACTTACGTAATACCCACATACGTTGTACAGTCTTTTCATCTAATAATAAATCATCACGACGTGTACTCGACTTAATTAAGTCAATTGCAGGATAAATTCTGCGATTAGCAATATTTCGCTCTAATTGTAACTCCATATTACCCGTACCTTTGAATTCTTCAAAGATAACCTCGTCCATTTTCGAACCAGTTTCAGTAAGCGCAGTAGCAATAATAGTTAAAGAACCTCCATTTTCAATGTTACGAGCTGCCCCAAAGAAACGTTTTGGTTTGTGTAATGCATTAGCATCAATACCTCCTGATAAAATCTTCCCAGATGCTGGTGCCACGGTGTTGTATGCTCTTGCTAAACGTGTAATAGAATCTAATAAAATTACTACATCATGTCCACACTCTACTAAACGTTTTGCTTTTTCCAACACAATATTAGCTACACGAACATGTTTATCCGCTGGTTCATCAAAAGTAGATGCAACCACCTCACCACGTACACTACGTTGCATATCAGTAACCTCTTCTGGGCGTTCATCAATTAATAAAACAATCTGATAAACTTCAGGATGATTTGCTGCAATTGCTTTTGCTACATCTTTTAACAATACTGTTTTACCCGTTTTAGGTTGCGCCACAATCATACCACGTTGTCCCTTTCCTATTGGAGAAAACAAATCAATGATTCTAGTTGACAATGAACTTCCTTTTTCTGCTAAGTTAAACTTTTCATTAGCAAATAATGGTGTTAAGTGTTCAAAAGATACACGATCTCTTACGATGTTAGGATTTAATCCATTAATTTTTGATACTCTAATTAACGGGAAGTACTTTTCGCCTTCCTTTGGAGGACGTACGTTACCTCTAACTGTATCACCTGTTTTTAATCCAAATAACTTTATTTGAGACTGTGACACATAAATATCATCAGGTGATGATAAATAGTTGTAATCTGAAGAACGTAAAAAACCATATCCATCAGGCATCATTTCTAAGACACCTTCACTTTCAATAATACCATCAAACTCAAAATCAGGGTCACGGTACTTATTACCACTTTTGTGATGCTGCTTATTAGTATTCTGGTTTTTATTATGCTTATTACCTCTATTATTGTGGTTTTTATTATGCTGCTGCTTTTGCTGTTGAGGTTGTTGCTTTTTATCCTCTGAAGCTTGAACTTGCTTCTTCTCTTCTTGTCTTTTCTTAGGCTTATTAACAACTTCCTTTTTTTCTGGAGTTACTTTTTCTGGAGTTTTTTTCACTTCAGTTTCGTTAACAACCTTTTCTGGATTTTCTGCAGTAGTTTTAGCTTCTGTTTTAGCTATTCTTTTCCTTTTAGGCTTGTCTGCTTTAGGTGCAGCAGGTTTAGGTTTAGCCTCATTAGCACTTGCTTCTGCTTGCGCATCTAAAATTTTGTATACTAAGTCTAGTTTTTTTAGTTGACTAATCTTTGTTAATCCTATTGATTTGGCAATAACTTGTAAATCAGCTAATTTTTTAGTTTTTAATTCCGAAATATCGAACATTCGTTAAATAATTAAGTTACTAAAATTCCTTATTTGTAAAGAATTGTTTTGTATTAAGTTTTGTTTTGAGTGCTAATTATATAGGGGCTATATAATAATTTTGTGCGGTTACATACAAGGCAAATATATACAAATATTTTAACTTCTAATATTTCTTTTTAAAAAAAGAAGTATTACATTTGCTACCCGATAAAAAATTATGATACAAAGAATACAATCTATATACCTATTAGTAGCAGGAATTATCTCTGGAGGATTGACTTTTATAGTTAGTCTTTGGAGTAACTCCCAAACTAGTACTATTTATGTTTTAGATTTATTTTCTGGGAACTCAATCTTACAAAAAAGTATTCCTGTTTTATTTTTTATTTCGGCTTTAGTAGCTATTGTAACAATATTTCTATTTAAAAATCGTCAGTTACAATTTGTACTAAACCGGTTAAACATATTGATAAACCTTTTTTTATTAGGACTATTGATTTATTTATCACAAACATTATCTGGAGAAGCTTTGGTTTCTGAGAAAGGTATTGGGATGTTCTTTCCTATCATTGTTATTTTGCTATTAGTTTTAGCAAATAGAGCCATTAAGAAGGATGAAGATCTTGTAAAATCTGTAGATAGATTACGATAAACCTAACATCTTAGTATATTTAGTGCGAAAAAAACCGAGATTTAATTCTCGGTTTTTTATTTTTGATTCCGTAGGCTATTCAAGCCCTCTAGCTTTAAATGTTAAAGAAATGTTAAAAAAAACTCAGGGTTTTCCCTGAGTCACTAATAAAACAATTAGGGATACTGTGTATTGTACACACTCTTTTAACCTCATAAATTTGTAACTGTAATAACAATCATGAATTACAACAAGATAAAAGTTCACATAGCAGATGACCATAAGATATTAATAGACGGTGTCATTGCTTTATTAAATACTGAAGATAACATTGAAGTTGAAGGCTATTCTTTAACTGGTAAGCAAGTAGTAAATTGGTCTTCAAAAAACACAGCTGATGTATTAGTTTTAGACATAAACATGCCTGAAATGGATGGTATTGAAGTTTTAAAAACGTTTAGAAAACGTAATACAACTATTAAAACAATAATTCTTTCTGGTTTGAGTGATCCAAAACTTGTTCAAGAAATGATTGCATTAGGAGCCAATGGTTTTGTTGATAAAAGTCGAGCTAATGAGCAAATAATTGACGCTATAAAAGTCGTTCACAATGGTATACAATACATTAGCGAAGACATAAAAGTAAAGTTGTTAGACTCATATGCTTCAGATGCAAAAGACGAAGATGAACCAGAGTTTTTGCATGGAGATTTAACCGAGAGGGAAATTGCTGTATTAAGATTAATCGCAAAAGAAAAAAGCTCTAGTGAAATAGCAAAAAAACTAAATGTTAGTATTAAAACAGTAGAAACATATAGAAGTAATTTATATAAAAAATTAAAAGTAAAAAATGTAGTAGGTTTAGCGATGTATGCTGTGAGAAACAAAATAGTGTAAAGACATAATCAACCCTTCAAATTTTCTTTAGTCCCCCAGATTAAGAAGAAGCCCCCCGAGTCTATACACTTCATGCATCGCTAATCAACTGCTACTAATAATAAACCCAATAGCGATGTACGCGTTATTTAACATAGTATAGAAAACCCCTTCATTTTGTTTTCTTTTATCCCCTAAGAGATATTGTCCCCCGTCTCTTAACATCTATCCTAAGTACATCGCTATTTTAAAAAAAAATCTAATCTCAATAAATATATAAGTCATGAAAAACTTTACTCCTTATTTACTAGCTTTGAGTCTTAGTGTTATTTTTGCTTCTTGTTCTTCTAACGAAGCAGAAGTTATAGAGAATAATCCTGAAAAATTATTACAATCATATACACTTAAAAGAGATGCAACTGGGGCCTACTCTATTGATTTTAATACAGCTAATAATACTGATGTAACTACATTGACTAATACAGACAATTCTAAAGAGATTATTTTAGCTGAAACTGCACAAAAAACATCTACAAAACACTCTAATGATTTTTCTATTGAAAACAATCATTTAAAAATTGGTTTTTTAGAAGCTAATAGAGGGAAAAAAACTGAAATATATATTGAAGATGAAAACATTACCTTTGCTAAGGGTATTACCGAATTTTTGAACTCATATAGTATTACAGCAAATGAAGATGGTACATATCAATTAAATTTTACTATTAATAATAATGTTACTACAGATTTTGTATATAATAAAGGGATTGAAACTTACGAAGTGCATTTATCAAACGGTACCTCAACTCAAAAAACATTTTCTAGAGAATTAGAAATGAATCCTGAGTCTAAAATATTAAGATTAGATTTTGTTAATCATAAATATGTTGGTAGAATGGAAGTTGAATCTGTCGACAGAAAACCAAGATCTATTATTGTGGATCACACTATAATATAATAAAAATGTACAAAAGCTCTTTGCTCTTTTTCCTAATAACTACTATAACCTTTACTTCTATTTCTTCTCATAGCCAGAAAAAAAAGCATCCTTTATTTGATGAATATAATAAAGCTGAAGAACTCTTTAATGAAGAGAAATATAGTATTTCATTAGAAAAAAGTCTAAAAATACTTTCTGAAATAGATTCATCAGGTCATTTTGAATTAAAATATAAAACTTCATTTTTAATTGGAGATATTTTCAGGCAAATAAACGACCATGAAAAAGCTATTACGTACTACAAAAAAGCATTAGCTAACTTTAAATATAACTCTTCTTTTAAAAAAGAGCACTCGAATATAGTTGAAAATAATTTCAAAATAAACAAAATATTGTTACGTATTGGAGGACAATTTCATATTTCCAAAAAGAAAGACAGTGCTATTAAGTACTACAAAAAGATACTAGCTAGTAACTCATTTAACCAGCAAGACCTTACAACCAAAGCAAGCTCATACACCAACCTTTCTAATATATACAGAGAAGACTCTATTTACGATTTAGCCAAGGAGTATTCTTTAGAAGCTATAAAAATTTATAGGAATTCAAATAAGAAAGTTTTAGAGTCCGCTGCACTCGGTAATTTAGCTAGTATTTATCTTGAACAAAAGGATTATGAGAAAGCAAAAAAAATATACTTAGAAGGTTTAGATTTAATAAAACAAGACTCAAGCAATAGAGCTACAAAATATAAAGAGTTTCTATATTTCAACCTAGCATATACTTTATATCTACAAAAAGACTACAGAGCTTATGATTATCAAGAAAAATCTTATAATATCAAGGACGACTTTAGGGATATTGAAATAAGAAGAATTGTCGATGAAATTTACACAAAACACGAACTTAACTTAGAAAAAGAAAAAACAGCCTTAGTTGAAGAACAACGTAAACTAGAAGAAGCCCAAGAAGCTAAAACCTCTATGCTCTTTGGTGCTTTAAGTTTTTTGGTATTAATTGTTTCAGGAGTAATTATATACAATTATAAGCTTCGTCAAAAAAACTTACGCCTCAAGTTATCTGAAAGTAAACTTATACAACAACAAAACCTTGAGAAAGTAAGATCCGAAGCTCAAATTAAGATTCTTAATGCTACGATTGACGGAAAAGAAACTGAACGAAAACTTATCGCAGAAATATTACACGATAATGTTAGCGCACTACTTTCATCGGCAAACATGCACTTAACAGCTACAAAAAAACAATTTAACGGAGATACACCACAAGAAATAGAAAAAACACAAGCTATTATTTCAGAAGCCTCTCAAAAAGTTAGAGACTTATCTCACAACTTAGTTTCTTCTATCCTTTTAAAATTTGGGCTAGAATATGCTATTAAAGATGTTGTTAAAAAATATTCTAATAGCCAATTGAAGCTTGAGGTTTCCGCAAAAAACATCAATAGATATAATCAAGAATTTGAAATAAAAATATTTAATGTGATTCAAGAATTAATCAATAATATCTTGAAACATAGTAAAGCCAAACATGCACAAATAGATTTAAAAGAAGAGAAGAATCAACTAACCGTTCTCGTTAAGGATGATGGGGTAGGATTTTCTACCTCGTCTTCTTCTTTTTCTGATGGTATTGGACTTAACCAAGTTGAAGCTAGAGTTCACATGATGGATGGTAAGCTAACTATAAAGTCTCAAATAAATGTAGGCACTACAATACAAATTATAGTTCCAATATTAAGAAAAGAAAACAACTTTAACAAGTTAACCTCTGTTAGCTAACTCAATAATTTCCATATTTTTTATATTACTATTATCTATTTCAAAACGTAGCATCGTTCTAACTTTATGAAATCCATGATTTCCTGCTGCTCCTGGATTTAAATGTAACAAATTCAGCTTCTTATCATACTGAACTTTTAATATATGCGAATGTCCACAAATAAACAGTTGTGGTGTATTACTTTTTAACTCTTCTCGAACCCTTTGATTATATTTATTCGGATAGCCTCCAATATGAGTTATCCAAACCGAAACACCATCTATTATAAATTTATTATCTAACGGAAATTCTGCCCGAGCACTTTTATCATCAATATTTCCATACACTGCTCTCAGTGGTTTTAGCTTTTTTATACTATCAGTAACTTGTAGGTTTCCAATGTCACCTGCATGCCAAACCTCATCAGCTTGTTTTACAAACTTTAAAATTTGTTCATCTATAAAACTATGTGTATCGGAAAGTAATAAAATTTTCTTCATTGAAACAAAACTAATAAAAATCAAACCAACACATTATTAACTTATAAGTATTTTAGCAAAACTTAAAACATTATTTTACCTCATATCTAGTACATTTCAAGTTATAATTTTATAATTTAGCTATTTAAAATCTTTACACTTCTTGAGGTATTTCATTGAATTAGCATACAACGGAAAAAATTATCATGGATGGCAAATACAACCACACGCAATATCCGTTCAAGAAAAAATAAATAAGGCTATTAGCACTATTTTAAGAAAAGAAATAATTATCGTAGGTGCAGGAAGAACAGATGCTGGCGTACATGCATCTCAAATGTTTGCTCATTTTGATGTAGAAACCCCACTAAACAGTAATTTCACCTACAAGTTAAACGCTATTTTACCTAATGACATCGTTATCTTTAATACTCAACTAGTACATAACGATGCTCATGCTCGTTTTGATGCACTTAGTAGAAGCTATGAGTACAAAATTTGGCTAGGTAGAAATCCTTTTTTATTAAATACTACTTGGCAATTACACCACCAGCAATTAAATATAGAGTTAATGAATAAAGCCGCTGCAACTCTATATGATTATGAAAATTTTGAATGCTTTTCAAAAGTAAAGACAGATGTACATACATTTAACTGTACTGTAACCAATGCTAAATGGATTAAAAATGGTAATGAGTTAACGTTTCATATCAGTGCCAATCGTTTTTTAAGAAACATGGTTCGTGCTATTGTTGGAACTTTAATTGACGTTGGTTTAGAAAAAATAACTGTAAATGATTTCAAAAAAATCATAGAAAGTAAAAATCGAAGTAAAGCAGGCGTATCTGTTCCTGCAAAAGGTTTATTTTTAACAAAAGTAAAATACGAATATATATAGTGAGTAAAACAACAGGAAAAGCATTCGATATTAAAATTTTTGCACGACTAATGAGTTTTGCAAAAAAGTATCGCATACGATTTATAATTGCAGCATTATCTACTATTTTACTAGCAGGGTTTGCTGTGCTAACCCCTGTCATTTTAATGGCTGCCATAGATGACTTTATTACAAACAAAGATTTTTCTAGACTATTGTATTTCACAATAGCCATGATTGTGGTTTTATTAATTCAAGTCTTTTTCCAATTTAGTTTTATTTACTACGCTAACTGGGTTGGACAACATATTATTAGAGACATAAGAGCTATCACTTTTAGAAAAATACTCCAATTTAAAATGGGATATTTTGATAACTCTTCAGTTGGAAAATTAGTAACTCGTGTTGTTTCTGATATAGAAACTATTGCTAATTTTTTTACACAAGGTGTTTTTATGATCGTTAGCGATGTTTTGAAAATGATTGTGGTAATAGTCGTAATGCTATATACCAATTGGAAACTAGCAATAATAGCACTTGCAACCTTACCTGTTTTAATTTATGCTACTAAATTATTTCAAATAGCCATAAAATCTACTTTTCAAGATGTAAGAAACCAAGTAGCAAACCTAAACAGCTTTGTTCAGGAAAGAGTTACGGGAATGAAAATAGTTCAGCTTTTTAATAGAGAAAAGATAGAGTATAAAAACTTTATTGATATTAATAACAAACATAAAAAAGCACATGTTAAAACAGTTTGGTATTATTCTATTTTTTTCCCTATCGCAGAGATTTTATCTTCAATTGCAATAGGTTTAATTGTTTGGTATGGTGGTTTACAAGTAGTTGAAAACAAAGCTGCAAGTGTTGGTGCCATTATTGGTTTTATAAAAATGGCTCAAATGCTTTTTAGACCCTTAAGACAAATAGCTGACAAATTTAATCAGTTACAAATGGGGATTGTTGCTGGTGAACGTGTTTTTAACATAATAGACACAGAGAGCTCTATAGATAAGAATGGATCAATTATTGCTAACAACATACAAGGAGCTATTAACTTTAAAGATGTAAAATTTAGCTATATAAAAGGGGAAGAAATTTTAAAAGGTATTAATTTTAGTGTTAAAAAAGGACAAACCGTTGCCATTGTTGGGGCTACAGGAGCCGGAAAATCAACTATAATTAATCTTATAAATCGTTTTTACGAAATAGATAGTGGTGAAATATCTATTGACAATATTCCTGTTCAAGATTACAAAATAACTTCTTTACGTCAAAAAATAGCTGTGGTATTACAAGATGTTTTTTTATTTTCTGATAGTATTTTAAACAACATCACTCTTAAAAATGATAAAATTTCTCTCAAAGAAGTACAAACTGCCGCTAAACAAATAGGAATTCATGAATTTATTATGAGTCTTCCTAACAATTACTATTATAATGTAAAAGAACGTGGTGGTATGTTATCATCTGGTCAACGCCAATTAATTGCTTTCTTACGAGCATATGTTAGTAAACCTAGTATTTTAATTTTAGACGAAGCTACTTCTTCAGTTGATGCACATGCAGAACAAATGATTCAATATGCTACGGATGAAATTACAAAAAATAGAACTTCTATTGTAATTGCTCATCGTTTAGCAACTATTAAAAAGGCTGATATGATTATAGTTATGGACAAAGGATCCATAGTCGAAAAAGGAAATCACATAGAGTTATTAAAAAAACACGACGGCTATTATAAGAATTTGTACGAAAAACAGTTTAATAATGAAACGGTAGTGTAAATAAATTTGTTTACATCAATCAAAATAGTACATTTGTTATTCAATCTAAAAATTAAAAATCAAAAACGATGAAAAAAGTAATTTTATCTGCATTTGTAGTTGCTTCTTTATTAGCAACCTCTTGTAAAAACACAAAAGAAGAAGCTAAAGACGTTAAAAAAGAAGCTGTTGAAACAGTAGACAAAGCTACTGAAGAAGCTAAAGAAGCTGCTAAGGAAGTTGAAGAAACTACTGAAGAAGCTGTTAAAACTGTAGAGTCTGCAATTGAAGGTATCGAAATTCCTGAATTTGAAGATCCAAAAGTAGGTGAATACTTACAGTCTTATACTGAGTATGCTAAAACATACATAGAAGCAAAAGGAGATGTAGTAAAAAACTCTGAATTAGCTCAAAAAGGTGTTGAATTAGCTAGTAAATCACAAGAAATTCTTGGTAATTTAAGTCAAGATGATGCTGTTAAGTTTAGCCAAGTTATGACTGCTATTCAATCTAAAATGGCTCCTGCTCAATAATCTTTTTTGGACAGAACATAAAAAAAGCTCGCAAGTTGCGAGCTTTTTTTATGCCATAACATCTTTTTCTAATTTTTTACGAAGTTCTTCCAGCGACTTATACAACACAAATTCACCATCTTTTATATAAGAAAGCTCACCTGTTTCTTCTGAAACCAATAAACAAAGGGCATCTGTTTTCTCACTAACCCCAATAGCTGCTCTATGGCGTAACCCAAACCTAGAAGGTATTTTAGTACTACTAGAAATAGGTAGTATTACTCGAGTAGCTACAATATAATTATCACGAATAACTGTTGCTCCATCATGTAACGGGCTATTTTTATAAAAAATACTCTCTATAATTGCTTCATTCACCAAAGCATTCATTTTATCTCCCGTATTAATTAAAAAATCAAGGTTGTTTGTTTTTTCAATGACTAATAATGCCCCTGTTTTAGTTTTTGACAAGTTAACACAAGCTGTTAAAATAGTTTCAACATCTGTTTCGGAATGAATTTCAGTTTTTAGAAACTTCAACTGATTTAAAAACCCCTTTTTAGTAGAAAAATTAGTAGTTCCTATCATTAATAAAAACTTACGAATTTCTTGTTGAAACACAATAATCAATGCTATAACACCACCAGAAAGTAAATAACCTAAAATACCACTTAACATCTCCATGTGCAAGGCTTGAGTAACTTTCCATATTAAAAATATAAATGCAATTCCTATTACAATGTTAATCGCTACGGTTCCTTTTAACAACTTATAGATATAGAAAAGCAATACAGCTACCAAAAAAATATCTAACACATCAAGAAACGAAAAGTTGATGAAATCTAAATTCATTAATTTTTTGAAGTTTTTTAACTTTAAAACAAGCTTTTAGGCATTTTGTCTTTACCTAATAAGTAAATGTAAGGATTTTATTACAACTGTTCCACAATTTTAACCGCCTCAACTGCTTCTTTTACATCGTGCACCCTTAAAATGTGTGTTCCGTTTAGCAAAGCAATTGTATTTGCTACAGTAGTAGCATTTAGAGCTTCTTGCGATGTAATTCCTAACAATTTATATAACATAGATTTTCTAGAAACCCCAGTTAAAATAGGAACATCTAAACTTTTAAACATTGATAACCTTTTAAGCAACTCATAGTTTTGATTAAGTGTTTTACCAAAACCAAAACCAACATCTATAATTACATCATTCACCTTTAGCTGGCGCAATTTAAAAAGCTGTTCTGCAAAAAAAGAAACCACTTCTGTAACCACATTTTCATATTGAGGATTTTGTTGCATATTTTGCGGTGTTCCCTGCATATGCATCATAATATATGGAACTTGTAATTTTGCCACTGTCTCAAACATTTTCACATCCATCTTTCCACCAGAAATATCATTTATAATTCCAGCACCTGTATTTATCGACTCTTCCACTACTCTACTTCTAAATGAGTCTACCGAAATAATAATTTCAGGAAAATTTTTAACCAACAACTCCACCACAGGAAGCATTCTTTGTAGTTCCTCTTCTTCCGAAATATGCTTTGCTCCTGGTCTTGAAGAATATGCACCTACATCAATAAACGTAGCCCCTTCACTCAACATCTTTTCTGCCTGTACAAGGATATCTCGTTCATTTTTATACTTTCCTCCATCAAAAAAAGAATCAGGAGTAACATTTAAAATCCCCATAACCTTAGGCTTAGTTAAATCCACCAAGGTTCCTTTACAATTAATTGTCATCATGCTAAATTTCCAAGTAAAAATAAATGAAAAGCTTGTAATATTTACTATTTTTGGTCGAATACTTTTAAACAGGAAAGATGCAAGATACCTCAAAACAGTATGATGCTGTAGTTGAAGAATGTAAAAGTTTATTTATAAAAAAAATGAGCGATTATGGTAGTGCTTGGAGGATTTTAAGACTTCCATCGCTAACCGATCAGATATTTATCAAAGCTCAACGTATACGTCAATTACAAGAAAATACTGAGCGAAAAGTTGATGAAGGAGAAAAATCAGAATTTATAGGCATTATTAATTATTCGGTAATGGCATTAATTCAAATTGAGTTAGGTATTGTTGAGCAACCTGATTTAACTACCGAAGAGGCTACTACTTTATACGATAAACACATAAAAATCACCAAAGAGTTAATGGAAAACAAAAACCATGATTATGGTGAAGCTTGGAGAGACATGAGAGTTTCTTCGTTAACCGATTTAATTCTGCAAAAACTACTTCGTGTAAAACAAATTGAAAACAATCAAGGCAAAACTTTAGTTTCTGAAGGAATTGATGCTAATTATCAAGATATGATTAATTATGCTATTTTTGCCATGATTCACCTTTCTGAATCAGATAATTAACCTAAAAAACACCCCTATGATTTTAAAAATGCTAACTCATATTTCAAGAGTACTTGTAGGACTTCTTTTTATTTACTCTGGATTTGTAAAATTGATAGATCCAATCGGATCTCAATATAAATTTGAAGAATATTTTGGCGCCGATGTATTAAATTTAGAATTCTTAATTCCTTTCGCTTTACCTTTTTCAATTCTTTTAATTGTTACCGAATTGGTTTTAGGTATTATGCTTTTAGTAGGTTACAAACCTAAACTTACTGTTTGGAGCTTATTTGGTTTAAACCTAGTTTTCTTATTTTTAACTTGGTACTCTTATACCTACAACAAAGTTACAGATTGTGGATGTTTTGGTGACGCTTTAAAACTTACACCTAAAGAAACATTTTACAAGAATGTTGTTTTTATGGTTTTTATTGTGATTCTTATTATTGGAGTTAAACACATTAAACCTTTAGTTTCAAATAAATTTGCTTCTTTAACAACCTTTAGCTCTGTTTTTCTATCATTAATTATAACTTATTATGTTTTACAACATTTACCAATTATTGATTTTAGAGCTTATTCTATAGGTACAGATATTGCCAAAGGAATGGAATACCCAGAAGATAGCGACGAACTTCCTCCTATACATGATTTCATGATAGAGACAGACGAAGGAGATAAGTTAGAAGAAATGCTTGCAAAAGAAAAAGCAATGCTTGTTATTATGTCTAATTTAAAGAAAACAGAAAAAGAAGGTATCGCTGATGTTTCTAAGATTGCAAAACAAGCTAGCGAACAAGGTTATGAAATTTATGTATTAACCGCTTCTTACATTGAAGATTTAGCTGCTACCCAAAAAGAATATGGCCTTCCTTACACCTTTGGTTTTTGTGATGAAACTGCTCTAAAAACCGTAATCAGAGCTAACCCTGGTATTGTTACTGTAAAAAAGGGAATCATTTCAGGAAAATGGAATTGGACAGATGCTGACGATGTAGAACTATAAACCGCTATAACATATATATAAAGAAAACCTCACAAATTTGTGAGGTTTTCTTATTTTCGCAATGACATGAAAAGCTCCTTTAGAGATTCTTACAACATCTCATTCAATAAAAGAGCAAAATTTGGCTATTAACCCAAAAGTATTTTTTGTGAAACAGTTATTATTAGTTTTTATAGGTGGTGGAGCAGGAAGCGTTTTACGATATATTATCGGAAAAGCTCTAAACAGCTCTCAAACAGGAATTCCGTACGGAACTTTTGTTGCTAACATTCTTGGTAGTTTACTTATTGGAATTATTTTAGGACTTGCTACTAAAAACGAAACCATAACACAAAACCACACTTTATTATTAGCTACTGGTTTCTGTGGCGGATTTACAACTTTTTCAACCTTTGCCTATGAAAATCATATCTTTCTAAAATCTGGAGATTTCGCCTCTTTTGCGCTATATACTGTTACTAGCTTTATCATCGGATTTTTAGCTGTTTTCGCAGGAATTTACTTAGTAAATTATTTTTGGACGAATTCACAAACTATTTAAACTACACTTTACCCTAAAAACAAATCTCACTTTGTGAGTAAATTTATATAACAAATGAGTGAACTTATACAATACAAATCAGAAGAAAACTATGTAATCATCACTATTACTAACGGAAAAGCTAATGCTATTTCTCATGAAGTGATTGATGCTTTAAACACCTCTTTTGACAAAGCTGAAAAAGAAGAAAAACCAGTAATACTAACAGGACAACCAGGAATATTCTCTGCTGGTTACGACTTAAAAAGCATGACTCAATCTCCTGAATCAGCTTTAGAATTGGTTACCAAAGGCTCTAATTTATCGCATAGAATGTTGTCTTTTCCTTACCCTATAATTGCTGCCTGTTCTGGTCATGCTGTGGCAAAAGGAGCTTTCTTACTCCTATCTGTTGACTATAGACTAGGAATTGAAGGTGATTTTAAAATTGGATTAAACGAAGTTTTAATCGGTATGACCATGCACAATGCCGGTATTGAAATAGCTAAAGCACGTTTAACCCCTGTTTATTTTGAAAGAAGTGTTAGTTGCTCTGAAATTTACAATCCACAAGATGCTATTACCGCTGGTTTTTTAGATAAAATTGTTCCTCAAGAACATCTATTACCTACTGCAATCAAAGTAGCTTCAATGTTTTCTAAACTAAACAAGAAAGCTCATAAAGAAACTAAACTCAAGGTAAGAAGACCATATTTGGATTCGTTAATAAAAGCAATTAAACAAGACAGTGAAGAAGGTTTAACACCTCCTTCAAAATAAAAGTGTCCTGCAATTGCAGGACACTTTTATTTTGGTTTTTTATATGCCATTACCCCTGCTTTAATTTCTGTATTTAGGTAATTATCACTTGGCGTAATTGGACAAGAATACCTATCACTGTAAGCGCAGTAAGGATTGTAAGCTTTATTAAAATCTACCTCTACAGTTCCATCTTCCTGTATATCGGTCGTATAAATATCTATAAAACGACCACCTTTATACGATGTTTTTCCATTTGTTTTATCTAAAAAAGGTAAAAACAAATGATTTGCATACTCAGGAGTAGGATTTACATCTTGATAAATAGTAAGCTTAAAGTCTTCTCCATCAATAGAAAAAGATAAAACTCCATATTTTCTATACATTACCACCCTGTTTGTTGTTGTAGGAAAATTAGTAATAGGAGTATTAAACGTCTTTTCTAAGTTAGCTTTTACAGTGTACTTTTTATCAATAGGAAAAAAATCTAAGCCTTTAAATTTCTTTAACCCTTTTTTTGTAAGCGGAGATCTTGAAGCATCTTTAAACTTAGCATTCATTTCCTTTTGAAAATCAGAATCTCCTAAAACACTTCTTTTTCCTTGACTGTTACAAGAAAATATTAAAACAACAAAAATTAAGAATAATAACTTTCTCATGTTCCTACTTTAACGTCTATATAAACGCAAAAGTACTGCATAATAACTAAAAACTCTCTCATTCCTTAAAAATTCACTAAATTAATCAGCTAAAACTGTTAATTTTCTATTAATAATTTGAAATAGCAAAATAAAATCGTTACTTTTATATTTATAGATAATACTTATAACTGATAATACGATAATGCTAAAAAATATTTTAGTCTTATAAGAAAAACTTATTAACTAATAAACCAAATTGATAAGCTTATTTGTTTAGAAACAGAAAGTTTCCCATATATTTGTCGCCCCAGTTATTTTTAGGCACATATCTTTTTTATCAGACAAAACCTAATAAAGAAATTTTAAATTAAATTGGTAAATTTTATGAATTCAGAATTAATCAATAAGGCGGAAGAATTTGAAAACAGAAAATTCAAGTTTATTACTACTAGTGATAGAATACTAGCCGCTAGAGAAGCAAAAGCTCTTATACTAGAGATTAATGAGGTATATAAACAAACAAAAGACAGCGCATTAATGGATTTAATGAAACGGTTAACAGCTGTAAAACAACGCATTGAAAAACGTTTAAAAGGAAAACCTTTAACAGCTTAAACAATAAATAATGTTTAAGCTCGTTTACAGTATACACAATAGGAATAGTAGTTTCATCAACTACCACTCTCATTATAATATTTATTCTTGATAAAGTTCTAAGTAAAATTACTTAGAACTTTTCTTTTTTAAATATATTTGTAACATCGGGATGTAGCTTAGTCCGGTTAAAGTGCTGGTCTGGGGGACCAGAGATCGGTGGTTCGAATCCACTCATCCCGACTTCTTTTATTTTTTTTCAAAAAAATTCTACCTCTCTAAATAATCAAAACAAACTAAAATTCAACAACTTAAAAAACTTCTAAAATCATTACAAAAAACACCTTTTAAAAAAAATAAAAAAAAGTTTTTTCAGTTTCAAAAAACATTATATATTTGCCACGCTTTTGAGGCAAACGCCGATGTAGCTCAGCTGGCTAGAGCAGCTGATTTGTAATCAGCAGGTCGTGGGTTCGAGTCCCTCCATCGGCTCAAAACTAAAAGCGCTAACAAAAAGTTAGCGCTTTTTTTATGCGCTTATTTTGCTAAATTTGTCATAACTCTATTTTTACAAAAACTTAATGAAGAATATATTTGTTATTGGTATTGCTGGAGGTACAGGAAGTGGAAAAACCACGGTAGTAAACCAAATTATTAACGAACTTCCTGCAGATGAAGTTTGCGTTATCTCTCAAGACTCCTACTACAAACAAACAGACAACCTAACTTACGAAGAACGTACTAAGATTAATTTTGACCATCCTAGAGCAATTGACTTTGATTTAATGGTAGATCACCTATCTGAATTAAAAAATGGATGTATTATCGAACAACCTGTTTATTCTTTCGTTGCTCACAATAGAACCAAAGACACCATAAAAACACACCCCAGAAAAGTTATTATAATTGAAGGTATTTTAATTTTTAATAGCAAAGAACTTCGTAACTTGTGTGACATAAAAGTTTTTGTTCATGCTGATGCTGACGAACGCTTGATTAGACGTGTAAGAAGAGACATTAAAGAACGAGGTAGAGATGTTGATGAAGTTTTAAACCGTTACCAAAGCACTTTAAAACCTATGCACCAACAATTTATCGAACCTACAAAAAATTATGCTGATATCATTATACCTAACGATAGATATAATACCGTAGCTATAGATATTGTAAGAACTGTAATTAACGACCGTTTATAAAATGAGTTTAAAATCAATTAAAAACAAACCTTCCTTTAAAATAGTCACTAATATTTACGTGATTATACTCACTGTTTTTGTGGTTTGGATGCTTTTTTTTGATGAAAATTCTTACCTTACCCATAGAGAGTTTAATAAAGAGATTAATGAACTAAAGAGCTGGATTGATTATCATGAAAAAAAAATCAAGAAAGACAAAAAAACCATCCAACAACTACAAGACTCTCTTCAACTAGAACGCTATGCTAGAGAAAAGTACTTAATGAAGAAAGAAGATGAAGATATTTATATTATTGAATTTGATACCATAAAAAAGTAATGAGTAACTATTTATTTGACGAATTTCAAGGTGTTACCCCTGCAGAATGGAAACAAAAAATACAAGTAGACCTTAAAGGTGCCGATTATAACGATACACTTTTATGGAAAACTGAAGAAGGTATTACTGTAAAACCTTTTTACACTAAAGAAGATAGAACCAATATTCAGATTAATACCCCAAATAAAGGTTTTGCAATTTGTCAATCTATTAACATTGAGAATGAAGAAGAAGCAAATACATTTGCTATCGACTCAATTAAAAGAGGAGCAAACGCCATAAAATTCAGCGCAAAAAAAGAGTTTGACTACAATACCTTATTAAAAGGAATTGACACTCAAAAAACCTTACTTTACTTTACTTTTAATTTTTTATCATCACAATTTGTAAAAAAACTAGCTGATTTCACAAACTCGGACAAGTGCTACTTCAATATAGATGTTATAGGAAACTTAGCTAGCTCAGGAAACTGGTATTCTAATCTTAAAAGCGATCATACACAATTAGAAGAAATAGCAAAAGCTACTCAAAATGCTATTTGTGTTAATGCTTCCATTTATCAAAATGCAGGAGCAACCATCGTTCAACAATTAGCATATGCACTTGCACACGCAAACGAATACTTGAATCATTTTGGAAGCTCAATTGCAAACAATATTCACTTTAATTTTTCTGTAGGAAGTAATTACTTTTTTGAAATTGCCAAACTAAGAGCTTTTAGAGTTTTATGGAATGCTCTTTTAAAAGAATACAATACCGAAGCAACTGCTCATATTTTTACACAACCAAGCACACGTAACAAAACTATATACGACTACAATGTAAACATGCTACGGACTACCTCTGAATGTATGAGCGCTATTTTAGGAGGAACAAACACTGTAGCCAATAACTCTTACGATAAGATTTTTCATCAACCGAACGAGTTTGGAGAACGTATATCAAGAAATCAACTATTAATTCTACAGCAAGAAAGCGAGTTAGCAGAAGCCCAAAATATTGCTGACGGTGCATACTACATTGAAACAATTACTCAACAACTTGCCCAAAAAGCACTAGAAGTTTTTAAATTAATAGAAAAAGGCGGTGGTTTCTTAAAACAACTAAAAGAAGGAGTTATCCAACGAAAAATAAAAGAATCTGCAGATAAAGAACAACAATTATTTGACTCAGGAGAATTAGTTTTACTTGGAACAAACAAAATTCAAAACGAAAATGACAAGATGAAAAACGATTTAGAAGTTTCGCCTTTCTTGAAAATTCGTAACGAAAAAACACTAATTCAACCTATTATTCAAAAACGATTAGCTGAAAAGCTAGAACAAGAACGTTTAGAAAATGAGTAGAAAAGATATATCAAACATACAAATAGATAAAAGCCAAGAACAGCAAAACAAAAACTTTAAACACGAAGATTTTGTTGCAGGTATTGCACCTAACTTACGTGGACCTTACTCTACCATGTATGTTCGTAGACCTTGGACAATTCGTCAATATGCAGGTTTTTCTACAGCTGAAGAAAGCAATGCTTTTTACCGTAGAAATTTAGCTGCTGGTCAAAAAGGATTATCAGTTGCTTTTGATTTAGCTACACACCGTGGTTACGACTCAGACCACGAACGTGTACAAGGTGATGTTGGAAAAGCTGGTGTTGCTATAGATTCTGTGGAAGACATGAAAGTTTTGTTCGACCAAATACCATTAGATAAAATGTCCGTTTCCATGACTATGAATGGAGCCGTTTTACCAATTTTGGCATTTTATATTGTAGCAGCTGAAGAACAAGGTGTAGCTCCTAAACTATTATCAGGAACTATTCAAAACGATATTTTAAAAGAGTTTATGGTGCGTAATACTTACATTTACCCACCTACTCCATCAATGAAAATTATTGCTGATATTTTTAGATATACTTCTGAAAATATGCCTAGATTTAATTCAATTTCTATCTCTGGATACCATATGCAAGAAGCTGGTGCTACTGCAGAAATTGAATTGGCTTATACTTTAGCTGACGGATTGGAATACATTAAAAAAGGGCTAGAAGCAGGAATGGACATTGACACCTTCGCTCCTCGCTTATCTTTCTTCTGGGCTATTGGAATGAATCATTTTATGGAAATTGCCAAAATGCGTGCAGGAAGAATGTTATGGTCTAAATTGGTAAAGCAATTTAACCCTAAAAACCCAAAGTCATTAGCATTAAGAACTCACTGCCAAACTAGTGGATGGAGTTTAACTGAGCAAGATCCTTTTAACAACGTAGCCCGTACTGCAATTGAAGCTATGGCTGCTGCTTTTGGAGGAACACAAAGTTTACATACCAACGCTTTAGATGAGGCAATTGCCTTACCTACCGATTTTTCAGCACGAATTGCTCGTAACACACAAATATACTTACAACAAGAAACCCATATTACAAAAACAGTTGATCCTTGGGCAGGTAGTTATCATGTAGAAAAACTTACTGAAGAAATTGCCAATAAAGCATGGGAGCTAATTCAAGAAGTTGAAGAATTAGGAGGAATGACCAAAGCTATTGAAAAAGGGATTCCTAAAATGCGTATAGAAGAAGCTGCTGCAAAAAAACAAGCAAAAATCGATAGTGGACAAGATGTTATTGTTGGTGTTAACAAATACCAATTAGAGCAAGAGGATCCTTTACATATTTTGGAGGTAGATAATGAAGCAGTTCGTCAATCTCAAATTGACAGACTAAACGACTTAAAATCGAAAAGAAATCAAGCTGAAGTAGATAAAACTTTACGTGATTTAACTGAATCTGCTAAAACAGGTGAAGGAAATTTATTAGATTTAGCGGTAAAAGCTGCAAGAAACAGAGCTACTTTAGGTGAAATTTCTGACGCTCTTGAAACTATTTTTGGACGTCATAAAGCAGTACATAAAACAATATCTGGCGTGTATAGTAAAGAAATAAAAGACGACGAGTTATTTAAAAAAGCTACCGAATTAGCTGATAAGTTTTCAGAATTAGAAGGGCGACGTCCTCGAATTATGATTGCTAAATTAGGACAAGACGGTCACGATCGTGGTGCTAAAGTAGTTGCTACTGGTTATGCTGATTTAGGTTTTGATGTAGATATAGGTCCATTATTCCAAACACCACAAGAAGCCACCAAACAAGCTATAGAAAATGATGTACATATTTTAGGTATTTCATCATTGGCTGCAGGACATAAAACGTTAGTTCCGCAAGTTATTGCTGAACTTAAAAAATATGACCGTGAAGATATTATGGTTATTGTTGGTGGTGTAATTCCAGCACAAGATTACCAATTCTTATTTGACGCTGGTGCTGTAGGTGTTTTTGGCCCTGGAACTAAAATTGCGCAAGCTGCCATTGATATGTTAACTATTTTAATTGATAGTGTAGAAGAATAACAGTTATGAAAATAAAATTTATTGATAGAAAAACAGGTAAAATAATTACCGAAACCCCTCCTGGAGAAGGGTATTTAAAATTGCTATATAATAATCCATTTGGTAAAATGGCTTTATTACCATTAGTTAAACGTAAATTTTTGTCATCGTGGTATGGTAAGCTCATGAACAAACCTAATTCTATTAACAAAATAAACAGTTTTGTTAGAGAACTTCAAATCGACATGAGTGAAGCCGAAAGACCATCTGAAGACTACATTTCTTTCAATGACTTTTTCTATCGAAAATTAAAACCTGGTGCACGCCCTATTGAGGAAGGCTTTGTTTCTCCTGGTGACGGAAAAATGTTAGCATTTAAAAACATTTCTGATATTCATAACTTCTTTATCAAAGGAAGAAAATTTACCTTAGAGGAATTTCTAGGCAATAAAGAGCTAGCCACAAAACATAAAAACGATTCTTTAATTATTTTACGACTCGCTCCAAATGATTACCACAGGTATCATTTTCCATACAACGGAACTCCTTCCGAAGTAACCAAAATTAAAGGACGCTACTTCTCAGTTTCTCCGCACGCTTTGGCTGCTAACTTCACTAGAGTATTCTGCGAAAACAAAAGAGAGTACTGTACTTTGGCAACACAAGACAAAGGAGATATTATCATTGCTCCCGTTGGAGCGACCATGGTTGGAAGTATTATTGAAACCTACAAACCTAATTCCGAAGTAAAAAAAGGCGATGAAATGGGATATTTTGCTTTTGGCGGTTCAACTATTGTGTTGTTAGTTAATAGTTCCAAAATAACTATTGATGAAGATATTTTAACCAACACCAAAAACAAGATGGAAACCTTTGTTAAAATGGGAGAAAAGATAGGTATTTAATTATGCTAACTTTAACAATTCTTTTCTCAAAATAACACTCATTCTTTCAAAAAAGCGAGCTTTAATCCGTAAATTTGCAACGTTTTATACTTAGCAGATTTACTGATGAAAAAAATCTTAGATATTCTCTACTCTACCCGTTTAATGGCTGTATTATTTTTTGTTTTTGCCATTGCCATGGGAATTGCCACTTTTATTGAAAACGATTACGGAACCCAAACCTCTAAAGCATTAGTGTACAATACTTGGTGGTTTGAGTTGATTATGGTGTTCTTTGTTATCAATTTTTTTGGAAATATTTTTAAGTACCGATTATACAAAAAAGAAAAATGGTCTGTGTTATTATTTCATATATCATTTCTATTAATCTTAATAGGCGCCGGTATTACTCGTTATATTAGTTATGAAGGTTTAATGGTTATTGATGAAGGAGAAACAACCAATCAATTTTATTCTGAGCACACCTACTTAAATGTCATTATTGACAATGGTGAATTTCAAAAAACTACTGCAAACAAATTACTTTTATCTGCTTGGGGTAAAAACTCTGCAAGTTTTGAAGAAAACTTTCAACCTAAAAAGGCAGGAAAAAATCATACGGTTTCTTTTAATTTAGTTGACTATATTCCTTGGTCTGAAACAAAAATGGTTTTAGACGAAAACGGAACAGAGCATTTATTTTTTGTAGAAAGTTCTGATGGAAGCAGACACGAGCATTACATTAAGAGAGGAACTATTGAAAATATTCATAATATTTTAGTAGGCTTTGAAGCTCCTAATAAAGAGGCTGCTTCAATTAACTTCTTTTATGAAGACGGTAGCTTAAAAATGATTTCTAAAAATAATGGAGATTGGTTTAGAATGGCTGATCAAAAGAAAGGTTTAATAGTTAAAGATAGTGCTCAACATTTTCAATTATTAACACTTCACAACGTAAATGGATTACAATTTGTAGTCCCTAAGTCTCCAGAAAAAGGAGAGATTAAAACAGTTAGGGGTAAAAAAGATGATAAAAAATATGACACCGTAATTTTTGATATAACTACAAATGGAGAAACTGAACGTGTTGAGTTTTATGGAGGCAAGTTTAATGTAGACAACCAACAACAATTTAGTATTGGAAATTTAAATTTTAGAGCTTGGTATGGATCTAAATTGTTACAAACCCCTTTTAGCGTAAAATTAAATGATTTTCAATTAGAAAAATATCCAGGATCAGAAAGTGCCGCAGCTTATGCTAGTGAAGTTACTGTAATTGCTCCTAACGAAACATTCGATTATAGAATATTTATGAACCATATTTTAGATTACGGAGGGTATAAATTTTTCCAATCAAGTTATAAAATTGACGGTGAACACGAGCAAACACATTTATCTGTAAATCACGATTTTTGGGGTACTTGGGTCACGTACATTGGTTATTTCTTATTGTTCTTTGGTTTAACTGCTTCTTTATTTGTTAAAAATACTCGTTTTTACGACTTAAAACAATCATTAGTTAAAATACGAAACAAGAAATCCAAGCTATCTCTAATTGCTTTATTTATTTCTTTAGCTAGTTATACGCAACATAAACAACATGAACCAAAACAAGTTTCTGAAGCCCAAATTGATTCTATTTTAA
Source organism: Tenacibaculum sp. TB-53 (assembly GCF_059716285.2). Taxonomy (NCBI): domain Bacteria; kingdom Pseudomonadati; phylum Bacteroidota; class Flavobacteriia; order Flavobacteriales; family Flavobacteriaceae; genus Tenacibaculum; species Tenacibaculum sp. TB-53. The sequence continues at coordinate 53,036 of NZ_CM202790.1, read as the reverse complement.
TCGCAAATAAAGTAGATAATAAACATGCTGATTTATTTAGTTCTTTAGTTATTCAAGATGCTGGTGGACGTATGAAGCCTGCCCACACCTTTGCTTCAGAATTAGTTAGAAAAGTAGCCCATGTAGATAAATTTAAAGACATGGATCCTAGCCAGATTTTACTTTCAATTACAGAAAGTCCGATGCTTTGGTTAAACGTTCCCTTTGTGTATCTGGAAAAAGGGAATACACAAATTAGAGAAATTTTAGGGCTTTCTGAAGATACTGAATATGCTCGTTTTATTGATTTTTACAACCCTGATGGCTCTTCAAAAATTAGCAAACTTGTTGTTGAAGCTGAGAAGAAAAGGATTCAAAATAAATTTGAACAAGATGCTATTAAGATTGAAAGAAGAGTTTGGTTGTTATCGCAAGCTTTAGGAGGTGGTATATTACGTATTTATCCAATTCCTAACGACGAAAATAACAAATGGGTTTCGCAGCCCGAAACACTACAGGCAAATTTTAAAGGAACAGATTCTGTTTTTGTTCGTCAGTCATTACCCGTATATTTACAGTTATTACAAGCATCAAAAAAATCGGGAGATTATACTGAAACCAATAAGGTTTTAAATGGAATTAAGAAATTCCAACAAAAATTTGGTTCAGAAGTTATTCCTTCTAAAGACAAAATCGATTTAGAAATAGCTTACAATAAGTTAAATATTTTTGTAAAACTTTCTAAATATTACGGATACGTAAGTTTACTTTTAATTGTTTTTGTTTTCTTACAAATTTTTAATAACAAACCATGGGTTAACTATATAGTTAAGATACTTATAGGAATTGTTATTTTCCTTTTCGTTTTTCATGTATTAGGATTAACAGCTAGATGGTATATTAGTGGCAATGCCCCTTGGAGTAATGCTTATGAGTCCATTATTTTTGTAGGTTTAGCAACTATGTTATTTGGGTTAATTCTAGGAAAAAAATCTTCATTAACCATAGCTGCTACAACATTTTTAGTCTCGATTATTTTAGCTTTTGCTCACCAAAATTGGTTAGACCCTGAGATTGCTAACTTACAACCAGTATTAAACTCTTGGTGGCTATATGTACACGTTTCTATAATTGTTGCTGCTTACGGACCTTTCTTCTTAGGAATGATTCTTGGTGTATTTGCTTTGTTTTTAATCGTTTTCACCAACAAGAAAAACAAAAAGAAAATGGATTTACACATTAAAGAATTAACTATTATAAACGAAATGGCATTAACTGTTGGTTTAGTAATGTTTACGATTGGTAACTTTTTAGGTGGAATGTGGGCAAATGAAAGCTGGGGACGTTATTGGGGATGGGACCCTAAAGAGACTTGGGCTTTAGTTTCTATTATGATATATTCTTTTGTATTACATATGCGTTTAATACCAGGTTTACGAGGAAGATACACTTTCAATTTAGTTTCTATTTTAGCCATCTCATCAATTATGATGACTTACATGGGGGTTAATTTTTACTTATCTGGCCTACATTCTTATGCAAGTGGTGATAAAGTAGTTACGCCAGCATCAGTTTATTATTCTTTAGCTTTTGTTGCTGTTTTAGGAACTCTTGCTTGGATAAAAAACAAAAAGTATTACAAAAAATAAGTTGATAGGTTTTCTGTTAAAAAAATGTATTTTTGCAAACCGATAAAAAGAAGAGACAATTATGTTCAATAAAAATATAAAATTAGTTTTAGCTACCTTAATTACTATATGGTCTGTATATGAGTTCATACAAGGGCACATTATGAACGGTATATCAATACTATTACTTGCTGGACTATTTATTTTATTTTATTTTAAAAACGAGTTTATTCTTTTAGCTTTCTTACAACTACGTAAACAAAATTTTGCTGGAGCTCAAAAATGGTTAGGGTATATTAAAAACCCATCTACTGCATTAACAAAAAAGCAAGAAGGGTATTATAATTACCTACATGGTATTATGCTATCTCAAACTAACATTACTCAAGCCGAAAAGTTTTTAAAGAAAGCTGTTAAGTTAGGTCTAGCTATGGATCATGACTTAGCCATGGCTAAATTACAATTAGCAGGAATAGCAATGACTAAACGTAGAAAAAGAGAAGCTACAAACTTAATGGCAGAAGCTAAAAAGCTAGATAAACATGGCATGCTTAAAGAGCAAATGCAAATGATGAAACAGCAAATGAAGAAGATTTAATGCTTCTTCTTATTTTTTCATATTTCTCTTAAACTCTTTTAATTATATATTTAGCTTAAAAAAGAAAATAAGAAATGGTTTTAATTGCCGATGGTGGTTCTACTAAAGCTGATTGGATAGCTCTCGATGATACTAAAAAAGAAGTTTTTAGAACAACTACTCTAGGTCTAAACCCGTCTGTTTTAACAAAAGATGAAATGCTTAGCACAATAAATAGTGCTAACAACTTATTAAAAATACAAAACGACACTTTACAAGTCCACTTTTATGGAGCTGGTTGTGGAAGTCCTAAAGCTGCTAAAAGTTTACAAAATGTTCTAAAATCTATCTTTAAAAAAGCAACTGTATTTGTTTCTGAAGATACCTTAGCCGCTGTTTATGCTAGTACTGGTAAAAACCCTGGTATTGTGTGTATCTTAGGAACAGGTTCTAACAGCTGTTATTATGATGGAAAAGACATGATTACTACAGCTCCATCACTTGGCTACACTATTATGGATGAAGCTAGCGGGAATTATTTTGGCAAAAAATTATTACGTGATTTTTATTATAATAAAATGCCAAAAAAAATAGCTTCAGCATTTAAAACTTCTTTTGAACTTGATACTGATACCGTAAAAATAAACCTATATAAAAAACCATATCCAAATATGTATTTAGCTTCTTTTGCTAAATTTATGCTGGAGTATAGAGATGAAAAATACGTCAGAAAAATGATAAAAAAAGGGGTTCAAGAGTTTTTCAAGTATCGTATTCTTCCTTTTGAAAAAAATAGTCAAACACCAATTTATTTTATCGGATCAATTGCTTATTACTTTCAGGATATATTAGACAATGTCGCCTCTAAAAATAATTTATCTATTACTAATGTAATTCAACGTCCTATTGATAATTTGGTTAACTTTCACCGAAATAATTCTTTTTAAAAAAGCGCTACAACTCTTTCTAAAGCCATACCTCTAGAGCCTTTTACTAAAATTGTACTACTCTCGATTTGGTTGTTCTTTATATATTCTTCAAACTCATTAAACCCATTAAACCTTTTATACTTAGTCGTGGTTTTATAAAAATTCTCACCTATAAGGAAAGCTTCGTCTAAGTTTAATTCTTTTATAAAATTTACAATACTCTGATGTTCGTTTGAACTATATTTTCCAAGTTCAAACATATCTCCTAAAATTATTGTTTTATTATTAGCTTGCAGCTTACTAAAACTCTCTAAGGCTGCTTTCATACTTGTAGGGTTAGCATTGTAAGCATCTAGAATTATTCTATTAGTTTTTGTATTTATTACCTGAGACCTATTATTAGAAGGGACGTAATTTTCAATTGCCTCTTTTATTAATTCTGTTGTTACATTAAAGTAATTACCAATAGTTATCGCCGCTGATATGTTAGCAAAGTTATAGGCTCCTATTAAATTACTTAATATCTCTGTATTATTATACGACAACTTTACAAATGGATTAGCCTCTATAAACTTTATGCTTTCATCAAAGGTAATACTCTCTATATCTTTTGTTTTAGCTATCTGCTTTTCATCATTGGGATTAACAAAAACTTTTTTGTTTTTGGCTCTCAAATAATCATATAATTCTGATTTAGCCTTTACCACACCTTCTAAAGAACCAAAACCTTCTAAATGTGCGCTTCCAAAATTTGTTATATACCCATAATCAGGGTTTGCTATTTCTGATAAAAACTCAATTTCTTTAGCATGATTTGCTCCCATTTCTACAATGCCAACTTCTGTATTCTTATTCATTGACAATAAAGTTAATGGTACACCAATATGATTATTAAGATTTCCTAAAGTTGCTGTAGTTTTATATTTTTTTGATAAAACTGAATTTATCAATTCTTTTGTTGTTGTTTTCCCATTACTTCCTGTTAATGCAATTACAGGAATTCCTAGTTGATTTCTATGATGATTTGCAAGTTTTTGTAGAGTTTCCAAAACATTATCAACCAAAATTAATTTTTCTGAAGTTTTATAATCAGCTTCATCAATTATTGCGTAACTAGCTCCATTAGTTATTGCCTCTTCGGCAAACTTATTTCCATTAAAATTCTCTCCTTTTAATGCAAAAAAAAGTGTGTTTTTTCTAATAGTTCTAGTATCTGTATCTACTAAACCATGTGTGATATATAAACTGTATAACTCTTCTATCTTCATAAAGTAAAAATAAAAAACCTCATTGAAATTCAATGAGGTTTTGTTGTATAAAATACTATTTTATTATCTAGCTCTATCTGGTGTAGCTGTTTTTCTTTTATTTAGCACCATTGGTCCCATTTTATCTGTAGCACATCTAAACCCTATGTAGTTTGTTGCCATATATTCTGGGAAATATCTTCTTTGAGCTGGATCTAACCAGTACTCTCTGTCAGCCCAAGAACCACCTTTATATACTCTAGACTTATCACTAATTAATGTAGTTCTTCTCTTATCATCATATTTATAATTATTAACCACATTACCTAATGTGTCAATTTCAGCTTCTGGCTTTTGAGGAGAGTTATACATTCTTTTTGTACGATCTAATTGATCTTTATCTAATCCATAGAACTTAGAAGAAGCCTGATCTCCATCACCTAAACTAGAATTGTTAGCTAAGTTATAATTTCTTCTCATGTAAGTATCTTCTTTAGTAATAGGAATATACTTAACACTTCCTGGTAAATCTTTAGGAACAATTCTACCGTTTTCTAAAGTATCATACTCTACTTCACCATCACCCACAATAACAACTTTACCCTCTTCATTGATTAATTTTTTAGTAAAAATGTTACCTCTAAAATAATTAAAGTCATTTGCTTCAGAATCGATAATTGGTCTATACACATCTTCTACCCATTCAGAAACATTACCAGACATATCATATAGTCCAAAAGCATTAGGAGGGTAACTTCTTACTGCATTAGGAATATCTGATCCATCACTACTCCATCCAGCAATACCACTATAATCTCCTTTTCCTTGCTTAAAGTTAGCTAATTGATCTCCTCTTCTTCTCTTATCTCTGTCACGAGTATACTTTCCACTCCAAGCATATTTTTTTCTTCCTCTAATATTATTATATTCACGGTTTTCAAAAATAGCTTTTGCAGCATATTCCCATTCTACCTCAGTAGGCAGTCTGAATTTTTGAGATAAAATACCATCTGAAGATGTAACCTGTCTACCTGTAAAGGTTCCTTTTTCTGGTTTTGGTTCTCCTTTTACCTTTGGAACTGGTATACCCTTTTTATAAATTGTAGAGTCTCCGTCGAATATCGCGTAAGGATCTGTTAAATAAGTATCGGTATCAAAATTATTTTCTCCTTTAAAGCTTATAGAATCTTCTTTAAAAATGTTTTTTATAACACCTTTATCCATTAAAATTTTCAAGTTAACAGCATTGGTACGCCACTTACAATATTTATTTGCTTGAATCCAACTAACACCTACAACTGGATATTCAGCATAAGAAGGGTGTCTTAAATAACTCTCTGATAAAAGATTCGTATTCCCTAAACCTTTCCTCCATACCAAAGTATCTGGTAATACCGAAGGGTAAATGTTTTTAAACTGTGGGTCTTCTGGAGGAAAAACATCTTTAGTATACTGCATAAATAACCCATATTCTGCATTCGTTACCTCTGTTTCATCCATATAAAAAGTACGAACATGCATTTTTTGTGGAGTTGTATTCCAATCAAACATAACATCATCTTGTACTAATCCCATGGTGAAAGTACCTCCTTCTATGTGAACCATCCCTGGTGGTACATTTTTTCCTTCTTTATACTCTCCCTTTAAATATCCTCCATAGTTTGGGTCATTAAAGTTCCAACCAGTTAATGAAGATTTACTCGACCCACCTCCATTACTTTTACAAGAAGTAATTAATAAACTAGTGATCGCCAATAAACTAAATAATTTCAACGTACTTTTCATGTATTTTTAACTGTTTTTTAAGGGTGTCGCAATTTACAATATTTCTAATTTCTTACAACTAATTTATTTATAAATTCACATTTAGTAACCTTATCTATGCTAGATTACAAACGACAGTTTTTATACTTTAGTATTACGAATCTAAGAAAAAGATTAAAAAACAGACCATTAAAGTTTATTATTTTTTAACAGCGTAAAAATATTTTTTTCATTATTACGTATACAATATATAATATTGTTTAAGCAAACTCGTTTAGTTAGTTAACTAATAAATAAACCATTAAGTTTTATTTATACGAAATCTAAAAAAAGTTACTAGTTATAAACTCCCTCAAGAAAAATTATATATTTGCTAAACAATTAATCATATTTTACATGAAAAAATTATCTATCGTATTATTTTTTGTGTGCTTTACCCTTCAAAATAAAGCGCAAGCCCAAACATCAATAAACACAACGGCAATGCCTTTCTTATTGATTACACCTGATGCTCGTGCTGGTGGTATGGGAGATATTGGAGTAGCTACCTCTTCAGATGCTTATTCAATTTTTCATAACCCTGCAAAAACTGCATTTAATCAAAACAAAATTAGCATAGGACTCAATTACACGCCTTGGCTTAGAAACTTAACTGACGATATTTTTGTTGGTGGAGGCTCTTACGTTAATAGGTACAGTGAAAAATCTGCTTGGGGTGTTGACTTAAAATACTTTTCTCTTGGAGAAGTTAATTTAACAGATACTAATGGCGGTTCTAATGGAATTGAAAACCCAAATGAATTAGCTATTACTGGTATTTATTCATTAAAGTTGAGTGAAAATTTTTCTATGGGTATAGGTTTAAAGTATATTCATTCTAATTATAAAATCAGAAGTAATGACTCCAACTTAGATGCAGTTAATTCTTTTGCAGTTGATGTTTCTGGTTATTATCAATCTAAGGAAAAAAACTTTGGAAGCTTTAATGGTCGTTACCGATTAGGTTTTAATATCGCTAATATTGGCCCAAAAGTAGAATATAGTCCTGGTGTTCCTAACTTCATCCCAACCAATGCAAAAATTGGTGGTGGTTTTGATTTCATTTTTGATGACAAAAACATTTTGGGACTTAACTTGGAACTTACAAAATTACTTGTTCCTTCAAGTCCTAACTCAGAGAGAGGTTGGTTTGAAGGAATGTTTACATCTTTAGGAGATAGAAGTTTTAGTGAAGAATTGCAAGAAACTACATGGGCTTTAGGTGCAGAATATCTGTATAACAATGCCTTTGCTCTTAGAGCTGGTTATTTTCATGAGAGTGAAGAAAAAGGACAACGTCAATACTTTACCTTAGGTACAGGATTTACTGCTAGAGCTTTTACTTTAGATTTATCTTATTTAATAAATACTGCAGCTGTTAACAACCCGTTAGAAAATACATTACGTTTTTCTTTATCGTTTGATTTAGGAGAACTATATGAAGTATATTAAAAAGTGGTATTTTTTTTATAAATTCGTATCAGAATACAAAAGCAGTCTTACCGACTGCTTTTTTTGACTAATTTATTTACGATGAAGAAAATTGACGTAACTACTAAAGCAACTGTATTTGATAATATATCACAATTATCAACTGAAGATGCTTTTTTAATTCAAAAAGCTATTGAGGCAAGACAAAAAGCTTACGCTCCTTACTCTAAATTTAATGTTGGAGCTGCTGTATTACTAGACAATGGTCAAGTTGTTTTAGGAAACAATCAAGAAAGCGCTGCTTATCCCTCAGGTATGTGCGCAGAACGAGTAGCTATTTGGAAAGCGGGCTCTGAATACCCTAACATGAAAGTACTAAAAATAGCCATTACTGCTGCTTCTGAAAACTCTACGGTAGATAAACCTGTTGGTCCTTGTGGAGCTTGTCGTCAAACATTATCAGAATATGAAATCAACCAAAAACAACCAATTGAAATACTATTTACAGGAGAAGTTGGACAAATAGTAAAAACGGAATCGTTACTTTCATTATTACCTTTTTCATTTGATAGCTCATATTTGTAACAACCATCGAGTATCAAAATCACAAAAAAAAGCACCTCTGATTTTTAAAAAAAAAATTTAACTTGTTTTTTTTAAAAACATAACAAATATTTGAAATTGAATGTAAATAAAACGGTTATCATCAATAAAAATATTTTATTTGTAATTACCAACCCTAAAAAAAATCATTTATTTCAATGAAGAAATCAGTAATTACAGGAACAGGTTCATTTATCCCATCTATCAAAAAGGAAAATGCTAACTTTAATAATCATTCATTTTTAAATGCCGATGGAACATCTTTTGACAACCCTAACCCTATAATTATTGAAAAATTCAAATCCATTACTGGCATTGAAGAACGTCGTTACGCTAAAGATGAATATAAAGCTTCAGATTTAGGTTTTTTTGCTGCGCAAAAAGCTATTAAAGATGCTAAAATTAATCAAGAAGAATTAGATTATATTATTTTTGCTCATAATTTTGGTGATGTTAAAAAGAATGCCATTCAAAGTGACATTCTTCCAAGTTTAGCTACTCGTGTAAAACATTTGTTACAAATAAAAAACCCTAACTGTGTTGCCTACGATATTTTATTTGGTTGTCCTGGTTGGGTTGAAGGTGTCATTCAAGCACAAGCGTTTATAAAAGCAGGAATTGCTACAAAATGTTTAGTTATTGGTGGTGAGACTTTATCAAGGGTTGTTGACATGAATGACCGTGACTCTATGATTTATAGTGATGGTGCTGGTGCCTGTATCATAGAAGCTACTGATAAAAATGATAGTGGAATTTTAAGCCATGCTTCACAAACCTTTACTAAAGATGAAGCCTACTTTTTATTTTTTGGAAATTCAAACGATAAAAACAAAGACAAAGACGTACGCTACATTAAGATGCATGGACGAAAAATTTATGAATTTGCCTTAACCAATGTTCCAAAAGCTATGCAAACTGCTTTAGATAAAAGTGGTGTAGCTATTGATGATGTAAAAAAAATATTCATCCATCAGGCCAATGAAAAAATGGATGAAGCTATTATTAAACGTTTTTATCGTTTGTACAAAAAACCAATTCCTGAAGGTGTGATGCCAATGAGCATTCATAAATTAGGAAATAGTTCAGTAGCAACCGTACCTACCCTACTTGATTTAGTTTTAAAAGGAAATATTGAAAACCAAGAAGTAAAAAAAGGAGATGTTATTATTTTAGCATCAGTAGGTGCTGGTATGAATATTAATGCTATAGTTTACAAGATTTAATAGTTTAAAAAACTCTTTAATTTCTTACTAAATATTCTCGCAAATATAAAATCTAAGTACTATTTTTGCGCATGCAACAACACAACGTACTTATATTAGATTTCGGATCGCAATACACACAGTTAATTGCGCGCCGTGTAAGAGAATTAAATATTTATTGTGAAATTCACCCTTACAACAAAATACCACAAAATTTAAACGATTTTAAAGCTGTAATCCTTTCAGGAAGCCCATCTTCAGTTCGTTCAGAAGAGGCTCCTCATCCAGATTTGTCTGAAATCAGAGGTAAGAAACCATTATTAGCAGTGTGCTATGGCGCACAATATTTAGCTCATTTTTCTGGTGGTTTAGTAGCTCCTTCTAATACTCGTGAGTATGGTAGAGCTAACTTATCTTTTATTGAAGAAGGAGAAGAATTCTTTAAAGATATTTCTGAAGGAAGTCAAGTTTGGATGAGTCATTCAGACACAATTAAAGAGTTACCTACTGGAGGAACATTATTAGCAAGTACTCATGATGTACAAAATGCAGCATACAAAATTGATGGAGAGACTACTTATGCTATCCAATTTCATCCAGAAGTATATCATTCTACAGATGGTAAACAATTATTACAAAACTTTTTAGTTAATATAGCTGGGGTAGCTCAAACATGGACACCAGATTCTTTTGTTGACGAAACTGTAGCTGAATTAAAAGCTAAGATTGGTAATGACAAAGTTGTTTTAGGTTTATCTGGAGGAGTAGATTCTACCGTAGCTGCAGTTTTATTACACAAAGCAATTGGAAGTAATTTGCACTGTATTTTCGTAAACAACGGATTGTTACGTAAAAATGAGTTCACCGACGTATTAAAACAATACGAAGGTATGGGATTAAACGTTAAAGGGGTCGATGCTTCGGCACGTTTTTTGGACGAACTAGCTGGATTAAGTGACCCAGAAGCAAAACGTAAAGCTATTGGTAAGGTTTTTATTGATGTTTTTGATGATGAAGCACACCAAATAGAAGATGCCAAATGGTTAGCACAGGGAACAATTTATCCCGATGTAATTGAGTCAGTTTCAGTTAATGGAGGTCCTTCAGCTACTATTAAAAGTCATCATAATGTAGGTGGTTTACCTGATTTCATGAAATTGAAAGTTGTTGAGCCTTTACGTATGATTTTTAAAGATGAAGTACGTAGGGTTGGTGCTTCTATGGGAATTGATAAAGAATTATTAGGTCGTCACCCTTTTCCTGGGCCTGGTTTAGCTATTAGAATCTTAGGAGATATTACAGCTGAAAAGGTTCGTATTTTACAAGAAGTAGATGCTGTATTCATCAACGGATTAAAAGAAAGTGGGTTGTATGATAAAGTATGGCAAGCTGGTGCTATTTTATTACCCATAAATTCTGTTGGGGTTATGGGAGATGAAAGAACCTACGAAAAAGTGGTAGCTTTACGAGCTGTAGAAAGCACTGATGGTATGACTGCTGACTGGGTAAATTTACCTTATGAGTTTTTACAAAAAACATCAAATAAAATAATTAATAATGTAAAAGGTGTAAACAGAGTTGTATATGACATTAGCTCTAAACCACCAGCAACAATTGAGTGGGAATAAAAATCCACCATTAATATAAAAAAAGAGTAGATGAAGAAATTACAGTTTTTACTATTAGTTTGTGTTTTAACTTTTGCCGTTTCTTGTGGCCAGCAAAAACGTTATGTATCCTACAAAATTCAAGAAGGTGAAACGATGCGAGACATTGCGGATCGTTTAGACATAAAAACGAAAGATTTATTACGTTTAAACCCTGATGTCGGAAGACGTCCTGAAGCTAACACAGTAATTGTAATACCAAACCCTAAAATTAAAAATAGTACTTCTTCGTCTACTACCTCAGCTGAAGAAGAGGTAAATACTACCGATACCAATAATAACAAAGGTACGGCTATTGAAACTGAAGAAGATGATACTGTTTTTCAACAAACAGTTGTTGAGTATGAAACTCACGAAGTTCAAAAGGGAGAAACTGTGTATCGTATTACAAAACAATATGGTATAACAAAAGAGGATTTAATTAAATTTAACCCTGAGTACACCAATATTCAAAGTAATAATTTAAGTATTGGTCAGATATTAAAGGTTAAGGCTTTAGAAAAAACAGTTACTATTAATAAAAATGAAGTTTTAGAAAAATTCTTAACGCATACTGTTAAGAGTAAAGAAACTATGTATAGTTTAACTCGTTTTTACAATGTATCTAAAGAGGACTTACTACGCTTGAACCCAGAATATCCAGATTTGGCTGACAATAAATTATCAGTAGGTCAATTATTAAAAATAAAACCTATTGAAGAGGTTAGTAAAAGAGAAAACTATTCTTTTTACAAAGATTCTATTCAAGTTAACACATCTATTAATCTTGCTATTTTACTTCCTTTCAAGGCTGATGAATATAGTGAAAAATCAAATAAAGATATTTTTGATGACAACCCTTTAACTAATATGGTAACTGACTTCTATATGGGAGCAGAAGTTGCTATTGATTCTATAAAAAGACAAGGAGTTAAAGTAAATGTTAACGTTTTTGATACAGGAAATAGAGGAAAGAATGTAACCACAATTCTTGAAAATAAAAAATTAGAAAATACAGATGTAATTATTGGTCCTTTTTATTCTGATAAAGCAGAAGTTATTGCTCGTAATGTAAACTCTAAAGTCGTTTTTCCACACTACTCTAATAAACAAGATAAATTTTCTTCACCTAAGTTAATTAAGACAGCTCCTGAAAAAAACAGCTATCAGATATACTTAGCATCTTATTTAAAAGATAGTTATAAAGATCAAGAAATATTTATTGTCAGTGACGAAAAGAAAGACACAAATTCAAAAGTTTCTATAATTATATCTGAACTGAAAAAACATGATAGTATTAATAATATACATATCTTAAAGCCTGAAAAAGGCTATATAAAGAGAACGCGTTTTACAAGTAAGATGTCTTCTAAAAGACATAACTGGGTTATAATTGCTTCTGACGACAATGTAGTAGTTGCTGATGCTCTAAATAGTATGATTAGCTTACCTGACGAAACTAAAGTTCAGGTATTTGCTATTAGTAAAGGCAATGCTTACGATAAGATTGATAATAATAAACTTGCTAGTATAAATTTCACTTATGTTTCTAATACTTATTCAGACGAAAATGCCATAGAAACTAAAGATTTTAACAATAAATATTTACAAAAAAACAACACTATTCCTTCAGACTATGCTATTAAAGGTTTTGATATAACATATGATGTTTTAATGCGTTTGGCTTCAGGAAATGAACTTACAGACACCTTTAAAAAAGGTGTTTCTTTACGTGTTGAAAATAAATTTGACTACCATAAAAAGATGTTTGGGAGCAGTGGAAATCAAGGTTTATTTATTGTTAAATACAATGAAGATTTAAGTTTAAGTAGACTTAGATAAAATCTAATCTAAATTTTATAATACAAAAGCCAAAACTAAAAAGTTTTGGCTTTTGTATTACCCATACATTTCTTTGTAATATTTTTGGTACTCTCCACTTGTGACATTCTTAACCCAATCTTTATTTTTCAAATACCATTTAACTGTTTTTTCTATTCCTTCTTCAAATTGTAAAGAAGGTTTCCATCCTAGCTCATTCTTAAGCTTTGATGCGTCTATTGCATAACGAAAATCATGACCTGCTCTATCTTTAACGTGAGTGATAAGTTTTTCTGACGCTCCTTCATCTCTTCCAAGAAACTTATCTACTACTTTTATTAGAACTTTAATTAAATCAATATTTTTCCATTCATTAAGCCCTCCAATATTATACGTATCTCCAATTATCCCTTTATGAAAAATAACATCTATTGCTTTCGCATGATCTTCCACATATAACCAATCTCTTACATTTTCTCCTTTACCGTACACTGGTAAAGATTTGTTATTACAAATATTATTAATGAATAACGGAATTAATTTCTCAGGAAACTGATATGATCCGTAATTATTTGAACAGTTAGAAATTACGATTGGCAAACCATAGGTATTTTTGTATGCTCTTACAAAATGATCTGATGAAGCTTTGGATGCTGAATATGGTGATTGGGGATTATACGAAGTTTTTTCAGTAAAAAAACCATCATTTCCTAAGCTTCCATAAACCTCATCCGTAGAAATATGATAAAACAATTTTCCTTTAAAATTGTCTTTCCAACTATTTTTTGCTACTTCTAATAAATTTAAGGTTCCATAAACATTTGTTTTAACAAACGACAAAGGATCTGTAATAGAGCGATCTACATGCGATTCAGCTGCTAAATGAATAATTCCATCAATTGAATAGCTAGAAAACAATTTTTTCAATAAATCTTCATCGCAAATATCTCCTTTTACAAAGGTGTAGTTCGGTTGATGCTCAATGTCTTTTAAATTTTCTAGATTTCCTGCGTATGTTAACGCATCTAAATTTACTATGTGTTTGTTTGGGTATTTATTTACAAACAATCTTACCACATGAGAGCCTATAAAGCCAGCTCCTCCTGTAATTAATATATTCCTCATGAAAGTTTAGTATATAAACTCAAAGTTACTAATAAATAAACGGAGTTTTTAACTCTGTAAAAGTAGAAAGTTGTTGGTCTTTTGAAGAAAGTATTATATCTTCAGTATCAATTCTCCAATCAATATTCAATGTAGTATCATTCCAAATAATTCCTGAGTCATATTCAGGGGCATACCAATTATCTACTTTGTATGCAAAAACAGCTTCTTTGGATAAGGTTACAAATCCGTGTGCAAACCCTCTCGGTATAAATAGTTGTTTTTTATTTTCTTCAGATAATTCTAAGGTGATGTGCTTACTATAGGTAGGTGAATCTTTTCGAACATCTACAACTACATCTAATACTTTTCCTTGAATACATCGCACTAGCTTCGCTTGAGCAAAAGGTGGCTTTTGAAAATGTAATCCGCGTAGAACTCCATAAGTCGATTTCGACTCATTGTCTTGAACAAAATTTACATTTCCTATATTTTCTTTAAATTCTTTTTGATTGAAAGATTCAAAAAAATACCCTCTTTGATCTCCAAAAATTTTTGGTTCAATAACAACAACTTCAGGAATTTTAGTCTTCGTAAAAATCATTATTTCTCTTTTGCTAAGTTTAATAAATATTGTCCGTAGCTGTTTTTTTTCAAAGGTCCTGCTAAATTTCTGACTTGTTCCTTATTAATATACCCCATATAGAGCGCTATTTCTTCTATACATGCTACTTTTAAACCTTGACGTTTTTCAATGGTTTCAATAAATTGACTTGCTTCTAATAAAGAATCATGCGTCCCGGTATCTAACCAAGCAAAACCACGTCCCATCAATTCAACTTTTAGTTGTTCGTTTTCTAAATAATACTGGTTTACAGAGGTAATTTCCAATTCTCCTCTTTCTGATGGTTTTACATTTTTGGCTACTTGAATTACATCATTTGGATAGAAATACAAACCAACTACCGCATAATTAGATTTAGGAATCTCAGGTTTTTCAATAATAGAAATAGCATTTCCATTAACATCAAAATCTACCACTCCATAGCGTTCTGGGTCTTTTACATTGTAGCCAAAAACAGTGGCTTTATTTTTTTCTTTTATATTATCAATTGCAGATTGCAACATTTCAGGTAATCCATGGCCATAAAAAATATTATCTCCTAAAATAAGACAAACATCATCCTTCGCTATAAATTCTTCACCAATGATAAATGCTTGTGCTAATCCGTCAGGTGAAGGTTGTACTGCATAACTTAAGTGTATTCCTAAATCATTACCATCTCCTAATAATTTTTGAAAACTTGGAAGATCATCTGGTGTAGAGATAATTAATATTTCTCGAATACCAGCTAACATCAATACTGATAATGGATAATAAATCATCGGTTTATCATATACCGGAAGTAACTGCTTTGATACTCCTTTAGTAATTGGATATAATCGTGTTCCCGAACCTCCTGCTAATATAATACCCTTCATTTATTAAACGTTTAAAGTACGCTAATTTATAGAAAAAATAAAGCTCAGGAAAACCTGAGCTTTGAATTCTAAATTATTACTGTTTTTGCTACCATTTCCAGGCGGATAGTAAAGCCTCTTCTAATGTTTCTTGAGGCTTCCATCCTAAAACTTCATTCGCTTTAGTTGTATCTGCATATACATATGTAACAATGTATTACTCGATCAATTACACTCTCATTAAAAAAGCTATGTACTACTTTTTTATCTCTTAGGTATATTTAATAAAAGTTTGGTTTAACATTAGAAATCTCAGTTATTTGACCTAATACTTCAATTTTACTGTTTGATTACTCATCAATAATTATAACTTCAAAACTTTCGTTTTGTAGTTCTATAACTACATTAAATCCTATAAATCCTAAATTATTTGTTACGAGTATTTTTTGCGTTTATAAGAAATTTTTAATGTGTCTTTTAAAGTATAATATTTCAAGAGTAATTAAGTTTAGTGTAAAAGCATCTCTATTGTTGTAAAAGAAGCTTTTTTTTCTATAAAAACACACTTAAAATGGAGTCTGCTACTCTATTTAGAAAATTAGCGTTTTTTTTTTAAGTCATTAGACTCATTTTTTTTTAACAAATAAAAAATAGCTAAATAAAAAACCATTGATAATAAAACAAAAAACAATAATAAAATAAAACTATTAAATCTCATTGACAACAAATATATTATCAATGTAATAATCATGTTTATTATAACTATAAAAAATGTTGTTTTTTTATGAGTAAAACCTCTATCTATAAAAATATGGTGTACATGATTTCTATCTGCTATAAAAAAGCTTTTTTTATTTACAGTTCTAATAATAAAAACCCTTATAGTATCAAGAACAGGGATTGATATTATTGAAGTTATAATTATAGGTAAATTTTCAGGTAAAACTCCTATAGACCCAATTTCTTTTTGATATGATAGTATTTTTAATGCCAATACAGCTATTAGAAAGCCTATAATCATAGAACCGGTATCCCCCATAAATATCTTTTTCTTTTCAGATAAGTTATAAGTCAAAAAAGCTAGTAGTGTCCCTACGATAACCATACATAGAAAGAAATAATAATTCTGTTCTAAAAAGTAAAAAATAACAGCAAAAAATGTAAATATTGTTATTCCAACTGAAGAAGCTAAACCATCAATACCATCAATTAGGTTAAATGAATTTATTATAAAGAAAATTGAAAAATAAATAAAGAATAAGTAAAACCAATAATTTAATTCAGTTATTCCTAAAAAGCCTCCTAGAGACTCTATCAACAAATTATTATCACATACTAAAAAAGTTATGGCTAATATTTGGGCTATCGATTTTGTAGTAGCTGACAATGCTACTAAGTCGTCTTTCAAACCAATTATAAACAAAACAGTCAAGCTCACCATTAAGTTTAAACTTATTATATCTTCATCCCATTTTTTTAAAAAGAAAAAAGACAATATTATAGTTATAAAAAAAGCGACTCCTCCAAGTGTTGGTGTTACTCTTTTGTGAGAACTCCTTATATTAGGTTCATCTAGCAATTTCTTATGAAATACTACTTTAATTATTTTAGGTATAATACAATAGGTTACTAAAAAAGATCCTAACAAAAACATACCCAATAAGCCTAACAACATAATAGCATGGAATTTTTAACGCAAAATTAAGAAAGTTACTGGCATTAAAAAATTTATTATAGTTTTTATTTAACTTTGATACGCTCCATATGTTACTCTTTTAATCTAGTTTTTCATTTTCTAAATATCTTTTTACTATTTTTTCAATACCTTCCTAATTCACCTTTTAACTTCGATGAGTCAGTAACAATAATCGAGACCAACTCTATCTTTAACAAATGTAATTAACCATCTCTTATAATATTTCCTTTTCCTTAAATAGGAAAAGACTTATTATTACAAAATTATTAATAAACAAGCGGTATTAATATGTCTGGAAATTGATATGATTCATGATTATTAGAAACAATTAAATATCATAACCGACAAACCGAAAGCTGTTCAACATAACTTAATTGAATACATAACTCTCTTCCATTACCTAACAACATTTTGAATATTTGGCAAACCATTTAGGAGTGAAAATAATTAATACTTTTTATCACTACTTGCATCGACATAAATAACCGATGATATGTCATCGATTTAACATATACAGTAAATAACTGTCATGATACCACTCGTCAAGTTAAACCGGCATAACATTGTTCATTATCCCTCTACTAGTATGATTCTTTTTTTTAATTATTTAATTTTTTTCTAAGCTTGCTATTATAAATTTTTTCAACCAAAAATACTGGTAACAATCTAAACAATAATCTAAACAAAGGATATATCAACTTAAAACTAAAGCCATAGTTAGTTATAATTCCTTTGTAATATATTTTAAATTCTCCAATAGCTTTTTTATAACTTCTTCTTTTATAAAAATTATCTTGAACTCTCAGCTTTAATACTACATCTTTAATATTAGCAATTTCAATATTTTTATTTAATGCCCTAAACCACAAATCTACATCTTGGCTAAATTTATGGTTTGCATCGTACCTAAACCCCTTATTAAAAAAATCTTTTTTGAAACATACTGCTGGATGCGCAAATATTGATGCTTTATATATATATTTTTTGGCTTCTAAGATATTTTTAGGATATTCCCTTATCATTTTTACACCTTCAGTCTCAGAAAACTCTTCAATAGCTCCACCACTAATTAAAACTTTTGGATTAGCATTCATAAAACTTACCTGCTTAGATACTCTATTTAAATAACAAATATCATCGCTATCCATTCTAAACACAAAAGCTTCTTCTTCTAAGTTATCTATTAGCCTATTTAAAGTAAAAGCTAAACCTTTATTATTTTCATTTTTAATAACTTTATAAAAGAACTTAGAATTTTCATTGATATAGCTCTCTATTCCATTTGGCAATTCTCCATCTATTCCCAAGTAAATATGTATATTTTCAAAACCATAATCTTGATTAACTATAGTTTCTATAGCCTTTTGAAAATAAGTTAATTTATCTCCTTTATATACCGTTATTATAAATGCTACTTTTTGTTTCATTATAATTTGATATTAATCATATTACCGTACTCTAAATTTTTAGATTCTGGAGAAAAAACTCCAAAACCAGATTCTGGATGAAATGTTATTTCACCAAAATAAATTTCCTCTTCTATTTCATAAAAATCAACTCTCGCAAAAATAAAATTTTTAGAAATCTCATTAGACAACTGAAGCATTTTTTCTATTTTTTTTGGTCTAGAAACTTTTGTTCCTTTTTTATAATGATAGCTAAAATTTAATAATTTCCAATCAGAATCAAACATACTTCTAGTATGTTTTTCTTGTCTATCTATATCTACCTGTATAAATTTAACCTCCCCATTGAAACAATGAAATTTAAGATCATTAGGCACTTTATTGCTTTTTGTTTGCAATAGTTTTTCTACAACAATATGAGGTTCTATATTTTTGTACTGCCACTCTCTACCATTATAATAAAAGTTACTCTTTAGAGCAGTTATTAATTTCCTTCTAATTTCTTCCCAATTTTGTTTTGTTTTATCTTTAACAATAAAATAAGTACCACTATCGTGATTTGTTTTTATAATAAATGGATAGTCAGGTAAGTTATTAGGTGTAATATCCTCGACATTCTTTGTTGCTAACACTAATGGTATCAAGTATTCTTCACCTATTTTTTCTTTAATAAAGTCACGTACTTTTAATTTATCTGCACATAGCGTATGTAACGGTGTACGGTCATTTAATTTTAACCATTGAATTTTCTCGTTAAATGTTTTAGGTTTTTTTAAATTTAATATTTTTCTTAATTTAAGAAGATATTTGATTTTTATAAATAATGAGTCTGGAACAATTTTTAAAAAATTGTAAATTATTTTTTTAAGCATTTTTTATTATTAACGAATTCCTGTTACTAACTTATAAATTATATTTTTACTCTTATACAAGAAGCTATTATAATGAAACACAGCTGAAACTTTATCAGTAATAGTTGCTTTATTTTTAAACAGCATTGTAAAAAAATTACGATTATACCTGCTTGATTCTAATTTTATAATATTTTCAAGTCGTTTTATTTCATGTTGTTTAATTTTATCTCCAAACTCATTTAAAAATAACTGATACACCTTACGTCTTTTGTGGATTTTTTCTGTTCGGATATCAAATGGTAAAGAGATACCAACAGAGTTGTTTGCATGAATTCTATATTTTAGCACTATATTATTTATTACTATAATCTCTTCTGCAAAATTATCTATATGAAGTCCTGTCCACGCATCTTCGTTTGGTAACGAAATCGGTATTGGAAAAACTTCATTGGCTAATTCATTTGAAATCATCACTGCTCCTCCGCTATTATTCCCTTTTCTATTGTTTTTAGGAATAATAACTCCATCAAATTTTTTGTTTTTTGAAAAAGTAACAATTCTAGATTTTAAAGCTACTTTCTTGTTTTTTGATTGACTAATTGCAGTTACCCTACTATTTATAGAGTTTTCTGTTAATATATCATCCCCCCCAAAAAAACAGTAATAATCACCCTTAACCATTTCAAATCCTAAATTATAGGCATTGTTTTTTCCTTTCTTTGTATTTTTAAGTACAACTACTTTTTCCGATTCATATTTTTTAGCTATTTGGAAAGTGTTATCTTCTGACAAATCATCTATTACAACCAGTGTAGCATTTACGTTTTTTTGTAATAAAAAACTCTGAATGGCTTCATCAATATATTCTTGTTCATTGTATACAGCCATTAATACAACTGCTTTTTTATTGTTCATTTTCACTAATATCTTTTTGCTTATTATAACTTAAAATTGCACTAATGAATAGCCAATATGATGTAAATGTATATCCTCTCGCTGAAATCATTTCACCAAAAATAAATATAAAACCTGTCAAAAGTAATATTAAATATTGGTTAGGTCCCTTTATCGATTCTTTATATATTTTTAATAATGTTTTTAGTAATAAAACAACAAGTGTAATAAAAGGAATAAAACCAAATTGACGCCAAAAAGACAACATGTTGTGCATATAAGCTCCTGTATTTCCATAATTATCTCTCACTTCTCCTAGAAAATCTCCAAAAAACCAGTTTTCAGACAATGCAATCATTCCATTATCCAACATTTCATCTCTAGATGATAATGACTTATCTGAACCTGTAATAATAAACCCTATCATTCTATTATTTTTTAACTCTTCTAGATCGATATCATTTTTTATGATATACAAGCTTGTTAAAAAAAACAATGATGCTACGAGTAAAAAAAAGCTTTTTCTTCTAAGCAAAAACATATAGCACATATAAGAAAAAACAAATAGATAAAAGCTTGTTCTAGATAATAACGCAAATAACATAACTGAGCTAAAAAGAAAAGCTATAAACCTTATGTTTTCTTTTTTTATCAGGCTTAAAAACATAAATGCTAAAATGGCATAAGCATCTGCTATTTGTAAATAAATTTTTGCATTATCTAAAAACAAATAAAATCCTCGAGGATTTGTTATTGTATAAAATGACAAAATAAATGTAGACAAAAACCAAGAGAATTTAATACTTAAGTTAAATATTTTAGTTTTATAAAGGTTTTGAAGTTTTACTCCTATAAAAAACAAAGCCAAAGGCTTTATAATAGTATTTGATATTGTTTTGAGAAAGATAATGTTTCCCTGATCAGAGTAATTTTTTACATGAAAGTATAATACTAACTGATAGAAGGTTATATAAATAAATAAAGCTATTAAAAAATATAATGATATATCCTGTTTTAAGGTGTTAATTTTTTTTAATGTAAAAAACATTAAGAATGCTATCAATACTCCTAAAGCAAAAGAAATTAATGCCCCATTAACCCTAACACCTCCATGTACGTATTCAAAATACTTTAAGGTTGGGAGTATAAAAAAGGTATACACTAAAAAGAGTATAAGTAATTTGTTTATTATTTTATCTAAAAACATTATATCACCTGCTCTATTGATTTTTTAAATAATTGCATTAATTTTTTATTATATAAATTCGAATTGTGCCATAAGAACACAAAATCGCCCGAATATTTTTTTACAGTTTCAGATATCTTTTTTAAATCAATATTTATATTATTATCAATAATGGTTGTGTCCATAAAACACAATGTTTTTTCTTTAACTTTTAACTCTCTTCGAGTTAAAAAATCAAATAGTGGATATTCATAACAACATCCTGTTCTGAAACCTCCTTCTTTAGAGTAATACAAACTAGAGTCCCACTTCATATCGTTCTTATCCCAAAGAGCAGCTGTTTTAGGCACTTGATACCTTAAGTAATGCTGCCTCCCTACATTAATAGGAACCATTACATTCTCTTGCAAAGTATGTAACTCTTGCTGCCATATTTTTTCATTGATATGCGAATCATACCCAGGATGAAAACCAATTTTATGTCCTCTATTAAGAATGGCTGCTATTATTTTTTTTATCTTTTTGTTAGAAAGGTTGTAGCATCCGTCTAGTTTTTTATTAGATCCTGTCATTAAAAAAAAATAGGTGCTCAATTTTTTTTGGTCGTAAAAATTAAATAAAAAATCAAACGTATAGAAATTATCATTTTTATAATTAATCTTTGTTTTAATGAAATTCAGCAATAATTTAAAAAAATTGACAAAATCCAGTTTTAGTATTCTACCACCAAGTTTTCTAATAGCTTTTTTAGGAGTTGTCCAAGCAAAGGGGTAATCTAAATCATGTGTTACTATTAGATTGTAGTTTCTTTTTTTACGTTCCTTATTATAGCCTATACTAGTCAACATATTCCATAAGAGCTCTACATACTCATTTACTATTGGCCTATCTAAAAAGTTCTGTTTGTATGCTAATGATGAACTCCCAGGAAAACGCCCGTGATTATCTAGCTCCTCAACTACATATTCTTCCCATCTTGTAAGCATAAAAAAAGCACTCGCAAAAATATCAATATCACAAGTTATCGAGTTAGAATTCTTAGCTATGGTTGTTCCTCCATAAATAACTGGTAAATTATCTTCTGGGGTATATTCATTAGTAGCAAATTGTATAGTTATAGGAATATTATTTTTGTCTAAATAAGATAACTCTTGATGAAAGTTACTAAAAAAAGTATCTTTAATAACTATTAATTTATCTTCAACTTGAAGCAACCAATCATTATTTTGATGCTTCTCTACCGTATAATCGACACCTAAAAAAGTAGTAAAAAAAACATCAATGATATACATTCTTTCTTCTAAATTATTATTAGGAACAAAAACTTTCATATTACTATGGTTTATCTATTCTTTACTACTCTTGCAGGATTACCTACTACTACAGCATTTTCAGCTACATCTTTAGTTACTACACTTCCTGCTCCTATTACTGCTCCATTACCAATAGTTACTCCTTTTAGAATCGTTGCTCTTGCTCCAATCCAAACATCATTACCTATAATAACTGGCTTAGAAGTGTGCTTTTGTGCGTTCATTTTTTCTCCTCTATCCATTCCATGGTCTCTTCCCCAAATTATAGTTTTAGGACCAATCATTACATCATCTCCTATGGTAATATCTCCTAAAAAATGACAAAAGGCATTACAGTAAAAATTATCTCCTATAGTAATCTTAGGTGTACCATTTAATCTGCAATACGGTTCTATCGTCGCTTTTCCCTTAAAAACCACTGAATAAAACACTGTATTATTATGTATGATTACTTTTTTTCTTCTTAAAAGAATTCTTTTAACTAGGAGTGCTATTTTATTTTTAAAGCTTTTAGGCATCTTGACAAAATAAATTTTACGGTTGCAAATTGGTCAAATATAAAGGGTTTTAAATCTTTAACATCATAAAGAGCTAAAGAGTTTACCTCTCCTTTAAACACATTGTTCTTAAAATGCTTAAAATATTTTTTTCTAAAAAGTAAGTTAGTTATTTCGTGTTTCAAATAAATAAAATGAATATTTCCATTTAAGTTTTGAGTATAGCTTTCTATCTTATTATTAGTTGCATCTAGGTATTGTGTATATTGCAAATACACACCTGTAAGGTTACCTAACCTATGCCACATCATTGATCGAAGATTAATTTCCATTAATTTATATTGACCGTCTCTTTCATCATATTTAAACTCAGGTTGTGCTATACCATATAGATTTAAAACTTTTAACAATTCACGACCTTGTTTTCTTACAATTTCTGGAGCTGAATTTACAGCACTAGAAAAAACACCAAATTCATCTGGGTATTGTGTTAGTTTTTTACCAACCCATTCATTTAATATTTTTCCTTCTTTACTTCTATAAGCTGTATATGCATATATATTAGTATCATCACCTGGTATAAATTCAGAAAAAATCAAACTAACATTGTCGTTCAATAAGCTGGTAATTAACTCTAAACTATTATCAAAATCTTGCTTGCTTGCTAAATATAAGTTTCTAAATATTTTTTTTGTATCCGAATATCTCTTAGCAGGTTTCACCAATAATGGGAACATTATATATTGTAGTTCTTTTAAATTTTCTTTTTTATTTACAACTATACTTTTAGGATAGGGTATATTATAATCTTTACAAAATTTATATTGATAATTTTTGTCTAAGCATGAAATTATATTTTCTTTATTAAAAGGTATAAAGCAAAAGCTTTTTATATCTTCATAAATTTCGTGTAAATTTTCTATTTGAATATCATCGGTAGGATAAATAACAATATAATCACATTGTTCTTTTAACTCAAAAATAGCTTCTTTAAGGCTATTAGCTTCCTTGCTAATTATTTTAAAACACTCTAATTTTTTACTTTTAGTTGCTAATGAATTAGAATAAGAAAATAAGGCTATATTTTCTACCTTTTTTTCATATAACTCAGACACTATAGAATAGCCATTTACATAACCTCCTAATATTAAATTGTATGTTTTTTTACTTGTCATAATCTTTTTTTAACCTTTTTCAAAAAAGCCTTAATTCCTAATTGCCTTAAATAAAAAAACATAATTTGAGTGCGCCATAAAATAATACTTAATAAAGTGTTATTCTTTTCTAAAAAAATATAAATTCCTTTAGGTAATTTATACAAAAAAGTTAAAAATTTAAATTTAAACTTACTCAATAATTGAGGGACTCCTTTTTGCTCTTTAATACACACTTCATTATCTTCTTGATATACAAAAACATGACTAAGTTCTTTAACCTCTGTATCAAAAGACACTATGATGGATTTTCTATTAACATTCTTCCATTTTTTATAAGTAGGTTTAAAAACACTGTGATATTGTCTTGTTTGATAATCACACTTAAAATCTTTATGTGGATAATATATTTTTGTCGGTGGCTTTATATGAAAGTTAGGAAAAATAAAATTACCTAAAGACATATATGCTTTTTTTCCATTAAATTCAACTACTCCTTGGAACCTGTGAGAATGCATCCCTATTATCATTGCTACTTTTTCATTCCTTAACAAATCTTTAGCTAATAGAATGTCTTCATACTTTGGTAATGAAACATGCTCTCTTCCCCAATGAAAAAAAAGTATTGCTTTCTTTCCTTCCTCCAAATTTGATAAGTCATCAATAATGTTTTGATAATTTAGAGGATTAATCCCTGGAGTATTTTTATCTGCTATTTGTATTTGATTAAGGTATTTTTTTCCATAATCACAATATCCTAAAATACAATAATCTTTATCTAGTTTTTGATTTAGTTTTGCTTCATTAATATTTAAACCAGCACCAAAATATTTAATATTAAATTTCTTTAAATTTTCTAATGTATCAACAATGCCTTCGTTTCCCTTATCTTGAATATGGTTATTTGATAAATTAACCATATTAACTCCCATTTCTCTAAGTTTCATAGTTGCACTTGAATTTGTGAACAGTGTACACTTATCTAATTCAATATCGTTATCACTAATAGGGTGTTCTAAATTCACAACCCTAAAATCTGCATTATTAAATGATGATACCTTAATAATTTTTTTTGCAGATTTTTTTTGTAAATCTCCCCCCAAAAAAACGTCACCAGTAAAACTTATTTTCATAATTTCCCTTTTATTGATATTCTTCTGACACAATAAAGTAATAATAGATAATGTAAAAAAGTTATAAATGCTATCCAAATTAAAGATTTTTCAAATGAAAAATTCAAGTAACTGGAAAGAGATAGTATAGATATAAATATAACTAATAAAACAAATTGCCATAATAATGAAAATATTTGCTGTTCAAAAACATTTACTATGTTACTTAAAGTTCCTACTATAAACCTAATATAAAACATTGGTATTAATATCTTTGCATAGTATCCTGCAATACGCCACTCTTCACCAAAAACAAATGCAAATAATTCTTCTACAATAAAAAATAATATTAAAAAGAAAGGAGTACCAATCAGTAATAACTTTTTTAATGTTCTTTTAAACACCTTTTCAGCTTTTCCTGTAGTGTGTTTTTCTTTGGTCGCTTCTTGAAAAAACACTTGTCCTATAGCACCCCCAATAAGTGTAGAGGGCATCGCAAGTACCCTACCTACTAATGAGTAAAACCCTAAAGTGGTGATAGAATAAAGGGTTGAAATGAGTATTTCTGTTAATTTGAAAGACAATGTATTACATAAAACTGCCCACATTGAAAACTTAGGGAACCTTTCATAACGCTTAGCTACTCGCTTAATTTTGTCTTTATGTATGCTTGCTAATAATTTTTTATTATCTGAAATATTACTAATCAATTTTATATTGGCAAATAATTGTGATGCTATTTGCCCAGTAATTAGCCCAAGAGCTCCTTTCTTCACCAGTCCAAGACAAACTTGTAATACTGATAGAATAACCGATTTTATAACTTTAGCTTTCGCTAAATCTTTATATTTTTTTATTCTGTTATTATAGTAATTTAGCATATTAAAAAGCCCTATAAAAAAGACTGTTAACGGAACAAAATAAAGCCAAAAACCTATTTCTTTATTATCTAATAAACTAACAAAATAGTCTTTAAAAAAAATTACGACTCCAAATAAAGTAACGGATAAAAAAGTTACAATAAGTACACCTAGCGCAAAAATATTAATAGCTTCTTCATCATCTTCAGGTAACATAACTGCCAACTCATATCTTCCGTTGGCAATAGAACCAAAAATAGTCGTTATTGCTAAAAATAAGGTTAATACGCCAAAATCTTCAGGGGTATAAATTCTTGTAAGTATTGGACTAATTGCTACAGGAATTGCTTGTGCAATAGTAGTTCCCGTCATCAAGGTTAGTACATTTTTTGCAAACTCTGATTTTGGTAAAATGTTTTTCAATTTTTTTTTGATATTAAACCTAAAGCTTAAAAGGATGCTTCGCCAAGTTCTTTTGTGCAAAAGGATGGTATTCTCCTTTTAATCCAATAGGTTCTGAATTTCTAATTTTATGTACTATCTCAATTGCTTGCCTTGCATCTTCTAGTCCATATCCATTTCCGTTTAATATTCCTTTATAAACTCTTGTATGTAAATCAGTAAACCCTCCAGAAAACTCTAGTTCTTCTCCTTCAATTGTAATTGATCTATATGTTCTTTGTCCTTTTGCTTTTATTTCTTCTGGTAGAACATCATAATTTATTGATAAAAACCAACGAACTCTTGCTCTTTCAAATTCTAAATAACCTGCCGCTCTATCATGAGTATGAATGTTAACTACATTAGTTTTAACTTCACCAAATATATACGAAAGCATGTCGTAAAAATGTACTCCAATATTGGTTGCTATCCCTCCTGATTTTGTAATATCTCCCTTCCATGAAGTATAGTACCAATTTCCTCTTGAAGTAAGGTAGGTTAAATCTACATCAAAAATTTTGTCTTTAGGAGCTGCTTCTATTTTTTTCTTTAAATCTATAATGCTTTGATGTACCCTTAATTGTAATATATTATATACTCTTTGACCTGTTTCTTGTTCCATTTTCTGGAGCGCATCTAAATTCCATGGATTTAACACTAAAGGTTTTTCACAAATAGCATCTGCTCCTCTTCGGAGAGCCATTCTAATATGAGAATCGTGAAGGTAGTTTGGTGTACAAATACTTACATAATCTAAGTTAATTCCTTCATCATATTTTAACTTTTCTAAATGTCGATCAAATCGTTCTGTCTCAACAAAAAACGCCGCATCTGGAAAATAGCTATCCATTATACCTACACTATCAAATTTATCAAGTGCTGCCAAAAGGTTGTTATTAGTATCTTTAATAGCTTTTAAATGTCTTGGTGCGATATATCCAGACGCCCCAATTAGTGAAAAGTTCTTCATTTTATTTAATTCTTGTTACTGTACTATTTATTAATTTGTATTCTTGTAAACTTTCTTTACAAGTAGCTATACCTTTTTCATTAAAAATTAATCGGTGGCCGTATTCACTAACCCAACCAATTTGTCTAGAAGGATTTCCAACAACTAATGCAAAATCTGGTACTTCCTTAGTAACTACAGATCCTGCACCTATAAAAGCATATTCTCCAATATCATTACCACATACTATGGTTGCATTTGCTCCAATACTTGCTCCTTTTTTTACCGTAGTTCTCATATACTGTGATCTTCTATTTATAGCGCTTCTCGGGTTAATAACGTTAGTAAACACCATTGATGGTCCTAAAAAAACATCATCCTCGCAAATAACTCCTGTATAAATAGAAACATTGTTTTGTACTTTAACATTATTTCCTAAAATAACTTTTGGTGACACTACTACATTTTGACCAATATTACAATGATTTCCTATTTCGCAATAATCCATGATATGAGAAAAATGCCAAATTTTTGTATCTACCCCTATTTCACTTAAACTACTTATCACAGCTGTTTGGTGAGCAAAAAAATGTTCCATAATTTTACAGTACTAATTTAAAATTACACTAATTGACTACTTATTAGGCTCTCTTTAATTTTTTTATACTCTATTTTCACAAAAAAATAACCTACAGAAAATATAGTACATAAAACAAATCCTATGATTAAGATTATCAATCTACTCATACCTGTTTTAAAAGTAGGTGTAAAGATAGGTTCTATTACAATAAAGGTAGGTGTTTGTTGGTTAATCTCTAGTTTAGCGGACTCTAATTCTTTTTCTAATTGAGAATAAATTTCAAATGAAAGATTATACTTTGAGCGTAAATCAAGCAACTTTATTTTAGATTTAGATGTCCCTAAGAAGGAGTTTCTATCTTCAAAACTAGCTAACTGGAGTTGATCTTTTTTAAACTCTTTTTCTTTTTCTTTATATCTCTCTTCTATGAATTCTAGTTCTTTTTTTGCTTTAGCTATTTTTAGCTTTATTATTTCCTTTTTCAGTATTTGTGTAGAGTAATAAACTAGCTCTGATGCTGTTTCAGGAACTTCAGAAGTTGCTCCTAAAGTAATAATGTTTTCATCTTCATTATACTTCAAATAAATTGATTTTAATAAACTTTTAAACATTACCATCTCATTTTTTGAATATTGTACAATTCCAAGCTCATCAGTATAATTATGTTCTTCTCTTTCTTCCTTCTTAAACAATGAGACTAAAAACGATTTAACTTTATTAGTAATTGATTTTGATTTATATTTTAAAAAATAATCTCTATATATTATTTTTTTAACCTTTCCTTCTACCTCTAAAGTAATCGACTGTTTAGATAATTCATTAAGAAAAGGTTTGCTTTTTATTATTTCAGAATATAAAATAGGAGTAATTTCTTCTCCTCCAGATTTATTAGCAGCACCTAAACCAGCGAATGAAGCTAGACTTCCTAGCTTTGAAGCTAAATTACTAGACTGTGTAACTTGTGGTACAAAAACAATTTTAGACTGATAATTCTTTGTATAAATAAAAAATGTGTAGACCACAACAACTATAAAAAGCATGAACGTATTCTTTAAAAGCTTCTTTTTATGTTTATTAACTTTAAAAAAGAAATCTATCAATTCTTTATTCATCTATTCTATTTTTTCTCCGTTAACGTTTTTACCAATACTCCTAATGTTGCTAACCCTGTAGTAATAGCTATTACTTGTTGGGTTGTAACTTTATTTGTTACCTCAGGCTTTTTAGGTACTAAAATAACTGCTCCTGGTTTTACATCTGGATATGATTTAAAGAATAAAAACCTCTTTGTTGTTCTAATATCTCCATTTGCATACACTATATATGCTCTACTCTTTTTCGCATTTTCAGAAAAACCTCCAGAGTTTTCTATATAATGTTTAAATGATTTCCCTTTTTCATATCTCACCAATGATGGTGACAATACCTCTCCTTCAACCTTTACGGTTTGTCTTTCAGAAGGAATAAATAACTCATCTCCTTCTTCTAAAATTATATCATATTTTGACTTTTTTCCTCCTGAGGCTAATATTTTTTGTAACTCTATTCCAATCTTAAAATCTTTCTTCTTTTTTATACGCTGTTCAACATTACTAGATAATGAATCTCTTTGGGCAAAGTCAGCTATAAAGTCTGATTGCTTTTCATCTTCCTCTTCATTGTTCTTTCTTGTTAAAAAAGCACCTTCTACATAAGCGTATTTTGTTAAACCTCCAGCTTGTTCTATTAAATCAGAAATTCTTTGATTTTTTTGACCAATTGAATATTCCCCTTCAAAATTAACTTCTCCTGTGATAGTTACTCTTTTTTGTTCAGTATATCCTTTTAAATATCTTACAGAAACAATATCAAACGGTTTTAGTACAAAATTATCTAAATGATCAGTACCTAGATTTTTACTTGCACTTAAATCAAAATTTTCACTAACCGTTTCAAAACTTCCATCTTTCAGTCTTCTAGATACATCAATCATGCTTGCATCCGCTCCATCTTTCAATCCTCCCGCTAATACTATTAAATCCTCAACACGCATTCCTTTCATGTAATCAAATTCCCCTTCTTTATTCACTGCTCCATTAATTGTGATGAACTCTTTTTCTTTCAATTCTTCTTTCGTGAAAATGTAAATACTATCACTTTCTTTTAAGAGTATATGTTCTTTATTTTCCATTGCCTTTCTTGGAGAGAAAGATAGCGTTTCCTTATCACTCTTATCATGTGTTCTTACAATAATACCTCTATCTAAAAAGGCTTCTTTGGTTACCCCTTCAGCTTTTAGTAACAAGTTAGAAGCAGTCATTCCTTCTTTATATTCGTAGTTACCAGGCTGAAAAACAGCCCCACCAATACTAACTCTATTCAAAAACTCGTCTACTATTTCATTTACTTTGATATAATCTCCGTCTTTTATTTTAACTAAATCAAAATTATCTTTTGAAACCTCTACAATCTCTTTTTGAACCCCTTTAATTCTCTCTATAACAACTTTTTGTCTATATGCATTTGAGGTAAAACCACTACAATAATTTAATAAGTCTTTTACACTTTCTTCAGTTTTCATCTCAAAAATACCTGGTCTTTTAACGGCTCCTTCAATAGTAATTTTACTTTCATAAGGTTTTACTATTATAACATCTTGATCTTGAACCGTTATGTTTCCTTCTTCTGAACCATTTACTAAAAACTGATAAAAATCAAAATCAGCTTCCTTCACTCCTCTCCTAAAAAGCTGGATCCTTCTGAAAGTACCATTCTTTGTTGGTCCTCCTGCTGCATATAAAGCATTTAATACTGTGGATAAAGCACTAATTGAATATGACCCTGGGACCTTCACTTCTCCTACAATATTCACTTGAACATTTCTTACTTCTTTTATAGAAACAGCTATATTTACTTTATTATAACTACTAGAAGAAGCTCCTATTCCTGCATAGATTCTTTTTAGGTAATTTTTTATTTTAGATTTTGCAGCACTAACTGGTAATCCTATTAATTGAATATAACCAACACCTTCTACATTTATTGCTCCTTGTTTGTTTACTTTTTTCTCATAATTTACCTCTGCAGCACCCCAAAGATCAATTGAAACTACATCTCCCGCTCCTATTATATAATTCTCTGGTGTAGCTATATTTAAATTTGGTGTAAACGAAATATTTGGATTATTAAAAAAGTCATATCCGAAGAGTTCTTCTTTTTTTTCTTCCTTTTTTTCTTCTTCTCCTGTTAACCCAAAAAGAAGTTGAGTACTATCTACTTCTTCTTGTAGTTCTTCTTCATTTTCCTCTTTTTTATTTAGTGGTTTACTTTTAAGCGTCTCTATTCTTGCTCTAAGCTTTTGAGCTTGTAATTCGGACATTCCTCTTGTTTTTGCTATTGCTAAAGCCTGATCTAGAGTATATCCTTCTTCTTTTATTTTTTCCCAGTACTTAGTTACTTGTTCATCAGATAAATCATCAACTTCTATTTGACTCATTTGATTCTGAATATTTTGGGCTTGTCCCTCAGCACTAGCTAACACCAAAAAAGTAGCTAGAAATATTTGTAGCAGAATTCTCTTAAATAACATTTTAACTTCCAATGTAAAAAACTTTAAACCAATTAATAAACTCTTTTATTCCTTTACTTAAACTTGTATTAGGACTGTAATTATAATCTTTAATTAATCCATCAACATTTGCCCAAGTTTTTTTCACATCCCCCATTTGCATAGGTAACATTTCTTTTGTAGCTTCTTTTCCTATACTCGTTTCAATCTGAGTAATAAATTCTAACAATTTTACAGAATCATTATTTCCTATGTTATAAACTTTATACAAGTCTCTTTCTTCAACAGGCTTCTCTATTACTCTTTTCACTCCTTCTACTATATCATCTATATAAGTAAAATCTCGCTCCATATCACCATTGTTGAACACTTTGATTGGACGATCATTTGAAATGGCATCGGCAAATAGTATCGGTGCCATATCAGGTCTTCCCCAAGGCCCGTATACAGTAAAAAAACGTAATCCTGTTGTTGGTATTTTATATAAATAACTGTAGGTATGTGCCATCAATTCGTTACTCTTTTTTGTTGCAGCATACAAACTCACAGGATTATCGACTATATCTTCTTCTGAAAAAGGTACCTTTTTATTCATTCCATAAACACTTGAACTACTTGCATACACTAAATGTTTAATCTCATGATGCCTACAAGATTCTAAAATATTTAGGAAACCAACAATGTTACTTTGAATATAAGCATTAGGATTTTCAATACTATAACGAACACCTGCTTGTGCTGCTAAATTACATACAACATCAAAGCTTTCTGTAGTGAATAACTGAAATAATTCTTTTTTATCTTCTAAGTTTAGTCTGATAAACTTAAATTTTTCACTAGTACTACTAGTTATTTCTTTGTAGTATACCTCAGCACTTTTTCTTTCAACTCCTAACTCTTTTAATCGAGCATACTTTAAATTGACATCATAATAATCGTTGATATTATCTATTCCTACAACTGTGTGCCCTAACTCTAATAGTTTTTGACTTAGATGAAATCCAATAAAGCCTGCTGCTCCTGTAACTAAAATTTTCATTAGTTTTTTCCTATTTGATAGTATTCAAATCCTTTTTCTTCCAATCCATAGGTAGTATATTGATTTCTTCCATCAAAAATAACTGGAGCTTTCAGTTGTTTTTCAATCTCAGAGAAATCTGGTGAACGGAACTCTTTCCATTCTGTCAATAAAATCAACGCATCTGCATTATCTAGCACCTCGTACTTTGCATTTTTATAGTCAACATTCTCTACATCTTTTAAATAAAAGTGTTGTGCTTCTTCCATAGCCTTAGGATCATATGCTTGTACTTTAGCTCCTCTCTTTACTAGTTCTTTTACCACATAAATTGCAGGCGCTTCACGCATATCATCCGTTCCTGGCTTAAATGCCAACCCCCAGAGACCAAAAGTTTTTCCTGATAAATCTTCTCCAAATTTATTGATGATTTTATCAGCTATCACAAATTTCTGACGATTATTTACTTCCTCAACAGACGTAATCAATTTTGCTTCATATCCATTCTCTTCAGCTATCTTTTTTAAGGCCTTTACATCTTTTGGAAAGCAAGAACCTCCATACCCTGCGCCTGGGTAAATAAAACTATATCCAATTCTTGAGTCTGAACCAATTCCTACTCGAACATTATTTACGTCAGCTCCAACTCGCTCGCAGATATTTGCCATTTCGTTCATGAAGGATATCTTTGTTGCCAGCATTGCATTTGCTGCATACTTGGTCATTTCTGCTGAGCGAACATCCATAGCAATAAAACGTTCATGCGACATAGTAAAAGGTGTATACAGTTGACGCATTTTATCAAAAGCATAATCAGACTCTGCTCCTATTACCACTCTATCAGGTTTCATAAAATCATTGATAGCATCCCCCTCTTTTAAAAACTCAGGATTAGAAACTACATCGAATTCAAGCGTTTCGTTTCTTTTATCTAATTCTGCTTGAATCGTAGCTTTTACTTTATCTGCTGTTCCTATTGGCACAGTAGATTTATCAACAACAATCAATCTGTTATTCATCTTCTGACCTATCTCTTTAGCAACAGCTAATACATATTGTAAGTCCGCCGATCCATCTTCTCCCATTGGAGTTCCAACTGCTATAAAAACAATTTCAGATTCATTAATCGCTTCTTCTAATTCGATAGTAAAGAATAAATTCTTCTTTTCTACATTTTTCAACACCATTTTTTCTAAGCCTGGTTCATAAATGGGAATAATCCCTTGATGAAGCTTATTTATTTTTCCTTGATCAATATCAACACAAATCACATTATTTCCCATCTCTGAAAAACATGTTCCCGATACTAACCCCACATATCCTGTTCCAATAACAGTTATATTCATCTTTTCCTTTTTTTAAATTAAAAGAGTTGATGATAACTCTTCTGTCTCTTAACTATATAGTAAAAAAACATCTCCACCTTACAAAGTCTTATCTGCTATACCTTTAGGCAACACTCCTTTAACATCATACACCACTCCTCCATCTTTCAAAATTGACTTTAAATCTAAGTCTTTATATTCATCATGAGCCACTGCTAATACTACCGCATCATATTTACCCTTCGGTAATTCTTTTACTGAATACAAATTGTATTCTTTTTGAACTTCTTCTACATCAGCCCAAGGATCATAGATTGTTACATCCGTATTATACTCTTTTAACCCCTTTACCACATCTACAACCTTTGTATTACGCACATCTGGACAATTTTCTTTAAATGTAATTCCTAAAAGTAATACTTCCGCCTTTTTTATCTTGATATCTTTATCAATCATTAGTTTTATAACCTGAGAAGCCACATACTCTCCCATTCCGTCATTCATCCTTCTTCCAGCTAAAATGATACCTGGATGGTATCCAAACTCCTGTGCTTTTTGTGCTAAATAATACGGATCTACCCCTATACAATGCCCTCCAACCAAACCTGGCTTGAATCGTAGAAAATTCCATTTTGTCCCAGCTGCTTCCAATACATCGTTTGTATCGATATTCATTAACCCAAAAATCTTTGCTAATTCATTTATAAAAGCAATATTGATATCTCGTTGAGAGTTTTCAATTACTTTTGATGCTTCTGCTACTTTAATAGTTGGCGCTAAATGTGTTCCCGCTGTAATTACTGATTTATATAAATCATCTACTTTTCTCCCTATTTCAGGTGTAGAACCAGAAGTCACTTTTAAAATCTTTTCAACTGTGTGTTCTTTATCTCCTGGATTGATACGTTCTGGAGAATATCCTCCATAAAAATCGTCATTGAACTTCAAGCCAGAAACTTGTTCTAATACCGGAATACATTCTTCCTCTGTAACTCCTGGATACACTGTCGATTCATAAATAACAATATCCCCTTTTTTTAACACCTTTCCTACTGTTTCACTTGCTTTAATTAATGGAGTAAGCACAGGGTGATTATTCTTGTCTACAGGTGTTGGTACTGTTATTATATAATAGTTACATTCTTTAATATCTTCCAATGATGCTGAACAAAAAAGCCCATTCATACCTGAAGGATTTTTTACTAATACTGACTGCAATACCCTATTCTCCACCTCTAAAGTAGAATCTACTCCAGACATTAACTCTTCAACTCTATCTTTATTGATATCGAAACCTATTACAGGATATTTTGTTGCAAACAACCTTGCTAACGGCAGTCCAACATAACCTAACCCTATTACGGCAATTTTTTTATCATTCATATCTCTATTTCCTAAATATGCAAAACTACAAAAAAATGCATGAATGAGAAGATATAAAACAAAAAAGTCTCATCAAGAATGATGAGACCTTACAGTGGGCGCGAAGGGATTCGAACCCCTGACCCCTTGGGTGTAAACCAAGTGCTCTGAACCAACTGAGCTACGCGCCCGTTTGCAATTAAATCTTTGTAAGAGTTGTGGGCGCGAAGGGATTCGAACCCCTGACCCCTTGGGTGTAAACCAAGTGCTCTGAACCAACTGAGCTACGCGCCCTTACTTGTCAATTGCGGGTGCAAATATATAACAGTTTTAGAGATTAACAATAACTTTTTTACATTTTTTTCTATAAAATTTCTGCTACCACAAATGTGCTCCCTCCCACGTAAATCATATCTTCTTTAGATGCATTTACTTTTGCTTTTGCAAGTGACTGACTTACAGAACAAAACACCTCCCCCATCAATCCAAACTCACTTGCTTGCTCTTTTAATTTATCTACTGGCAACCCGCGAGGAATATTCGGTTTACAGAAATAATATTTTGCTTTTTCAGGAAACATTGGTAAAATTTCACTCAAATCCTTGTCTGAAACAACACCTAAAACAATATGTAATTGCTTATAATTTTCTTTTTTTAATTGCTCCAATGTATAAAACAATCCTTCTTTATTATGTGCTGTATCACAAATCACTTTTGGTTTTTCTTGCAACACCTGCCAACGTCCTTTTAAATTGGTGTTTTTTACCACATTTAACAATCCTTTTTTAATATTTTCTTCTGTAATTCTAAATTCTTTCAATTGCTGAGTAGCTATTACCGCCGTTGTTACATTATGTTTTTGGTATTCACCTAATAAATCAGTCGTATAATTTTGCTTTTTATCTGAAGCAAAAAATATTGGTGCTTCGCATTCTTCCGCTTTAGTGTTAAAAACATTTTCCGTTTCTTTTTGACGCTCACCAATAACTACTGGAACATTTTCTTTTATAATCCCTGCTTTTTCAAACGCTATTTCTGGTAAAGTTTCTCCTAAAAACTGTGTATGATCTAATCCGATATTAGTAATTACTGAAACTTCTGGTGCAATTATATTTGTTGAATCTAATCTCCCTCCCAAACCTACTTCAATAACAGCAACATCTACTTTTTGATTCGCAAATTCTTCAAATGCCATTCCTACCGTCATTTCAAAAAAAGATAACCCTTGTTTTTCTAAAAAGACCTTATTCTTTTCTATAAACTTAACCACAGAATCTCTTGAAATTTCTTTTCCATTGATTCGAATTCGTTCAGTAAAGTTTTTTAAATGAGGTGAAGTATACAATCCTACTTTATAACCTGCTTCTTGTAATATAGAAGCTACCATGTGACTAGTAGATCCCTTGCCATTCGTTCCTCCTACATGAATGGTTTTAAACTTTTTTTGTGGATTATCTAACTCATCACACAATGCTATGATATTAGTTAAATCTTTTTTTAATGCTGTTTGTCCCTTACATTGATACATTGGTAACTGAGCAAACATCCAATCTAATACTTGTTGATAAGTCATCTTAATATTTTAGTGTAAAAAATAGATGTATTTATTTTGAAAGAGAAAACTTATAGATAATTGTTCCTCGTTGTTTTGATGGTGCATTTCCATCTGCATTCCATTTTGTTTTTAATGCTGCTTTTTTTGCTGCATCGTATAAACATGATGCTGAATTTGTAGTCCCTTTAGCTCCTGGAGTTGCTTTAATTACTTTTCCATTTTGATCAACCTCAATACTTACCACTACCGTACCTTCTTCTTGACAGTCTGGTTTTTGAATAGGTTTTGACAAAGCTTTTCTTCCTGCTAGGTTATAATTACCTCCTGAGCCACTTCCGGAATTGCCGTAATATTTATCTGAATTTGGGTCTCCATTTTCATTTCCTTTTACACCAGATTTTTTATCATCTCCTTCGCCAGAATTAGCTCCATCTTTTGACGTTCCGTTTAACAAACTATTTAAAGCATCAGTTGTTTCTTTTGATGGCTTAGGCTTCTTTTTTTCTTTAGGCTTTTCTTCTTTGGAAGTTTCTTTTACAGCTTCTTTTTTTTCAACCACTGGAACTTCTTCAGCAGTATCATTTGTAATAATTTCTTCTTTTATTGTTTCCTCTGGGGTTTCTTCTACTTGCTCTTCAACAACCTCTTCTTGTTGTGATGTTGCTTGTGCTTTAGTTTTTTCAACAGGCTCTCCACTTCCTACTTCAGAGGTACCAAAATTAATCGCTAGACCATATTCAATAGGTGGATCGAGATATTTCATTCCGTAATTGAGTATTCCAATAACAAATAATATCAGAATAATTGCTGTAATAATAGCTGATTTACGTTTATGTTGAGTATCTAAAACTGTCATTTATTTACCTTTAACAGCTAAAATCATTTTTAACTTGTTTCTATTCGCAATATCAATCACCTGCATTACATTTTTATACTGCACATTTTGATCACCACGAATAACCACTGTTTTCTTTTTATCTACGCCTACCTTAGTTAACAACTCTCTTTCTAAATTTACGTTACTAACTTTTGTTTTATCTATGTAAAACAACGCATCATTAGTTATAGTTACCGCTACTGATGTATTATTCTCTGTTTTACCTCCAGCTTTAGGCAACAAGACATCAATGGCACTTACTGTAACCAATGTTGATGTTAACATAAAAAATATCAACAACAAAAAAACAATATCAGTCATTGATGACATATTGAAGTTTGGATTGACTTTATTTCTTCCTCGTAAATTCATTATACCGGTTCGTTTAATAAATCTAAAAACTCAACAGATTTTGCTTCCATTTGATAAACAACCTTATCGGTACGAACTACTAAATGGTTATAAGCTATATATGCTATAATCCCTACAATTAACCCAGCAACTGTCGTTGTCATTGCTGTATACAAGCCATCCGATAACATTTTAATATCTATTTGTCCTCCTGAATTTGCTATTTCATGAATCGCAACAATCATTCCAATTACAGTTCCTAAAAAACCTATCATTGGAGCAGCTCCTGCTATTGTTGCTAATACTGACACATTTCTTTCTAGCTTATAAACCTCTAGTTTTCCTGCATTTTCTATTGCTGTATTAATATCTTCAAGAGGTTTTCCTATTCTAGAAATTCCTTTTCCTATTAATCTGGCTGTTGGCGTAACTGTATTATCACAAAGTGATTTAGCACTATCTATTCTTCCGTTCGTTACATGATCCCTAATTTGGTCCATGAAATTAACATCTACTTTTGATGCTTCTTTAATAGCAAAAAAACGTTCAAAATAAATGTAAAGAGCCACGGCTAACAACACGAATAACAAAGCGATAATAATTTGACCGCCTACACCTCCGTCCATAATTAAATTATAGATTGATAACGTTTTTTCTTGAGGTACTTCCTCTACCAACTCCTGAGTTTCTTGAAATAATAGCATGAATACTAAATTAGAATTTATATTATGTTTTCGCTATTTAACTAACGATTTCTTTTATTTAAAATTGTTTGATGTAAAAAGTCTTCCTTACTTTTAACAATGAAGGAAGACTTTTACTTTTATTATGCTTAATTACTTAAACAGTATTTCTGAAGTCATAAAAAAGAACTTTATACTAGTTCTTTTAATGCAATTTCAAAAGCTGTTTCACTTATTTGTGTTTTTGCAGCACTCTTAGCATGTGTTCTTTGTAACGCTTTTTTAATAGTATTTGAAGTATCTTCAAAAATAGCTTGATCTGTCATTTCTACTCTTCGCTCCATAAAGTATGCAAATACTCTTGCCATACCACAGTTTGAAATAAAGTCTGGAATCAAACTCACTTTTTTATCAGTATCTTCCATAATAGATCCAAAGAAAATTTCTTTATCTGCAAATGGAACATTTGCTCCACAAGAAATAACTTCTAATCCTGAATTTATCATCTGGTTAATTTGCTCTTGAGTAACTAACCTTGAAGCTGCACACGGTGCGAAAACTTCACAAGGAAGATTCCAAACACGCTCATTCATCTCCTCAAATGGAATCATGTTTTCAGACACTAACGTATTCCCATCTTTATTTAAAAACATTTCTTGAATTTCTTCAAAAGAGAATCCTTCTTCTTTAATAACTCCTCCAACACGATCAATAATTCCTACTACTTTAGCTCCCATTTGTGCTAAATAATACGCTGCGGCTGAACCTACATTACCAAAACCTTGTACTACAGCACGCTTTCCTTCTACTGTTCCTCCATAAATATCGTAGTAATGACGAACTGCTTCAGCAACTCCATATCCAGTAATCATATCAGCTACGGTATATTTTCTGGCTACGCTTGGTGATAAACTTTCATCTTCTAACACTTTAATAACTCCATGGCGTAACTGACCAATACGGTTAATTTTATCTGCTTCGGTAGGCTTGAAATGTCCATTAAAAACTCCCTCTTGCGGGTGCCAAACTCCACTATCTTCTGTAATCGGAATTACTTCATGAATTTCATCAACATTTAAGTCTCCTCCTGTTCCATAATAGTTTTTTAATAATGGAGCAACAGCTTTATACCAACGCTCTAAAACTCCTTTTTTACGAGGATCGTGCGGATCGAAATTAATCCCTGATTTTGCTCCTCCAATTGCTGGACCCGATACCGTAAATTTCACTTCCATAGTTTTAGCAAGTGACATTACTTCGTATTTATCTAATCCTTTACGCATACGTGTACCACCACCAGCAGCACCTCCTCTTAATGAATTAATAACTGTCCAACCTTCTGCTTCTGTTTCAGGGTCTTTCCAATTAAATACTATTTCTGGTTGCTTTTCTTCGTATTGCTTTAATAATTCTTTCATTGTTTAATGTTATAATAGATGATTTTCAACTTTACTTGTTTCTTTTTCATATTCAAAAAATTCGCTGTAATTATTCCCCTGTGGGGAAGCTAAAGTTGATTCATTATACTATAGGTTTTAGTGTGTAGTTGTTACCGAACAAATTTATCATAAAAAACTACATTACTCAAATACTTTAAATTATTTCTGCGGATAAAAAATATTACCTGAAGAATGATCCTTCTTTGCCCCAGTAACTGACTGTAAACAGTTTACTTTGCTTTGGGTCTTTAGCACTCCTAACAACGCAAAAATCAAAGCTTCTTTGTAATCAATGAGTTCTGTACTTACTTGTTTTATTTTTGTCTGTGCAAAAAACTCTATTCTCTTCATTAAAAACGTATTGAACGCTCCTCCTCCTGTTACTAAAATAGTAGCATCATTTTTAACAACATTACCTATTTGCATCGCTACATGTTCTACAAAAGTTCTTAGAATAGTTGATATATCTGCTTCCTCTTTATCTATTAAAGGAAAAATAGTTGACTGTACCCATTCTAATCCTAGAGATTTTGGAGGAAGCTCTTGATAAAAGGAAAGCTCGTTCAATCGTCTTAATAATCCCATATTAATTTTCCCTTCTGAGGCTATTTCCCCTTCATTATCATACTCTAAGTCTATTTTACGTGTGTAATGGTTCAGTACAATATTCACAGGACAAATATCAAAAGCTATTCTTTGTTTATTTTCTTCATAAGAGATATTAGCAAAACCTCCTAAGTTTAAACAGTAATCATAATCAGTAAATAATAGTCTATCTCCAATAGGCACTAAAGGAGCTCCTTGTCCACCTAACGCTACATCTTGAGTTCTAAAATCACATACTACTTTTTGCTGAGTAACATTTGCTATGACTTGCCCATTTCCTATTTGTAGGGTAATTCCTTTTTCTGGTTGATGCAAAACTGTATGCCCGTGAGATGCTATAAAATCTAATTTAGAAATACGGTGTTCTCTTATAAAGTTATTCAATATACTCCCCAAAAATTCACCATAATTAACATCTAAAATTTGTAAATCTTTCTCATCGTAATTTATAGCTTCTTGCAGTTTTTTCTTCCATTCATTAGAATATGATACTGTCTCTGCCTGTATAATTCTAAAATCTTCGTATAAATTTTCATGCATTTTTATATATGCCAAATCTATTCCATCTAAAGAAGTTCCTGACATTAATCCAATACAATAAATATAGTTGTCTTGCATAAAGTAAAAATAACAAGTCTATTGAAAAATTGCTATTAAAAAAGTATCTTTGAACACATTTTTTACGAATTTAACAAAATATAAAATAGATAATGGATTTTAACCTTACAGAAGAGCATTTAATGATTCGTGATGCTGCACGTGATTTTGCTCAAACCGAATTATTGCCAGGAGTTATAGAAAGAGATGAAAAACAAGAGTTTCCTAATGAACTAGTTCGCAAAATGGGTGAGTTAGGATTTATGGGAGTAATGGTAGATCCTAAATACGGAGGAAGTGGAATGGATGCTGTTTCTTACGTATTAATTATGGAAGAATTATCAAAAATTGATGCTTCAGCTTCAGTAATGGTTTCTGTAAACAATTCATTAGTATGTTATGGTTTAGAAGCTTATGGTACTGAAGAACAAAAACAAAAATATTTAACAAAATTAGCTACTGGTGAGCAAATTGGTGCGTTTTGTTTAAGTGAGCCAGAAGCTGGTTCTGATGCTACTTCGCAAGCAACTACTGCTGAAGACAAAGGAGATTACTATTTATTAAATGGTACTAAAAACTGGATTACTAATGGTGGACGTGCTGATACTTATTTAGTAATCGCTCAAACAGATAGAGCTAAAGGCCATAGAGGAATCAATGCTTTTATTATTGAAAAAGGTATGGAAGGTTTCCACATTGGTCCTAAAGAAGATAAATTAGGTATTCGTGGTTCTGACACACACACGTTACAATTTAACGATGTAAAAGTTCCTAAAGAAAACCGTATTGGTGAAGACGGATTCGGTTTTAAATTTGCGATGAAAACTTTATCTGGTGGA
This sequence comes from Tenacibaculum sp. TB-53, assembly GCF_059716285.2. Taxonomy (NCBI): domain Bacteria; kingdom Pseudomonadati; phylum Bacteroidota; class Flavobacteriia; order Flavobacteriales; family Flavobacteriaceae; genus Tenacibaculum; species Tenacibaculum sp. TB-53. The sequence goes on along the minus strand of NZ_CM202790.1, from coordinate 10,464 downwards.
CGTATTGGTATTGCTGCTCAAGCATTAGGTATTGCTTCAGGAGCTTATGAATTAGCGTTAAAATACTCTAAAGAGCGTAAAGCTTTTGGTACTGAAATTTGTAACCACCAAGCTATTGCATTCAAATTAGCTGATATGTATACAGAAATTGCTGCGGCTCGTCACTTAGTAATGGCTGCTGCTTGCAAAAAAGATGCTGGTGAAAACTATGATCGTGAAGGTGCTATGGCAAAATTATATGCTTCTAAAGTAGCAATGGAACAAACTGTTGAAGCTGTTCAAGTTCATGGAGGTAATGGTTTCGTAAAAGAATACCATGTAGAGCGTTTAATGCGTGATGCTAAAATTACTCAGATTTACGAAGGAACTTCAGAAATTCAGAAAATTGTAATCTCAAGAAGTTTAATTAGAGATTAACTCTAATTAAACATATTTTGTAAAAATAAAGCTTGTCAATTGACAAGCTTTATTTTTTAAATTCTACTTTATGTAAATGTAGTCCAGAAGCTGGTGCGATGGTTTTCATAAAGTCTATATCACTATTTTCAGGACTCAAACTTTTTTTGATGAACTCTAAATCATAATTTCCTTTTCCTAATTCAGCTAAAGCTCCCATAATCAAACGAATTTGATTCCGTAAAAACCCACTCCCTCTAATAACCAACACAAAACTTTTCTCCGGAAAAAAAGAAGCGGATAATTCCGTATTTTCTTCTATTTTACATACATCAATACTACGCGCTACTTTGGTTTCTGCTGATGGTTTGGTGCAATAATGTTTAAAATTATGAAAACCTTCAAACAACTGTGCACCTTCTTTCATCAATTCAACATCTAATTCATCTAAATACCCCGTTAAAAAAGGAGCGCAGTAGGGATGATTTTTCTCTCCAAAGGAAAAATAATAACGATACTCTTTTACTTTAGGATGCTGAATGATATTAAACTCTTCATCGTGAAGTTGCTCTACACCTAACACTCGAATATCAGAAGGTGAATTGCGATTAAAATCTTCAATAAAAAAAGATTCGTCTAATTTTTCATCAATAAACAACTGAAAACAATAGTCAGTCGATGAAACTTTTGCATCCGTTCTCCCAACTCCTACTGACTTGCAACGAATTCCTTTACACACAAACTTTAATGTCTTGTCAACAAAAAAATGAACTGTTTTTAAATTAGGTTGTTTTTGCCAACCGTGTAAACGAAACCCTAAATATTGAAACCGTACTAAATAAGAGTAGTTATAATTCATATTATAATAATTCGTACGCTTGCTTTGCTATTTCTAACTCTTCATTAGTTGGAATTACTAGCACTTTTACTTTTGAAGTTTCTTTATTTATCTCCCTTATTTGTTTAGATCTAATAACATTTTTTTCATCATCTAATTCAATTCCGAAATATTCCATATTAGTACAGACTAACTTTCTAATTACATAAGAATTTTCTCCAATACCCGCTGTGAAAACAACTGCATCTAAACCGTTCATTACCGCAACATACGAACCTATATATTTTTTAATTCTATAAGCATTAATTTCCAAGGCTAATTGACAGTTTTTATTACCCTTAGCAGCAGCAGCTTCAATATCTCGTAAATCACTAAAACCTGTTAAACCCAACATTCCACTTTCTTTTTGCAACATGTTATTAACATCATTAATATCATATCCCAAATTATTTGTTAGATAAAAAATTAAAGAATGGTCAATATCACCAGATCTTGTTCCCATAATTAAACCTGTTACAGGACTAAAACCTAAACTATGGTCAATACTTTTTCCATTTTCAACCGCAGTAATACTACATCCGTTTCCTAAATGAATCGTAATAATTTTTGACTGTTTTTTTTGAAGATACTCATTTGCTTTTTCTGACACATATTTATGACTTGTTCCATGAAAACCATACAAACGTATTCCATACTCTTCTAATAATTTAGTAGGTATTGCGTATTTATACGCTTCAACCGGTATGGTTTGGTGAAATGCTGTATCAAAAACCGCTACTTGTTGTGCATATTTAAAAATAGACTCAGAAACCTTAATCCCTTCCAAGTTTGCAGGATTGTGTAAAGGTGCTAATGAAAATAACGATTCTATTTTCTTTTTAACCTCTTCAGTTACTATAGCCGTTTTTGTAAAAGTACTTCCACCATGCACTACTCTGTGCCCAACAATTTTAATTTCATCTGTAGAAGAAATTACTCCTACTTTTTTATCCAATAATAAATCAACAACCTTTTCTAAACCAGATTTATGGTTTGCGATAATTACTTCTTTTTCTACTTTAATATTGTTAGATTTATAGTGAACTTTTCCAAGTTCTAAACCAATTCTTTCTATCAACCCTGAACAAAGCACTTCTTGCTGAGGCATTTGAAATAATTGATATTTTATTGAGGAACTTCCTGAATTTATGACTAAAACTTTCATCTATTTTTTATTAATAAACAAGCTATTCTTGTGCTTGAATTGCAGTTAAAATTACGGTATTAAAAATATCATCAACGGTACAACCTCTACTTAAATCATTTACAGGCTTATTTAGCCCTTGCAACATTGGTCCAATAGCCAAAGCTCCTGTTTCTCGCTGTACTGCCTTATAAGTATTATTTCCTGTATTCAAATCAGGAAAGATTAACACATTGGCTTGCCCCGCTACTTCCGAATTTGGTAATTTCTTTTTTCCTACGGAAAGATCAACTGCTGCATCATACTGAATTGGTCCTTCTACTTTTAAGTCTGGACGTTTTTCCTTCACAATTTCAGTAGCTCTTCTAACAGTATCTACATCTTCTCCTTTACCTGAAGCACCTGATGAATATGATAACATCGCTATTTTAGGATCTATACCAAAAGCAATACTTGAATCTGCTGAAGAAATTGCTATTTCTGCTAATTCTTCTGCTGTTGGATTAGGGTTAATAGCACAATCACCAAACACTGAAACTCTATCCTCCAAACACATAAAGAAAATTGATGAAACTACTGAAAATCCTGGTTTTGTTTTTACAAACTGTAAAGCTGGTTTTATAGTATGTTGAGTAGTATGTGCTGCTCCAGAAACCATTCCGTCAGCTAACCCTTTATATACCATCATAGTTCCGAAATAAGAAACATCAGCCATCAAATCTTCTGCCATAGCAGGACTTAATCCTTTGTGTTTCCTTAATTCATATAACGTATTGGAAAAATCTGAAAAGTATTTAGATTCTATTGGATTAATAATTACAGTTTTATCGAAATCAAAAGGAATATTTAATCGTTTAACTGAAGCTTCTATATTTACTTTTTTACCTAATATTGTTAACTGAACAACATCTGTTTTTTGTAGTTGAGAAGCGGCTATCAAAATCCTATCATCGTTTCCTTCAGGTAATACAATGTGTTTACGCCTTTCTTTAGCTTTTTTTAATAAGTTATATTGAAACATTCTTGGAGTTAACGCTTCTGATCCTTTATAACTAACTAACTTTTCATTCAAGCTTGCAACATCAACATATTTTTCAAACATATTGATAGACATTTTTATTTTATCAATATTCTCGGCATAAATATGAGAACGAACAGCTCCTAATCTAGAAGCAATACTAAATGTTCCATCTTTAACCCAAAGAATAGGCACCACTTTTTCTAGACCTTCAATAAGTTTAATGATTGAAGAATTTAACTCCATTCCTCCTGTAAGAATAATCCCAGCTATAGATGGATAATTACTAGAAATATTGGCTTGTAAGGTACCTAATAATATATCAGATCTATCTGCTGGTGTTACCACAACGCTATCATCTGTCAAATGATGCAAAAAATGAGATAGTTGCATAGCTCCAACTTTAATATCACCTGTAGTATTATTTAGCAATCCTTCTCCAAATAGAACTTTTCCTTCAATTTCCATTAAGAACTCCTTAATTGTTGGGTTATTTAATTTTTGATCTATCGGAATGGCATTTATTGAAACTGACTTTGGTAAATTTACACCTACTTCTTGTACTATCGTTGGAATATTCTTTTCTTGTACTTTGTTTGCCACAACCGCAATAACCTGTACATCTTTGTTTACAAAAGAATCATAAGTTAATCGTAAGCTCTGAATAAAGTCCTCAAGTGATTTATTCACTCCTCCTGAAACTATAATTACAGGCGCTCCAATATTTTTGGCAATAAGTACATTTAAATCCATTTCTATTACAGCTCCATGATCAGAAAAATCAGTTCCTTCAATAATTACAAAATCATTTTCTTCTTCTAGTTTCTTATACTTTTCAATGATTATATTAATTATTTCATCCTCTCTGTCATCATTCAATTTTCTAATAAGCTCTGAGCGTGTAAAAGCATAACAATCTTCATACTCACTTTTTAAATTGAAATAATTAAGAACTGTGTTTATGTGATTATCTCTCTTATCACCTATCGGATTATCAATTATAGGTCTAAAGTATCCTACTTTAGGTTTTTTACGAAGTAACAGCTGCATCAAACCCAAACTTAGCATAGATTTTCCAGAGTTTGCATCACTCGCTGCGATATAAATTGCTTTATTCATATTCTTGCTTTTAAAGCAAAATTACTTCTTTTATAATTATAAAAATAACGGGCAAAGGATTAAAAACTACGAGATACAGCAATCCCAAAAATAAGATCAAAAAAAAACCTCAATCTTTTAAAGATTGAGGCTTGATAAAGAAAGGCAACGACCTACTCTCCCACCTGTGGCAGTACCATCGGCGCTAATGGGCTTAACTTCTCTGTTCGGAATGGTAAGAGGTGAGCCCCATTGCGATAATCACCTTAAATCGTTTCAGTATATTTCAACTGTAAAAGTTAACATATTAGTAAAATCATATCCTAAATTCATCAAAGAGTTTGCTCCCGGCCACTAGGACCGGGATACGTACATAAGCCTATGGGTTATTAGTACTACTCAGCTACATACATTACTGCACTTACACTTATAGCCTATCAACGTGGTGATCTTCCACGACCCTTTAAAGAAATCTCATCTTGTGGTGGGTTTCGCGCTTATATGCTTTCAGCGCTTATCCCTTCCCGACGTAGCTACTCTGCAGTGCCCCTGGCGAGACAACAGATACACTAGAGGTCAGTCCAACTCGGTCCTCTCGTACTAAAGTCAGATCCACTCAAATTTCTAACGCCCACAGCAGATAGAGACCGAACTGTCTCACGACGTTCTGAACCCAGCTCGCGTGCCACTTTAATGGGCGAACAGCCCAACCCTTGGGACCTTCTCCAGCCCCAGGATGTGACGAGCCGACATCGAGGTGCCAAACCCCCCCGTCGATGTGAGCTCTTGGGGGAGATCAGCCTGTTATCCCCGGAGTACCTTTTATCCTTTGAGCGATGGCCCTTCCATGCGGAACCACCGGATCACTATGCTCTACTTTCGTACCTGATCGACCTGTATGTCTCTCAGTCAAGCTCCCTTATGCCATTGCACTCTACGCACGGTTACCAAGCGTGCTGAGGGAACCTTTAGAAGCCTCCGTTACTCTTTTGGAGGCGACCACCCCAGTCAAACTACCCACCACGCACTGTTCTCATTGCTGAGTTAGGCTCTAGATAAGCAAAGGGTGGTATTTCAAGGATGACTCCACAACGCCTAGCGACGCCGCTTCAAAGTCTCCCACCTATCCTACACATTACTTATCCAAAGTCAATACGAAGCTATAGTAAAGGTTCACGGGGTCTTTTCGTCCCGCTGCGGGTAATCGGCATCTTCACCGATACTACAATTTCACCGAGCTCATGGCTGAGACAGTATCCAGATCGTTGCACCATTCGTGCAGGTCGGAACTTACCCGACAAGGAATTTCGCTACCTTAGGACCGTTATAGTTACGGCCGCCGTTTACTGGGGCTTCATTTGATTGCGTCGCCGAAGCTAACAACTCCACTTAACCTTCCAGCACCGGGCAGGTGTCAGGCCTTATACATCATCTTTCAATTTAGCAAAGCCCTGTGTTTTTGATAAACAGTCGCCTGGATCTTTTCACTGCGGCCAACATTGCTGTTGGCGACTCTTCTCCCGAAGTTACGAGTCTATTTTGCCTAGTTCCTTAGCCATGAATCTCTCGAGCACCTTAGAATTCTCATCCCAACTACCTGTGTCGGTTTACGGTACGGGTTCTTATAACCTGAAGCTTAGAGGTTTTTCTTGGAAGTTTTTAGGCACACTATCCACGCATCCGAAGACTTGTGGTACTATCACACTTCAGCTAAACCAGCGGATTTGCCTACCAGTCTAATACCTAAATGTTTCAACGAACTATTCCGTCAGTTCGCGGTGCTTTCAGTACTCCGTCACCCCATCGCAATTATAAGAAGTACAGGAATATTAACCTGTTGTCCATCGACTACTCCCTTCGGATTCGCCTTAGGTCCCGACTAACCCTCAGCTGATTAGCATCGCTGAGGAAACCTTAGTCTTTCGGTGAGGGGGTTTCTCGCCCCCTTTATCGTTACTTATGCCTACATTTTCTTTTCTATACGTTCCAGCATGCCTCACAGCACACCTTCAGCACATATAGAATGCTCCCCTACCACTTTTAAAAGTCCATAGCTTCGGTAATATGTTTATGCCCGATTATTATCCATGCTCGACCGCTCGACTAGTGAGCTGTTACGCACTCTTTAAATGAATGGCTGCTTCCAAGCCAACATCCTAGCTGTCTGGGCAGTCAAACCTCGTTTTTTCAACTTAACATATATTTGGGGACCTTAGCTGATGGTCTGGGTTCTTTCCCTCTCGGACATGGACCTTAGCACCCATGCCCTCACTGCTGAAAAACATTTTATAGCATTCGGAGTTTGTCAGGAATTGGTAGGCGGTGAAGCCCCCGCATCCAATCAGTAGCTCTACCTCTATAAAACTTTTATTCAACGCTGCACCTAAATGCATTTCGGGGAGTACGAGCTATTTCCGAGTTTGATTGGCCTTTCACCCCTACCCACAGGTCATCCAAAGACTTTTCAACGTCAACTGGTTCGGTCCTCCACTGTGTGTTACCACAGCTTCAACCTGCCCATGGGTAGATCACTCGGTTTCGCGTCTACTACTACTAACTATAATCGCCCTATTCAGACTCGCTTTCGCTTCGGCTCCAGACCTTAAATCTTTAACCTTGCTAGCAACAGTAACTCGTAGGCTCATTATGCAAAAGGCACGCCGTCACACAGTAAATGTGCTTCGACCGCTTGTAGGCGTACGGTTTCAGGTTCTCTTTCACTCCCTTACTTAGGGTTCTTTTCACCTTTCCCTCACGGTACTAGTTCACTATCGGTCTTTCAGGAGTATTTAGCCTTACCGGATGGTCCCGGTGGATTCATACAGGATTACACGTGTCCCGCACTACTCAGGGTACTGCTATATCCTCTTCGATTACCTGTACGAGACTATCACTCTCTGCGGTTCGTCTTTCCAAACGATTCCAGTTCTCTTAGATTCTAATGTCGCAGCCCTACAACCCCAATATTGCCGTAACAACATTGGTTTGGGCTAATCCGCGTTCGCTCGCCACTACTAACGGAATCACTTTTGTTTTCTCTTCCTATGGTTACTTAGATGTTTCAGTTCACCACGTTTGCTCACCCGAAGGTGTGACATGTCTTCAACATGACGGGTTGCCCCATTCGGAAATCTACGGATCATAAAATATGTGCTTCTCCCCGTAGCTTATCGCAGCTTATCGCGTCCTTCTTCGCCTCTGAAAGCCTAGGCATCCTCCATACGCCCTTATTTAGCTTATTGTACTTTTTGCTGTAGTATCTCTACTACAACGAGCTCTTTATAATTCTTGTTCTTATAAAAATATGTTGTTAGATGTTATCTAACTCTCTATCTTGATTCTTTACGATATCATTTTACCAATATGTCAATGAACGTGGCGAATCGCCACTGATAAGTATTTATCAGTGCAACTCGTGCAGCACTCTGAAACAACTCATTTATTGTCTCGAGGCACTGCCTCGTGGAGAATATCGGAGTCGAACCGATGACCTCTTGCGTGCAAGGCAAGCACTCTAGCCAGCTGAGCTAATCCCCCAATTGCAAATTCAAAATTATGAATTCAGAATTATGAATTGTGAATCCCAACTTCTAGAATTTCCTGTACTTAGTCTTAAAATTGTAGTCTCGGGCAGACTCGAACTGCCGACCTCTACATTATCAGTGTAGCGCTCTAACCAGCTGAGCTACGAGACTGTCTTAGACAGCTTAGATATTAATATCAAACATCTAAAAATTATCTCCTTTTTAAGATCTTAGTCTATTTTTTAAAATTAACAGCAAAGAGTAAAATAAACCTCTATTGTAACTCACCATCTTTCTCTAGAAAGGAGGTGTTCCAGCCGCACCTTCCGGTACGGCTACCTTGTTACGACTTAGCCCTAGTTACCAGTTTTACCCTAGGCAGCTCCTTGCGGTAACCGACTTCAGGCACCCCCAGCTTCCATGGCTTGACGGGCGGTGTGTACAAGGCCCGGGAACGTATTCACCGGATCATGGCTGATATCCGATTACTAGCGATTCCAGCTTCACGGAGTCGAGTTGCAGACTCCGATCCGAACTGTGATATGGTTTATAGATTCGCTCCAACTCGCGTTGTGGCTGCTCATTGTCCATACCATTGTAGCACGTGTGTAGCCCAGGACGTAAGGGCCGTGATGATTTGACGTCATCCCCACCTTCCTCACGGTTTGCACCGGCAGTCTCGCTAGAGTCCTCAGCTTTACCTGCTAGCAACTAACGATAAGGGTTGCGCTCGTTATAGGACTTAACCTGACACCTCACGGCACGAGCTGACGACAACCATGCAGCACCTTGTAAAGTGTCCGAAGAAAAAGGTATCTCTACCCCTGTCACTCTACATTTAAGCCCTGGTAAGGTTCCTCGCGTATCATCGAATTAAACCACATGCTCCACCGCTTGTGCGGGCCCCCGTCAATTCCTTTGAGTTTCAATCTTGCGATCGTACTCCCCAGGTGGGACACTTATCACTTTCGCTTAGTCACTGAGACAAATCCCAACAACTAGTGTCCATCGTTTACGGCGTGGACTACCAGGGTATCTAATCCTGTTCGCTCCCCACGCTTTCGTCCATGAGCGTCAGTATACACGTAGTAGACTGCCTTCGCAATCGGTATTCTAAGTAATATCTATGCATTTCACCGCTACACTACTTATTCTATCTACTTCCGTATAACTCAAGTCAACCAGTATCAAAGGCAGTTCCATAGTTAAGCTATGGGATTTCACCTCTGACTTAATTGACCGCCTGCGGACCCTTTAAACCCAATGATTCCGGATAACGCTTGCACCCTCCGTATTACCGCGGCTGCTGGCACGGAGTTAGCCGGTGCTTATTCTTACAGTACCGTCAAGGTCGTACACGTACGACTGTTTCTTCCTGTATAAAAGCAGTTTACAACCCATAGGGCAGTCTTCCTGCACGCGGCATGGCTGGTTCAGAGTTGCCTCCATTGACCAATATTCCTCACTGCTGCCTCCCGTAGGAGTCTGGTCCGTGTCTCAGTACCAGTGTGGGGGATAATCCTCTCAGACCCCCTACCTATCGTTGCCATGGTAAGCCGTTACCTTACCATCTAGCTAATAGGACGCATAGTCATCTTGTACCAATAAATCTTTAATTTAAAAATGATGCCATCTCTAAACATTATGGAGTATTAATCTTCATTTCTAAAGGCTATCCTCCTGTACAAGGCAGATTCTATACGCGTTACGCACCCGTTCGCCGGTCGCCGACATCTAGCAAGCTAGATTCGCTGCCCCTCGACTTGCATGTGTTAAGCCTGCCGCTAGCGTTCATCCTGAGCCAGGATCAAACTCTTCATTGTATAATCTTTAATATTATTAATGTTAAGTTCCAAAAGAATTTTATAATAGCTTAATCTCTTAAACTACTACCGGTAATTCTACTCTTTAATTACGCTGTCAATTTCAATATTTTCAATGAACTTGTGGCGAGTCGCCAATGACAAGTTGTTACTTATCTTACGACTCATCCTCTTGTAGAAACACTAGACTCGAACTAGTAACTTATCGTCTTCCAAAATTTCTGTGATCGTGCCGCTTTGTGAAAGCGGATGCAAAACTACAAACTCTTTTTAATCTGACAAAACTTTTTTTAAAGTTTTTTTCTCGTTTGATTTGCTACACTATGTTAATGAACTGTTCCCCTAAAATTCGGACTGCAAAGATACTCACTTTATTTCCTAATAAACAAGAATTTGTTAAACTATTTTTTAACCTTTTCTTTAAATATCTTAAACCCTATTTTAATGAACTTTTGCTAACTTTAAAACTTAGCGCTTCTCCGTTGGCGGGTGCAAATATAGATACCTTTTCCCACTTAACAAGCAATTTTTAAACCTTTTTTTTAAATATTTTTTAATACGTTATTATATAATTAGTTACACCC